>NZ_CM170818.1:682500-3415000 GCF_057380705.1 Pseudooceanicola sp. NS-SX9 | reverse complement strand
GGTAGAGAATACCAAGGCGCTTGAGAGAACGATGTTGAAGGAACTCGGCAAAATACCTCCGTAAGTTCGCGAGAAGGAGGCCCGGTTCTAAGGCAACTTGGAGCCGGGGGCACAAACCAGGGGGTGGCGACTGTTTACTAAAAACACAGGGCTCTGCGAAGTCGCAAGACGACGTATAGGGTCTGACGCCTGCCCGGTGCCTGAAGGTTAAAAGGAGGGGTGCAAGCTCCGAATTGAAGCCCAGGTAAACGGCGGCCGTAACTATAACGGTCCTAAGGTAGCGAAATTCCTTGTCGGGTAAGTTCCGACCTGCACGAATGGCGTAACGACTTCCCCGCTGTCTCCAACATCGACTCAGCGAAATTGAATTGCCTGTCAAGATGCAGGCTTCCCGCGGTTAGACGGAAAGACCCCATGCACCTTTACTACAGCTTCACACTGGCATCAGGCCAAGCATGTGCAGGATAGGTGGTAGGCTTTGAAGCAGGGACGCCAGTTCCTGTGGAGCCTCCCTTGAGATACCACCCTTGCTTTGCTTGATGTCTAACCGCGCACCGTCATCCGGTGCCGGGACCCTGTGTGGCGGGTAGTTTGACTGGGGCGGTCGCCTCCTAAAGCGTAACGGAGGCGCGCGAAGGTTGGCTCAGGGCGGTCGGAAATCGCCCGTTGAGTGCAATGGCATAAGCCAGCCTGACTGCAAGACTGACAAGTCGAGCAGAGACGAAAGTCGGCCATAGTGATCCGGTGGTCCCAAGTGGGAGGGCCATCGCTCAACGGATAAAAGGTACGCTGGGGATAACAGGCTGATACTGCCCAAGAGTCCATATCGACGGCAGTGTTTGGCACCTCGATGTCGGCTCATCTCATCCTGGGGCTGGAGCAGGTCCCAAGGGTATGGCTGTTCGCCATTTAAAGAGGTACGTGAGCTGGGTTTAGAACGTCGTGAGACAGTTCGGTCCCTATCTGCCGTGGGTGTAGGATACTTGAGAGGAGTTGCCCCTAGTACGAGAGGACCGGGGTGAACGAACCACTGGTGGACCAGTTGTCGTGCCAACGGCAGTGCTGGGTAGCTATGTTCGGAAAGGATAACCGCTGAAGGCATCTAAGCGGGAAGCCCCCCTCAAAACAAGGTATCCCTGAGGGCCGTGGTAGACCACCACGTCGATAGGCCGGAGATGTAAGTGCAGCAATGCATTCAGTTGACCGGTACTAATGGCCCGATAGGCTTGATCTGAACCAGTAGAAAACAGACCAAGATCAGAAGCACACACTTCGGACACGTTGATTGTATCCCTCAAAGGTTTTTCCTTGGTCTGGTGGTCATAGCACGAGCAATACACCCGGTCCCATCCCGAACCCGGAAGTTAAGTGCCGTCGCGCTGATGGTACTGCGCCTCAAGGCGTGGGAGAGTAAGTCACCGCCAGACCTAGAAAAAACCTGAACGATGTCCAATAACAAGAAGGCCCCGAGCAAATCGCTCGGGGCCTTCTTGCTTGCTAAACAACCCCAGGGCCGGGATGCCGATCCGACAGACCCCGAAGATCCCGGAGCGCCAGAGGAGACTGACCAGCCCCCGCCGATCCCTCGTTCATGACCAGGCTCTGCGGGTTGGAGATCGGTCGTCTTGCCGGTCTTCCCATGGCTTGGGGGTGAGGCCTCGAAACGACACCTCAACCCTACACCTCGATCGCCACCCGGGATCACACCGGCAGCGGCGTCGAAATGACACCAGCTCTTCGGACACTGACCCTGCGGACCGATCCCGGCGCGCCAGAGGAGACCCTCATCGGAAGCGCACCCCCGCCACCCAGGGCACACGCCGGATGACCGCCCCGGCGCGCATCAACCTCCGGTGACGCACAGCGCAGCCCCGAGGAACATCCCAGGATCGGCACGAAAAAGGCCGGGCGCGCTTGAGGCCGAGAACGCGAAGCTCAAGAAGATGCTCGCGGAGCATATGCTGGATGTCGCCACGCTCAAGGAGATGCTGGGAAAAAACTTCTGAAGCCCGGTGCAAGGCGACGAGCAGTAGACTGGGCCATGACAGAGAAGAGCTACAACCAGCGACAGGCCTGTGCCTTCGCCGGGATTGATCCGCGCGTTTACAGGCGGCGATCAACCAGAGCTGCGGACACCGAGCTGCGAGAGAGGCTGAAGGAGCTGTCCAGCGAACGGCGTCGCTTCGGCTATCGGAGGCTGCACCTGCTTCTTGACCGCGAAGGCTGGAAGGTGAACTGGAAGAAGCTCTACCGGATCTACCGAGAAGAAGGCTTAACAGTCCGTAAACGGGGCGGTCGCAAGCGGGCCCTGGGGACCAGGGCGCCCATGGCGATCCCGCAGGGGCCGAACCAGCGCCCCCTCTCGGCAGATTTGCTCTGCAAATCGCCTGCCGGGCAATGGGATCGCTGGACTTCGTGTCAGACAGCCTGTCCGATGGTCGCCGCTTCCGGGTGCTCTGCGTCATCGACGACTTCAGCCGGGAATGCTTGGCCGCGGTCGTGGACACCTCGCTATCAGGGCAGCGCGTTGGGCGTGAGCTCGACAGCATCGCTCGGGTCCGCGGCTATCCATCCATGGTGGTCAGCGACAACGGCACGGAGCTGACCTCGAACGCCATCCTCAAATGGCAGGAGGAGCGCCGGGTCGAATGGCACTACATCGCTCCGGGAAAGCCCATGCAGAATGGCTTCGTCGAGAGCTTCAATGGACGGCTGCGCGACGAGTGCCTCAACGAGCACCTGTTCGCCAATCTGCGCCACGCCCGCGACCTGATAGAGGCGTGGCGCGACGACTAAAACCACCACCGCCCCCACGCGAGCCTCGACGGGCTCACCCCGTGGGAGTATCACCAACGGTCAGTAGAGGACCGAACCCTGAACAGAGCGAACTAAAGAACCCGGACTCTATGGGGAGCAGGTCATCTCGGCGACAGGTCCTTCAGCCCATCGAAGCCCTGGGTCTGGAACCGCCGTTTCCACTTGTAGACGCTGGTCCTGTCCAGCCCCCTCTGCCGTCAGGCCTCGGCGACATTGCCGAGCTCCTTCACCAGCTCCAGGACGCTCAGCCGGTTCTGAGCAAGCTTGGTATCCGCGGGGTCTTTCCTTTCGAGGACTGATCCATGAGCCGATCCTCCTTTCCAAAAATAGCACGGAAAGAAGGTTAAGTGGACAGATGGGTCAATACAGGAGCAAGACGAGGTCTCCGATTTCGGATCATCTTGACCTGAATCAGGGCGGGGCAGGGTGATCCGTGCTCTTACGGTTTTAGGGCATATCCCTGCCGAACCTGAGAAAGCTCTTGCCAGAACGCATAACGGACATGCATTTTGGTCATAGCTTTGTCGGTCATGCGACTCGGACGGGAGGCCGCTCGCATGTTGAATCGGAGGGAGGACTGATGCTTACCGCCAAGTCGCTGGAAACTGCCATTGCCGAAGCCGGATCGGCTGTTCGGCTTCTGTGGACGGATCACCCCAAGGCCTGGACGCGGCCCGTGGTACCGCCCGAGATCTCGGGTTGGCGCGAGGAGCAGGCCGCCTGGCGAGAGAGGGTCGCGCTGATCGACCTGTCGCACCACATGTCGGACCTCTTTGTCTCTGGCAAGGAGGCGACGCACTTCCTGTCGCAATACAGCGCGACCGATTTCACCGATTTCGCCATCGGCCAGGCCAAGAGCTTTATTCCCATCAGCGAGGACGGATATCTGATCGGGGAATGCATCGCGCTGCGGACCGCCGCAAACCGCTACATCCTGACCGGGGCGCCGCCGATCCATCACTGGCTGCTCTACAAGTCGGAATGTGGATATTACGATATCGACACCCATTTCGTGGACGATTCCCGCCGCCGCTCCGGCCCGCCGGAACTGTTCCGCTTCCGCCTGCAGGGCCCCATGGCCGAGGCGCTGACCCGCAAGGTCCTGGGCGCTGCCCTGCCAGAGCTGGAGCTGTTGCATTCGACCAGCCTGCCCTATGCCGATGGCGAAGTCCGCGTGCTGCGCCAGTCGAAGATGGGGCAGCCGGGCTATGAATTCGTCGGCAAATGGGCCGTGGGCGAAGTGCTGCGCGAGGATCTGCGCAAGGCCGGCCGGGCGATGCGCATGGCCGAGGTGGGCGCGCTGGCCCATGCCGCCGGGGCGGTCGAAAGCGGCTGGCTGCCGGTGCCGGTGCCGGCGATCTACCAGGCCTGCCTGAACGGCTATCGTGCGACGCTTTCGGTGGATGCGATCCGCGAACACAAGCCGATCTACGGCAGCTTCTATTCCGAACGGATCGAGGATTACTACGTCACGCCGTTCGAGATGGGCTTTGGCAAGGTGATGGCGCTTGGCCGTGACTTCAACGGCCGCGAGGCGATGCTGGCCCGTCGGGCGCGCGATACCCGTCGCAAGGTGACGCTGGAGATCGACGCCGAAGAAGCCGCCCGCGTACTGGGTGGCCCCGAGGATTACCTGCTGAACCATGGCCGCTTCCGCATCGAACGCAACGGCGAACTGGTGGGGCTGACCCTGTGCACGGCACGAATCGGGCCGCTTGGCGCGGTGCTGTCGCTGGCGCTGGTCGAGGGGGTGCATGCCGAACCGGGGACCGAGCTCGATTTTATCTGGGGCTTCCATCCGGGTCCGGGCACGGCGCCGGATGCGGATTACGGGCAGAAGGTGCTGAAGGCGCGGGTGCGGCCGTCGGTCTTCGACACCCAGCCCCGGCTGTCGAGCGAACCCGAGGCCCGGCTGGCGGACGCCTGAACATCCCGCAACGACGGAAAGGGCGGTCCCTCGGGGCCGCCCTTTTGCATGTCAGGCCGGGTGGATCGCCCCGCTGTGCAGCACCGGCGAGGCATCGATATCCTCGGCATCCAGCAGCGCCGCGACCCGTTCAAGCGAGGCCACGATCTGCGCCTGTTCCCAATCCTTCAGGGCCTCGAACTTGCGCACGTAGCGCTGTTGCAGCGGGTCGGGGGCCTGGGCCACGGTGGCGCGACCCTTTTCGGTGACGGCGATGTTCATCTGGCGGCGGTCGATCTGGCTGCGCTCGCGCGAGATCATGCCCTGCTTCTCCAGCCGGTCGAGCAGCGCGGTGATCGTCGCCTGCGTCACCCCCATCTGCACTGAAATCGCCTTGGGCGTGCTCATCCCCTGTTCCGTCACCAGCTGCAGCACGCGGAACTGCACGGGGGACAGGCCGGCTGCATGGGCCAGTTCCTTTCCGAACAACTCCGTCGCGCGCAGGATGCGTCGCAAGGCAATCAAACTGTCGTCCGTCCGATCCATGCCGCCCAAACCCCGATTCTGAAGAGGGGCCATATTCGCACCCCGGAATAACAAAGGCAATTATTCGATTTTACTTAGTAAAATTCGTAGCCTTATCCACTGGGGGAATCCATTTTCCACATTTAAGTCAATGACTTTGTCGGTACTTTGCGAGGGAGGGGAGGAATATTGCTTAGGGGGCTTGAAGAGTTTTATCGATCAACTACTTTGATAAGCGAAGCAAATGGAGGGGTGATCTCCCATGCCGAAAGACGACGAGACAGAGCTGACGCTGCGACCGCCGCGGGCCTGTGACGGGGCCGCGATCTGGCGGCTGGTGCGGGACTGCAAGCCGCTGGACGAGAATTCGATGTATTGCAACCTCGTGCAGTGCGAGCATTTCTCGGACACCTGTGTCGTGGCGGAAACGGCGGATGATGCCGGTCTGATGGGCTGGGTCTCGGGGCACATGATCCCGCAAGAGCCGGGCACGCTTTTCGTCTGGCAGGTGGCGGTGTCGGATGCCGCACGGGGCAGGGGGCTGGGCCGGCGGATGCTGACGCATCTGGCGGCGCGTCCCGGTCTGCAGCTGCGCCGCATCCGCACCACGATCACCGAGGACAACGCGGCCTCCTGGGCGCTGTTCCGCGGCTTTGCCGCGCGCAGCGGTGCCGATCTGACCGCGCACCCCCATTTCACCGAAACCCGCCATTTCGACGGCCTGCACCCGACCGAGCACATGGTGACCATCACCCTGCCGCAGGTCCAGGCAGCCTGACCGCCGCGTCTCAGGCCCGGAACGAAAGGAACGTTCATGTCCACCGATACCACCATCTTTGCCCGCCGCGAATCCGCCGTCCGCAGCTATTGCCGCAGCTTCGACACGGTGTTCACCAGCGCCTCGGGCGCGCAGATGACCGATGCCCGGGGGCGCAGCTACATCGACTTCCTGTCGGGCTGTTCGTCGCTGAACTACGGCCATAACGACCCCGACATGAAGGCGGCGCTGATCGACCATATCGCGCATGACGGGATCGCGCATGGTCTTGATATGCATACGGAAACCAAGCAGGCCTTCCTGCAGGCCTTCGAACGGAAGATCCTGCGTCCGCGCAACATGACCCACAAGGTGATGATGGTTGGCCCCACCGGCACCAACGCGGTCGAGGCGGCGATGAAGCTGGCGCGCAAGGTGACCGGGCGCACGAATATCGTGGCTTTCACCAACGGCTTTCACGGCATGACCCTGGGCGCGCTGGCCGCGACCGGCAATCGGGGCAAACGTGGCGGCGCGGGCCTGCCCCTGCAGGGCGTCACCCGGATGCCCTTTGATGGGTCGCTGGGCGAAGGGGTCGATACGCTGGCGATCATCGAGCAGATGCTGCTGAACGGCAGCTCGGGCATTGACGCGCCCGCCGCCTTCCTGCTGGAACCCGTCCAGGGCGAGGGCGGCCTGAACGCCGCGTCGCCCGAATGGATGCGCGGCATCGCGCGGCTGGCGAAACGGCTGGGTGCGCTGCTGATCGTCGATGACATCCAGGCCGGCATCGGCCGCACCGGCACGTTCTTCTCGTTCGAGGGGATGGGGATCGAACCCGATCTGATCCCGCTGGCGAAATCTCTGTCGGGGATGGGGCTGCCCTTTGCCGCCCTGCTGGTGAAGCCCGAACATGACCAGTGGAAACCGGCCGAGCACAACGGCACCTTCCGCGGCAACACCCATGCCTTCGTCACCGCCCGCGTCGCGATCGAGAAATTCTGGAGCGACGATGCCTTCCAGACGCAGATCGCCGAGAAATCCGCGATCCTGACCGAGGCCTTGAAGGATCTGGCCAAGGACATCCCCGGCGCCCACCTGAAGGGGCGTGGCATGATGCAGGGGGTCGATGTGGGCTCGGGGGAACTGGCGGGCGCGATCTGCGCCGAGGCCTTCCGCCGCGGCCTGATCATCGAGACATCGGGCGCCGAGGACGAGGTCGTCAAGGTGCTGGCCCCCCTCACCATCCCGGTCGAGACCTTCCGAAAGGGTCTGACCATCCTGCGGCAGGCCACCGCCGCGCAGGCCACCGAAACCCGGATTGCAGCGGAGTAACCAATATGATTGTTCGTGATTTCAACAAGATCGTCGAAACCGAAAAAGCCCGCGTCACCTCGGACGCCCGTTGGACCAGCGTGCGGATGCTGCTGGCGGATGACGGCATGGGGTTCTCGTTCCACATCACCTTCCTCGAGGCCGGTTCGGAACACACCTTCCACTACAAGAACCATTTCGAGAGCGTCTATTGCATGAAGGGCAAGGGCCGGATCACCGATCTGGCCACCGGCCAGACGCACGAGATCCGCCCCGGCGTGATGTATGCGCTGAACGAGCATGACCGCCACACCCTGGTGGCCGACGAGGAACTGGTGATGGCTTGCTGCTTCAACCCGCCCGTCACCGGCACCGAGGTGCACCGCGAGGATGGCTCTTACGCGCCGGCCGAAGAACTGGCCTGAGGCCCGGCGGCCGGCCGAAGGGCCGGCCCCGCGCCCTGACCATTTCCCAAAGGAGGCCCGGGCCAGACGCGCCCCGGGACAGACCCATCGTGACCTTCCCCGCCCATACCGTCGAGAAGATCGGCGGCACCTCCATGAGCAAGCTGAACACGCTGCGCGACAGCCTGCTGATCCGTTCCGGCGCCGATCCCTATGGCCGCATCTTCGTGGTCTCGGCCTTCGGCGGCATCACCAATCTGCTGCTGGAGCACAAGAAATCCGGCCGCCCCGGGGTCTATGCCCTGTTTGCCAATGACGACAACGCCCATGGCTGGCTGGATGCCCTGACCGAGGTCGCGACCGCCATGCGCGCCGCCCATGCCGCCGTGCTGGAGCACCCGGCCGACATCCACGCCGCCGACGAATTCGTCCGCGAGCGGATCGAGGGCGCGCGCTCGTGCCTGTTCGACCTGCAGCGGCTGTGCTCTTACGGGCATTTCCGGCTGGCCGATCACATGATGTCGATCCGCGAACTGCTGTCGGGGCTGGGGGAAAGCCATGCGGCCCATGTCACCGTGCTGATGCTGCAGCGCGCCGGGGTGCAGGCCCGGGCGGTCGACCTGTCGGGCTGGCGGGATGAAACCGAGCTGGACCTGCGGGGCCGCATCGCCGCGGGCCTCGATCAGGTGGACCTGACGACCGAGATGCCCATCGTCACAGGCTATGCCCAGTGCCGCGAGGGGCTGATGCGGGAATTCGACCGTGGTTATTCCGAGGTCACCTTTGCCACCATCGCTGCCCATACCGGCGCAGCCGAGGCGATCATCCACAAGGAATTCCACCTGTCCTCGGCCGATCCGAAGCTGGTGGGCGTCGATGCGGTGCGCAAGCTGGGGCAGACGAATTACGACGTGGCCGACCAGCTGTCGAACCTGGGGATGGAGGCGATCCATCCCAAGGCCGCCAAGATCCTGCGCCGCGCGGGCATCCCGCTGCGCGTCGCCAATGCCTTCGAACCGCAGGACCCCGGCACGCTGATCGACGACACCCCCGCCCGCACCCCCGCGGTCGAGATCGTCACCGGCCTGCCGGTCACCGCCTTCGAGGTCTTCGAACAGGACATGGTGGGGGTGAAGGGCTATGACCAGGGCATCTTGGACGTGCTGACCCGGCACCGGGTCTACATTGTGTCGAAATGCACCAATGCCAACACGATCACGCATTTCCTGACCGCGCCCCTGGACACCGTCCGCAAGGTTGAACGCGACGTGGTGGCGGCCTTCCCGAATGCGCGGGTGCGGCTGCACCGGCAGGCGCTGGTGTCGGTCATCGGCCGCAACCTCGAGGGGCTCTGCGTCGCCGAGCGCAGCCTGACCGCCCTGCGCGAGGGCGGCATCCGGGTGCAATCGGTGCAATATGTGCCGGGCAGCGTCGATGTGCAGCTGCTGGTGGCGCAGGACGACAGCGACCGTGCAACCGCCCTGTTGCACAAGGCTTTTGTCGAGGCCGACCCGCCGGCGCAGCAGGCCGCCTGAACGGCCGACCCGCCGATGGGCGCCCCGGGGATCAGCCCCGGGGCGTGGCCTCTTCGGTGGCGAAGCTGCCGTAGACATGGGTGATGCGATGATCGGGCGCCCGCCGTGCATGGCCGGTGCAGCGCACCCTCACCGGATCGCCATCCCGCGCCAGCCGGACATGGGCGATGAAGGGCACGCCCTTCTCGGCCGCGCCGGTCAGCAGCGTCTTCATCTCGTCCCGGTCGGCCTCGGTGAACAGGCCCAGCCAGTCATGGCTTTGCTGCACCGCATGCGCATCGCCCGCGGGCGTGCCGCACAGCTTGCCGCTCCAATGGGCCAGGTCATTCGCCAGGTCGATGGAATAGACGCCGATCTGCACGTCCTCGCGCAGGTCCGACAGGCTTTCCAGCAGCAGCTGGTTGTCGATCGTGGCGCCGATGTCGGTCATCGTGCCCAGCACATAGGCCGGTTCCCCCTGACCATCCTGCAGCACCGAGGCCTCGGTGCGCACGTGCCGCACGGGCTGGCCGGGCACCGCAAGCCGCGCCTCCAGGCTGAAGCCCTCGCCGCGGGCGATGGCGCGGTCCATGGCGGCGCGCAGCAGCGGCTGGTCGTCGGCCTGGTAATCGGCGATCACGTCCTCCAGCATCGGCACCTGATCCTTGCCGGGCAACATGCCGTGCAGGCGGTAGATCTCGTCCGACCAGGTCATCAGGCCGGAATGGATGTTGTAGCGCCAATGCGCCCGCCCCGAGAGCGCATGCATCAGCTGGGCGACCTCGCGGATCGAGGCCATCTCTCGGTCCAGCACCGAGATCGTCAGCCCCGACAGGTCCATCTTGGCATCGGAATAGGGCGCGAAGGCCAGCCGGTAGTTCGAATTGTTGGAATCGACCAGGAATTCCTTGGGCTGGCGCAGGTTGAACACCTCGGCCGCGGGTTTCGACAGGTTCGGGAAGCCCTCGGGGATGGCCAGCTGCGACAGGTGCAGGCCGGTCGCGGGGATTTCCCCGATGCCGAAGAACTGCCGCGCCATGTCCGAGGCCCGCCGCACCATCAGCGCCGTATCCACCGCCAGCACCACGAAGGGCACGTCCTTCAGGATCGCGTCCAGATCCGCCAGCACGGCCTGAAGCTCGGCCGAGTTGATCTGAAGCTCTTCGTTGACGGTGATCAGTTCCTCGTTCGCCGATTGCAGTTCCTCGTTCGAGGTCTCCAGTTCCTCGTTGGTGGCCTGCAGTTCCTCGTTGGTCGATTGCATCTCTTCGTTGACGGATTGCAGTTCCTCGTTGGTGGTCTGCAATTCCTCGACCGTCTGTTGCAGCGCCTCCTGGGTCGAGCGCATGTCCTGCTCCATCCGCTCGATATAGGCGCGCTCCTCGCCGTCCATGACGCTTTTCTCAAGGACGCGGGCGTCTTCCTGTTTCGTGTGGATGGCGATCAGGCAGTTGTCCTGCGCCCCGGTCGAACTGGACAGCGGATAGCACTGGAACTGCACGCGATTGGCATCGGGCAGGGGGAATTCATGCCAGCGCGAGGCCCGCTGCCGCCAGGTCTTGAGGGAAATCGCCATCAGGCTGATCACCTCGTCCCGCAGCGGCTTTTTCAGGATCCGCGTGTTCATCGCCAGCGGGCCATGTTCGTTGATCGAGATATAGGCCGAGATGTCGCCGATCACCCGCACGATATCGCCCGAGCGCGTCGCGATAAAGCCGTTGGGGGCCACCGCGCGCACCAGGCTGTCGAACATCACGTCCTGGCCGGCCTCGGTGGTCTTCTTGGCCTCGGGCGGCTCCTGCTGGGCGCCGGCGCGATACAGCCCCGATGTGCTGAGTTCGGGGAAGCGGTAGTTGGTCATCCGCGCGCTGCGGCGCTTGCCAAAGATCTTTTCGGCCCCGGCCAGGGTTTCGAAATGCGCCTCCATGGGGCCGACGGTTTCCGATGTGCCCAGGAACAGCAGCCCCTCGGGGGCCAGCGCATAGTGGATGCGGTACAGGACGCGTTCCTGCAGGGCCGGTTCGAAATAGATCAGCAGGTTGCGGATCGACACCAGATCCAGGTTGATGAACGGCGGATCCTGGAAGATGTTGTGGCGCGAGAACAGCGTCACGTCGCGCAGTTCGCGCACCACGCGCAGTTCGTTGCCGCTCATCTCGAAGTAGCGCGAGATCAGATGCGTCGGCACGTCCTGCGCGGCCGAGATCGGGTAGACGCCGCGCCGCGCCACGTCGAGGGCCCGGTCGTCGATATCGGTGGCAAAGATCTGCACCTGGCTTTTCTTCAGCATCTTCGGCCCGCCGAGGGCCTCGGCGAAGAGGATGGCGATCGAATAGGCTTCCTCGCCCGTGGCGCAGCCGGTGACCCAGACGCGCAGCTGGCGCTTGCCCTCGCGCTGGACCAGCTGGTCGATCTGGGTCTTCAGCTGGTCGAACTGTCGGGGATCGCGGAAGAACCGTGTGACCGAGATCAGCAGATCCTTGTAAAGCGCGTCCACCTCGTCCTGGCTGGTGCGGCAGTAATCGACGTAA
Organism: Pseudooceanicola sp. NS-SX9; assembly: GCF_057380705.1. Taxonomy (NCBI): domain Bacteria; kingdom Pseudomonadati; phylum Pseudomonadota; class Alphaproteobacteria; order Rhodobacterales; family Paracoccaceae; genus Pseudooceanicola; species Pseudooceanicola sp. NS-SX9. The sequence continues at coordinate 3,403,232 of NZ_CM170818.1, read as the reverse complement.
TCCATGTAGGTGTCGATCGACAGGGTGTTCATCCGGCGCGCGATGCGGCGGTTGACGGTGCTTTCCTTGTAGCCGCGGAAATCGACGCCGGTGCGCGCCAGCAGGATCTGCAACAGGTCCGCCAGCCTCGAGGGCTGCTGGCTGATCGCTTGCAGGTCGCCGAAATCGCGGGGCCGGCCGATGATCTTTTCGAACTGCTGGCCGATGCGTTCGGGGGTCAGGGTCAGGTCGATGCAGCCGGTGGCGATGGCGGAACTGGGCATGCCGTCGTATTTGGCGCTGTCGACCTCCTGGGCGATGGTGACGCCGCCGGCCTCGCGGATCGCCTGCACGCCATAGCTGCCGTCCGATCCCGTCCCGGAAAGCACGATTCCCACCGCATTCTCGCCGCATTCATCGGCGAGGCTCTTGAACAGCCGGTCGGCAGAAGGTTTCGGCGTGGCAGGATGGCCGAAGGGCTCGACCAGGGTCATCTGGCCCTCGCGCATGATGACGTCGCTGTTGGGCGGTGTGACGTAGATCGTGCCGGGGACGGGGCTGACGGCCTCGTGCAGTTCGACCACGGGCAGCTTCGTCTCGCGCGAGATCAGCGAGGTCAGAAGGCTTTTGTGCGTGGGCGACATGTGCTGGGCGATCACATAGGCCGCGTTCACGCTGGCCGTCAGATTCTGCACCAGAAGCGACGTTGCCTCCAGCCCGCCGGCCGAAGCAGCGATGCCGACGATTCGAAGGGCACTGTCGGAACTGCGATTTTCCGATGCATTTTCTGCAATCTGACCTGCGTCTTTCTGTCCCGTCATGCCCGCGCGTCTCGCTGCCAAGTGTTTTGGCACCCCCGAAGGTGCACTGAAAAGATATTTTTCCCGAAGGGGATAGCAGGCTTACCTTAGCCGCAGATCCCCCCCCGGTGCCAGCCTTACTGCCATGTCTCAGCCAATGTGCGGCGTTGTTAACATTTACTTAACCGACCTTGCCCGATTGTTTAGAAGAGGCATGACAAGCGACCACAGGCTAAGGGACCGAGCTGTTGCAATCGGATACCACAAAATTCGCGGGCTACCTGTCCTTCGACGAAGGCAGCCACGCTTGGCGTGTGCGCTCGCTCGATATCAGTCACACCGGGGTTCTGCACAAGCTGACCTACCCCGAGATGCCCCCGCTGGTGGATATCTTCGTGCCCGAGATGGCCGAGGTTCTGGTGGATTATCTGGGCCGCATGGATCCCGAGGGCGAGATGTTCGCCAATTCGGATTTCGCGCTGTCCCTGGGCCAGGCGCGGTTCTGCAAGATCCGGATGCACACGAATTTCAACGCCACCCGCGGCTACGAGGCCAGCTTCTGGTTTTCCAGCTTCGAGGGGCAGCCGCTGTCGGCGCTGCTGCAATATGCCGAGCCGCTGGCGAAGATGCCGCCGATGGATCCGGTCAACAATCTGGCGATTCAGGCCATGGACCGGGTACTGATCCCGGCGCTGAACGTGGTGGCGGCGGCGCGCACGGGTATCCAGACGCGCCAGAACGTCAAGGTCTTCGACGATTACGCCGCCCGCCTCATCCAGGAGGCGGACGACCTGATCATGTATGCAGAGCTGGTCAAGCGGCTGATCCAGTCGCAGGATCCCGGCCTTCCCGCGCAGGAGGGCACGGTGCTGGAAGTGCTGGCCGACCCTGCCAAGAAGCTGGGCCGCACCGGCACCTGATCACCGCTTTCGCTATCGGGCGCCCCTGGTTCCGCGCTTGCCGGCCAGGGATCGCCCGATCCGGGATCAGTCGCGGCAGACCGACAGCTTGGTCGCGATGTCGATCAGCATATCGCTGTACAGTTGCGGCCCCGGCGCAAAGCTGCTGCCCAGCGGATCCACCGTCAGCACATGGTCGGTCGTGCCCGAGGGGGGCAGGGACTGCACGGATTTTTCCTGACCCGGCACCGACAGGAAGCAGGTCACCTTGTCCGCGACCACGGTATTGCTGATCTCGGAATAGCGCGCGGCGCTGGCGGGGGTGTCGTCGGCATCGGTGATGGCGCCGGCATTCTTCAGGCCGAAGCGGTGCTCGAAATACTGGAAGGCATCGTGAGAGACGACGATTTCCAGCGGTTTCGGCCCTTTCAGCATGTCGCTGATCGAGCTTTCCACATCGCCAAGGTCCGAAGCGGCCTCGGCGGCGTTGGTGCGATAGACCTGCGCATGTTCGGGATCGACCTTGGCCAGTTCCTCGGCGATGGCGGGCAGCCAGGCGCGGGCGTTCTCGGGGTCCAGCCAGACATGCGGATCCATGCCCGACCCGTGGTCGTGGTCATGCCCGGCGTGGTCATGGTCATGGTCGCCATCGTCCAGCCCGCTGCGGAACGGCAGGGTCTGGGTGCCCTTCACATCCAGCATCGCCAGCGTCGGCGTCTTCGGCGCCAGCGAGGTCAGCGCCTTGTCCAGCCAGGGCTCCAGCGCGTCGCCGACCCAGAAGACGACGTCGGCCTGGCTCAGCAGTTGCGCCTCCGAGGGGCGCAGGGCGTAGTCATGCGGCTCGGCGCCGGGCGGCAGGATCACCTCGGGCTGGCCGACCCCCTCCATCACCCGCGCCACCAGCGACTGCAGCGGCGCGATGTCGACGGCAACCTGCGGCGCATCGGCCCGCGCCATGCCCGCGCCAAGCGCCAGGGCGGCAGCGCCCGCGACCAGAAGGGATTTCCGCATCTTCTCTCTCCGGATGTGATAACATAACAGAATTCACGGCGCTTGTTATCGGGGATGGTATAACATATCAAGGCCCGACCTTTTGACGGAGGCGAGAGATGGAGTTGCAGGGCTTCGAACGGCACGACCACACCGCATGCATCCGCGACGGCGTCGAGGCGGCGGATGAACGCTGCCGGCAGGAAGGATTGCAGCTGACCCCGGTGCGCCGCCGCGTGCTGGAGCTGCTCTTGGCCGGGCACCGTGCGCTTGGTGCCTACGACATCCTTGACACCCTGCGCGACGAGGGGCTGGGATCACAGCCGCCGGTTGCCTATCGGGCGCTGGATTTCCTGGTCAAGAACGGCTTTGCCCACCGGATCGAACGTCTGAACGCCTTCGTCGCCTGCTGCCATCCCGGCGCCGACCATTCTCCCGCCTTCCTGATCTGCCGCAAATGCGACCGCGTGGCGGAAGGCGAGGCCGACCCGGCTTCGGACATGCTGGGCCGCTCGGCCGCGGCCATCGGCTTCCGCATCGAACGCGCCGTGGTCGAGGCCGAGGGCCTGTGCCCCGCCTGCCAGGAGAGCGCCCCGAAATGAGGGACCACCAGGACGACAGCCTGGTCCGGCTGAGCGGCGTCGCCGTGCGCCTGGGCGGTCACGAGGTGCTGCGCGGCGTCGATTTCGCCCTGCACCGCAGCGAGATCGTCACCATCGTCGGCCCCAACGGGTCGGGCAAGTCGACGCTGATGCGGGTGATCGTGGGGGCGCTGAAGCCCGCCCAGGGCCGCGTCCGGCGTGCGCCGGGGCTGCGCATCGGCTACGTGCCGCAAAAGCTGCATATCGACCAGACCCTGCCGCTGACCGCGCGCCGCTTCCTGTCGCTGCCCCACAAGGTGCCGCTGGCCGATGCCCGCGCCGCGCTGGAACAGGCCGGGGCTGCGGGGCTTGAGGATCGCCAGATGTCCGGCCTGTCGGGCGGCCAGTTCCAGCGCGTGCTGCTGGCGCGTGCGCTGCTGTCGAAGCCCGACCTGCTGATCCTGGACGAGGCGACGCAGGGCCTCGACCAGCCGGGCTCGGCCGCGTTCTACCGCCAGATCGAATCCGTGCGCCGCGACCTTGGCTGCGCGGTGCTGATGGTCAGCCACGAACTGCATGTGGTGATGGCGGCCTCGGACCGGGTGGTCTGCCTGAACGGCCATGTCTGCTGCGAAGGCGCCCCGGAACATGTCGCCTCGGCGCCGGAATACCGGGCGCTGTTCGGGTCGGGGACCGGCGGCGCGCTGGCGCTTTACCGGCACGAACATGACCACAACCACGACCCCGGCGAGGCCTGTGATCACAACCACCACCACGATCACGCCCATGATGAGGCCGCAAAATGAGCCTGCTTGACGATTTCTTCCTGCGCGCCCTTCTGGCGGGGATCGGCGTGGCGCTGGCGGCGGCGCCGCTGGGATGTCTCGTGGTGTGGCGCCGGATGGCCTATTTCGGCGATGCGACGGCCCATGCGGCGATCCTGGGGGTGGCGCTGGCGCTGACCCTGCAGGTGTCGGTCTTCGCGGGGGTGCTGGCGGTGGCGCTGGCGATGGCCACGGCGGTCTCTGGCCTGTCGGGGCGGGGCTTTGCCATGGATACCCTGCTGGGCGTCATGGCGCATTCGGCCATCGCCTTCGGCCTGGTGGCGGTGTCCTTCCTGCACGGCGTCCGCATCGACCTGATGGGCTATCTGTTCGGAGACATCCTGGCCGTCAGCCGCCTTGACCTGGCGATCATCTGGGGCGGCGCGGTGCTGGTACTGGCGCTGGTGCGCTGGCGCTGGTCGGCGCTGCTGACCACCACGCTGAACCCCGACCTGGCCTATGCCTCGGGCCTCGATCCCCGGCGCGAGCAGATGGTGCTGACCGTCGCCCTGGCCATCGTGGTGGCGGTGGCGATCAAGGTGGTGGGCACGCTGCTGATCGCCGCCATGCTGATCATCCCCGCCGCCGCCGCCCGCCCCTTTGCTACCACGCCCGAGCGCATGGCCGGCATCGCCGCCCTGATCGCGGTGCTGGCAACGGTGACCGGGCTTGAGGGCTCGCTGCATCTCGACACGCCCGCTGGCCCCTCAATCGTGTGCTGCGCGGCGGTGGTCTTCGTGTTGACCAGCCTGGCCGCCGCGCTGCGCCGCCGCGCGGCCTAAAGGTTCACCTCGACCCCCGGCAGATCCAGCGCGCGCATCAGGTCGCGCAGCTCCTGCCGGGCGGCGATGTTGGAGATGCTCAGGCTGGTCACGCCGATGTCCTTCAGATCCAGCAGCGTCAGCCCCTTCGGGAACAGCTCGCGAAAGATCACCCGCTCGGAAAACCCCGGGGCCACGCGAAAGCCGATGCGCTTTGACAGCCGGTTGATCGCATCCTCCATCTTGCGCTTGTTGACCATCGCCTGGGACCCCACGCGGTTCCTCAGCACCACCCAGTCGATGGGCTTCAACCCCGATTGCGCCCGCAACTGCCGCGCGGCCCAGACCATCTCGGAATAGACCGAGGGGCCCAGGATCTGCTCGCCCTCGCCATCGATATGCGCCAGCAGGTCGAAATCGACGAAACTGTCGTTCAGCGGCGTGATCAGCGTATCGGCCAGCGAATGCGCCACCTGGCTCAGGCGGGTATGCGACCCGGGGCAATCCACCAGGATGAAATCGCAGACCGGATCCAGCTGCGCGATCGCCTCGGCCATACGGCGGTCATAGATGTTCTCGCCCGGGGCCAGGTCTTCGGGGGCGACCTCGGGCAGTTCGACGAACTGCGGCGAGGGCAGATCCAGCCCGTCCTTTTCCAGCGTCGCGGCGCGGTTCGCGGCATAGCGGGCGAAACTGCGTTGCCGCAGGTCCAGATCCAGCGCCGAAACCCGGTGTCCCATGCGTACCAGGGCGGTCGCGACATGCATGGCGACGGTGGATTTGCCCGCGCCGCCCTTCTCGTTCCCGACCACGATGATATGTGCCAAGGCTGTCCCCTTCGTCCCGGCCGGGCAAAGGGACCCGGCCCGGGCACCTTAGGGCGGGTGCGGAAACGGGGGAAGCATGGTTGCGTGCATCCTGCGCGCATGTGTGCCCGGAAGGTGACTGGCCGCGGGCGGGCTCCCGCCGGCCCGCAGTAGCCCCCTCGCGCGCGCCTTTCATCTTTCCCCAAATATGCCCGCCGGAGGCGCCTTCCATCGGGCCTGCGCTGTCATCTGTCTGGAAAAGCCGACCGCCAGAGGCGCTTTCCACCGTCTGAACCGGCTCTCTTTCGGCCTCGGTACAATCCACTGGTACCCAAGCCCGGCGTCGCGCGTTAGGTAGCATCGTCCGGCAAAGGAACCCTCGATGTCCGCATTCTTCGGTCAGAACCTTCCCACCACGCTTCTTGTCCTGGCCACCTTAGGTCTTGCGGGCGGGCTGCTGGCTCTGCCGCAGCTGCGCCGCTGGGATCTGTGGCGCGCCATGGTCACGCCGCTGGCCTCTATCATCGGATCAGGCTTTCTGGTCCTGGGGCCGGTTCTGGCGCATGGCTACGGCGGCTGGGCACCGGCGGTGATGGCGGCGCTCTGCCTTTTCGCCTGGGCCTTCGGTGCCGCCATCCGCAGCAACATGGCCCGGCTGGGGGACGACCGCGAGGCGCCCTCGAAGCCCGAGACCCTCTCGGCGCTGCTTCTGGCCATCGCCTATGTGATCTCGGTCGCCTATTACCTGAACCTTTTCGGGGCCTTTGCGGTGCGACTGACGCCCTGGCAGGGACCGGTGGCCGGGCGCATCGTGACCACGGCGATGTTCGTGATCGTGCTGGCCATGGGCTATGGCCGGGGGTTCACCCTGCTGGAACGCGCCGAATACATCTCGGTCTCGCTGAAGCTTGCGATCATCGCGGCGCTGATCGCGGGGCTGGCCTGGTTCTTTGGCGGCGCGGCGCGGGCCGGGCAGCTGTTCGATCCAGTGGCCAGCTTTACCGGTTGGCAGGCCGTCGCCATGGGCTTTGGCCTGCTGGTCACGGTGCAGGGCTTCGAGACCTCGCGCTACCTGGGCGACAGCTATGATGCGAAGACGCGGATCGGCTCGATGCGGCTGGCGCAGGGGCTGTCGGCGGCGATCTACGTGGTTTACGTCGTGCTGCTGGTCTATGCCCACAAGGTGCCGCAGGGCGGCCTGAGCGAGACCGCGGTGATCGACATGATGCGCGATGTCTCTCCGATCCTGCCGGGGCTGCTGATCCTGGCGGCGCTGGCGGCGCAGTTCAGCGCGGCGGTGGCCGATACCGGCGGCTCGGGCGGGCTGCTGGAGGAGCTGACGGGCCGGCGGCTGAGCGCGCGGCAGGGCTATGCGGTGCTGTGCGTGATCGGGGTGGGGCTGACCTGGGTGGCAGACGTTTTCCAGATCATCTCTTATGCGTCGCGGGCCTTCGCGCTTTACTATGCCGTGCAGGCGGGGATTGCCGCGCGTCATGCGCAGGGGCTGCGGCGGGCGGGCTGGGGGGCGCTTGGGTTGCTGGGGCTGGCGATCGCGGTGTTCGGCCAATCGGTCGAGGGGTCCTGAGCGGGCTTTCCGGTCCGGGGCTGCGTCTGCGGGCGAAGATCAGGCGGGCGCGCGCGGAGGGAGGGCGCCTCCGGCGGGCATATTTGGGGAAAGATGAAAGCAGGGCGCGCGCCTGTGCGAGAGCGGGGCGGGCCGTCCTTCGGGCAAGAAAAAACGCCGCATCGGGGATGCGGCGTTTTCCGGAATACGGTGGCTGCCCTTGCGGGCGGGCGATCAGAAGCCCAGGCCTGCGTATTTGTTCTTGAACTTCGAGACGCGGCCGCCGGCATCCATCAGACGCGAGGAGCCACCGGTCCAGGCCGGGTGCACGGTCGGGTCGACGTCCAGCGACATGGTGTCGCCTTCCTTGCCCCAGGTCGAACGCATCTTGATGATCGTGCCATCGGTCATCTTCACGTCGATGAAGTGATAGTCGGGATGGATATCCTTTTTCATGACGACGCTCCTCAGGCCTTGGCTTTGTAGTTGGACTGCTCGGCGATACGGGCGGATTTGCCGCGACGCGAGCGCAGGTAGTACAGCTTGGCGCGACGGACGCGGCCACGACGGACGACCTCGATGGATTCGATGTTGGTCGAGTAGAGCGGGAACACGCGCTCGACGCCTTCACCGAAGGAAATCTTGCGGACGGTGAACGAACCCGCGATGCCCGAGCCGTTCTTGCGGCTGATGCACACGCCTTCGTAGGCCTGCACACGGGTACGGGTGCCTTCGGTCACCTTGTAGCCGACGCGGATGGTGTCGCCGGCCTTGAAATCGGGGATCTCTTTCCCCAGCGAGGCGATTTGTTCCGCCTCGAGTTGTGCGATAAGATCCATCGCCATACTCCTGACTGCTCGCGGTTCTCCCGCGAAGGTGGTTGTCGCCTCAGAGCTCCGCCGCGGTCAGCCAGGGCCGGGCGGAGGATCCGCGCTCCCTGTCGGAGGTTCAGGTCGTCATTGCTGGGCCTTCGCGTTCCGGGCCGCTGTCGCCGGTCGGCCCTTGAGGAAATGCGAAGGCAGTCCGGCAGACCGATTCCGGCCCCGGACAGGCGGCTGATAGTCGATAAGGGGACGGCAATCAACCCCCGAGAGGGCCGCAGGGCCCTGTCTGGCAAGGCCCGGCGCGGAAAGGCCCCTAGGCGAGGGCCCGCACCAGCTGGGCCACCCCCTGCCAGGGGTTTGCGGGCAGCGACAGGCCGGGCTGGTCCTGCAGGCCAGCCGCCAGCGCCGCCAGATCCGTCGCCGGGGCCGCGACGCCCGCCTGTGCCAGGAAGGCCGCCAGCGTCGCCGCATCATGGACCGCGCGCACGTCATCGTCGAGCAGGCCGGCGCGCAGGGCCGACCACAGGTCGGGACGGCGGCTGCGGGTCAGGGCCTCGGACATGCGGCGGCGCCATTTGGCGATCTCGGCATGGTTGCCGGACATCAGCACGTCGGGGATGGCGCGGCCTTCCCATTCGGCGGGGCGGGTGTATTGCGGATGCTCCAGCATCCCCTCCGAGAAGGATTCCTCTTCGGTCGATTCGGCATTGCCCAGCACGCCCGGCAGCAGCCGCACGGTGGCGTCGATCAGCGCCTGGGCGGCGATCTCGCCTCCGGTCATGACGAAATCGCCCAGCGACACCTCCTGGATGCCGTAATGTTCGATGACCCGTTCATCGAGGCCTTCAAACCGGCCGCAGATCAGCGTGACGCCATCGGCGCGGGCCAGGTCGCGCGCCATCTTCTGGTCGAAACGGGGGCCGCGCGGGCTGAGGTAGATCAGCGGCATCCGGCCCTTGGCCTGGGCCAGTGCATGGTCGATGGCCGCGCCCATCACATCGGCGCGCAGCACCATGCCGGCGCCGCCGCCGGCGGGGGTGTCGTCGACGTTGCGGTGTTTCGTCAGGCCGAAGTCGCGCAGGTTCACCGTTTCCAGCTGCCACTTGCCTTCCTTCAGCCCCTTGCCGGTCAGGCTTTCGCCCAGGATCCCGGGAAAGGCCTGCGGCAGCAGGGTGATGATCCGCGCGGTCCAGACACCGGCCAGCTGTGCGTCCTCCATCAGCGAGCGGGGCTTGAAGCTGGCCGAGATCGCCTTGCGGCCATGGGATTTCAGCGGCGTGTCCTGGGACATGGCAGGTCCTTCCTGTTGCGGAGCGCGGTTTAGCCTTTTGACGGGCGCGGGATCAACGCCTGTTTGCGGGCGCGCAGTTCATCGCGGGGCAGGCCGGCGCGGTTCAGGGCCAGGAACTGCTCCAGCACCTCGGGGGGGGCGGCGGCATTGGCGGCGGGCAGGGCGGGCAGGGCATCGCGGATCGCCTGCGGCAGGCCCGCCAGATCCAGCAGCGGCGTCAGCGGCCCCTGCGGCAGGGCGCGCGTCCGTTCCAGCGGAAAGGTCAGCAGCGGGCAGGGCAGGGCATCGGCGATGCGGCGGGCGATGGCCTCTAGGTCCGCATGGTCGCGCTGGCGGGCACTGTAGCGCGCCAGGTCCTGCTTCATCCGGCTGACCCGCAGGTGCTGCGCATGGCACGAGCGGATCCAGTCCTGCGCGCCGCGGGTGGTGTAGACGAAGGTCATCTGTGCGGGCAGGACCTGGGCGAAGACCTGTGCCAGCCGCGTCATCAGCGGGGCGGCGTTCGGATAGCCGCGGCGGTCGCGGCGGCCGGGGATATGCCCCGAGAGGTCCTCGGACGACAGCAGCAGGGGGCGCGGATCGGCGGGATCGAGGGTTTCGGCCAGGGCCGCGGCCTCGTGGGCGAACAGCGTCAGCGTCAGTGCCGAGGGGGCGGCATCGAAGGCGCGGGCGGCTTCGCACAGGGCCTCCATCCCGGGTTTCAGCAAGATGCGCAGATGCGGCTCCAGCAGGGTGCGGTTGCGGCGCAGCGCCTGCTGGATGCTGGAGGTCCCGGTCTTGTGAAAGCCCGCGTGCACGATCAGGCGCGGCGGGCGGGTCATCTCAGAACAGGCCCTCGGGCGGGTCGGCGACGATGCGCCCGGCAGCCAGATCGACGGTGGGGACGGCCTCGCGGGTGAAGGGCAGCAGCACCGGCGTCGTCAGGCCGGGGCCGGCGATTTCCAGCAGGTCGCCGGCGCCGTGGTCCATGACGGCGCGCACCTGGCCCAGTTCGGTGCCGCCGGTGTCGACCACGGTCAGGCCGATCAGGTCGGCATGGTAGAATTCGTCATCGGGCAGCGCCGGCAGGCGGTCACGCGGCGCATAGAGGCGCAGGCCCTTCAGCGCGTCGGCCTCTTCCTTGGTCTCGATGCCACCCAGGCGGGCGGCAAAGCCGTTCTTGATGGCGCGGGTCAGCTCCAGCGTGAAGCTGCGGGCGCCGGTCTCGTCCGAGAGGGGCGCGTAATCCGCGATCGCCTCGGGTTCGGCGCAAAAGCTTTTCAGGCGGATCTCTCCGCGCACGCCGAAGGCGCCGGCCACGGCGCCGACGCAGACCATTTCCTTTTCGGGCGATGTGCTCACCGTTCGACTCCGGGGTTGTCCAGCTCGCAGACGGCGGCCTGTTCGCCACCGCTGCTGCAGTCTTGGACCGAGTTGCTGCGTTCGTAAAGAACCCCCGCGATGAAGGCCGCGGCCAGCAGGAATGGCAGGCGGAACAGGCGGAAGATCATCGGGGGTCCTTCAGGAAGGCAGAAAAGGTCCGGGCGCGGGGCCCGGACCTTTCCGGAAAGGCAGCGATCACTCGGCTGCGGCTTCCTCGGCTGCGGCGGCCTTCTCGGCCTTGGCAGCGGCACGTTCCTGAGCGGCTTTGCCCGGGGTGCCTTTTTTCGGGTTCGAACGCTCTTTCTTGGCGACGATACCGGCCGCTTCCAGGAAGCGTGCAACGCGGTCGGTCGGCTGTGCGCCCTGGGCCAGCCAGTGCTGGATGCGCTCGACGTCCAGCTTCACGCGGTCTTCGCTGTCCTTGGCCAGCAGGGGGTTGTAGGTGCCCAGCTTCTCGATGAAGCGGCCATCGCGCGGCATGCGGGCGTCAGCTGCGACAACACGGTAGAAGGGGCGCTTCTTGGAGCCGCCGCGGGCGAGACGGATTTTCATGGCCATTGTGGTATCTCCTTGTAATGGCGTTGGTTTGGCGGGGTTCTCCGCCGGTCAGTCGGGGCGAGGGGCGAGCCCCTCAGGATTGGTGTTGCCGGTGATGCCGGATCACCTCCTGAATGATGAAATTCAGGAATTTCTTCGCGAAGACCGGGTCGAGATCGGCCTCGGTCGCGAGGGATTCGAGCCGGGCGATCTGGGTTTCCTCGCGCGCGGGGTCGGAGGGGGGCAGATCATGTTCGGCCTTCAGCTTGCCCACCGCCTGGGTGTGCTTGAAGCGCTCGCCCAGGGTGTAGACCAGGATCGCGTCCAGCCGGTCGATGCTGGCGCGGTGCTCTTTCAGCAACGCGGCGGCGCGGGTCACGTCATCGGTCGAGATCGGGGATGCGGTCTCAGTCACGGGCGTCTCCTTTCGGGGTCATCGGCGTGGGCCCGGCCGCGACCGGGTGACCCGCGCGTGCCGCGACGGCCCACCCGCCCGCAGCCATGAGAGGGATGCGCCGGGTCATGCGTAGGCCTCCGCGCCGCCCTCGGAGAGGGTTTCGGGCGCGGGGTGGCGCCAGATGTCGAGGGGGCCGTATTTCGGATGGGTCCACTGGCCGTCGCGCGTGGCGCCAAGGCGCTGCGCCACACGGGCCGAGCCGCCGTTGGCGGGATTGACCACCGAGATCAGCGTGGCAAGGCCCAGCACGTCATAGGCGAAGGCGCGGGCCGCAAGGGCGGCCTCGGTCGCGTAGCCATGGCCTTCGTGGCCGTTCATCACGTCCCAGCCGAGTTCCGGTTCGGGCCAGCCTTCGGGGTTCCACAGGCCGACCATGGCCACCGTCGTGCCGCTGTCGCGCAGGTCGACCATCCAGCGGCCGTAGCCGCGCAGGGTCCAGTGGCCGATTTCGGTGCCGAGGTGGCGCCAGGTCTGCACGGCATCCATCGGGCCGCCGACGAAGCCCGAGCGGGCATCCGCATAGAAGGCGGTCAGCGGTTCGACATCGCGCGCCGCAGGCGCCCGCAGCACGAGGCGCGCGGTTTCGAGCGTCGGGATGGCGATCTGGCCGAGCCGGGTCATGCGAGGCCCTCCAGCAGCTTGCGGCCGGCGGCGGTGCGCGGCAGGTGCCGCCAGATCCGCAGCTCGCCGGTCATGTGGTGGCTGAAGGTGCCTTCGGCCCGGGCGCCGAGGCGGCGGACCATGGCGACGGAGCGGGTGTTGCCCGGATCCACCAGGCTGATGCAGGAGGCCCAGCCCCTTTCCTGGAACAGCCAGTCGAGCACGCAGCGCGCGGCCTCGGTGGCGTAGCCCTTGCCGTCGGCGCCTTCCAGCAGCTGCCAGGACAGTTCGGGTTCCGGCCAGCCATGCGGGAACCAGGGGCCGACCAGGCCGACATGGGCGCCGCCGTCCTTTTCCGTCACCGCGAAATGGCCGTAGCCGCGCAGGTGCCAATGGCCGACGATGGTGGCGATGGACCACCAGGCGGCCTCGGGATCGGGGTGCTGGTCGATGAAGGCGGGGCTGTCCTTGCCGAGGTAGGCGGCCGTGGCGTCGAAATCCGGCGACGCCGGGCAGATCAGCCGCAGGCGGTCGGATTCGATCACCGGAAAGGCGGAGGCGGCGGCGATCATGCGGCGGCTCCACGCGGGTTCGGCCTGCGGCCGAAGCCTCCGGCGGGCATATTTGCGGAAAGCTGAAAGAGCCCGGTCCCGCGGGGGGCGGGCCGGGGAGCGCCGAGGGGCGCCGGGCGCGATATGATGGGGGCGCCGGTCACTTCTTCTTGCCGAAGCCCGAGAGGCCCCCGGGCAGGCCGCCACCCATGCCGCCAAGACCGCCCAGGCCCTTGCCGAGCGCGCCGAGGCCGCCCTTGGCGCCAAGCGCCTTGGCGGCTTCTTCCATGGCTTTCGGGTCCATCTGCGAGGGGTCCATGCCGCCGGGCAGGCCGCCGCCCTTGCCCATCATCTGGCGCATGGCCTGTTTCATCATGCCGCCTTTGCCCATCTTGCCCATCTTCTTCATCATGTCCGCCATCTGGCGGTGCATTTTCAGAAGCTTGTTCAAGTCTGACACATCCATGCCGGCACCGGCCGCGATGCGTTTCTTGCGGCTGGCCTGCAGCAGGTCGGGGTTGGCGCGTTCGCGCTTGGTCATCGACTGGATCAGGGCGATCTGGCGGCTGATGACCTTGTCGTCAAAGCCCGCTTCCTGCACCTGCTTGGCCATCTTGCCCATGCCGGGCATCATCCCCATGATGCCTTCCATGCCGCCCATCTTCTGCATCTGCTCAAGCTGGGTGCGCAGGTCGTTCATGTTGAACTGGCCCTTGGTGAAGCGCTTCATCATGCGCTCGGCCTGTTCGGCCTCCAGGACTTCCTGGGCCTTCTCGACCAGCGCCACGATGTCGCCCATGCCGAGGATCCGGCCGGCGATCCGCTGGGGCTCGAAGGTTTCGATCGCCTCCATCTTTTCGCCGAGGCCGACGAAACGGATGGGCTTGCCGGTGATGGCGCGCATCGAGAGCGCCGCACCGCCGCGGCCGTCGCCGTCCATCCGGGTCAGCACCACGCCCGAGACGCCGATCTTGGCGTCGAATTCGGTCGCGACGTTCACCGCGTCCTGACCGGTCAGGCCGTCGACCACCAGCAGGGTTTCGCGCGGGTTGACGGCATCGCGCACGTCGGCGGCCTGCTGGATCAGCTCGGCGTCGATGTGCAGGCGGCCGGCGGTGTCCAGCATGTAGACATCATAGCCGCCAAGGCTGGCCTGGGTGCGGGCGCGTTTCGCGATCGCCACCGGATCCTCGCCCTTGACGATGGGCAGGGTGTCGACGCCGATCTGCACGCCGAGGATCTGCAGCTGTTCCATGGCCGCCGGACGGTTCACGTCGAGCGAGGCCATCAGGACCTTCTTGCCCTCGCGTTCCTTCAGGCGCTTGGCCAGCTTGGCGGTGGTCGTGGTTTTCCCCGAGCCCTGAAGGCCCACCATCAGGATCGGCGCCGGCGGGTTGTCGATCTTCAGCTTGCCGGGATCGGCCTCGCCGGTCAGGGTCGCGATCAGCTCGTCATGGACGATCTTGACGACCTGCTGGCCCGGGGTCACCGATTTGGTGACGGCCTGGCCGGTGGCCTTCTTCTCGACCGACTTGATGAAGTTGCGTGCCACCGGCAGCGACACGTCGGCCTCCAGCAGGGCGACGCGGACCTCGCGCAGGGCGGTGCGCACGTCCTCTTCGGACAGCGCGCCCTGCTTGGTCAGACGATCGAAGACGCCGGAGAGGCGTTCGGATAGATTTTCAAACATGCCCCGGCCCTCCAATGGCCTCTGACTGACGTGGTGTCCCCGCTACTTGGGCGGTGACGGCGAAAAGCACAACCTCTCGCGGGAACAGCGCATAGCCCGAAGGCACCAGTGGGCGCAACGCGCTGACTGGTGGCGATCCCCGCAATAGCGATGGGACCGGAATCATCACGGATTCCGGGAATTGCTGCGGGATGTAGAGGCGGAGGGGGAGGGAGTCAAGGAAAACAGGCCCCGCCGGGCAGGGCCTGTGTCACGGTCCAAGGGACGCGCGGCGGGCGTTCTAGCGGCGGGGCGGGCGGTCCCGGGCCTCCAGGCGGATGGCCTCGCGGCGGGTGGGGCGACGGCTCAGCAGCGCATGGCGCGCCAGGATGACGAAGGCCAGCGCGCAGGCCAGCGCCACCAGGGCCGGATTCGGCAGGGTCGAGGCGGACAGCATGAGGTTTCATCCCTTTCGGAAAAGCGTTCGGTGTCAGACCAACGCGTGAAAGGCGGGCATCGTTCCGCCACGGCTGTCGCTGGCTTCCCCCTTGCATCCGTGCACGATTAGCGCAATCTCTGGGGAAACTCGTAATAATCTGCACAGGTCTGGCATGGACAATTGGGACGAGATCCGCACGGCATACCAGGTGGCGCGCGTGGGGACGGTCTCGGGGGCGGCGGATGTTCTGGGCGTGCACCATGCCACCGTGATCCGTCACATCGACGCGCTGGAGCGCCGCCTGGGCGTCAAGCTGTTCCAGCGTCACACCCGCGGCTACACCCCGACCGAGGCCGGCACCGACCTGCTGCGCGTGGCCCAGGCCACCGATGATCAGTTCAGCCAGCTGTCCGCCCGCATCAAGGGCCGCGGCAACGAGGTCGCCGGAGAGCTGGTGGTGACGACGATTGGCGGGCTCAGCCAGCTGCTGGTGCCGATCCTGTCGGAATTCCAGGCCGAATACCCGGATGTGCAGCTGCATTACCTGACCTCCTCGCGGCTGTTCCGGCTGGAATACGGCGAGGCCCATGTGGCGATCCGCGCCGGCAATCCGCCGCAGCAGCCCGACAACGTGGTCCAGCCCTTCCTGCGGCTGCGCCAGGCGATCTATGCCAGCCGCTCGTATATCGAGCGCTACGGAATGCCGCAGCTGCCCGGCCGGATGGCGGGCCACCGCTTCGTGGGCTTCGACGAAGAGGCCAGCCGCGCCCCCACCGCGCGCTGGATGCGCGACAACATCCCTGGTCATCAGGTCGTGTTCCGCTCGGGGGACACGCGGGCGGTGCGCCAGGCGGTGCTGTCGGGCGTGGGCCTGGGGTTCCTTGGCACCTATGAACGCGAACGCCGCGACGATCTGGTCGAGGTCCACCCGCCGCTGGAGGAATGGGAAAGCCGCCTGTGGCTGGTCACCCACATGGATCTGCACCGCACCACCAAGGTCCAGGCCTTCCTGAAGTTCCTCAAGGACCACACCGAACACCTGCGCGGCGACAGCATCTGAAGGCCCCTCAGGGCTGATCGTCCCCGCTGGCACCCAGCTCGGCCTCCAGGAAGCGTTCGAAGGCCTCCAGGTTCACCGGTTCGAACTGGCCAAAGCCCTGCATCCAGACGCTGGCCTCGCGCAGGGCGTCGGGCTCCAGCTTGCACCATTTCACCCGGCCGCGCTTTTCCTGGGTGATCAGCCCGGCCGCCGCCAGGATGCCCAGATGCTTCGAGATCGCCGCCAGCGACATCTCGAACGGGAAGGCCACGTCGGTCACCGCCATGTCGTCTTCCAGCAGCATCGACAGGATCGCCCGGCGGGTGGGATCCGAAAGCGCGGCAAAGACGGTATCAAGCGAAGCGGCCATGGCGCCAGTTAGGGCCGGGGCAGGGGGGGCGTCAATCGAAACGCTCAACGAACGGGTTGAGCATTTTCCCCAGTCCGCCCCGCATCTTGACCCCGCTTTCGCGCCCGGGTCCCGACGTTCAACCGCACGGTTAAGAATGCCTTTCGGCCCCCAAACCCGCCCCTTCGGGGTCAACTGGATGATTTCTCGCCCATTTCATCTTTCCATAAATATGCAAAAACAACGCCTTAGCCCGCGACACGCTGCCCGATCACGCGCCGTTGACTCAGAGGGGTTCAGCGCATAGCACCAACCTTAACAAGAGCGGGAACATCACCCCCATGACCACGCCGGAAAACCGGGAAAAGATGGCCGATCTCGATCGCAAGATCGCGGCTGCCAAGACCCGGGCCGGGATCGACGTCCCCGAGGGGGCGAAGCATCAGGATCACTATTCGGCCGCCCAGGTGGGCTGGCGGATGGTGACGGAACTGGTGGCGGGGCTGGGGATCGGGTTCGGGATCGGCTACGGGCTGGACTGGCTGTTCGGCACCCTGCCGATCATGATGATCCTGTTCACGCTGCTCGGCTTCATTGCCGGGATCAAGACGATGATGCGCTCCGCAAAGGAGCTGCAGGACAAAACGCCCGGACACGCCGGGAACGAGACGAGGGAAAACGATGGCGACTGAAGCGCACGGTGCAGAAGCGGCCCACGAGGGCTCGGGGCTGGTTTTCCACCCGATGGACCAGTTCATCGTCAAGCCGCTGTTCGGTGGCACCGAGGTGCACTGGTACACGATCACCAACGTGACGCTGTGGATGGCGATCGCGATCCTGGCGATCGTCGCGCTGATGGTTCTGGGCACGTCGGGCCGCAACCGCGTCCCCTCGCGCCTGCAGTCGGTCGCCGAAATGGCCTATGGCTTTGTCTACAAGATGATCGAGGACGTCACCGGCAAGGACGCGCTGCGCTTCTTCCCCTATGTCTTCACGCTGTTCATGTTCATCGTCTTCTCGAACACGCTCGGCCTGATCCCGATGAGCTTCACCACCACCTCGCATTTCGCCGTGACCATCATCCTGGCACTGGCGGTGTTCCTGACGGTGACGATCATGGGCTTCGTGCTGAACGGCGCCAAGTTCCTCGGCCTGTTCTGGGTCACCTCGGCGCCGCTGGCGATCCGCCCGCTGTTGGCCGTGATCGAACTGATCTCGTACTTCGTGCGCCCCGTCAGCCATTCGATCCGTCTTGCCGGTAACATGATGGCAGGCCACGCCGTGATGAAGGTTTTCGCCGGCTTCGCCGCGATCACCCTGGTCTCGCCGATCTCGATCCTTGCGATCATCGGCATGTATGGCCTTGAGATCCTGGTGGCCTTCATCCAGGCCTACGTCTTCACGATCCTGACCTGCGTCTACCTGAAAGACGCCCTGCACCCGAGCCACTGAGGCTCGCTGCCAGGACCCCGTTCATTCCGGGACGCCTCGGTGTCCCGGTCGAAACACCCGCCAATTCCAACGTAAGGAGAACACGACATGGAAGGCAATATCGCAGACCTGGGCAAGTTCATCGGTGCTGGCCTTGCAGGCATCGGTTCCGGCGCGGCCGCCATCGGTGTGGGCCACGTCGCAGGCAACTTCCTGGCCGGCGCCCTGCGCAACCCTTCGGCTGCCGCGTCCCAGACCGCCACGCTGTTCATCGGCATGGCCTTCGCAGAAGCCCTGGGGATCTTCTCGTTCCTCGTCGCTCTGCTGCTGATGTTCGCCGTCTAAGGCATCCGGAACAGATCCTTACGTGCGGGTGGGTCCCTTATGGGCCCACCCGTGGTAATATCCAGACTTGATCCAGTTCCCGGAGTTGACTGATGGCGACCGAAACCCCTGAGCTCACCCAGCTCGGCGCAGAAACGCATAATGCTGGCGGTATGCCGCAGCTTGATTTCTCGACCTGGGGCAACCAGATTTTCTGGCTGATCGTGACCCTGGTCGTGATCTACCTGATCCTGTCCCGCGTGGCGCTGCCGCGTGTGGGGGCGGTTCTGGCGGATCGCGCGGGAACGATCGCCAATGACATCGCCGCGGCGGAAGAGCTGAAGCAAAAGGCCAAGGACGCGGAAGCGGCCTATGACAAGGCCCTTGCCGATGCCCGTTCCGAAGCGGCCCGCATCGTCGCCGAGACCAAGGCCGAGATCCAGAAAGAGATCCAAGCCGCCACGGCAAAGGCCGACGCCGAGATCGCCGCCAAGGTCGCCGAAGGCGAAAAGGCGATCGCCGAGATCCGCGCCGGTGCCCTCGAAGCCGCCGAGACCGTGGCCAAGGACACGACCGCTGCCGTCATCGCCTCGCTGGGCTTCACCGCCCCCGAGACCGAGATCGACAGTGCCGTTTCCGCCCGGCTGAAAGGATGAGATCCATGCGCAAGACTGCCCTGATCCTGCCCGCCGCCGCCGTGGCAGCCCTGGCCGGCGCCCCCGCACAGGCCGCCACCGGCCCGTTCTTCTCGCTGCACAACACCAACTTCGTGGTGCTGGTGGCCTTCATCCTCTTCGTCGGCGTCCTGGTGTACTTCAAGGTCCCGGGCCTGATCGCCGGCCTGCTCGACAAGCGTGCCAAGGGCATCCGCGCCGAGCTCGAAGAGGCCGCCGCCCTGCGCGAGGAAGCCAAGACCCTGCTTGCCGCCTACGAGCGCAAACAGCGCGAAGTCCAGGCCCAGGCCGACCGCATCGTTGCGGATGCGAAGGCCGATGCCTCCGCCGTGGCCGAACAGGCCAAGGCGGACCTGCAGCTGGCCATCGCCCGCCGCCTTGCCGCCGCCGAAGAGCAGATCGCCGCTGCCGAAGCCGCTGCCGTCAAGGAAGTCCGTGATCGCGCCATCGCCGTGTCGATCTCGGCCGCCCGCGACGTGATCACCAAGCAGATGACCCCGGCCCATGCCGCAGCGCTGCTCGACAGCTCGATCGAGACCGTCAAGACCCGCCTTAACTGAGGCCGCTGCCCCGCTGCATCCGTCGCGATGCATATTTGGGGAAAGATGAAATCATAAGGGCGCGCCCGGATCTCTCCGGCCGCGCCCTTCTTCATTTTCTTGTTCTGAAATACCTCGGGGGAGGCTCCGCAGGAGACGGGGGCAGAGCCCCCTGCCGTCATTTCCGCTCGCGTTCCCGGTCCAGTTTCTGGCCCGCGATTTCGGCCCGGCGGTCTTCCGCCAGATGGGCGGTAAAGGCGGCGTGAACGTAATCCAGATGGGCCTCTACCGCGGCGCGGGCGCGGGCACCGTTGCGGGCCTGCAGGGCCGCGTTGATTGCGTCGTGCTGGGCCAGGATCTCGTCCCGGACCGAGGCGCGCTCGAACAGCCGGGCGCGCGTGCTGAAGACGCCTTCGTGCAGCAGTGCGAAGGTGCTGCGCATCAGGTGCAGCAGGATGATGTTGTGGCTGGCCTCCAGGATGGCCAGGTGGAACTCTGCATCGATCCGGGCCTCTGCAGCGCGGTCGCCGGCGGCATGGGCCGCGCGCAGCCGGGTCATCAGCAGGTCCAGCAGCGCCAGATCCGCGTCGAGCCCCTCGGCGGCGGCGCGTTCGGCGGCCTGGCCCTCCAGGTCGCGGCGGAACGAGAGGAAATCGAAGACCGCCTCTTCGTGACGGCACAGCAGCGCCAGCAGGGCGGGGCCCAGGGCCGTGCCCGGCAGGTCCGCCACATAGACGCCCGATCCCGCCCGCGTTTCCAGCAGGCCGCGTTCCTGCAGCTCGGCCAGGGCCTCGCGCAGCGAGGGGCGCGAGACGGCCAGCCGCTCGGACAGGTCACGTTCCGCCGGCAGGCGCTCCCCGGGGCGCAGCAGGCCCCGCAGGATCAGAAGCTCGATCTGGCGGACCACCGCGTCCGAGCGTTTCTCGGGGGGGATGGGCTGGAAGGGCATGGGGGCTCCGGCTGAATTGGTCAGATTTTATGACCGGAGCCGCCCCGCGGCAAGGATCAGAATTCGACGCCGATCTGGGCCTTGATGCCGGCGCGGAAGGGATGCTTCAGCAGCTCCATTTCGGTCGCGAGGTCGGCGATCTCGATCAGCTCTTCCTTGGCGTTGCGCCCGGTCAGCACGACATGGGTCATGGGCGGCTTTTCGGTCTGCAGGAAGGCGATCACCTCGGCCACGTCCAGGTAGTCGTAGCGCAGGGCGATGTTGATCTCGTCCAGCAGGACCATGCGGTGAGCGGGGTCGCGGATCAGTTCCTTGGCCTTTTCCCAGGCCGCCTGGGCCATCTGGATATCGCGCGAGCGGTCCTGGGTTTCCCAGGTAAAGCCCTCGCCCATGGTGTGGAATTCGCAGGTGTCCGAGAAATGTTTCTCGATCAGGTCGCGTTCGCCGGTCGACATGCCGCCCTTGATGAACTGCACCACGGCGCAGGGCATGTCATGGGCGATGCAGCGGAAGATCATCCCGAAGGCGGCGGTCGACTTGCCCTTGCCTTTGCCGGTGTGGACGATGACCAGGCCCTTTTCATCGGTCTTGGTCGCCATGATCTTGTCGCGGGCGGCCTTCTTCTTGGCCATCTTCATCGCGTGGCGGTCGGTGTCCTCGGTCATGGCGGGCTCCTTAGTTGATCAGGTGCAGAACATAGGGGGCAAGCACCGAGGTCAGCAAGGCATTGAGGCCCATGCCGATCCCGGCGAAGGCGCCGGCGCGCTCATGCGCCTGGAAGGCGCGGGCGGTGCCGATGCCATGGGCCGCGACGCCCACCGCGAAACCGCGGGCGCGCCAGTCGCGCACGCCAAGCGCGTTCAGCAAGTGGGGCGCCACGATGGCACCGATGATCCCCGTCATCAGCACCAGCGCCGCGGTCAGCGTCGGCAGCCCGCCCATCCGTTCCGAGATCCCGATGGCAACCGGCGCCGTGGCCGATTTCGGCGCGAGCGAGATCAGCACCTGACCGTGGATGCCGAGCGCCTTTGCCACCAGCAGGGCCGAGACCACCGCCGTGGTTGACCCCGCCAGCAGGGCCGCGGCCATCGGCAGTGCGGTCTTGCGGATGTGGTGGACATTGGCAAAGAGCGGCACCGCCAGCCCCACCGTCGCCGGGCCCAGCATGAAGTGGACGAACTGGGCGCCCTCGAAATAGGTGTCATAGCGGGTATGGGTGATGACCAGCATCAGCGCCAGAAAGATGATCGACAGCAGCACCGGGTTGCACAGCGGAAAGCGCCCGGATTTCATGAAGACCCAGTCGGCGATGATATAGGCGCCCAGGGTCAGGCCCAGCCACAGCAGCGGCCCCTGGGCGAGGTAGCTCCAGATGTCGGTGAGCGAAGTCACGGGCGTTCCTCCTGTCCGGTGGCGCGCAGCAGCCAGTGGAAGACCAGCGCGCCCACGGCGATGGCCAGCGCCGTCGAAACGACCAGCACGATCGCCAGTTGCACGCCTTCGTCGCGCATCAGCCCGAGGTACTGCACCACCCCCACGCCCACCGGCACGAAGAGCAGCGACAGGTGAGACAGCAGCCCCGAGACCGTGCCGCGCATCGCCTCGTAAAGCTGCGGCGCGGCGAGGAAGGTCAGGAACAGCAGCACCATGCCCAGCACCGGGCCCGGCAGCGGCAGGGTCAGACCGCGGGCCAGGCTTTCGCCGGCCAGCTGGTAGAAGAGCAGCAGGAAGAGATGTCGGATCATGGGGGCTCCGGGAGGGGGGAGGCAGGAGGATCTGGTGGGGCGGAACGGTTTCTTAACTGTCCCTGCGCGAGGCTGGGGCATGAGATACACCCTGTCGATCCCTTTTGCACTGGTGCTGTCGGTCCTTGTGGCGGGCGTTGCGGGCTGCGACCGGCCCGATCCCTATTTCAACGGCCAGGCGGTGACGCGGGTCTCGGTCGGGGAAGACCGGTTCGAGGTGCGCCGCCGCGGCGCCATGGCCGAGGCGATCCGGGTGAACGCGCGCTATGCGCCGAACCTGAAATCGGTGGCGGGGCCTGCACAGGCGGCGATCGGGGCGGCGACCGGGTGCCGGGTGGGCCTGGTGCTGGGCGATGCGGCGATGGTGCTGGGCGTGCTGGCCTGCGATTAGGCCCGGGGTGCGAACGGTGCCGGGGGGCGCTGCCCCCCGCGGCCTGCGGCCTTCCCCCCGGCATATTGGGGGAAAGATGAAAGGGTTACAGGCGTTTCTCGAAGGTGAGGGAGGTCGGGCGGTCAAAGCCGGGATGGGCGGTGCGGGCGATCTCGGCAAAGCCCAGGCGGGTGAAGGCGGCGTGGTTTTCCGTCAGTTCGATCCGGGTTTCCAGGCGCAGGGCGGGCAGGTGCAGGGCGAGGGCGCGGGTTTCGGCATGGGCGATCAGGCGGCGGGCATGGCCCTGGCCGCGGGCCCGGGCGGCGGTGGCCAGCTTGCCCAGGTAGAGGTGATCGGGATGCGGTGTCAGGATCATGCAGGCCAGCGGGCCGGGCAGGATCCACAGTTCCGCGTCGCGGGCGGTGTCGCGCAGGCGGGCTTCGGTCATGCGATGCAGCGAGGAGGGTGGGTCGATCCGGTCCTCCATATAGGCGAAGGCCGTGCGCAGCAGGGCAAGGACGGCGGGGATGCCGGGGCTGTCGGCGGGCAGGCGTTCGGGGATCATTCCTCGTGGTGCTCCAGGCCGTCATCGGGATGGACCAGCCAGGTGACGCGCTCGTTCCAGTAGTAGTGGATCGTGGGGGGCAGGCCCTGCGCGTCGTCTAGATTGGCAAGGTAGGTATGGGTTTCGCCCGGTACCCGGGTGGCGCGGTAGGCGACGGGGGTGCCGCAGGTCGGGCAGAACAGGCGGCTGACACCGGGGGAGGAGGCGTGGCTGGCGGGCTCGGCCCCGGTCCAGCGGAAGGCATGGTCCCAGGTGCTGACGAAGGTGGTGAAGGGCGATCCGGTCGCCCTTCGGCAGCTTTCGCAATGGCAGTGGCCCACCCATTTGACGGCGCCCGGGGCGTCCTGCCATTCGTAGGTGACGGCACCGCAGAGGCAGTGCCCCCGGTAGGTCTTGGCGGTCATGGTTGGGCCCTCCTGCCCGGCAGGCTAGGTCCGGGGCCTGTCGGCGTCGAGCCCCGTCAGCGCCGCGATCCGCGCAAGGGCGGAGTTGGAACGCGGCTGCCAGAGGCCGCGCTCGATCGCTTCGTTCAGCCGTTGGGCGATCTCGCGCAGGGCGGGGGCGTTGTGGGTCTCGATGAAGGTGCGGGTGTCCTCGTCTTCCAGAAAGGCCTCGTGGCAGAGGTCGAAATGGTGCTGTTTTACCGCGCGGGTCGTGGCGGCGAAGGCGAACAGGTAATCGACGGTGGCGGCGATCTCGAAGGCGCCCTTGTAGCCGTGGCGTTTCACCCCCTCGATCCACTTGGGGTTCACCACGCGGGATCGCATGACGCGGGAGATTTCCTCGTCCAGGGTGCGGATGACGGGGCGTTCGGGGCGCGAGTGGTCGTTATGGTAAAGCGGCACGTCGGCGCCCTGCAGGGTGGCGACGGCGGCCGCGGCGCCGCCTTCGAACTGGTAGTAGTCGTCGCTGTCAAGGATGTCGTGTTCGCGGTTGTCCTGGTTCTGCACGATGGCCTGGGCCTGGCTGAGGCGGGCGGTCAGCCCGGCGGTGTCTCGGGTGCCCTCGTCCGCGGTGCCGTAGCTGTAGCTGCCCCATTCCAGATAGGCGCGGGCGAAATCGGCGCGGTCGGACCAGATCCGTTCGTCGATCAGCGCTTGCAGGCCCGCGCCATAGGCGCCGGGCTTGGCGCCGTAGATGCGGGCCTGTGTTTCGCCCGTGCGGGCGCGGGCGGCGGCAGGGTTCAGGTCGGCGGGCTCGTCCAGGGCTTGGACGGCGCGGGCGGCGCTGTCGAAAAGGGCGATCAGCTGCGGGAAGGCATCGCGGAAGAAGCCCGAGATCCGCAAGGTCACGTCGACGCGGGGCCGGTCGAGGGTGGCAAGGGGCAGGATCTCGAACCCGGTCACGCGGCGGTTGGCGGCGTCCCATTGCGGCTTTACCCCCATCAGGGCCAGCCCCTGCGCGATGTCATCGCCGCCGGTGCGCATGTTGGCTGTCCCCCAGGCCGACAGCAGCAGCGTGCGCGGCCAGTCGCCCTGATCCTGAAGATGCCGTTCGATCAGCAGGTTGGCGGATTTCCACCCGAGGGCCCAGGCGGTGGGCGTGGGCACGGCCCGGCTGTCGACGGAGAAGAAGTTCCGCCCCGTGGGCAGGGTGTCCAGGCGACCCCGGGTGGGCGCGCCGGAGGGCGCCGGGGCGACGAACTGCCCCGCAAGGGCGGTGAGGAGCCCCGCCCCCTCGTCCGGTCCGCAGGCCTGCAGGGTGGGGGCAATGGTGTCGTGCACCGCCTGCATCACCGCGGCGCTGGCGGGGCCGGGGGGCGGGGTGTCACCGTCCAGCAGGGCGGCGGCCAGCAGCTCCAGCCGCTCGACCGTGTCGCCGTTGCTGCGCCAGCTGTCGGAGGTGAGGTTCAGCGCCTCGGGGCGCGGGCCGGTCCAGGGGGCGGCCATGTCGCAGTCGAGCGGGTCGAAGCTCAGCCCCAGATCGGCGGCCAGCGCGCGCGGCAGCGAGGCATCGCCGCCCTTGCCCGCGCCGCGCGGAATGCGCACCAGCGCCTGCAGCAGGTCGCGGAACAGCCGGTCCTCGGGGCTTTGGCCGAAGATGTGCAGCCCGTCGCGGATCTGCGCCTCCTTCAGCTCGCAGAGCCAGGCGTCGAGCTTGGCCAGATCGGTGTCCTCGTCTCCGGTAAAGCCCGCATCGCGGTCGACGCCCGTGACCGAGGTCAGCGACAGGATTTCCCGGCGCAGATGTTCGATGCGGCGGGGATCGAGGCCCGCGGCTTCGTAATATTCATCGACCAGTGCCTCGAGGTCGCGGAGCGGCCCGTAGCTTTCGGCGCGGGTCAGCGGCGGGGTCAGGTGGTCGATGATCACGGCCTGGGTGCGGCGCTTGGCCTGGGTGCCTTCGCCCGGGTCGTTGACGATGAAGGGATAGATATGCGGGAGGGGGCCAAAGACGGCCTCGGGGAAGCAGGCGTCGGAGAGCGCGATGGCCTTGCCGGGCAGCCATTCCAGATTGCCGTGCTTGCCCATGTGGGTGATCGCATGGGCGCCGAAGGCCTCGCGCAGCCAGATGTAGAAGGCCAGGTAGCCGTGCGGCGGGGCAAGGTCGGGCGCATGGTAGGTTTCATCGGGGTCGATGTTGTAGCCCCGGGCGGGCTGGATGCCGACCACCGCGTTGCCGTGGCGCAGGATGGAGAGCTTGAAACCGCCTGCGGCGGTGGCCTCCGGCGGGCATATTTGGGGAAAGATGAAGAACGGGTCGTCCTCGGGGGGGCCCCAGCGGTCGAGGATCTGCTGGCGGGTGGTTTCGGGCAGGGCGTCGAAATGGGTGCGGTAGGTGGCGAGGGGGAGGAATTCTCCGCCCGTCGTCTGAGCGCGGTCGGTGAGCCAGTTGGTGGGGCCCGCAAGGATCGCCTGCATCAGCGCATCCGAGGTCTCGGGCGCCTTGTCGATGGTGTAGCCTGCGGTTTGCAGCAGCTTCAGCACATGGACGGTGGCGGCGGGGGTGTCGAGGCCGACGCCGTTCGCCAGCCGCCCGTCCTTGTTGGGGTAGTTCGCCAGCACCAGTGCGACGCGGCGCTCTGCGGCCGGGGTGGCGCGCAGGCGGGCCCAGTTGGCGGCGAGGTCGGCCACGAAATCCACCCGGTCGGCGCGCGGCATGGGCGCCGCGATGGAGCATTGGGTGGCGGCGTCGTAATGGCTTTGGCCCTTGAAGGAGATGGCGCGGGAGAGGATGCGTCCGTCGACCTCGGGCAGGGCCACGTTCATGGCGATGTCGCGGGCGGAAAGCCCCGAGAGGCCGTCGGACCAGGCTTCTTCGGAGGAGGAGGCGAGGACGACCTGGAAGACCGGGGCGCGGTTGGCGGAAGGTTTCGTGAAGGGGTTGGCATCGCCTGCCTCGCCATGGGGCGAGCCGGTGGCGAAGGCGGTGCAGTTCAGGATCACCTGCGGGGCGGTTTCGGCCAGGAGGTCGTCGAGCGTGGCGGCCGAGACCGGATCCTTGAGCGAGGCCACGAAGACCGGCAGCGGGTTCAGGCCGCGCCGGTGCAGCGCGTGGGTCAGGGCGTCGATGGGGGCAAGGCCCGCGCCCTGGACCAGTGCGCGGTAGAAGACCAGGGGCACCACCGGGGCGCCGGGATGCCAGTGGGCGCGGAGCGTGGCGAGGGAGGGCGTGGCCTCGCCTGGCCAGTGCAGGCCGGCGCGCAGCAGCGGCGCGGCGGGGCCGGGTTTTTCCGTCTCCTCCAGCAGGGCGCGGGCGTAATCGAGGAAGGCCGCGGTATTCGCCGGGCCGCCTTCGACCAGGTAGGACCAGAGGGCGTCGTAATCGGCATCGGGCAGGGTCGAGAGGGCGCGCAGTTCGGGGTCGGGCTTGTCATCGCCGGGCAGGGCCAGGAAGGGGACGCCGGCCGCGTGCAGGCGGGCCGAGAACTGTTCCATCCCGTAGCGCCAGTAGCCCATGCCGCCCAGCACCCGGGCGATGACCAGCCGGGATTTCGTGGCGCAGGTGTCGAGGTGCAGGTCCACCGACATCGGGTGGGTCAGGTCGGTCAGGCGGGCAAGGCGCAGGGAGGGGGCGTCGTGCTGCGCGGCATGGGCCTGCGACAGCGCCGCGAGTTCGGTATCGGCGGCCGAGAGGATCACCAGATCGGCGGGGGTCTGGTTCAGGTCGACGGCCTCGGTTCCGTCGTCGATGCGACCGGGGGTGGCGGCGAGAAGATGCATGAGGGCGTCCGGATGGGGCCCGGGGCGAGAGGGGGGCGCTGCCCCCCGTCAGCCTGCGGCTGCCTCCCCCCGGAGTATTTCTGGTCAGATGAGAGAACCGTCAGGCGGCGACGGGTTTCTCCATGAAGACGGAGACGCCGTTGTCGGGGTAGTCTCCGAAGGCGCCGCGGCGGGTGAAGCCGCGGCGTTCGTAGAGGCGGCAGGCCTCGGCCAGCTTGTCGCCGGTTTCGAGCCGCAGCAGGGGCAGGGCATCGGCGCGGGCCTGGGCCTCGATCGCGGCGAGCAGCGCCGAGCCGACGCCCTGGCCGCGGGCGGCGGTGTCGGTGAAGAAGCTTTTGACTTCGCCGTAGCCGTCCTTGACCTGCAGCGCGCCGCAGCCAAGGATCGTGCCCTGGGCGTCGCGGGCCGCGAAGAAGCGGATGTCGGGACGGGCCAGGGCCTCGTGCCCGAGGAAATGGTTTTCCTCGGGAGAGTAGAGGCTGCGCATCAGCGCGTGCGAGGCCTCGAGCAGGCGGACGACCCCGGGGTGACCGGGATCGGTGCGTTCGACGGTGACCATCAGGCGGTCACCGGTTCCGCAAGCGCCGCCTCGATCGCGGTACGGTCGAGACCGGCGAGGCCGATCACCACCAGCCGCGTCATGCGGGGCGCCGTGCCGAAGGGCTGGTCGTAGTAATGGTCGATCCGGGGGCCCACGGCCTGGATCGTCAGGCGCATCGGCTTGCCCTCGACCGCGGCAAAGCCCTTGAGGCGCAGGATGTCATGGGTGCGGATGACCTGCGAGAGGTGATCGCAATAGGCCTTGGGATCGCGGATTTCCGGCAGCGGCACGACGAAGCTTTCGAATTCGTCATGGTCGTGATCGTGGTGGTCGTCGTGATCATCGTCGTCGTCGTCATCATGGTGGTGATGATGGTGATGGATCTCGTGACGGGCTTCCATGTCGGCCTCGGCGGCGATGTTCATGCCCAGCAGCACCTCGGCCGGCAGGGCGCCCATGGAGGAGGAGACCACCTGCACCGCGTCGCGGGCGCCGTCCCTGAGCGTGGCCATGGTGGCCAGCAGCTCTGCGTCGCTCATCAGGTCGGCCTTGTTGACGACGATCATGTCGGCGCAGGCCAGCTGGTCCTCGAAGAGTTCAGACAGGGGGGTGTCGTGGTCGATGCTGTCATCGGCTTCGCGGGCGGCGGCCACGGCGGCCTCGTCCTGGGCAAAGCGGCCCTCGGTCACGGCCTTGCCGTCGACCACGGTGACAACGCCATCGACGGTGACCTTCGTGGAGATCGCCGGCCAGTTGAAGGCGCGGATCAGCGGCTGGGGCAGGGCAAGGCCCGAGGTCTCGATCACGATATGGTCGGGGCGGTCGGGACGGGCCAGCAGTTTCTCCATCGTAGGGATGAAGTCTTCGGCGACGGTGCAGCAGATGCAGCCGTTCGACAGCTCCATGATGTCTTCTTCGCGGCAGGTGGCGTCGCCGCAGCCGCGCAGGATGTCACCGTCGACGCCCAGGTCGCCGAATTCGTTGATGATGAGGGCAATGCGCTTGCCGCCGGCATTCTGCAGCATGTGGCGCACGAGGGTCGTCTTGCCGGCGCCAAGGAAGCCGGTGATGACGGTGGCGGGGATCTTTGCGGGCATGGAAGCCTCCCGAAGGGAACGGATCAGAAGCGGAAACGGCGGGCCCCCCTTTGGGGACCCGCCGCGACAGGGGGAAGGCGCGATCAGGCCGCGTCGTAGAGGCGGGGCGTCGTCAGGCCCGAGCCGCGCAGGCCCTTCAGCGACTTGGCCGCGGCCAGCACCGCGAGGTCTGCGAGCGGTTCCACCAGCACGACCAGCATGTAGGCGCCGCCGAAGCTGAAGACCGAGGCCGTGGTCGTGGCCGAGAAGCCCTGCCCGTAGAAGGCCCAGAACGCCACCCACAGCACCACGCCGCCCTGATATGCTGTCGAGAGCGCCAGCGCGTCGCGGTACTTGATGTCGACATAGGCGGTCGAGCGCGGGATCAGCCGGTCGGCCAGCGCCTTCAGCGCAAAGAGCGGCACCAGCAGGGTCGTCACGTTGGCGCCATATTGCGGCAGGTCGAAGGGGGCGAAGAAGACGCCCTGCAGCAGCAGCCCGAAGGCCAGGCCAAAGGCCGCGGGCGCCGCGCCCAGCATCAGGAACAGGGTCGAGCCGAGGATGAAATGCACCTCGGAGATGCCCACCGGATAGTGCGGCAGCACCTGGAAGAAAGTGAAGACGGCCGCCGTTGCCACGGCACCGCGTGCCGCCAGGGACGCCAGGCCCTTTTCCTTCAGGCCCGCCGCGGCGGTCTTCAGCCAGTAGGCGCCGGCGCCTGCGGCCGTTGCATAGGACAGGATCATTTTTGCGGGGCTGATCAGCCCCGGTTCGATATGCATATCGCACTCCTTGGGCCGTCACACCCGACAGCCGGTTCGGTTTCTCTACACGGCCGGTCTCCTGGCTTCGCGGGTCGTGGCGCTCCTCTGCCTTCCCGGCCCGGAGGGACCAGTGGCGTCTTTGAGGGCGCTCTCCGCTTCACAGTCGCGGGGGCGGCTGCGGCTGCAGGCCCCTGGTTGGGTCACCCGTTCCGCATTCCCGTTTCATCCCGAGGCGCTTGGGCGCCGTGTCGGGAACCGTATGGGATATCTTGTGGCGTGCAGGCCCCCCCGGCGTCAAGGCGCTTTGCCGCCGCTGCCCGCGCGGAAAGGGCGGGAAACCGCAGAAGATACCCCCCGAAACCCGCAATATCTTGGGGAGAAGCCTGTGGACGATCCCATATCGGGTAAGCCGGACGTTGACAGCCCCGCCCCGCAGCCGCACCTTTGTCGCAAGTTTCCGAATGCAACCTGACGTAGAAGGGCCCTTCCGTTGCGCTTTTCCCGCCTCCGTCTCACCGGCTTCAAGAGCTTCGTCGACCCGACCGAGCTGGTGATCAACGCGGGCCTCACCGGGGTGGTGGGGCCGAACGGCTGCGGCAAGTCGAACCTGCTGGAGGCCCTGCGCTGGGTGATGGGCGAAAACCGTCCCACCGCGATGCGCGGCGACGGGATGGAAGACGTGATCTTTGCCGGGGCCTCGACCCGGCCCGCCCGCAACTTTGCCGAGGTCGCGCTGACCATCGACAATTCGGACCGGCTGGCGCCCGCCAGCTTCAACGATGCCGACCAGCTGGAGATCGTCCGCCGGATCACCCGCGACGTGGGATCGGCCTACAAGGCCAATGCCAAGGACGTGCGGGCGCGCGACGTGCAGATGCTGTTCGCCGATGCCTCGACCGGGGCGCATTCGCCGGCGCTGGTGCGGCAGGGGCAGATTTCCGAACTGATCAACGCCAAGCCCAAGGCGCGCCGCCGCATCCTGGAAGAGGCCGCGGGGATCTCGGGCCTCTATCAGCGCCGCCACGAGGCCGAGCTGAAGCTGAAGGGGGCCGAACAGAACCTGGCCCGCGTCGATGACGTGGTCGAACAGATGGCCCAGCAGCTGTCGTCGCTGGAACGTCAGGCGCGTCAGGCGGCGCGCTACCGCGCCATCGGTACCGATCTGCGCCAGGCCGAGGGGATGCTGCTGTATCGCCGCTGGCGCGAGGCCGACGAGGCGCGCAACCTTGCCATCGCCGCCCTGCGCGGCGCTGCGACCAACACCGCCCAGGCCGAACGCCTGGCCCGCGAGGCCGCCGAGGCCCGCCTGCGCGCCGATGACGCCCTGCCGCCCCTGCGCGAGGAAGAGGCCATCGCCGCCGCCATCCTGCAGCGCCTTTCCGTCCAGCGCGACAGCCTGTCGGACCAGCAGGCCCGCGCCCTGCAGGCCATTGCCACCCTGCGCAGCCGGATCGAGCAGCTCTCGCGCGACCGCGAGCGCGAGGCGGGCCTGAACCGCGACGCGGGCGAGACGATCGAACGCCTCGACTGGGAGGCCCGCGAACTGGCCAAGGCGGGCGATGGCCATGCCGATGCCCTGGCCGAGGCGCAGGAGCTGGCGCTGGAAGCCGCCGAGGTGCTGGGCGAACGCGAGGGCGATCTGTCGACCCTGACCGAGGATGTCGCGCGCCTGGCCGCCCGCCACCAGTCCGCCACGCGCTTTCTGGATGACAGCCGCAAGATGCTGGCCCGCAGCGAGGCCGAGGCAGGCCGCGCCCGCGAAGCCGTGGCCGAGGCCCGCGGTGCCGCCGCCCATGCCATCGAAGAGGCCGAGGCCGCCGCCGAAGCCGAGGAGATCGCCCGCGGCCGCGCCGAAGAGGCCGAAGAGACCCTGGCCACCGCCGAAGCCGCCCGCGCCGAGGCCCAGTCCGCCGAGGCCGACACCCGCGCCGCGCGCTCCTCGGCCGAGGGCGAGGTCAAGGCCCTGCAGGCCGAGGTCGCGGCGCTGGCCCGTCTGGTCCAGCGCGATGCGGTCGAGGGCGGCCAGCTGCTGGATCTGCTGCGGGTGGCGCCGGGCTATGAAAAGGCGCTTGGCGCGGCGCTGGCCGATGACCTGCGCGCCCCGGTGATCACCGGGACCGACCCCTCGGGCTGGCTGGAACTGCCGGGCTATGACGCGACCCAGCCGCTGCCCGTCGGTGCCGTGCCGCTCTCGGATCACGTCAGCGCGCCTGCGGTGCTGGCCCGCCGCCTGTCGCAGATCGGCCTGGTGTCGGCCGATCAGGGGGCGGCGCTGCACCCCGCCCTGCGCCCCGGCCAGCGTCTGGTGACGGTCCAGGGCGATCTGTGGCGGTGGGACGGCTACCGCGCCGGCGCCGAGGACACCCCCTCGGCCGCCGCCCTGCGCCTTGAGCAGCTGAACCGGCTGGAAGAATTGCGCGCCGATCTGGACATGGCCGAGGCCCGTGCCGAAACCGCCCGCGCCGCCCATGACACCCTGGCCGAACGGCTCTCGGCGCTGACCGCTGCCGACAAGGCCGCCCGCCAGGCCCGCACCGAGGCCGACCGCGCCGTTTCGGATGCCGCCCGCCGCCTGTCGCGCGCCGAGGCCGAACGCAACCTCTCGGCCTCGAAGCTCGAAAGCCTCGGGCTGGCCGTCACCCGCCACGAGGCCGACGCCACCACCGCCCGCGAACAGCTGGCCGATGCCGAGGCGACGGTTGCCGGTCTCGATGATCTGGACGAGGCCCGCGCCGGGATCGAGCAGATCCGCATGGCGGTCGAGGCCGCGCGCATGGCGATGATGTCGCGCCGCGCCGCCCATGACGAATTGCGCCGCGAGGGCGAGGCCCGCACCCGCCGTTCGCAGGAAATCACCAAGGAGGTCTCGGGCTGGCGGCTGCGCCTTGAAAGCGCCGACCGCCGGATCGCGGAACTGGACGAGCGCCGCACCGAGGCCGAGGCCCAGCTGGACGAGGCCATGGCCGCCCCCGAGGAGCTGGCCGCCAAACGCGAAGAGCTGACCGAGGCCATCGCCGCGGCCGACCAGCGCCGCGCCACCGCCGCCGATGCCCTGGCCGCCGCCGAAGCCACCGCCCGCGAGGCCACCGCCACCGAACGCGACCTGGAACGCACCGCCTCCGAGGCCCGCGAGGCCCGCGCCCGCGCCGAGGCCCGCGCCGATGCCGCCTCCGAGGCGGTGACCCAGGCCGCCGAACGCATCTCCGAGGCGCAGGAGATGACGCCGAAGCAGCTGCTGGACAGCCTCGACATGGGCATCGACGCCATGCCGCCCTCGGATCAGATCGAGGCCGAGGTGAACCGCCTGAAACGCCAGCGCGACGCGCTTGGGGCCGTGAACCTGCGCGCCGAGGAAGACGCCCGCGAAGTGCGCGAGGAACATGACACCCTGGTCACCGAAAAGGCCGACCTGGAAGAGGCCATCCGCGCCCTGCGGAACGGCATCTCGGGCCTGAACCGCGAGGGTCGCGAACGCCTGCTGACGGCTTTCGAACAGGTCAACGCCAGCTTCTCGACCCTCTTCCGGCACCTCTTCGGCGGCGGCGAGGCCAAGCTGGAACTGGTGGAAAGCGAAGACCCCCTCGATGCGGGCCTTGAAATCATGTGCCAGCCGCCGGGCAAGAAGCTCTCTACCCTGTCGCTGCTGTCAGGCGGCGAACAGACCCTCACCGCCATGGCCCTGATCTTTGCGGTTTTCCTCGCGAACCCGGCCCCCATCTGCGTTCTGGATGAGGTCGACGCGCCGCTCGACGACGCCAACGTCACGCGGTTCTGCGACCTCCTGGACGAGATGTGCCGCCGCACGGAAACCCGCTTCCTGATCATCACCCACCACGCCGTTACCATGGCGCGGATGGACCGCCTCTTCGGCGTGACGATGCAGGAGCAGGGCGTCAGCCAACTGGTCTCGGTCGATCTGAAGAAAGCCGAACAGCTGGTCGCCTGAGCGCAGGCTGCCACGGGCGCGGGTTCCCCGTCATCTGGCCATAAATACTCCGGGGGAGCGCCGCCAGGCGCGGGGGCAGCGCCCCCCACCCCCGCCGGTCACCCGGTCCCGCGGTTTCGACATCCGTATTTGGGGAAAGATGAAACGGCCAGCCGGGCGCCTGAGCTCGCTGTCTGGAATGCATATTTTTGGAAAGATGAAAGGCCTGCGTCGCGTTGACCATAGGGGCGCGCGTCAGGCTTTGGGCCTGAGCCGGGCTGGTATCGCCGAAAGAGACCCGATTGGTCCGGTGCCTTGTGTCGGGCAGGGAATGGGACTTCCTGAAAAATGTTCATGTCCGGTGTCTGCGCCCCGAGCGTATGTGAACCCGCCGGCTGGTGGCGCGTTTCGGAGGGCATATACCTGAGCGCAAGAGCCGGGGCGTCATGGCGCGATCCGCGCTGTCAGTTCGAAACATGGCCGAGCGTCTGTCGGCCATTCCGGCGCCGGACGTTGGCCGGGCTCCGGGCCGAGACCATGGAGGGCCTGGACCAAAGCGGGGCCGGGCCGAGCGCTGGATAATTGATGGGTCGCACCGTGCCCCGCGTCCGCCATCAGGCTGCGAGCGCAAAAGGGGGCGCCTACAACAGGGTTTCGGGCGCTCAAGAGCATTCGGTGGGACAACGATCCCCAGGAGTGTTGTGCAGGCCGCCTGTCACTTTGCCGGCAGGCTCTACCTTCTCGTCAGGACGTAAGGCCTCGTCATGCGGACGGGATCACGCGGGGCAGGCGGGGGGCATCCAGGATTTGATCTGCGGATGGCGGGTCCCCGGCCCCGGTCCCAGGGGGCTGCCGGCAGAGCGTGGATATGGCCCCAACAGCATGCGGGCGGGTATGGGCCCGCGCGATGCCTCGATGCGCCGGACCGCATTGCTGTCTGTCGTCTGGGAGACCGGGCCGGGCGCTGTGGCGAAAAGCTCGGGACGGCCCGATGGCATCGCGACAGGTCATGACAGGACAGCCAAAGGGGGCGGGGGGTTGTCGGCATCACCTTGGTTCACATCTTGCCCTGCCATTTGTCACCATGAGCTGGGTATTTGATCCCAAGGTCTGAGGCTGCGATCCGTTCCTTGGATCGGAAGAATGTCCCGGAGGACACATGCGTGACGGCGATGCCGCGTCCCCGCCCCTGGTCCGCGCTGCAATAGGGTGATCCTTTGCCGGTAGGGCATTGCTGCACTGTCCCGAGAGGGGCAAGCGTCGCCTGCGCAGCTTGCCCGCCCAGGACCGTTGTGAAGGGGTGCAGACGCGCGGCGCTCCCGTCGAACCGCGCTCTGCAATCCTGCGCGCAGATGACGAGGCGGCGATCATGGCTGTCCGGCGCCTGCGCCCTTTGCCGCCTGCCTGCCTCTGCCGCGACGCAGCCCCCGTGGCCGCGATCCGTACTGCTTCCGGCGACATGCCTGCCCGGGTCTGGCTGACATGGGCAGCGACAATCCGGTGCGGCTGATGTTCAGGCGCTGCCCGCCAGGCGATTGCAAGGCAATCTGCCAAAGGGGGGGGGCTATTTCCACATTGCCGACCCGATGTTCAGCCCGCTGAAGGCAAACCCCATGGCTTTTCGGCATGACCACACGTGCCCGTTCGTCCTGTCCCAACGCGTTGCGACGGTGGATGGAAAGGCAGCCTTGAAGGGCCTTCCGCAGATGCCCGATGCCGTTTGCCATCAGCTTTACTGCCGTCCCGGTGATCCGGGCATCCAATGCGCAAAGCCGTGGCGGAACCGTCATGCCATCCCCTCCGCTCCGATGCGCTGTGACAGGACTTGGCGGGCAGCGGGACAGGGCAAGGGCGCAAGCCCAGTCTTGCCCGGCCCCCCGAGGATCGGAAAAAAGGTCCGGGGGTGGCCTTTGCCCCCCGGGGACGGCCCGGTCGAATGCAGGGGCCGCAAAATCAAGCAGGCCCCTGTCCATCCAGACGGGCCCGTGGCCAGCTGCGAATATACCGCCCTGACGTCCCTTTGCGTGGGCGCGGCCGGCCCCCGGGACGACCGTCTTTGCCCGCGTTACCTGCACCTTTGCGCGCAGGCGCCAGACCCTCGGCTGCTTCGCGCCGCCCGATGTCATCTGCAAGATCCGGGCATCCGGGCCGGACGGTTTTCATCCTGCCCCCGATCCACCGGATGCCGGGCCGCAGCCCCTAGAGGCGCGAGAGCAATTCGGGCGTGGGCCAGGCATCTGCCGGCAGGCCCAGTTTCTGCTGCACGTCGCGTACCGCGTCACGGGTGTTGGCGCCCAGGATGCCATCGACCTCTCCGACGTGATAGCCCAGGGCCTGCAGCTTTTTCTGCAGCGTGATCATCTGGGGCCCATCGAGGCCCTTGTCGGGGTGGCCGGGGGCGAAGGCGGGGGCGCCCTCGAACCGGGTGGCCAGGTAGGCGGCGGTCAGCACGTAGGTGAAGCTCTGGTTCCATTCGAAGAGCGCCGAGAAGTTCGGATAGGCCAGGAAGGCCGGGCCGTGGCGGCCCTGCGGCAGTACCAGCGAGGCCGGAAGGCGGCTGCTTTCCCAGCTGCCCGAACGCGGCATCACGCCCATGGCCTGCCAGGCCTCGGGGGAAAGGCGGTTCTGCAGGCCGGCCTGCGACCAGTCCATCTGCGCGGGCAGCGTCACCTCCTGCAGCCAGGGCTGGTTGGGGGCCCAGCCGAGGGCGCTCATCATCTTGGCGCCCGACATCAGCGCATCGG
This sequence comes from Pseudooceanicola sp. NS-SX9, assembly GCF_057380705.1. NCBI lineage: Bacteria > Pseudomonadati > Pseudomonadota > Alphaproteobacteria > Rhodobacterales > Paracoccaceae > Pseudooceanicola > Pseudooceanicola sp. NS-SX9. Next base: position 3,367,100 of record NZ_CM170818.1, on the reverse strand, counting down.
GGGCCGAGGATTTCAGGTCGATATGGCCGTCTCCGTCGCCATCGACGCCGTTCAGCAGGATGTCGCGGGGCAGCATCTGCACCATGCCGATTTCCCCCGCCCAGGCGCCGGTGGTCGAGGCAGGGTCGAAATCGCCATGTTCGTAGAGGGTGAGGGCCGCCAGGACCTGGGGTTGGAACAGCTCGGGGCGGCGGCAGTCATGGGCCAGGGTCACCAGCGCGTTCGCGGTGTTGAAATTGCCCTGGAAGCCGCCGAAATCGGTCTCGAAGGCCCAGAAGGCCAGCAGGATGCCGGGGGGCACGCCGTAGGTCTGCTGGATGCGGGTGAAGACCGGGGCGAGGCTCTTGGCCTTGGCGCGGCCGGTCTGCAACCGGTTCTGCGAGATCAGCTTGCGCGAGAAGGCGGTGAAATCCAGCTGGAACACCCCCTGGCGGCGGTCGGCGCGGATGACCTCGGGGTCCTGGCGGACGGTGGCGAAGAACTGTGCCACGGTCTGCGGGTCGTGCCCCTTGGCGATGGCTTCCTGCGAGAGGCCCTGCACGAAGCTGCCGAAATCGCCGCCGCAGGGCTGGGCCAGCAGGGGGCCGGGCAGGGCAAGCGCGGCGAGGGTCGCACAGAGACGGACGGACATGGACGGCATGGGACTCTCTCCTGACTTGGCGCGCAAGCTAGCAGGGGAATGCGTGGTGGCAAATGATCACCACAGGAGCGCCAGCAGGAAGGCGCCTGTAAGCAGCACTGCCCAGCCCTGCCAGAGCACGCGGCAGGCAGTTTCGATCTGATCGGGGCCCGGGGCGCGGTCTCCGTCGGGATTGACGAAGGGAAAGTCGCGCCGTTCCCCGTGGTAGGAGCGCGGCCCCGACAGCGCCACGTCCAGCACCCGGGCCAGGGCGGCCTCGGGCCAGCCGGCATTGGGCGAGCGGTGCAGGCGGGCGTCATGGACGATGTCCCGCCAGTCGTCCATGCAGCGGCCCAGGATGGCGAAGATCAGCGCGGTCAGGCGCGCCGGGATCAGGTTCAGCACGTCATCGAGGCGCGCCGCCGCCCAGCCGAAGTCCGCGTGGCGCGGCGTGCGATAGCCGATCATGCTGTCGGCTGTGTTGACCAGCTTGTAGATCACCAGCCCCGGCAGGCCGCCCAGCAGCAGCCAGAAGGCGGGGGCGGTGACACCGTCGGACATGTTCTCGGCCGCGCTTTCTATGGCGGCACGGGCGACGGCGGGGGGATCCATGTCGGCGGTGTCGCGGCCGACGATCATGGCGACGCTGGCGCGGCCCTCGGGCAGGGACCGGCGCAGCGCGGCGGCCACCGCCTGCACGTGCTGGACCAGCGATTTCTGCGCCAGAAGGATCGCCGCCAGCACCACCTGCGGCAGCCAGCCAAGGGCCGCAATCATCGTGCCGATGGCCCAGCCCAGGATCACCAGCCCGGCGACCAGCGCGATGCCCTTCGCCTTGCGGAAGGCGCCGGCGTTGATCCGGGCATCGGCGCCGCCGATCAGCCGCCCCATCAGCACCGCCGGATGCGGCAGGCGGGACCACAGCCAGGCGGGTTCGCCTAGGGCCGCATCCAGAAGCAGCGCCAGCATAAGGACGGCGGCATGGGTCATGCGAGGGCCTGCGCGATCTGGTCCCAGCGGTCCGGCGCGGGCAGGCCAAGGCGGATCCAGCGGCTGGAATAGGGGAAGATGCGGCTCCAGATGCGGGCGCGGGCCAGGCGGTCCTGCAGGGCGGCGGCATCGGCGCAGTCGTAGGTGCGGAAGAGGGGCGTGCCGCCCACCGGGGCCGCGCCTGCCCCCGCCATCAGCGTATCAAGGCGCGTGGCATCGGCGGTCAGGCGCGCCCGGGTGGCATCGGCCCAAAGCGGATCCGACAGTGCCGCCGTGCCGGTGCGCAGCGCCGGTCCCGACACCGCCCAGGGGCCCAGGCGCGCGGCCAGCGCCGCGATGCGCGCCGGCGGGCCGATGACGAAGCCCAGCCGCAGCCCGGCGAGGCCCCAGAACTTGCCGAAGCTTTTCAGCACCAGCACGTCGGGCCGCGCCGCCAACCCGATCAGCGAGCGTTCGGGGGCGATGTCGCAAAAGCTTTCGTCGATCACCGTCAGCACGGCGGGCGGCGGGGCGGGGTGGAAGGCGCCGGTGGGGTTGTTGGGATGGACGATGACGCGGGCGGGCGCCTGGGGCGCATCGTCAAGGACCTGCCAGCCTTGGCTGCGGAAGGCTGCGGCATGTTCGTTGTAGGTGGGGCCGGGGATATGGACCTGGGCCGGATCGGCCAGCGCCGGGATCCGCGCGATGGCGGCCGAGCATCCCGGCACCGCCAGGATCGCGGCCCGGTCGGGGACCTGCCAGAAGCGGCGGGCGGCGGCCAGCAGGGCGTCCTGCGCGGGGGCATCCGGCAGGGCGGTCCAGTCGGTGGCGTCGAAGGCGGGCAGGGGGTAGGGCACCGGGTTGATGCCGGTCGACAGGTCGCACCAATCCTGCGGCGCGCCACCGTAAAGGGCCTGGGCCGCTGCCAGGTTGCCGCCGTGATCGCGGGCCATCAGGCGTCGTCCCCCTCGGGCGGGAGCGGCGGGTGACGGGTGACGAAATGCCCCTTCACCCCCTGCGGCCAGGTTCGGAAGGGCACCTGGCCGGTGGCGCTTGCGGCATGCAGCGCGGCATAGTCGGCAATCGCTTCGGCGGCTTCGGCGGTGGGCTCGAACCGGCCCAGCGTGTAGTTCAGCTTGTCCCGCCCCTGGATCGCCACGTTGCAGCCCTGGCTGCAGCCCATCAGGCAGGACACCCGCCGGGTCCTGACGCCGCGGGCGGCGGCGGCGGGTTCGATCAGGGCGGCCAGGGCCTCGCCGTCGGTGCGCCCCGAGGCGGCATCCCAGCCTTCGGTCTTGCAGGTGTCGCAGATGGTGATCCAGCTGGTCATGAACAGGTCCTTCCGATGGCGCGGTGCCGGGCCTCGTTTCACCCCAGGCACGGCAAAAAGGCAAATCCTTATCTGAGTGGCAATGAAAGGTTAATCTGCCGGGCTTGATTAAGAATTTGTTAGCCATTCCGACCGACACTCATCCTCACAACGCGTAGAACACCGGTCACAGGGCCGGGGCGTGCGGGGCAATGGGTAACAAGGGTGCAGGATTTTCGGGATATCGCGGCCTATCGGCTGGGCGTCGTGCCCGTCGGAGAGGACGGGGACAGGGGCGAAGCCCCCCGCGTCCTGATCGTCGAGAGCGAGCCCAATCTGGGCTGGCTGTGGAAGCGCCATCTGGACCGGCAGGGCATGCAGGTCGAGCTGGTGCATGGCCAGGAGGCCGCCATCGCGCTGCTGGGCGCCCGCCCGTTCGAGGTCCTGGTGCTGGATCTGGTGCTGGACGAGGGCTCGGCGCTGGCGATTGCCGATTACGCGAACTACCGCCAGCCCGCGGCGCGGGTGATCTTTGTCACCAATACGGGGTTCTTCTCGGACGGGTCGATCTTTCGCTATGCGACCAATGCCTGCGCGCTGCTGAACAGCGGCGCCCCGCCCGCCGATCTGGCGGCGATGGTCGAACATTACGGGGCGCTCTAGGCGCCCCGCTGCATCCTATTCCGCGGCCGAGCGCGTCAGGGCGGCGCGGCCATGCGGCGCCATCAGGTCCAGATCCGGGGTCACCGGAATGATGCGGTGCGGGTTGATGGTGTCGTGGCTGTAGTAATAGTGGTGCACGATATGGTCGAAATTCACCGTCGCGGCGATGCCGGGCAGCTGGTACAGCTCTTTCACATAGCCCCAGAGCGCGGGATATTCCCGGATCAGCCTCCGGTTGCATTTGAAATGCGTGTGGTAGACCTTGTCAAAGCGGATCAGCGTGGTGAACAGGCGCCAGTCGGCCTCGGTCAGGGTGTCGCCCAGCAGGTAGCGGTTCTGCGACAGGATCCCCTCCAGCCAGTCCAGGCTGTCGAACAGCGGACCCACGGCGGCGTCATAGGCCTCTTGGCTGGTGGCAAAGCCCGCCTTGTAGACGCCGTTGTTGACGGTGTCGTAGATGCGGCTGTTCAGCGCCTCGATCTGGGGGCGCAGGCCGACCGGCCAGTAGTCGTCGTGGTTGCCGGTGATCCCGTCGAAGGCCGCGTTCAGCATGCGGATGATTTCCGAGCTTTCGTTCGACACGATGACCTGCTGCTGCTTGTCCCACAGCACCGGCACGGTGACGCGGGTGGTGATCGCGGGATCGGCCTTCAGGTAGACATCGCGCAGATAGCGCAGGCCCATCAGCGTGTCGCCGGTGGCGCCGTCGAAATCGGCATCGAAGGTCCAGCCCTCGCCCAGCATGTGCGGATGCACGACCGAGACGCTGATGTGGTCCTCAAGCCCCTTCAGCGCGCGGAAGATCAGCGCCCGGTGCGCCCAGGGGCAGGCGTAAGAGACATAAAGGTGGTAGCGCCCGCTTTCCGCCGCAAAGCCGCCCGTTCCCGAAGGCCCCGGCGCCCCGTCCGCGGTGATCCAGTTGCGGAACTGCGCCACCGTGCGCACGAAGCTGCCGCCCGTCGATTTGGTGTCGTACCACTTGTCCTGCCATGTGCCGTCGACCAGTAGACCCATCGGGAAGGCCCTCCCTGCGTTTGTGTGACTTCGTTCTGCCCTTCAGCTAGAGCCTGCAGCCCCACGGGCCAAGCCCTGCGGGCGCGCAGGAAGGGTGCATGGGTGCACAGCGCCACCATGACATTCCTGTGAATTGTGCCTTTCTGTCCCGATCTTCCCGGGGGACGGCCCCCGGGGGGGATCTGCGACGAAGGCTTGATTGCGCGTCGCGGCGCCCTCGCCTATAGACGGGTCCAGACGAGCCCGCTGCGGGCCGGAGAGGAGTGCGCGGTCCGCCGACCCAGACCGGGGGCAGGGAGCGCATCGTCAGGATCACGTCCCCGCCCGGCGGGGGCGCCTTGCGCCTGTCCGCCCGCCTGACCCATCAGGCCCCCGGGCCACCCGACAGGAAAGGAGTCCTCCATGTCCATCCGTTTCCCCTTCCCGAAAGGTCTCGGCGCATGAAGACCGGCGTGATGATCTGCGGCCACGGGTCGCGCAGCCAGGCTGCTGTGGACGAATTCGCGGTGCTGGCACAAAAGCTGCCGGCGCTGCTGCCGCAGGACTGGCTGGTGGACTATGGTTATCTGGAATTCGCCAACCCGGTGATCCGTGACGGCCTGGACCGGCTGCGCGACGCCGGCTGCGAGCGGATCCTGGCGGTGCCGGGGATGCTGTTCGCGGCGATGCATGCCAAGAACGACATCCCGACGGTGCTGAACACCTATGCGGCCAAGCATGGGATCGAGATCACCTATGGCCGCGAACTGGGCGTCGATCCGAAGATGATCGCGGCTGCCGCCGACCGCATCGGCCGCGCCATCGCCGCCGCCGATGCCGAAGACGGCGCCGTCGCCCTCGAAGACACCTGCCTGGTGGTCATCGGCCGGGGTGCTTCGGATCCCGATGCCAACGGCAACGTCGCCAAGATCGCCCGGATGCTGCAGGAAGGCATGGGCTTTGGCTGGCTCGAGGTCGGCTATTCCGGCGTCACCTTCCCCCTGGTCGAGCCTTGCCTGAATCACGTGGTCAAGCTGGGTTACAAGCGTGTCGTGGTCTTCCCCTATTTCCTCTTCACCGGGATCCTGATCGACCGCATCTACGGCTTTACCGATCAGGTGGCAGCGCGCCACCCCGACATCCGCTTCGTCAAGGCGGGCTATCTGAACGACCATCCCAAGGTGCTGGAAACCTTCGCGGAACGGGTCACCGAACAGGTGGGCGAAGTGCCGCCGCCGAACTGCGCCACCTGCAAGTACCGCACCCAGATCCTGGGCTTCGAGGCCGAGGTCGGCAGCCCGCAGGAAAGCCACCACCACCATGTCGAGGGCCAGGGCGCCTCGGCGCCGGGTTCGAATGTCGAGGACTGCACCCTGTGCGACACGTTCTGCACCGGGGAATGCCGTCTGGACATGGGGCATCACCACCATGGCCATGATCACGCCCATGGCCATCACCACCATCACGGGCATGACCACGATCATGATCACCACCATCATGATCATGACCACGATCACGGGCATCATCACCACGATCATGACCACGGCCACGCCCATGACCACGGCCACCACGCCCATGATCACGCGCACCCCGAATATCCCCATGCGAAACACCCGCATGGCCCCGAAAGCGCCCGGCGCAAGACCTGAGCCTTTCATCTTTCCCTAAATATGCCCGCCGGAGGCCCCCCCTCCGGCGCCCCATGAGGCCCCCGATGCGTCCCTATCTGAAGGACCCCGCCGCCATCTATGCGGAAAGCTTTGCCACCGTCCGCCGAGAAGCGCGGCTGGATCGTTTCCCGGCGGGTCTCGACCGGATGGCGATCCGGCTCATTCATTCCTGCGGCATGGTGGAAATCGCCGATCGTCTGGCCTTTTCCGCCGATGCCTATGCGGCGGGCCATGCCGCGCTGCGGGCCGGCGCGCCGATCCTGTGCGATTGCGAAATGGTGGGCGCGGGCATCATCCGCCGCGCCCTGCCAGCCGGGAACGAGGTCATCGTGACGCTCAACGACGCTTCCGTTCCCGCGATGGCGGCGCAGTTGGGGACCACGCGGTCGGCCGCGGCGGTCGAGCTGTGGCACGACCGTCTCGATGGCGCTGTCGTGGCCATCGGGAACGCGCCGACCGCCCTCTTCCACCTGCTCGAGGCGCTGGATGCGGGCGCGCCGAAACCGGCGGTCATCCTGGGCTTCCCGGTGGGCTTTGTCGGCGCGGCCGAAAGCAAGGCGGAACTGGCCGCCAATCCGCGCGGCTGCGATTTCGTGGCGCTTCGGGGCCGCAAGGGCGGCTCGGCCATGGCCTCGGCGGCGGTCAATGCGCTGGCCGCCGGTCTGCCGGGCGAACCCGCGTGACCCCCTGGCTGCATATCGTCGGCCTTGGCGCGAGCGGAGAGGACAGCCTGTCCTCTGCCACCCGCGCCGTGGTCGCGCAGGCCGAGGTCATCCTGGGCGGTGCCCGCCATCATGGCCTTTGCGGCAATGCCACGGCGGAACGTCTGGCCTGGCCCTCGCCCTTCGATGCGATGATCGCGACGCTGCTGGCGCATCGGGGCCGCAGGGTGGTGGTTCTGGCGACGGGCGATCCGCTTTGGTATTCCGTCGGCGCGCGGATCGGGCGCGACATCCCGGTGTCGGAAATCACCTATCATCCGCAGCTGTCGGCGTTTCAGCTGGCCTCGGCCCGGATGGGCTGGTCGCTGGCGGATGTGGAAACGCTGACGGTGCATGGCCGCCCGGCCGAGCAGGTGCTGCCCTACGTCGAACCCGGAGCGCGGCTGCTGCTGCTGACCGCCGGGTCTGACACGCCGGGCCAGATCGCCGCCTTGCTGCGGGATCGCGGGTACGGGGCGTCGCGCCTGAGCGTTCTGGCCCATATGGGCGGCGCGGAGGAGGCCTACATTGACGGTCTGGCCGAAAGCTGGGACGCCGAGGTGCCGGCCTTCCATACCCTCGCGGTTGACTGCATCGCGGGGCCGGATGCGCAGGTCCTGCCGCGCATGGGCCTGCCGGATGAGGCCTTTGTCCATGACGGCAACTTTACCAAGCAGGAGCTGCGGGCGCTGACGCTGGCAAAGCTGATGCCGATGCGGGGGCAGCTTCTGTGGGACATCGGGTCGGGCTGCGGGTCCGTCGGGGTGGAATGGATGCGCGGGGCGCGCGATGCCCGTGCCATCGGGATCGAACCGCGTGCCGACCGCCGGGCGCTGTCGGCGCAGAACGCGCTGCGGCTGGGCGCGCCGCGCCTGCAACTGGTCGAGGGCCGCGCGCCGGACGCGCTGGCCGGGCTTCCCGCCCCCGATGCGGTCTTCATCGGTGGAGGGTTGTCTGCGGACACCGTGGCGCAGGCCTGGGCCGCGCTGAGGCCCTTTGGCCGGCTGGTTGCCAATGCCGTGACCCTGGAAAGCGAGGCGCTGCTGGCGCAGGTTCAGGCCGATCTGGGCGGGGATCTGGTGCGGGTCAATGTTGCGCGCATGGCCCCCGTGGGGCGGTTGCGCGGATGGAAGCCGCAGATGGGCGTGACCCAATGGTCGGTGCTGAAACGCTGATGGTGCGAATGCATATTTGGGGAAAGATGAAAGGGGCGGCGGCATGAGCGGTCGGTTGTATGGCGTTGGACTGGGGCCGGGCGATCCGGAACTGGTGACGCTGAAGGCCGCGCGGCTGATCGGCGCGGCGCGGGTCATTGCCTATCCGACGCTGGCGGGCGCCGAGAGTTTTGCGCGCCGCATTGCCGCCGGGCTGATCGCGCCCGATGTGCGGGAAATCGTCATGGATGTGCCCATGGTGGTCGAGCGCGGGCCCGCCCAGGCCGCCTATGATGCCGGGGCAGAGGCGATTGCCGAGGCGCTGGCTGCGGGCGAGAACGTGGTGTGCCTGTGCGAGGGCGACCCGTTCTTCTATGGCTCGTTCATGTATCTGTTCGCGCGTCTTGAGGGCCGCTTTGCGGTCGAGATCGTGCCGGGCGTGACCTCTGTTTCCGCGTCTTCGGCCCGGGCGCGGCTGCCCTTGGTGGCCCGGAACGAGCGGCTGGAGGTGATCCCCGGCCCGCTGCCCGAGGCCGAGATGGCGGCGCGCATCGCGCAGGCTGACAGTGTCGCGATCATGAAGGTCGGGCGGCATCTGGCGAAGATCCGCGCCGTGCTGGCCGGTCTGGGGCTGGAGGGCCGCGCCGTCTATGTCGAGCGCGCCACCCTGCCCGAAGAGGTGGTGGTGCCCTTGGCGCAGGCGCCCGATGTGGCGCCTTATTTTTCGATGATTCTGGTTCGTAAGGGGAATGATCCTTGGCTGTGACTCCGGTTGTGATGTGCGTCTCGGGCGCGGGAGAGGCCGTCGGCCGCAAGGTGGCGGATGCTCTGGGCGTGCCGCTGCACGGGCGCGCCGGGCGCGTGGCCGGGGCGGATGCCACCTTTGCCAATGCGCTGGATTTCGCGCGTGAGATGTTTGCCGCCGGGCGTCCCGTGGTGGGGATCTGCGCCAGCGGCATCCTGATCCGCGCCGTGGCGCCGTTGCTGGCCGACAAGAAGGCAGAGCCTGCGGTGATTTCCGTCAGCGATGATGGCGCCGTGGTGGTGCCGCTGTTGGGCGGGCATCGTGGGGCGAACCGTCTGGCGCGCCAGATCGCCCAGGCGCTGGAGGCGGTTGCGGCCGTGACCACTGCGGGCGACGTGACCTTGGGCCTGGCGCTGGACGAGCCGCCTGCGGGTTGGGCCCTGGGCACGCCGGAACTGGCGCAGGGGGCGATGGCGCGGCTTTTGTCGGGGGCCGGGGCGACGGTGTCGGGTGCCTGGGCGGATCGGGCCGGGTGGCTGTCTGTCTTGCCTGCGGGGGATGTGGCGATCGGTGTCGATGTCGGGCCGCAGCCCGAGGGCGTTCTGGCCTTTCATCCGCAGGTCTTCACCCTGGGGGTGGGCTGCGCGCGCAACTGCGCGGCCGAGGAACTGGACGCGCTGGTTCAGGGCGTGCTGGAGCAGAACGGCGTGGCGCCGGGGGCGATTGCGGCGCTCTGCACGCTGGATCTGAAGGCCGACGAGCCTGCGGTGAATGCGCTGGCCGCGAAACTGGGCGTGCCGCTCAGGGTCTATACCGCGGCGGAGCTGGAGGCCGAGGCCGTGCGGTTGGCGACGCCCTCGGAGGTGGTCTTTGCCGAGGTGGGCTGCCATGGCGTGGCCGAGGGGGCTGCTCTGGCAGGCGCGGGGGCCGAGGCGGTGCTGGCGCAGGTCAAGGTGAAGAGTGCCAATGCGACCTGCGCGCTGGCCCGCGCGCCCGAACCCATCACCGCGCTGACGGGGCGTCCGCGCGGTCGGCTGTCGGTGGTCGGGATCGGCCCCGGTCAGGCCAGCTGGCGTACGCCCGAGGTGTCGCGGCTGGTCTCGGAGGCCGAGGAGCTGGTGGGCTATGGTCTTTATATCGATCTGCTGGGGCCGCTGGCCCTGGGCAAGACGCGCAGCGATTTCCCGCTGGGCGGCGAGGAGGCGCGCTGCCGCTATGCGCTGGAACGTGCGGGCGAGGGGCGCAACGTTGCGCTGGTCTGTTCGGGGGATGCCGGGATCTACGCCATGGGCGCGTTGGTCTTTGAACTGCTGGACCGTGGTCCCGAGGAGATGGGGGTGAGCGATGCGGCGCGGCGGGTTGAGGTGATCTGTTCGCCCGGCGTCTCGGCCCTGCAGGGGGCGGCTGCGCGGGCAGGTGCGCCCTTGGGACATGATTTCTGCGCGATCTCTCTGTCGGACCTGCTGACGCCGCGCGCCGATATCCTGCGGCGGCTGAAGGCGGCGGCGGAGGGCGATTTCGTCATCGCCTTCTACAATCCGGTGTCGAAGACCCGCCGGACGCTTCTGGCCGAGGCGCGCGAAATCCTGCTGCAGCACCGCCCGGCCGACACGCCGGTGATGCTGGCCAGCAACCTGGGGCGGCCCGAGGAGGAGCTGCGGTATCGGCGACTGGATGCGCTGGAGGTCGATGAGGTCGACATGCTGACCGTGGTGCTGGTGGGGTCAAGCAATTCGAAGCTGGCGGCACTGGGCGAGGGGGCGCGGATGTACACGCCGAGGGGCTATGCCCGGCGGATCGACGGCGACCTTGCGGTGAAAGGATAGAGCCCCCCGTCGCGCGACAGACAGAAAGGAAGGGGCCCCGCCCCCGTCGCGCGTTGCGCGACAGACAGAAGGGAAGGGGGCTCTGCCCCCGTCGCCTTTGGCGACTCCCCCGAGGTATTTGGAACAAGAAAATGGGCGGGGCCGCGGTCTTGCCGGGATGGATGAGATGAAGGTCTATTTTATCGGCGCAGGGCCGGGGGATCCGGAACTGTTGACGCTGAAGGCGCAGCGGCTGATCGGGCAATGTCGGGTCTGCCTGTATGCTGGCAGTCTGGTGCCGGCCGAGGTGGTGGCCGGTGCGCCTGATGGGGCGCGGGTGATGGATACTGCGCCGATGACGCTGGAGGAGACCCATGCTGAGATCCTGGCGGCGCGGGACCGCGGCGAGGATGTGGCGCGGGTGCATTCGGGGGACCCGTCGCTTTACGGCGCGATCGCCGAGCAGATCCGGCGGCTGCGCGCCGACGGTATTGCCTACGAGATCGTGCCCGGCGTGCCGGCCTATGCCGCGGCCGCAGCGGCGCTGGGGCAGGAGCTGACGGTGCCGGAGATCGCCCAGTCGATCGTGCTGACCCGGATCAGCATGAAGAGCACCTCGATGCCGGAACATGAGACGCTGGAGAATTTTGCCCGCTCGCGCGCGACGCTGGCGATTCATCTGGGCATTCGCCACCTGCGCGAGATCGAGCGTCAGCTGGCGCCCTATTACGGCGCCGATTGCCCGGTCGTCGTGGCCTATCGGGTGGGCTGGCCGGATCAGGCCTTTATCCGCGGGACGCTGTCGGACATCCACGAGAAGGTCCGGGCCGAGAAGATCACCCGCACGGCGCTGGTCATGGTCGGGCCTGTTCTGGGAGAAGTCAGCGATTTCAAGGACTCGGCGCTGTATGATCCGGGGCGGCCGCATGTGCTGCGCCCGCGGCTGTCGCGTTCGGGGAACAGCGCCTGAGGCCTTGGGTTTCTGCGGCGGCGGTTGCTTGACGTTAAGCTGATTCGGCTCACATTCTTGTCAGGCCGGGGCCTTTCCCGGCCGGAAGACAGGACTGAACCATGACCGAGATCCTTCCTGAAGAGATCGCCGCCGAACTGATCCGGGCCCGCCGCGAGGCCGAGCGGAAGGCCTCGCGGCTGCGGGTCGAGGCCGATGGGAAGCGCCATGCGGTGCTGCGCCGCTGGGATGGGGGCTTTGCCGTCGAGGCCGGGGTGGTGCCGCCGTTGCGCGGCATGGTCGAGCTGTTCGAGGGCACGCGGCTGCTGGCGTGCTGCCTGATCATCGCCTCGGAAGAGGAGGACGGCGAAATGCGGTACGAATTCAAGCGATCGACCCCCGTGCGGGATGCGCCGCCGCTGGATTTCCAGCGTGATGAGGATGCCCCAGCGGGGTTGATCGAACGGATGTGATCGGCAGCCACAATGCCCGGCGGTGGCGCAGGTGGCGGGCCAGCAGCTGGCGCGCGGGGGGCCCCTCGACCAGGGGGCGGACCGGATCCTGTGCCGGCGGGCCGAGGCCTGCGATCTGCCGACGGGCCAGGGGGCCCAGATGGCGCAGGGCCTGTTCCCCCAGCAGCAGGCTTTCCGTCCAGGCGCCCTCGGCCGAGATCAGGGCGTGCCGTTCCAGCAGCAGGTGCAGATAGAGGATGCCCTGGGCGGGCAGCACCCGGGTGATGCCGGGCAGGCCGGCCAGATGGCGGGCGGGCAGCAGGACCTCGGGGGTGCCGAACATCCGGGCGGCAATGGCCGAGCGCAGCAGGATGCGGTGATGCGGCGAGACCGTCAGGGCCCCGGTCGGGCAGCCTGGCCCCAAGGCGCCGGGGGCGATGTGCACCGGGGCCAGTGGCGGGTGCAGCGCCAGCTGGCCGGCACTGACCCGGTGCCCTGCGGTCCACAGAATCGGCCGGGCGCCGTGATCGGCGGTCTGGACCAGGTCTCCGGGGCGCAGATCTTCGATCCGTCGGGGGCCCTTGGGGGTCAGGATGCGCGTGCCGGCGGCCAGGCAGACCGGGGTCGAGGCCGTGGGATCCGTGCCGGGCGGCTGGTCAGGATTGCCGGTTTCCAGGTTCTCGGCCGGCAGGGCTGCGAAGTTGGTCGTCAAAAGCGTCAGATAGGCCGAGACATCGACACCAGCGGCCACCGGGGCGGGACCATAGAGCGTACCGGTGAAGTCGTTCAGCGGGGGTGCGCCGTCGAACAGCAGAACTTCGCCGCCCAGGTTCAGCCCCAGCCCGCCGCCTCCGGTGGCGTCGCGGAAGTCGTCGGGCGAGATCCGGCCATCGTCATTCTGGTCGATGATGCGCAGCCCCGCCCCGTCGGCAGGGTCGACCGGTTCCGTCGCGCCATAGACGACCATGAGGATCAGCTGCGAGGGAGAATCGGCAATGCCGTCGGTCAGGTCTGTGCGAAAGACCTCGTAGAACCGTGCCAAGGAAGGAATGCCTGTATAGGTTGTGTATTGTTAACCTTAATGGGCAAGATGCTTAATATATGGCTAAAGCGGGCCAGGGCGGGAAACAAAAGGCCGCGGACCTGGGTCCGCGGCCAACGAGGGGAGCCCTCGGAACGGCGAAATTGCACCTCGGGCGGCACGGTCCTGCGGGCCGTGCAAGCCCTTTGTCTATAAATGCATCAAGGACCGGTTGGGAGGATCCCGACAAAGCCATTGCTTAAGATATCTTAACCATGGCATTGCTGTGACCCGACGTCACGTGCAAAGCGACCTGGGACCAAGCGCTTCACCCTGAATGCATGTTTTGCGCCCGTTTTTGCATCGCGCGCGGGACGATGCGCAACCTATGAGAGAATGCGCCGGGCGATGACCTGGGCCTGGATTTCGGCCGCGCCTTCGAAAATCGACAGGATGCGGGCGTCGCACAGCAGCCGCGAGGCCAGGTATTCCAACGCGAATCCGTTGCCCCCGTGGATCTGCAGGGTGTTGTCGGCACAGGCCCAGGCAATGCGGGCGCCCAGCAGCTTGGCCATGCCGGCCTCCAGGTCGCAGCGGCGGTCGTGATCCTTTTCATAGGCGGCAAAGTAGGTCAGCTGGCGGGCGATGGTGATTTCGACCGCCATCATGGCCAGCTTGCCCGAGACCCGCGGGAAGGACATCAGCGGCCCGCCGAAGGCCTTGCGGTCCAGCGCATACTGCATCCCGCAATCCAGCGCCGCCTGGGCCACGCCGATGGCGCGGGCGGCGGTCTGGATGCGGGCGCTTTCGAAAGTCTGCATCAGCTGGCGGAAGCCCTGGCCCTCGACCCCGCCCAGAAGGTTGCCGCCTGCGACCTGGAAATTGTCAAAGCCCAGTTCGTATTCCTTCATGCCGCGATAGCCCAGGACCTCGATCTCGCCACCGGTCATGCCGGGGGTGGGGAAGGGGTTTTCATCGGTGCCGGGGGTCTTTTCGGCCAGGAACATCGACAGGCCGGTGTGGTCGGTGGTGTTCGGGTCGGTGCGCGCCAGCAGCGTCATCACATGGGTGCGTGCAGCATGGGTGATCCAGGTCTTGTTGCCGGTGACGGCATAGTCGCCATTGGCCCCTTTCACCGCGCGGGTGCGCAGTGCGGCCAGGTCGGAGCCGGTGTTTGGTTCGGTGAAGACGGCGGTGGGCAGAATCTCGCCCGAGGCGATGCGGGGCAGCCAGTGGGATTTCTGTTCATCCGTGCCGCCGCAGAGGATCAGTTCCGCCGCGATTTCCGACCGGGTGCCAAGGGAGCCGACGCCGATATAGCCGCGAGAAAGCTCTTCCGAGACGACGACCATGGCGGCCTTGGGCAGGCCGAAGCCACCGAGGTTTTCCGGGATGGTCAGGCCGAAGACGCCCATCTCGGCCAGCTCCTCGATGACCTCCATGGGGATCAGTTCGTCCTTGAGGTGCCATTCATGGGCGACGGGGGCGATCTTTTCGGCGGCATAGCGGCGGAACTGGTCGCGGATCATCTCCAGCTCTTCATCGAGGCCGGAGGCGCCGTAGATGCCCGCGCCCTGGGCCTCGACCATCAGCTGCGCGAGGCGCGAGCGCGCGTCCTGGCTGTTGCCCTGACGGGTCAGGGTGCGGATCTCGGGGGTGTCGAGAAGCGTCTCGTCGTCTTCCGACAGGCCGAGGTCAGCCAGGCGGACGGTCTCGTTCTGGGACATCGGGATGCCGCCGCGGATCTGGCCCAGGTATTCGCCGAAGGCGATCTGGTGGATCAGCTGCTCGGTCTCGGTCAGGCGGCCCTGGTCCTGAAGGCGGGTGGCCCAGGCCTGCATCTGTTCAAGGGCCGTGACATAGGTGGCAAGCCAGGCCAGGCCATGGGTGGCGGTCTGCGCGGCCTCGACCGCCCGGGCCGAGACGCGGCCGTCCCGTTCGACGCCTGTGCGCACCACGGCGCGGGCGCGATCGCGCAGAGCGGCCAGCGGAGCCAGCGTGGCGCCGGTCAGCGTCAGCAGATCCTCCAGCATGGGGGCGGGGGGCATGGTCCTGTCTTGTCCGTCACGGGGCATCGCACTGTCCTCCTCGGGGGTCCTCCGGTCCGGGTTGATATAGTCATTTCGCAGGTGCAGCGCAATTAATATGCGCAATGCTGCGACGAAATGGTCATATATTACCTTGATGTTTTATGTTTCCCCCTGGGCATCCGCAGGTTACCCCTTGGGAATGGACGTGTTTTCCGATCCCTTCCTGTTGGCGGCCTGTCTGGCCGTGGCGCTTCTGGCCGGCGTGGTGAAGGGGCTGGTGGGCTTTGCCATGCCGATGATCATGATTTCCGGGCTGAGCGCGCTGATTCCGCCCGAGCTGGCCCTGGCGGGGCTGATTCTGCCGACCCTGGCGACCAATGCCTGGCAGGCGCTGCGGCAGGGGCCGCGGGCGGCCTGGGAAGTGGTGCGGCGGTTTCGGCTGTTCCTGTGCATCGGCGGCGTCATGCTGCTGCTGAGCGCGCAGCTGGTGCATCGCCTGCCCGAGGGGCTGATGCTGGGCGGCATCGGGGCGCTGGTGGTGGCCTTCGCGGCCAGCCAGCTGCTGGGACGGCCGCTGCGGCTGGGCCATCCGCCGAAGCGCCGGGTCGAGGTGCTGGTGGCGGCGCTGGCGGGCGGGATCGGCGGGATCTCGGGGGTGTGGGGGCCGCCGACGGTGGCCTATCTGACGGCGCTGGAGACGCCCAAGGGCGACCAGGTGCGGATCCAGGGGGTGATCTACGGCCTGGCCTCGGTGCTGCTGCTGGGGGCCCATGCGGGATCGGGGGTGGTCAACGCGCAGAGCCTGCCCTTGTCGCTGGTGCTGGTGCCGGCGGCGCTGGCGGGGATGGCAATGGGCGGGCGGGTGCATGAGCGGATCGACCAGGCGCTGTTCCGGCGGATCACCCTGGCGGTGCTGCTGCTGGCCGGGCTGAACCTGCTGCGGCGGGCGGTGCTGGCGGGATAGGCGGGGCCTCGCGGCGGGCCGGGAGGGGGCGCTGCCCCCGTCAGCCTGCGGCTGACCCCCCCGAGGTATTTGAAACAAGAAAATGTGCGCGGGCGTCAGGAGGTATAGTCCTGGCCGAAGCAGAGGTCGATGGCTTCGGGGGCCTGGGCGGCGGGGACGACCTGGAAGCTTTGGTGCAGCAGGAGCTGGCCATCGTGTTCGACCGCGAAGGACCACAGGCCCGGCTGGAGTTCACGCTCGTGTTCGAAGAGGAAGCTGCGGACGCCGTAATCGGGGCCGAGGTTCGGGTCCCAGGTTTCGCGGGTGATGCCCTCGGGACCGATCGGGGGGTGGGTGACGATCATCCGGTAGGGTCCGGGGGGGGCGTTTTCGGCCAGGCGGATGCGGACCCCGAAGGAGATGCCCAGTTCCGCGGGAACCCGGCGGTTGAGCGAGACCGCCTGCTGGCTGCCGGAGACGACCAGGATGTAGCCGCTTTCGGTGCCGGGGGCGGGGCGGGTGGCGACGGGATCGGTGCCGCAGTAGATGCCCGCTTCCTGAAGCTGGACCGGGGCGGTGGCGAAATCGGCCGGTTCCGCGCCATGCGCCAGGGCCGGGCCGGTGGTCAGGGCCAGCAGCAGGGCAATGTGCGGGGGCAGCGGAATGGGCATCGGTGCGGGCCTCTTGCCGGCGGGATGCCCTGTCATGCGACGGCGGGGGGGCCCACGTCAAGGTTGCAGGGCCCGGATGCGACACGCCCCGCCGGAGGGGCGGGGCGTGTGCGGTCAGACCTGAGGGCGGATCAGCCGATGGCGGCGGCTTTCACATCCTCGTCGATATAGGGCAGGTACTGTTCGAAGTTCTCGGAGAACATCGTGACCAGCTTGGCGGCCTGGGCGTCATAGGCGGCCTCGTCTTCCCAGGTGCGGCGCGGATCCAGCAGGACCTCGGCCACGCCCGGCACCGAGACCGGGACCTCGAAGCCGAAGTTGGCGTCCTTGCGGAACTCGGCCTCGTTCAGGGAGCCGTCGAGGGCGGCGGTCAGCAGGGCGCGGGTGGCGCGGATCGGCATCCGCGAGCCGGTGCCGAAGGCGCCGCCGGTCCAGCCGGTGTTGACCAGCCAGCAGGTGGCGCCGTGCTTGGCGATCTTGTCCTGCAGCAGCTTGCCGTATTCCTCGGGGCGGCGCGGCATGAAGGGGGCGCCGAAGCAGGTCGAGAAGGTCGGCAGCGGTTCCACCACGCCACGTTCCGTGCCCGGGGTCTTGGAGGTGAAGCCCGACAGGAAGTGGTACATCGCCTGCGCCGGGGTCAGCCGCGCGATCGGCGGCAGCACGCCATAGGCGTCGCAGGTCAGCAGGATGATGTTCTTGGGGTGGCCGCCAAGCGCGGAGGGCGACGCGTTCGAGATGTACTCGAGCGGGTAGGCGCAGCGCATGTTCTCGGTCAGCGAGCTGTCCTTGAAGTCGAGCTCCATGGTCTCTTCGTCATAGACCATGTTCTCGATCACGGTGCCGAACATCGAGCAGGTGGCGTAGATTTCCGGCTCGGCCTCGGCGCTCAGGTTGATCGTCTTGGCGTAGCAGCCGCCTTCGAAGTTGAAGGTGCCGCGGTCCGACCAGCCGTGTTCGTCATCGCCGATCAGCACGCGCGAGGGATCGGCCGACAGCGTCGTCTTGCCCGTGCCCGACAGGCCGAAGAAGATCGCAGTGTCGACCGGGTTGCCCTTGGCGTGGTTGGCCGAGCAGTGCATCGGCATCACGCCCTTCTCGGGCAGGATGTAGTTCAGCAGGGTGAAGACGGATTTCTTGTTCTCGCCCGCATATTCGGTGCCGCCGATCAGGATGAGCTTCTTGGCGAAGTTCAGCGCGATCACGGTGTCGGTGCGGCAGTCATGCTTGGCGGGATCCGCCTTGAAGCTGGGGCAGTTGATGATGGTGAAGTCGGCCACGTAGTCGTTCAGCGCCTCGCGGTCGGGGCGGCGCAGCAGGTGGCGGATGAACAGGTTGTGCCAGGCCAGTTCCGAGACCACGCGGACATTGATCGCATAGGACGGGTCGGCGCCGCCGATCAGGTCCTGCACGAAATAGTCCTTGCCCTTCATGTGCTCCAGCATGTCGGCATAAAGCGCATCGAAGCCCTCGGGGGACATCTCGGCGTTGTTTTCCCACCAGATCTTGTCAGCCACGCAGGGGGTCTTGACCACATGCTTGTCCTTGGGGGAACGACCGGTGTACTTGCCGGTCGTCACCAGGAAGGTGCCGCCCTGGCCCAGCGTGCCTTCATTCCGCTTCAGGGCGGCCTCGATCAGCGCCGGCTCCAGGTAGTTGTAAAAGACATTGCCCAGCCCTTCGATGCCCTGATCTTCAAGCTTGAAGTGCGGGTTCACCCGTCCAGTTGCCATGCGTCACACTCCTTTGTCCGCGGCAGTCGCGGTAGTCCTCCACCGCCGGCGCGCCGCGTGGTTGGCCGGCTTCGGGGCTCTTGCGCCTCGAATATTGGGCCTCTTAACACGCTTGTTCCAAGCCTGAACAGGGCCCCGCCGGACGGTTAGCGCAACCATTTTCGGTTTAGCGCCACCACCTGCGGAATGATGCCTCCGTAAGGGAAGTTTCCCTTTGGCGTGACCGCAAACATCCGTTGTCCTTGGGAAAATGTCGGAGAGATTCAGGCATTGATAAGACACTCTCGCCACATTTTCGGGACGGGGCGGGCGATTCGGAGATCGGGATTGCTTGTAAAGGCAATAATGGGGAATAGTGATGCAACTTTCCCGAACGGGGGCTGAAAGGGGTGGGATGGCCAGGATCGCGCTCGTGGACGATGACCGCAACATCCTGACCTCGGTGTCGATGACGCTGGAGGCCGAGGGGTTTGACGTCTCCTGCTATGGTGACGGGGCTGCGGCGCTGGATGGGTTCGGCCGCGATCAGCCGGACCTTGCGGTGTTCGACATCAAGATGCCGCAGATGGACGGGATGGAGCTGCTGCAGCAGCTGCGACGCACCAGCCAGATGCCGGTGATCTTCCTGACCTCCAAGGATGACGAGGTGGACGAGCTTCTGGGCCTGCGCCTGGGGGCTGACGATTACATCCGCAAGCCGTTCAGCCAGCGCCTTCTGGTGGCGCGGATCCGGGCGCTGCTGCGCCGTCAGGAGGTCGCGGCCGGCGGCGTGGTGGTGCCCGAAACCCCCGAGACCCGGGTGATGGAACGCGGTGCGCTGCGGATGGATCCGCTGCGCCATGCCGTCACCTGGAAGGGCGAGGCGGTGACGCTGACGGTGACGGAATTCCTGCTGCTGCAGTGTCTGGCGCAGAACCCGGGCTTTGTGAAGAACCGTGACCAGCTGATGGATGTGGCCTATGATGACCAGATCTATGTCGACGACCGTACGATCGACAGCCACATCAAGCGGTTGCGCAAGAAGCTCCGGTCGGTTGATGCAGGGTTTTCCGCGATTGAGACCCTCTATGGGATCGGCTACAGGTTCAATGAGACCTGAGCGCCGATCGCCATGATGATTGCCGACCGACCGACCCTGCCCGAGGGGGCTGCAACCACCCCGCCCGAGGGGGCGCGGGACCTGCTGCGCGACCGGCGCGGGCTGAAGCGGCTGCTGCGCTCGCCACTGACCCGCCGGATCTTTGCCTTCAACCTGCTGGCCCTGCTGCTGATGGCGGCGGGTTTCCTGCTGAGCGGCGCGGACCGGTCTTCGCTGGTGGCGCAGCGTGGCGCGCTTTTGAAGGACGAGGCCGCAATGGCCGCGCGGCTGGTGGAAATCCGGGCAGCGGCGGGCCTGCCGCCCGCGGAGGCGCTGCGGGACCTGCCGCTGGAACAGGGCCGCGAGGTTCTGCTGTTCGATCCCGACAGGCAGCTGGTGGCGCGGATCGCCGGCCTGGTGCCCGATCCGGCTGCCGTCCCGCGTACCCCCCTGACCGATGCGCTGCTGGCGATCTGGCGGCGTCTTGCGGTGCCCCGCACGCCCCTGGCCCCCCCGCCCGAGGCCGCCCTTCAGGCGCTGGCAGCGGGCGACGGCCTGCAACTGCGCCAGGCGCGCGACGGTGCCGGGCGCTATCTGCTGGCGGTCCTGCCGCTGGCGGCCGGGGGGCAGCCTCTGGGCAGCCTGGCGCTGACCGCGCCGCTGGCCCCGACCGAGGCCCTGGCCCGTATTGGCACCGAGCGGCGGCTGCGTCTTTTCCTGCTGTGCCTCCTGGCGGCGGCAGGGCTGTCGCTGGCGCTGTCGGCCTGGCTGGTGGCGCCGCTTGACCGGCTGGTGCGGGCGACCGAGGCGGGCGAAAGCCCCGCCGCCCGGCGCGAGGCCGCCCGGGTCCGCCTGCCCGACCTGTCCGCCCGTGGTGACGAGATCGGCCGCCTGTCGGGCGCGCTGCGGCGTCTTCTGTCGGCGCTTTACGACCGGATCGAGACCAACGAACGTTTCGCCGCCGATGTCGCGCACGAGATCAAGAACCCGCTTGCCTCGCTGCGTTCGGCCGTCGGCACCCTGCGCATCGCCCAGCGGCCCGACCAGCGCGCGCGCCTGCTGGAGGTGATCGAGCATGACGTGCGTCGCCTCGACCGGCTGGTCAGCGACATTTCCAACGCCTCGCGCCTCGATGCCGAGCTGGTCCGCGAAGAGCAGGAGGAATTCGGCCTGATCGAAACCCTGACCCGGCTGGCCGACTATTCCCGCGACCAGGCCGCCGCCGAAGGGGTCGAATTCATCACCGACCTGCCGCAGGAAGAGATCCGCATCCTGGGCATGGAGGGGCGGCTGGCGCAGGTTTTTGTCAACCTGATCGCCAATGCGCTGAGCTTTAGCGAGCCGGGCGATGCGATCCGCCTTTGGGCGCGCCGCCGCGAGAACCGCGTGCTGGTCGTGGTCGAGGACACCGGCCCCGGCATCCCCGAAACCGCCCTGCAAAAGATCTTTGACCGGTTTTATTCCGACCGCCCCGGCGAGGCCTTCGGAGAACATTCCGGCCTGGGTCTGGCCATCGCCAAGCAGATCGTCGAGGCCCATGGCGGCGTCATCTGGGCCGAGAACATCCGCCCGACCGAGGACGATCCGGCCTCGACGCCCCTGGGCGCGCGGGTGGTGGTGGGGCTGCCGATCTGATGGCGGGGACGATCCATGCCTCCTGCGTGGCGCTGGCCGGGCAGGGGGTGCTGATCCTCGGGGGCTCGGGCAGCGGCAAGTCCGCCCTGGCGCTGGAGCTGATGGCGCGCGGCGCGCAGCTGGTGGCCGATGACCGGGTGATCCTGACCCGACAGGGCGAAGCGCTGATCGCCGAGGCCCCCGACACGATCCGGGGCCTGATCGAGGCCCGCGGCGTCGGAATCCTGCACGCCGATCCCGCCGGACCGACCCCGGTTGCGCTGGTTGTCGATCTTGCAACCCCGGAATCCGACAGGCTTCCGCCGCATCGCAGCACGATTTTGCTGGGGGTTTCCTTAACCTTGCTCCACAATAGTGGAAATGTCGCCTTTCCGGCGGCGATTCTGCAATATCTGCGGGGGGGACGTGCCCATTAGCGTCCCGACGCTGCAAAGGTACCTTGACCGGCGGCACCCATGCCCAATGGACATAACATGCCCGGCCTGCAGCCGCGCCTCGTGCTGGTGACGGGCCCGTCCGGGGCCGGCCGCTCCACCGCGATCCGCGCGCTGGAGGATCTGGGATTCGAGGCCATCGACAACCTGCCGCTGTCGCTGCTGCCAAGGCTGCTGGACGGTCCGCCGCCGGGGCCTCTGGCGCTTGGGGTGGATGTGCGCAACCGGGATTTCTCGACCGCCGGGCTGACGGAACTGGTCGACCACCTGCGCCGCCGCCAGGGCGTGCCGCTGGAGGTGCTGTACCTCGATTGCCGGGCCGAGGTCCTGTCGCGCCGCTTTTCCGAGACCCGCCGCCGCCATCCGCTGGCCCCCGCCGAAACCCCCGAGGACGGCATCGCGCGTGAATTCGACCTGCTGGGGCCGGTGCGGGGGCGCGCCGACGTGCTGGTCGATACCTCGGACATGACGATCCACGACCTGCGCGCCGAGATCGGCCGCCTGTTCGCCGCCGAGGGCGCGCAGGGCATGGCGATCAACCTGCAGAGCTTCAGCTACAAGCGTGGCCTGCCGCGCGGCATCGACATGGTGTTCGACGTGCGTTTCCTGCGCAATCCCTACTGGGAACCCACGCTGCGCGACCTGACGGGGATGGACCCGGCGGTGCAGGCCTATGTGGCGGCGGATCCGCGCTTTGATCCGTTCCTGCAGAAGGTCACGGACCTTACGCTGATGCTGTTGCCGGCCTATATCGAGGAGGGTAAGGCGCATCTGGCGATCGGGTTCGGCTGTACCGGGGGCAAGCACCGTTCCGTCACTTTGGCGGAAAGGCTGGGGCAGGCCCTTGCGGAGGCCGGCTGGCAAGTGTCAATTAGGCACCGAGAGCAGGAAGGACGCCAGCTCGGGGGCGGCAAGGGATGACCGTGGCCCGGAAAGCGGAAGGGATCCCGGCATTGATCGGAATTGTCATCGTTGCCCATGGCGGGCTGGCCCGTGAATACAAGGCCGCGGTGGAACATGTGGTGGGCATGCAACCCGGTATCGAGGCGATCTCGATCGGGGTGGATGACAGCCGCGCCGGCAAGGAGCAGGAGATCTGCGCCGCCGCCAACCTGGTCGACCAGGGCAATGGTGTTGTCGTCGTCACCGACATGTTCGGCGGCTCTCCCAGCAATCTGTCGTTGATGGCCTGCCGGCCGGACGACAGGCGGATCCTTTACGGTGTCAATCTTCCGGCCTTGATCAAGCTGGCGAAGTCGCGCCATAAGTCGCTCCCGGAGGCTGTGCGCGACGCGACGGAAGCGGGTCGCAAATATATCGACAGCCGCAACCTGAGCGGAGGCTGAGGGAGGGGAGATGACCGAGAACGTTCTGCGGACGCTGACCATCGTCAACGAAAAGGGGCTGCATGCCCGGGCTTCGGCCAAGTTCGTGGAAGTGGTCGAGGGTTTCGATGCCCGCGCCGAGGTCAGCCGGGATGGCGATTCGACATCCGGTGACAGCATCATGGGCCTGCTGATGCTGGCGGCCGGCAAGGGCAGCACCATCGAGGTCGAGACCTCGGGGCCCGATGCCGTGGCGCTGGCCGAGGCACTGGCGCATCTGGTGGCGAACCGCTTCGGCGAGGACATGTAACCGCGGGCCGCAGCGCGGTCCGGCAGTGCAAGGACGGGTGAAGGCCGGTGGTGGACAGTTCCCAGGATCATGGTGCCCTGACGGGGCGGGGGCAGGCGCCGGGCGTCACCCGTTACGACCGGCGCACGCTGACCTATTCCACCACCTTCGAGGATCCGCTGAAGCGCAATGTCATCCGCACGATGGAGTGGATGACCGGCAAGCTGACGATCCTGCGGCTGATCCGCCGGTTCGAGCGCATGGGCAGCCCGCGCGGCCAGGCCTTCTGGAAGGGCTGCCTGGATGTCATGGGCATTCCCGTGACCACGCCCGAGGACCAGCTGGCGCATATCCCCAGGACCGGCCCTGTGGTGGTGGTGGCCAATCACCCGCACGGGCTGGTCGATGGCATGATCCTGGCCGAGCTGATCGGCCGGCGGCGTCAGGATTACCGGATCCTGACGCGCTCGGTGCTGGACGGGCTGGACGAGGTGGCGTCGTCGTTCATGATCACCGTGCCGTTCCCCCATGACCCCGAGGCGCAGCCAAAGATGGTCGAGATGCGCGCGAAGGCCATGGCGCATCTGAAGCAGGGCGGGCTGGTGGCGGTGTTTCCGTCGGGGGTGGTTGCGACCTCGGCCACGATGTTCGGCCCGGTGGTCGAGGCCGAATGGAACGTCTTTACCGCCCAGATGATCCGCCGCAGCGGAGCGCAGGTCGTGCCGATCCACTTTACCGGGGCGAATTCCCGGGCCTACCACGTGGCGAACCGGATCTCGGGGGTGCTGAGGCAGGGGCTGTTGCTGCACGAGATCGTCCATACGCTGAACCGCCCCCAGACGCCGGTGGTGGGCGAGGTGGTGGGCCCCGAGCGCATGGCGCAGCTGCAGGCCGATCCGCGCGGCTTCATGGCCTGGCTGCGGGACCATACGCTGGGGCTTTGAGCGGGGTTTGACGGGGCCTTGACTGTGGGCCGGGCAGGGGGCGCTGCCCCCGTCAGCCTGTGGCTGACTCCCCCGAGGTATTTCAGGACAAGAAAATGGAGGGTGTGGGCATCGGGGGCCAGGGGCGCGTTACTGGCGGCGCAGCAGGCGGAAGGCCTCGGAGGCGGCCCAGCCCGAGAGCACCGCGATCAGGATCGCCAGCAGGCCGTAGAGCGTCGCGTTGTCGCGCGAGAGGCTGTTGAGCCATTGTTCCAGGCCGACCTTGCCGACATGCAGCCGGGCTTCGTGGGTCGAGACGACGTGGCCTTCGCGGGTCAGGAAGACGCGCACGGTGTAATCGCCCTCCTCGAGGTTCGAGGGCAGGGCGATGGAGGTGCGGAACAGCGTCTGTTCGTCGAAGCGGACCGAGCGTTCGTTGACCAGGTAGAGGTGGTTGCGCTCGCGGATGCGGATCAGGGCGTCGACGAAGTTGTCCTCGTCGAGGACATCGTCGCGCGAGGTGATGTAGCGGATCGCGCTTGGGATGGTGATGCGGTGGCGGAGGTCCTCGGTGGCGGTGAGCGAGGTGTCGAGCGGCGCCGAGGTGGCCACGGCGTAGAAGCTGGGGGCCGAGCGGATCGTCACCTGGTCGGTGTTCACCCAGATCCCGGCGCGGCGCGCCTTGCGGTGGATGACCAGCGTTTCCGAGGGGCCGGCGACGGTGATGATGACATCGAGCGGCGGCACCCTGGCGGGCTGCTCGCGTTTGACGGCGCCGAAGATCAGCAGCTCGGATCCGTCGAAATTGGCGGTGATGGCGACGCGGTTCTGGCTGAGGCCCAGCACAACCTGTTCGTCGGGGGTCTTTGACGCCTGGGCAAAGGCTGCCAGCGGCGACAGGAGCAGGGCGAGGGCAAGCAGGAAGCGGGTCATTGCAGGGCCGTGATCGAGTAGACGTCGGAGGGCGGCAGGAAGAGGCCGAAGGCGAGCTTCAGGCAGACCCCGAGGACCAGCATCGCCAGCAGGATGCGCAGCTGTTCGGCCTTGAGTTTCGCACCGATGCGGGTGCCGATCTGGGCGCCGATGACGCCGCCGATCAGCAGGAAAAGCGCCAGCAGGATATCGACCGTGTGGAAGGTGACGGCATGCAGGAAGGTGGTGAAGGCCGCCACCAGGATGATCTGGAACAGCGAGGTGCCGATCACCACCTTGGTGGGCATGTGCAGGATGTAGATCATCGCCGGCACCATGATGAAGCCGCCGCCCACCCCCATGATGGCCGAGAGCACCCCCACGAAGAAGCCCACCAGCACCGGCGGAATGACCGAGATGTAGAGGCCCGAGGTGCGGAAGCGCATCTTCAGCGGCATGGTATGCACCCAGCCGCGCTGCTTGCGCCTGGGCACCGGGCCGCCGCGCCCGGCCCGGCGGATGGCGCGCAGGCTTTCGACGAACATCAGCCCGCCGATGGCGCCCAGGAAGACCACGTAGCACAGGTTGACCAGCAGATCGACCTGGCCGAGCTGCTTGAGCATCTTGAAGATGAAGACGCCGATCGCGGCCCCGGCGACGCCGCCGGCCTGCATCAGCACGCCCATCCTCAGATCGACGGTCTTGCGTTTCAGATGCGCGAACAGCCCCGAGACCGACGAGGCGACGATCTGGTTCGCCGAGGTCGCCACCGCCACCGACGGCGGGATGCCCACGAAAAAAAGCAGCGGCGTGATCAGGAACCCGCCGCCGACACCGAACATGCCCGAAAGAACCCCCACCAGGCCGCCAAGGCCCAGCAGCAGGTAGATGTTCACGGAGACCTCGGCGATGGGCAGGTAGATCATGGCTATTCCTAGCGTCAAGCGGGGCGCGCGCGCAACAGCGACGCGCATCCGCCTGCCCGTTCCTCCTCCGGCGAACAGCTTTCGCTTGCACGAAAAACGCCCCGTCGGACAAGTCCGCGGGGCGTTCAATTCCGCATGCGTGGCCGTGCGGCCTCAGCGTTCCTTGCTGTAGGGCTCGCCGCTGGCGCGCGGCGGGACCGCGGCGCCGACGAATCCGGCCAGGATGATGATCGTCAGGATGTAGGGCAGCACGTTCATGAACTGCACGGGGATGACGATGCCGTCGCCCAGGTTGATGTTCTGGTAGCGCAGCGCCACCGCCTGCAGCAGGCCGAACAGCATCGTGGCCGACAGCGCGTACCAGGGCCGCCACTTGGCGAAGATCAGCGCCGCCAGGGCGATGTAGCCGCGGCCCGCGACCATCTCCTTGACGAAGCCCGCCTGCAGGGCGGTGGACAGGTAGCTGCCCGCCAGGCCGCACAGCAGCCCCGCGATCAGCACCGCGCTGAAGCGCAGCCGCGCGACCGAGACGCCGGCGGTGTCGACGGCGCCGGGGTTCTCGCCCACGGCGCGCAGGCGCAGGCCAAAGCGCGTGCGGTAGAGGATCCACCAGGTGACCGGCACCAGCAGGAAGGCCACGTAGACCAGGATCGAATGCCCCGAGATCAGGTCGTGGTAGATCGGCCCCAGCACCGGCACCGGTTCGATGGCATCGGCGAAGGGCAGGGTGACGGGCAGGAAGCGCACGTTGCCCAGCGTCGGCGTCTGCCCGCCCTGGCCGAACCAGGTCTGAGAGATCAGAACCGTCACCCCCGAGGCGAGGAAGTTCAGCGCCACCCCCGAGATCAGCTGGTTGCCGCGGAAGGTGATCGAGGCCAGGCCATGGATCAGCGAGAACACCAGCGAGGCGGCGATGCCCGCCAGAAGCCCCAGCACGACCGAGCCCGACACATAGGCCACCGCCGCCGAGAAGAAGGCCGCGACCAGCGCCTTGCCCTCAAGGCCGATGTCGACGACGCCCGCGCGCTCCGAAAAGAGCCCCGCGAGGCACATCAGCAGCAGCGGCGTGCCCAGCCGGATGGTCGAGCCCAGGATTTCGATGATTGTGCTCAGGTCCATGTCAGCCTTCCTTCCGGCGCAGGGCTGCGAACAGGCTGACCAGCGGCCAGCGCACCAGGTTGTCGAGCGCCCCCGTGAACAGGATCACCAGGGCCTGGATGACGATGATCAGCTCGCGCGGGATCGAGGTCCACATGGCCAGCTCGGCGCCGCCCTGATACAGGAAGCCGAACAGGATCGAGGCCAGCACCACGCCCAGCGGGTGGTTGCGCCCCATCAGCGCCACGGCGATACCGATGAAGCCCGCGCCCTCGGCCGAGTTCAGGATCAGCCGTTCGGCCTCGCCTTGCGTGGCATTGACGCCCATCAGGCCCGACAGCCCGCCCGAGATCAGCAGCGCGATTATCATCACCTTGACCGGAGAGATGCCCGCGTATTTCGCCCCCGATTCCGAGAACCCCAGCGAACGGATCGCGTAGCCCAGCCGGGTGTGCCAGATCAGCAGCCAGACGAAAACCGCCGCCAGGATCGCCAGGAAGAAGCTGACGTTCGCCGGCGAGCCGCGGAACATCTTCGGCCCCATGAACGAGAACATGTCATGGAAGCTGGGCAGGTGGGTGGCGGCAGGGAAGACCGCGGATGCCGGCTCCATCGAGCCCATCGGGCGCAGGTGGTTGACCAGCAGGTAGTTGATCAGCGCCGCCGCGATGAAGTTGAACATGATCGTGGTGATCACGATATGGCTGCCGCGCTTGGCCTGCAGATAGGCCGGGATCAGCATCCACAGCGCCCCGAAGACCGCCGCGGCCACCGTCGATCCCAGGATCGCCAGTTCCCAGTTCGGCCAGGGGATGAACAGGCACACCAGGGTCACGCCCAGGCTGCCCAGCACCGCCTGGCCTTCGCCGCCGATGTTGAACAGCCGCGCATGGAACGCCACCGACACTGCAAGGCCGGTGAAGATGAAGTTCGTGGCATAGTAGAGCGTATAGCCCCAGCCCGAGGACTTCATCAGCGCGCCCTCGACCATGATCTTGAAGGCTTCCCAGGGGTTTTCCCCGATCAGCACGATGGCAATGGCGGAAATCAGCGCCGCCAGCAGCACCGAGATCAGCGGGACCAGGACCACATCGGCCCAGGCAGGCATCCTATCCATTTTGGGAAGCCCCTTCTTGTTCCACGGCCGCGAGGCTTTCCTCGACCGCCTTCCAGTCTTCTTTGCCGGGTTCGCCGGCGATGCCCGCCATCAGCAGGCCCAGTTCGCGTTCGGTGGTCTGGCCGGGCAGGCGTTCGCCCATGATCTGACCGTCGAACATCACCGCGATGCGGTCCGATAGCGACATGATCTCGTCCAGCTCGACCGAGACCAGCAGCACCGCCTTGCCCGCGTCGCGCAGGCGGACGATTTCCTGGTGGATGAACTCGATCGCGCCGATGTCGACGCCGCGCGTCGGCTGGCCGATCAGCAGCAGGTCGGGGTTGCGCTCGATCTCGCGCGCCAGGACGATCTTCTGCTGGTTCCCGCCCGAGAAGTTCTTGGCCTTCAGTTCGGGGTCGGGGGGCCGCACGTCGAAACGGTCCATCTTGGCCGCCGCCTCTCTGCGGATGGCGGCATTGTCCATCAGCAGACCCTTTTGCCACTGCGGATCCAGGTGATAGCCGAAGACGGTGTTCTCCCAGGCGGAGAATTCCATGATCAGGCCCTCGCGCTGGCGATCCTCGGGGACGTGGCCGATCGAGGCCTCGCGCCGGGCATGACCGTCCGATCCCTTGCCCGAAAGCGGCAGGGGCGCGCCCATCATGGTGATCTGGCCGGTGCCTTCCATGATGCCGCCCAGCACGTTCATCAGTTCCGACTGGCCGTTGCCGGCGACGCCCGCGATGCCAAGGATCTCTCCGGCGCGGATGTCGAAGGAGATGCCCTTGACGCGCTCGACGCCCTTGTCATCGGTGACGTGCAGGTCCTTCACGGACAGCACCACCTCGCCCGGGACGGGCGGCGTCTTGTCGACGCGCAGCAGCACCTTGCGGCCCACCATCAGCTCGGCCAGCTCCTCGGGAGAGGTCTCGGCGGTCTTGACGGTGGCGGTCATCTGGCCGCGCCGCATCACCGAAACCGTGTCGGTGATCTCCATGATCTCGCGCAGCTTGTGGGTGATCAGGATGATGGTCTTGCCCTCCTTGCGCAGGTTGGCAAGGATGCGGAACAGGTGGTCGGCCTCGGCGGGCGTCAGCACGCCCGTCGGCTCGTCCAGGATCAGGATGTTGGCCTCCCGGTAGAGGGCCTTCAGGATCTCGACCCGCTGCTGGTGGCCGACGGAAAGATGTTCGATCAGCGCGTCGGGGTCGACGTGCATCTCGTATTCCTCGGCCAGCTGTTTCAGCGTCTTGCGGGCCTTGGACACGGAGGGGCGCAGGAAGGCGCCGTCCTCGGCGCCCAGGATCACGTTTTCCACGACCGAGAAGTTCTCGACCAGCTTGAAGTGCTGGAAGACCATCCCGATGCCGGCGGCGATGGCGGCCTGGCTGTCGGTGATCTCGGTCTTTCTGCCGTCGATCCAGATCTCGCCCGCATCGGCCTTGTAGAAGCCGTAGAGGATCGACATCAGGGTCGACTTGCCCGCGCCGTTTTCACCGATGATCCCATGAATGGTTCCCGGCATGACGCGGATGGAAATGTCCTTGTTGGCCTGCACCGGGCCGAAGGCCTTCGAGATCCCCTTGAGCTCGATGGCGGGGGCAATGTCTGTCATATGCGGCGTCCCGTGCGTGCATGGTGGGTGCGGAATGCGGAACAGGGGCCGCGGGTCTTGCGGCCCCTGCTCATCCTGCGTCCGGCGGGGCAGGGGCCCCGGCCGGCGGCGTGCCTCAGAACTGAAGCGCCGGGCAGGTGTTGTCGGTCGAGTAGTCGTGCACCTTGATCGTGCCCGCGATGATGCCTTCCTTGGCCTTTTCGGCGGCGGCGGCCATCTCGGGGGTGATCAGGTCCTTGTTGTTGTCGTCCACGGCGTAGCCCACGCCGTCTTCCTTCAGGCCGCGCACCGACACGCCGGTCTTCAGGGCATCGCCTTCCTTCATGGCCTCGTAGGTGGCCAGGTCGACGCGCTTGAGCATCGAGGTCAGCACATGGCCCGGATGCAGGTAGTTCTGGTTGGCGTCGACGCCGATGCCATAGACGTTCTCGTCCGAGGCGGTCTGCAGCACGCCCAGCCCCGAGGCGCCGGCAGCGGCAAAGATCACGTCAGAGCCCTGCGCGATCTGCGCCTTGGTCAGCTCGGATGCCTTCAGCTGGTCGTTCCAGGCCGAGGGATCGGTGCCGATCATGTTGGCGATGACCTTGATGTCGGGGTTGACCGACTTGGCGCCCTGGGCAAAGCCGCAGCCGAACTTGCGGATCAGCGGGATGTCCATGCCGCCGACGAAGGACACGGTGCCGGTGGTCGATTTCATCGCCGCCAGCACGCCCACCAGGTACGACCCCTCTTCTTCCTTGAACAGCACCGACAGCACGTTCGGATGCGCATCCGGGTCGACATAGCCGTCGATGGTCACGAACTTGATGTCGGGATAGTCGGCGGCGATGTTCGCGATCGGGGTCGAGAACGAGAAGCCGGTCGTGATGATCGGGGTGAAACCCTCTTCGGCAAAGCGGCGCAGGACCTGTTCGCGCTGCGCTTCCGAGCTGATCTCAATGTCCTTGTACTTGCCGCCGGTGTCCTTGGCCCATTGTTCGGCGCCGTGATAGGCGGCCTCGTTGAAGGACTTGTCGAACTTGCCGCCCAGGTCATAGATCAGGGCGGGTTCGGCCACGGCCGCGGAGGCCGCCATCACGAGGGCAGTCGCGGCAGCGCCGAGGAAAGTGGTCTTGAGGGTCATGCGTGTCTCCCGTTTGCTTGGCCGTCTTGTCGTCCGGTCGGCTGCGGCCCTAGCCTTGAGGATCGGAACGATCCTCTCGATTTAGGACAGAGGCCCCACATCCGGTCAATAGAATTTCCTGACCGTTTGGTTGAACCGGTGTGGCGCGCTGCACGCCTCAGGCCAGGCTCTTGCCCATGATTTCGGCGTCCTTGGACGAACCATCGGGCGCGCGGTAATAGCGCGGACGGCGGCCGGTCAACCGGAACCCTGCGGCAAGATAGAGGCCGATGGCAGCTTCGTTATCGGAAGCGACCTCGAGAAAGGCATTTGCGGCGTTGCGGGCAAGGGCTTCGTCGGCAAAGCGGGTCATCAGCGCCCGCCCGGTGCCCTGGCGTCGCGCGGCGGGATCGACGGCCAGCGTCAGCACCTCGGCTTCGTCCAGGATGACCCGGCCCAGCAGGAAGCCCGAGGGTTCCGTGACGATGAAATTCGCGGGGTCGCCCAGCAATTGGGCGAATTCCGGTGCGGTCCATGGACGCGGCGTGGAAAAGCACAGCGCGTGCAGGTGGGCAAGATCCTCGGGGGTCATGGGATGATCCGGGGCGGCGCGTCGCGCGGCGGGGCGGCATCGGCGGGGCGCAGGTAGAAGGGGGCGGGGGGCGCGTGGTCCTGGCCCAGCCGGGCCCGTGCCGCCAGCGCCAGCGCCGGGGCGGGGTTCGGGGCGGCGGGCTGCGCGCCGGGGGCGGCGCCCAGCACGACGGTGCCTGCGGGGGTCAGCTCGGCCGGGATCGCGGTTGCATCGAACAGCTGCGCCGGGGACGTGCCCGTCGTGTCGAACAGCTGGCCGTAGATCTGGTCGCGCGGCGCGGGCAGGGTGGCCAGCGCCGGGCGGGGGGCAGCAAGGGCCAGCGCCTCGAAGCCGGTGATGCCGATGGCGGGGATCTTCAGCGCCAGTGCCAGCCCGCGCGTCAGCGCCACCGCGATGCGGATGCCGGTGAAGTTGCCGGGCCCCACCCCCACCGCCAGCGCGTCCAGATCGGCCCAGCTGCAGCGGGCCTCGGCCAGCAGCTCCTCCAGTAGGGGGACCAGGCGTTCGGCCTGGCCGCGGGCCATGGGCTCCAGCCGTTCGGCCAGCAGCGTGTCGCCGCGCAACAGCGCCGCGGCGCAATGCGGGGCAGAGGTGTCGATGGCAAGGATCAGGGCGGCGGTCGGATCGCAGGGCAAGGGGCGTGCTTTCGTGAAACGGCCTGCCGAAGGGGGCTTCGGCAGGCCGGGAAGATCCAAAGCGAGGGGCGGCGCCTTATACGGCGACCGGACGGACCTCGGTCACTTCGGGGATGTAGTGCCGCAGCAGGTTCTCGATCCCCATCTTCAGCGTCAGCGTCGAAGAGGGGCAGCCCGCGCAGGCGCCCTGCATGTGCAGATAGACGACGCCACGGTCGAAGCCGTGGAAGGTGATGTCGCCGCCGTCCTGCGCCACGGCGGGACGCACGCGGGTATCGAGCAGTTCCTTGATCTGGCCGACGATCTCTTCGTCGGGGCCGTCATGGTCGGCATGGCCCGAGGCGGGCGCGGCGGAACCGCCCATCACCGGCTCTCCCGACTGGAAGTGCTCCATGATGGCGCCCAGCAGCGCGGGCTTCAGGTGGTCCCATTCCAGCGTGTCGGCCTTGGTCACGGTGACGAAATCGGTGCCGAAGAAGACACCGGTGACGCCATCGACGCTGAACAGCCGTTTCGCCAGCGGAGAGGTGTCGGCCGTGGCGGCCGAGGGGAAATCCGCCGTGCCCATGTCCAGCACGGTCTGACCGGGCAGGAATTTCAGCGTGGCGGGGTTCGGCGTGGATTCGGTCTGGATGAACATCGGCAGGCCCTTTCTGTCAGCCCCCGATATGCGCTTTCGGCGGGCCGCTGTCAATCTTTGGAACCATTCTAAGGTGCGGCGCGCGCCCTCAGGTGATGGCCTCGAGGCGCTCTTTCGAGAGGTCTTCGGGAACGATGGTGACGGGCACCGGCAGCGAACCCGCGTTGCGGCTCATGGCCGAGACGAGCGGCCCGGGGCCGGCCTTGTGTTTGGCCGCACCCAGCACCAGCACGCCGATCTCGGGGTCCTCGCGGATCTGCGCCAGGATCTGCTCGTAGGGTTCGCCTTCGCGGATGACCAGTTCGGGCTGGACCTTCTGGCGGTCGCGCATCCATTTGGCGAAGACCTCGAAATGGGCCTCGATGCGTTCGCGGGCCTCGGCGCGCATCAGGTCGCCGACGCCGATCCAGTGGCCGAATTCCTCGGGTTCGATGACCGACAGAACCGTCACGCCGCCGCCGGTATGGGCGGCGCGCATGGCGGCAAAGCGCATCGCGTTCAGGCATTCGCGGCTGTCGTCCAGGACGACGAGAAACTTGCGCATGGGTATGGTCCTTTCGCGCGGATCATGACCCAAGCCCGAAGCCGGGGCAACGGAATTGCTTTGGCCCGGGATGGCCGCGGGTGATTGACCGGCGCCGCGCGGCCCGCTAAGGGGCGCGGGCGCGGAGGGCCGGATGATCGCGTCGGGGGTACCCCCGTCGAGGAAAGTCCGGACTCCACAGGGCAACGGTGCCGGGTAACGCCCGGCGGGGGCAACCCCAGGGACAGCGCCACAGAGAACAGACCGCCCCGGTCGTCCCGCATGGGACAGCTTCTTCGGAAGGTCCGGGGCAAGGGTGAAACGGTGCGGTAAGAGCGCACCGCGGGACGGGTAACCGGACCGGCATGGCAAGCCCCACCGGGAGCAATGCCGAATAGGGACTTCACGCGGGGCACCTGGTGTCACCGCAGGGCCGTCCTGGCCCGGAAGTCCGGGTTGGCAGCTAGAGGCCACGGGTAACCGTGGTCCGAGATGAATGATCATCGAACCGGGGCGACCCGGGGAACAAAATCCGGCTTACAGGCCCTCCGCGCA
The DNA here is from genome assembly GCF_057380705.1 of Pseudooceanicola sp. NS-SX9. Lineage (NCBI taxonomy): Bacteria > Pseudomonadati > Pseudomonadota > Alphaproteobacteria > Rhodobacterales > Paracoccaceae > Pseudooceanicola > Pseudooceanicola sp. NS-SX9. The sequence goes on along the minus strand of NZ_CM170818.1, from coordinate 3,333,295 downwards.
TTTCCATCCACTGGCCTTTCGGTTGACGGCCTTTCGTCCGGCGGTTGCCGGACGGCAGATTTTTCCCGCCAGAGGGAACCCGCGCATCCGCCGCGCTGCAGCAGGCCGGGATCCGCCGATGGGGCCGGGCGGGCGATGGAACGTCGCCCCGGGGGCAGCGGGTTGATCCCCCAGAAGGCGGCACCCCCGGACGGGTCGCCGCAGACCTGAAGGAGTGAGACCATGACCAAGCTGTTCCGCACCACCAGCACCGCCGCCCTGATCGCCCTTGTCGCCTCGGCGCCGCTTGCAGGCTTTGCCGCGACCCAGGATGCCACGGCACCGAAGCCCTCGGCCTCGGCCAGCGCCACGGCGGACGGCAGCGCCACGGCCGACGCCACCACCACCACCGACCCGAGCGGCGCCACCGTGACCTCGACCACGGGCGATACTTCGACCGACATGGCGCAGGGCACCGATCCCTCGGCTCCGGCCGAGACGATGGCGGATGCCAAGGATCAGACGCAGCCGGTCGATGGCCAGATCACCATGCAGGATGACAACACGATCCTGGCGGACAACCTGATCGGCTCGACCGTGTTCAACAGCGCTGATGACAAGGTCGGCAGCATCGACGATCTGATCATCTCGATGGATGGCCAGGTGAAGGGCGTGGTGATCGGCGTCGGCGGCTTCCTGGGGATGGGCGAAAAGCATGTCGCCATCCAGATGGCCAGCCTGCAGGTCCAGAACGATGACCAGGGCAAGCCGCGGCTGATCACCTCGTCCACCAAGGACGACCTGGAGGCCGCCCCGGCCTTCGTCACCAAGGACGAGCAGAAGAAATCGGATGATGCCGCGCCGAAGGGCACTGACATGAGCGGGGCCTCGACCGGCAGCGCCACGGCGACCCAGTAAGGGGTCTGGCTGGCGGGATTTGATCCCCGGCACGGAAAAGGGCGGCTGCGGCCGCCCTTTTTGGTGAAAAAGCGCGGAAGCCCCCGAGATTCGCAGTTGACTCGGGGCCGCGTTCAAGTAGAAGCCGGGCTTCAAGAGTTTTCGAGAAGGACGAGGTGCCCGCCGTGGGCGTCCTGCGTCTGATGCAGGAGAGAAACAATGGCGAAGCCGACGACTATCAAGATCCGTCTGAACTCGACCGCGGGCACGGGCCATTTCTACGTGACCAAGAAGAACGCGCGTACCATGACCGAGAAGATGACCGTACGAAAGTACGACCCGGTGGTGCGGAAGCATGTCGAGTACAAAGAAGGCAAGATCAAGTAAGATCCCCTTCGACGACCATGCAGAAAGCCGCGCCGCAGAGCGCGGCTTTTTCTTTTGGGGCCGCGCCCTGTCTTCCCCCAGACAGACCCGTGATCGGAGCCCCCTCATGTCCCCCCTTCCACCTTGTGACTTACCCCCCTACGCCCGGCCGGCCGATGCCCGGCCGCCGCGGCTGCCGCAGGCCCTGCTGGCCGATGACCGGCTGCTGATCCGCCCGGCGCTGCCCGCCGATACCGAGGCCGTCGGCCGGATGATCCAGCGGTCGTACCGGGCGCTTCTGGCGGCCGACTACCCGCCCGAACTGCTGCGCGAGGCGCTGCCGCTGATCGGCCGCGCCCGGCCCGGGGTGCTGACCTGCGGGACCTATTTCATCGCCGAGATCGACGAGCGTGTGCTGGCGGGGGGCGGATGGACCGATTCGTCGCCGCACGGAGCGCCGGGGCGCAGCGGCGAGGCCCATATCCGCCATGTCGCCACCGATCCCGATGCGATCCGGCAGGGGCTTGGGCGGCGGGTGATCGCGCGGGTCATGCGCTCGGCCCGGGCGGCGGGGATCCGGGTGCTGCACGTCCAGGCGACGCTGACGGCGGCGCCGTTCTATGCGGCGCTTGGGTTCGAGCCGAAGGCGGGGATCGAGGTGCGGCTGCCCAACGGCCTGCTGTTCCCGGCCATCCAGATGCGGTGGGAGGCCCGTGGGGAGTGAAGAGGGGGCGCTGCCCCCATCGACCTGCGGTCGATTCCCCCGAGGTATTTGGAACAAGAAAATGGGGCGGAAACGAGAAAGGGCCGGTCGATGTGACCGGCCCTTCGGCGTTTCGGTGGCGGGCGCGTCAGTCGCGGTTGCCGAAGATCTGCAGCAGGAACATGAACATGTTGATGAAGTCGAGGTAGAGCTGCAGGGCGCCCATGATCGCGGCCTTGCCCAGCCATTCCTGGTCGGCGACGCGGGCGTGCTGGATGTAGGTCGTCTTGATGTTCTGGGTGTCATAGGCGGTCAGGCCCGCGAAGAGCAGCACGCCGATGATCGAGATGGCGAAGTAGAGCGCCGGGCTGCCCAGGAAGATGTTCACCACCGAGGCCACCAGGATGCCGATCACGCCCATCATCAGGAAGGTGCCCATGCCGGACAGGTCCTTCTTGGTGGTGTAGCCGTAGAGGCTGAGGCCGGCGAAGGCGATGGCGGTGACCAGGAAGACCTGGGCGATCGAGATGCCGGTGAAGGCCAGGAAGATCCAGCTGAGCGACAGGCCCATCACCGCCGCATAGGCGTAGAAGAAGAGCTGTGCGCCCGCCACCGACAGGCGGTTGATCGCGGCGCCGAAGGCGAAGACCATGATCAGCGGGGCGAACATCACGGCCCAGCCCAGGATCGTCATCTGGCCGGTTTCCATGTTGCGGAAGACGGCCATCAGCGCCGGTGTCGTGCCCACGGCCCAGGAGACCAGCGCGGTGATGAGCATCCCCACGGACATGGTGCCGTACACCTTGTTCATGTGGGCGCGCAGCCCCGCGTCGATGGACGCGGCGCGGCTGCCCGCCGCCGTGCGCATCGTTCTGAAATCAGCCATGAGAGCCTCCGATTGAATCTGCTTCACGCCCGTGTGGCGTGTTTGCACTGAATATCGGGAAGCCGGTCCGGCATTTCAAGATAGTTGATCGGAACAAATAGCCTTGTGAGGCGTCGTGACGAAAAAAAGACCCGCGGGGCGCGTGTGTCCTTCCGGTCAGGGAAGGGGCCCGGCGGGTCGAGTATGTGCCGGGGGTCGGGGAGACCGCGGGCACAAGGGGAGACTTGCCAAACGGGAGCGGGGCAAGTTCCGGGACAAAGGGGGCCGCCTAGGGCGGCAGGGGCCTTCAGCAGGCCAGACGGCGCGGTGCGTCCCAGATCCGGCGGGCCGCCTCGGTGCGGGCGGTGTCGCGGCTCAGGCCGATGTCGGCCAGCATCTCGTCGCTGAGGTGGGCCAGGGCGCGGCGCTCGCGGCGGATCTGCAGGAAGGTTGCAAAGGTCTCGAACGGCGAGCGCTTGGCTGGGGCCGTCCGGGACAGGTCGGTGGTCAGAAGGCGCGTGCTCATGTCGTTTCCTTTCAGGGCGCTGATCTATCCGTCTGTCTTCATGATTTCCGTTGATGGATATGGCGGAGTATGATCAATATTGGAAATGAATGTTTCTGCGAAACAACATCACGGGATTTGATGATATGCGGAATCTGGACATGACCTCGCTGCGCAGCTTCGTCGCGGTGGCGGATCACGGCGGTGTCACCAAGGCCGCGGGGATCCTGAATTTTACCCAGTCGGCTGTGTCCATGCAGTTGAAACGGCTGGAGGAAATGCTTGGGATCGAGCTTTTGGACCGCTCCAGCCGGCGTATCGCGCTGACCTCGGCCGGAGAGCAGTTGCTGGGTTATGCCCGACGCATCATCGAAATGAATGATGAGGCGCTGACCCGGCTGACCAGCAAGAATTACGAGGGGGAATTTGTCCTCGGGGTGCCGCATGACATCGTTTATCCGGTGGTGCCGGGCGTGCTGCAGAGATTCGTGTCGGAATTTCCGCGGATGAAGGTGCAGCTGGTCTCGGGCTATACCCGCAGCCTGAAGGAGCAGTTCGAGCGCGGCGAGATCGACATCATCCTGACCACCGAACGGGAACCGGGGCCGCGGGCCACCATCCTGGACGAACGGCCGCTGGCCTGGATCGGCGGTCATGGCGGCCAGGCCTGGCGGCATCGGCCGCTGCGCTTTGCCTCGGGGCGCAACTGCCTGTTTCGGCCCCATGCCATCCGCATGATGGAGCAGGGCGGCATCGACTGGGAGAACGCGGTGGATACCGCATCGGACCGGACGGTCGAGGCCACGGTCTCGGCCGATCTGGCCATCAGCGTGATGATCGAGGGGACCGAGCCGCCGATGCTGCAGGTGATCGACCACGGCGGCGAACTGCCCGAGCTGGGGACCCAGCTGATCTGCCTTTATGTGCAGGACCGGGGCGCCGGAGAGGTCGCGGCCCGCATGGCCGAGCTGCTGAAGATGGGCTATGCCGTCGCCGATGCCGGGCCGCCGCCCGCACCGCGCCGCGAGGCCGAGATGACCGAACCCGGGCCCTCGGCCAGCCTGCGGCGGCATTCCTGGCAGCAGGAACTGGCGCGGGCGCGGCGCAACGGCACCCGGGTGTGAGCTGCCTTACATCGTGATCACGACCTTGCCGGTGGCCTGGCGGGTCTGCAGCAGGGCGATGCCCTCCATCGCGCGGTCCAGCGGGAAGGTGTCGCTGACATGCGGATGCAGGCGGCCCTCGGCCAGCCAGGCCATCAGCTGCGCGACCGAGGCCGTGACGACCTCGGGGGCGAAGGTATAGTAGGCGCCCCAGTAGACCCCCAGCAGGTCGATGTTCTTGACCAGCATGTGGTTCGGGCGGACCTGGGGCAGGTCGCCCGAGGCAAAGCCGATCAGCAGCACCCGGGCCTGCGGCTTGCAGGCGCGGAAGGCCTCGGTGAAGAGGGCGCCGCCCACCGGATCATAGACCACGTCGGCCCCGCCCAGGGCCAGGATGCCTGCCCGCACGTCCTGGGTGGTACTGTCGATGAAATAATGGGCGCCCGCGGCGCGGGCGACAGACTCTTTTTGCGCCCCCGAAGCCACGGCGATCACCGTGGCCCCCATCAACCGGCCCAGTTCACAGGCGGTCAGGCCGACGCCGCCGGTGGCCCCCAGCACGACCAGGGTTTCGCCGGGTTGCAGGCGGGCGCGATGCGACAGGGCAAGGTGGCTGGTGCCATAGGCGATCTGCAGGGCGGCCGCGTCCACATAGCGGACGGCATCGGGCAGGGCGACGGCGCGGCTGGCGGGAAACACGCCCTTTTCTGCCAGGGCGCCCTGGCCGCTGTACACGGCGACTCGCGTTCCGATTGTAAATCCGCTGCCTGAACCGGCGGCTTCGATCACGCCCGCGCATTCCAGACCCAGCGTGAAGGGATGAGTCGGCGTGTCCTGATACGTGCCCCTGATCATCAGCGTGTCGGCAAAGTTCAACCCGGCCGCGCATATCTTCACAACCACGTCATTTTCACCGTGCGCCGGAAGCGCGATCCGTTCCAGCACCGGCGCCTTTCCCGGAGCGTTGCAGCGTAGGGCGCGCATGAAGATCCTCCCATTTCCTAGCGTTTTCTTAAGGATAGAGATGCGTGGTAAACGCACGTTCCGCCGCAGTGCGGCAATCACGACGATGCTGCATCGCGGCGGATGGCACAACAGGGACGATAGGCGCAGGCTTGAAGTGCCGTCGAAAATTGAATTACCAACAATTCCGGGTGTGTTGCTGACGGGGTGCAACTTGCGTCTTGGTTGAAAGCTGTTAACATCCGGACACGCTGTAGGGATGCGCGGCGTCTATATTTGCAACCTTAGCCCTGCGTGGTACGCGCCGGTTTCCCCAATCGGCGACAGCAGGCCGGGCCTATTCAGGAGCCAGGAATGACTCATCCGGTGGATGTACATGTTGGTAAACGCATTCGTCATCGCAGGTGGCTGGTGGGCATGACCCAGCAGCAGCTCGCGGAACGCGTCGGTATCAAGTTCCAGCAGATCCAGAAATACGAGACCGGCGCCAACCGCGTCAGCGCCTCGCGTCTTTGGGATATTGCAGATGCCCTCGAAGTGCCCGTCAGCTTCTTCTTCGAAGGTCTCGAGGCCGAGAACGCTTCGCTGCACGGCGATTCCGTGCCCGCGGACGTGATGGGCGACAAGGAAGCGCTGGAGCTGATCCGCTCCTACTACGCGATTCCGGAAAATCAGCGCCGCCGCCTGTTCGAACTGGCCCGCGTGCTGAGCGACGTCGCCTGAGGCGATCCTGTCGGGGGCGGGGGCAAGACCGCCCTCTCGATGCGTCCTCTCGCCGGGGCGCGCTTGTCAGGCGCGCTGCCGGGCGTTAGCCCTGCTGCCATCTGTTATCCGGAAGGTGAGGCGCAATGGTGGCGGAACGCGACATGGCAGAGGCGGCGGATCTGCTGGCCTGTGCCCACGAGATGGCAGATGCCGCAGCGGCGGTGATCCTGCCCTATTTCCGCCAGGCGGACCTGTCCGAGGACAACAAGCTGGCCGGTGGCTATGACCCCGTGACCGAGGCCGACCGCGCCGCCGAACAGGCGATGCGCGCCGTTCTGGGCCGTCGCCGCCCCCAGGACGCCATCCTGGGCGAGGAATTCGGCACCGCCGCAGGCACCAGCGGCCTGACCTGGGTGCTGGATCCGATCGACGGCACCCGCGGCTTTGTCAGCGGCACCCCGACCTGGGGCGTGCTGATCGGCCTGATGGACGGCGAAAACGTCCTGCTGGGCATGGTGGACCAGCCCTATACCCGCGAACGTTTCTGGGGTGGCTTCGGCGAGGCCCGCCTGACCGGCCCGCATGGCGACCGCGCCCTTGCGACCTCGGCCACGACGGAGCTGTCGCAGGCGGTGCTGTTCACCACCTTCCCCGAAGTGGGCACCCGGGCCGAGGGCGCGGCCTTCGCGCAGGTCGCGAAGCAGGTCAAGCTGACGCGCTACGGCATGGACTGCTATGCCTATGCGCTGCTGGCCATCGGCACGGTCGATCTGGTGATCGAGGCGGGGCTGAATTCCTACGACATCCAGGGCCCCATCGGCGTGGTCGAGGCCGCCGGCGGCATCGTCACCAGCTGGCAGGGCGGCCCGGCGCTGATGGGCGGCCGGGTTCTGGCGGCGGCAAACCCCACGCTGCACGCGGCGGCGCTGGCGATCCTCTCGACCATCCCGGAGGGTTGATGACCGCGATCCTGATCCGCAACGCCGACCACATCCTGACGATGGACGACACCCGGTCCGAACAGACCGGTGCCGACATCCTGGTCCAAGGCGGGGTGATCCGCGCCATCGGCCCCGCCCTGCCGGCCCCCGAAGGCGCGCGGATCCTCGAGGCGAAGGGCTGCCTGGTCACGCCCGGCCTGGTGAACACGCACCATCACCTCTTCCAGACGCTGACGCGCGCGGTGCCGGGCGGGCAGGATGCGCTGCTCTTTGGCTGGCTGCAGACGCTCTATCCGATCTGGTCGCGCTTCGGCCCCGAGGAAATGCATGTCTCGGCACTGACGGGGCTGGCGGAACTGGCGCTGTCGGGCTGCACGCTCAGCTCGGATCATTGCTATCTTTTCCCGAACGGCGCGCGCCTGGATGACAGCATCGCCGCCGCGCAGCAGGTGGGCCTGCGCTTCCACGCCACCCGCGGCGCCATGTCGATCGGCGAAAGCCAGGGCGGGCTGCCCCCCGATGCGCTGGTCGAATCCGAAGCCGCGATCCTGAAGGACTGCATCCGCGTCATCGACCGCTTCCACGATGCCGCCGAAGGTGCCATGATCCGCGTCGCCGTCGCCCCCTGTTCGCCCTTCTCCGTCTCGCGCGACCTGATGCGCGACGCGGCGATCCTGGCGCGCGACAAGGGCGTGATGATGCACACGCATCTGGCCGAGAACGACGAGGACATCGCCTATTCCGAGGCCACCTTCGGCTGCCGCCCCGGCCAGTATGCCGAGGAGCTGGGCTGGACGGGCGATGACGTCTGGCACGCCCATTGCGTCAAACTCGACACGACGGAAATCGACCTCTTCGCACGCAGCGGCACCGGTGTCGCCCATTGTCCCTGCTCGAACTGCCGGCTGGGATCCGGCATCGCTCCGGTGCGCCCGATGCGCGATGCGGGCGTCAAGGTGGGGCTGGGCGTCGACGGATCGGCCAGCAACGACAGCGGCAACCTCGCGGCCGAGGCCCGCATGGCGATGCTCCTGCAGCGCGTGCGCTACGGCGCCGATGCGATGAGCGCCCGCGAGGCGCTGGAAATCGCCACCCGCGGCGGTGCCGATGTGCTGGGCCGCCCCGACTGCGGCCGCCTTGAAGCGGGCAAACGCGCCGACATCGCCCTCTGGGACATGACCGGAATCGAGGCCGCGGGCTCCTGGGACCGCGCCGCCTTCCTGCTCGCGGGCCCGATGAAGGTCCGCGACCTGCTGGTCGAAGGCCGCCACATCGTCCAGAACGGCACCCTGCCGCATCTCGACCTGCCGGCAATCCTGGCCCGCCAGACCGCCCTTGCCGCCCGGCTTGCCGCATGACCGAGGACGAGGCCCGCACCTTCGCCGCCATCAACGCGGCGCGCGCCTCCCACGGCCTGGGCCCGCTCGCCCATGATCCCCATGCTGAACGGGCGGCCCGGGACCAGGCCCGCGACATGGCGCAGAACCGCTTCATGGGCCATGGCGGCAGCGACGGCACGGGGCCTGCGCAACGCCTCGAACGCACCGGCTACCGCTGGTCCTTCGTCGCGGAAAACCTCTCCTTCAACTACCCCGACCCCGAAGCCACGGTGGCCGGCTGGATGGACAGCCCCGGCCACCGCGCCAATATCCTCGCGCCCCAGGCCATCCACCTCGGCACCGCCACCGAAACCGGCGCCCTCGGCCCCTACCGTGCGGCGGTCTTCGCGGCCCCCCTCTGATCCCCGGTTCCCTGTCATCTGGCCGAAAATACTCCGGGGGAATCGGCGCGGTACGCGACGATGGGGGCAGCGCCCCCGCCGCCCTCTCAGCCCAGGGCCTTCCGCCCGCCGATCCAGACCGCCTGCACCGCCCGGTCATCGCCCATCATGATGGTCGGAAAGACCGCCTCCCACAGATCCTGCGCCCGCTCTGCCCGCTGCGCGATGGCGGCGGTCGATTCCAGGTCCAGCACCACGATGTCGGCCTCGGATCCCGGCGCCAGCGTGCCGATCCGGTCCGCCATGCCGATCGACCCGGCCGATCCGGCGGTCGCCAGCCACAGCAGTTGCGCCGGATGCAGCGGCGTGCCCTTCAGCTGGCCGATCTCGTAGGCCGCCCCCATCGTCCGCAGCATCGAGAAATCCGATCCCCCCCCGGTATCCGTCGCCAGACCCACGCGGATGCCCGCACCCTTCATCCCCATCATGTCAAAAAGCCCCGAGCCGATGAAGGTGTTCGAGGTCGGGCAATGCACCACCGCGGCCCCCACCTCGGCCAGCCGGTCGATCTCGCGCGGTTCCATGTGGATCGCATGGCCATAAAGCCCGTTCGCCCCCAGCAGCCCATGCGCCTCGTAGGTGTCCAGATAGTCGCGCGCCTCCGGGAACAGCGATTTCACCCAGGCGATCTCGTCGGTCTGCTCGCTCAGATGGGTCTGCATCAGGCACTCGGGATGCTCGGCCCACAGCGCCCCCATCGCCGCCAGCTGCCCGGGCGTCGAGGTCGGAGAGAACCGCGGCGTGATCGCATAGGAAATCCGCCCCCGCCCGTGCCATTTCTCCAGCAATGCCTTGCTGTCGTCATAGGCCGATTGCGCGGTGTCGCGCAGCCCTTCGGGGGCATTGCGGTCCATGCAGGTCTTGCCCGCCACCACCCGCTGCCCGCGCGCTTCGGCCGCGGCAAAGAACGCCTCGACCGAGGCCTTGTGGATGGTGCAGAAGCTCACCATCGAGGTGGTCCCGTGCGCCAGCGTCAGATCAAGATAGCGCGAGGCGATCTCCTCGGCATAGGCGGGATCGGCAAAGCGCATTTCCTCGGGGAAGGTGTAGCTGTTCAGCCAGTCGATCAGCCGTTTGCCCCAGCTGGCGATCATCGCTGTCTGCGGGAAATGCACATGCGCATCGACGAAGCCCGGCAGGATCAGCCCTTTGCCGTAAGGCACTTCGCGCACGCCCGGATGGGCCTCCCGCAGCGCCCCGGCCCGGCCGCGCGCCAGGATCAGACCGCCTTCCAGCAGGACGCCGCCGTCCTCTTCCAGCAGGACGCAGTCCTCCCACGGCTGCACGAAGGGATCGCCCGTGAAATCCAGCACGCGCCCCGTCAGCAGAACCTTGTCACCCATCGGCTGTCCTTCTCTCTTGCACTCTCACCGGCGGACAGGGTACCGGCGCCGCAAGCGCGCGTAAATCGCACCCCGCAGCATTGTTTCCCCGTCCCGGCGTCCTCTATGGTCCCGGAGACCGAGAGAGGGCCGCCCATGACCGAACCCGCCACCGACATCGATGACGACATCGGCCACGAGGAGGCCGCCTATTCGCTGGATCGCAAGACGGTCGCGGCGATATTAGAGGCCGTCGAGACGGGCAATCGCGAAGAGCTGGTCGCCCTGCTGGAACCGCTGCACGCGGCCGATATCGCCGACATGCTGGAACAGGTCTCGGCGCATGACCGCCGCCGCCTGGTGGAACTGTACGACAAGGAATTCGACGGCGAGATCCTGTCGGAACTGAACGACAGCATCCGCGACGAGGTGATCCAGTACCTGACGCCCGAGGTGCTGAAGGAAGCCGTCCGGGAGCTTGATTCGGACGACGTGGTCGATCTGGTCGAATACCTGGAAGAGCCGCAGCAGGAAGCCATCCTGGAGGCGCTGGAGATCGCCGACCGGGTCGCGGTCGAACAGGCGCTGACCTACCCCGAGGAATCGGCCGGTCGCCTGATGCAGCGCGAGGTCGTCGCGGTGCCCGAGTTCTGGTCCGTGGGCCAGGCCATCGACATGATGCGCGAACGCGAGGACCTGCCCGAGCAGTTCTACCACGTCATCCTGGTCGATCCCAAGATGCGCCCGGTCGGCCATGTGACGCTGGGCAAGCTGATGGCCAGCCCCCGCAAGACCCCCCTGCGCGAGATCACCGAACCCGGCTTCCGCACCATCCCGGCGCTGCAGGACGAGGGCGACGTGGCCTATGCGTTCAACCAGTACCACCTGATCTCGGCGCCGGTCGTGGACGAGGACGAGCGCCTGGTGGGGGTGATCACCATCGACGATGCGATGATCGTGCTGGATCTGGAACACGAGGAAGACATCCTGCGTCTGGCCGGTGTCGGCGAGGGGTCGCTGAACGACCGCTTCACGGCAACGGTCAAGCAGCGCCTGCCCTGGCTGGCGGTGAACCTGGCGACGGCGATCCTGTCGGCCAGCGTGATTTCCCTGTTCGAGGACGCGATTTCCAAGATCGTGGCGCTGGCGGTGCTGATGCCGATCGTGGCCTCGATGGGCGGCAATGCCGGGACCCAGGGGCTGACGGTGGCGGTGCGCGCCATTGCCACCAAGGACCTGACGCCCGCCAACGTCTGGCGGGTGCTGCGCCGCGAGGCCGCGGTGGGGGTGGTCAACGGCGTCAGCTTTGCGATCATCATGGGGGTGATCGCCTTCCTGTGGTTCCACCAGCTGAAGCTGGCGCTGGTGATCGGGGCTGCGATGATCGTCAACCTGTTCGTCGCGGCGCTGGCGGGCACGGTGATCCCGGTGGTGCTGAACCGCCTCAGGGTCGATCCGGCGCTGGCCTCGGGGACCTTCGTGACGACGATGACGGATGTCTGCGGGTTCTTCTCGTTCCTGGGCTTTGCCGTGCTGGTGCTGTTTTGAGCGAGCTGGCCGCGCGGAAGGCTGCGGCCCGCAAGGCGGCCTTCGCACGCCGCGCCGCGGCCCATGCCGGGGCCGGGCCCGGCCGGGCGGGGATGCTGTCATCGGTGCTGGCGGGCTATCGCGGCGTGCCGCTGGCGGGCTACTGGCCGATCCGCACCGAGATCCCGCCCACCGCCGCGCTGGAAGAGGCCGCCGCCCATGGTCCCGTCGGCCTGCCGGTGATCGAGGGCCCGGGGCTGCCGCTGCGCTTTGCCCTGTGGGAGCCGGGCTGCGCCATGGTGGCGGGCGACTACGGCGCCCATGTGCCGGCGCGGCTGGAGTGGATGGTGCCCGAGATCGTCATCGTGCCGCTGGTGGCCTTCGACGCCCGAGGTGGACGTCTGGGCTATGGCGGCGGCTTTTACGACCGCACGCTGGAAGGGCTGCGGGCCGGGCGCGCGACGCTGGCGGTGGGCTTTGCCTATGATGCGCAGGAGGCCGAGGGGCTGCCGCTGGAGGCGACCGACCAGCCGCTGGATCTGATCGTCACCGAAAGCCGGGTGATCGTTCCGGAGTGATCCGGGGGGGGCGGGTTTCTTCGGGTGGGGCGGGAACCCCGGCGGGGTCTTGGGCGATGAACCGGGCAGGGGGCTCTGCCCCCGTCGCTGCGCGACTCCCCCGTCATATTTGGGGAAAGATGAAAGCCCGGAGGCCCGACCCGATGCGCCTGTTCGACTGTAGCTGCGGCAATACGCTGTTTTTCGACAATAGCCTGTGCACGGCCTGCGGGCGGACGGCGGGCTGGTGCGCCGGCTGCGGCGCGGTCTGTGCGCTGGAGCCCGAGGGCGATCACTGGCGCTGCGCGGGCTGCGGGGCAGAGGTGGCGCTGTGCCGCAATTACGCGGTCGAGGCGGTGTGCAACCGGACCGTGCCGGTGGGGGGCGGAGCGTTCTGCGACTGCTGCCGCCACAATGCCACGGTGCCCGACATGAGCGTGCCGGGAAACCGTGAGAAATGGGCGCGGCTGGAGGCCGCCAAGCGGCGGCTGATCTATGCGCTGGACCGGCTGGGGCTGCCGCATGGCGCGCCGGGGGAGGCCGATCCGGGGCTGGCCTTTGCCTTCATGGGCGATCCGCAGGATGCCGGGCTGTGGCGCAGCGCGGGCGAGGCCGAGCGCGTCTATACCGGCCATGCCGACGGGCTGATCACCATCAACATCCGCGAGGCCGATCCGGCCGAACGCGAGCAGATCCGCGTCGATATGGGCGAGGCGCATCGCACCCTGATCGGCCATTTCCGCCACGAGGTCGGCCATTACTACTGGGACCTGCTGATCCGCGATGATCCTCAGGCGCGGGCGGATTTCGTGGCGGTCTTCGGGGATCCCGACGATCCGCCCTATGCGCAGGCGCTGGAGCGGCACTATGCCGAAGGGGCGCCGGCCGACTGGGCACAGGCCCATGTCAGCGCCTATGCCACCATGCACCCCTGGGAAGACTGGGCCGAGACCTGGGCGCTGTATCTCGATATCGTCAGCGTGCTGGACACGGCCGGCAGCCTGGGGTTGGCGGGGGCCGAGGGCGCGCGCGGCATGAGGGAGATGCTGCTGCGCTACCGGCGCCTGGGGCTGGTGCTGAACGAGCTGAACCGCGAGATGGGATTGCTGGATTTTGCCACCGCCGCCATCCCGGAACCGGTCGAGGCGAAGCTGGCCCATGTGCACAGCGTGGTTTTGCAGGCTTCGGGGGGCGGATTTCTGGACAAAGGCGCTGCCCTGTGACATTGGCAGGCCAACAGGAGTCCTGCCATGATCGTTACCCGTTTCGCCCCGTCGCCGACCGGCTATATCCACGTCGGCAACCTGCGCACCGCGCTGCTCAACTACCTGATCGCCCGCAAGGCCGGCGGCCAGTTCATCCTGCGGATCGATGATACCGACCAGGAACGCTCGAAACAGGAATATATCGACGGGCTGATGCAGGACCTGGAATGGCTGGGCCTGGAATGGGACCGGCTGGAATACCAGTCCAAGCGCCTGGACCGCTACCGCGAGGCGGGCGAGCAGCTGCGCCAGATGGGCCGGTTCTACGAGGCCTTCGAGACCCCGGTCGAACTGGACCTGAAGCGCAAGAAGCAGCTGAACATGGGCAAGCCGCCGGTCTATGACCGTGCCGCCCTGGCGTTGAGCGACGACGAGAAGACCGCCCTGCGCGAGGAGCGCGGCCCGGGCGTGTGGCGCTTCAAGCTGGATCAGAAGCGCATCGACTGGACGGATGGCATCCTGGGCGACATCTCGATCGATGCGGCCTCGGTGTCGGATCCGGTGCTGATCCGGGCGGACGGGCAGATCCTTTACACGCTGGCCTCGGTCGTCGATGACGTCGAGATGGGCGTGACCCATATCGTGCGCGGTGCCGACCACGTGACCAATACCGCGACCCAGATCCAGATCATCGAGGCGCTTGGCGGCACGGCGCCGTCCTTTGCGCATCACTCGCTGCTGACGGGTCCGGGGGGCGAGGGGCTGTCGAAGCGCCTGGGCGCGCTGTCGATCCGCGACCTGCGCGCGAATGGCATCGAGCCGATGGCGCTGCTGAGCCTGATGGCGCGGCTGGGCTCGTCCCAGCCGGTGGAACTGCGGGCCTCGATCGAGGAGCTGGCGGAGGGGTTCGACCTGTCGCAGTTCGGCGCCGCGCCCACCAAGTTCGACGAGCAGGACCTGCTGCCGCTGACCGCCCATATCCTGCAGGCCAAGCCGCTGGAGGCGGTGAAGGCGCGGGTGCTGGAGGCGGGTGTGCCGGAGGAGCTGGCCGGGCAGTTCTGGCTGGTGGTGCGCGACAACATCCAGGTGCTGTCGGAGATCGACGGCTGGTGGGCGCTGTTCCGCGATGGCGCCGAGCCCGATGTGGCCGACGAGGACCGCGCCTTCATCGCCGAGGCGATGACGCTGCTGCCCGAGGGGCCGCTTGACGGAGAGAGCTGGGGCAAGTGGACTGCCGAGGTGAAGGCTGCGACCGGGCGCAAGGGCAAGGGCCTGTTCATGCCGCTGCGCAAGGCGCTGACCGGTCAGGCGCATGGGCCGGACATGTCGCAGGTGCTGCCGCTGCTGCAGGTGATCCGGGCGCGCGAAGGCGTGTGAGCCGCGCGCGGGGGACGGCGCTGGCGCGCCGTGCCTCCGGCGGAGGTATTTGCCGACAAGAAAATGGGGAAGGGCGCGCGCCGGGGGGCGGGCGCCTTTTTTCATGTTCGGCGGAGCCGGGCGAGGTGGTGGTCGACCAGCGCGGTTTCGGCGGGGGGGAGGGTCTGGGCGCGGGGGTAGAGGGGGGCCTGGCGGTCGTTCAGGATCGGCGCGTCCCAGCCGTCGGTGGTGGCGAAGAAGCGGGAGACGCCCTCGGGGCCGAATTCGGCCAGGTAGCCCTGGACCACCACGTCGAGATAGCTGAGCAGGATCGGGGCGGGACGGGGCGCCAGCGGATGTTTCGTGGCGGGGATCGTGTAGATCGCGATGTCGGGCCGGTGCGGCAGGGGATGGGTGATGGCGGGGGTGGCGGGCCGGCGGTCGTAGAAGGCTTCGCGGGCGTCGAGGGCGGCCCAGTCGGCCCCGGGGACGGCGGCGATCAGCCCTTCGATCTGCGTGTCCGGGTGGGGGACGGCGGTCAGGATGGCGGTGTCGCGGCCCTGGATGTGGCGCCAGAGGCGGCGCCAGCCGTGGGCGGTGGCGGGATGGGCATCGCCATAGCCATGGGTGCGGCGGTTCACCAGGCTGCCGTAGCCGAAGAAATGCGGGTCGGTGGTCACTGCGGCATCCTCCTTTGATACAGGTCAAATACATCTTGCCCGGGGCCCGTCATACAGGCCGGGGCCGCGCGGGGCGAGGCCGGGACGACAGGAGGGCAGGCCGGGGTGCCGGTGGCCAGGGCCTTGTGCACAGGAGACGGCAGATGCGGCTGACGAAACGGACCAATATCTCGATGCGGGTGCTGATGTACTGTGCCGTCAACCCGGACCGGCTGGTCACCAAGGGCGAGATCGCCGAGGCCTGCAATATTTCCGAGAATCACCTGGCGCAGGTGATCAACCGGCTGGGGCAGCTGGGCTTTCTGCAGACGCAGCGGGGGCGCAACGGCGGCATGACGCTGGGGCGGGCGGCGTCGAAGATCTACGTGGGAGAGGTGTTCCGGGCCACCGAGGCCTCGGTGCCGATCGCGGAATGCTTTGCCGGCGAGGACGAGAACACCTGTCCGCTGCGCGGCGTCTGCCGGTTGCGCGACGTGATCGGCTGCGCCACCGAGGCGTTCTATCGCGCGCTGGACAAGGTGACGCTGGAGGAGCTGGTGGCCGAGAACGGCGGCCTGGCCCAGATCATGATCCCGGTGGCACAAAGCGCCTGATCGCGATCCGAAAGCGACATCCCTCTTGCCAAGTCGCGGGGCGCTTGGATAAGGAGGCGCCATCGGAACGGGAGAACCGGCCCAGTGCCGGTGCCGAAGGAGCAACCGCCCCGGAAACTCTCAGGCGCCAGGACCTTCCGATATTTACACTCTGGAGAGAGGCCCGGACGGGTCCGCCGAAGGGATAGCGATCTCAGGCCAAGGAACAGAGGGGGCATCGGTGTACGGGGGGATTTCGCCCCGTGCGGAGGATGCCCGGGCGTATGCCGCGCCAGGGCCAGACCCTGGAGATACGGATGAGCGACGCCAAGACGGACGCCCCCCTCAGCCGCCTGATGCTGCATGACCTGCATGCGGAGCTGGGCGCGAAGATGGTGCCCTTTGCGGGGTACGAGATGCCGGTGCAATACGCCGCCGGCGTGATGAAGGAACATCTGCACACGCGCGCGGCCGCCGGGCTGTTCGATGTCAGCCACATGGGGCAGGTGATCCTGAAGGGCGCCGATCCCGAGACGCTGGCGCTGGCGCTGGAAAGCCTGATCCCCGCGGCCGTTCTGGGCCTGGGGCAGGGGCGGCAGCGCTACGGCTTGCTGACCAATGACGCCGGTGGCATCCGCGACGACCTGATGTTCGCCAACCGGGGCGATCACCTGTTCGTGGTGGTGAACGCGGCCTGCAAGGCGGCCGACATTGCCTACATGCGCGCCATGCTGCCGGGCATCGAGGTGGTCGAGATCACCGACCGCTGCCTGCTGGCGCTGCAGGGCCCCGGTGCCGAGGCGGCGCTGGCGCGGCTGGCGCCCGAGGTCGCGGCGATGCGCTTCATGGATGTGGCGACGGTGGTGCTGGCAGGGGCCGAGGCCTGGGTGTCGCGATCGGGCTATACCGGCGAGGACGGGTTCGAGATTTCCATTCCCGAGGCGGCGGCCGAGGCCCTGGCGCGGGCGCTGCTGGCGGATGAAAGCGTTTTGGCCATTGGCCTTGGCGCCCGCGACAGCCTGCGGCTGGAGGCCGGTCTGTGCCTTTATGGCCATGATATTGATGAAGAAACCTCTCCCGTAGAGGCGGCGCTTGGCTGGTCGATCCAGAAGGCGCGCCGGACGGGGGGGCTGCGCGCCGGGGGGTTCCCGGGCGCCGAACGGATCCTGGCGGAGCTGGAGGGCGGTGCGGCACGGCTGCGCGTCGGTCTGCGCCCCGAAGGTCGCGCGCCGATGCGCGAGGGCGTTGCGCTGTACGACGGCGCGGCCCGGATCGGCACCATCACCTCGGGCGCCTTCGGGCCGTCGCTTCAGGCGCCCGTGTCCATGGGCTATGTGCCGGCAGAGTTTGCCCGGCCCGGAACCCAGATCGCAGGCGAGCTGCGCGGCCGGATGGCGGCCGTGACGGTTGACAGCCTGCCCTTCCTGCCCGCCCAATTCAAACGCTGACAGCCAGGGAAACCCCGTCATGAAATTTACCGAAGAACACGAATGGCTCCGGGCCGAGGACGACCTGATCGTCGTGGGCATCACCGAACATGCCGCCGAACAGCTGGGCGACATCGTCTTTGTCGAACTGCCCGAGGAAGGCACGACCGTCAGCAAGGATGACGAGATCGTGGTGATCGAGAGCGTCAAGGCGGCGTCCGACATCCTGGCGCCGCTGGATGGCGAGATCGTCGAGATCAACGAGGTGCTGGTCAATGATCCCGGCAAGGTCAACGAGGACCCGATGGGGGATGGCTGGTTCTTCAAGATCCGCCCCTCGGATCTGTCGCAGATGGACGATTACATGTCCGAAGCCGAGTACAAGGACATGATCTCCTGATCTTTGTCCCGGGTGGCCGGGGGCGGCAGGATCGACCTGCCGCCCCCGGCGCGGGCCTCGGACGAGGCCCGCCGCGCCACCCCGGCCGAAGCGCCTTCGGCCCCCGTTCCCGTTCCCTGTCGCGCTGGTCCGCCCTTTGAAGAGGAGCTGTCATGCCCTTCCTTCCCACCGATTACCGTCCCTATGATTTCGCCAACCGCCGTCACATCGGGCCCTCGCCCGCCGAGATGGAGAAGATGCTGGAGATCGTGGGGGCCCCGAGCCTCGATGCGCTGATCGAGGAAACCGTGCCGGCGCAGATCCGCGCCGAGGCTGCGCTGGAGTTCGGCGCGCCCTTGTCCGAGGCCGACCTGCTGAAATTCATGCGCGGCGTCGCGAAGAAGAACAAGGTGCTGACCAGCCTGATCGGGCAGGGGTACCACGACACGATCACGCCGCCGGCGATCAAGCGCAACATCCTGGAAAACCCCGCCTGGTACACGGCCTACACGCCCTATCAGCCGGAGATTTCGCAAGGTCGTCTGGAGGCGCTGCTGAACTACCAGACCATGGTCAGCGACCTGACCGGGCTTGAGATTGCCAATGCCTCGCTGCTGGACGAGGCGACCGCCGCCGCCGAGGCGATGACCATGGCGCAGCGGGTCGCGAAGTCGAAGGCGAAGGCCTTCTTCGTCGATGCGGGTTGCCATCCGCAGAACATCGATGTGATCCGCACCCGGGCCGAGCCCCTGGGGATCGAGGTGATCGTCGGTGCGCCCGAGGATCTGGACGCGGGCGCCGTTTTCGGTGCGATCTTCCAGTATCCGGGTACCCATGGCCATCTGCGCGATTTCACCGCCCAGATGGCGGCGCTGCACGAGGCGAAGGCCGTCGGCATCGTGATCGCCGACATCATGGCGCTGACCCTGCTGAAGGAGCCGGGCGCGATGGGCGCGGACATTGCCGTGGGCTCGACCCAGCGGTTCGGCGTGCCGCTGGGCTATGGGGGGCCGCACGCGGCCTACATGGCCTGCCGGGACGAGATGAAGCGCAACATGCCCGGCCGGATCGTCGGCGTGTCGATCGATGCGCGTGGCAACCGGGCCTACCGGCTGGCCCTGCAGACCCGAGAGCAGCACATCCGCCGCGAGAAGGCCACGTCCAACGTCTGCACCGCGCAGGCGCTGCTGGCGGTCATGGCCTCGATGTACGCGGTCTTCCATGGCCCCGAGGGGCTGAAGGGCATCGCGCAGCGCATCCACCGCAAGACCGTGCGTCTGGCCAAGGGTCTGCAGGAGGCGGGCTTTGCCGTCGGCCCCGAGACCTATTTCGACACGATCCATGTCGAGGTCGGCGCGCTGCAGTCGGCGGTGATGAAATCGGCGCTGGACGAGGGGCTGAACCTGCGTCGCGTGGGCGCCACCAAGATCGGCATCAGCGTCGATGAATGCACCCGCCCCGCCACGATCGAGGCCGTCTGGCGGGCCTTCGGGCTGGAGCGCACCGATGTGGTGGAGCCCTACGAATACCGCCTGCCCGAGGATCTGATCCGCGAAAGCGGCTACCTGACCCACGAGATCTTCCACATGAACCGGGCCGAGACCGAGATGATGCGCTACATGCGGCGTCTGGCGGATCGCGACCTGGCGCTGGACCGGGCGATGATCCCGCTGGGTTCCTGCACGATGAAGCTGAACGCGGCCGTCGAGATGGAGCCGATCACCTGGCCCGAATTCAGCGCGCTGCATCCCTTCGCGCCGGTCGACCAGGCGGCGGGCTATGGCCAGCTGATCGGCGATCTGAGCGCGAAGCTGTGCGATATCACCGGTTACGCGGCGATTTCCATGCAGCCGAACTCGGGCGCGCAGGGGGAATATGCCGGGCTGATGACGATCCGGCGCTATCACAAGGCGCAGGGGCAGGGGCATCGCAACATCTGCCTGATCCCGACCTCGGCCCACGGGACCAACCCGGCGACCGCGCAGATGGCCGGCTGGACGGTCGTGCCGGTGAAGGCGCGCGAGAACGGCGATATCGACCTGGGTGACTTCCTGGAGAAGGCGCAGAAATACGCCAAGGATCTGGCGGCCTGCATGATCACCTATCCCTCGACCCATGGGGTGTTCGAGGAAACCGTGCGCGAGGTCTGCAAGATCACCCATGACCATGGCGGCCAGGTCTATATCGACGGGGCCAACATGAACGCCATGGTGGGGATCGCGCGGCCGGGCGATCTGGGCGGCGATGTCAGCCACCTGAACCTGCACAAGACCTTCTGCATCCCCCATGGCGGTGGCGGACCTGGCATGGGGCCGATCGGCGTCAAGGCGCACCTGGCCGAGCATCTGCCGGGCCATTGCCACACCGGCGGCACCGGTGCGGTGTCGGCGGCGCCCTTCGGGTCTCCGTCCATCCTGCCGATCTCCTGGGCCTACTGCCTGCTGATGGGCGGGGCGGGGCTGACCCAGGCGACCAAGGTGGCGATCCTGAACGCCAATTACATCGCGGCGCGGCTGAAGGGGGCCTATGAGGTCCTCTACAAGGGGCCGAGCGGTCGGGTGGCGCATGAATGCATCCTCGACACACGGCCCTTCGAGAAGCTGGCCGGGGTGACGGTGGATGACGTCGCCAAGCGCCTGATCGACTGTGGTTTCCATGCCCCCACGATGAGCTTCCCGATCCCCGGGACGCTGATGGTCGAGCCGACGGAGAGCGAGACCAAGGCCGAGCTGGACCGGTTCTGCGAGGCCATGCTGGCGATCCGGGCCGAGATCGGCGACATCGAGGTCGGTCGGATTGCCTCGGATGCGAGCCCGCTGAAGTTCGCGCCCCACACGGTCGAGGATCTGGTGGCGGCGGATTGGAACCGAGCCTACGCGCGCGAGCAGGGCTGCTTCCCGCCGGGTGCGTTCCGGGTCGACAAGTACTGGCCGCCGGTGAACCGGGTGGACAACGTCTGGGGCGACCGGAACCTGACCTGCACCTGCCCGCCGATGTCTGATTACGCCGAAGCGGCCGAGTAAGTCAGGCGGGTGACGCTGTTGCCCGTTCCGGGCAAGGCGCCCCACCCGCCCTCCCGCAGGGGGCTTGAAGAGGGGGCGCGCCGTGGTGGCGCGCCCCTTTCGCATATCAGGCGACGGCCGAGTTTTCCGCCTGCGCCAGGTCGAGCTTTACCATGGTCTGGTTCAGCAGCATGTAGGCGATTTCGCCGAAGGTGGCGGGGCCGGTGAAGGTGCCGGTGCGCTGGCCTTCAAGCTCGCCGTAGAGGTAGTTCAGGATGCAGTTGCACGACAGCTGGCGGGCGCCGTCATCGCCTGCGGCCTGGGCCATGAATTCGCCCGTATAGTCCGAGACAGGCTTGGCCAGGTGGTATTCCACGCCGGCGACCACGGGGGCGTAGAAATGTACCGTGCCGGTGGCTTCGTCCACGGACTGGACCGAGACGTTGATCATGGCGCCGGCATAATCGGCCACCAGTGGCAGGCGGATGTCGATGCCCTGTTCGGCGATGTAGGCGGCCAGGTTGACCTGCTGGCCCTGGACCGTGACGGTGGTGGCCGAGAAGCCGGTTTCGGCGAAGTGGAAGACGCGGGCCGGATCGCTGTCCTGGCTGAACAGGTTGACGATGTCGATCTCGGGGCGGCGGTCGGCGGGCAGCGAGACATGCATCACGACCGCGCCGTCCTCGAAGGCTTCGCCGGTCGAGCCGTCGAAGACCTTGGGGGTGATCTTGCCGATGTCCTCCAGCGCCACGCCTGAGATCCAGCCCATCAGTGGCTGGTCGAAGAGGCCCTGATAGCCGGTGCCGTTGATGGCGAATTCCGTATGGGCCGGGCAGAAGGCCGGGATCAGGATCAGCGACAGGCCACCGGAGAAACGGCCCTGGGTCAGGCCGGGCAGATCGGCGGTGGGCACGAAGCGGACCAGCGAATCCTCGGCATGTTCGACGATGGTGCAGAGCAGGTTGACGTCATCGCGCCGGCCGCCGCTTTCGGTCAGGAAATAATGCGAGGTGCCGCCGATCCAGTTGCCGGGGGGCAGCTGGCGCAGGGCGCTTTCGGACCCGGCAGCGATCAGGGTGGCGCCGGCACGGATGCGATCGGCGGCCTCGGACGGGCTGAGAAGTTCGGTTTTCATGGCTCTCTCCGGTCTGGATGGCGGCACTTACAGCGCGGCGATCTCGCCCACGGCGTTCTTGTTGGTGACGAAATACTCGCGCAGCTCTTTCGCTGCGGTTGCCAGCTGCCCCGGGTCGTTCGAGACCCGCACACGCAGCCGCGCCACCACCATGCGGGTCGCCAGGGATGCCCCCGCAAGGGCCGAGGAACTGCGCAGCGCATCGCGCCACAGGGGATTGTTCAGGTCAGGTATCATGTATCAAGCCCTCCGGATCTGGCCGGAAGACCTACGACAGGAGTCCTAACCGGACCTTTAACGCGGCCAGGGAAAATGCCTTGGATGCAGCGGGTTCCCTAGTCGCGGCTGCGCAGGATCCGGGCCGGGCGGGCGGAAAGCGGCCCCCAGGCCAGCGCCAGCCCTGCCAGCAGGTTCGCCAGAAGGCCGCCGCCCACCACCGCCAGCGCGTTGGGCCAGATCACCTGGAAGCGGGTTTCGAAGACGAAATGGCAGACCGCCCAGCCGCCCGTCACGCCTGCGGCCAGCGCCACCAGCCCCGCGCCCATCCCCAAAAGCCCCGACCGCAGCGCCAGGCTGCGCAGGATCATCGCCCGGCTGGCGCCCAGGGTCTTGAGGACCGCGGCCTCGTGCAGGCGGTCACGCTCGCCCGCCATGGCGGCGCCGATCAGCACCAGGAAGCCGGTCAGCAGCGTCGCCGAGGCCCCGTAGGAGGTCGCGGCGGCAATGGTCTGCAGCAGCGCGCTGACCCGGGCGATGGCATCGCCGACGCTGATCGCGGTGATATTGGGGAACTGCCGGCCGAGATCACGCAGCAGCGGCGCCTCGGCGGCGGGGCTGGCATAGACCGAGGCGATCCAGCTGTGCGGTGCCCCCGCCAGCGCATGGGAATCCATCACCAGCACAAAGCCCATGCCCGCATTGCGGAAATCGACATCGCGGAACGAGGTGATCGTGCCGGTGATCTCTCGGCCCAGGATGTTGACGGACATGGTGTCACCCAGCTTCAGGCCCATCTCGGTGCCTTCCCTTGCGGAAAAGCTGATCTGGGGCGGGCCGTCGTAGCCGCTTGGCCACCAGCGGCCCGAGGTGATCGTGGTGCCACGGGGCGGGGCATCGGCATAGCTGATGCCGCGGTCGCCGCGCAGCACCCAGCTGTCGGGGGCGACCTCTTGCGCGGGGCGGCCGTTGATCCTTGTGATCACACCGCGCAGCATCGGGGCGCTGTCGGTGCGGCTGATGCCGGGATCGGAACCGGTGCGGGTCAGAACGGCGTCGATCTGGTCCTGCTGGATGTCGACGATATAGTCGGACGGCGCGCGGTCCGGCAGATCCCGGCTGATGGCGGCGCGCATGTTGCCGTCGATCTGCCCGACCGAGGCCAGCACCGACAGGCCCAGGCCCAGCGACAGCACCACGGGCAGGACCTCGTTCCGGGGGGCCGAGAGGGCGGCGATGGCCCAGCGAAGCGCGGGGCGGCCGCGCACCAGCGGGCGCATCCGGCCCGCCAGGCGGCGCAGGCCTGCCGCCGCCAGTGCCAGCACCAGAAGTGCCGCCAGATTGCCCGCCGCCGCCCAGAGGGTCAGCTTGGCCGCGCCTGACAGAAGCGCCGCGCTGCCCACCAGAAGCGCCACCAGAAGGGCTGTGATCACAAGCGTTCGGCGGGGCGGAAGGCGGCGGCTGCGGCCGCCGTCGCGGAAGAGGGCGGCGGCGCGGATCTCGGCGGTACGCGACAGCGGCCAGAGGGTGAAGATCAGCGCGGTCAGCCCACCATAAAGCGCCGCCTGCGCCAGTGCCCCGGGATAGACCGAGAAATCAGCCGGGATCGGCAGCAGCGCCGTCAGCAGGGGGGCCAGCAGCAGCGGGATCGCCGCGCCCAGCAGCAGGCCCAGCAGGATGCCCAGTAGAGACAGTGCGTATATCTGTATGAAATAGCTAAGGAAAATGACCTGGCGGCTGGCCCCCAGAGTGCGCAGCGTGGCGATCACCGGGATCTTGCGCGCCAGGTAGCCGCGCACCGCCGCCGAGACGCCGACGCCCCCCACCGCCAGCCCCGACAGCCCGACCAGCGTCAGAAAGGCCGACAGCCGGTCGATGAACTGTGAAATCCCGGGCGCCCCCTCGCGCGCATCGCGCCAGCGGATGCCGGTGTCGGCAAAGGCGGCGCGGGCAGCATCTTCGAGCGGCTGCAGCCGGGCGCCCTGCGGCAGGTCCAGCCGGTAGCGGCTGTCAAAAAGCGTCCCCGGCGCCAGCAGCGCGGTGCCCTGCAAGGCCTGTCGCGCCACCAGCGTCCGTGGCCCCAGCGAAAACCCCGAGGCATTGGCATCGGGTTCCTGTTCCAGCGCGGCCATCAGGCGGAAGGCGACGCCGCCGATGCGGATCGGGTCTCCGGGTTTCAGGGCCAGCCGGTCGATCAGCGCCGGGGCCATCACGGCGCCCGGCAGGCCACCTGCGCCCTGCAGCGCCTGCGCCAGCGGCATCGCTGGCGCCAGCCGCAGCTGGCCGGTCAGCGGATAGGCGTCGTCCACCGCCTTGACCTGGGTCAGCGCCCGGTCATCGCTGCCCTCGGGCTGGGCCATGGATCGGAATTCCGCGATTTCAGAGACTTGCGTGGCGTGATCGGCCATCCATTCGCGCTCGGCCGGGGTGGCGAAACGGTAGGTCAGGGAAATCTCGGCATCGCCCCCCAGCATCGCCTTGCCCTCGCGCGCCAGCCCCGCCCGGATCGCATCCTGGACCGAGCCGATGGCCGCCAGCGCCGCCACCCCAAGCGCCAGGCAGGCGATCAGGATGCGAAAGCCCGACAGGCCGCCGCGCAGTTCCCGGCGGGCAATGCGCAGGGCCTGGGGCAGGGGGCTCATGTCTCGATCCGCCCGTCGCGCAGGCGGATTATCCGATCACAGCGCGCGGCAAGCTCGGGCGCATGGGTGACCATGACCAGCGTCGCGCCATGGCGGTCGCGCAGCGCAAAGAGCATGTCCATGATGGCGGTGCCGGTGGCCTCGTCCAGGTTGCCGGTGGGTTCATCCGCCAGCAGGATCCTGGGCCGCGGCGCCGAGGCCCGCGCCAGCGCCACGCGCTGCTGTTCGCCCCCCGAAAGCTGCGCGGGATAGTGATCGGCGCGGTGGTGCAGGCCCACCTCCTCCAGCGCGCGGGCGGCCTGGTCGAAGGCGTCGCGATGGCCGGCAAGCTCCAGGGGCGTCGCGACATTTTCCAGCGCCGTCATGGTGGGGATCAGGTGGAAGCTTTGGAACACCACCCCCATATGATCCCTGCGGAACCGCGCCAGCGCATCTTCGGACAGGTCTGTCAGATCCTGCCCGAGGGCGTGGATGCGGCCGCCCGTGGCGCGCTCCAGCCCGCCCATCAGCATGAGGAGAGACGATTTGCCCGATCCCGAAGGCCCCACCAGCCCCAGCGTTTCGCCTTCGGCGACGGTCAGGTCGATGCCGTGCAGGATGTCGACCAGACCGGCATTGCCCTTGAGCGAAAGCGCCAGGTCCTTCAGTTCCAATACCGTCCGGGTCATGCGGGGCCTTTCCGAGGGGCTGCGTTTCCTTCGATATGGATACGGTCGCGTCCGGGGCAAGGTGGCCGTGGCGATGTTGGTTACCCTTTCGGCCCTGCCCGCCCGGGCCGAGACCCTGCTGGCCTTCGGCGACAGCCTGACCCAGGGCTATGGCCTGCCGCAGGACCAGGGGCTGGTGCCGCAGCTGCAAGGCTGGCTGAAGGCGCATGGCCAGCAGGTGACGGTGATCAACGGCGGCGTGTCGGGCGACACCACGCAGGGCGGTCTTGCGCGCATCGACTGGAGCCTGACGCCCGACATCGACGCGGTGATGGTGATGCTGGGGGCCAACGACATGCTGCGCGGCACCGATCCGAAGGTCACCCGCGCCAATCTGGAGGGGATCCTGAAGGCGATCTCGGACCGGCATCTGCCGGTGCTGCTGGTGGGGATGCAGGCTTCGGAAAACTACGGGGCCGATTACAAGCAGGCCTTCGACGCGATCTATCCGGCGCTGGCGCAGCAATATGACACGGTCTTCCTGCCCAGCTACTTTGCCGGGGTGACACCGGACGGGGCGACCGATCCCGCGGCGATGCGGCCCTATCTGCAGGCCGACGGGCTGCATCCGACGGCCGAAGGCGTCGGCAATGCGCTGAGGCTGCTGGGTCCGGCGGTGCAGACCCTGCTGGCGCGGGTCAGCCCAGACGCAGGTTGATCGCCGAAACGCGGCCGTCGCGGCCTTCCTTCAGCTCGAAGCTGACGCGCTGGTTGTCGGCAAGGGCCGTCAGCCCGGAGTGCTGCAGCGCGTTGACATGGACGAAGATGTCCTTCGCGCCGCCCTCGGGCGAGATAAAGCCGTAACCCTTGGAATTGTCGTACCACTTCACGACGCCCTGCATGGCCGGTTCGGGTCCTCTGCTGGCCGTCCCGTCGCGGGATGCGAAGGGAGGTCGTGGATATATTGCGTCGAATTGACGCTAAGGCAAGGGATCTTGCCGCGTGGCGCTGATCAGGGCCGAAGTGCGCCCATCACGAACGAGGGCAACCTGCGCAGGGTGGCGACGGCAACGGTGCCATATTCGATCTCGCCCGCCAGAAGCCGCATGTAGAGATGCCGGATCGTGCCCGAACGCCGGAAGGCCCCGTGAAAGCCGCGCCGGAACAGCGGCGAGAAGATGATCTGCCGGATCATGTTCGCCTGGCGCAGCGCGGAATGCAGCGGTTTCAAAGCCTTGCGGTAGCGGGTGATGGCCTGGGCGGGATCATTGGCGGCCAGGGCCTGGGTCGCGGCACGGGCGGCCAGCTGGCCGCTTTTCATCGCATAGGCGATGCCCTCGCCGGTGATCGGATCAACGAGGCCCGCCGCATCGCCCGCCAGCAGCACGGCGCCGCGGCCGGGGATCTTGCGGAAATCGCCGAAGGGCAGGAAATGGCCCTTCACAGGCATCTCGGGGTCGTGGCCCAGCAGGGCCAGATAATCCGCCATCTCGGCCTTCATGTCGGGGTTCCTGGACAGCACGCCGCCCACCCCGATGGTCGAGCTTTCGCGCTTGGGGAAATGCCAGCCATAGCCCCATTGGGCGGCCTCGAAATCGATGCGCAGGGGGGCCTCGGGGTTGTCGGGGGCGGCGGGGGCCTCGACCTCCAGGCCGAAACCGATGCGGTCGCGATCAAAGCTTTGGCCGAACAGCGCCTTGGCGACCTGGCTGTTGACGCCATCGGCGCCGATCAGCACGCGGGCCTGCAGACGGGTGCCATCGGCCATTTCCAGGGTGCATTCGTCGGGCAGGACACGGGCGACGCGCTGGCCGGTGTAATCGGCGGCGCCCGCCTCCAGCGCGCGGGCGCACATCCAGGCATCGAGGGTGCGGCGCATGGCCAGGTGGATCGGCGGGATCCCGGGCAGCAGGGCCAGCAGTTCGCCATTGGCGTGGAAGCTGGCGGAATGGTGCGTTTCGATCAGCTGGGCGGGCACGGGGGTGCCGTAGATGTCCTGGAAATACCGGTAGCTGCGGCCGGTGAAACCGCCGCCGCACAGCTTTTCGCGCGGAAAGGCGGCCTTGTCGACCAGGGCCACCGACAGGCCGGCCTGCGCGGCGGTAAAGGCGGCCGCGGCCCCGGCAGGGCCGGCGCCAAGCACGATGATGTCGAAAGTCATTGCGGTTCAGGGCCCGAAGAAATCACGTATGTCGTCGAAAAGGCCACCTGCGGTCACGTAAAGCAGGTGTCCCTGACCCTCATAGACCGTGATGCCATCCGCGTGAAGACGGGTGGCGAAGCGGCGCGCCTCGGGCAGGGGAAAGACCGGGTCCGCGCCGCCATGAAACAGCCGGATCTTCGCGCCGTGCAGGTCGGGGTCGTCCTCCAGCCGCCAGTGCAGCAGCGAGGCGGTCTGGGCCATCGTCTCTTTCAGCGAGGGGGCGGTCATGGTGGCGCGCTGCTGATCCGCCAGCGCCTCGCTTTGCTTGGCGCGGGTCGGGTCGGAATAGTGGTTCTCGCCATAGAGCAGGGTGCGGTAATTCTCTGTCAGCGTGGCGTTTTCCCCGGCGAAATGGCTGCGCAGGCTGGCGCGCCAGAAATCCAGCGTGCCGCGCAGCGTCGACAGCAGCGGCCCGGGGAAACTGGTGGCCGAGGACACCAGTGCGATGCGGATATCGGGGGCGTTCAGGCGTTCGGCGGTCTCGATGGCGATGGGGCCGCCGGTGGAATAGCCGATGATGTCGACATGTTTCACCCCGAGGGCATTGACGTAATCGGCGATCAGCCGGGCCGAGCCGCGGATCGTCACCTTGTGGTCCAGCGGCAGGTGATCCATGCCGGGAAAGCGGTAGCCCACGACCTCGGTCCGGGGCAGGTGCCAGTCGACCGCGGGCCGGAAGATGTCGAGCGAGGCAAAGGCGCCGGGGATCAGCACCAGCGCCCGGTCGGCATGGGCGGGCACCTCGCGCGAGCGCACGAGGGGGAATGCGCCGGCCTTCTCGGGGCCGGGCAGGCTGGAACATGCGGCCAGCAGGGGCAGCAGAAGAAGCGGCAGGAGGCGGATCAGTCGCACGTCGGATTCCCGTGGCAGGCAGCAGGGCAGGGCCCTACCGGGGGGCGGCAAGGCAGCCTATATATGGGTCAAATCGACAGGAGGACACGCGATGTCTGGTCTGAAACTGACCTGCCTTGAGTGCGGGCAGGTGAACCGGGTTCCCGAGGCGCGTCTGGCGTCCGGCCCGAAATGCGGCACCTGCGGCGCCCGGCTGATGCCCCCCAAGGTGGCCGAGATCGATCCGGCGATCCTGGAAAAGGCCGCCCGCAACGACGATCTGCCGCTGGTGGTGGATTTCTGGGCCCCCTGGTGCGGGCCCTGCCGGATGATGGCGCCGGAGTTCTCTCGGGCGGCGGGGGATCTGCAGGGCCGCGCCCGGCTGGTCAAGCTGAACACCGAGGACCACCAGCAGGCCAACACCCGCTATGGCATCCGCGGCATTCCGACGATGATCGCCTTCGCCGGCGGCAAGGAACGCAAGCGCCAGGCCGGTGCCCTGCGCGCGCCGCAGATCATCGACTGGGTGCGCGCGATCTGACACGATCCGCCTGACCCTTTGCCATGGCGGCCCGGAGCGGGGATCAGAGCACCGTGACCTTGGTTCCGATTGTCACGGTGTCGTAAAGGGCGATGACGTCCTCGTTCCGCATGCGGAAGCAGCCCGAGGAGGCATTGTGCCCGATCGAGCTGGGCTGGGTGGTGCCGTGGATGCGGATGTAGGTGTCCTTGTCCCCCTGGTAGAGGTACATCGCCCGCGCCCCCAGCGGGTTGCCGGGGCCGCCCTTCATGCGGTCCTCGTTGCCCTTGAAACGGCCGTATTCGGCGGGGTTGCGCTGGATCATCTCGGGGGTGGGGCGCCAGGTGGGCCATTCGACCTTGCGACGGATCGTGGCGCTGCCGGTAAAGCCCAGGCCCGGCTTGGCCACCGCGATGCCATAGCGCATCGCCTCGCCCGGGGCGGTGACGTGGTACAGCATGAAGGCGCGCGGCAGGATCAGGATCTCGCCCTTGGCGAAGCTGACGGGCAGTTGCACGCGGGTCGGGCGCAGGATGTCCGGGGCCTCGGCGGCCAGTGACAGGCCGGGCAGGGCCGCGACGGCGCCGGCGGCAAGGCCCGCGCAAAGGAATTGACGGCGATCGGGCATGGGACCCTCCCTCTGGCTGATCGGTCTGGCAGCGGCATTCCGGCCGCGCGTTGGTGTAACGTAGCACGGACTGTGCCGGTTTCCGGTTTCCGGAACGTTTCCACGCCCCCTGTCACCCGTCTGCAACGCCCGCCGGGCCACCGTCACGGTGCCCTGAGGCGAAATTTACCCTCAGCCCCGACCCTCGGCGCCCAGATGACCTGATCCGGGAGTGCGCCCTCATGACGGAATCCTCCGCCAATCTGTCGATGCCCTATCTGCAGCCCTCGCAGGCGCAGAAACACGTGACCCACAATGCGGCGCTCGGGATCCTCGATGCGCTGGTGCAGCTGGCGGTGGCGCAGCGCAGCCTGACCGCGCCGCCCGCCAGCCCCGCCGAGGGCGATCGCTACATCGTCGCCGGCCCCGCCACCGGCGACTGGCTGGGGCAGGAGGACGCCATTGCCGCCTATGACGGCGGCGGCTGGCTGTTCCTGGCGCCGCAGCCGGGATGGCGGGCCTATGTGCTGGACGAGGAAGGCATCGTCACCTGGCGCGGCGATGCCTGGCAGACCGACACCGGCCTGCCGGCCGAGGTGTCGCTGCTGGGGATCAACGCCACGGCCGACACCACCAACCGGCTGAGCGTCTCGGCGGCGGCAAGCCTGCTGAACCACGCCGGCAACGGCCACCAGCTGAAGCTGAACAAGGCGTCCAGCGCGGACACTGCCAGCCTGCTTTACCAGTCGAACTGGAGCGGCCGGGCCGAGATGGGCCTGGCGGGATCGGATGCGTTTTCGGTCAAGGTGTCGGCGGATGGCGCGGCCTGGACGGTGGCGCTGGCCTTCGACGGGGCGACGGGGCTGGCCACCGGTGCCGCTGTCCAGAGCACGGCCGCAGATGCCACGGCGGGGCGGCTGATGACGGTCGGTGCTTTTGGCTTGGGCGATGCGGCAAGCGGGCTGGCGGCGCCCTCGGACAATGCCAATGCCTGCACGGTCAGCGGTTTTTACAGCTTCACCGCGGCGGGGACCAACACGCCGGTGGGCGATCCTTCGGGCGGCAGCCTGGTGGTGCTGCGCGGCGGCGCGGCCACGCCGCGCCAGCTGTTTGTCAGCGCCGACGGTCAGCACCTGTGGAGCCGCGGCTACACCGGCAGCAGCTGGTCTGCCTGGTCGCAGGTCTTCACTCAGGCCTCGGCCGTGGGCACTGTCAGCCAGAGCGGTGGCACCCCCACGGGCGCGGTGATCGAGAGCGGCTCGAATGCGAATGGCGAATATACCCGCTGGGCGGATGGCACCCAGATCTGCACCAACGGCGGGGCGGCAATCACCACGGATCCGGCGGCCTTCACCGGAACGGCGGTCAGCATCGACGGGGCCAAGCTGAAGATCGGCCGCTGGTTCTGATCGCCGTCAGAGCGGAAATGCACAGGGGCGCAGCCATCGGCTGCGCCCCTTTTGCGTCCGGCACACTGGCGAAGTGGCCATGGCGACCCCGGAAGGACTCGAACCCTCAACCTGCCGATTAGAAGTCGGCTGCTCTATCCGGTTGAGCTACGGGGCCGGTTCCCTGCCTTGTTGACCAAAGAGGGCGCCATGGCAAGGCTGATCACAGCACGATCACCAGCAGAATGACGATCACCGCAGCCAGAAGGATGCCGCGCCAGAAGTTCGGTTGCTGTCCCGTATCCTTCCGCGCGTAGCATTTGCCGCAGAACCCCCCAGAAAAACGCATTTTGTGGCCACATTCGTGGCAAGTAAAAGGTCTGAACTTCATAGTCCGGCCCCGTTCCCAAAATATAATGTAGAATGTCCAGCTACAGATAAGCCTCCCGTCCAGTCCCTTGGGCGGTTGGCGCTGCACTCGACGCGATCAAACAATTAACTTGATACTGAACCTCCAGTTATGACGTCTGGGGCGGGACGATCAATGTGTGGACCTTCACATTTGAGTATTTTGCGAGGCTGTGTGCCAAAAGGTCCCGCCTTCGGAGCTGTCTGCGCGCGAACGCGGCGAAGTTGTTCCGCCGATTGATACAGAGGCTCAGAGGGTGAGCGGATTCCGCTACGTTACGCTGGCGGTGTCAGGGCCGTGGATCGCCCCGCATCCGGGGCCTTCGCACGCTTTTCCACTGCCTTTCAGCGCGCCGGGGTGGCCTGCCAGCTGGCAATGGCCGCGCAGGCCCGGTTCAGGGCCTCGGTCTGGCGCAGTCCGGTGACCGAAACCCGCGGGGCCAGGTCATGGTTGCCGTCCTCGGTCCAGCTCAGGGTGATCTGTGGTGACAGGGAATAGCCGGAGACCTCGTCCAGGGTGCCGAAAGGATCGCGCGTTCCCTGGCAGATCAGCGTCGGACAGCGCAGTGTCGACAGATGGGCGGTGCGCAGCTGGTCAGGTTTGCCCGAAGGGTGGAAGGGATAACCCAGGCACAAGAGCCCGGCGATCCGGCCGCTGTCCCACAGGGTGTCGACGATCAGGCTGGCGACGCGGCCGCCCATCGACTTGCCGCCGATGATCAGGGGGCCGTCGCTGGGCAGGGGGCGTTGTTGCAGAAAGGCGGCCTGAGACGTGAGTGCCCCTTTCCCGTTCAGGCTCAGGCCACGCGAACAACCTCGGCGGTGCCGAGCGCGTTGAAGCGATTGATAAGAGCGACGCGGATGTGGATTTCGGCGGTTTGGCGATCGGGGTCCCTTGCAGCGATGCGCTCGCCGAAGGACTTGATGCAGCGCATCTTGGCCTCCACGCGGCTGCGAGCGTGGTATCCGGTCCACCGTTTCCAGAACGCCCGGCCGTAGTGACGTGTGGCGCGCAGGGTTTCGTTGCGCGCCTTGGCAGCCGGGCAGTCCTCTTTCCAAGCCCGACCGTTCCTTCGGATCGGTATGATTGCCGAGCCGCCGCGTGCGATGATGGCGCTGTGACATCGGCGGGTATCGTAGGCGCCATCCGCAGTCACGGTGCCGATGTCCTCGTCCTCGGGGATCTGGCCCAACAGGTCTGGCAGGATGGGGCTGTCGCCTTCCCGGCTGGGGGTGAACTCAACGGCCCGGATATCCGAAGTGGTAGTGTCCATTGCCAGATGCACCTTGCGCCATTGGCGACGACCCTGAACACCATGCTTGCGGGCCTGCCATTCGCCGTCGCCAAGAAACTTGATGCCGGTGCTGTCCACCAGCAGATTCAGCGGCCCGTCGGCACGACGATAGGGGATCTGCACCTTGAGGGTCTTCTGCCTACGGCACAGCGTCGAGTAGTCGGGAATGGGCCAGTCCAGTCCTGCGAGCCGCAGGAGGCTCGCGACCATCCCGGCTGTCTGTCTGAGCGGCAGTTTGAACAGCACCTTGATCGACAGGCAGAACTGGATCGCGGCATCCGAGAAAACTGGCGGGCGCCCTGGGCGTCCCTCATGCGGCGCGTGCCAGGCCATCTCCTTGTTCAGCCAGATCAGCAGTGACCCGCGCTTCCTGAGCGCATCGTTGTAGGTAGACCAGTTTGTCGTGTGGTAGCGGGCGGGCTTGGGCTTGCTCATGCAGCGCGTCTAACCGCATGGATTCCCGATGTGAATCCTTCACCGGCTGAGTTCTGCAACAACGCCATCTTGAAGCCAACCAGTCCCGCCCCCTCCATATGCAAAAGGCGCCGGAGCATCTCCCCTTGGCGTCTACATCACCGCCTACCCGAGAGTAGCCTAGGGGACTCGGGCGGGACGTTTAACCCTCGACACCCCCTGCGCAGACTTATGCTTCCATTTGCGCATTCGCCTGCTGTCTCTGACTTCTACGCCGAAGCGATCGGCTTCTCAGTTCATTGGGTTCATCAGCGTAAGATGCACGCTGTCCAAGCGGGTCCATCCGAGATCGTATTGCCGGTCAAGGCGCCTCACTGGACCAGCTGCCAGGAGGAGGCGCGACGAAGCCGAGTTAAGTTAGGATGCACCCCAGCCCTTCGGAACAGAGCTTGGCTGCCCCATGTGGTCTCATCATCCGAAATTTGAGCCCGGTCGATATGAGAGGGGGGCATCAACATATGGAGAAGGCGCCCATTGGGAGCCCTTCATCTTGATAAAAACTTGGCTTGGCGGGATCTTTGCCCCGATTTCGAGACAACTTTGCTCCGATTTACAACCGCTCAGTGGGTCCAGGCGCCGCGGCGGCCGCTGGCAAAGTTCTCGCCATAGCCGAAGGCGCGGACATTGGCCTTGCGCTTGTGCGGCTCGGTCACGACGGCCTCGATGCCATTGTCGCGGGCATAGTCCAGCGCGGCTTCCTTGCTGTCAAAACGCAGCTTGACCTGGGCCTGGGTGTCGGTGGCGCTGGTCCAGCCCATCAGCGGGTCGATTTCCCGATTCGTCTCGGGGAAGTATTCCAGGACCCAGTGACGGGTCTTGGCGGTGCCGGATTGCATGGCGGTCTTGGCCGGACAATAGATGCGTGCACGCATGGCTGGACTCCTTCGGTTGCGACCTCTTATCAGGAATTTCGCCGCGTTTCGCAAGGTGGCAAGGATCGGATGCATTCTGCTGACACCTCCTGACAGCAGGGCGGGTGTCGCCCCCTTGCGCCCGGGGCGAAACACCCCAACTCTAGTCCCGTCCCGCCGCCGGAGTCTGCCATGCCCTATGCCCACAGCGACAAGTCGACGCCCACCGGCGCCGAGATCCGCGCCCGCGAAAAGCTGGAAGGCGGCAAGGCCCTGGTGATGCACACGGAATTCAAGGCGGCCGGGGATCAGCCCACCGCCATCCGGGAACTGTCTTCGGGCATCCTGTCGGGCGAGCGTGACCAGGTGCTGCTGGGCGCCACCGGCACGGGCAAGACCTTCACCATGGCCAAGGTGATCGAACAGACCCAGCGTCCGGCCATCATCCTGGCGCCGAACAAGACCCTGGCCGCGCAATTGTACGGAGAATTCAAGGGATTCTTCCCCGACAACGCGGTCGAGTATTTCGTCAGCTACTACGACTATTACCAGCCCGAAGCCTATGTCCCGCGCTCGGACACCTATATCGAGAAGGAATCGCAGATCAACGACCAGATCGACCGGATGCGCCACTCGGCCACCCGGGCGCTGCTGGAGCGTGACGACGTGATCATCGTCGCCTCGGTCAGCTGCATCTACGGCATCGGCAGCGTCGAGACCTACGGCGCCATGACCCAGGACCTGGCCGTCGGCAGCGAATATGACCAGCGCAAGGTGATCGCCGATCTGGTGGCGCAGCAGTACAAGCGCAACGATCAGGCGTTCCAGCGTGGCAGCTTCCGGGTGCGGGGCGATTCGCTGGAAATCTGGCCCGCCCACTTGGAAGATCGCGCCTGGCGGCTGTCGTTCTTCGGCGAGGAACTGGAGGGGATCACCGAATTCGACCCCCTGACGGGCGCCCGCACCGGCACGATGGAGCGCGTGCGCGTCTATGCCAACAGCCACTATGTGACGCCGAAACCGACGATGAACCAGGCCGTCATCGGCATCAAGAAAGAGCTGCGCCAGCGCCTCGACCAGCTGGTGAACGAGGGGAAGCTGCTGGAAGCCCAACGGCTTGAGCAGCGCACCAACTTTGATCTTGAGATGCTGGAGGCCACCGGCGTCTGCAACGGCATCGAGAACTATTCCCGCTACCTGACCGGCCGCGCCCCCGGAGAGCCGCCGCCAACCCTGTTCGAATTCATCCCCGACAATGCGATCGTCTTTGCCGATGAAAGCCATGTCAGCGTGCCGCAGATCGGCGGCATGTACCGGGGCGACTACCGGCGCAAGTTCACCCTGGCCGAGCACGGCTTCCGCCTGCCCAGCTGCATGGACAACCGCCCCCTCAAGTTCGAGGAATGGGACGCCATGCGCCCGCAGTCGGTCTTTGTCTCGGCCACCCCCGGCAAGTGGGAGATCGAGCAGACCGGCGGCGTCTTCACCGAACAGGTCATCCGCCCGACCGGCCTGCTGGATCCGCAGGTGGAAATCCGCCCCGTCGAGATGCAGGTGGACGACCTGCTGGACGAGGTCCGCAAGGTCTCGGCCAAGGGTTTCCGGACGCTGTGCACCGTGCTGACCAAGCGCATGGCCGAGGATCTGACCGAATACATGCATGAACAGGGCATCCGGGTGCGCTACATGCATTCCGACATCGACACGATCGAACGCATTGAAATCCTTCGGGATCTGCGGCTGGGCGCCTTTGATGTGCTGATCGGGATCAACCTGCTGCGCGAGGGCCTTGATATTCCCGAATGCGGGCTGGTGGCGATCCTGGATGCCGACAAGGAGGGGTTCCTGCGCTCGGAAACCTCGTTGGTGCAGACCATCGGGCGGGCGGCGCGCAATGCCGAAGGCCGGGTCATCATGTATGCCGACCGCATCACCGGCTCGATGGAACGGGCGCTGGCGGAAACCGACCGGCGGCGGGAAAAGCAGATGGCCTACAACGCGGAACACGGGATCACCCCGGCAACGGTCAAGAAGAACGTCGAGGACATCCTGGCGGGCCTCTACCAGGGCGACACCGACATGTCGCGTGTCACGGCGCAGGTCGAGAAACCGATGGTCGGCGCCAACCTTCAGGCCCATCTGGAGGCGCTGCGCAGCCAGATGCGCAAGGCGGCCGAGAACCTGGAATTCGAGGACGCGGCCCGCCTGCGCGACGAGGTCAAGCGCCTGGAGGCGGTGGAGCTGGCGGTGGGCGACGATCCGATGGCCCGGCAGAGCGCCGTCGAAGCCGCCGCCGAAGCGGCGACGAAGACGCGCGGGCGTTCGACCGGCGGGCGCGCGGGTCAGCGCGGCGGCAACGTCAAGCGCCGCAAGCACTGAGGACGCCCGCCCCCCCCGGGTAGGGGCCGGAACGGGGTGGCCCGGCATCCGTGCCGGGCGCGCTGCCAGCGCCGAGGACGGCGCGCTGCGAAAGGCCCGCTCGGGGTCCGATGGGGCCGCATCGGGCGTGGCTGGCCGCGCCGCCAGCGCCAAGGACAGTCCGCCGCCAGGGATGAGAATGCCCGCCCGGGTTCAGGTGGGCCGGAACGGGCGGCGTCGCAACTTCGGGCGCGCCAAATGCTGAAAAGGGCGCCGCCCGCGCCGGGGGGCCGCAAG
Source organism: Pseudooceanicola sp. NS-SX9 (assembly GCF_057380705.1). Classification (NCBI taxonomy): domain Bacteria; kingdom Pseudomonadati; phylum Pseudomonadota; class Alphaproteobacteria; order Rhodobacterales; family Paracoccaceae; genus Pseudooceanicola; species Pseudooceanicola sp. NS-SX9. The sequence goes on along the minus strand of NZ_CM170818.1, from coordinate 3,296,589 downwards.
GAACGCCCGGTCCGTGCCGCGCGCCTCGGACGGGGCCCGTATCCCCTGGCCGGCCAGCGTGTCCTGCCGTGGCGCCGGACCTTTCAGCAAGACTTCGGGATTTGCGGTATCAGTAATTCTGGGCGCTGTCTTCCTGCAGGCCGGGCAGGGCAGGGGGCGCCTTCAGCTCCAGGTCCATGACGTAGACGGTGACGGCGATGATGGCCAACCCGGCCAGGGTCAGGATGACGGTGGTTCCGGTGCGCATGTCGGGCCCTTTCTGCGGCGGTTCGTTGCCAACGCGGCCGCAAACCGCGCGGTTCCTGTGGATCTGGATGCCCTGACGGCGCGTTGGGTCCGGAACGCACTCCGATCCGAAAGGAATTTCGCCGTGGAATATGGTATCCTTGGGCTGATCGTCCTGATCGCCGACATCTATGCTTTGTACAACGTGGCCGTCTCGGGCACTTCGGCGGGCGCCAAGATCCTGTGGGTCCTGCTGATCCTGATCCTGCCGGTCATCGGTTTCATCCTGTGGCTGGTGGCGGGCCCGCGCGGCCGCACGGCCCGGATCTGACCCGGGTTTCGATCCGGGCCATCGGGCATCAAGACCTGGCGTCGGGGCGGCTGTGGCCGCCCCGTGGCATTCGGGGCTTCTGTTCCCGCGAGGTTCCGATGATCATCCTTCACGCCTTCCAGTCGCGCCTTGGCCCCGGGGCCCGCGGCCGCATCGAGGGCACCGGCGAAGGCAGGGCCGTGCTTCGGTTTCCCGACGGCACCCGGGCGGCGGCGCATCTGGGCCCCGAAACCCTGCAGGTCGCCGCCTATCGCACGCCCGCGGGCCTGGTCACCGCGGCGCAGCGCTGGCGGATCCGACGGGCGGGCACGGGGTTTCGCGTGCTGGGCCCGGGCCTGCCGCTGTGACGCGCTTTTCCCGCGCGGGGCGATTGACTCCTGCGGTTTCCTCGATATAAGCGCGGCTTCACTGGTGTTGGTGGCCCCCGCAAGGGGATGCCTGTCAACCCGGGCAGCCTGGCCCGCAAGGGCTTCAGGTCCGGGGAGAGGACAACGCCCTTCATTGCACCATCTGGTGCACCCTACCGAAGGAGATCAGCCGTGACCAAACGCACGTCTGCCAAGTACAAAATCGACCGCCGCATGGGCGAAAACATCTGGGGCCGCGCCAAGTCCCCGGTCAACCGTCGTGAATACGGCCCCGGCCAGCACGGCCAGCGCCGCAAGGGCAAGCTGTCCGACTTCGGTCTGCAGCTGCGCGCCAAGCAGAAGCTGAAAGGCTACTACGGCGACCTGACCGAAAAGCAATTCCGCCGCATCTACGGTGAAGCCGAACGCCGCAAGGGCGACACCGGCGAGCTGCTGATCGGTCTGCTGGAACGCCGCCTGGACGCCGTCGTCTACCGCGCCAAGTTCGTGGCGACCGTCTTCGCTGCCCGTCAGTTCGTGAACCACGGCCACGTCCTGGTGAACGGCAAGCGCGTGAACATCCCCTCCTACCGCGTGAAGGAAGGCGACGTCATCGAAGTTCGCGAAAAGTCGAAGCAGATGGTTGTCCTGCTGGAAGCCGTCCAGCTGACCGAGCGTGACGTTCCGGACTACCTGGAAGTCGACCACTCGAAAATGACCGCGACCTTCGTGCGCACCCCGGGCCTGTCGGACGTTCCCTACCCCGTCCAGATGGAACCCCACCTGGTCATCGAATTCTACGCGCAGAACTGATCCTGCGCCGATCCCGATACGGAAAGGGCCGCCCCCAGGGGCGGCCCTTTTCGCATGGGTCAGCGCCGCCGGCGTGAACGCGTGTTTCAGGCTGTTACATATCCGAGAGGCACCGCCGCCCTGCCAGGCTTGCCGATGTGTGGCCCTGCCACCGCGCGCCGGCCTTCCGCCGCCCGCCCTGCGCAACTTGACCTTTCAATGGCAGGCCACGCTCGCTAGAAGGTCCCGTGTTGCAGAGGTGAGACCATGTCCAAATCCATTACCCCGCAGCCCGGAATCATGGAAATCGCGCTCTATCAGGGTGGCGCATCCAAGGTCGAAGGCGTGTCCGACGTCGTCAAGCTGTCGTCGAACGAGAACCCCTATGGCGCAGGTGATGCCGCCAAGGAGGCGTTCCGCCGGGCGTCGCATGATCTGCATCGTTACCCCTCGACCGACCATGCCGAACTGCGCGCGGCCATCGGCCTGCGTCACGGCCTGGACCCCAACCGCATCATCTGCGGCGTGGGCTCGGACGAGATCCTGCAGATGCTGGCCCAGGCCTATGCCGGTGCCGGAGACGAGATCGTCTTCACCGAGCACGGCTTTGCCATGTACAAGATCCTGGCCCATGCCGTCGGCGCCACGCCGGTCGAGGTCAAGGAACGCGAGCGCGTGACCGATGTCGAGGCGATCCTGGCGGCCTGCACGCCGAAGACCAAGATCGTCTTCATCGCCAATCCGAACAACCCCACCGGCACGATGATCGGCGGCAACGAGGTCGCCCGCCTGGCCGCTGGCCTGCCTGAGGGCGCGCTGCTGGTGCTGGACGGGGCCTATGCCGAATATGTCGAGGGCTTCGACGGTGGCGCGGCCCATGTCGATGCGCGTGACAATGTCTTCATGACGCGGACCTTCTCGAAGATCTACGGCCTGGGCGGGCTGCGGATCGGCTGGGGCTATGGCCCGCAAGAGATGATCGACGTGCTGAACCGCATCCGTCAGCCCTTCAACCTGTCGACCGCGCAGATCGCGGCGGCGGTGGCGGCGGTCAACGACACGGCCCATGTCGAACGCTCGCGCTCCGAGAACACCCGCCTGCGCGCCTGGCTGGCCGAGGCGCTGGCCGAACATGGCGTGCCCTCGGACACCTCCTGCGCCAACTTCATCCTGGCGCGTTTTGCCGACCCGGCCGAGGCCCAGGCCTGCGACGCTTACCTGAAATCGCGCGGCCTGATCGTGCGGCAGGTGGCGGGCTACAACCTGCCCAACTGCCTGCGCATCACCATCGGCGACGAACCCGCCTGCCGCCGCGTCGCCCATGCCATCGGCCAGTTCAAGGCCGGGGTCCCCGCATGACCGGGCCCCGGGTCGGAACCGTGGCGCTGATCGGCCTGGGGCTGATCGCCTCGTCGATCTTCTGGTCGGCGAAACGCGCGGATCTGGCCCGGGTGCTGGGCTATGACATCTCGCCCGAGGTGCGCGAGACCGCGCGCCGCATCGGCCTGTGCGACCAGGTCTGCGACACCGCGGCCGAGGCCGTGGCCGAGGCCGATCTGGTGATCCTGTGCGTGCCCGTGGGCGCCATGGGCCGCGTCGCAAGCGAGATCGCGCCGCATCTGAAACCCGGCGCGATCCTGTCGGACGTGGGATCGGTCAAGGGGGCGGTGATCGAGGCCGTGGGTCCCTTCGTGCCCGAGGGCGTCGATTTCATCCCCGCCCACCCGCTGGCCGGGACGGAACATTCCGGCCCCGAGGCGGGCTTTGCCGGGCTTTACGACAACCGCTGGTGCCTGATCGTGCCGACCGAGGGCGTGCGCCCCGAAAGCATCAATGCCGTGCGCGCCTTCTGGGAGGGCCTTGGCGCCAATGTCGACGAGATGGACGCCGAGCACCATGACCTGGTGCTGGCCGTCACCTCGCATACGCCGCACCTGATCGCCTATACGATGGTGGGCGTGGCCGATGACCTGGGCCGGGTGACCGACAGCGAGGTGGTGAAATACTCGGCCGCGGGCTTCCGCGACTTCACCCGCATCGCGGCCTCGGATCCGACGATGTGGCGCGACGTCTTCCTGTCGAACAAGAAGGCGACGCTGGAGATCCTGGGCCGCTTCACCGAAGAGCTGTTCGCGCTGCAACGCGCGATCCGGCAGGGCGACGGCGATCACCTGCATGCCTATTTCACCCGCACCCGCGCCATCCGCCGCGGCATCATCGAGGCGGGTCAGGACACGGCCGCACCCGATTTCGGCCGCGGCGCCGGGCCGCGCCGGTAACGCGGGGGTCCGGTTTTCCGCTGGAAAACCGGAGGCCTCCGGCGGGAGTATTTATGGTCAGATGAAAGAACCGGGCGCGCCCCTGCCTTTCATCTTTCCCCAAATATGCGCGCCGCAGGCTGCCGCCGCCCGAGCGGCGGCATTGTCAGCGCAGCAAGAGCGGCGGCACGGGACCCAAGGGCAGAATGCCCAGCCAGGCCGTGCCCTGCCGGAAGCTGACCTTGGCCTTCAGCGTGTCGCGATCGCCGCCAAGCCCGGCCATGAAGCCCAGGACGCCCTCGATCTGGCTGGCCATCTTCGGGGTAATCGCGCGGGCTTTTGCCGCCAGCTGCAGCATCTGCCGCCAGTTCTGCGCCGTCACCTCGATCTCGCCATCGGGGCGGCCGGCGTTGTCGATGTCGAGCGTGCCGGTGGCGTCGAGTTGCAGCGGGCCCCAGTGCACCAGCGCCTGCGTCAGGTCGATGTGGCGGGGTTGCGGGCGCGCGCCGTCGAGGGCGCGGCGGTCCCAGGGCTGGCTGAAGCGCACCTTGGCGTCCAGCTTTACCTCGTCCAGGACCTGGGGCAGCGAGGTGTCTTTGCCCAGCCGGTTCAGCAGCCGCGCGGGCGGCGTCACCTGGGCGGCGTCCAGTCCCAGCCGGTAGTCCGCGGGATCGGTGTCGTCCTGCGCCACCGCCATGTCCAGCCCGCCCACCGTCATCGCCACCTGGCCGCCGAAGAACAGGTTGCTGCCGGAGATCTGGCTACGCTCCAGCTGCAGGGAACGACCGGGGTGGAAGCGCAGCGAGGCGCGCAGGTCGTCGTTTTCCAGCGGGAAGCTGACATAGGGGGTGGCGATCTGGATTTCCTTCGGCGCCACGGCGATCACGTGCTGGGGCTGGTAGGACAGGGTGAACAGGCCGAATTCCGGCATCTTGACCGCGATCTTCGAGGCCGGATCCGCCAGCGACAGGTTCTTCCAGTCGGCATCGAAGCGGTTCGGGAAGCCGCGCAGCGAGAAGCTGTCGTAGCTGGCGGTCCAGCCCTCGGCGCGACGGGCGGCGAACCAGCCCTCCAGCCCCTGTTTCAGCGCATGTGCCCCCCAGGCCCAGTAGCCGGCCCAGCCCAGGGCCAGCACCACGACCAGAGCAAAGATGCTGACGGCGAAGCGTTTCATGAGGCCCCCTTTTCGGCCAGTTTCAGAGAGTGTTTATAGATGGAACGATAGAAAGGACCAGAGATGGACATGTGGGTCTTCGGCTATGGATCGCTGCTGTGGAAGCCCGGGTTCGACCCGGCCGAACGCGTCATCGCGCGGCTGCCGGGCTATGCGCGTTCGTTCTGCATGACCTCGATCCACCATCGCGGATCCGAGGAAGAGCCGGGGCTGGTGCTGGCGCTCGATCCGGCCGAGGGCGCGGGCTGCACGGGGCTGGCGCTGCGGGTGCGCCCCGGAGAAGAGGACAAGGTGCTGGCCTACCTGCGTGAGCGCGAGCTGGTCTCTTCGGCCTATCTGGAAAAGCGGCTTGAGGTCGAGCTGACCGATGGCCGCCGTCTGCCCGCCCTGACCTATGTGATCGACCCGGCGCACCGGCAGTATTGCGGCGGCCTGCCGCTGGAGGAACAGGCCCAGGTGATCGCCCGCGCCCATGGCGGCATGGGGCCGAATTCCGAATATCTGTGGAACACCGCGCGCCACCTGGAAGAGATCGGGCTGGCCGATGCGGATTTGACATGGTTGGCGGAAAGGGTGCGGCAGCTCTCGCGTTAACCCTTTTCTGGCGACCGGCGGGCTTCTAGGGTCGGGGCGACCTTAACCACCACCGGGGCCTTGCCGCATGGACCAGCCGGCGCGCGATACCGCTACTGCGCAGTTTTCCCAGCCGATCCGGCAGATCATGTCGATGCTGATCGTGCTGGCCCTCTCGGGGCTGGGCGCCGTGGTGGCGGCCCCGGTGGTGCTGCCGGTGTTCCTGACCAACCCCTATCTGAACGGCTTTATCGCCTGCGTTTTCGTGGTGGGGGTGCTGTCGTGCTTCTGGCAGGTCGGCCAGCTGATCGCTTCGGTCCGCTGGATCGAGGGCTTCGTCGGCGGGCTTGAGGACGATTCCAACCGCGCGCCCCGGCTGCTGATGCCGCTGGCGACGCTGCTGGGGGGCAAGGCGCGGCGGCGGCAGATCCCGTCCGGGGCGGCGACCTCGATCCTGGAATCGGTCGCCACCCGCATCGACGAGGCGCGCGAGATCACCCGCTACATCACCTCGTTGCTGATCTTCCTGGGGCTGCTGGGCACGTTCTACGGCCTGGCGACGACGGTGCCGGCGCTGGTCGACACGATCCGCAGCCTGGCGCCCCATGACGGCGAAACCGGCACCCAGATCTTTGCCAGGCTGATGAGCGGCCTGCAGGGGCAGCTGTCGGGGATGGGGGTGGCCTTTGCCTCGTCGCTGCTGGGGCTTGCGGGCTCGCTGGTGGTGGGGTTGCTGGAACTCTTCGCCGGTCACGGCCAGAACCGCTTTTACCGCGAGCTTGAGGAATGGATGTCCACCATCACCCGCCTGGGCTTTGCCGAGGGCGACGGGGCGGGGGATCATTCGGCGCTGGTGGTGGTGCTGGATACGCTGGGCGACCGGATGGAGGACATGCAGCGCCTCTTCGCCCAGGCCGAGGCTGGCCGATCCGAGGTCGATGCCAAGCTCTCGACCCTGGCCGACACGATCGAGCGTCTGACCGACCGGATGGCGGCGCAGAACGCCGTGACCAGCCCGATCGCCGATGCGCTGAACCGGATTGCCGCGGGGCAGGATGCGCTGCTGGCGCGGCTGGCCCAGGACGAGGCCGACGGGTTCGATGCCGAAAGCCGGATGCGGCTGCGCTCGATGGATGTGCAGCTGGCGCGGGTGCTGGAGGAGCTTTCGGCAGGCCGTCACGAAACCATGGCCGAGCTGCGCGCCGAGGTCGCCTCGCTGGCCCGCGCGATTATGCATAGCCGCACCCCGGTGCCGCTGCGCCGCGACGAGGGCTGATCCATGGGGCTGTCGCGCAGGTCCGGGGCGCGTCTGCAGGCCAATATCTGGCCCGGTTTCGTCGATGCGATGACCGGGCTGCTGATGGTGCTGATGTTCGTGCTGACCATCTTCATGGTGGTGCAGTTCGTGCTGCAGGACACGATCAATGGCCAGGAAAAGACGATCTCCGGGCAGGAGGACGAGCTGGGCACGCTGTCGGCGCAGGTCTCGCAGCTCAGTTCCGCCCTGGGGATGGCGCGGGATCGCAACACGAAACTGCAGGCCGACATCGGCACGCTGAATGCGACGCTGTCGGATCGGCAGGGCAAGCTGGACCAGCAGACGGCGCAGATCGCCGCGCTGACGCAGCAGCGCGACGGGGCGCAGACGGCGCTGAACGCGGCCCAGGCGAAGATCACCGATTTCGAATCGCAGGTGGCGGCGCTGATCGCCCAGCGGGATCAGGCGCAGGGCCAGGTGGGCGATCTGCAGGCGGCGCAGGACCGGCAGGCGGAGGCCCAGGCGGCGCTGCAGGCCGCGCTGGCGGCCGCCCGCAAGGAGGTCGATGCCCAGACCGAGGCCGCCCGCCTGGACGCCGCCCGGCGCGAGGCGCTGCAGGCCCTGGTGGACGACCTGAAGGCGAAGAACGCCGATGCGGCGCAGGCTGCGACGGGGCTGGGCGGCCAGCTGAGCGATCTGCAGACGCAGCTGTCGGAGGCCCAGAAGGCCCAGCTGGCCGAGGCCGCAGCCGCCAAGGCCCTGCGGGACAAGCTGCAATCCTCTCAGGACGCGCTGACGGCGATGACCCTGACGCTGGAGGCCGAGCGCAAGAAGGCCGAGGACACACTGACCCTGCTGGCGGCGGCGCAGGCGGCCAAGACGGATCTGGACGACAAGCTGGCCGCGGCGGTTCTGGCGCAGCAACAGGCGCAATCGCAGGCCGCGGACCAGGCCCAGGCGCAGGCGGCGCTGCAGGACAAGGTGGCATCCCTGCAGGCGCAGCTGTCGGCAGCGCAGGGCAGCACGGCCGACCAGGACGCGATTCGTCAGCAGCTGGCGGCGGCGCTCGCCGCCCGGCTGAAGGCCGAGGCCGATGCGAAGGCCGGCATGACCGAGGCCGAGCAGCGCCAGGTGTTGCTGCAGGCCGCCAACCAGGCGCTGGCCGACCAAAAGGCGCAGACGGCAGACCAGGCCCGCAGCACGGCACTGCTGAACAGCCAGGTGGCGGCGCTGCGGACTCAGCTGGGCAGCCTTCAGGCTCTGCTTGACGACTACAAGCAGCGCGACGCGGACAGCAAGGTGCAGATCCAGTCGCTGGGCTCGGATCTGAACGCAGCCCTCGCCCGCGCCGCCGCGATCGAGAAGAGCCAGCGCGAAAAGGCCGAGGCCGAGGCCAGGGCCATGGCGGAAAAGGCCCAGAAATACGAACAGCAGGCCGAGGAACTGGCCCGCTACCGATCGGATTTCTTCGGCCGCATGCGCGAGGTCCTGGCCGGTCAGGATGGCGTGCGTGTGGTGGGTGACCGGTTCGTCTTTTCTTCCGAAGTGCTTTTCGCGCCCGGCGCGGCAGAGCTTTCCTCGGAAGGTGACGAACAGATTCGCAAGATCTCGGGGCTGCTGCTGGAAATCAGTCAGGAAATGCCCGCGGACGTCGATTGGATCATCCGTGTCGATGGCCATACCGACGACGTGCCGCTGTCTGGTAACGGAAAGTACGCCGACAACTGGGAGCTTTCCCAAGCGCGGGCCCTGTCGGTGGTGCGCCGCATGATCCAGTACGGCGTGCCCCCGGATCGCCTCTCGGCCAACGGGTTTGGCCAGTATCAGCCCCTGGTGCCGGGCGAGACGCCCGAGGCCCGGGCCCAGAACCGCCGGATCGAGTTGAAACTGACGGAACGCTGAAGCCGGGTAGGGGCTCTGCCCCTCTGTCGCCCGGTGCCCGGGCGCCATTCACCCCGGAGTATTTGGGGCCAGATGACAGGGGAACTGGTTCTTTATCATCTGGCCGAAAATACTCCGGGGGAGTCCGCGCGCAGCGCGGACGGGGGCAGCGCCCCCCATGCGGCGGTCCAGACAAGGCAGGCATCAAAAAAGGGGCGGAAAGATCCGCCCCTTGGTTTCTCCGGGATCGTCCCTCAGTCTGCGGTCAGCAGCGGAGGCTTGTTGCCCGACAGGCGCAGTTTGTCGGGGCCTTTGATCTGCAGGTCGATCTCGCCGTTCTTGACGGCGACCTTGACCACGCCGCCTTTCGCGAGCTTGCCGAACAGCAGTTCCTCGGCCAAGGGCTTCTTGATGTGCTCCTGGATGACGCGGCCCAGCGGGCGGGCGCCCATCTTGTCGTCGTAGCCCTTGTCCGCCAGCCATTCGGCCGCCGGGCGGGTCAGTTCGATTGCAACGCCGCGGTCCAGAAGCTGGGCTTCGAGTTGCAGCACGAATTTCTCGACCACCTGCAGGATGACCTCTTTCGGCAGCGGGCCGAAGGAAATGACAGCATCCAGACGATTGCGGAATTCCGGCGTGAAGGTGCGCTCGATCGCGGCGGTGTCCTCGCCCTCGCGGCGGTCACGGCCGAAGCCGATGGCCGATTTCGCCTGCTCGGCCGCACCCGCGTTCGAGGTCATGATCAGGATCACGTTGCGGAAGTTCACCGTCCGGCCGTTGTGGTCGGTCAGCTTGCCGTGGTCCATCACCTGCAGCAGGATGTTGTAGACATCCGGATGCGCCTTCTCGATCTCGTCCAGCAGCAGCACGCAGTGCGGGTGCTGGTCGACGCCATCGGTCAGCAGGCCGCCCTGGTCGAAGCCGACATAGCCCGGAGGGGCACCGATCAGCCGCGAAACCGCGTGTTTCTCCATGTATTCCGACATGTCGAAGCGCAGCAGTTCCACGCCCAGCGTATCCGCCAGCTGTTTCGCCACCTCGGTCTTGCCGACGCCGGTGGGGCCCGCGAAGAGGTAGTTGCCGATGGGCTTCTCGGGCTCGCGCAGGCCCGCGCGGGCCAGCTTGATCGCCGAGGACAGCGCCTCGATGGCGGCGTTCTGGCCGAAGACCACGCGCTTCAGCGAGGCCTCCAGGTCTTTCAGCACCTCGGCATCGTCCTTGGTGACGTTCTTCGGCGGGATGCGGGCGATCTTGGCGACGACGGCCTCGATCTCCTTGACGCCAATGGTCTTGCGCCGCTTGCTTTCCGCGACCAGGTGCTGGGCCGCGCCGGCCTCGTCGATGACGTCGATCGCCTTGTCGGGCAGCTTGCGGTCGTTGATGTAGCGCGCCGACAGTTCGACCGCGGTGCGCACCGCGTCATTGGTGTAGCGGATGCCGTGGTGTTCCTCGAAATAGGGCTTGAGGCCCTGCAGGATCTTCACCGCATCCTCGACCGAGGGCTCGTTCACGTCGATCTTCTGGAACCGGCGCGACAGGGCGCGGTCCTTTTCGAAGTGCTGGCGGAACTCCTTGTAGGTGGTCGAGCCCATGCAGCGCAGCTTGCCGCCCTGCAGCGCGGGCTTCAGCAGGTTCGAGGCATCCATCGCCCCGCCCGATGTCGCACCGGCGCCGATCACCGTGTGGATCTCGTCGATGAAGAGGACCGCATCGGGGTGGTTTTCCAGCTCGGTCACGACGGATTTCAGGCGTTCCTCGAAATCGCCGCGATAGCGGGTGCCGGCCAGCAGCGCCCCCATGTCGAGCGAGAAGATGACCGTGTTCGACAGCACCTCGGGGGTCTCGCCCGAGACGATCTTGCGCGCCAGGCCTTCCGCGATGGCGGTCTTGCCGACGCCCGGATCCCCCACCAGCAGCGGGTTGTTCTTGCGCCGGCGGCACAGCACCTGGATGCAGCGCTCGACCTCGTCGGCACGGCCGATCAGCGGATCGACATCGCCCTCGCGCGCCTTGGCGTTCAGGTTGACGCAGTACTTGTCCAATGCGGACTCCTTGCCGTCGCCCTCGGAGCTGGAGGTCGCAGCCTTGGGCGCCGAGGCCTGGCGATCCTCGTTCTCGGAGCCGGTAACCGGACGGGTCTCGCCATAGGCGGGATCCTTGGCGACGCCATGCGCGATGAAGTTCACCGCATCATAGCGCGTCATGTCCTGTTCCTGCAGGAAATAGGCGGCATTGGATTCACGCTCGGCGAAGATCGCGACCAGGACGTTCGCCCCGGTGACTTCGGTCCGGCCCGAGCTTTGGACGTGGATGGCGGCGCGCTGGATCACGCGCTGGAAGGCCGCGGTCGGAACTGCTTCGGAGCCGTCGACGTCGGTGACAAGGTTTTGCAACTCCTCGTCCACGAACTCGACAAGAGTTTGTCGCAATTCTTCGGTATCGACCGAACAGGCCTTCATGACGCGCGCGGCGTCAGGTTCGTCGATCAGGGCCAGCAGCAGGTGCTCCAGAGTGGCGAATTCGTGGTGACGCGCATTCGCCAGGGCCAGGGCTGCGTGGATGGCCTGTTCCAGAGTGGTCGAGAATGAAGGCACTTGTGGGCTCCTTTTCGATCTATGTCGGAGCGGGGTAACGGGGACCCCGGGTCCAACCTTGGCCTCTCAGTATTAAAGTTTGGTCGATCTCCCACACGCTTCAAGGGTTTTCTGTGCGGGCAGGATCACATTTGGCGACAGCGTTGCGGGTTCGCGTGTGAATCCGGCGTTTGTCAGAAGGAATCCTTCCGGCGTCTGATCTCGGCGAAGACCTCCGCGGGCGACGCGGCGTCAAGGCCCAGATCCCGCGCCACTTCAGGCAGGTGCGCGCGCAGGAACGGATTGGTCGAGAGCTCCAGGGAAAGAAGGGACGGCACCGTCGGTCGTCCTTCGGCTCGGGCGGCGTCAATATCCGCAGACCTAGATATAAGGGCGGCGTTGGCAGGTTCAATGGTCCGCGCGAAGCGCGCATTCGACTGCGTATATTCATGCCCCGAACACACCAGCGTGTCACCGGGCAGCGCCGCCAGCTTCTGCAGGCTGTCGTGCATCATCGGGAAGGTGCCTTCGAAGACGCGGCCGCAGCCCATCGCCATCAGGCTGTCGGCGGTGAAGACCAGCCGGGCCCCGGGCATGTGGAAGGCAATGTGCCCCAGCGTATGGCCGGGCACGGCGATGACCTGGCACAGTTCTTCGCCCTCGCCGAACGAATCGCCTTCGGACAGGGCATGGTCCAGGGCGGGCATCTTCGCCGCTTCCGCCGCCGGGCCCAGCACCTGCAGGCCGGGGTAGGCGGCGCGCAATTCGGCCACGCCGTCGGTGTGGTCGTGGTGGTGATGAGTCAGCAGAAGCTGGGTCGGCACCAGCCCGCGGGCCTTCAGTTCCGCCAGGATCGGGGCCGCCTCTGGCGCGTCGACGATGCGCGTTTCCTTCGGCCCCGGGACGATATAGGCATAGTTGTCCTTCAGGCAGGGCACGGTGATGAGGTCGACAGCCATTTTCAAATCATCCTTGCTTGCTATTGTCTGCAAGTGAAGCGCAACGGGGGAAGGCTTGCAATGCACCAGGACGTGCAGGACCTGCGCAACTTCTATTATCGTTCGACCCTGGGTCGCGCGGCGCAGACCAATGTCCGCAACCAGGTGCTGGAGTTCTGGCCCGAGGCCAAGGGCCAGACCGTGCTGGGCTACGGCTTTGCGGTGCCGCTGCTGCGTCCCTACCTGGCCGAAAGCCGGCGGGTGATCGGGCTGATGCCAGCGCCGCAGGGGGTGATGCCCTGGCCCGCCGGGATGCCCAATGTTGCGGTATTGTCCGAGGAAACCCTCTGGCCGGTCGAAACCGGCATGGTCGACAAGCTGGTGGTGATGCACGGGCTTGAGGTCAGCGAGCGCCCCTCGGAACTGCTGGAGGAATGTTTCCGGGTGCTGGGGCCGGGCGGCAAGGCGCTGTTCATCGTGCCGCACCGCTCCGGCCTCTGGGCGCGCTCCGACGCCACGCCCTTCGGCTTTGGCCGCCCCTACAGTCAGAGCCAGCTTGAGGCGCAGCTGCGCCGCCATTCCTTCCTGCCCGAACGTCACGCCCATACGCTCTACCAGCCGCCTTCGCACCGGCGGTTCTGGCGCAAGACCGCGCCGTTCTGGGAACGGCTGGGGCGCTCGATGTCGATGATCGTCTCGGGCGGGGTGCTGATGGTCGAGGTGTCGAAGCGGGTGCCCGCACCGGGCGATCCCGGGGACCTGGTCCGCCGCACCCCAGGCCTGAAGGTCCTGGAGGGGCTGACCGCCCCGAAACCCGAGACCGCCTATCGCAACCGGCACTAAAGTCGAGGGCAGGGGGTGCGGCAGGCTGTCGCAGGGCGGCTGCGACAGATCGCGCGAGTCCCGGTAGATGGGAAAAAACCACTCCTTCTCCCGCAAGTCACGAATTTTGCTGGTCTCTACTCGGCGGTAGGGACTGGAATATCAACTTTCAATTGCGCCATGATAACTTGTGCACGCAACGGAATTGTGGGGATTCACGGCAACGGTTTGACGGATCGCGACAGGACGTCGCGGAACACGAAATTTTCTGTCCCGCGCGCCATCGTCGCGGTTTCCTTGATAATGCAGTGGATGCCGCCACGGGGGTAGGACGAAAAAGCTGACCAATTATATTAACTTACCGGAAACCTCTGTCGGAAGCATCCGCACGAACCCGTGAAATCCACAGGAAATTCCAGTAAAACGAAGGGGATGAAGGGGGGCACCCGCGGATTCAAGCGGGTTGATGGGTGAGGGTCCCTCTGCTACACCCCCAGCGATTTTGATGCTTTGGTGCGCCAGAGCCGCAAACCCCCTGCGTTGGTGCAAATTCCGGGAATTTTCCCGTGCCGGGGCGGGGCCAGATATTCGGAAGGGTGGACGTGTCCGAACCAGCTTCGATTTCCTACGGCATTGCCTCGCGCTATGCCCAGGCCGTCTTCGAGATTTCGCGGGACGGCGGGACGCTCGGTGATCTTGATGCAAGCGTCGCGGCGCTGGCAGAGGCCCTCCAGGTGTCCGAAGACCTGCGCGACATGATCGCATCGCCGATGTATGCGCGCGAGGCCCAGACCCAGGCGATCATCGCCGTTGCCCAGAAGCTGGCCCTGCTGCCGGCGCTGGCCAACACCCTTGGCCTGATGGCCGAGAAACGCCGCCTGTTCACGCTGCCGCAGCTGATCACGCGCCTGAACGAACTGCTGGCCGATGCCCGCGGCGAAGTGACCGCCGAGGTCACCTCGGCCACGCCGCTTTCGGCCGAACAGGCAGACAAGCTTTCCGCCGCCCTCGCCGAAACCATCGGCAAGACGGTGAAACTCAACACGACCGTGGATGAAAGCCTCATCGCCGGTCTCGTTGTCAAAGTGGGTTCGCGCATGGTCGACACGTCGATCCGCTCGAAACTGAACGCACTCCAGAATGTCATGAAAGAGGTCGGATAATGGGAGTCCAAGCTGCCGAAATCTCTGCGATCCTGAAGGAGCAGATCCAGAACTTTGGCCAAGATGCCAAAGTGGCCGAGGTCGGTCGCGTGCTCTCCGTCGGTGACGGTATTGCCCGTGTCCACGGCCTCGACAATGTCCAGGCCGGTGAGATGGTGGAATTCCCCGGCGGGATCCGCGGCATGGCGCTGAACCTCGAAACCGACAACGTCGGTGTCGTGATCTTCGGCACCGACCGCGACATCAAGGAAGGTGACACCGTCACCCGCACCAACTCGATCGTGGACGTGCCCTGTGGCAACGCCCTGCTGGGTCGCGTGGTGGACGCGCTCGGCAACCCGCTCGACGGCAAGGGCCCGATCGAGTTCTCTGAGCGTCGCATCGCAGACGTGAAGGCCCCGGGCATCATTCCGCGTAAATCGGTTCACGAACCGATGGCGACCGGCCTGAAGGCCATCGACGCGATGATCCCGATCGGCCGTGGCCAGCGGGAACTGATCATCGGCGACCGCCAGACCGGCAAGACCGCCGTGGCGCTCGACGCGATCCTGAACCAGGCGTCCTACAACGCCGCGGCAGGTGACGACGAATCGAAGAAGCTGTACTGCGTCTATGTCGCCGTCGGCCAGAAGCGTTCGACCGTTGCCCAGCTGGTGAAGAAGCTGGAAGAAACCGGTGCCATCGAATATTCGATGGTGATCGCGGCCACCGCTTCGGACCCCGCGCCGATGCAGTACCTGGCGCCCTACACCGCGACCGCGATGGCGGAATTCTTCCGCGACAACGGCCGCCACGCGCTGATCATCTATGATGACCTGTCCAAGCAGGCCGTCGCCTACCGTCAGATGTCGCTGCTGCTGCGCCGTCCGCCGGGCCGCGAAGCCTACCCGGGCGACGTCTTCTACCTCCACTCCCGCCTGCTGGAACGCTCCTCGAAACTGAACGAGGACTTCGGCGCCGGTTCGCTGACGGCGCTGCCGATCATCGAAACCCAGGGCGGCGACGTGTCGGCCTTCATCCCGACCAACGTGATCTCGATCACCGACGGCCAGATCTTCCTGGAAACCGAACTGTTCTACCAGGGCGTCCGCCCGGCCGTGAACACCGGTCTGTCGGTCTCGCGCGTTGGCTCCTCGGCCCAGACCAAGGCGATGTCCTCGGTTGCAGGCGCGGTGAAGCTGTCGCTGGCACAGTACCGTGAAATGGCGGCCTTCGCGCAGTTCGGCTCGGATCTCGATGCCGCAACGCAGAAGCTGCTGAACCGCGGTGCCCGCCTGACCGAGCTGATGAAGCAACCGCAGTACGCGCCGCTGACCAACGCGGAAATCGTCTGCGTGATCTTCGCCGGCACCAACGGCTACCTGGACAACGTTCCGGTGAAGGATGTGGGTCGCTACGAGGCTGCGCTGCTGAAGTTCCTGCGCACCAAGAAAGCGGACGTGCTGGCCTGGATCACCGACGCCGATCCGAAGATCAAGGGCGAGCCCGCGGACAAGCTGAAGGCAGTGCTGGACGAATTCGCAGCCGACTTCGCCTGAGCCCGAGGGAGGTAGAACATGCCTTCTCTGAAGGACCTTAAGAACAGGATCTCGTCGGTCAAATCGACCCGCAAGATCACCAAGGCCATGCAGATGGTTGCCGCGGCGAAACTTCGCCGCGCGCAGGAGGCTGCCGAAGCCGCCCGGCCCTACGCCGAGCGCTTCAGCGCCGTCCTGGGCCAGCTTGCCCAGGGCGTTGGCAGTTCGGATTCGGCGCCCCTGCTTCTGCGGGGGACCGGCAAGGACAAGGTGCATCTGCTGGTCGTCATGACCTCTGAGCGCGGTCTTTGCGGCGGCTTCAACACGAATATCGTGAAGCTGGCCCGTACCCATGCCGACAAGCTGAAGGCCGAAGGCAAGACGGTGAAGATCCTCACCGTCGGCAAGAAGGGCCGCGAGCAGCTGAAACGCACCTACGGCGATCTTTTCGTGGGCCACGTGGACCTGTCCACGGTGAAGAAGCTGGGCTATGACAACGCGCTCGGCATCGCGCGCGAACTGCTGGGCCGCTTCGACAAGGGCGAATTCGACGTCGCGACGATCTTCTTCGGGAAATTCAAAAGCGTGATCAGCCAAAAGCCGACCGCGCTGCAGGTGATCCCGGCGAAGTTCGAAGTGGCAGCGGAAGCGCCCTCGACGGTCTACGAATACGAGCCGGGCGAGACCGAGATCCTGGAAGACCTGCTGCCCCGCGGCGTGGCGACCCAGATCTTCACCGCCCTGCTTGAAAACGCCGCCTCGGAGCAGGGGGCCCGGATGTCCGCAATGGATAACGCGACCCGCAACGCTGGCGAGATGATCGACAAGCTGACGATCGAATACAACCGCACCCGTCAGGCGGTCATCACCAACGAGCTGATCGAAATCATTTCGGGCGCCGAGGCGCTCTAACGGAACCGGAGACGAAACACATGGCATTGAATGGCAAAGTGACCCAGGTCATCGGCGCCGTCGTGGACGTGCAGTTCGCAGACGGCCTGCCGGCCATCCTGAACGCGCTGACCACGGACAACAACGGCAACACCCTGGTTCTGGAAGTTGCGCAACACCTGGGCGAGAACACCGTCCGCACGATCGCGATGGACGCGACCGAAGGTCTGGTCCGCGGCCAGCTGGTGACCGATACCGGCAAGCCGATCTCGGTCCCCGTCGGCAAGGCGACCCTCGGCCGGATCCTGAACGTCATCGGCGAACCCGTTGACGAACAGGGCCCGGTGAACGCGGATGAATACCGCGCGATCCACCAGCCCGCCCCGGCCTTCTCGGAGCAGGCAACCTCGTCCGAGATCCTCGTGACCGGCATCAAGGTGATCGACCTTCTGGCGCCCTACGCCAAGGGCGGCAAGGTGGGTCTGTTCGGCGGCGCAGGCGTCGGCAAGACCGTTATCATCATGGAACTGATCAACAACATCGCCAAGGTGCACTCGGGCTACTCCGTGTTCGCCGGCGTGGGTGAGCGGACCCGTGAAGGCAACGACCTGTATCACGAGATGATCGAATCCAACGTCATCAAGCCGGACAACCTGTCCGACTCGAAGGTGGCGCTGGTCTACGGCCAGATGAACGAACCGCCGGGCGCCCGTGCCCGTATCGCGCTGACCGGCCTGACCCTGGCCGAACAGTTCCGCGACAGCTCCGGCTCGGACGTTCTGTTCTTCGTCGACAACATCTTCCGCTTCACCCAGGCGGGTTCGGAAGTGTCGGCACTGCTGGGCCGTATCCCGTCCGCAGTGGGCTACCAGCCGACGCTGGCGACCGACATGGGCGCGATGCAGGAACGCATCACCTCGACGAAAGCTGGCTCGATCACCTCGATCCAGGCCGTCTATGTTCCCGCGGACGACCTTACCGACCCGGCGCCTGCCACGACCTTCGCCCACCTCGACGCCACGACCACGCTGTCGCGCGCGATCTCGGAACTGGGCATCTACCCGGCCGTCGACCCGCTCGACTCGACCTCGCGCCTGATGGATCCGCAGATCCTGGGCGAAGAGCACTACAAGGTCGCACGTGACGTTCAGGGCATCCTGCAACGCTACAAGTCGCTCCAGGACATCATCGCCATCCTCGGGATGGACGAACTGTCGGAAGAGGACAAGCTGACCGTGGCCCGTGCCCGCAAGATCCAGCGCTTCCTGTCGCAACCCTTCGACGTGGCAAAGGTCTTCACCGGCGCCGACGGCGTTCAGGTTCCGCTCGAAGACACGATCGCGTCCTTCAAGGCCGTCGTCGCAGGCGAATACGACCACCTCCCCGAAGCAGCCTTCTACATGGTCGGCGGCATCCAGGAAGTGATCGCCAAGGCCGAGAAGCTGGCCGCAGACGCAGCCTGAGGATCTGATTGATGGCAGACACCATGGACTTCGCCCTCGTTTCCCCGGAACGGAGCCTGTTCTCCGGTCCGGTGACCGAGGTGCAGATTCCGGGCGCTGAAGGCGATCTGACAGCCATGCCCGGGCATGCGCCGATGATCACCACGCTGCGTCCGGGTCTGCTGCACATCAAGGGGCCGCAGGGCGAGGACGATTACGTCGTCACCGGCGGCTTCGCCGAAATCTCCGCCGAGGGCGTCACCGTCCTCGCGGAACGCGCGCTGCACCAGGCCGAGATGACCCAGGAGATCCTGAACGACTGGGTCGCCGAGGCCCGCCGCGCCTGGAAAGATGCCACCGAAGACAACGCTGTGGCCCATGCCGCAAAGTTGATGGCTGATATGGTCGCAATGGGCACCCATATCGGCCTGGACGCGGAGCACTCCAACTATATCGAGTGATCCTGCCCAAGCAGGCGTCACGACCAGGCCCCGGCATCAGCCGGGGCCTCTTCGTTTTCGGCCCCGGCCGCAACGTTTTTCTAACGTCCCCCCGGTTACCAAGGCGGACCCTTCCACGGTTTCCCGCCTTCATGAGACATCTCGACAGCAGACGCATCGGCATCGCCCAGGGCGAACAGGTCCTGTTCTCGGACTTCCGCGACGGCGGGGCCATGTGGACGGGCTCCGGCCCGCGCGAACGTCGCCAGCGAATCCCCTTCGACGAACGCTTCCGGGCGCCGCCTGCGGTGCATTGCGCGCTCTCGATGTGGGACATGGACACCACCACCAACCTGCGCGCCGACGTCCAGGCGGATGATGTCACCGAAGACGGCTTCGATCTGGTCTTCCGCACCTGGGGGGATACCCGCATCGCCCGGGTCCGCATCCGCTGGATGGCAATCGGCGCCGTGCCGAACGAAGACGACTGGGACGTGTGAAAGGGGCGGCGCCCCGCGGCCCCGCCCTTTCATTTTGCGGCCCCGCCCCTCATTTTCTTGTTCCAAATACCTTCGGGGGTGAATTGCGCGCAGCGCAAGAGGGGGCGGAAAGCCCCCTTCTTCCCCCATGACCCGCTCTCAGACCGCGATCGGCACCAGCACCTCGGGCTCGATCACCGCAACCCCCGGCAGCTCGGCCTTCAGCAGGTCGGCGGATTGCTCCAGCAGCGGGAAGGTCTTGTAATGCATCGGGATGACCGTCTTGAAGTCGAAGAAGGTCTTGCAGGCATAGGCGGCGCGCTTCATGTCCATGGTGAAATGGCCACCCGCGCACAGGATGCCGATGTCGGGCGCGTGCAGATCGTGGAAGATCTTCATGTCTGCCATCACGTCCGTATCGCCCGAGAAATAGATCGAATGGCCCTCTCCCTCCAGGATAAAGCCCGATTCGGTGCCGACATAAAGCGGCCCGTTCTCGGTCGGAATGGAGGACGAATGCGTCGCCATCACCATCGTCACCTCGACGCCGTCCAGCCGGATCGTGCCGCCCTTGTTGAAGCCCACGCACTGCACTTCGCCCGCCTTGCCCCAGTAGGCCGCCAGGTCCGGAATGCAGTAGATCTTCACGCCGCGGGTCTTGGCGATCTGGTAGGCATCGGCGGTATGGTCGCCGTGGCCGTGGCTGACGAACAGCGCGGTGACGCCCTCGACCGCCTCGTCGTAACGCTCGGCCGGGAAGACGGGGTTGCCGGTCAGGTAGGGATCCACCAGCAGCACTTCGTTGCCGATCTCGAAGCGGAACCCGCCATGGCCCAGGGGAATGATTTTCATGCTATGCTCCTGCTTTGTCCCGGCAGACACTAGCGGAGGGCGCGGCCATGAAAAGGGCAGGTACGCACAAGTGACCGGCTATTGCGAGAGACTGGAACCGGGCCTCTGGGCCGAGCCCGTGAATGCGGCAACGAACCTCGCCTTCCTGGCGGCGGCGCTGGTGATGTGGGGGCCCTCGCGCGATCTGCCGCCGGCGCGGCTGCTCTGCGCGATCCTCTTCGTGATCGGTGTGGGCTCGGGCCTGTTCCACACCTTCGCCACCCCCTGGGCCGAGGCCGCCGACACGCTGCCGATCCTCGCCTTCATCCTGGCCTACCTTTATATCGCCAGCCGGGATTTCCTGCTGCTGACCCGGCCTGCCGCCTGGGTCATCACCCTGGGCTTCGTGCTGGTGATGGCGCTGCTGGCACCGGTCTTCGCGCATCTGCCGCTCTACGGGGTCTCTGCCGCCTACCTGCCGGTGCCGCTGGTGATCGCGCTTTATGCCTGGCTGATGCGCCGCCGCGACAGGCGCACCGCGGGGAACCTCGCGGTGGGGGCGGGGCTCTTGCTGCTGTCGCTGACCTTCCGCTCGCTCGATGTTCCGCTTTGCGCCGCCACCCATGGCCTTGGCACCCATTTCCTGTGGCACCTGACGAATGCGGTGATGCTGGCGTGGATGATCGGGACATACCTGCGCCACATGCTTGCGAGCGCCCCCCCGGGGCGCTAAACCCGGTCGCGATCCAAGCGAGAGAGGCTTCCGATGTCGATCGACAAGGCAACCGCGGCCAAGGTGGCCAAACTGGCCCGCATCAAGGTGGAAGAAGACGCGCTTCCGGCCATGGCCCAAGAGTTCAGCACCATCCTGGGCTTCATCGAGCAGCTGAACGAAGTTGACGTCGAGGGCGTGGAGCCCATGACTTCGGTCACCCCGCAGCGGCTGAAACGGCGCGAGGATGTCGTGACCGAGGGCAACCAGCAGGACAAGATCCTGAAGAACGCCCCCGATGCGCGCGAAGGGTTCTTCGCCGTGCCCAAGGTCGTCGAGTAATCCTCCGACCTTCCCCAGAATTTGCCCCCGAGAGGCGAGACCATGACCGATCTGAACACGCTGACCATTGCCGATGCCCGCGACGCCCTGCGCAAGGGCGAGGTGACGTCCCAACAGCTGACCGAGGCCTGCCTGAGCGCCATCGAGGGTGCCGGTGCCCTGAACGCCTTCGTTCACAAGACCCCCGAGATCGCCATGGAGCAGGCGAAGGCCGCCGACGCCCGCCAGAGCGCCGACGCCCCCTCGCTGAACGGCATTCCGCTGGGCATCAAGGACCTGTTCTGCGTCAAGGGCGTGCCCAGCCAGGCCGCCAGCCGCATCCTGGAAGGCTTCCGCCCCGAATACGATTCCACCGTCACCGCGAACCTCTTCGGGGCCGGGGCGGTGATGCTGGGCAAGCTGAACATGGACGAATTCGCCATGGGCTCGTCCAACGAAACCGCCTGCTACGGCAATGCCGTGAACCCCTGGAAGGTCGATGACCGCCAGCTGACCCCGGGCGGGTCCTCGGGTGGCTCGGCTGCGGCCGTGGCAGCCGACCTGTGCCTTGGCGCCACCGGTACCGATACCGGCGGCTCGATCCGCCAGCCGGCGGCCTTCACCGGCACCGTGGGCATCAAGCCGACCTATGGCCGCTGCTCCCGCTGGGGGATCATCGCCTATGCCTCGTCGCTGGATCAGGCCGGCCCGATGACCAAGACCGTGCGCGACAGCGCCATCATGCTGTCCGCCATGGCCTCGCATGATGCGAAGGATTCGACCTCGGTCGATCTGCCGGTCCCCGATTTCGAGGCCATGCTGACCGGCGACATCCGCGGCAAGACCATCGGTATCCCGAAGGAATACCGCCTGGAGGGCCTCTCGGCCGAGATCGACGCGATCTGGACCAAGGGCAAGGAGATGCTGGCCGCGGCAGGGGCCAAGATCGTCGACATTTCGCTGCCGCATACCAAATACGCGCTGCCCGCCTACTACGTGATCGCGCCCGCCGAGGCGTCCTCGAACCTGGCGCGCTATGACGGCGTGCGCTACGGTCACCGCGCCAAGCTCTCGGCGGGCGACGGCATCGTCGAGATGTACGAGAAGACCCGTGCCGAAGGCTTCGGCCCCGAGGTGCAGCGCCGCATCATGGTTGGCACCTACGTGCTGTCGGCGGGCTTCTATGACGCCTATTACAACCGCGCCCGCAAGGTCCGCACGCTGATCAAGCGCGACTTCGAACTGGCCTTCGCCGATGGTATCGACGCGATCCTGACGCCGGCCACCCCGTCCTCGGCCTTCGAGCTGGGCGTGATGAAGGATGCCGATCCCGTGCAGATGTACCTGCAGGACGTCTTCACCGTGACGCTGAACATGGCCGGCCTGCCGGGCGTGTCGGTGCCCGCGGGTCTGGATGCCCAAGGGCTGCCGCTGGGTCTGCAGCTGATCGGTCGCCCCTTCGAGGAAGGCGATCTGCTGAACACGGCCTATGCGCTGGAACAGGCCGCAGGTTTCGTTTCCAAGCCGCAGAAATGGTGGTAACGCGGTAGTGTCACCGCGTTGACTTGCTTCAACGCGGTTTCGACGCATATGGCTTGGTTGTTCTGAAAGGCGAGAGAGACACCGATGCGCGCATTGACCCTGGCCGTTGCCCTGCTGGGCGTGGCAAGCTGCTCGACGGTTCCGGAGAGTGGCTACAATACCTTCGGCCAGTATCAGCGCGAACGCGAGATGATTCTGAACGGCCCCGGGCAGGGCAATGCCAATGGCAGCCTGCCCAGCCCCTCGGCCGTCTCGGGCCAGCCGCTTTCCGCGGTGGGCAGCAGTCAGACCGATGGGGGCTATGCCGCCAATGATGGTCAGGACATCGCGTCGCAGACATCGGCGGCGCTGGCCTCGACCGGATCGACCACGGGTGCGGCCTCTGGGGCGGCCACGGGCAGTGCCGTGGCAGATGCCTCGGCCGGATCCGGCCAGCCGCTGGGCGAGGCGGTGAACCAGTATGGCATCTCGGAAGAGAACAACTTCAAGGCCGTGGGGGCACAGCGCACGATCCAGCAGGACCGAGAGTTCATCGCGCAGAACCGCGCGGCCTATCAGCAGATCGAACCCACCGCCCTGCCGCAGCGCAGCGCGGACGCGGGGGGGCCGAATATCGTGACCTACGCGCTGCAGACCACCCAGGCCGTCGGCACGCCGCTGTACAAGCGCAGCGGTTTCAACGCCGAGAACAAGTATACGAAGAACTGCGCCAAATATGCCTCGCCGGACCAGGCGCAGCGTGCCTTCCTGGAAGATGGCGGCCCGAACAAGGACCCGATGGGCCTGGACCCCGATGGTGACGGCTTTGCCTGCACCTGGGATCCGGCGCCCTTCCGCAAGGCCGCCGGGCAGTAAGCCTTGGGGGATCCGGGGGCGCTGTGGCATCCGTCGCCGAATTTCGGTGATCGTCGGGACGGCGCCCGCCCGGACATGATCGTCCTGCACCACACCGCGATGCAGAGCGCCGAGGCTGCTCTGCATCGGTTGTGTGACCCGGATCCGCCACAGGATCTGTCCCCCGTTTCTGCCCATTACCTGATCGCCGAGGACGGCCGGCTGTGGCAGCTGGTGGGCGAGGCCGCGCGCGCCTGGCATGCAGGCGCCGGGCAATGGGGCGATGTGCGCGACGTGAATTCACGCTCGATCGGGATCGAGCTGGCCAACCCCGCCGCCAATCCCTTTGCCGAACCGCAGATGGCGCGTCTTGAGGCGCTGCTGCCGGGGATCATGGCTCGCTGGGGCATCGCCCCCGAGCGGATCATCGGCCATTCCGACATGGCGCCCGGGCGCAAGGCCGATCCGGGGCCCCGGTTCGACTGGCGGCGGCTGGCGCTGCAGGGCCTGTCGGTCTGGCCCGAGGGCGAGGCCGCGGCGGGCGATTTCCTGGCGCATCTGCGGACCATCGGCTATCGGCTGCCCGAGGGCGCGGATGCGGATCTGCTGCTGGAGGTCTTTCGGATGCGGTTCCGGCCCTGGGGGCGCGGGCCACTGCAGGAGGCGGACCGCCGGATCGCGGCGCAGCTGGCGCGGCAGGTCCCGGTCCGGCAGGGCTGAGCGCCCGGGGCCGGGCCGGGCTAATGCATATTTATGGAAAGATGAAAGGGCGCAGGCTACTGCGACATCTTCATCGTGCCGTGGTCCATCGTCATTCCTGAGCTGCCCAGCGGGCGGTCGAGCGGAGATGTGACCGGCAGGCTGACGGTGACGGGGCCGGCGCGCTGGAATTGCAGGGTCAGCGTCAGATCATGGCCCGGCAGCAGGGGCTGGGTCAGGCCCATCAGCATCACGTGCAACCCGCCGGGGGCCAGTGTCACGGTCTGCTGCGGCGGCAGGGGCAGGCCATCGGGCAGGGCCTGCATGGTCATCACGCCACCGTCGGCCGCGCGGCTTTCGTGCAGCATCGCCTGGGCGACGCCGGGGGCGGTGACGGATTGCAGCCGGTCCTCCTGCGGGCCGGTGTTCTGCAGGGTCATGTAGGCGGCGGCGGACCGCGCCATCGGGCTGGTGGCCAGCACATGGGCATCGCTGATGACGATATCGGCGCGGGCGGCCAAGGGTAGCAGCGTTAGGGTGGCCGTCAGGACGAGGGCCGGGAATCGCTTGGGCATGGGGGCTCCGGTAGATCTGGGGGCTGGGGTCAGGCGCGGAGGGAGCGGTTGGGCGGGCTGCGGGCCTGGCGTGGTACCGGGTGGGTGCGTGCTGAAACGGGCGGCAGGGCGGGGGGCCGCGACAGGGCGATGCGGCAGGGGATTCGGCGCGGCAGGGCCGGGGGCAGGGCCAGGGCAAGAATCAGCAGCGGCGCGAAATCGGGGCACAGATGCGCGGGGCCGGTCGGGTGGCCGCGGGAATCGACCGGGACCATGCCGCCCAGGGCACCCTGGCACAGCTCGGCCTGGCCGGTGGCGGGCATCCGGCCATGGGCCAGGGCCGCGCCCTGGGCGGTCAGGCAGGCCAGCAGCAGGGGCAGGGCGGCACGAAGCATGATCGCAGCGTTACACGCGCCCCGGGTACCGCCCAAGAAAAAACGCCCCCTTCCGAGGAAGGAGGCGCCTGACGAAATCGTCGCGGGAAGGGATCAGGCGGTTGCCTGGGCCTTCGCGATTTCTTTTTTGATTTTCAGAGCGTTGTCGGACAGTTCAACGTCCTTGGCCTTGGCCAGGAACTTGTCCAGACCACCGCGGTGGTCGACCGAACGCAGAGCCGACGCCGAGATGCGCAGCTTGATGTTGCGGCCCAGCGTTTCCGAACGCAGCGAAACCTCGTTCAGGTTCGGCAGGAAACGGCGGCGGGTCTTGTTGTTTGCGTGGCTGACATTGTTGCCAGTCATCGGGCCTTTACCGGTCAGTTCGCAACGGCGCGACATGGTTTCATCCTCGTCTTGTCTGAAGGGCGGGTCGCGCCCCGTTCAATAGCCAGGACACCGCGAAGGCGGTGCCTGAAAACTTGTTGCGCGTCCTTACGCGGCAGGGCGCGAAAGGTCAAGTCTTCGGAGTCCGTTCGGGGTGGATTCAGCTGCCGCGGGGCTTGGCACGCAGCGTCGGGTCGGCCTGGCGCGGATCTTCGGGCCAGGGATGGCGGGGGTAGCTGGCGCGCATGTCCTTGCGCACGTCGGCATAGGACGAGGTCCAGAACCCGGGGATGTCGCGGGTCACCTGCACCGGGCGCCCGGCGGGCGACAGCAACGTCACCACCAGCGGGCGTCCGGCGACGGTGGGGTGGCGGGTCTGGCCGAACAGTTCCTGCAGGCGCAGGGCGATGGCGGGGTCCTCTCCGGCGTAGTCGATGGGGATCTGGCGGCCGAGGGGGGTGGTGAATTTCGCCGGCGCCTCGCGGTCCAGCCGCTGCTGCGCATCCCAGTCGAGGCGGGCGCGCAGGGCGGGCTGAATGTCGAAGCGCTTCCAGTCTTCGGCGCTGCGCACGCCGCCCAGATGGGGCAACAGCCAGTCCTCGAGCGTGTCCAGCAGCGCGGTGTCCGAGAAATCGGGGAAATCGTCCCGCCCGGACAGCAGCCGGGCGCGGGCCAGGAACAGCCGCGCCCCTTCCGAGGGCAGCAGGCCCAGCTCGCGCACACCGGTCAGCATGGCGCGGGCGATGGCCTCTTCGGGGGCGTCCTTCCAGGCGCGGTCCGACAGTGGCAGGGCGCCCAGGCGTTCCTGCAGCCGGGCCTGGACGCGGCGCTCGCGCCTGGACCAGTCGCAGAAGGCATGTTCGGTGATCTCGTCCGCGAAGAGGGCGCGCAGGTCGCTTTCCGAGATCTCGGCGGCCTGGCGGATCCGGGCCTCGCGCGGGTCGCCGTCCAGATCGGTGGCGACGATCAGCCGGGCATTGGCCAGCGGGTCCTCGGGGGGCAGCGCGGCGCCCTTGCCGCCCGACAGAAGATAGCGCGGCGCATCGCCCGGACGGCGCAGGCCGATGCGGTCGGGATAGGCCAGCGCCGCCATCTCGGGTGGCGAAAGAGGGCTGCGGCTGCGGCCTGCGCTGCGCGCCAGTCGGGCGGCCTCGGTGCGGATGCGGGCGATGGCGGCGCGGTCGGCGCGCGGCTCGTGACCGCCCGCCAGCGCCTTCAGCCGCAGCGACAGATCGACGGGCGCGCCCCGGGTCATCGGATCGCGGTCGGCCAGCAGCGCGGCCAGGGGTGCGGCCTCGGGGCCTGCAACGGCCAGCATATGCGCCAGCCGCGGGTGCAGCGGCAGCGCCGCCAGCCTGCGGCCATGGTCGGAGATGCGCCCCTGCGCATCCAGCGCCCCCAGCATCCGCAGCAGCGCCTGGGCCTCGGCAAAGGCGCCCTCGGGCGGCGGTGTCAGGAAGGCCAGCGCGCCGGGCCCGGCGCCCCAGAGGGCCAGTTCCAGCGCCAGCCCGGCCAGATCCGCGGCCTCGATCTCGGCGGGCGGGAAGGCGGGCAGGGCGCCCTCTTCGCCACGGGTCCAGGCGCGATAGCAGCGCCCCTCGGCGACACGCCCCGCCCGACCGGCGCGCTGCGTGGCTTCGGCCCGGCTGACGCGCTCGGTCACCAGCCGCGACATCCCCGATCCCGGATCGAACCGCGCCCGTCGGGACTGCCCGGCATCGACGACGGCACGGACCTCGGGGATGGTCAGCGACGTTTCCGCGATCGAGGTCGCCAGGACGATGTTGCGGCCCTGTTTCGGAGGCTCCAGCGCGGCGCGCTGATCGGCGAATTTCATCGCACCGTAAAGCGGCCGGATCTGGCAGTCGCCGGGCAGACGCCCCTCCAGTGCGCCTTGCAGGCGGGCGATCTCTCCGGCGCCGGGCAGAAAGACCAGCACGCCGCCGCGGGTCTCTTTGGTGGCGCGCAGCACCAGATCGGCCAGCGCGGGCCAGCGTTCGCGCGCCTTGGGCAGGGGGGCATCGGCATGGATGATATCGACGGCAAAGGCGCGGCCCTGCGATGTCACCATCGGCACATCGCCCATCAGCGCGGCCACGGGACCGGCGTCCAGCGTCGCCGACATCGCCAGCAGGATCAGGTCGTCACGCAGCGCGCCCGCGATCTCCAGGCACAGCGCCAGTCCCAGATCGGCATTCAGCGACCG
Source organism: Pseudooceanicola sp. NS-SX9 (assembly GCF_057380705.1). Lineage (NCBI taxonomy): Bacteria > Pseudomonadati > Pseudomonadota > Alphaproteobacteria > Rhodobacterales > Paracoccaceae > Pseudooceanicola > Pseudooceanicola sp. NS-SX9. The sequence continues at coordinate 3,269,025 of NZ_CM170818.1, read as the reverse complement.
CTCGTGGAATTCGTCGAAGATCACCGCGCCCACGCCAGACAGCTCCGGGTCGGTCTGGATCATCCGGGTCAGGATGCCCTCGGTCACCACCTCGATTCGGGTCCCGTCCGAGACCCTGCTCTCGCCCCGCACCCGGTAGCCCACGGTCCGCCCCGCAGGTTCCCCCAGGGTCTCGGCCATGCGCTCGGCCGCGGCGCGCGCGGCCAGGCGGCGGGGTTCCAGCATCAGGATGCGGCCCTCGCACAGGCCCGCCTCCAGCATGGCAAGGGGCACCCGGGTGGTCTTGCCCGCCCCGGGCGGGGCCTGCAGCACGGCCCGCCCCCGCGCCTTCAGCGCAGAGATCAGCTCGGGCAGGGCATCCTCGATCGGCAATCTGAACATGCCCCCTTATGGCCGCACGGCGATTCCCCGTCCAGCCCGCCCGGGTTCCCTGTCATCTGGCCATAAATACTCCGGGGGAGGCAGCCGCAGGCTGACGGGGGCAGAGCCCCCTCCCGCGACCGCGTTGCCGCTGGACCCCGGCCGGGCTGCTCCGCTACATCCCGGGGGCAGGAGGATTGCCCATGGATCTCGACACCCTCGCCGACAGGCTGCTGGCCCGCGACCGCCGCGCCCTGGCGCGCGCCATCACCCTGGTCGAAAGCAGCCGCCCCGATCACCGCGACGCCGCGACCAGGCTGCTGCAGCGCCTGGCGGGCAGCGGGCGACAGGCCCTGCGGCTGGGGCTGTCGGGCACGCCCGGCGTCGGCAAGTCCACCTTCATCGAAAGCTTCGGCATGATGCTGACGGGACAGGGGCTGCGGGTGGCGGTGCTGGCGGTTGATCCCAGCTCGGCACGCTCGGGGGGCTCGATCCTGGGCGACAAGACCCGGATGGAACGGCTCTCGCGCGATCCCCTTGCCTTCATCCGTCCCTCGCCCAGCCAGTCCCAACTGGGCGGCGTCGCCCGCCGCACCCGCGAGGCGGTGGCGCTGTGCGAGGCTGCGGGCTTTGACGTGGTGCTGATCGAGACGGTGGGCGTCGGCCAGTCGGAAACCATGGTGGCGCAGCTTTCGGACCTCTTTCTGCTGCTGCTGGCGCCGGCGGGCGGGGACGAGCTGCAGGGCGTCAAGCGTGGCATCATGGAGATGGCCGACATCATCCTGGTCAACAAGGCCGACGGCGATCTGAAGCCCGCCGCGATGCGTACCTGTGCCGATTACGCGGGCGCCTTGCGGCTGCTGCGGCGCCGGCCGCAGGACCCGGAGGGTTTCCCGAAGGCGATGTGCGTCTCGGCGTTGGAGGAGGCGGGGCTGGAAACCGCCTGGGCCGAGATGCGGACGCTTGCCGACTGGCGCCGTGATGCCGGCGTGCTGGAAAGCCTGCGGGCCGCGCAGGCGCGGTTCTGGTTCGCCGAGGAGGTCCGGCAAGGTCTGCTGGCGGCGCTGGAGCAGGGCCCGGCGAAGCAGCGGATGGAGGCGCTGGCGGCAGAGGTGGCGGATGGGCGGATGACGCCCGCGCTGGCCGCGCGGCAGATGCTGGTGGCGCTGGGCGCGGGCGACTGAGGGGGGCTGCCTTGCGCCGGGGCGCCCGCGAGGGGGCGGCCCGGGCGGGGGGCTCTGCCCCCGTCCCCTGCGGGGACTCCCCCGGAGTATTTGGGGTCAGATGACAGGGAAGCCGGTTCCCGGGCGGGCGGGGTTGCGCGGATGCGCCATCTGGGGGCTATGCGGGGAGGGGGCGGCGGCGTATGAAGCGGCCATGACCTGTTCGCTGCAGATGATTCTCCGACGCCGACGCGCGTGATGCTGCCCCCTCGTGGGCGGAGTGTTTCCGCCTGCCGTCAGGTCCTGCGCCCAAAATGTCGCGGCGCGCCCCTTCCAGATCCCCGAAAACTTGACTTGGCCCTGAGCCGCGTGCTCAGTCAGGGCCTCCCAGATCCAGAGGACACGATATGATCCCTGCCGTTCTCCCGACGTACGCCCGTGCGCCCCTTCATTTCGTCAAAGGCGAAGGCTCCTGGCTGATCGAGGCGGATGGCCGCCGATTCCTGGACATGGGCGCTGGCATCGCGGTGAATGCCCTGGGCCATGCCCATCCCGATCTGGTGGCCGCGCTGACCGAGCAGGCCCAGAAGGTCTGGCACCTGTCGAACCTCTATGAAATTCCCCAGCAGGAAGAGCTGGCGGCGCGGCTGGTCGAGGCGACCTTTGCCGATACCGTGTTCTTCACCAACTCGGGCACCGAGGCCTGCGAGCTGGCCGTGAAGATGGCCCGCAAGTACTGGTACGGGAAGGGCAAGCCCGAGAAGATCGAGATCATCACCTTTGACGGCGCCTTCCATGGCCGGTCCTCGGCGGCGATCGCCGCGGCGCCGACCGAGAAGATGGTGAAGGGCTTTGGCCCGCTGCTGCCGGGCTTCAAGCCGATGGCCTGGGGTGACTGGGACGCGGTCGAGGCGGCCGTGGGCGAGACCACCTGCGCCATCATGATCGAGCCCGTCCAGGGCGAGGGCGGCATCCGCCCGATCCCCGATGCCGACCTGAAGCGGCTGCGGCAGATCTGTGACGAGGGCCAGTGCCTGCTGATCCTCGACGAGGTGCAATGCGGCATGGCGCGGACGGGTCGGCTGTTTGCCCATGAATTCGCCGGCATCACCCCCGACATCATGATGTCGGCCAAGGGCATCGGCGGCGGCTTCCCGCTGGGCGCGGTGCTGGCCACCGAAGAGGCCGCATCGGGCATGACCGCGGGCACCCACGGGTCGACCTATGGCGGCAACCCGCTGGGCTGTGCCGTGGGCATCGCGGTGATGAAGCACCTGGCCGATCCCGCCTTCCTGTCGGAGGTCGCGCGCAAGGGCGGCCTGCTGCGCCAGAAGCTGGAGGGGCTGGTGGCCTCGCATCCCGACGTCTTCGACAGCGTGCGGGGCCTGGGGCTGATGATCGGGCTGAAATGCAAGGTCGCCAATACCGATCTGGTCAAGGCGGGCTATGCGGCCAACATCATCACCGTGCCGGGCGGCGACAACGTGGTGCGCCTGCTGCCGCCGTTGAACATCACCGACGAGGAGATCGCCGAGGCGGTCGTGCGGCTGGACACGGCTGCCGCGGCGCTGAGCGCGAAGTAACTGAAGGAAATCCGGGCCGGGGGTCGTCAAGGCCCCCGCGCAGCCGGGCGGAGACGAGACCGATGAAGCACTTCCTGGACCTGCACACCACCGATGCCGATGAACTGCGGCAGATCATCGAACATGCGCGCTCGATCAAGTCCTCGCGCGAGGGGCGCCCGAAGGGGATGCCCGATGACGAGCAGGCGCTGGCCGGCCGCATCGTGGCGCTGATCTTCGAAAAGCCCTCGACCCGGACCCGCGTGTCCTTCGACGTGGGCGTGCGCCAGATGGGCGGGCAGACGCTGGTGCTGTCGGGCCAGGAGATGCAGCTGGGCCATGGCGAGACGATCGCCGACACCGCCCGCGTCCTGTCGCGCTTTGTCGACATGATCATGATCCGGACCTTCGACGAATCGATCCTGCACGAGCTGTCGGAACATGCCAGCGTGCCGGTGATCAACGGGCTGACCGACAATTCCCACCCCTGCCAGATCATGGCCGACATCCTGACCTTCGAAGAGCACCGCGGCCCGATCAAGGGCAAGAAGGTGGTCTGGGCGGGCGACGGCAACAACGTCTGCGCGTCCTTCCTGCACGCGGCGGGGCAGTTCGGGTTCGATCTGACCTTTACCGGGCCGATGCAGCTGGATCCCGATCCCAAGGCCGTGGGCTTTGCCCGCGACAAGGGCGCCAGCGTGATCATCGAACGCGATCCGATGCGGGCGGTGGAAGGCGCGGACCTGATCGTCACCGACACCTGGATCTCGATGCATGATGCGCAATCGGCGCGGGAACGGCGCCACAACATGCTGCGCCCCTATCAGGTGAACGACGCGCTGATGGCGGCGGCGAACGAGGATGCCCTCTTCATGCACTGCCTGCCGGCGCATCGCGGCGAAGAGGTGACCAGTTCCGTGATGGACGGCCCGCAATCGGTGATCTTCGACGAGGCCGAGAACCGCCTGCACGCCCAGAAGGCCGTGATGCGCTGGTGCCTGGGGCTGTAAGGCGCCAGCGACGCCAAGGCGACCTTGAACAAATGGCCCCCATGACTAGTATAGGGGCCTGGATTTCGGATGGGCGGTGCATCGGCGCCGTCCGCCCCCATGGACCGCGGGGAAACGCGGCCGACGGGAAATGTAGGAGGGCGTCATGTCCTGGACTGATGAACGCGTCGAGCTTCTGAAGAAGATGTGGTCGGAAGGCCAGTCCGCCAGCCAGATCGCGAAGGAGCTGGGCGGGGTGACCCGCAACGCGGTGATCGGCAAGGTGCATCGCCTTGGCCTGTCGAACCGCACCGGCGGCACGCCTCCCGCGGCGGCCCAACCTGCTCCCAAGCCCGAGGTGAAGACCGTGACCCCTGCCGCCAAGCCCGCCGTGGCCCCCGCCGCCACCCTCCGCCCCGAGCCCGAGCCCGCGGCGGAACCCCGCACCACCTCGGCCGCCCCGGCGCCGACGCCCGCGGTGCGCAAGATCATCCCCGCAGGCCAGCCGCTGCCGCCGCAGCCCTCGGCCAACGAGATCAGCCCCGAGGCCCTGGCCAAGGTCAACGAGATCGAGAAGAAATCCAAGAAGCTGACGCTGATGGAGCTGACCGAGAAGACCTGCAAATGGCCGGTGGGCGACCCCGCGACCGATGACTTCTGGTTCTGCGGCCTGCCCGCCCAGCAGGGCAAACCCTATTGCGAGGCGCATGTGGGCGTGGCCTTCCAGCCGATGTCCTCGCGCCGCGACCGCAAGCGCTGAGCGCGGCCCGATACCGGGATCAGGGGGCCTTGGGGCCCCCTTTTTCATGGCTATTCGACGGTCTGGCCGCGGCCGCCCTCGCTTTCGGGCACGGCGTCCTCGGGGACGCCAGATCCCACGGGGCGGCGCATCCGCCAGTCCTGCCGGGGGCGGGGGGTGGCGCCTTCCACCATCTCGCCGCGCAGCCGGGGCAGGGCCGAGGGATGTTCGCGCTGCAGCCATTCCACCATCCCCTCGCGCAGTTCGCAGCGCAGATCCCAGGCCTGGGGCGAATTCCGGGCGCTGACCAGCCCGCGGATATGGATCACCTTGGCATCGGTCTCGATCACCTGCAGGACGTTGACGTTGCCGTCCCACAGCTTGGACCGCTTCAGGATCTTCGTCATCTGCTCGCGCATCTCGGTCACCGGGGCGGTCCAGTCCAGATACCAGACCACCTGCCCGATGATCGAGGTCGTGTCGCGGGTCCAGTTCTGGAACGGCTTTTCGATGAAATAGCTGAGCGGCACCACCAGCCGCCGCAGGTCCCAGATCCGCACCACCACGTAGGTCGCGGCGATTTCCTCGATCCAGCCCCATTCGCCCTCGACGATGACCACGTCCTCCAGCTTGATGGGCTGGGTCAGGGCGATCTGGATGCCGGCGATCAGGTTCGCCAGCAAGGGCCGCGCGGCAAGACCCAGTACCAGCCCCGCCGCCCCGGCCGAGGCCAGCATCGAAACGCCAAAGTTCCTGACCGCCTCAAACGTCGCCAGCACCGCGCCGACGGTCAGCAGGATGATCACCAGCCGCCCCAGCCGTTGCAGCACCCGCACCTGGGTCACCTGCTTGCGGCCCGCAGCATCGGCATCGCTGACCGCCTGCAGCTTGCGGGTAAAGCGTTCGGCCCAGACATCCATGGCGATGATGATCATCCAGCCCAGCAGCACCACCAGCATCACCAGCGCCGCATGCTGCAGCCCGTTCCGCCAGTCCGAGGGCAGGGCCGCGGCCTCCAGCAGCAGCGAGGCGGCGCCGAACAGCACCACCAGCCGGGTGGGCGTGTGCAGCCGGCGCACGATGCGCACCGCCAGCCCCGAATAGCCACGCGACATCCGCTCGACCGCGCGCCACAGCACGCCATGCAGGCCAAGCGCGATCAGCGTGCCCAGCAGCACGATGAACCACGGCCAGATCGAGGGCGGGACTTCGCGCTGCACTTCGGTTAGAACGTCTTCGAGGTCCATGGCCCCTCCCGCCTGGCTTGGATGTCGTGTGTGCTCAGGTCGCTTGACCTAGTGCCGCAGCGCGGCATGGCCAGAAACCGGCCCGCAGGCGGTGGACTTGTGCCGAAAGGGCCTTTGCTCTATGGGCTGACGCTTGGCCCAGCCGCCCATTCGCCCGCCAGAGGTGTCGTCATGTCCCAAAGCCCGCTCAACCCGCCGAACCTGCGCCCCGACCTGGCGCCCGCCCCCGATTTCGGCACCGCGCCGCGTCGCGAGGGGCAGCCCTCGCTGGGGATGGTGTCGCTGGGCTGCCCGAAGGCGCTGGTGGACAGCGAACGCATCCTGACCCGGCTGCGCGCCGAAGGCTATGCGATCAGCCCGGATTACAAGGGCGCCGACGCGGTGATCGTGAACACCTGCGGGTTCCTTGATTCGGCCAAGGCCGAAAGCCTTGAGGCCATCGGCGAGGCGCTGAAGGAAAACGGCCGCGTCATCGTCACCGGCTGCCTCGGCGCGGAACCCGAATACATCACCGGCGTGCACCCCAAGGTGCTGGCCGTGACCGGCCCGCACCAGTACGAACAGGTGCTGGACGCGGTGCACCAGGCCGTGCCGCCCAGCCCCGATCCCTTCGTCGACCTGCTGCCCGCCACGGGCGTGTCGCTGACGCCGCGCCACTACAGCTACCTCAAGATCTCCGAGGGCTGTAACCACAAGTGCAAGTTCTGCATCATCCCCGACATGCGCGGCCGGCTGGTGTCGCGACCCGCCCATGCCGTCCTGCGCGAGGCCGAAAAGCTGGTCGAGGCCGGCGTGCGCGAACTTCTGGTGATCAGCCAGGACACCTCGGCCTATGGCGTCGACCGCAAGCATGACCTGCATCCCTGGAAGGGCGAGGAGGTCCGCAGCCATATCCTCGACCTCTCGCGCGAGATGGGCAAGCTGGGCGCCTGGGTGCGGTTGCACTACGTCTACCCGTACCCCCATGTGCGCAACCTGATCCCGCTGATGGCGGACCCGGAAAACGGCCTGCTGCCCTATCTCGACATCCCCTTCCAGCACGCTCACCCCGAGGTGCTGAAACGCATGGCCCGCCCCGCGGCCTCCGCGAAAACCCTGGATGAAATCGCGGCCTGGCGCGCGCAATGCCCCGACATCACCCTGCGCTCGACCTTCATCGTGGGCTATCCCGGTGAAACCGAAGAGGAATTCCAGTACCTTCTCGACTGGATGGACGAGGCGCAGCTGGATCGCGTCGGCTGCTTCCAATACGAGAACGTCGAGGGCGCCCGGTCCAACGACCTGCCCGATCACGTCCCCGCCGAGGTCAAGCAGGACCGCTGGGACCGCTTCATGGAGAAGGCCCAGGCGATCTCCGAGGCCAAGCTGCAGGCCAAGGTCGGCCGCACCCTTCAGGTCATCGTGGACGAGGTCGACGAGGACGCCGCCACCTGCCGCACCATGGCGGATGCGCCGGAAATCGACGGCAACCTCTTCATCGACGAGGGCCACGAGACGCTGAAACCCGGCGACATGGTCACGGTCGAGGTCGACGAGGCCGGCGAATACGATCTCTGGGGCCGCCTCGTCTGAGGCGCCTCACGGGGCTTTCATCTTTCCGAAAAATATGCCCGCCGGAGGCACGGGCCGCAGGCCCGTCCCCCTCTGGCCCGATCCTCTGCCCAGTCATTCGGGCCGGTCATTCGGGCCAGTCATTCGGGCCGATCATTCTGGCCCGTTCCCTGCCGCGCCCCGATCAGACAAAAAAACGCCGGTGAGCAGACCGAAATCCGCTCACCGGCGCCAAGCGTCTCGCGCCCATCACGTCATTGCTGCCTGACATCTCCCGCTCTCTCTCCACGAGATGTCCAACGACGGAGGGTCCGGCGTGACGACCCCTTCGGACAGCCCCCGCAGGGGCGGCCCTATCACTTTTCGGCCAGGGCTTTCAGCCAGTCACGGTTGCGGCAAAAGCGCGGTGCTTCGGTCGCAACCTGGTGATCCAGAACCCATTTCTCGCAGCGGTCGGACTGACCGCAGCGCATGCAGTTGAACACGGCCTGACGGTAGATCTTGGCGGTGGCGGCATCCTGCACCATCCGCTCCTGGACATCCGTCCCCAGCGTGTCGGCCATATGCCCCATCAGGTCGGCATGCTGGTCGAGTTTCGCGAAGAATCCCATTCGTCCTGCTCCTGTCCGACCCGAAGCGTGCCTGCCGCGGGATTGTTTCGTTCAAAGCCTGGGAAAGACCAGGCCGTTCTCGCAGCCGGGCATCGCGGCATCGCGGGTTTCCCCGTCCAGTTCCGCGGCATCCAGCCAGCTCTTGCAGGCGCAGGTCGCCTGGCAGCCCCGGCAGCGGGTGACCATCTCGGACCAGTCCTGGCCCGACAGGGTGCCCTCGCTCATCGCGGCCGGCAGATCCGTCCCCACGGCCTTCGCCATGCGCTGGACCAGCCAGAGGTGTTCCTTGATGTCTCCCAGAGGCTTGTTCATGCGTGCGCTCCCTGCGTCCGTGATCCCCTTCTAAAGGTGACGCCAAAGCGCGACATTGATCAGGATCAAATGCGCCCCGAAATCTTCACGCAGGAGTCTTCATTCCCGCGTCCTCACAGCGGCCAGAAGATCAGCAGCAGCGGGATCGACACGGCGACCACCAGGATCTCCAGCGGCAGGCCCATGCGCCAGTAATCCCCGAAGCGGTATCCCCCGGGCCCCAGGATCAGCGTGTTGTTCTTGTGCCCGATGGGCGTCAGGAAGGCCGAGGACGACGCCACCGCCACCGCCATCAGGAACGGATCGGCCGAGACATGCAGCGCCTCGGCCATGCGGATGCCGATGGGGGCGGCGACGATCGCGGTGGCCGTGTTGTTCAGGACATCCGACAACGTCATCGTCACCAGCATCAGCGCCGTCAGGATCGCCCAGGCGGGCCAGCCATGGGTCAGATGCACCAGCCCCTCGGCGATCAGCTGGGTGCCGCCGGTCTTCTCCAGCGCCGAGCCCAGCGGGATCATCGACCCCAGCAGCACCACCACCGGCCATTCGATATGGTCGTACAGCTCCTGCACGGGGATGATTCGCAGCAGCAGGTAGCCGATCACCACGAAACCCAGGGCGATGGGCAGCTGCAGCAGCCCGAAGGCCGCGGCGGCGACAGCCGCGGCAAACAGCCCGATTGCGGCCCAGACCTTGGAATTCTGCGTCACCGTCAGCCCGCGATCGGCCAGCGGCAGGCAGCCCAGGAACTCGGCCATACCCGCGCCGGTGTCCTTGGGCACCAGCAGCAGCAGCAGATCGCCCGGCCGGATCTGCGTCTGGCGCACCCGCTTGGTGATCTGCCGCCCCTGTCGCGAAATCCCCAGCAGCAGCGCCGGATGCCGCCAGGCCAGCCCCAGGGCCTCGGCGGTCTTGCCGGCGATGCGGCTTTCGGCGGGCACCACCACCTCGATCACGTCCAGCCCCTCGCCCCCGGCGGTCAGCTTTTCCTCGCGCTCCTTCTCGGAAAACGCCAGCGCCAGCGCCGAGCGGAACTCGTCCAGCGCCTCGGGCACGGCCTCCAGCACCAGCGCGTCGCCCGCCTGCAGCGCCATGTTGCGGGCCCGTCCGTACATCCGCCTGCCGTCCCGGATCAGCCCCAGGATGGCAACATCGGCCTTCTCGGCCTCTTCGGCCAGATCATGCAGGCGGCGGCCCAGCTGCTTGCTGCCCTCGGGCACGGTCAGTTCGGCCACGTATTGGGTGATCTCGGTCTCGGCGCTTTCGCCGGTCTTGGGCTGTGGCAGCAACCGCCAGCCCACCAGCGCCACGAAGGCGATCCCCGCCAGCGCCGTCAGCACCCCCACGGGGGCGAAATCGAACATCGCAAAGCCCTTGTGCAGGTACTGCGCGCGGATGCTCGAGACGATGATGTTGGGCGGCGTGCCGATCAGCGTGGCCATCCCCCCCAGGATGGTGGCGAACGACAGCGGCATCAGCGACAGACCCGGCGCCCGCCCGGCCTTGCGCGCGGTCTGGATGTCGACCGGCATCAGCAGCGCCAGGGCGGCGACGTTGTTCATGAAGGCCGACAGCAGCCCGCCGATGCTGCCCATGATGGCGATATGCACCCCAAGCGCCCGGCCGCTGTCGATCAGCGTCCGCGTGATCAGGAACACCGCCCCCGAGCGCACCAGCCCGGCCGAGATCACCAGCACCAGCGCCACGATGATCGTCGCCTCGTGGCCGAAGCCTGCAAAAGCGTCCTCGAAGGGAATGACGCCGGTTGCCACCGCCACCATCAGCGCGGCGAAGGCCACCAGGTCATAGCGCCAGCGCCCCCACAGCAGCAGGGCGAAGACGGCTGCGAACAGCGCGAAAAGGATGGTCTGATCCATGTCCATGCCGGATCAGCTAGCGCGGTGCGGGCGCTGCAACAGGGGGGGGGCAGGGGCGGCGCCCTTCCGCGCGGGCGAAAAGGCGCCCACGCCGCATCTGCTTGCAGGAAAGGGGTCTGCTGCCTTATAGGAACCCGACACCGAAATAGAGGATCAGGAGGCACCGATGGCCGGCCACTCGAAATGGGCGAACATCCAGCACCGCAAGGGGCGGCAGGACGCCGCCCGGTCGAAACTGTTTTCCAAGCTCTCGAAAGAGATCACCGTGGCCGCCAAGATGGGCGACCCGGACCCCGAAAAGAACCCCCGCCTGCGCCTGGCGGTGAAGGAAGCGAAATCCAGCTCGGTTCCGAAGGACGTGATCGAACGCGCCATCAAAAAGTCCCAGGCGGGCGAGGGCGACGATTACGAAGAGATCCGCTATGAAGGCTACGGCCCGAACGGCGTGGCGATCATCGTCGAGGCGATGACCGACAACCGCAACCGCACGGCCTCCAACATCCGCTCGACCTTCTCGAAGAACGGCGGCAACCTTGGCGAAACCGGCTCGGTGGGCTTCATGTTCGACCGCAAGGGCGAAATCGTCTACCCCGCCTCCGCGGGCGATGCCGACACCATCATGATGGCGGCGATCGAGGCGGGCGCGGAAGATGTCGAAAGCGCCGATGAAGAGCACGTGATCTACTGCGCCGACACCGACCTGAACGAGGTCGCGACGGCCCTGGAAGCGGCACTTGGCGAATCCGATTCGACCAAGCTGGTCTGGAAACCCACCACCACGACCGATCTCGATCTGGAAAACATGCAGAAGCTGATGAAGCTGCTGGATGCGCTGGAAGACGACGACGACGTGCAGCGCGTCACGGCGAACTTCGAAGCCTCGGACGAGGTCATGGCGCAGCTCTGACGCGCCGCGCTCCGCATCGTTCGCCAAGGGCCGGGACACCCCGGCCCTTTTTCTTGCTGCAAGGCCCGGATCCTTGTTCCCCTGCGCTTGCCGGGGCCCCGCAAGGTGGAATGCGCGCGATGGCAGATTCCCTTTGGGACGCGCATCAGACGCTCCGCCAAGGCGACAAGCCCGGTGACCCTCAAGGGCATGTCGGTCACAGTGGGACTTGCAATGATCCTGGCAGCCTATGCCAGGCCGGTCTCTGGACACGGGCCTCACCCCGCTGCTGGCCGCCTTGTCCGCCATTCCCCTCTGGCTGACCAGAGATGCTCTGGCGCCGCTTTCAATATGCCACGAAGGCGCGTCTGCAAGAGATCTGGCGATGCATGGGGGCAGCGACCGTCTCTGACGCCTGCCAGCCCGTCCGATCCTGGCCCGCTGCCTAACAGGCCCATCGGCCGCAGGCCCGGCTGGCGGCTCTCCTGTACCCGTCATCGTGTCTCTGACCGGGCTCTGGCCGACATGGCGGATGCCGCCCCGACGACCGATCCTCCATTTTCTTGTTCCAAATACCTCGGGGGGAGGCGCGCAGCGCCGGGGGGCAGCGCCCCCCTGCACGGCTCGCCAAAAGCAGAAAGGGGCCCCGCAGGGCCCCGTCCGGTCTCAGTCGCCGTTGATCCCGTCGGGATCGTCGCCATCGGGCGCGGTCTCCTGCTCGGCGCTCCCGTCCGAGGCCGCATCGGGCGTTGCATCCTCCGTCGCCGATCCCTGCACCGCCGCCGCACCGGTGCTGGTGCTGTCGGTGGTGCTCAGCGCGCCGTTCTCCCAGGTGCCCGACAGGACCTCGCCGCTGGCATAGGTCAGCGTGCCCTCGCCCTGGCGCAGCCCCTCGACGAAATTGCCCTCGTAGGTGTCGCCATTGGCATAGGTGGCCTTGCCATGGCCGGTCATCTCGCCCTTGGACCAGTCGCCCTCGTAGCTGAAACCGTCGGGCATGGTGATCTTGCCGGTGCCATCGCGCAGACCCGCCTTGAAATCGCCCTCGTAGACCATGCCGTCGGCATAGCTGGCCTTGCCCTTGCCGTCGCGCTGTCCGGCGGCCCAGTGCCCTTCGTAGCGGTAGCCGTCGGAATGGGTCATCACGCCCTGGCCGTCGTTCTTGCCGTCCTTGAAACTGCCCTTGTAGACCACGCCCGAGGGGAAGGTCGCGGTGCCTTCGCCCTCGATCTGGCCGGCCTTCCAGGCGCCCTCGTAGGTGGCGCCGTCGGGATAGGTGATCTTGCCGGAGCCATCGGGCAGGTCGCCCGCGAAGCTGCCCACATAGACCGAGCCGTCGGGATAGGTGACGCTGCCCTGGCCCGCGATCTTGCCGGCGGCCCACTGGCCCACGTATTTGTAGCCGTCGGCGCCGGTAAAGGTGCCCTGGCCGTCGCGCTGGTCATCGGCAAAGCCGCCCTCGTAGACGTCGCCATTGGCATAGGTGACCTTGCCCTGGCCCTGACGCTTGCCGTTGACCAGCGGGCCTTCGTAGACATCGCCATTGGCCTGGGTCAGGGTGCCGGTGCCGGTGATCTGGCCGTCCTTCCAGTCGCCCACGTATTTCAGGCCGTCGGGCATGGTCAGCGTGCCCTTGCCCTGCCGCTCGCCCGCCACCACGTCGCCCGCATAGACCGAGCCATCGGCATAGGTGACCGTGGCCTGGCCCTGCTTGACGCCATTCGCCCAGGCGCCGTCATAGGTATAGCCCTTGCCGTCGGTCATCTTGCCGGTGCCGTCATGGCGCCCGTTGACGAACCCGCCGGTATAGCTGGTGCCGTTGGCATAGGTCGCGGTGGCCTGGCCGGTCATCTTGCCGTCGGCCCAGTCGCCGTCATAGGTGCCGCCATCGGGGAAGGTGATCTTGCCCTTGCCCTGCGGCTTGCCCTTCTCGAAATGGCCGACGTAGATCGAGCCGTTGGGGAAGCGCGCCTTGCCTTCGCCCTCGATCTGGCCCTGCACCCACTGGCCGTCATATTCATAGCCGTTCGGCAGCTTGTAGCTGCCGTGGCCATCCTGCAGGCCGTTCTTGAAGGTGCCTTCGTAAATGCCGCCGTCGTCGTACTGCTTGGTCTGGACATTGTTGTCCTGGGCCATCAGCGGCAGCCCCAGCAGCATGATCCCCGTGGCCAGCGCGGCCTTCAGTCGGATGTGGTGGCGCTTGCGACGAAAACCTGCCGGGCGAAATGCCATGTACTGTCCCCTGACGTATCGTTTCGGCTGGGTCCTGCGCCCGCAGGATCTGCCTTGCCGGTCCGCGGGAAAGGTAAGCGACAGCCGGTGCCGAGACAACGCCTTTCGGCAAATCGGCTTTTCCTTGCAGCAAGGGGCCGCTAATCAGGGGCAGGTCCCGCTTGGGGCCGCCTCCCGACAGACCCGAGGATGATCCATGGCAGACCGGTTCCGCATCTCTCTCGCGCAGTACAACCCGACGGTGGGCGACATCGAGGGCAATGCCTTCAAGGCCTTCGAGGCCTGGACCATCGCCCGCGAGGCCGATGCCGATCTGGTCGTGCTGCCCGAGATGTTCATCACCGGCTACCAGACCCAGGACCTGATCGAGAAGCCGGTCTTCCACCAGGCCGCCATCGCCGCCATCGAGGCCCTCGCGCAAAGGTGTTCCGACGGCCCGGCGCTGGCTCTGGGCGGTCCCTGGATCGAGGGGGCCTCGCTGTTCAACGCCTATCACATCTGCAAGGGCGGCAAGGTGGTGCAGCGCGTGCTCAAGCACAACCTGCCCAACAGCAAGGTCTTTGACGAGGTGCGCCTTTACGACAGCGGGCCCCTGGCCGGCCCGGTGGCCATCGGCGACACCCGCGTGGGCTTTCCTGTCTGCGAAGACAGCTGGCACCCGGAAGTGGCGGAAACCCTTGCCGAAACCGGGGCCGAATTCCTGGTGGTGCCGAACGGGTCGCCCTATCACCGCGGCAAGATGGACGTGCGCTTCAACCACATGGTCGCGCGCACGGTCGAAACCGGCCTGCCGGTGATCTACCTGAACATGGTGGGCGGCCAGGATGATCAGGTCTTTGACGGTGGCAGCTTTGGCCTGAACCCCGGCGGCCGGCTGGCCTTCCAGATGCCGATGTTCGATGCCTGCATGTCCCATGTCGACCTGACCCGCACCCCCGAGGGCTGGCGCATCCAGGAGGGCGAGAAGGCCCGCCTGGGCGATGCCTGGGAACAGGATTACCGCGCCATGGTGCAATCCTTGCGCGACTATTGCGGCAAGACCGGGTTCGGCAAGGTGCTGCTGGGCATGTCGGGCGGCATCGATTCCGCGCTGGTCGCCACCATCGCCGCCGATGCCCTGGGCCCGGCCAATGTGCGCTGCGTGATGCTGCCCTCGGAATATACCTCGGACCACTCGCTTGAGGATGCCGAGGCCTGCGCCAAGGCCCTTGGCGTGCATTACGACTATCTGCCGATCACCGGCCCGCGCGATGCGGTGACGCAGGCGCTGGCGCCGCTTTTCGCCGGACGCGATGCCGATCTGACCGAGGAAAACGTCCAGTCCCGCCTGCGTGGCCTGCTGCTGATGGCGCTGTCGAACAAGTTCGGGGAAATGCTGCTGACCACCGGCAACAAGTCCGAGGTCGCGGTGGGCTATTGCACGATCTACGGCGACATGAACGGCGGCTACAACCCGATCAAGGACCTGTACAAGACCCGCGTCTTTGAAACCTGCCGCTGGCGCAATGCCAACCACCGCCCCTGGATGAAGGCCCCCGCCGGAGAGGTCGTGCCTGAGCGCATCATCACCAAGCCGCCCTCGGCCGAACTGCGCCCCGATCAGAAGGACAGCGACTCTCTGCCCGACTACCCGGTGCTGGATGCGCTGCTGGAGCTGCTGGTGGACCGCGAGGCCTCGGTGGCCGATTGCGTCGCCGCGGGCTTCTCGGAGGCGGATGCGAAGCGGGTGCAGCACCTGATCTACATCTCGGAATACAAGCGCTTCCAGTCCGCCCCCGGCACCCGCCTGACCGAGCGCGCCTTCTGGCTGGATCGCCGCTATCCGATCGCCAACCGGTGGCGCGATCAGGGGTAACACATCTTCAGGATGTGTGATGCATTCTCCGGGGCTTCGCATGTGCAGAAAAGCAGCAAGCCCCGGAAAATGCAGGGAAAGCCATTCCATTCAAGGGCTTGCATCTATGCTCCCGCCGCGCTGCGGCGACAGCCCTTAAAACGTGACTTTCGAATTAACCATTCATTAACTGCTCGGGGCGCCAATGGGTCCCATGCGAGATCTAGAGCCCCCTTCCGATCCGATCGTCACCGCGTTCGATGCCCTCACCACGGAGGATGTTGAGCAGGCGTTGCGCCTGATCGATCGGAACGGAACGGACTGGGTTCTGGCGCGGACCGGATGTGCAGGGCCTGTGTCCCGGGTGCTGCACGTGAAGGGACGGGCCTATCCACTGAAAGCCGCCGGATACCTGGCCGCGCAGCTTTCGGCGGGGATCTCGCAGACCACCGGTAACCCGGTGAAGGTGGATCGCGTCGTCCGCGCGTTCTGCCGATGCGGTTTCGACGTGACCTGATGCTGCCTCTCTCGGGTGCAGGTCGTGACCGGGGTAGGAGACGGTGCGGGAGAGGCGATTAATGACCTCTCCCCGCTGCTCCCACTGGACGCGCTGAAGGAAGCGCAGTAGCTGGCGATCTCTATAGTGTAGTCTACCAGCAGAGCAGACGATGATCGCTTTCCACGTCGTACCCGACGCCTTTTCTCCTTCCGAATGCCAATCCCTGATCGAAGCCCACCGCACCTCGGACATGGTCCGCGATGCGGGCCTGGTGCGCCAGGCGCGCGACCATGACCTGCGCCGCGCCGACCTGGTGTGGGTCGATGACCTGCCCGGCCATGACTGGGTGATGGACCGCCTGGTCGAGCTGGTGCGCGCAGCCAACCGCGACCTGTTCGACTTTGCGCTCGACGATTTCTCGGAAAGTCCGCAGATCGCCCGCTATGGCGCCGAACGCGAGGGCCATTTCGGCTGGCATTCCGACATTGGCGAGGGGCGCCTTGCCGCGCGGCGCAAGCTGACCATGGTCTGCCAGCTGTCGGATCCGGCCGCCTACGCGGGCGGGGCGCTCGAGGTCTGGTTCGATTCGAACGTCCGCACCGCGCCGCTGGCGCAGGGTACGGTGGCCTTCTTCCCCTCCTTCGCGCTGCACCGGGTCCTGCCCGTGACAGCCGGAGAACGCCATTCGCTGACCGTCTGGGCACATGGGGTGCCATTCAGGTAAGTTTCCGTGCACCTGTGCACATGAGACTTGCAAGAACACCAAATTCCCGGCTGGGGTGGTCAGGGATAGGGTTCCGGTCAAGCAACGCATATACGGGAGAGACCCATGACCACCCCCAAGATCGCCATCATCTTCTATTCGACCTACGGCACCAACCACGCTGTCGCCCTTGACGCCGCCGAGGCCGCCAAGGCTGCCGGCGCCGAGGTCCGCCTGCTGCAGGTGGCCGAAACCGCCCCTGCCGCCGTGGTCGCCGGGCAAGAGCCCTGGGCCGCCCAGCAGGAAAAGATGAAGGACATCCCCGTCGCCACCCCCGCCGACATGGCCTGGGCGGACGGCTATTACTTCGCCTTCCCGACGCGCTTCGGCTCGGCCCCCTCGCAGATGCGCGCCTTCATCGACACGCTGGGCGGCGTCTGGTCCCAGGGCGGCATGGCCAACAAGACCGTCACCGCCTCGACCAGCGCGGGCAATGCCCATGGCGGCCAGGAATCGACGCTGCTCAGCTTCTACCAGTCGACCATGCACTGGGGCTCGATCATCGTGACCCCCGGCTACACCGATGCCGAGCTCTACAAGGCGGGCGGCAACCCCTACGGTGCCTCGATCACCCAGGGCGCCTACACGGACGAGAAAAAGACCGCCGTCGCCATCCAGGCCAAGCGGTTGGTCGAGGTCACCGCGAAACTGGTGGCCTGAGGCCCCGGCGCCGATCACGCAGCGCATGGCGGGTGATCCGACCTGGCCCGACTCCGCTGCAAGCGGGATCCGGGGCGCGTGAACGCCGCGCCGCGTAGGATCCGGGGTGACGCCCCGGTGGCCCTGGGGTGGCCCAGGGCGGCACGCCAAAATGGTCGAGGGCATCGCATCTTCGGATGCCCCCGGGCCTTCTCGCCCGCCCGGCAGGGATCCATCCGGCAGATCCCCGTGACCCGGGCAGGCGCTCTGGCAGGGCCGCTCTCTCTCGGCCTGCCTGTCCCGAACCGCCGCCTCGTTCCGGGGCGGCGGTTTCGCTGTTCAGATGGCGATGCGCTCGCCGATGCGATCCTGCAGCATCCCCGCCAGCACCGAAAGCTCGGCCCGAAGGGGCAGGCCGGCACTGCGCGCGGCCTCCAGCCGGCCTGTGGCCTCTTGCAGGGGGGTGTCGCCGGCGCAGCGCGCCACGCCGCGCAGGAACTGCACCAGATAGGCCAGCACCGCGTCCTCGGCGCCCTCCTGCAGCATCTCGGCCGCATGGGCCATGTCGTCGACATAGGCGACGGGATCGGGCTCGACCTCCTCCACGGGCAGGGGGCGGGGGCCCTTGCGGCGGTATTCGGGTGGCATCTTGGCCAGGATCGATTCCTGAAAGGTCGCCAGGCTGGTCAGAGGTTTCGACAGCAGCACGTCGGCACCTGCCGCCCGCGCCTCGTGCAGCGCCCCCGGATCGCCCGAGATCGCCGCGACCACGCTGACCCGCGGACTGGCCCGCACCATTTCCGAGACCAGATCCGCCCCCGAGCCATCCGGCAGCCCCATGTCGACGATGGCGACCGAGGGGCGATAGACCTGCAGATGCCGACGGGCCGATCGCAGGCAATCGGCGCGCCGGATACGCGCGCCCGATCGCAGGCACAGCAGGCGCAGCGCCTCCGAGGCATAAAGGCTGTCTTCCACCGCCAGCATCGTCAGGCCCAGCATGGGCCGGCTCGCGGTCGGGGCGGTCACGGTGTGCAGCGGATCCATGGTCAGACCTTTCCTTGGTGTCGGGAGTCGTCGTTGTCAGAAACGCTAGGGGGCCTTGGCTAATGGCACGTTAATAACACCTGCGACCTGCGGACAGTTGCATGGGCCTGATCGCGGCGCGATACTTGGCCGGACCGACAGGAGGACCAGAGCATGATCGGACGTCTCAACCACGTGGCCATCGCGGTGCCGGATCTGGAGGCGGCCTCGGCGCAATATGCGGGCCCCCTGGGCGCATCGGTACGCGCGCCCCAGGACGAACCCGAGCACGGGGTGACGGTGGTCTTCATCGACCTGCCCAACACCAAGATTGAGCTTCTGTATCCGCTGGGTGAAGACAGCCCGATCAAGGGCTTCCTGGAAAAGAACCCCTCCGGCGGCATCCACCATCTGTGCTACGAAGTCGACGACATCCTGGCCGCCCGCGACAAGCTGAAGGCCGAGGGCGCGCGGGTACTGGGCACGGGAGAGCCCAAGATTGGGGCTCATGGCAAGCCGGTGCTGTTCCTGCATCCGAAGGATTTCAACGGCTGCCTGATCGAGCTGGAACAGCTCTGATGGGCATCACCTCGGCTCTGGTCCTTTACGCGGTGATCTGGTGGCTGACGCTTTTCGTGGTCGTGCCGGTAAAGTTGCGTACCCAGCAGGACATGGGCCAGGTTACCCCGGGCACCCAGTCCGGTGCGCCTGAGGTACATCATCTGAAGCCCAAGCTTCTGATCACGACGGCAATCGCGAGCCTGCTGTTCCTGATCATCTCTGGTGTCATCCTGTCGGGCTGTATCACGGTGCGGGATCTCGACTGGTTCGGCCGCATGGGACCTGCCTGAGGCTGCTGGCGGCACCCGGAAACGGCGCTACGCGCCGTGCCTCCGGCGGAGGTATTTATCGACAAGAAAATGAAAACCTCCCGCACCAGCCAGCGCGGGAGGCCATTTCCTTGTGCGGTCATCGGGTCCTCACCCTGTACCGCACCAGCACCTTGGCACGAGAGGGTAAACAAACCCTTCTCATTTTCTTGTTCTTAAATACCTCCGCCGGAGGCTTCGGTCAGCCTGCTGACCGAAAGGCGCGCTCAAAGCTTGCGGAACGTCAGGTAATGCGGCGTGCGATCTTCGCGCAGAGCTTTCTGTTCGTAGCGGGTCGAGATCCAGTCTTCCCAGGGGCGGCGCCAGTCCTCGGGGCCTTCGGCCAGCCATTCGAAACCATGCCCGGGCACCTGTTGCAGGGTCTGGCGGACGTAGTCGGGAATATCCGTCGCCACCCGGAAGATCGAGCCGGGCTTGAGCTTGCGGGACAGTGGCTCCAGGTAGCCGGGGGTGACGAAGCGCCTGCGGTGGTGGCGTGCCTTCGGCCAGGGGTCGGGATAGAGCAGGAAGGCGCGCGAGATCGACCCGTCGGGGATCACGTCGAACAGGTCGCGGACATCGCCCGGGTGCACCGCCAGGTTCGACACGCCCGCGTCGCGGATCTTGCCCAGCAGCATGGCGACGCCGTTGATATAGGGCTCGGCGCCGATAATGCCCACATCCGGGTTGCGGGCGGCCTGGTGGACCAGGTGCTCGCCGCCGCCAAAGCCGATTTCCAGCCAGACATCGCGGTCGCCGAACAGCGCCTGCAGGTCGAGCGGCATGCGGTCGGGGTTCGCCTCCCAGCTGACGGGGCCGGGCGAGAGGGACGACAGGTCCTCTTCCAGGTAGACCTCCTGCGACTTGCGCAGGTGCTTGCCCTTGAAGCGGCCGTAGAAGTTGCGCCAGGGGGCGCCGCTGGGATGGGAGGCCTCGGGGCCGGTGTCGGTGTCACGCTTGCTCATGCCGCCTCCTAGCGCCGGTCGGGGCCGGGATCAACTCCCTCGCGCTGCGCTGCAGGATCGCACAGGCGCCCGGGCCGAAACAGGGGGTGGCCTGTGGCCGCAGCCGGGCGCAGGGTCCGCCCCGAGCCGCTCCGGCGACTCTCCTGCCGGGGTCTTCGTTTGCCGACCCTGGCCCGGCAGGGTCCCAGGCCGGACGACACCGGGCGCGTCCCATACCGGTGTCCCGATGGCAGAAAGCCCCCGCCTAGGCGGGGGCTTTTTCATTGTCCTGCTCCGAGGGCTCAGACGGCCTTCTTCAGCGCCTCGACCAGGTCGGTCTTCTCCCAGGAGAAGCCGCCATCGGCTTCGGGGGCGCGGCCGAAGTGGCCGTAGGCTGCGGTGCGCTGGTAGATCGGGCGGTTCAGCTGCAGGTGGTTGCGGATGCCGCGCGGGGTCAGGTCCATGACCTGGGCGACGGCGGCTTCGATCTGCGCTTCGTCGACCTGACCGGTGCCGTGGGTGTCGCAGTAGATCGACAGCGGCTTGGAGATCCCGATCGCGTAGGACAGCTGGATCGTGCATTTGCGCGCCAGGCCCGCCGCGACGACGTTCTTTGCCAGGTAGCGCGACGCATAGGCGGCCGAGCGGTCCACCTTGGTCGGATCCTTGCCCGAGAAGGCGCCGCCGCCATGCGGGGCCGCGCCGCCGTAGGTATCGACGATGATCTTGCGGCCCGTCAGGCCCGCGTCGCCATCCGGCCCGCCGATCACGAAGGTGCCGGTCGGGTTGACCCACCATTCGGTGCGATCGGTCAGCCAGCCTTCGGGCAGGACCTCGCGGATGTAGGGTTCGACGATGGCGCGGATGTCGGCGCTGGTCTGGGTCTCGTAGGCGTGCTGGGTCGACAGCACCAGCGAGGTGACCTCGACCGGGCGGCCGTTTTCATAGCGCAGCGACAGCTGGCTTTTGGCATCCGGGCGCAGGGTGGGTTCGGCGCCGGATTTGCGCGCCTCGGTCAGGCGCTTCAGGATCTGGTGCGCGTAGTGGATCGGCGCGGGCATCAGCTCGGGCGTCTCGTCGGTGGCGAAACCGAACATGATGCCCTGGTCGCCGGCGCCCTCGTCCTTGTTCTCGGCCGAGTTCACCCCTTGGGCGATATGGGCCGATTGTTCATGCAGCAGGTTGGTCACTTCCACGGTTTCATGGTGGAACTTGTCCTGCTCGTAGCCGATGTCCTTGATGCAGTCGCGCGCGATGGAGTCGATTTTCTCCATGTAGTGCTTGAGCTTCTGCTTGTCGGCCAGGCCGATTTCGCCCCCGATCACTACGCGGTTGGTCGTGGCGAAGGTTTCACAGGCGACGCGGGCCTCGGGTTCCTCGGCAATGAGAGCGTCCAGAACTGCATCGGAAATGCGGTCGCAGACCTTGTCGGGGTGACCCTCGGAAACGGATTCCGAGGTAAAGATATAGTTCTGGCGGGTCATGAGAATGTGCTCCGATAAACGTCTTGACCCACCCCGTCAGGAAGCCGTTGGGGTGGAACGTGATTCTGGGTACGCCCGCACCGGGGCATGGTCAATCGTATTATGACCTGCGGATGAAGGCCCGGTGAACAGACGCCAGTGCAGCACTGCACAGCGCGAGAAATGCCAGCAGCAATATCGGAAGGTCGCCGGTGCGGGCATAAATCGTTGCGGGAAGGGGTTTCGGCAGCTTCACGTCCAGGTAGCCGTCGGTATCGAGCGGCAGCGATTGCAGCACCTTGCCCCGTGCGTCGATCAGCGCCGAGACCCCGGTATTGGCGGCGCGCAGGAACGGCAGGCCCTGGCTTGCGGCCTGCAGGCGGGCCTGTGCCAGGTGCTGGTAGGGGCCCTGAAGATTGCCGAACCAGCCGTCGTTGGTGACCTGCATCAGGACATCGGGGCGCTTGGGGGCTGCGCGGATGTCGCGCGGAAAGATCGCTTCGTAGCAGATCAGCGGCAGGGCATCGCCGACGCCCGGCACCGGCATCATCCGTGGCCCCGGGCCGGCGGTGAAACCGTCACCGATGATCGCGGCAAAGGCGCCGATCCCGAGCTTTTTCAGCAGGGCGCCGTCGGGGATGTATTCGCCGAAGGGCACCAGGTGGTGCTTGTCGTAGATCTCGGTGATCTCGCCCTGGGCGTCCATCAGCGCGAGCGAGTTGAAGTAATGCCCCTGGTCGTCATGGCGCTGGATGCCGAAGGCCAGCGGCACGCCGTTGGCGTGCTGGGCCAGGATGTCGGTCAGCGGCTTGCCCTCGTTCAGCAGGTAGGGCACCGCGGTTTCCGGCCACAGGATCAGGTTCGGGCGGGGGCCTTCGGCGGAATAGGTCAACAGGCGCGAGAAGAAGATGGGCATCATCTGGGGATCCCACTTCTGGCTCTGGGTGGCGTTGGGCTGGACCAGGCGTACGACGGGGGCGTCGGCGGTGGCCTCGGGGGCGGGGGGCAGGGCGCGCGGTGCCAGGAAGACGAAGGCGGCGGTTCCCGCCACCCCCAGCACTGCCATCGCGCGCGACGCGGCCCCGATCAGCCCCGCCAGCAGCAGCATCGCAAAGGTCAGCCCGTGCGGCCCCAGGACCGCGGCCAGCGGCAAGGCCGGAGAGCCGATCCAGTTCTGGCCGATCTCGGCCCAGGGGAAGCCGGTGAAGATCCAGCCGCGCAGGGCCTCCAGCAGGGTCAGGCTGCCGGCGAAGGCCAGCAGCTGGCGCAGCCGGTGGTCGGGGGCGGCGCGCTGTGCCAGCGCCAGCCCCGCACCCCAGAACAGCGCCAGCCCCGCCGCCATGAAGAACAGCGCAAAGGGCGCCATCCAGCCGTCGCGGGCCGGGTCGACCATGAACGGATCGACGATCCAGAACAGCGCAAAGAGGAAATAGCCCAGGCCAAAGCGCCATCCGGCGCCAAAGGCCCGTTTCACGGAGCCCGAGCGCCGCAGCGCGTGGAACAGCAGGGCAAAGCCCGCGATCGACAGCGGCCAGAGGTTCAGGGGGGCCTCGCCGCAGGCGGCAAGGAGGCCCGCCGCAGCGGGCCACCAGGATTTCAGACGTACAGGCAGGGCCATTCTGGCAGGTCAGCTCTCTTCGGCAGGGGCGGGGGCGGCCAGCCGCACCCGCAGGCGCTTGATGCGCCGGGGATCCGCCTCGATGACCTCGAACTCGTGCCCGTCGGGATGCGGCACGACCTCGCCCCGGGCGGGAACGCGGCCGGCCAGCATGAAGACCAGCCCGCCCAGCGTGTCGATCTCTTCCTCGTCGACGCTGTCGTCGTCGGTCAGGGATCGGCCGATGGCCTGTTCGAAATCCTCCAGCGGGGTTTTCGCCTGCACCAGATAGCTGCCCGAGGGTTCCCGCGTCCAGAGGGCGTCCTCTTCCTCGTCGTGTTCGTCCTCGATTTCGCCGATCACTTGTTCGATCAGGTCCTCGATCGTCACAAGGCCGTCAACGCCGCCGTATTCGTCGATCACCAGCGCCATGTGGCGCCGTTCGGTCTGCATCTTCTGCAGCAGCACCCCGATCGGCATCGAGGGCGGCACGAACAGCAGTGGCCGCAGCAGCGCCTTGAGCGAGAACTTGGTGCCCGCGTTCCAGCCATGGGCCAGTGCGAAATCCTTCAGGTGCACAAGGCCCACGGGCGTGTCCAGCGTGCCCTGGTAGACCGGCAGCCGGGTCATGCCGCTTTCGCGGAAGACGGCCACCAGATCGGCCTGGCTGGCGGTGATCGGAACCGAGACGATTTCCGCCTTGGGAATCGCCACGTCTTCGACCCGCATGCGGCGCAGGTTCTGAAGGGAGTGCCGCCGCTGCGGGGCCTCGGTGCTGGGCAGGCTGCTGCCGGCCTCGGGTGCGGGGTCCGTGCTGCGCGAGAACAGCCGGCGCAGAAAGCCCGTGGGCCTGTCTGTCGCGCCGGGATCGGGCTGCGGGTCCGGTGTCACGGGGCCGGGGGTGCCGTTCACTGCGCCGCCCGACAAAGCCGGCAGGCTGCGGGGCGCCGTGCCGTTTGCAAGGTGTCGCGACGCGGCTGCGCCTCGGCCGGGGAATTCGACCACGCCTGCCCGCAAGGGAGGCACGGGGTCGGGGTCTTTGGAAAGCGCGCGCTGCGCTGCTTTAGAAGACCCGTCGGTGCTGTCGCCCATCTGTCCTTTCCAAGGTTACCCGGCGTCTGTGCCGGTCTCTCGATTATATGGGTCAGGAATTCCCAAATTACCAAGAATTTCGATCTCGGTCCCCTCCATGAGAGCCGCATCGCCGTCGCGGATGTGGTCATAGCCCAGAAGATGAAGGATTCCGTGCACCACCAGATGCGTCACATGGTCCGCGAAGGGGATGCCCTGCTCCTGCGCCTCGCGCAGGCAGGTGTCGTAAGAGATCGCGATAT
Organism: Pseudooceanicola sp. NS-SX9; assembly: GCF_057380705.1. Lineage (NCBI taxonomy): Bacteria > Pseudomonadati > Pseudomonadota > Alphaproteobacteria > Rhodobacterales > Paracoccaceae > Pseudooceanicola > Pseudooceanicola sp. NS-SX9. The sequence continues at coordinate 3,244,525 of NZ_CM170818.1, read as the reverse complement.
CGCCCAGCTCGCCGCCCATCGGGCCGTCGTCGGGGGGCTCGGGCAGGGCGCCTTCCTCTTCGGGGGCCAGGTCCTCGGAGGGCCAGGACAGCACGTTGGTGGGCGTGGGCTTGTCGCGGAATTCGGCGTTCAGCTCGGCGATGCGGGGATCGTCGCAGCCCATGACGCAGATCTCGTAATCCTCGGGCTCGAGGTCGAGATGCATCAGGGTCGCCTGCGCGGCGCGTTCGGAAAGCGAAGGAAGATCCGCGGCTTGCCAGCGGTCGTCCTCGATCACGGTGTCGGTCAGAGTGGTCATGTCGCAGCGGGGGCTGTCTGCCCCCGCACCCCCGAGAGTATTTCCGGCCAGATGAAGGAACCACCGGGCCGGATGGGTTTAGGTTGTCTCGTCGGCCTCATAGGCTTCGATGATCTTCGCCACAAGGGGGTGGCGCACCACGTCCTTCGCGGTGAAGTAGTTGAAGCTGATGTCGGGGATATGCGACAGCAGCCGTTCCGCATCGCGCAGGCCCGACTGCACGCCGCGCGGCAGGTCGATCTGCGAGCGGTCGCCGGTGATCACCATGCGCGAGCCCTCGCCCAGACGGGTCAGGAACATCTTCATCTGCATGGTCGTGGCGTTCTGCGCCTCGTCCAGCACCACGAAGGCATTCGAGAGCGTCCGGCCGCGCATGAAGGCGAGCGGCGCGATCTCGATCCGCTTTTCCTCGATCAGCTTGGTGGCCTGCTTGCCGGGCAGGAAATCATCCAGCGCGTCGTAGAGCGGCTGCATGTAGGGATCGACCTTGTCCTTCATGTCGCCCGGCAGGTAGCCCAGCTTTTCGCCGGCCTCGACGGCGGGGCGCGACAGGATGATCTTGTCGACCTTGCCCTCGATGAACATCGACACGCCGACGGCGACGGCCAGATAGGTCTTGCCGGTGCCCGCGGGGCCAATGCCGAAGCCCAGCTCGTGCTTGAAGAGGTTCTGGACATAGGCCTTCTGCGCCTCGGTCCGGGGTTCGACCATCTTGCGGCGGGTCTTGATCTCGACCTGGCCGCCCTTGAACATTTCCAGTTGGTCGCCCGCGGGGGTGGGCGAGGCGAGGGGGGTGTTCATGCGCAGTTCGCGGTCGATGTCGCCGCTGCTGACCTCGCGTCCGGCCTCCAGGCGCGCGTAGAGGGCGCGCAGGACCCCGATGGTTTCCTTGGCCGCATCCGCCGAACCGATCGCGACAAGGTGGTTGCCTCGTCGGAGGATCTGCGTGCCGAGGGTCTTTTCGATCTGGGCGAGGTTCTTGTCGTATTCGCCGCACAGTTCGATCAGCAGGAAGTTGTCGGGAAAATCGACCGAGACTTCAGCAAGGGCGGATTCGTCGGGATCCGGGGTCAGCAGGCTTGTGGCCAAGTAGCGCTCCTTCTCGATGCGGCCGCCGGCAACGTCCGGCCGGAGCGGCCCATATGGAAAGCGTGACAGGCTGTGCGGCTGCGGGCAAGTCAAGATTGCAGTCGTGGACGTCGGGGCGCCTGCGAAGGCGAAAAATATGTCGCCACAGGGGTATACATGTGATGCGGGTGGCGGGATCCGGCCGGTCGCCCCTGCCGGTCGTGCCACGGGTCAGTACAGGATCACCGGCGCGGGGGTTTCGGCATTGGCGCGGGTCCGGTAGGGGTCGGGCACGTTCGAGCCGTCCTTGAAGCCGCCGGTGGCGATGTTGCGTTCCGATGTGGCGGAACAGACCGGCTTGCCCTCGGGGGTCATGCGCTCGGACATGTAGCCTTCCAGCCCGTCGTCGATGATCCAGTGATCACAGCCCTCGGGGTCGACCCAGATGCCCGGCACCATGTCCGAGAGCGGATGGTGGTCGTAGCCGTAGTCATAGCTCTTGTCGCCGGGGACATCGGCGGGATGGGTGGCACAGGCGGCCAGCAGCGGCAGCAGGAGAAGGGGCAGGCGCATGGGGACCTCCTAGTGCAGGCAGATGATCTCGACCCGGCGGTTGGCGGCCATGTTCGCGGCCGAGGTGTTCGGCCGGGCGGGCCGGGTTTCGCCAAAGCCGCGCACGGCGGTGATCCGGGCGCCGACCCCTTCGGCGATCTGCGCCACCGCCCGGGCACGGCGTTCGCTGAGCGTCTGGTTGTAGGCCAGCGAGGCGCGGCTGTCGGTATGTCCCTCGATCAGGAAGGTGTTCGAAAGACGCTCGCGAAAGAACGCCTCCAGCCGCTGGCGGCTGGCGGGGGCGATGTCGAAGCGGTCGGTGGCAAAGACCTGATCGGTCTGCACGATGCCGCAGATCTGCGGCTGGTGGCAGACCGGGCGGCCATCGGGGGTGACATGGGGTGACATGTAGCCTTCGGCGCCGTCATCCATCACCCAGTGCTCGCAGCCGTCGGGGTCGATCCAGACGCCGGGCACATAGGGTTCGTTCCAGCCCGAGCCCTGGATCTGCCCCTCTTGCGGGGCGGCGCGGGCCAGCAGCGGCAGCAGGGCCAGCACGGTGAGGGCCAGCAGGAACAGGGCGGCCTGACGCCAGTCGGGCGCAGTGCGCGCCTGTGCACGGGCCATGCGGGAAGGGGACATGCCGGACCTCCGGGGGGTTGCCTCGGGTCCGGTCTAGGGCACAGGTGTGAACGCTTGGTTGAACCTAAAACTGTCTGTTTTCAGCCCGCTGCCCGGGGCGCGCTCAGATCAGCTCTCCGGCGAGGGAATTCGGCCCGGCCGCGGTGATGCGGACCCGGCGCAGGTCGCCCTCGTGCAGGTCGGGGCCAGTGACATGGACAGCGTGCAGATGGTCGGACTTGCCGATCATCTGGCCGGGATGGCGGCCGGGCTTTTCAAAGAGAACCCCGACCTCGCGGCCGACCATGGCCTGCATGAAGGCCTGCTGCTGATCCCCCAGAAGCGCCTGCAGCGCCTGCAGGCGGTCCTGGGCAACATCGGCCGGGACCTGGCCGCCACGTTCTGCCGCAGGCGTGCCGGGGCGGGTGGAATACTTGAAGGAAAACGCCGCCGCGTAGTTCACCTGCCGCACCAGATCCAGCGTTGCCTCGAAATCGGCATCGGTCTCTTCGGGGAAGCCGACGATGAAGTCGCCCGACAGCGCCAGGTCGGGGCGGGCGGCGCGGATGCGTTCGATCAGGGCGATGTAACTGTCGCGGGTGTGGCTGCGGTTCATCCGCTTCAGGATCCGGTCCGACCCCGACTGCACGGGCAGGTGCAGGTAGGGCATCAGCTTGTCGCAATCACCATGGGCGGCGATCAGGTCGTCCTGCATGTCGTTGGGATGCGAGGTGGTGAAGCGGATGCGCTTGAGGTCCTCGATCTCGGCCAGTTCGCGGATCAGCCGCGCCAGCGACCAGTCGCGCCCCGAGGGGCCCTCGCCATGGTAGGCGTTCACGTTCTGGCCCAGCAGCGTCAGCTCGCGCACGCCGCGGCTGACCAGATCGCGGGCCTCGGCCAGGATGCGTTCCGCAGGGCGCGAGACCTCGGCGCCGCGGGTATAGGGGACGACGCAGAAGGCGCAGAACTTGTCGCAGCCCTCCTGCACGGTCAGGAAGGCGGTGGGCGCGCGCTTGGCCTTGGGGCCGCGGGTCTTGAGGACGGCGAATTTGTCCTCTTCGGGGAAATCGGTGTCGAGCACCTTTTCGCCCCGGCGGGTGCGGGCCTCCATGTCGGGCAGGCGGTGATAGCTTTGCGGGCCCACCACCAGATCCACGAGCGGCTGGCGGGCCATGATCTCGGCGCCCTCGGCCTGGGCCACGCAGCCCGCGACGCCGATCTTCAGCTCGGGGTTGTCGTTCTTCAGGCTCCGCAGCCGGCCCAGTTCGGAATAGACCTTTTCGGCGGCCTTCTCGCGGATGTGGCAGGTGTTCAGCAGGATCATGTCGGCGTCCTCGGGAGAGGCGACCTCGGTATAGCCGGATCCGCCCAGGGCCTCGGCCATGCGCTCGCTGTCGTAGACGTTCATCTGACAGCCATAGGTTCGGATGTAGAGCTTCTTCGTCCCGGACATGAACGCGCACCTTTTCGAGGGGTGGATCAGGGCGCCGGTCTACACCGAAAGGCTGCGGGCTTGCAATGCGGGCGGCCCTCGGGCTTTGCTGGCAAGGGGGAGGGGATGGGGATGCGCTACGACACGACCGAGGATTTCCTGCGGCTGGGGGCACAGGCGGCGCTGGCGAAGGGGCCGGTGGCGATGATCTTTGCCGAGGACGCGGTGGCGCTGGAGGCGACGCTGGCGCATCACCGCGCGCTGGGGTTCCACCGGCTGCTGCTGTTCGCGCCCGACGGGCTGGACGCCCCCGAGGCCGCCGACCTGCTGCGCATCGGCTGGAGCAACGCTGCCCCCGATGCCGTGGTGCAGGCGGTGAACCTGGTCGCGGCCGCGGCGCCCGCGGGCACCTGGCTGTACTACTGCCACAATGCCGAGTTCCTGTTCTTTCCCTTCTGCGAGACCCGCAGCGTCGGAGAGCTGCTGACCTTTCACGCCGAGGAACGCCGCGACGCCATGCTGAGCTACGTCGTGGACCTTTACGCGGGCGACTTGGAGGCCGCGCCCGATGCGGTGTCGCTGCAGGACGCCTGGCTGGACCGGTCGGGCTACTACGCCCAGGCACGGCCCGACGGGCAGGGCGGCGCGCTGGAGCGGCAGTACGATTTCCACGGTGGCCTGCGCTGGCGCTTCGAGGAGCACATCCCCGCAGCCCGCCGCAAGATCGACCGGATCTCGCTGTTCCGGGCGCGGCCGGGGCTGCGGCTGCGCGGCGATTTCACCTTCTCGGAAGCCGAGTACAACACCTATGCCTGTCCATGGCACAACAACCTTACGGCCTGCATCTGCTCGTTCCGGGTGGCCAAGGCGCTGAAGCGCAACCCAGGGTCACGGGGCGCGATCGGCAGCTTCCGCTGGCACAATTCGGCGCCCTTCGCCTGGCAGTCGGGGCAGTTGCTGGACCTGGGGCTGATGGAGCCCGGGCAGTGGTTCTAAGGTGGATGGTCGGGCAGGGGGCTCTGCCCCCGTCTCCTGCGGAGACTCCCCCGGCATATTGGGGGAAAGATGAAAGAAGAGGCATCTGGGGGTGGTCCGTGCCGGGCGGGCTTGTGGCGGCGGGGCGCGCAGCATAGGGCAGGTGCATGATCGAAGCACGCAATTCCCGCCCGCTGGTCGGTGTCTCCTGGATGCTGGCCGCAGGGTTCATGTTCGTGGGCGTCAATGCCCTGGTGAAGGCGCTGGGCACGGCCCTGCCTTCGACGGAAAGCGCCTTCCTGCGCTATGCGCTGGGGCTTGTGCTGTTCGTGCCGATGCTGCCGGGACTGATGCGCACGCGGGTCTCGGCGGGGCTTTGGAAGCTGGTCGTGCTGCGCGGGGCGATCCATACCGTGGGGGTGGCGCTGTGGTTTTTCGCGATGGCGCGCATCCCGCTCGCCGACGTGACGGCGATGAACTACCTTTCTCCCATCCTGATCACCATCGGCGCCGCGATCTTCCTGGGCGAGCGGCTGGCGATCCGCCGCATCCTGGCGGTGGTCGCGGGGCTGATCGGCACGCTGATCATCCTGCGCCCCGGCCTGCGCGAGATCGGCCCCGGCCATGTCGCCATGCTGGGCACCGCGACCTGCTTTGCCGTCTCCTACATGCTGTCCAAGCGTCTCTCGGGCGAGTTGCCGCCGCTGATGATCGTGGCGCTGCTGTCGGTGACCGTCTCGGCCGGGCTGCTACCGCTGACGGTGCCGGTCTGGGTGACGCCGACGCTGCCGCAGGTGGCGCAGCTGCTGGTGGTGGCCGTCCTGGCCACACTTGGCCATTACTTCATGACCCGCGCCTTCCGCGAGGCGCCGATCACCGTCACACAGCCTGTCACCTTCCTTCAGCTGGTCTGGGCGGTGCTGGTGGGCGTCTTTGTCTTCGGCGAACCGGTCGATCCCTTCGTGGTCCTGGGCGGCGGCCTGATCCTGGGCGCGGTCAGCTTCATCTCCTGGCGCGAAGCGGTGCTGAAACGCCGCCCCCTAGCCCCGCCCAGCCTTGCCACCAAGGTCTGAACCCTTTCATCTTTCCTGAAATATGCCGGGGGAATTGCGCCGCAGGCGCAAGGGGGCAGCGCCCCCGCCCGGTTTGATCCCTGTCAATGTCATTGCCCGCGATGGCGCCTAAAGTAGGTCTCAGGACAGATACAGGAGGTACAGATGACCCACCGGCCCCATGCCCTTGCCGACGACTTTCCTGCCCATGTCGAGGCGATCGCCGACCTCGAAGCCCGCGACACCCATTTCGCCCGGCTGACCGCGGATTACGAAGAGCTGAACCGCAAGATCCACCGCTGGGAAAACAATATCGAGCCCATGGAAGATCTGGCCATGATCGAGGCCCGCAAGCAGCGTGGTCTGCTCAAGGACCGGATCTGGGCCGAACTGCGCGACCTTCAGCCGACCTCGTAAGGCAGGGTTCCCCGGGCGTTCACATCGATCGTCAGACGCCGCTCAAGCGGCGGAACCGAGCGCTGGTGACAGCGCTCGCGTTCGCATATCCGGCAGGAAATCCCGATCGGCTCGAAGGCCTTCGGGTTGGTGATGTCGAGGCCGTCCGCAAAGACCAGCTTGTCGGCATGGGTCACTTCGCAGCCAAGCGCGATGGCATAGCGGCGCACCGGTGCCCCCCATCGGCCCTGGCCCTTGGATACGTCCCGCGCTAGGTTGATATAGCGCACCCCGTCCGGCGTCTCGCACAGCTGGCGCAGGAAGCGGCCGGGCATCTCGAAGGCCTGGTGGACGTTCCACAGCGGGCAGGCGCCACCGAATCGCGCGAATTGCAGCCGGGTCGAGGAATGCCGCTTGGTGATCGTTCCGGCCTGGTCCACCCGCACGAAATAGAAGGGCACGCCCTTGGCGCCCGGGCGCTGCAGCGTCGACAGCCGATGCGCCACCTGCTCGACCGAGGCGCCAAAGCGCATGGCCAGGATCTCCAGGTCGTGGCGGACCTCCTCGGCGGCGTCGAGAAAGCGCATGTAGGGCATCAGGGCGGCGCCGGCGAAATAGTTCGCCAGCCCGATCTTGGCGATCGAGCGGGCCGCATCGGACTGGAATCGCGCCAGATCCAGTGTCGCCTCCAGCAGCTTGTCCTGCTCCAGCAGCGCCACCTGCAGCAGCAGCTGAAAGGTCTGGGTCTCGGGGGCGGTACGCAGCGACAGCGACAGCTCGCGCTTGGCAGGATCGTAGATCCGCAGCGGGTCCATGTCGCGGAACTGCACAGTCACCCCGATGTTGCCAAGCGCCGAGACCGCGCGCACACGCATGTTTTCCTCGTGGCGGACGGGGGCGGCAAAGCGTTCCGCGGCGCGGTCCACCGCGTCGATGTAATTGTCGCAATAGTGGAAGAAATCGCGCACCTCGTCCCAGGGCGAGGGGGCCTGGCGCGAATCCTCGCGCCCCAATGCCTCGTCCAGCGAGGCCAGCCGCTCATGGGTCTGCCGGTAGGCGCGGTGCAGCTGCAGGAAGGCGCGCGCCAGCGCCGGCGCGTTCGAGGCCGTCAGCCGCAGATCCGCCAGCGGCGGCATGGCATCGGCCAGCACCGGATCCGCCATCGCCTCGCGCATGTCCGAGACCAGCCTTTCGCTGTCGCCGGTGGTCAGCTCGGTCACGTCAAAGCCGAATTCCTGCGCCAGGTTCAGCACCACCGCGGTCGAGACCGGGCGGTTGTTGTTCTCCATCTGGTTCAGATAGGGCAGCGAGATCCCGAGCTTGCCCGAGAACTCCTTCTGCGTCAGCCCCAGCTTCTGCCGCGTTTCCCGCAGCTTCGCCCCGGCATAGAGTTTGCGTGCCCCCATTCCCCACCTGTCCGCTCGGATCATGCTCGATGCGGAGGCTAGGTTTGCAAACCTTGGTTAACAAGGTGCAAAGAGCCGCAGCTCAGAGACCGGCCATGGCCAGCCGGCGTTCGCGCCGCACGACGCCCAGGATCAGTACGATGCCGGCCGCCATCAGCAGCACGAAAAGGCCCATCATCGGGGCCTCGTTGCGCCCCGGGCCCAGCAGGGCGCCGACGATGGCGGAAAACACCGCGCCGCCGCCGATCATCAGCGCGCCGCCCAGCCCTGCGGCGGTGCCGGCCAGCTTGGGGCGCACCGACAGCATCCCCGTGGTGGTGGTGGGAATCACCATGCCGTTGCCGATGCCGATAAAGATCATCAGCCCGAAGAAGGTGAAGGGGGTCGACAGATGCGCCAGGGCCAGCCCGTAGCCCAGCAGCGCCACCACCAGCATCATGGCCAGGCCCGACAGGATCATCCGGTTCAGCCCGATGCGGGCGCTGAAGGCGCCGGTGAACCAGTTGCCGATGAAATAGCCGAAGGCGGGCGTTGCGGTGCACAGGCCGAAGACCGCCGGGCTGAGGCCAAAGACCTGGGTGCCCACATAGGGTGCGCCGCCCAGATAGCCGTACCAGCCGCCGGCGCTGCACATGCAGGCCAGGCAGTAGCCCAGGAAGCGTGGCGAGGTCAGCAGTTCCGGGAATTCGGCAAATTGCGACAGGATCGACTTGTCCGACGGCGCGGCGGTTTCGCCCAGGTCGCGCCAGCACAGCAGCAGCACCGCGATCCCGGTCAGCAGCAGCATCCAGAACGAGGCGCGCCAGCCGAAGGCCTGGTCCAGCACCCCGCCGATGGCCGGAGAGATCATCGGCACCACCGAGACCCCCATCATCACATAGGCCATGGCCGAGGTCGCGGCATCGCCCTTGTAGATGTCGCGCACCGCGGCGCGGCCGATCGCCATGCCGATGGCGGCGGTGGCCTGCAGCACGCGGCACAGCATCAATACCTGAAAGTTCGGCGCCACCAGGCAGCCGAAAGAGGCCAGCACGAAGACGATCAGCCCGAACAGGATGACCGGCCGCCGCCCGCAGCGGTCCGCGAAGGGGCCCGCCAGCAGCTGGATCAGGCCGCTGGCGCCCAGATATCCCGCGATCAGCAACTGCGCCTGCGCATAGGGTGCGTCGAATTGCGCGGCGATATTGGGCAGGGATGGCAGGAAGATGTTAATGGCCAATGCCCCTGTTCCGACAAGCAGGATCAGGGTCGACAGATGCGGCACGGAATCGGGGTGCAGGTAGCGCGGAGCAGGGGAGGAGGTCATGGGATTCTGCTAGTCCCGTGCCCTTGGCAAGTCCATGTGATCCGCAGGTACTATGCAGCTTTGCAATTTGCAGACGGGGCTCTGCCAAACCTTTGCAAATTTGCCCCTTTTCGCTTTGGTTGCCGCAGGCCCGGGCCTATGGTCGGCCCGGACGCGACGCCCGGTTCGCCCTTGGCGGCGCGGGCACCACGATGCCGGACGCGGCTCATTATGGGGAGCAAAAGATGAAGGATATCCTGCAGGAGCTGAAGGACCGGCGCGAAACCGCGCGGCTCGGCGGCGGTGAAAAGCGGATCGCGGCCCAGCATGCCAAGGGCAAGCTGACGGCGCGCGAACGCATCGACCTGCTGCTGGATGCGGACAGTTTCGAGGAATTCGACATGTTCGTCGCCCATCGTTGCACCGATTTCGACATGCAGGACCAGCGCCCCTACGGTGACGGCGTGGTCACCGGCTGGGGCACGATCAACGGCCGCATGGTCTATGTCTTTTCCCAGGATTTCACCGTCTTCGGCGGCTCGCTTTCCGAAACCCACGCCCAGAAGATCTGCAAGATCATGGACATGGCGATGCAGAACGGCGCGCCTGTCATCGGGTTGAACGATTCCGGCGGTGCGCGCATCCAGGAAGGCGTGGCCAGCCTTGCGGGCTATGCCGATGTCTTCCAGCGCAACATCATGGCCTCGGGCGTGGTGCCGCAGATCAGCGTCATCATGGGGCCCTGTGCCGGTGGCGCGGTCTACAGCCCCGCCATGACCGACTTCATCTTCATGGTGAAGGACAGCAGCTACATGTTCGTCACCGGCCCCGACGTGGTGAAGACCGTGACGAACGAGGTCGTGACCGCCGAGGAACTGGGCGGCGCCAGCACCCACACGAAGAAATCCAGCGTTGCCGACGGCGCCTTCGAAAACGACGTGGAGGCCCTGGCCGAGGTCCGCCGCCTGGTCGATTTCCTGCCGCTGAACAACCGTGAAAAGCCGCCCGTGCGGCCCTTCTTCGACGAACCCGGCCGGATCGAGCCCAGCCTCGATACCCTGATCCCCGACAATCCCAACACGCCCTATGACATGAAGGAACTGATCCTGAAGGTCTCGGACGAGGGGGACTTCTTCGAGATCCAGGAAGATTACGCCAAGAACATCATCACCGGCTTCATCCGGCTTGAAGGCCAGACCGTCGGCGTGGTGGCGAACCAGCCGATGATCCTGGCCGGGTGCCTCGATATCGACAGCTCTCGGAAGGCGGCGCGATTCGTCCGCTTCTGCGATGCGTTCGAGATCCCGATCCTGACCTTCGTCGATGTGCCGGGCTTCCTGCCGGGGACCAGCCAGGAATATGGCGGCGTCATCAAGCACGGCGCGAAGCTGCTGTTCGCCTATGGCGAGGCGACGGTGCCGAAGGTCACGGTGATCACCCGCAAGGCCTATGGCGGCGCCTATGACGTGATGGCCTCCAAGCACCTGCGCGGCGATTTCAACTATGCCTGGCCCACGGCCGAGATCGCGGTGATGGGCGCCAAGGGCGCAACCGAGATCCTGTACCGCTCCGAACTGGGCGACCCCGAGAAGATCGCGGCGCGCACGAAGGAATACGAGGACCGCTTTGCCAATCCCTTCGTCGCTGCCGAAAAGGGGTTCATCGACGAGGTGATCCAGCCCCGTTCGACCCGGCGGCGCGTGGCGCGGGCATTCGCGTCCCTGCGCGGCAAGAAGCTGCAGAACCCGTGGAAGAAACACGACAATATCCCGCTCTGAGGTCCCTATGGCACGTCCCGGCTGGCACAATCTGAAAGAGGACGGCGCGGTCGTCGTGACCCGGCGCCTGCCGCCCCGCTTCGACCTGAAGGTCGTGGCCGAGGTGGCGGCGGCGGATCCGGTGTCGCTGTCTGCCATCGCGCACCAGGTCCGCCAGGACATGTGGCGCCGGCTGCAGTCGCTGCGCGGCTTTGCCCCCGCGGTCCGGGTCGAGCGCATGGAGGGCGGCGTGCGGATCACCGCGGGCGGCGCGCTGGACGGCGCCCGCCCGACCGAAGCCGCGCGCACCATCCTGTCGACGCTTCTGGACAGCCCCGTGCACCGCGCGCGCTGGCTGCGTCACGCCGGGCGCCGCCATGGCTGAGGCGCCCATGGCATCCCCCTGTCCGGCAAGGGCGGCCCGGTGTAGGGGAGGGGCTGCAACGCAACCTGCCCGCGTCCCGGTCCATCTGCCGGGCGGGCCTGCCTCAGGAGCTCAGCCATGCTGAAACACCGTGGCTTCCCCAGCCGTCTGCCGGGGACCGATTTCCAGTTCACCATCCGCCGCGCCAATCCCAAGGGCGTGACGCCGATCACCCGTCGCGAACGCTACCGCGACCGCAAGGCCGTCGACCGCCGCGCCGACGAGGCCTTCATGGCCGCGCTCTGGGCCGCCTTCGGGGACGAACCCTTCGAACGGGGCAACCTGGATGCCGGGCGCCTGTCGTGGGTCTTTGGCCGCGAGGTCGTGGCCGCCGAAGATCCCTTTGATCCGGTCAGCTACGAAGCCCTTCTGGTGATCAACGAAACCGCTGCCCGCGCCGCCTTCCCCGGGGCCTTCGCCGCCGAGGATGACGGTTTCGAGGAAGAGGACGAGGACGAAGAGGACGACTGGGCATGATGCTGCCGACGGCCCCCTGTTTTGCGCAAGATCCGGCTGGTGCTGCGGCCCCGGCCAATCGGCGCTTTGCGCAGGGGGGCCGTCGGGGCAGCATCGAAACCGTTCCCCAAGGGGGAGCGACCCAATACCGTTACCCTTCCCCCCACGGGCAATGCCACGTCCCCTTCTGGGCATTGCCCGTGCCTTTCCGGCCCCTTTCCGGCCCGTGCCGGGCCCCGCTGGCAGAACCCTGCCTTTGTCGCTGCGGCAATGGGCGCCTTCACGCCGGCCTCACGATGGCGCGATCTTTCTTGGAACGTTTTGTCGTCTTCCGCGTTAGGAGGACGAAACATGCGCAACAAGAAGGTGTGAAGTCATGCTCAAGAAATCCTGGATCATCGCTGGCGTCCTCGTCGCAGGTCTCTCCTCGCTGTCGGCCTGCGGCCGCACGGTGGGCGAACAGGCCCTGGTCGGTGGTGCAGTGGGCGGCGGCGCCGCAGCTGTCACCGGTGGCGGCCTTGGCACCGGTGCGCTGGTCGGTGCGGCGGCCAACGTGGCCTACTGCCAGTCGAACCCGCGCGCCTGCAAGTAACGCCCGCCTGATCCGCGTTTCCCGCACCGGTCTTGCGACCGGCACGGGCATCTCAGTCGACCCCCCGTGGTGCTGCCGCACCCCGGGGGGTTTTTCGTGTTTGCCGCCTGCCGTCGGAGCGGGCGCGCCGCACTATCCGTCCGGGAAGGGACCTGCATGTTCAAGAAGATCCTGATCGCCAACCGCGGCGAGATCGCCTGCCGCGTCATCAAGACCGCCCGCAAGATGGGGATCGCCACTGTCGCCATCTATTCGGACGCCGACCGCAATGCGCTGCATGTGGCCATGGCGGACGAGGCCGTGCATATCGGCCCGCCGCCCGCCAACCAGTCCTACATCGTCATCGACAAGGTGATGGCGGCGATCATCGCGACCGGCGCAGAGGCGGTGCACCCGGGCTATGGCTTCCTGTCGGAAAACCCGAAATTCGCCCAGGCGCTGTCGGATGCGGGCGTGGCCTTCATCGGCCCGCCGGTCAAGGCGATCGAGGCGATGGGCGACAAGATCACCTCGAAGAAGATCGCGCAGGAGGCGGGCGTTTCGACCGTCCCGGGCTACATGGGCCTGATCGCCGATGCCGACGAGGCGGTGAAGATCTCGGGCGAAATCGGCTATCCGGTGATGATCAAGGCCTCTGCGGGGGGCGGCGGCAAGGGGATGCGCATCGCCTGGAACGACACCGAGGCGCGCGAGGGCTTCCAGTCGTCCAAGAACGAGGCGGCGAATTCCTTCGGCGATGACCGCATCTTCATCGAGAAATTCGTCACCCAACCCCGCCATATCGAGATCCAGGTGCTATGCGATGCCCATGGCAACGGCGTCTATCTGGGCGAGCGGGAGTGTTCCATTCAACGCCGCAACCAGAAGGTCGTGGAAGAGGCCCCCAGTCCCTTCCTGGACGAAGCCACCCGCCGCGCGATGGGCGAACAGGCCGTGGCGCTGGCCAAGGCCGTGGGCTATGCCAGCGCCGGGACGGTGGAATTCATCGTCGATGGGGCGAAGAACTTCTACTTCCTGGAGATGAACACCCGCCTGCAGGTGGAACATCCGGTGACGGAACTGATCACCGGCATCGACCTGGTGGAACAGATGATCCGCGTCGCCAATGGCGAACCGCTGTCGATCACCCAGGACGATGTGAAGCTGACCGGCTGGGCCATTGAAAACCGCCTCTATGCCGAGGATCCGTACCGCAACTTCCTGCCCTCGATCGGGCGGCTGACGCGCTACAACCCGCCGGTGGAAACCGCGGCAGGCCCGCTGCTGGTCAATGGCAAGTGGCATGGCGATGCGCCTGCGGGCGATGCGGCCGTCAGGAACGACACCGGCGTCTATGACGGCGGCGAGATCAGCATGTACTACGATCCGATGATCGCGAAACTGTGCACCTGGGCCCCGACCCGCGCCCAGGCGATCGAGGCCATGCGCATCGCTCTCGACCGGTTCGAGGTCGAGGGGATCGGTCACAACCTGCCGTTCCTGGCCGCTGTGATGGATCATCCGAAATTCGTCTCGGGCGACATGACCACTGCCTTCATCGCCGAGGAATACCCCGGCGGCTTCGAGGGCGTCACCCTGCCGGAACCGGCGCTGCGCCGGATCGCTGCCGCCTGCACTGCCATGCACCGCGTCGGGGAAATCCGCCGGACCCGGATCTCGGGGCGCATGGACAATCACGAACGCAAGGTGGGCGACACATGGGTCGCGACGCTGCAGGGCCAAAGCTATGAGCTGACCATCGCCGCCGATCACGACGGCGCCAGCATCACCTTCGCCGATGGCGCGGTGCTGCGGGTGGCGGGCGACTGGACGCCGGGCAAGTCGCTGGCGGACATGACGGTCGACGGCGAACCGCTGGTGCTGAAGGTCGGCAAGATCTCGGGCGGGTTCCGCGTGCGCAGCCGGGGCGCCGATCTGAAGGTCCATGTGCGCAACCCGCGCCAGGCCGAACTGGCGCTGCTGATGCCCGAGAAGATGCCCCCCGACACCTCGAAGCTGCTGCTGTGCCCGATGCCGGGTCTGGTGGTGAAGATCGACGTCGAAGAGGGGCAGGAGGTCCAGGAGGGCCAGGCGCTCTGCACCATCGAGGCCATGAAGATGGAGAACATCCTGCGCGCCGAGCGCAAGGGGATCGTCGCCAGGATCAACGCCACGCCCGGCTCCAGCCTGGCGGTGGACGAGATCATCATGGAGTTCGAATAGGTCCATGGCGGGGGCGGGCGACATCGGGACGCTGCAAAAGCGCGCCCCGGTTAAGCGCTTCGTGACGGGGCGGGGGGCATGATCACGGCCTTCCTTCCTGCGGGGCCGCGTCGCGTGGTCCCGCCTCTGGCAAAGGCCCGGACCCTCATGGACGTGATCCTGCACATCGGTGCCCACCGCACCGCGACGACTTCCTTTCAGGCCTATCTGCGCGCCTCGCGCGGGGTGCTCGAGGGGCGGGGGATCGCGGTCTGGGATCCCCGGCGCACCCGCAGCGGGGTGCTGACCGGGGTGATGCCGGTGCCGGGTCCGCTGCCTGCGCAAAAGCAGTACGACCGCGCCCGCGGCCGCATCGCCATCAACGTCGAGGGGCTGCGCCGCAAGGGGCTGTCCCGCCTGCTGGTCAGTGACGAGAACATGCTGGGCAGTCCCCGGGGCACGCTGCGCGACGGCTGCCTTTACGCCGATGCGGGCGGCCGTGTGGCCCGCCACGTGCAGGCCTTTGGCGGCACCGTCAGCCGGATCGTGCTGTCGGTGCGCGGGCTTGAGGGCTGGTGGACCTCCTGCCTGCATTACGCGCTGGAACGCGGCCATCCGCTGCCCGACGCTGCCCTGCTGGGGCAGATCGCCCGGTCGGGGCGCGGCTGGCGCGCGGTGATCGAGGAAGTCGCCCATGCAGCCCCCGGCGTGCCGCTGCAGGTGCTGCCGCACGATGGGTTCGCGGGCGATCCGCAGGCCCGGCTGAACGCCATGCTGCAGGCGCCCGAGGCGCCGCGCATGGAAATGCCCGCCTGGCTGAACCGCAGTGCCTCGGCCGAACGCCTGGGCCTGCCGGTCAGCGAAGGCCGCTGGCACCCCTTCGATCCCGAAGGCCGTGCCGCGCTGCAAGAGATGTACGATCAGGACCTTGCCTGGCTGGCGGCCGGCGCGGGGGGCCTGGCCCGATACCGGCCCTTCGGGGCCGATCCCACGACAGGAGGCGCGCCGCAGCCCGGAGGCACATCCGGCCCGGCCGCAGGAGAGAGGACAGTGCGATGACGCAGAAGACCGACGCCTGGAAGGCCCGCGCCCAGAAGGAATTGCGCGACCGTCCGCTGGAGCAGCTGACCTGGCACACGCTGGAAGGCATCGACGTGAAGCCGCTCTATACCGAGGCCGACACCGAGGGCCTGCCGCACATGGGCACCCTGCCCGGCGAGGCGCCGTTTACCCGCGGTGTCCGCTCGACCATGTACGCGGGCCGTCCCTGGACGATCCGGCAATATGCGGGGTTCTCGACGGCCGAGGAATCGAACGCCTTCTACCGCCGCAACCTGGCCGCCGGTCAGCAGGGCGTTTCGGTGGCCTTCGACCTGGCGACCCACCGCGGCTATGACAGCGACCACCCCCGCGTGGTGGGCGATGTCGGCAAGGCGGGTGTCGCCATCGATTCGGTCGAGGACATGAAGATCCTGTTCGAGGGCATCCCCCTCGACAAGGTGTCGGTGTCCATGACGATGAACGGCGCGGTGATCCCGATCCTCGCCAGCTTCATCGTTACCGGCGAGGAACAGGGCCATGACCGCGCCGTACTCTCGGGCACCATCCAGAACGACATCCTGAAGGAGTTCATGGTCCGCAACACCTATATCTATCCGCCCGAACCCTCGATGCGGATCATTGCGGACATCATCCAGTATACCTCGGCCGAGATGCCGAAGTTCAACTCTATCTCGATCTCCGGCTACCACATGCAGGAGGCGGGCGCGAACCTGGTACAAGAACTTGCGTATACCCTGGCGGATGGCCGGGAATATGTGCGCGCCGCGATCCGCGCCGGGATGGATGTCGACAGCTTTGCCGGACGGCTGTCGTTCTTCTTTGCCATCGGCATGAACTTCTTCATGGAGATCGCCAAGCTGCGCGCCGCGCGCACGCTGTGGTACCGGGTGATGACCGATTTCGACGCGAAGAAGGAGGGCTCGAAGATGCTGCGGACGCATTGCCAGACCTCGGGCGTGTCGTTGCAGGAACAGGACCCCTACAACAACGTCATCCGCACCGCCTACGAGGCGATGAGCGCGGTTCTGGGCGGCACCCAGTCGCTGCACACCAATGCGCTGGACGAGGCAATTGCCCTGCCCACCGATTTTTCGGCCCGCATCGCCCGCAACACCCAGCTGGTGCTGCAGGAGGAAACCGGCGTCACCAAGGTGGTCGATCCGCTGGCGGGGTCCTACTACATCGAAAGCCTGACCAATGATCTGGTCGAAAAGGCCTGGGCCCTGATGCAGGAGGTCGAGGAGATGGGCGGCATGACCAAGGCCGTGGCCTCCGGCATGCCCAAGCTTCGGATCGAGGAAAGCGCCGCGAAACGTCAGGCGATGATCGACCGCGGCGAAGAGGTCATCGTCGGGGTCAACAAGTACCGGAAAGACAAGGAAGACCCGATCGACATCCTGGATGTCGACAACATGAAGGTCCGCGACAGCCAGATTGCCCGGCTGGAGCAGATCCGCGCGACCCGCGATGCGGCGGCCTGTCAGGCGGCGCTGGACGAGGTCACGCGACGCGCGAAGGACGGTGGCAACCTGCTCGAGGCGGCGGTCGAGGCCGCGCGGGCCCGGGCGACGGTAGGGGAAATCAGCATGGCGATGGAGAAGGAATTCGGCCGGCATCGGGCCGAGGTGAAGACCCTCGCCGGGGTCTATGGCGCGGCCTACGAGGGCGATGCGGAATTCGCCGCGATCCAGAAGGCGGTCGAGGATTTCGCCACCGAAGAGGGGCGCCGCCCGCGAATGCTGGTGGTCAAGATGGGCCAGGACGGCCATGACCGCGGCGCCAAGGTGATCGCGACGGCCTTTGCCGACATCGGCTTTGACGTCGATGTGGGGCCGCTGTTCCAGACGCCCGAGGAAGCCGCGCAGGATGCCGTCGACAACGACGTGCACGTGGTCGGCATCAGCTCTCAGGCGGCGGGGCACAAGACCCTGGCGCCGCAGCTGATCGAGGCGCTGAAGGCCAAGGACGCGGGCGACATCCTGGTGATCTGCGGCGGCGTGATCCCGCAGCAGGACTATGATTTCCTCAAGAAAGCCGGGGTGAAGGCGATCTTCGGTCCGGGCACCAATATCCCCTCCGCCGCGCAGGACATCCTGCAACTGATCCGCGCCACCCGGGGCTGATCCCGCTCAGGCGCCCCGGGGGACAGCCCTTGGGCGCCTGGCCCATCTTGCCGAAGGAGAAGGCGGGCGAGACGACGCAGCGGACCGGCGTCCGGCCCGCCAGTGCCCGACCGTCCGACCGGGCCGCGTGCGATGGTCCGCCAGTGCCTCGACCGCCTGCCGGGGTTGGGTGCGATGGTCCACCAGCGCCCCGGCCACCCGCCGGGGGTGCGTACGATGGTCCGCCAGCGCCCCGACTGCCTGCCGGGGGTGCGTGCGATGGCCCGTCAGCGCCCCGGCTGCCTGCCGGGGGTGCGTGCGATGGCCCGTCAGCGCCCCGGCTGCCTGCCGGGACTGCGCGCGATGGCCCGCCAGCGTCCCGACCGCCTGCCCGGGTTGCGCGCGGTGGTCCACCAGTGCCCCGACCGCCTGCCAGAGGTCGCGTGGGATGGGCTGGCGGGGCCACCCGCGCCACACTTGTCCGGCCACTGCGTTTCGATGCTCTCGCGGCGGCGGTCGGGCATTTCGGCGCCGGTCCGGTGGGGCGATGCCGGGATCTTGTCGCCGTTGGGGCGCGGTTCGGGCCGCGCCGCCCCGGTCCCGCAGGTCGTGGATCCCCCGGGGCCTGTCCTGTGCCCGGCGGGCGGCGCGGACAGGTGTCGGAGGGCCAGCTGCCCTCCAAGGAAAGGGGCGTCAGCTGCGGGGGCCGGATCGCCTAGGCGGGGACGGGATCGGGGCGCAGCCCGCGGATCGTCGTCTGCACGATGGTATCGGCGGCCGCGTCGAAATCCGCCCGCGTCAGCTTCTTCACCTCAAGGGTATGGGCGGCCATGATCTCGAAATCGGCATAGTACTGGGCGGCGGACCAGAGCGTGATCATCAGGTGGCGCGGATGCACGGGGCGGATCAGGCCGCGGGCGATCCAGGCCTCCAGCACCTCGACCGGGCGCAGCATCCCGGCGCGCATCAGCTCTCGGTCCTCGGGGGTCAGGTAGGGGCCGCCGGCCAGGATCTCGGTGGCAAAGACGCGGGTCTCGTCGGGAAAGCGGCGGGAATGTTCCAGCTTGGCGCGCACATAGCCCTCAAGCGCGTCGAAGGGATCGCTGTCCTCGCTCAGGTGGTCCAGCGCCACGGTCCAGTTGGTCAGCAGTTTCAGCAGAACCGCCCGGTAGATCTGCTTTTTCGAGCCGAAGTAGTAGTAGACATTGGCCTTGGGCAGGCCTGCGGCCTCGGCGATCTCGGAGATCCGCGTGCCTTCGAACCCCTTGCGGGCGAACAGCCGCGTGGCGGCATCGCGGATCAGCGCCTCGTTGCGGGCACGGATGCGCGGTTCGGTTTCGGGCGCCTTGGCATTCATCTGGGTCTTTCCACTGTCCGGGGCGTTTTCCCCGATCCTGTCGCGCCCCCGTCCGTGCGTCCAGAGCGCGTTTGACCCCGCCGTCAGCTTTCGCGTGCGCAAGGGCGAAAATGCGGCAGGCGACGTGGCCACAGGCATTGCCAATCCCTTGGCTGCGGGGAACATGGTGTTGCTGTTCAGGAGGTTGCCATGCGCCCGCTCGTTCGTCCCGTCACGCCCGCCGACCACCCCCGCGTGCTGCAGATCTGGTCCCCGGTCTACAGTGACAGCACGATCACCTTCGCCTCGCTCGCCAAGACCCCCGAAACGCTGATCGCCTATATCGACGGCCGTCGGGCTGCGGGCCGCGAATTCTTCGTGGCCGAGGCGGACGGCCAGATCCTGGGCTTTGCCAGCTACGACCAGTTCCGCGCCGGCGACGGCTATGCCCGCGCGATGGAGCATACGATCATCCTGGCCCCCGAAGGGCGCGGCCAGGGCGTCGGCCGGGCGCTGATGACGGCGGTCGAGGATCACGCCCGCGCCGCCGGCGCCCATGTGATGATCGCGGGCGTGTCGGGGGAAAATCCCATCGGTCAGGCCTTTCACGCCGCCCTGGGCTATCAGGAAACCGGCCGGATGCCGCAGGTCGGGCGCAAGTTCGACCGCTGGCTGGAGCTGGTGCTGATGCAGAAGTTCCTCTGACCGGTACGATTTGCGATGATGCCACGCTGACAGCGGCGCGGCGGCGCGGTAAACTGACACCATGTCGATCTGGTCCCGCATTTCCGAAGCCCTGAAGGCACTGGCGCAAGGCGAATCCCTGTCCCATGTCTTCGAGAAGCTGCGCACGCCGCCCGAACGCTCGGTCGCCTTCACGATCGCGGTGGTGGCGCTTGGCGCCAAGATGGCCAAGGCCGATGGCCGCGTCACCCGCAACGAGGTCTCGGCCTTCCGCGAGGTGTTCCAGATCGCCCCCGGCGACGAGGACGGCGCGGCGCGGGTCTTTAACCTGGCGCGCCAGGACGTTGCGGGATTCGAGGAATATGCCGCCCGTATCGCCGGGATGTTCGGCCCCGATGCCCAGGTCCTTGAGGACCTGATGGAGGGCCTGTTCCACATTGCGCTGGCCGATGGCGATTACCACGATGCCGAGGACGCCTTCCTGTCCCGCGTGGCCGAGATCTTTCACATGGACCCCGAGCATTTCCAGCGGATGCGGCTGCGCTTCGTGCCGCAGGCGCGCTGCGATGCCTACACGATCCTGGGTCTGCCCCGGGGCGCCTCGATGGACGAGGCCCGCACCGCCTGGAAACAGGCCGTCCGCGAAAGCCACCCCGACCGGATGATGGCCCGCGGCCTGCCGCCCGAAGCGATCAAGCTGGCGGAAAAGCGCATGGCCGACATCAACCGCGCCTGGGAAGACATCCAGAGCGCCCACGTCTGACCTGCGGCGGAAACGCCTGTGAAAACTGCCCCGGGGAAGGAGGCCGATCATGCGGCTGGCCACCTACAATGTCGAATGGTTCGACGCGCTTTTCGATGATGCGGGTCAGCTGCAGGTCGATGACCGCTGGTCGCGCCGCCGCGACGTGACGCGCGCCCAGCAGGCCGAGGCCCTGGGGATGGTGTTCACCGCGCTTGATGCCGATGCGGTGATGGTGATCGAGGCGCCCGACGACAGCCTGCGCCGCTCGGCCACCCGCGCGCTGGAACATTTCGCCGAAGGCTTCGGCCTGCGCGCCCGCAAGGCGGTGATCGGCTTTGCCAATGACACCCAGCAGGAGATCGCGCTGCTTTATGATCCCGACCGGCTGCAGGTCACCCACACGCCGGGCGAAAGCGCCGCCGCGCCGCGCTTTGACGGGGTGTTCCGCATTGATCTGGATGTCGATGCGGTCGAGGACGAGGTGCGCTTTTCCAAGCCCCCGCTGGAGCTTTCGGTGCTGACCGGCCGCGGCCGCGGCTTCATGATGATCGGCGCGCATCTGAAATCGAAGGCGCCGCACGGGGCCCATGACGCGGCATCCGCGATGCGGCTGTCGATCGCCAACCGGCGCAAGCAGCTGGCCCAGGCGATCTGGCTGCGCCGCCGGCTGGTGGCGCTGATGGAGGCGGGCGAAAGCGTCATGCTGATGGGCGATCTGAACGACGGCCCGGGGCTGGATGAATACGAACATCTCTTCGGCCGCTCCTCGGTCGAGATCCTGCTGGGCGACGAGACCGGCGACAGCTCTTCGGCCGGGCCCTGCCTGTTCGATCCCCATGCGGCGCAGGTGTTCGCCCGCCGCTTTCAGGCGCCGCCGACCTCGGCCAGGTTCCACATTGCCAGCGAGGGGCGCTATCTGCAGGCGCTGCTGGACTACATCATGGTCTCGGACGATCTGGCGCGGCTGCAGCCGGTCTGGCGGATCTGGCATCCGTTCGACGATCCGGCCTGCTGGAACGCCCCCGAACTGCAGCGCGCGCTGCTGCTGGCTTCGGACCATTTCCCGGTGACGCTGGACATCGACCTCTGACGGCCACAGTCCTCCGGGAACGGGAACGGGAACGGGAACGGGAACGGGAACGGGAACGGGAACGGGGAATGCAGCTGCGTCCGGGCCATCTGGAATGGCCACCGGGGGCGTGGTGATGAGGTCCCGTTGCACCGGGGCGCGTGGCAGCACGGGCCTTGCGCCGGGCGTCTCACGGGGGCCAGCTTTGGCGGTGCGGTGCGGTGCGGTGCGGTGCGGTGCGGTGCGGTGCGGTGCGGTGCGGTGCGGTGCGGTGCGGTGCGGTAGGGGCCGGCTGGCCGTTGGGGGCCTGGCCCCGCCCCGGCTGACGAAATCCGAACATCATCCAGATGTGTCGGCAAGTCATCGCTGCGGGACTTTGGCAGGGCGCCGGGCGGCCCTATATTGGGGCCATGAAACGCATCGTTCTTGCCACCCTGATCGCCCTGCCGCTGGGCCAGCCGCTGCTGGCGCAGGACGCCCCCGTGCCGCAGCCCGCGCCCGCCGCCCCCGATGCGCAGGCCCATCCCGGGACACCTCCCGCCGCCCCCGATGCGCAGGCCCATCCCGGGACACCTCCCGCCGCCGACAGCCCCAAGGGCCCCTCGAAGATGGAGCGCGGGTTGCAGCTGTTCATGGATGGTCTGTCGGACAGCTGGGGCGATCTGGCGGACAAGGCCAGCCCCAAGGTGAAGCAGTTCTTCGAGCAGTTCGGCCCCGCCCTGAAGGAGGCCATCGGCAAGGTCGGAGACCTGTCGAATTACGAGCCCCCCGTGGTGCTGCCGAATGGCGACATCCTGATCAAGCGCAAGGAGGGGGCGCCGCAATACATGCCCCCCGTGCCCGGTCAGCGCGAGGATGGCCAGGTCGATCTTTAAAGGCGGGGTCGCCGGGCTTTAAAGGCGGGGGCGCCGGGGCTGCCCGTGGCCGGGCCGCCTGCGGGGCCTGTGGCAGGACAGCCGCCTGTGGCCGGATCGCCTGCCGGGGCCTGTGGCAGGACAGCCGCCCGTGGCCGGATCGCCTGCCGGGGCCTGTGGCAGGACGGCCGCCCGTGGCCGGATCGCCTGCCGGGGCCTGTGGCAGAACAGCCGCCCGTGACCGGATCACGTGCCGGGGCCCGATAATGGGGAACCTGACCGCGATCAGTTCACGGACCGGGGCCAGGCAACCTGTCCCTAAGTGGAGGGCAAGGCGGGCCTTGCGCAAAACCCAGCCCGCCACGGACCGGATCAGGTCGGGATGCGGCGCAGCACGATCTCGGCGTCAAGGGCGCTGCCCAGCGAGCGGAAGCGCGCCTCGGCGACCTCGCCGTAAAGCGGCCAGGCGCCCTCGGCCATCTCCAGCTCCAGCACGCGCTTTTTCGGGTACCAGTGCAGCTGGCCGATGTCGGCATCCTTCTCGGGCCAGATCATCGCCCCGAAACGCATCGCCTTGCCGAGGATCTCGGCCTGCTTGACGTCGGCCTCGGGCAGCAGGCGGACCAGCTCGGCGAACTGGGTGCCCTCGCGCTTGTTCTTGTAGCGGTGCAGCAGCGACAGACCCAGGAAGACGCGTTCGGAATGGGTCAGCCCGCCCAGGTTGGCGCGGGTGGCATTGTCAAAGCAGACCTCGGCGCGGTAGTCGGGATGCGCCCGCCATGTCACGTCATGCAGCAGGCAGGCGGCCTTGACCAGGCGCTGCCGCTCGGGGCGGGCATTGCGGAAGATGGGCTGGATGAAGCGATAGAGCGTGCGGCCGAAACCGGGGTGGCGGCTGTCCTTCAGCTCGGCATGGCGGCACGATTCGATCAGCGGATCGCGGTCGCGCAGGTCCTGCGGCATCTGCTGATACAAAAGCCCCTCGCGGATCCCGTAGGAGGACACCGCGATGTCATGCGGCTTGAACTGGCGCAGGACCTCCAGCAGGACCTCGCAGGCCAGCGGCACCAGCGACATTCTGGAGGCGGAAATGCCGCAGCGCTTGCGCAGGATCTCCAGGTCCTGGCCCTCGATGAAGCGGACGGTGTCGCGGATCGAGGTCGCGCTCATGCGGTATTCGTGCAGCACGTGCAGCGGGTAGCCGCGGCGCTCCATGTCGATGCGGGCGATGGCCCGCCAGCTGCCGCCGACCAGGAACAGCCGGTTGCGGTCCAGTCCGATGACCTGGGCCAGCCGTTCGACCTGCTCTTTGATGTAGACCTTGCGGCCCCTCGCGCCGCCCGGCACGTCCTGCAGCTTCAGCGGACCCAGCTGCGAGGTCTCGCGCTCGCCGACCTGGCCGTCGCGGATCCGCGCGATCTCCATCGAGCTTCCACCGATGTCGCAGACCAGCCCGTAAGAGCCGGGCCAGCCCAGCAGCACGCCCTGGGCCGACAGCCGGGCCTCTTCGCGGCCGTCGATGACGTGGATCTTCAGGCCGGTCTTGTCCTCGACCTCCTGGACGAAATTGGGGCCGTCGTTGGCCTCGCGGACGGCGGCGGTGGCCACTGCGGTCAGCGGCGTGGCATCCATCCCGGCGGCCAGCAGCTGGAAGCGGTGGATCGCCGCCAGCGCGCGCCGGCGCCCCTCGGGGTTCAGGCGGCCGGTGTCCGACAGCCCGGCCCCCAGACCGCACATGATCTTTTCATTGAAGAAATAGGCGGGGCTGCGCGCGGCCCCGTCGAACACGACCATCCGGACGGAATTCGATCCGACATCGACAACGCCGACGCGCGACAGGGCGCGCGATTTCGGATCGTTGAAGAGCGGACGCCCGAAAGGCCCCCAATCCGGGGAAGACTGAACGGAGTCACCATCCATGAGGCCGACCTCTTGTAACTTTCCCGGTTATGCCTTCGCAGGCGGGGGGCGGTCAACCGGCCTGAAGTTCCCGTGTCAATTCGGGCACATCCGCCGCACCGGCACTGCCGCGCCCGGAAAGGGACGGGTTTTCCATGAAGAAACGGTGGCAATTGAAGGCGGTTCCATCGGTGGGGAAGTCGGCCCGCAGGAACTGGCCGTCGGGTTGCATCACCCAGCTTTGTTCCTGGTCATGCAGGTTGGCGGCCATGATCTGCCGGACGATCTGGTTCTTCACGGTCTTGTTCTTGGCCTCGACCAGGGTTTCCACCCGGCGGTTCAGGTTGCGCCCCATCCAGTCGGCGGAGGAAAAGAACACCCGCGCCTCGTTCGAGGGCAGCCCGCCGCCATTGCCAAAGCACACGATGCGGGAATGTTCCAGGAAACGCCCGATGATGCTTTTGACCCGGATGTTGGGCGACAGGCCCGCGATGCCGGGGCGCAGGCCGCAGATGCCGCGGATCACCAGGTCGATCTTCACCCCCGCCTGACCGGCGGCATAAAGCGCGTCGATCACGTCGGGTTCGATCAGCGCGTTCATCTTGGCCCAGATCTGCGCGGGACGACCGGCGCGGGCATGATCGGCCTCGTCGCCGATCATGCGGATCAGGTCGTCCTTCAGCGTCAGAGGCGAGATCGACAGCGTTTCCAGCCGCTCGGGCTGGGCATAGCCCGACAGGTAGTTGAAGACCCGCGTCGCATCGCGGCCCAGTTCCTCTTCGCAGGTGAACAGCGACAGGTCGGTATAGATGCGCGCGGTGATCGGGTGATAGTTGCCGGTGCCGAAATGGGTGTATGTGACCAGCCGGTCGCCCTCGCGGCGGACGACGCTGCTGATCTTGGCATGGGTCTTCCAGTCGACGAAACCGTAGACCACATGCGCGCCCGCGCGTTCCAGGCGGCGGGACTGGCGGATGTTGGCGGCCTCGTCGAAACGCGCCTTCAGTTCGACCAGGGCGGTGACGGACTTGCCGTCCTCGGCCGCCTCGCAGAGCGCCTCGACGATGGGGCTGTCCTTCGAGGTGCGATAGAGCGTCTGCTTGATCGCCAGCACGTCCGGGTCACGCGCCGCCTGCTGCAGGAAGCGGATCACCATGTCGAAGGTTTCATAGGGGTGATGCAGCAGCATGTCCTTCTGGCGGATCGCGGCGAACATGTCGCCTTCGTGATCCTGGACGCGCTCGGGGACGCGGGGGGTGAACTTGGGCCACAGCAGATCGGGGCGGCTGTCCAGCACCAGCTCCGACAGGGCGGAAATGCCGATCAGCCCGTCGACCTCGATCACCTCGTCGCCCCAGACGCGCAGTTCGCGCATGATCACCGTGGCCAGCGATTCGGGCGCGCGGGCCGAGATCTTCAGCCGCACCACCTCGCCGCGGCGGCGGCGTTTCAGGGCGGTCTCGAATTCGCGCACCAGGTCCTCGGCCTCTTCCTCGACCTCCAGGTCGCTGTCGCGCAGCACCCGGAAGGTGCAGGCGCCCAGATCGCGGTAGCCGGGGAACAGCCGTTCCAGATGCACTTTCACCAGCTCTTCCAGCGGCAGAAAGCGGGTCTGGCCATCGCCCGAGGGCAGCGGCACGAACCGCGCGATCTGCGCGGGGATCGGCAGCAGCGCCTGCAGCGGGCGGCGGTCGCGCTTGCGTTCCAGCTGCAGCGCCAGGCAAAAGCCCATGTTGGGGATGAAGGGGAAGGGATGCGCCGGGTCGATGGCCAGCGGCGACAGCACCGGAAAGACCTTCTGCAGGAAGTAGTCGCCCAGGAAATCCAGATCAGCGGGGGTCAGGTCCTCGCTGCCCAGGATGGCGATGCCTTCCGCCAGCATCAGCCCGCGCAGGTCGCGCAGCACGCTTTGCTGGCGCTCCATCAGGCGGCGGGCGTTCTCGTTGATCTGGACCAGCTGCTCGGCCGGGGTCAGGCCATCGGCGGCGGGGTTGGTGTTGCCGGCCTTGGCCAGTTCGCGCAGGCCCGCGACGCGCACGGTATAGAATTCGTCCAGGTTGGTGGCGCTGATCGACAGGAAGCGCAGCCGCTCCAGCAGCGGCACGCGGGGGTTCTCGGCCTCTTCCAGCACGCGCCAGTTGAAGCCCAGCCAGGACAGTTCCCTGTTGAAGAAGCGCTGCGGCGAAGTCGGGTCTAGGTCCGGCAGCGCAATGGGCTCCGGGACCGGGGTGTTGAGGAAATCCGCGTCAATCATGGGCCGCTTCATCGCTGGAAAATGTAACAGTTTTTTATAACTGTCCTCACCTTAGGGATGATGCCGCGATAACGCCAGCCGCAGCAGGCCCCGGGGGCGGGGCCTGGCTGCGTGGTGATCAGGGATTACTCGGGCTGGTCCAGGTCATCGGGGCGCAGCGTGGTGCCGCGATACAGGCTGGAGCCGGTGTATTGCCGCACCATGAAGCGCGCCAGCACGCCCAGGGCGGCGGCAAGCGGCACCGCGGCCAGCATCCCCACGAAGCCGAACAGCGTGCCGAAGACCGACAGGGCAAAGATCAGCCAGACCGGGTGCAGGCCCACGGATCCGCCGACCAGCTTGGGCGTCAGGAAGTTGCCCTCGGTCACCTGGCCCAGGGCGAAGATGCCGGCGACGATGCCGATATGCACCCAGTCGCCCCAGAACTGGAACATCGCGATGCCGATGGCCAGCGACCCGCCCAGCAGCGCGCCCACGTAGGGGATGAAGGTGATCAGGCCTGCAAAGGCGCCGATCACCAGGCCGAACTGCAGCCCCGCCAGCATCAGCGCGATCGCATAATAGGTGCCCAGGATCAGGCAGACCGACCCCATGCCGCGGATGAAGCCCGCCAGCGTGTCGTCGATGTCGCGCGCCAGCTGGCGGATGGTGGGGGCATGGTCGCGCGGCAGCAGCTTGTCGACCTCGGCCACCATGTTGTCCCAGTCGAACAGCATGTAGAAAGCGACCACCGGCACGATGACGAACAGCATCATGATGTTGATGAAGCTGCCGACCGAGCCGAGCGCCGTCTGCAGCAGTTCCCCGCCCTTCGACTGGATGGTGCTGCCCACCGCCGAGAGGCTTTCGCGCAGCACCGAATCCTGGTTCTGCAGGTCGGGGAAGTGGCGCGACAGGAATTCCTGCAGGTTCTGGAACAGCTGCGGTGCGGTGTCGAACAGCTGGATCGCCTGGTTCAGCGCCGCCGGCACCACCATCAGTGCCCCCAGCACGAAGATCACCACCACGCCCAGCATGATGATCGCCGTCGCCAGCGCCCGGGAACAGCCGATGCGCTGCAGCCGGTCGGCCACGGGATCCAGGAAATAGGCGATGGCCATGCCCAGCAGGAAGGGCATGATCACGCCCCCCAGCCACCACATCATGATCAGGAAGACCGCAGCGGCGATCCCCCAGTACTTCATTTGCTTGCGAACGGGCAGGGCCAAGGCGGGATCTCCGGGTTTTCCCAGTATCTTGCGGCGGTGCGGGCGGATTTCAAGGCGGGCGTGGGCGCGAAGGCCATTGCCGGGGGGCGCGTGCTTCAATAAACCGGCGTGCAACCCAAGCTGAAAAGGCCACGAGACATGCGACTGTCGCGCTATTTCCTGCCCGTTCTGAAGGAGACGCCCGCCGAGGCGCAGATTGCCAGCCACCGCCTGATGCTGCGGGCCGGCATGATCAAGCAGGCCTCCGCAGGGATCTATTCCTGGCTGCCGCTGGGCTTCAAGGTGCTGCGCAAGCTGGAAAACATCGTCCACGAAGAGCAGCAGCGCGCCGGCCACGTGCCGATGCTGATGCCGACGCTGCAATCCGCCGATCTGTGGCGTGAATCCGGGCGCTATGACGCCTATGGCCCCGAGATGCTGCGCATCAAGGACCGCCAGGACCGCGAGATGCTGTACGGGCCCACGAACGAGGAGATGATCACCGACATCTTCCGCAGCTACGTGAAGTCCTACAAGGACCTTCCGCTGACCCTGTACCATATCCAGTGGAAATTCCGCGACGAGATGCGTCCGCGTTTCGGCGTGATGCGCGGCCGCGAGTTCTTCATGAAGGACGGCTACAACTTCGACCTGACCAAGGAAGATGCGCTGCACGCCTACAACCGCCACCTGGTCAGCTACCTGCGCACCTACGAGCGCATGGGCCTGCAGGCGATCCCGATGCGCGCGGATTCGGGCCCCATCGGCGGCGACGACACCCATGAATTCCTGGTGCTGGCGGAAACCGGTGAGAGCGAGGTCTTCTATGACAGCGAGATCACCGACCTGAAGTTCGGCGACCGCGAGATCGACTATGACTCGCGCGAGCAGTGCCAGGCCGTGCTGGAAGAGTTCACCAGCCGCTACGCCCGCACCGACGAGACCCATGACGAGGCGATCTTCAACCAGGTCCCCGAAGAGCGCCGCCGCACCGCGCGCGGCATCGAGGTGGGGCAGATCTTCTTCTTCGGCACCAAGTATTCCGAGGCCATGGGCGCCACGGTGCAGGGTCCCGACGGCAAGCAGGTCCCGGTGCAGATGGGCAGCCACGGCATCGGCGTGTCGCGCCTGATCGGTGCGATCATCGAGGCCAACCACGACGACAAGGGCATCATCTGGCCGGAAGGTGTCACGCCCTTCCACGTCGGCATCGTGAACCTGAAGCAGGGTGACGAGGCGGCGGATGCGGCCTGCGACAGCCTTTACAAGGCGTTCACCGCCAAGGGCCTGGAGCCGCTTTACGATGACCGCAACGAACGTGCGGGCGGCAAGTTCGCCACCATGGACCTGATCGGCCTGCCCTGGCGGATCACCGTGGGCCCGCGCGGCCTGGCGAACGGCGTGGTCGAACTGACCTGCCGCCGCACCGGTGAGAGCGAGGAGCTGAGCCCCGAGGCCGCGATCGAGAAGGTCGTGGGCATCTACGCCGCGCTGTGATCCCTGAGGGGGGGGGCGGGGCTGTCGATGGTCCATGCCGATCCCCCGGGCGTGGTGCCGGCGGAGGACGCCTCCGGCGGGCATATTTGGGGAAAGATGAAAGGGGCGGGTCGCGGGACCTGCCCCTTTTACCTGTGGAGATGTCGGGATTTCCGTATTTCGGGAAAGATGAAAGCGGGGGTCAGTAGCCGCGGGCGCGGTCGACCTGGAAGAGGAAGGGCTCGGCCGCTTCGCCGCGGCGGATGTTCTCGGCAATGACGCGGGCGGCGGTCAGGGGGCGGGTCTCGGCGGCGATATGGGGGCAGACGGTGACCCGGGGATGCGCCCAGAAGGGGTGAGCGGGGGGCAGGGGTTCGGTGCGGAAGACGTCGAGCGTAGCGCGGTGGATCTGGCCGGAGTTCAGCGCATCGACCAGGTCCTGGTCCACGATGAGGGGGCCGCGACCGGGGTTGAGGATCGTGGCGCCCTTCGGCAGCAGGGCCAGGGTTTCGGCGTTGATCAGGTCGCGGGTGTCATCCGTCAGGGGCAGCAGCAGCACCAGGATCTGCGCGGTGGAGAGCGCCTGTTTCAGCCCTTCGGGGCCGGACAGGGTGGTGAGGCCGGGGACGTCCCTTTGGGTGCGGCTCCAGCCGGTGACGGGGAAGCCGAGGCGGGCGAGGGAGGCGGCGCAGGCGCGGCCCAGTTCACCCAGGCCCAGCACCGTCACCGGGCGTTCCTGTGCCAGCGGCGGCACCTTCTGGATCCATTCGCCCGACTGGTTGTCGAGGAAGAAGTCGATGTCGAGGTGATGGCGCAGGGTGTGGCCGGTCACCCATTCCACCATGCCGGCGGTCAGCCCGGGATCGACCATGCGGCACAAAGGCTGGGTGAGGGTGGTGTTGGGGGTGATCTTCTCGACCCCGGCCCAGAGGCTGAGCACCGCCTTGCAGCGGGTATAGGGGGTGAAATCCTGTAGGTCTGATTGGGGCGCGTAGACGATGTAATCGACCGCTTCGGGGGCGAAGTCGGTGCGGATGTCGATTTCCAGGCCCGCTTCGGCGAAGGCGGCCTTCAGCGGTTGTTCGTAGGTCGGCCAGCCCGGAGAGCGGGAGGCGAAGAGGACATTGGTCATGGGGTCTTTCCTTGCCGGGGTCGGGGGGGACCCTAGCAGGCAAGGCCGTGGCCGCAACCGCTCAGCGCGGGCGGTGGACGTGGGCGCTTTGCACCAGGCCGAAGGCCAGCATCAGCACCAGCATGGCCGAGCCGCCATAGCTGACCATCGGCAGCGGCACGCCCACCACCGGCGCCAGCCCCATCACCATCGACATGTTCACCGCGAAGAACAGGAAGAAGGTCACCGCCACCCCCAGCGTCAGCAGCGCCGCATAGCGGTTCTGGTTGCTCATGGCGGAGTGGATGCAGAAGAGGATGATCAGCGCATAGAGCGTCAGCAGGGAGATCCCGCCGATGAAGCCGAATTCCTCGGCCAGCGAGGTGAAGATGAAGTCGGTGTGCTTTTCGGGCAGAAAGTTCAGCCGCGACTGGGTGCCCTGCATGTAGCCGCGCCCCGTCCAGCCGCCCGAGCCGAGGGCGATCTTCGACTGGGTGATGTGATAGCCTGCGCCCAGCGGGTCCTTGGAGGGATCGAGGAACGTGTCGATGCGGCGGAACTGGTAGTCGCGCAGCAGCTGCCAGCTGGTGCCGCGGCTTTCGAAGACCGCCCAGACCAGGCCGGCGGCGGCGCCGATGACGGTGGCGAAATAGGCCCAGTGCACGCCTGCCAGGAACATCACCGCGCCGCCCCCCGTCAGCAGCAGGATCGCGGTGCCAAGGTCGGGCTGCTTGATCACCAGGAAGGTCGGCACCAGGATGATCAGCACCGGGATCAGCACCCAGAAGGGATGGCTGACCTTGCGCTGCGGCAGCCAGTCGTAATAGGCCGCCAGGAACATCACCAGCGAGATCTTCATCAGCTCGGAGGGCTGCAGCTGCATGAAGCCGATGTCGATCCAGCGTTGCGCCCCCATGCCGATGCTGCCGAACATCTCGACCGCGATCAGCAGGATCAGCGACACCGCATAGGCCAGCCCCGAGACATTGCGCCAGAACCAGACCGGCACCATGCCGACGATGAACATCACGAACAGGCCCAGCCCGAAGCGCTGCATCTGCGGTTCCGCCCAGGGGTTCAGCCTGCCCCCCGCGACCGAGTAGAGCTGCAGGAAGCCGACGCAGGCCACGGCCGTCAGCAGCAGCGCCAGCGGCCAGTTCAGGAACAGGATCTTGCGAAAGCCGGTGGGAGTCGTCTTGACCCGGTATTCAAGGTAGCTCATGCGCGGCCCCTGGCGTCGGCGTTGTACTGCGGGCGCAGCGCACGCAGGCGCTCCTGCTGTTCCTGGATCTGGTCGCGGTCCTTGGCCGGATAGGCATCCAGCGGCGGATCGCCGTTGTAGAGCGCCTGAAGCGTGATGTCGCGGGCAATCTGCGAGGCCGAGGCCGCCCCGCCCGAGCCATGCTCGAGGATGACGGCGACGGCGAACCGGGGATCATCGAAGGGCGCGAAATCGACGAACAGCGCGTGGTCGCGGCGGTTCCAGGGCAGATCCTGGTTCTTGGTGACCCCGGCTGCGCGTTCGGCGGCCGTGATGTTGCGCACCTGGCTGGTGCCGGTCTTGCCGGCAAGGCGCATGTTGTCCTCGATGATGCGGGCGCTGTAGGCGGTGCCGCGGCGGTTGTTGACCACTTCGAACATGCCCTGGCGGACGGCGCGCAGGCTGCTGTCGGCAATGCCAAGGGATTCGCCCCGCCCCGAGGGCTGCTCGACACCGTCGATGCTGCGGATGATCCGCGGCATCACCGCGCGCCCTGTCGCAATCCGCGCGCTCATCACCGCAAGCTGCAGCGGAGAGGCCAGCACGTAGCCCTGGCCGATCGAGGCGTTGATCGTGTCGCCGATCAGCCAGTCCTTGTTCTGGGTCGCGCGCTTCCAGTCCTTGTTGGGGGCAAGGCCGGTGGCGACGGCCGACAGCGGCAGATCCAGCTTGACGCCGATGCCCATGCGCTCGGCCATGGCGGCGATCCGTTCGATCCCCACCCGGGAACCGGTCTCGTAGAAGAAGACGTCGCAGGAATGCTGCATGCCGCCCACCACGTCGAGCGATCCGTGACCCGAATATTTCCAGCAGTGGAAGCGACGGTTGGCGACCTCGAAATAGCCGGGGCAGTAGAAGGTGGTCGAGGGGTCGATGATGCCGGCCTCCAGCCCCGCCAGGGCCACGACGATCTTGAAGGTCGAGCCGGGCGGATAAAGGCCCTGCACCGATTTATCCGCCAGCGGCCGGTGGTCGTTCTTCATCAGCGCATTGTAATCGCTTGAGGAAATCCCGCGCACGAAAAGGTTCGGGTCGAAACTGGGCGCCGAGACACAGGCCAGGATGTCGCCGTTGGTGGTGTCGATGACCACCGCCGCCGCGCTTTCGCCCGCCAGCCGGTTCTGCACGTAGTTCTGCAGCATCACGTCGAGGGTCAGCTGCAGGTTGGCGCCGGGATTGCCGGGCTGGCGGCTGAGTTCGCGCATGACGCGGCCGACCGCGTTCACCTCGACCCGGCGGGACCCGGCGGTGCCGCGCAGCTGGTCCTCCATCTTGTTCTCGATGCCGATCTTGCCGATCTGGAAGCGCGGGATCATCAGGACGGGGTCCGGGTCCTCGATCTTCGACAGGTCGTAATCCGACACCGGGCCGACATAGCCCACGGTATGGGCGAAATCCTTGTCCAGCGGATAGGCGCGGCTCAGCCCGACCTCGGGGGTGATGCCGGGCAGCGAGGGCGTGTTGACCGCCACCTTCGAGATGTCTTCCCAGCTGACCCGTTCGGCCACCGTCACCGGCAGGAAGGGGGCCGAGCGCTTCATCTCGGTCTTGGCGCGCTCGATCTCGGAGGGGTCGATGGGGATCAGCTGCGCCAGCTTGTCCAGCACCGCGTCGATGTCGCCGGCATCCTCGCGCACCATGGTGATGCGGTAGGCCGGTTCGTTCTTGGCGATCTTGATGCCGTTGCGGTCAAAGATCTCGCCACGGGTGGGGGGGATCAGGCGGACGGAAATGCGGTTTTCCTCGGCCAGCATGCGGAACTGGTCGGCCTGGTCGACCTGCAGGTAATGCATCCTGCCCACCAGCACGCCCATGAATCCCAACTGGGCGGTGCCCAGCAGAAGGGCCCGCCGCGAGATCTTGCGCGAGGAATTCTGGCTGTCCTTGGGGGTCTGTTTCATAGGCGGTGTCCGAGACTGTCCACCTCGCCCACGGCCGCCCTTCGGATGCCGAAGAAGAGGGAGGAAAACGCGACCATAACCGGCAGGAAGACGATGGTCATCACCGCCTGGCTCAGCGTCACGACAAGTTGCGGCCGGTCCAGGAAGAACAGGCCAAGGGCCAGGCGGTAGCCGATCAGCACGATCAGCACCGCGATCCCCGCCGACAGCCATTCCCGGAACATCGAGCGTTCGCGCATCGCCCGGGCGCGGCCCTGCAGGCGGGCGGTGGCAATGACCGCGAGCGCCGCCAGCAGCCCCGGCGGGCGCATCTGCAGGAAGTCCGACAGCAGGAACATCGCGGCGACCAGCGGAATGGGCACCAGCTCGGGGCGGCGCAGCGCCCAGGTGAAGGTCAGCGCCAGCATCAGGTTCGGGCCCACCCACAGGCGCGGTTGGGTCTGCAGCGGCAGCAGGGCGAACAGGATGATGGCAAGGCAGAGCGCCACGTAGACCAGCCTCAGCCCCCAGATGCGGGCGAACGAGGCCCGGATTGCATCAGCCATTGGTCTTGGCCTTGGGGGCGGGCGCGGGCGCGGGGGCAGGGGCCGGCACGGCGGGCAGCAGCGGGCCCACCAGGTCGCTTTCCGGTCCCAGTTTCTCGCCGGTTTTCTGGCGCAGCACGCGCAGGTATTCCAGGCGCTCGTAATCGGCGGCCAGCCGCACCCTGAGGCGGCCGGACTTGTCCTGCGCCACCTGGCCCACCAGCAGGCCCGCCGGGAACACCCCGCCATCGCCCGATGTCACGACCCGGTCGCCCGGGCGCACGGTATCGGGGTTCTCGATGAAATCGAGTGCCGGGGCCGAGGTATTGTCGCCCATCACCATCGCCCCCTGGCCCGAAGGCTGGATGGTCACCGGCAGCCGCGACGACACGTCGGTCAGCAGCAGCACCCGGCTGATGTTCTGGCCGACGCCGGAAATGCGCCCCACCAGCCCCACGCCATCCATCGCGGCCCAGCCATCGACGATGCCGTCGCGGGTGCCGATGTTCAGCAGCACACTTTCGCGATAGGGCGATCCGCTGTCGGCCATCACCATTCCGGTGACGTAGGTCAGGCGGGGGTCCAGCTTGACGTTGTTCAGCTCCAGCAGGCGGGCGTTTTCCTGTTCCAGCTGCAGCGCGGCCTCTTTCCAGGCCTTCATCTGCTGCAGTTCGCGGCGCAGTTCCTGGTTCTGGTCCGACAGCCGCTGGTAGCTTTCGAAATCGCGCAGCAGGTTCACCGCGCCGGTGACCGGCACCATCACCCAGTCGAAGGACGGCAGCACCCGGTCGATCACCTGGTTGCGAAAGCGTTCGACCCGCGGGCTGTCGACCCGCCAGACCAGGAAGATCGTGCCCAGCACCACCACCAGCACAAGCGCCAGCAGCCGCCGGAGCGGGGTGATATAGTCCTCGTCCTGGTGTCTGTCGCGGGCCATGTGCCTAGAGTCCTTCCGGAATTTCCGCCAGCCGGGGGGCAGAAAAGCAATCTCCGCCCCCGTTATCCGAGGGCGGAGGGGACCTCACCAGACAGGGTGAGGGCCTTAGCTGTCGTAGTCAATCGCGTGACGCAGCTGCTTTTCGTATTCCAGCGCCTTGCCGGTGCCCAGGGCCACGCAGTTCAGGCTTTCCTCGGCGATCGAGACGCCCAGGCCGGTCTGTTCGCGCAGCGCCAGGTCCAGATCGCCCAGCAGCGCGCCGCCGCCGGTCAGCATGACGCCGCGGTCGACGATGTCGGCGGCCAGATCCGGGGGGGTGGCTTCCAGCGCGGTCATCACCGCTTCGCAGATCTGCTGCACCGGCTCGGCCAGGGCTTCGGCGATCTGCGCCTGGGTGATCTCGATCTCTTTCGGGATGCCGTTCAGCAGGTCGCGGCCACGGATGTGCATCGAGGCGCCACGGCCGTCATCGGGCATCCGCGCCGTGCCGATCGAGGTCTTGATGCGTTCGGCCGTTGCCTCGCCCACCAGCAGGTTCTGCTGACGGCGCAGGTAGGAAATGATCGCCTCGTCCATGCGGTCACCGCCGACGCGGACCGAACGGGCATAGACGATGTCGCCCAGCGACAGCACGGCGACCTCGGTGGTGCCGCCGCCGATGTCGACGACCATGTTGCCGGTCGGGTCGGTGATCGGCATGCCGGCACCGATGGCTGCGGCGATGGGTTCCGCGATCAGGCCCGCACGACGGGCGCCCGCCGACAGGACGGACTGGCGGATGGCACGTTTTTCCACCGGGGTGGCACCATGGGGCACGCAGACGATGATCTTGGGCTTGGAGAAGGTCGAGCGCTTGTGCACCTTGCGGATGAAATGCTTGATCATCTCTTCGGCGACGTCGAAATCGGCGATCACGCCTTCGCGCATCGGGCGGATGGCCTCGATCGAGCCGGGGGTCCGGCCCAGCATCAGCTTGGCGTCTTCGCCGACGGCCAGCACCTTCTTGACGCCATCCTTGACGTGATAGGCGACGACAGACGGCTCGTTCAGGATCACGCCGCGCCCCTTCACGTAGACGAGCGTGTTCGCGGTCCCTAGGTCGATTGCCATGTCGGAGGAGAAGATCCCCGGCAGTCTGTCGAAAATTGCCATGTTGTCGTGCGTCCCGATGTTCCGTGCCCCAATGCCGCAGCACGATTCACGCGCTCCGGTGCGAGGGCCCTTATAGGCAAGGCGCCCTCACAGGAAAAGGGGAGGCCGTGGCGGAATAGGCACCATTTTGCCTTGCCTCCCGTAGGATCACGAGAGATTGCGCGGAACTCGGGCAGGGCGTATCGGAGAAGGCATGCTGTCGTACCAACACATATACCATGCCGGGAATCCGGCCGATCTGCACAAGCATGCGCTGCTGGCGGCGATGCTGCTGCGGATGACCGAAAAGCCCAAGGCCCTGTCCTACATGGAAACCCATTCGGGGCGGGGGCTATATGACCTCTCCAGTGCCGAGGCGCTGAAGACCGGCGAGGCGGCTGCGGGAATCGAGGCGCGCGACGGCGATTTCCCCGCCGACCACCCCTATATCCAGGCGCTGGCGCGGGTGCGGGCGAAACACGGGGCCCGCGCCTATCCGGGATCGCCCCTGCTGGCGGCCGAGCTGCTGCGCCCGGGCGATCCGATGACCCTGGCCGAGCTGCACCCCCAGGAACACGCGGCGCTGACCCGCACCATGGGCAGCCGCGCGAAGGTGCACCGCCAGGATGGCTACGAGATGGCGCTGTCGCTTTGCCCGCCCGAGCCGCGGCGCGGCCTGCTGCTGATCGATCCCAGCTACGAGGTCAAAAGCGAATACGATGCCGTGCCCGCCTTCGTGAAGAAGCTGGTGCGCAAGTGGAATGTCGGGGTGGTGGCGATCTGGTATCCGATCCTGAAGGATGGCCGGCACCAGGGGATGCTGCGCGCGCTGGAGGGGCTGACCCTGCCCAAGGTCTTGCGCAGCGAGGTGGCCTTTGCGCCGGTGCGCGCGGGCCATGGCATGGTGGGCAGCGGCATGTTCGTGGTGAACGCCCCCTTCGGCACCGAGGACGAGGCTGCGCGGCTTGCGGCCCTGTTCGCCGGGTCATGATCGAACGGGTCATGATCGAACGGGTCTTGGGCCGGGTCCTGGGCAATGGGCGCCAGGACGGGGTGGCCGGCGATGAGGGAACGGGGCAAGGGCCCGTCGGTCCGGCGAGGCTCGGCCCTGAAATGAGCGAAGACGGGCGATGAGCGAACTGGCAAAGATGCGCGCGGGGGCGTGGTTCAACACCTTCGACCCCGAGGTCGACGGGCTGCGCGACGTGGCGCGCCGTGCCGTTTGGGAGCACAACCAGATGCATCCCGACCTGCGCGGCGGGGCGGCTCCGGCGCTGCGGGAGCTGCTGGGCGGTTTCGGGCCGCGCGCCTATCTGGAGGCGCCGTTCAGCTGTGCCTATGCGATCAACCTGCACCTTGGCGCCGGGGTCTACCTGAACGCGGGCTGCGTGGTACTGGACAGCGCCCCGGTGCGGATCGGTGCGCGCAGCATGCTGGGGCCGCAGGTGCGGCTGCTGTGCCCGGAGCATCACCACGATCCGGTCCTGCGCGCCGCCGGCCAGGAGATCGCCCGCCCGATCACCATCGGCGAGGACGTCTGGATCGGCGGCGGCGCCACGGTGCTGGGGGGTGTGACCATCGGCAGCGGGGCCATCGTGGGGGCGGGGGCCGTGGTGACGCGCGACGTGGCGCCCGGTGCCAAGGTGGCCGGCGTTCCGGCCCGGGTCATGACCTGAGGCGGCGGCCGTCGCGATGCGAAAATGGCGCGTCCCTTGCGGGCCGCGCCAGCCTCCGGCGGGAGTATTTCCGGTCAGATGAAAGAACCTGTGGGTCTTCGGGGGCTCAGGCGGCGCGGGTCAGGGGGGTGTCGACGGCGCGCGGACGGCCTTCTTCGTCGACGGCGACCATCTTGAACTTGGCTTCCGTGACATGTTCGCGCAGACCGGTCTGGCCGCGGCGGGCCCAGACCTCGATCCGGATGGTCATCGAGGTGCGGCCGACGCTGTCGACGGCGGTGTAGACGCAGAGCGTGTCGCCCACCTTGACCGGTTTGCGGAAGACGATCTGGTCGGCGGCCACCGTCACGGTGCGGCCGTTGCAGCGTTCGTTCGCGCGCACGGCGGCGGCGAGGTCCATTTGCGACATCACCCAGCCACCGAAGATGTCGCCCGCGGCATTGGTGTCGGCCGGCATGGCGAAGGTGCGCAGGGTCAGTTCCATCCCCTCGGGGGTATTCGTGTCCATGGTCTTTCTCCTTGTCGTTCCCCCCGTTGCGGACCAGATAGAGCGCGACACCGGGTCGCGGCAAGGCCGGTACGTGCAAGTGTGATATGCGTCTGGCGACGGGCAAGGCCGTGAAACGGAGCGGTTTTCGCAGGTCTTGCCGCCTTGGCCTGCGGGGGAACCACCCTGCGGCCGGGATGTTTTATCGGGGTGTTTCGACAGGGCCCGCGCGGATGCGCGGCAGGAAAGGGCAGGCATGAGCGGACTTCTGGCACTTCTCGATGACGTGGCGGCGATCGCCAAGGTGGCGGCGGCCTCGGTCGATGACGTGATGGGGCAGGCGGTGAAGGCCTCGGGGAAGGCGGCGGGGGCGCTGATCGACGATGCCGCGGTCAGCCCGAAATACGTGCAGGGCTTCGCGGCCGACCGGGAACTGCCGATCGTGGCGAAGATCGCCGGGGGCTCGCTGGTCAACAAGCTGGTGATCCTGCTGCCGCTGGCGCTGCTGCTGGCGAATTTCGCGCCCTGGGCGATCTCTCCGCTGTTGATGCTGGGCGGCGCCTACCTGAGCTTTGAGGGCGCCGAGAAGGTCTGGCACGTGCTGCGGCCCGGGCCGCATGACGGCCCTGCCCTAGAGGAGGAGAAGGCTGCGGGCGCGGGGCTGGAGGCCGAGAAGGTCAAGGGGGCCATCAAGACCGATTTCATCCTGTCGGCCGAGATCATGACGATCACCCTGTCGGCCCTGCCCGAGACGCTGGGTGTCTGGAAGGAGGCCGGGGCGCTGGCCATTGCCGGGATCCTGATCACCATCGCGGTCTATGGCGCGGTGGGGATCATCGTGAAGGCCGATGATCTGGGGCTGGCGATGGCGCAGCGCGGGCGGCTGGCGGCGACGCGGGCCCTGGGCCGGGCGATCGTGCGCGGCATGCCGCGGTTCCTGGCGCTGCTGGTGGTGGTGGGGACGGCCGCGATGATCTGGGTCGGGGGCTCGATCATCGTGCATGGTCTGCATGATCTGGGCTGGGGCCTGCCCTACGAGACGATCCATCACCTGGCCGAAGCGGCCTCTGGGGCTGTGCCGGTGGCGGCGGGCGCGGTCGACTGGATCGTCACGGCCGCCTGTGACGGCATCGTCGGGCTGGCGCTTGGCGCGGTGATCGTGGCGCTTCTGGGGCTGGTGCGGAGAAAGTGACCGCCGGCCTCTGGCGTGGGGCGGGGCAGGGCGGTTAGCCTGCGGCGGATTTCCCGAAAAGGACCGCCCGATGACCGATGCCCCCCATGTCCACCTGACCTGCGGTGCCCTGCTGGGGCTGGCGCGGGACGGCGCCGAGCAGTTCCTGGGCATTCCCTATGCCGCGCCCCCTGTCGGTGCGCTGCGCTGGCGGGCACCGCAGCCGGTGGCGCCCTGGGACGGCCTGCGCCTGGCGCAGGCGCATGGCCCCGATCCGATGCAGCACCCTTTCCCCGGCGATGCGGCTCCGCTGGGCACCCCGCCCGCCGAGGACTGCCTGTACCTGAACGTCTGGCGCCCCGAGGGCACGGGCGCGGGCGCGGACCTGCCGGTGATGGTCTGGATCTACGGCGGCGGGCTGGTCAACGGCGGGGCCTCTCCGGCGGTCTATGACGGCGCGGCGCTGGCGCGCGAGGGGCTGGTGGTGGTCAGCTTCAACTACCGGGTCGGGCGCTTTGGCTTCTTCCATCACCCGGCGCTGGCGGCGGGCGTATCGGAGGCCGAGGCGACGGGCAACTTTGGCTTTCTGGACCAGCGGGCGGCGCTGGAATGGGTGCGTGATCACATCGCGGCCTTCGGTGGCGACCCGGGGCAGGTGACGGTGGTGGGGGAAAGCGCGGGCGGGCTGTCGGTGCATGTGGCGCTGACCTCGCCTGCTGTGCGGGATCTGCTGCGGGGCGCGGTGATCCAGTCGGGCACCGATGGCCATGACCTGTGGATGACGCGCGACGCCGCGCATGCCGCCAGCCTGCGCTTTACCGCCCGCCGCGGCCTGCCCGACACCGCCGAGGCGCTGCGGGCGCTGCCGGCCGAGGCGCTCTGCGACGGGCTGAACATGACCCATCTGCCCGATCTGCGGGCCGAGCCCGACTTTTGCACCCCGGTCGCCGACGGCCGGCAGTTCCCGGCGATTCGGCAGGCCTATGCGCAGGGGGATGTCGCGCCGGTGCCGGTGATGATCGGCTTCACCAGCGACGATCTGGGCGGCCCGCAGGGCTTTATGGCGACGGGCGCGCGCGATCTGGCGGCGATGCTGGCGCAGGCCGGCGTGCCCACTTATTTCTACGAATTCGATTATGTCGCCGTGGCCGAGCGCCGTCCCGACACGCTGGGCGCCGCCCATGCGACCGAGATCCCCTATTTCTTCGGCACCCTTGCCGCCCGCCTGGGCGCGGATCGCGTCACCGAAGAGGACCGCCGCGCCAGCCGCACGGCCCAGGCCGCGCTGGTGGGCTTCGTCAAGACCGGCCAGCCCGGCGGCCCGCCCTGGCCGCGACATGCGCCGGGTGATGCGGGGATGCTGTTCGATGCCGAGGGCGGCCTGGCCCCGCATCCCCCCGCCTGAGCCCGCATCATGAAAAAGGCCCGGAGCGATGCTCCGGGCCCTGTGGTCCCTGCGAAGGGGCGACGTTCAGCCGACGTCCTTGTAGCTGATCTCGCGCGCATCGGCGCCTGCGCCCATCTTGCCGCGCCGCACGATCAGGCGGTTCAGCGCATGGATGTAGGCCTTGACGCTGGCCACCACGGTATCGGTGTCGGCGTTGGAGCCGGTGACGATGCGGCCGTCCTCGTTCAGGCGGACCGAAACGGTCGCCTGGGCATCGGTGCCCTTGGTGACGGCCGAGACCTGGTACAGCTCCAGCTTGGCGCCATGCGGGAAGATCTCCTTCACGGCGTTGAAGGCGGCATCGACCGGACCGTCGCCGGTGGTCGAGGCGGATTTCTCGACACCATCCACGGTCATCACCATGTCGGCCGACTGGCCACCGGTGCCGCAGACGACGCGCAGGTCCTTCAGCACCAGATAATCCGGCGTCGCGTCTTCGGACACCCGAACAAGCGCCAGGATGTCGTCGTCGTAGACTTCCTTCTTGCGGTCGGCGAGGTCCTTGAACCGCACGAAGATGTCCTTGAGCTGGTTGTCACCAACCTCGACGCCCAGCTGCTTGAGCTTGTCGCGCAGCGCCGCCCGGCCCGAGTGCTTGCCCATCACAAGGTTCGTCGCGGCCAGGCCGACGTCCTCGGGGCGCATGATCTCGAAGGTTTCGGCATTCTTCAGCATGCCGTCCTGGTGGATGCCGCTTTCATGCGCGAAGGCGTTCTTGCCGACGATGGCCTTGTTGAACTGCACCGGGAAGCCCGACACGGCCGCCACGCGGCGCGAGATGTTCATCAGCCTGCGCGAATCGACCCCGGTGGTGAAGGGCATGATGTCGTGGCGCACCTTCAGCGCCATCACCACCTCTTCCAGCGCGGTGTTGCCGGCGCGTTCGCCCAGGCCGTTGATCGTGCATTCGATCTGGCGGGCGCCCGCCTCGACGGCCGCCAGGCTGTTCGCCGTCGCCATGCCAAGGTCGTTGTGGCAGTGGGTGGCAAAGATGATCCCGTCGGCGCCCGGCACGCGCTCCAGCAGCATGCGGATCAGCGCGGCGCTTTCGATCGGCGCAGTATAGCCCACGGTGTCGGGAATGTTGATCGTGGTGGCGCCGGCCTTGATGGCGATCTCGACGACGCGGCACAGGTAGTCATGCTCGGTCCGGGTGGCATCCATCGGCGACCACTGCACGTTGTCGCAAAGGTTGCGCGCATGGGTCACGGTGTCGTGGATGCGCTCGGCCATCTCGTCCATGGTCAGGTTCGGGATGGCGCGGTGCAGCGGCGAGGTGCCGATGAAGGTGTGGATGCGCGGCTGGGCTGCGTGTTTCACGGCCTCCCAGCAGCGGTCGATATCCTTGAAATTGGCGCGGCTCAGGCCGCAGATCACCGCGTTCTTCGAACGCTTCGAGATCTCGGACACGGCGGCGAAATCGCCTTCCGAGGCGATCGGGAAGCCGGCTTCGATGATGTCGACACCCATCTCGTCCAGAAGCTCGGCAATCTCGAGCTTCTCTTCATGGGTCATGGTCGCACCGGGCGACTGTTCGCCGTCACGAAGCGTGGTGTCAAAGATGAGGACGCGGCCGGAATCGGCGGGGACGATGGTATTGGTCATGGGATTTCTCTCTTTCGTTCTCCTGAATGCCTTGGCGCGAAACGGCATGTCCTCTGAGCGAGTCGCGCCGAAACGGCACGCTCAGAGGCGGATTAGGAGAAGCAGGCCAGCACGAAACGCGCCTTGGGGGCGCGGTGCATTGGGGATATGTGCCTGGATCGTCATGGCGACGTCCTTACCCAAGGATCCCGCGGAAGGGAAGGTGGAAATTACGCCGCAGGTGCAAACTGGCGGCCCCGGTCCGGTTTCCCGCGGCGCCCGGCCCGGCCCGCAGGTTCTTTCATCTGGCCCCAAATACTCCCGCCGGAGGCCCCGTGCCGGGCCTGCCCGGCGCGGGCGCGCCGCAGCAGCAACGGCGGGCTTGAGGCGCGCGGGCTGGACGGCCGCGGCAAAGCCGCACAGTCTGGTGCCGACATCGGCGCGGGCCCCGCAGGCCGCGCCTCGCCCCGGGAAAGGATCCCATGCACGACCAGACCTTCCTCCTGCTGCTGGCGGCGCTGATCGTCGGCGTCTCCAAGGGCGGGCTGTCCTCGGCTGCGGCCATCGCCGTGCCGATGCTGGCCCTCTTCATGAACCCGATCACCGCGGCGGCGACGCTGCTGCCGGTCTATATCGTCACCGACTGGATCGGCGTCTGGCTTTACCGGCACCATTTCTCGAAGCGCAACGTGGCGATCCTGGTGCCCTCGATCCTGTTCGGGGTGCTGATCGCCACGCTGATCACCCCCTGGACGCCGGAAAGCGTGCTGCTGATCTTCACCGGGCTGATCGGCGTCTGGTACGCGGTGCGCGCCTGGCTGCGCCGCAACACCGACGAGGTCGCCTATGCCCATGTCGCCCCCGGCCTCTTCTGGGGCACGATCACCGGCATCGCCAGCTTCATCACCCATTCCGGCGCGCCGCCCGTGCAGGCCTACCTGCTGCCGCAGCGCCTGCCCAAGCTGGAGTTCGCCGGCACCATCGCGATCTCCTTCGCCATCGGCAACCTGGCCAAGCTGCCGGCCTATGCGGCCATCGGCCAGCTCGACGGGCTGAACTGGGGGCTGATCGCGGCGCTGGCGCTCTTCGGCATTGCGGGCACCTACCTCGGCCGCTGGCTGACCCACCGCCTGTCGGAAGCCACCTACATGCGGGTGATCCAGGTCTTCCTGCTGATCCTGTCGGTGACCCTGCTGTTCAAGGGCGGGGCCGAGCTCCTCTCCTGATCCGCGCCGCCGGGGCCCGCGTATTCCCCCGACAGGAGGCATCATGCAGAAGGCTCTCATTCTCGGTGCCAGCGGCGCGATCGGCGCGGCGCTGGTGCAGGCGCTGGAAGGGCAGGGGGTGCAGGTCACCGCCCTGTCGCGTCGCCACGATGGCCTCGACCTGCGGGACGAGGCCACGATCCGCGCTGCTCTC
This sequence comes from Pseudooceanicola sp. NS-SX9, assembly GCF_057380705.1. NCBI lineage: Bacteria > Pseudomonadati > Pseudomonadota > Alphaproteobacteria > Rhodobacterales > Paracoccaceae > Pseudooceanicola > Pseudooceanicola sp. NS-SX9. The sequence goes on along the minus strand of NZ_CM170818.1, from coordinate 3,200,713 downwards.
GCGCCGCTGGACCCGGGCTATGATCTGATCCTGTGCGCCACCGGGGCGCTCGAAATCGACGGCGCCGGCCCGGAAAAGACCCTCAGGGATCTCTCGGCCCCGGCTATGGCGGCGCAGTTCGCCCTCAATGCCATCGGCCCGGCGCTGGTGATCAAGCACGCGCTGCCGCTCCTGCCGCGCGACCGCCGGGCGGTCCTGGCGGTGCTTTCCGCGCGGGTGGGCTCGATCGGCGACAACCGTCTGGGTGGCTGGTACGGCTACCGCGCCGCCAAGGCCGCCCTCAACCAGCTGGTCCACGGCGCCGCGATCGAGATCGCCCGCACCCACCCCCAGGCCCTCTGCGTGGCGTTGCATCCCGGCACCGTGCAGTCGGACCTGACGCGGGCCTACCTCGGCCGCCACCCGGCGGTCTCCCCGCCCCAGGCCGCCCGCAACCTCCTCTCCGTCCTCGCGGGCCTCACCCCGCAGGAGACCGGCGGCTTCTTCGACTGGCGCGGCGATCCCGTCCCCTGGTAGCCGCGGGGCGGTGGGGGGGCCGCGGCACGCGCGCCCCGCCGCAGGCGCGCCCCTCCCGGGGGCAAGCCTGCGGCCCCCTTTTCCCCGTGACCCCCCGGGCCTCTTGCGCTACCACCAGGGACGCACCGCCCAGGAGATCCGATGTCCGCCCAAGGCTCCCAAGTCCCGATGACCGCCCATCCCTCGGGCCCCCTCACCGGCGAGGCCCGCGTGCCCGGCGACAAGTCGATCAGCCACCGCGCCCTGATCCTCGGCGCCCTGACAGTGGGCGAGACCCGCATCACCGGCCTGCTCGAAGGCCGCGACGTCCTCGACACCGCCGCCGCCATGCGCGCCTTCGGGGCTGAACTCAGCTCTCCCCGCCCCGGCGAATGGCACATCCACGGCCTGGGCACCGGCGGCTTTGCCGAACCCGACCGCGTCATCGACTGCGGCAATTCCGGCACCGGCGTGCGGCTGATCATGGGCGCCGTGGCGACCTCGCCGATCACCGCGACCTTCACCGGCGACACCAGCCTCTGCCGCCGCCCGATGGAGCGCATCCTGGCGCCGCTGGCACTGTTCGGCGCCCGGGCCATGGGGCGCTCGGGCGGGCGGCTGCCGCTGACGCTGACCGGTGCGCGCGCGCCGGTGCCGGTGCGCTACACCTCGCCCGTCGCCTCGGCGCAGGTGAAGGGGGCGGTGCTGCTGGCGGGGCTCAACACCCCCGGCGAAACCGTCGTCATCGAACCGGAGCCGACGCGCGACCATTCCGAACGCCTGCTGGCTGCCTTCGGTGCCCGCCTTGATGTCCAGGACCTGCCCGAGGGGCGAGTCATCACCCTGAAGGGCCAGCCGGAACTGCAGCCGCAGACCCTGGCCGTGCCGCGCGATCCCTCTTCGGCCGCCTTCCCGGTGGCCGCCGCGCTGATCGTGCCGGGCTCGGACCTGCGGGTGCCGGGCATCAGCCTGAACCCCAGCCGCGCCGGCCTGTTCGACACGCTGCGCGAGATGGGCGCGGACCTGAGCTATGAAAACCTGCGCGACGAGGGCGGCGAACCGGTGGCCGATCTGCGCGTCCGCCATTCCCCCGGCCTGATCGGCATCGACGTGCCGCCCGAACGCGCGCCGGCGATGATCGACGAATACCCGATCCTGTCGGTCGTCGCGGCCTTCGCCGAAGGCCCCACCACCATGTCCGGCGTGCGAGAGCTGCGCTTCAAGGAAAGCGACCGGATCGACACCATGGCCGAGGGCCTGCGCGCCTGCGGCGTCACGGTCGAGACCGGCGCGGACTGGTGGCGCGTCGCGGGTCAGGGCCCGGGCGGTGTCGAAGGCGGGGCGCGGATCGCGGCGCGGATGGATCACCGGGTGGCGATGTCCTTCCTGTGCCTGGGCCTGGGGGCGCGGCAGGCGGTGGTGCTGGATGATGCCGCCCCGATCGAGACCTCTTTCCCGGGCTTTGCCGCGCTGATGACGGATCTGGGCGCCTCGCTGGCCCGGGGCTGACCGGCTCGACTTCGGGGCCGAAGAATGCGACTGTGCGCGCCGTTGGTTTTCGATGACGAGTGTGACTTTGTGGGGATGGAAATGCGTTTGACCGTTGCGATCGACGGGCCGGCAGCGGCCGGCAAGGGCACGATCAGCCGGGCCGTGGCCGAGGCCTTTGGCCTCGCGCATCTGGACACCGGGCTGCTCTACCGCGCCACCGGGGCGCGCCTGCTGGAAGGGCTCTCGGCCGAGGAGGCCGCCCGCAGCCTGACACCTGCGGATCTGGACCGCCCCGACCTGCGCAGCCCCGATGTGGCGCGCGCGGCCTCTCAGGTGGCCGCCATCCCCGAGGTCCGCGCGGCGCTGGTCGATTTCCAGCGCGCCTTCGCCCGCCGCCAGGGCGGCGCGGTGCTGGACGGGCGCGACATCGGCACGGTGATCTGCCCTGAGGCCGAGGTGAAGCTGTATGTCACCGCCTCGGACGAGGTGCGCGCCGAACGCCGCTACGCCGAGATGCAGGGCCAGGGCCATGCGGTGACGCTGGAAGGCGTGCTGGCGGACCTGCGCGAACGCGATGCCCGCGACGCCGCGCGCGCCACCGCGCCGATGAAACCCGCCGAGGACGCGGTGCTGCTCGATACCAGCACCATGTCGATCGAGGCGGCTGTCGCGGCGGCGAAATCGGTGATCGAGGCGCGGCGCGGCTGAACCTGCCTGCGGGCCGGGCATCCGGCCCCGCGCACCGGCGCGCAACCGGGTCTTCCGGAATGCACGTCTGCGGGTTTTTCTGGCTTAACCCATTGCCTTACATCATGTTTCATCCTGGGTGGCGCGGATTGTCCCGGCCGCGGGTGACTTGATGCCGCAGGGCGGCTCGCCATATTGCGGAAAACTGCCCGAAAGGACCCTCCCGATGTTTCTCGACCGACTGAACTGGCGCTACGCCACCAAGAAGATGGACCCCTCGCGCCCGGTCTCGGAGGAGAAGGTGGCCCGGATCCTCGAGGCGATCCGCATGGCGCCGACCTCCAGCGGGGTGCAGGCCTACCGCGTCTTCCTGATCCGCGACCCCGCGCTGCGCGCCCGCCTGCGCACCGTGTCGATGGACCAGCCGCAGGTCACCGACTGCTCGCATCTGCTGGTCTTCGCCGCCTGGGACGATTTCACCCTGGAACGGCTGGACGACACCGTGGCCGATATCGAGGCCGCCCGCGGCAAGAGCGAGGGCATCACCGCCTATTACGACCGCCTGAAAGAGCGCCTGCTGGGCCGCGATCCGGCGGTGAACTTTGCCCATGCCGCCAACCAGGCGTTCATCGGCCTGGGCTTCGCGCTGGCCGCGGCCGCCGAACTTGAGGTCGACAGCACCCCCATGGGCGGCTTCGATCCCGCCGCCGTGGACGAGATCCTGGACCTGCGCGCCAAGGGCCTGCGCAGCGTCGTGATGCTGCCGCTGGGCACCCGCGACGCGGAAGGCGACTGGCTGCACCCGATGCCCAAGGTCCGCAAACCGATGTCGGAATTCGTCACCGAAATCGGCTGACCCGGCGCCCCCGGGGCATATGCAGGGCGGGTCCGGGCCACCGGATCCGCCCTTTCTCCTTGATTTGCAGGCTCCGCGCCGCTAAAGAGCCCGCGTCGACAAGGCGCAAAAGCCGCGATGCAGGGACGAACGGGATCGGATTCCTTTTCGGCCCTCTTTGTTTTGTGGCTGCTCAGATGACCAATTCCAAGACCGGCGGAGACAACCGCTCGGCCAGTATAGCACATAGTTAGGAACCCAGAGACCTCATGGCTCAGAACACCACGATGGAGGAATTCGAAGCCCTCCTGCAAGAAAGCTTCGAAATCGACACTCCGAACGAAGGTTCGGTTGTCCGTGGCAAGGTGATCGCGATCGAAGCGGGCCAGGCCATCATCGACGTCGGCTACAAGATGGAAGGCCGCGTTGATCTGAAAGAATTCGCAAACCCCGGCGAAGCCCCTGAAATCGCTGTCGGCGACGAAGTCGAAGTTTACCTTCGCGCTGCCGAGAACGCCCGTGGCGAAGCCGTCATCTCGCGCGAGATGGCCCGCCGCGAAGAAGCATGGGACCGCCTGGAAAAAGCATATGCCGACGACCAGCGCGTCGACGGTGCGATCTTCGGTCGCGTCAAGGGCGGCTTCACGGTCGACCTGGGCGGCGCCGTTGCCTTCCTGCCCGGCTCGCAGGTCGATGTCCGCCCCGTGCGCGACGCCGGCCCGCTGATGGGTCTGAAGCAGCCCTTCCAGATCCTGAAAATGGACCGTCGCCGTGGCAACATCGTTGTCTCGCGTCGTGCGATCCTGGAAGAATCGCGTGCCGAGCAGCGCGCTGAAGTCATCGCCAACCTGACCGAAGGCCAGGCTGTCGAGGGCGTCGTCAAGAACATCACCGAGTACGGCGCCTTCGTCGACCTGGGCGGTGTGGACGGCCTGCTGCACGTCACCGACATGGCATGGCGCCGTGTCAACCACCCGTCCGAGATCCTGTCGATCGGCGAGACCGTCAAGGTCCAGGTCATCAAGATCAACAAGGACACCCACCGTATCAGCCTGGGCATGAAGCAGCTGCAGGAAGATCCGTGGGATCTGGTTGCCGCCAAGTACCCGCTGTCCTCGGTCCATTCGGGCCGCGTGACCAACATCACCGACTACGGCGCGTTCGTCGAGCTGGAGCCCGGTGTCGAAGGTCTGGTCCACGTCTCCGAGATGTCCTGGACCAAGAAGAACGTCCACCCCGGCAAGATCGTCTCGACCAGCCAGGAAGTCGACGTCATGGTCCTGGAAATCGACCAGGCCAAGCGCCGCGTGTCGCTGGGCCTCAAGCAGACCATGCGCAACCCGTGGGAAGTCTTCTCCGAGACCCACCCCGAGGGCACCGTTGTCGAAGGCGAAGTCAAGAACATCACCGAATTCGGTCTGTTCGTCGGCCTGCCGGGCGACATCGACGGCATGGTCCACCTGTCGGACCTGTCCTGGGACGAGCGGGGCGAAGACGCCATCCAGAACTACCGCAAGGGCGACATGGTTTCGGCCGTTGTCTCCGAAGTCGACATCGAGAAAGAGCGCATCTCGCTCTCGATCAAGAACGTCGGTGGCGACAAGTTCGCTGAAGCGGTTGGCGGCGTGAAGCGCGGTGACATCATCACCGTCAACGTCACCGCCATCGAAGAAGGCGGCATCGAAGTGGAATATGAAGGCATGAAGTCCTTCATCCGCCGCTCCGACCTGTCGCGCGACCGCGCCGACCAGCGCCCCGAGCGTTTCAACATGGGCGACAAGGTCGACGTTCGCGTCACCAACGTCGACTCGCGTTCGCGCCGCCTGGGCCTGTCGATCAAGGCCCGCGAGATCGCGGAAGAGAAAGAGGCCGTCGAACAGTACGGTTCCTCCGACTCCGGCGCGTCGCTGGGCGATATCCTCAGCGCAGCCCTGAAGGGCGACAACTGAGGCGATCCCGCCTGACGCAAGTCAACGGAACGGCCCCGGGGTGCATCCCCGGGGCCGTTTTGTTTTGCCCCGCCAGGGGCGCGGGGCAGGGGGTTGAAATCATTGCGAATCATCACGCCCTCCGGTCCGACTGGCGGAAATCGGCAGGGCTTCGCGCAATGCACGGGCGTTCGACGCCGGGGAAACCGCCGAAGGTATGGTTTTTCTTGCGGATTCCAGGGGTCTGCGGCGCAAGAGGATGTTCCCGGACGAAAAGAAAGCTCATATAGTCCTGACAGGTGAAAGACCGAACCAGGCCTCGGGGGAGACTGAGACAGATGATCCGTTCTGAACTGATCCAGAAGATTGCCGACGAAAATCCGCACCTCTACCAGCGCGATGTCGAGCGGATCGTGAACACCATTTTCGAAGAGATCACCGAGGCGATGGCCAAGGGAAACCGCGTCGAGCTGCGCGGCTTCGGCGCATTCTCGGTGAAGCAGCGTGACGCCCGCACGGGCCGCAACCCGCGCACCGGTGAAGCCGTGGACGTCGAAGAAAAGCACGTGCCCTTCTTCAAGACCGGCAAGCTGCTGCGCGACCGACTGAACGGAAACGCCTGATGAAATACATTCGTGCCGCCTTCCTGGCCGTCCTGGCCATCGTGCTGATCTCGATCGCGCTCGGCAACCGCCAGATGGTCACGCTGACCCTGCTGCCGCAGGGCCTGGCCGATATCATCGGCCTGAACCAGTCGGTCAGCATGCCGCTGTTCGTGGTGATCGTGCTGGGCATCCTGGTGGGGCTGCTGATCGGCTTCTTCTGGGAATGGATGCGCGAACACAAGCACCGCGCCGAAGCCCGCCGCCAGGGCCGCGAAGCCTCCAAGCTGCAGCGCGAAGTGCGCCGCCTGAAGGGCGAAAAACACAAGGGCAAGGACGAGGTCCTGGCTCTCCTCGACTGACGATTACGAAAGACACCGGCACATGCCCGTCCTGATCGATCCCTCGCCCTCGGCCCCCAAGGCCGGGGGCCCCGTCCGTGTGAAGATCTGTGGCCTGACCCGCCCCGAGGACGTCGCGGCCACCGCCGGTGCCGGTGCGGCCTACATGGGCCTGGTGTTCTTCCCCAAAAGCCCCCGCAACATCTCGATCGACACGGCCAGGGCGCTGGCGCTCGAGGCCCCCGTGGGCCTGGCGAAGGTCGCCCTGCTGGTCGATGCGGGCGATGCGCTGATCGATGCGGTCCATGCCGAGGTGCCGCTCGACATGATCCAGCTGCACGGCCAGGAAACTCCCGAACGCGTGGCCGAGATCCGCGCCCGCACCGGCCTGCCGGTGATGAAGGCGGTGGGCATCGCCGACCCCGGGGACCTGTCCCGCATCGCCCTCTATGCCCAGGTGGCCGACCAGATCCTGGTCGATGCCAAGCCACCGAAGACCGCGCATCTGCCGGGCGGCAATGGCCTGGCCTTCGACTGGCGCCTGCTGGCGGGCTACCGCTGGCCGCGTCCCTGGATGCTGGCCGGCGGCCTCACGCCCGACAACGTCGCCGAGGCGATCCGCCTGACCGGCGCCACCCAGGTCGATGTCTCCTCCGGGGTCGAAGGCGCCCCCGGCCAGAAGGACGCGTCCCGCATCCAGGCCTTCGTCAGCGCCGCCACCGCTCCGGCCGTGCCGCGTCTCTGACGCTTTCATCTTTCCGCAAATATGCCGGGGGAGTCGCGGCCCCGCCGCGACGGGGGCAGCGCCCCCTGACCCCCCCCGGCAACACCGCCCCACCGGCTTCGGCAGGTCCCGCCCGGCTTGCCCATCGGGACCCGTGACGCTACAGCTTGCCCACCATCGCGCGCAGGAGGCTCTCATGGACGATCTCTTCAACAGCTTCATGACCGGCCCGGACGAGAAGGGGCGTTTCGGCACCTTCGGCGGCCGGTTCGTGTCGGAAACCCTGATGCCGCTGATCCTCGACCTGGAGGCCGAGTTCGAGAAGGCAAAGACCGACCCCACCTTCTGGGCCGAGATGGACGACCTGTGGAAACATTACGTCGGCCGCCCCAGCCCGCTCTACTTCGCCCCCCGCCTGACCGAGGAACTGGGCGGCGCCAAGATCTACTTCAAGCGGGACGAGCTGAACCACACCGGCGCCCACAAGATCAACAACGTGCTGGGCCAGATCATCCTGGCGCGCCGCATGGGCAAGACGCGGATCCTGGCGGAAACCGGTGCCGGCCAGCACGGCGTCGCCACCGCGACGGTCTGCGCCAAGTTCGGCCTGAAATGCGTGGTCTACATGGGCGCCCATGACGTGGAACGCCAGGCCCCCAACGTCTTCCGCATGCGCCTGCTGGGCGCCGAGGTGATCCCCGTGCGTTCCGGCCGCGGCACGCTGAAGGATGCGATGAACGACGCGCTGCGCGACTGGGTGACCAACGTCAAGGACACTTTCTACTGCATCGGCACGGCCGCGGGCCCGCATCCCTATCCGGCGATGGTGCGTGACTTCCAGTCGATCATCGGCAAGGAAGTCCGCTGGCAGCTTGCCGAACAGGAAGGCGAGGGCCGTCTGCCCGACACCGTGGTCGCGGCGATCGGCGGCGGCTCGAATGCCATCGGCCTGTTCTACCCGTTCCTGAACGATCCTTCGGTCCGCATCATCGGCGTCGAGGCCGGTGGCAAGGGCGTCGACGAGACGATGCAGCACTGCGCCTCGCTGACCGGCGGCCGCCCCGGCGTGCTGCACGGCAACCGCACCTACCTGCTGCAGGACGAAGACGGCCAGATCCTGGAAGGCTCCTCGATCTCGGCCGGTCTCGATTACCCGGGCATCGGCCCGGAACATGCCTGGCTGCATGACGTGGGCCGCGCCGAATATGTCTCGATCACCGACAAGGAGGCGCTCGCCGCCTTCCAGGTCGCCTGCCGGACCGAGGGCATCATCCCCGCGCTGGAACCCAGCCACGCCCTGGCCCATGTGATCAAGATCGCGCCGACCCTGCCCAAGGACCACATCATCGTCATGAACATGTGCGGCCGTGGCGACAAGGACATCTTCACCGTGGCGAAATACCTCGGCTTCGACATGGGCGATACCGGCATGGCGTCCGAAGGCCGCACTGCCGACTGATCCGATCCGCGCTAGAACCTGCAGGGCCCCGCATCGCCGGGGCCCTTCGCATCTCCAGGGGATCCATGCTCAAACGCCTCCACGCGCTCTACGAGGGCGACAGCCCCGCAGCCCACCGCTTCCGCTACGGGCTGCTGGCCTTCGACCTCGGCACGGTGCTCTTCGTCATCGTCACCTCTTTCCTGCCGCGCGCCCCCTGGATGGAGGCCGCCGACCTCGCCCTTGGCCTGCTGATCACGATCGACGTGCTGGCGCGCCTGTGGATCGAACCCCACCCCCGTCACCTGCTGCGCCCGGCGACCTGGGCGGACCTGGCGGCGATCCTGTCGTTCCTGGCCCCCGTCACCGGCGAGGCGCTCGGCTTCCTGCGGGTCCTGCGGACACTGCGGCTGTTGCGCAGCTACCAGCTTCTGGCGCGCCTGCGGCAGGATTTCAGCCTGTTCCGCCGGAACGAGGACATCATCCACGCCACGCTCAACCTCGGCGTCTTCCTCTTCATCATGACGGGGCTGATCTACGCCACCCAGGAAGGGGTGAACCCGGACATCCGCAACTATGCCGATGCGCTCTATTTCACCGTCACCACGCTGACCACCACGGGCTTCGGCGACATCACCCTCAAGGGCACCAGCGGCCATCTGCTGTCGGTGGCGGTGATGATCTTCGGGGTGACGCTGTTCCTGCGGCTGCTGCAGGTGCTGATCCGCCCCTCGAAGGTGCGCCAGGAATGCCAGGTCTGCGGCCTGGTGTTGCACGATTTCGATGCGGTGCACTGCAAGCACTGCGGCACGACGATCCACATCCGCACCGAAGGCAGCAGCTAGGCGCCGCCCGGTTCCCTGTCATCTGGCCGAAAATACTCCGGGGGTGAATTGCGCCGCAGGCGCAAGAGGGGGCAGCGCCCCCACACCCCGTCCACCCCGCACCCCGTCTGACACCGCAGACCGGCTCAACCCTGCGCCGGGTCTTCGGAATAAAGCTGCAGCACCTCCATCGGCACCACCTCCAGCGCCCGCGCATGGGTGGCCTCCAGCCGCACCAGCGGCGCGCAGCCCTCGTCATGGGCCTGCAGGAAACGCGCCGCGCACAGGCACCAGCGGTCCCCCGACTTCAGCCCGAGGAACTGGAACTCGGGCCGCGGCGTCGTCAGGTCGTTGCCGACATATTTGGAAAACGCCAGGAACTCGTCCGTCATCACCGCGCAGACGGTGTGGCTGCCGGTATCCTCGGCGCAGGTGTTGCAATGGCCGTCCCGGAAATAGCCGGTGACAGGCGCCCGCGAACAGGGCTCTAGCGTACTGCCCAGCACGTTCACGGAAGGGGCTTTGGGGGTCATGGCTGGTCTCCTGCAAGGACCACGAACCCCAACCCTATCATATATCGCAGGAAATCGCGAGGCGCCTCGCTGCGACCTTTCAGCGGAACCGGTCGCGCAGCTTCTCCAGCGGCGAGCGCCCGTCCGGTGCCGCATCTGCCTGCGGCTCGGCGGCGGGGGCGGTCTTCGGCGTTTCGCTCCGCGGCGCCGGACCGGCATTGCCGCCCGAGCTGCGCGGCGGGCTGACCCGCAGCGCCACCGCGTTCTGGAATTTTGCCGCATCGCCTGCCGCCAGCGCCGCCGCCCCGTCCGAGATCCCCCGCAGCAGATCATCCAGCCAGGTCTGCTCGGCCTTGGCGAAATCCGCCAGCACATAGCCCGCGACCCGGTCCTTGTGACCCGGATGGCCGATGCCCAGCCGCACGCGCTGATATTCGGCCCCGACATGCTGGTGGATCGAGCGCAACCCGTTGTGCCCCGCGTGACCGCCGCCCTGCTTGACGCGGCACTTGCCCGGCGCCAGGTCCAGCTCGTCATGGAAGACCGTCAGCGCATCGGGCCCCAGCTTCCAGAACCGCAGCGCCTCGCCCACGGACTGACCTGAATTGTTCATGTAGGTCATGGGCTTGAGCAACAGAACCTTCTGGCTGCCCAGCCTCCCCTCGGCGACCTCGCCCTGGAATTTCGCCCGCCAGGGCGAAAAGCCGTGGTCCGAAGCGATCCGGTCCAGCGCCATGAAGCCGATGTTGTGACGGTTGCCGGCGTATTTCTCGCCAGGATTTCCAAGGCCGGTGAAAAGCAGCATGGGGACCTCCGCAGGATTGCCCCTGACCTAGCCGGGAATGGCCCGATGGTCCAGCAGGGCAAGGAAAAACGGCCCCCGGCGGATGCCGGAGGCCGTCTGATTTCATCCCGAAGGGAAGGGGCCTCAGGCCTCTTCTGCCTCGTCATCGGCGGCTGCCGACAGGCCCGACGGTGCGGTGATGTTGGCGATCACGAAGTCGCGCTCGATGGTCGGCTTGACGCCTTCCGGCAGCTCGACCTGGCTGATGGTGATGGTGTCACCGATCTGCTTGCCGGTCAGGTCGACATAGATGTGTTCGGGGATGTCACCGGCCACGACCGACAGGTCGACGTCGGCACGCACCACGGTCAGCACACCGCCACGCTTCAGGCCGGGGGCGGCTGCGTGGTTGATGAACTCGACGGGGATGTGCAGGTTGACGCGGGTGGTGCGACGCAGGCGCAGGAAGTCGACGTGGGTCGGCAGATCCTTGACGACATCGCGCTGAACGCCGCGGCAGATGACGCGGACGTCTTCCTGGCCTTCGACCTTCAGGTTGAACAGCGTTGCCAGGAAGCGGCCCTGCTTGAGGCGCTTCAGCAGGTCGTTGAACGGCAGTTGGATCGAGACGGGCTCGGCGTCGCCACCGTAGACCACACCGGGAACCATGCCAGCACGACGAGCTGCGCGAGCGGCGCCCTTGCCCGTCCCCGCACGAACCTCGGCCACGAGATCAGGAATTTCTCCAGCCATTTTGTATCTCCTAAATGGGGCGGGCATCCTCCAAGGCTGTATGCCCGCGTTCAAGTCACGCGCGCTTACACGGATTCTTCCCGCAAGGGAAGGGCCCCCCGCCCGCAGGACGGGAATTTCCCGACCGGGACAACCGAATCTCAACCGGTGGCTGGCAGTCTCGACGGTGGATCATTCGGCAGAAGGTTGCAATGACACGAAGCAAGACGCTCGCGGCGGGCCTGGTGGGTCTGCTCCTGTGGCTGCCGCCTGCGGGCGTGGTGCGCGCCTCCTCCGTCCTGCCGCTGGCTGCAGGCGAGGGGGCGCTGTTTCCCGCCGCGGCCGCGCCGCTGCTGCCGGACCGGCCCGGATCCGGCGCGCCGGGCGGCGCCAGCCTGTTCGCCGGCCGCGCGGTGGGGGGGCTGTTCCAGATGGCGCCGCGCCCGGCCCCCGAGCCGCGCCATGCGCAGCCGCTGCCCCCCGGCACCCCGGTCGAGAAACTCCGCCACCTGATCGCCCGGGTCGAGGCCGGACCGGCAGGCTATGACGCCGTGGTCTATTCCGCCACCCGTCCGCCCAAGGCGCCGCCCACGCAGCTTTCCATCGCCGAGATCCGCCGCTGGATCGCCGAAACCCCCGGCCAGGACCATGCCATCGGCCGCTACCAGTTCATCCCCTCGACGCTGGAGGACCTGCTGCAAGCCCTGGGCGTGCCGCCGCAGACGCGGTTTTCTCCGCAGCTGCAGGACCGGCTGGCGGACCTGCTGCTGATCCAGGCCGGGCTGCAGGACTTCCTTTCGGGCAGCCTGCCGCGCACCCGTTTCATGGAGAACCTCGCGGGCATCTGGGCGGGCCTGCCGACCCGCAGCGGACGCTCGCGCTATGACGGGGTGGGGCAGAACCGCGCCGGGATCACCTGGGCGCGGTTCGAGGCCGAGATGGCGCGGATCTTCCCCGCCTGATCAGCCCTGCCAGCGCCCCGAGAACCCCTCCGGGATCTGCAGGCAGTCGCGGTCGACATCCTTGATGTCGCGCTTGCCGCACAGCGCCATCGAGATGTCCATCTCCTTGGCGATGATCTCCAGCGCGGTGCGCACGCCGTCCTCGCCATTGGCGCCCAGGCCATAGATAAACGAGCGCCCGATAAAGGTGCCGGTGGCCCCCATGGCAAGCGCCTTCAGCACGTCCTGCCCCGAGCGGATGCCGCTGTCGAGATGCACCTCGACCTCGCCGCCGACGGCCTGCAGGATCGGGTCCAGCGCCCGGATGGTGCTGATCGCGCCATCCAGCTGCCGGCCGCCGTGGTTCGATACCAGGATCGCGTCACAGCCGACTTTGGCGGCCATCTTGGCGTCCTCGGGGTCCAGGATCCCCTTCAGGATCACCTTGCCGCCCCAGAGGTTCTTGATCTCTTCGATCTTCTTCCAGTCAAGCTGGGGATCGAACTGCTCGGCCGTCCACGAGAACAGCGAGGACGGATCGGTGACGCCCTGTGCATGGCCGACGATATTGCCGAAGCTGCGGCGCTTGGTGGCCAGCATCTCCAGCCCCCAGGTCCACTTGGTCGCAAGATCCGCCATAACCGCGGGCGTCAGCTTCGGCGGTGCTGACAGGCCGTTCTTCAGGTCCTTGTGGCGTTGGCCCAGGATCTGCAGGTCGAGGGTGATCACCAGGGCGGAACATTTCGCATCCTTGGCCCGCTGGATCAGCCGCCGCAGGTAATCCTGGTCCTTCACGGTATAAAGCTGGAACCAGAAGGGGCGGGTGGTATGCTCGGCCACGTCCTCGATCGAGCAGATCGACATGGTGGACAGGGTGAAGGGCACGCCGAAGGCCTCGGCGGCGCGGGCGGCCTTGATCTCGCCATCGGCGCGCTGCATGCCGGTCAGCCCGACAGGGGCCAGCGCCACCGGCATGGCGACATCCTGCCCGATCATCTTCGAGGCCAGCGTCCGGTTCGACATGTCGACCGCAACGCGCTGCCGCAGGCGGATCTTCTCAAAATCCGAGGTGTTCTCGCGGAAGGTCTGCTCGGTCCAGGAGCCGCTTTCGGCATAGTCGTAGAACATCTTTGGCGTGCGTCGCTTGTGCAGGCGCTTCAGGTCGTCAATGCAGGTGATGACGGGCATGGCGGGCTCCTCGGAATGCGGTTAGTATTTCTTACCAATCGTGCCATCGTGTCACAAGCCCGGCCTTGACCGGATGCGGCGAACACAGGTTTGCCGCTGTCGGGAACGAAAGAAGGGGGGCTCTGCCCCCCTCTTGAGCCTCCGGCTTAATTCACCCCCCGGAGTATTTGTGGTCAGATGAAAGAACCGGTTCTTCATCATCTGACCACAAATACTCCGGGGGAGTCTCCGCAGGAGACGGGGGCAGAGCCCCCGCCACGGCGGGATCATGCGGAATGCGCACCGGCCGCAAGAGCCGCCACGAAGGAGAGCACATCTTCGGTGGACTTGCCCTGGGCAATCTCGTTCACGATGGCCGAGCCCACGACGCAGCCGTCGGCGACGCTTGCGACGTCATGGGCCGTTTCGGGGGTGCGCACGCCGAAGCCCACGATCACCGGCAGGTCGGTTCCGGCCTTGATGCGGGCAACTTCGGGGGCGATGGCGTCGGATTGTGCCGCTGCGGCGCCGGTGATGCCCGTCACCGAGACATAGTAGACGAAGCCCGAGGTGTTCTGCAGCACTTTCGGCAGGCGCCGGTCATCGGTCGTGGGGGTTGCCAGGCGGATGAAGTTGATGCCGGCGGCCTGGGCGGGCAGGCAGAGCTCTTCGTCTTCCTCGGGGGGCAGGTCGACCACGATCAGGCCGTCGATGCCGGCCTCTTTCGCCTCGGCCAGGAAACGGTCGACGCCGCGGGAATAGATCGGGTTGTAATAGCCCATCATGACGATCGGCGTCTTCTGGTCGGTTTCGCGGAAGGCCTTGGCCATGGCGAGGGTCTTGGGCAGCGTCATGCCCGCATCCAGGGCGCGCTGGCCGGCCAGCTGGATCGTCGGGCCGTCGGCCATCGGGTCGGTGAAGGGCAGGCCCAGCTCGATCACGTCGACGCCGGCGGCGGGCAGGCCCTTCATGATCTCTAGGGCCTTCGCCTCGTCCGGGTCGCCGGCCATGATATAGGCGACGAAGCCCTTGCGGCCCTGTTCCTTGAGTTCGGCAAACCTGGCGTCGATGCGGCTCATGTGCGGTCCTTCCCCGATTTTGCCTGAGGGTTTGGCGGAAACCGGGACGAAGAGCAAGAGCGCAGGGCGGCCCCTTCCGGGGCCTTGGCCGCATTTGCGCAAAGCGGCGGGTCAGGTGCCGGGGGCGCGGTCGCAGTTGATCATCCAGGGGATGCCGAAGCGGTCGGTGCAGGTGCCAAAGCCCGCCGCCCAGAAGGTCGGGCCGAAGGGCATGGTGATCTGGCCGCCCTCGGAGAGCTGTGCAAAAAGGCTTGCGGCCTCGTCGGGATCCGTGCGGTCAAGCTGCATCGTGAAGCCGCTGTAGCTGGTGCGCGTTGCCGGATCGAACGTGTCCGAGATCATGATCACCTGTTCGCCAAGACGCAGCCGCGCATGCATCACCCGGTCGGCCGTACCCTCGGGCAGGGGGGTGTCGCCGGGCATCTCGGCGAAGCTCTGGAGGGCTTCGAGCTGGGCGCCCAGCAGCCGGGTGTAAAGCGCGATCGCCGCGCGGGCGGTGCCGTCGAAGAACAGGTAGATGGCCATCGGGGGCCTCCTTTCACGGTCTGCGGGTGACCAGTGTAGCAGCTTCGCCTTGCGGCGTCTCTCTGCGCCCTCTATGACGCGCAAAACGGCGAAAGGAGCAGGCCATGGGCTTCAAAATGGGTATCGTCGGTCTGCCGAACGTCGGCAAATCGACGCTTTTCAACGCGCTGACGCGCACGGCGGCGGCGCAGGCGGCGAACTTTCCGTTCTGCACGATCGAACCCAACGTGGGCGAGGTCAACGTGCCGGACAAGCGTCTGGACGTGCTGGCCGAGATCGCCGGCAGCCGCAGCATCATTCCCGCGCGGATGACCTTCGTGGACATCGCGGGCCTGGTGAAGGGCGCCTCGAAGGGCGAGGGCCTGGGCAACCAGTTCCTGGCCAACATCCGCGAGACCGACGCCATCGCCCATGTGCTGCGCTGCTTTGAAGACGGCGACATCACCCACGTGGAAGGCCGCGTCGATCCGGTGGCCGATGCCGAGGTGATCGAGACCGAGCTGATGCTGGCCGATCTGGAAAGCATCGAAAAGCGCCGCGCCAACCTGGTGCGCAAGCTCAAGGGCAACGACAAGGAAGCCCAGCAGCAGGACCGCCTGCTGGCCGCCGCCCAGGCCGCCATCGAGGATGGCCGTCCGGCGCGCACCGTGGCCATCGACGCCGAGGACCTGAAGGCGTGGAAGATGCTGCAGCTTCTGACCTCGAAGCCGGTTCTGTACGTTTGCAACGTCAACGAGGAAGACGCGGCCAAGGGCAACGCCTTCTCGGCCGCGGTCGAGAAGATGGCCGCCGAACAGGGCGCGGGCAGCGTGCTGATCTCGGCCCGGATCGAGGAAGAGATCTCTCAGCTTGATGCCGAAGAGGCCGAGATGTTCCTGGGTGAGATGGGCCTGGAAGAGGCGGGCCTGGATCGTCTGATCCGCGCCGGCTACGACCTGCTGCACCTTGAGACCTACTTTACCGTCGGTCCGAAGGAAGCGCGCGCCTGGACGATCAAGCAGGGCACCGGTGCGCCGCAGGCCGCCGGCGTCATCCACGGCGATTTCGAACGCGGCTTCATCCGCGCCGAGACCATCGCCTATGTCGATTACGTCGCCGGCAAGGGCGAGCAGGGGGCCAAGGAAGCGGGCAAGATGCGCTCCGAGGGCAAGAGCTACATCGTCAAGGATGGCGATGTGCTGCACTTCCTGTTCAACACCTGATCGGGCGTTGCCCTGAAGGTGCGAAAAGGCCCGCCGGTTGGCGGGCCTTTCTGCGTTTTCGGGGGCGGGTTACTGGTGCACGATCTCGACGATGGTGCGGTTGTTGTCGACCAGCACGGGGACGCCGTTCACGTAGACATAGCTGTAGTGGCTGTCGGGGATGCGGGTCAGCTGCACGCCCTGGGGAATGCCGGCGCCACGGACGACTTCGCCTTCCAGGTAGACCTGCTTCGTGGGGTGCTGTTCGATATAGGTGACATCGGGGCGCGGCGGACGCATGTCATGGCCGTCGGGGGCCGGGCCGCGGGGCGGCGGCGGCATCCGCAGGGCCATCGGGGCACCCGAGGCGTCATGGTCATAGGGATGCGGATGATCGGGCTGCACCTCGACCGTCTTCAGGCGCAGGCGCTGGACATTATCGTGCACGATCACCGGTTTGTCGTCCAGCGAGGCGCTGAGATAGGCGCTGTAGGCCCAGCCCTGGCGGCCGTTGTAATCGACCTTGCACCACGACAGCTGGCTGGCGCATTGCTCGACCACGACCGAGGCATTGCCAGGGATCACCCCGACGACGCTGGCCTGGGTGCCGGGCGCGGAGCGCATGTTGAGGTCGGTGGTGGCGGTGGCACTGGTGGCGGCCATGGCGCCGGTGGCGGTCATGATGGCCAGGGCGCTGAGGCCTGCGATCTTGGCGAACATAAGAAGTCTCCTTGGTGTTCCCTGGGCGGCGCCGCGGCGCGGCCCGTGCATGGGAAGAGAACCGGTGTGACGCCTTCGAGGTTCCGAATGCAACGGGGGGCAGGTGTGGAAATCCGCCGAAGCCGGGGCTGGATCGTTCACGATTGTTACGGAAATCAAAGGGTGATCCGGCTGCCCTGAGGGCAGGGCGAAATTTTTTCGGATCGCTGGTTTTCGGCCTTGTTTCAGCTTCGTGTGCCCAATATACGGGTCGACGGAGACGTGGCCGAGTGGTCGAAGGCACACCCCTGCTAAGGGTGCAGACGGGTAACCGTCTCGAGGGTTCGAATCCCTTCGTCTCCGCCACCTACCATTTTCATTGAATGGCCTTGGGGCGCTTGATAGCGTATAAGTCTATGGACTTATGCGCTTATTCTCGTTCGTTGATTGCGTTCGTTTCACTTCGATTGCGCTCGGTTCTGTTCGTTCCGTGGTATGAAAGGTGGTACGTCCGATGGCCTACACCTCTGGCAAACTGACCAAGAATCTCGTCCGCACCCTCGGCCCGGGGCGGCACGGCGACGGCAATGGCCTCTACCTTGTCGTCGACCCGTCCGGCGCTCGCCGCTGGATCGTGCGCGTCACAGTGAAGGGGCAGCGCAATCGCCAGGGCAAGCCCAATCGAACGGACTTCGGCCTCGGCGGCGCTGACATCATCACCCTGACGGTCGCCCGTGAGCGAGCGCTTGAATACCGACGCCTCGCCAAGCAGGGGTTGAACCCGAAGTACCATCGCGACAAGGAGGTGCCATGCTTCGAGGAGGTCGCACGGCAGGTCCATATCGAGCGTCTGCCGACCTGGAAGAACCCGAAGCACGGCCAGCAGTGGATCAACACGCTCGCAGATTACGCCTTCCCCAAGATCGGCCGCTTGCCTGTGTCTGAGATTGATCAGCCAGAAGTCTTGCAAGTCCTCTCTCCTATCTGGACCGAGAAGCATGAGACCGCTCGTCGTGTCGCACAACGCATGAAGGCGGTTCTGGACGTCGCCCGCTCACGCGGCTTCCGTGAAGGCGAGAATCCCGTGACGGTCGTCATGGACGCTCGTGTCCTGCCGCGCGTGAAGGCCAAGGTGAAGCACCACAATGCCATGCGGTGGCAGGACGTCCCGGCGTTCTACGGCCAGCTATCTCGGCAAAGCGGCATGGCGGCTAAGGCATTGATGTTCACCTGCCTGACAGGATGCCGGACCAGCGAAGTCCTTCAAGCGGTTTGGGAAGAGTTCGACTTCGATGAGCTGACTTGGGCGATACCCGAAGCGCGAACCAAAACGGGCTCAGAGCATCGCGTCCCGTTAACTGCCCAAATGCTGGAGATCATCGATCCGCTCAAGGCGCTTCGTGCCAACTGCGTTTTTGAGGGACAACGCCGCCACAAACCCCTCTCCAACATGTCCATGTTGATGCTTTTGCGGCGGATGAAGATCGAGGATGTGACTGTCCATGGGTTCCGCTCTGCGTTTCGGGATTGGGCAGCCGAGGTTGGCAACCATCCGCGCGAGGTCGCTGAACTGAGTTTGGGCCACAAGGTTGGGTCCGAAGTCGAGAGGGCTTATGCGCGATCTGATCTCCTTCAACGTCGCCGCGTGCTGATGTCAGAATGGTGTGAGCATGTTCATGGAGGTACCGCGGATGGATGACCAGGAGGCACGGTTCCGGCGGATATCGCGCGAGAAACGCACTCGCACGGCTCGCCGACGCTGGAGCGCGTATAAGGCTCATTTTTCAGTTCCGGACGTAAATCCCTACCGGCAAGCCCACGCAGAAAAAGTGAAGCTGATAGACGATATCCTTGAAGAGTACCTTCGTATTCCACTTGTCTGCGCCGAGTCATATTTCGCTGCGAGCCTGATTTATAACGATGACGAGGGGCCTATTTGGTATCTCGACAAGTCTCAGCATGGCAAAGATGTAACAAAGAAGGCTATCGACGCTCTCAAACGTGCCGAGCAGATCTTGCATGGAGAGGAGGTGTGGCTGGGTGGCGCGAACTCCTCGGGAGATGTCTCAGCTTTTCGTCAGAACCTGGCAGCCATCTTGACGAGCATACCGGCCCCCGGGAACCTTATGTTCGATGTAGACTTGTTCAACGAGCCTCGTTCCAAAATTCATCGTTTGGTCTCCGCCTATCGTGCTCATCTTGAGCTACAGGCACCGCACCAAAATAGGGGGAATGCGCTCGCAGACCGGGTGGCCCTAGCTTTGCGAGCGGCCTACGAACACTACCTGAAGAAGCCAGTAACTTGCGGGAAGTATGTGGCTGATGGCAGCGTCGTCCTGAGCGGTGTATTCTGTCGCTGCCTTGATGAAGTTTACGAAGCAATCAATTTGAAAACAGAAACTTACGCCAGAGCGAGACGGGCGAAGGGACGTCCTGAAACTGACGAGAACTTGCGATTTTACCGTCAATGCCTGATCGAGAATAGCCAGTTTGATGAAGACCAACCTCTTCTGTTTTCGGAAGTTGGTTGGGTCGAAAACATGACACCAGAGCAGAAATCTATCAATTCAGTAGCAATGAGCGACAAGCGACTGGAGTATCTGCTTTGCTATACGAAATGTTCGATGGAAACCGGCTCTATGATGACGCTGACGAAGAGCTAGACATCATTGCGCCCCGATCAAAACGGGCACAATGGCGGCACCGCAGGGTCGGGCCTCCCTTCCTAAAATTTGGCAGGCGTGTGAAGTATCATGGCGCTGATTTGAACGCGTATGTTGAAGAGAACCGCGTTTCGCCAGGCGATGTGGCCTAGGCCAGAAAAGCAAAACCCCGCACCGGGCGGAGCCTTGCTTTGATTTCTTGCGCACCAGAAGTCTAAGCCCAAGCCGCCCCAATACTCAACCCTGTAGCCGATGCCGTTCTCGGTATCGCCAGACCGCCTGAGGCGGGCTGCCGGGAAAGGCTTGCTCAATGATGCACACAAATGAGCCTGGCGCTGCACTCATGGTGCGCGCCCCTAACGAGGGCCACGCGAAACTACGTGGTCGCGTTCGACCCAATTTATCAGGAACGGCGTCGATGTCTGGTCTGCCCTCCCTTGTAGGCTTCCTGCCGCGAAATGTCTGCTCGGCCTTCCTGAGGGCGGACGCGTCATGAGTTGGCAGGTCTCAAATCGATGCAATAAACGCAAGTTCGGCAGCGCCCCACGCAAGCAAGTCATCATGTTCTTGGCGGACAAGGCTTCTGACGATGGCGAGGGCGTCTATTGCTCCAAACACAGCATCGCGAAGTTCACCGAACTGAGCTTGGCCACGGTCAAGCGCATCGTTCGTGACTTCATCGCCGAGGGCATCCTAGTTCAGACAGGGGAGCGCGAATGTGACTACGGGTACACAAACGAGTATCGCATTTGTCTTGCAACCGTGTCCAATCTGCATGACCTGACGAAAAGAAAAACGGACGCTCAAGGGGGGCAACAGCAAACCGGGGTCAGCAAGACCCCGGATGCGAATGACCCGGCCCCCGAGGTCACCACGACCCCACCCCCGGGGTCTTCACGACCCCCAAACCATACTAAAACCACCCAGAAACCACCTACGCGCGTGGATGCACGCGAGGCGGATAATCAGGATTTCGAGAAAGCTTGGTCAGCCTATCCGGCGGATCGGCGACGGAAAAAGACCACCTGTCGCCAGCATTTCCAACAGGCACTCGACGACGGGACACCTGCTGAGGAGCTATCCTGCGCAGTCCGAGCCTACGCGACCGAGACCGAAGGCTACACCCGCTCGAAGGTGTGCTTCTCTGACAACTGGTTCCGGGAGAGCCGCTGGAAGCGCTATGTCGAAGAGGCCCGTGAAGCGCAAATCGACGCGGCCGAAAAAGAGGGAAAGCACTTTCGCCAGCTCGCCAGATACGTTCGGGAGCGCAATTGGATGTGCCAGCACATTTCCCGCAATCAGGCCAGTGAGTTGCTGGCGCGTGGCCTGGTTGCAGAGGCAGAGCTTCGCCGTGCGGAGGTGGCATGGTGACCTCGAACATCAAGCAGTCTGCACAAAGAGCAAGGCGACCCATGTCATACGCTGACGCTTCTGACACGGGACCTTGCGAGGGGTGGCAAGCCTCCCCTTCGAACCCCACCGGCGCGGCCCTAGGCCGCGCAAAGGAGCCGCGCACGGAAACCTTCGTTTTCCGATGCTCGGCGCAAGAGAAGGCGGCGCTTCGAGCGAAAGCCGAAGCGGCGGGTTTGTCTGCCGCCGAGCTGCTGCGGGAGGCCCTGTGGGCCACGCAGTCTCGGCGACGCAAACCCGCACCCCGCGTTGACCCTTCTCTCGTTCTGGCCGTGGCGCGCTACGGCGGGAACCTCAACCAGATCGCGCGCTGGTTGAACACGGCGACCCGCGCGGGCCGATCCAGCGAGGTCGAAGCCCTGCGCGTGGCGGCGGCGCTGGTGAGCATCGAGCGGCGGTTGGTGGAAATCCTTGCACAGCATCGGAGGCCGCCCGGATGCTGATCAAGTTCTTTCCCAACGGCAAAGGCGGCGGTGCGGGGCCGGTCGAATACCTGACCGCCCGCACCGTGCTGGCTTATGACGACAACCGCGACCTGATCCGCGATGCGTCGGGCCAGCCCATGACCGTGACGCGTGCGCCGCTGCCAGAGGTCGTGCGCGGCGATCCACAGGGCATGATCGACCTGATCGACGCTTGCCCGCACCAATGGACCTACCGCGCCGGCGTCGTCAGCTTCGCCGGCGAGGACGCCCCGACCGAAGACCAGCAGCAGGAGGTGATCGACCGTTTCGAAGAGATCGCCTTCGCCGGGCTCGATGCAGACCGCTACGCCTGCCTCTGGGTGCGCCACACCCACGAGGATCGCGTCGAGCTGCATTTCTGCACGCCGCGCATGGAGCTGTACAGCGGGCACAGCCTCAACATTGCCCCGCCCGGCTATGAGCGTGCCTTCGACAGCCTGCGCGACTTGATGAACAGAACCCATGGATGGGCCGATCCTTTGGATGCAGCACGCAGGCTCGACTTCAAAGAAGTCAGGGAGTCAGCGGAGCGGAAGCAAGCCCGGGCAGAAATCCATGATTGGTTACGTGATCATATCTCGGTCGGGCTCATCACGGATCGTGCGACCTTGATCACCGCGTTTCAGGACGCGGGGTACGAGGTCAATCGGCAGCGAGGCAACACTGTCTCGATCGTCGATCCAATCTCAAAAGAAAATTTCAGACTAAAAGGGACGTGTTTTCATGAAAACTGGAGAGCCGAAGCAACGGTTGAGCGAGAAGCTGAACGCGGACATGGAGCGGATCAGGGCCGAGAACGCCGCCTCGATCGACG
The DNA here is from genome assembly GCF_057380705.1 of Pseudooceanicola sp. NS-SX9. NCBI lineage: Bacteria > Pseudomonadati > Pseudomonadota > Alphaproteobacteria > Rhodobacterales > Paracoccaceae > Pseudooceanicola > Pseudooceanicola sp. NS-SX9. The sequence goes on along the minus strand of NZ_CM170818.1, from coordinate 3,178,377 downwards.
CACAGTTGCAGAGCTTCAGGACCGATTTGAAGGGCATTGCCGAAAACGCGCTGGCTACAATCAAGACCGATACGGAAGGCTACCTGCTGCGCGTGAGGAAACACCTCATGAGGCAGAGCGCGAACGCAGCACGGCCGGAGTGGAAAGCCCTGATGTGGCCGACATTGGTAGCTTGCTGCCTGATGATCAGCACGGGGATTTCGACATGGTCGGTCATGACCTGGCTGATGCCGAACCTGAACACGATGGGTCTGCGAGTGATCGACCGTCCCGAGGCGACTTATCTGATCCCACGCGATGGCCGGGCGACGCTGGACCGGTGTCAATTGGCGGGGGCGCCGGTGGACTGTCTCGTTCTGCCGAAGGAGTGAGCGATGCATGGTCTGACAGCGTTAGAGCGCGAATTGCTGAGCTGCGTCGAGCGGTTGACGGAAGCCTCGAAGGAATCCGCGCAGGAGTTGACAACCTACGGCGAGGAGACGCGGACGGAGCTGGCTGGGTTACGCAGCTCCGTGATCGCGTTGCTCAGATCACAGCTCTCCTTAGCCGCAGCATTGAGCGCTTGGATGCCGGATTCCGCGCAGCTCAACGACAGCATGGAACAGGCGCAGAGAGCGAAGAAGCACCTCGAGACGCGCTGAGCGAAGACAGGGAGGATACCCATGCGCTCCAACACTAAACCGCGCTTCCCGGTGAACCCATGGCTGGCATGGCGTCCGGGCAGTGATCGCGCGTTCGACGCCTTGGAGCGCATCGGGGTGCTAATCCGTAGCGGGGCATGCTGGGACGACAGCTATGCCTTCGAGCTGGGCGCGCAGGCCCGACGATACGCCAACCAGTGCCCGAAAGGATTTCGCCACGGGCTGGAAATCGTGCTCAGCGAACACGGCAATCTCGCCGCGATCCAAGGTTGGCTGAGCGCGGCACCGAGCCGCGACTTCACGCACATCGATCAATCACCTCGAAGCGCCGACTGATCGGAGGAAACCGACATGAAATTGCTCACCACGCTAATCCTGATCGCCTCAGCTGGCCCCGTCTACGCAGATACGGCCACGCCTTTACTTTCCGCCAGCTCTGCCCGAACAGATCGCTACGGCTGCACGGTCAGAAAGCGCCCGGATGGAATGACCTACAGGGGATTCCGCGATGCATGGCGCAATACCGCCGCAGATGACCTCTATTCCCTTCGAAGACACCAGGCGGCGCTAGAGGCGGGCTCATGTGCCTGCGATGCACTCTGGCCTGACTGGTCCAGCATCAAAGAGGAGTTCGACGCGCTTGGCTTCGCTGATCCGCAGGCAACGGACAGCCTTCATGTCACCTGGGCCGCCACCGAGTATTTCCCTGTCATTTCGAACCTTCGCGCAGCACTGCGGGAACAATGTCAGGAGGCTGATTGATGGGGATCGTTACATTCATCGTAGAGGCAGCCGACAAGGGCCTAGATACCGTCGCAACTTCGCAGTTCGCCGCCGTAGCAGAGATTTCCGGCACGATCATCATGGGGGCCGCGACCGTTGCGATCATCGCGCTCTTCATCAACATGGCATGGCAAATTCGGCCCATGGACGGGCGAGAGATGCTAGTGCTGCTCTTCAAGATCAGCTTGATCAAGGCGTTCGCGCTGAACTGGGCGAACTTCAACTTTGTCAGCCAGCACCTGATCGACGGGCTGGACGAGCTCGCTGGCAGCCTGATCGGCTCAGCGACCGGCGAGGATGCGATTGGGTCGGCCTATTTCGCGGCGCGGTTCGATCTGCAAATGGACCGGCTGGCAGAGTACGGGAATGAAGCCGCCTCTCATATGTCGAGGGTCAGCAAGGCGCTGATGGGCGTTTTCTTCATGGCCCTGATTGCCCTAGTGGGCGGGCTGGCCGGAGCTGTTTTGGTTCTTGCGAAAATGATGATCACGCTGCTGGTTGGTCTGGCGCCGATCATGATCCTCTGCTCGATGTTTGACGTGACTAAGGACTATTTTCATCGCTGGATGTCGTCACTGGCGAGCTTCGCCCTCTATCCAGTCGTGATCGCTGGGGTCTTTTCGATGGTCTTCGGCTTGGTTAGCTTGCTCGTCAGTGATCTCGGCTCGATCGATACAGCCGACAAAGCTGGGAAGATGGTGCCGTTTCTCGGAGTAGTAATCCTGTCTCTTGCTATGGTACTGGCAATTCCCTTCATCGTGCCCATGCTATCAGGAAATCTGCAAGCTGGCTGGGCAGCCTCCAGTGTGAGCGCGGGAATTAGACAGGTACTTCCTCGAAGAAACGCGACACCAGCCATTAGCAACGCATCTCGCGGACGTGCCAACGAAAATAGGAAACTAGGTCAAGAGAGAACGCGAACTTCCGACACGTTGAGAAACTCAACCGCCTCGGTAAGCACTGGCACAAAGATGCGCCACAGGATGGAGCGAACCGAGCGCCTAAAGAAGTGACTTTGGGTAGCAGAAGCGGGCCACCGACTCGTGGCCAACAGAATGCACAGCGACCAGAAGTTGTGCGCTCGCTACGCCGCGAAAAACTGTTCAGCTGCCATCGTCTGCCAGCAGTAGGCAGGCGATCGGCACGGATGTTAACGAAAGACCTCGGCTTTCAGCCCGTAGCAGGGTCTCCCCGTGATGTATCGTTGACACGTAGCCCAGCCGAAGGCCAACCCCACCGCATGCCAAGCGCTGTCCCCATCGATAACATCGGCGCTGGCCAACCAGCCTGCCCGCACACAGTAAGCGGGTGTCGTTCGAGGTTTCCGAAGGCAAGTGAAGTTGCTACAAGACGGTTTGAAGGCCCACATGTAAGAAAGAAAAGCAATGGAAATTATCAGGGGGTCGGCCAGGAAACCCGTTTCGACCGACAGGCTTGTTGAGACGTTCGAGAAACACTTTTCGCAACTGGAAGGTGTTCTTTATGTCGGCTACCCCGTCCTGTCTTCGTCTGATGAATCCATTTCTATTGACGCACTTCTCATATCGCGAGAGCACGGTGTAGTCGCCATCAACTTGGTTGAAGGCAAGGAAGCCCAGGGCTACGGTGAGCTGCAAGATGACGTCGCCAGTCTGCTTGATGCAAAATTCATGCAGCACAAATCTCTTCGTAAAGGTCGAAAGCTTCTCGCTGTGCCCGAGACATTGACCTACGCGCCTTTGCTACCGTCTGGAGAAGACGACGAAGGACGTAGGATTGTTAATGATGAGGAGATCGTACAAGCTATTCAATCTATTTCCTGGGGCGAGCCTGCGCTTTATGAATCGGTATTGTCTGTTATCCAGTCAATCTCGACCATTCGCAGGAATCGGCGGCGCAGAGCCAATGTCAGGTCCGATTCCCATGGAGCTGCACTCCAGCTCCTTGAGGAATCCATAGCAAATCTCGATGCCCGCCAAAGCAAAGCTGTTATCGAAACAGTTGAAGGCGTTCAACGGATTCGAGGACTTGCTGGCTCAGGCAAAACAATTGTTCTGGCGCTGAAGGCGGCTTATCTCCACTCTCAGAATCCAGATTGGAAGATTGCAGTTACCTTCAATACTCGTTCGCTTAAAGAGCAGTTCCTAAGACTGATCGAAACCTTCGTTGTGGAACAGACTGGCGAACAGCCAAACGAAAATATCAAAGTGATTAACGCATGGGGCGCACCCGGCGGCGCAAGTCGATCCGGAATCTATTATCAGTTCTGCGTGGAAAACGGCGCTTCCTATTATGATTTCCAGCAGGCTAAAAGCAAGTATGGCTATGATGGGGCTTTCGCTGGCGTAACAGCAGCTGCGCTATCTGAAGTTAAATCGATCAAGCCGATGTATGATGCTATTCTTATTGATGAAGCGCAAGACTTTGATCCGGCCTTTCTAAGGCTATGCTACCACTCTCTGGGCCCCGAGAAGCGGCTAGTCTATGCTTATGACGAACTACAGTCGCTCACGGATGCTAGCCTACCGGCACCAGAAGAAATTTTCGGTACAGACCAAAACAATAAGCCGCTTGTCACTTTCGACGGTTCGGTTGCGAGCCAAGACATCATCCTAGACAAATGTTATCGAAACTCGCGGCCAGTACTCGCTTCCGCTCATGCGCTGGGATTTGGAATTTATCGAGAGCCGGATAAAAAGCTCAACACTGGCCTCACGCAAATGTTTGATCGCGCAGAACTTTGGACAGATGTAGGATATGAGGTCTTAGACGGCCAACTTGAAGACGGCGAAAAGGTCTCCTTGGGGCGCACAAAGGTCGCCAGCCCAGAGTTTCTGGAGCGTCCGAGTGTAGTCGACGAGCTTATCATCTTTGAGAGCTTTCAGGATGTTAGCTCGCAGGCCCAATGGGTGGCTGATCAGATTATAAAGAACCTCACTTACGATGAGCTGAGGCCAGAAGACATTATCGTAATCAATCCAGACCCCATGAGCACAGCTAAACAGGTCGGCGCAATCAGGAAAATTCTCTTCGATAAGGGAATCCCTTCGCACTTGGCTGGCGTGGACACGTCGGGAGATGTGTTCTTCAAGCCTGATGAGGGCTCCGTTGCCTTTACTGGAATCTTCCGTGCAAAAGGAAATGAAGCCGGCATGGTCTACGTTATCAATGCCCAAGATTGCTACAGCTCCTTTGGGGAAATTGGCAAAGTTCGGAATAGACTCTTCACTGCGATGACCCGAAGCAAAGCCTGGGTGCGTGTCACCGGCGTCGGCCCAAATATGGATGGGTTGGTCAAGGAATATAACTCTATTGTGGAGCACGATTATCGCCTTGATTTCGTGTACCCCGACGAAGATCTACGTGCCCGACTACGAGTGGTTAACCGGGACATGTCTGCTGAAGAAAAGAAAAAAGTTAAATCCGCCAAGCAATCCATGTCTGTCATCGTGCAGCAGCTCGCGGCAGGAGACATTCAATTGGATGACTTGGCCGAAAGTGACATTCAAGCTCTCCGCGGTCTCCTGGGAAAGCAGTAAATGGGAGAGTTCAATTCGGTTGCCGCGGAAATTCGTGAGCTAACTTCGAAAATGATCGAAGTTGGCTTGTGTGTGGAAGCTAACTTTCCGAGCATGACAACCCATCCATCTGAAAAGGGCGCGGTGGATGAGGTGTCAATTTCGGGGCTGGAAGAGGCGTCAGCCGCGTTGCGCAATAGGCCTTATGCGGAAACCTATGAGGTACTCCGGCAAAAGAGAGCCTTCAATATGCGCCTGATTGATGGCGCCCTCGTGCAATTTCGCTACCGATTTCGGAAGAACGAGCTCTTGAAGCACGTACTTTCCTTCTACCCCTCTCCGGATTTGCTGGAGTATCAAAACGATCCAGAAATTTATGAGACTGATGTTCTCTTTGCTGAGGTTGTCATGAAAGATATCGTGACGACTCCCGTCCGATTTGACTTTGATCTTTCATCATTCCAGGATTACGTTCACCCAGCTTCGCATTTCACGGTGGGTCAGTATAAGAACTGTAGAATACCGGTAGTCGGCGCTTTAACGCCGTATCGATTCTTGAATTTTGTTCTTAGGGCTTTCTACAACACGCCGTATCACGAGCTCTGTTCGGAGTGGAAAGGCGGCGTTGCTGATTTCGCAGCAACGGCGACGAAACGAGAAAGAGCAGATTTATATTGGAGCTTCGACTAGAGCAGCCGACTTTCAATGCTCTTCATCGAAATTCCAGGATTGCTGCGGATCCTCTGGAGGCAGATCAAGGTCAGCGGTTCGGCAGACCTTTAATCCTGAGTGTCTTGCGTAGCTGTGCACATCCGCATCATCGGAATAAACTGTATGTGCTCCTTCAGCCTTCGCTATCGCGACGATTTGTCGGTCAAACTTTATCTTAGTTTTAGTGGCATCCGGGTTTGCAGCATCAATGCGATGTCCGCCCCTTTTTATTGCATCACTCATAGCGAGCGCCGCTTCGATAGCCGCCTTTTGGTCGAACGGGGCAATCCTAAATGCACCGTGCCCGTTAAGTACGTCAAGATATGACTGCATTGCAGTGCCCGCATGAACCAGTACCTCGCTCAGAACGGGTGTAGGGATTACGATTTTCTCCTTATCTGCGGTAAGATTGGCGATCAGGTGCTCAATCCGTTCAGCGGAACTCTCCACAAGATTGCCAGTATTTAAATCGACTGGCGCCTTGGCGCTTGGGTCCAAAACTAGCAGCAAAATTGAGCTATCGAAAACAACCATTAGTGTAAGCCGTTCCCCTTCTCCCGCAGAGCTTTCAGCGCGCCAATCGGATCGTCCATTTCCAACCAGTCGCTTCCTTCAATCTCGCGCATATGATCAATGACATCTTTAATGCTGCCCGGCGCGAGCACCACAAAATTGTCCACACGGAACTTTTTAAGAACCCAATTGCCCCCTTGATCGCGAAGCCATCTACCCGTCCCGAATATTCGCACTTCCTCGTACATATGTTTGGCGAGGCGTCGAGCGGTTTCGCGATTTGTGTCAATGCCAGTATACTTAATCCCGCCGTTTTGCAGCTGAAGGTGCACAGTCTGATCTGCGCCACTCACACTGACCAAGATACCATCTAGCGTTCCGTCCTGATTGAACGGACCGTATGTCTCTGGCTTAGCGCGCTCTACTCCCGGGAATGCAATTATTTCCGCGCTTTGATCATCGTTTTCGTATACGAAGCCTGTCGCATTATCTTCCGCAAGCAAGCGATCAATCTCTGCCTTAGCCTTATTTGCCTCGGGGCCTCCTTCGCCTCTTTTTACTTGGGCGATATGAGCTTCGACCTTAGGCACTTCTTCATGGTCAACTCTAGTCACGAGTTGCGTGCTCCCAGGCTTCAGCGTGTCGAAGTGAACCGCGGCGTCGTGGCCTAGCATGGCGGCGAGATTTTGCATGTACTGAGCCAGCCGAGCCATCGGAATGGTTTCGGGCGTGTAGGCCTTGATGTACAATGTGTAGTTCTTGCTCATGGTCTCACTCTTGACGGCCAACGGTAGTCGAGACGCCGCCTTCACCGTATCATCTAGCTTCACTGAATGGCAATAAAATCCAATGAACACATGTGTTTATGAAAGTGTGTTGAATTTCAGAATCTTAGATGGCTTCGCTGCGGCTGGGTAGCTCCGAGCACCTAAGCACTATGCAAGGGACAGACAATGGAACCACGAGCACATCCTGACAGCCACGAGTTGAACGACTGGCCCATGTATGGGCCTAAAAATCCAGAAATTGCTTACCTTGTTGACCGTCTTGCATATGAACATGGTCTGCGGATTGAGACGATCGAGGAAATCATTCTTCAAGCGCTACTGGATCGACTGAGCACCGAAGACGAGCGGCATGACGCCAAGACAGGCAAAGCGAAGTAAGATGATACTCTTGTCGTGGTTTGAAATGTGGTACGCAAGAAATCACCCTTCAAAAAAATGTTTAAAATCAATTCGTTGATGAAAAAATACACTTTCCTTCGTCTCCGCCACCCCCCTTCCTTCCGCATGTGGTACCCGACTTCTGGCGCAGGCCCGGGGGCTGTCCGTCCTGCCGGGGCTACCGCAAGGGCTCCGGGCATTGTAAGGGAGGGCACCCGACCACAGACCGGAAGACCCCAGCCATGCCCGCAGATCCGCTTCACGCCGTCGACATCACGCCGCCCGTCCAGCCGCTTGCCGGGCGGGTCACCCTGCCGGGGTCGAAATCCATCACCAACCGGGCGCTGCTGGTGGCGGCGCTGTCGCGGGGCACCAGCCGGCTGACCGGCGCGCTGACCAGCGATGACACCCGCCACATGATGACCGCCCTGCGCGCCATGGGGGTCGAGGTCACGCAGGACGGCACCACCTTTACCGTCACCTCTCCCGGGCATCTGGTCGCCCCGGAGGCGCCGCTTTTCCTGGGCAATGCCGGCACCGCCGTGCGCTTCCTGACCGCCGCCTGCGCCTTTGTCGAAGGCGAGGTCGTCATCACCGGCGATGCGCATATGCAGAAACGCCCGATCCGCCCCCTGGTCGACGCGCTGAACCGGCTGGGCGTCGATGCGGCCACCGAAACCGGCTGCCCGCCGGTGGTGATCCGGGGCAACCCGGGCGCGCTGGCCTCGCAGACGGAAAGGCTGCTGGAAATCGACGGCTCGCTCTCCAGCCAGTATGTCTCGGCGCTGCTGATGGCCGCGCCCGTGGCGCCGATGCCGATCCGGGTGCAGGTGACGGGCGGGGCCATCGGCTCGCGCGGATATGTCGACATCACGCTGTCCGTCATGCGCGCCTTTGGTGCCAAGGTCGAGGAGGTCGGCCCGCTGGCCTGGCTGATCCATCCGACGGGCTATGTGGCCGCGGATTACGCCATCGAACCCGATGCCTCGGCCGCGACCTACCTCTGGGCTGCCGAGGTGCTGACGGGCGGTGCCATCGACATCGGTGCCCAGGCTGATGGGATGAGCCAGCCTGACGCCCGCGCCCATGCGGTGATCGCGCAGTTCCCCCGGATGCCGGCGGAAATCGTCGGTGACCAGATGCAGGATGCGATCCCGACGCTGGCGGTCATGGCGATGTTCAACGAAACCCCGGTGCGCTTTACCGGCATTGCGAACCTGCGGGTCAAGGAATGCGACCGGATCCGGGCGCTGTCGACGGAACTGAACCGCATCCGCCCGGGTCTTGCCCGCGAAGAGGGCGACGACCTGATCGTCGAGGGCAGCCCCGCCTTCGCCGGCCAGACCCTGCCCGCCGAGATCGAGACCTATGCCGATCACCGCATCGCCATGTGCTTTGCCCTGGCCGGGCTGAAGGTGCAGGGGATCCGCATCCTGGATCCGGGCTGCACCTCCAAGACCTATCCCGAATACTGGCGCGACATGGCGTCCCTCGGGGTGGTGGTGACGCCGGTCGCCTGACCCTTGCATCAGGGCGGCGGATCGCTAAGGTCCGCCGCTGCCAGCGGAATGCCAGCCAGATCGACCACCGAGCCACGGGGGACGCCCCCGCAAGGAGCACGCATGTCCGCAGATGCCTACCGGCACGAGGCCTTCTTTCTGCCGTCCCCGGGGCCGCTTCGCCATCACATCCGTCTGCTGATCCCCGACCATGCGCCGCCGCCGGGCGGCTTTCCGGTGCTTTACGCGCTGGATGGCAATGCCGCGTTGCAGGACATCGACGCGCCGGTGCGCGCCCGCTGCGCCGAAGGCCCCGGTGCCGTGCTGGTGACGCTGGGCGCCGAAACCGACGCCCGCTTTGCCCGCATCGAGCGCACCCGTGACTACACGCCCCCCGATCCGCAGGGCCGCCCGGTGCTGGATCCGCACGGCCGCGCCGCCGGTGGCGCCGCCGCCTTCGAGGCCCTGCTGCCGCAGATCATCGCCGGGGCCGAAGGGCTGGCGCCGGTCGATGCCGGGCAAAGGTGGCTGTGGGGGCACAGCTATGGCGGGCTGTTCGTGTTGCGGCACGCGATGGGGCAGGGGGACACGCCCTTTGCCGGGGCGGTTGCCGCCAGTCCCGCGCTCTGGTGGGATAACCAGGCCTTCCTGCGCGGGCTGCAGGCGCAGCTGGCCGCCGGGCAGCGCCCGCGCCTTCCCGTCACCTTCCACTATGGCAGCGCCGAAAAGGCCCGCGCCACGCGCTCGCAGCGCCCCGAGGCCCGCGCCTTCATGGAAATGCGCGACGCGCTGCCCGAATCTGCCCTGCCGGACCTGGCGCAGGCCTTCGTGCGCGCCGGTCGCAGCCCCGGTCTGACCCTCTTCCCCGGCCTCTCGCATGGCGAAACCTACAGCCGCTCGGTCCGTGAAAGCTGGCGCGCGCTGGCGCTCGGCGTGCCGCTCTAAGCGCCTGAGCGGTCGAGGCAACGTGAGGGCGCCTGTGCTCCCGTCATTAGTTGACTAACTTTATCAGGAATACTAATCCTCGGCGCGTTCACCCCGCGCCGGAACCGCGGGGGGCGGGTCCGCCCTGGCCCCGCGCGAAGGCATGGCCTTCGGACCAGCCACAGCGCCGCTGCAAGCGAACAGGGACCTCTGAACATCGACGGGGCCGCGTGTCAGATGCCCCAAGCAGCGAAAGGTCTTTTCAGCATGACCCATGTTTCCGGTCAGCCGCGCCGCCGCCAGGGGAGCTGGCTTGTCGCCGCCGCCATCGCGGGCCTTCTGGTCACCGCAGGCAGCGTCCAGGCACAGGATGCCTTCACCAAAACCGGCACCTCGCACGGGCAGTTCATCGCCATGGCGGCCGCGCCCGGCCCGATCCTGCCGGGCACCAAGGTGGATCTGAAAGGGCGCAACCTGACCCCCGGCCAGAAGATCACCTTCCGCCAGAGCGGCGTTGCCCTGAACGGCGGTGAACCCGTCACCGTGGGCGCCGACGGCACCTTCAGCCTGGCCGTCTCGATCCCCGCCAATGCCGAGGTCGGCGCCTATCCGGTGGTCGCGGAATTCCAGGATCCGCCCTATGCCACCACCTTCGATGTCCGCGTGGCGCCCGATCTGGGCGATGTCGGCGCCGACAAGTTCACCGTTGCCGCCCATGACGGCGTGCCGGGCCTTTACCAGGTGGCCGAGGCCCCCTCGCTGAACGCGGTCTTCGTGGCCGCCGCCAACGGCCGCCCCCCGGTCGAGCAGAGCACGGTCGCGAAATACGATGCCAAGACCCTGAAGAAGATCGCCGAAGTCACGCCTCCGGCCTCTGACAAGGGCGGCGTCTATGCGGTCTATGGCCTGGATGTGGATGCCAAGGCGGGGCAGGTCTGGGTGACGAATTCGCGCCAGAACACCGTGGCGGTCTATTCCACCGACGACCTGAAGCTGATCAAGCAGTTCCCCGATGACAGCGTGGCGCATCCGCGCGACGTGAAGGTGTTTGACGGCAAGGCCTATGTCTCGGCCACCTTCACCCCCGATGTCGAGGTCTTCGACGAGAAGACCCTGGAACACGTCGCCACGATCGAGCTGAAATCCCGCAAGCGCGGCGAGACCTTCGGCACCGCGGGCCTGGCGCTGGATCCGGCCACGGGCACGCTTTATGTCGCGGGTCTTGGCACCTCCGAGGTCGCCGTGGTGGATCTGGCCTCCGGCAAGCAGACCGCCAGCTATGACGTGCCCGATGCCGAGCGTGTCATCGGTCTGGCCGTCGATCCCGAGCGCCACCACATCTACACCGCCAATGCCGGCAGCGATGACGTGTCGATCCTCGACATGGCCTCGGGCAAGCTGATCAAGAGCGTTCCGGTGGGCTCGATGCCGCTGAACGTGGCGGTGGCGAAGGATGGCGATGTCTACGTGGCGGTGCGCGCCTCGGGGACGGTTGCGGTGCTTTCGCCCGAGGGGGACGTGATCGGCAACCTCAAGATCGGCTCTTTCCCGAACCACCTGATCGCGGACGAGGACGGCGGCGTGCTGGTCGTCAACAAGCGTCAGGGCGATGACGATGCAACGGGCGACAAGATCACCCGCATCACCCTGAAAGACTAAGCCTTTCTCGGCCGCGCCCTCCGCAGGGCGCGGCCGTTTTCCAGAACGGAGTGCACCCGATGAAACCGCTCGAGCAGATCTTCCCGGCCGACCGTGCCGCGCTCTACCGCGCCAAGGGCTATTGGACCGGCGCCACCTTTCCTGCGCTGCTGCGCGACCGGGCCCGCGACTTTGCCGACCGGATCGCGCTGGTGCACCGTGATACCCGCGTCACCTATGCCCAGATGGCCGAGCGGTCGCAGTGCTTTGGTGCCGGTCTGGCGGGTCTGGGTCTGAAACCCGGCGACCGGGTGCTGGTCCAGCTGGGCAACACGCCCGATTTCTTCTACGCGACCTTCGGCCTGTTCGCTGCCGGTCTGATCCCGGTCTTTGCGCTGCCCGCCCATCGCCGCACCGAGATTGAGCACCTGCTGCGCAAGTCCGAGGCCTGCGGCCTGATCATCCCCGACAAGGCGGATGGCTTTGACTACCGCCCCCTCGCGGCCGAGCTTCAGGCGGACCTGCCGGGCCTGACACATGTCATCGTCGCGGGCGATCCGGGCGACAGCGGGTTCACCGCCATGGCCGATGTGCAGGGTGATCCGGCGACGCTGCCCGCCGATCCCGATCCCGAATCCGTAGCCTTCGTGCAGATCTCGGGCGGTTCGACGGGGCTGTCGAAACTGATCCCGCGCACCCATGACGACTATATCTATACCCTGCGCGAAAGCGCCCGGATCTGTGGCCTGACCCCCGACAGCAAGTTTCTTGCGGTGCTGCCCGTCGGCCACAACTTCACCATGTCGAGCCCCGGCACCTTCGGCACCTTCTACGCCGGCGGCACCGTGGTCCTGGGCCATTCGCCGGTCCCCGACGCGGCCTTCCCGCTGATCGCGAAGGAAGGCGTGACGATCACCGCGCTGGTGCCGCCGCTGGCCCTGCTGTGGCTGGATGCGGCCGAACGGATGAAACCCGAACTGCCCAGCCTTCAGGTCCTGCAGGTGGGCGGCGCCAAGTTCCTGCCCGAAAGCGCGCGCCGCGTGCGTCCGGTGCTGGGCTGCACCCTGCAGCAGGTCTTCGGCATGGCCGAGGGGCTGGTGAACTACACCCGCCTCGATGATGACGAGGAAACCATCGTCACCACCCAAGGGCGCCCGATTTCGCCCGATGACGAGATCCTGCTGCTGGATGACGCCGGAAACCCCGTCCCCGAGGGCACGCCCGGCCATGTGCTGACCCGCGGCCCCTACACGATCAACGCCTATCATGACGAGCCGGGCGCCAATGCCCGCAGCTTTGAAAACGACCATTACCGCTCGGGCGACATCGTGCTGCGGCGGGCGGATGGCAATCTGGTGGTGCAGGGTCGGGCGGGCGACCACATCAACCGCGCCGGTGAAAAGATCAGCGCCGAAGAGGTCGAGGACCACCTGCTGGCCCATCCCGGCGTCTTTGACGCGGTGGTGGTCTCGATCCCCGATGCCCATCTGGGCGAACGCATCTGCGCCTTCGTGAAACCCCGCGACGGCCATGTGCTGAAGGCGGTCGAGCTGCGCAAGTTCATGCGTGGCCGCCAGATCGCCGCCTTCAAGATCCCCGACGAGATCCGCTTTGTCGACGGTTTCGGCATCACTGCCGTCGGCAAGATCAGCCGCCGCCAGCTGCGCATCACCCTGCGCGACGAGGTGCTGGCAGACGAGGCCGCCCAGAAGGAACAAACCGCATGAGCGACACTGAACTGGCCCTGAGCCGCGACCAGATGCAGGCCGACATCGCCGCCCAGATCGGCATCCCCGTGGCCGAGGTCGAACCGGACGAAAGCCTGGTCGATCTGGGCCTTGATTCCATGCAGGTCATGACCCTGCTGATGCAATGGGGCGAGGTCATCCCGGGCCTGGAATTCTCGCTTTTCATGGAGGCCGAGACCTTCGAGGACTGGTGGCAGATCGCGGCCGGGGCGCAGGCAAAGTGAGCGTCGCGGGTGTGATCGAGGCGGGGCGTTTCGCGCTCGCCGACAGCCAGGATGGCATCTGGTACGCGCAGCGCCGCGATCCCGGCAGCCCGGTCTTCATGACCGGGCAGGCCCTGCACATCGACGGGCCGCTGGATGTGGCGGCCCTGTCGGAGGCGGTTGACCGGCTGGGACAAGAGGCCGAATGCCTGTCGCTGCGGTTCACGGAAACCCGCGACGGCCCGCGGCAATGGCTGCAACCGGGCGGCGCGCCGCGCCTTGCCCTGCGCGATCTCTCGGCCGAGGCCGACCCCGAAGCCGCCGCCCGTGCCGCCATCCTGGCCGAGGCCAAGGCCCCCGCCGATCTGGCCCATGGCCCGATCGCGGGCTTCACGCTGTGGGTGCTGGGCCCCGGGCGCCACATCCTGTCCGAGCGCATCCACCACCTTGCCGCCGACGGCTATGCCATGGTGCTGATCACCAACCGCCTGGCCGAGCTTTACAATGCCGCCGTCACCGGCACCGAACCCGGCCCCGCCTTTCCTTCCTATCGTCAGGCCATGGACGCGGATGCGGCCTATCGTGACGGCCCCAGACGCGACAAGGACCGCGCCTGGTGGCACGAGGCCCTTTCCGGGCTGGGGGCAGTCGAAGGGATGGCCCCCGGGGATGCGGCCTCGGCCCGCTGGTTCCACCGCGCCGAGGTGCCGCTGCCGGAAGCCGCCCGCAGCGCGCTGCATGATCTGGCCGCGCGCACGGGGCTGTCGTGGCCCGACATCCTGACCGCGCTTTCGGGCGCCTATGTGGCCCGCTGCCTGCCGCCCCGCGAAGACACCCCCGAGGTCGTGCTGGGCGTGCCGCTGATGAACCGGATGGGCACGAAGGCCTCGCGCGTGCCGGCCTCGATCGTCAACGTGCTGCCGCTGCGCCTTGCCGTGGACGAGGACGCGCCGCTGGCTGACTGGCTGGCCGCTGCCGCCGAACGCATGGCCGGGATGCGCCGGCATGGCCGTTACCGCGGCGAGGCGCTGCGCCGTGAACTGGGCCGGATCGGCGCCGGGCAGCGGCTGCACGGGCCGCTGGTCAACGTGCTGCCCTTCGATGCGACGCCCAAGATGGCGGGGCTGACGACGCGCCTGCAGATCCTGGGCGCGGGCTCTGTCGATGACCTGACCTTCTGCTTCCGTGGTGATGGCGGGGCGGGGCTGCTGGTGCAGGCCGATGCCAACCCGCATCTTTACGACCGCGCCATGACCACCGCCCATGCGGAACGGCTGACCGCCTTCCTGGCCGCAGCCCTTGGCGCAGAGCGTCTGGCCGATGTGCCGACGCTGACCCCGGCCGAGCATGAAACCCATGTGATCACACGCAACGCCACCGCCCATCCGGTGCCCGACACGACGCTGGCGGCGCTGATCCGCGACCGGCTGCGCGCCGCGCCCGATGCCCCCGCGCTGGTCTTCGGCGACACCCGGCTGAACGCCGCGCAGCTGGATGCGGCCATCGACGATCTGGCCGGCAATCTTGCCGCGCGCGGCATCGGCCCGGGCAGCGTCGTGGCCGTGGCGCTGCCGCGTTCGGTCGCGCTGATCGTGGCGCTGCAGGCGGTGGTGCGGGCGGGCGCGGCCTATGTGCCGCTCGACCCCGAGGATGCCTCGGCGCGGCGGGCTGACATGCTGGAACGCGCCGCGCCCCGGCTGGTGCTGGCCGAGGCGGGCTTTGACACCGCCGGTCAGGACGTGCCGGTGCTGCCGCCCGAGACCTGGTCCGAAGGCCCGCGTGCGCAGCCCACAGCCCCCGGGCCCGAGGATGCGGCCTATGTGCTGTTCACCTCCGGTTCGACCGGGCAGCCCAAGGGCGTGGTGATCGACCATCGGGCCATCGTGAACCGGCTGCTGTGGATGCGCGACCACTACGGTTTCGGCCCCGCAGACCGGATCCTGCAGAAGACGCCCGCCACCTTCGACGTGTCGGTCTGGGAATTCTTCCTGCCCTTCCTGTCGGGGGCGGCGCTGGTGGTGGCGCCCCCCGGCGCCCATCGCGATCCGGTCCAGCTGGCGGGGATCATCCGTGACGAGGCGATCACCACGCTGCATTTCGTGCCCTCGATGCTGTCGCTGTTCCTGGCGGCGCCGGCCTCGGCCGGGCTGGTGATCGACCGCGTCTTCGCCAGTGGCGAGGCCTTGCCCGCCAGCCTGGCGCGGCAGTTCGGCGAGCGCATCACCGGCACGCTGCACAACCTTTATGGCCCGACCGAGGCCGCCGTGGACGTCACCTATCAGCCTGCGACCGGGCAGGAGCAGGGTGCCTCGGTGCCGATCGGCAGGCCGGTGTGGAACACGCGCCTCTATCTGCTGGACCCGCGCGGACGGCCGGTGCCCGATGGGGTCGCGGGGCGGCTTTATCTGGCGGGGCGGCAACTGGCGCGCGGCTATCTGGGGCGGCCCGACCTGACGGCGGAACGGTTCCCGGCGGATCCCTTCGTGCCCGGTGAACGCATGTACGACACCGGCGATCTGGCGATGGCCGCGCCCGACGGCACGCTGACCTTCCTGGGCCGGATCGACCATCAGGTGAAGATCCGCGGCGTGCGCATCGAGCTGGGCGAGATCGAGGCCGCGCTGGAGGCCACAGGCCTTGTCACCCAGGCCGCTGTCCTTGCGCCCCCCGACCATGCGGGCAAGGCGCGGCTGGTGGCCTATGTGGTGGCGCCCGAAGCCGATGCCGACCATATCCGCGCGGCCCTGAGCGGTCGCCTTCCGGCGATGATGCAACCGGCCGCGATCCTGCGGCTGGATGCTTTCCCGCTGAACCCTTCAGGCAAGCTGGACCGCCGGCAACTTCCGGCGCCGCAGTTCGGCGATGCACCGGCCGCGCGTCCGGCCGCCCCCGGCACCGAAACTGTCCTGGCGGATCTTTATGCGCAGATCCTGGGCCTGCCCGGGCCTGCCTCGGCCGAGGCTGATTTCTTTGCCGCGGGCGGCGACAGCCTGAAGGCGGTGCAGCTGTCGCTGGCCATCGAGGAGGCCCTTGGCACCGACCCCGGCCTTGGCGCCATCTTCGAGGCCCCGGTGCTGGCGGATCTGGCGCAGCGGCTGGACCGCGCGGGGCACAGCGACGACGGCCTTGGGCCACTGGTGCGGCTGTCGAAGGGGCAGGGCGACAAGACGCTGTTCGCCATCCACCCGGCGGGCGGGATTTCCTGGTGCTATCGCCGTCTGGCGCGGCACCTGAAACCCTGGCAGGTCATCGGCGTGCAGTCGCCGCTGCTGGATCCCAACGCGCCGCTGCCCGACAGCCTGACGGCTCTGGCCGCGCAATATGCGGACTGGATCGCCGCGGAACGCCCCGAGGGGCCGCTGCATCTGCTGGGCTGGTCGCTGGGCGGCATCATCGCCCATGCCGTCGCGGCCGAACTGGAATCGCGCGGCCGCGAGGTCGCCGCGCTGATCCTGCTGGATGCCTATCCGTCCGAATGCTGGCGCAACGAGCCCGAGCCCGACGAGGGCGCCGCCCTGCGCGCGCTGCTGGCGATTGCGGGCCATGACCCCGATGCCTATCCGCATCTGGTGACGCGCGCGCAGATCCTGGGCTTCCTGCGGGAAACCGGCCATCCGCTGGGGCATCTGCCGATGGCGGCGCAGCACGGGGTGGTGCGCTCTGTCCAGCAGGTCAACCGGCTGGTGCGCGGCCATCACGAACCGCGCGTCGCGGTCCCCGTCACCCATGTGCACGCGCGCCTCGATCATGCGGGCAGCACCCGGACCCCGGCGCTGTGGCAGCCCTATGCAGGCGCGCTGCAGGTCTGGGACATCGACTGCCGCCATGCCGACATGGTGTCGGATCGCGTCAGCCGCCGCATCGCCGCCCATCTGGTGCCCGACCGCCCGGCCCATCGCCAGGACTGACGATCGCCGCTTTGCCGGTCAAATGACCGCCGCTGCCTCCGGGCCGCGGCGGTCATTCGTTTTCACGTGCCTGTCTTGCGCAATTGACTGGTACAGGTTTGCACGGAGTGTCACGAAAAGCTCAACTCAGAGGGGACGGAATTCCCGTACTCATTCGTTCCACACACATTATCCTTTTCCGTGATCCGGTCCGCCAGCCCTTGGGAGACTCCATGACCATGCTTGCCCTGCGCAGGACAATTGCCATTCTGGCGCTTATTGCCGTGCCTGGACTGGCGAATGCCCAGTTCGCCCAGAAACTTGGTCCGACCGAGGTCGGCGTGGTGACGCTGCAATCCTCCAGCGTGCCCTATTCCCTGACCCTGCCGGGCCGCGCCGTGGCCCGCGACCAGACCGAGATCCGCCCCCGTGTCGAAGGCACGATCGAGCAGATCAACTACACCGCCGGCCGCCCGGTGAAGGCCGGAGACGTGCTGTTCACCCTGGATAGCGACACCTATGACGTGGCCCTTGCCGCCGCCAAGGCCGAGAAGGCCAGCGCCGAGGCCGCCCTGTCCGCCGCCCAGGCCACCGTCAACCGCTACCAGCGGCTGAACGGCGTCGGCGTCACGCAGGGCGATCTGGAAACCGCGCAGGCGACGCTGGCCTCGGCCAAGGCGACGCTCAGCTCGGCCGAGGCGACGCTGAAATCGGCGCAGCTGAACCTGGACCGCACGGTGATCCGCAGCCCGATCAACGGCATCCCCGACGTGCCCGCCTATACGGTCGGCGCGCTGGTGACGGCGAACCAGACCGATGCGCTGACCACGGTCACGCGGCTGGACCCGATTTATGTCGACGTGCAGGAAAGTTCGGCCCGGATGCTGCGGGTGCGCCAGATGATCGCCGACGGCACGCTGACGCGGGCCGACAAGCTGGACGTCACCCTGACGCTGGAAACCGGCCAGACCTATGAACGCAAGGGGACCCTCGTCAGCCCGAGCGCCATCGTCTCGACCACCACCGGATCGGTGGACTTCCGCTTCGAATTCGACAACCCCGACCGGCTGATCCTGCCCGGCCAGTTCCTGCGCGTCGCCATCGTGCTGGGCACCCGGCAGGGGATCCTGGTGCCGCAGCGCGCCACCGACCGGGCCTCGGACGGAACGCTGACGGCCTTCATCGCCGCCGATGGCGTGGCCAAGCAGGTGGTGCTGACCTCGCAGGGCAGCTACGAAAACGCCTGGGTGGTCACCCAAGGGGTGGAACCGGGCGACAAGCTGCTGGTCGACGGCCTGCGCGACATGAAGGCGGGCACCAAGATCAAGACCGTGCCCGTCACCATCGACAAGAACGGCCTGGTGGTCGACCAGACCAATGCCAACCCGGGTGACGCGGCCAAGACCGGCGGCACCAAGACCGATGCGGCCAAGGCCGCCTCGGGCAACGGGAACTGACGCCCGATGGTCCGTTTCTTCATTCACCGCCCCGTCTTTGCCTGGGTGCTGGCGCTGGTCACGATCCTGGCGGGCACCTTCGCCTATACCCAGCTGCCGGTCTCGCAATATCCCGAGATCGCCCCCACCACGATCCGCATCACCGCCACCTACAGCGGCGCCACCGCCGATGCGGTGCAGAATTCCGTCACCTCGACCATCGAGGACGCGCTGACCGGCCTTGACGGGATGCTCTACATGGAGAGTTCCTCGCGGCAGGGATCGGCGCGGGTGACGCTGACCTTCGACGGCTCGATCGACCCGATAGACGCCCAGAACGAGGTCCAGGTGAAGGTCTCCTCGATCGAGAGCCAGCTGCCCGATGCGGTCGTGACCGCGGGGGTGAAGGTGTCGCGTTCGTCGGATTCGATCCTGATGGTCGGGGCGATTGTCTCCGCGGACGGGCGCTATTCCACCGTTCAGCTGGGCGACATCATCACCAACATGATCGAGGGCCCGGTGGAACGCACCACCGGTGTCGGCGGCATCAACGTCTTTGGTTCCGGCTATGCGATGCGGATCTGGCTGGATCCGCTGAAACTGGCGCAGTACCAGCTGACGCCCAGCGACGTGACGACGGCGGTGGCGAACCAGAACACCACCGTGTCCGTGGGCACGCTGGGCGAATTGCCCACCACCCAGGGCCAGCAGTTCACCGCCACCATCACCGCGCAAAGCCAGCTGACCTCGGCCGAGCAGTTCGAGCAGATCCTGCTGAAGACCGAGGCCGACGGCAGCGCAGTCTACCTGGGCGATGTCGCCCGGGTCGAGATCGGCCAGGAGGATTACGGCGTCAACTCGTTCTTCAATGGCGAGAACGCGGCCGGCTTCGGCGTCAACCTGGCGGCGGGCGCCAATGCCATCGACACCGCCGCCGCCGTGCGCGCGACGCTGGCCAGGCTGCAACCCGCGCTGCCCGAGGGCGTCACGATCCACTATGCCTACGACACCTCGCCCTTCGTGCAGCTGTCGATCGAAAAGGTCTACCACACCCTGGGCGAGGCCGTGCTGCTGGTGCTGCTGGTGATCCTGGTGTTCCTGCAGAAATGGCGGGCGACGCTCATTCCGATCATCGCCGTGCCGGTGGTGCTGATGGGCACCTTCGCGATCCTGGCCACCATGGGGTTCACGATCAACACGCTGACGATGTTCGCCATGGTTCTGGCCATCGGCCTTCTGGTCGATGACGCCATCGTCGTGGTCGAGAACGTCGAGCGCGTGATGGAGGAAGAGGGCCTGTCGCCCCTTGCCGCCACCGAGAAATCCATGGGCCAGATCACCGGCGCGCTGGTCGGCATCGCGCTGGTGCTGTCGGCGGTGTTCCTGCCGATGGCCTTCATGGGGGGCTCGACCGGGGTGATCTACCGGCAGTTCTCGGTGACGATCATCTCGGCCATGGTGCTGTCGGCGCTGGTGGCGCTGATCCTGTCGCCGGCGCTGTGCGCGACGATGCTGAAGCCCGCCCATGGCCGCGCCATCGCCCCGGCCCGCTGGTTCAACCGCAACTTCGAGCGCGTCAGTCAGGGCTATGGCGGCACCGTGCGGCGCTTCCTGAAGGCGCCGGTGGTGATGATCTTCGTGCTGGCGCTGGTGGTGGCCGCCGCCACCCAGGTCTACAAGCGCATCCCCTCGTCCTTCCTGCCCTCCGAGGATCAGGGCGTGATGATGGTGATCGTCAAGCTGACCGAGGGCTCGACCACGACGCAGACCAAGAGCGTCGTGGACCAGATCGACGACTGGCTGAAGACCAAGGAAGCCGCCAGCGTCGACAGCACCTTTGCCACGCTGGGCTTTGCCTTCGGGGGGACCGGGGCGAACCAGGCGATGATCTTCGTCAAGCTGAAGGATTTCGACCAGCGGACCGGGGCGGACCAGACCGCCGGCGCCCTGGTGCAGGCCGGCAACAAGGCCTTCGGCACCCTGCGGGCGGGGCGGGTGTTCTTCCTGCAGCCGCCGGCGATCCCGGGGATGGGCAATACCTCGGGGTTCTCGATGTACATGGTGGATCAGGCCAACAATGGCAATGCCGCCATGATCGAGGCCACCAAGCAGCTGGAAACCCTGGTCCAGCAGGATGGCCGGGCGCAGAACCTGCGTGTCACGGGCGATGAATCCGAGGCCGTGCTGCGCATCAACATCGACCAGCAGAAGGCGCAGAGCTTTGGCGTGACGCCCTCGGCGGTGAACACGCTGCTGTCGACGATCTTTACCGGCAAGACGGTGAACGACTTCAACATGAACGGCAACCTGCGCCCGGTCATCGTGCAGGGCGACGCCCCCTACCGGATGCAGCCCGAGGATATCGACGACTGGTACGCCATCAATTCCGACGGAGAGATGGTGCCGTTCTCGGCCTTCATGACGACGCAGTGGGTCTCGGCCTCGCCGACGCTGTCGCGGATCGGGGGCACCAATGCGATGTCGATCTCGGGGCAGGCGGGGGCGGGCGTGTCCTCGGGCGATGCGATGAAGGCGATGGAGGAACTGGTGGCCAAGCTGCCAGGCGGCTACGGCGTGGCCTGGACCGGCATTTCCTATCAGGAACAGCAGTCCGGCAACCAGGCGCCCTACCTTTATGCGCTGTCGGTGCTGGTGGTCTTCCTGTCGCTGGCGGCGCTCTACGAAAGCTGGTCGGTGCCGTTCTCGGTCATGCTGGTGGTGCCGGTGGGTGTGCTGGGGGCGCTGGTCGCGGCCTGGGTCGCGGCGGGCGACAACGATGTCTACTTCAAGGTGGGCATCCTGACGACCATCGGCCTGGCCGCCAAGAACGCCATCCTGATCGTCGAATTCGCCAAGGACCTGGAGGCCCAGGGCAAGCCCCTGGTCGCCGCCACGATCGAGGCCGCACGGATGCGGTTGCGGCCGATCCTGATGACCTCGTTCGCCTTCATCCTGGGGGTGGTGCCGCTGGCGCTGGCCACAGGGGCCGGGGCTGCGGCGCAGAATGCCATCGGCATCGGCGTGCTGGGCGGCATGATCGCGGCAACCTTCATCGGCGTCTTCATGGTCCCCAGCTTCTACGTGCTGATCCGGCGGATATCTGACCGCGAGGCGCGCCGCCAGCCGCGCTGAGGCAGGTGACAGGGCGCAAGGGCGGGCGGCAGGACATCCCTGCCGCCCGTTGCCGTTCCTAGGGGTGTAAGAGTTTGTTAACCAACTAAATGAAAAACTTGATGAAATTCCTCTTTCCTGTGGCCTGCCGCTGCGTAACGCGGTATTAAAGATCCTGTACCGGATGCCCCAGGGGCACCGGGGCCGGGGGACCAGACAGGGGCCGCCCGGCAGTGGCCGAAGCGCCGCGGGATCAATCACGATGCGACGGTGTGGGCCGAGTTTGCCCACCCTGGGCATCCGCGAACCCAGACCCTCGTTTCCCGAGGAAAGGATTTGCAGGATGCGTCTTCTCGTCACCGACACCACCTGGAACATCGCCGGCCTGGCCCATGCGCTGCGCGGCGAAGGCTTTTACATCACCGAGGCCGCGAATGCCGCCGAGGCGCTCGAATTCGCCGATGCCGGAGAGCTGGACGCCTTCCTGATCGATCCCGATGTGCCGGACCTGGCGGCGCCCGCGCTGGTGGCCCGGCTGCGTGCCCAGTATCCCGCCTGCGTGATCTGTGTCGTCAGCCGCCGTGTCACTGAAAGCGACCGGGCGCTGTACCTGACGCGCGGCGCCGATGCGATGATCGAATGGCCCTCCAAGGCCATCGAGGTCGCCGCCCAGATCCGCGCCTATGTCCGCCGCGCCGCGGGCTTTGCCCACCCCGAGCTGCTTTGCGGACCGATCACCGTCGATGTCGCCCAGATGCAGGTCCATTACGGCGACATGCCGATCCACCTGACCCGTCTGGAATACGAGCTGGTCGAGATGCTGGCCCTGCGCAACGGCGGCATGGTCACCCGCGAACAGGTGATGCTGCAGCTCTATGCCTGGCAGGACGAACCCGACCCCAAGATCATCGACGTCTATATCTGCCGCATCCGGGCCAAGCTGGCCGCCGTCGGCGTGAGCGAGGACGTCATCCTGACCAGCTTCGGCCAGGGGATCCGGATGCATGCCCCCAGCCGCCCCGTGCCGCAGGAGGCCGCTGCCTGATCCGGGAACCGGGCGCCGGGGGCGACGTGGCAGGGCAGGGGGCGTTCCGCCTGCCGCCTGCCCAAAGCTCTGGCCCCGGGATCCGTTGCCGCCCGGATCGGGCTGACCACGCGCCGCTATCCGTCCGGTAAGGTCGATTGCGCCGGGCATATCTCGCGACGCGGGAACGCCCATCTGGGGGCTCTACGCGGCGGCCCGTGGTGCTGACCAGAACCATGGCCGACGGTGCGCCGAGACCCGCGGGCCTGCAGCTGCGGGAGCGGATTGGCTGCAAGCGTGCCGCCGTTGCCGTGGCGCGCAAGCTGGCGGTTATCATGCCGCAATGCTGAAATCCGGTCAGATGTTCCAACGGCAAGCCGAACCCATGGCCTGAGCCGCAACCGACCGCGCCGAGCTGTCGACGCGTCCCTGCCGGGACGTGGCCCAAACCATTCCGCCGAGGCTGTTGCACCATCCGCGCGTCAAGGCCGATGGGGTGCTCCCCACATTGGAAGGGGCCCCGCGATGCCCCACCATGCGGCGGCATATGCCGACCGCGAAGATGACACCGCTCCCGGCACGGATGCTCCCCAAAAGCAGAAAGGTCTTGCAGTATGGCATGCGATTGGATGACGGCCTCGGCTGTGTCCCGTTGGGCCGGAGGGTCGGCTTTTCGGCCCGTGAGATCCTGGCGTTAAATATTAGTTAAGCGTTAACCTTGCTGTAGTGATACTTCTCTCGGTTGAGGGGGGCGCATGGGCAGAGGAACGGGCATCGCTCTGGCACTTCTGCTGGCCGTGGGGCTGGCGACGCCGGCCGGGGCGGGGGCCTGGCCACGCGGCGATGGCAAGAGCTTTGCCGCCGGGGCGTTGCGGGTCTATGGCCTGGGCACCGCCGGGCCGCTGACCACTGGCTACACGCTCTTCTACGAATACGGGCTGAGCGACAGCTGGACCTTGGGGGCGGATGTCGGGGGGGCGATCTCGGGGCTGGACAAGATGGTGGCCTTTGTCAGCCATCCACTGCCCGCGCCGGGGCGGTTCGCCTTCGGGGCAGACCTGGGGGCGGGGGCGATCTCGGGGCGGCCGGTGCTGCGGCCGGGGCTGGCGATCGGGCGGGGCCTTGACTGGCCCAAGGGCTGGGTCACGGCGGAAACCGCGGTCGAATTCTATCCCGGCGATGGCAGCTATGACTGGAAGGCCGATTTCACCTTCGGCGTCTCGCCTGCCGGCAAGGCCAAGACCTATGTCCAGCTGCAGACCGGCAAGAGCCAGTCCGACCCCGCCTTTGCCCGCATGGCCGTGTCGCTGGCAGTGCCGATGCGCAAGGGCCTTTCCATCGACGTGGGCGGCTCGGCCGCGCTGGCCAACAGCGACCTTTACCGTCTCAAGGTCGGTTTCTGGAAAGAGTTCTGACCCCTTCCCGCGCCGCCGCTGCAGGCCTATCGTGCCGCCATGACCGATCCCCACCGTCCTGCCGATGACGAAGCCTGCGCGCTGGCGCGTCGTCTGATCACCACTGCCCGCCACGGCGCGCTGGCGACGCTGCGCGAGGGCGTGCCTTTCGTCACCCGCATCGCCCTGGCCTGCGATCCCGCAGGGCAGCCGCTGACGCTGGTGTCGCGGCTGGCCGATCACACCGGCCCGCTGCTGGCGGCTGCGGAAGTGTCGCTGCTGCTGGGTGATCCCGGCCCCGGGGGCGATCCGCTGACCCATCCGCGGCTGACCCTGCAGGCGCGTCCGCAGCCGGTGCCGCGCGACGATCCCGCCTTTCAGGCGCTGGCCGCCCATTATCTGTCGCAACGGCCGAAGGCGAAGCTGTACATCGGTTTCGCGGATTTTCTGCTGGTGCGGCTGGTGCCGCTGTCGGGGCTGCTGAACGCGGGCTTCGGCAAGGCCTGTCGGCTGGCCCCCCAGGATCTGTCCGGGCCCCCGGCCTAGAAGAGGGCCGATTGTATTGAAAACTCTGTGAACCAAGACATGGCCCGAAATCCTGGACCGCTGGTCCTGCAGGCCGCCCCTTGGCAAACCGCAAGTGTTCAGGAGAGCCTTTGCGGGAGGGAGTTCTGCTGATCCGCCCGGTCGCGCCGGTTCAGAGACTTTTTCAACGCTCGGTCGAAAATGGTGTTTGGAACGCCCGCCGCGTCCGGTGCGCCGGGCCCTTTCGCGGTCCACGGCCAGCAGCGCGGCGAGATGGCCCCAGGGCTGGCGCAGTGGCGAGGCTGCCCTTCTGCGTCCGGCTAGAACCGCCAGCCCGCCGCCAGGCTGAGGTAGGGATAGGCGGGCCAGTCCGACAGGTCATCGTTCAGATCCTGCATCTGTCCTTCCAGATCGGCCCGGGCGTCTGCGGGCAGGCCGTCGGTGCCGGTCAGGGTGGCACGGTGGTGGGCGACGCGGGCCCCGGCCTCGATCAGCATGGTAAAGCCGTTCTGGCTGACCCGCCGGTAGCCCAGGCCGATCTGCGGCGCCACTGCGGTGGTCTGCTCGATCGACAGGGCGAAATCGCCGTAATGGCTTTGTCCGGCGGCGGTCAGGTGGGTGGCGATGCCGCTGGCCTCGTATCCGCCGACGGCCAGCCCGCCGGTGACGTAAAGGCCATTGTCGAACGGGTGGTATTCCGCCATCGCCGCGATGGAACGCGCCAGCAGGTTGCCGGTAAAGCGGTTGCCGCGGCGGATGTCCAGCTGGCCAAAGCGGAGCCCGTTGTAGATCGGCAGCCGCAGGTTCAGCCGTGGCGTGACGTGAAAGATCGGGTCGATGTAGAAGCCCAGCGTCGACAGGCCACTGTCGAGCATCATCCGTTTCTCGGACGGGCGGGCCTGGGCAGAGGCGCTGAACAGCAGCAGGGCACACAGGCCAAAGCCGATGCGGCGAAGGGGCTGAGAAAGAAACATGGGCATTCCCTTTTGCGAGGGTGTGACCCGTTCTGAATTCCAGATATCCCCTAAGAAATGACTATCCCGGATGGAAAAGACCGGAAATCCGCATTGCCGTTCCTGATGTTCTCTTTCGGTTCCACATGCCTGTCGCAATTGCGGACCAGACGGTCAAATCCTCAGTCCACAAGGGCCACGGAGGGAAGTGGGGGGCGAATCTCTGGATTGGAATCGTGAATTGAAACCCTGCCGTTTCGTGAAATGGGAATGAAAAAGGGCACCCGAAGGCGCCCTTTCATTGCCGATCCGGCATTATTGCGTTGCGAGGCCGTCAGGCGAATGCACCGGCCAGGGCGCGGTCGATCAGATCAGCGGTTTCCGTCACGCCGTAAAGCGCGATGAAGCCACCAAAGCGCGGCCCCTGGGCGGCGCCCAGCAGCACCTCGTAAAGGCACGAGAACCACGCCTTCATCGGGTCGAACCGCTCGCGGCCGATGGTGTAGACCACCGATTGCAGCGCCTCGTCGGTCATTTCGCCGTCGTAGGCGCGCAGGGCGTCGCGCAGGGCCTCCAGGGCCTCGCGCTCGGCTTCGGTGGGGGCGCGGAAGACCTTCTCGGGCTTCACGAAGTCATTGTAGTAGCGCACCGCGAAACCGGCTGCCGCATCCAGGTCGGCATGGGTTTCCGGGGTGGCGTCCGGCGCGTAGCGGCGGATGAAGCCCCACAGCGTCTCCTTGTCCTCGGCGCCCGCAACCGAGGCGAGGTTCAGCAGCATCGAATAGCTGACCACCATGGTCGAGACCGGAACCTTGCCGCCGTGGATGTGCCACACCGGGTTCGCCAGCTGCCCCTTGATGTCCTGCGCGTGGTAGGCCGTCAGCTGCTGGTGATATTCATCCATCGCCTTCGGGATGACATCGAAATGCATCCGCTTGGCCGTCTTGGGCTTCTGGAACATGAAATACGACAGGCTCTCGGTCGAGGCATAGGTCAGCCATTCGTCGATCGACAGGCCGTTGCCCTTCGACTTCGAGATCTTCTCGCCGTTCTGGTCCAGGAACAGTTCGTAGGTGAAGTGGTTCGGCTTCTTGCCGCCCAGGATCTCGCAGATGCGGTCGTAGATCGGCGTGTTGGTGCTGTGATCCTTGCCGTACATCTCGAAATCGACGTCGAGCGCGGCCCAGCGGGCGCCGAAATCGGGCTTCCACTGCAGCTTCACGGTGCCGCCCGTCACGGGCAGGGTCCATTCGCGGCCGTCTTCGTCATCGAAGGTGATGGTGTAGTTTTCCGCATCCACCTTCTTCATCGGCACGTAGAGGACACGGCCGGTTTCGGGGTGAATCGGCAGGAAAATCGAATAGGTCGCGGCGCGTTCGTCGCGCAGCGACTTCAGCATGACCTTCATCACGTCGTCGTATTTCTCGACCGCGCGCTTCAGCACCGCGTCGAACTGGCCCGACTTGTAGAACTCGGTGGCCGAGTAGAATTCGTACTGGAACCCGAAGGTATCCAGGAACCGGCGCAGCATGGCGTTGTTGTGGTGGCCGAAGCTTTCGAACTGCTCGAACGGATCGGGGACCGAGGTCAGCGGCTTCTGGATGTTGGCGTGCAGAAGCTCTTGGTTCGGAACGTTTTCCGGCACCTTGCGCATGCCGTCCATGTCATCCGAGAAGCAGATCAGACGGGTGGGGATGTCGCTGATCGCCTCGAAGGCGGTGCGGATCATCGTGGTGCGGGCCACCTCGCCGAAGGTGCCGATATGCGGCAGGCCCGAGGGGCCATAGCCCGTCTCGAACAGCACATAGCCCTTCTCGGGCGGAGCCTTCTCGTACCGTTTGGCCAGGGCACGGGCCTCCTCGAAAGGCCAGGCCTTCGATTCAAGTGCTGCGGCGCGCAGTTCGGACATGATGGACTCCTTGGGTTGCACCCTTGCTCCGGGACCTGCGCTTCCTATTGTGCGTCCTGCCCAAGGTCAATAATCTGGGCCTTCAAGGCAGAATTCAGGGTTTCCCATCATGACCGAGATCTCTCATTCGCTGTCCGAACAGGATTGCCTCGTCCTGCTGATGATCGCGGTATCCGCATCCGACGAGAACATGCGCACCGCCGAGCTGATCAAGATTGAGAGCCAGGTGAACACCCTGCCGATCTTCGCGGAATACGACGATGCCCGCATCAAGCAGATGTCCACCATCGTGTTCGAGCTGTTCTCGGAAGAGGACGGGCTGGATGCGCTCTTCGGGCTGATTCGCGACAACCTGTCGGAACGGCTGTTCGAAACCGCCTATGCGCTGGCCTGCGACGTGGCCGCCGCCGACGGCACCCTGCATGAGCCCGAGCTGCGCCTGCTGGAAGAAATCCGCTACGAGCTGAACCTGGACCGCCTGCATGCCGCCGCGATCGAGCGTGGCGCCCGCGCCCGCCACCTGCGCGCCTGAGGGCCAGGGCAGGGATGGCGCGCCACCCGGGGCTGACGGGACTCCGCCCCCAGTGGGCCGGGCCCGGGGGTGATCGGGGTATCGCGGGCCGGTGATCCGTGCCTGCGCCGGGCCGTGATCACGCGCAAGGCGGCGGGCTGAAACCTGCTGAAACGCCGGGCGGCCAGTTCCGGCCGGTCACCGGCCAGCTGTTGCCACAGGGCCACGCATCCACATAACGGAATTGACCAAGGGGGTGTGCCCGCCACCTCATGGCGGGCAGCAACAGCACCCGAGGTTCCGTCATGCGCCGCGTGTTCCTTTTCGGCGGTCTTGCCCTTCTCTGCCTGGTCCCCGTCCTGGGGGTGATGACAGATCATTCGTCCTTCGTGCCCACGGCCGTCTCGACCGCGCTGCCCGAGATGCAGCGCAACTGATCAGCTGCGGTACATCCCGCCCCAGCGTTCCATCAGGTCCTGCTGCAGGTAGCGGGCGCGCGCCAGCCAGGGGGCCCCGCCGGGCGGGTGTTCCTTCTGGTCGCGGGTCAGCTCGTCCCGTTTCTCCAGGTTGTTCGAGATGATGGCGAAGACCAGCTTGTGGCCGTTCGGGGCGATCTCGTAACCGGCAAGGGCGCTGACGAAGTTCAGCGTGCCGGTCTTGGCCTGCACCGTCATCGGGTGTTTCGGGTCGATCTTTTTGCCGCCGTTGCGCAGCGGAATGGTCTTCAGCAGCGGATGCAGCCGGGTCTGGGCGCTTTCCGAATTCAGCATCCCCGCCAGATCGTTCACCGACACCCGCGAGGCATCGCCCAGCCCCGAATGGTCGACCATCGCCACCTGCTGCATCCCGAAACGCGCGCGCAGCCAGGCGCTGAGGTACTTGGCCGACATTTCCAGCGAGGCGGGCGGCTTGCCCATCAGCTTGGTGGTGGTCGAACAGCCGACGATCTCGGCGGTGACGTTGGTGGAATAGAACAGCATCGACTTCAGCACCTGATCGAGCGGCCGGCTTTCGTGCAGCGCGATCTGGTAGGCATCGGCGGGCAGCGCATCCAGCGCCTGCGGCGTGCCCAGTTCGATCCCGTTCGAGCGCGCCAGCGTGGCAAAGACCTCGGCGGTGTAGGCGGCGGGGCGGGTGACCGGCAGCCAGCGGGCGCCGTCCTCGTTCAGGGCGCTGCGCAGGACGGTCCAGACATCCTTGCCGTCCTTGTCCTCCCAGGTGAAGACACTGGGAGAGCTGTCGACGATTTGCATCGTCGCGATCTCGACCCCGGGGCGGTAGCTGCCGGCGGGCGCCTGCATCGAGATCTGGAAGCTGTTGCCGACCTTCTTCCAGTCGAAATAGACCCGGTTGAAGTTCAGGTTCAGCCCCGAGACCCCGGGGTTGTAGCTGACATGGTAGGGCTGGCCGGGGTCGATGTTGCGGGTCTCGGGCAGGGCCTTGCCGAAATAGAGGTAGCTGCCCTCGACCGCGTGGATGCCGACGGCGCGCAGCTGCGAGGCCAGCGTGCCCAGGTCCTGGGTGTCCAGTTCAGGATCGCCGCCGCCTGCCAGGATCAAGTCGCCCTTCAGCGTGCCGTTGTCGATCAGCCCGGTGGTCAAGAGCCGCGTCTGGAACCGGTGATCGGCGCCCAGATGTTCCAGCGCATACATGCTGGTCATCGTCTTGGCGACGCTGGCCGGGGCCATCGGGTGATCGCCGTGATAGGATTCCAGCGTCTTGCCGGTCACCAGGTCATGCACCACGCAGGCAGTGTCGCCCGGCACGTTGATCGAGGTCACCGCATGTTCCAGCCCCGACACCGGCGCGGCGGTCTGTGCGGCGGGGCGCAGCTTGGGCCGGACGGATTCGGACGTTGCGGCATAGGCGGGCAGGGCCGAGGCGGCCATGGCGCCGCCCAGCAGGCTGCGCAGGGCTGCACGTCGGGTGAAAGCGGCGCTCGTCAAGGGCGCGGTCCTCTCTGGTTGGCGCGGCGGGGGCGCCGGGTCACGGGTCTGGTCGAAGGGCGAGGTGTCAGCGCGACCCCCATTCGCCACGCTGGCGAAGGATGGTTGACGAAATGGAAACAAGCGGCACATTCACGAAGCACCAGGCGGGCGGATGGGCCTGGGCCAGAAGGTGGCTCTGGCTGGCGGGCAGGCGGCGGTCGCGAAAGATCCGCGCCGCGCGCGATGTGCGCGCCTGCAGGCGGTCTCCGGGCCGGGCCAGCACGCCCAGGGGAAAGTGTTCCATGATCCAGCGCCATTCCTGCCAGCGGTCGAACTGCACGAGGTTGTCGGCTCCCATGAGCCAGGTGAAACGCACGCCCGGGTAGAGCCGCCCAAGGGCGCGCAGCGTCCCGGCGGTGTATCGTGTACCGGTGCGTGCTTCCAGATCGGTGACCTTCACACGCGGGTGATCAACCAGCGCGCGCGCGGCGGCCAGCCGTTCGGCCATCGGGGCGGGGCCGCGTGTTTTCAGGGGATTGCCGGGGCTGACCAGCCACCAGACCTGATCCAGCTCGAAGGCGCGCAGTGCCGCGAGGGTAATGTGCAGATGCCCGAAATGAGGCGGATCGAAAGAGCCGCCCAGCAGCCCGATGCGCTGGCCGGGGCGGGCCAGGGGGCGTGTCGTGCAGGGTGGCGGGGTCGCGGCCAAGGGGGAGGCTCCTTGCGTGGTCCGTCAGGGGTCTGTCATCAGACTTGGCTTTGTGACGCAAGGCGCGGGAAAGTCAAACATCTCTTCAGTCGCGCGGGGGGGCCTTCATGGGTTGCAGCCCGGGGCTGGGGCCATGACCGGGGGCGATGCCCAGCGGTGCATCGGTGGTCGAGGGCAGGGTGACATGGCCGGGATGGCGCATGGCGTGGCTGCGGCGGGCGGCCTCGGCGCGCAGACGGCGGCGGCGGCGCATCTCGGCCCGTCCGAGCGCCGGGCCGTCCTCTCCGTCAAGGAAGCGGGCGACCACGGCCAGTTCCGGGACATTGTCGCAGACCACCTTGATCATCACCAGGAAGGGCACCGCCAGCAGCGCCCCCGCCACGCCCCAAAGCCAGGCCCAGAAGATCACCGCCAGGAAGACGGCGGGGGTGTTCAGGCGCAGGTGGCGGCCGACCACCCAAGGCGTGATGATCTGCCCCTCGAGCGAGGTCAGCAGCATGTAGGTCAGCGGCACCATGAGGGCGGCCCCCGTGCTGTCGAGGCTGACCAGCGCCACTGCCCCCGAGGCGCCGATGCCCAGCATTGCACCCAGGTAGGGCAGGTAGTTCAAGCCAAAGGCCGCCACGCCCCAGAGCAACCCATAGGGCATGTGCAGCAGGTGCAGCGCGGTGCCGATGGCCAGGCCCAGGCAGGCGTTGATCACCGTGATCGCGGCCAGGTAGCGCGAGATCTGCCGTTCGACATCGCGGCTGATCCGCATGGCGCGCCGCTTCGATCCGAAATCGGGGAAGGAATCGATGAACTTGTGTCGGAACATGCCGCCGCTGGCCAGCAGGAACATCGCCAGCAGCAGCGCCACCAGCACCGTTGATCCGGTGCCCGCCGCCGACGCCGCGGCCGTCCGCAGCAGCGAGGGTCCGTTCTGCACGATGACCTTGGTGTCCTGGCTGCCCTTCTCGCCGCCCGAGGCCAGCTGTTTCAGCTCTTCCGTGGCTTGCTGCATCTTGTCGACATTGCGGGTGATCTTCCACAGCTTCAGGCGCAGTTCGGCCTGGATCTGAGGGACTTCCTCGATCAGCATCTGGGCGGGGACGCGCAGCATATAGACCCCGGTGGCACTGGCCGCGCCGATCGAGAAGATCAGCAGCACCGCGCCGACCGCATGCGGGATGCGCGCCCGTGCCAGCAGCCGGGTGAAGGGGGCCAGCGTCAGCGCGATCAGAAGGCCCAGGACGATGGGCAGCACCACCACCTTGGCCAGCGAGATCGACCAGAAGGCAAAAAGGGTCACCAGCGCGGTCAGCATCGCGAAGATGCGTTTCAGGTAGCGGTTGCGGATCTGGTCGGCCTCTGGGGGCGGGGCGGGTGTCTGGCTGGGCCGGTCGGTCGTGTCTGTCATGGCGTGGCTCTCCCTGCTGCCGGGATCAACGTTTGCTGCGGGCCGCAGTTCCGAGACGCGCCGAGGGGCAAGGGCGATCCGTACGAATATGGCTGGACAGATGGGGCCGGCCAGGTGGGCTGTTTCGCAGCAGGCAGCAGGCAGCAGGCAGCAGGCAGCAGGCAGCAGGCAGCAGGCAGCAGGCAGCAGGCAGCAGGCAGCAGGCAGCAGGCAGCAGGCAGCAGGCAGCAGGCAGCAGGCAGCAGGCAGCAGGCAGCACCCCGGATCGTGAGCCTTTAAGTCGCTCACCTCATATGGGTTGATTTCCGTTCCCGTTCCCGTTCCCGTTCCCGTTCCTGATCCGGTTCCCTTAGTCCCGGTCTCAGTCCCCTGACCTCGCCCCTCCGTCGACCCTGGCGTACCCAGCTTGGGCCATGCGGCCCTCTGCTTTTGCCGCCTGGGGCCCGGCGCCCAGACGCGCCTTGCACGTTTCCCGGATCAGCCCGTTCGGCGCTGGGTGGTGGGGCTGGCCGTGCCATCGGGTGGGATCTCCAGTCGGAACTGGCCGATCAGGCTGCCCAGAGCCTGAGACTGATCCCTCAGCCGGATCGCCTCGGCGGTTGTCTCCTCGGACATCGACGCATTCTGCTGGGTAAAGTCGCTGCTCTGGCTGATCGCACTGCTGATCTGGCCAATGCTGCCCTCCTGCTCTTCGGCCGAACCCCGGATGGCCCGCAGCAGCGCGTCGATTTCGCCGACCTTGTCGCGCGTCAGGTCCAGCGCGGCGCCGGTCTCGTCCACCAGCTTGCCGCCATGATCGACGTGGCGGGCGCTCTGCTCGATCAGATTGCGGATCGTCTGCGCCGCCTCCGCCGAGCGATGCGCCAGAGAGCGCACCTCGGTCGCCACCACGGCAAAGCCACGGCCGGCTTCGCCCGCCCGGGCCGCCTCGACGCCTGCATTCAGCGCCAGCAGGTTGGTCTGCATCGCGATCGTATCGATGACGGAAACGATCTGAGCGATTTCCTTGGAACTTGCCAGGATCTCCTGCATGGCAGTCTGGGTCTGGCGCATCCCCTCGCTGGATTTCGTCACCATGTCATGGGCCTGTGTGGCTGCGGCCGAGGCCTTGCGGGCACCATCGGCGGTGCCCTTCACCGTCTTGCTGACCTGATCGAGCGAGGTTCGGCTGGTGTCCATGGCGGCCGCCTGCCGTTCGGTCCGCGTCGACAGGGCCTCCAGCGCTGCCGCGATGTGCTGGCTGCCCATCTGCACCTCGGCCGAGCTGGTCGCGATGTCCCCCAGCGTGCCCTGAAGGGTCTGCATCGCCGCGTTGAAATCCTGCCGCGCCGCATCAATCTTGGCCGGCGCGTCCGCCCCCACCCGGTGGGTCAGATCCCCGGCGGCCAGGCTGCGCAGGGCGCGGCCCAGAACATCGGTCGCCTGGCGGTCGGCCTCGGCTTCGGCCTGGAAGAAGTGGTGCATGGCCACCGCCACATCCGAGAATATCCCGATGCTGAGCTGGCTGAACAGCGGCTGCCGTCGCCCCTTGCGCATCGTCAGCGTGGCCCGGGCCAGCGCCCCCTGCAGCCCCGCCGCGTAATGGGCATAGCCCTGCAGGTACGCGGGGAAATCGATCTGGCGCGCGATGTCGGCGGCGATCTCGGCCTGCTCGCGGAAATACTCGGCCGAGAAATCACCGGTGGTGATGCGGCGGAACTTGCGCAGCTCTTTCTGGTAGAGGTCTTCGGGCAGGATGGTCATGGAGGGGTCGATCACGCGGTAGGCGTTCAGAAGGACCGTGCGCAGCTCTCCCTCAATCAGGGCACGGACCTGTTCGCCGTGCGCCCGCTCTTCCGCGCTCCAGCGGCGGATCTCTGTCTCGATGCTCATCCGGTTCCTTCCCTTCCGCCGCACCGGCGGACAAAAACTTGGCGCAAGCATCGGGCGATTCGGTAAGGGCCCCGTAAACCGCAGGCCGCTTCCCGCGCGGGAATTTTCGACGAGGCAATTGTGAAAGCGCCGCGCCCCGCGTATCTAGGCGCCCAAGCGATAACGGAGGATCTCATGGCCGCCTATCAGTACGTTTACCACATGTCCGGCGTCTCCAAGACCTATCCGGGTGGCAAGAAGTGCTTTGAAAATATCCACCTGAACTTCCTCCCCGGGGTGAAGATCGGGGTGGTCGGCGTCAACGGCGCCGGTAAATCGACCCTGCTGAAGATCATGGCGGGCTGGGACAAGGACTTCCAGGGCGAGGCCTGGCATGCGGAAGGCGCCAAGGTCGGCTACCTGCCGCAGGAGCCCGAGCTGGACCCGAACCTGGACGTGCGCGGCAACGTCATGCTGGGCGTGAAGGCGAAAAAGGACATCCTGGACCGCTACAACGAACTGGCGATGAACTACAGCGACGAGACCGCCGACGAGATGGCGCGCCTGCAGGACGAGATCGACAGCCAGAACCTGTGGGATCTGGACAGCCAGGTCGATGTCTCGATGGAGGCGCTGCGCTGCCCCCCCGATGATGCCGACGTGACCCAGCTGTCGGGCGGTGAAAAGCGTCGCGTGGCGCTGTGCAAGCTGCTGCTGGAAGCGCCCGACATGCTGCTCTTGGACGAACCGACCAACCACCTGGATGCGGAAACCATCGCCTGGCTGCAGCAGCACCTGATCGACTACAAGGGCACGATCCTGTGCGTCACCCACGACCGCTACTTCCTGGATGACATCACCGGCTGGATCCTGGAACTGGATCGCGGTCGCGGCATCCCCTACGAGGGCAACTATTCCAGCTGGCTGGAGCAGAAAGCCAAGCGGCTGGAGCAGGAAGCCCGCGAGGACAAGGCCAAGCAAAAGACCCTGTCGCGCGAACTGGAATGGATGCGCCAGGGCGCCAAGGCCCGTCAGGCGAAATCCAAGGCCCGGATCAACGCCTATAACGAGATGGCGAACCAGTCCGAGCGCGAGAAGCTGGCGAATGCCCAGATCGTCATCCCGAACGGCCCGCGCCTTGGCAACAAGGTGATCGAGGTCGAGGGCCTGAAGAAGGCCATGGGCGACAAGCTGCTGGTCGAGGGCCTGAGCTTTGCGCTGCCGCCGGGTGGTATCGTGGGCGTCATCGGCCCGAACGGCGCGGGTAAGACCACGCTCTTCAAGATGCTGACCGGGCAGGAGCAGCCCGACGAGGGCACGGTCGAGTTCGGTGACACCGTGAAACTGTCCTACGTGGACCAGTCGCGCGACGATCTGGACCCCAATGCCAACGTCTGGGAAGCCATTGCCGACGGTCAGGACATCATCAAGCTGGGCGATGCCGAGGTGAACGCGCGGGCCTATTGCTCGGCCTTCAACTTCAAGGGCGGCGACCAGCAGAAGAAGGTGTCGCTGCTGTCGGGGGGCGAGCGCAACCGCGTCCACATGGCGCGCCTGCTGCGCTCGGGCGGCAACGTGCTGCTGCTTGACGAACCGACCAACGACCTCGATGTGGAAACCCTGCGGGCGCTGGAAGACGCGCTTGTCGATTTCGCCGGCTGCGCGGTGGTGATTTCGCACGACCGTTTCTTCCTTGACCGGATCTGCACCCACATCCTTGCCTTCGAAGGCGAGGCCCATGTGGAATGGTTCGAGGGCAACTTCGAGGATTACGAAGAGGACAAGAAGCGCCGGCTGGGCCCGGATGCGCTGGAACCCAAGCGCATCAAGTACAAGAAGTTCGCTCGCTGATAAAGCTGAACCGCAGTTTGCAGAACCCCGCCAGTTTCTGGCGGGGTTTTTGTTTTTCCCGGAATCATCTTTGGGTGGTACGTTGTTCGGAAAATGGAGGGCGGCATGTGGATCGTGGCACTTTTGTTTTCCATTCTATTCAGCGCCTTTTCTGCCAGTGCCAGAGAGGATCAGCTGTATTCCTCGCAGGACCTGAAAAAGGAATTTTCGTCGGAACAGCTGGAAACGCTCGGGCGGATACTTTCTGCGCCCGGGGGCGTGGCGCTTTTGGAGCAGAACACACCATCAATTGCGGACGGGGCACAGGGTCTGATCGTGATAGGCCGGCCGGCATATTCGGCCATGGTTGGCATAACCTCTTCCCAGCGGGGGGATGCCAACTCGGTCCTGCCCGGACTGCAACCGGTCGTGATCCCCTATTGCGTGCTTTCGGGGCAAAGGGGGTACTGTGCGACCGGCGAGGCCGTGGGGGCCGCCTGCAGTTGTAACCTGAATGGAGAAGATGTGTCGGGCTTGGTTGAGAATGTCAGTGTTTCCTACGGCGGAGGGGACCTGAGGTGAGACGCCCAGGACTTTCGGTCATCCCATATTTTCTGCTCTTCGGGCTTGGTGTCGGGGCAGGCGTTTTGGTCGCCGCGTCGATATACTCTGTGTCGAACAAGGCCTGGTCCTTCCTCATAGAGAGGGGCGACATTTTTCAATGCATGGATCTTCTGGCCAGGTCCGGAGGAGAGGCCTTCGGGATCACGGCAGCAAGAAGCTGTGCGGAAATCCTGGCCTATCAAGATCAATCCGCATTGCTGAAGGTCAGTGCCATGGTTTTTCGGGATCAGGGCGTGGCGAATGCTGTCGTGATGTGGTCCGTCACATTTTTGATTATTTCCGGGGTTGTCCTGGGAGGGGTCCAGCTTTTGACATCATTCAAATTGTCCATGGCGGGAAAACAGGCCGGCGTTGATGCCGTTCCGCATGATGTCCAGATTGAAAACAGCAAGATTGCGATCAAAAGCAGCTATCTTGGTGTTGCCATTTTGGCGATCACCCTGGTGTACTTCTGCGTTTATGTCATCTTTGTGTACACGATAAAGGACGGCAGGGACGGGCAGGCTAATCAGGGCGCGGTTTCAAAAAGTCAGATGAACCAGATCGTTGCCCTGAAGACCCTCCAGGATATTGGCCCCGCATTGCCCGCCCCACAATGATCCCGGTGGCCTGGCGCGTGACAGTGAAGAGGCTGGGTTCGGTCAGGATATATCGAGCGAGAGGGCCGGGTCGCTCAACCTGCCTCTTTCCCCGACTCACGAAACCTGCCATAAGGGTTCCCGCGCGAGCGCGATCTATCGACCCCCTGTTCTCTACCGACGACAGTCATCGATGTGACGACATGACGCCGGGCCGCCGCACTTCCGCGGGCGGTATGATTAACAGGAGTACACGGAATGGCCACTGGCACCGTGAAATGGTTCAACACCACCAAAGGCTACGGCTTCATCGCGCCCCAGGGCGGCAGCAAGGACGTCTTCGTCCACATCTCCGCTGTCGAACGTTCGGGCCTGACCGGCCTGAAGGACGGCGCGAAGGTTACCTTCGACATCCAGCCCGGCCGTGACGGCCGCGAAAGCGCTGTGAACCTGGTTCTCGACTGATCGCTCGCCGATCCTCGAATTCCGCGGCCGTCCGGGACCTCCCGGGCGGCCGTTTTCGTGTCAGGCCTCGTCCTGCTCTTTGCAGAACAGCGTGTAGAGCAGCCCGATCACCTGCGCGACACTGTCGTCCTTCAGCCGGTAGTAGATCGCCTTGCCCTCGCGGCGGGTGGTGACGAAGCCCTCGTCACGCAGCCGGGCCAGCATCTGGCTGACCGCCGCCTGGCGCATCTGCAACAGCGCCTCCAGCTCTCCGACCGAACGCTCGCCGCTGCACAGGTGGCACAGGATCATCAGCCGGCCCTCATGCGCCAGTGCCTTCAGGAAGGCGGCTGCATTCTTGGCATTCTCGGCCATGATGTCGGGAGGGACGGTCGCGTCCTTCATCGGGGTCTGCTCCGGAACATAAGATGAATGATTTTTAACATGCTGTGGCATGCAGCGCTATCACTCATCCCGCACGTGAGTGTTTTCGAATGGGTTCCGGCGGGGGCCCGCGGACGGGGGGCGAACCTATAGCAGGCGGCAGCCGCAGGTTTGCGGTGGCGAAGGGCGCTTCGGGTAGGCAGGGTGGCCGACCGGAGGGGGGCGTGGCCGGTCCTCGGCCATGGGGGCGCGTGCGACACCAGCCGCCAGCCGATCAATCCCGTGACAGTATCGGCGCCGCCTGAAGGCGTCCGGCAGGGCGCCCAACAGCGGCCTGAAGGGGGATGGCATGGCTGAAGGCGCTGACCCTCAGCGCCCGCCCAGAGACGGCGCTGCCCGGCAACCTGGCGGTTCAGGGCGGCGCCACGGGAAAGGATCCGCCCGGCGCCGGTCCTGTCGATGCTGGCCGCCCGCAGGGCCGGCCGTCGGGGCGGGGGCATCGGCTTCCCCGGGGGCCGCATCAATCAGGCGGCGCCCGGAGGTTGAGACCAGCGGCCAGAGGGCCAGAGGCGTCAGAGGGCCCGGGCCGCTGCGGCAAAGCGGCGGGCGGTGGCGGGGGCGTCGCCCATCTGCTCTTCCGGGGCGAAGAGGCCGCTCAGGTCCAGTTCGGGCCAGGTCTCGCGGGCCAGTTCGCCAAGGGTCAGCCCCGAGGCCAGGACCTGCTTGGCCAGCGCCTTGACGGCATCCTGGGCCTCGGGGCGCGGCATCGAACGGGCCAGACGGAAGGACAGGGCCTCGGCGTGCAGCAATCCCTGAGAGCCGCTGAAGGCCTGGGCCATCCGGTCGGCCTGCGGCTGCAGGTCCGGCACCAGAGCGGTGGCGGTGACCAGGGCGGCATGGGCCGACAGGCAGAGCTGCGGCAGGGTCATCCATTCGGTGAACCAGGCAGCGCCGTCGCGTTCCTGCCGCGGCATGCCGGCGCCCTGCAGGATGGCGTTCAGCCCGATCACCTGCCGCGCCAGCGCCAGCAGCGCCGAGGGCTGCACCGGGTTCTGCTTTTGCGGCATGGTCGAGGACCCGCCGGAATTGCCCAGGCGGATCTCTCCGGCGCTGGACTGGGCCATCAGGATCAGGTCGTCGCCCATCTTGCCCAGAATCTGGGCCATCCGCGTCAGCCAGCCGGCGATGCGCAGCACGGGGCCGCGATCCGCGTGCCAGCTGCGGCCCGGGTCGGCCAGGCCCAGCCCCTGGGCCAGGGCGGCGCGCAGGGCGTCACGGTCCTCGCCGAACTCGGCCCCGGTTCCGGCAGCCCCCGACAGCGACACCCACAGCGAACTGGCGCGCAGGGCGTCCAGTTCCCCCAGCAGGTCCAGCAGCGGCCAGCCCCAGTTCGCGACATGGCTGCCAAAGCTGACGGGGGTGGCAAACTGGCCGTAGGTGCGCCCGGCCATCGGCAGGTCGGCATGGGCCTCGGCCTGGGCGGCCAGCGCCTTCAGCAGGGTCTTCAGGCCGGTTTCGCACAGGATCAGCAGCTGGCGCAGCCGCAGCATCTGGCCGGTGTCGGCAATGTCCTGGCTGGTGGCGCCCCAGTGGACGAACTGGGCGTGCTCGGGGGCCTCCATGGCCTTGCGGAAGGCCGCGACAAGACCCGGCACCGGAACGCCGTTCTTGGCGGCTCCGGCGGCCAGGCCGGCGGGATCCAGCGGCAGTTCCAGCGAGGCGCGGTGAATGAACCTGGCAGACAGCTCGGGGATCATGCCCAGCGTGCCCTGGGCCTTGGCCAGTGCCCCCTCGACGATCACCATGGACCGGACCTCGGCCGAGTCGGTGAACAGCCGCCCCGCCTCGCCGCAGTCGAAGAGTTTCGAGTAGATCGTGCTGTCGTGGACCGATCCCGCCATGGTGCTGCCTTTCGTCTTCGGATGGAAAACCCCCGGGGCCGGAAAAGCCGGTCCCGGGGGGATGTCTAGCAAAGCGGCACCGGGCTGCACAGGCCCGGGCCGGGGGTCAGACGTCCAGAAAGACCGTCTCGCCCTCGCCCTGGATGATGATGTTGAAGCTGTACTGGCCATCGCCGGTCTTCTTCGCGATCAGGGTCTGGACGCGGGTGCGCTGCTCGATCCGGTTCAGCACCGGGTCGGCGCTGTTGTCTTCGTCCTCGAAATAGCAGCGGGTCTGCAGGCCGATGTTGATGCCGCGCGCCACCAGCCACAGGGAAATGTGCGGCGCCTGCATCACGCCGCCACGGCCCTTGGTGGCACCGGGCTTGACGGTGCGGATGGTGAATTTGCCGGTTTCGAAATCGGCCGCCACGCGGGAATAGCCGGTGACGTTCGGATCGGCGCCCTCCTGGCCGGGGTAGATGCCCGCGGCATCCGCCTGCCAGGTTTCCAGCATCACGTCGCGCAGGGTCCAGCCCATGCCGTCGCGGACCTCACCGGTGATCTCGATGATCTCGCCCTTGGCGCCATCGGTAAAGATGCGCTCTCCGGTTTCGATCTCGTAGGCGCCGGCATTGCCCGCATAGGTCGGCATGCAGCCGATATGGACATAGGGACCGGCGGTCTGGGACGCGGATTCCTGCAGGACATTCAGTTTCTGGACCATGATCTTACATCCCCTCCAGCTTGTTCTCGAACATCGTCTGGCGGCGGCCGCGCAGCACGATGTCGAACTTGTACGCCAGGAAATCCATCGGCCGCGAATGCGACAGGTCAAGCGGCGCGATCAGGTTGCCGATGGCGGCCTTGTCCTTGATCGTGTTGACGATCGGGCAGATGTCGACCAGCGGGTCGCCCTGGAAGTACATCTGGGTGATCAGCCGCTGGCCGAAGCTGTGGCCGAAGACCGAGAAGTGGATGTGCATCGGCCGCCAGTCATTGCCGCGGTTCATCCAAGGATAGGCACCGGGGCGGATGGTCAGGAACTGGTAGTAGCCGTTCTCGTCCGTGATGGTGCGCCCGCAGCCGCCGAAGTTCGGATCGAGGGGCGCGAAATACACGTCCTTCTTGTGGCGGTAGCGGCCACCGGCATTGGCCTGCCAGATCTCGACCAGAGTGTGGGGGACGGGCCGGTTGTTTTCATCCAGCACCTGCCCGTGGACCAGGATGCGTTCGCCCACGGCGGGGGCGGCACCCTTGGTCCAGTTCAGGATCAGGTTGTTGTCGAGCGCACCCAGCATGGAATGGCCGAAACGCGGGCCGGTTTCCTCGGAGGGGGTGCTTTCCATCGACAAGAGCGGCCAGCTCGGAGAGCGGGACACGGAGGTCTTGTAGCCGATGTCATAGCCGGGGGGGTGCGCGTCGCGATTGCGCGGGATCAGCGGGCCGAGGTCGGTCATTGGGTCTCCTCCTCCATTTCGGCGTAGGTTGCCTTGGCGAGCTTCAGGGCATGGTTGGCCTTGGGCACGCCTGCGTAGATGGCGACATGCTGGAAGGCTTCCAGCACGTCGGACTTGCTTGCGCCGGTATTCGCGGTGGCGCGGATATGCATCGGGATCTCCTCGAAGTTCCCGGTGGCAGCCAGCAGGGCCAGGGTGATCATCGAGCGTTCGCGCTTGGTGATGCCGTCACTGGCCCAGACCG
This sequence comes from Pseudooceanicola sp. NS-SX9, assembly GCF_057380705.1. Classification (NCBI taxonomy): domain Bacteria; kingdom Pseudomonadati; phylum Pseudomonadota; class Alphaproteobacteria; order Rhodobacterales; family Paracoccaceae; genus Pseudooceanicola; species Pseudooceanicola sp. NS-SX9. The sequence continues at coordinate 3,136,973 of NZ_CM170818.1, read as the reverse complement.
TGCCCCAGGCGCCCTCGGTGATCAGGGTCTGGAAGGGCAGGTCGAGATCGGTCTTGTTCTTTTCCGCGCGGTCGACATGGGCGTCGCCCAGCACCGAGCGGCGGACCTTCATGCCGGTTTCGAAACGATCAGTGGACATGGCCGGTCTCCTTGATGAAGTCGTTGAGAATGCGGGCGTATTCTTCGGGGTCCTCGACGCAGGGCAGATGGCCCGCGCCGCGGATCATGGCGAATTTCGACCCTGGAACCAGGTCGATCGTCTCGCGCACCAGATCGGTCGGAGACGAGCCGTCCTCGGTGCCCGCAATGCCCAGCACGGGCAGCCGCAGGCCCGAGGTGGGGGTGTAGAAATCAGTGCCGGCGATGGCGGCGCAGCAGCCGGTGTAGCCCTCAAGGTCCTGCCGCGAGAGCATGTTCTGCCAGGCTTCCAGTTCGGCCGTGGCGCGGAAGCGCTTGCCGAACCAGCGCTCCATGGTGACTTCGGCGATGGAGGCCACGCCATTGGCGCGGCAGTTGGCGATGCGGGTGTTCCACATCTCGGCCGTGCCCATCTTGGCGGCCGAGTTCGAGATCACCAGCGACCGCACCAGGTCCATGCGCTTGACCGCCAGGCCCTGGCCGATCATGCCGCCGATCGACAGGCCCACGAACATCGCGTCCTTCACGGCCAGATGGTCGAGCAGCATTTCCACGTCGCGGATCAGCGTGCCCATGGAATAGGGGGCAGGCGTCGCCTGGGTCAGGCCGTGGCCGCGCTTGTCGTAGCGGATGATGCGCAGGCCGGCGGGCAGCAGCGGAACCAGCTTGTCCCAGAGCCGCAGGTCGGTGCCCAGCGAGTTGGCAAAGACGATGGGGGCGCCGTTCGGATCGCCTTCATCGGTGTAGTGGATTTTCAGGGCGGAAAGGTCTGCGATCTTCATGCGGCTGGGATTCCCAATTGATTTCTGGGCCTTGCGGAAGGGATCAGCGGGCTGCCCGGAAGGCCGGATGCCGCCACGATAGAGCCTGCGGGCGGGCCGCGATAGTCCGGCTGGCCGAAGGGGCCCGGTGCCCTGAACGGGTCTTCCCATATGTCATGCTGACGTCCTCCCTGGAAGCTGAGTGACAAAAGCAATTATCTTTGTCAACTAAAATTGCGGTCGAAATCCGGGGAGGGCGGTTTCGAAGGGCATGTGATGTGGCAGTGAGGGGGCTCTGCCCCCCGGGCCTGCGGCCCTCCCCCCGACATATTTGGGGAAAGATGAAAGGGGGGAGGGGTGGGGTCAGAGCGTGGCGAGGGCGCGGGCGAACATCCCGGGGTCGACATTGCCGCCCGAGACGACGGCGATCACCGTGTCTGATTGCAGCTGGTCGGCGCGCCAGAGGGCCGCGGCGAGGGAGACGGCGCCGCCCGGTTCGGCCACGATCTTGAGGCGCAGGAAGGCCTGGGCCATGGCCTGAAGCGCCTCGGTTTCCGAGACCGCCAGGCCCGGGCCGCAATGGGCCTTCAGGATCGGGAAGGTGATGTCCCCCGGCTGCGGCGTGACGATGGCGTCGCAGATGTTGCCCGAGAGCGCCTGATTGCGGCGGATTTCGCCTGCGGCAAGGGAACGGGCGACGTCGTCGAAGCCCTCGGGTTCCACCGGGCGCACGGTCATGCCGGGGGCCTTGGCCGCCAGCGCCAGTGCCACGCCCGAGGTCAGGCCGCCGCCGCCGCAGCAGACCAGGACCTCGGCCTGGGTGAGGCCCATGGCCTGGGCGTCGGCGGCGATTTCCAGCCCGATGGTGCCCTGGCCCGCGATCACCTGGGGTTCGTCGAAGGGCTTGATCAGGGTCAGGCCGCGTTCGGCGGCAAGGCGCGCGCCGAGGGCGTCGCGGTCCTCGGTGGCGCGGTCGTAGGGGATGACCTCGGCACCGAGGGCGCGGGTGTTGGCCAGTTTCAGCGCCGGGGCGTCCGAGGGCATGATAATGACCGAGGGGATGCCGTGCAGCGCCGCCGCATGGGCCACGCCCTGGGCATGGTTGCCCGAGGAGAAGGCGATGACGCCGGCTGCGCGCTCGGCCGGGCTGAGGGCGGAAATGGCCGACCAGGCGCCGCGGAACTTGAACGAGCCGGTGTGCTGCAGGCACTCGGGCTTGACCAGCACCCGGCGGCCGGCGATCTGGTCGAGGAAGGGAGAGGACAGAAGCGGCGTGTGGCGCACATGTCCGGCAAGGCGCGCGGCGGCGGCCTCGATCATGTCGATGTTCATTGCAGTCTTTCCAGCCATCTGAGGAGGGCGTCGGTGGCGCCCGGTTCGTCGAGGAAGGGGATGTGGCCGCGATCGGGGATCGTGGCGAGGATCAGCGAGGGGTGGCGGCGGGCCATCTCGGCCGCGGTTTCGGCCGACAGGATGTCGGAATTTTCGGCATGGATCACCGCTGCCGGCAGGTCGAGGAGCGGTGCGAAGAAGGTCCAGGGGTCGGGCAGTTCGGCGGCGGGGGCGGCATCGGGGGGGAAGACGGCATCGCGCAGGCGCGCATCATAGCGCAGTGCCAGGCCCTGGGGCGTGTCCTGCAGGGTGACGGCGCTATAGGCCAGCCAGCGGTCCAGCGGCACGCCGGGGAAGGCGGGGTCCGTCAGCCGGGCGCGGGCGACATCGGCGACGGTCGCGGCGTCGGGAACGCGGCCCAGGTAGGTGCCGATGGCCTGCAGCCCTGCCGGATCGACCACCGGGCCCACGTCGTTGAAGGCCACGCCCAGCAGCCGGTCCTTTGCGGTCAGTCCCAGGGCCATGGCGATCAGCCCGCCGCGCGAGGTCCCCAGGATGGCCGCCCGCGCGATCCCCAGATGGTCGAGCAGCGCCAGCGCATCGGCGGCCTCTTGCGGGATGGTGTAGCCTGCGGGGCCGGGCCAGTCCGACAGGCCGCGGCCGCGGTAGTCCATGCGGATCATCCGTACCCCCGCAAGCGTCGGCGCCACGAAGTCGAAATCGCGGCAATTGCGGGTCAGGCCGGCCAGGCACAGAACGGGGGTGCCGGTGCCCTGGTCCTCGTAGTAAAGGCGCGTGCCGTCGGGGGTGTGGAAATGGGGCATCAGTAGATCTCCAGGTCGGGCAGGGCGGTGAAGTCGGGCAGGACATGGGCGGGCTCGCCGGGCAGGCGGTCCATCGGCAGGCCGTCGCGGTTCACCCAGGCGGTGACGAAACCGTAGGCCGCGGCCGAGGACGCATCCCAGCCGTTCGAACTGACGAAAAGGACCTGCGCGGGTTGGGTGTGAAAGCGCCGCCCCACCAGGTCGTAGACCACCGGCGCGGGTTTGAAGAGGCCGATGGTTTCCACCGACAGGACCGCATCCAGCATCCCGCCGATCCCCGCCGAGGCCACCGCATCCGCCAGCATCGTGGGCGCGCCGTTCGACAGGATCGCCGTCTTCAGCCCCTTCGCGCGCAGCCGTTGCAGGGTCTCGGGGACATCGGCAAAGGCCGTCAGCCGCCGGTAGAGCGACAGCAGGTGGCGGCGCAGGGCCTCGTCCTGCATCCCCTCGGCCTCCAGCGCGTAATCGAGGCCATCGACCGTCACCTGCCAGAAATCGCAGTGCAGGCCGCGGATGGCGCGGTGCCAGGAATATTCCAGCTGCTTGGTGCGCCAGATGGCGGCGATGGCGGGCCAGTGCGGTGCCAGCTGCGGAAAGGCCGGGTCCGAGGCCGCCTCTCGGGCGGCGGCGGCCACGTCGAACAGCGTCCCGTAGGCATCGAAGACGCAGGTGGTGACGGGCAGCCGGGCGGCCTCGTCCGACGCGGAAAATTCGGGCATGTGGGTCCTCCCCCCCTCCGGTGGTGGGGGCAGACTGCCACGGGGCGGACGGCAGGGAAAGGGCGGTCGGTTTGCACCCCGGGGCCGGGTAGGTTAGGCTGCCCCCGGAGACGGGCACCCGGCGAGAGCGACGCCGGCCCCGCAATTCACCCCCCGAAAGGATTGGAGAGGCCATGAGCACTGCAAAGGCAGGCGATACCGTCCGCATTCACTACACCGGCACCCTGACCGACGGCACCACCTTCGACAGCTCCGCCGGCCGCGAGCCGCTGGAATTCGTCGTCGGATCGGGCCAGATCATCCCCGGCCTGGACAAGGCGATCCCCGGCATGGCCGTGGGCGACACCAAGAAGGTCGAGATCCCCTGCCTGGAAGCCTATGGCGAGCGGGATCCGAACGCGACCCAGGCGGTGCCGCGCAACGCCATCCCGGATTCGATCCCGCTGGAAGTGGGCCTGCAGCTGCAGATGCAGACCCCCGACGGCCGCGCGATTCCGGTCACCGTGACCGAGGTCGGCGCCGAGGAAGTGACGCTGGACGCGAACCACATGCTGGCCGGCAAGGACCTGATCTTTGACGTCGAGATGGTCGAGATCCGCTGAGCGGCGATCCGGTACACAGCGAAAGGGCCTGCCATCCGGCGGGCCCTTTTTGATCCGCAGCGGCGCTCAGCTGTCGCGGGTCAGGCGGATCACCACGTCGACCTTGGCGATGCGCGCGCCCTTGGGGGCCCGGGGCAGGCGCATGATCTCAAGCTCTTCCGAGGGGGCGTCGGTCAGTTCGCCGTCGTCTTCCCAGTAGAAATGCGGATGGTCGTGCATCTTGGTGTCGAAATAGCTGCGCGATCCGTCGACCGTGATTTCCCGCATCAAACCCGCGTCGCAGAACGCGCGCAGGGTGTTGTAGACCGTGGCCAGAGATACCGGCTGGCCATTGTCCTTGGCGGCGGCAAACAGGCTTTCCGCGGTGACGTGGCGATCATTGCCATCGCCGACCAGCAGCGTGGCAAGGCCCAGACGCTGCCGGGTCGGTCGCAGGCCGGCCCTTGCAAGCCAGGCGGCGCCGCGTTCGGTTGCCGTTCCATTCATGGCGATCTTGTATCCTGTAGTTCGCCTGGCAATATAGGAAAAAAAGAGGGTCGAGTGCAACCGGCCCGCGTTTCCCTTGCGTCAGGGGTGCGGCGGTGCTGTCGGAACGGCAGGGCCCCGCGCACTTGCATGGCGTGTTGACGCGGTGATAGAGGGGGCGGGATGCAAGACGAGAAGACAGGAAAGAGGCGGGGCTGAATGGCCGACTATCCCAGCTATTTTGATCGGGACGATCTTCTGAAATGCGCGCGCGGAGAGCTTTTCGGCCCCGGTAACGCGCAGCTGCCCGCGCCGCCCATGCTGATGATGGACCGCATCACCGAGGTTTCCGGTGACGGCGGTGCCCATGGCAAGGGGCATGTGGTGGCGGAATTCGATATCACGCCGGATCTGTGGTTCTTCGACTGCCACTTCCCGGGCAACCCGATCATGCCGGGCTGCCTGGGCCTGGACGGTCTGTGGCAGCTGACGGGCTTCAACCTGGGCTGGCGCGGCTGGCAGGGGCGGGGCTATGCCCTGGGTGTCGGCGAAGTGAAGCTGACCGGCATGGTGCGCCCTGACCGCAAGATGCTGAAGTACTATGTGGACTTCACCAAGGCCGTGCAGACCCGCCGGCTGACCATGGGCGTGGCCGACGGCCGCGTCGAGGCAGATGGCGAAGTCATCTACATGGTCAAGGACATGAAGGTCGCCCTGTCGGAATCCTGACGGGACCTGACGCAAGACTGGCGGTGCCGCTTCGGGGCCGCCGCCGAAACGAGATGCGAAAGCGGACGTCGCGGTGGCCCTGAAGGTCCCCGGGCGTTCAACGGAAGGAGGGCGCCATGCGCCGAGTCGTGGTCACCGGGCTGGGGATCGTTTCCTCGATCGGAAACAACGCCGCAGAAGTCGCTGCGTCGCTGAAGGCGGGGCGCTCCGGCATCGAGGCAAGCGCCGAGATGGCCGAACACGGGTTCCGCAGCCAGATCGCGGGCACCCTGAAGATCGACGTGGCCGAACATGTCGACAAGCGCGCCCTGCGCTTCATGGGGCCGGGTGCGGCCTATGCGCACATCGCCATGACCCAGGCCATCGCCGATGCGGGGCTTGAGGAAGCCGACGTGATCAACCCGCGCACCGGCCTGGTGGCGGGATCGGGAGGCCCCTCGACCAGCGCGATGTTCGCGGCCCACCAGTCGGTGCTGAAAAGCGGCGCCACCAAGCGCATCGGCCCCTTCGCCGTGCCGAAATGCATGAGCTCGACGATCTCGGCCAACCTGGCGACGGCCTTCAAGATCAAGGGCATCAACTATTCCATCACCTCGGCCTGCTCGACCTCGCTGCATTGCATCGGCAATGCGGCGGAACAGATCATGCTGGGCAAGCAGGATGTCATGTTCGCCGGCGGCGCCGAGGAACTGGACTGGAGCCTGTCGTGCCTGTTCGACGCGATGGGGGCGATGTCCTCGAAATACAATGATCGGCCTGACCAGGCCTCGCGCGCGTTCGATGCGGGTCGCGACGGCTTTGTCATCTCGGGCGGCGGCGGCATCGTCGTGCTGGAAGAGCTGGAGCACGCCAAGGCGCGCGGCGCCAAGATCTATGCCGAGGTGACGGGCTATGCCGCGACCTCGGACGGGCATGACATGGTGGCGCCCTCGGGCGAGGGCGGCGAGCGCGCGATGCGCCTGGCGCTGGAAACCCTGCCCGCGGGCCGCAAGGTGGGCTATATCAACGCCCATGGCACATCGACCCCGGTGGGCGACGTGGGCGAGGTCCAGGCCGTGCGCCGGGTCTTCGGCCAGGGCACGACGCCGCTGATCAGCAGCACCAAGTCGATGACCGGCCATGCCCAGGGCGCCGCCGGCGCGCTGGAAGCCATCTTCTGCCTGCTGATGCTGGAGCAGGATTTCATCGCCCCCTCGATCAACGTGGAGACCCTCGACCCGGCGCTGGCGCCGGAAGAGATCGCCACGGCGCTGATCGAAGGGGCCGGACTTGACACGGTAATGACCAACTCCTTCGGGTTCGGCGGCACGAACGGATCGATGCTGCTGTCCCGCTTCGACGGGTGACACAAGACATGACGGGATTGATGGCAGGCAAACGCGGCCTCGTGATGGGGGTCGCGAACGACCGCTCGATCGCCTGGGGCATCGCGAAGGCTATGGCAGAGGCGGGGGCGGAACTGGCCTTCACCTATCAGGGCGAGGCCTTCGGCAAGCGGGTGAAGCCGCTGGCGGAACAGCTGGGCGTCAAGCTGCTGGTGGATGCGGATGTCACCGACGACGCCTCGATGGACCAGGCCTTCGGGCTGCTGGAACAGGAATGGGGGGGCCTCGATTTCGTGGTCCATGCCATCGCCTATTCCAACAAGGACGAGCTGGCGGGGCGCTTCATCAACACCAGCCGGGCGAACTTCAAGAACTCGCTGGATATTTCCTGCTACTCGCTGATCGACGTGGCGCGCCGGGCGCAGCCGCTGATGAAGGAAGGCGGCACGATCCTGACGCTGACCTACCAGGGCTCGACCCGGGTGACGCCGTTCTACAACGTGATGGGCGTGGCCAAGGCGGCGCTGGAATCGGCCGTGCGCTATCTGGCGAACGATCTGGGCCCCGAGGGCATCCGGGTGAACGCGATCTCGCCGGGGCCGATGAAGACGCTGGCGGGGGCTGCCATTGGGGGCGCACGCAAGACCTTCCGCCAGACCGAGGCCAACGCGCCGCTGCGCGCCAATGCGACGCTTGAGGCGATCGGCGGCACGGCGGTCTATCTGGCCTCTGATGCCGGCGCCTGCACCAGCGGCGAGATCATCCGGGTCGATGGCGGCTACCACGTGCTGGGCATGCCGCAGTCCGAGAACCTCTGATCTGCCGTCGCGCCGGTTGAAAGGGCGCGACGTGCATATTTTTGGAAAGATGAAGCAGAGGTCCGGGCGTCAGGCGACGCGCCGGGCCTTTTGCTGCGTGCCGTGGAAGATATGGGTGAAGGTGGCCGCGCCGATGATCGGGATCACCAGGTTCAGCAGCGGGATCGACAGCGGGATCGCCATCAGGATGCCGGCGGCCCAGATGGTGGGGGCGTTGCGGCGGCGCTGGTCCTTGACCTGATCGGCGGGCAGGCGGCGGACGGCGGCGAGGGTGTAGTATTCGCGCCCCAGCAGGAAGCCGTTCAGCCCCCAGAAGATCAGCGGCGCCAGCGGCGGGAACATCAGGTAGAGCGCGAAGGCCAGGATGTTCGCCACGATCATCACGCCAAGGAAGCTGAGCGTGTCGCGGATGGCGTCGGGGATGCTTTGGCCGGGGACATCGGGCAGCTGGGGGTAATGGCGGTGCTCGACCGCCTCGGCCACGTCATCGAGGAAGAGCGAGGTGAAGGCCGAGGCGACCGGGATCATCAGGAAGACCGACAGCACCATCATTGCCAGCACGCCCGAGGCCGCCGCCAGCGTGTCGATCCAGTGCACCGTGCCGATCCAGGGCAGGGTCACGTCGGGGCCGGTCAGCCATTCCAGCCCGTACCAGACCGCGATGCAGGCCGCGACCAGCAGGCCGATGGTCAGACCCAGCCCGAGGAACAGCACCTTGCGAAAGCGCGGGTCGCCGATCTGCGCCAGCGCCCGGGAAAAGGCCCGCAGGATCAGTCCGAAATCCATGTCACCACCTGGTCAAGGTCAGGGCGCGGGCGTTCCGGGGCGGCGACGGTTTCGGTGGCGATGTGCACCAGCCCGACGACCCGTTCCTGGGGCTGCAGGCCCAGCCCTTCGGCGCAGAACCCGGGATCGGTCGAGGGCCAGCCCGACAGCCAGTTCGCCCCCCAGCCCGCCGCCAGCGCCGCGTTCAGCAGCGCCAGGCAGGCGGCGCCGGCGGAATAGGTCTGTTCCAGCGGCGGCACCTTGTCGGAGGCTTTCGGGCTTTCGATCACCGCCACGGCCAGCAGGCCCTGATCGTATTGCGCGCGGTCCTTGGCGATCTGTTCGGGGGTGCGGCCGGCGGCGGTGGCGCGGGTCTGGGCCAGCTCGGCCAGCCGGGCCAGCGCGGGGCGTTCCAGCACGATGAAGCGCCAGGGCTCCAGCTTGCCATGGTCGGGGGTGCGGGCGGCGGCGGTCAGCAGCGGCAGCAGCTGGTCGCGCGAGGGCACCGGCAGCTGCAGGGTCTTGGCGGGTCGCGAGCGGCGGTTCAGCAGGAAACCCAGGGCGGCATCGTTGCGGTCGGGCATGGGGCTGTCCTTTCTTGTCTTGCAGAGGGTTCCGGGGATCAGGCGAATTCTGCGGCCATCTCGGTCACCAGATCGTGCAGGAAGGCATCCATCCGGGCGTTGGGCTGGCGGGCGGCGACGGTGGTGGCCATCGGATCGGGGACGGTATGGGCGCTGTCCGAAAGGACCTCGATCACGCGGTGGCCGCAGAAGGGCACGTAGGCCTCGGAATAGCCGCCCTCGTGGACCATCAGCAGGCGGCCGTCGCACAGGCGATGGGCTGCGTCCTTCACCCGGGCGGTCATCTGGCCATAGGTTTCGACGGTGCACAGCATCCGGGCGATCGGATCGAAGATCCCGGCGTCGAAGCCGCAGGCGACGATGATCACATCGGGGGCAAAGCGGTCGATGGCGGGCAGCACGATGCGGTCCATCACGTCCAGATAGGCCACATGGCCGGCGCCGGGGGGCAGGGGGATGTTCATGTTGGCGCCGAGCCCCGCGCCCCGGCCGCGATCCGTGATCTCTCCGGTGTCCAGGGGATAGTTCTTTTCCTGGTGGATCGAGATCGTCAGCACGTCGGGATCTTCGTAGAAGATCGCCTCGGTGCCGTTGCCGTGGTGCACGTCCCAGTCCAGCACGACGAAACGCTTGCCCTGGCCCCTGGCGCGGGCGGCTTCGATCGCGATGGCGATATTGGCCATCAGGCAGAACCCGTTCGGCCAGTCGGGCAGGCAGTGGTGCCCCGGCGGGCGCGACAGCGCATAGGCATTGGCGACGACGCCGGTCATCACGTCCGACAGCGCCTGGGTGGCCAGGCCCGCCGACAGGGCCGCGATCTCGTATCCGCCCTGGGCGAAGGGGGTGCGCAGGCCCAGTTCCCCGCCGCCGGTGTCGGATTTCGCCTTGAAGGCATCGAGGTAGCTGGCGGGGTGGATGCGCAGCAGATCCTCGCGGCTGGCGGGGGCGGCCGAGGCGGCGTGCAGATCGGCCATGATCCCCGAGACATCCATCAGGTTCTTCAGACGCCGCTTGGTTTCGGGGCTTTCGGGCAGGCCACCGGCCGCCAGCGGCTGCACGTAGCCGCCGATCGGCAGGGTCAGGGCATAGTTGCCACCTGCGTGCCAGAAGCAACGTTCGTCCCAGTAGAAGCCCGATTTCATTGACATCGCTCAGTCTCCGCTATTGTTGGGGGCAAGGTGGACGCGGGATGCGTCCGGTGCAAGAGCAGCAGGAGGCCGCGATGGCCGTGAAATTGCCGGACCTGACGGCACGGGCCATTCCGGGGGCGATGGTGGCGGTGCGGGTGACGCCCAAGGCCTCGCGCGAGCGGATCGTCGAGGAAGACGGGCTGCTGCGCGTCTATGTCACCTGCGTCCCCGAGGGCGGCAAGGCCAATGACGCGGTGCGCCGGCTGCTGGCCAAGGCGATGGGCCTGGCGCCCGGTCGGCTGGATCTGGCCCAGGGCCAGACCTCTCGCGAGAAAGTGTTTCGGGTGGCCCGGGAATGAGCGCGCTACTTCTTGAGACTGTAGGCGCCTTCGGGCAGGTTCAGCGCGGCAGCAAGGTCACGCATCTGGGCGATCGAAAATGTCACCTTGCGCATCTCGTCCGTGCGCGGATCATATTGTTCGACGGTGATGCATTCCTCGAAGGCATTGATGACGACGTCCTCCTGAAGAGGGGCCGGTCCATCATCGACCAGGGTCACAACGGTGCAGTCGAATTCGTGTTCAATCGTAAACATGCTTCTGGTTTATCCCGGGGTAACGCGGCGGGGAATGGGCGAGTTGAGAAAAACGGTAATCTCCGGCTGTGCGCGGATCATGCGGCATCTTGGCCGGGCAGGGGGGCTGGTGGCGCTGCTGGGGGCGGTGGCGCTGGCGGGTTGTTCGACCCCGCAGCAGACGGCTGCACCTGCCCCTGACAACGAGGCCCGGCTGGGCCCTGCGGCTGCGGCCGCGCAGTTCTCCAAGGTGGCCTCGACCGTCGAGCCGGTGGCCGAGAAGGTCTGCCGGCGCAAGCGCAAGGATGGCCACTGCGCCTTCAAGATCCTGATCGATACGACGCCCTGGCGCCAGGCCAATGCCTATCAGACGCTGGACCGCGACGATCAGCCGGTGCTGATCTTCACGCTGGCGCTGGTGTCGGACATGCGCAATCCCGACGAGCTGGCCTTTGTCATGAGCCATGAGGCCAGCCACCACATTCTGGATCACCTGGCCAAGCAGCGCCTCTATTCCGCAGAGGGGGCCCGGGTCTATGCCGAGGCGGCTGCGCGCAGCGGTGCCAGCCCCGAGGAGCAGAAGGAAGCGATGGCGATCGGGGCGGAATACGGCGCGCGCTCTTATTCCAAGACCTTCGAGCTGCAGGCCGATTACCTGGGGGCGCAGATCGCGCTGGCGGCGGGCTACAATCCGCTTCGGGGCGCGCAGTATTTTCAGCGTTTGCCCGATCCGGGCGAGGAATTCCTGGGCAGCCACCCGCCCAATGCCGAGCGCCTGGCGACGGTCAAGCGGGCGGTGCGGGCGGCCCGGCGCAAGGGGCTGGACTGAAAGCGCGGGGGGGCGGCCGGGCAGGGGGCTCTGCCCCCGTCGCTGCGCGACTCCCCCGGCATATTTGGAGAAAGATGAAAGGGGCGCGGCTTGCCTTTCGCAGGGCGCCCGCGTAGGCCGGGGCCATGAAGATCCTGTTCCTCGGAGATGTGATGGGTCGCGCCGGGCGCGCCGCCATCGCGGAGTGGCTGCCGCGCCTGCGGACGGCCTGGAAGCTTGATTTCGTCGTGGTCAATGGCGAGAACGCCACCCATGGCGCGGGCCTGTCGGGCACCCATGCGCAGGAATTCCTGACCGCTGGCGCCGATGTGGTGACGCTGGGGGATCATGCCTTCGACCAGAAGGACATGCTGCAGGCCATCGGCCGCGAGCCCCGGATCATCCGGCCGCTGAACTATGCGAAGGAGGCGCCGGGCGTGGGCGCGCGGGTCTTCGATGCCCCGGGCGGGCGCAAGGTGCTGGTGGCGCAGGTGCTGGGCCAGGTCTTCATGAAGCGGCCCTTCGAGGATCCGTTCAGCCATATCGAGGCAGTGCTGAAGAAATATCCGCGCGGCGGGATGGTGCAGGCCGCGGTGGTGGATGTGCATTGCGAGGCCACGTCAGAGAAGATGGCGATGGGGCACTGGTGCGATGGCCGGGCCAGCCTGGTGGTGGGCACGCATACCCATGTGCCGACCGCCGACGCGCAGATCCTGCCGCGCGGCACCGCCTTCCTGAGCGACGCGGGCATGTGCGGCGATTACGATTCCGTCATCGGCATGGACAAGGCCGAGCCGCTGCGCCGCTTCGTCACCGGCATGGTGCGCGAACGCTTCAGCCCGGCCGAGGGGGCCGCCACCGTGTCGGGCGTCTATGTCGAGACCGATGACCGCACCGGGGCCGCGACCCGCATCGAGATGGTGCGTCAGGGTGGCCGGCTGCAGCCTGCGGGACCCGCGCCGGTGCCCGCGGCGGGCTGAAGCCTTGCCTCGGCCGCCGGGCTGGGCCTAGATGGGCCGATGACCGGACGGGATGCTGCCAGATGACGATGCTTGCCCTTCCCGAGACCTGGCAGGCGGTATTTTCGCTTGTCGTCGTGCTCGGGATGTTCGTGCTTTTCGTGCGCGAGATCTTTCCGACCGAGGTGGTGGCCATCGGGGGCGTGGCGCTGATGCTGGCGACGGGGCTTCTGCCCTATGACGACGCGCTAAAGGTGCTGGCGAACCCCGCGCCCTGGACCATCGGGGCGATGTTCATCGTCATGGCCGCCCTGGTGCGCACCGGCGCCCTGGAAAGCTTTACCCGCCTGGCCACCGCCCAGGCCAGCCGGCGGCCGCGGCTGGCGCTGGCCGGGCTGTTCGCCTTCGTGCTGGGGTCCTCGGCCATCGTGTCCAACACGCCCGTCGTCGTCGTCATGATCCCGGTCTTCATCCAGATGGCCAAGGCGCTTGGCAAGGCGCCGTCGAAACTGCTGATCCCGCTGTCTTATGCGGCGATCATGGGCGGCACGCTGACGCTGATCGGGACCTCGACCAACCTGCTGGTGGATGGCGTGGCGCGGGCGCAGGGCCTCCAGCCCTTCGGCATCTTCGAGGTCACCCCCATCGGCATCATCGTCGTGCTGTGGGGGATGCTGTACCTGCGGCTGACCTCGCGCTTTCTGCTGCCCAAACGCGATTCCATGGCCTCGATGCTGGGGGCGCGTTCGAAGATGAAGTTCTTCACCGAGGCCGTCATCCCCCCCGACAGCAACCTGATCGGCCGCGAGGTGACCGGCGTGCAGCTGTTCCGCCGCGAGGGGGTGCGGCTGATCGACGTAATCCGCGGCGACGAAAGCCTGCGCCGCGAGCTGAAGGGCGTCACGCTGCAGGTGGGCGACCGGGTGGTGCTGCGCTCGGAGATCTCGGAACTGCTGAGCCTGCAGCGCGACAAGAGCCTGAAGCGCGTCGACCAGGTCAGCGCGGTCGAGACCACCACCGTCGAGGTGCTGATCACCCCGGGCTGCAAGATGGACGGGCGCAGCATCGGCGCGATGCGGCTGCGGCGGCGCTTTGGCGTCTATCCGCTGGCGGTGCACCGGCGCAACCAGAACATCGGCCGCCAGATCGACGAGCTGGTGGTCAAGGTGGGCGACACGCTGCTGCTGGAGGGCGCGCCCGGCGACATCAAGCGCCTGGCCGAAGAGATGGAGCTGGTCGAGGTCAGCGCGCCCTCGGAACGCGCCTACCGCCGCTCGCATGCGCCGATCGCGATCCTGGCGATCCTGTCGATCGTGGGTCTGGCGGGGATCGGGGTGGCGCCGGTGCTGCTGCTGTCGGTGCTGGCGGTGGCGGTGGTACTGCTGACGCGCTGCATCGACAGCGACGAGGCCTTCGAGATGGTCGACGGCCGGCTGCTGGCGCTGATCTTCTCGATGCTGGCGATCGGGGTGGCGCTGCAGCACACCGGCGCGGTGACGCTGATCGTCGATGCGATCGCGCCCGCGATGTCGCATCTGCCGCCCTTCCTGGTGATCTGGTCGATCTACCTGCTGACCTCGGTGCTGACAGAGCTGGTGTCCAACAACGCGGTGGCGGTGGTGATGACGCCGATCGCGGTGGGGCTGGCGGGCGCCATGGGGATCGACGCGCGGCCCCTGGTGATCGCGGTGATGATCGCGGCCTCGGCCAGCTTCGCGACCCCGATCGGCTACCAGACCAACACGCTGGTCTACGGACCGGGCGGCTACCGCTTTGCCGACTTCCTCAGGATCGGCATCCCGCTGAACCTCTCGATGGGCCTCATCGTCTCGGCCGCCATCCGCATCATCTGGGGCGCCTAAATGGACCCCGACAGCAGCGCCTCGACCCAGGCGGGCACGACCTGCGTGGCCGGGCCCTGGCGCACTTCGGCGAAATCGCTGTGCACGGCCGAGGCTTCCAGGTTCAGCTCGATCGTATGGGCGCCCGCGGCATCGGCAGCCTGCACGAAGCCCGCCGCCGGGTAAACCTGACCCGAGGTGCCGATGGCCGCGAACAGCCCGCAGCTTTCCAGATGCCCGAGGATGTCCTCCATGTGATAGGGCACCTCGCCGAACCAGACGATGTCGGGGCGCCCGGCGGGGGCGGTGCAGGCGGGGCAGGGTTCGGGCGTGTGCATGACCATGGGGGCAGGCCAGCGGTGGCCGCAGGCCGCGCAGAGCGCCCCGGACAGCGCGCCGTGCATGTGCAGGACCTGCGCGCCCGCAGCCTCGTGCAGGCCATCGACGTTCTGGGTGACGATGACGACCTCGCCTGCATAATCGCGCTGCAGGCGGGCCAGGGCCGCATGGGCGGCGTTGGGGCGGGCCTGGGCGGCGGCGGCGCGGCGGGCGTTGTAGAAGCGCTGCACCAGCCCGGGATCGCGGGCAAAGGCCTGGGGCGTCGCGACATCCTCGACCCGGTGCTGTTCCCACAGGCCCCCGGCGGCGCGGAAGGTGCCCAGGCCGCTTTCTGCCGAAATCCCGGCGCCTGTCAGGATCACGATCTTGTCCATCTGCCCTTTTCCCTTCGGTTCCGGTGCCCTAGCCTTGCCCTACCGTGCCACAGCGAGGACGCCCATGACCACATCCATCCTGTTCGTCTGCCTTGGAAACATCTGCCGCTCGCCCACGGCCGAGGGGGTGGTGCGGGCACTGGCCCCGGGGATGAGGCTCGATTCGGCGGGCACCGGCGGCTGGCATGCCGGAGAGGCGCCCTATGGCCCGATGCAGCAGGCGGCGGCGGCGCGCGGCTATGACCTGTCGGGCCTGCGGGCGCGGCAGGTGCGGCGGACGGATTTCGGGGAATTCGACCTGATCCTGGCGATGGATGCCCAGAACCGCGCCGATCTGGAGGCGCTGCGCCCGGCCGGCAACACGACCCCGGTGCGGCTGTTCACCGACTATCTGGGGCAGGAATCGCGCCATTTCGGCGCGACCGAGGTTCCCGATCCCTGGTACACCCGCGATTTCGACGGGGCGCTGGACCTGATCGAGGATTGTGCGAAGGGGCTGCTGGCCGATCTGCCCGCAGCCTGAACGCTTACGAGCAGCTGTTGCGCGCGGCCGACCCGAACGAGACATAGCGGCTCCAGAAGGCGCGCTTGTCGCTGGATTGCGAGGCCTGAAGCTCGTCCACCATTTCGGGTTTCATCATCAGCTTGGCCGCCAGCTTCTGGTCGCCGCGCGCCAGCGTCTGGTCGGCGACGCTTTGCAGGCAGGAACAGACCTGGGGGCTGGCCGAACGGGCGCCGCTGCTCATGCAGGCGTTGCCGATCGGGCCGGGGCCGGCCTGGCCCGCCGAGGGGACCGCGACCAGCGCAAGTCCCGCAAATGCTATCGTCGTAAATGGAATGAGGCCACCCCGAAGAGTGGCGCGCAATGTCCCTTTCATGTGCCTGTCCCTGGCTTGAGCCCATCCTTGCCGCAGCGCGCCCGGGCCTTTGCCCTTGTCCGCACCGGGGATCCGGCCGGAGGCCCGGCGGGATCTGGCGCGGATGCTGGGGGATTCGCGGCGGGCTGGCAACGTCCGGCCTGCGCCTGCGGCAAGCTTCCGCCGATGGGCCTCAGCCGGGCGGGGGCAGGCGCAGGTCGATCCCGGGGGCGATCTGCTGCAGGGCCGTTTCGAAGGCGCTCGGATCCGTGGCGCTGTCGGGCTGGGCAAAGACCGTCCGGGCACCGGTCAGGGCGACGATCCGGGCGCTTTCTTCCGGGTCGGCCACATAGGTCGTTGACAGCGGCAGGGCCAGGATGTCGACCGGGCCCAGGGCGCGCATCTCCGGGGTGATCTCGGTGTCGCCGGTGATGTAGATGCGCAGCCCGCCGATGGTCAGCAGATAGCCGTTGTCGCGTCCCTTGGGGTGGTAATAGCGCCGGTCCTGCGAGGTGTTGTAGGCCGCAACGGCGGTGATCGCGATGTCGCCGAAGCGGGTGCTGCCGCCATTCGCCAGCCCCGTGGTCGCGGGCTTCAGCGCACCGGCCATCTGCCGCGCCAGGTTGGCATTGGTGACAAGCTTCAGCGCCGGATGCTGCGCGATCAGCGTGTCGAGCAGCCGATAGTCGAAATGGTCGGCGTGGTGATGGGTGATCAGCACCAGGTCCGGGGCGGGCAGGCTGTCCAGCGCGTCGGGTTGCAGCACCGGATCGACATAGATCACCTTGCCGTCCGCCTGCACCAGCAGCCCGGCCCGGCCAAGCGTGTCGATCTGCACCGTGCCGCCCTGCGGGGTGGCGAAGGAATCGCCCGGCGCCGGCTGGGCGGCATGGGCCCGGGTGGCAAGCAGGCCTGCGGCCAGCAGCGGCAGGGACCCCAGTCCCATCATCATGTGCCTGCGTGTTGCCATCGAACTGTCCTCTTAATCGTCAAACCAATACCGGCCGTCTGCAGAGGGCCACGGGTCATCTACATTGCTGCAAGGGCCAGAGACAATGATGCAATGGACGCAGCGGAAGAAAGGTGGGGCGTGCGGTCCTGCGGCAGGCGGGGCGGGGCCATGAAATACAGGGGGCCCAACCGGGCCCCGGCGCCGCGTCAAGCCACTTGCCAAAACGCGGTTTCCCCCGCATATGCTGCCCATCATGACCGATCTCGCGCATATCCGTAACTTCTCCATCGTTGCCCACATCGACCACGGGAAATCCACCCTGGCCGACCGGCTGATCCAGTCCACGAACACCGTCTCGGACCGCGAGATGAAGGAGCAGCTGCTCGATTCCATGGATATCGAGCGCGAGCGTGGCATCACGATCAAGGCGAACACCGTCCGGATCGAATATATCGCCGACAATGGCGAGCTGTATGTCCTGAACCTGATCGACACGCCCGGACACGTCGACTTTGCCTACGAAGTCAGCCGTTCGATGCATGCGGTCGAGGGCTCTTTGCTGGTCGTCGACAGCACGCAGGGCGTCGAGGCGCAGACCCTGGCTAACGTCTATCAGGCGATCGATGCCAACCACGAGATCATCCCCGTCCTCAACAAGATCGACCTGCCGGCGTCCGAACCCGAACGCATCAAGGAGCAGATCGAGGACGTGATCGGCATTGATGCCTCGAATGCGCTGCTGGTCTCCGCGAAGTCGGGCATCGGCATCCACGAGACCCTCGAGGCGATCTGCCACCGCCTGCCCGCGCCCAAGGGCGACCGCAACGCGC
Source organism: Pseudooceanicola sp. NS-SX9 (assembly GCF_057380705.1). Classification (NCBI taxonomy): domain Bacteria; kingdom Pseudomonadati; phylum Pseudomonadota; class Alphaproteobacteria; order Rhodobacterales; family Paracoccaceae; genus Pseudooceanicola; species Pseudooceanicola sp. NS-SX9. The sequence goes on along the minus strand of NZ_CM170818.1, from coordinate 3,119,247 downwards.
CGCTGAAGGCGATGCTGGTCGATTCGTGGTACGACAGCTATCTGGGCGTCGTCGTCCTGGTCCGCATCATGGACGGGGTGATGAAGAAGAACGACCGCGTGAAGTTCATGCGCAACGGCACGATCCACCAGATCGACCGGATCGGCGTCTTCCGCCCCGCGATGCAGAACGTCGACGAACTGGGCCCGGGCGAGATCGGCTTTATCACCGCCTCGATCAAGCAGGTGCGCGACACCAAGGTCGGCGACACCATCACCCACGAGAAGAAGGGCGCGGAAACCGCTCTGCCGGGCTTCAAGCCCTCGATCCCCGTGGTGTTCTGTGGCCTCTTCCCGGTCGATTCCGCGGAATTCGAGGACCTGCGCGACGCGATCGAGAAGCTGGCGCTGAACGATGCCTCGTTCTCCTATGAAATGGAGACCTCGGCGGCGCTCGGCTTTGGCTTCCGCTGCGGCTTCCTGGGTCTGCTGCACCTTGAGGTGATCCGGGACCGGCTGGAACGCGAATACGACATCGAGCTGATCACCACCGCGCCGTCGGTGGTCTATCACCTTTATATGAAAGACGGCACGATGCGGGAGCTGCACAACCCCGCCGACATGCCCGACCTGACCTATGTCAGCCATATCGAAGAGCCCCGCATCAAGGCCACCATCATGGTGCCCGACGAATATCTGGGCGACGTGCTGAAGCTGTGCCAGGACCGCCGCGGCATCCAGCAGGAACTGACCTATGCCGGCTCGCGGCCGCTGGTGGTCTATGACCTGCCGCTGAACGAGGTCGTCTTCGACTTCTACGACCGGCTGAAATCGGTGACCAAGGGCTACGCCAGCTTTGACTACCATCTGACCGGCTACCGCGAGGACAGCTTGGTCAAGATGCAGATTCTGGTGAACGACGAACCCGTCGATGCGCTGTCGATGATGGTGCACCGTGATCGCGCCGAGATGCGCGGCCGGGCGATGTGCGAAAAGCTGAAGGACCTGATCCCGCGCCACATGTTCAAGATCCCGATTCAGGCCGCCATCGGCGGCAAGGTGATCGCGCGGGAAACTCTGTCGGCGCTGCGCAAGGATGTGACGGCGAAATGCTATGGCGGCGACGCCACCCGGAAGCGCAAGCTGCTGGACAAGCAGAAGGCGGGCAAGAAGAAGATGCGGCAGTTCGGCAAGGTCGAGATCCCGCAGGAAGCCTTCATTTCCGCGCTCAAGATGGACGAATGACAAAAGGCCGGGGGAAACCCCGGCCTTTCTGCTTTGGCGCCCTCAGAAGGCGCGCTCCATGGCGTTGCCGGCATTCTGCAGGTCGCGGCCGGCGCCCTTCACCGTCTCGCAGGCGGCAAGGCCCAGGACAAGGGCCAGGCACAGTCCCAGTCTGATCATCGTCTTTCCCGTCTTCGGATATATTGATCGTCCCGTTCTAGGGGCCGTCCCGCCGCAGGTCCAGACAAGGAAAGGCGAGGGCGGGGGCATCCGGGCAGGCGCTTGTGCTGACACGAAAAGGGGTCGGCACAGGCCGACCCCGACACTCGTTACTCAAAGCACTTCCTGTTCCCTCCCTGGACGGCTGGCGCCGCCCACGCAGGGAAGCCGGCGGATTTCTGGATGGAAGATCCGTCGGTTGGAGAGGGGAAAATTGGCCCCGCTGTCATGCAAACGCCCGCAGTGCTGAACTGGTTCCCCGGGCGGGGTGTCGAATAATGCAGGCCCGTGTTTGCCACTATTTGACAGAATGTCGCACCCCGGGCAGGATGACGTTGCGGCACTTGATGCAGGTCAAGGTGTCGCAGGGGACTTGAATGTTAACCATCTTCTCAGATCCCGGAGGAAGGAGACACAGATGACGCGCATTCGGCACTTCTTTCTGCAATTCGTGGTGGGCGCAGCGATGACGGGCATGGCGGTGCAGCTGGCCGACGGGCTGAGGATCCTGTCGCGCAGTGGCTGGTCGCTGCCAGAACTTCTGACGCTTCTGGCGGTTTGCCTGCTGGCCAGCGGGCCGCTGCTGAAATTGGGCACGGCCGGGCGGCCGCGCCGGACCCGCCCGGTGGCGCGCTCGCAGGCCCGGGGGCGTTGCCCGGCGCCGGCGATGGCGGCGCAGGTCTTCGCGAAGGTCGTGCCTCAGGCCATGTCCAGGAACTGCTGAACCGCGGCCAGGAATTCCCTGGGCCGGTCGGCATGCAGCCAGTGGCCGGCGCCGGGGATCTTGGCGAACTTGGCATTGGGGAACAGCGTCTTGATCCGCGCGCGGTATTCGGGGCGCACGTAGTCGCTGGTGGCGCCCGACAAGATCAGCGTGGGCCCGTCGAAGGGGCCGGTCAGGTCCTGCGGGAACGACAGGATCTTCGGCATCTCGGCTTCCAGCACGTCCAGGTTCAGCTTCCACGCCTTTTCCTTCACATCGAGGCTTTGCGTGAAAAAGCTTTGCAGCGCCTTGTCGACACCGGCGGCGGCCAGCTGGGCCTCGGCCTCGGAACGGCGGGTCAGATGCGCCAGGTCGACGCTGCGCATGGCGTCGATATGTTCCTGCTGGGAATGGTCGTAGCTGACAGGGGCGATGTCGCCGACGATCAGCTTGACGACCAGCTCGGGGCGGGTCAGCGCCAGCGCCATCGCGGTCTTGCCGCCCATCGAATGGCCCAGCACGTGGCAGGGACGGCCCTGGGCCTCGATCACCTCGGCCAGGTCGGCGGCCATGGCGGGATAGCTGTGTTCCGCCATCCAGGGCGAGGCGCCGTGGTTGCGCATGTCCACCGCGATGACGGGGCGCGTCTGCGCCACCTGACGGGCAATTACCCCCCAGTTCCGGCCCGAGCCGAACAGCCCGTGCGCGATCAGAAGGGGGGTGGCATCGGCGGGGCCGTCATGGCGGATGGTGTTCAGCATGGCCCAGCGATAGCCAAAGCCTCGGTGCCCTGCCAGAGGCAAAGTCGCAAGGCTGCCCTGCGGGGATTGGCGGGGCGCGGGGGCCGCGCTAGGTTGAGCGGCGCAGCAGCAGGAGGCCCCCATGGTCGATGCCGAGACATTCCACCGCGAGGCGGCCCGGGTCGAGAAGGCCCTGCGCCGCCGGATGCGTCGCCGTGATGGCGATTTCGACAGCCTGCTGCGGCAGGCGGCGCGCCACATGCCGCATTCCGCGCGCCTCGCCGCCGAGGAGATCTTGCGCGCGGGCCAGATGGTGGGGCATCCGAAACTGGCCCGGCAGATCGACCCCAAGGCGTTCAGGCGCAATTTCCGGCGGCTGGCGCGTGGGGTGAAGGGATATGATCCGAAGGCACGGCGGGGGCGTCTGGCGGTGGACATGCTGCAGGGGGTGGCGATCAACCTGGCGATCCTGGCGCTGATCCTGTTCGCCGTCGCCTGGGCGGCCGGCTGGCTGCACCGCTAGGGGCGCCAGGGCGTCCGGCGCAGCGTGTCGCGCATCACCAGCGTGACGGTGGCGAAGCTGACGAAGAACAGCAGATACCAGGCCCCGATCTTCGAGGTCGAGACCAGCTGCCAGCGGGCCTGTCCCGCATAGGCCCAGGTGCCGGTCAGGGTGCCGATGTTTTCCGCCACCCACAGCGCCAGCGCGATGCCCAGGGCGGCCAGCGGGAAGGGCATCCAGACGCGCCGCGCCCCCACCCGCCACCACAACCGCGTGCGGGCAAAGATCACCACCGTCGCGATGAACAGCCAGATGCGGATATCGGGCAGGAAGTGGTGCGCGAAGAAGTTGACGTAGATCGCCACCGCCAGCAGCACGCTGACCCAGTAGGGCGGGTAGGGGGCGAAAACCGCGTCGAACACCCGGATCGAACGCGCGATGTAGCTGCCGACCGAGGCATACATGAAGCCTGTGAACAGCGGCACATGGAACAGCTTGAAGATCCCCGCCTCCGGGTAGCCCCAGGAGCCGTGGTTGACCTTGAACCATTCCATCACCGTACCGGTGATGTGGAACAGCAGGATCACCTTGGCCTCGTCCCAGGTTTCCAGCCGGAAGGCCAGCAACAGCACCTGGGTGCCGATTGCGATGGCAAAAAGCGCATCATACCGGTCCACCGGCCAGCCCGGCTGCCAGATCAGCTTGGTCCCGATGATCGAGCCCAGGATGATCACCGCGAACAGCCCCGCCCAAAGCTGCCGGCCCAGAAAGCCGAGCAGGGCGGGGATCAGCGACAGGCGGGCGGGGCGGGGATCGGCAAGGGTCATGCCGTCTTCATGGCGGCTGGCGGCGGGGCTGTCCAGCGGCGCTAGTCGAACTTGCGCGAGGGGGCCATGACCAGCGCCTCTCCGGCCAGCACGCGCTTGCCGTTCACCTCGCAGCGGCAATCGAGCTTGACCCGGCGGCGGTCGACCTCGATGCCCACCACCTCGACCTCGGCGCGCACCACGTCGCCGGGGCGCACGGGCGCGAGGAACTTCAGCGATTGCCCCAGGTAGACCGAGCCATGCCCCGGCAGCTGTTCCCCGATCACCGCCGAGATCAGCCCCGCCGTCAGCATCCCGTGGGCGATGCGCCCGCCAAAGATCGTGTCGCGGGCGTAATCGTCGTCCAGATGCACCGGATTGCGGTCGGTCGAGACCTGGGCGAACATGGAAATGTCGTCATCCGTCACCTCTTTGCGCAGGTGGCGGGTCATGCCCATCTCGATGTCCTCGATGCAGATCGTGCCGCGCGGGAAGTTATCCATGATCCCTCCTTTCGGGAAATTCACAGGGTCATTTTCCGACGCGGGGGTGGCCGGATGGGTAATTTTGTTACCCATCCGATGCGGCAGTGCAATCGTGCTTAGGTCTTAACGCAGGTAGCCGATCGAGAAGGTCGGCTCCATCTGCGCGTGTTCAAGGTAGGCGGCCAGGGCCTCGGGCTCGGGCTGGTCGGTGGTCCGGGTTTCCTTCTCGGCCAGACCGCCGGTGATGAACAGGCTGTCGATGCCTTCACCCATGGCGCCCAGGATGTCGGTGTGGATGCCGTCGCCGATGGCCAGGATCCGGTCCGCGGGCACGTCCTTGCCCAGCTTCGCCAGACGGCGCCGCGCCAGATCGTAGATCGGCGGATGCGGCTTGCCGAAATAGAGGCTCTCGCCGCCCATCTCGGTATACAGTTTCGCCAGCGCCCCGGCGCACCATTCGCGGTGATCGCCGCGGTCCACCACGATGTCGGGATTGGCGCACAGCAGCTTCAGCCCCTTGGTTTTCGCCAGCAGGAACTGGCCACGGTAGACCTCGGGGTCTTCCATCGGGTCGAAGGGGCCGGTGCAGACGATGCCCTCGGCGTCCTGCAGATCCACGTGGTCGATCTGCATCGGATCCTCGAGGATCGCGGGCGGTTCGAAGAAGACCGTTTCCTCGGGGCTGCCGATGAACCAGACCTTCTGGCCGACGACGCCTTCGAACATGGCGGTGCGCGCCGCATCGCCCGAGGTGGCGATGGTGTCATAGCACGATTCCGGCGCGCCGAAGCCCACCAGCTGTTTCGTCACCGCCTTGCGGGTGCGCGGAGAGTTGGTCACCAGAACCACCGTGCCGCCCTTGGCGCGGTAGGCTTCCAGCGCGGCGACGGCGGCGGGATAGGCGGTGACGCCGTTGTGCACGCAGCCCCACAGGTCGACGAACAGCGCGTCGTAATCGTCGGAGATGTCGGCGAGAGAAGAGATGATCCGGGTCATGAAGGCTCTGGGTCCAGGCTGTTGTGCTTGTGGGCTTGGGCGCAGGTATGGCGCAGATGCGCCCGGGGTGCCAGAGGCGGCTTGGACGGGGGCGTCAGATCCCCTGCCGCAGCCCCGCCAGCATCGCGGCCAGGGTGCCGCGCAGGCGGTCCTCGACCTCGGCATCGCTGATTTCCAGATATTCGCGCACCAGATGCGGGTGGTTGAAGCCCACCATCGCAGTCTGCACCAGACGCGCGGCGCGGGCAGGATCGGGCAGGTCGGGGATCGCCGCGGCCAGCAGTTCGGCGATCTGGTCCTGCAGCTGGTCGATATGGCCCGTCACCACGTCGCGCAGCCGGTCCGAGACCCGGCAATAGGCCTCGTACAGCTCGGGGTCGCGGCGCGCCGCCTGCCGCTTGATGCGCAGCCGTTCCATCATGAAGGTCTGCAGGCGGTCCTCGGCGGTGCCGGGGCCGGCGGCGATCTCGCGCAGGCGGTCGCGGGCGCGGGCCAGCCAGACATCCACCACCGCATCCAGCAGCGCCGCCTTGTCGCGGAAATGCGCGTAAAGCGCGGCATGGCTGACGCCCAGTTCCGCCGCCACATCGGTGACGCGCAGCTTGCCATAGCCAAAGGTCTGAATGCGGGCGCTGGCGATGGCCACCGCCTTAGACTTCATCTCTTCCGCCTTCAGGCCGGTGCGCGGCATGGAAATTCCCCCTCACGAACTTGCGAGGAGGCTACTTACAAGTTACGGAAATTGAAAGTTGTAAGTTCTCCTCCCTCCCGAATCTCAAGGTCCAACGCTCATGGGGTCTCTCCTCAAGGATCGTCGGGCGATTGCGCTGCTGCTGGCGGCGACGCTCACGATCATGTCCAACGCGATCATCAGCCCCGGCCTGACCGGGATCGCCCAACATTTCCAGGATACGCCGAATGCCGGTCTGCTGACCCGGCTGCTGGTCACGGCGCCCTCGCTGCTGGTGGCGATCTGTGCGCCCATCGCCGGGCATTTCGCCGACAGCTTTGGCCGCAAGCGGATGATCATGGCCGGTGCGGCGCTGTTTGCCATCGCCGGCACAGGTGGGCTGTGGCTGCCGACGCTGCCGCTGCTGCTGGTGTCGCGGCTGCTGCTGGGGCTGGCCGTGGCGCTGGTCATGGCGCCGCTGTCGGCACTGGCGGCGGAATATTTCCACGGGCCGGTGCGCGGCCGGTTCATGGCCCTGCAGATGGCCTTCATGAGCTACGGTGGCGTGGTCTTCATCGGCATCGCCGGTGATCTGGCAGGCCATTCCGCCTTCCTGCCCTTTGCGCTCTATTTCGTCGGCCTGATCTACCTGCCTGTCATGGCGGTCTCGCTGAGCGAACCCGCGCCGCACGAGCCTGCAACGGCCCATGCCCGGGCGGGTGGGGGCGGCCAGCCGGGCTGGGTCCTGATGCTGGGCGTGGCGCTGTTCCTGGGGCTGATGGTCTTTGTCGGCTATTACATCGTGCCCACCCAGATCGCCTTCTACATGGCCGAAATCGGCCACCCAGAGCCGATGGCGGCCTCTATCGTGCTGGTGGCGGCCTTCTTCGCCTCGGGATCCGTCACCTTCATCTATCCGAAACTGCGCGCGGGCCTCGGCCGGGCCGGGGTCATGGCCTGCGGTTTCGTGCTGATGTGCGTGGGATTCGAGCTGATGGGCCAGTCCTCGAACATGGTCTTCGCCACCATCGCGGGCCTGCTGCTGGGCACCGGCCCGGGGCTGATCGTGCCGACGGTGATGGCCTCGGTCATGGATGTGGCACCGGCCAAACGGCGCAGCCTGTGCTCGGGGCTGATCGGGACCTCGATCTTCCTCGGCCAGTTCCTGTCGCCGCTGATCTCTCAGCCGATCATCGGGACGCATGGCTTCACCACGGCCTTCTCGATCTTCGGGGTGGCAGCGCTGGTCTGCGCGGGCCTGTCGGTGCTGCTGTTCCGCGACCGCGCGGCCTTGCCGGTGCGGGTCTGAACGCGGGTCTGGCCGCATGCAAAAGGGGCGCCCCGCGGGGCGCCCCTTTCCGTTCCCGGGGTCTGAACCCTCAGACGGCCAGGCTGGGGATGATCTGCTTCTTGCGGGACATGATGCCCGGCAGGACCACGGTGTCGCCCGAAACGGTCGCGCCAAAGCTCTTTTCCGCCACGCCCTTCACCAGGTCGTTGGGGATGAACATGGTGGCTTCTTCGTTCAGGATGTCGACGACGAACAGCAGGACCTCGTCCACGCCATCCTCGGCGGCGACGGTCTTGAAGCTTTCCATCAGCGACGCCTTGCGGTCCAGTACGATCTTCGGCGCGGTGGTTTCCAGAACCGAGACGCGGAACTTGGTACCGCCGACGGCGTATTCCTTCGAATCCATGCGGATCAGTTCCGCATCCGAGAAGGCCGAGACATCGGATTTCGCTTCGAACATTTCCGAGGCATAGGCCGCGATGTCGATGTTCAGCTCGGCCGCCAGTTTCTCGGCCAGCGCCTTGTCGACCTCGGTCGTGGTGGGCGAGCGGAATTCCAGCGTGTCGGACAGGATGCACGACAGCATCGCGCCCTTGATGTTGTCGGGCATCTTCGCCGCGGCATCGCCCATCAGGTCGTACATGATGGTCGCGGTGCAGGCGAGCGGCTTGATCGTGATGTCGATCGGGCCCTTGGTTTCCAGGCCGCCGACCAGCTTGTGGTGGTCGATGATCTGCACGACATTGGCGTCGTTGATCGCGGCGGGCAGTTCCGCGGGGTTGTTGGTGTCGACGATGACCACGGTGTCGTCAGCGGTGACTTCGGAAATGATCTCGGGCTTGTCGAAGCCCCATTTCGTCAGCACGAAAGCCGCTTCGGTGTTGGGTTCGCCCAGCAGCTTGGGCGCGGCGGCCTTGCCCTCGACCTCGGACAGGTACCAGGCCCAGATGATCGGGGAGCCGGTGGAATCGGTGTCGGGGGACTTGTGGCCGAAGACCTTGATCGTCATGAGATGCTTCCGTCGTTGCAAAAATGGAATCCGCGGCCCTTATAGGAGGCGCCGAAAGCGAAGTCACCCGGTCCTGCAGCGGGCTGCGCCAATTCGCGTCGGAGCAGCAACAGCCGCCCTTGCGGGCGGCAGAAAAGGGGCAGAGCGCTGAAGGAAACGCAGCTTTACGCGCCGGTGAAGGCCTATCTGGAAGGGCAGGGCTACACCGTCAAGGCCGAGGTCGCGGGCGCCGACGTGATGGCGATGCGCGGCGATGACCCCGATCCGCTGATCGTCGAGATGAAGACCGCGATGAGCCTGCAGCTGATCCAGCAGGGGCTGGACCGGCTGGGGGTGACGGATTTCGTCTATCTGGCGATCCCGCAGGTGAAGGGGCGCAAGGCGCTGGCGCGCCATGTGGCGCTGTGCCGGCGGCTGGGTCTGGGGTTGCTGACGGTGCGGCTGCGCGACGGCTGTGTCGAGGCGCAGTGCGATCCCGGCCCCTATGCGCCGCGCAAGGTGAAGGCGCGTCAGGGACGGCTGCTGCGGGAATTCGCGAAACGGACGGGGGATCCCAACACCGGGGGCAGCCGGGCGGGCATCGTCACCGCCTACCGGCAGGATGCGCTGCGCTGCGCGGCCCATCTGGCGCAGGCGGGCGCCTGCAAGGGCGCCGAGGTCGCCCGTGCCACCGCCGTGCCGCGCGCCACCCAGATCATGCGCGACGACCATTACGGCTGGTTCGAACGGGTGGAAAAGGGGGTCTACGCCCTGCGCCCCGCCGGGCGGACCGCGCTGCAGGGTCAGGCCGCCAGCGGGCTTTGATGGTGCTGGATCATCTGCCAGTCGCCTTCGCGCGGCACCCAGCAGGATGTGCACTGGCAGTCATAATCGGCGCCTTCGGGATCGCGGGCCCGCGCCCGGTAGGCCAGCACCACCGCGCCGTGATGTTCCGACAGTTTGCAGCGGGTCATCTGCACGGCCTGCCAGCGCGGCACCACGGTCAGGCTGCGCAGGATCTCGGGGCCGCGCAGGATGCCGGCGCCGGGCAGCGCCATCAGGCAGCTGGGCGCCAGGCGGCAGGCAAAAAAGCTGGACGCGTCGGCCGTCCACAGGGCCTGTTCGTCGCGCCACAGGCGGGTGACGGTATCGGGGTGCATGTGTCTCTCTCCCTGATCGGGGCCTTCGCGGGGCCTCGTGGCAAGACGCAGACAGGGGCCCAGCGGTTCCCTCGGGGGCGGATGATTCCCCGGCTTGCCGGCAAAAGGGGCAAAAAGCCGCCGGTTTGCGGCAGGATCCGCCCCGGCTTCCCATATGTCATGCCGCAGGGTCTGCCCGTTGCCCCGGCACCGGCAGGGGGTGCGGATTTTTTTATGGGCAGGATCGTTGACAGGCCCGGATCGCTTGCCTATCTCCGGTGTCGTTAGCACTCAGTAGTACCGAGTGCTAATGCCCGCCAGGGGCGGGCCCAAGGGAGAAAACTTTGAGCCAAGGAGCCTCAGAGATGGCATTCAAACCGCTGCATGACCGTGTGCTCGTCGAGCGCGTCGAAAGCGAAGCAAAGACCGCCGGCGGTCTGATCATCCCCGACAGCGCGAAAGAGAAGCCCGCCGAGGGCAAGGTCATTGCCGTTGGCGAAGGCGCCAAGGATGATGCTGGCAACCGCGTTGCCATGGACGTCAAGGCTGGCGACCGCATCCTGTTCGGCAAGTGGTCCGGCACCGAGATCACGCTGGACGGCAAAGAGCTGCTGATCATGAAGGAAAGCGACATCATGGGCGTCATCTCCTGATCCTTTACGGATCGGAAATGACCCTGACCGCTGACCCCCGCACAAGAAATTCAGGAGAGAGACATGGCTGCTAAGGACGTCAAGTTCAACACCGACGCTCGCAACAAGATGCTCAAGGGCGTCAACATCCTTGCCGACGCCGTCAAGGTGACCCTGGGCCCGAAAGGCCGCAACGTGGTCCTCGACAAGTCCTTCGGCGCACCGCGCATCACCAAGGACGGTGTGTCGGTTGCCAAGGAAATCGAACTGGAAGACAAGTTCGAGAACATGGGCGCGCAGATGGTGAAGGAAGTCGCTTCCCGCACCAACGACGAAGCCGGTGACGGTACCACCACCGCAACCGTGCTGGCGCAAGCCATCGTCAAGGACGGCCTGAAGGCCGTTGCCGCCGGCATGAACCCGATGGATCTGAAGCGCGGCATCGACCTGGCAACCGCCAAAGTCGTCGAAGCCATCAAGGCTGCTGCACGTCCGGTCAACGACTCGGGTGAAGTTGCCCAGGTCGGCACGATCTCGGCCAACGGCGAAACCGCCATCGGCACCATGATCGCCGAAGCCATGCAGAAAGTCGGCAACGACGGCGTCATCACCGTCGAAGAAGCCAAGGGCATGGAAACCGAAGTCGATGTCGTCGAAGGCATGCAGTTCGACCGCGGCTACCTGTCGCCCTACTTCGTGACCAACGCCGACAAGATGGTTGCCGAGCTCGACGACGCGATCATCCTGCTGCACGAAAAGAAACTGTCGTCGCTGCAGCCGCTGGTTCCCCTGCTGGAGCAGGTCATCCAGTCGCAAAAGCCGCTGCTGATCATCGCTGAAGACGTCGAGGGCGAAGCCCTGGCGACCCTGGTGGTCAACAAGCTGCGCGGCGGTCTGAAGATCGCAGCCGTCAAGGCACCGGGCTTCGGCGATCGCCGCAAGGCCATGCTGCAGGACATCGCGATCCTGACCGGCGGCCAGGTGATCTCGGAAGATCTGGGCATGAAGCTCGAGAATGTCACCATGGACATGCTCGGCTCGGCCAAGACCGTCACCATCTCCAAGGACGAGACCACCATCGTCGACGGCGCTGGCGACAAGGCAGAGATCGAAGCCCGCGTTTCGCAGATCCGCACCCAGATCGAGGAAACCTCCTCGGACTACGACCGTGAGAAACTGCAAGAGCGCGTGGCCAAACTGGCTGGCGGTGTTGCCGTGATCAAGGTCGGCGGCTCGACCGAAGTCGAAGTGAAAGAGCGCAAGGACCGCGTCGATGACGCCCTGAACGCGACCCGCGCAGCCGTGCAGGAAGGCATCGTCGTTGGCGGCGGTGTGGCCCTGGTGCAGGCAGGCAAGGGCCTCGAAGGTCTGGAAGGCTTCAACTCGGATCAGAACGCCGGTATCGCCATCGTGCGCCGCGCGATCGAAGCGCCGCTGCGCCAGATCGCCGAGAACGCAGGCGTTGACGGTGCCGTGGTTGCCGGCAAGGTCCGCGAATCCGATGACCTGAACTTTGGCTTCAACGCGCAGACCGAAGAATATGGCAACATGTTCGAGTTCGGCGTGATCGACCCCGCGAAAGTGACCCGCACCGCGCTGGAAGACGCTGCTTCCATCGCCGGCCTGCTGATCACCACCGAAGCGATGGTGGCCGACAAGCCCGTGAAAGACGCGCCCGCCGGTGGCATGCCCGACATGGGCGGCATGGGCGGCATGATGTAAGTCACGCACTTGCATCCGGGCCTTGGTCCGGTGGGAAAGGGAGGCTTCGGCCTCCCTTTTTCGTTTGAATGCAATCGGTTCCGGGGCGAAGGGGCGGGATCGGCGGTGGTGTGCCGGGAAAACGGCTGCAAATTCATCACAGCTGGCGCAGAAGTGCGAAATATTGCCTCGCTCTGTCGTGATTGGGCTGCGGTTGCCAGACTTCCCGGTAAACTTGGGTTCAGCGGGGTACGTCCTTCGCGGTACGGGGTATTTCAGCCGGGATTTTTGGTATGGCGAAAAAAGTTAAGATCACCATGCGGTTGTTCGAACCTGGGGACGATATCCGCGTCGGCAACGTCCTGACCCAGGGCTACGAGACACCGGCCGAGGCGCGGCTGGTCAGCACCCTGCGCGACGATGGCGACATGGCGGTCGAACTGCTGGCGCTGTCCGAAACGGGCGAGGCCGTGGGTTATATCGGCTTTTCGCGCCACATGTCCCCCGAGGACTGGTTCGCCCTGTCGTCGCTGGCGGTCGTGCCGTCGTACCATGGCAGCGGTATCGGCGCCGACCTGATCCGCTACGGGCTGGATTATGCCCGCCGGGCGCGGGCGGCGGCGGTCACGGTGCTGGGCGACGGGCGCTATTACCAGCGCTTCGGCTTTACCTACAAGGCGGCGCAGAACCTTTCGACGCCTTATGACAGCCAGCAGACGCTGCTGTACCCGATCGGGCCGGGGACGGCCTTTGCCAAGGAACGGCTGGTCTATGCACCGGCCTTCGATGCTCTGGACATGGCGCCGACGCGCTGACGCTTCCGCCCTCCGCCCGGCCATGCTAGCGGGGGGCATGACACGGTTCTTCTTCTCCAGAGCGGCCGCGGCCCTGCGGGGTGCGGCATGATCCCCTTTCATTTCACCGGGGCGCAGGTGCTGCGTCCGGGCGGGTTTTCCCTTGATCCCGTCGGTATCGCCGAAGGACGGCTGAGCGATGCGGCCTGCGGGCGGGCCGTCGATGCCTCGGGGCTGTGGCTGCTGCCGGGGATCGTCGATCCCCATGGCGATGGGTTCGAGCGCCACCTGGCCCCGCGCCGTGGCGCCATGCTGGACATGGAGGATGGCCTGGTGATGCTGGCGGCCGAGCTGGCCGCCAACGGCATCACCACCGCCATGCTGGCGCAGTTCTGGTCCTGGGAGGGCGGTATGCGCGGCCCCGATTTCGCCCGCGCCATGCTGGCGGCCCATGCGGCCGTGGCGCCGCTGCAGGCGGTGGATCTGCGGGTGCAGCTGCGGCTGGAAAGCCATCTGGTGTCGGATTTCGACACCGTGGCCGAGGTGGTGACGCGCTATGGCGTGGGCTATCTGGTCTTCAACGACCACCTGCCGCACCGCCACCTGGACGAGGGGCGCAAGCCGCCCCGCCTGACCGGCCAGGCGCTGAAGAGCGGCCGCTCGCCCGAGGCGCATTGGGCCTTGATGCGCGATCTGCATGCGGCGGGGGATGCGGTGGCGCCAGCGGTGACGGCGCTGGTGGCGCGCCTGTCCGGCGTGCGGTTCGGCAGCCATGACGATGACAGCGCCGAACGGCGGGCATACTGGCGCGGGCTCGGCGCCCGGATCTCGGAATTCCCGGAGACGGTCGAGGCGGCGCAGGCGGCGGTTTCAGCGGGCGAGCCGGTGATCATGGGGGCGCCCAACGTGGTGCGGGGCGGGTCCCATGCGGGCAAGGTGTCGGCCGGGGCGCTGATCGGGCAGGGGCTGTGCGCGGCGCTGGCGTCGGACTACCACTATCCGGCGCCGCGCCAGGCGGCGCTGAAGCTGGCGGAGGCCCTGGGGATCGAGGCCGCCTGGGGGCTGGTCTCGGACGGGCCGGCGCGGCTGCTGGGGCTGACGGATCGTGGCCGTATCGAGGCCGGGCTGCGGGCCGATCTGGTGCTGCTGGACCCGGCGACGGGGCGGGTGGCGGCAACTGTGGCGGGCGGCGCGCTGGCCTATCTGGCGCCGGGGATGGCCGGGCGCTTCTTCGGGTGATGGGGGAGGGGGCGCTGCCCCCTCTTGAGCCCGTTTCCGGGCTCAATTCACCCCCGAGGTATTTCGGACAAGAAAATGGATCAGGCCTGCTGTGGCTTGATGTGGTTCGCATGGCCCATCTTGCGGCCCGGGCGGCTTTCGGCCTTGCCATAGAGGTGAAGCGCGGTGCCCGGGCGGGCGGCGAGGGAGGGGACCTGGTCCATGTCGTCGCCGATCAGGTTCTGCATCACCACGTCGGAATGGCGCGAGCCATCGCCCAGCGGCCAGCCGGTGACGGCGCGGATGTGCTGTTCGAACTGGTCGGTGGCGCAGCCGTTCTGGGTCCAGTGGCCGGAGTTGTGGACGCGGGGGGCGACCTCGTTCACCAGAAGGCCCTGGGGGGTGACGAAAAGCTCGACGCCCATGACGCCGACGTAGTCGAGGGCGTTGAGGATCCGGCCGGCCAGCAGGATTGCATCGGTGCGCAGGCGGGACGGAATGCCGGCGGGCACGGTGGTTTCGCGCAGGATGCCTTCGCGGTGGACGTTGCGGCCCGGATCGAAGCAGGCGACCGAGCCGTCGAGGCCGCGGGCGGCGATGACCGAGATCTCCATCGTGAAATCGACGAAGCCTTCGAGGATCGCAGGGGCGCCCTTCATCTCAGCCAAGGCCTGGGCGGCCTGGGCGGCGTCGGTGATGCGCACCTGGCCCTTGCCATCATAGCCGAAGCGGCGGGTCTTGAGGATCGCCGGGGCACCCAGATCGGCCAGCGCCTGTTCCAGCGCGGCAAGGTCGGGGATGTCGGCATAGGGCGCGGTGGTCAGGCCCAGTCCAGTCAGGAAATCCTTCTCGGTCAGGCGGTCCTGCGAGATCCGCAGCACTTCGCGGTTCGGGCGGATGGGGGCCAGGGCCTCGATCACGTCGAGGGCCGAGGTCGGGATGTTCTCGAACTCGTAGGTGATCACGTCGACCGAGGCGGCAAAGGCCTTCAGCGCCTCGGTATCGTCATAGGAGGCGGTGGTGACGGCATGGGCCACGTCGGCGGCGGGCGGGTTGGCGCCCGGCTCGAAGACATGGGTGCGGAACCCCAGCCGCGAGGCCGCGACCGAAAGCATCCGGCCCAGCTGGCCGCCGCCCAGGATGCCGATGGTCGAGCCCAGGGGCAGTGCGTCAGTCATCGGAGGGTACCTCGGGGATGGAGGCCGACAGGGCTGCGCGCCAGGCGTCCAGCCGTCCGGCCAGTGCCGTATCGGACACGGCAAGGATGCCTGCGGCCATCAGGCCGGCATTCGCCGCCCCGGCAGAGCCGATCGCCATAGTTGCGACCGGGAAACCCTTCGGCATCTGCAGGATGGAATAGAGGCTATCGACGCCCGACAGCGCCCGCGTCTGCACCGGCACGCCGATCACCGGCACCCGCGTCTTCGAGGCCATCATGCCCGGCAGGTGCGCCGCGCCGCCCGCGCCCGCGATGATCACGTGCAGGCCGCGCGCCACGGCGGTCTTGCCGTAGTCCCACAGCCGGTCCGGGGTGCGGTGCGCCGAGACGATCCGCGTCTCGTAGGGCACGCCCAGCTCGTCGAGAATGGTTGCGGCTTCCTTCATGGTGGGCCAGTCCGACTGGCTGCCCATGATGATCCCGACCTTGACCTCGCTCATGCCTTGCCTCCTGCTTATCGGAGCCTTGGCTTATAGAGATTTCGCGCGCCGGGGCAATTGCCGTTCCGGCGCCGCGCACTTTCCCATTTTCTTGTTGCAAATACCTCGGGGGAGGCAGCCGCAGGCTGACGGGGGCAGAGCCCCCCGCATCGCCTCAGGCGATGATGTCGGGGGTCAGGCGATCCTCGATCATCCGGATCTTGTCCTTCAGCAGCAGCTTCCTCTTCTTCAGCCGCTGGATGGTCAGCGCATCGGCCCGGCCCTGCTCATGCAGCGCCTCGATCGCCTCGTCCAGGTCACGGTGCTCGTGCCGGAACACCTCAAGCTCCACCTTCAGGACCTCGTCGGTTTTCATGGACAGATCATTGAAGGCGTTCATGGCTGATTCGATCATTGGTTGTCGGGCCCTCAGAATAGGCCAGGATGCGCCGGATCGCAAAGCTCTTGCAGCCGCAGCCTGCGCTACCCATATTGAAATCAGCAGGTTCGCCGGTGCCGGGGACCTGTTTGATACGTCGCTTAGACAAAGGACGCGATCGGATGAGCAAGCTGACCCTGGGGTCCCACCCCTATCTTCTCGGGTTCGAGCAACTGGAACGCCTGCTGGAACGCAGTGCGAAGTCCGGCAACGAGGGTTATCCGCCCTTCAACATCGAGCAGACCTCGGCTTTTTCCTACCGGATCACGCTCGCCGTGGCGGGGTTCGCTGAGGATGACCTTGCAATCACCCTCGAGGACCGCCAGCTGGTGATCCGCGGCCGCCAGGGCGATGAGGAAGAGGACCGGGTCTTTCTGCATCGTGGCATCGCTGCCCGCCAGTTCCAACGCAGTTTCGTGCTGGCCGAGGGCGTCGAGGTCGGCGAGGCGGTGATGGAAAACGGGCTCCTGCATGTCGACCTGACCCGCTCGGAGCCCGAGCGGATCGTTCAGCGCATCTCGATCAGGAAAGGCTGAAATCATGGATCAGAAATTCGACTTCAAGTTCGCGGATGACCGCACTGTCTACGTGCGCCCCGTCCGTACCGAAGACCTACCCGACGAGGTGCGCGCGCAGGTGCCCGGGGTCAAGACCCTCTTTGCGCTGCACAATCCCGAAGGCGAGCGCCTGGCGCTGGTACGCGAGCGCAGCATGGCCTTCGCACTGGCTCTGGAAAATGATCTTGCGCCTGTGACGGTGCACTAAGGGTGGTGGGGGCTCTGCCCCCGTCCCCTTCGGGGCCTCCCCCGAGGTATTTGAGACAAGAAAATGAACAGGGGGCGGGGCGGATCCGGCGCGCGCCCTGTTTCATCTTTCCCCAAATATGCATGGCAACGCGGGTCGCGGGCGGGCGGTCTGGTTTCATCTTTCCATAAATACGGACTGTCGGGCGGCGGGGGCCGGGCGGGACTGTTGGGCGGGGCGGGAACGGAAAACGCCCCGACCTTGCGGTCGGGGCGTCTTTGGGCGTGTCTTCGGGGGGCGCGGCCTCAGTGGGCGGCGATCAGGCCCATCGATTCCAGCTTGAGGATCACCTGGTGGGCGCAGTTGTCCACGTCGGTGCCCTCGGTCTCGATGCGCAGCTCGGGGTTAGCGGGCACGTCATAGGGGTCCGAGATGCCGGTGAACTCCTTGATCTTGCCTTCGCGGGCCAGCTTGTAGAGACCCTTGCGGTCGCGCTTTTCGCATTCCTCGATCGTCGTGGCGACGTGCACTTCGACGAAGGCGCCGTATTGCTCGATGTTGTCGCGCACGATGCGGCGGGTGGCGGCATAGGGCGCGATAGGCGCGCAGATCGCGATGCCGCCGTTCTTGGTGATCTCGGAGGCCACGTAGCCGATGCGCTGGATGTTCAGGTCACGGTGCTCTTTCGAGAAGCCCAGCTCCGAAGACAGGTTCTTGCGCACGATGTCGCCGTCCAGCAGCGTCACCGGGCGGCCGCCCATCTCCATCAGCTTGACCATGAGGGCGTTGGCGATCGTCGACTTGCCCGAGCCCGAGAAGCCGGTGAAGAACACCGTGAAGCCCTGCTTGCCGCGCGGCGGCTTGGTCTTGCGCAGCTCGGCCACGACTTCGGGGAACGAGAACCACTCGGGGATCTCCAGGCCTTCCTGCAGGCGGCGGCGCAGTTCCGTGCCCGAGATGTTCAGGATGGTGACCTTGTCCTTGTCGGCGATCTCGTCGTTGGGCTCGTACTGGGCGCGCTCCTGGACGTAGACCATGTGTTTGAAGTCGACCATCTTGATGCCCATCTCGTCCTCGTGGGCGCGGAACAGGTCCTGGGCGTCGTAGGGGCCGTAGAAGTCTTCGCCGGCCGAGTTCTTGCCCGGGCCGGCGTGGTCGCGGCCGACGATGAAGTGGGTGACGCCGTGGTTCTTGCGGATCAGGCCGTGCCAGACCGCTTCACGGGGGCCGGCCATGCGCATGGCGAGCGGCAGCAGCGACATTGCCGTGGTCGAGGCCGGGTACTTGCCCAGCACCGCCTCGTAGCAGCGCACGCGGGTGAAGTGGTCGACGTCACCGGGCTTGGTCATGCCGACGACGGGGTGGATCAGCAGGTTGGCCTCGGCTTCGCGGGCGGCGCGGAAGGTCAGTTCCTGGTGCGCGCGGTGCAGCGGGTTGCGGGTCTGGAAGGCCACGACCTTGCGCCAGCCCATCTTGCGGAAATAGGCGCGCAGTTCGTTGGGCGTGTCGCGGCGGGCGCGGAAGTCATAGTGCACGGGCTGCTGGATGCCGGTGACCGGGCCGCCCAGATAGACCTTGCCCGCGACGTTGTGCAGGTAATGCACCGCCGGGTGGGCCTGGTCATCGGCGCCGAAGACCTTTTCCGCTTCCAGGGCCTTGTTGGGCACCCAGTTGTCGGTGACGGTCATGGTGGCGAGGATCACGCCTTCCTGGTCGCGCAGCGCGATGTCCTGGCCCGCGGTCAGCTTCTCGGCGAAGGCTTCGGACACGTCGAGGGTGATCGGCATCGGCCACAGCGCGCCATCGGCCAGGCGCATGTCGGCGACCACGCCGTTGTAGTCGGCCTCGGTCAGGAAGCCCTTCAGCGGGTTGAAGCCGCCGTTCATCAGCAGTTCCAGGTCGCAGATCTGGCGCGGCGTCAGGTCCCAGCTGACAAGGTCGGCGGCCTCGACCTTCAGCTTCTGCGCAGACTCGTGGGAAACGTAAAGTTCTGGAATGGGGGACAGGTCGTAAGAGGACATTTTCCTACCTTTGCCGGGACCTTCGCAGGAGGGTCTTGAAGCGGATGAAACGAATGCCCCGGACCTAGCCTCCGAGGTCGGGGGGACGCAATAGCCTGCGACGAAAGCGTGCAGATCAGGCAGGTTTTGCCCGCAGCGGGGTGCCGCAGGGACACATGTTCCGGGGCAGGGGCCAAAGCCGGGCACACGTTTCGGGGCACGGGGATCCGGCGGGACCGGGGTTCGGTGCGGCGGCGCGGTCCGGGCGTAAAAAGGGCCCCGTTCCTTGCGGAAGGGGCCCCGGGATCACCCTGTCGGGTGGGTGTCAGGCGGTGACGGGCTGGGCGGTTGCGCCCTCGGCCAGGCCATTCGCGGCCAGGAACCGTTCCGCGTCCAGCGCCGCCATGCAGCCCATCCCCGCCGAGGTCACAGCCTGGCGGTACTTGTGGTCGGTCAGGTCGCCCGCGGCAAAGACCCCCTCGACCGAGGTCTCGGTCGAGCCGGGCTTGACCTTGACGTAGCCGCCGTGGTGCAGCTCCAGCTGGTCCTTGACCAGTTCGGACGCGGGCGCATGGCCGATCGCCACGAAGACGCCCTTGGTCGGGATCACCGTTTCGGCGCCGTCGCGCACGTCGCGGACCTTGATGCCGGTGACGCCCTTGGGGGTGTCCTCGCCCAGGACCTCGACCAGTTCGTGGAACCAGAGGGTCTCGATCTTGGGGTTCTTCGCCAGACGGTCCTGCAGGATCTTCTCGGCGCGCAGTTCGTCGCGGCGGTGCACCAGCGTGACCTTCGAGGCAAAATTGGTCAGGAACAGCGCCTCTTCCACGGCGGTGTTGCCGCCGCCGATCACCACGATCTCCTGGCCGCGATAGAAGAAGCCGTCGCAGGTGGCGCAGGCCGAGACGCCGAAGCCCTTGAAGGCCTCTTCGCTGTCAAGGCCCAGCCAGCGGGCGCGGGCGCCGGTGGCCAGGATCACCGCATCGGCCACGTATTCGGTGCCCGAGTCACCCTTCGCCACGAAGGGACGCTTCGACAGGTCCAGATCGGTGATGATGTCGCCGATGATCTCGCAGCCCATGGCCTTGGCATGGGCTTCCATGTTCACCATCAGCTCGGGGCCCTGGATTTCCGCGACGCCGGGCCAGTTCTCGACCTCGGTGGTGGTGGTCAGCTGGCCACCGGGTTCGATCCCCTGGACCAGGATCGGCTGCAGCATGGCCCGGCTGGCGTAGACGCCGGCGGTGTAACCCGCAGGGCCGGAGCCGATGATCAGAACCTTGGTGGTGCGAGTCTCGGCCATGTCAGCCCTCCCTCGGATGGTGCGCTTTGTGAAAGGCCTACTTAGGCCGGGCGCCGCAGCCGTGCAAGACGAGGCGGAAGATGACAAGAATGTGCGGCAAACCGCCGTTCATCCCGATGTAATGTTGCGCATTGTTGAAACATTATTGCGCCGGGAATTGGCCCTGCTATAAGAAACGCAATAATGGAGAGAGCAGGAATGCCCGGTAACCGCCTAGATCCCATCGACCGCAAGATCCTGTCCGAGCTACAGGCAGATGGCCGGATGACCAATGTCGAACTTGCCAAGCGCGTGGGGATCTCGGCCCCGCCGTGCCTGCGCCGGGTGCGCACCCTGGAAGAGGCGGGCTTTATCCGCGGCTACCATGCCGATGTCGATGCGCGGGAACTGGGATTCGAGGTGCAGGTCTTTGCCTCGGTCGGGCTGGTCAGCCAGGCCGAGGTCGACCTGGTGGCCTTCGAGGACAAGTGCCGGTCCTGGCCGCTGGTCCGCGAATGCCACATGCTGAACGGCGAGGTCGATTTCATCCTGAAATGCGTGGCCCCCGACCTGTCGACCTTCCAGCGTTTCCTGACCGGTCAGCTGACCTCGGCCGAGAACGTCGCCAGCGTGAAGACGTCGCTGGTGATCCGGGGCGCCAAGGATGAACCCGGCGTCCCCTTCGAGATCCTGGAAGAGCGCCTGACCCGCGAGGCCTAGGCGCTTTTGCGCGGGGCGGGGGGCGGTGCCTCTTCGTCCCGCAGTCGGGCCTTCAGCGCCTCGCGCGCCGGGCCACGGCGATAGGGAACATGTTCCGCCGCAGCCTCGGCCGCCGCGATCTGCCGCTGCAGCCGGGTTTCTTCCTTGCTCATGATACTGCCTTTCCACTCACCACGGATCAGCATGGGCGCGTGGGGTTACCACCCGCTTGCGCGGGGGGCAAAATCTGCACGGCATTCAAGGCAAATGCGTTACAGTCGGATGACCGAGATCAGCCGGCCATAATCCGCCTCGCCCTCGTGGGTGGTGCGGCGGTACGAAAAGAAGCGGGCCGGGTCCGAATAGGTGCAGCGGCCGATCCATTCGGCCTGGGCGATGCCGGCGCTGCGCAGCCTGTGCAGCCCGTAGGACGGCAGGTCGAACTGCATCCGGTCGCCCGCGCCGCCGGCGAAGAAGCGGCTGTTGTCGGGGTCTTCGTCCAGGAAGGCATCCAGGA
This sequence comes from Pseudooceanicola sp. NS-SX9, assembly GCF_057380705.1. Taxonomy (NCBI): domain Bacteria; kingdom Pseudomonadati; phylum Pseudomonadota; class Alphaproteobacteria; order Rhodobacterales; family Paracoccaceae; genus Pseudooceanicola; species Pseudooceanicola sp. NS-SX9. The sequence continues at coordinate 3,097,842 of NZ_CM170818.1, read as the reverse complement.
ACTCGGGACCGACCTCGTAGGCCTGCTGGCTGATCGTCGGGCCGATGGCGGCGGTGATGTTGTCCCGGCTGGCGCCCAGCGATTCCATCGCCTCGATCGTCGCCTCAAGCACGCCGTCCAGCGCGCCGCGCCAGCCCGCATGGGCCGCGCCCACGACCTGCGCCACCGGGTCCTGGAACAGCACCGGCTGGCAGTCGGCGGTCAGGATCGCCAACGCCACGCCGGGGGTGGCGGTGGCCATGCCGTCGGCTTCGGGGGCCTCGGTGAAGGGGCCGGTGGTGGTGACGGCGCGGGCCGAATGCACCTGTTTCACCTGCGCCAGCGTGCCCGGCGGCACATCCATCGCCTGCGCCACGCGGGCCCGGTTGATCGACACGATCTCGGCCTGGTCAGTGGAAGCGGCGCCGCAGTTCAGGCCTGAGAAGATCCCCGAAGAGGCCCCTCCCTTGCGGGTGAAGAAGCCGTGGCGGGCAGGGCGAAGTACCGGGGATGTCAGGATTTCAAGCGTCATGGAGGTCCAGCGGGGGGGCGGCTTCAAGGCCGGGAGGCGGCATCTGCCCCTCGGGGAAGAGCGCGAGTACCTTGAAGAGCGTCCCCATTTCATCGGGGTGGGTCAAGCGGCGATGTGCGGCGATGTGACTGTCGAGCGCGGCTCCGCCAAGGCGGGGGGCAAGGGCGCGGGCGCGTTCGGTGATGCCCAGACGCTCCAGGAACGGGCCCTGCGGGGTCAGCGTGGCATGGCGGGCGGGGGCGGCGGCGCGGGCCAGCTGTTCGAAATCGACATGGGCGGTCAGATCCGCAAGGCCGGGGTCGGCAAAGGGGTCGACCGGCGCATGGGCACGCAGCGCCTGGAAGGTATCCCCCTTCGAGCGCCAGTCGCCGTAATCGACGATCAGCGCGGTGCCGCCGAATCGCGCGATGCGCAGGCCGATCTCGGCGGCGATGGTCTGGGCGGCAGGGCAGAGTTCGACGATATCGCCGTCCTGCGTGTCGAGGCGGCGCAGCATCAGCGCGGGTTCGGGGGCGATGCCGGTCAGGCCGGGGGTCAGGCGGTCGCCCTCAAGGCCCACGCGGCGTTCGCGCCAGCCCTCGCCGTCGCGCTGGAACTGGCGGATCGGCAGGGCATCGAAGAATTCGTTCGCCAGCAGGAACAGCGGGCCCTCTGGCAGGCTGTCGATGCGGTCGTGCCATTGCGGCGCATGGTCGGCCAGCCGCTCGGCCTGGGCCTTGCGCAGGGTGGGCGAGGCCTCGACCAGGTGCAGGCGCAGGGCGGCGTGAAAGCCCGGCACGGCGCGGGTGGCGCGCAGCACGTCGGCCATCAGCGTGCCGCGCCCGGGGCCCAGTTCCGCCAGCACGAAGGGGGTGGGGGCGCCCTGGTCCAGCCAGCTTTGCGCCAGCGCCAGGCCCAGCAGTTCGCCGAACATCTGGCTGATCTCGGGGGCGGTGGTGAAATCGCCCGCGGCCCCCAGGGGGTCGCGGGTGGCGTAATAGCCGTGATCAGGGTGCAGCAGGCAGTCGGTCATGTAGTCCGACAGCGTCATCGGCCCATCGAGGGTGATGCGCTGCGCCAGGATCTGCGCCAGCGGTGTCACGGCTGCGCCTTGCGGCCGAAGGCCAGAACAAAGATCAGCCCCAGCAGGATCATCGGCACCGACAGCAGCTGGCCCATGGTCAGCCCGTATTCGGCGGTGAACTGCAGGACGTGGCCATGCGGGTTGGTGGGGGTGATGAACTGGGCATCCGCCAGGCGGAAGAATTCGACGATGAACCGCGCGATGCCGTAGCCCATCACGAAGATCCCGGTCAGCAGGCCGGGGCGCTTCAGCGTGCGGGTGGCGAAGGCCAGCACCAGCAGCAGGCTGCCCAGGATCAGCCCTTCCAGCCCCGCTTCGTAAAGCTGCGAGGGGTGGCGGGCGCAGGCGCCGACGACACCGGCGCAGGTCTGCGCCTCGGGGGATGGGAAGATGACGCCCCAGGGCATCGTGGTGGGCCGGCCCCATAGCTCTCCGTTGATGAAGTTGGCGATGCGCCCCAGCATCAGGCCGGGGGGCGTCGCCAGCGCCAGCATATCCATGGTGGACCGGATCGGCAGGCCGTATTTGCGGCAGAAGACCAGCATCGCCAGCGTGACGCCGATCAGCCCGCCGTGGAAGGACATGCCGCCGTTCCAGACCTGCACGATCTGCGCCGGGTGCGACAGGTAGTAGGCCGGTTCGTAGAACAGCACGAAGCCCAGCCGCCCGCCCAGGATCACGCCCAGGATCAGCCAGGTGACCAGGTCGTCCAGCTGGGTGCGGCTGAGGGGCGCGGTGCCTGCGGGCCAGAGGCGGGTGCGGGCGATGGCGGCGCGCGCCAGCAGCCAGCCGATGACGATGCCGACCAGGTAGGCCATGGCATACCAGCGCAGCGACAGGGTCAGGCCCATGAGGTGGATCGAGACGATCTCGGGGGAGATATCGGGGAATTGGATGGCGGCGTGCATGGATTGGGTTCTGCGTGGGCTTCGGTGTCAAGTCAAGCGGCCCGAAGGGCTGTGGCGGCCCGGCGCAGGGTTGAGACCCCGCGCACTCCGGGCCATATAGGGGGCAGATGTAACAGCCGCGCGAGGGGCGACCAGATGCAGACGCGAAACAAGTTCTTCGACGACATGTCGCAGCTCATGACCAATGCCATGGGTGTGGCGCAGGGGGCCAAGACCGAGGCCGAGACCGCCTTCAGCTCGATGATCGACCGCTGGCTGGCCGAGCGCGATTTCGTCACCCGCGAAGAGTTCGACGCCGTGCGCCTGATGGCGCAGAAGGCGCGCGAGGAAAACGCGGCCCTGAAGGCGCGGCTTGACGCGCTGGAAGCCAAGAAGACCAAGGCCTGAGGGCCTTCGGGCGCGCGTCTTTCCCGGGTCGCGCGCCCTGTTTCAGGCCCTTCCGGGGCCGGATCACCAGGTACAGATCTGCTTGTCGCTGCGCAGCACCGAGCCGTTCTTGGCCTTCGGAAAGTCCTTCAGGATCGATTCGATCATCGGCCCGATCACCGGGCCCAGCGTGCCGCATTCGTCACGGCTGGTGGCATGTCCCGAGAACACCTGCCGGCCGGTCGCGGTCTCGGTCATCGTCAGCAGCACGTCGCGGGTGTAGTAGATGTGGGTGCGGTATTCGATCGTGTAGCCGACGATGCCGCGGACCGGGACCTGCTGCATCCGGCCATTGGGACCGGGGGCCATGTCGAAGCCGATGATGCCGTAATCGGGCACCTGCACACGTTCGGTCACTTTGTCGCCAGGGCCGATCGCATAGCCCAGTTTTGCTTCCAGCCCGGCCTGGGCGCGGGTCGGCACGGTGGCAAAGCCGCGCGCGGCCAGCGCGGTGGCAAGCTTGGTGCCGTTGATCTGCCAGTCGGGGTCCTCGGCCAGGGCGGGGCGCAGGGGGGTGATGAAGACGGTGCGGGGGGCGAAGTCCTCGGGGATGGAAGAGACCCCCGAGACATTGGATTGCACGACGGTGCAGGCGGTCAGGGCCAGGCCTGCGGTCAGCAGGACAAGGGTGCGGAACATGAAAGCCTCCTTCGGGCGCCAGGCGGCGCGCGCTTCACGTTAGCGTGTCCGCAGGGGCAGGGGAATGCCCGGGCAAGCGGGCGTCGCGGCCATCGAGGCCGCGCCGCCCGCCGCGGCCTCGATGGCCGCGGGGGGCGGGGCCCGGGGGATGTGACGAAGACCGGGCCGGGACACCCGGCCGCTAGGGATCCCGGATGCAGCGCGCCGTCCCGGAGGGCCATGCACCACGGAAGGGGACGTGGCGGCGGTCCGGCCGGGGCAGCGCGCTGACCGGCATCGGGCTGCGCAGGCCGTCCGATGCGGGATCTGGCGGAAGGCGTCCGTCGGGGCTGCCGCGGATGCAGACCCGGCCGGGCGTCGAAAGGGCCTTCCGTCATGGCGGAATGGAAGGAGCGCGGCACGGGGACTGTCAACGCCCGCCGCCCCGCCATCCCGCACCGGCGTGCAAAGTTGAAAACTGTGCCGCGGAATTCACCACGCGGGTTCCGCTGCGTCCGCCCTCAGCCGGCGGTCAGCGTCGCCATCCGCCGCAGCGCCAGCAGGTAGCCTTCGGTGCCCAGCCCCGCGATCACCCCGTCCGCCCGCAGCGAGACATAGGAATGGTGCCGGAAGCTCTCGCGCTGGTGCACGTTCGAGATATGGACCTCGATCACCGCGCCGTCATAGGCCTTGAGCGCATCGAGGATCGCGACCGAAGTATGGGTATAGGCGGCCGGGTTGATCACGATCCCCGCCGAGGTCGCGCGCGCGCGGTGGATGCAGTCGATGATCTCGCCCTCGTGGTTCGACTGGAAGAAGGCCACTTCCAGCCCCAGCTCGGCGGCAAGCGCGGTGCAGCGCGCCTCGACATCGGCGAGGGTTTCCGCGCCGTAGATCTCGGGCTGGCGCTTGCCCAGCAGGTTCAGGTTGGGTCCGTTGATGATCTGGATATGGGCCATGTCGTGTCTCCTCGGGCTTGCCCGATCTCTAGGCCGGATCGGCGGCCCTGGCCAGTGCGGCGCGGGCCGCCCCGGCATCAAAGCCCAGCCCCAGATCGGCGCAAAGCGCGGGCAGGGGGCCGAAATCCCCCGCCGCCAGCGCCTCGGAGCGCAGCACCGTCACCGGCAGCCCCGAGGTTTCCAGCGCGTCCAGGCGGGCCTCGTAGGCGGCACAGAAGGCATCCCAGTGCTCGGGGCTGGTGGAATGCATCGCCATAAAGCTGGCCCTCGCCAGCGAGGCCTTGACCCGCGACCGCTCGCGCCGCAGCACCAGCCAGCGTGCGGTCGGGAAGGCGCGGGCAAAGGCCGGCCACAGCAGCGTCAGCTTGGGGTCCTTGTAGCCCCAGACCTGGGTGCCGTGGCCTTCCTCGGCAAGCGTCGACAGCAGCCTTCGCGCCAGCCCCGGGAAGGGCGGCAGGGTATCGGCGCGCGGCAGCGGATCGACGCCCCGGGGATCGGCGCCGATCGCCTGCAGGAAGGGCTTCAGGTGGCTGTCGCGGATGCGGCGGTTCTCGGCATAGCCTTCGGGGTTGTCGCGGTTGCCGGGGATGGTCTGGCCCAGCCACAGCCCCTGTGCCGCCATCACCCGCGCCGCCAGCGAGGTGCCCGACCGCGGCAGCCCGCAGATGAAGAGCGGCCCCGCCCCCCTGGGGCGCGCCGCAACGGCGCGCGCCTGCCAGAGCGCCTGCACGTGGTCGCACCACTGCGCGATGGCACGCGCCGACAGATCCGCCTTGGGCAGCGTTGTGGCCTGGGGAAAGGCGCTGGCTGCATCGGCGCCGGGGCCCCAGTACCAATGCGCCGTCGGATTCATGATCGCCAGCAGTGGCACGCCCGAAAACCCCGCCATGTGCCAGTTCGCACTGTCGACCGAGATCACGCCCGACAGCGGCCGGATCATGTCGATGACCTCGGCCGGGTTGCGGGTCAGGTCGGCCAGCGGCACGGCGGCGCGGGGATCGGCGCGCAGGCGGGTGCGCTCGGCCTCGGTGATGTCGAACTGCAGGGCCAGCAGGCGCACGTTGGGCGGCAGCAGGTCCAGCAGGTGCCCCAGCGGGATATGGCGTTCCTCGCGCCGGTTCTGCCCCGAGCCGCCACGCCAGCAGATCCCGATCACCGGATGGTCGATGCCCGCCCGCGTCGGCGCATCCAGCTGCACCCCGGGGGCGACATGGCCGGTGCGGGCAAAGTTGCGCGCGATGAAATCCCCCGCCAGATGGGCGGGGCGCGGCAGGCCCGGCAGATCGGCGGCGGCGACAAAGCGCCCCTTCGGGAAATAGCGGCGGATCAGGGGGGCGTATTTCGGCAGGCCAGTGAAGGTTGACTGATCATGCCCGCCGCAGGCGCGGATATGGGCCAGGTGGAACAGCACGTCGCCCAGACCCTGTTCCAGCACGATCAGGTCGGTGTCGTCCTCGGGGGCGCGCAGGGGCCGGGCGGTGATCCCCTCGGGCAGGACCTTGGGGAAATGCACTGCGTTGTGGCGCGCGCCGTAAAGCGGCAGCCCCAGCCCCGGCTTGCCATGCCAGAGCGCGTAAAGCCCGGCCGAGGTGCGGAAATCGTCGCGCGCCCGGTCCCCCAGGTCCGGCGCCCGGCGCAGCCGTTTCGCCATGGCCGGATCGCGCAGCCGCAGCGACAGCCGGTAGCGCATCGTCGTCCATTGCGTCACCGGCAACCGGCGGTTCAGGGCGCGCGCGGCATCGAGGTCTCCGGTCTGGTAGACGGCGCAGCCCAGCTGCAGGTAGTGCAGCGCGCGCGTGACCTCGGGCGGGTGGGGGGTATCCAGCAGCGGCGCGATCAGCGCCCAGCACCCCGAGACCTGGCCGCCGTCAAAGGCCGCTCGGGCGCGGACCAGCGTGTCGGGCAGGACGGGAGGGGAGGGGGCCTTGGTGCGCATCACTGCCTTTCCGGGCCCGCGCGCGGGGGGGCGGGGCCTGCCGGTGCTTACACCCTTTTCTGGCCCCGTTCCCGTAAAGAATGCGTGCAGGGATCAGGGAATGACCGACAGCCAGAACCAGATGGTGAACAGGCAGACCGAGGTCGCGATCAGCAGAGAGGACGCGGCCGACCGCTTGCCCACCCCGTAGAGGTTGGCAAAGACATAGGTGTTCACCCCCGGCGCCGTCGCCGCCGTCAGCACCGCCGAGCGGAAGCCCGCGTGATCGAGGCCGAAGGCCTTGCCCATGATCCAGGTCAGCCCCGGATGCACTGCCAGCGTCAGGATGCAGATCATGCCGATCAGGCGCCAGTCGCCTTCCAGCTTGTACTGGATCAGGATGCCGCCCACCGCGAACAGGGCGGTCGGCAGCGCCGCGCGGCCCAGCATGTCCAGCGTGTCGCCCAGCGGCTTCGGCACGCTCAGGCCCGTCAGGTTGACGATAAAGCCCAGGATCAGCCCGACAACCAGCGGGTTCGTCAGGATCTGCCGCAGGATCCGGCGCACCAGCGGCACCACGTCCAGCCCCGAGGATCCGGCGCGCGTGATCTCCATGGTGACGATGCCCAGCGTGTAGCAGATCGGCGCGTGGATCGCGATGATGGCAAAGTTGCCCGACAGCGCATCGGTGCCGAAGGCGCGTTCTGTGATCGGCACGCCCAGCATCATCGAATTCGAGAACAGGCAGCAAAAGCCGATGACCACCGCATCCTCGGGGGCGCGGCCCAGGGCGCGGGCGCCCAGGATCCCCAGCACAAAGCAGGTGGCGGCGGCGATGTAGAAGCTGGCCAGCAGCGGCAGGTGGAATTCCGTGCCCAGATCGAAGGTCGAGACGGCGCGGAACAGCAGGCAGGGAAAGGCCACGTTCTGCCCGAAGGTCAGCGCGCCCTCGACCGCCGACAGCTTCAGGAAGCCCGAGCGCGTCGACAGGTAGCCGGCCGCGATCAGCAGGAAGACCGGCAGGATGATGTTGAACAGCGAACTCATGCCCGGGGGCCTTGCGGGAAATGGCGGTCCGGCAGGAAATCAGATGTCATAGGTGATCTGCATCCCGTCGTAGGCAGGGCGGATGTGGTCCGGGGTCTCGGCGTCCAGCGCATCATGGTCCAGATCGATGTGCAGGTTGGTCAGCACCGCCCGGTTCGGCGCCGCGCGTTCGATCCAGTCCAGCGACTGCGCCAGGTGCGAATGGCTGGGATGCGGCTTGCGGCGCAGGCAGTCGAGGATCCAGCAGTCCAGGCCCGCGCAGACCTCCCAGGCCTCGTCGGACATGTGCAGCACGTCGGGCAGATAGGCCAGGTCGCGGATGCGGAAGCCGAGCGCATCGATCGAGCCGTGGTTGACCCGGAACGGCATCAGCGTGACGGTGCCGCCCTTGCCGGTCACGCGGATGGCGCCCTCGATCCGGCGCATCTCGAGGATCGGCGGATAGGGCGAGCCCTCGGGCGTGGCAAAGACGTAGTGAAAGCGGTGCTCCAGCTCTCCGGCGGTGACGGGATCGGCCCAGACGGGCACCCGGGCATCCATGTTGTAGACCACCTGGCGCAGGTCATCGATGCCGTGCACGTGGTCGGCATGGGCATGGGTGAAGACCACGCCGTCCAGTTCGCCCACGCCCGCATCGACCAGCTGCATCCGCATGTCGGGCGAGGTGTCGACCAGCACGCGGGTCCAGCCCTCGGGGCCCTGCTGTTCGATCAGCAGGGAACAGCGGCGGCGGGCGTTCCTGGGGTTCGCGGGGTCGCATTCGCCCCAGTGGCCGCCGATCCGGGGCACCCCGCCCGAGGATCCGCAGCCCAGGATGGTGAAACGCAGAAGTCCCATCAGGCGGTCTCTTTCTGCCAGGCGGCGGCCTTGGCGAACAGGCGGTCGAAATTGGCCTGGGTCTGGGCGGCGAAGGCGGGATAGTCCATGCCGAAGACCTCGGCGCCGACTTTCGCGGTCAGCGCGGCAAAGGCGGGCTCGTTCGTCTTGCCGCGGTGGGGGACGGGGGCCAGGTAGGGGCTGTCGGTCTCGACCAGGATGCGATCCACCGGGGCTGCGGCGAAGATGTCGCGCAGGTCCTGGCTTTTCTTGAAGGTCGTGATCCCCGACATCGACAGGTAAAAGCCCAGATCCAGCGCCGCCCGGCCCAGTTCCGCGGACGAGCTGAAGCAGTGCAGCACGCAGTCATAGGCGCCGTTGCGGTGTTCCTCGGCCAGGATGCGGGCCATGTCCTCGTCCGCGGCGCGGGCATGGATGATCAGCGGCAGGCCGGTTTCATGGGCCGCGGCGCAGTGGATGCGCAGGCTGTCCTGCTGCATCTGCGCGCTTTCGGCGGTATAGTGGTAATCCAGACCGGTTTCGCCGATCCCCACCATCTTGGGGTGCTTCGCAAAGCCCACCAGCTGGTCCAGCGTCGCCATCGGTTCCTGCGCCACCGACATCGGGTGGGTGGCCACGGCATAGAACACCGGGTCATGGGCCTCGGCGATGGCGCGGACATTGGGTTCGTTGCGCAGCCGCGAGCAGATCGAGACCATGCGCGTCACGCCCGCCGCCGTGGCGCGGGCGATCACCGCATCCAGCTGCCCCTCGAAATCCGCAAAGTCCAGGTGGCAGTGGCTGTCGGTGATCTGGGGGATATCGGTCATTCGGGGGCCTGTCCTGCGCCGCATCCGGGACGCACGCCCCGGTGCGATGACCGGGGTCAGGCGGAGCCTGCGGCTTTCTGTAACTTGAAGATCGTATCTAGGATGAGGGCGGCAGGGTCAAGGTTCACCGCCAGTCCCTGCCGCAGCCTGTGGCCGATCTCCTGCGCCTGTGCCGCCCAATGACGCGCCGCATGGGCATCCGGGGCCAGGCGGGCAAAGATCTCGGCCTCGTGGGGGGCGGCCTGGGGATGCGGGGGCTGGCCCAGGGCGCCGCTGCGTGCCAGCCGTGCCAGCGCCAGGTCCAGCAGGCTGACCAGCATCTCGCGCCGTGTTTCGGCGGCGGGGCCGGCGGCGGCCTCGGCCAGGGCCATGGCGCGGCCCCGGTCCAGCTGCGGCAGGCTGCCCAGCAGCCGGATCCATTCGCCATAAAGCGCCAGCCCGTCGAGGTTCGCCAGCCGCACCGCCTCGCCGACCGAGCCCTGGGCCAGCGCCGCCAGCTGGTCCGGCGCATCGGTCGCAACGCCCGCCTGCTCCAGCGCCAGGCCCAGCTCCTGCGCCCCGAGCGGCGCCAGCCGCAGCACCCGGCAGCGCGAGCGGATCGTCGGCAAAAGCCCCGAGGGCTGATGCGTGACCAGCAGCAGCGTGGTGCGCGCGGGCGGTTCCTCCAGCAGCTTCAGCAGGGCATTGGCGGCCGAGGGGTTCATCTCGTCCGTGGCATCGACGATCACCACCCGGCGCCCGCCATCGGCGGCGGACATGGTGAAAAAGCCCTTCAGCCGGCGGGCCTCGTCGACGGTGATCTGGGTCTTCAGCTTGCCGGTCTTGTCGTTCACCCCGCGCCGCAGCACGAACAGCCCGGGTTCGGCGCCTGCGGCCATGCGGTGCACCACCGGATGATCGGGGCTGACCTGCAGGCTGGTGGCACGCGGGCTGTCGCCGAACAGCGATGGCCCGGTGTCGGGATCGGGCGTGGTCAGCAGAAAGCGCGCGATGGCCCATGCCAGCGTCGCCTTGCCGGATCCCTTCGGCCCGGTGATCATCCAGCCATGGTGCAGCCGGCCGGTGTTGAAGGCTTCCAGAAATTCGGCCTCGGCGGCGTGCTGGCCGATCAGCCGGGGCGTGTCGCGCGGATGCGGGGCGCCTTCGACGCGGTCGGCTTCGGGCAGGTCGTCGGTGCTCATGCCGGGGGGCCGATCAGATCCGGTAGGGCGGCGCAGAGCCGGTCGAAGACGGTGGCGATGTCGCCGCGCCCGTCGATGACGCGGAACCGCTCATGCACGGCAGCCAGATCCAGAAAGCCCTGGCGCATGGCGCGCTGCAGGTCGCTGCCGAAGCCCTCGAATCGGGTGTCGGTGCCGGCGCGGCCCAGGGCGCGCGACAGGCCCTCTTCGGGGTCCATGTCAATCAGCAGGGTGATGTCGGGTTCGCGCCCGATCATCAGCGCGTGCAGCCGGTCCACCGTGTCGCGCAGATCGCCGCGGGAAATCCCCTGATAGACCCGGGTGCTGTCGGCGAAGCGGTCGCAGATCACCACCGCGCCGCGCGCCAGCGCCGGGCGGATCGTGCGTTCCAGATGGTCGCGGCGGGCGGCGGTGAACAGCAGGATCTCGGTTTCCGCCGACCAGCGATCGGGATCGCCGTTCAGCACCAGCGCGCGGATTTCCTCGGCGCCGGGGGATCCGCCGGGTTCGCGCGTCAGCACGACCTCGCGGCCCCGGGCGCGCAGCGCATCCGCCAGCCGCCGGGCCTGTGTGGACTTGCCCGAGCCGTCGATCCCCTCGAAGGACAGGAAAAGGCCGTGGTTCAAGAAGTGGCCTCCGGGGCGGTGGCAGCGGGGGCCTGCTGCCCCGAGATCACCCGGCGCACCAGATAGGTCGCGGCGCTCTGGACCTTGGCGATGAACCCGCCCGAGGGTACGGCCACCGCCGCGACCAGCGGCACGGATTTCTCGGGCAGGCCATCGGGGCGCAGGATCAGCTTGCCGATTTCCTGGCCCTTGGCGATGGGCGCCTCGAGGGGTTCGTTGTAGACGGCCTCGGCCTTGATGTCGCCGCCCTGCAGCACCGGGATCAGCGTGGTCAGGTCGCTGGCGACGGTCAGCGGCACCGAAGGCGCGCTGCCTTCATGCACGGCCGCGGTGGTCACCGTATCGCCCGCCTTGACCAGCGTGCCCTGCTGGAACTGCCGGAAGGCCCAGTTGACGATCGAGCGGCTTTCCTCGGCGCGCGCCTGCACGCTGTCGAGCCCCGAGATCACGAAGACGATCCGCCGCCCGTCCTGCTTGGCCGAGCCCACAAGGCCATAGCCCGCTTCCTCGGTATGGCCGGTCTTCATGCCGTCGGCGCCGATTCCCATGGCCAGCAGCGGGTTGCGGTTGTGGATGTTCTGGGGCGCGCGGCCGTCGAACTTGTAGGTCTGTTCGGCGAAGTAGGGGTAGTATTCGGGGAAGTCCTGGATGATGTGCGCGGCCAGGATCGCCAGATCATGCACCGACATGCGCTGTTCGGGATCCGGCCAGCCGTTGGAATTGGCGAAATGCGATTGCGTCAGGCCCAGTTCCTTGGCGCGCTTGGTCATCAGCCGGGCAAAGCCCGCTTCGGTGCCGTCGGGCGACAGGGCTTCGGCGATGACGGCGCAGGCATCGTTGCCGGACAGCACGATGATGCCCTGCAGCAGGTCCTTGACCTTCACATGGTCCGTGGTGTCGAGGAACATGGTCGAGCCGCCGTAATTCATCGCATGTTGCGAGACGGGCAGTTCCTCATCCATCTTCAGCTGGCCCGATTTCAGCGCCTCGAAGGCGATGTAGAGGGTCATCAGCTTGGACATTGACGCAGGCGGCAGCGGCTGGTCGGCATCCTTGGCCAGCAGCACGGTGTTCGTCGTCAGGTCCAGGATATAGGCAGCACGGGCCGAGGTGTCGAAGGCCTGCGCGGGCAGGGCCGACAGGGCCATCAGGGCGCCGAGGGCAACGGCTCCGCAGAGACGAAGGGACGTTTTGGGCTTCCGCATGCGCTGATCACTCCTGCTCGGCTTCGGTGTCGGGCCGGGCGCCTGCGCCGCGCCGGACCGGCGGTCTTCTCGGATAAGTGATAACCGAGAAGCGCCTGCGGGGGCCAGCCCCGATCCGTCCCACTGCCATCGCGTCTGCGCGAGCGGGCGTGGCGGAAGCCGGTTTCAAGCGGTCTTTCAGAATCGTCCCCGGCTGGTTAAACGACACCCCGTCGGAGGAGTGGCAGAGTGGTCGATTGCACCGGTCTTGAAAACCGACGATGGGCAACCATCCGTGGGTTCGAATCCCACCTCCTCCGCCACTTGCCCCCGCGAAAGCGTTCTCCCGAACCGGCTGCGGCCGGATTTTTCCGTTGTTTTCGAGGGTTATGCGGGATTGGCTGAGCACTTGTCGCAGCGCCAAGCAGCTCGGAAGCGGTCTCTTTCGGTCAACATTCTCCGGACCTCATGACTGCTCCAATTTGGTGAATTTCTAGCAAGTAACTGACATATAATAATTTTTTGAGTTCATCCGCGAAGCGGTTCGACGTGGGTGGCGTTAGCGAGATGGAACAGAAATCCAACTTACGACCGCACTAGGGGCCTCACTCGGAGGCGCAATCTGACATGCCTTGAGAGGCTTCCCAGTCGGCGTAATTGCGTCCGTGCGGGAGCTTCCAGAGGATCCGGCCATTGGCGCTCGCACCAATGACCGCCGCAGCTGCGGCAGAGGCAGACGTGAAGCTGTAGGCGCTTGTGAAGACAAGAAAATCGCCTTCCTCGCGGAGGACGCCCTTCTCGACAAGCGTGTTTCGGAGCGTGACCGTCCCTCTCGGTATTGTCCGCGTCGTCCGGACCCTTGCCCTCGAACCTGCTGCGACGACGAAATCCCCGGAGGGCCCAATTTCCATGTCTGCCGCGAAGCCCTCGCCTCGGAAGAAGAACCGAGGGCTTTCATGGATTTCAGCCTCTGGCAGTTCTCGCCCTGCCGTCTGCTCCGGTGCTCGACCGCGGACTTCTCGGAAGAGATCCCAGCCGAGGGCTCCAACCAGCGTTTTTGTCTGATCCACGAACTCGTCCATGGCTGCGCGGTCGCGCGGCACAGGCCGAGAACGATGATCGGGTCTTTGCGTGGTCCAATCCTCCTGCCGACGGCCACCCAGGCGAGGCCTGGAACTGCCGATGCACGGCGGAACCAATCATTGATCCCCAGAGTATTCCTGAGGGAGCGGTCTGCGACATCCTGACAGGGGGTCGTCTTTCCGATGTATTCCCGGATGCTGACGAAGACCGTCTGACGCAAGTTGACCGGGAGATCGACCTCCAGATCGTGATGGCCCAGTTGAACAGCCCCGAGCGACTGGCGCATTTCTTCGGTCAGGTGCTTCAAGAAGTCGGACAACGCATGCGGCTTGTGGAGAGCCTCGACTATCGGGCTGACCGCCTGGGATCGATCTTCAGCTATTTCAGGCGCAACCCGGACGAAGCCTTGCTCTACGGGAGAACTGCCGACCATCCCGCAGATCAGGAAGCAATCGCAAACCGTGCCTATGCGGACCGCAACGGGAATGGGAATGTCGAGAGTGGTGACGGGTGGAGATTCCGCGGACGCGGCCTGAAGCAGGTCACCGGTCGCGCGAATTACCGAGCCTTCACCGAAGATCACGCTCAAATGTTCGGTGAGCAGATCGACTTCGAGGCTGAGCCGGACTTGCTGGAAACACCACGCTACGCCGTTCGTTCGGCCCTTTGGTTCTGGCACGCCAACGATCTCTACTTGCTCGCGGACGCAGGTATCAACCGCGCTGCCGCCGACAGCATTACGGCGATCATCAATCGTGGGACGGATTCCTATGGGCAACGCTGGGAAAATGTTCGTCGGCTGAACGAGACGGAGGTTTTCGCAAACGTCTGTCGTTTCTCCGTCTCTCGCCCGCGCTTCGAGGAAGCGAAATGAGACGCGCCCGCCGCCTCCTTGCTGCTGTCTTGCTATCGGGCTTCGCCAGCCCATCCGTAGGCCAAACAATCTTTGATGGACCTTCGGTCGAGTCGGCCGAGCTCCGAGTAGATCTACGGCCACGAGGCGAGGATCGATTTGCCATCCATCTGACCGACAAGACGACCGGCCGACAGGTGGACTACGAGTTTGACGGAGAGGGCGCGAACGACCCAGAGCCGCTTCTGATGGACGAGGGCCAATACTGCAATACGTCGGTCATCCTGCTGACGATCGAGTTTCCGTGGAGGCATTCATTGCCGCAGTACGCCCGCGTCCTGGACACCTACGCTTTTCGCGCGACAGACTTGGCATATATTGACATGACGGCTGGGTCGGTGACCGACATTGCTTTGCTCGACATCTCTGAAATTGCAGCCGAAGATATGGCTATGCAACCGTCGATCCTCGTTGAATGCATCTCGGACGAGGGCGGTAGTCCCTTTAGATTTCAAGCAAAAACAAATAATTAGGGTGCCGCGCAGGTGGAGAAGGTTCGACGTCAGGCCCGGCCTCTCGGCCAGTTCAGTCCCAGAATGGACCTTGGGTGCCCGTCGGAAGCGCCCGAAGCAGCCGGGACTTTGATCCCGTGATGCCGATTTTCCAGTATCGGCGGCGCCGTTGTAAGTGGCCGGTTTATCTTCCCCATAACGGGCAGCTGAATTTTCCCCAGTTGTGGCACTGAGTGGCCAATTCTGAGGGGGCATGCCCCCTCAGAATTGGCTTTCGCCCCAAAAGCACCCGGAATGCCTCCAACCAGTGTGGAGGGTGCCGGGTGATCCAACTGAGAGAAATTGTGTTGATACATGATTTGAAACGCCAGGGCGTGAGCGTGAGCGTGAGCGCGATCGCCCGGCAGATGGGCTGTGACCGTAAAACTGTCCGCAAGTATCTGGACCTTGGGCTGGAGCCCCCGATCTATGGGCCCCGCCCGCCACGAGGCAGCAAACTTGACGGATATCATGCCTATCTGCGTGATCGGGTCGCGGATTTCCCGGAGCTTTCGGGGCGTCGGCTCTTCCGGGAATTGCAGGGCAAGGGCTATGAGGGCAGCTATACAACCCTGAAGAAATTCCTTCGCACGGTTCGCCCCCCGCTCACGGCGCGCTTCGAGCGTCGGTTTGAAACGCCTCCTGGCAAACAGGCGCAGGTCGACTTCGCGGAATTTGTCGTGGAGTTTACCGCCGAGCCCGGCATCATCCGCAAGGTCTGGCTGTTCAGTCTGGTTCTGGGCCACAGCCGATGGATGTGGGGGCAATTCGTTGCCAGCCAGAACCTGCAGTCCGTCATGCGCTGCCATATCGCAGCCTTTGAAGCCCTGGGCGGGGCGCCGGAGGAGATCCTCTATGATCGTATGAAAACCGCGGTGGTCGGCCAGGACGCCGCAGGCGTTGTCACCTACAACACCTCTCTGGTGGCGCTGCTGAACCACTACAGATCGGCCCCGCGCGCCTGCAAACCGTACAGGGCCAAGACGAAAGGCAAGGTCGAGAGGCCATTCCGCTATATCCGGCAGGATTTCTTTCTGGCCCGTGACTTCCGTGATCTGGCGGATCTGAATGACCAGTTCACAGCCTGGCGGGAAGACATCGCCAATCCCCGGGTCCATGCCACCACGCAGCGGGTCGTCGATGAACATTTTGCCGAGGAACAGCCCTTTCTGATCTCCTTGCCGGCCTTGCCCTACGATGCCGTGCTGACCGTCGAACGGCGTGTCAGCAAGGATGGCATGGTCTCGGTCGACGGCAACTTCTACAGCGTCCCCGACACCACGCGCAGGCGGATGCTCGAGGTCCAGAACCATACCCACGACATCAGGATCTTCGAGGATGGCGTGGAGATTGCCCGCCACCCTGTCCTGGAGGGCAAGAACCAGCGCCGTGTCGATCCCAGCCACCGCAAGGCGCCGCCGAAGAGACCGGTCGCACGCGCCCTAGGCGTCCACCGGGCCTGCGCCGCTCCCTGGACTTCTATGACGCCGTCGGTCGGCGACTGGCCTCCGGAGAGGTGCCAAGATGAACGGGGTGCTGGACCGCGTTCGGGGCGCCCTCGTCGGCCTGAAAATGCCCCGTGCCCTGGAGGCTCTGGATCATACCCTGCATCGGCTGGAGCAGGGCGAAATCACCGCGCTGGAGGCCATCGATATCTTGCTGAGTGAGGAATACTCGACCAGGGAAACCCGGCGGATCGACGTGGCCCTGAAAACCGCGCGGCTTGTTCCGATCAAGACCCTGGAGGGGTTCGACTTCAGCTTCCAGCCTTCCATAGATCGGGAAAGGGTGGCCGCTCTGGCACAGCTCGACTTCATCCGGCGTGCCGAGGTCGTCCATTTCCTTGGTCCGCCTGGCACCGGAAAATCGCATCTGGCCACTGCTCTGGGGGTCGCTGCAGTAAAGGCAGGTCGGAGCGTCTACAGAGCCACCCTGGCAGAGCTGGTCGAGGCCCTGTCCAAGGCTGAGCAAGAAGGGCGGCTGTCCGAGAAGATCCGCTTCTATGCCCGGGCCGCCCTGCTGATCGTCGACGAGATCGGCTACCTGCCGATTACCCAGGGCGGTGCCAACCTGTTCTTCCAGTTGGTCAATGCCCGCTACGAAAAAGGAGCCATGATACTTACCTCGAACCGCGGCTTCGCCGAGTGGGGGGAGGTCTTCGGGGATCCCGTCGTCGCGACGGCACTGCTGGACAGGCTGCTTCACCATGCTGTCGTCCTGCAGATCGAAGGCGCCAGCTATCGGCTCAGAGGGCACACTGACCTCATTCCCGAATACGTGCGCGCCAATGCCCCCATCGCCCCACCCCCGCCACCAAAGCGCCGGGGACGGCCGCCAAAAATCAAAAATGGAGCTGCTAGTCTCTGATCCCCGCTGACAACCGGGACGCCAAACTGGGGAATTTTACGTTGCCCGTTCTGGGGATTTTTGAGGTGCCATTGACAGCCGTGCCGGGCCAGCGTGCGCAGATGGGCGCGGCGATAGCATCGGCCGTCGGGTGAAATGCGTTCGCGGGGCGACCCTGACGGGTCTGCTGCCGTTTTCCCACAGGCCAGGTTCTGTTGGTACGGGTTCGGGCCGACGACGCCACCGGGCCTGGATGGGCCCCTTCGACTGTCGATGCCTCGGGGTGTGGAAGCCTTCGAAGCGGGCGGGGGCGTCTGAGCTGCGCGGTTCGGTCCAGAGAGAGGAAACATCGCAGGTTTGTGGCTCTGTCCGTCACTCAGGGGATCCCGAGCCCGCGCAACAGGCACCGGAACGGCCGAGGCATGCCGTGCGGGTCAGGGGCTGAAGGGGGAAGCCGCGCGTCGGCCTTGGGGCCAGACCATGGGACCAGTCATTGCCCTGCAGGGCATCTGATCGCGGATGACCCAAGAGGGATGAGGGCCAGCATGCCCAATGTGGCATCGCACCGCTTTCATTGCTCCGCAGCCCGGCAGGCGACCCGTGCAGCGGCTTGGCCAGCAGGGGGCTCCGCGTCGGAAGAGCAGGCCGGTCGCCCGCCCGATCAAACCAGCGCCCCGCCAGCCGAATGCAGCCGAAATCTCCGAGCCACGTCGGGTTCGGATCCTCGGCCCAAGGGGCTAGATCAGGACGATTGTCGGTGATGACGGAATGCTCGCCCTCATCCTTCGGCGTGCAGCACCGCCCGGGACGGGCTCAGATGGCATTTACCACATGAACCGCGCGATCCGGTGAAGGCCGCAGGCCAGCCACGCCGGGCATCATCGGTGCGGTCGCTGGTCTTGAGGCGCCTGTGGATCGTTCCTGCCGGCTTTGGGTCACGCGGCGCGTGCCCGGCTGCAGTGGTCTTGTGAACCAGGCGTGGAGGCCGGATCGGGCGATCCCCGGAACCACGCACATCCCGCTGGCAGGCCAGAATGCGGATGCGGCGCCACGAAGGCAAAAGCCATGTCGCGTCTCGCGCGAAATATGCTGCCGCCTGCATCGGAAAAGCAGCCCCCGACCGTCTTCTGATCATCCACGGGGTGGGATGTCACGCTTGGCCTTGTGCTTGGCGATCACTGTATCGGCGACAGCGCCTGGGGGGCGTCGATGTCACGTCGATCCGCATTTGCCTGGGTCACCTGTCGGCCATGGCGGGATTGGCCGCCAGGGCGACGTTGATTGAAAGGCGGCCCTGCCGGTCTTCGGCGCTGCCACGGCATGTCCGCGAATATCGCCGCTGCCTTGCGCTCGCGCGTCAGGCGAAAGCCCCGGCCGGCCTCATGGCGCCTTGGGGGGCGTCACTGCCGCGCAGGCTCCCGGTGGCCGGGCGTCTGCTGCGGCTTTTGCCATATCGGTTCGGGGTCCTTGGCGGGGCGATGGGGCCGGCTAATCCGCCTCGGGGGGCAGGACCGGATCCAGCTCGGCAATGGTCTGAAACTCGGACAGGAATTCGGGCTGCGTCTGCATCAGATACCGCACCACCCGCGCGTTCCCGAGCAGCCTGGCGACGTAGCCGCGGAGCACGGTCAGCTGCAGGTGGTCCTGGCCGTAACTGTCCTGGATCTGTGTGATGCCTTCCTGAAGCCGGGCCAGCTCCTTTTCCATCCGGGCCACTGCCTGCGGGGTCATGCCGCTGATGCGCTTGGGCTTGTTCGCGTCGATCAGCTGCGCCTGCGGTGTCCCGGCGAGGATCGCCGAGATATAGGCCACCGAGTAGGTGTTCGCATTCACCATAAGCTCGGCGGCTTCGATCTGGCGCAAGGGGATCATCTTGCGCAGCGTGGTGAACACGGCCGCAGTGCAGGCCTTGTCCTTCAGGATCGCCACGGCTTCGGGGCAAATACCGTCAAGCAGCTTGACCTTGCGCTGAATGCTGCGCGGATTGAGGTCCAGCGCCGCCGCGATCTTTTCCTCTGAGACACCGCGCCTGATCGCCTTCAGGATCATCCGGTGCTCCTGAATGGGGGCAATGCGGCTGATGCGCTTGTTGTAGGTGAAGGCCTCGTCGTCGGTCGACACGAGGCATTCGACCTGATCCTGACCAAGATCCCTGAGGACTTCGATCCTGACATGCCCGTCGAGCAGCAGCCAGCTGCCGCTGGCGTCCCCGCTCCTTGCCACCACCGGAGGTTCGACCAGGCCGATCTCTCGGATCGAGGCTGCGATCTGGGTATATTTCCGGCTGGACTTGACGGTCTTGCTCAGGGCCCTGACGGGCAGGATCTTTGCGACCGGGATCGTGACACAATCGGTCTCGAAGCCGAGCGGTACCTGCCTGGTCATGGTGTTGCTTTCGGGGCAAGGGCGTCCTGCAGGTAGCCGGGCAGGGTCTCCAGGCCTTCCGCGCGCAGCAGGGTCACGAAATGATCGTCCTGTAGGAGGGTTCGGAAGGCCTGGCTGATGAACAAAAGCCGCCCCTGCGTCAGCTCTGCCTTCTTGATCAGCAGCCTCTGACGGTCGGCCTCCTTCTGATAGGCCCGCACCAGCGCCTCGCTTGTCAGCGGTCGCCGGCCGCGGCCATCGCGCCCGTATGGGTTGGAATGGATCTTCTTTCCGCGCGCCTCACGCTGTTCGATCAGGCGACGGGCCGCCGCGAGCTTCTTTCCTCTCAGTTTCTTCTGCGTATAGGCGTCCATCAGCGCCCGCTGGGCGCCTTCGGCATCGGTTTTCGAGATGTCGATGGCAAGATTGAGCGGCAGCAGGCCCGTCTCGACAGCGGCCACCAGCCGCTCTTCCCCGCGCTCCAGAAGGCCAGCGATCATGCCCACATATTCTGACGAGACGCCGATCTTGTCGCCGATCTGGCGGTCCGTGTAGCCACGTTCGCGCAGCGTGCCGATCTCTCGCATCAGATCGATCGGGCGGTGCTGACGGCGCGCGCAATTTTCGACGAGGCTCATCACCAGGCAATCGGATTCGTCGGCATCAATGACAATCGCCGGGATGATTTTCTGCTTCAGCTCGATAAAGGCCTCGAGCCGCCCCTGGCCGCAAACCAGGTCATAGTCCTGCGGATCAGATTGTGTGCGACGGGCAACGGTGATGGGGCGCTTCAGACCGATCCTGGCGATACTCGCCACCATATCCGCAAACGACCGGGGATTTCGGACCCGTGGATTGAGAACGCGAATGCGGTCGGTCGGGATCAGGGTGACCTCTGTGGGGGGATGTCCTTCCGGGTGTCTTGCCATCATGCCGCCTCCGTGACCGTTGCCCGCGCCGCGAGGGCGTAGAAAGCGGCAAGTGTTTCCGTTCGATAGGCATCAAGCCAAAGGCCGTTTTGTTCTCCCAGCTTCAGCCGCGTGTCGGTCATGTCGATGCGGGGCAGGAGGTAGAAGTCGCGCGGTGCGTCATTGGTTGCATTCATCCGCACCGCAATCGTGATGTCCGCAACAAGGCCGGCGTCGAGCCGGATATGCCAGCGCAAAGACCCTGCTTCGGTCGCCTGGCAGCGGGCCAGAACGACCGACACCGTGAATTCGTCATTCACCCGCAGCAGCTGCGTGTCAGGGGCCTGCACAACGCGGCCACCCTGGCCCGCCACGCCCTCAATGATGTCCTCGACGACCTGGGGATGGGCCGCGCGCAATGCCTTGTTGATCTCGATATAACGGTAGTCGCGCTCTGGGTCATAACCGATCAGGCGGTAGGCGCGCAGCAGACTGCCAAACCGGCTGCGATAGGCGCTGGACGAGGGGAAATCGTTCTCTTCGTCGATGATCAGCCCGGACAGCCTGCCTTGCCGCTTCAGGATCCTGCGCAGGATGTCCAGCAGTTCCCCGTCCGAGAAATAGCGGCTGCGGGCGTCCACGATGTCGCGTGCGCGCAGGAACAGCGCCTTGTCGACGATGGCCTGATAGGCGCCCTCCGCGCGGATCCACATGTCCCGCGGGTTCACCACACGGCGCTGCTTCAGCTTGAACGACACCTTGTTGAAGACGTTGTTCCCGATGTATTTTTCGTTGGTCAAAAGCTGATGGACAGTCGCCCGGCTCCAGGGCCGGTCAAGATCGGTACGATATCCTTCGGCGTTCAGGATCGTTGCGATTTCGCGCTCTGACTGCCGCGCGATGACGAACATTTCGTACATGCGCCGGACGACCCGCTGTTCCTCTTGCGGGCCGGGAACCAGGATCACGCGGTCGGTCTGAAGGCTTTTCTGCGCCCCGCGAGGCAGCTCTTCTTTCAGATTGCCCTGTGCGTCGATCAGCACGCGCCGAAGCCCGTACCCCGCCGCGCCGCCCTGGCGATACCCCAGCTCCACGAGCCGGCATTGCCCTGCGAAGACCTTCACCGACAGCTCGCGGCTGTATTCGCCGGCCATGACACGCTTGACGGTCTTCAGAAGGCTGGAGCCGATGCTGCCGTCGTTCTCGAACGGCTCGCCGCAGTAGTGGACACGGATCCCGGCGCGGGAACACAGGTGCTCGTGGTAGGCGCCTTCATCGACATCCTGAAAACGACCCCATCGGCTGACGTCATAGACGAGGATCGCCTTGAAATCGGCTTGGCCGGATTGCACCTCGGTCATCAGCTTTTGCAGCGCCGCGCGACCGTCGAGACGCAATCCCGATCTGCCCGCATCCTCAAACCTGCGCAAAATGGTCAGGCCGCGTGCCTCGGCATAGCGGCGGATGACATCAAGTTGGTTCTCGGTAGAGTATTTTTGGTGATCGGTCGACATGCGGACATAGGCGACGGCTGGCACATCCTTTTCAGGGGGCGCCTCGTGCCTATCGGAATGGGTCGCCCAATGACCGCTCACATGCCTGTCTCCTCTGAAGTCCCGGCAAAACCGTCGCTCCCGTTGGACGCAACGGCTGAAATCTTCGCGTCCATGTAACGCGAAGGAGTGTGGAATGTCGTTTCCGAAAAAGGGCAGGTTCTTTCCGGGGCAAAGCGGGGGCAATGGCAAGGGGCAGACACCTGCGAATGGCAGCTTTGCCGAAGAGATCGCGGCAGCCTTGAAGCGGTCGATTGGACAGAACCGGGCCGGAGTAAAGACCGTGGCAGCCTGGACGGGGGCCAACGAGAAGACGGTGAAGAACTGGCTTTCGGGAACCTACGGTCCGAGCGGTGCGCATCTGATCGCGCTGGCGCGCCATTCAGACGAGGTTCTGGCCACGGTCCTTGCCATGGCGGGGCGCGAGGATCTCATGGTCGCCATCAAGCTCGTGGTGGCAGAGCAGGCTGTGGCGGAATTGCTCGAGGCGGTGCGGCAGCTGCACCGTCTCGACCCCTGCGAGACGCGCATTTGATCGCATGCCCGCTGTTTTGCCCACAATCGCGCGCAAAATTTCCCGGCGATCCCATGCGGAGCGGAACGCGAGAGCCTTGCCTGTCCGGGTCGTTTTCCGCGCCATTTTCCGCGCCAGAGGGGTCTCTCGATCCGGCTGCGGGCGGATTTGCCTTTCCCTGGTTCTGCGGAAGGGGCCGGGCCCTGTCCCGGCGCAACTAGGCCTGAAAGTGGTCTTCTTGGGGCGCCTTCGGCCTTGCCATCCAACGCCAGATGCTGCTGTCCATCGCGATATCCGTTGCGGCGCTCTGCCTTGTCGCCTGCGCAGGTTTTCAGCGGGGCGGCACAGCGGCTGCGGGAGGACCCTGATCTTCTGAATTCGTGAAGACTGGTTTCCTTTTGGGTCTGCCTGAGGCGCCCCGCACTGGCGCCAGACGGCACGGGGTGCGCCTGTCCAGGAGCATGGTTCCGGGGCAGTTCAGGTTGGATCGCGTTTGCCCTCAACCGGCCAAGGCGGTGTGAAACGCGGTCGGACGGGGCTGGCTGCGGAACAGGACGGGCCCTTTGGCGATCCTGGAAGGTCTTCTTCCGATACGGGCGGCCTTGGGGCGTCTGATCGGGAAAACGTTCTTCGCGATTTCAGGGAAACCGAGCGTTCACGCAGCCTCAGGCGATTATAACCCCGTGACCGCGCCGATCTGGAGAAAGTCTTATGGATCCATGGGGATCTGCGAGATCTGCAGCGATGCCTTGCCGAATGACAGGACGTGTGCAACCGGCAGCGCCAGCCCGGCACCCAAGGAGCGCCTTCGAGAGCGCATGCGCGACGCGGGGCCGGCCGAGGCCGCCTATGGCCTGGAAAGAGGCCGCCTATGGCCTGGAAAGAGGCCGCCTATGGCCTGGAAAGAGGCCGCCTATGGCCTGGAAAAGGCGTTCATCCCTTCCCGGACGCATGGCCCGGGCGAGGGACGAATTGAAGCCCTGCCGGATCACCCGACGCGGCCCTCAGCCTTCCGGGGGGTGCTGCCGGGCAAGGGCGAGCGCGGTGCGGATGGCGGTCTCCAGATCGTCCGGCGCGCAGGGCTTCAGCAAGACCGGCGCCTTCACCGTCATACGTTCGGTCAGGTCGGCGCCGGTATTGCCGCTTTGGTACAGGATGGGCACGCCGGGATGCAGGCGGCGGGCATGTTCGGCCAGGCGGAAGCCATCGATGCTGCCGGGCATGATGATGTCGGTCAGCAGCAGGTCGAAGGCCACTCCGGTGCGTATCTGCTCCAGGGCGCTGTTGCCGTCATCGGCCAGGTGCAGCTCGAAGCCGGCGTTTTCCAGGGTGATCCGCATCAGCTCTCGCAGGTTGGGATCGTCCTCGACCAGAAGGATGCGGGGAGGGCCTGTGCGCGCGGGTTCAGGGGCGGGCTCGGGGGCGGGCCGGGGGGCCGGTTCAGTTCGGGGCGGGGTGCTGCCGCGCGGCAGCAGCAGGTGCACCGCGGTGCCGGTGCCGGTTCCGGCGGTGATCTTCATGTCGCCGCCGGCGCTTTGGATGAAACTGTAGGTGATCGGCAGGCCGAGCCCCGATCCGGCATGGTCGGGCTTGGTGGTGAAGAAGGGCTCGAAGGCGCGGCGGCGGATGTCCGGGCTCATCCCCGGACCATCGTCCGAGACCGTCAGCTCTACATGGCCGCGAGAGGTGTTGCGCGACAGCTCGGCTCCGGCCAGGCCCAGGGCCGGGCGGGTGGTGTTGGCGTCGATCTGCCGAAAGGTCTTGGGGCCGCGGCTGGCGCGCGCCGACAGCGTGATCACCTGACCCCGCCCCGAGGCCAGCATTGCCTCTTGCGCGTTCAGCACCAGGCTGGCCAGCGCCGCCGACAGCTGTTCGGGGTCGGCATGGACGGTCAGGCCCGGGTCGGCGACATCGATGTGCAGGCGCAGGCCCGGGGGCAGCCCGGGTTGCAGGCGGGCCTGCAGGGCTGCGAACAGATCCGAGGCCAGCCGGGTCTCGGGCGTGCCCGGGTTCGGCCGCGCAAAGGCCAGCAGCTTGGTCGTCAGCGCCTGGCCGCGCTCGATCGCGCGCCGGCCGCTTTGCAGGAATTTGGCCGAGGTCTCGGGGATGTCGTCGCCCAGGGCAAGTTCCAGCGCGTAATAGACCGTGGCCAGAAGGTTGTTGACGTCATGCACGATGCCCGAGGTCAGTTCCCCGACCGCGTTGATGCGTTCCTTCAGCTCGGTCGCTTCGTGCTGGCGGGCGCGGCGGGCATTGCGGGCGGCGATCAGCGCCGTGATCACGGTGGCGGCGATGGCAAACAGCAGCAGCGACAGCCCCAGGATCATCAGCCGGGCGGTCAGCCGGTCGCGGGTCAGCCAGTCATCAAGCGCGGCCTGGGCCTGGACATGAATGGAATCGATATCGGCCCGGGCGTCGGCATCGCTGTAGCGCACCAGGGTGTCGACATCATGGATGCTTTCGCCCGCCGCGATGGCCCGCCGCGCGACCTCTAGGTTGTTGCGATAGGCGGTCAGGGTGCGTTCCAGCGCCGTCACGTCCAGCGGCCGGTTCATTTGGGCGACCAGGCTGCGGATCTGCTCGATCTCGGTCATGGCCGCATCATAGTCGCTGACGGCGCGGCTATAGTAGGCGGGTTCGGTCGGGCGCAGGATGTAGTTCTTGAAATTGTGGATGAATCCGTCGTAGCCCAGCGTCCGCTCCAGGTTTTGCAGGGCGCTCGGCAGCTGGTTGGCGGCGATCTGCGCCTCCGAGAAGCGGTTGCTGACCAGCAGGTTCAGCATCGGAACCATCCCCAGACAGACCACGGCCACTACCGCCAGGCCGATCTGGCCCAGGCGGTGCTGCAGCAGGCGCGCGAGAGAGGTCCTGACGCTGGGGGTCGAGGCAGAGCGCTCCTTGGGCATGGAATTCCGGGTCTTCGATAGGGCAGGGTTGCGCGGGGCCTGCCCGCTCGGCGCGAAGGTACTCGGGAAACGATCCGTTGCAAATGAATTGTTGCATCGAAATGTCAGGATCGGCCGGGTTGTACCGGGCTCTGTCGATTTTGTCCCCCTTTGTCGGCCTGGGGCCGCGCGTCCTGCCCCTGCGGCAATCCGTGCCATGGCCCGGTCTGCGGTCTGCGTTAGGGTTGCCCTACGGCCCTTTGTCCGGGCGATGACATCCAATGAAATGACATTGGTGTCATCTTGACAATCACGTCAATTTGAGGCGAGGTGAACGCAACGGCCCCCGGCCTGTCGCGTCAGGGGCCCGCCAATCCGTCCCGGAGGTGCCATGAGGTTTCCCCTGTCCATCGCCGCGACCTGTGCCCTTCTGGCGGCGCCCGGCCTGCTGCAGGCGCGCGAGGCGCTGCCGGTGCAGCTGGTCACCGTGAAGACCGGCCCGCAAAGCCAGCCCTTCCGCCTGGCCGGCACGATCCAGGCGGTGGAAAGCTATTCGGCCGGGTTCCGCGATGGCGGCCGGGTGATCTCGGTCTCGGTGGATGTGGGCGATGTGGTCCATGCCGGCGACGAGATCGCCCGCGTCGATCCCGCCCAGGCCGAGGCGGCGCTGCGTTCGGCCCAGGCGGCGCTGGATGCGGCGCAGGCGGGGCTGGTGCAGGCGCAACAGGCGCGTGACCGGGCGCAGGGGCTGCTGGAACGCGGCTCGGGCACGCAGGCGGATCTGGACAGTGCCACCGAAAGCTACCTGACGGCGAAGGGATCGCGTGACCAGGCGCAGGCGCAGCGCGCCGCCGCCGCCCGCACCGCCGAGGACACCGTGCTGCGCGCGGTCGAGGACGCGGTGGTGACGGCGCGGTCCGCCCAGCCGGGGCAGGTGGTGGGGGCGGGCACGGCGATCGTGACGCTGGCCGGGCTGAGCGGCCGCCAGGCGGTCTTTCTGGCCCCCGACATGGAGGACCTGGACCAGGCGATGGGCGCGCGGGTGACGATCCGGCCGGTGACCGGCAGCACGGATCAGGCGGTGACGGCGGTGGTGACCGAGATCTCTCCGGTGGTGGCCGACAATGGCACGGTCACGACCAAGGTGCGCATCGACGATGCGGCGGCGCAGGGCTTTACCATCGGCGAGGCGGTCGAGGGCGCGCTGTCGCTGACCCTGCCACCGGCGATCACCGTGCCCTGGACGGCGCTGACCGCCACGGCGCAGGGCCCGGCGGTCTGGGCGGTGGACATGAAGACCATGCAGGTGGCGCTGCGGCCGATCACCATCGGGTCCTACACGGATGACGGCATCCGCGTCGCTGCGGGTCTGGCCGATGGCGACGTGGTGGTGGGGCAGGGGTCCCAGGGGCTGTATCCCGGCCGGGTCGTGGTGCAGGAGGCGGGCGAATGAGGATCACGCTGCGGATGCTGGCGTTGCTGATGCCGCTGGCGGGACAGGTGCAGGCGCAGGACGGCGCGCCGCGGCCGGTCGTGTCCGAGATCGTCAGCGCCGACCCGACCCGCGAACGCGCCTTTCCGGGCGTGATCGAGGCCGCGCATGAGACCGCGCTGGCCTTCCAGACCGTCGGCCGCATCGCGACGCTGTCGGTGCAGGTGGGCGACCGGGTGCACAAGGGGCAGATGCTGGCGACGCTCGACCGGGTCAGCCTGCAGGAGGACGTGGATGCGGCCGCCGCGGCGCTGGCCTCGGCGCAGGCGCAGGCGGAATATGCCCGGCAAAGCTGGACGCGGGTGCAGTCGCTGCATGCGCGCGCCATTGCCAGCGAGTCCGACCTAGAGAGCGCACGGGCGAGCTATGATTCCGCGGCCGCGTCGGCTGTCTCGGCGCAGGCGGATCTGGACCGCGCGCAGGATGCGCTCGACTATGCCACGCTGACCGCGCCCGATGACGGCATCGTGCTGTCGAAGGCGGTCGAGGCGGGCACGGTGGTGTCCTCGGGGACGACGGTGCTGACGCTGGCGGATGTGCAGGGCCGCGAGGCGGTGATCGACGTGCCGGCGGAATTCCTGGCGGTGCTGCCGAAGGATGCGGTCTTTACCCTGCGCCGGCAGGAGGGCGAGGCCGAAAGCGCCCGCGCCACCCTGCGGCTGGTGGAACCGGTGGCCGATGACACGCTGCGCGGCCGTACGCTGAAGCTGGCGATCGCGGACGCCCCCGGCACGCCGATGTTCCGGCTGGGGTCGCTGGTGCGCGCCACCTATGCCCCCGCCGGAGAAGAGGTCATCACCCTGCCGAAGACCGCCATCACCGGCCCCGCCGATGCCCCCAGCGTCTGGCGCGTCACCTTCGACAGCCGCGCGGTGGTCGAGGTGCCGGTGACGCTGGGCGCCGCGCTGGGCAACCGCGTCGAGATCCGCGACGGCGTCGAGGTCGGGGACGAGATCGTCACCCGCGGCGCGCAGTCCCTGAAGGAAGGCCAGATCGTCGGAGAGCGCGAACAATGAGCCGTTTCAACCTGTCCGACTGGGCGCTGAACCACCGCTCTTTCGTGTGGTTCCTGATGATCGTGTCGATGGTGGCGGGGATCTTCGCCTACAGCTCGATGGGGCGCGAGGAAGACCCGAGCTTTGCCATCAAGACCATGGTGATCGGCGCCGCCCTTCCCGGCGCCACAGCCGAGGAAACCGTCACCCAGGTCACCGACCGGATCGAGAAGAAGTTGCAGGAGCTGGATACGCTCGACTACACCCATTCGGTGACCTACCCGGGCCAGGCCGTCGTCTATGTCGAGCTGCGCGACACCACCCCCTCGGCCGAGGTCGAGCAGATCTGGCTGCGGGTCCGCCAGATGATGGCCGACATCAAGGGCGACATGCCCGATGAATTCACCGGCTTCTCGTTTGATGACGATTTCGGCGATGTCTATGGCTCGATCTACGCCTTCACCGGCGACGGCTATTCCCCGCGCGAGCTGGAAAAGAAGGTCGATGCGGTGCGCGACGAGGTGCTGCAGCTGCCCGATGCCGGCAAGGTCGAGCTGGTCGGTACCCGCGATCCGGTGGTGCATATCGAATTCTCGAATGCCCGGCTGGCGGCTTTGGGCCTCGACAAGCAGACGGTGCTGGACACGCTGGCGGCGCAGAACGCCATCGTGCCCTCGGGGATCATCCACACCGGGGCGGAACAGATCCTGGTGCGCACCTCGGGCAATTTCACCTCGGCCGAGGACATGGCCTATGCGCCGCTGCGCGCAGGCAGCACCTTCTTCACGCTTTCGGACGTGGCGACGGTGACGGCGGGCTACGAAGACCCGCCCTCGTCGCTGTTCCGCGTCAACGGTCACGAGGGCATCGCGCTGGCCATCGGCATGCGCGAGGGCGAGAACATCCTGGACTTTGGCCAGCAGCTGGAGGCGCTGATGACCCGGGTCAAGGCGCAGCTGCCGGTGGGGATCGAGATGACCCGCATAGCCGACCAGCCGCAGGTGGTGGACGACAGCGTCAGCCATTTCGTGCGCGCCCTGGCCGAGGCGGTGGTCATCGTGCTGCTGGTCAGCTTCGTGTCGCTGGGCCTGCGGGCGGGGATGGTCGTCACGCTGTCGATCCCGCTGGTGCTGGCGATCACCTTCGTGCTGCTGGATGCCATCGGGGTGACGCTGCAGCGGGTGTCGCTGGGGGCGCTGATCATCGCGCTTGGCCTGCTGGTCGATGACGCGATGATCGCCATCGAGACGATGATTTCCCGGCTGGAACAGGGCGACAGCCGCCTGAAGGCCGCCAGTTACGCCTGGACCTCGATCGCCTTCCCGATGCTGACCGGCACGCTGGTGACGGTGGCGGGCTTCATCCCGATTGCGCTGAACAGTTCGCAGGCGGGGGAATACACCCGATCGCTCTTTTACGTGATCGCGATTTCGCTGGTGCTCAGCTGGGGCGTGGCGGTGCTGTTCGCGCCGGTGCTGGGGGCGACGTTCCTGCCGAAGACGCTGAAGCACAAGACGCAGGCGGCGGGTCCGGTCCGGCGCGCCTTCCACCGCGCGCTGCGGCTGGCGATGCAGTTCAAATGGGTGACGCTGGGGCTGACGGTGCTGGTTTTCGCGGCCTCGGTCGTGGGGCTGCGCCATGTCGAGCAGCAGTTCTTCCCGACCTCGGACCGCCCCGAGATCCTGGTCGACGTGACGCTGCGCCAGAATGCCGATTTCGACGCCACCGACAGTGCCATCAAGGGCTTTGAAACCTGGCTGGCCCAGCAGACCGAGGCCAGCTACTGGTCAACCTACGTGGGCCGCGCCGCGCCGCGCTTCATCCTGACGCTGGATGCGCCCACCGCGACGCCCAACATGGGGCAGGTGGTGATCCAGACCCCGGGGATCGCCGCGCGCAACGCCCTGACCGAAAAGATCCGCGCCTATGATGCCGCGGCCGCCGGGGTGGAATTCTATCCCAAGTTCCTCTCGCTCGGGCCGCCGGTGGGCAAGCCGGTGCAGTTCCGCGTCTCGGGCAGTGATCCTTCGGTGCTGCGCGACACGGCGCGCGACCTGGCGGGGGTGCTGGGCAAGGACCCGCGTCTGACCGCGATCACCCTCGACTGGAGCGAACCCGCCCGTGTCGTCCGGGTCGAGCTGGACCAGGCGCGGCTGCGCCAGCTGGGGCTGACCCAGCAGGATGTGGCGCAGGCCCTTTATTCCCTGTTCGAGGGCGCCTCGGTCACCGATCTGCGCGACGGCGACAAGCTGGTCGAGGTTCTGGCCCGCGGCGTGCAGGATGACCGGACCTCGCTTGCGACGCTTGAGAACCTGCAGTTCGGCAATTCCGACGGCCAGCCGGTGCCGCTGTCGTCCTTTGCCCGGCTGGACTGGACCACCGAACAGCCGGTGATCTACCAGCGCGACCGGGTGCCCACCATCACGGTCGAGGCCGCGGTGCTGGGCGATACCCAGCCCGCCACCATCGTCGCCGACCTGGCACCGCAGATCGCGGCCTTCCGCGCCCGGATGCCGCTGGGCTACGGCGTGGCCGCGGGCGGCGCGGTCGAGGAAAGCGGCAAAAGCCAGGCGCCGATCCTGGCAGTGGTGCCGGTCATGGTGCTGGTGATGCTGACGCTGGTCATGGTGCAGATGCAAAGCTTCCGGCTGATGTTCGTGGTGCTGGCGGTGGCGCCGCTGGGGCTGATCGGGGTGGTGGCGGCGCTGCTGCCCTCGGGGGCGCCCCTGGGCTTTGTCGCCATTCTGGGGGTGCTGGCGCTGATCGGCATCCTGATCCGCAACTCGATCATCCTGTTCCAGGAGGTGAAGGACCTGCTGGCGAAGGGGCGCAGCCGCTGGGATGCGGTGTTCGAGGCCTCGGACAGCCGCGCCCGCCCGATCCTGCTGACCGCCGCCGCGGCAAGCCTTGCCCTGATCCCGATCTCGCGGCAGGTGTTCTGGGGCCCGATGGCCTATGCGATGATGGGCGGGATCATCGCGGGGACGATGATCACGCTGCTGTTCGCGCCGGCGCTTTACTGCGCGGTCTTCGGGGTCAGGCCACCGAAGGACACCGCATGAGACCCGACCACCGCAAGATCACCGCCGCCTCGCGCCGCGAGAAGACCCGCGCCAGGCTGGTCGAGGCGGCGGTCCTGTCGATGGCCGCCAAGGGGCCCGGCGGCGTGGTGATCGAGGATATCGTGGCCCAGGCCGGGGTCGCGCGCGGCACGTTCTACACCTATTTCACCCATCTCGACGATGCCCTGCTGGCCGCCCGCCAGACCGTTGCGCGCGAACTGATCGCGCTGGTGCTGGCGCAGGAAAGCCCCTCGGATGATCCGGCCGAGGCCCTGGCCTGCGACCTGCTGACCTTTCTGGCCACCTTCCGCCGCTACCCGCTGATCGCGGCCTTCCACGCCCGCATGGGCATGCCGCATGACGCCCCCGCCAGCCTGCTGCACGAGGTCATCCCGCCCTACCTGAACTGGGGCACCGGCACGGGGCGGTTCTGCGCCATGCCGCAGGCGCTGGCGCTGGACTTCATCCAGATGGCGCTGCTGTCGGTATCGCGCCGCGCCTGCGAGGGGCGCGACCCCGAGGCGCCCGCCGTCGTGGCGGCCCTGCTGCGCCTGCTGGGCCTGCCCCCGGAGGAGGCCGCCCGGCTGGCCGCCTGCCCGGTGCCGCTGCTGGAGGCCCCCGAGGGCAGCCTGATCGCCCGCGCTGCCGGTCTGCGCCGGGCCCTGAGCTGATCTTTGTTCACTCTGTTCAGTCTGAATTGAACGAGGCGCGCGAATCTGCCACCCTTCCGGCATGAGTGACACCGCCGCCTCCGATTTCATCGCGCTGATGGGCCTGATCCTGCAGGAGCAGGGCAAGCCGCGCATCGCCGGACAGATCTTTGCCTACCTGCTGCTGGAGGGCGCGCCGCGCAGCCTTCAGCAGATTGCCGAAGGCTTGCAGGTCTCGAAGGCCTCGGCCTCGACCAATACGCGGCTGTTGGAATCCCAGGGCGCGCTGAAACGTGTGGCTGCCATGGGGCAGCGGCAGGATCACTACATGCTGGTCGAGCATCCGAACGAACAGATCCTGGCGCAGATCGCGCAGCGCTTTCGCCGCAATGCCGCCCGGATCGAGGAGGTCTCGGACCGGTTCGCGCCGGATCAGGCGCCGGCGGGGCAAAGGGTGCGCGACTTTGCCGGCTTCTACCGCCGCTCGGCCGATTTCCTCGAAACCTGGCGCGACCACCTGGCCGAGGCCGGTGGCACGACCTGTCCCGCCCCCGACACCCGCATCCGTTAGGACCCGCCATGTCCGACCGACCCCAGGCACCCGAGAAACCCGACTGGGCCCTGAGCGGCGCCGAACGGCGCAACCGGGCGCGGGCGGCGCAGGGGCTGCCGCCGCGCCGCCGCCGCTGGCCCTGGGTGCTGCTGCTGCTGGTGCTGGTGGCGGGGGGGGGTGTGATGATCCGAAAGGGGCGCGCCGCCCATCCCGCGCCCCAGGCCGAGGCAGCGCAGGTCACGATGCAGCTTCTGCCGTCCGAGCTGGTGACGCTGCAGCCGCAGCCCCTGCGTGACACGGTGAAGGTCACCGGCGCGCTGTCGCCGGTGCGCCAGGTGCATCTGTCGGCCGAGGTTTCGGGGCGGCTGGCGCAGGTGCTGGTGCGGGCGGGCGATCACGTCGCCCGAGGTCAGCCGCTGGCGCAGATCGACACCGAAACGCTGCAGAACACCCTCGACCAGAGCCTGGCCAATGCCGAGGCGACGGCCGCCCAGCTGCGCCTTGCCCAGGCCGAGCTGGAGCGCACCCGCAACATGGTCAAGCGCGGCGTCGTGGCCTCGACCCAGCTTGAGACCGACCAGGCCAGCGCCGACCAGTTGGCGGCCAGCCTGAAGGCGCTAGAGACCCAGGTGGCGACCGCCCGCGATGCGCTGGCGAAGGCGGCAATCACCGCGCCCTTTGCCGGGGTGATCTCGGCCCGGGATGTCGATCCGGGGGATTACGTCACCACCGGCACGCAGCTGTTCGCGCTGGTCGATCTGCATCAGATGGAATTCGCGGCCAACGTGCCGGTGCGCTATGCGCCGCGCATCCGCCCCGGCCAGCCGGTCGCGCTGACGGTCGAAGGTCTGGGCAGCCGCAGCTTTGCCGGGCAGGTCGACCGCATCAACCCGGTCGCGGTCGAGGGCACCCGGATGCTGCCGGTCTATGTCGGCCTGCCCAATCCCGACGAGGCCCTGCGCGGCGGCATGTTCGCCACCGGTGCGCTGGTGCTGGAGGAAAAGCCCGATGCCCTGGGCCTGCCTGCCGCGGCGGTGCGCAGCGACCGCGACGGGACCTTCGTGCTGAAGCTGGTGAACGATGTCACGCAGCGCCAGCCCGTCACCGTCGCCCGCAGCTGGGACGGTGGCCGCCTGGCCGAGATCGCCTCGGGGCTGGTGCCCGGCGACACGGTGGTGGCCCAGCCGATGGAGGGGCTGCGCGACGGCGCCCGCATCACCCGCATCCCCGAGCCGCAGACGGACTGAGCCGATGATCCTGACGCGCATCTCTGTCGGCCAGCCGGTCTTTGCCACGATGGTCATGCTGGCGATGCTGGTGGTGGGCCTGTTCAGCTATTCCCGCCTGCCGGTCGAACAGCTGCCGAACGTGGATTTCCCGGTGGTGGCCATCGTCACCTCTTATCCCGGCGCCACGCCCGAGGGGGTGGAAAGCGACATCATCAAGCCCATCGAGGAGGCGGTCTCGACGCTTTCCGGGCTCGACACGATCGAGAGCACGGCACAGACCAGTTCCGCGCTGGTGCTGCTGACCTTCCACCTTGAGGTCGACAGCGCCACCGCCGCCCAGGAGGTGCGCGAGAAGGTCGACCAGGTCTCGGGCGATTTCCCGGATGTGGCCGAGGCGCCGCAGATCCTGCGCTTTGATCCCAACGAGCTGCCGATCCTGTCGATCGGCGTCAGTTCCGCCAGCATCGGCCCCGGCGATCTGACCCAGCTGGCCGAGGACGACATCGCGACGCGGCTGGCCAATATCGACGGGGTGGGACGGGCCTCTGTCGTGGGCGGGCGCCCGCGCGAGGTGCAGGTGCGCATCGACCCCGACCGCCAGGCGGCCTTGGGCATCGGCGTGACCGAGGTGACGCAGGCGCTGGCCGCCGACACGATCGACCTTCCCGCGGGCAGCGTCACCGATGGCGGCTCGGAACAGTCGGTGCAGGTGCAGGGGCGGATCCGGGCGCTGCAGGATTTCCAGAACGTCATCGTGGCCAAGCGCGGCGGCGTGCCGGTGCGGCTGGGCGACGTGGCCTGGATCGGCACCGACCTGGCCGATGCCGACAGTCTGGCGATGCTGGATGGCAAGCGGGCGCTGGCCATCGACGTGGTGAAGACGCAGGGCGCCAACACCGTCAGCGTCGCCGCAGCCGTCCGCAAGGAACTGGCGAAGATGCGGAGCGAGCCCGCCTATGACGGCATCGACCTGAAGATCCTGCGCGACAATGCGAAACCGGTCGAGGAAAGCTTCCATTCGGTGCGCTCGATGCTGGTCGAGGGGGCGCTGCTGGCCACGGTGATCGTCTTCCTGTTCCTGAACTCGTGGCGCTCGACGGTGATCACGGGGCTGACGCTGCCGATCTCGGTCATCGGGACGATGGCGGCGATCTATTTCCTGGGCTTCACGCTGAACATGATGACCATGATGGCGCTGTCGCTGTCGGTGGGTCTGCTGATCGACGATGCCATCGTGGTGCGGGAAAACATCATGCGGCACCTGCAGATGGGCAAGTCACACCACGATGCCGCGCTGGAAGGCACGACCGAGATCGGCCTGGCGGTGCTGGCCACCACCCTGTCGATCTGCGCGGTTTTCCTGCCGGTGGCCTTCATGGACGGCATCATCGGGCGCTTCTTCCTGCAATTCGGCATCACCGTTTCCGTGGCGGTGCTGATTTCGCTGTTCGTCAGCTTCACGCTGGATCCGATGATGTCCTCGGTCTGGTATGACCCGACGGCGGTTCCGGGGGTGCGGCGGGGGCCGGTGGGCCGCGCCATCGGCCAGTTCGACCGCGCCTTCGAGGGGCTGGGGCGGCTTTACCTCCGCCTGCTGCGCCTGTGCCTGCGCTGGCGCAAGGTGACGCTGCTGGCGGCGCTGGCGGCCTTTGTCGCGGGCATCATGACCTTCCCGCTGGTGGGCACCGAATTCGTCCCCCCCGCCGACAATTCCGAGGTCCAGGTGGAAATCACCACGCCCGTCGGCTCGACCCTGGACCGCACCGCCGAGAAGATCGCCCAGGTGGATGCCGTGCTGCGCGCCTTCCCCGAGGTGACATCGACCTATGCGACCGTGAATTCCGGCACCCGCAGCGCCTCGAACGTGGCGACGGTCTATGCGCTGATGAGCCCCCCCGAGGCCCGCACCCGCACGCCCGAGGAACTGACCGGCCCGATCCGCCGGGCGCTGCTGGGGGTGCCCGGGGCGCGTTACAAGGTGGCGGCGGATCCCGGGATCGGCGGCATCTCGGCGCCGGTGCAGGTGAAGGTCTATGGCGACAATCTGGATGTGCTGGCGCGGCTGGCGGACCAGCTTGCCGCCAGCATGCGGACCATCCCGGGGCTGGTCGACGTGGTGACGACGCTGGATGATCCGCAGCCGACGCTGTCGGTGCGCATCGACCGGGACGCGGCCTCGGATCTGGGGGTCAGCCTGGCGCAGGTGGGCAATGCGCTGAACCCGATGCTGGAGGGCTCCAGCGTTGCCGACTGGACCGACCCCGAGGGCAAGTCCATCGACGTCACCGTGCGCCTGCCGAAGGGCGACCGAGAGGACCCCTCGGCCCTGGGGGCGCTGCCGATCGTGACGGATGCGGCCGGCACCGGGGTGATCCGGCTGGATCAGATCGCGCAGATCGTACCGGCCTCGGGCCCGGGAGAGATCACCCGCATCGACCGTCAGCGCGCCGTCACCGTCGAGGCGAACCTGGATGGCCGCAAGTCCGGCGACGTCACCCCCGACGTGAAGAAGAAGATCGCCGAACTGGCCGTGCCGCCGGGCTACCGTGCCTCGATGGGCGGGGATGCCGAGGACATTGCCGAGACCTCGGCCACTGCGGGCATGGCGCTGCTGCTGGCGCTGGTCTTCATCTACATGGTGCTGGCCTCGCAGTTCGGCAGCTTCCTGCAGCCCTTCGCCATCATGTCCTCGCTGCCGCTGGCGCTGGTGGGGGTGATGCTGGGGCTGCTGGTGGGGGGCTCGACGATGAACATGTTCTCGGCCATCGGGTTCATCATGCTGATGGGGCTGGTGGTGAAGAACGCCATCCTTCTGGTCGACAATGCCAACCAGCATGTGCGCGGCGGGATGCATCTGTTCGACGCGCTGGTGGCGGCCGGGCAGACCCGGTTCCGGCCCATCGTGATGACGACGCTGGCGATGATCTTCGGGATGCTGCCGCTGGCGCTGAACCTGCACGGCGGATCGGGGCAGAATGCGCCGATGGCCCATGCGGTGATCGGCGGGCTGATCTCCTCGTCCTTGCTGACGCTGGTCGTCGTGCCGGTGCTGCTGACCTATGTGGCAGCCCTGGGCGCCCGGGTGGCGCGGCTGTTCCCCAAGGCCCCCGATGCGGTGTGACGTTCCGTCGAATGCCGCATAGTCCGATGGTCTGACTGGATTCGGGTCAATAAGTCGTTAAGCTTTGACTCGGTAGGCTTGGGGAGAAGCCTGGAGGACCCAGATGGCATTCGACAGTCACGGATATGACCCGTATGACCGCCGGCACCGCGAGGCCGGCACTTTCGATGATACGCCCGATCCGCTGGGTCCGGCCCGGGGGATCGTTTTGGCCCTGGCAGGGGGTGTCCTGGCGCTGGTGGCGGCGGTGCTGGTCCATATGGCCGGGGCCGGGTTGCTGCTGTCGATCCTGACCTATTGCTTGGCGATGCCGGTGCTGGTGCTGGGCCTTGGCCTGCTGTCGGTCCGGCGGCGGGCGGCGCCTGCCGTGGTGCACCGGGCGCCTGCCGCGATGGCCCGCCGGGGCTGAACGCGGCACTGCCCCGGGACCTCGGGTCTCTGATCACGAATCTGTGATATTGGTGAGTGGGGTGTTTGTCCCTCGCGCAAAACGGGCAAGTCTGGACCGGTTCACACCCGACAGACCGGAGCCAAGCGCATGACTCGACTGACCTCTGCCGATTTCCGACCGGAGCTGCTGCAGCTCTATGATCGTTACGCACACGGGATGATTTCCAAGCGCGAGTTCCTGGAGGGCGCGGGGGCCTATGCGGTGGGCGGCATGTCCGCCGCCGCGATCTACCAGGCGATGAAGCCCGACTATGCCCTGGCCGAGCAGGTCTCGTTCACCGATCCCGACATTCATGCGGAATACATCACCTATCCCGCCCCCGAGGGGCACGGAGAGGTGCGCGGCTATCTGGTGAAACCCGCCAAGGCCGAGGGGCCGCTGCCCGCGGTGGTGGTGGTGCACGAGAACCGCGGCCTGAACCCCTATATCGAGGATGTTGCGCGCCGGGTCGCCAAGGCCGGGTTCATCGCGCTGGCACCCGACGGGCTGACGCCGCTGGGGGGCTATCCCGGCAATGACGACGATGGCCGCGCGATGCAGAGCCAGCTGGACCAGGGCAAGCTGCTGAACGATTTCCTGGCCGCCGTGACCTATCTGCAGGGCAGCGACATGACCACCGGCAAGGTGGGGATCACCGGGTTCTGTTATGGCGGCGGGGTCGCCAATGCGGCGGCGGTGGCCTTCCCGGACCTGGGGGCGGCGGTGCCCTTCTACGGCCGGCAACCCAAGGTCGAGGACGTGGCGCGGATCCAGGCACCGCTGCTGATCCATTACGGCGGGCTGGACGAGCGCGTCAACGCCGGCTGGCCGGACTACAAGGCGGCGCTGGAGGCCGGCGGCAAGACCTATGAGGCCTATATCTACGAAGGCGCCAATCACGGGTTCCACAACGATTCCACCCCGCGCTACGATCCCGAACAGGCGGAACTGGCCTGGTCGCGGACGATCGGGTGGTTCGGCAAGTACCTGGCCTGAGAGCGGGGGGCCTGAGAGCGGGGGGCCTGAGAAATGGGAGCCTGAGAGCGGGGCCTGAGAAATGGCGGCCGGGGCGTGGAAGCCCGAGGGGGAGGGGGCGCTGCCCCCGTCCGCCTGCGGCGGACTCCCCCGAGGTATTTGGAACAAGAAAATGAAGGGGCGGCGTTGGGGGCCGCCCCTTTCGTCATTTCTTGCGCATCGCGTTCAGCAGGGCGGCGCCCAGGGCGCTGGGGGCCTCGGATTTCGGGCCGGCGCTGTGCGGCGTGCGGGGGGCGGGCTTGCCGCCCGGTTTGCCACCGGGTTTGCCGCCGGGGGCGGGGCGGCGCGGCTGGGCGTCGCGGGAGCTGCGTTCCTGCTGGGCCGAGGCGCCGCCGTCCTTGCGCATGGTGAGCCCGATGCGCTTGCGGGGGACGTCGACCTCGGTCACCGTGACCTTGACCACGTCGCCGGCCTTGACGACCTCGTGCGGGTCCTTGACGAAGCGGTCGGCCAGCTGGCTGACATGGACGAGGCCGTCCTGGTGCACGCCGATGTCGACGAAGGCGCCGAAGGCCGCGACATTGGTGACCGTGCCTTCCAGGACCATGCCCGGTTTCAGATCGGTGATCTGGTCGACGCCTTCCGCGAAGGTCGCGGTCTTGAAGGTCGGGCGGGGGTCGCGGCCGGGTTTTTCAAGCTCTGACAGGATGTCGCGCACGGTGGGCAGGCCGAAGGTGTCATCGACGAATTGTTCGGCGCGCAGGCCCTTCAGCGCCTCGGGGCGGCCCATGATGTCGCGCAGGTCGCGGCCGCAGGCGGTCACGATCTTGCGGGCGACGCCATAGGCCTCGGGGTGGACCGAGGAGGCATCGAGCGGCTCGGCCCCGTCGCGGATGCGCAGGAAGCCCGCGCATTGCTCGAAGGCCCGGGGACCCAGGCGCGAGACCTTCAGCAGTTCCTTGCGGGAGGTGAAGGCGCCGTTCATCTCGCGATGCGCGACGACGGCTTCGGCCAGCGACGCGCCGAGGCCCGAGACATGCGCCAGCAGCGGCGCCGAGGCGGTGTTGAGATCGACGCCCACGGCGTTCACCGCATCCTCGACCACCGCTTCCAGAGATTTCGTCAGGCGGTGCTGGTCGACATCGTGCTGGTACTGGCCGACGCCGATGGATTTCGGTTCGATCTTGACCAGTTCCGCGAGCGGGTCCTGCAGGCGCCGCGCGATCGACACCGCGCCGCGCAGGCTGACGTCGAGGCCGGGGAATTCCTTCGCCGCCAGTTCCGAGGCGGAG
This sequence comes from Pseudooceanicola sp. NS-SX9, assembly GCF_057380705.1. Lineage (NCBI taxonomy): Bacteria > Pseudomonadati > Pseudomonadota > Alphaproteobacteria > Rhodobacterales > Paracoccaceae > Pseudooceanicola > Pseudooceanicola sp. NS-SX9. Next base: position 3,058,902 of record NZ_CM170818.1, on the reverse strand, counting down.
TAGACCGAGGCGCCGGCCTCGCTGACCACGACCTTCTGGGGTTTCTTCACATGGTCGGGGATCATCTTCAGCGTATCGGCGACCAGTTTTTCCGTCTCGCGCGAGGCAGTGCCGTTGCCGATGGCGATCAGTTCGACCCCGTGCTTGGCGATCAGCGCCAGGATGCCCTGCTGGGCGCCACGCATGTCGTTCTTGGGCTGGAACGGGTAGAGCGTGTCGGTTGCCAGCAGCTTGCCGGTGGCATCGACCACGGCGGCCTTGACGCCGGTGCGGATGCCGGGATCGAGGCCCAGCGTCGCCTTGGTGCCGGCGGGGGCGGCCAGCAGCAGGTCCTTGAGGTTGCGGGCGAAGACGGTGATCGCCTCTTCATGGGCACGGGTGCGCATGTCCGACATCAGATCGAGCGTCATCGACAGCGACAGTTTCACCCGCCAGGTCCAGCCCGCAACCTTGCGCAGCCACTGGTCGCCGGGGCCGTTGCCGGAGGCATGAAGCTGGGCCGAGATCATCTCAACCGGGCGGTCGGCGGCATCTTCGGGGGGCGTGACCTCGACCGTCAGGATGCCTTCATTGGCGGCGCGCAGCATGGCCAGCGCCCGGTGGCTGGGGACCTTGGACCAGTCCTCGACATGGGCGAAATAGTCCGAGAACTTGGCGCCTTCCTGTTCCTTGCCGGGCACGACCCTGGCGGTCAGAACGGCCTCGCGCTGCATCCAGCCGCGCAGGCGGCCCAGCAGGTCGGCGTCCTCGGCCATGCGTTCGGTCAGGATGTCGCGCGCGCCATCGAGGGCCGCCTTCACGTCGGCGACCTCTGCGTTCAGGTAGGTCTGCGCCAGCGCCTCGGGGTCCTTGCCGTGATCGCCCAGGATCGCCTCGGCCAGCGGTTCAAGCCCCCGTTCGCGGGCGATCATCGCCTTGGTGCGGCGCTTGGGCTTGTAGGGCAGGTAGATGTCCTCAAGCTCGGCCTTGGTGTCGGCCTGCGCGATCGAGCGTGCCAGCGCATCGGTCATCTTGTCCTGGGACGAGATGCTTTTGACGATGGCGCCGCGGCGGTCTTCCAGTTCGCGCAGGTAGGAGAGGCGGTCGGCCAGGGTGCGCAGCTGGGTGTCGTCGAGGCCCCCGGTGACCTCCTTGCGGTAGCGGGCCACGAAGGGGACGGTGGCGCCCTCGTCCAGAAGACCCACGGCGGCGGTCACCTGCTGCGGACGGGCGCCGATTTCCGAGGCGATGCGGGCGGCGATGCGGGTGGCGGTTTCGGGAGCGGTCTTGTCCAACGGGTCCTCCATGGCTCGGGTGTATCGTTCTAGCCAGCGGGGGCGTGTCCGCCAAGCCTCTTCCCCGGGATCGGCAGTGGCAGGCCGGTTCCCCTGCGGCAGTCGCCGTGGCAGGGTGGCGCGGGGACGAAGGGGGGCAACATGCGCATAAGGGACGAGGAAACGGGGGATCACGCGGCCATCGCGCAGGTCATTGCGGCGGCCTTTGCCAGCCATCCGCACAGCCGCGGGCAAGAGGGCGCCATTGTCGAACGCCTGCGGGCCGATCAGGACCTGCGGCTGTCGCTGGTGGTCGAGGAAGGCGGGCAGGTCGTGGCCCATGCGGCGTTTTCCCCGGTGACGCTGGACGGGCAGGCGGGCGGCTGGCTGGGGCTGGGGCCGATTGCCGTGCGCCCTGACCGCCAGCACCGCGGCATCGGCCGTACCCTGCTGCGCGAGGGGCTGCACCGGCTGCGGCGCGAGGGGGCGGCGGGCTGCGTGGTGCTGGGCGATCCGGGCTGGTACGCGCGCTTTGGCTTTACCCATGATCCGGGGCTGCTGCTGCCGGGGGTGGCGCCGCGCTTCGTGCTGCAGATGCCCTTTGGCGGGGCGCCCGCGCGCGGCACGCTGGCCTATGCGCCCGCCTTCGACACCCCCTGAGGCCGCCTGACACAGATCCCCCTGCGGCCCCCGGGTCACGTTGCGGAAGTGATCAGGCAACGGGCAGATGCGGGGCAGTTGACTTTGCGTGAGCGATGCTCATGCACATTCGTTTGTAGGCGGGAGGGAACCGTGGAAGGTTAACCTCTGGGGGCAACAAGCGGAAAGTCTCATGGCGATCAAGGCGGCGATTCATCACGTAACCCATTACAAATACGACCGTCCGGTGACGCTGGGCCCGCAGATCATCCGTCTGCGCCCGGCGCCGCATTCCCGGACCCCGGTGATTTCCCACAGCCTGAAGGTGACGCCGGACAACCATTTCGTGAACCTTCAGCAGGATCCCTACGGCAACTGGCAGACGCGCTTTGTCTTCCCCGAGCCGGTGCGCGAATTCAAGATCGAGGTCGACGTGGTGGCCGACATGTCGGTCTACAACCCCTTCGACTTCTTCGTCGAGGAAGTCGCCGAGACCTGGCCCTTTACCTACCCCGAGGACATCCAGGACGATCTGTCGATCTACATGACCCCGGAAGAGGTCGGGCCGCATCTGAAGGCCTTCCTGAAGACGCTGGACCGGACCCCGCAGAACACCGTCGACATGCTGGTGGCGCTGAACATGCGCCTGTCGCAGGAGATCGAATACACGATCCGCATGGAACCCGGCGTGCAGACGCCCGAGGAAACCTTCGAGGAAGGCAAGGGATCGTGCCGCGATACCTCGTGGTTGCTGGTGCAGATCCTGCGCAACATGGGGTTGGCGGCGCGCTTCGTCTCGGGCTACCTGATCCAGCTGAAGCCCGACCTGAAGTCCCTTGATGGCCCGTCGGGCACCGAGGTCGATTTTACCGACCTGCATGCCTGGTGCGAGGTCTACCTGCCCGGCGCCGGCTGGATCGGTTTTGATCCGACCTCGGGGCTTTTGACCGGCGAAAGCCACATCCCGCTGGCCGCCACGCCGCATTACCGCAATGCGGCGCCGATCTCGGGGGGGTATTCGGCGGATGAAGGGCTGAAGGTCGAATTCGATTTCGACATGACGGTGACGCGGGTCGCGGAAACCCCGCGCATCACGAAACCCTTCTCGGATGACTCCTGGGAGGCGCTGGATGCCCTTGGCGACAAGGTGGACCAGGCGATCACCGCTGCCGACATGCGCCTGACCATGGGGGGGGAACCCACCTTCGTCTCGATCGACGATTTCGAAAGCGCCGAGTGGAACACCGCCGCCGTCGGTCCGATGAAGCGGGGCCTGGCCGACAAGCTGATCCGCCGCCTGCGCGAGCGTTTCGCGCCCGGCGGCTTCCTGCATTACGGCCAGGGCAAGTGGTACCCCGGCGAGACGCTGCCGCGCTGGACCTTCTCGCTCTACTGGCGGCGTGACGGCAAGCCGATCTGGCACGAGGGATCGCTGATCGCGGACGAGACCCACAAGGCCGAGGTGGGCCCCGAAGAGGCCGAGAAGCTGCTGAAGGCCATGGCCAAGGGGCTGAACCTGGACGAGGACTGCGTGACGCCCGCCTTCGAGGATCCGGCCGAATGGATCCTCAAAGAAGCCCAGCTGCCCGACAACGTGACCCCCGCCAATTCCAAGCTGGAGGACGCCGAGGCCCGCCACCGCATCGCCAAGGTCTTTGATCGCGGCCTGACCAAGCCTTCGGGCTACATCCTGCCGGTGCAGCGCTGGCAGGGGCGGTCGTCCTCGGGGCGCTGGCAGACGGAACTGTGGCGCTTCCGCCGGGGCTTCCTGTATCTGGTTCCGGGGGACAGCCCCGTGGGCTACCGGATGCCGCTGTCGTCGCTGCCCTACCTGTCGCCGGCGGTCTATCCCTATATCCACCCCGCCGATCCGACGATCCCGCGCGGTGATCTGCCCGATTTCGAACGCCGGGTCCGCAAGGGCGAACATCCCTCGGGCGCGCAGGCCGCCGCGATGGAGATGGCGGCGCTGAAGGGCAAGACCGCCGACAGCGAGCAGGCCCGCGCCAGCTTCCGCGAGGACGGCCGCACCCAGGACATGCAGCTGCAGCAATACGTGGGCGAATCCATCGGCGGCTATGTCCGCACCGCGCTGGCGGTGGAACCGCGCGACGGGCGGCTTTGCGTCTTCATGCCGCCGGTGCAGACCATCGAGGATTACCTGGAGCTGCTCTCGATCGCGGAACACGCGGCCGAAGAGGTCGGCCTGCCGGTCCATATCGAGGGCTACGCACCGCCCAACGATCCGCGCATCAACGTCATCCGCGTCGCCCCCGATCCCGGCGTGATCGAGGTCAACATCCACCCCGCAACCAGCTGGGAGGACTGCAAGCAGATCACCGCGGGCGTCTACGAGGATGCGCGCAATTCTCGTCTGGGCGCCGACAAGTTCATGATCGACGGCAAGCATGTCGGCACGGGCGGCGGCAACCACGTCGTCGTCGGCGGGGCCTCGACCAACGACAGCCCCTTCCTGCGCCGCCCGGACCTGCTGAAATCGCTGGTGCTGCACTGGCAGCGGCATCCCTCGATGAGCTACCTGTTCTCGGGCCTCTTCATCGGGCCGACCAGCCAGGCGCCGCGGGTGGACGAGGGGCGGGCCGACAACCTTTACGAACTGGAGATCGCGCTGGCGCAGATCCCGGCGCCGGGGCAGGGCCTGCAGCCGCTGCCGTGGCTGACCGACCGTCTGCTGCGCAACCTGCTGGTGGACGTGACCGGCAACACCCACCGTTCCGAGATCTGCATCGACAAGCTCTATTCGCCGGATGGTCCCACCGGCCGACTGGGCCTGGTGGAATTCCGCGGCTTCGAGATGCCCCCCGATTACCGCATGTCGCTGGCCCAGCAACTGCTGATCCGCGCCCTGCTGGTGCGCTACTGGAACAACCCCATCGGCGGCGATTTCACCCGCTGGGGCACCACGCTGCATGATCGCTTCATGCTGCCGCATTTCCTGTGGCAGGATTTCATGGATGTGCTGGGGGATCTGCGCCGCCATGGCTTTGATTTCCGTCCCGAATGGTACGAGGCCCAGTCCGAGTTCCGCTTCCCCTTCTGCGGCGAGGCCGAATATGACGGCGTGCATCTGGAACTGCGGCAGGCGCTGGAACCCTGGCACGTGCTGGGGGAAACCGGCGCCATCGGCGGCACGGTGCGCTATACCGACAGCTCGACCGAGCGGGTTCAGGTCAAGCTGACCTCGCTTGATCCCAGCCGTTACGTGGTCTGCTGCAATGGCCGGCGGGTGCCGATGGTGGCCTCCGGCACCTCTGGCGAGGTGGTCGGCGGCATCCGCTACAAGGCATGGCAGCCGCCCGAGGCGATGCATCCGGTGATCCCGGTGCACACGCCGCTGACGCTGGATATCTTCGACAGCTGGTCGGGGCGCGCCATCGGCGGCTGCACCTACCACGTCGCCCACCCGGGCGGGCGCAACTATGAAACCTTCCCCGTCAACGCCAACGAGGCCGAGGCCCGCCGACTGGCGCGCTTTGAGGCACGCGGCCACACGCCGGGATTGTACATGCCGCCGCAGGAAATCCGGCACGGGGAATTCCCGCTGACCCTTGACCTTCGGCGTCCGGCTGGCATCTAGGAAGCGGGCCGGGGATTTCCCCGGCCCCTTCATTTCAAAGGGGGGTGACATGGCAGCAGCGCTTCTGTCCCGGGGGGCACGGGCATGACCGCGGAAACGCCGCGGCAGGATGACCTGCAAACCTCTTCCATGTCGCAATCCCTGCAAGGCACGCCCCGCAGCGCCGCCCCCGCCGCCCCTTCGGTCGAGGCCCGCCAGCCCGACCAGCCGCCCGGCGCCGTCGCGGCCGCCCGTGCCGCGCGCCTGAAAGAGCTGCTGGCCGATTACCAGCCCACCCCCGGCGTCCCGGACGAGCTGATGGACGAGGCGGGCAGCATCCGCCCGGTCTGGAAGCCCTTCCTGGACCGCCTGGCGCGGCTGTCGCCGGACGAGGTGGCCCTGTCGCAGGCCCGCGGCACCCAGTACCTGCGCGATGCGGGGGTGTTCTTTCGCCACTACGGCCCCGATGCCCACGAGGAACGCGAATGGCCGCTGTCGCACCTGCCGCTGCTGATCGCCGAGGCCGAATGGCAGACGATCTCGGCGGGGCTGATCGAGCGCGCCGACCTGCTGGAACGGATGATGGCCGATTTCTACGGGCCCGGGCAACTGGTGGAACAGGGGCTGGTCCCGCCGGAACTGCTGGCCGCGAACCCCGAATGGCTGCGCCCGATGGTGGGGGTGGCGCCGAAATCGGGCCATTACCTGCATATGGTGGCCTTCGACATCGGCCGTGGTCCGAATGGCAAGTGGTGGGTGCTGGGGGATCGCGCGCAGGCGCCCTCGGGGGCGGGGTTCGCGCTGGAAACCCGCATGGCGACCTCGCGCAGCTTTCCCGACATCATCTCGGACAGCCATGTGGCGCGGCTGGCGGGGTTCTTCCGCGCCTTCCGCGATGCGCTGCTGGGCCTGCGCGACAATGACGGCAGCCGGGTCACCATCCTGACCCCGGGCCCGATGAACGACACCTATTTCGAACACGCCTATATCGCGCGCTACCTGGGCTTTTTGCTGGTCCAGGGCGAGGATCTGGTGGTTCGGGGCGGCAAGCTGATGGTGCAGACCGTGGGCGGGCTGTCACCGGTCTCGGTGCTGTGGCGCAGGCTCGACAGTGGCTGGTTGGACCCGCTGGAGCTGAACGAGGATTCGCAGCTGGGCACCCCGGGTATCCTGGGGGCGATCCGGGCGGGCAACCTGACCATGGTCAACGCCCCCGGCTCCGGCGTGCTGGAGGCCCGCGCGCTGATGGCCTATATCCCGCGGATCGCCCGCGAATGGCTGGGCCGCGATCTGGCCATTCCCAACATCGCCACCTGGTGGTGCGGCGCCGAGGAGGCCCGCGATTACGTCAAGGCCAACGCGGGCCGGATGACCATCGACCGGGCGCTGTCGAACCGGCTGCCTTTCGATCACGGCCCCGACGTGGTGATCGCCGGCGAAACCCGCCGCGGCAAGCCCTTTGATCCTGCCATGATCGACGAGGCCTCAGGCCGCCTGGCCGCGCAGGAGATCGTCTCGCTGTCCACGGCCCCCGCCTTCACCCCCGAGGGCCGGCTGGAGCCCCGCCCGGTGTCGCTGCGCGTCATCCTGGCGCGCGGGGCCGAGGGCTGGCAGGTCATGCAGGGCGGCTTTGCGCGCATCGGGCCTGCGGATGCCTCGGCCGATATCTCGGTGCAGAAGGGGGGCTCGGTTTCCGATGTCTGGGTGGTCTGCCCCGAAGAGCCCGAGGACGACACGCTGCTGTCGAAATCGACGCCCCGCCATGTCACCCCGCAGCTGGGGGCGCTGCCGACGCGGGCGGCGGACAACCTGTTCTGGCTGGGCCGCTATTCCGAACGGGTCGAGCAGAAATTCCGCCTGCTGCGCGCCTGGCACCTGCGGCTGGCGGAAAGCGGGCGCACCGACCTGCCGCTGATGGAGTTGCTGTCGACGACGCTGGGCACGATGAACCTGGACACGGCGCAGTGTTTCCCCGACGGGCTGCGCTATGACATCCAGGCGGCGCTGACCAGTGCCGGCAACATCCGCGACCGGTTCTCGACCGACGGGTGGAACGCGCTGACCGACCTGCAGCGCAGCGCCCAGCGGATCGGGCCCCGGCTGCGGCCCGGCGATGATGCGGCGCGCGCCATGTCGGTGTTCCTGCGCAAGATTTCCGGCTTCTCGGGGCTGGTGCATGACAACATGTACCATGGCGCGGGCTGGCGGTTCCTCAGCCTGGGGCGGGCGGTCGAACGCGCCTCTGGCAATGCGCTGATGTTGCAGGTCTTTACCCATCCGACCGCCGCCGAGGGCGCCCTGGGCATCGCCATCGAGGCGGGCGATGCGGTGATGACCCACCGCCACCGCTTTCCCAGCGTCACCTCGCGCGAAAGCGTCCTGAGCCTGCTGCTGCTGGACCCGGAAAACCCGCGCTCGGTGCTGGCCCAGTGCCGCGAGATGCTGCGCCAGCTCGATGGCCTGGAACGGATGGGAGAGGCGGGGCTGCATCCCCACATGACCCCCATCCGCCGCGAGGTCCTGCGCCTTGATACCGATCTGGCCATCGCCCAGCCCGAAGAGATCGACATCGAACGCCTGCAGGATATCGTGGCGGCGACCATGCGGCTGTCGGGCCTGCTGGCCGAGACCTACCTGAGGTAACATGCTCTACGATATCCGTCTGCGCATCGCCTATGAATACCAGGCCCCGGCGGATGTGGGCCGCCACATCCTGCGGCTGATGCCGCGCGACATTCCTGGGCTGCAACGGGTGCACCATGCCTCGCTGCGGCTCGATCCCGCGCCGCCGGAAAAGCTGTGCCGGGTGGATTTCTTCGGCAACGAATGCACCGAGGTCACCTATGGCGTGCCGCTGTCGGAAACCCGCTTCGAGATGAACGCCCGGGTCGAGCGGCTGGAACAGGACCTGGGGCTGGACGTGTCGCCCGACCGCACCCGCTTCGAGGCCGAGCTGGCCGGGCATCCCTCGGTTCTGGGGGATGCGCCGCAGAACTACCTGTATGGCTCGCCCCGGGTGGGGGTGCATCGCGCGGTGTCGGACTGGGCGGCCAAGGTGGCGCGGCGGGCGGAAACGGCGCTGTCGGCGGCCGAGGCCGTCAGCCTGGCCCTGCACGAGCGGATGACCTTCGATGCCACCGCCACGCTGGTCGATACCCCGCTGGAAGAGGCGTTTCACCTGAAACGCGGGGTCTGCCAGGATTTCACCCATATCGCGATCTGCGCGCTGCGCTCGCTGGGGATCCCGGCGGGCTATGTCTCGGGGTTCCTGCGGACCCTGCCGCCCGAGGGGCAGGAGCGCCTGGAAGGCGCCGATGCGATGCACGCCTGGGTGCGTGCCTGGTGCGGCCAGGACATGGGCTGGGTCGAGTTCGACCCGACCAACGCGATCCGCGCGGGCCAGGACCACATCGTCATCGGCTACGGGCGCGACTACTTCGACGTGGCCCCGGTGAAGGGCGCGCTGCGCATCGCCGGCGGTCAGAGCAGTTCGCAGGCGGTGGACGTGGTGGCGGTCGACTGAGGCGCCGCTGCGCCGGGGTGGTTCAGGCGCTGCCGCGTTGAGGGCGGAAGGCGTTGTCGCCCGGGGCTGGTTCAGGTGCTGCCGCGCCGGGGGGCGGGCAGGCGCCGCCGCCCGGGTGGTTCAGGCGCTGCCGTGCCGGGGGCAGGCAGGTGCTGCCGCCCGGATGGTTCAGGCGCTGCCGCGTCGGGGGCGGGCAGGTGCTGCCGCCCGGATGGTTCAGGCGTTGCGGCCCGGGGCGCGCGCGGTCTCAGCTCGCGGCCTTGTAGGTGCGCGCGTACATGGCGCGCAGATGTTCTTCCACCGTGATGGGGGGATATTTGGCGGTTTCCTCTCCGACCAGACAGGTGGGGATGCAGGACACTTCGTGCTTTGGATGGCCGGTGTAGAAGAACGGCACCGAATAGCGTTCCCGCCCGGATCGGTTGATCACCCGATGCAGGGTCGAGCGGTAGTGCCCGTTGGTCCAGCGCGCGATCATGTCGCCCAGGTTCACCACATAGGTGCCGGGCAGGGGCGGGGCCTCGATCCATTGGCCGTCCTCTCCCATCACCTGCAGACCGCCGACGCCGCCCTGCAGCAGGATCGTCAGGCCGCCGAAATCGGTATGGGCACCGGCGCCCATCTCGCCTTCGACATCGGGCTGGGCGGGGGGATAATGCAGCAGGCGCAGGGTGCACAGCGGCTGGTCGGTGAAACCTGCGAAATAGTCCTCGGGCAGGTCCAGCGACAGGGCAAGGCCGCGCATCAGCGTGCCGCCCAGCGTTTCCAGCGCCGCGTAATAGGCCATCATGGTGGGGCGAAAGCCCGGCAGGTCGGCGGGCCACTGGTTGGGGCCGTGGTTGAACCAGCCCTGCGCCACGCGGGGATCGCGGGCGGTCAGCTCTTCTCCGATGTAAAAGCCTTCCTTGCGGTCGGGCAGGGCGCCGGGCTGCAGGGTCTGGCCGCCCAGATGTTCATAGCCGCGGTTGCAGGGGGACTGTGCCTTCGACAGCGCATCCTTGGCGGCCTCGGGTTGGTCGAACAGGGCCCGGGACTGGTCCAGCGCGGCCTCGATCAGGCCCTGCGGCACGCCATGGCCCGAGATGTAGAAAAAGCCATGTGCCAGGCAGGCACGGCGGATCTTTTCCGCGACCTGCTGGCGTTCGCCCGCGTCCGAGGACGACAGGCCGGAAATGTCGATGACGGGAAGGGTGGCGGACATGGGGATCTCCTGAGCGGTAGGACGGGCCCGAAGGCCCGCCCGGGTGGCGTCCTGCGCCCTTATTTCTTGCCGAAGTTCGCACCCAGACGCATCTGCATGTAGTCATGCGCGGTCATCGGTTCGTACTTGCCTTCCGGGCCTTCCAGGATCGCATCCTTGTTGGCCTGGGCGAAGTAGGCGATCGAATAGCGCGGGCCCAGATATTCGTCGGGCTTGGGCATCCGCACGCGGTGCAGGTTCGACACCAGCTTGTCATCGGACCAGCGCATCAGCATGTCGCCGATGTTGCAGGTGATGACGCCTGCCAGCGGCGGCACATCGGTCCAGGCAATGGCGCGGCCCTGCGCATCCTTGCCGGGGCACAGTTGCAGCCCGCCCTGACCGGGACGCTGGTGCAGCAGCGTCAGGCAGTCGTAATCGGTATGCGCACCGGCGCGCCAGAACTTGAAGTCCTCGGGCTTGGCGTCTTCCATGCCAAGGTAGTGGATCAGCCGGACGGTGGACTGGTATTCCTCGCTTTCGGGATCGTGGCGTTCGGTGAAGAAGTCGCTCTGCAGGCCCAGCTTGTCGGCAAAGCACGACAGCACCTTCATCGCCAGCGCCCAGTTGTGGCGTTCGAAGGCCATCAGGGAGGGGCGGAACATCGGCACTTCGGTCCCGGTGGGCCAGAGCGTCTTCATCCGCGGCAGGGTGATCTGGTAGCTTTCCTTGTTGTCAGGCGTCCCGGTCGAGGGGCGCACCTGGGCCTTGTATTCCCAGCCCGCATTGGTGCCCGGCAGCATCGGATACTGGGCCTTGGTGTCATGCGGCAGGGCAAAGAACTGGCCGGACAGGAAGAAGGCCTCGTCGATCAGGTCCTGCGGGACGCCGTGGTTCTTCAACTGAAAAAAGCCGATCTCGGTCGCGGCCTTCCACAGTTCCTCGGTGATCTCGGCCTTGCGGTTGAAATAGTCGGACATGTCGATGATCGGGATCTCTCGATCCACCGTCTCGCCCATGCCGCCAAAGCCCTTTTCCTTGTTCAGTTCCGTCAGTGCGTAATCGTTCATGGTGTTGCTCCTGAGAGGGGGAGAGCAATGACCCACGCATCGCTGCGCTGCCCGCTTATGCTCGGGGGGTACCTCATGCGGGTTCCGCGACAGCCGCGGCGCGCTGCATGAGGGATCGGGTGACGCGGGTGGCATCCTGGCCCAGCTGGCCGAGGTCCAGTCCCGAAAGCTTGCCGTCGCGCAGGATGGGGCGCCCGCCGACAAGGGAATGTTTCACGACAGAGGCGCCGGTGATCACCGGCGCCAGCGCCGGATCGTGCAGCCCCATGTTGCGCGGCGCCGACAGGTCGATGATCGCGATATCCGCCGCCATGCCCGGCGCCAGCGTGCCGCATTTCGGCAGGCCCAGCACCTTGGCGCCCCCGGCCGAGGCCCAGTGCAGGATCTCTTCGGCGCGCAGGCTTTCGACGCCCTTGGTGGCGCGGTGCAGGGTGAAGGCGGAATGCATGACGATGCCCATGTCGGCGGCCTCGTTCGCGCCGGCGCCGTCGACACCCATGGACACGGTGCCGCCCAGCCGGTGCAGCGCATCCGCCGGTGCCACGCCCGATCCCAGCCGCGCATTGGCATTGGGGCAATGCGCCATGCCGGTGCCGGTCTGGGCCAGCAGCTCGATCTCAAAGGGTTCCAGATCCACCAGATGGGCGAACCAGACATCCTCGCCCAGCCAGTCGAGGCCCGCCAGCCACTCGACCGGGCGCTTGCCGAAATTGGCCAGCGTATGGGCGGCGTAATTGCCGTTTTCCGACAGGTGGCAGTGAAGGCGCAGACCATGGGCGCGGGCAAAGGCCGCGATCTGCGGCAGTTCCTCGGGCGTCATGTTGAAATTGGGGGTGGTGGGGGCCACCGCCACCCGGGTCATCGCCAGATCCGAGGGATCGTGCCATTTCGCCGCCGTCGCGGCGATGCTTTCCATCATCTGCTCCAGCGGTTCGCAGGGGGCAGGGGGGATGGCGGGATCATGATAGGCGCGGCCCCGCGTCATGCCGCCGCGTGCCAGCACGAAGCGCACGCCCATCCGGGCGGCCTCCTGGAACAGCACCTCGGAGGGGTCGAAATCGTAGCGATCCGAATAGACGTAGTGGTGGTCGCAGACGGTGGTGGCGCCGCTCAGGACCAGTTCGGCCAGGCCGATGCGGGCGGCGATGCGGAAGGTGTCCTCGTCCAGCAGCGGCCAGAGGCGGTAGGGCACCTGCATCAGCCACAGGTCCAGCGCCGCGTTCATGGCCGCCGGAACAGCCTTCATCACCGACTGGAACAGGTGGTGGTGGGTGTTCACCAGCCCCGGGATCACCGCGCATCCGGCGGCATCCAGGACCTCTTCGCCGGGACGGGCGCTCAGCGCGCCCATCTCGGTGATCAGGCCGCCTTCGATGCGGATCGCGCCGCTGAAGCGTTCACCGGCGCCCAGCCGACCCGTCAGGGCGTCACGGATGTTGGTGATCAGCATCAGCGGCGTTCCTTGGGCAGCGACCAGGGGAACAGCAGCCGCTGCGTCTGGTTGACGATCTGGAACAGCGCCAGCGACATCACCAGCAGGATCCCCAGACCCGCCCAGGCCTGCGGCAGCTTGAACATCGAGGTCGAGAACTGGATGAAATAGCCGATCCCGGCCTGGGCTGCGACGAATTCGGCCACCACCGCGCCCACCACCGACAGCGTGATGGAAATCTTCAGCCCCGAGAAGATGTAGGGCGTCGCATAGGGCAGGCGGATCTGGCTGATCTCGCGCCAGATGGGGGCACGCAGGGAGCGCGACAGCTCGATCAGTTCCGGCGGCGTGGCCATCAGGCCGGTGGTCATCGACACCACCAGCGGGAAGAACGAGATCATGAAAGTGATCACCACGCGCGGCAGGTCATCGGTGCCCAGCACCACGATGATGATCGGGGCCACGGCGACGATCGGCACCGACTGGATCACCACCAGCAGCGGATAAAGCGCCCGGCTGAGCAGCCGCGATTTCGCCAGCCCCACCGCGATCGGCAGCGACACGATGATCGACACGACATAGCCCATCAGCGCGACGCGCAGCGTGGCCCAGACATGTTCCACCCAGCGGCCGGGCGGGATGGCCGAGAACCCGTCGAGGATGCGCAGCGGCGAGGGCAGCACGAAGCTGGGAACGTTGAACAGCCAGGTGCCGCCCTGCCACAAGATCAGGATCAGCACGAAGGTCAGCAGCGGCAGCACGACCGGCGTGCGGATCAGCCATTCGCTGAGGGTCATGCGCGGCAGCTGCGGCGGTTTCGGCGCCTTGGGGGCGGGGGCGGCGTTCGGGGTCACATCGGCGGGGGCGGACATCAGGCGACTTCCTCCTTGATCAGAAGCGAGCGCAGGTGGGCCATGTATTCCTGCATCTCGGGGCTGCGCAGGCTGCTTTCGTCGCGCGGACGGCCCAGCGGCACCTTCATGTCGGCGATCACCCGGCCGGGGCGGCCCGACATGACCACCACGCGGTCGGCCAGGATCACCGCCTCGGGGATCGAGTGGGTGATGAACAGCACCGTCTTCGGGCTGGCCTGCCAGATCCGCAGCAGCTCGAACCCCATGGCGTCGCGGGTCAGCGCGTCCAGCGCACTGAAGGGTTCGTCCATCAGCAGGATGTCGGGGTTCAGGAACAGGGCGCGGGCGATGCCGACGCGCTGCTGCATCCCGCCCGACAGTTCCGAGGGCAGGCGGTTCTCGAACCCCGCCAGGCCGCAGGTCGCAAGGATCTTGCGGGCATGGTCGCGGTCCTCCTTCGAGACCCGGCCGCGCTTGTGCCGGGCCGGGAACACGACATTGTCGAGCACCGTCGCCCAGGGCAGCAGCGTGGCCTGCTGAAAGACGATGCCGATGTCGTCGCGCGGCTCGGTCACGGGATGGCCGAAGACCGACACCGTGCCCTCGGTCGCCTTCATCAGCCCCGAGGTCAGCCGCAGCAGCGTGGACTTGCCGCAGCCCGAGGGGCCCAGAACGGCAACGAATTCGTGGCGGCCCAGCGTCACGTCGACGCCCGAAAGCGCCGTCAGCGGGCCATTGTCGGTCAGGAAGGTCATGCCGACGTCGGCAAACCGGATCGCGTCCTGGTCGATGTTCATGGTCTTCTCCTCCTTGGGATCCCCCGCCCGCGGCGGGGCGGGGGCCTTCGGATCATTCCGGCAGATAGCTGCGGTCGACGGCGGTTTCGGGATCCAGGCTTTCGGGATCCAGGCCCTGGGCTTCGGCGACGCGCGCCCAGGTGCTGGCGACGCGGGTCTTGTCGAGGGCCCCCAGCCCATCCGTCTTGGTGGTGGCGTTGAAGATCAGCTTCGAGGTGTCTTCCCACATGGATTTCACGTCATCTACGGTCAGCTCGGGGACCATGGCGACGACATCGGCGGCGGCCTTGTCGGGATTGGCCTGGGCGAATTCCAGCGACTTCTTGAAGGCGGCGACAAAGCGCTTGGTGCGCTCGGGATCGGCCTTGGCATAGTCGGTATTGGCGACCAGCGCGGCGGAATAGGTCTCAAGCCCCGCTTCGGCCCAGGGCAGGATCACCAGCTCCTTGCCGGCTTCCTTGGCCTGCGCGGTGTAGCGCGACACGTTGGTCAGCCAGGCGATGGCGACATCCTGCTGGCCGGTGAACATCAGCGGCCCCAGGGCGCCCGGATCGGCCTTGGTCAGCTTGATGTCGGCATCGCTCAGGCCGTTGGCCTTCAGGATCAGCGGCAGCAGCACGTTCGACGAGGTGAACGGAGAGGTCACGACCTTCTTGCCCTTCACGTCCTTGATCGAGGTGATGCCCTTGTCCTTGGTGGTGAAGAAGGCGTCGGGGGGCATGTTGTAGATCGACATGATCGCCTCGACGGGGACGTTTTCGGTGGCCTTGGCGGCCATCACCCCGTCCATCCCGGCGGATCCGAACTGCGCGACGCCCGTCGACAGCTTGGTGATCGCCTCGGACGAGCCGCGGCTGGCCGAGATGGTCACGTCAAAGCCCGCGTCCTTGCAGAACCCTTCCTGCACGCAGACATAGATCGGGGCCTTGTCGCCGCCCGGCAGCCAGTCCAGCTGGAAGGTGATGGCATCGGCGGCGAAGCTGGGCGAGGCCAGCGAGGCGATCAGCGCGGAAGCCGCGCAAAGGCGTTTCATGTCAGTTCTTCCCTGTTGTCTCGTGATCAAGGCTTCCCCGGCGCCCGGGCCCAAAGGCGGCATCCGTCCCGATGCGCCGGCTGGCGCAGGATGCAAGGGCGGTATCGGGGGAAGTGAGCATATCGCGAAAGTCCTCTGTCCATCTGACCGGATTACCCCAGGGTCCGATGAGCAATGTCCTTGCCCCGTGAGGCCTACCGCTTCTACTCGGCTTCCTGTGTAGCGACGGGCGCCGGGGCAGGGCGACGGTCTAGCGCAAACAGGGCCGTGAAAATCGGCAGTTCGGCTTTGATTGCCTATTTTTGTCGCAATTAGCTCTTAATCCGCCTGTAAAATGGGCTGAATTGCAGGGAAATGCCCCCCGGTTGGGCGGAATCGCCCTTGTCAGCTGCCCGGGGTCGGGGGGACATGCCGGGGCCAGGCCGGGCATCTTCCCGGCAGGCAGCGGCAGTCAGAAGGAGACCTCAGATGCCGATTTCCCCCGAACGCGACCTGGAGCTGCTGCGGCGCACCATCGAGATCGCCCGCGAGGGCCGTGCCCGCGGCGACCATCCCTTTGGCGCGCTGCTTGCGGGCCCGGACGGAGAGATCCTGCTGGAGGCGATGAACACCTGCGGCACCAGACATGATTCCACCGGTCACGCGGAACGCAACCTGATGACCGAGGCCTCGATGACATATGCGCCCGATTTCCTGCGTGGCTGCACCATGTACACCTCGGCCGAGCCCTGCGTGATGTGCGCCGGATCGGTCTACTGGGCGGGCGTTGGCCGGGTGGTCCACGGCATGAGCGAGGCCGACCTGAAGGCGCTGATCGGCCCCGACCCCGAGAACCTGACGATGGATCTGCCCTGCCGCACCGTCTTTGCTGCCGGCCAGCGCCCGGTCGAGGTCGTGGGGCCGCTGCTGAGCGCGGAAAGCGCCGTCGTCCACGAGGGCTTCTGGGTCGGTCTGGCCTGAGGCGTGGCACCGCTGCCCGAAGGCGGGGGCGGTGCCGCCCATCCGCCCAAAGTCGCGGGGGCGCACGGGATGTCTTCTCTCTGGCGGATCGCGGGTCTAGGCTGCGCGGCGAACCACACTGACGCGCGGTCCACCGGGCCGCACGCATCCAGCCGGAGCTGACCCCATGACCGATCTGTCCAACTCGCTTGTCGCGGCGGACCTTGCCTATTCGCTGCATCCCTACACCAATGCCCGCGCGCACGAGGCACAGGGGCCGATGATCATCACCCGCGGCGAGGGGATCCATGTCTGGGACAGCAACGGCAAGCAGTATATCGAAGGCATGGCGGGCCTGTGGTCCGTCGCCGTCGGCTTTTCCGAACCGCGCCTGAAGGCGGCCGCGCTCGCCCAGATGGACGAGCTGCCCTATTACCACACCTTCACCTCGAAGGCGACGGCGCCGCAGATCCGCCTGGCCGAGAAGCTGGTCGAGATGACGCCCGATCACCTGACCAAGGTGTTCTTCGCCAACTCGGGCTCCGAGGCCAACGATACCGTCATCAAGATGGTGTGGTATCTGAACAACGCGCTTGGCCGCCCCGCCAAGAAAAAGTTCCTGGCGCGCAACAAGGCCTATCACGGCGTCACCGTCGCCTCGGCCTCGCTGACGGGCCTGCCGGGCAACCACAAGGATTTCGACCTGCCGGCGATCCCGGTCACCCATCTGACCACGCCGCACTACTGGCGTTTCGGTGCCGAGGGCGAGACCGAGGCCCAGTTCACCGCCCGCCTGCTGCAGGAGATCGAGGACACCATCCAGGCCGAGGGCCCCGAAACCATCGCCGCCTTCATCGGCGAACCGGTGATGGGCGCCGGCGGGGTGATCCTGCCGCCCGAGGGCTATTGGGAAGGCGTCGCGGCGATCTGCAAGAAATACGACATCCTGCTGGTCGCGGACGAGGTCATCAACGGCTTCGGCCGTCTGGGCACCACCTTCGGCTGCGAGAAATACGGCTTTGCGCCCGACATCCTGGTGCTGTCGAAGCAGATCAGCTCGTCCTACATGCCGCTGGCGGCGATCGTGATCACCGATGCGGTCTATGATGCCATTGCCGACAACTCGGCCAAGCTGGGCTCGTTCGGGCATGGCTTTACCGGGTCGGGCCATCCGGTTGCGACCGCCGTGGGCCTGGAGAACCTGAAGATCATCGAGGAACGCGACCTGGTGGGCAATGCCGCCCGCGTCGGGCCGGTGATGCAGGCGGAGCTGGCCAGGCTGGCCGATCACCCGCTGGTCGGCGAGGTGCGCGGCACCGGTCTGATCGCCGCGGTCGAGATGGTCGCCGACAAGGCCAGCAAGGCCTCGTTCGATCCGGCGCTGAAGCTGGGCGCCAAGGCGGCCGAATTCTGCAATGCCGAGGGGCTGATCACCCGGGCGATCGGCGATTCCATCGCGCTGTGCCCGCCGCTGATCGTCACCGAATCCGACGTGATCGAGATCGTCGCCCGTCTGGGCCGTGCCCTTGATGCGACTCTGGCCTGGGCAAAGGCCGAAGGTGTGATCTGAAAGCCGCATTTGGTCGGATGTGCAAGGGTGGGCCGCGATCTTCGGGATCGCGGCCTGTTACATTTCTGAAATGTGATGCGACGTGAGATGGGCCCGCAGCGGGAAAGCCGTGAATGCAACACGCGCTCTGGCGGAAATCGGCCTATTCTGGCCGCCCGGACGGCGGGACCCCACTGGTGCGAAGGACCCTCTTGGCAATATTTTGCGCAGTCCCAACTTACCGGAATCACTCCGTTAATCCCTGTCTTTCCTGATCAGAGCAACAATGTTCCGTCGTCGTCCCTGAACCAATGCCATCACGTTCGCGTTCCTCTCGCGGTTTCTGGGCGGTCCGCCGCCGCAAGCCGCCTATCGGATTGCCGACCCACGTCTTTGGAACAAATCTGTCACAGGCCTCCCTGCCGGACGATATGAAGCACTCGAGGAAAGCACATGCACCGAATTGACCTGCCCGCCCGGACCTCCCAGCCGGGGCAGCGTTCAAACCAGACCTGCCGCCCGCTGGCGTCTCCGTCGCGCCGCCGGCTGCTGCGCCATCTGGCGGGCTCTTCGGCGCTTCTGGTGATCGGCGTGCCGGCCCTGGCCGATGACGCCGCCGCGCCTGCCGCCGATGCCCCTGCCCAGCCCGCCGATGCGGCGCCCCAGCCGCAGGTGCCCGCCAAGCAGCCCTTCAGCTTTGACTGGCTGACCCAGCAGATGCAGCAGCTTTCGACGCAGCCGCCGCGCAAGCAGCAGGCGACCCAGGGCTTCCTGAGCAAGCTCGACTACGACAGCTACCAGCGCATCCAGTTCGACCCCGCGAAAGCCCGCTGGCAGGACGAGGGGCAGGAATTCCGCGTGCTGGCCTATCAGCTGGGCTGGCTCTACAAGATCCCGGTCGAGCTTTACGAGGTCGTCGACGGCCAGGCCACGCCCATGGTCTTCAACACCACGGATTTCATCTACCACAAGCCCCTCAACGTCGACATTCCCGACAACTTCGCCATGCCGGGCGTTGCGGGCTTCCGTCTGAATGCGCAGCTCAACAGTGCCGCCAAGTTCGACGAGCTGGTGGCCTTCCTGGGCGCGTCCTATTTCCGCGCGCTTGGCCGGGGCAACCGCTACGGGCTGTCGGCGCGTGGCCTGGCCGTCAATACCGGCCTCTCGGGCACCGAGGAATTCCCCCGCTTCACCGCCTTCTGGCTGGAGCGCCCCGCCCCCGGCCAGCCGGTGGCGCGCGTCTATGCCTCGCTGGAAAGCGAAAGCTGCACCGGGGCCTATGCCTTTACCATCCGGCCGGGCGAGACCACGGTGATCGACGTCACCGCCAAGCTGTTCACCCGCAACGACATCCAGCAGGTGGGCATCGCGCCGCTGACCTCGATGTTCCTGTTCGGGGGCCCGGATGTGGGCCATTACGACGATTTCCGCCCCGGCGTGCATGACAGCGACGCGCTGATCCTGCAGACCGGCGCCGACGAGACCTTCTTCCGGCCGCTGAAGAACCCGCCGCGGCTGGCCACCTCTTACCTCTGGGCGATGAATCCGAAGAAATTCGGGCTGATCCAGCGCAACCGCAAGTTCGAGGACTACCTCGATGCGCAGGCGCGCTACGATCTGCGCCCCTCGCTGACCATCGAGCCGCGTGGCGACTGGGGCGAGGGCAACGTTTGCCTGGTGGAAATCCCATCGGACCAGGAAGGCAACGACAACATCGTCGCCTTCTGGGTCCCAAAGGACAAGTTCGTCAAAGGCGCAAGCTACGACCTGTCCTACCGGATGGCCTGGGGCATGTCCCCCGGCTCCGAAAATCATGAGCTTGCGCAAGTCATCCGTACGCGGTCCGGCCATGCCGGGGTTGCGGGCAGTGCACCGGCAAAAGGCCGCCGAAAGTTCGTCATCGATTTCGTTGGCGGGCTGATGGCGGAACTTCCGGCCGACGCGACGGTTAAACCCGAGATCGAGGTCTCCGGCGGCAAGGTTACAGAGGCCATCGTGTCGTCCCTGGAAGGGCAGGGCACGTGGCGTCTGGCGATCGATGTCGACTCCCCCGGGGACGATATCATGGAAATCAAGGCAAGTTTGACCGGTTACGGGCGCCGGTTGAGCGAGACTTGGGTGTATCAATGGATGAAGGAGTGAAAATCGTCATGAGTTTCGACCTGAGCATCAAGAACGAACCGAAGGAAATCTCGGCCTACGAGGCCAGCGCCTGGGAACCGCCCCTTGCGCCCCTCGAGATGCCGCGCCAGCAGCTTGAGGCTGCGCCGCGCACCGAGACCCGCGGTGGCCTGCTGGCCCGCGCCTTCTCTTTCCTGCACCTCGCCTGATCGTTCCTGAGCTGCTGCTGCCACGCTGATCGCGCCCCGATCTCCCATCGGGACGCGTTCTTTCTTCCCCCAGGGCCTGTCACTGCCAGGCCATGCCCCAGGGAGCCCGAGATGCGCTTCGACCCCACCCCCCTGTACCGCGTTGCCGCGATCCTGTTTGCCATCGTTGCCGCCGTCACCGCGACCGTGCTTCTTGCCGAGGCCGCGGTCGAGGACGGGCTGGATGTCTGGGACGTGGTGCGGGCCTTCCTGATCTTCGTGACCACCGCCTGGCTGTCCTGGGGTGCCGCGATGGCGCTTCTGGGGCTGGCGCCGCGGCCGAAGGGCTATGGCCGGGCCGACCGTTTCGTGTTCCGCAACGGCGATCCGACGGTGGTGCTGGTGCCGATCTGCAACGAGGACCCGGTGGCCACCTTCGCCCGCATCGCGGCGATGGACCGCTCGATCCGGGCGGCGGGGGTGACATCGGACATCGCCGTGCTGTCGGACACCCGCGACGAGACGAACTTCAACGCCGAACGCGCCGCCTTCGCGCGCCTGCTTGAGGAAACCAACGGCGCCGGGCGGATCTACTACCGCCGCCGGCAGGACAATCGCGGCCGCAAGGCCGGCAATATCGAGGACTTCATCCGCAATTCGGGCGGGGCCTACGAATTTGCCGTGATCCTGGATGCCGATAGCCTGATGGAAGGCACCACCATCCGCCAGATGGTCGCCCAGATGCAGGCCGACCCCAGGATGGGCCTGCTGCAGACGCTGCCGAAGATCACCGGCTCCAGCTCGCTGTTCGGGCGGGCCCAGCAGTTCGCCGCCAGCTTCTTCAGTCCGGTGTTCTCGCGCGGGCTGGCGCGGATGCAGGGCAAGACCGGGCCGTTCTGGGGCCACAATGCGATCATCCGCGTCAAGGCCTTTGCCGAAAGCTGCGCGCTGCCGCCGCTGGCGGGCAACCCGCCCTTCGGCGGTCATATCCTGTCGCATGACTATGTCGAGGCGGCGCTGCTGGCGCGGGCGGGCTGGACGGTCAAGGTCGACGAGACCATCGAAGGGTCCTACGAGGAAGGCCCCGACAACATTCTGGCCTTTGCCAAGCGCGACCGCCGTTGGTGCCAGGGCAACCTGCAGCACATCCGCCTGCTGACCGCGCCGGGCCTGCGCCCCTGGTCGCGCTTCGTCTTCGTGCAGGGCATCTTCGCCTATATCGTGTCGCTGATCTGGGGGCTGTTCCTGATCGCCTCGGTGATCGCGACGATCATGGCCCCGGCGCCGGACTACTTCCCCGAACCCTACCAGCTGTTCCCCGTCTTCCCCTCGGACCGGACGCAGCAGATCATTGCCCTGGGCATCGGGATCTTCGGCCTGCTGGTGGTGCCGAAGCTGGCGATCCTGGGGATCTCGGCGGCCTCGGGGCGGGGCCGGGCCTATGGCGGCGCGGGCAAGCTGGCGGCCTCGGTGCTGATCGAGCTGCTGCTGTCGTCGCTGATGGCGCCGGTCATGCTGATGTACCAGTCCAAGGCCGTCCTGCAGGTGCTGTCGGGCCGCGACGGCGGCTGGCCTGCCAACCAGCGCGGCGAGGGGCGCCTGTCGCTGGCCGAGGGGTTCGCCGCCACCGCCTGGATCCAGGTCTTCGGCGCGCTGGCGCTGGCGCTGGTGTGGTACATCGCCCCCGAGCTGCTGATCTGGATGCTGCCCGTCGGCATCCCGATGCTGATCGCGCCCTGGATCATCTCCTGGTCGTCGCAGCCCATCGGCCGCAGCCTGTTCCTGACCCCCGAAGAGGTCGCCCCGACCGAGATCGTGACCAGTTACCGCGCCATTCACGCCCGCTGGACCGGCGAGGCTGCCCAGCCCGCCCCCACCCCGGTCGAACAGCCGGCCACCGCCTGAACCGGACGGCCCGCCGGGTCCCCTCGTCCCGCACGGGTCTGAACGCCCCTGTCCCGCCCGCCGGGGCAGGGGCGTTTGCTGCTGCAGGGACAGGCCACGGGCCGGTGACGTTTCGTCACGTCTGCGCGACGCGCTGCCGCCGCGATCCGCTTGCACCGGCAGGCGGGGCCGCGCAATCTGCCGGCGCCGGGCCTGCCCGGTGGTTTCCAAGATCGAAGGACGCATGCCATGTCGACGCCGCTTTTCATCCAGGTGCGCTGCACGCCGGGCCTCACCTACAAGGTGGCCGAGGCGCTGGCGCTGCGCGAATTCCACTCGGAACTCTACTCGACTTCCGGGGAATTCGACCTTCTGATCAAGGTCTACCCCCCCGAGGGTTCGGATGTCGGCCATTTCGTCAACCAGTGCTTTGCCGGTATCCCGGGGGTCGAACGCACCCTGACGACGCTGACCTTCAAGGCGTTCTGAGCCCCCGGCCCGGGTGGGGCGAGGGCAAGGGCGGGCTCGCGCAAAGCTGATCCTTTTGGTAGGGTATGCGCTTGACGGCTTTCCGGCATCGGTCTAGCCCCGGGGCAGGATCCGCGCGCGGCGCGGGCGCCCCTGCTACCCGGAGAGAACCATGCCCTTGTCCGAAGTGTCCCGTTCCGTGCTGAGCCGCCGCAGGGTGCTGATGGGGGGGGCGGCGCTGCCGCTGGCTCTGGCCCTGAGTGGCCCGGCGCGCGCTGCCGATGCGATCACGCTGCAGACCGCCAAGGGCGCGCTGACGCTGAAGGCCGTGCCGCAGTCGCTGGTGGTGCTGGATGTGGCCGCGATCGACACGCTGGCGGCGCTTGAGGTGCCGATGGCGGGGATCTCGACCCCGGTCTACGTGGATTTCCTGGAGGACGCGGTCAGCGGCGTGCCTTCGGTCGGAACGATGTTCGATGCCGATCTGGAAAAGATCGCGGCGCTGCGCCCCGACCTGATCATCACCGGCCTGCGCGCCGAGGCGCAGGACGACACCCTCAAACGCATCGCACCGGTCGCCGACATGAGCATCGGCGATGATGCCGTGGCTGATGGGCTGGCCCGCCTGCACGCCTATGCGGCGCTCTTTGGCAAGCAGGATCAGGCCGAGTCGCTGGCCTCGCTGCTGGATGCGACGATCGCGGACACCAAGGACCAGGTGGCCAAGTCGGGCGGCAAGGTGATGATCCTGCTGACCAACGGGCCCAAGGTCACGGCCTTCGGGGCTGACAGCCGCTTTGGCTGGATCAACAAGGCCCTCGCCTGGCCCGAGGCCACCGATGTCGCCAAGGCCTCGCGCCATGGCGAACCGGTGTCCTTCGAATATATTGCCCAGGCCAACCCGGACACGCTGCTGGTGATCGACCGGGGCACCACCGTGGGCGAGGGGGCGCAATCGGCCGCCCAGACCCTGAACAACCCGCTGGTCCAGGGCACCACCGCCTGGAAGACCAAGCGCGTCGTCTACCTGTCGACCCCCGAGGCCTACGTGGCCGCCGGCGGCATCCAGTCGCTGATGGTGAGCTTCGGCCAGATCGCCGAGGCGCTGAAGGAGGCGCAGTCCTGATCTCGCTGCGCTGGTCCTTCGCGCTGGTCCTGCTGGCGGCGCTGTCGCTTGCCTCGCTGATGATCGGCGCGGTTCCCGTGGGCCTGCGCGATGTCTTCACCGACCCCGAGGCCCACAAGGTGCTGGTCGTCTCGCGCATTCCGCGCACGCTGGCGGCGCTGCTGGCGGGGGGCGCGCTGGCGGTTTGTGGCCAGGTCATGCAGATCCTGGCCCGCAACCGCTTCGTCGAGCCGATGACCGCGGGCGCGGGGCAAAGCGCCGCCCTGGGCATTCTGATCGCCGCGCTGCTTTTCCCGGCGACCGCGATCTGGGCCAAGATGGGGATTGCCGCGATCACCACGCTGATCGGCACCGGCGGCCTGCTGCTGCTGATCCGGCCGCTGCCGCCGACCCAGCCGCTGCTGGTGCCTCTGGTGGCGCTGGTCTACGGCGGGGTGATCGGCGCCTTCGTCACCTATTTCGCCTATCAGGGTGACATGATGCAGTTCATCGGCACCTGGCTGACCGGCGAGCTGTCGGGGGTGCTGCAGGGCCGGTACGAGCTGCTTTGGGCGGCGGCGGCCGCTGCCGGGGTCACCTGGTTCATCGCTGACCGCATCACTGTTCTAAGTCTGGGCGAGGACGCCGCCCGCGGCCTTGGCCTGAACGTCGGGCTGATCACCGCGGCGGGGCTGGCGGCGATTTCCGTCACCACCGCGCTGGTCGTCGTGACGCTGGGGGCGATCCCCTTCGTCGGGCTGGTCATTCCCAACATCGTCGCCCGGCGGATGGGCGACAACCTGCGCCGGGCGCTGCCGGTGGCGGCCTATTCCGGCGCCCTTCTGGTGCTGGCGGGCGACATCCTGGGCCGCGTCCTGCGCGCCCCGTTCGAGATCCCCGTCGCGACCGTCGTGGGCCTTGCCGGTGCGCTGGCCTTCCTGGTCCTGCTTTATAGCGAGCCGCGCCATGGGTAGGAGGCTGGCAGGTCTGGCCGCGCTTCTGGTCGTGGTCTCGGGGCTTTACATGTTCGTGGGGGCGGAAGGGTCCTGGGGCTTTCTGCTGCCGTTCCGCGCGCAGAAGCTGGGGGCGATGCTGCTGGTGGGCACCTGCCTGTCGGTGGCGACCGTCCTGTTCCAGACCATCACCGCGAACCGCATCCTGACGCCCTCGGTCATGGGGTTCGATGCGCTTTATATCCTGGTGCTGACCAGCGTGGTGCATCTGTTCGGCTCGGCGGGCTTTGCGGCGATCCCTTCGGTGGTGCTGTTTGCGATCAACGTCACCGGCATGACCCTGCTGGGGCTCTTGCTGTTCACCCTGCTGCGGCGCGGCGCGCGCGGCGACATGATGCGGCTGGTGCTGACCGGCATCATCCTGGGCATCCTGCTGCGCTCGGTCACCGAATTCCTGCAACGCATGATCGACCCGGCGGAATTTTCCGTCGTGCAGGCGATCAGCTTTGCCCGCTTCACCACCGTCGACCCAAAGCTGCTGGGGCTGACCGCTGCCGTCACCCTGCCGGTGCTGGTGCTGGCCTGGCGGATGCGCGCGCGCCTTGACGTGCTGGCCCTGGGCGAGGTGCCTGCAACGGGCCTGGGCGAACGTCCCGCCCGTGGCCAGGCCCAGGCGCTGGTGCTGATCTGCCTGCTGGTCGCGGCCGCCACCGCCCTTGTCGGCCCGATGTCGGGCGGCGGCGGGGGGCCTGCGAACTTCTTCGGCCTGATCGCCACCGCCATCGCCCATGCCCTGACCCCCACCGAACGCCACGCCACGCTGATCCCGTCCTCGGCGCTGACCGGCTGCATCCTGCTGGTCGCGGGCCAGACCGTGATGGAGCGTTTCCTGAACCTGACCACCCCCCTCACCGTGGTGATCGAGCTTCTGGGCGGGCTGCTGTTCCTCTTCCTTCTGGTGAAACGGAGACGCGCATGATCCGGATCCGCGGCGTGCACCATGCGATCGGCAAGGCCCGGATCCTGCATGGCATCGACCTTGATATCCCCAAGGGCGGCATCACCGCGCTCATTGGCCCCAATGGCGCGGGCAAGTCGACGCTGTTGTCGCTGGTCGCGCGCCTGGCGCCGCTGAAACAGGGCGAAATCACCGTGGACAGGCTGAAGATCGGCGCCTGTTCCGACCGCGAGCTGGCCAAGGTGCTGGCGATCATGGCGCAAAGCACCCATGTCTCGGCCCGGCTGAGGGTGCGTGAACTGGTGGGCTTTGGCCGCTATCCCTGGCACCAGGGCCGCCCTGGCGCCCGCGATCACGCCCTGACCCAGGCCGCCCTTGAACGCTTCGACCTGCTGCCCATCGCCGATCGCTTTCTGGACGAGGTGTCGGGCGGGCAGCGCCAGCGGGCCTTCGTGGCCATGGCCTTTGCCCAGGACACCGACTACCTGCTGCTGGACGAGCCGCTCAACAACCTCGACATTGCGGGCGCGCGCAGCCTGATGCGCCTGCTGAGAGAGATGGCGGACAGGGACGGCAAGACCATCGTCATCGTGCTGCACGACATCAACTATGCCAGCGCCTTTGCCGACCGGATCGTGGCGCTGAAGGACGGCCGCGTCGCCGCCCAGGGCACGCCCGCGCAGATCGTCGATACCGCGCTCTTGCGCGACGTCTTTGGCACCGATGCCGAGATTTCCCTGATCGGCGGTCGGCCGCAGGTCCTGGTCTGATCCCGCATCCCTGTGCTTGCAGCGCTGCCGCCGGGAAATCCCGGTTCATAGTTGACTGCTTTGGTCAGTTATTCTAGGTCTGCGCTGGAACGCCAGCCAACGCGCCCCTTTCCCGGATTTCTCGGCGCTGCCAGCTTCCCTCGTCAGAGGCCGAAGTGCGATCAAGTGGCACTTTGGCCGGGGTTTTCCCGACAGATCGTTCGAGCGGCCGCGCTTTCGCGCCGCCCCGAGGCAGTGATGGAGTTCGAGATGGCAGCACAAAGCCTGGCACATCGTGTGGTACTGGGCCTTGCGGCCGCAACGGCCCTGGCCCTTCCGCTGGCAGCGCAGGACGCCGCCGTGGTGACCGAAGCGCCGGGTCAGTCCATGCCCGCGGCGCATCAAGAAAGCGACGGGGCTCCGGCCGTGACCGCCACGAGGGATGCCGTGCAGAGCCAGACCGCAGGGGACGCCCCCGCCGCTTCCGCAGATGGTACGGATGGGCAAAACGGTTCCGTCGTCGTCCCGGACGGAAAAATCACGACTGACGCTACGGCGCCCATGGCGACCTCTGCGGCCGATGATCCGAACGCGGTCGAACCCGAAGCCACCACCGGTGAAACCCCGACCTTCACCACCACCCCCGACTTCAAGCCCGCGCCGCCCCAGGGCACGATCGCGGCCGCGCTGCAGCGCACCACCGATTTCCTGGTCACCGGCGGCCCGTCGATTTGGGCCATCGCGGCGCTGTCGGTGGTCACCGTGGCGCTGATCCTGTGGAAGATCTGGCGACTGCTGGCCGATGGTGCCTGGTCGCGCCGGGCGTCGCGCCGGGCCGTCGAATCCTGGGAAAAGGGCGATGCGCAGGGCGCGCTGGCCCTGATCCAGAACCGCCACGGGCTGCGCTCGACGCTGGTGCGTCAGGCCATGCGCGCCCGGCTGGGGCTGGATGAAACCGCCGCCCGCGAGGAAACCGCGCGCGTGGCGAAGAAGCTGCTGGCCTCGCAGGGGGTGGCGCTGCGGGCACTGGAACTGATCTCGACCATCGCGCCGCTGCTGGGCCTTCTGGGCACGGTGATGGGGATGATCTCGGCCTTCCAGACGCTGCAGGAAGCGGGCTCCAACGCCGATCCCTCGATGCTGGCAGGCGGCATCTGGGAGGCGCTGCTGACCACCGCCGCCGGCATGGCGGTGGCGATCCCCGCATCGGCCGCGCTGACCTGGTTCGAGGCCGTGCTGGAAAACCTGCGCACCGACCTGGAGGACCTGGCCGCCCGCATCTTCGTGGCCGAGATCCCCGGCGAGGGGCTGGGCCGCGCCTCGGCTTCCGTGACCAAGCTCGCGGCGCAGTAAGGCGCGGAACGGCCCGAGATGAGCTTTATCGATCAACCGCCGCGGCCCCGCCGCAAGCCCTCGCTCACGCCGATGATCGACGTGGTGTTCCTGCTGCTGGTGTTCTTCATGCTGGCCTCGCGCTTTGGCACCGACCAGGTGCTGCCGCTGCCGCTGGCCTCGGGCGGGCAGGGATACGAGGGGCCGCCGCGGCTGGTTGACGTGCTGCCCGAAGGGCTGAAGGTGAATGGCGTCGAGACCGCTTCTGCCGATCTGGACGCAAAGATGCAGGCGCTGACCGACAAGCCCCAGGATACCATCATCCTGCGCGGCCAGGATGGCGCCAAACTGCAGCGGGTGGTGGACGTCGCGGGGCAGTTGCGTGCCGCGGGCTTTACCTCGCTGGTGCTGGTGGAGTGATCCGATGTCGATGATGAACTTCACGCCGCCGCCGCGCCGGCCGCGGGCGGAATCCATCGTGCCGATGATCAACGTGGTGTTCCTGCTGCTGATCTTCTTCCTGATGACCTCCAAGCTGTCACCGGCCGAACCCTTCAAGGTGACGCCGCCCCATGCCGCCGAAGGGACCGAGGCCGAGGGCACGCAGATCCTCTACGTTTCGTCCGAGGGCAAGCTGGGCTACATGGGCGACGAGGGCGATGCCGCCATCGCGGCCTTTGTCGCCGCCGCCAGGGACAGTGCCCACACGCCGCAACTGCGCGCCGATGGCCAGGCAGATGCCGAGGCCGTGGCCCATGTGCTGTCGCAGCTGACCGCAGACGGGCTGTCGAAGGTGGCCCTGGTGGTGGCGCCGCAATGACCCGCACGATGCCCAAGCGCCTGGCCGAGGCCGCCGTCTTCACCGCGCTGGCCGTGGGGCTGCACGTGGCCATCGCGATCCGCCTGCCGGATCAGGACACCGGTGCCGATGCCGGCGGGCAGGGGGGCGATGCGCTGGTGTCGCTGAAGGGCGCGCCGCCCGGCACCATCGCCATGGTCCAGCAATGGGAAACCCCGCCCGATCCCGCGCAGGTGGTCGACCAGGTCCAGCCCGACGTGCCGCCGCCGCCCGCCCCGGTGGTCCCGAAGGCCGATACTCCGGCCCCGGCGCTGCCGAAGCTTGACCTGGCCGAGGCCCGCCCCGATACCGTCGCTCTGCCCAAGATCGACACCGAGGTGCCGCCGCCGCCGCAACCCGATCCCAAGCCCGTGGTCGAGGACGCCCCCAAGCCGCAGGACACCGCGCAGGCCGAAACCCCGCCCGACACCGCCGCCCCGGTGGAATCGCAGCGCCCGAAGCCGCGCCCGGTCAAGCTGGCGCCCCGACCCGAGCCGCAACCCAAGCCCGAAAAGGCCCGCCCCGGCCCGGTCACCCAGGCGGCGCGTGCGGGCGGCGAGGGCGGCGTGACCCAACGGGCCGCAGGCCAGGGCGGCAGCGCCCAGGCCGGGCGCTCGGGCGGGACGGTGCGCACCGGCGATGGCGGCCGCGAGGCCAGGCTGGAGGCCGTCTGGGGTGCCAAGATCCGGGGCTGGATCGAACGCCGCAAGCGCTTTCCCGGCGCCATGCGGGGCAATACCGGCCGGGTGGTCGTGCGCCTGACCGTGGCGCGTGACGGCACGCTGCTGGGGTGCAAGGTGATCCGCTCGTCCGGCTTCGCGGCCTTCGATCAGGAGGCGCTGGCGGCCGTGCAGCGCGCCGGGCGGATGCCGCCGGCCCCGGCCGAACTGACCGATCCCAGCTACAGCTTCAACCTGCCGGTCGACTTCAGCTGACCCGATTCTGTTCCCGGAGCGCCCTGAAACGGGCGTTCCGGCCATTTGGCTGCCTAAATTCAGGGCGCTCTCTGCGGTGCGGCATGGTTGTACACCTGTGCTCTGAAAAGCGGCGGCCTTTCGCGGATAGGTTTTTCCTATCCACAACAAATCTCCCGCGTGGCCAAATAACTCCTTTACAGACACCCGGAGCAGCCCCACCATATCTCGTATGAGACGAGGAAATCGTCCCCGTTTCTAGAGCAGGCACCTAGCGTTAGGGGGGGAGCCAACCCCTTCGCGCTACGCACGAATGAGGTGGCGTCATGGCACTGTCCGAAACCTTCATCTCCGAAGAACTGCACCCGATCGACATCGTCGAGACCCTTGCCGAACACCAGGAATGGGAGTTCGACCGCATCGGTGAAGACCAGATCGCCATGGTCGTCGAAGGCCAATGGCGCACCTACTCTGTGACCCTGGCGTGGTCCGCCTATGACGAGACCCTGCGCCTGGTCTGCACCTTCGAAATGGAGCCCCCGCCCGAAGCCCTGCCGGGGCTCTATGAACTGCTGAACCATGTCAACGACCAGTGCTGGGCTGGATCGTTCACCTTCTGGGCCGATCAGCAGATGATGGTCTATCGCTACGGCCTGCTGCTGGCGGGCGAACAGCTGGCCTCGCCCGAGCAGATCACCACGCTGATCTCGGCCGCGGTCAATTCTGCGGAACGCTTCTATCCGGCTTTCCAGATGAACGTCTATGGTGGCCGCAGCCCGAAATCGGCGCTGGAAGTGGCCATTGCAGAGGCTTACGGCCGCGCGTAACACTTGCCCCCGACACGGATAAATCCAAGGGGGTACCATGGCACTGGAACAGGTGGCCGAAAACGGCCTCGTCCTGCTGGGATGTGGCAAGATGGGTGGCGCGATGCTGGCGGGGTGGCTGGCACGGGGCGTGCCGCCGGGCTCGGTCTGGGTGCTGGATCCGCACCCGTCTGACTGGCTTCTGGCCACCGGGGTGCATGTGAACCAGGGCCTGCCGCCGGCACCGGCGGTGGCCATCATCGCCGTCAAGCCGCAGATGATGGGCGCCGCCCTGCCGGGGCTTCAGGCGCTTGGCAATGGCTCGACCGTGTTCCTGTCGATTGCGGCGGGCACCCAGATCGCCGCCTTCGAAGCGGCCTTTGGGGCGCAAAGCCCGATCATCCGCGCCATGCCCAACACCCCCGCCGCCATTGGCCGCGGCATCACCGCGCTTTGCGGCAATGCCCATGTGAGCGAGGCCGCGATGACCCTCGCCGAGGCCCTGCTGTCGGCCGTGGGCCAGGTCGTGCGCCTGGAGGGCGAGCATCAGATCGATGCGGTCACGGGCGTGTCGGGCTCGGGTCCCGCCTATGTCTTCCACCTGATCGAGACGCTGGCCGCCGCAGGCGTCGCCGAGGGCCTGCCCGAGGATATGGCGATGCAGCTGGCCAAGGCCACCGTCGCCGGGGCCGGGGCGCTGGCGGAAGAGGCCGCCGACAGTCCCGCGCAGCTGCGCATCAACGTGACCTCGCCCAACGGCACCACCCAGGCGGCGCTCGAGGTGCTGATGGATGCGCAGACCGGCTTCCCGCCGCTGCTGAAAAAGGCTGTGAAAGCCGCCACCGATCGTGGCCGGGAGCTGGCCAATGGCTGAGATCGCCTTCGACGATTTCCTCAAGGTCGATATCCGGGCGGGTCGCGTGACCCGCGCGGAACCCTTCCCCGAGGCCCGCAAACCCGCGATCAAGCTGTGGATCGATTTCGGCCCCGAGATCGGCGAAAAGAAGACCTCGGCGCAGATCACCGCCCATTACACGCCCGAGGCCCTGATCGGCCGCATGGTGATGGCGGTGGTGAATTTCCCGCCCCGCCAGATCGGCCCCTTCATGTCCGAGGTCCTGACGCTGGGCGTGGCCGATGCCGAGGGCGGCATCGTGCTGATCGCGCCTGACCACGAGGTCGCGCCCGGGGAGCGGATGCATTGAGACCCAAGCGCATCCTGCTGTCGCGCCCGATGCCGCCCGCGACCATCGCTGCGGCCCGTGACCTGTTCGAGGTCGAGATCCGCGAAAGCAACCGCCCGATGACCCGGGCCGAGCTGCGCTCGGGTCTGGCGCTGTTCGATGGGATGATGGTCACGCTGGGGGATGTGGTCAGCGCCGATCTGCTGCAGGATTTCGGCCGGCCGCGCTGCAAGATCCTGGCGAATTTCGGGGTAGGCTACAACCACATCGACGTCGAGAGCTGCCGCGCCCATGGCGTGACGGTGACCAATACGCCGGGTGCGGTCACGGATGCGACGGCAGATGTGGCGATGACGCTGATCCTGATGGCCTGCCGCCGCGCCGGCGAGGCCGAGCGGCTGGTGCGCGCCAACCGCTGGACGGGCTGGCATCCGACGCAGATGCTGGGGATGCATGTGACGGGCCGCAGGCTGGGCATTCTCGGGATGGGCCGGATCGGCCAGGCCATCGCGCACCGCTGCCACTTCGGCTTTGGCATGCAGGTGGGCTATGTCGCGCGCTCCGAAAAGACACTGGCCTTCCCGGCCACCCGCCACGAACAGTTGACGGCTCTGGCCGCCTGGGCCGACATTCTGGTCGTCGCTGTCCCCGCCAGCCCCGAAACCAGGCACATGGTCGATGCGGGGGTCCTGGATGCGATGCCCACGCATGGCGTGCTGATCAACATCGCTCGCGGCGACATCGTCGAAGAGGCCGCCCTGATCGAGGCCCTCGACACCGGCGGGATCGCGGCCGTCGGGCTTGATGTCTACGAGTTCGAGCCCCAGGTCCCGGAGGCGCTGCTGCGCCACGAGAACGCAGTCCTTCTGCCTCACCTCGGCACCGCCTGCCTTGAAGTGCGCGAGAGCATGGGCGCAATGGCGGTCGAGAACCTGCGCGCCTATTTTGCCAATGAAGATGTCCCCAACCGGGTGAACTGACGGCCGGCCGGGCGGGGGGCTCTGCCCCCGCCTCCTTTGGAGGCTCCCCCGGAGTACTTTCGGTCAGATGACAGGGAACCGGGGTTCTTTATCATCTGACCATAAATACTCCCGCCGGAGGCTCCGACGCGTGTCACCGGCGGTGTCCCTTCAGGTGAGGGGATCGCCCATTTCCTCGCGCCAGTGACGGCGGCAGAGCGAGACATATGTTTCGTTGCCACCGATCTGGATCTGCGCGCCCTCGCGCAGGGCGTGGCCATCGGGGCCACGGCGCACGACCATCGTGGCCTTGCGGCCGCAATGGCAAATGGTGCGGACTTCGCGCATCTCGTCGGCCAGGGCCAGGAGGGCGGCAGAGCCTTCGAACAGCTCTCCGCGGAAGTCGACGCGCAGGCCGTAGCACATCACCGGGATCTTCAGGTCATCCACCGCGCGGGCCAGTTGCCAGACCTGGCTGCGGGTCAGGAACTGGGCCTCGTCGATGAAGATGCAGGCGCAGGGGGCAGCGGCAAGCCGGGCCTCGATCCGGGCGAAGAGGTCGTCCGAGGGATCGAAGGCATCCGCCGGGGCCGAGATGCCGATGCGGCTGCCGATCTGCCCCGCACCCGCCCGATCGTCGATGCGGGCGGTCATCAGATAGGTCTGCATGCCGCGCTCGATGTAGTTGTGAGAGGCTTGCAGGAGCAGGGTGCTCTTGCCCGCGTTCATGGTGGAATACTGGAAATAGAGCTTGGCCATGCGGGGGGATTACTCTTGGAAACCCCGGGCGGCAACACCCCGCGGCGGGAAAGACGCCGCGGGGAGGGGCCTTCAGAAGCTGAGCTCGGCGTGCTGACCGAGGTCCGGGCGGCGATCCCCTTTGGTGCTGCGCAGCACCTCGTAGAGGAATTTCGCGCCACCCTCGGTCAGCCAGAGTTCGGCGCGCTCGGGGCGGAAGCAGACCAGGCGGACCTCGGGGTCGTTGCGGCCTTCGGCGAACCAGGCGTCGGCGGCGCGCGACCACAGCTCATCCAGCTTGGCGGGGCGCAGGACCTCGGTCAGGGTGCCGCTGACATGGGCGTGGATGCGGGCCGCGGGGTCGGAGACCAGGAAATGGCTGTGGCGCTTTTCGATTCCGGCCTGGTGGGCCTTTGTGCCGCGGGCGGTGATGAACCACAGCACGCCCTCCTCGGGGTCGGCCTGGTGGGCCATGGGCACGAAGCTGTGGGGTTCGGTCAGCAACATGCCCGCCGTGGCCTTGTCCATGCGGGTCCA
This sequence comes from Pseudooceanicola sp. NS-SX9, assembly GCF_057380705.1. Taxonomy (NCBI): domain Bacteria; kingdom Pseudomonadati; phylum Pseudomonadota; class Alphaproteobacteria; order Rhodobacterales; family Paracoccaceae; genus Pseudooceanicola; species Pseudooceanicola sp. NS-SX9. The sequence continues at coordinate 3,025,322 of NZ_CM170818.1, read as the reverse complement.
GAATTCCTGGGCGATATCGGTTTGCAGGTCCTTCATGACGTCTCTCCTTCGCGTCGTTGCGGTTGGATCGACGACAAAACGCACGAGGGGCCGGGGGTGGTTCCGACACCGGCGGGCGATCGGCGGAGGCAGGCCGGCGGTCCGGGAAAAACCAGCGCCCCCGAAAACCGCTACCCCGGAAAGGCCGAAGGCCCGCCCGGGGGAAACCGGGCGGGCCTTCGCAGAATGTCGCGCGTTACACGAAGGGCACCAGCGGCACGCCGCAGCCCGCAAGGGCCAGCGCCGCGCCCAGGGCGGCAAGCCGGAAAACGGATGTCATCACACCTCCTGTTTTCCGGCCAGCCTGTCAGAGCGACTGCAGGCTGTCCACCGTCAGTTCCCCGTCCTCGCGGGCCTTCATCGCCTTGACGGCCGCCTTGGCGCCGGCTGCGGTGGTGAAGTAGGGGATCTTGTCATAGAGCGCGACCGAGCGGATCTCGCGCGAGTCGGAGACCGACTGCGCGCCCTCGGTGGTGTTCAGCACCAGCGCCACGGCATCGTCCTTCAGCAGGTCGACGATGTTCGGACGGCCCTCGTAGACCTTGTTCACCACTTCGCAGGCCAGGCCCGCCTCGGTCAGCCAGGCCGCGGTGCCGCGGGTGGCGACGATGACAAAGCCCATCCCGATCAGCAGCGTTGCGGCCTCGATCATGTCGGCGGTCTTGTCGGCATCGCGGATCGACAGGAAGACGCGGCCCTCGGTCGGAAGGATCGTACCTGCGCCCATCTGCGCCTTCAGGAAGGCGCGCGCAAAGGAGGTGTCCTGGCCCATGACCTCGCCGGTCGAGCGCATCTCCGGGCCAAGCAGCGTGTCGACGCCGGGGAAGCGGGCGAAGGGCAGCACGGCCTCTTTCACGGCAAAGCGGTCGATCTGGGGGTCGATCAGCTCGAAGGTGGACAGCTTTTCACCGGCCATGACGCGCGCGGCGATGGTGGCGATCGGGCTGTTCACCGCCTTGGCGACGAAGGGCACGGTGCGCGAGGCACGCGGGTTGACCTCGATCAGGTAGATCTCTTCGACGCCCTCTTCGTTGGGCTTGACGGCATATTGCACGTTCATCAGGCCGACCACGCCCAGTTCCAGGGCCAGGGCCTCAGACTGGCGTTTCAGTTCCGCGATGATCGCCGGGGACAGCGAATAGGGCGGCAGCGAGCAGGCACTGTCGCCCGAGTGCACGCCGGCTTCCTCGATATGCTGCATGATGCCGGCCACGTGGACCTGCTGCCCATCGCAGAGCGCATCGACGTCGATTTCCGTCGCACCCGACAGGTAGCTGTCAAGCAGCACCGGGCTGTCGCCCGACACCACCACGGCGTCGCGGATGTAGCGGCGCAGCCCGTCCATGTCGCGCACGATCTCCATCGCGCGGCCACCCAGCACGTAGCTGGGGCGGATCACCAGCGGGAAGCCGATTTTCTCGGCGATCGCCAGGGCTTCCTCGTCGGAATGGGCGATGGCGTTGTTGGGCTGCTTGAGGCCCAGCTTGTTCACCAGCTCCTGGAAGCGTTCACGGTCCTCGGCGCGGTCGATGGCGTCGGGGGTGGTGCCCAGGATCGGGATGCCGGCCTCTTCCAGCGCATTGGCCAGCTTCAGCGGCGTCTGGCCGCCGAACTGCACGATGACGCCGTGCAGGCTGCCGTTCGACTGCTCGACGCGCAGGATCTCCATCACGTGCTCGAAGGTGAGCGGTTCGAAATACAGCCGGTCCGAAGTGTCGTAGTCGGTCGACACGGTTTCCGGGTTGCAGTTGACCATGATGGTTTCATAGCCGGCCTCGGTCAGGCTGAAGCAGGCATGGCAGCAGCAGTAGTCGAATTCGATCCCCTGGCCGATCCGGTTCGGACCGCCGCCCAGGATGACGACCTTCTTGCGGTCGCTGGGGCGTGCCTCGTCCTCGACCTCGCCCATCATGGGCGCTTCGTAGGTCGAATACATGTAGGGGGTCTGGGCCTCGAATTCCGCGGCACAGGTGTCGATGCGCTTGAAGACCGCGGTGACGCCCAGATTCTGGCGGGCGCGGCGGATGTTGTCCTCGTCACGGCCGGTCAGCTTGGCCAGGCGCGCATCGCTGAAGCCCATCATCTTGCAGGCGCGCAGGCCCTCTTCGGTGACCGGCAGGCCCTCGGCCTTCAGTTTTTCCTCGAAATCGACGATCTCGCGGAAGCGGTCCAGGAACCAGGGATCAAAGGCGGTGGCGCCCTGGATCTCGTCGTTGGTCAGGCCAAGGCGCATCGCCTGGGCGATGACGCGTATGCGGTCCGGGGTCTGCTGCGACAGCGCCTTGATGATCGCGGCCTTGTCGGGGGCGCCCTCGATCTCGATGTCGTCGATGCCGGTCAGGCCCGTCTCCATCGAGGCCATGGCCTTCTGGAAGCTCTCGTGGAAGGTGCGGCCGATCGCCATCACCTCGCCCACGGATTTCATCGCGGTCGACAGCTTCGGTTCGGAGCCTGCGAATTTCTCGAAGGCAAAGCGCGGGATCTTGGTGACGACATAGTCGATGGTGGGCTCGAAGCTCGCCGGCGTCACCTTGGTGATGTCATTGTCCAGCTCATCGAGCGTATAGCCCACGGCCAGCTTCGCGGCGATCTTGGCGATCGGGAAACCGGTGGCCTTGGACGCCAGCGCCGACGACCGCGACACCCGCGGGTTCATCTCGATCACCACCATGCGGCCGTCGGCAGGGTTGATCGCCCATTGCACGTTCGACCCGCCGGTTTCCACGCCGATCTCGCGCAGCACGGCGATCGAGCCGTTGCGCATGATCTGGTATTCCTTGTCGGTCAGCGTCAGCGCCGGGGCGACGGTGATCGAATCCCCGGTGTGCACGCCCATCGGATCGACGTTCTCGATGGCGCAGACGATGATGGCGTTGTCGGCCTTGTCGCGCACGACCTCCATCTCGAACTCTTTCCAGCCCAGCAGGCTCTCGTCGACCAGGATCTGGCCCACTGGAGACGCTTCCATGCCCGAGCGGCAGAAATGTTCGTAATCGTCGCGGTTGTAGGCCACGCCGCCGCCGGTGCCACCCAGGGTGAAGGCCGGGCGGATGATCGCCGGCAGGCCGATGTGGTCCAGCGCCTCCATGGCGTCGCGCATGCCGGCGGCGATGTCGCGCTTGCCGTTCTCCAGCTTGGGCGAGGTCACGATGGTGGCCTTCGGGTTTTCCAGGCCGATCCGGTCCATGGCGTCGCGGAACAGCTTGCGGTCCTCGGCCATCTCGATGGCGTCGCGGTTGGCCCCGATCAGCTCGACGCCGAATTTCTCCAGCACGCCCGCATCATCCAGCGCCAGCGCGGTGTTCAGGCCGGTCTGCCCGCCCATGGTGGGCAGCAGCGCATCGGGGCGCTCCTTCTCGATGATCTTGGCGACGACCTCGGGGGTGATCGGCTCGATATAGGTGGCATCGGCCATGTCCGGGTCGGTCATGATCGTCGCCGGGTTCGAGTTCACCAGGATCACCCGGTAGCCCTCTTCGCGCAGCGCCTTGCACGCCTGGGCGCCCGAGTAGTCGAACTCGCAGGCCTGCCCGATGATGATGGGCCCCGCACCGATGATCATGATGGATTGCAGATCGGTTCTTTTCGGCATGGCAGACCCCTCAGGCAGAGCAAATCAGGGGCCAGGTAAGCCCCACGCAAATTGGCTGCGTTATATCCGGGAGGCGGCAGGGTTCAACCCCTCTCGGCACGCAGCCCCGCCTTCACGCCAAAGCCCCGTGGCCCAAGGGAAACTCGGGCCCGGTCATTTTCTTGTCGGAAATACCTCGGGGGAATCGGCCCCCTGGGCCGATGGGGGCAGCGCCCCCCGCGCCGCCGCAGAACGCGAAACGGCGCCCCGAAGGACGCCGTCCCGAAACCTTGATCCTTCTTACTGCGCGGCCTTCGCCTGGGGCAGGGGCACGTGCTCGGGCTCGACATAAAGATAGTCGCGGGTCAGCGGCACGGCTTCCTGGTCGCGCGCCAGCTGGAACTGGAACACCACCTGGTCGTTCAGCCGGAAGGTCATCTCGCAGGCGATCAGGTACAGCCGCCACATCCGCACGAAGCGGTCGTCATAGATCTCGCGCGCCTTGTCGACGTTTTCCATGAAACGGTCGTGCCAGTGCTTCAGCGTCTCGGCATAATGCAGGCGCCAGACCTCGACATCGGTGGCCACCAGGCGTTCCTTCTCGACCGCGGCCATGGCCTCGGACATGGCGGGCACGTAGCCGCCGGGGAAGATGTACTTGGTGATGAAGTTGTTGGTGATCCCCGGTGCGTCCGACCGGCCGATGGTGTGGATCAGCGCCACGCCGTCTGGGGCCAGGAATTTCCGCACGTGGCGGAAGTATTCGCGGTAATGCGGTACGCCCACGTGTTCGAACATGCCGACCGACACGATCCGGTCAAAGGTCTCGTCCACGTGGCGATAGTCCTGCAGGCGGATGTCGACCTGGCCTTCCAGACCCAGGGCCCTGACACGCTCGACCGCGATGGCGTGCTGTTCCTTCGACAGGGTCACGCCGACCACCCGGGCGCCGTATTCCTGTGCCAGCGTCAGCGCCATGCCGCCCCAGCCGCAGCCGATGTCCAGCACCTTCATGCCGGGCTCCAGGCGCAGCTTGTTGGCGATGTGGCGCTTCTTGGCCAGCTGCGCCTCTTCCAGGGTGATCTCCAGGTTCGGCCAATAGGCACAGGAATACTGCCTGTCCTCGTCCAGGAACAGATCGTACAGCTTGCCGGACAGGTCATAGTGGTGCGCCACGTTGTCCTGGGCCTTGCCCACCGGGTTGAACTGGGCGATCCGGCGCGAGGCATGGCGCAGGATCTGCATCGGGCGCTGCCACCAGGCGGGGGGCGCATCGCGCAGGTTCAGCAGCCCCAGAGAGATGATGCCATAAAGGTCATCCCCGTCGATGGTCAGCCGCTCGTCCATATAGGCTTCGCAGAAGGCCAGTTCAAAATCGTACACCATCTTGCGCGGCAGATCGGCGTCGTGGATGCGCACCGCCACGTCGGGGCCACCCGGCGCGCCGCCGTAGGTCCGTACCGTGCCATCGGCGAAGGTAATGGTCAGCCGACCCTTTCGGATCGCGCGTTCCAGGAAAGTGTTGATCAGTTTTTCCCACATAGTCGTGCCTCCCCAGAAGGGAGCCCCTGTCCTGAATGCTGGCCCGGCACTTCCCGCCACCCTCGGGACACCACCGGCAAAAGCCATTGGTCCTGCAATTTGTGCAGAGCGTGAATAGGATTGTAAATCGCGAGGGGGCCTTTGCAATGTGTACAGGCGCACTCCGGTCCCGCAAAACGGGAACAGAACCGGAAACGGGCGCTTAATTGATGGGCACTCGTACCGCCAGACGGTACGAATCCCCCCGCTGCCGTTCCGGCAGTCGCGGCCCTGCCTCCCTTGACTTTACCGCCTTTTCCATGAGATCCGGCGCAGGATTTTCCCGCGCGCCCGCGCGACGCCGCCCGACGCCCACCGACGCCACACCCGAGGACAGACACATGCATACCTATCGCAGCCACACCTGCGCCGCTCTCACGAAGGCCAACGTCGGCGAAACCGTTCGCCTGTCCGGCTGGGTGCACCGGGTGCGCGATCACGGCGGCATTCTCTTCATCGACCTGCGCGACCACTACGGCACCACCCAGGTTCTGTGCGACCCCGACAGCGCGGCTTTCGCCGCTGTCGAGAAGGTCCGTTCCGAATGGTGCATCCGCATCGACGGCGAGGTGAAGGCCCGCGACGAAAGCCTGGTGAACCCCAAGCTGCCCACCGGCGAGATCGAGGTCTTCGTGCGCGACATCGAGGTGCTGGGCGCCGCGAAGGAACTGCCGCTGATGGTCTTCGGCGATCAGGAATACCCCGAGGAAACCCGCCTGCGCTACCGCTACCTGGACCTGCGCCGCGAGGTGATGCAGAAGAACATGACGCTGCGCTCGGATGTCGTGTCCTCGATGCGCCGGCGGATGTGGGACAAGGGCTTCCGCGAATACCAGACGCCGATCATCACCGCCTCCAGCCCCGAAGGCGCGCGCGACTTCCTGGTGCCTTCGCGTCTGCACCCGGGTAAGTTCTACGCGCTGCCGCAGGCGCCGCAGCAGTTCAAGCAGCTGCTGATGGTGTCGGGCTTTGACAAGTATTTCCAGATCGCGCCCTGCTTCCGCGACGAGGACCCGCGCGCCGACCGTTCGCCCACCGACTTCTACCAGCTTGACCTGGAAATGAGCTTTGTCACCCAGCAGGACGTGTTCGACACGATCAGCCCGGTGCTGGCGGGCGTCTTCGAGGAATTCGGCGAAGGCAAGAAAGTGGATGATCCGGCAAGCTGGCCGCAGATCTCCTACAAGGATTCCGCGCTGTGGTACGGCACCGACAAGCCGGACCTTCGCAACCCGATCAAGATGCAGGTCGTCTCCGAGCATTTCGCGGGATCCGGTTTCGCGATCTTCGCCAAGCTGCTGGAACAGGACGGCACCGAGATCCGCGCCATTCCCGCGCCGACGGGCGGCAGCCGCAAGTTCTGCGACCGCATGAACGCCTTCGCCCAGAAGGAAGGTCTGCCCGGCATGGGCTACATCTTCTGGCGCGAAGCCAATGGCGAGATGGAAGCGGCAGGTCCCCTGGCCAAGAACATCGGCCCCGAGCGCACCGAGGCGATCCGCCAGCAGCTTGGCCTGGGCGTCGGCGATGCGGCCTTCTTCCTGGGCGGCAAGCCGAAGCAGTTCCAGACGGTTGCCGGCAAGGCCCGCACCGTCATCGGCGATGAGCTGGGCCTGACCGACCAGAACCGTTTCGCCTTTGCCTGGATCGTCGATTTCCCGATCTACGAACAGGACCCCGAGACCGGCAAGCTGGACTTCGAGCACAACCCCTTCTCGATGCCCCAGGGCGGCATGGAAGCGCTGGAGGGCAACCCGCTCGATGTGCGCGGCTTCCAGTACGACCTGGCCTGCAACGGCTACGAGCTGGTGTCGGGCGCGATCCGCAACCACAAGCCCGAGATCATGTTCAAGGCCTTTGAACTGGCGGGCTATGGCAAGGAAGAGGTGATCAAGCGCTTTGGCGGCATGGTCAACGCCTTCCAGTTCGGCGCGCCCCCGCACGGCGGTTGCGCGGCCGGCATCGACCGCATCGTCATGCTGCTGGCAGACGAGCAGAACATCCGCGAGGTCATCCTGTTCCCGATGAACCAGCGCGCGGAAGACCTGATGATGGGCGCCCCCGGCGAGCCCACCCCCGAACAGCTCATGGAGCTGAACCTGCGGGTTATCCCGCAAGAATGATCCAAGGATTCGGCACCTCAGATTCCGGGGTGCCGGGCACCCTGGGCAGAGGCAGATCGAAATATACAGGCAGCACACCCGGCCCCTCCCAGGGCCGGGTGTTTCCGTTTGGGGCGGGGGCTTTCGGAGCAGGAAGAGGGGGCTCTGCCCCCATCGGCCTGCGGCCGATCCCCCCGAGGTATTTGGGACAAGAAAATGCCGGGCGGGCCGGGGCATCAGGAAGGCTGGGACACGTTCGCGTGAGGGGCGACGGAGGCGGGGCATCCGGGCGTATCATCGATGCTGATGCAGGTAATCCGAGGATGTTTCGATGATCGCGCGCCGCCAGTTCCTGACCCTGACCCTTGTTTCTGCCGCAACCCTGGCCCTGCCGCGGCTGGTGGTGGCGGCCGAGCGTGGCACGCCGCAGGCGGCACAGGCGATCACGGAGGTCTTCGGCAACGGCCAGAGGCTGGTGGGGGTGGCGCTGGAGTATCCGCAGGTGCAGGGGGCTGGGGGGCTGGTGGCCCGGGATTTCGCGGTCGAGGGACGGCATGTCACAGCGGTGATGACCGCGACCTCGGCCGATCCGGCGGATGCGGGGCCGCAGGGGCATTTCATCCTGATCATGCTGGATCCGGAGGATGAGGGGGCGCTGCTTTACAAGGCGTCGGGGCGCAGCGTGACGCTGGCGCAGGCCGCTGCCAGCGTGACTGTCGGGGGGGGGCAGATCGAGACCTCGGGGCAGGTCGATCTGCTGGTCGACCGGTTCGAGCAGCGCAGCTACATCGATCCGCAGAACGGCATCACGCTGCAGTACAACCTGTTCACGCCGCGCGACTATGACGCCGGGCAGACCTATCCGCTGGTGAACTTCATGCACGATGCCTCGTTGACGGGGGCGGGGGTGAAGATGACGCTGGAACAGGGCCTGGGGGCCGTGGTCTGGACCCGCCCCGAGGAGCAGGACCAGCGGCCCTGTTTCGTCATTGCCCCGGCCTTCGATGTCGAGGTGGCCAGCGACACCTGGAAGACCAGCGGCCATGTCGACACGGTGAAGCGGCTGATCGAGGCTCTGAGCCAGGAGCTCTCGCTGGATCGGGACCGGCTTTATACCACCGGGCAGTCGGGCGGCGGGATGCTGTCGATGGCGATGATGATCAAGTACCCGGATTTCTTTGCCGCGGGCCTGCTGGTGGCGTGCCAGTGGGATGACAGCGCGCTGAAGCCGATGGCGAAGCTGCCGCTGTTTATCATCGTGGCCGAGGAGGATCAGAAGGCGTTTCCGGGGCAGAATGCCGACACGGCCGCGCTGGTGAAGGAGGGCGCAAGCCTGGCCCGTGCCAGCTGGAACGGCCGCTAGAGCGCCGAGGAATTCGACCGCGCCTGTGCCGCGCTGAGGAGCCAGAAGGCGCAGGTGAACTATGTCGTGCTGCGCAAGGGCACCGTGCTGGCCGATGGCGCCAGCACCGAGGGCGCGGCCGCCCATATGGCCACGTGGCCCATCGCCTACACGATCGAAGGCGCCCGCAAGTGGCTGTTCGATCAGGCCCGCAAGGGCTGATCCGTCAGGCCCCGGGGGGCTGCCAGTGGGCGGCGATCCGGGGCATCGAGACCTCGATCCAGTCGGCAAGGCCGCGCACATGCTGTGCGGCCTCGCGGCCCAGCGGCGTCAGCGAATAATCCACATGCGGCGGGATCACGTCATGGGCCACCCGCAGCACCAGCCCGTCGCCTTCCAGCCATTGCAGCGTCTGCGCCAGCATCCGTTCGCTGACCCCGCCGATACGGCGGCGCAGGGCGGAAAAGCGCAGCGTTTCATGCTCCAGCGCGATCAGCACCAGCACGCCCCAGCGGCTGGTGACATGTTTCAGCACATCGCGCGAGGGGCAGTCGGCATCCATCAGGTCGCCCCGGCGCAGGCGATCCGACAGCTTTTCGGGTTCCAGTGGTCCGGGGTTTTCCATGATCCCTCCTGGGACACTAACAAATTTGTGCGTACTTACGAAAAGTTTGTGCAGATGTATATGTGAGTCGCATCACATTGTGCAAAGGAAGACTGACATGACCATCGCCGTTACCGGATCCACCGGCCAGCTGGGCCAACTGGTGATCGCGGGCCTGAAGGCTGCGCTGCCTGCAGGGCAGATCGTTGCCCTGGCCCGCAGCCCCGAGAAGGCCCAGGGCCTGGGCGTCGCGGTGCGCGCCTTCGATTACGCCGCCCCCGAAACCCTGGCCCCGGCGCTGGCGGGGATAGAGACCCTGCTGCTGATTTCCGGCAGCGAGATCGGCCAGCGCGAGGCGCAGCACCGCAATGTCATCGAGGCGGCAAAGGCCGCGGGCGTGGCGCGCATCGTCTACACCAGCCTGCTGCATGCCGATGCCTCGCCGCTGAGCCTGGCGCCGGAACACCTGGCGACCGAGCAGATGCTGGCGGCCTCGGGGCTGAAGACGGTGATCCTGCGCAATGGCTGGTACACCGAAAACTACCTGGCCTCGGCCGGTCCGGCGCTGGAACATGGCGCCTTCATTGGCGCGGCGGGCGAGGGGCGCATCGCGTCGGCCGCGCGGGCGGATTATGCGGCGGCGGCGGTGGCCGTGCTGGTGCAGGGCGGCTTTGACGGCCAGGTGCTGGAGCTGTCGGGCGACACCGACTATTCGCTGGCCGAACTGGCGGCCGAGCTTTCGGCCCAGTCCGGCAAGACGATCCCCTATGTCGACATGGCCGAGGCCGATTATGCCAAGGCGCTGGAAGGCGCGGGCCTGCCCGATTTTCTGGCGGCGGCCTTCGCCAGCTTCGATACCGGCGCCAAGGCAGGCGCGCTGGCCGATGACGGCACCACCCTGTCGCAGCTGATCGGCCGCCCGACGACGACGCTGGCGCAATCGGTGGCGGCCGTCCTGTAAGATCTGCGGCCCCGGGGGGGATCCACCCCCCGGGCGCCTAGTCTTCCAGGGCCTCTTCGCGCTTGGCCTCGATCAGGCCCTGTTCCTTTTCCTTGCGCTTCAGGAAAGCGGCGCCGAAACGGGCGTTATGTTCCTGGCCGATGAGCTTGCGGGCGCGGGCGAAGAGGTCCTGTTCCTCTTCCTGCATGTGGTGTTCGTAATCGTGCTTCAGCCTGCGGAACCGCTGGATCCAGCCGGGGCTGGACATGTCCATGGCGCGCAGCTCTTCCATGATCTCGTCCATCTCGTGGTGTTCGGACACGGAATGACGCGCCATGTCCTGGCCCCAGGTTTCGTGCATCAGCTTGGAATAAAAGGTTTCTTCCTCGGCGGCGGCGTGGGATTTGACCTCGTGATAGAATTCGTCCCAGGCCATGCGGCGCTCGGCGCTGTCGCCATGGGTGGCGTCGATGGTGCGCAGCAGCGCGCGGTGGCGGGCGTGGTCCTTTTCGATGGCATCGTAGATCGAGGGCATGGGATCTCCTGCTGTGTCGGTTTGGAACCGGGGCCAACGCAGGGGCAGGGGCGGCTGTTCCTTGCGTCCGGGCGCGGGGTGTCTAGGCTGGCAAGGAACAGCCTTCGGAGCACGCCATGCAAGATCCCCGCCCCCTTGGTCAGGTCCTGGACGACTGGACCCCGCCGCCCGTCCCGCCGCGCGATCTGACGCTGCACGGGCGGTTCGTTTCGGTGGTGCCGCTGTCGCCCGACCATGTCGAGGCGCTGTTTGCCGGCTGGCAGGGGCATGACTGGCTGTGGGATTACATGGCGAACGGCCCCTTCGCCGATGCGCCCGCCTACCGCGCCTGGATCGAGGGCGCGCTGGCCGATGACACGCTGCGCTTCTACACCCTGTGCGCGGCCGGAACCGGGGCGCCGCTGGGGGTGGCGAGCTATCTGAACATCGTGCCGGCGAACGGATCTGTCGAGGTCGGCAACATCTGCCTGTCCCCGGCGCTGCAGGGCAGCCCGGCCGCGACCGAGGCGATGGTGCTGATGATGGGCTGGGCCTTCGCCGCGGGCTACCGGCGCTATGAATGGAAATGCAACGCGCTGAACCTGCCCTCGCGCCGGGCGGCGCAGCGGCTGGGCTTTGGCTATGAAGGATGCTTTGCCCGGCATATGGTGGTCAAGGGCCGCAACCGCGATACCGCCTGGTTCGCCATCACCGAAGATCGCTGGCCACAGCTGAAGGTGGCCTATGACCGCTGGCTGGCGCCGGGGAATTTCGATGACCGGGGGCAGCAGGTGACGCGGCTTTCGGCCCTGACCGCGCCGCTGCGCACCCCCGATCCCGTGCTTTAAAGCTTCAGGTCGGACTGCGCCCAGTCCCAGTAGAGGTCGCGCACCCGTTTCGTCATCGGGCCGATGGCATAGCTCACGTCGTCGAAGGCGGTGACGGGCGTCACCTTGTTGAGGTTGCCGGACAGGAAGATTTCATCCGCGGCCTCGAAATCGGCATAGGTCAGGACGGCCTCGTGCACCGTCACGCCATCGGCGCGCAGGTTGGCGATGTGGCGCTTGCGGGTCAGGCCCGACAGGAAGGTGCCGTTGGCGATCGGGGTGAAGACCTCTCCGTCCTTGACCATGAAGACATTGGCGGTGGCGCTTTCGGCGACATTGCCGGCGATGTCGGTCACCAGCGCATTGCCAAAGCCCTTGGCGCGGGCCTCGGCCAGCATCCGGCCGTTGTTGGGATAAAGGCTGCCGGCCTTGGCGTTGGTCAGTGCGCAATCCAGCGTCGGACGGCGGAAGCGGGTGCGGGTCAGGGTGGTGGCGGCCTCGGGGGCGGCAAGGGGGATTTCCTCCAGCGCCATGCAGAAGCCGGTGCCCAGCCCATAGCCCGGCTGCACCACGGTTTCATTGCCCACCAGCGCCCAGTACATCGGGCGGATGTAGACCGGCGTGCCGGGGGCGAAGCGTTTCAGGCCCTCGCGGGTCAGTTCGATCATCTCGTCGACGCCGACGGTCGGCTTGATCATCAGCGCCTCGGCCGAGCGGTTGACGCGCTCCAGGTGGGGGCGCAGGTCGGGGATCAGCCCGTCGAACATCCGCGCGCCGTCAAAGACTGTGCTGCCCAGCCAGGCGCCGTGATCGCCCGCCTTCATCACCGCCACGTCGCCCTGGTGCCAGCTGCCTTCGAAATAGGTATGGGTCTCGCCCGCCATGATCTGGTCTCCTGAAATGTTGGCCAAGGGATAGGACAAGGGCCGCGCCAGCGGAAGGGTGGGACAGGAAAAACCCCCGGTCGGGGGGACCGGGGGTATTTGGTTCTGAAAAGACCTTGGGAGGTAATGTGGCGGGCCGCGGCCAGCATGACCCGCTTCACGTGGCTATAAGTGCACTGCCCGTGCATAGGTTCCATGACGCTTTGCCGACGTTACGGCAACATGCGTCCTTTTGCCGTCGTTAGCGCTCACCTTCCCGGCGAAATTCAATCCTTGATTGTGTCCCGCAAAGCCTCCAGGTTGAGCGGTGCAGAATACATTGCCAGCTGTCCGTCGCTCTGGCGGGGCCAGTCCGACTCGGGGCGGTCGTAATAGAGTTCCACGCCGTTGCCGTCCGGGTCCGTCAGGTAGAGCGCCTCGCTGACCCCATGGTCATAGGCGGCGTCCAGGGGGATGCCGGCGACATCCAGACGGTGCAGCGCATCCGCCAGCGCCGCCCGGTCGGGATAGAGCAGCGCCAGGTGATAGAGCCCGGTCGAGCCCTTCGGCGGCGGTGCCCCATCGCGGCTTTCCCAGGTGTTCAGGCCGATGTGGTGGTGATAGCCGCCCGCCGACAGGAAGGCCGCTGCCCGCCCGTAACGCTGTGTCACGGCAAAGCCCAGCACGCCCGAGTAGAAGTCAATGGCGCGATCCAGGTCGGCGACCTTCAGGTGGACATGGCCGACGCGGACGCCGGAGGGGATGGGGGTAATCATGCGGGCCTCCTGTGGTGGGGATGCCCTTTATCTAGGGGCAGGCGCGGGCCTGGCGGTAGCCCCGGGGGTGCACCGGCCCTGTGCGGACATGCAGCGGGGGCGCCGGTAAGGGGCGACGTGGCCCGGGGCCGTTCGGGCGGCAGGCAAGGATGCCGGCGGGTCCGGGGCGAAGGGGGATGCGAAACGCGCTCCGGCGGCCCCTGACGTGGCGGGCAGGCCGCAGGCACGCCCAACCTGAGTGCTCTGCAGAGGATCTGGGCGGCGCAATGGCGGGTCCGGCGGCGATGTGCGGGCCTGCCCTCAGCCGAGGGCAGAGAGGCGTTCGGGCACGATCCTGCGCAGGGTCCGGCCCCAAAGGGCGGCGTTCGGGCGCGAGGGGGCAGGTTTCGGCCGTTGTCCCGGCAGACGATCTGCGGGCAGGTGACGTGTGAGCCGACGATGCGGGCAGGCAATGTGCGGGCGATGCTGGCGGACAGAGGATGCGCGGGCCAGTGATGCAGGGGCTGCGCCGATCCCGGGAGCGTCGTACGGGGGCCGCCTTGGCCCCCGCAGCCGGGGGGCGCGCGCCGCGTGGGACGGCCAGAGAGGGGCCTTTCGAACATGCAAAAGGGGCGGTGCCCGGCACCGCCCCCCATGCGTCTGCCGGTCTGATCAGCTGCGGATCATGCCGACGATGTCGTAGGTCTTCTTCAGGATCGGCTCGGCGATCTCGCGGGCTTTCAGGGCGCCCTTGCCGATGATCGCGTCGATCTCGTCGGGCTGGGTCATCAGGCGGGCCATCTCGGTCGAGATCGGCGACAGTTTCGCCACCGCCAGATCGGCCAGCGCGGGCTTGAAGTCGGAAAACTGCTTGCCGCCGTATTCGCCCAGCACCTGTTCCATCGTCATGTCCGCCAGGGCCGCATAGATGTTGACCAGGTTCTTCGCCTCGGGGCGTTCCGCCAGGCCCGCAACCTCGGACGGGAGGGCATCGGGATCGGTGCGTGCCTTGCGGATCTTGTTCGAGATCGCCTCGGCATCATCGGTCATGTTGATGCGCGCCATGTCCGACGGATCGGATTTCGACATCTTCTTCGAGCCGTCGCGCAGCGACATGACGCGGGTGGCCGCGCCCTCGATCACCGGTTCGGTTAGCGGGAAGAAATCCACCTTGTAGTCGTGGTTGAACTTGGCGGCGATGTCGCGGGTCAGTTCGACATGCTGCTTCTGGTCCTCGCCCACGGGCACATGGGTGGCGTGGTAGATCAGGATGTCGGCAGCCATCAGCGCGGGATAGGCGAACAGCCCCAGCGAGGCATTCTGCGCGTTCTTGCCCGCCTTGTCCTTCCACTGGGTCATCCGCTGCATCCAGCCCATGCGGGCGACGCAGTTGAAGATCCACGCCAGCTGCGCATGTTCGGGCACCTGGCTTTGGTTGAACAGGATCGACTTTGCCGGGTCGAGGCCCGAGGCGATGTAGCCCGCCGCCAGTTCCCGGGTCTGTCGGCGCAGCGCATCGGGATCCTGCCAGACGGTGATCGCGTGCTGGTCGACCATGCAGAAGATCGTCTCGAAACCCTCCTTCAGCCCGCGCTCTTGCCAGTCCACGAAACGGCGCATGGCGCCGAGGTAGTTGCCCAGGGTCAGGCCGCCCGAAGGCTGGATCCCCGAGAACACGCGAGGCTGGAAGGTGCTTTTGCTTTGGTCGGTCACGTCGGACATATGTCCCGCTCCTGCTGGGCTTCGTCTGGAAATTCCGTCTGAGCTGGCTTACCCATGCGTCCGGGGGCCGTCAACCGCGGCCCGAAGCGCGCAGGCCATCGAAAAGGACAGCCCATGAACGACCCCTTCCAGCGGCGCCCCGAGCATCCCGTCAACCCGGTGCCTCCGGCGGTCGTGCTGCTGTTCATCGCCATCATCGGCATCGAGGGGATCTTTGCCCTGGGCCAGGCCGGGTTCGTGGGCGGTCCCGCGGCGGTGGGCTGGCGCGTCGCGGCGCTGCAGGATTACGCCTTCTTCCCCGCCTTCCTGACCTATCTCCTGCAGGGCCATGCCACCGATCCGGCGGCGCTGATCCGCTTTGTCAGCTATCCCTTCGTGCATGGCAGCTTCACCCAGGCGGTGATCGCGGGGGTCATGCTGCTGGCGCTTGGCAAGTTCGTCGGCGAGGTGATGAAGGCCTGGGGCATCCTGGTGCTGTTCTTCGCCTCGGCCATCGTGGGGGCGCTGGTCTTTGGGCTGGTGGCGCCGCAGACCCAGCCGCTTTATGGTGCCTATCCGTCGGTCTACGGGCTGATCGGCGCCTACAGCTATATCCTGTTCGTGACCTACAAGCGGGTGGGGGAACGGGCGATTTCGGCGTTCCGGCTGATCGGCCTTTTGATGGCGATCCAGCTGCTGTTCGGCATCTTCATGGAGGTCGGCATGGGCTGGACGGCCGAGCTTTCGGGCTTTGTCGCGGGCTTTGCGCTGTCGCCGCTGTTGCTGCCCGGTGGCATCGGCAGGCTGCGCACCCGGTTGCAGCGCCGCTGAACGTCCCGCGGCCCGCCCGTCAGAACATGTCGGCGGGCAGCAGCGGGAAGGGCCGGGCAAAGCGGCGGTTGCGGGCCTCGGGCCAGGGCAGGATATAGGCCTGGCGGTCCTCGGGGGGGCGGGCGGCCTCGGCCTCGGCCAGGCGCTGCCAGTCGGCGGCCTGGCAGGGGCTGACCTCGGACTGGCGCCCGCGCAGCCAGTGGGCCATCAGGCGGTGACGGATCGCCAGGATCTCCTCGGGTTCGTGGAACTGCAGCGAGGCCTCGGTGTCCCATCGCATCGAACGCCCGTTCAGGTTGGCCGAACCGATGATCCCCAGCCGGTCATCGACCAGCGTCACCTTGGAATGCAGATAGACGATGCCCGCGCCATGCAGCGGCATCGGCGTATGCGGCGGTGCCGGGCGCGGCTGCGCGGGCGAGACGATGGCGATGCGGTCCCCGAAGGCGCGTTTCAGCAGCCGCAGGCAGCGGAGCTGCAACGCCTGGGCATGGCGCACGTCGATGCCGGAATGGCCGTCGAAGATCTGCCGTTCGGGTTCCGTCGGCAGCACCAGCACCACCTGCAGGTCGGGGGCACGGCGGGCCTGTGCGGCCAGGGCGCGCGCCAGCGGCAGGTGCCGGAAGAACTGGGTTTCCATGTAGATCATCCGGCGGGCGGTCTCGAAGGCGGCCAGGTGGGCCTCTTCATGCTCGCGGATCTCGGGGCGCGGCCCGAGGTGGAACAGCCCGCCGCGCCGGCGCGACAGCGTGCGCAGCAGCCGCGGCCCGCCCGAGGGCGGCAGCATCGCGCCAAGGGCCCGCGTCGCGGTGACGGGGGTGGGATCGGCCCCGAACGAGGCTGCCCCGGCGCGGATCGCGCGGTCCCAGCAATCGGCGAAATGGTGGCGCAGGTCCTCGCCCACCCGCCCCGAGACGGCGACCGAAACGTCGTGCCAGGTGTCTTCGGCGCGCTGGTCGTGGTCTTCGTCGTCCCAGCGGCGCTGGTTCACGTCGATGCCGCCCAGGATGATGTGTTCGGCATCGGCAATGGCGAATTTCTGGTGCAGCGAGGCGGGCCGCAGCACCATGTGCCCCGACAGCGCCTGCAGTTGCGGCGGGGTCAGCTGGTCGGGGGCATGGCGCGCGAGGCGGGCCTGCAGGGCGCGGATCTTGGGGCGGAAGACCGTCTTCCAGATCGGCGCGGCGGTGGCCTCGTGCTGGGCGCACAGGATCTGCGCCCGATCCCCCAGCGTGGCGGCAAAGCCGCGGGCGCTGGCCCAGGCATCGCGGTGCAGCCCGGCGGCAAAGAGCGGGTCGAAATCGGCGATCAGCAGCCGCAGCCGGACACCACGGTCCGCCACATGGCCCAGCAGCTGGCCCCATGTGGCCAGTCCCAGGGCCTGGGCCTCGGGGCTTTGCAGGGGGGTCAGCGGATCGAGGATGCGAAACGACAGCAGTACCTCTTCGCGCGCCTCAAGGCACAGCCGCTCCAGGGCCGGGAACATCTCGGCGGCGGTAACGAGAAGGTCGAGCCTCGGGAAGAGGTCCTTGTCTTTCGGCATGATCGAACCCTTGAGGAGGTGAACGGGACGTCAGGATAACGCCCCGCCCTCACGAAAGGTTCAGCCCCGGCCGCCGCGTTTCACCGCCTTGGTAAAGTCCGACAGCGCGAAGGCGCCGATGCGCGGACCCACGCCGAAGTAGACCACGCAGCCCCAGGCGATCAGTACCAGCAGCGCCGGGTAGCGGATGAAATCGGTGTGCAGCCAGGGGTGCAGCAGCATCCGCGCCGGGATCAGCGCCGCCCCCATCGCCAGCGAGGCCGCAAGGATGCGGGGCGCGCGGTGGCGGAAGCGGTCGTCAAAGCGGGCAGTTTCGCCCATCGGGCGGGCGCCCAGCACCAGCAGGATCACCATGGCCCAGCCGGCGGTGGTGGTGGCGATGGCCGGGGCGATCCAGCCGATCACGGGTGCCAGGCCGATGGCCATCACCGCGTTCACCACCATGGCGACCAGCGCATAGTTGAACGGCCGGCGGGTGTCTTCGCGGGCGAAGAACAGCGGTTGCAGCACCTTCTGCAGCACGAAGGCCGGCAGGCCCGCACCGTAGACCCCGACCGCCAGCGCGATGGCGGCGCTGTCGGCGGGGCGCGCCGCGCCGCGTTCGAACAGGACCGACACGATGGGCAGCGGGATCACCACCAGCGCCACCGCGCAGGGCAGGGTCAGCGCCAGCGCCAGTTCGCCTGCGCGCGACAGGGCGTTGCGGGACCCTTGGGTGTCCTGCGCCTTGAGGCGCCGCGACAGGTCCGGCAGCAGCACCACGCCGATGGCGATGCCGACGACGCCCAGCGGCAGCTGGTACAGCCGGTCGGCCGTGAACAGCCACCCCACCGCGCGGTCGAAATAGCTGGCGACCTGCTGGCCCACCAGCAGGTTCACCTGCACCACGCCGCCCGCCAGGGCTGCCGGAATGGCGATGCGCACCAGCCGCCGCATGTCGGGGCTGAAGCGCGGCCGGCGGAACCGCAGGGCAAAGCCCGCCCGCCGTGCCGCGATCCACAGCAGGCCGAACTGCGCCACACCCGCCACCGGGATCATCCAGATCAGCGTGTAGCCCAGGTTCAGCCCCAGCGGTTTCGCCACCGCCATCGCCCCCACCAGCAGGATGTTCAGCAGCACGGGCGCGGCGGCCGCGGCGGCAAAGCGCCCGGCCGCGTTCAGCACCCCCGACAGCAGCGCTGCCAGCGAGATGAACAGGATGTAGGGAAAGGCGATGCGCCCGAAGGCCACGGTCAGCGGGAACTGTTCCGACCCCTGGAAACCGGAGGCCAGCGCCAGGATCAGCCAGGGCATGCAGACCTGTGCCAGCACCGTCAGCGCGATCAGGATGGTCACGAGGCCCGAGAAGGCCTCGTTCATGAAATCGCGGGGGGCGTCATCGGCCTCGAGCTTCTTCGAGAAGATCGGCACGAAGGCCATGTTGAAGGCCCCTTCGGCGAAGAAGCGGCGGAACATGTTGGGCAGGCGGAAGGCCACCACGAAGGCTTCGTAGACCGGGCCGGTGCCCAGGGTGGCCAGCAGGATGATGTCCCGCGCCAGCCCCAGCACGCGGCTGAGAAGGGTCCAGATGCCAACGGTGAAGATGCCCGAGACCAGTCGGATGGGCGTCAAGACCGCGCCCTTTCCTGGCCGGCGGTGATCGCGTCACGCAGTTTCTGTTCCAGCGATTTCTGCTTGGATTCGGAGTAAAGTTTCAGGCCGAACATGTCTTTCACGTAGAATGTGTCCACGACCTGCTCGCCATAGGTGGCAATCACCGCCGAGGCCAGCTGGACGTTGTTCGAGGCCATGGTCCGCGTCAGGTCATAAAGCAGACCCGGACGGTCGCGGGTGTCGACCTCGATGATGGTGTAGATTTCCGAGCCCTCGTTGTCGAAGGCGACCGAGGTCGAGACCTTGAAGGCACGTTCGCGCTTCTTGATCTTGTCGCGGTCCTGCATGGCCTCGCGCGCGACCAGTTCGCCCTTGAGGATCTTGTGGATCATCTGGGTCATGCGCGGCAGGCGCGAGACCTCGTAGGGGCGGCCCTCGGCGTCCTGGATCCAGAAGGCGGCGGTGGCGTAACCGTCCTTGGTGGTATAGGTGCGCGCGTCCACCACATTCGCCCCCACCAGCGCCAGCGAGCCCGAAAGCCGCGCAAAGATGCCGGGGTGGTCGGACATGGTGAACAGGGCCCGGGTGGCGGCGCGGTCCTCGTCAGGGTGCAGGTCGATGCGGATTTCATCCACCGGCAGGTCGCGCAGCATCTCGGCGAAGGTGGCATGGGCATCGACATGCAGCCCCTGCCAGTAGGGCGGGTAGTGGCGCTTGACCTCGCGGTCCAGCTCGGCGCGGCTCCAGCCGGTCAGGCGTTCGCGCAGGTTGCGGCGGGCCTCGCGGCCGCGATGGGTGCGGTTCAGCTCCTCCAGGCCGGTTTCCATGGCGCGCCGGGTCTGCCGGTAGAGGCCGCGCAGCAGCTGGGCCTTCCAGTTGTTCCAGGTATCGGGGCCGACGCCACGGATGTCGCAGACCGTCAGCACCGTCAGCAGGTCCAGCCTTTCGCGGGTGCGCACGGCCTTGGCGAAATCGCGCACCGTGCGCGGATCGGCAATGTCGCGTTTCTGCGCCATGTCCGACATCAGCAGGTGATAGCGCACCAGCCATTCCACCGTGTCGCATTCATCGGGCGTCAGGCCAAGGCGCGGCGCCACCTTGCGGGCGATCTTGGCACCCAGCACGGAATGGTCCTCTTCGCGGCCCTTGCCGATGTCGTGCAGCAGCAGCGCCACGTAGAGGACCCGCCGGTTCACCCCCTCGGCCAGGATGGTCGAGGCGATGGGAAGTTCCTCGCGCAGGTCGCCATGTTCGATCAGCGCCAGGTTGCGGATCACCTGGATGGTGTGTTCGTCCACCGTGTAGTGGTGGTACATGTTGAACTGCATCAGCGCGAAAATCGGCTCGAACTCGGGGATGAAGGCCGACAGCAGCCCCAGTTCGTTCATCCGGCGCAGGCCGCGTTCGGGGTTGCCGTGTTTCAGCAGCGTGCCCAGGAAGATCTTGGCGGCCTCCGGGTCCTCGCGCATCCGGTCGTCGATCGTGTGCAGGTTGGCGTGGATCAGCCGCATCGCATCGGGGTGCAGCAACATGCCCGAGCGCAGCGCCTCGTCGAAGATGCGCAGCATGTTCAGCTTGTCGGCCAGGAAGGCGGGTTCATCCGCGACGTCGAGGCGGTTGTGCTCGACCCGGTAGATGTCGTTCTTGCGCGGCCGCCGGCGCAGCACCTTGGTCAGCGTCGGGTTCTTCTTCACATGGGCGTCTTCCATCTTGACCAGGAAGATGCGCGTCAGTTCGCCCACGGCATTGGCATGGCGGAAGTAGGCCTGCATGAAGACCTCGACCGCGCGCATCCCGCCGCGATCCTTGTAGCCCATGCGTTCGGCCACCTGGACCTGCATGTCGAAGGTCAGCTGTTCCATCGGGCGGCCGGCCAGCAGATGCAGGTGGCAGCGCACCGCCCAGAGGAAATCCTCGGCCTTCAGGAAGCGGTCGTATTCGTCCTGGGTGAAGACGCCCAGCTTGACCAGTTCCTTCACCGACTGCACCGCATGGACGTATTTGGCGATCCAGTAGAGCGATTGCAGGTCGCGCAGGCCGCCCTTGCCCTCCTTGACGTTGGGCTCGACGACGTAGCGCTGGCCGCCCTGCTTGCGGTGACGCTCGAAGCGTTCCTTCAGCTTGGCCTCGATGAAATCGGTTTCGGTGCCCTTGAACAGGTCGGACCACAGCCGCGTGTTCAGCTCCTGCGAGAGCGCCTCGCTGCCGGCCAGCAGGCGGTTCTCCATCAGCGCGGTGCGGATGGTGTAATCCTCGGCGCCCAGCTTCAGACATTCCTTGATGGTGCGGCTGGCGTGGCCGACCTTCAGCTTGAGGTCCCACAGCATGTAGAGCATCGCCTCGATCAGCGCCTCGAGCGCCGGGGTGATCTTGCCCCTGGCCAGGAACAGCAGGTCGACGTCGGAATGGGGGGCCATTTCGCCCCGGCCATAGCCGCCGACGGCGCAGACGGCGAAATCGCCCAGGGCGCGCTGCTGATCGGCCGGCAGGCTGGCGCGGGCCTGGTCCAGCACGGCCCGGATCAGCATGTCGGTCAGCCAGGTATAGGCGCGGGTGGTGGGACGGGCGGCGAAGGGGCTGGCCGAGAGCGCCTCGGCAATCGCTGCGGCGCCGTCGCTGCGTGCCTTCGTGAGGACCTGCACGACGCGGGTGCGCGCCTCGGGGGAAGACGGATCGGCCCCCGCTGCCTCGGCGAGGGCCGCCTGGAAGGCAACGGGGTCCAGGATGTCCCGAGCCGGACGCACAAGGTCGTCCGGCAAGGTCAGTGTTTCAGTCATGGTGCATCCTGCGGGATGGTCGGGGGAAGCCGGGGTCAGAAACCTGCCCCGGAGAAGCTACGCGGCGCAGGATCAAGGATTGCGACCTGTTTGTCACGCACCGTCGCGACGGCCAGGGCCCTTTCGTTGGTGCCGTCGGCGCGCAGGCGGAAGGCGCCACCCACCCCCTGGAAGCCCGCGTTCTGGGTCAGGGACTGCACGCTCAGCGGATCGGGGCCGCCTTGCTGGACCAGCGCGCCGATGGCGTTGATGCCGTCGAAGGCCAGGCCGCCGATCGGATGCGGGTCGCCGCCGTAGGCTGCACGGTAGCGCTGGACGAACTGCGCGGTCATGTTCGGATCGGGGGTGGCGAACCAGCCGCCCTGCACGCCGGGAATGCTGAGGGTCTGCGTCGGGATGTCCCAGCGGGTCAGGCCGATGTACTGGATCGCGGTCGGCGGCAGGCCCTGCTGCGGCAGCGATGTCGTCAGCATCGGCAGCGCACCGGCGGTGCTGGCGGTCAGGAACAGCGCATCCGCCTTGCCGTTGCCGGCGGCAGAGACGATCGAGGGCACGGCCTGGGTGACGCCATGCTGCGAATATTCGAACGGCACGCTGGCGGTGATGGTGGCGCCATAGCGTTGGGCGGCGGCCTGGATGGCGGCATTGCCGGCCTGGCCTTCGGCCGTATCGGCATAGGCCACCACGATACGCGAGCGGCCCTGGCTGGCGGCATAGGCGGTCAGGCGGTCGGCGGTGTTCTGGAAGGTCGGCCCCAGGATAAAGACGTTACCGCCCGCAATCGAGGAGTTGTTGGAGAAGGCCAGCACGTTGATCCCATGCGCCTTGGCGACGTGGCCCGCGGCATTGGCATCCCCGGCATAGACCGGGCCCAGGATGATCTTGGCGCCCTCGGTGATGGCCTGTTCGGTCACCGCCTGGGTGGTGGCCGGATCGCCCTTGGTGTCATAGACCCGCAGGTCGATCTGCACGCCGTTCAGCTCGGACGCGGCCAGGCGGGCCGAGTTTTCCAGGCTTTCGGACAGGATGGCATCGCCCGACTGCCCGGACCCCTTGGGCACCAGCAGGGCAACCTGGACCGGCTTGCCGCTGTCCAGGGCCGGTCCGCGCGGCCCGCCCATCGAAACCGGCTGGCAGGCGGCGGCCAGGCCCAGCACGGGCAGGGCAAGCAGGAACCGGCGTCGCGCAGCGGTAAAGCGCCGGGCGGCGACTGCCTTGCGGGCGGCGCTCAAAAGAGCGAACATGGGCATCTCCTCAAATCGGGCGGCCGGAAACTCGCGATCGGCGGGAACCGGCCTGTTTTTTGTGGCGAACCAGATAATAAGTCCATCCATCGAAGGGTCCAGCGATGAATGCCGAAAAGCGCGAGCTGCCGCCAGGCCTCTACCTCGTGGCGGTGCCGATCGGCACTGCCCGCGACATCACCCTGAGGGCGCTCGACATCCTCGCCTCGGCCGAGGTGCTGGCGGCCGAGGACACGCGATCACTGCGCAGGCTCCTTGATATACACGGGATTGCCCTGGGCGACAGGCCGCTGCTGGCCTACCACGACCACAGCGCCGAAAAGGTCCGCGAGCGCCTGATGCGCGAGATCGCCGACGGGCGGTCCGTCGCCTATGCCTCCGAGGCCGGCACGCCGCTGATCGCCGATCCGGGCTTCGAGCTGGCCCGAGACCTGCGCGCCGAGGGCGCCTATGTCACCACCGCGCCGGGTGCCTCGGCGGTGATCACCGCGCTGACGCTGGCGGGGCTGCCCACCGACCGCTTCCATTTCGCAGGCTTCCTGCCGGCTGCCGACGGCGCCCGCAAGACCGCCCTGCTGGAACTGAAGGACGTGCGCGCCACGCTGGTTCTCTACGAATCTCCCAACCGCGTCGCTCAGACCCTGGAAGCCGCCGCCGAGATCCTGGGTGCCGAGCGTCCCGCCGCGCTCTGCCGCGAGCTGACCAAGCGCTTCGAGGAAGTGCGCCGCGGCTCTCTGGCCGAACTGGCGCAGGGCTGCCACGACGATCCGCCGCGCGGCGAGATCGTTTTGCTGGTGGATCGGGGAAATTCGGAAACCGTTAGCGAATCTGACCTAGAGTCCCAGCTGAAGGCGGCGCTGCTGGTGTCGTCGGTGCGCGATGCCGCCGACGAAATGGCCGCCAAGTTCAACCTGCCGCGCCGCAAGGTTTATCAGATGGCGCTGAAACTGGGGGAAACCGGGTAATGGCACAGCTTCTTCGGTTCGAAGCCATGGACAGCGACCAGCGCCGCGGGCACCGGGCGCATGTCGCGGGGCAGGCGGCCGAAGACTGCGTGGCACGCCACCTGGAACGGCAGGGCGCCCGCGTGCTGGAGCGCCGCTGGCGCGGTCCCGGCGCCGAGATCGACCTGATCGTGGAACAGGCGGGCGTGCTGGTTTTCATCGAGGTCAAGGCAAGCCGCGATTTCGATGCGGCGGCGCGCCTGGTCCGCTGGGACCAGATGCACCGGATCTTCCGCGCGGCTGAAATCTATGCCGCCCGGTTGGGGGGCTGGCCGCCCGAGATGCGCATCGACGTGGCGCTGGTCGACGGCCAGGGCGCGGTGCAGCTGCTTGAGAATGTCTCGATGGCGGCCTGAGCCGCCATTGCACCCCGGCGCCGGATCGGTCATCACCTGCGGGTGACGCTATTCCAGGAGGCCCGGTGCCATGAAAATTGCCTTTCAGATGGACCCGATCGGCGCGGTCAACATCAACGCCGACAGTACCTTCCGCCTGGCGGAGGAAGCCCAGGCGCGGGGCCATGAGCTGTTCTACTACACCCCCGACATGCTGAGCTTCCGCGAGGGGCGGGTGATGGCGCGTGGCCAGTCGTTGCAGGTGCAGCGCGTGCAGGGCAGCCACGCGATCCTGGGCGAGATGACCGATGTGGACCTGGCGGATTTCGACGTGGTCTGGCTGCGCCAGGACCCGCCCTTCGACATGTTCTACATCACCACGACCCACCTGCTGGAGCGGATCCATCCGAAGACCCTGGTGGTCAACGATCCGTTCTGGGTGCGCAATTCGCCCGAGAAGCTGCTGGTGCTGAACTTCCCGCAGCTGACGCCGCCCACCACCATCGCGCGCGATCTGGCGACCATCCGGGCCTTCAAGGACAAGCACGGCGATGTCATCCTGAAGCCGCTTTACGGCAATGGCGGGGCGGGCGTGTTCCGGTTGGATGCGAATGACCGCAACCTGTCGTCGCTGCATGAACTGTTCACCGGTTTCTCGCGCGAGCCGCTGATCGTGCAGAAATACCTGCCCGCCGTGACCCAGGGCGACAAGCGGGTGATCCTGGTCGATGGCGAGGTCGTGGGCGCGATCAACCGCGTGCCGGCTGCTGGCGAGACGCGCTCGAACATGCATGTGGGCGGGCGCCCCGAGAAGGTCGAGCTGACCGCGCGAGACCGCGAGATCTGCGCCACCATCGGCCCGGTGCTGAAGGAAAAGGGCCAGGTCTTCGTCGGCATCGACGTGATCGGCGACTACCTGACCGAGATCAACGTGACCTCGCCCACCGGCATCCAGGAGCTGGAGCGTTTCGACGGCATCAACGTCGCCGCGATGATCTGGGAAGCCATCGAGGCCAAGCGCGCCTAACCCTGCAGGGTGGTGATGCGAAAGCCGATGGCCTCGGCGACATGGGGGCGGCGCACGGTGTCGCTGCCCTCAAGATCCGCGATGGTGCGGGCCACCCGCATCAGCCGGTGATAGCCGCGCGGCGACAGGCCGAAACGTTCGCCCGCCCGGCGCAGCAGGGTGCGCCCCTCGTCATCGGGGGTGGCGAAACGGTCGAGGGCTGCGCCCTGCAGATCGGCGTTCAGCAGCCCCGCGCCCAGCCGCCCGGCCTGCCGGGCGCGGGCGGCGGTGACGCGGGCGCGCACGCTGGCCGAATGCTCGCCGCTCGCCGGGCGGTCAAGCTCGTCAAAGCTGACTTCCGGGACCTCCAGCCGCAGGTCGATGCGATCAAGCAGCGGCCCCGAAATCCGGCCGAGGTATTTCTGACCGCAGAGCGGCGCCTGGCCACAGGCTCGCCCCGCATCCGCCAGGTGGCCGCAGCGGCAGGGATTGGCCGCCGCCACCAGCAGCACCCGCGCGGGATAGCGCACATGCGCCTGGGCGCGCGAGACAAAGATCTCTCCGTTTTCAAGGGGTTCGCGCAGCTGGTCCAAAACGGCGGGGGCAAATTCCGCCATCTCGTCCAGAAACAGCACGCCATTGTGCGCCAGGCTGATCGCGCCGGGGCCGGCATTGCGCCCGCCGCCGACGATCGCGGGGGCCGAGGCGCCGTGGTGCGGCTGCTCGAATGGCCGCTGGTGGCACAGCCCTTCGCCCGACAGCCGCCCGGCGACCGAATGCACCATCGAAGTTTCCAGCATTTCGCGCGCTGAAAGTGGCGGCAGGATGCCGGGCAGGCACTTGGCCAGCATGGATTTTCCGGCCCCCGGCGGGCCGATCATCAGCAGGTGGTGGCGCCCGGCGGCGGCGATTTCCAGCGCGCGACGGGCCCGTTCATGGCCGCGCACCTGCGACAGGTCGTGCAGGGGGGGGGCTTCGGGGCTCAGCCGGGCCTCGGCATTGGGCAGCAGGGCGCGGCCGGTCAGGTGGCGCACCAGTTCCATCAGGGTGGGCACGCCGACAACGCGGGTGTCCTCGACCCAGGCGGCCTCGGGGGCGCAGCCTTCGGGACACAGCAGCATCCGCCCCTCGGTTGCGGCATTGACGGCGGCGGGCAGGGCGCCCGCGACCTTGACCAGCCGCCCGTCCAGCGACAGCTCGCCCAGCGAGGTCAGGTCCGCTGCAACATCCGCCGGGATGACCTCCATCGCGCCCAGCATTGCCAGGGCGATCGGCAGGTCGTAATGGCTGCCCGCCTTCGGCATGTCGGCGGGCGAGAGGTTGATGGTGAAGCGTTTCGTCGGCAGTGCGATGCGCATCGCCGAAAGGGCGGCGCGCACGCGTTCCTTCGCCTCGCTGACGGATTTGTCGGGCAGACCGACGATGGCGACCCCGGGCAGACCCGCGCCCAGGGCGCACTGGACTTCGACAGGGGCGGCCTCGGCCCCCTGGAAGGCGACGGTATAGGTGCGCAGGACCATGGTTTCCCCCCAAGGATCACCTCAGGGGTACGCTGGCCATGGTTACGCCTTGGTTAATTCGCAGGGGCCGACAGGGGATCCGGCCAGGCGGTGGTGGGCAGGTCCAGGGCATAGGGGACGGGATCGTAGCTGCGCGTCAGGCCAAGCGCACGCCATTGCCGGAAGGCGGGGTCCGCCAGCGTCGTTTCGACATAGGCGGCCACGTGATCGGGCACGTCCAACCCATAGCCCGCGATCCGCGCCGCGACCGGGGCGTAGAAGCAATCGGCCAGCGAATAGCGCCCCAGCAACCATGGGCCGTCAGCGCCGTAAAGGCCGCGCGCATGGGCGAACAGCGCCGAGATCCGGTCCAGATCCGCCTGCACCGCGGCCGAGGGCTGGAACCCCTCGTAACGATACAGCAGCTGCATCGGGCAGGCGCTGCGCAGCGCGCCGAAGCCTGCGTGCATCTCGGCCGAAAGCCACCGCGCCAGCGCCCGCGCCCCGGGATCGGCGGGCCACAGACCGGCCTCGGGGTGGCGTTCGGCCAGGGTTTCCGCAATGGCCAGCGTTTCACCGATCACGTGGCCCTCGGGGGTGCGCAGCACCGGCACCAGGCGCGCGGGGTAAAGCGGCGCCATGGTTTCAGCCATGCCCTTGCCGTAAAGTTCGGCCAGGGTGACCTTTACGGCAAGGCCGAATTTCTCGAACATCAGCCAGCCGCGCAGGGACCAGCTGGAAAAGGCACGGTCGGCGATGAAAAGCTCGTAGGTCATGGGAGGTCTCCGGATGAGGGCAGGGGCAGTCTAGCGCGCGGCGCGGGATTTCCTCATGACGATTTGACGCGCAGGCTATTCCGGGCGGTGATTGATCCAGGGCGCGGCGGGCGGCGCGCTGCGGTAATCGAGGCAGGTGACCGAGAGCGGTTCGATCGGCTGCGACAGGACCTCGGCCGGGGTGCAGCCGCGGAACCGGGCCAGGCAGGACAGGATCACCGCGAAATGCGCCACCACGATCAGGTCGTCTTCGGGGGCCATCAGCGCCTGCAGGCCCGCCTGCACCCGCGCGGCCATCTGGTTCCAGCTTTCGCCGTTCGGCGGCGCGACATCGCCCGGCTCGCTCCAGTAGCGGCGCGACAGCTCGGGGTGTTCGGCGTCGATCTCGGCGAAGGGTTTCAGTTCCCAGTCGCCGAAGTGGATCTCGCGCAGCAGGGGGGCGTCGGGCAGGCGCAGCCGCCCGGGGCCGGCCAGCGCATCGGCCGTCGCCCGCGTCCGCGACAGGTCCGAAGAGACAAGGCGCGCCCGTTCCGGCAGAAAATCGCTGAGGGCCTGCACGCGGGCCGTGTCCGACAGGTCGGCAGGCAGGTCGGACCAGCCCACCATGGCCTTGGCATGGGTCGGCCCGTGACGCACCAGGAACAGGCGGCTCATGGCAGTTTCCCCTTGAGGACATTGGGCAATCCGGCGACCACCTGGACCGCCACATCGGCGTGCCGCGCCAGCGCGATATTGAGGCGCCCCTGCGCCTCGCGGAACTGCCGGGCAAGGGCGTTTTCCGGCACGATCCCCTGTCCGACCTCGTTCGTGACCGTCACCACCGGGGCCCGGTGCGACGCGATGGATGAGAGAAGATCCGCCTGCGCCTTCGACAGATCGCTGCCGGCCTCCATATGGTTGAACAGCCACATGGTGGCGCAGTCGAACAGCACCGGCAGGTCGCCGCCCAGGGCGGGGGCCAGATCCAGGGGCGTTTCGACCAGCTGCCAACTGGCGCCGCGACGTGCCGCGTGAAGGTCTATTTTCGCTTGCATCTCAGCGTCATAGGCCCGGCCGGTGGCGACATAGAGGCGTTTCGGACCAAGCGCCATGACCAGATCTTCGGCGAACTCGGACTTGCCCGAGGCCGCACCGCCGAGGACCAGGATGTGCCGTGGGTGCATTTTTTTCTCCTGCGCGGGGGAACTTTTTGGGGGGCTCGCGCGTCTTGTGTGCAGAGGTCCGCAAAGAAACAAGCCCGGTGGTGGGGCGGATCGGACCTCTCAGGTTATTTCAGGGGGTATTGATGTCCTTTTCCGACACGCAGACCAGCACTTTCGCCCGCAGCGTCATGAAGGCCGAACTTCTCGACGCGGAAACCGAGTTGAAACTGGCCTATGCGTGGCGGGACGAGCGTGACACCGCCGCCCTGCACCGGCTGGTGACGGCCTATATGCGGCTGGCGATCTCGATGGCGGCGAAATACCGTCGCTACGGCGCGCCGATGAACGATCTGATCCAGGAGGCGGGGCTGGGCCTGATGAAGGCCGCGGACAAGTTCGACCCCGACCGCGGCGTGCGCTTTTCGACCTATGCGGTGTGGTGGATCAAGGCCAGCATCCAGGATTACGTGATGCGCAACTGGTCGATGGTGCGCACCGGGTCGACCTCGTCCCAGAAATCGCTGTTCTTCAACATGCGCCGCGTCCAGGCCCGCCTGGAACGCGAGGCGCTGTCGCGCGGCGAGAACCTGGATACCCACCAGCTGCAGCAGATGATCGCCACCGAAGTGGGCGTGCCGCTGCGCGACGTGGAAATGATGGCGGGCCGCCTGTCGGGGTCCGATTTCTCGCTGAACGCCACGCAATCGAGCGACGAAGACGGCCGCGAATGGATCGAGACCATCGAGGATGACAGCGTTCATGCCGCCGAGCAGGTCTCGGAGGATCATGACCGCCGGGCGCTGCGCGGCTGGCTGATGGGCGCCATGTCCGAGCTGAACGACCGCGAGCGCCTGATCGTGCGCGAACGCAAGCTGCGCGAGGATCCCCGCACGCTGGAAAGCTTGGGGGCCGAGCTGGGCCTGTCGAAGGAACGGGTCCGCCAGCTGGAGGCCGCCGCCTTCACCAAGATGCGCCGCTCGCTGCAGGCGCGTTCCTTCGAGGCCGAGGCCCTGCTGCACTGAGCAGGGGCCATGGCCGCGACCTGGCGGCCAAGGGCAGGCGGTGGCGGGGCTTGCCGTTTTCGCTTTGGTGCCCGCTTCGTCCCTGATGTCCTGTCCCTGTCTGGCTGTCCCTGCCTGCTTGTCCCTGCCTGCCGGGGGCACTAGTCTTCGCCCCAGACCTGAAGGGGGACGAAGATGCTGGCAGGCAAGCGCATTCTGCTGATCATCGGTGGCGGGATCGCCGCCTTCAAGATGCCCGAGCTGATCCGGGGGCTGCGTCGCCAGGGCGCCGCCGTGACCCCCGTGCTGACCGAGGCCGCCAGCCAGTTCGTCACGCCGCTGACGATCTCGGCACTGGCGGGTGAAAAGGTCTATACCTCCCTGTTCGATCTGACGGCCGAGGCCGAGATGGGCCATATCCAGCTGTCGCGGGTGGCCGATCTGGTGGTCGTGGCGCCCGCGACCGCCGATCTGATGGCGAAGATGGCGCATGGGATGGCCGATGACATGGCCTCGACCCTGCTCTTGGCGACCGACACGCCGGTGCTGATCGCGCCGGCGATGAACGTGCGGATGTGGCAGCACCCGGCGACACAGCGCAACATCGCGACGCTGAAGGGCGATGGCGTGGCCTTTGCGGGCCCCGTCGATGGCGACATGGCCTGTGGCGAATATGGCCCCGGCCGGATGGTCGAACCCGCTGATATCCTTGAGGCGATCACCGCCCGGCTGAAGGCCGGTCCGCTGGCGGGCAAGCGGGTGCTGGTGACGTCCGGGCCCACGCATGAACCCATCGACCCGGTGCGATACATCGCCAACCGGTCCTCGGGGGCGCAGGGCACGGCGATCGCGCGGGCGCTCATGGGACTGGGGGCAGATGTGGTCTTTGTCACCGGCCCGGCCGATGTGCCGCCGCCCGAGGGGGTGGAGCTGGTGCGGGTGGAAAGCGCCCGCCAGATGTTGGAGGCGGTCGAGGCCGCGCTGCCTGCCGATGCCGCGATCTTTGCCGCCGCCGTGGCCGACTGGCGGGTCAGTTCCGCGTCGCAGTCGAAGATCAAGAAACAGGCCGGGGCGCTGCCGGTGCTGACATTCGCAGAAAATCCCGACATCCTGGCCACCGTGTCGCAGATGGGGGTGGGGCGGCCCGGGCTGGTCGTGGGCTTTGCCGCCGAGACCGATGATGTCGAGGCCAATGCGGCTGCGAAACGCCTGCGCAAGGGCTGCGACTGGATCGTCGCCAATGACGTCAGCCCGGCGACTGGGATCATGGGCGGGACGGAGAATGCCGTGGTGATCCTGTCGGACGACGGCGCCGAGCGCTGGCCGCGCATGAGCAAGGACCTGGTGGCGCGGCGCCTGGCCGAACGGGTGGCGCTGGCGCTGGCGTGACGACATTTCCGCCTCCGGCGGGCATATTTAAGGAAAGATGAATGCAAGACGTTGGGATCCGGGTGATCTGGGACGAGGGCGCCGACCGGGCGCTTGGGCTGCCGCGGTACGAGACCGCGGGGGCTGCGGGGGCCGATCTGCGGGCTAACTTTGCCGATCGCGGGTCGGTGACGCTGGCGCCGGGAGCGCGGGCGCTGGTGCCGACGGGGCTGCGGATCGCCATTCCCGAGGGGTTCGAGGTGCAGGTGCGGCCGCGCTCCGGGTTGGCGCTGAAGCACGGGATCACCCTGCCGAATGCGCCCGGCACCATCGACAGCGATTATCGCGGGCCGCTGGGGGTGATCGTGATGAATGCGGGCAGTGAGCCCTTCACCATCGCCCATGGCGACCGCATCGCGCAGATGCTGGTGGCGCCGGTCTGGCGGGCCGTTTTCGAGGTGGTCGAGACGCTGGAGGATACCGCGCGCGGCGCGGGTGGTTTCGGTTCGACCGGGCGGGGCTGAACCATGGGCTGGCTGCTTTTGGCACTGATGCTGCTGTGGATCGCGGGGGGGCGTTTCGGCGTTTCCGTGCGGGCGCGCAGTGTCATGCTGGCGGCGGTCTGGCTGCTGGTGCTTCTGGCGCTGCTGCCGGGGGCGTCTCCGCTGCGGGTGGGGTTCGGCGGCGGGCCCTTGCCCTGGGCGCTGGTGGGGGCGGTCGTTGCCCTGGTGCTGGCCTACCGGCAGGGGCTGGCGGTGCTGCGGGCGCGGGCGGTGGCGCCAGAACCCGCTGAACGGCCGCTGTTCGAAGAAGCCGAACTGGAACGCTACGCCCGCCACATCATCCTGAGGGAGCTGGGCGGGCCGGGCCAGAGGAAGCTGAAGCAGGCGAAGGTGCTGGTGATCGGGGCCGGGGGGCTGGGATCGCCCGCGCTGCTGTATCTGGCCGGGGCCGGGGTGGGCACCATCGGGGTGATCGACGCCGATGTCGTCGACAATTCCAACCTGCAGCGCCAGGTGATCCACCGCGATGCCGATATCGGCACGCCCAAGGTCACCTCGGCCGCGCGGGCCATGGCGGCGCTGAACCCCTTCATCACCGTCCATCCCCACCCGGAACGTTTCGAGGGGACGCGCGCCGCCGATCTGGTCGCCGCCTATGACATCATCCTGGACGGCACCGACAATTTCGAGACCCGCTATCTGGCGAACCGCCTGTGTGTGGAGGCGGCCAAGCCGCTGGTCTCGGGCGCGCTGGCGCAGTGGGAGGGGCAGCTTTCGGTCTTCCATCCCGCCCGCGGAACCCCATGTTACCAATGCATCTTCCCCGAGGCCCCGGCGCCCGGGCTGGCGCCGTCGTGTTCCGTGGCGGGCGTGCTGTCGCCCCTGCCGGGGGTCGTGGGCGCGATGATGGCGGTGGAAACCGTCAAGCTGATCGCGGGCACCGGCGCGCCCCTGGCGGGCGAGATGCTGATCTATGACGCGCTCTGGGGGGAAACCCGCAAGATCGCCCTGAAACCCCGCCCGGACTGTCCGGTCTGCGGCACCCATGCAAAGGTGAGCTGATGACGAACCCGCTTCTGGCCGACTGGAACACCCCCTTCGACCTGCCGCCCTTCGACCGGATCCGCGACGAGGATTTCGCCCCCGCGCTGGAGATCGCCCTGGCCGAGCATAATGCCGAGATCCAGGCGATCGCGGAAAACCCCGAAGCGCCGAGCTTTGCCAACACGATCCTGGCGCTGGAAGGCGCGGGCGAGGCGCTGGAAAAGGTGCTCTCGCCCTTCTACGCGCTGGCCGGCGCCGACAGCACGCCCGCGCGCGAGGCCCTGCAGAGGGAGTTCTCGCCCCGGCTTTCGGCGCATTTCTCGGACATTACCGCCAACAAGGCGCTGTTTGCCCGCGTCGCCACCCTGTGGGAGGCCCGCGAGACCCTGGGCCTGACGCCGGACGAGGCGCGGGTGCTGTATCTCTCGCATCGCGGCTTCATCCGCTCGGGTGCGGCGCTGGAGGGGGGCGAGGCCGCCCGCATGAAGCAGATCATGGGGAGTCTGGCAGAGCTTGGCACCCAGTTCACCCAGAACCTGCTGGCGGATGAACGCGACTGGTTCATGGAGGTGTCCGAGGATCAGATGCAGGGTCTGCCGGGCTGGCTGAAGGATGCCGCGCGCGCGGCTGGCGAAGAGCGCGGCAAGGGGGCGGTGATCACCCTGTCGCGCTCGCTGATCGTGCCGTTCCTGCAATCGTCCCCGGACCGGGCCCTGCGCGAAAAGGCCTTCACCGCCTGGGCCGCGCGCGGCGAGATGGGCGGCGCCACCGACAACCGCGCCGCCGTGGCCGAGATCCTGAAGCTGCGCGAGGAACGCGCCAAGCTGCTGGGCTACGCCAATTTCGCGGCCTTCAAGCTGGAGACCGAGATGGCCGGCACGCCCGAACGCGTGCGCGATCTGCTGATGCAGGTCTGGACACCCGCCCGCGCCGCCGCGCTGGCGGACCAGGAGGCGATGGCGCCCATGCTGGCCGCCGATGGCCACAACGGCCCCTTCAGGCCCTGGGACTGGCGCTACTACGCGCAAAAGCGCCGCAAGGCCCTGCACGACGTCGACGAGACCGAACTGAAGCCCTATCTGCAGCTAGACCGGATGATCGAAGCCGCCTTCGACTGCGCCCATCGCCTGTTTGGGCTGAACTTTGCCCCGGTCGATCTGAAGGGCTATCATCCCGATTGCCGGCTGTGGGAGGTGACCCGCGACGGCCGGCACGTGGCGCTCTTCATCGGGGATTATTTCGCCCGCGGCTCGAAACGCTCGGGGGCCTGGTGCTCGGCCATCCGCGCGCAGGCGAAGCTGCCGCGGGTCCAGGCCCCGATCGTCGTCAATGTCTGCAACTTCACCAAGCCCCCCGCGGGCGAGGCGGCGCTGCTGTCCTATGACGATGCGCGCACGCTCTTCCACGAGTTCGGCCATGCGCTGCACCAGATGCTCTCGGACGTGACCTTCGAGCGCGTCTCGGGCACCTCGGTGTCGCGCGATTTCGTGGAGCTGCCCTCGCAGCTTTACGAGCACTGGCTGGAAGTGCCGGAGGTGCTGCAACGCTTTGCCACCCATGTCGAAACCGGCGAGGCGATGCCGCAGGAGATGCTGCAGAAAGTTCTGGGGGCGGCGACCTTTGACATGGGCTTCCAGACGGTGGAATACGTGGCCTCGGCCCTGGTGGACCTGGAGTTCCACGATGGCGCGGCGCCGGCCGATCCGATGGCACGCCAGGCCGGGATCCTCTCGGACATCGGAATGCCAGAGGCGATCGTGATGCGCCACGCCACGCCGCATTTCGCCCATGTGTTTTCGGGCGACGGCTATTCCTCGGGTTATTACAGCTACATGTGGTCCGAGGTGATGGATGCCGACGCCTTCGCGGCCTTCGAGGAAAAGGGCGATGCCTTCGATCTCGACACCGCCCGCGCGCTGGAACAGGACATCCTGTCGAAAGGCGGTTCCGAAGAGGCCGACGTCCTCTACACCCGCTTCCGCGGCCGGATGCCCGGACCCGAGGCGCTGCTGCGCGGCCGGGGTCTCGCTGCCCGTTGAACGGGGAAAGGTCCGGGCCCGGCATCGAGCCGGAACCGGACCTGCCGTCTCCTGTCGGAGCCGGCCGCCCCCGCGCGAAACGTGTTCCCTGTCATCTGGCCATAAATACTCCGGGGGTGAATTGAGCCGCAGGCTCAAGAGGGGGCAGAGCCCCCTGCCTTCCCCCCCTGACGCTGCCGCCGTCCCCGTGGCAAGCGGTCCGACCGCCGCCCGGGGTGCCGTCCTGCCTCAGCTGGACACCTGCTCCCGCAGGATCGCCGAGGTCAGCGAGATCATCAGATAGGCCCCTGACAGCACCAGCATCACCAGCAGCGTGTCCTCGAAGGCGCGCGGGTAGCTTGGGCTCTGTGGCATGACGGGCCGCACCGATGTTGTCAGGTAGCGCACCTGGCGGCTGGCCTCCAGCGAGGCCTGCTTTTCGTTCTCCAGCGCCGATTGCAGGAACATGTCCATCGTCGCCAGATCCGCCTGCGCCATCTGCACCTGCACCGTCGTTTCCGCGAGAGAGCTCTTGTCCGCCTGCACCTGGGTCATCCGTGCGTTCAGCTGGCCCAGCATGTCGTTCAGCCGCGTGATGTCGGCCTCGATCCCCGAGACGCGCGCCATGTTCGGTCGCAGGTTGTCCAGCAGCGCCTCCTTCTGCAGCTGCTTGTCCTGGATCTGGACCTCGACCGTGCTGATCTGGCCCCGCAGGCTGGCCACCACCGCCGCAGGGTCCAGCAGCGTCCCCTCCTGCAGGCGCACCAGCCGCTCCTGCGCGGCACGGCGTTCGTCACGGGCCTCGGTCAGGCTCTTCTCGGCCGAGGCCATGGCATCGGCGCGCTTGCGCTGCGACAGCGTATCCACGCGCTCTTCGGCGTAGTGGATCAGGTGGGTCGCGAAGGCCTCTGCCAGTCCGGGATCGGCGGCCGAGACCTCCATCCGGATCAGCCCCTCGCTCGGGTCATAGCCGATCTGAACGCGCTTCTTGTAGACGCCGTAGGCCTGTTCGTTGGTGGCATCCGCCGGCATCCGCTGGATCGGGTCGATCCAACTTTGCGCGAAATGCTGGCGGAACCCCAGATCGGCATCAAGGCGCAGCATCGCATCCATCGACTGCAGGTAGGCCTGGACCGAGATGCTGTCCTGGTTGGTGGCAAACTGGGTGCCCGCGAACAGCCCCCCCAGCGGGCCGGTGGCGGCATCGGCCTGCAGGATCACGAATTCCGCCTTGGTGGCGTACATCGGCGTGGCGATGCGGTAATAGTAATAGCCCGCCAGCAGCGTCGGCAGGAAGATGAAGACCGTCAGCCGCGCGATCAGCTGGGCCGAGCGCCGCCGCCGCCGCCGGGCGATGTCGCGGCGGATGTCGATGATCTGCCGCTCGCGCCGTTCCGAGGGCGTCAGCCCCCGGGCCGGCAGATGCTCGTCCGCGGGCACGACCGAACCGGCGGCGTCTTCGGCCAGCGGCTCCAGCGCACTGTCGGCCGAGAACGGATCGATTCCCTCGGCCCGCAGCATCCGCACCGCATCCTGGTCCGAGCGCGGCTCCATCCCGTGTTTCTGCGCCTTGCGCCGTGCCATGCGCAGCTGGCGGCCGGTCAGCCCCTCGGCTTCGGCGGCATCGGGGGGCAGGGCATCCTCTGCGGGCAGCGGTGGGACGTCCGGCAGGCCCTGTGGCGTGTCGTCGGCCAGAAGCGCCTCGACCGCGCCCTGGGGACGGCGGAAGCGGTAGCGTTCAACCCTTGTAGTCATATAGCCTGCGCGCCTCTTCCAGGGTGTCGAACAGATGCAGCTGGCCATCGCGCAGCACGGCGGCCTCGCGGACGTATTTCTCCAGCGTGCGGGGGCTGTGCGAGACGATGATGATTGTGGTGCGGTCCAGCCGCTCGCGCAGGATGTCGCCGGCCTTGCGGTTGAATTCCACGTCGCCGGTACCGGGCATCCCCTCGTCGATCAGGTAGATGTCGAATTCCAGCGCCAGCAGCAGCGCAAAGCTGAACCGCGACCGCATCCCCGAGGAATAGCTGGCCAGCGGCCGGTCGAAATATTCCCCCAGATCGCACAGCCAGCGGCAGAAGGCCTCGACATAGTCGGGATCCAGCCCGTAGATGCGCGCGATGTAACGGGAATTCTCGACCGCCGAGTGCTTGTTGGTGATACCGCCCATGAAGCCCAGCGGGAACGAGATGTTGCAGCTGCGGCGGATCTCGCCCTCGTCGGGTTTTTCCAGACCGGCCATCATGTTGACCAGCGTCGTCTTGCCGGTGCCATTGGGCGCCAGGATGCCCAGGGAATGGCCCAGCTCGACCCGGAAGCTGGCCCGGTCCAGGATCACCTTGCGATGGCTGCCCGTCCAGAAGGACTTGGAGACCGCTTCGAATTCAAGCATGGCGTGGCGAACCCTCCCCCTCGGCGCACGTGGCTTGCAGACTTGGTTAACCCTCTAAGGTTGCAACTTTGTTTATCAAAGCACGTTATAAGTATGTCCGAGTGGAAGAGCTTTGGCCATCCTGTTTCGAATGCCGGATCAGAAGGGGCGCAGCAGAAAGGGCGCAGCCGTCCGGCCGCGCCCTTTGAAGGATTGTCTGGGGAAGGGGCCTTAGCCTTCGACCTTCTGCACCCGGCACAGCACCCCCGCCACGATCGACACAATCGCCGCGGCAAAGCTGAACAGGGCGCCCATCTTGGCGGCATCCTGCACGTCGCCGCCCGGGAAGGCGACCGAGGCGACGAACAGCGACACGGTAAAGCCGATCGCCGCCACGCAGCCCACCACGAACAGGTCGATGGTGCGCATCCCCTGTGGCAGGCCCAGCCGCAGCAGGTGCGCGCCGACGATGCCGAAAATCGTGATGCCCAGCGGCTTGCCGATCAACAGGCCCGCCATGACCAGCCAGGTGGGTTCGGAAATCGCGTTGAACTCGACCCCGGCGTTCATCAGGCCGAAGAAGAACAGCACGATCTCGACCGGGTGCTTCAGCCCGTGCTCGATATGGTTCAGCAGGTCGGTCAGGTACTGCTCGGCCTCCGAGAAGAAGCCAAAGGCGCGGTCGGCATGGGGGATCGTCGGCACGATCGGCAGCAGGCCGAGCGCCGGGTGGATGCCCGCCTTCATGAAGCCGTACCAGCTGAAGCAGCCGGCGATCAGATAGGGCCAAAAGCCCAGCCGGTCGCGCACCCAGGTGGAATTCGGCCGGTCCTGGTTGTGCTTGTCCATGCGGCGGGGCAGGTGGTTGAACAGGAAGAACACCAGCAGCGCCGCCGCCAGCGACAGCAGCAGCCATTCCGGCGCCAGCGCGCTGGAGGGATAGAAGATCGCCAGGATGATCAGCCCGCCCGCATCATCGGCGATGGCCAGCAGCAGCAGGAAGCGCACCGCCGGGTGGCCCGCGCCGAAAACCAGCCGCCCCACCAGGTAGGAAAACGCGATATCGGTCGCCGCCGGGATCGCCCAGCCGTTCTTCACCGCGCTGAACGTGTCGGACCCCAGCACCAGCGCCAGCCCCAGATAGACCGCGATCGGCCCCAGCATCCCGCCGGCGGTGGCAAACAGCGGCGTCGCCGCCTTCTTGCCCCGCAGCGATCCCTCCTCCAGGATCACCGCTTCCCAGACTTCCTTGGCCGCGATGGCAAAGAAGAAGGCCATCAGCATGTCGTTGATCAGGTAGTGCAGCGTCAGGACGCGGTGGCCGTCCTCGTAGGCTCCGATCGGGGCGTTGTCCCAGATCACCATGTGCACGAAATGGTGGTAGTGGTCGGGGTCGACATTCGCCCAGACCAGCGCGATCACCGCGCCGATGATCAGCAGCAGCGAATAGTTTGTGATGAAACTCCAGACGCGGTACATGCGGCCTTGATCCCCTGTCCCTTTGGCTCTTTTGCCCTTGGGGGTTAAGGGATTTGCCGGGGGACGGCAACCGCCCGGGGCCGCCGGACGGCCGGTTCCCGCAAGGTCGCGCAACCACAGGGCCAGGGGTGCCGAGCGCTGCAGCTTCCGCGCGACCCCGGGGCTTGCGCCCGCCCCGTCCTGCCCACAGATTGCGCAGATGCAAGCGCTTCTCGATGATCTGCGGGCCTGCCGCCTCTGCGCCGCGCGCTTTGCCGCGACGCGCACCCGCCATGCCCCCGCGCCGGTGGTCTGGCTGGACCCGCGCGCCCGCATCCTGATCGCGGGCCAGGCTCCGGGGCTGCAGGCGCATGAGCGTCAGCGCCCCTTCGACGACCGCTCGGGCGACCGGCTGCGCGACTGGATGGGGGTCGGTCGCGACGATTTCTACGACCTGGCGCGGATGGCCTTCCTGCCCACGGCCTTCTGTTTCCCGGGATATGACGCGAAGGGGTCCGACCTGCCGCCGCCGCCGCTTTGTGCCCGGACCTGGCACGCGGCCCTGCTGGCAGGGCTGCCGAACCTGCGGCTTCGGCTGCTGATCGGTGCCCATGCGCAGCGCCTGCACCTTGGCCGCCGCCTGCCGCTCAGCGAAACCGTGGCAGGCTGGCGCGACCATCTTCCCGGCACGATCCCCTTGCCTCATCCCTCCTGGCGCAATACGGCATGGCTGCGCCGCAACCCCTGGTTCGAAACGGACCTCCTCCCGGTGCTGCGCGCCGAGGTACGAAAGGCGATGGAATGAGCGAAACCACCCCCCTGGATCTGGCCCATGCGGCCATGGACGGCGCCCCCGAGGACGACGCCGCCCGCCTGCGCTTCTACGAGCGCCTCGCCGACAGCGAGCTCTTCCTGCTGCTGGGCGCCGAGGCCACCGGCGACAATGCCACGCCCGAACTCTTCCCCGTCGAGGACGTGACCTTCGTGCTGCTCTTCGACCGAGAGGAACGCCTGGCGGCCTTCACCGGGCGCATCTCGCCCTATGTGGCGCTTTCGGGGCGCGCGGTGGTCGAACAGCTGGCGGGGCAGGGCGTGGGCCTTGCGGTCAACCTCGACACCCCTTCCGCGATCCTCATCCCCCCCGAGGCCGTCTCCTGGCTGGCCGAGACCATCGGCCATGCCCCCGAAGAGGTCGAGGCCCAGATCGAGGCCTTCCACCCGCCGCACGGCCTGCC
Organism: Pseudooceanicola sp. NS-SX9; assembly: GCF_057380705.1. Classification (NCBI taxonomy): domain Bacteria; kingdom Pseudomonadati; phylum Pseudomonadota; class Alphaproteobacteria; order Rhodobacterales; family Paracoccaceae; genus Pseudooceanicola; species Pseudooceanicola sp. NS-SX9. Next base: position 2,985,735 of record NZ_CM170818.1, on the reverse strand, counting down.
CGAAACCCTGATCACCGCGCTCGACACGAAACTCGCCATGGCCGCAGGCCTTGCCGATTGCGCCTTCCTTGCCGGGACCGAGGACGACAAGGGCCGCCGCTCGCATATGCTGGCCTTCATCGACGCGGTGCCGGGCGCCGAGGGGGCGCTCGCCAAGGCCGCCTCCGAGGCCCTCACCTTCTCCGGCATCGAGGCGGGGCAGATGGATGTGGGCTTCTTCCGCGCCTCCGACGTGCATTCCGGGGCGCTCGCGCGCGTCGGCCTGCGCTTCGACCTCCCCGAGGCGCTGAAGCCGCAGGAAATCACCCGCATCGCCCCCGGCTCGGATCCGGCAAAGCCGCCGATCCTGCGCTAGGCGGCCTCCCGCGCCCTCACGACAAGGTGCGGGCGCGCGGCCTTCCGCATTTTCTTGTTCTGAAATACCTCCGCCGGAGGCCTGGCGCCCGCAAGGGCGCCAGTTCCCGCGTGCCCTTGACCCCCCGGGCCAACCGCCCCACCTTCCGCCCGGCAACAACGAGGAACCCCGACGTGAGCAGCGCCCCCCCGTTTTCCCGCTACGAATGGATGATTGCCTGGCGCTACCTGCGCGCCCGCCGGGCCGAGGGCGGCGTCTCCGTGATGACCTGGATCTCGCTGATCGGCATCGCGCTGGCCGTCTTCGCGCTGATCGCGACGCTGGCGGTGCGCGAAGGCTTCCGCGCCGAATTCGTCGACACGATCCTGGGCGCCAACGCCCATGTCACGATCTACAATTCCGGCGAGGTCGACCCCAATGGCCGCCTGAACCGCGCCATCACCGACTACACCCAGGAGGCCGAGGCGATCGCCAAGGTCCCCGGCGTCACCCGCGCGGCGCCGCTGATCAAGGGCCAGATCATGGCCACCGCCAACGGCCGTAACGCCGGGATCGAGGTCTTCGGCATCACCGCCAAGGACCTTGCCGCGATCCCGCGCATCGCCCATGCCGACAAGTCCTGGGGCGATTTCGCCGATTTCGACAAGGGCGTGGCGATCGGCTCGGGCGTGGCGCAGGAACTGGGCGTGCAGGTCGGCGACCAGATCCGGCTGATCTCTCCCGAAGGGGTCAAGACGCCCTTCGGCACCTCGCCGCGGGTGAAGAACTACGAAGTCACCTACATCTTCACCGCCGGGCGCTACGACATCGACCGCACCCGCCTCTACATGCCCTTCGCCGAGGCCCAGTCCTATTTCAACCGCGAAGGCACCGCCGACGAGATCGAGGTGATGACCGCCGATCCCGACCACGTGGAAGCCATCGTTCCCGCGCTGCTGAAGGCCGCCGGCGACCGCGCCCTGGCCTGGACCTGGCGCGATGCCAACGGATCCTTCCTGAACGCGCTGACGGTCGAGGACAACGTGATGTTCGTCATCCTGTCGATCCTGGTGCTGATCGCCTCGATGAACATCGTCTCGGGGCTGATCATGCTGGTCAAGAACAAGGGCCGCGACATCGGCATCCTGCGCACCATGGGCCTGACCGAGGGCGCGGTGCTGCGCGTCTTCTTCATCTGCGGCGCCTTCACCGGGCTGATCGGCACGGCGGTGGGGGTGATCCTGGGCTGCCTGTTCGCGATCTGGATCGACCCGATCTTCTCGGTGGTGAACTACCTTTCGGGCGGCGGCGTCTGGGATCCCTCGATCCGCGGCATCTACCATCTGCCCGCCAAGCTGCAGCTGCGCGACGTGGTCTCCTCGGTCTGCCTGTCCCTCGGCCTCTCCTTCGGGGTCACCATCTTCCCGGCCCGCCGTGCGGCCCGCATGAACCCCGTGGAGGCGCTGCGCTATGAATAATCCCGTCCTGACCCTTCAGGCGCTCTCGAAGGGCTACAACCACGGCCAGCCGAACGAGATCACGGTGCTGCGCGATGCCGATCTGACCGTCCATGCCGGAGAGGTCGTGGCCCTGGTCGCGCCCTCGGGCTCGGGCAAGTCGACGCTGCTGCACATCGCCGGGCTGCTGGATCAGCCCGACAGCGGCAAGGTGCTGATTTCGGACGAGGACGTCACCGGCCTGAATGACCGCCGCCGCACCGCGATCCGGCGCGACAAGGTGGGCTTTGTCTACCAGTTCCACCACCTGCTGCCGGAGTTTTCCGCCGAGGAAAACATCGTTCTGCCGCAGCTGGCGGCCGGCCAGTCCCGCAGTGCCGCCCGCGCCCGCGCCGCCGCCCTGCTGGAGACCGTCGGCCTGACCGCCCGTGCCAGCCACCGTCCGGCGGAACTGTCGGGCGGGGAACAGCAGCGCGTCGCCTTCTGCCGGGCGCTGGCCAATGGTCCGGCGTTGCTGTTGGCGGATGAACCCACCGGCAACCTTGATCCCGGCACCTCGGAGCTGGTCTTTGCCGCGCTGCTGACGCTGGTGCGCACCGAAGGCCTGGCCGCCCTGATCGCCACCCACAACCTGGAGCTTGCCGCCCGCATGGACCGCCAGGTCCGGCTGGAGGGCGGCGCAATCTGGTGACAATTTTCGCGGTTCCCTGACCTCGGGTCACTTTTTCACGAAACTTTCAACCCTGTCGTGTGTTATAAAGACATGATGACAGGGAACCGCGCCAGAATGATCGCTCGTGCTGCCCCGCTCTCCGGGGCCCTGGTTCTTATTTGTTGCGCCCCTTTGCAGGCGCTGGATCGCTGGGATGGGGCCTATATCGGCGGCAACATGGCGCTGGTTCTCGACAGCGACGATTCGTCCATCCGCAGCCTGCATCTGGGCTATCGCCAGTCCTATGGCGGTGCCGTCACCGGGGCCGAGCTGGAACTGTCGAACACCGATATCGGCACCACCCATGGCGACATCCGGCATCTGGATCATCTGAAGCTGTCGCTGGGCACCGGCGACAACCAGCTGCTGTACTACGTCACCGGGGGCATTGCCGTGGCGCGGGGATCTTTCGGAACCCAGACCGGGGGCGTGCTGGGGCTGGGTTTTGACTATGCCTGGAACCGCCACCTGTCGCTGGGGGCCGAGATCCTGCACCACGAACTGCGCGACCTGGAAAAGGGCGGCGGTGGTATTTCGACCCTCACTGCCCGGGTCTCCTGGCGCTTCTGAACCAGAGCTGTGGGTGAACCAGAGCGACGGAGCGCTGTCCGGCCTTCTGCCGGGCATAGTTTGCTATGGCACGCCGGGACCAGCCCGCGACCTGAGCGGCGCGATGCCCTTGGGAGGACCGATCCTTGCTGGCGGGACTGTTGGCCCCGAGACCTAGGCCCCGAGACCCGACCTTCAGGACCTGGGCTCTGAGACCTAGGCCCCTAGACCTGAGCCGCAAGACTTGAGCCGCAAGACCTGGGCCCGAGGCCCCGAGACCCGGGCGGGACCTTGGCGTCTGGCCGCCGGGCGACGAGGGGTGGACCATGGTCTGCGGTGGCGCACCAGTGCCTGGCCAGGACCGGAGGCCGCATGACGGAAGGACGGGATGCGCTCGGATGTGGGGCGCAGGCGGCGCGACCGCCCCCGGCATGGTCTGCTTCGGGCGAGAGCTGTTCCAACATTGCGGATCTGGTTTGATGACCGGCGCGGGCGGCACACTGGCCGGGGCGTGGGCTGTCATCGGTTTTGCCACGCGCAGAACCCGATGCCAGAGCGGGGCCGCTTTGTCGTGGCAAGCCTGAGCAGGGAACCGGCAGCCTGCCCTCCTGATGCTTACGGATCCAGAAAGGGGACGTTGGCAAAAAACAGGGCCCGCGCGTGGGGCCCTGTCGTCAGATCACCGGATCCGTCTGTTGCTCAGGTCAGGCTGGCGATGATGGCGCGCAGCGTCGGGATGCCGTCGCCCTTTTCCGACGAGGTCATGATGATCTCGGGGTAGGCGGCGGGGTGCTTGGCCAGGGCTGCCCGGACCTGCTCCATGATCTTCTCGCGGTCCGAGGCCTTCACCTTGTCGGCCTTGGTCATCACCACCTGGAAGGTCACGGCGGCGCTGTCGAGCAGCTTGAGGATCTCTTCGTCCACGGCCTTGATGCCATGGCGGGTGTCGATCAGCACGAAGGCCCGGCGCAGCGTCACGCGGCCCTGCAGATACTGCTTGAGCAGGCGCTGCCATTTCTCGACCACGGCCACCGGCGCATTGGCATAGCCATAACCCGGAAGGTCGACCAGAAAGCGTTCCTCGCCCAGCGAGAAATAGTTGATCTCCTGGGTGCGGCCGGGCGTGTTCGAGGCCCGCGCCAGACCCTTGCGGCCGGTCAGCGCGTTGATCAGGCTGGACTTGCCGACATTCGAACGCCCGGCAAAGCAGACCTCCAGGCGGTCGGCATCGGGCAGGCCCGACATGGCGACCACGCCTTTGACGAAATCGACGGGGCCGGCGAACATCAGGCGGCCGCGCTCGGCGGTCTGGGGATCGGGCTCTTCGGCAAGCGGGAAGGGCAGGGCGGTCATAGCAGGGTGATCTCCTGTCCGGTGGTAAGGGCGCCGCCGGTGATCACCCGGGCCTTGACGCCGAAATCGATATGTCCCCAGGTCTTGCGCAGGGTCAGAAGAGTGGGGGTGTCCTCTTCGCCCGTCTCCGGGTTGACCTGCGTGGCGCGGCAGCGGTCGATCCGTTCGACCACCTCCAGCACCGTGTCGCCGATCTGCATCCGCCGTCCGGTCCAGTCAAGCTCCTCGAAGGGGGCGAGGCCGTCCAGCCAGATGTTGCCACGAAAGCGACGCGGATCAAGGGGGCGCCCGCAGGCCTGCGACAGCGCCTGCAGCGAGGCCGTGCCCAGGATCGACAGGCAGGCATAGTTCGCATCCGACAGACCGGTGTCCTCGGGCGCGGGAATGAGGGACCCGAGGGCGGGACGCGCCTCGGGCCAGAGGGGGGCCAGCCAGTCGCGCAACGCCGCGCCGTCACGGGCGGGGTCGATGGCGATCGGGCCGGCGGCGGGATGGTCGAGGTGGATGACCTGCCCGCGGGTTTCGGCCGTGATGGCCATCAGCTGGGGGCCGTAGCAGCCCCGGGCAAAGTTCTTGCACGACTGCCAGGTGCCGGTGTCGACAGTGTCCCCCGTCGTCATGGCCCAGGCCCGGTCGCCCGGCATCGGGCGACCGGCGGTCAGCGTCACGCCGTCCAGGGATTCGGCCCCGATCCCCTTGATCGGGTGCCGCCAGATCTGCGCGACGCTGGCCATGTTACTTGCCGCCCTTCTTGCCGAACTTCGGCATCTTGAAGCTGTCCTTCATGTTGCCGAACACATCCGGTTTGTAACCGTGGAACCGCATGATCAGGTACTGCTGGCAGAAGGTGATGGTGTTGTTGGTGATCCAGTACAGCACCAGGCCCGAGGCAAAGCGGCCCAGCATGAACATGAACACCCAGGGCATCCAGGCAAAGATCATCTTCTGGCCCGGATCCTGCGGTGCCGGGTTCAGACGCTGCTGCAGCCACATCGAGATACCCAGCAGGATCGGCAGCACGCCGAGGCTGATGATGTGGAACGGGCTGTCAATGCCGGGGGTGCTCCAGGGCAGCAGGCCGAACAGGTTCAGGATCGAGGACGGGTCCGGCGAGGACAGGTCGTGGATCCAGCCGATCCAGGGCTGCTGGCGCAGTTCAAGCGTGACGAAGATCACCTTGTAGAGCGAGAAGAAGATCGGGATCTGCAGAAGGACCGGCAGGCAGCCCGCGGCGGGGTTGACCTTTTCCTTCTTGTAGAGCGCCATCATCTCTTTCTGAAGCTTCGCACGGTCGTCGCCGCACTTCTCCTTCAGCTTCTCCATCTGCGGCTGCAGTTCCTTCATCTTCGCCATCGAGGCGTAGGACTTGTAGGCCAGCGGGAACAGCAGCGCCTTCAGGAAGATCGTCATCGCGATGATCGACCAGCCCATGTTGCCGATGAAGCTGTGCAGCCAGTGGATCAGCCAGAAGATCGGCTTGGTCAGGAAGAAGAACCAGCCCCAGTCGATGCTGTCGAAGAAGCGCGGCACGCCGGCATCCTGATAGGCCTTGATGGTGTCGGCTTCCTTGGCACCTGCGAACAGCTGCGTCTTGACCTGGGCGGTTGCCCCCGGCGCGACGGTCTGCGTGTCCAGCACCGCTTCGGTCTGGTAGACGTTCTGCGACGGATAGTACTTGGCCGAGCTGCGGAAGGGCTGGTCGCCGGGGATCAGCGTGCTCATCCAATAGTGTTCGGTCAGGCCGATCCAGCCGCTTTTCTGGACGTCGATGCGCTCTTCCGGGATGCCGTCGGTCTTCGAGACCTCCATGTCCGGCATCTTCTTGTACTTGGTCTCTTCCAGCTTGCCATCGGACATGCGGATGAGGCCTTCGTGCACAACGAAGAAGTTCTGCAGCGTCGAGGGCAGGCCCTCGCGGCGCAGCAGGCCGTAGGGGCGCAGGGCCACCGGCTTGTCGGTGGTGTTCTCGACCGACTGGGTCACGGTGAACATGAACTTGTCGTCGATGGCGTAGGTCTTGTGGAAGACCAGGCCCTGGCCGTTGTCCCACTTCAGCGTCACCGGGGTCGAGGGCGTCAGCTTGTCGCCGCTCTCCAGCGTCCAGCGGGTGCTGGCGCCGGGAACGGGCTGGGTGCTGCCATCGGTCGGGATCCAGCCGTAGATCGCGTAATAGGCGTCCTTGTCCCCCGAGGGGTTGAACAGCGTGACGTCCGGTGAATTCGGGTCCAGCGTCTCGTGGTATTTCTTCAGGCTCAGCTGGTCGATGCGGCCACCGTCAAGCGAGATCGAGCCGGCCAGAGCGGGCGTGTCGATGTCGACGCGGGGGGCATTCGCCTCGGCCGAGGTCTGGGTCGCAGGCGCTGCGGCGCCGCTGTCGGTCGTCGCCGTGGAGGCGCTGACGCCGGGGACCGCGCTGCCCGCTGCGGCCGAGGTCTCGGTCGGTGCGGTATTGGCGGGTTTTTCCGGCGGCGGGAAGACCACGAACCAGATGACGACCACGATGAAGCTGAGCACCGTGGCCAGGATGAGATTCTTGTTCTGCGAGTCCATCGCGCTGCGCCACCTCTGGTATTTGCGATTTACAAAATCCGGTAAGCGGCGTTCAACAAGCCGAAGGCCCAAAGGTCAAGGGCAATCACGGTTTCCAAGCGGAAGTGAAGAGGATGCCGCCGCGCCGTTTCCTGCGAAAACGCGGCTTTTCAGAGCGAAACCAGAGGGCTGGCGGGCGCCATCCGAAGGGCCGCCTGAGGCGGGGCGTTGCGCCGCCGGATGCGCGTCAGGGTTGATCCGGGCGGTGCCTCAGGACGCGCCGCGGCCGAATTTCGGCGCTTCGGTCAACCCGGCGTGATAGGCGCGGATCCATTCGATGGTCTGTTCGAAGGGCATCGGGCGGGCGACTTCGTAGCCCTGGACGTGGTCGCAGCCCAGCTGCGCCAGCATGGCGTGTTCGCCGGGGGTTTCGACCCCCTCGGCCAGGGTCGACAGGCCAAGGCGTTCGGCCATGGTCAGGATCGCGGCCACCATGCGCTGCTGCTCGGCGTCGCAATCGACCTTCATCACGAAGCTGCGGTCGATCTTCAGCCGCTCGACCGCGAAGCGCCGGATGGACGAGATCGAGGCATGGCCAGTGCCGAAATCATCCAGGTCGATCCGGCAGCCCAGCTTGGCCAGGCCATTGATATTGCGGGCCACGACATCTTCGGGCGAGGCGGCGACGACGTTTTCCAGCACCTCGATCGCCAGCCGCTGCGGCGCCAGGCCAAAGCGGTCCAGCTGCCACTGCAGCTTTTCCATCAGCCGCGGGTTCATCAGCTCTTCCATCGAGAAGTTGACGCCCACCTGCGGCACCTGCACATCCGCTGCATCCCATTGTGTCAGCGCGGTCAGCGACTGCACCAGCATGGTATCGCCCAGCCGTTCGATCAGCCCGCCCTGTTCGATCAGCGGCAGGAATTCCGCCGGAGAGATCATGCCGCGATCCGGGTGGCACCAGCGCGCCAGGGCCTCGAAACCGGTGACCAGGCCGGTGTCGGTCGATACCTGCGGCTGGAAGAACGGCACGATCTGGCCCTTTTCCAGCGCCGCCGCGACCTCTTCCACGCGCAGCGCCCGGCCGCGCTTGCCGCGCATCATCTCGGCCGAGAAGGACCGGATGGCAGAGGGCGCGTAGCGCGAAGCCTCCAGCAGGGCGCCCTGGGATGCGGCGATCAGCGAGGCGCCGGTGGGCATCGGGCTGCGCGATCCCAGGCAGAAGCCGATCGAGCAGGAAATGTAGACGGTGGTCGAATCCAGCGCGATCGGTTCCTCGACCATCTGCTGCAGCCGCGCGGCGAGCTGGATCATCGCCTCCAGGTCCATATGGGTGGCGGGGGCCATGCCGATGCCGAAGGTGGCGTGGCCCATCTTGCAGATCAGGTCGTCGTCACGCATGGCGCTGCGCAGCCGGCCGGCCACCCGATACAGCACGTCATCGCTGGCATTCGGGCCGTAACGATCTGAAAACGCGTCATAGTCGTCGATCTGCAGCATCACGCAGGCGGTCCGCATCGTCGACACGGCCTGGGTCTGCAGCGCGCCATCCAGCATCATTTCCAGCGAATCCCGCAGCGCCAGCCCGGTCACCGCATCGCAGGCGCGCGGCGGCGGGGCATCGGGTCGGGTCTGGCTCATGCCGGAGGCGATGCGCAGCAGCGGCACCACCAGGGCAATCACGATCAGCGCGACCTCTCCGGCGATCCAGTAGCCCAGGAGGCACAGGAGCGGCAGCAGCACCAGCAGCTGCGTGCCGGACGTCAGCCAGATCAGCGCGCGGCGGATCTGCTGCACCTGTTTCCCCGTGATTGCGTACATGACTTGCCTTCCCAGACCATTTGGTCCGCACGCTAGGACCAGAAACTCAACACCGGTTTAACGCAAGCTCGGAATGGAATCCTCTTCCACCGCCCGCGGCCCCAGCGACAGGCCGGCGAAATCGAACAGCTTGGGGTCCAGCAGATGCGAGGGGCGCGCATTCATCAATGCGCGGAACATCACCTGGCGCCGTCCGGGCGAATTGCGTTCCCAGCCATCCAGAATCTGTTTCACCTGTTGGCGTTGCAGACCATCCTGAGAACCGCAGAGATCGCAGGGAATGATCGGATAGTTCATCGCCTGCGCGAATTTCTCGCAATCGGCCTCGGCGACATGCGCCAGCGGACGGTACAGGAACAGGTCGCCCTCTTCGTTCACCAGCTTCGGCGGCATGGTGGCCAGCCGCCCGCCATGGAAGAGGTTCATGAAAAATGTCTCGAGAATGTCGTCGCGGTGGTGGCCCAGCACCACGGCGGAACAGCCTTCCTCGCGCGCGATGCGATAGAGGTTGCCGCGCCGCAGCCGCGAGCAAAGCGCGCAATAGGTCCGCCCCTGGGGCACCTTGTCCATCACCACGGAATAGGTGTCCTGGTATTCGATCCGATGCGGAACGCCCATCTTTTCAAGGAATTCCGGCAGCACCGTCGCGGGGAACCCGGGCTGCCCCTGGTCGAGGTTGCAGGCCAGCAGCTCGACCGGCAGCAGGCCGCGCCACTGCAGCTCGTGCAGGACCGCCAGCAGCGTGTAGCTGTCCTTGCCGCCCGACAGGCAGACCAGCCATTTGGCGCCGCGCTCGACCATGCCGTATTGCTCGATCGCCTCGCGGGTCTGGCGGACGATGCGTTTCCTCAGCTTCTTGAACTCGGTCGAGGAGGGTGCGCCGTGAAAGAGCGGGTGAATGTCGTCGCTGTCGTCGTCGTCGAACATCGGAAGGATCCGGTTGGCTGGAGAGGCGGAAAGGATGGGTCTGTCTAGCACGGGCGGGCCCGCGGGGACAGGGCAGGGGTTACTTCGGCACGTCATCCACGCCCATGCCGCCCCAGGGGTGGCAGCGCGCCACCCGGCGGATCGACAGCCAGCCGCCCTTGAGCGCGCCGTGGCGGTCCAGCGCCTGAAGGATATAGGCCGAGCAGGTCGGGTCGTAGCGGCAGTTGTGTCCCACCCAGGGCGAGAAGATCAGCCGGTAGGCCCGGATCGGCAGGGCCAGGATCCGGGCGGCGGGGCTCATGTGCGGTCTCCGCGCGGTGCGTGCAGCTTTGCCAGGGCTTTCACCAGATCCTGCTGCAGCAGCACGAAATCGCGTTCGGCGGTGGCGTCGCGGCGGCCGATCAGCACGTAGTCCCAGCCGTCCAGCCCGTGCAGTGGCAGCACCAGGCGGGCCACTTCGCGCATCCGCCGTTTGGCACGGTTGCGCGCGACGGCATTGCCCACCTTCTTCGAGCAGGTGAAGCCGATGCGGATGCCGGTGGCGGTTTCATGGGGGGCGCGGCGGCGCGCCTGCAGCATCATCGCCGGCGTGCCCTGGCGACGGGCCTGGGCGGCGGCCAGGAACTCTGACCGCTTCTGCAGCACGCTCAGGCGCGTGCCGCCCGGACATGACGAAACCGCCGAGGCCTGAACCCTCGGCTTGTCGGAAGCTTCGGGCGGGGCACTCGGCGGTGTCATGGTCTTGCTGTCCCCTTCGCAGGCGAAGAGGCGCACCCGATCAGGCGCAGAGGCTCTTGCGGCCGCGTGCGCGGCGTGCGTTCAGAACCTTGCGGCCGGCCTTGGTGGCCATGCGGGCGCGGAAACCGTGGCGCCGTTTGCGGACCAGGTTCGAAGGTTGGTAGGTGCGTTTCATCGCTCCGTCTCCGTTACTATCCCCGCCGGCAGTTCCACCGGGGCGTTGCTGTGATCCCCGCCTTGCCCGTCTTCTGGACGCTCAGGGAAGGGGTAGGGCGATGCAGCCCCGGGAATCGCCCAGGGAACCCGCCGTGTTCGAAGCCCGGTCTATAAGAACGGCCCTGCCCGTTGTCAAACCCAAGTTGCAGGCAATTCCCCGCCCCGGGCGATGTTTTCCCGGCCGGGCGACGCAGGGACCTGCCGTCACGGAACTGGTATAACGTCGTGCAACGCACTAGGTTTGCGGCAAACCGTCACGACCCGTCGGCGGGCAGGGGCCCGTCGCTGCAAGAGCTTGCGCATGATCCGATCGCTTTCCGGCCGCTTCCTGATCCTCACGGCACTGTTCGTGATCCTTGCCGAAGTGCTGATCCTGGTCCCCTCGGTCGCGCGCTTCCGCGAGGATTACCTGCTGTCGCGCCTTGAACGCGCCCAGATCGCCTCGCTGTCGCTTCTGGCGGATGACAACAAGATCTCGCCCTCGCTGGAGCAGGAGCTGCTGAAGAACGCCGAGGTCTACAACGTCGTGCTGCGCCGTGACGAGGCGCGCCAGCTGGTGCTGTCCTCGCCGGTGCCGGGCCCGGTCGAGGCCACGTTCGACCTGCGCGACGCCACCGCGACCCAGCTGATCCACCAGGCGCTGGTGACGCTGGCCACGCCCAAGAACCGCGTCATCCGCGTCATCGGCAGCCCCGTCCGCGAGGCCGGCCTGCTGATCGAGGTCACGATGCCCTCGGGGCCGCTGCGCACCGCGATGATCGATTACGGGCGCAACATGTTCCTGATCTCGGCGATCTTCTCGGTCTTCACGGCGCTTTTGCTGTTCATCACCGTGCGCAGCTTCATCCTTGAGCCGATGAAGCGTTTCATCGCCGAGATGCGCGCCTATACCGAAGACCCCGAGGACGTGCGCCGGGTGATCCAGCCCAAGGCCAGTGTGCGCGACCTGCGCGATGCCGAAGAGGCGCTGCTGGATCTGGAAACGCAGCTTTCCGCCTCGCTCAAGCAGAAGGAGCGGCTGGCGCAGCTGGGATCCGCCGTGGCCAAGATCAGCCATGACCTGCGCAACATCCTGACCTCGGCGCAGCTGTTCACCGACCGGCTGGAGGTGTCCGAGGATCCCGCCGTCAAGCGGCTGGCGCCGAAGGTGGTGAATTCGATCACCCGCGCGGTGAACCTGTGCGAGGCAACTCTGGCCTTCGGCAAGTCCGAGGAACCGGCGCCCCGGCTGGCGCATGTGGCGCTGATGGATGTGGTGGGCGACGTGATCGACAGCGAACGGCTGGCGGTGGGCGATCACGACATCTCCTTTGCCGAGGACATCCCCGCCACCCTGCGCCTACGGGCCGACCCCGAACAGCTGCACCGGGTGATCTTCAACCTGGTGCGCAACGCCCGGCAGGCCATCGAAAGCACCGGTGCCGCCGGCGAGATCGCCGTGGCGGCCGAGGAAACCGACAGCTGCTGGACGATCCGGGTGGCCGATACCGGCCCCGGCCTGCCGCCCAAGGCGCGCGACAATCTGTTCACGCCGTTCTCGGGCGGGGCGCGCAAGGGCGGCACCGGGCTGGGCCTTGCCATCGCCGCCGAACTGGTGCGCGGCCATGGCGGCCATATCGACCTGGAGCGCACCGGCCCCGACGGCACGGTCTTCCTGATCTACCTGCCGAAAGAGATCGCCAGCCGCGACATCCCCGGCCGCGATCTGGCGGCGCAATGACCCTGCCGCAAGGGCATCGCGGAAAGTCGAAGTTTTCCACAGCTTTCGCCGAATTCGCTCTTGCGTGGTCCGGGCGGGGGCTGTAGATCGCACCCCACGACGCGCTGGTAGCTCAGTTGGATAGAGTACTTGACTACGAATCAAGGGGTCGGGGGTTCGAATCCTCCCCAGCGCGCCACTTCCCTGATGGAAGAAAATCCGAAGAAAACCTGCATCTCACCATGCAGGTTTTTTCGTTTTTGGCGCCCCGCTTGATCGACCTCAAGGCCCCGCGCCGCCCCCGGTGATTGGATGGCGGCCGAAAAGGGGGACCCCATGTCGGACCAATCTGCCATCCTCGCCTTCCTGTCCTCGGGGGCGGCCTTCCCGGCCGGTCCGGGCCGGGTCGAGACCATCCAGACCCACGGCGCCCTGCTGTTCCTGAAGGGGGATCTGGTGCTGAAGCTGAAGCGGGCGGTGCGCTATGACTACATGGACCTGTCGACGCCCAGGCTGCGGCACCGGATGCTGGAGCGCGAGCTGCAGCTGAATGCCCCCGCCGCGCCCGCCCTTTACGATGCGGTTCTGCCGGTGGTGGCAGGGCCGCAGGGCCTGTCGCTGGGCGGTGATGGCGTGCCGGTCGACTGGGTGCTGCGGATGCACCGCTTCCCCCGCGAGGACGAGCTGGAGGCCATCGCCACCCGTGGCGCCTTCGACGATGCGCTGGCGGCTGAAACGGGGCACATGCTGCACCGCTACCATGCCGGATGCCCGGTGGTTCAGGGGCCGGGCGCGGCGCGGATGGAGGCCATTCTGGACGAGCTGGACCGCGTCTTTGCCGAATTCTCCGACGCCCCGGGCACCGAGGGCCTGCCCGCCCTGCGCCGCACCGCCCGGGCCGCCCTGCGGCGCGGCACCCCGCTGCTGGAGCGTCGCGCCGCGCGCGGCCATGTCCGGCGCGGCCATGGCGACCTGCACCTGCGCAACCTGGTGCTGCTGCAGGGCCATCCCGTGCCCTTCGACGCGCTGGAATTCAGCGAGGACCTGGGCACTTGCGATGTCCTCTATGATCTGGCCTTCCTGGTGATGGACCTGTGCCACCGCGATCTGAAGCGCACGGCCTGCGGGGTCCTGTCGGCCTATCTTGCGGCCGCCCGGGGGACCGAGGACGCGGGTCTGGCGCTGCTGCCGCTGTTCCTGGCGGTGCGGGCGATGATCCGGGCCATGGTGCTGCTGCAGACCGATGCCGCCTGCGGCCAACCGGGGGCCCAGGCGGCCGAGATCCGGGCCTATCTGGACCTGGCCACCCGGGCCCTTGTCCCGCAAAAGGGGCGCTTCCTCGCGGTGGGCGGCTATTCCGGCAGCGGCAAGTCGGTGCTGGCGCGGGGGCTGGCCGCCGGGATGGGGGCGCTGCCGGGGGCGGTGCTGCTGGCCACGGACGAGGCCCGCAAGGTCGCCGTGGGGCTTGGCCCCCAGGGGCATCTGCCGGGGCAGGGCTATGGCGCGGGGGCGCGGGCGGCGGTCTACGACGGGCTGCTGGCACGGGCCGAGCGGCTGCTGGCGGCAGGCGCTTCGGTGATCCTCGATGCGACTTTCCTGAACCCCGAGGCCCGCCGCGCCGCGCAGGCGCTGGCCGATCGCATGGGCATCCCCTTGCAGGCGCTGTTCCTGACCGCCCCCGAGGCACTGCTGCGCGCCCGCATCGCCGGGCGGGGCGCCGACTGGTCGGATGCGGATGTGCTGGTGCTGGAAGGGCAGCTGGCGCGCGGCACCGGCCCTCTGGGCGGCTGGCACCGGCTGGAGGCCACAGGCCCCGCCGACGAAACGCTGGCCCGCGCCCGCCTGCTGCTGGAGGGCGCGATGGCAGGGGCCCGCTAGGGGCCCCCGCCGCAGGGCTCAGGCGTTCAGCATCCGGGCGGCGGCGTTGCGCCGTCCCAGCCAGACCAGCGCCAGGCCAAGGGCGGCGGTCAGCCCGCCTGCGACCGGCACCATGGCATAGCCCGCGCCCAGGCTGATCACCGCGCCACCCAGGGCCGCGCCCAGGGCATTGCCCAGGTTGAACGCCCCGATGTTGACCGAAGACGCCAGGCCCGGGGCCTCGGCTGCGGCCTGCATGACGCGGGTCTGCACCGGCGGCACGATGGCAAAGGCGGCGGCGCCCCACAGGAACAGGCCGATCCCGGCGCCAAGGGGGCTTTGGGCCGCCACCGGCAGGGCAAAGCTGAGGACCGCGAGTGCCGCTAGGAACAGCGCGGTCGCCCCGTCCAGCGACCAGTCGGCCAGCTTGCCGCCCAGCCAGTTGCCACAGGTGAAGCCCAGCCCGATCAGCACCAGCGCCAGGGTGACAAAGCCGGGGCCCGCCTGGGTCAGGCTGTGCAGCACCGGCGCCACGTAGGTGTAAAGGGTGAACATCGCGCTGGCGCCCAGCACCGTCGTCAGCAGCGCCAGCAGCACCTGCGGGCGCACCAGAACGCCCAGTTCGCGCTTCACGTCGGGGCGGGTGCCGGCGGCACCGCGCGGCAGCGCCAGCGTCAGCGCGGCGATGGTGATCAGCCCCAGCACCGCAGTGCCGGCAAAGGCCGTGCGCCAGCCCACCTGCTGCCCCAGCCATGTCGCCAGCGGCACGCCGCCCACATTGGCGATGGTCAGCCCCATGAACATCGCGGCCACGGCGCTGGCGCGCTTTTCAGGCGCCACGACCGAGGCCGCCACCACCGCGCCCAGCCCGAAGAACGCACCGTGGTTCAGGCTGGTGACGACACGCGCCAGCATCAGCATCCCGTAACCCGGCGCCAGCGCCGACAGGATGTTGCCAAGGGTGAAGATCGCCATCAGGCAGATCAGCGCCGTGCGCTTGCCCAGGCGGCTCAGCAGCAGTGTCATAACCGGCGCGCCCACCATCACCCCCAGGGCATAGGCGCTGACCAGCAGCCCCGCCGTGGGAATAGACACGCCCACGCCATCGGCAATCACCGGCAGCATCCCCATGGGCGAGAACTCGGTCACGCCGATCCCGAAGGCGCCGGTTGCCAGCGCCAGGAGCGGCCAGTTGAAGGATTGCTTGCTCATCCCGGTTCTCCTCAGGCGGCCCAGTCGGGGGCCAGGCCCTCGGGGGTGACGATGCGGCCGTCGGGACGGGCCAGGGCGGTGATCTGCGCCATCTCGGCCTCGGTCAGGGCAAAGTCGAAGATGGCAAAGTTCTCGGCCAGGCGGTCCGGGCGGGCGGTCTTCGACAGGGCGACGATGCCCTGCTGAATCAGCCAGCGCAGGCCGACCTGGGCGGCGGTCTTGCCATGGGCGGCACCGATCCGCGCCAGCGCAGCGTCCTGCGGCACTGCGCCGTCGGCCATGCCGTAATAGCCGGTCAGCAGGGTGCCGGTTGCCGCGGCAACGGCGGCCAGGGCGGACTGGTCCAGATAGGGATGGACCTCGACCTGGTTGGTCAGGATCGGAGCATCGCTCGCGGCCTGGGCGGCGCGCAGCTGGGCGCGGTTGTAGTTGCTGACACCGATGCCGCGGGTCTTGCCGGCGGCATGGGCCTGGTTCAGCCAGGTGATCTGCTGTTCCACCGGCACGGTGTTGCCCGGCCAGTGCGCCAGCAGCAGGTCGACCTGATCGACCCCCAGTTTCTCAAGGCTTTCGTCGACCGAGGCCAGGAAACGATCGGCGCTGTAGTTGTCGACCCAGACCTTGGTGGTCAGGAACAGCCTGTCGCGCGCCGCACCGGCGGCCTTCAGGGCGCGGCCCAGGGCGGCCTCGTTGCCATAGATCTGCGCGGTGTCGAAATGGCGGAAACCGGTGTCCAGCGCGGCGGGCACCAGGGCCTCGACCTCGGCCTCGGACATGCGGAAGACGCCAAAGCCAAGGGCGGGGATCTGCGTGCCATGGGCAGTCATGGTTTGCATGGGAACTCCATCAGGAAGGGGCCCCGGAGGAGGAGACGGGGCCGGTCAGGGATTGCCCCCGGTTTAACCCCATTGTCCGCGCTTGATAATCCGCCCGAAAGGCACATGATCTGTGAATTGGGTTCACAGGAGGCCATGATGGACAACCGCGCCGGAGAGATGCAGGTCTTCCTGCGGGTGGTCGAAACGGGCAGCTTTTCCGAGGCCGCGCGGCAGATGCGCATGACGCCCTCGACCGTTTCCAAGCTGGTCGGCCGGATCGAGGTGCGCCTGGGCGTGCGGCTGCTGGAACGCTCGACCCGCAGGCTGTCGCTGACCGACGAGGGGCGGCGCTATTACGAACGCAGCCTGGCGCTGCTGGCGGAACTGGACGCGGTCGAGCGCGAGCTGTCGCAGGGCGCGGCCAGCATCACCGGCACGGTGCGGGTGACGGCCTCGGTCGGATTCGGGCTGGTGGGGGTGCAGCCGCTGCTGCCGGCCTTCTGGGCCGCCTATCCCAACATCGTCATCGACCTGTCGCTGTCGGACGAGATCGCGGACCTTTACATGGACCGCACCGACGTGGCCTTTCGGGTGGGGGCGCTGGGGGCCTCCAGCCTGACGGCGCGCAAGCTGGCCACCGTGCCGCGCAAGATCGTCGCCGCGCCCGCCTACCTGGCGCGTCACGGCGTGCCGCGCAGCCAGGCCGACCTGGCAGGCCATGTCTTTCTGGGCTTCAACTTCCGCCGCTCCTCTCCGGTCTGGCCGCTGCAGGACAGCGGGCCGCTGCTGGCCAACAACGGCGAGACGGTGCGACAGATGGCGCTGGCCGGGGTCGGGCTGGCACGAATGGGCGAATTCCACATCCGCGCCGATCTGGCCTCGGGCGCGCTGGTCGAGGTCAAGGTCGCCGGGATCGAGGGCGACAGCGAGGATGTCCATGCGCTGTTTCTGGGCGGCGAGCGTCAGCCGCAGCGGGTGCGCACCTTTCTGGACTTCATGCTGCCGCGGCTGAAGGCGGCGCTGCGCCGCCCCGCCTGATCTGGCATGCATGCCCAGGTTGTGTGCAGGCGGCCGCATGGCGGAAATGCGGCGGCTCTTCGGGCTGATTGGCATACCCGGCGGGGGAAGGGGCTATATCCCAAGGAATAGGTGCTGGAATTTCTTATTGAAATGAATTGCATTGGCATGTTTAGCAGGGGGCCAATCAAGGATTTCCGGGGGGATTGGGCAATGCTCGACATCAGCGAAAAGGGCCGTCTGGCTGCGCTGGAACGTGCGGCGGTTCTGGATACCCCGCGCGAGGAACCCTTTGACCGGATCACCGAACTGGTGCGGCTGGTGCTGAAGGTCCCGATGGCCAGCGTCGGGCTGATGGATGCCCAGCGGCACTGGCTGAAATCCTCGGTCGGGATTTCGGTGACCGAACTGCCGCGGGATCTGTCGTTCGGTGATCACACCATCCGCCAGGACCAGCCGCTGGTGGTCCCCGACGCGCTGGAGGATGCGCGGTTCCGGGATCTGCCCTCGGTGCAGGAGGGGCGGGTG
This sequence comes from Pseudooceanicola sp. NS-SX9, assembly GCF_057380705.1. Lineage (NCBI taxonomy): Bacteria > Pseudomonadati > Pseudomonadota > Alphaproteobacteria > Rhodobacterales > Paracoccaceae > Pseudooceanicola > Pseudooceanicola sp. NS-SX9. The sequence continues at coordinate 2,967,968 of NZ_CM170818.1, read as the reverse complement.
CGCGCCTATCTGGGGGTGCCGCTGAACACCAGCGACGATTTCAACATCGGGGCGCTGGCGGCCTTCGATACCAGAGTGCGCCACTTCGATGCGACCGAGATCGAGATCATGCGCCACCTCGCGGCGCTGGTGATGAAGGAATTCGAACTGCGCGAGATCGCCGCCAGGGACGTGCTGACCGGTGCGATGACCCGGCGCAGCTGGTCCGAGGCCGTCGAGAACGAGATCGCCCGCTGCCGCCGTTACGACATCCCGGGGTCGCTGGTGATGCTGGACGTGGATCACTTCAAGGCGATCAACGACAGCTTCGGCCATCACGCCGGTGACACGGTGCTGCACCGGCTGGGGCAGATCTGCCTGGAGGAACTGCGCAGCGCCGATCTGTTCGGCCGTGTCGGCGGCGAGGAATTCGCCATCTTCCTGCCCCATGCGGATGCGCAGCAGGCCATGGTCTGTGCCGAGCGCCTGCGCGCCCGCTTTGCGCGCACCCCTTTCCAGGCCGGGGCGCATTGCCTGCATGTCACCGCCAGCTTCGGGATCTGTGCTCTGCATCCGGCGGTGCACGGGGTCGAGGACTGGCTGAGCAGTGCCGACCGGGCGCTTTACCGGGCCAAGCACGAGGGCCGCAATCGCTGCCGCGCCGCCTGACGGTCAGATCAGGCCCCAGCGGACCGCTTCGGCGACCATCTCGGGCAGGGTGCGGGTGCCCATCTTGCGGCGCAGCTTGCTCAGGTGCAGATCCACCGTCGGCACCGAGATCCCCAGCCGGTGGGCGATCCGGTCGCGCCGCTCGCCGGCGGTCAGCAGGATCAGGATCTCGTGTTCGCGCGGGCTTAGCCGGGGCGGTGCGGGCATGTCCAGCGGCGAGGGCAGGGCATCGCGCGGCCGCGCATTCTGGGCAATGATCAACAGCACCTCGCCCGGGGCATGCAGGTCGGGCACGAAATTCAGCTGCAGGTCCGGCAGGTCGTCCGAAGGGGCGGGCAGGCGCAGGATGTCGGGCCGCGGGTTGCGCAGGTCGGTGGCACGCGCCAGCCGGTCCAGGAACACCGGCCCCAGCGTGCCCAGCAGGTCAAAGCCCCTTGGCGTCAGCGCCAGCAGGGGATGTTCGCGCAGCAGGTGGTCGGCGGCGGCATCAAGGCCCAGCACGCGGCCTTCGGCATTCAGCCGCAGCGCCGCGCGCAGTGGAAAATCCAGGCTTGCCGGTATCCGGGCCGAGGCCAGTTCGCTGCGCAGGATCAGCATCCGCCGGATGTCGCGGCTGACCGATTGCAGCCGCTTCAGGTCGTCGTCGCTGAAATCGCCGGCGGACTTGTCGCGGTGCATGCCGATGGTGCCGATGCCATGCGCCGTGTCAAAGCTGGCGCCGGCGATCCAGTAGGTGCCACTGCCAGAGGGGCGCACCTGTTCGTTGTAGAATTCCGAACGCAGAAAGGTCTCCTGGCCCAGCACGTTCGAGGCCCGGTCGAAATGGTTGATCACCCCGGGCTTGCGGCTGGCGGCGATCAGCGGGTCCGTGGGCGCGCCCTCGGCCGCGTAATGGGCGATCTCCAGCGGGGACCAGTGGCCGGACTGGCTGCTGACGATGAAATCCTCCGAGGCATCCTGCCACAGCATCCAGCAAGATCGGGCCCGGGCAAACTGTGCAAGCTGCGCGGGCAGGTTCTGGAATGCGTCCTCGTCGAGGATGGCGTCGTAGATCATGTGATGATCAATCGTGGCTGGCATGCATTCACCCATTTGAATGCCAGAGTTTTGCTGACTCACGGGGAAGTGTGCAATAATTGCCCTTCAATCGGGCAAAGTTTGTTCCGTGATTTTAAATGAATAGAGGCAATATGATCACGCCTGAGGCAATGCGCAAGCGTCCGAATCCAATTCGAATTCGACCTTTGCCTGTCAATATATAGTTTTTGATAGGTTGACACTCTCTTCTCTGGGTTGTTCAGTTCACGAATAAGTGAGGCCACGTGACCTCGCTGGATAGCTTTCATCAAGGGTAGAGAAATGCGCGAATTGACCCTGGGCACGGCCCTTATCCTGATCATGTCCCTGGCAGGCTGCCTGTCGAGCTCGGACGGCGAAGACACGCCCTCCAGCTCTTCCTCGGGCTCGTCCTCCTCGGGCAGCAGCAGCTCCACCTCGGAAACCCCGGCCTCGACCTCGGTTGCAGCCAGCGAAGCCTATGACAGCGTGCTGGCGATGATCGACGATGGCGACCTGACCGTGGCCGACAACCTGCCCTCGGGCAGCGCGACCCTGGCGGGCCATATCGGCGTGCTCGACGTCAGCGACGAAGAGGACATGAACGCGGTCGGCGAACTGGTGATCACCGCCGATTTCGACGCCTCGACGGTCAGCGGCACGGCCTCGAACTTCGGCCTCTACAGCGAGGACACCGATGCGCTGGAGGCCGACCTTGACGGCACGCTGGCGGTGTCGGGGACGATCTCGGGTTCGACCATGTCGGCGACGGCTTCGGGCACGCTGGCGGATGACGAGGAGCACAGCGTCGCAACCACGATGAACGGCACCTTCTACGAAGACAGCAGCGACACGCTGTACGTTTCGGGTGACGGCACCTCCACGATCGATGGCGAAAGCGGCTACGAGACGATCTTCTACGCCGTCGAGGAGTAACCTTGCCCGGGGTGGGGCGGCCCCCACCCCTTGCCTGCATCCGCTTCGGGCGGCAGACCGGTCGGCCCTTGCGGGCGGGCCGGTTTCGGGTCGTCGGCCCGCCTGCGATGGCAGGACGCTTGACCGGATGCCGGCGCCCCGCCATGGCTGGTCAGATCACGCCGGCGTGAGGCGGCAGGTCGCCACGGCCCGGTCATCCATCAAGGGGGCAGACATGCGCAGCTTCATCCCGGGTCCGGTCCCGGCCTTCGGTCTGGTTTTGGTTCTGGTTTTGGGGCTGGCGGGCTGCATGTCCTCGGGCACCGAGGATACGATTGCCGACGAAACCGGCACTGTTGCCGCCGCCCAGACCCTGGCCAGCCTGCAGCAGGCCTATGACAGCGTCGCATCCCGGGTGGGCGACGGAGACCTGAGCGTCGCCGACAGCCTGCCCTCGGGCAGCGCGACGCTGGAAGGGGGCATCGTGATGGCGGGTCTTGGCGCCGACAGCCAGACGGCGGCGGGCCTGCTGGAGGTGACGGCGGATTTCGATGCCTCGACCCTGACGGGCACGGCCTCGGATTTCGCGCTCTATGACAGTGCCAGCCAGACCCTTCAGACCGATGTCGATGGCACGCTGGATGTCACCGGGGTGATCAGCGGCAGCACGGTGGTGGCGGCGGCCTCGGGGACGCTGACGGATGACACGGACCATGACGTGGCGCTGGTGATGCAAGGCACCTTCTACCAGGACAGCAGCGAAGCGCTGTACCTCCAGGGGCAGACCCTGGGCACCATCGACGGCGAGACGGGCCAGGCGGGCACCTTCTTCGCCGTTCAGAACTGATTGCAAGACCGGGGCCCGCGGGCCCCTGACCGGAGGTTCCGAATGCCCCTTTCCCGCAGCCTTCGGGCGCTGGCCCTGCTGATCTTCCTGCTGGCCCCTGGGGCCGGGCTGGTGCCGCAGCGGGCCGTGGCGGCCGAGGTCACCACCACCGCCGCCGAGGTCCTGCAGCGCGCCCGCGAAGAAGCCGCGGGCAGCCGTCCCGAACGCGCGGTGCTGGTGCTGGGCTATCTGCTGGCGAAGGCGCCGCGCGATCCGGCGGCGCTGGCGCTGCTGCGGCAGGCGGTGGCGAAGGCCGGCGGCCCCGCGCGCGTCGAGGCCTACCTGCGCTATCTTTCGTCCCAGGATCCCGCGGCCGCGCGCCGCGCCGCCTATCTGGCCAGCCTTGCCGCGCTGGACCGGCTGGAGCCCTGGCGCTTCAGCGCCGGTCTGGCGCTGCTGCCCTCGACCAATATCGAGCGCACGTCCTCGGAAACCGTTTTCGACACCGAACTCGGGACCTTCCTGATCACCGATGGCGGCAAGGAACAGACGGGGCTGGGGCTGCGGGTCTCGGGGATGGCAGAGTACCATCTGCCCTCGGGGCCGGGGACGCTGTGGCGGTTGCAGGGGCAGCTGGCGGGGGGCTGGTACGCCGACCGCGCCCTGCGCTACGCCGAGCCGCGCCTGGCGCTGTCGTGGACCCGGCTGGGCTATCCCCGGCAATGGAGCCTGCAAGGCTATGTCAGCCGGCGCTTCTATCCCGACGTGGAAGGGGTCAGCACGCCCGGGCGCTTTGTCACCGGGGTGGCGGGGCATCTGCAGATCAGCCGCCCGAACCGTGCCTTCTGGCTGCTGGACCTGCAGCTGGAACAGCGCGACTACGACCAGCGCGATTACCTGGACGGGCCCTACGGGGCGGTGCGGGCGGCCTATACCTGGGCGATGGGCCCGCAGGACGGCCGGGCCAAGCTGGGGATGACGCTGGACCGCAGCCTGCCCGACAGTGCCCATAATGCCTACCGGGGGCTGGCGCTGTCCGGGAGTTACAAGCGCAACTTCGGGCCGCGGTTCCGGGGTGGCGTGCTGGCGGGGCTGGACTGGCGCGACTACGACGGCATCTTCCCGGCGCTCAGCTATGCACGCCTGGACCGCGGCACCAGCCTGGGGCTGTCGGCGGCCTTTCCGAAGCTGAAGGTGCTGGGCACCTCGCCCGAGATCACCTGCATGTCGCGCCGGAACCGATCCAACGTGGCGCTTTACAGTTACCGCTCGGTCGATTGCAGCATCGACTTCAGCTACCGGTTCTGACGGGAAAGGGGGCCGCACGGGCCCCCGTTCGATCAGTTGTCCGACAGATAGGCGTTGGTGGTCCAGCCGGTGAAATCGGGCCGGGTGGTCAGGACATGGCCGTCGGCATCCTTCAGCAGCCCGTGGTCATAGAGGAAATTCCCCATCGCCGCGATCCGGCCCGGATCCATCGCCCCGATCGTGCCATCGGCGCTCATCAGGAACTGGCCCTTCACCAGCGCCGCCATCGAGGCCTTGATCAGCTTGGGGTTCGACAGCATGCCGTCGGTGGCCTTGATCAGGATATCGGCGGCCTCGTCCGGGTGTTCGGCGGCATAGCGATAGCCCTTCTCGGTCGCCTGGATGAAGGCGCGGGTGGTGTCGGGATGGGCCTGCATCCAGTCCTGCATCCCGCCGATCATCGTGGTGTACTGGTCCGGCACGCCGTAATCGGCATAGGTAAAGCTGCGCTGCGGGCGGCCCAGCAGATCGGCATTGACGCCTTCCCAGGTCAGGATTTCCAGCGTGAAATCAACCCGCCCCGAGGCCAGCGCCTCGTAGGCCGAGGTGCCCAGCGTCACGGTCTTGAAATCGCCCTTGCCGCCGTCGGACTTGATGATGGTGCGCACCAGCGCGTCTTCCCAGGCGCTGCCGAAGCCGCCGTAGGTCTTGCCGTCCAGATCCGCGGGGCGCGAGATGTCCTCGCGCGTGCCGTCAAAGACGACGCGGCCGGTCTCGTGCTGGACGACGGCATAGGCGGGTTGCAGCATGACGCCCGCGGCGCGTTGGGTGAAGAACCCGACCGAGCTGAGGATGCCGAACTGTGCCACCCCGTTCGCGACCAGCGTCGAGGCCGAGGTATCGGTATAGGGCAGGATCTGCACGTCCAGCCCCGCATCTTTGTAATAGCCCTTGGCCTCGGCGACGTAGAGGCCGATGTGGTTGGTGTTGGGCGTCCAGTCCAGCGCCATCTTCACGGTGGTCTGGGTTTCGGCCGTGGTCTGGGCGGGGGCGGCGGTAGCGATCAGCGCGGCAAGACCCGCAGCCATCAGGGTACGAAGGGGACGTGTCATCAGGGGCTCCTCGGGGGGCAGGGATCAGGCGGTGCCGGTCAGGACGGCGGTGATGCGGGCTTCCAGGGCGTGGGCCTCGGGGGGCAGGGCGCGGCCCAGGCGGGGACGCGGCAGGTCGACGTCGAAGGTTTCGACGATGCGGGCGGGGCGGGGCGACAGGACATGGATGCGGTCCGACAGGCAGATCGCCTCTCGGATGTCGTGGGTGATCAGGATCGCGGTCCAGCGTTCCTCGGCCCAGCGGGTTTCCAGCCAGCGCTGCATCTCGGTGCGGGTCAGCGCATCCAGGGCGCCGAAAGGTTCGTCCAGCAGCAGCACGGGGCGGTTTTGCACGATGGTGCGCGCCAGCGCCGCGCGCTGCCGCATCCCCCCCGACAATTGCGCGGGCCAGTGCCGTTCGAACCCCTGCAGGCCAAAGCGCGGCATGAGCGGCGCCACTGCGGCGCGGGCTTTGCTGCGCGACATGCCCTGCACCTGCAGCCCCAGGCCCACGTTGTCGATGATCCGCCGCCAGGGCATCAGCGCATCGCGCTGCGGCATGTAGGCGAAGGTGTCGCGGGGGGGCTTGGGCATCTCGATCCGGCCGGCATCGGGGGGCAGATTGCCCAGCAGCAGCTCGAAGATCGTCGATTTCCCCGCCCCCGACGGCCCGATGATCGAGGTGAATTCCCCCGGCCGCACGTCGAAGGTGATGTCATCAAGCACGCGCGTCGTGCCGCGGGTCAGGGCCAGGCCCTGCAGGCTGAGGGCGGTCATGCGCGCCTCCAGGGCATCGAGACCCGCTGCAGCAGGGCGGCCAGCGCGAACAGCACCAGCGTCAGGGCGGAACTGACCGCCACCGCCGCCAGCACCAGATCGGGGCGGAAATTGTTCTTGGCGTTCAGGATGAAGATCCCCAGCCCCTTCGCCGCGCCCGCATATTCGGCAAAGATCGCCGCCACCACCGCATAGGTGATGGAAATCCGCAGCCCGGCAAAGAAGAACGGCAGCGCCGAGGGCAGGCGGGCGCGCAGGAAGACGCCCAAGGGGCGCGCACCCATGCTGCGCAGCAGGCGCTGCAGGTCGTCCTCGGTGCTGTCATAGCCATCGACCAGGGCCACCAGCATCGGGAAGAACGTCACCAGCGCCACCAGCAGGATCTTGGGCATCAGGCCAAAGCCGAACCACAGCACGATCAGCGGCGCGATGGCCACCAGCGGCAGGGTCTGGCTGATCACGAAGACCGGGAACAGCGCGCGCCGCAGCACCGGGACAAAGTCGATGGCCACGGAAAAGGCGAAGGCGGTCAGCAGCGACACGGCAAAACCCGCCAGCGTCGCCACCAGCGTCGGGCCCGCGTTGGCCAGCAGCACCATGCGCGCGCCCCAACCCTGCGTCACCACCCGCGAGGGCGCCGGCAACAGGCTGGAGGACACGCCCGACAGGTCGGCATAGGCCTCCCAGGCGATCACGATCGCGCAGACGGCCACGAGCGCCGGAAGCGCCCGCCCCGCCTTGCGGCGGAAGGACAGGGGGGGCATGGCTCAGACCTTCGAGGGGCTGTTCGCGGACACCGTCAGATCGACGGTGACATGGCCTTCGGGCGGGCCGAAGCGGCAGAAGGCCTCGGCGATGGTGGCAAAGACCGGGCCCGCGTCGCCCCGCAGCTTGGTGCAGAAGTTCTTCGATTTCTCGAAGACGCCGCTGGCCTTGATGAAGTCGATGCAGCCGTAGATCTCGGCCATGTGGTCGCCCTGGCCCATCACGTAAAGCGACATCTGCGCGGCCGCGGCCTCGCCGGTCAGGGGGGTGCCTGCGACGGCCGCCAGCGCGTCGGTGATGCGCTGCGCCACGGGTTCGTCGGGATTGGCCAGCGCACCGGTCACGCACATCGGATCGTCGGGTTCGCCCGGGCAGCCGCGCGACAGGGTGGCATGCAGCACGACATGTTCGCGGGTGGCGGCAGCGCGCACGTAAAGATCGCGCAGCGCCGGGAACAGCACCTCGGGCGGGCCGACGATCAGGGTGGAAATGTCGTCAGTCTGGATCCGCAGGCGATCCTTCCAGGGATCGAGCGCCCGGATCGCATCCAGGATGACGGGCACGAAGGCCCCGGTCATCGGGTAGAGGGAAATTTGCGCGCCTGTGAACATGGTTCCTCCTTGCTCCGCTGGCATGACCCAGATCAGCTTCTGAGGGTCCGGGGGCCTGACGCCCCGCATCTCAGCCCCGGCAATTGCGGGACCCCCCTGTGGATGGCGCGTTCAGATCACGGTTCGGGGCCCTGCGCAAGGGGCGGCAGGTGTCGCGGGGCAGCCTTTGCACGCGGTGCTTGGCGGACGGGCAGGGCTGCACTAGCCTGCGGGTATCAACAGGAAAGGACTCGCCATGGAGATGAGCGACAGCCGGATCATCCGCGCCGATCGCGCCACGGTCTTCGCCGCCCTGCTGTCGCCCGAGGTCCTGAAGGACTGCGTTCCGGGCGCCGAGGAGGTCACCGGCACCCCGCAGGACGGGTTCGAAGCGACCGTCGTGCAGAAGGTCGGCCCGGTGAAGGCGACGTTCAAGGGGGGCGTCACGGTGTCGGACCTGCAGCCGGACACGGCGCTGACGCTGAGCGGCGAAGGCAAGGGAGGGGCTGCGGGCTTTGCCAAGGGATCGGCGAAGGTGCGGCTGGAGGATCACGCCGAGGGCACGCAGATCTTCTACGAGGTCGAGGCCCGCGTCGGCGGCAAGCTGGCGCAGCTGGGCAGCCGGATCATCGACGGTTTCGCGAAAAAGATGGCGGACCAATTCTTTGCCCGCCTGCAGGAGGGCCTTGAGGACCCGCCCGAGGACACCCCCGAAGACCCGCCCGGCGGCGATACCGATCCACCCGAACGCAGGGGCTGGCTGAAGCGCCTGCGCGGCTGATCCGCCCCTGTCTGCCGCCGTTGCGCAGGCCTGTCCATTGCCCCGCCCGCAGGGCAGACGGCGCCGTTGTGTGAAATCCCACAGTTCCCCCCGGGCCATTCTGGCATATGTCCGGTGTCTGACCGGCGCCGCCTGCCCGTGTGGCGCGTTTTCCGAATTATCCTCAGGGGAGAGCCGATGGCACCGATCCTCCAGGTGAAAGACCTGCGCAAGACCTACGAGGGCGGCTTCGAGGCCCTCAAGGGCATCAATCTGGACATTGAGGAAGGCGAGATCCTCGCGCTGCTGGGGCCGAACGGCGCCGGCAAGACGACGCTGATCTCGACCCTCTGCGGCATCACCCGGCCCACATCGGGGACGGCGACGGTGGCGGGGCACGACATCCGCACCGACTACCGCCGCGCCCGCGACCTGATCGGCCTGGTCCCGCAGGAGATCAACCTTGAACCCTTCTCTTACGTGGGGATGAACTTGCATTTCTCGCGTGGGCTGTTCGGCAAGCCGCGCGATACGGCGCTGGTCGATGGCCTGCTGAAGCGCTTCTCGCTCTACGACAAGCGCCGCAACCGGGTGCGCGAGCTGTCGGGCGGCATGAAGCGGCGGGTGCTGATCGCCAAGGCGCTGGCGCATGAACCGCGGGTGCTGTTCCTGGATGAACCCACTGCGGGCGTCGACGTGGCGCTGCGCAAGGACATGTGGGATGCGGTGGCCCAGCTGAAGAAAGAGGGCGTCACGATCATCCTGACGACCCACTACATCGAAGAGGCCGAGGCCATGGCCGACCGCGTCGCGGTGATCCGCAAGGGCGAGATCCTGATGGTCGAGCCCACCGCCGACCTGATGCGCCGTTTCGGCCGCAAGGCGCTGACGATCGAGCTGCGCGAGCGTCTGGCCGCGATCCCCGCTGCGCTGACCGACTGGGACCTGAGCCTGGCGCCCGACGGGCTGTCGCTGACCTACAGCTACGACACCCGCGCCGAGCGCACCGGCATCGCCGGTCTGATGCGCGCCATCCAGGAGGCGGGCATCGTTCTGAAGGACATCTCGACCTCGCAAAGCTCGCTGGAAGAGATCTTCGTGGACCTGGTGTCGGAGGGCAAGGCATGAACCTGCTGGCCATCAAGGCGATCTACATGAACGAGATGTCGCGGTTCTTCCGCACCATCCTGCAAAGCTTCGTCTCGCCCGTCATCTCGACCTCGCTCTACTTCGTGGTCTTCGGCGCCGCCATCGGCTCGCGCATCGACCAGGTCGAAGGTGTGCCCTACGGCGCCTTCATCGTGCCGGGGCTGGTCATGCTGTCGGTGATCATGCAGTCGATCTCGAACGCGAGCTTCGGCATCTATTTCCCGAAATTCACCGGCACCTTCTTCGAGATCCTCTCGGCCCCGGTGAACTTCCTGGAGGTGCTTCTGGGCTTCGTGGGGGCGGCGGCGACCAAGGCCCTGTTCATCGGGCTGGTGATCCTGGGGACGGCCTCGCTTTTCGTGCACATCACCATAGCGCATCCGCTGGCCATGGTGGCCTTCCTGCTGCTGACCTGCCTGTCGTTCGCGCTTTTGGGGTTCATCATCGGCATCTGGGCGAAGAATTTCGAGCAGCTGCAGCTGGTGCCGCTGCTGGTGGTGACGCCGCTGGTGTTCCTTGGGGGCTCGTTCTACTCGACCTCGATGCTGCCGGAGTTCTGGCAGAAGGTGACGCTGTTCAACCCGGTGCTCTACCTGATCTCGGGCTTCCGCTGGGCCTTCTTCGAGACCTCGGACGTGCCGGTGGGGATTTCGCTGTTCGCGGTCTTCGTCTTCCTGTGCATCTGCATCGCGGTCATCTGGCGGATCTTCCAGACCGGCTGGCGCCTGCGGGACTGAGACCGGGCAGGGGGCGCTGCCCCCGTCCGCCTGCGGCGGCCTCCCCCGAGGTATTTCGGAACAAGAAAATGAGGGCAGGGCGCGGCCGGGGGATCCGGGCGCGCCCTTTCGGTTTCATCTTTCCACAAATATGCATGTCGGGCGGCTGCGGGCAGGCGCGCGGGTTCAGCCCTGGGCGTGGAAGTGGTCGTAGATGGTTTCGGCCATGCTGTCCGAGATGCCCTCGACCGCCTTCAGATCCGCGAGGTTGGCGCGGCTGACGGCCTTGGCCGAGCCGAAGTGCTGCAGCAGCGCGCGCTTGCGGGTGGCGCCGACGCCGGGGATGTCGTCGAGCGGGTTGGCCATGTTGGATTTCGCGCGCTTGGCCCGGTGGGTGCCGATGGCGAAGCGGTGGGCCTCGTCGCGCATCCGCTGGATGAAGTAGAGCACCGGGTCGTTCATGCGCAGCGCGAAGGGCGGCTTGCCGGGCTTGTGGAATTCCTCCTTGCCGTGGTCGCGGTCGATGCCCTTGGCGACGCCCACCATCGGCAGGTCCGGCACGCCCATCTCGTCGAGGATCTCCTGCACGGCCGAGACCTGGCCCGCGCCGCCGTCGATCAGCAGCAGGTCCGGCCAGAGGCCCTTTTCACGCTCGGGGTCTTCTTTTTGCAGGCGTTTCAGGCGGCGGGTCAGGACCTCTTTCATCATGCCGAAGTCATCGCCCGGCACCAGGTCCTCGCCGCGGATGTTGAACTTGCGGTACTGCGATTTCAGGAAGCCCTCGGGGCCCGCCACGATCATCCCGCCCACCGCATCGGTGCCCTGGATATGCGAGTTGTCGTAGACCTCGATCCGTTGCGGGGGGGCGTCGAGGCCGAAGGCATCGGCCACGCCCTGCAGCAGTTTCGCCTGGGTGGCGCTTTCCGACATCTTGCGGCCAAGGCTTTCCTTGGCGTTGCGGGCCGCACCCGCGATCAGCTCGGCCTTCTCGCCCTTCAGGGGAACCAGCAGGGCGACCTTGCGGCCGGCCTTTTCCGACAGGGCCTGTTCCATCAGGTCGGCGTTCTCGATCGGGTGCGACAGCAGGATCTGGCGGGGTGGCTCCTTGCCGTCGTAGAATTGGCCCAGGAAGGCCTCCAGGACCTCGGCCTCGTCGACATCGGGGCCGGTGCGGGGATAGAAATCCTGGTTGCCCCAGTTCTGATGCGCGCGGATGAAGAAGACCTGCACGCAGGCCTGCCCCCCTTCGAGGTGCAGCGCCACGACATCGGCCTCGGCGGTGGCGCGGGGGTTGATGCCCTGGGCGGTCTGCACCTGGGTCAGCGCGCGGATCCGGTCGCGCAGGGCGGCGGCGCGCTCGAACTCCATCTCGTCCGAGGCCTTCTGCATCTCTTCGGCCAGCTTTTCCTGCACATCGGTCGACCGGCCCTGCAGGAAGCGTTCCGCATCCGCCACCGAGGCGGCGTAATCGGCTTCCGAGATATGGCCCACGCAGGGCGCCGAGCAGCGCTTGATCTGGAAGAGCAGGCAGGGGCGCGTGCGCCCGGTGAACATCGCATCCGAGCAATTGCGCAGCAGGAAGACCTTCTGCAGCTGGTTCAGCGTCCGGTTCACCGCCCCGGCGCTGGCGAAGGGGCCGTAATAGGCGCCCTTGGCCTTCCGGGCGCCGCGGTGCTTGCGGATCTGCGGAAAGGCATGGTCCTTGGCGACGACGATCTCGGGAAAGCTCTTGTCGTCGCGCAGCAGCACGTTGAACTTTGGTTTCAGCTGCTTGATCAGGTTCTGTTCCAGCAGCAGGGCCTCGGTCTCGGTCCTGGTGGTCAGGAACATCATCGACCGGGTTTCCGAGATCATCCGCGCGATGCGGTGCGAATGCCCCGAGGGCCGCGCATAGTTCGACACCCGGGCCTTCAGGTTGCGCGCCTTGCCGACGTAGAGGACCCGGCTGTCGCCATCCAGCATCCGGTACACTCCCGGAGAGCCGTCCAGCAGCGCCAGGTAGGACTGGATCAGCCGGTGGCCGGTCAGCGGTGTGTCGGAGGGCGGGGTCGCGTCTTGCATGTCAGCCATGGGGTGGGGTCTCGATTCTCTGCTGTGGCTGCAAAATGTATCCGGTGGCGGCAAGGGCAAAGGTTTCCCCGGTCTGTGTGGATAACTGTGGGGATACCATTTTGACATCGTGAAAAAACCGTTGTTTCATGGCCCTTTCCTTGACATGCCCTAATTTTAGGCACTTTTTTAAGCCGTTGAAAGCGAACGGAAAAAAGTTATACGGATGGCAAAACACTGGAATCGTTAGAGTTTTGGTAACATCCATGAAACAGCCAGATGACAGGTGTAAAACTTCCCCTAGGACTCCTTCCGCTGCGTCTTTCCGGGCGCCCCTACGGTAGCTGCGGTGCCACGAAAGGCGAAGGGCCGCGGTGCTGCCGCGGCCCTGTCCGATTCGCCCGCGCGGGTTATTCGACCCCCAGCACGTCCGGGGTTTTCCAGGCCAGGTGCTGGCCACCGTCGGTGCACAGAAGCTGCCCGGTGACGCCATGGGCGCCCAGGAAGTAGCGCAGCGCCCCCACGATGTCCTCGGGGTTCGAACCGCGCTCCAGCACGGTGTTGATGCGCTGGTCCTTGAAATGGCGGGGGCTTTGGCGGGCGCCCTGCAGGGTGGGGCCGGGGCCGATGGCATTGACCCGCACCTTCGGCGCCAGCGCGCGCGCCGCCGTCTGGGTGAAGGCCCACAGCGCCATCTTCGAGATCGTGTAGCTGGTGAATTCGGGCGTCAGCTTGCGCACCCGCTGGTCCAGCAGCTGGATCACCAGCGCCTGGGCACGGGGTTCGTCCATGGCGTCGATCAGCGGCGCCGGGGCCTGGGCACCGAACATCTGGGTCAGCAGCACGGGCGCGCGCAGGTTGGCCTCCATGTGCAGGTCCCAGCTGGCGCGGCTCATGCTGTCGATATTGTCGTATTCGAAGGCCGAGGCATTGTTGACCAGGCAGGTCAGCGGCCCGCCGAGCGCCTCTGCGGCGCGCGGCACCAGGGTGGCGACCTCGGCCTCCTGGGTCAGGTCGGCCTGCAGGGTGACGGCCTGGCGGCCCATGGCGCGGATCTGCTCCGCGACCTCTTCCGCCGCCGCGGCCGAGCCGTTGTAGTGGATGGCCAGGTCGTGGCCGTCCTCGGCCAGGGCCAGGGCCATCGCCCGGCCCAGACGTTTCGCGCCACCGGTGACCAGCGCCTTGCGGGGGGTCTGGGTCATCAGGATCCTCCTAGGTCAGAATGATACCGGCATAGAGCACGTAGAGCGCCGTCAGCACAGCCCCCCAGAGGCGGGAAATATCCTTTTTCATCAGCACGAAGGGAACCAGCAACAGCGCCGAGGCCGCCATCACCCACAGGTCGAACCGCAGGAAGGCCGGATCCACCGCGACCTTGCCGAAGACCGAGGTGATGCCGAGGATCGCCAGCAGGTTGAACATATTCGAGCCGATCACGTTGCCAAGTGCCACATCCGCCTGCCGGCGCAGCGCCGCCATCACCGTGGTGGCCAGTTCCGGCAGCGAGGTGCCGATGGCGACCAGCGTCAGCCCGATGACGGCCTCGCTGATGCCGAAGGTGCGGGCGATGTCCGAGGCGCCATCGACCAGCAGGTTCGCCCCCACCGGCAGCCCGACCAGCCCCAGCACCAGGCAGATCGCGATCTTCCACATCGGCTGCGGGCCGCCTTCGGTCAGCTCTTCCAGTTCGGGGTCGGGGGAGGCGTGGCCGTCGCGGCGATGGGCCAGGGCCTCGCGCGCCTGGTCGATCAGCACCAGCGCCAGCACGGCCAGCATGATCAGCCCGGACCACAGGTCGAAGGTGCCGCGGAAGGCCAGCGCGATGGTCAGCGCGGTGGCGCCCAGCATCACCCAGTAGGACTTGCGCGTGTCATGGGCGCTGGTGTTCAGCGCCGCCAGCATCGCGGGCAGCCCCAGCACCAGCAGCACGTTGGCGATGTTCGATCCGACCACGTTGCCAAGCGCCAGTGCCGCCTGGCCCTTGCCCACCGCCTCAAGCGAGACGATCAGCTCGGGCGCCGAGGTGCCGAAGGCCACGACGGTCAGGCTGACCAGCAGGGCGGGCACGCCCAGACGCAGGCTCAGCTGGCTGGCGCCGCGCACCAGCAGGTCGCCGGCCACCACCAGCAGGACCAGGCCGATCCCGCAGAAGATCCAGGGCATCATCGGGGCTTAATCCTTCTTGGTGCGGCAGGGGCAGGGGCCGGTGCCGATCAGGTAGCGCCCGCAGGAAGGGCATTTGGCGGGCTTGCGGCCCCGGCGGCCATTGCCGATGCCCAGCAGGTGCAGCTTGCCGAACATGGCCAGCACCCCCATGAACACCAGGAACAGCAGGACGATCTTCAGGACCACGTCAGAGGCCAAAACGGGCGTAGGCGGCCCGTTCCTCGATGGCGGCGATCCCGTCGTCGAGGGCCTTCGCGGTCAGCCGGCTCAGCAGGCCGCGCTTGCGCCCGTAGTCGCGGAAGCGGACCTTGGCGCCGAAGCGGGCCTGCATCTCGGGGACCAGATGGCCGATGCCGTCGATCAGGCCGGCCTCGACGGCGCGCGGCCCCAGGAAGATCTCTCCGGTGAACAGATCGGCGCCGTCGGTCAGGCGCTCGCCGCGGCGGCGCTTCACATGGGCGATGAAGGCCTGATGGATGTCCTCAAGGTGCACCTTCAGCCGCGCGACATCCTCTTCCTTCTCGGGGCGGAACGGGTCCAGCATGCTTTTCGAGCGCCCGGCGGTATAGACGCGGCGCTCGACGCCGTGGCGGGCCAGGAAGTCCGAGGCGCCGAACCCGGCCGAGATCACCCCGATCGAGCCCACGATCGAGCTCTCGTCGGCCAGGATCCGGTCGGCGGCGCAGGCCAGCCAGTAGCCGCCCGAGGCCGCGACATCCTCGACGAAGGCATAGACCGGCACCTTGCGCTCCTCGGCCAGCCGCCGGATCCGCGCCGCGATCAGCGAACTTTGCACCGGGGATCCCCCGGGCGAGTTGATCACCAGCGCCACCGCCGCGGGCTTGCCGCGCCGGAAGGCCTTTTCCAGGAGCGGCGCGAGGCCCGCGTCGCTCAGCTGTCCACGGGAGCCGGCGGCGATCAGACCGCTCAGCCGGATGACGGCGACCTGGGGGCCGCGCTTCTTGAAGGGATGCCACTTTGCCATGGCTTCGCATGTAGGCGCGGCCCCGGTGGCAGACAAGTGTGCCCGGTGGCGGATCATGGGGCCGGTGGCGGCCGGTGCGTGCATATTTTTGGAAAGATGAAAGAGCGCCCCGGATTTCATCTTTCCGACAAATATGCCCGCCGGAGGCATCGCGCCGGACGGCGCGATTTCCCGCTTCACCGGAAGGTGTGGGGGGCGGGCGCCGCAATGGCGCTTCCCCGTCGCGCCGAGGAAGGATAGGACAGGGGCCATGAGTCTGACCTTGCCCAATATCCTCACGATCCTGCGCCTGCTGGCCGCGCCCGGGATCGCCGTGTGTTACCTTGCCCTGCCGCGTCCCTTCGCTGACTGGTGCGCGCTGGTCCTGTTCATCGTCGCGTCGGCCACCGACTGGTTCGATGGCTATCTGGCGCGCAGCCTCGGTCAAATCAGCAAGCTCGGAACCATGCTGGACCCGATCGCCGACAAGGCCATGGTGATCATCGCGCTGGCAACGCTGGCGCATTATTCCTCGCTGGCTGACCAGATCATGCTGCCCGCGGCGCTGATCCTCTTCCGGGAGGTCTTCGTCTCCGGCCTCCGGGAATATCTGGGCGATACCGCGGGCCTGCTGAAGGTGACGAAGCTGGCGAAATGGAAAACCACTTTCCAGATGGTCGCCATTGCCGTGCTGCTCGCGCAGGGGATCGCGGAACAGCAGATGGGCATGCTGGTCTTCGGCCTTGAGAACGACCAGGTCCAGGACATCCTGTCGGGCACCGATCCGGACGGGCAAAACCTGCGCGGCCTCACGACTCTCACCGACTGGTCTACCTGGGCCGGCCTGGTGCTGACCTGGATCGCCGCCCTGCTGACGGTGATCACCGGGGCCGACTATTTCCTGAAGGCGCGCCCGCATCTGAGGGACAAGTGATGGACATCCTCTACTTCGCCTGGGTCCGGGAACGCATCGGCCTGCCGAAGGAGCGGATCGAGACCTCTGCAGCCACCGTCGCCCAGCTGGTCGATGAACTGCGCGCCCGCGAGGACCGCTACGCCGAGGCCTTCTCGGACCTGCGCGCGCTCCGGGTGGCGCTCGACCAGGAGCTGTCGGATTTCGACGCCCCGCTCGCCGGCGTGCGCGAGGTGGCGTTCTTCCCCCCCATGACCGGAGGCTGAGCCATGCATGACATCCGCGTCCAGAACGCCGCCTTCGATCCGGGGGCGGAACTCAACGCCTTCACCGCCGCGGTGCAGGCGGCGGGCGCGGTGGTCAGCTTCTCGGGGCTGGTGCGCGATCTGCCCGGGGCGGGCGGGCTGTCGCGGATGGTCATCGAGCATTATCCCGGCATGACCGAACGCGCTCTGGACAAGATCGCGGCCGAGGCCGCTGCGCGCTGGCCGCTGGAACGCGTGCTGATCCTGCACCGCTTCGGCCCCCTGCTGCCGCAGGAGCCGATCATGATGGTGGCGACCGCCTCGGCCCACCGCGCCGCCGCCTTCGAGGCCGCGGAATTCCTGATGGACTACCTAAAAAGCCGCGCCCCCTTCTGGAAGAAGGAGGAAACCCGCGATGGCACCGCCTGGGTGGCCGCCCGCGACGCGGACGAGGACGCACTGACCCGCTGGCAGTGACCGCCCCGGCGGGCGCATGCATATTTGGGGAAAGATGAAGGGCAGGGCGTGCCCGGTTCTTTCATCTGGCCATAAATACTCCCGCCGGAGGCCGCGCGCCCCGCAAGGGGCGCGTGTCTTCAGCCAGGCTTGTGGATCCGTTCGATATAGGCGCGCAGTTCCTCGGCTTCGTGGCGCGTCTCGCGCAGGCCTTCCATTGCGGCTTCCAGCTCGGCGGTGGTCTGCGACAGCTGGGTCGTCAGCTCGCGTTCGCGCTGCTCGAAATAGGTGATGGCCTGGTCGCGCATTTCCTCGGCCTCATGCAGTTCGTGGGCCATGCGCTCCAGCTCTCCCATGTCGGCGGTGGCGACGCGGGTGAAGCGGTGCAGCAGCCAGTAGGCGAACCACCCCAGAAGGAAGGCCACGAAGAGGATGATGGCGGTGGCGATGATGAATTCGGTCCGGTTCACGTCCGGGTCCCCCTGTAATGCTTCGTGCTGGCCTTAGTCCGTCGTCTCGTCGCCCGAACCCGCATCGCCGCCATCGGGCCCGTCGCCGGGGCCGTCGGGGATGTCGGTGGCGGGGGCTTCGGGGGCGCCGACGTCCGGTGCGGCCGTGCTGTCATCCGGCGCTGTCGCATCGTCCTGGGCCGCCGGAGCGACGGATGTTGCCGCGCTGTCGTCGGCGCTGTCCTTCAGCAGGCGGAACTCGATCCGGCGGTTGGCCTCGCGGCCCTCTTCGGTGCCGTTGTCGGCGATCGGGTCGGCATCGCCATAGCCCTTGGCCAGGAAGCTGCGGGTCAGCACCCGGCGGGTGCGCAGTTCCGTCAGCACCGATTGCGCGCGCTCCTGCGACAGTGCCAGGTTCATCTCGTCCCGGCCCTGGCTGTCGGTATAGCCGCCGATCTCGAGCGGCAGCCCGGGGCAGGTGCGCAGCAGTTTCGCCATCGCATCCAGCACCTTGCGGCTGTCGGCCGTCACCGTGGCCGAGCCCGGCTCGAAGTTGATCTTCTGGTCCTTCTGCATCCCCTGCAGCTGCGCCAGACATTCATCGGCCGAGGGCGCGGCGGCGGTCGGATCCAGGTCCTTCTTGTAGGTCACGTTGATCGAATAGCTGGCGCCGCGCGGCAGGCGCGCCCCGAACAGGCGGGCGATGTCGGCGCTGGCGGTCTGCGATCCGGTGTCGCCCTTGATGCGGATCGTGTCGGGGGTGACCTGGACCTGGCCGTTCGACAGATGCGACAGCGCGTCAAGCGCGCTCAGCACCCGTGTCGGCCAGAGCGCGGGCAGGCTGTCGTCAAGCCGCGCGGCCATGTAGACATGGGCGCTGCCGAAGCGCGCCTTGGCCAGGGCCTCGGCCGCATCGCGCATCAGCCCGTCGCTGACCCGGCCGCGCATCTGCACCAGCCCCTCCGGGGTCAGCGTGGCGGTAAAGTCGGGCGGCCCGGCCAGCGCTTTGGCGGCATCGGGGGCAGGCGGCAGCACCGCGTGCAGGGCGTAGACATCGGGCAGGTTGCTTTCCAGTTCGCCCACCACCTTGTCGTAGGTGGCCTGCGGGGTGCCTTCGGCCGCCACCAGGCTGATGTCGGCATCCGAGAACGACACGCTGCCGCCACCCAGGGTGCCCACGGCGCGGATCGCCATGGCGGCCGCGGTGCCCCAGTCGGAGGAGGGCACGCCCAGGCCGATGGTGCAGTCCGCCGCAGCCTTCAGCCCGGCGTCACGTGCCGCCGACAGGATGCGTGCCCGCGCGACCACCGTATCGGCGGAACAGGCATCGAACCGCGCCCCGGCGGCATCCTTGACAAAGCGCAGCGTGAAGGGGGCGATGATCGGCCGCGGCGCCGAGATCGCCAGCGTCAGCGTCATGTCCTC
Source organism: Pseudooceanicola sp. NS-SX9 (assembly GCF_057380705.1). Lineage (NCBI taxonomy): Bacteria > Pseudomonadati > Pseudomonadota > Alphaproteobacteria > Rhodobacterales > Paracoccaceae > Pseudooceanicola > Pseudooceanicola sp. NS-SX9. Next base: position 2,948,760 of record NZ_CM170818.1, on the reverse strand, counting down.
GGGGGCCTGATCCCGCAGCGAGGCCTCCAGCGCGTGTTTCTGCGCGGGGCTGTCGCTCATGGCGGTGATGGCCACGACATCGGCCTCGACCGAGATCTTGGCATTGGGCAGCCGCTCCAGCGCGCTCAGCGCGTAATCGAGGCTGGGGGCCCAGTCCTTGGGCACCGGATAGGCCGCGCTTTGCAGCAGGTCGTTGATGCTGTCGACGCCCGGGATCGCGCGCACCCGCTTCAGCAGGGCGGCGCGGTCGGTGGCGGCGGGGATCAGCCCGATCAGCGACAGATCGCCCCCGTTGCGCAGGATCTGCACCGAGAATTCCGGCGGCTGCAGGTCCTTGGTCGCCGGGTTCTGCATCTGGTCGATCACCCGCGAGGCATCGACGATCCGCGCGGCCACGGTGCGGGCCTGGAACCGCGATGCCTCGGAGGGGGCGGTGCCGGTCAGGATCACCTGCAGCCCGTCGGTCTGCACCCCCGCCCAGCCCAGCTGGGCCTGCTCAAGCGCAGTGTGCACATCGCGCAGCGAGGTCCGCTCGATCACGCGGGCGACGTAGCTGGCGGTGGCCACGCTTCCGGCGGCGGCGGCAATCAGGGTGCCAGAGAAGATGGCAAGGGACGTCAGGCGCATGGACTTCGGGGGTTGGGAAACAGTGGCCCCCGGTGTATCGGCGCCCGGCCCCCCTTGCAATCAGACCAGCAGGGCGACGGCGAAAAACGGCAAGGGCAGCAAACCGGCGTCACGGTTGGCGCGGAACAGCATCAGCAGCCCGCCCATGTCCTCGCTGTCGAAACGGCGCAGCTGCCACAGCAGGTGGCACAGCCAGGCGACGATCCCCAGCAGCGCCACGATGACCCGCGCGTGATCGCCGGACGGCGCCAGCGCCGCCAGCACCGACAGGCACAGCAGCACGAAGGCGATCAGCATGAAGCGGATCAGCCAGGCGCGGGTGCGCTCCATGAACAGGCGGGCGGTGGATTTGACGCCGATCAGCGCGTCGTCTTCCTTGTCCTGGTGGGCATAGATGGTGTCGTAGAAAAGCGTCCAGGAAATCCCTGCGACATACATCAGCACCGCCGGCAGCCCGAGGCTGCCGGTATGGGCGCACCAGGCCAGCAGGGCGCCCCAGTTGAACGCCAGCCCCAGGAAGACCTGCGGCCACCAGGTAAAGCGCTTGGCAAAGGGATAGACCGCGACCGGCACCAGCGACAGCACCCCCATGATCACCGCGGCGCGCGGGAAGCTGAGCAGGATCGCCAGCGACACCAGGCACTGGATCCCCATCCAGATCACCGCCCCCGTCACGCTGACCTGCCCCGAGGGGATCGGCCGCGAGCGCGTGCGTTCCACCTTGCCGTCAAAGTTGCGGTCGGTGATGTCGTTCCAGGTGCAGCCCGCGCCGCGCATCAGCACCGCGCCCAGGCCGCAGCCCACGAAGATCCACAGGTCCATCCAGCCGGCCCGCCCGTCGGAGGCCATCGCCAGCAGCAGCGCCCACCAGCAGGGCAGCAGCAGCAGCCAGGTGCCGATCGGGCGGTCGGCGCGCGACAGCCTCAGGTAGGGGCGGGTCCAGGCGGGGGCCGTGTGGTCGACCCAGTTGCCCTTGACCGCATCCGAGACCTGCCCCTGGGGCGATGCATCCTCTGGCATAGAGTTGATCTTGGACATATGTAGGCCTCATGGAAAATGCTGCAAAAGTCAGGCTCTGTGTAGAGCACCCTTTGGGTCAGGGGCAAACCGTTCCACTGGAGCGTGAGCAGGCGCATTACCTTTTCGGGGTGATGCGGCTGTCGGATGGTGACGCTGTGTCGCTTTTCAACGGCCGCGACGGCGAATGGCGGGCCGAGGTCAGCCAGGCGGGCAAGCGCGGCGGTGAACTGACCTGCGTGCGGCAGACCCGTCCGCAGGGGGCGCCGGCCGATGTCTGGCTGATGTTCGCGCCGATCAAGAAGGCCCGCACCGATTTCATCGTCGAGAAGGCCGCGGAAATGGGCGCCGCCCGCATCTGCCCGGTGCAGACCGAATTCACCAATGCCGAACGGATCCGCCGCGACCGGCTGCAGGCCCATGCCCTGGAGGCAGCCGAGCAATGCGGCAATACCTACGTGGCCGAGGTGGTCGAGCTGGAGCGCCTGGACCGGATGCTGGCAGACTGGCCCGAAGGCCGCCAGCTGATGTTCTGCGACGAGGCCCTGGCCGAGGACGAGACCCCCGCCGGGCTGACGAACGCGCCGAAAGGCCCCTGGGCGATCCTGATCGGCCCCGAGGGCGGCTTTTCCCAGGCCGAACGGGCCCGTCTGCGGGGCCTCGATTTCGCCTGGCCGGTGCAGCTTGGCCCCCGCATCCTGCGCGCCGATACGGCGGCGGTGGCGGCGCTGGCGCTGTGGCAGGCGGCGCTTGGGGACTGGTCATGACGGTCCGCCGATGATCCGCGCCGCCGCGCCGGAGGATGCGGACCGGATCGAGGCCTTCCTGGCCCGTCACCCCGAGACCTCGATGTTCCTGCGCGGCAATCTGGCATCGCAGGGTGTGGGGCTGACGGATCATCCCCATTCCACCGCCTTCTGGCTGTGGGAACCGGGCGGGCAGCTGCAGGGCGTTGTGGGCGCCACGCGCTCGGGCAATCTGATGCTGCAACTGCCGGGGGTCGACCCGCAGGCCTTCCCGGCCGCCGCCCGTGCCCTGCGCGGCCAGCGCATGAAATCCCTGACCGGCGAGGCCCGCCAGGCCGAGCTGCTGCTGAAGGCGCTTGGCCTGTGGTACAAGCTGCGCGTCAACGCGGTCGAACCGCTCTACCGGCTGGATCTGGCGGATCTGCCCGAGGGGCACGAACGGATGCGCACGCCGCGGCCTTCGGATCTGACGCTGCTGGCGGGCTGGTTCGGCGCCTATGAACGCGACACGAAACTGGCGCCTGCCGATGCCGAACAGGCGCGGTTCCAGGCCTTCCTGCGGGCCGAGGCCGCGGTCTCGGGCGCCAGCCCCGTGCGGCTTATGCTGGAGGGCGACCGCCCCGTCGCCATGGCGGCGCTGAATGCGCAGCTGGCCGACATGGTGCAGCTGGGCGGGGTCTACGTGCCGCAGGGGGCGCGCAATGCGGGTCTTGGCCGCCGCGTCGCCCGGGCCGTGCTGGCCGAGGCCCATGACCGCGGCGCCCGCACCGCGATCCTGTTTGCCAACAATGCCGCCGCCGCTCGCGCCTACGAGGCCCTTGGGTTCGTGCAGGTCGGCCGCTACCGCATCGCCATCCCCACCGACCCGCTGATCCTCGGAGAGGTCCCCGCATGATCCGTCCCGCCGCCGCCGCCGGTCTGAAACGCTGGTCCGAGGCCCTGGCGGGCCTGCTGGTGCTGGGGCTGGGGCTGTGGATGGTGCTGCAATTCTACGGGCTGCTGCACTGGTGCGGCTGGGCGGTGATGGCGGGCGGCGCGGCCCTGGGCTGGACCGGGATCCAGCGCGCCCGCTTTGCCGCAGGCGCGGGCGGCCCGGGGGTGGTGCGCGTGACCGAGGGCCAGATCGCCTATTTCGGCCCCTTCACCGGGGGGGCGGTGGCGCTGAGCGAACTGCACCGGCTGATGCTGGATGCGGCCGCCACGCCGCCCTGCTGGCGGCTGTCGCAATTTGGCCAGCCCGACCTGTGCATCCCCCTGGATGCGGCAGGCGCCGAGGCGCTTTTCGATGTCTTCGCCGCACTCCCGGGTCTGCGCACCGCGCGCTTGATCGAGGAGGTCCGGCAAACGGTGGCGGGCAATCGCGATGCACCGGTCCTGCTGTGGCAGAGATCCTCGCTGCGGCTGCATTGACACCCGGCCGTTTTCATCTCAGGACTTGTGCCCCGAAGCACCGAGCACGGCACGAGACCCAAGGCGGAGGCCCCCTAGATGTCCATTCCCCAATCCGGCGGCGGGCCGATCGAGCATCACGAGCAGATGGCCGAATACCTCGAGGCCGGCTGCAAGCCGCCCGAAGACTGGCGCATCGGCACCGAGCACGAGAAATTCGGCTTTCTGACCGACACGCTGGAGCCGCTGCCCTACGAGGGGACGCGCTCGATCCTGGCGGTGCTGGAAGGGCTGCGCGACGCCCATGGCTGGGCCCCCGTGGAAGAGGCCGGCAAGCTGATCGGCCTGACCAAGGACGGCGCCAACGTGTCGCTGGAACCGGGCGGCGCGCTGGAACTGTCGGGCGCACCGCTGGAAACCATCCACCAGACCTGCGACGAGGTGAACGAACACCTGCGCGAGGTGAAGGGCATTGCCGACAAGATCGGCGTGGGCTTCATCGGTCTGGGCGCGGCGCCCACCTGGCAGCACGACGAAATGCCGCTGATGCCCAAGGGCCGCTACAAGCTGATGGATGCCTATATGGGCCAGGTCGGCACCACCGGCACCACCATGATGCGCCGCACCTGCACGGTGCAGGTGAACCTCGATTTCGGGTCCGAATTCGACATGGTGAAAAAGCTGCGCGTGGCGCTGGCGCTGCAACCCGTCGCCACCGCGCTTTTCGCCAGCTCGCCCTTCTTCGAGGGCAAGCCCAACGGCATGAAAAGCTATCGTTCGGCGGTCTGGCGCAGCCTTGACGACGCGCGCACCGGGATGCTGCCCTTCGTCTTCGACGATGCCTTCGGGTTCGAAAGCTACGTGGACTATGCGCTCGATGTGCCGATGTATTTCGTCTATCGCGACGGCAAGTACATCAATGCGCTCGGCCAGTCGTTCCGTGATTTCCTGAAGGGTCAGCTGCCGGCGCTGCCGGGCGAAAAGCCGACGCTTTCGGACTGGGCGGACCACCTGACCACGATCTTCCCCGAGGCGCGGCTGAAGAAGTTCATCGAGATGCGCGGCGCCGATGGCGGCCCGTGGCGGCGGCTGTGCGCGCTGCCGGCGTTCTGGGTGGGGCTGATGTATGACGGCACGTCGCTGGATGCCGCCTGGGACCTGGCCAAGGGCTGGTCGGCCCAGCAGCGCGAGGCGCTGCGCGTCGCCGCCGGCACCGATGGCCTGCAGGCCAAGGTCGAGGGCATCGATATGCATGATCTGGCGCGCGAGGTCCTGGCGATCGCGGACGAGGGGCTGAAGCGCCGCGCCCGTCCCGGCGCCGGTGGCCTGATCCCCGACGAGACCCATTTCCTGAACGCGCTGAAGGAAAGCGTCGACACCGGCAAGGTCCTCTCGGACGAGCTGCTGGAGAAATACCACGGCGCCTGGGGTGGCGATCTGTCGAAGATCTTTGGCGAATACGCCTACTGAGACCTGACCTGGCGCACCAGCCCGGAGGCAGATGTGAAAAGGGGCCCCGCAGGGCCCCTTTCGTCATTCCAGATGGGCTTCGGGGGGCAGGGGGTCGGGGCCGAAGCGGTTCGGCCCCTCGGTGCCGCGCAGCATGTACATGATCTGCAGGAAGACAAAGCCCACTACCGGGAACAGATAGGCCAGCAGCCACCAGGCACGCATGTTGCGGTCATGCAGGCGGCGGGCGGCGACGGAAAGCCCCGGCAGCAGCAGCACCAGCCCAACGATCCCGGCGATCACGCCATGGGTGGTGCCGCCCAGCACGATGCCCTCGAACAGCGACAGCACGATGTCGAGGATCAGCACCATCAGCGTCCACCACCAGAACTCCGCGCGCCTCGCCCGCCCCGAGAAGGTGGCGTATTTGCTCCAGCAGGTGCGGATCGCTTCGGAAAAGGTCATGGTGGGTCCTTTCGGGCGTCAGCCCTTCTTGCCGATTTTCGGCTCTTCGCCCTTCAGCAGGCGGGCGATGTTGGCCTTGTGGCGGATGAAGATCAGCACCGCCAGCGCGATCGCCAGCAGGGTCATCTGCGGCTGGCCCAGGGCCCACAGCCACAGCGGCAGAACGGCCGCCGCAACCAGCGCCGCCAGCGAAGAGATGCGGAAGATCAGCGCCATCACCAGCCAGGTCGCGCAGGCCGCCAGCCCACCGGGGAAGAACAGCGCCAGCAGCGTGCCCAGATAGGTCGCGACGCCCTTGCCGCCCTTGAAGCGCAGCCAGACCGGAAAGCAGTGGCCCAGGAAGGCGGCAAAGCCCGCCACCTGCACCGCATCCTGACCGGCCAGCGCCATGGCGACCAGCACCGCGATGGCGCCCTTGCCGCTGTCGAGGATCAGCGTCAGGAAGGCTGCCAGCTTGTTGCCGGTGCGCAGCACGTTGGTCGCGCCGATGTTGCCCGACCCGATCTGGCGCAGATCCCCCAGCCCGAAGGCGCGGGTGATGACGATGCCGAAGGGGATCGAGCCCAGCAAATAGCCCAGGATCGCCGTGGCGATCAGAACGCCCGGGGCCGAGGTCAGCGCCGGGATCACGACAGCCCCCCAAAGACCTGGCGGCCGCCGACGAAGGTGGCCTTGACGCGGCCCTGCATCCGGGCGCTGTCAAAGGGCGTGTTCTTGGATTTCGACCGCATCTTGAAGCGGTCCAGCACGAAGGGCGCATCCGGGTCGAACAGCACCAGATCGGCCGGCGCGCCGACGGCCAGCCGCCCGCAGTCCAGCCCCAGCCGTTTCGCGGGGTTCAGCGACAGGGCGCGGAACAGCACCGGCAGGCTGAGGTCTCCGGCATGGACCAGCCGCATCGCGGCGGGCAGCAGGGTTTCCAGCGCCACCGCACCCGATGCTGCCTCTTCGAAGGGCAGGCGCTTGGATTCCTCGTCCTGCGGCGTGTGCATGGAACTGATGATGTCGATCAGCCCCGAGGCCACGGCCTCGACCACGGCCTGGCGGTCCTCTTCGGCGCGCAGCGGCGGCTTGACCTTGAAGAAGGTGCGATAGTCCGCGACGTCATATTCGTTCAGCGTCAGGTGGTGGATCGACACGCCCGCGGTCACGTCCAGCCCGTTTTGCTTGGCGCGTTCCAGCGCCGGCAGGGCCCGGGCGGTGGTCACCTGGTCAAAGTGGTACTTTACCCCGGTCATCTCGATCAGGGAAATGTCGCGGTCGATCCCCATGCGCTCGGCCATGGGGGATACGGCCGGCAGGCCGCGCAGCGTGGCGAATTTGCCCGAGGTGGCGCAGGCGCCCTTCGACAGGCTGGGTTCCTGGATATGGCCCAGCACCAGCGCGCCGCTGGATTTCGCATAGGTCAGCGCGCGGGTCAGCACCTTGGTGTCGGTGATCACCCGGTCGCAATCGGTGAAGGCCACGGCGCCCGCATCCAGCAGGAAGCCGATCTCGGTCATCTCGCGGCCATCGCGGCCCTTGGTCAGCGCGGCCATGTGCAGCACGTTGACGGCGCAGTCCTCTCGGGCGCGGCGCGAGACGAATTCCAGCGTCTCGGGATTGTCGATCGAAGGGTGGGTGTCGGGGCGCGTGACGATGGTCGTGACGCCGCCTGCCGCAGCCGAAGCGCCCGCGGTGCCGAAACTTTCCTTGTGGCGTTCGCCCGGTTCGCAGACCTTGACGCCGATGTCGACGATGCCCGGCGCCAGGCACAGGCCGCAGCCGTCGATCACCGTCTCGGCGGTGGTGCCGGACAGATCGCCCAAGGCGGCGATGCGCCCGTCGGGCCCGATCAGCAGGTCGCCCGCCGCCTCGGTCCCGGCTTCGGGATCGATCAGGCGAAGGTTGGTCAGAAGCGTGCTGGTCATCGGCGGGTCCCCGGCAGTCTCTCGTTCGGGGCAGCTATACGCCATGTGCCGGGCAGGGTGTAGGCGCGAATTGCGCGGTTTCACCGGATGGCGAGGATCACCCCCAGCCCCAGCAGCGCCGCCACCAGCAGCCCCGCCAGGATCGACAGCGGCAACCACAGCTTCGAGCGTGACGGATCGGTGATCAGCGGCGATCCCAGCAGCGGCATCGTGCCCCGCGCGCCGGGGCTGGGCAGCGGTGACAGGCCGATGGGCAGGCGGGGGGGCTCGTAACGGCCAATCCGCATCAGGCCGCGCGGCAGGGTCAGGGCGCGGGGGCTGCGATCCACCAGGCGGCCATGGATCAGTAGCACCGGGCCGGTCAGCGCATCAAGGGTATCCCGATCAGGAAAAACGTCTTCCTCGGCCATGCCCAGCCCTTCCAGCAGATAGCCGCTCAGGCCGATGCCGGTCAGGTCGGCAGGGTCGATCAGTTCGATCCGGTCAAGGGTCTCTTCCTCGCCCAGCCCCAGCAGGCCCGAGATCAGCCGCGCGGCCTCGCCCTTGGCTTCGGCGGCGCGGATGCGGGCGGTCAGGAAGGGCATCCCGGGATCGGCGGCCAGCACAAAGACCGCATCCCTGTCCGCCGGGGTCAGCGTCAGGCCGGGAAGATCGGAATCAGTGGGGCGAGTCGCATTTTCCATATAACGGAACGTAACCCAGCAAGGTTTCGTTCCGAAGATATTTCGCCGCGGCAGCGATTACGCCGCAGTGCGGCGCCGCTTCAGGTTGCGGGCCAGCAGGTCCATCGCGGCCATGCGCACGGCGACACCCATTTCCACCTGGTCCTGGATGACCGAACGGTTGATGTCGTCGGCAATGGTGCCGTCGATCTCGACGCCGCGGTTCATCGGGCCGGGGTGCATCACGATGGCATCGTCCTTGGCATGGGACAGCTTTTCCGCATCCAGGCCGTAACGGTGGTAATACTCGCGCTCGGAGGGGATGAAGCCGCCGTCCATCCGTTCCTTCTGCAGCCGCAGCATCATCACCACGTCGACATCCTTCAGGCCCTCGCGCATGTCGTCATAGACCTCGCAGCCCAGTTCCGCGAAGGCGCCGGGAACCAGCGTGGTGGGGCCGACCAGGCGGATGCGGTTTTCCATCTTGTGCAGCAGCAGCAGGTTCGAACGCGCCACACGGCTATGGGCGATATCGCCGCAGATGGCGATGTTGAGGCGGTGGAGGCGGCCCTTGGCCCGCCGGATGGTCAGCGCATCCAGCAGCGCCTGGGTCGGATGTTCATGCTTGCCGTCACCGGCGTTCAGCACGGCGCAATTGACCTTCTGGGACAGCATCTCGACGGCACCGGAATGCGGATGGCGCACCACCAGCAGGTCGGGATGCATGGCGTTGATCGTCATCGCCGTGTCGATCAGCGTCTCGCCCTTCTTGATCGAGGAGGCCTGCATCGACATGTTCATCACGTCGGCACCCAGCCGCCGCCCGGCCAGCTCAAAGCTGGACTGGGTGCGGGTCGAGTTCTCGAAGAACATGTTGACCTGGGTCAGGCCCTTCAGCGCATCGCCGTGCTTGTCGTGCGAGCGGTTCAGCGCGACGTAGTCGTCCGCGAGGTCCAGCACGGTGACGATCTCGTCCGGGGCAAGCTGTTCGATCCCCAGCAGGTGGGTCTGGCGAAAGGTCATGGTGGACTCCCCGGTTCGTGGATACGGGGCGCTTATAGGCCGCGGCGGGGGCGGGCGGCAAGGTGAGGCGTGCGCTTGGCCGCGCCCGGCGATAGGGTGGCGGCATGGAATCGGCTGAAGACTGGCATCTGGCCCGGGCGCTGCTGGAATGGCAGCTGGAAATGGGCGTGGACGAGTGCATCGGGGACACCCCGGTGGACCGTTTCGTCGTGGCCGAGGCGGCCGCGAAACCCCGCGCGCCGGTGATGCAGGCCCCCCCCGTCGTCCGCCACGAGCTGGACGCGGTCGAGGTGGCCCAGGCTGCCGCCCAGGCCGCCACCACCCTGCAAGAGCTGAACGCCGCCGTCGCCGCCTACGAGCATTGCGAACTGCGCCACGGTGCCCGCAACACCGTCTTCAGCGACGGGCTGCCGGGCGCGCGGGTGATGATCCTGGGCGAGGCTCCGGGGCGGGACGAGGATCTGCAGGGCCGTCCCTTCGTCGGCCGCGCCGGTCAGCTGCTGGACCGCATGTTCGAGGCCATCGGCCTGTCGCGCACCGCCCAGACGCCCGAAACCGCCTTCTACATCACCAATGTGATGCCCTGGCGGCCGCCGCAGAACCGCGATCCCAAGCCCGAGGAAATCGCCATGATGCTGCCCTTCGTGCAGCGTCACGTGGCGCTTGCGCGCCCCGAGCTGCTGATCCTGATGGGCAACATCTCGTGTCAGGCGGCGCTGAACAAGCGCGGCATCCTGAAGCTGCGCGGCCACTGGGCGCAGGCCTTCGGTCTGCCCGCCCTGCCGATGACCCACCCCGCCTACCTGCTGCGCCAGCCCCATGCCAAGCGCGAGGCCTGGGCCGATCTGCTGCAGATCCGCGCCCGCCTGCTGGGCCAGGACTGATGCCGGTCGATCTGGCCGTGCTGCTGACCTTCGTGCCGGCGGCGCTGGCGCTGAACCTGACGCCCGGGGCGGACATGATGTTCTGCATCGGTCAGGGGCTGCGGGCGGGCCGGGCGGCGGGCTGGCGGGCCAGCGCCGGGGTGGCCCTTGGCGGGATGATCCATGCCGTCGTGGCGGGTCTGGGGCTGGGGGCGCTGGTCGCGGCCCATCCACAGGCGCTGACGCTGATCCGCTGGCTGGGCGCGGGCTACCTGCTGTGGATGGCGGTGCAGATCCTGCGGGCGCAAGGCGCGGGGGCGGCCCCCGGCGCCGCGCGGCCGTTCCGCGACGGGCTGCTGGTGAACCTGACCAATCCCAAGGTGATCCTGTTCATCCTGGCCTTCGTGCCGCAATTCGTCGATCCCGCCCGGCCGCTGCTGGCGCAGTTCCTGTGCTTTGGCGCGGTCTTGTCGCTGGGCGGGCTGGTGGTGAACGGGCTGGCCGGATCCGTCGCGGGTGTGCTGCAGGCGCGCCGTCAGGGCGGGGTCTGGCTGCGGCGGCTCTCGGCTGCGATCTTTGCGGGGCTTGCCCTGCGCCTTCTCTTCCTGGAACGGAGCTGACCCCATGGCAATCCCGATGGCCGAACGTGCCTTTCTTCCCGTCCGCATCGCGGTGCTGACGGTTTCCGACACAAGGACGCTGGCCGATGACCGTTCAGGCGACACGCTGGTCGCGCGGATCGAGGGCGCCGGGCACCAGCTGGCGGCCCGCGCCATCCTGCCCGACGAACGCGCCCGGATCGCCGATCAGCTGCGCGTCTGGATCGCCGATCCGCAGATCGACGTGGTGATTTCCACCGGCGGCACCGGGCTGACCGGCCGCGACGTGACCGTCGAGGCGCATCGCGATGTCTATGAAAAGGAAATCGAGGCCTTCGCCACGGTCTTCACGATCGTCTCGATGCAGAAGATCGGCACCTCGGCGGTGCAAAGCCGCGCCACGGGGGGCGTCGCGGGGGGCACCTACCTGTTCGCCCTGCCGGGCAGCACCGGGGCCTGCAAGGATGCCTGGGACGAGATCCTGGTCAAGCAGCTGGACTATCGCCACGCGCCCTGCAATTTCGTCGAGATCCTGCCGCGCCTGGACGAGCATCTGCGCCGCAAGTGACCGGCGCAGAGGGCCTGCCACGCGGACCGGTCGGGGCCCTTCTCGGGACCTGAAAAGGGGCTGTGAAAGGCACAGGGTCGGGCCCGGACCGGGCCGGGAAAAACGCCGTAGCTGCAAGAACACCGGCCGGGAAACGCCGGGTCGGGCAGAGGGCAGCGCCAAAGACAGGTTCGGGAAGCAACAGTGGGGGCGGTCAGGGGCCGGGCCATGGGATCGGCCCTTCGGCCCGGCAACAGCCTGATCCCTGCCCAAGGGGTCAGGGCGCCGCGCAGCCTTCCACGTCGACCGCGTATTGCGATCCCAGCACGGTGATGCGCAGCCGCGAGCGGTCCAGCACCGCGCCGCCCGCATCGCCCGCCTGCAGCCGGGCGCTGGCCACCAGCACGTCGCCCTCGCGTTTCGTGGTGGCGTCCGAGACCGCGACATCGGGCAGGTTCGGCTCGAACACGGCGACCTCGGATCCCCCGGCCGAGGGCATGGTCAGCCGTGCCGTCAGCAGCGCGCCCGCGGGCTTGCCGTTGTCGGAGGCGGGCGTCAGCGTGCAGATGACGCTGGTCAGCTTGGCCTCGCGGGCGGAATAGGGGCGGCCCGCAAGGGCGGCGGCAATCGGCGGGTCGCGGTGGCCGGCCTCGGCGGGCAGGGTGGCGGTGACATGCACGTCCATCGGCACGCAGACGGCCTCGCAGATGCCAAGGTTGATCTCGCCCTGCAGGCGGACGGGGCGGCCGGGATCCACCGGCACGACCTCCAGCGGCAGGACGACGTGATCCTTGTACCCGATCGAGCGCAGCCCGTCCCAGTCGAAGACCACGGGCTTGGGCCAGACGATCTGCAGGCTTTTGACGTTGTCAGAGCCGGTCCAGTCGAACCGCGGCGGGATGCCGGCGCTGCCGGGGCTGCGCCAGTAGGTCTTCCAGCCATGCGCCAGCGTCAGTTCCAGCCCGGCGATATGTTCGCCGTTGTCCTGTCGCCAGCCGGGCAGGATCTGGGCGACCAGCATTTCCGCATAGGGATTGGCCGTCGCCGCCTGGGCAGCCCCGGCAGCGCAAAGACAGGCAAGAAAGAGGCGAGCAAGCAGCTTTTTCATCGCGAAAGAGATGCAGGCGAAAGGCTTAAAAGCCAATTCACAAAGCCTCGAACCGGCTGACACATTCGGCGAAATTGTCACGCGGGCCACATGGCGCCTTGTCAGAGGGGGCGGCAGACCTCACCTTGTTCCAAGGCGTTGCACTATGGGCCCGGACCACGCCGCCGGCGCCGCCCCTGATCGAAGGAGGGATATCGTGCAGGACGGACTTAACCTTACCGGTCAGATCCTGATCGCCATGCCGGGCATCATGGACAGCCGATTCGAGCAATCGGTGATCCTGATCTGCGCCCATGGCGATGACGGTGCGATGGGTCTGATGATCAACCGCCAGGCCGGAGAGGTGACGATTGGCGCGCTGTGCAACCAGCTGTCGATCGAGGTGCCGCGCAAGATGGCCGCGCGTGCCGTGCATTCCGGCGGCCCGGTCGAGCGCGAGCGCGGCTTCGTGCTGCATTCGTCGGAATACAAGGGGTCGGTCTCGACGCTGCCGATCTCGGACGGGCTGTCGATGACGGCGACGCTGGACATCCTGGAGGACATCGCCGAGGGGCGCGGCCCGGCGCAGTCGATGATGATGCTGGGCTATTGCGGCTGGGGCCCCGGGCAGCTGGAATCAGAGCTGGCCGAGAATGGCTGGCTGGTGGGCGAGGTCTCGCAAGAGCTGATCTTTGACCGCGAGAATGCCCGCAAGTGGGGCATGTCGATGACCGCGCAGGGGATCGACCCGCTGCTGTTGTCGCCCGCCGCCGGGCGCGCCTGAGAGGACCCCGCCGCCGGGCGCGCCTGAGAGGACCCCGCCGCCGGGCGCGCCTGAGAGGACCCCGCCGCCGGGCGCGCCTGAGAGGACCCCGCCGCCGGGCGCGCCTGAGAGGACCCCGCCGCCGGGCGCGCCTGAAGGGATGCCCGCCGCCGGGCGTGCATAGGCCTACCTGCCGCCGGGTCCGCATGGGGATGTCTTCCTGTCCGGTTCAGGCAAGCTGTCGGTTCGACCCGCCGTCGGGCGCGCCTGAGGGATGGCCGCCGCGGGCCAAGGGCCTGCCGGGCGCAAGGCGGCCGAACGGTCAGTCCCGGGGGGCCGCGGCGCGGCGCAGGCGGTCGTTGATCGCCAGGCCGATGCCGGTTTCCGGGATGGGCGAGACGGCGATGTGCGCCACATCCGCCGCATCCAGCGCATGCATCATCCGAAACAGGTTCGCCGCTGCCTCGGTCAGATCACCGGTGGGCGAGAGGTTCCAGTCGGTCTGCACCGCACCGAAGCCCAGCAGCACCTCGCCGGCTTCGGGCGCCCCGGCGTTCAGCCGCATCGTCCCCTTCGGCGCATAGTGAGAGGTCATCTGCCCGGGCGCCTCGATGCCGGTGGCGGTGTTGGTCAGTACCTCGATGCCGGTGGCGGCCAGGATGGCCTCGGCGGTCAGGCCACCGGGGCGCAGCAGCCGCACGCTGTTGTCGGCGCCGACCGCCAGGATGGTCGATTCCACCCCCACGCCACAGGGGCCATCATCCAGCACAGCCGCGATGCGGCCCGCAAGGCCCGCCATCACGTGATGGGCCTCGGTCGCGCTGATCCGCCCCGAGGGATTGGCCGAGGGCGCGGCCAGCGCGCCGCCGAAGTCCCGCAGCAGCTTGCGCGCGATCGGGTTGCCGGGCAGGCGCACCGCCAGCGTCGGCAGCCCCGCCGTGACCAGCGGCGACACCCGGGCGCCCGGCTTCATCGGCAGCACCAGCGTCATCGGACCGGGCCAGAAGGCGCCGGCCAGCACGCGTGCGGCGGGCGGCAGATCGACCAGGGTCTCGGCATATTCCATCTCGGCCACATGGGCGATCAGCGGGTTGAAGCTGGGCCGCCCCTTGGCCGCATAGATCGCCGCCACCGCCTGGTCTGATGCCGCATCACCCGCCAGCCCGTAGACCGTTTCCGTGGGCATCGCGACCAGCGCGCCTTCGCGCAGCAGCGCGGCCGCCCGGGCGATGCCTGCGTCGGTGGCGGGCAGCAGCTCGGTCGTCTGGGCCTTGCTCGTCTGGGGCTTGGGGGGCTGGGACATGGCGGGCTCCTGCGCTGTGACGCCGCGTTTTCCTGTGCGGGCGGGCAGGGCACGGCTAGCCTGCCTGCAGAACTGGCCCTGCCTTACAGCAGCGGCCGGGGCGATGAAAGACGGCTGAGGAGGAGCCCATGTCATTCCGCGCACCCGTGGAGGAATACCGTTACCTGCTGGATCACGTGGTCGACATGGCGGCCGTCGCCGCCACCCCCCGTTTCGCCGAGGCGACCCCCGATCTGGTCGAGGCCATCCTGGGCGAACTGGCCCGCCTGACCGACACTGTCTGGGCCCCCCTGCAGCGGGCGGGCGACATCGACCCGGCGCGGCTGGAGGGCGGCGTGGTCTACACCCCGAAGGGCTATGAGGCCGCCTATCGGGCGCTGGCCGAAGGCGGCTGGATCGGGCTGGCGGCGGATCCGGCGCAGGGCGGCATGGGCCTGCCGCTGACGCTGGCCACGGTGATGAACGACATGCTGTCAGGCGCCTGCCTGGCGCTGGAACTGGCCCCCCTGATGAGCCAGGGCCAGATCGAGGCGCTGGAACATCACGCCAGCGACGCGCTGAAGGCGCTTTACCTGCCCAGGCTGATCTCGGGGGAATGGACCGGGACGATGAACCTGACCGAACCTCAGGCCGGGTCCGACGTGGGGGCGCTGCGCACCCGGGCGGACCCTGGGGGCGACGGCAGCTACCGGATTTACGGGCAGAAGATCTTCATCTCGTGGGGGGATCACGATTTCGGCGGCAATGTCTGCCATCTGGTGCTGGCGCGGCTGCCGGATGCGGCGCCGGGCACGAAGGGGATCAGCCTGTTCCTGGTGCCGAAATACCTGCCCGATGCGCAGGGCGAACCGGGCGCGGCCAATGCGCTGCATGTGGTCAGCCTGGAACACAAGATGGGCCTGCACGGGTCGCCCACGGCGGTCATGGCCTATGAGGGCGCCACCGGCTGGCTGGTGGGCGAGGCGCATCGCGGCATGGCGGCGATGTTCACCATGATGAACAACGCCCGCCTGGGGGTTGGCGTGCAGGGCATCGGCGTGGCCGAGGCGGCATATCAGAAGGCCGCCGCCTTCGCCGCCGAGCGTATCCAGGGCCGTGGCCCTGCGGGCGGCACCGGCACGATCCTGGACCATGCCGATGTGCGGCGGATGCTGGCCGAGATGAAGGCGGATCTGTTCGCCGCCCGGGCCATCGCGCTGACCTGCGCGGTGGGGCTGGATCTGGCGCGCTGCGGCAATGCGGCGGCGCAGGCGCGTGCCGCGCTGCTGACGCCGATCGCCAAGGCCTTCGGCACCGCCACCGGCATGAGGCTGGCCGAGCAGGGGATGCAGGTCCATGGCGGCATGGGCTTTATCGAGGAAACCGGCGCCGCCCAGCTTTACCGCGATGTCCGCGTCACCGCGATCTACGAGGGCACCAACGGCATCCAGGCGATGGACCTTGTGGGCCGCAAGCTGGCCGATGACGGCGAAGCGGCGCTGGCGCTGATCGACGAGATGCAGGAGGCCGCCGAGGCCGCCCGCAGCGCCCGCCCGCGTCTGGCCGGTGCCCTCTGGCAGGCGGTCGAGACCCTGCGCGAGGCCACCGAATGGATGCTGGAACAGGACGACCTGCAGGATCGCCACGCCGGCGCCGTGCCCTATCTTCAGGGCTTTGCCCGGGTGCTGGGGGCGCATCTGCACCTGAAGGCGTCGCTGGCCGAGGGCGCCCCCGGTCCCCGCACGGCACTGGCCAAGGTCTATGCCTTCCGCCTGCTGCCCGAACATGCCGGCCTGCTGGCCGCTGCCATGGCGGGCGCCGGGGATCTCTATGCGCTCGGCCCGGATGATCTGGTGCCCTGAGGGGGCGCGAAAAAGGTGACAGGCGGGCAGGGGCGGTCTATCTCTGGGGCAGGATCCATCTACCGGAGGTTTCGGCCCATGCCTGCCCATTCCCATGGCACCATGAACATCAAGGATCACGAAAGGACCTTCGAGGGCTTCGTGCGCGCAGCCGCCCTGGTCGCCGGTGCGGCGGTCTGCATTCTGGTCGTCCTCGCGCTGGTCAACAGCTGAGCGTCTCCGGCGGTGCTTCCCGGCATCGCCTACCTGTCGGGCACCGGAGGCCTGCTGAATGAAACGTCTTCTTGCGGTCCTGACGGGCCTTCTGCTGCTGTGCGGCCTTGCTGCCTGCGTCCAGAAGGCTCCGACGCTGCACTATTCCGCCGCCGAACGCGCCAAGCCCGTGCTGCCGTCCTATGTCGCCACGGGGCCGTCCAGCCTGACGCTGATCACGGTGATCAACAACCGCACCGGATCGGGCGGGCATACGGCGCTGGTGATCAACGGCAGCCAACAGGTGGTCTTTGATCCCGCCGGCAGCTTCCACCATCCGCAGATCCGCCGCGAAGGCGACGTGCTGATCGGCATGACCCCGGCGTTCCTCAGGGCGTTCCAGCTGATGCATGCGCGCGACGTCTACCATGTGCGCCGCCAGACCATCGAGGTGCCCACCGCCGTCGCCGACAAGGCGCTGCAGCTGGCCCTGGCCGAGGGCCGCGTCTGGGATGCGCGCTGCGCCTGGTCGACCTCGGGGTTGCTGCAGCAGCTGCCGGGCTTCGAAGGGATCGGCCGCACCTGGTTCCCGACGCATCTGGCGGCGGAATTCCAGGCCGTGACCGGCGTGAAGGGCACGCTGCTCTACGAGGACTTTACCCCCCCGGGTGGCAATCCGGCGCTGAAATCGCAGGTCGTGCCCTATACCGGCTGAGAGGGTTCAGCCGGTGATCCACAGCATCAGGTAAAGCGTCGCCAGGCCGACCAGGATGGCGGCGATGGGTTTGCGCAGCACGATGCCCGCCAGCAGGGCGGTGCAGGCAGCGCTGAAGCGGGCGGTGTCGAACGCGCCGCCCGTGGCGGCAGGCCACAGCACCTGCGGGGCCACCAGCGCCGGCAGCACTGCAACGGCGGTATAGCGCAGGTGCCGCAGCAGCCATTCCGGCAGCTGGCGGTTGCCCACCAGCCCCAGGAAGACAAACCGCAGCCCGTAGCTGCCAAGGCCCAGCCCCAGCATCACGATCCAAAGGTCGCTACGTTCGATCATGCCTTGCCCTCCCGGCGGCGCAGCAGCGCCTTTTCGGCGGCAGCGCCCGCCATCATGCCCGCCAGTGCCGCCACCAGCAGGCCAAGGTTCCACGGCAGCCCCGCCAGCAGCAGCGCCAGCACGATGGCGCTGAGGCAGGCCACCAGATGCGGCAGCGTCTTCAGCATCGGCGCCACCATGGCGATGAAGGTGATCGGCAGGGCAAAATCCAGCGACAGGCTGTCGGGGATGGAATTACCCAGCAGCGCGCCCACCACCGTCAGGATGTACCACATCGGGATCAGCGGCAGCGCCACCCCCAGGAAATAGGCCGTGCGCGCCCGCAGGTCCCATTCGGGGTGATCCTCGTAGGCGACGATGGCGCAGGCATAGGTCTGGTCGATCAGCAGGTAGGACCCGATCGCGCGCTGCCACAGCGGCGCGCCGGTGAAATAGGGCGTCAGCGAGGCCGAGTACATCGCCATCCGCAGGTTCACCGCCAGCGCCGAGGCCAGCGCGATCAGCGCGGGCGTGTGGTGCTCCAGCAACTGCAGGGCGGTGAACTGCGCCGCCCCCGCGATCACGGTGACGGAAAAGGTCAGCGCCTCGTAGACCTGCAGCCCCGCCTCCGAGGCCACGACGCCGAACAACAGCCCGAAGGGGCCGACAACCAGCAGGAAGGGCAGCCCGTCCAGCACGCCCTTCACGAAGGCGCGGCGCGGGCTGGCGGGGGGCGGGGATTGCACATAGTCTGACATGGATTGCCAGCTACCCGGTCCCTCGGAAGGAGACAATTCGCCGTGATGCACAACCGCTTCTGCCGGCCCTCTCTGCACTGCCGCAAGGGACAGGGCTGATGGGCTATCCGGGGGTGATCCTGGCGGGCGGGCTGTCGCGGCGCATGGGCGGCGGCGACAAGGCCCTGCTGCCGCTGGCGGGGGTGCCGCTCTTGGCGCATGTCATCGCGCGGATGGCACCGCAGCTGGAGGTGCTGGCGCTGAATGCCAATGGCGATGCGGCGCGCTTTGCGGGCTTCGGCCTGCCGGTGCTGCCCGACAGCCTGCCCGACCATCCCGGCCCGTTGGCGGGCGTGCTGGCGGCGATGGACTGGGCGGCGGGGCAGGGGGCGGCGCAGGTGGTGACAGTGCCCGCCGACACGCCCTTGCTGCCGGGCGATCTGGTGCCGCAGATGCGCCTTGCCGCGGAACTGGCGGGGGCGCCGGGGGCGCTGGCGGCGGTGCGGGGGGAAGACGGCAGGCTGCTGGCGCAACCGGCCTGCGGCCTCTGGCCGGTGGCGGCGCGCGAGGATCTGCGGGACGCCCTGGCGGGGGGGCTGCGCAAGGTGCGCCTGTTTGCCGAAAGCCGGGGGCTGGCGCTGGCGGCGCTGCCGGATCTGGGGGCGCCCTTCTTCAACGTCAACACGCCCGAGGACCTGGCCCGGGCCGAGGCGCTGCTGGCCTGACGCGGATCGCCGTTGCCCGGCGGACCGGGCCTCAGCGCAGGCCGGTCTCTTTCAGCATGCCGCGGCGCTTGGCCTCGTAGTAGTAGCCCTGAGAATACCATTTGACCGCGCGGTCGTAGCTGCCGCCGGCCAGCAGCCAGGCGCCGCGCAGGTATTTCACCGCATAGGTCAGGTTGGTGCGCGGGCTCAGCAGGTCCTGCGGTTTGCCCTCAAATCCCATCGAACGCGCCGTCGGCGCCGAGATCTGCATCAGCCCGTAATACTGCCCGTTGCGCGCATCCGGCACATGACCGCTCTCGCGCTTGACCACCTTTTGCACCAGGTCGACCGGGACATCGTATTTCGCCGAGACCTTCTCGATCATCTGACGCAGCTGCGGGGTCTCGTTGGGATAGAGAGGGCTGTCGTCGACGAAGGACATGTGCGGCGCATTTGTCGCGGGGCTGCCGGCACAGGCGGCCAGCGAGACAAGAAGCATCAGGGCAGTGGCACGGGCATAGGGCATCGGCCGGGGGTCCGTCGTGGTTGCTAACTGGTTTCCGGTATGCGCGATGACGGCGGTGGTGCAAAGCAAAAGCATTTTGCCGCCCCCCCCGGAATCGGCGGATCACTGCAACCGTGCGGCCTGCACCCACCACGACGGGAAGGTTTCTGAAATCTTTCGGGCCGCCCGCTCGGCGGCCTGGGGCGTCGTGAACAGCCCGAAACAGCTCGCGCCCGAGCCCGACATCCGTGCCAGCAGGCAGTCCGGGGCGCTGCCCAGATGGTCCAGAACCCGCGCGATCACCGGCGCGATCGAGATCGCCGGTTCCTGCAGGTCATTGCGCTGCCGTGACAGCCATCCTGCCAGATCCGCGACCGAGGCAACAGCCTGCGGCAGCGGTTCCATCGGCGGATTCTCGCGGTCTCTCAAAGCCTTGAAGACCGGGGGGGTGGCGACGGGCACGCCAGGGTTGATCAGCACCGCCGGCAGGGGCGGCAGGCCCTCGACCGGGGTGATGCGTTCGCCCAGGCCCTGCATCCGCGCCGCGCGCGACAGGCAGCAGACCGGAACATCGGCGCCCAGACGTTCCGGCGCGTCGATCAGCGGGCGGCCGGTCAGGCGCGCCACGGCACGCAGCACGGCGGCCGCATCAGCCGATCCGCCGCCCAGCCCGGCTTCGGCGGGAAGTCGCTTGTCCAGATGCACGGAAACGGGCAGACCGGCGGCGCGGGCCGCGCGCAGGCACAGGTTGTCGTCGCCCGCGGGCAGTCCGGCGCCCCTGGGGCCGGTGATTTGCAGGGCGAATCCCTTGGCCGGGGTGACCGTCAGCAGGTCACCCACATCGGCAAACAGGGTCAGGCTGTCGAGCTCGTGGTAGCCGTCGGGGCGGCGCCCGGTGACGTGCAGCGCCAGGTTCACCTTGGCAGGGGCCAGGATGCTCAGCCCCGCGCCCAGCGGGGTGCCCTCGATCGTCGTCATGTGCAGGCCTTCGGTCGGTGTCAGTCCTGTGCGACCTGATGCACCGGGCGGGCCTCGTCCGCAAGCACGGCATCCAGGCCCGCGTTCAGCTTGCGGTGGATGCGGTCGGCCTCGTTGGCGTCGGGGTTCATGGCCAGGGCCCGGCGCCACTGGAAGCGCGCCTCAAGCTTGCGGCCCACGGACCAGTAGACATCGCCCAGATGGTCGTTGACCTCGGCCGAGCGCGGCATCAGTTCGACCGCGCGTTCCATCGGCGCCACGGCATCCTGGCAGCGGCCCATCCGGTAATAGGCCCAGCCCAGGCTGTCGATGATATAGCCCGCATCGGGGCTGAGCTGCTCGGCCTTCTGGATCATCGCCAAGGCGCGCGGCAGGTCCTGGTGTTTTTCCACCAGGGCGTAGCCGTAGTAGTTCAGCAGGTTGGCATTGTCGGGGCTGATCTTCAGCGCGGCTTCGAAATCGGCCTGCGCGGCGTGCCAGTCGCCCAGCTTGTCCTCGGTCATGCCGCGGGCATAGAGGGCGAACCAGCGCCGCCCGTCAGCCGCCGCATAAAGCCCGAGCGCCTTGTCAAAGCTGCGCCGGGCCTCGAGGAAATTGCCGGTCTGGCGGTAGAAATTGGCGCGCGCGGTCTGCACCGAGGCAATGCCCGGATAGGCGACGGCCAGCTGATCCAGGACCTCGCGGGCGGTGTCGGCGCGGCCATCGGCCAGCAGGGCGCCGGCGCGGGCGGTCTCGGCGCGGAAAAAGTCGGGGTCGTCACGCGGCACCTGCAGGTAGGTGGCGACGGCCTGTCCCGGCTGGCCCAGCTTTTCCAGCAGGCTGCCGGTCAGCAGAAGGTCTTCGGCGTGATCGGGGCGCAGCGCCTGGGCCATGCGGGCATAAAGCAGGGTCACCCGCGGCGGCAGTTCGCTTTGCAACGCCGCGGCGATGGTGAAGAAGGATTCCGCCGCCCCGTCCGTGACCGATGTCACCAGCGAGAACGGCACCTTGTCGCCCGCCACCAGCGCGGCGCGCAGCTGCGTCAGCTGGGGATCGAGGTCGGTGCCGAAAAGCGTATCCAGCAGCTTGACCGCATCCTCATCGCGGCCCAGCTGCGACAGGGTTTCCAGCCGGGCGATGGCGCCGCGGCGGGTCACTTGGGTGGTATCGCCCTGGGCGGCATAGATCGCCTCGGCGGCCTTGTAATCGCCCATGTAGGACAGCGCGAGCGCCTTGTGATAGGCGGCGAAGCGTTCCAGCCCCTGCTTCTGGCCCAGGGCATCGAACTGCGCCAGCGCAGCCTTCACGTCGCCCTGACCGATCTGCATCCAGGCGGTCAGCAGGCCGGCGGCCAGCGGGCCCAGGCTGGGGGTCTGGCCGATCCGGTCGAGGACCTCGGTGTAATGGCCCTGGCGGACGCCATCCATCATCAGCACGATCTGCGCCAGGTCGTTCTGCTGCCCCGCCGCCAGCAGCTGCTTGGCCGGCGCGATGGCCTGGTCCAGATCGCCACCGGCAACCTCGGCGTCAATCAGATGGCCCAGGATCACCGGATCGTTCGGGGCCTTCTGCAGGGCACGGTTGAAGTAATCGGCGGCGTTCAGGAAATCGTTGCGGCCCTTGGCGACCTCGCCGGCCACATAAAGGCCGGTGACGCCGGGCGCGCTGAGCGGCGCCGAAGCGCTGACGGACCCGGTGCTTCCGCTGTCCTGGGCCATGGCCTGCCATGGCAGGGCCACGGCCAGAGCCAGCGCGGAAACATGGGCGGACAGCCTGCGGAACGTCATTCGGTCACCTCGTGCGTTCGGTTTCACGAAGCCTAGGGCAGGCGAGCCCTTCATTTCAACTGACCCGTGAGGCGAATTGCTCCGGTCGCGAAAAAGTTCTCGTGACCGGAGCGCCAACGCTCACATGTTGGGATAGTTCGGGCCGTCGCCGCCCTGGGGCGTGGTCCAGGTGATGTTCTGCGCCGGATCCTTGATGTCGCAGGTCTTGCAGTGCACGCAGTTCTGGAAGTTCACCTGAAAGCGCAGATCCGCCCCTTCACCGACGAATTCGTAGACGCCCGCCGGGCAGTAGCGGGCTGAGGGGCCGGCATAGATAGGCAGGTTCTGCTTCACCGGGATCTCGGGGTCGGCCAGCCGCAGGTGGCAGGGCTGGCTTTCCTCGTGGTTGGTGGCCGCGAAGGACACGTTGGTCAGCCGGTCAAAGCTGATCACGCCATCGGGCTTGGGATAGTCGATGGGCTTGTGCTTGGCGGCGGGTTCGGTTGCCTCGGCATCGGTCTTGCCATGGCCGATCGTGCCCAGCACGGAAAAGCCCAGCTGGTTGCACCACATGTCGAAGCCGCCGATCGCCATCGAGGCCGCCATGCCCAGTTTCGACCACAGCGGCTTGACGTTGCGCACCTTCCACAGGTCTTGGCCGATGGCGCCTTCGCGCACGGTGGCCTCGTAGGTGGTCAGCTCGTCGCTTTCGCGGCCGGCCTTGATCGCCTCGTGCGCGGCTTCGGCTGCGGCGATGCCCGACAGCATCGCGTTGTGGTTGCCCTTGATGCGCGGCACGTTGACCATGCCCACCGAGCAGCCCAGCAGCGCCGCCCCCGGCACCACCATCTTGGGCATCGACTGGAAGCCCCCTTCGGAGATCGCGCGGGCGCCATAGGCCACGCGCTTGCCGCCCTCCAGCAGTTCCTTGACCATCGGATGGTGCTTGAAGCGCTGGAATTCCATGTAGGGATAAAGATGCGGGTTCTTGTAGTTCAGGTGCACCACGAAGCCCACGTAGACCTGGTTGTTTTCGAGGTGATAGATGAACGACCCGCCCCCCGCGTTCGAGCCCAGCGGCCAGCCCATCGTGTGGGTGACCGAGCCGGGCTTGTGCTTGGCGGGGTCGATTTCCCAGATTTCCTTCATGCCCAGGCCGAATTTCTGCGGCTCGTGCCCCGAGGACAGGTCGTATTTCCAGATCAGCTGCTTGGCCAGGCTGCCGCGCACGCCCTCGGCGATGAAGACGTACTTGCCGTGCAGCTCCATGCCGGGTTCGTAGCCGGGGCCGGGGGTGCCATCGGCGTTCTTGCCGAATTCACCGGCGACGACGCCCTTCACGGTGCCGCTTTCGCCATAGACCAGTTCCGAACACGCCATGCCGGGGAAGATCTCGACGCCCAGGGCCTCGGCCTGTTCGGCCATCCAGCGGCAGACATTGCCCATCGAGACGATGTAGTTGCCGTGGTTCGACATGAACTTGGGCATCGGCCAGTTGGGGATCTTCGATTCCCCGGCGGCGCCCAGGACGTAGAAGTGGTCCTCGGTCACGGGGGTGTTCAGGGGGGCGCCCTTTTCCTTCCAGTCGGGAATCAGCGCGTCCAGCCCGCAGGGATCCAGCACCGCACCCGACAGGATATGCGCACCCACCTCCGAGCCCTTTTCCAGAACCACGACCTCCAGGTTCGGGTCCAGCTGCTTGAGGCGGATCGCGGCAGAGAGGCCCGCAGGGCCGGCGCCGACGATGACGACATCATAGGCCATGGTTTCGCGCTGGATCTCGGACATGCGGTTGGCTCTCCCTTGGAATTGCTGGGGGGTATCTGGGGTAATATTGTTTCGCTGGCCAAGTTCTTAACGACGTTAAGGCCAATTGCAACTCTTGTGGTCGCCAAACTTCTGCGTCGCGGCATTGCGCAGAGCGTCAGGATATCCGTCATTCGCGACCTGGCCTTGCGGCGCGGCCCGGGCTGCCTATCTGGGGCAGGGGGCGGGCCGTCACAGCGCAGGCCCCGGGCGGATCCTGTCGCCTGTTTTCTCCGCAAAGCGCTTGCATTGGAGGGGGGCTTTGGGTCAGTTAGCCAGACGATAATTCTGTGCGAAGGGGCCGCGACCGGCCCCTTTCTGCGTACCTAGGAGGGCCGTGATGGAAAAGATACCGATGACGCGCGCGGGATACGCCAAGCTTGAGGCGGAGCTGAAGCAGCTCAAGTCCGTGGAACGTCCGGAAATCATCCGGGCGATCGCGGAAGCGCGCGAGCATGGTGACCTGTCCGAGAATGCCGAATACCATTCGGCCCGCGAGAAGCAGAGCTTCATCGAGGGCCGCATCAAGGAGCTGGAAGGCGTGCTGGGCCTGGCCGAGGTCATCGACCCCTCGGGCATGTCGGGCGCGATCAAGTTCGGCGCCAAGGTGACGCTGGTGGACGAGGACACCGAAGAAGAGAAGGTCTGGCAGATCGTTGGCGAATACGAAGCCAATATCGAGGCCGGCCTGCTGAACGTGAAGTCGCCGCTGGCGCGCGCGCTGATCGGCAAGGACGAGGGCGATTCCGTCGAGGTGAAAACCCCGGGCGGCGAAAAGTCCTACGAAGTGCTTTCCGTCATCTACGAATAAGCGCGGACGCGCCCCGTCCGGGCCCGGCAGGGGCGCGCCAGGCGGGGCCCCGGCCGGGTCTGGTGGTCACGCCGCTTCCGATATGAAAACGCGCGCCTGCGGAGGGCGCGCGTTTTCCGTATTTGGGGAAAGATGAAAGGATCAGTTGATCCGGGCGACCACATAGGCGGCCAGGTCCGACAGCAGGCGGCGCAGCTCGGTGTCGGGGAAGACGGTGAGGGCCTCGCGCGCTTTGGCCGACCATTCCAGCGCCGTGGCGCGGGTGCTGTCGAGGGTGCCATGCTTGTTCAGCAGTGCCAGCGCAGTGTCCAGATCGCCCTCTTCCTGCTTGCCGCGGCCGATGGTGCGGTGCCAGAAGGCGTGTTCCTCGGCGTCGGCGGCGGCGATGGCGCGGATCACCGGCAGGGTCAGCTTGCGCTCGCGGAAGTCGTCGCCGACGTTCTTGCCGGTCTGGCCCGCGTCGCCCATGTAATCCAGCAGGTCATCCGCCATCTGGAAGGCAATGCCGAGGGCGTCGCCATAGGTGTGCAGGGCGCGGATCTGCGCGTCGGGGGCCTCGGCCAGGACGGCGCCGGATTCGGTGGCGGCCGAGAAAAGCGCCGCAGTCTTGCCGCGGATCACCGTCAGATAGGTGTCTTCGGTGGTCTTCAGGTCCTGGGCGGCGGTCAGCTGCAGCACCTCGCCCTCGGCGATGGTGGCCGAGGCCGAGGCCAGGATCTGCAGGACGCGCAGGTTGCCCGGCTCGATCATCACCTCGAAGGCGCGCGAGAACAGGTAGTCGCCCACCAGCACCGAGCTCTGGTTGTCCCACAGCAGGTTCGCCGTCGGGCGGCCGCGGCGCTGCTGGCTTTCGTCGACCACGTCGTCGTGCAGCAGGGTAGCGGTGTGGATGAATTCCACGGTGGCCGCCAGGTGGATGTGGTAGGGGCCCTCGTAGCCGCACAGCTTGGCGGCCGCGATGTTCAGCATCGGGCGCAGGCGCTTGCCGCCGGCGTCGATCAGATGCGCCGTCACCTCGGGGATGCGCGGCGCATGACGCGAGATCATCTTGTCATGGATCAGCGTGTTGACGGCTTCGAGCTCGGGCTTGAGCGCTGCGGCCAGCGCATCGTGCGGCCTGGTGGCGATCTGGTCCAAACCGGTCTCCCCTCGATGGTTCTCGACAAAACGGGCGGTCTGTCCTTATCTGCGCCGGATGAAGATGTTGATGCGCACCAACGATCCGACAGAGCTGGCCTTCGCCCGGGCACTGCTTCAGGGCGAGGGTATAGACTGCTTTGAAATGGACGTAAATATGAGCGTTCTGGAAGGGTCCATCGGGATTTTCCCACGTCGGCTGATGGTGGCGGACCGTGACTATGATGCTGCCGTTACGGCACTTTCCGACAATGGCCTGCCCCATGAACCACCCCGCCCCCGAGACTGAGACCGCCCCCTTCTGGAGCGAGGACGCGCTGAGCCGCGACCGGTTCCTGGATGGCCGGCTGCTGCTGCGCCAGCCGCGGCGGGGCTATCGGGCCGGGGTGGATCCGGTCCTGCTGGCGGCCTCGGTGCCGGCGCGGGCGGGGCAAAGCCTGCTGGATCTGGGCTGTGGTGCCGGGACGGCGGCGCTGTGTGCGGGGCGGCGGGTGCCGGGGCTGCGGATCGCCGGGCTGGAACGCCAGCCCGCCTATGCGGCGCTGGCGCGGCGCAATGCGGCCGAGAACGGCCTGCAAATGGATGTGTACGAGGGCGACCTGGCGCAGATGCCTGTCGCATTGCGCCAGCGCGGGTTCGATCATGTCATTGCCAACCCTCCCTATTTCGACCGCGCGGCCTCGTCGCGGGCCCGCGATGCCGACCGCGAGGCCGCCCTGGGCGAGGAAACCCCGCTGGAGACCTGGGTCGCCACCGCGGCCCGGCGCTGCGTTCAGGGCGGCCATGTCACCTTTATCCACCGTACCGAGCGCCTGCCCGAACTGCTGGCGGCCTTTCAGGGGGTGCTGGGCTCGGTCGAGCTGATGCCGCTGCTGCCGCGCCGGGGGCGCGAATCGCAGTTGGTGCTGCTGCGCGGGCGAAAGGGGGGGCGTGCGGCCTTTCGTCTGCATGCGGGTTTGGTGCTGCACCGCAGCGACAGCCACGAGGGCGACCGCGAGGATTATTCCGAGACCGCTATGCGGATCCTGCGCGGCGGAGAGGCCTTCAACTTCACGGGCTGACACGTGAATTTGCCCGCTTCGTTTACCTTGCGGCAGGAAACAGCCGGAAATTCAGATCCCGTTAGGACCTTTCCCGCCAGTCTCGCAGGCGCAGCGTGACAGATTTGTAAAAATATGCTGCACTGACCGGACTACAACCTCAGAGAGGAGACGACCTGATGAGCCTTAGTTCCCACCTCGAAGAACTGAAGAAGAAGCACGCATCCCTCTCGGCCGCTGTCGATCAGGCACAGCGGTCGCCCAGCACGTCGCATCTGGAAGTGACGGCCATGAAAAAACAGAAACTCCGTCTGAAAGAGCAGATTTCGCGCATCTCTCCGGAGGCCTTCGCGCAGTGATCCGGGGCTCGCAGCCCGGATCATGACAGGATTCACTGCCGGAAGGGCCCTCCGGCATGCGGAAGTGGCGGCGTCCCCCTGGGGGCGCCGCCTTTCGTTTGCGGGCAAGGAAAATGGCTGCCAGGACATGTCCTGGCAGCCCCGTTTCGACCGCTGTGGCGTCAGACGAAGAACTGGGCGCCGTTGGCGCTGATCGTCGAGCCGTTGATGAAGCCCGCATCATCCGAGGCCAGGAAGGCCACGCAACGGGCGATTTCCTCGGGCTCGCCCAGGCGGCCGGCGGGAATCTGGCCGATGATCGCCTCGCGCACCTTTTCGGGGACGGCCATCACCATTTCGGTCGCGATATAGCCGGGGCAGATCGCGTTGGCGGTGATGTTGTAGCGCGCGCCTTCCTGCGCCAGCGACTTGATCAGCCCCAGGTCGCCCGCCTTGGTGGCGGCATAGTTGGCCTGGCCGAACTGGCCCTTCTGACCGTTGATCGACGAGATCACGATGACGCGGCCGAACTTGCGTTCGCGCATCCCCGGCCAGATCGGGTGCACGGTGTTGAAGACGCCGGTCAGGTTGGTGTTGATCACCTCGGACCACTGCTGCGGGGTCATCTTGTGGAAGGGGGCGTCGCGGGTGATGCCGGCGTTGGCCACCACGACGTCGATCGGGCCCATCTCGGCTTCGATTTTCTTCACGCCTGCGGCCGAGGCCTCGTAATCGCTGACGTCCCACTTGTAGGTGGCGATGCCGGTTTCGGCGGTGAACTTGGCCGCGGCCTCGTCGTTGCCCATGTAGGTTGCCGCAACCGCGTAGCCCGCGTCCATCAGGGCCTTGCCGATTGCCGCGCCGATACCGCGGGTGCCGCCGGTGACCAGTGCAATGCGCGCCATGTAATGTCCTCTCGTCTGTCTAATGTCGGGCCGTCCGTGTTCCCCGGCTGGCCCCTTTGAAAGATCCGTTTCAGCCCTGCGGTCACGCTCCACGATGGCCGCAAGGTCTCGTGCCATGGCCCGGTGATCGGGCCATGACGGCTGCTATGTCCTGGAAGGGGCCGCCGCGCCGGGGCGCGGGGCCGGGGGAAGGATCAGGGACGTTCGAGGCACATGGCGACGCCCATGCCGCCACCGATGCACAGGGTTGCCAGACCCTTCTTGGCGCTCGAGCGTTTCATCTCGAACAGCAGGGTGTTCAGGATGCGGCAGCCCGAGGCGCCGATCGGGTGGCCGATGGCGATCGCGCCGCCGTTGACGTTCACCTTGGCCGGATCCCAGCCCATGTCCTTGTTGACGGCGCAGGCCTGGGCGGCGAAGGCCTCGTTGGCCTCGATCAGGTCCAGGTCGTCGACGCTCCAGCCGGCCTTGGCCAGCGCCTTGCGCGAGGCCGGGATCGGGCCGGTGCCCATGATCGACGGATCCAGGCCCGCGGTCGCGTAGGAGGCGATGCGCGCCAGCGGCTCCAGGCCGCGCTTCTCGGCCTCGTCGGCGGACATCAGCAGCACGGCGGCGGCGCCGTCGTTGATGCCCGATGCGTTGCCCGCGGTGACCGAGCCCTCTTTGGTGAAGGCGGGACGCAGCTTGTGCATGGCTTCCAGCGTGGCGCCCTTGCGGATGTATTCATCCGAATCGACCACGGTGTCGCCCTTGCGGCCCTTGATGGTGAAGGCCATGATCTCGTCTGCGAACTTGCCGGCGGCCTGGGCGGCCTCGGCCTTGTTCTGCGAGGCGACGGCGAATTCGTCCTGCATGTCGCGGCTGATCTGCCACTGGTTGGCGACGTTTTCGGCGGTCTGGCCCATGTGGTAGCCGTTGAAGGCATCCCACAGGCCGTCCTTGATCATCGTGTCGATGTATTTCAGGTCGCCCATCTTGTGACCGGCGCGCAGATGCGCAGCATGGGGCGACAGCGACATGCTTTCCTGGCCACCGGCGGCGACGATGGCGGCATCGCCCAGCATGATGTGCTGCGCGCCGAGCGCGACGGTGCGCAGGCCCGAGCCACAGACCTGGTTGATGCTCCAGGCGGCGGATTCGATGGGGAGACCGGCGTTGATATGCGCCTGGCGGGCGGGGTTCTGACCCTGACCGGCGGTCAGCACCTGACCGAGAATGGTTTCCGAGACTTCGGATTTGTCGATGCCGGCGCGGGCGACGATCTCGCTCAGGACGGCGGCGCCGAGGTCATGGGCCGGAACGGTTGCAAACGAGCCGAGAAAAGACCCGACGGGCGTGCGCGCCGCCGAGACGATAACGACATTGGTCATGGTATTCCTCCACCAATTCGGGCGCGGGGAGGCCGCGCCCCTGTCATGATGGTTAACGTACACATTCCCCTAGGACAATGAAGGCCAAAGTCCCACATATCGCAGCGGCGTTCGGTCGCGACGCGATGCCGCAGGTTGCCGTCAGGCCGGTTTGCTCGCCCAGGGCGGATAGAGCGTGGGCGCGGCAAAGAAATACCCCTGAAGATACTGTACGCCAGCGTCTGTCAGCCACTCTGCATCGCGGGAATCCTCGACCCGTTCCGCTACTGTGAACATGTCGAATTGTTGTGCAATCGTCAGGATGGCCCGTGTCAGCACCTGATTGTCGGGGTTATCGGCGATCCCGCCGATGAAGCCGCCGTCGATTTTCAGGATGTCAAAGTAGAAATCCCGCAAGAATCGGAACGAAGTATATCCTGCACCGAAGTCGTCCAGGGCAAAGCTGATTCCCTGCCGCTGCAGGTCGCGCATGAAGTTGATGACCAGTTCCGGCACCAGCATGGCGGACTGCTCGGTGATCTCCAGGATCAGCCGGTCGCCGAGCGTCGGATCGCGCATCAGCGCCCGCTTCAGGATGCGGCTCCATTTCGGATAGCCGATCGAGCGGGCCGACATGTTGATCGCCAGCCGCAGATGCGGCTGGGCGTGCAGCGTGCGCAGCCCCATGTCGAGGGCGATGCAGTCGATCTTGCGGCCCAGTTCGCTGATCTCGGCCTCGGCCATGAAATCGGCGGCGGGGATGATCCGGCCGCTGGGATCGAAGAGGCGCACCAGCCCCTCGTAATAGGCGATGCGGCCGCCGGGGCCGGCGCGCACCACCGGCTGGAAGGCCATGGCCAGTTCGTTCGCCTCGACCGCGGCACGGACATGGGCCATGATCTCGGCGTCGCGGGCGGCCGTGGCCTCGCTCAGCGGATCGCCCAGGCCCTGGGGGGCGCCTGCCCATTTCGCCTTGCCATGCATCATCGGATCATGCCCTCTGTGATCCGGTCCGTTATGGGGCGGTTTGTTCAAGAAGGAGTTAAGGGTGACTTTGGCCGATCTGCCGCGCTGCACCTGGGCGGGGCCCGATGCGATCTATCTGGACTATCACGACACCGAATGGGGCGTGCCGGAGCGCGACAGCCGGGCGCTGTGGGAAAAGCTGGTGCTGGATGGGTTCCAGGCCGGGCTGAGCTGGATCACCATCCTGAAAAAACGCGAGAATTTCCGCGCGGCCTTCGCGGGCTTCGATCCCCATGTTGTCGCCGGCTGGGGCGAGGCCGAGGTCCAGCGGCTGCTGGCGGATCCCGGCATCATCCGGCACCGCGGCAAGATCGAGGCCACCATCGGCAATGCCCGCGCCTGGATCGCGCTGGAAGAGCAGGGCGGGTTCGACCAGTTCCTGTGGCGCTATGTCGACGGCGTGGCGCTGCAGCCGCAATATGCCACGCAATCCGAGGTACCGCCCGCGACGCCGCTGTCGGAGCGGGTGTCGAAGGATCTGCGCAAGGCGGGGTTCCGCTTTGTCGGGCCGACCATCGTCTATGCCTTCATGGAGGCCTGCGGGCTGGTCAACGATCACCTGACGGGCTGTCACTGCCACGCACGTTGCGCGGCGCTGCGGGCGGCGTGATCCAAAGGCGCGCCTGCGGCGCACACGATGCTGGCGCCCGGGCAGGGCCCGGGCAGGGCTCAGGACCCGGAGGTGAGCGCGCCGATCAGCGCGCGGGCCTCGGGGGCGTGCCAGTCGGTGCCGCCGATCAGCCGGGCGACCTCGCGGCCCTCGGGGTCCACCAGGATCGACACCGGCATCCCGAAGACCGAGGCGTCGCGCGCCTGCACCGCCTTCGGGTCGCGGAAATCGGGCAGGTTCGCCGCGCCCTCGTCCTTGAGGAACTTCGTCACCGCCGCCGGCGCATTCGGCCCCGAGGCCAGCGTCACCACGGCGAAATCCTTGCCGCCCATGTCCTTTTGCAGCGCCGAGAGGGTCGGCATCTCTTCGCGGCAGGGGGCGCACCAGACGGCCCAGATGTTCAGTAGCACCCATTTGCCGCGGTAGTCCTTTAGCCGGGCCGAGGCCGTGCCGTTTTCCCATTCCGCATCGACCAGCGGGCGGGCGGGGCTGGTCACGGTCAGCTTGCGCAGCGCCCCCGTGGCGTGCTGGCGGATGATCGGCGCCGGATCGGCCTGTGCCGCAAGCCCCGGCATCATTGCACCGAGCGCCAGCCCCGTATAAACGAGCGCGGAACGAATTTTCCTCATGTACCCTCCGACAGGTGGCCCGATGACCGACAAGAACGCGAACAAGATGTGGGGCGGCCGCTTTGCCGAAGGCCCCGATGCGATCATGGAGGCGATCAACGCCTCGATCGGTTTCGACCAGCGACTGGCAGCCCAGGACATCGCGGGCTCGCGTGCCCATGCCGCGATGCTGGCGGCGCAGGGCATCATCAGTGATAGTGATGCAGCCGCGATCCGGGAAGGGCTTCTCACCATCTTGTCAGAGATCGAGCAGGGCAAGTTCGCCTTCTCGACCGCGCTGGAAGACATCCACATGAACGTCGAGGCCCGCCTGAAGGAGGTCATCGGCGCACCTGCGGGCCGGCTGCACACCGGGCGCTCGCGCAATGACCAGGTGGCGACCGACTTTCGCCTGTGGGTCCGCGACCAGGCGGATGCGGCCATCGGGGGCCTGGGGGCGCTGATCGGGGCGCTGCTGGACCAGGCCGAGGCCGGGGCCGATTGGGTCATGCCGGGCTTTACCCACCTGCAGACCGCGCAGCCCGTCACCTGGGGCCACCACATGATGGCCTATGTCGAGATGTTCAGCCGCGACCTGTCGCGCTTTGCCGATGCCCGGGTGCGGATGAACGAATCCCCCCTGGGCGCCGCGGCGCTGGCGGGGACCTCGTTCCCGATCGACCGCCACATGACCGCCGAGGCCCTGGGCTTTGACCGGCCCTGCGCCAACTCGCTCGATGCAGTGTCGGACCGCGATTTCGCGCTGGAATTCCTGGCCGCGGCTTCGATCTGCGCGATGCACCTGTCGCGCTTCGCCGAAGAGCTGGTGATCTGGTCCTCGGCGCAGTTCCGCTTTGTCGTGCTGTCGGACCGGTTCAGCACCGGGTCCTCGATCATGCCGCAGAAGAAGAACCCCGACGCGGCCGAGCTGATCCGCGCCAAGATCGGCCGGATCTTCGGCGCCAACGTGGCGCTGATGACGGTGATGAAGGGGCTGCCGCTGGCCTATTCCAAGGACATGCAGGAAGACAAGGAACAGGTCTTCGATGCCGCCGACAACCTGATGCTGGCGCTGGCGGCGATGACCGGCATGGTGGGCGACATGAAGGCCAACGTGCCCGTGCTGGAAGCCGCCGCCGGTGCGGGCTTCAGCACCGCGACCGATCTGGCCGACTGGCTGGTCCGGGTGCTGGGGATGCCCTTCCGCGATGCGCACCATGTCACCGGGTCGCTGGTTGCCGTGGCCGAGGGCAAGGGCTGTGACCTGCCCGAGCTGAGCCTGGCCGAAATGCAGGCGGTCGAGCCGCGCATCACCCAGGAAATCTATTCGGTGCTGGGCGTGCACAATTCGGTCGCCAGCCGGGTGTCCTACGGCGGCACCGCGCCCGCGCAGGTCAAGCAGCAGGTGGCCGCATGGCGCGCGCGGCTGTCCTGAGCCTGTGCCTGCTGGTGGCAGGCTGCGGCATCAACGGGGCGCCGACCCCGCCTGAGCACAACACTTGGGCCTCGCGCACGGGGGGCATGGACCAGGGGGCGGGATCGCTGGGCGCGCTGGAAAACAGCAAGTCGACGATCTACGACAACGAGCTATGATCGCGCCCCCCGCAGGCAACCTGTGACAGCGGCCCCTCCGGGGGCCGTTTTCCGTTCCGCGAAGGGTTTCCAGCGTCTGCGGGCCGGTGTATCCGGTGGCGCCGCCACTCGGGGCGGTGAACGCTGACCGGAGGCCTGCCATGGACCATTTCCTCTACCGTGACGGTGAACTTTATGCCGAGGACGTGCCCGTGGCCGAGATCGCAGCCCAGGTCGGCACGCCCTTCTACGTCTATTCCCACGCCACGCTGACGCGCCACTTCCGCCTGTTCGACGAGGCGCTGGCGGGCATGGACCACCTGATCTGCTACGCGATGAAGGCCGCGTCCAACCAGGCGATCCTGAAGATCATGGCGGGCCTCGGCGCCGGCATGGACGTGGTGTCGGGCGGCGAATACCGCCGGGCCATCGCCGCGGGCGTGCCGGGCGAACGCATCGTCTTTTCCGGCGTCGGCAAGACGCGCGCGGAAATGACCCTGGCGCTGACCCATGGCGTGCGCCAGTTCAACCTGGAATCCGAACCCGAGATGGAGGCCCTGAACGAGGTCGCCCTGTCGCTGGGTGTCGTGGCCCCCGTCACCGTGCGGGTGAACCCCGACGTGGATGCCAAGACCCACGCCAAGATCGCCACCGGCAAGTCCGAGAACAAGTTCGGCATCCCGATCGCCCGCGCCCGCGAGGTCTATGCCCGCATCGCGCAGCTTCCGGGCCTGAAGGCCGTGGGCATCGACGTGCACATCGGATCGCAGCTGACGGATCTGGAACCCTACCGCCTGGCCTTCACCAAGGTGGCCGAGCTGACCGATTCGCTGCGCGCCGACGGGCATGACATCATCCGCCTCGACCTGGGCGGCGGCCTTGGTATTCCCTATGAGCGGGGAAATGCCGCGCCGCCGCTGCCGGTGGAATACGGCGCTCTGGTCAAGGAGATCCTGGGCCCCAAGAACGTCGAGATCGAGATCGAGCCGGGCCGTCTGATCGCCGGCAATGCCGGTCTGATGGTCAGCAAGGTGATCTACGTCAAGCACGGCGAGGGGCGCGATTTCCTGATCCTCGACGGCGCGATGAACGACCTGGTGCGGCCTGCCATGTATGACGCCCATCACGATATTGTGCCTGTGAGAGAGGCCCTTCCGGGGATCGAGCAGCAGCCCTATGACGTCGTCGGCCCGGTCTGCGAGACCGGCGATACCTTCGCCAAGAACCGCTCCCTCGCGCCGCTGGTGGCGGGCGATCTGGTGGCCTTCCGCTCGGCCGGGGCCTATGGCGCCGTGATGGCCTCGGAATACAACACCCGCCCCCTGATCCCCGAGGTCCTGGTCAAGGGCGACCGGTTCGAAGTGATCCGTGCAAGACCCTCCTTTGAGGAAATCATTAACCGCGATACGATACCCGCTTGGGTGTAGCGCGATCCCCGCGCCGCCCCTGCGGGACGGAGCATGGCCGAGAACAACGCCTTTGACGACATCCTGCAGCGGCTGAAATGGCCGCTGCGCCTGACCTGGGCCGGGATGCTGGCCGAACGCTTCATGCGGGCGTTCTGGCCGCTCTGGACCCTGTGCGTCACGGTGCTGGCGCTGTTGATGCTGGGGATCCAGGACAGCAGCAACATCATCCTGGTCTGGAGCGTCGGGGCAGGGGCCTTCCTGGCCATCGTCTGGTTCCTGATCCGCGGCGCGCTGCGCTTTCGCTTTCCCCGCCGGGCCGAGGCGCTCAGGCGCCTTGATGCCTCGTTGCCGGGCAACCCGCTGCAGGCGCTTGGCGATGCCATGGCGACCGGGGCGGGCGATCCGGGCACCCAGGCGCTGTGGGCCGCGCATCTGGCGCGCATGGCCCGCCGGACCGAGGGTGCCCGGGCCGTCCAGCCCGACCTGAAGCTGACCACCCGCGATCCCTTCGGCCTGCGCTACGTGGCGCTTCTGTGCCTGATGACGGCGCTGCTGTTCGGCTCTTTCTGGCGGATCGGCTCAATTTCCCAGATGACCCCCGGAGGCGCCGCCGAGGCCGCCGCCGGTCCCAGCTGGGAGGGGTGGATCTCGCCGCCGCCGCAGACCCGGCTGCCGGTTCTGTACCTGCCCGACATCACCACCGGCACGCTGACCGCGCCCAAGGGATCGAAGGTGACGCTGCGGCTGTACGGGCCGCAGGGCAAGCTGAAGGTCGCCGAGGATGTCTCGGGGCGGGTGGGCGATCTGCCGCCCTCGGATGCAAATGCGCAGGAATTCAGCATGAACCGCGATGGCCGGATTGCCATCGACGGGCCCGGCGGGCGGGTCTGGAAGGTGGCGCTGATCCCCGACGACAAGCCCAGCGTCCAGGCCACCGGGCCCGCCGTTGCCTCGGTCGAGGGGCAGTTGTCGCTGCCGTTCCATGCCTCGGACGATTACGGTGTCGAAAGCGGCCAGGCGCGGATCACCCTGGACCTGCCCAAGGTCGAACGCCGCTATGGCCTGACCATCGACCCCGAGCCGCGCCCGCCGATCACCGTGCCCCTGCCGATGCCGATCTCGGGCAGCCGTGCCGATTTCACGCAAACTCTGATCGAGAATTTCTCTCAGAATCCATGGGCGAACATGCCGGTGAAGGTGTCGCTGCAGGTCACCGACAGCGCCGGTCAGCAGGGGGTCAGCCCCGATTACGAGACCGTGCTGGTCGCGCGCCGCTTCTTCGATCCGCTGGCCGCCAGCCTGATCGAGATGCGCCGCGACCTGCTGTGGAACCGCGCCAATGCCGGGCGCGTGGCCGAGGTGCTGCGCGCGATCACCTGGCAGGACGGCGGGGCGATCCGCTCGGCCGCGATGAAGGCGCAAATCGGCGCGATTGCCGACCGGCTGGCCGCGACGAAGGTGTCGCTGCCCGATGCCGAGGTGGCCGAGACCGCGAAATCCCTCTGGGACATGGCGATCGAGCTTGAGGACGGCGATCTGGACAATGCGAAGGACCGCATGGAGCGCGCCCAGGAGCGCCTGCAGGAGGCGATGCGCAACGGGGCCTCGGACCAGGAGATCGCCAAGCTGATGCAGGAGCTGCGCGACGCCACCCAGGACTATATGCGCCAGCTGTCGCAGCAGGCCGCCCGCCGCTCCGAGCGCGATCCGAACCAGCCGCCGATGGACATGCAGAATGCCATGCGGATGAACCAGGACGATCTTCAGAAGATGATGGATCGCATCCAGCAGCTGATGGAAGAGGGCAAGATGGGCGAGGCGCAGGAGGCCCTGCGCGAGCTGCAGAAGATGATGGAGAACATGCGCGTGACCCAGGGCCAGGGCGGGCAGGGCCAACCCAGCCCCGGCCAGCAGGCCATGGACGGTCTGGGGGAAACCCTGCGCAACCAGCAGGGCCTGTCGGACGATGCCTTCCGCAATCTGCAGGATCGCTTCAATCCCGGTCAGGGCGGTGGCCAGCCGGGGCAGCGCCCGGGCGAGCAGCAGGGCCAACCCGGTGCCGGTGGTCCTCAGGGGGACCAGCAGGGGGCCGAGGGCAGCGGCGGCGGGCAAGGCCAGGGGCAGCAGGGTCTGGATGCCGAAGGCCTGGCACAGCGTCAGCAGGCCCTGCGCCAGGAGCTGCAGCGCCAGCGGGGCAACCTGCCGGGCGCCGGCACCGAGGCCGGGCGCGCCGCCCGCGACAGCCTGGAGCGGGCTGATCGGGCCATGGGCCAGGCCGAGGACGCCCTGCGCAAGGGCGATCTGGCCGAGGCGATCGACGATCAGGCCACCGCGATGAACGCCCTGCGGGACGGGATGCGCAGCCTGGGCGAGGCGATGGCGGATGCCGAACGCCAGTTGAATGGCCAGCAAGGCCAGGCGCAGGGCCCGGGCGGCGACAAGCAGAACGATCCTCTGGGGCGCAGCTCGGGCAGCAACGGCACCATGGGCAATGACCGCGAGATGCTGAACGGAGAACTCGACAACAACCAGCGCGCGCAGCAGCTGATGGACGAGATCCGTCGCCGCTCGGCCGAGAATGCCCGCCCGGAAGAGGAACGCGATTACCTGAACCGTCTGCTCGACCGGTTCTGACAGGGCCTCGTTTGCGGCGGGCAGATGCTGCGCTGTGTCGGCGAAAAGGGTCCGATTCGCGAGCCGAGCCTGCCTCTCTGTGGGGAAAAGAATTGACGGGCCGTAGCAGGGATGGCCTTTTCTCTGGCTCTGGCTCTGGCTCTGGCTCTGGCTCTGGCTCTGGCTCTGGCTCTGGCTCTGGCTCTGGCTCTGGCTCTGGCTCTGGCTCTGGCTCTGGCTCTGGCTCTGGCTCTGGCTCTGGCTCTGGCTCTGGCTCTGGCTCTGGCTCTGGCTCTGGCTCTGGCTCTGGCTCTGGCTCTGGCTCTGGCTCTGGCTCTGGCTCTGGCTCTGGCTCTGGCTCTGGCTCTGGCAGCCCGTCGGGGATCACGCCCGGTCGAGCGTGGTCGCCGCAAAGGGCTTGGCGTGCCAGCCGGGATGCGGCTTGGCGGTCAGGGTGTTCGACCAATCCGCATGGGATGGGCGCGGCCCCTCGACGGCGGCAAACCGCGAGGCCGCAGAGGGACGGAAGCGCTTTGCAGGAACGTCAGTCGGAGGGCCCGGGATGCCGCCGCGCGAAGGACACCGCTGCCGCATCGGTCAGCGGGGCGTGCCGGTCAGGGCATGCCACTGCCCCCCCACCCAGCTGCGCGCCTGGTCGATGGCCGTGACATAGCCGGTCAGGCCCGGTGCGGCGCCGGGCAGCGCGCGGGCCAGCGCCGGGGCGCGGGTATAGGCCAGCAGCACCACCACCACCACCAGCAACGGCAATGCCATCCCCAGAACCAGCCCCACCCGTCGCGGCGCCGAGGCCAGGGCGGGCGATGCCGCCGGGGCCGCGGCCAAGCGTTCCTCGGCATCGGGGGTCAGGCGGGGGCGGTCCTCGGCCTGGGCGGCGCGGTCGTCCTCGTCCTGCAGCCGGTTCAGCCAGGAGGTGTCGGGCAGGGGTTCGGGGGCCGGGCGCGCGGGGGCGGCTTCGGCGGGACGGCCCTCGCGGGCACGGGCCTGGGCCTCGAAGGCGGCTTCCTCGCGCAGGATGTCCAGCAC
Organism: Pseudooceanicola sp. NS-SX9; assembly: GCF_057380705.1. Taxonomy (NCBI): domain Bacteria; kingdom Pseudomonadati; phylum Pseudomonadota; class Alphaproteobacteria; order Rhodobacterales; family Paracoccaceae; genus Pseudooceanicola; species Pseudooceanicola sp. NS-SX9. Next base: position 2,910,313 of record NZ_CM170818.1, on the reverse strand, counting down.
GTCCTTCTCGATCTCGCGGCGCTGCAGCTGCGCCCGCCGCGAGGAAATCAGCGGCGGCTGCGCCGAGAGCAGCTCTTCGGCATCAGCCCGGGCCGAGAGGGTCAGCGGTGCCTCGGCCGGGTCCGAGGGGCTGCGCAGCGCGCCGGAGGGGACCGGGTTGCGATGCGGATCCTCGGGGTCGTCGCTGCGGTCCTGCGGGGCAAGGCGCAACGTGCCGGCCATGCCGGGGCGCTGGAACCAGCTGATTCCGCAGGCCGAGCATTCCACGTCGCGCCCCTGTTCGGGGACCACGCCGTCGGGAACTTCGTAGGTTGCACCACAGGAAGGACAGGTCAGTCGCATGCAGAGCCTCGGCTGGATTCTGATCGGGCGGGGGCGGGCCCCCGTGCTGCGTTGCCCAGACTATGGGTTTCCGCCGACAGCGAAAAGACCCATCCCGGCTCACGAGGGCGCGTGCTGCGGTGCGGCTGATTGCACGTGGACGCGGAAAAGGGCAGAAAGGCGCCGGAAAAGGCCCCTGAAAGGGCCCAAGGGAACGGGACACCGGCGGTGATCGAGCTTGACGGCCTTTGCTACAGCTACGGCGATGCGGCGCTTCTGCGCGGGATCTCGCTGCAATTGCTGCCGGGCTCGTTCCATTTCCTGACCGGGCCTTCGGGGGCGGGCAAGACGACGCTGCTGAAACTGTGCTATGGCGCCCTGCAGCCCACCGGCGGCACGGTCACCGTCTTCGGCCAGCCGCTGGAGGCGATGGACCGCGATGACCTGGCGCGGCTGCGCCGGCGCATCGGCGTGGTCCACCAGGAGGCACAGTTCCTGGACCATATGACGCTGGTGGAAAACATCGCCCTGCCGCTGATGGTGTCGGGGCGCGATCTGGCCTCCGAGACGCGCAACCTGAAGGAACTGATGGCCTGGGTGGGTCTGGGCGCCCGTTCGCGCGCGCACCCGCCCGAGCTGTCGGGCGGCGAGCGCCAGCGGGCCGCCCTGGCCCGCGCCCTGATCATGAGCCCCGACGTGATCCTGGCGGACGAGCCCACCGGCAATGTCGACTGGGAGATGTCGCAGCGCCTGCTGTCGCTGCTGGTCGAACTGAACCGCCTGGGCAAGACCGTGCTGATCGCCACCCACGACCTGGCGATGATCCGGGCGACGAAATCGCGGGTGCAGGCGCGGGTGCTGCGCATCGCCGGTGGCCAGCTGCAATATGCGGGGGCGGACCTGTGACCGGCACCGGCGGCAGGCCCGGCCTGGGCCACGGGCTGCGTGGCATCCTGACGCTGATGCGCGGCGACGTGCAGGCGGACCGGGTGGTGCCGCCCACCGGCTTTACCGCCGGGCTGACGCTGTGGGCGGCCGCCGCCATGGCCTTCCTGGCGGTCTTCGCGCTGGCGCTGTCGCTGGCGGCGGGGCGGATGGCCACCGAATGGGGCGGCGCGCTGGCGCGCAGTTCGACCGTGCGGATTTCCGCGCCGGCGGCGCAGATGCAGGCCCAGACCGAGGCCGCGATGCGGGTGCTGACGACGACGCCGGGGGTGGCCTCGGCGCGGGTGCTGGACGATGCCGAGGAACAGAAGCTGCTGACGCCCTGGCTGGGGCCGGACCTGCCGATCGACCAGCTGCCGCTGCCGCGGCTGATCGCGGTGGTCGAGGCGGGCAAGGGCTTTGATGCCGAAGGGCTGCGGCTGCGCCTGGCCGGAGAGGTCCCCGGCGCGGTGCTGGATGACCACACCCGCTGGCGGCGCCCGCTGATCAAGGCCGCGACCCGGCTGCGCCAGCTGGGCGCGCTGTCGCTGTTGTTGATCGCCGGTGTCACCGGGGTGATCCTGACGCTGGCCGCGCATTCGGCGCTGGCCGCCAATGCCCGCGTGATCGAGGTGCTGCGCCTGGTGGGCGCGCGCGACGACTTCATTGCCCGCGCCTTCGTGCGCCGCTTCACCCTGCGGGCGCTGACGGGTGCGGGCATCGGCATGATGGCCGGACTGGTGGCGATCTGGCTGTTGCCGAACGAGGCCGAGGGCGCCTTCCTGACCGGCCTTGGCCTGCAGGGCTGGCAGTGGCTGCTGCCCTTCTTCATCCCCATCCTGGCTGCCGCGGTGGCCTTCTGGGCGACGCGCGCCGCCGCCCGCCGCATCCTTAGGAGACTCGCCTGACATGCCCAGCCTGCAATGGTTCCTGTCGCTCATCTTCATCATCCAGATGTACCTGGCGATGCCGGTCGCGGGCATCCTGTTCCTGCCCTGGTCCATCGTCTCGCGTCGTGGGGCCTATACGGCCACCCGCAGCTATGCGCGTTACGTGCGCTGGTCGCTGGCGCTGATCTGCGGCCTGAAGACCGAGGTCCGCGGCACCGTGCCCGACAGCGATGTCGTCGTGGCCTCGAAACATCAAAGCTTTCTCGACATCATCATCCTGATCTCGGCGCTGCCGCATGCCAAGTTCATCATGAAGGACGAACTGCGCTACATGCCGATCTTCGGCTGGTACGCGCTGCGCATTGGCTGCGTGCCGGTCAAGCGCGGCAAGCGTGGCGAGGCGATCAAGTCCATGATGCAGGCGGTCCAGAAGGGTCGCGAGACGCCCGGCCAGCTGGTGATCTTTCCGCAAGGCACCCGCGTCGCCCCCGGCGCCGACGAACCCTACAAGGTGGGGGTGGCCGCGATCTATGAACAGACCGGCCAGACCTGCATTCCGGCGGCCTGCAACGTCGGCCTGTTCTGGCCGCGCCATGGCATCCTGCGCAAGCGCGGCACTGCCACGGTCGAATTCCTGGACCCGATCCCGCCGGGTCTCAGCCGCAATGAATTCCGCGCGACCTCGCGCCGGATGATCGAGACGCGCTCGAACGCTCTGATGGTGGAAGAAGGATTCCCGGCCGATGAACTACCTCACATCGATTGAGGCGCTCGAGGCGCTTTATGGCACGCCCGGTCCGGCCGCGACCCGCAAGGTGGCGGACCGGCTGACCCCGGAATATCGCGACTGGATCGCGGCCAGCCGGTTCTGCGTGGTCTCGACCGTGGGTCCCGAGGGCGCCGACGGCAGCCCGCGCGGTGACGAGGGGCCGGTGGTGACGGTGCTGGATGCGCAGACGCTGCTGCTGCCCGACTGGCGTGGCAACAACCGGCTGGACACGCTGCGCAACATCGTGCGCGATCCGCGCATCGCGCTGATGTTCATGGTGCCGGGCTCGAACAATGCGGTGCGGGTGAACGGGGCGGCAAGGGTCACTGACGATGCGGCGCTGAGGGCGGGGTTCGAAAAGCACGGCCGCCAGCCTGCCACTGTCATCGTCATCAAGATCCACGAGATCTACAGCCAATGCGCCCGGGCGATGATGCGTTCGGGGCTGTGGACCAGCGGCGACGAAAGCGCGGATCTGCCCAGCGTTGGCCAGATCCTGGCCGCCATGACGAATGGCGAAGAGGGCGGCCGCCCCTATGATGAAACCTGGGCCGAACGCGCCGCGCGCACCATGTGGTAAGGCAGAGCGCCGCCGACACACGCCGAGGTGATGGCCCGTGTGTGCCGGATCTGCCGGGCAGATGCGTATATCCCCTGCACTGCAGCAGGAGGACGCGTGGATGGCGGCATGGACGGCCCGAACGGCCTCGCAGCAGGTTGGGCAGCCCGGACAGGGTGCCGATCTGCTGCGGTTTCTTTCTCTTTCGCCGGTGGTCCGTCAGGGCATCGGCAGCTTTGCCGCGGCGACGCGGGCGCGGGCGCGTGCGGCGGGGCTGATCAGCGCCAATGTCGCCCATCCCACCCCCGCCACCGAGGCCGATCTGGTCGAGATGGCGCTGCATGCCGCAGGCACCCTGGCGTTGGAGCATGCGCCGCTGCACGATGATCTGCCGGGACGGCCGCTGCGGCTGTCGGTACAGCTGGTGTCGCCTTCGGGCCTGCCGCTGAAGGGGCGCCGGGTCTGGCTGCGCCACTGCGATGCGCGCGGCGGCAACTGGGGTGCGGAACAGATGCTGCAGGCCTGCGCGCTCAGCGATCTGGAGGGGGTCGTGGTCTTTCCGACGATCTGCCCCGGCAGCGTCGAGGGGCGTCACCCGCATCTGCTGTGCCTGCTGGACGGCGCAGAGGGGCTGGGCTGCCGGATCCTGCTGCCTGATGCCCTCTCGGAGGTGCTGCGCCGCACCATGCCGGTCTATGACCAGCCGCGCGCCGCCGCCGGGCGGCTGGAAGGGGTCTATCCGTCGCTGCGCGAACACGCCAACGGTCACGCCGCGGCGCTGGTGCTGGTGGTGCCGGACGAGGCGGCGGCGCGCTCGGCCATGAAGCGATAGAACGACCGGCCCCGGCCCTCGGCTGCATATGCGGCGTTGAGGGTGCCCTTGCGGGTGAAGACGCGGGCAACTTCGGCGCGCGATGACAGGGGGATGTCCGCGGCCCCCGACAGGACCTGCGTCGCATGTGCCAGATAGGCCTGGGCCACCCGGGTCGGAAAGCCGGGATCGGCGGTGGTGGTCGAGGGCCTCAGGTGCAGCCGGTAGGTGGTATCTGCCAGCGGCACGGCGCCGCCAAGGCGGGCGATCAGCTCGGCCGCGTGGCGCACGTCCTGGCTGGGCAAGGCCGAGAACGGCCGGATCTGGTCGCGGTGCATCAGCGGGTGAAAGCTGGCGCCGGTTTCGCCCAGGTGATGCAGCGTCAGGCGGCGGGCGTTGCGGGGCAGCTCCTGCAGCAGGCGGTTTCCTTCCAGCACGGCGGTGCGCCCGAAGGCCGCGCCGTGGCATCGCGCCAGCGGCAGAAGGGCTGTCAGATAGCCCGGCGCCCAGCTGTCATCGGCATCGAGGAAGGCAATGAAGCGGCCGCGCGCCTGTGCCAGCGCCCGGTTGCGGGCGGGACCGGCGCCGGTGCGGACCGGGCCATGGGGGGCAAAGACCAGATTGCGGCGCGCCGGCACCAGCTGGCGGTAATCGGCACCGTCGTCCGAGGCGATGACGATCTGCAGCGCATCGGCCGGCAGGCCGGCGCGGGCGATGGCGCGCAGGGCGCGCGGCAGGGTCGGCGCGGCCCGATAGGCCGGGATGATGACGGAGACTTCGGGATCGGCCATGGTGCCCCCTTCGACTGCGATGCGAAGGGTACGGACGAAAACCCCCCGCGGATCACTCCGCAGGGGGCAAGGTCGTCCGGTTTGGCGCCCGGTCAAGGGCAGTCCGGCGGATCGGCTCTGCCAGGGGCAGAAGGCCCGGCCCACCGAAGGGGACCGGGCCTGTCCGCGGTCCGGCGCCCCATCGGCGGGCGCCGGGAGCGATCACATGTGGATCGGGCCGTCGCCGCAGGCCAGAGCCGCTTCGCGCACGGCTTCCGAATAGGTCGGGTGGGCGTGGCAGGTCAGGGCGATGTCCTGGGCCGAGGCGCCGAATTCCATCGCCACGCAGATCTCGTGGATCATGTCGCCCGCTGCCGGGCCGATGATCGAGCAGCCCAGAATCCGGTCGGTTTCCTTGTCGGCCAGCAGCTTGACGAAACCGTCGGCGGCAAAGACGGCCTTGGCGCGGGCATTGCCCATGAACGAGAACTTGCCGACCTTGTAGGCGCGGCCTTCTTCCTTCAGTTGCTGTTCGGTCTTGCCGACGGATGCAACCTCGGGGTGGGTGTAGATCACGCCGGGGATCACGTCGTAGTTCACGTGACCATGCTTGCCCGCGATCACCTCGGCAACCGCCATGCCTTCGTCCTCGGCCTTGTGGGCCAGCATCGGGCCAGCGACGGCATCACCGATGGCATAGACGCCCTTGACGGAAGTCGCCCAGTGGCCGTCGGTCTTGACGACGCCGCGCTCGGTCATGTCGACGCCCAGTTCCTTCAGCCCGAGGCCATCGGTGAAGGCACGGCGGCCGGTGGCGACCAGCACGACATCGGCGTCGAGCACGGTTTCGCTGTCGTCCTTGCGCGACTTGTAGGTCAGCTTGGCCTTGCCATCGACGGTTTCCACGCCCTGGACGGCGGCACCCAGGACGAATTTCATGCCCTGCTTGGCGAGGATCTTCTGCAGGGTCTTCTGGACTTCGGTGTCCATGGTGGGGGTGATCACGTCGAGGAATTCGACCACGGTCACCTCGGCGCCGAGGCGCGCGTAGACCGAGCCCATTTCCAGGCCGATGACGCCCGCGCCGATGACGATCATCTTCTCGGGGATCTTCGGCAGCGCCAGGGCGCCGGTGCTGTCCACGACGATGCCGGCTTCGTTGTCGACGGTGATGCCCGGCAGGGCGGTCGGCACGGAGCCGGAAGCGACGACGATGTTCTTGGTTTCGTAGACGGTGTCACCGACCTTGACCTTGCCGGCCTCGGGGATGGAGGCCCAGCCCTTGATCCAGTCGATCTTGTTCTTCTTGAAGAGGAACTCGATCCCCTTGGTGTTGCCGTCGACGACGTCCTGCTTGTAGGCCTTCATCTGGTCGAAATCGACTTCCGGTGCCGGAACCTTGAGGCCCATGGTGGCGAAGTTGTGCTGCGCCTCGTGCAGGTTGTGGGTGGCGTTCAGCAGCGCCTTCGAGGGGATGCAGCCGACGTTGAGGCAGGTGCCGCCCAGGGTCTCGCGGCCCTCGACACAGGCGGTTTTCAGTCCGAGCTGGGCGCAGCGGATGGCGGACACGTAGCCGCCGGGGCCTGCACCGATGACGATGACGTCGTATTGGGCCATTTGAGGTCTCCTTGGTCTTTGACTGCGGGCGTCGGGCCCGGTTGGCTTGCGCGGGGTGGGGGCGCTGCCCCCGTCAGCCTGCGGCTGACCCCCCCGAGGTATTTGGGACAAGAAAATGCTAGGCGAGGGTGGCCAGGAGCATGATCGTGGTGGCGAGAAGGCCTGCTGCCCAGAAGAGCGAGCGCCAGGGCGCCCAGGCGAGGGCATAGGCCGGAATGTAGAGGAGGCGCGCGGCGAGGTAGATCCAGCCGCAGCCGAGGGTGAGGGGCGAGGTGCTGTCGGTGAGGGCCACGGTGAGGGTGGCGATGGTGAAGAGGATCAGCGCCTCGAAATGGTTGGTCACGGCGCGATGCAGCCGGCCGGTGCGGCGCGACATCAGGAGCTGCGGATTGCCGCCGGGGATGTCCTGGGGATCGCGCGGGCCGGTGGTGGCCTTCGTGCCGAGCTCCAGGTTGGCGGGCACGGCCATCAGGGCGATCTGCGCGACCTGAAGCAGGGCAGCCAGGGCCAGGATATGCAGCTGGCTGTCCATCACAGGAACGCCGCCAGGTAGAGCGCGATCGTGGCCAGGGCGCCCAGCATGTAGAAGACCGAGCGCCAGGGCGTCCAGCCGTAACGGTAGGCCGGGATGTAGAGCGCCCGTGCGGCGACATAGGTGAAGGCGGCGAGGGCGGTGAAGAGGCCGGTCGCCTGGGATAGGCTGACCACGGTGATCGCACCGATGAAGAAGGGGAAGTTTTCCGTATGGTTGGCAAGTGCCCGGCGCATTCGCTGGGTGTCCTGCGACAGCGGCGGCAGGTCGTCCCGGGGGCCGGTGTTGCCGGCTTCGCCCACGTCGCGGGTCAGCAGGCGCTGCGACCAGACGACGAGCACGACATGCTCGAGCGCGACAAGAGAGAGGGCGAGGAGTTCGGGGGTCATGGCCCTACCTGGGATTGCGGGTCCCTGCCGGGAAGGCGGGGCGCGCAATCAGGGCGCCCCGGTCGAAGCTTGCGGTGGCCCGGACAGCGTCCGGGCGGCCTGCACCCCGCCCCCCGGCACGGGGGGATCCGGGGTGCAGGCCCCCTCCGGCGGACCGGAGAGGGCCTGTGGATCACAGATCCATCAGCAGGCGGCGGGGATCTTCCAGCGCTTCCTTGACGCGCACCAGGAAGGTCACGGCGCCCTTGCCGTCGACGATGCGGTGATCGTAGGACAGCGCCAGGTACATCATCGGGCGGATCTCGATCTTGCCGTTGACGACCATCGGGCGGTCCTGGATCTTGTGCATCCCCAGGATCCCCGATTGCGGCGGGTTCAGGATCGGCGAGGACATCAGCGAGCCGTAGACGCCACCGTTAGAGATGGTGAAGGTCCCGCCCTGCATTTCTGCCATCGAGAGCTTGCCGTCACGGGCGCGCTTGCCCTTCTCGGAGATCGCCTTTTCGATATCCGCAAACGACATGCTGTCGACGTCGCGGATGACCGGAACCACCAGGCCCTGGGGCGTGCCGGCGGCGATGCCCATGTGCACGAAGTTCTTGTAGACCACGTCGGTGCCGTCGATCTCGGCGTTCACCTCGGGGACTTCCTTCAGCGCGTGCACGCAGGCCTTGGTGAAGAAGGACATGAAGCCCAGACGGGTGCCGTGCTTCTTCTCGAAGAGGTCCTTGTACTGGTTGCGCAGGGCCATCACCTCGGTCATGTCCACCTCGTTGTAGGTGGTCAGCATGGCGGCGGTGTTCTGCGCGTCCTTCAGGCGGCGGGCGATGGTCTGACGCAGGCGCGTCATCTTCACGCGCTCTTCGCGGGCAACGTCATCGGCGGCGACGGGGGCGCGCGGCGCGGCGGCTGCCGGTGCCGGAGCGGCCTTGGCGGCGGCCAGAGCCTTCGCCACGTCGTCCTTCATGATGCGGCCGTCACGGCCGGTGCCGGTGACCTGGCCGGCCGACAGGCCCGCTTCGGCCATGGCCTTCTTGGCCGAGGGCGCGTCCTCGACATCCTTGGCGCCCGACGCGGCCGCGGGGGCAGCAGCGGGGGCAGCGGCGGCGGGGGCGGCAGCGGCCGCACCTGCGCCCGAGGACAGAACGGCCAGCTGGCCGCCCGCGCCCACGGTCGAGCCTTCGGCCGCCAGGATCTTGGTCAGAACGCCAGCCGCGGGGGCGGGCACTTCGACCGAAACCTTGTCGGTTTCCAGTTCGCACAGCATCTCGTCGGCGGCGACGGTGTCGCCTTCCTTCTTGAACCAGGTGGCGACGGTGGCCTCGGTGACGGATTCACCCAAGGTCGGGACCATCACGGCGACTTCGGTGGCCGCGGCAGCCGCGGGGGCGGCGGCGGGGGCCGACACCTTGGCCTTCATCTCTTCGGGGCCGGCATTGCCGGCCTCTGCGATGTAGCCCAGCAGCGCGTCGACGCCGACGGTTTCGCCTTCCTTGGCGACGATGTCAGCCAGGACGCCGGCGGCTGCCGCGGGAACCTCGACGGTCACCTTGTCGGTTTCCAGCTCGCACAGCATTTCGTCGACCGCGACCGTGTCACCCGGCTTCTTGAACCAGGTGGCGACGGTGGCTTCGGTCACGCTTTCGCCCAGGGTGGGGACTCGGATTTCGGTGCTCATGGTGCCTTAGTTTCCTTCGATGGTCAGCGCTTCGTCGACGAGCGCCTCTTGCTGTGCTTTGTGCTGAGCCGCGAGGCCCGTTGCGGGTGCTGCAGAGGCAGCGCGGCCCACGTAACGCGGGCGCGAATGGGTGGCGCCGATGCGGCTGAGCACCCATTCGATGTTCGGTTCGAGGAAGGTCCAGGCGCCCTGGTTCTTCGGTTCTTCCTGGCACCAGATCATCTCGGCGCCCTTGAAGCGTTCCAGTTCCTTGACCAGCGTCATCGCCGGGAAGGGATAGAACTGCTCGATCCGCATCAGGTAGACATCGTCGATGCCGCGGGCGTCACGCTCTTCCAGCAGGTCGTAGTAGACCTTGCCCGAGCACATGACGACGCGCTTGATCTTCTCGTCCGCCACCAGCTGGGTGGAGGAGCTGCCCTTCTGCGCATCGTCCCACAGGATCCGGTGGAAGCTGGAGCCGGTGGTGAAGTCCTCGGCCTTGCTGACCGCCAGCTTGTGGCGCAGCAGCGACTTCGGCGTCATCAGCACCAGCGGCTTGCGGAAGCTGCGGTGCATCTGGCGACGCAGGATGTGGAAGTAGTTCGCCGGGGTCGAGCAGTTCGCCACGATCCAGTTGTCCTGACCGCACATCTGCAGGAAGCGTTCCAGGCGGGCGGAAGAGTGTTCCGGGCCCTGGCCTTCGAAGCCGTGCGGCAGCAGCATGACCAGACCGGACATCCGCAGCCATTTCGATTCACCCGAAGAGATGAACTGGTCGAACATGATCTGCGCGCCGTTGGCGAAGTCGCCGAACTGGGCTTCCCACATCACCAGCGCATTGGGTTCGGCCAGCGAATAGCCGTATTCGAAGCCCAGCACCGCGTATTCCGACAGCATCGAGTCGATGACTTCGTAGCGCGACTGGCCGGCACGGATGTTGTTGAGCGGATAGTAACGCTCTTCCGTTTCCTGGTTGATCAGGCCCGAATGACGCTGCGAGAACGTGCCGCGGGTCGAATCCTGGCCCGACAGGCGCACCGGATAACCTTCCGTCAGCAGCGAGCCGAAGGCCAGGGCCTCGCCGGTTGCCCAGTCAAAGCCTTCGCCGGACTCGAACATCTTGGACTTGGTTTCCAGCAGACGTTCGACGGTCTTGTGCAGCGGGAAGCCCTCGGGTGCCTTGGTCAGCGAGGCGCCGACTTCGGCCATGGTTTCGGGCGCGATCGCGGTTTCGCCGCGCTGGTATTCTTCCTTCTCGCGCTCAAAGCCCGACCACTTGCCGTCCAGCCAGTCGGCCTTGTTCGGCTTGAAGTCCTTGGCGGCTTCGAATTCCTCGTTCAGCAGGGCCTGGAAGGCGGCCTTCATGTCCTCGATCTCGCCCTCGGGGATCAGGCCGTCCTTGACCAGACGATCCGTGTAGAGCGACAGCGTGGTCTTCTGCTTCTTGATCTTCTTGTACATGATCGGGTTCGTGAACATGGGCTCGTCGCCCTCGTTGTGCCCGAACCGGCGGTAGCAGAAGATGTCGATGACCACGTCCTTGTGGAACTTCTGACGGAATTCCGTGGCGACCTTGGCGGCATGGACCACGGCTTCGGGGTCATCGCCGTTGACGTGGAAGATCGGCGCCTCGACCATCAGCGCGATATCCGTCGGATAGGGCGAGGAGCGCGAGAAGTGCGGCGCGGTGGTGAAGCCGATCTGGTTGTTCACGACGATGTGGATCGTGCCGCCGGTGCGGTGGCCGACCAGGCCCGACAGGCCAAAGCATTCCGCCACGACGCCCTGGCCCGCGAAGGCCGCGTCGCCGTGCAGCAGGATCGGAATGACCGAGGTGCGGTCGGGATCGTTCAGCTGGTACTGCTTGGCGCGCACCTTGCCCAGGACGACCGGGTTCACCGCCTCGAGGTGCGAGGGGTTCGCGGTCAGCGACAGGTGCACCTTGTTGCCGTCGAATTCACGGTCCGAGGAGGCGCCGAGGTGGTATTTCACGTCGCCCGAACCGTCCACGTCCTCGGGCTTGTAGGAACCGCCCTGGAATTCGTTGAAGATCGCGCGGTAGGGCTTGGAGAGGACGTTCGCCAGCACCGACAGGCGGCCGCGGTGGGGCATGCCCATCACGATCTCCTTGGCGCCCAGGCTGCCGCCCCGCTTGATGATCTGTTCCATCGCGGGGATCAGGGCCTCGCCGCCGTCCAGGCCGAAACGCTTCGTGCCCATGAACTTGACGTGGCAGAACTTCTCGAAGCCCTCGGCCTCGACCAGCTTGTTCAGGATGGCGCGGCGGCCTTCACGGGTGAAGGTGATTTCCTTGCCAAAGCCCTCGATGCGTTCTTTCAGCCAGGCCGATTGCTCGGGGTCGGAAATGTGCATGTACTGCAGCGCGAAGGTGCCGCAATAGGTGCGCTTCACGATGTCCACGACCTGACGCATGGAGGCGACCTGCAGGCCCAGGACGTTGTCCAGGAAGATCGGGCGGTCCATGTCGGCGGCGGTGAAGCCGTAGGTCGCGGGGTTCAGTTCCGGATGCGCGACCGGATCCTTCATGCCCAGCGGGTCCAGATCGGCGGCCAGGTGGCCACGGATGCGGTAGGCGCGGATCAGCATCAGCGCGCGGACCGAATCCAGCACCGCACGCTTGATCTGGTCGTCCGAGATCTGCACGCCCTTCTCGGCGGCCTTTTCCTTGATCTTCTTGCCCGCGCCCTTGGCCTCGGCGGGGGCGGGCCACATGCCGTCCAGGGCCGCGGTCAGGTCATCATTGGGGGTCGGCGGCCAGTCGGTGCGCGACCAGGAGGGGCCTGCGGCCTCTTTCTTGGCGTCCATCTCGCTGTCGCCGAGCTGCGCGAAGAAATCGGCCCAGGCGGCATCGACCGCCGAAGGGTCGTTGGCCCAGACGGCATAGAGCTGCTCGAGGTAGGCGGCGTTATGCCCCTGCAGGAAGCTGGAGGCGTGGAAAAGATCGTTGGGGCTCTGATCGGTCATACTTTCACCTTGAAACGGTGCGCTTGATCTTAAGCGGGTTAAATCTGCGGGCGGGCGGGGCTGGCGTCTTGGAAACGTCGGTGGTGGCCGGGTATCGACGCGGCTCATCCGCTTCCGCGACGGGCCCGTCAAGGGCGGGCGGCGCATGGCAGCGCCGCGCGACACTGGGGCCGTCGGGATTGAGGTCGCACCGCCCGTCGCCATGCCAGAACCGCGACAGCGCGCTGTCGCAGGTCCGCAGCAGAGCGGGGCGGCGGGATGCGATGGGGGGCCGGGGGCGCGGGCCTGCCCCAAGGGGGGCGGCGGCGCAGGGCCGGGCAGGACGACGGGCCGGAAGCGGGCTCATGCGGCGTCTCCCCAGGCCAGCGCAGGGCAGTGCGGGGTCACGCTAAGGTGGCCTCGGTCCTTGGCTGCGATGTCTCGGCGCGCGATCATTTGGTGATCCCAGTGCATTGCCGTTCGGGTGGAGCCTGGAGGTTGCCTGCGCGGCCGGATGCGGCACAGGGCTTTCGGGGCTTCGGGTTGCGGTCGTCTTCGTCGTCGTCTTGGTCGGGGCGGTCAGCCGCCCGGGCCGGTGATCCTGTTGGGCTTCAGATGGCCCTTGCGGTCATATGTGGCAAGGCACTCGGCCGTCACCCTGTAGAGACCGTTTTCCAGCAACCGCGGCCGGGAAACGGAGAGCACCTCGGCGGTGCCGCAATTGGCACGGGCCATGGCCTGCGCCGCCTGCGGCGTCAAGGCCGCGTCGTTGTAATCGACCGAAGCGGTGGTGCGCCGCTCGGTGTCGCCACGGAACTGGTCCTGCAGGGCGTCGGGCGCCTCGCAGGCCGACAGAAGGGCCAGGGCGAGGGCAGCGGCCGCCTGCGGGGCAAACCGGGTCGTGCAGCGCAGCGCCCGGCGCTGCACCGAAAGGCCCGGGCGCGCAGGGCGCCCGGGGCCGGGCTGCACCACCGGGGTGCAGCCTTGCCTATGCGGCGAAGGGATCAACCGATCGCCTTCAGAACCGCCTGGCCCAGCTCGGCCGGGCTGTCGGCGACGATGATGCCGGCCATCTTCATGGCTTCGATCTTGTCTTCCGCGCCGCCCTTGCCGCCGGCGACGATTGCGCCTGCGTGGCCCATGCGGCGTCCCGGAGGAGCCGTGCGGCCGGCGATGAAGCCTGCGGTCGGTTTCCAGCGGCCGCGCTTCTTCTCGTCTGCCAGGAACTGTGCCGCTTCTTCTTCCGCGGAACCGCCGATTTCACCGATCATGATGATCGACTGGGTTTCGGGGTCTGCCAGGAACATTTCCAGCACTTCCAGGTGCTCGGTGCCCTTGATCGGGTCGCCACCGATGCCCACGGCCGAGGACTGGCCCAGGCCGATGTCCGAGGTCTGCTTGACCGCTTCATAGGTCAGCGTGCCCGAACGCGACACGACGCCCACAGAACCACGCTTGTGGATGTGGCCCGGCATGATGCCGATCTTGCAGGCGTCGGGGGTGATGACGCCGGGGCAGTTCGGACCGATCAGGCGCGACTTGGAACGCTGCAGCGCGGCCTTCACCTTCATCATGTCGAGGACCGGGATCCCCTCGGTGATGCAGACGATCAGCTCGAACTCGGCGTCGATGGCTTCCATGATCGAGTCGGCCGCGAAGGGCGGCGGCACGTAGATCACGGTGGCGTTGGCTTCGGTGCGCTCTTTCGCTTCCGCGACGCTGTCGAAGACCGGCAGGCCCAGGTGCGTCTGGCCGCCCTTGCCGGGGGTGACGCCGCCGACCATCTTGGTGCCGTAGGCAATCGCCTGTTCCGAGTGGAAGGTGCCCTGCGAGCCGGTGAAGCCCTGGCAGATCACCTTGGTATTTTCGTCGACGAGAACTGCCATGATCCTCAGCCCTTCACTGCTTTAACGATTTTTTCCGCACCGTCGCTGAGGTCGTCAGCGGCGATCACGTTCAGGCCGGAATTCGCGATGATTTCCTTGCCCTGCTCGACGTTGGTGCCTTCCAGGCGCACGACCAGCGGAACCTGCAGGCCGACTTCTTTCACCGCGGCGATGACGCCCTCGGCGATGATGTCGCAGCGCATGATGCCGCCGAAGATGTTCACCAGGATGCCCTTCACGTTCTTGTCGGACGTGATGATCTTGAAGGCCTCGGTGACTTTCTCCTTGGTGGCGCCGCCACCCACGTCGAGGAAGTTCGCCGGCTCGCCGCCCTTCAGCTTGATGATGTCCATCGTGGCCATTGCCAGGCCCGCGCCGTTCACCATGCAGCCGATCTCGCCTTCGAGGGCGATGTAGTTCAGGTCGTACTTGGAGGCGGCGAGTTCCTTGGGGTCCTCTTCCGTCTCGTCACGCAGCGCGGCGATGTCGGGGTGACGGTACATGGCGTTGCCGTCAAAGCCCAGCTTGGCGTCCAGCACCTTCAGCTCGCCGTTGGGCATCAGCAGCAGCGGGTTGATTTCCAGCTGCTCCATGTCCTTCTCCATGAAGGCCTGGTACAGCTGGCCGACCAGCTTGACGCACTGCTTCATCGCCAGGCCTTCCAGGCCCAGGGCGAAGGCGACCTTGCGGCCGTGGAACGGCTGGTAGCCGGTCGCCGGGTCGATCGAGAAGCTGAGGATCTTCTCGGGGGTGGACGCCGCTACTTCCTCGATGTCCATCCCGCCCTCGGTGGAGCAGACGATGGACACGGAGGAGGTGCCGCGGTCCACGAGCAGGGCGAGGTACAGCTCGCGCTCGATGTCGGAACCGTTCTCGATGTAGATGCGGTTCACTTGTTTGCCGGCGGGGCCCGTCTGGTGCGTGACCAGGGTGCGGCCCAGCATCTTCTTGGCTTCTTCAGCAGCTTCCTCGACCGACTTGGCCAGGCGCACGCCGCCCTTGGGGCCAGCGGATTCCTCGACGAAGTGGCCCTTGCCGCGACCACCTGCGTGGATCTGCGCCTTCACGACCCACAGCGGGCCGGGAAGCTCGCCTGCGGCAGCCTTGGCTTCTTCCGCCTTGAAGACGGCACGGCCTTCCGAGACCGGCGCGCCGTATTCGCGAAGAACTGCCTTCGCCTGATACTCATGGATATTCATGAATTCGTACCTCGCTTGCTACGATTGCCACCGGTACTGGCACAGTCTTTCCGCCCGATGAACTGATTTTTCATGCTTCGGCGGATTTTCGGCGGATTTTTTGCGCTTTGTGATCACAGCCGTTTTTCGTGTGATCACAACTGTCCGGATGCTACGTTCACGGCTCCGGGAGATCCGCCAAGCCCCTGCTTTTTCTGCATCGCGGCGAGTCGAGTGCCAGACCTGCCGCTGGGGCAGTGCAGGAAATGGAAACGGCCCGCGATCCGGTCTGGATCGCGGGCCGTCCCCTTGATGACCTGCGGCGGGCTTACGCCAGCGAGCCGTCGATGGCCTTGCAGGCCTCGACCAGGCCTTTCACGGCGTCGACCGACTTGTCGAACATCTCCTGCTCTTCCTTGGTGAGCTTGATGTTGACGATCTTCTCGATGCCGCCGGCGCCGATCACGGTCGGAACGCCCACATACATGTCCTTCAGGCCGAATTCGCCATTGCAGCAGGCGGCGCAGGGCAGGACGCGCTTCTGGTCCTTCAGGTAGGATTCCGCCATCTCGATCGCCGAGGTCGCGGGCGCGTAGAAGGCCGAGCCGGTCTTCAGCAGGCCGACGATCTCGGCGCCGCCGTCACGGGTGCGCTGGACGATGGCGTCCAGTTTCTCCTGGGTGGTCCAGCCCATCTCGACCAGGTCGGGCAGCGGGATGCCGGCGACGGTGGAATAGCGGACCGAGGGGACCATGGTGTCGCCGTGGCCGCCCAGCACGAAGGCGGTGACGTCCTTCATCGAGACGTCGAATTCCACCGACAGGAAGTGGCGGAAGCGCGCGCTGTCCAGCACGCCGGCCATGCCGCAGACCTTGTTGGCGGGCAGGCCCGAGAACTTCTGCAGGGCCCAGACCATCGCGTCGAGCGGGTTGGTGATGCAGATGACGAAGGCGTCGGGGGCATTGTCGCGGATGCCTTCACCGACGGATTTCATGACCTTCAGGTTGATGCCCAGCAGGTCGTCGCGGGACATGCCCGGCTTGCGCGGCACACCGGCCGTCACGATGCAGACATCGGCGCCCGCGATATCGGTGTAGGACTGGGTGCCCTTCAGCTTGGCGTCGAACCCCTCGGAGGGGCCGGATTCCGCGATGTCGAGCGCCTTGCCCTCGGGGGTGCCTTCGGCGATGTCGAAAAGAACAACGTCACCCAGCTCTTTCAGGGCTGCGAGATGGGCGAGCGTGCCGCCGATCTGGCCCGCGCCGATCAGGGCAATCTTGGGTCTGGCCATTGGATCTGTCTCCGGTCCGGTTTGAAACGTCGGGATCGGCGTATGTGTTTTGTCCCGGCGACGCAAGAGCCGTAAGGGAACGCGCCCGCGCCGCATACCGGGGGATACCCTATCTAATCATTATAAAACAACATGTTGTGATGTTCATCCCCGGGCGGAAAGGCCGCGGCGCAGGGGCGCGTGCGGTGCCTCTGGGGGCATGTTATCGCTCGCAACCCAAGCGGGATCGGGGGGCGGAAAAACCCCGACTTCCGTATGGTTAATGCGATTCTGCAAGGCAGGGGCTGCGTCAGGCGTCCTCGCCCGGGGGGATGGCGGGGCCGGACAGCGTGGCGAAGGACTGGCCGCTGGCGACCAGGCAGCTCAGCCCGTCGGGCGAGGTGGCGATGATCGTCCAGGTGCCGCTTTCCTCGGAGGCGAAGACCTCGAACATGGCATTGCCCGAGGCCAGCCCGGCCGACCGCGCGGTTTCGCCATAGGTGCTGGCCAGGCGATCCAGCACCACGTCACGGGGCGCGCAGGGTCTGGGCCCCTCCTGGGCCAGGGTGGGCAGGGCGGGGACAAGCAGCAGCAGGGCAAGGCGCGTCACGGTCATCGGATCCTCCGGAAGCGGGCGGGCAGGGGCAGGCTGCGCCCCGACCTGCTGCGATCCGGTAAATTTGTCGCGGCCGGCACAGGGGCTTTTGCGTAAAATCCAATCGGCTTCGGGCGCCGGATGCGGCAGGATGAAATTGCTGCAGGTGCGAAATTCTGTCCTGCGACCAAGGGAGGGGGTTGTCGGAAACGCCCTCGGAATGGCATCACTGCGCAACATTATTACCCGGAGGAATCGACCATGGAAGCCACGCTGCGTCCTTATCGTTCGCTGCTCTATATTCCCGGTTCGCGCGAACGGGCGCTGGAAAAGGCCCGCGACCTGGCCGCAGACGGCATCATCTTCGACCTGGAGGACGCGGTGGCGCCCGATGTGAAGGTCGAGGCCCGCAGTACGCTGAAGGCGGCGCTGAGCATGGGCGGCTATGGCACCCGCGCCCGGATCGTGCGGATCAACGGGCTGGACACCGAATGGGGCCGCGACGACGTGGCGGCGCTGAACGGCTCGGGGGCCGAGGCGCTGCTGCTGCCCAAGGTCAATTCCGCCGCCGATATCGAGACCCTCTCCGGGCTGACCGACCTGCCTGTCTGGGCGATGATGGAAACGCCGCTGGCGATCTTTCATGCCCTTGAAATCGCGGCACATCCCCGGTTGCAGGGCTTTGTCGCGGGCACCAATGACCTGGCCAAGGACGTGGGCTGCCGGACCCGGCCCGACCGCCTGCCGATGCAGATGGCGCTGCAGACCATGCTGCTGGCGGCGCGCGCCCATGGCAAGGTCTGCGTCGATGGCGTCTACAACCAGTTCAAGGATGACGAGGGTCTGCGCGCCGAATGCGAACAGGGGCGCGATCTGGGCATGGACGGCAAGACGCTGATCCACCCGGCGCAGCTGGCGATCGCCAATGCCGTCTTCGCCCCCGCCGAGGCCGAGGTCGATCTGGCCCGCCGCCAGATCGCCGCCTACGAGGACTGCGTGGCGGCCGGCCAGGCGGTGGCGGTGGTCGATGGCAAGATCGTCGAGAACCTGCATGTCGAGACCGCCCGCAAGACCCTTGCCCGGGCCGAGGCCATTGCGGCCATGGGCTAGGCGGGGCAGGCTGCGCATCGTGCCGCCACCGGAAAGGACGCCCGCATGTTGTTGATTCTTATTGGTCTGGTCCTGTGGACCTGGCCGCATCTGATGAAGGAATACAGCCCCTCCCTGGCGGCGCGCCTGCCGGTGAAAACCCGCAAGGCGGTGGGGGCAGCCAGTGCCGTTCTGGCGGTGCTGTGCCTGGTGCTGGGCTATCGCCATGCGGATGTCGTCTTTGTCTATGCGCCGCCCGTCTGGGGCCAGCATGTCAACAACCTGCTGATGCTGATCGCCGTCGCCTGCTTTGGCGCCGCCCATTCGAAAAGCCGCCTGAAGGCGGTGGTGCGTCATCCGATGTTCACCGCCGTCATCCTGTGGGGCATCGCGCATCTGCTGGTGCGGGGGGATGCGGCCTCGGTGCTGATGTGGGGCGGCATGATCCTGTGGGGGATCGCGGGCTGGGCGGTCTCCAGCCGCAACCAGGGGCCATGGGTGCGCCCGCAGGGCAGCCTGAAGGGCGACATCCGCCTCGCCGTGATCACCGTGGTGGTCTATGCCGTGATCGTGGTCATCCACGGATGGCTTGGTCCCAACCCCCTGCCAATGTGAGGCGGCATGAAACTCTATCGCTTTCTGACCGAAGACGACACTTCGGCCTTCTGCCACAAGGTCACCAAGGCGCTGAACGCCGGATGGGAACTGCACGGTTCCCCGACCTATGCCTTTGACGCTGCCAACGGCACCATGCGCTGCGGCCAGGCCGTGGTGAAGGAGGTCGAAGGGCACGACTATTCACCTGACATCAAACTGGGCGAGTACTGACATGAAAACATTCGCGGGCCGTTTCTTTGAAGACTATCGCATCGGCGAAACCCTTCATCACGCGGTGCCGCGAACCGTCGGGGCGGGCGAGAGGGCGCTGTACCATGCGCTCTATCCCGCCCGGACGGCGATCCATTCCTCGGATGCTTTCGCGCGGGCCTGCGGGCTGCCGGGGGCGCCGCTGGACGATCTGGCGGTCTTCCACGTGATCTTCGGCAAGACGGTGCCCGACGTGTCGCTGAATGCGGTGGCGAACCTGGGCTATGCGCAGGGCCGCTGGCACCGGCTGGTCTGGCCGGGCGACACGCTGTCGGCGACCTCGCAGGTCATCGGGCTGAAGCAGAATTCCAACGGCAAAAGCGGCGTCGTCTATGTCCGCACCGAAGGGCGCAACCAGAATGACGAGCTGGTGATGGACTATGTCCGCTGGGTCATGGTGCGCAAGGGCGACCTGGACGCGCCCGCGCCCGACACGGTGATCCCCGACCTGCCGGGCGCGCTGACGGCGGACCAGCTGATCGTGCCCGAGGGGCTGGATTTCTCGGGCTACGATTTCACCCTGGCGGGCGAGGCGCACCGCTGGGGCGATTACGAGCCGGGCGAGGTGATCGACCATGTCGATGGCGTGACCATCGAGGAGGCCGAGCACATGATGGCCACGCGGCTGTGGCAGAACACCTCGAAGGTGCATTTCGACGCCACCCTGCGCGAGGACGGCCGGCGCCTGATCTATGGCGGGCACGTGATCTCTCTGGCGCGCGCGCTCAGCTTCAACGGGCTGGCGAATGCGCAGCTGATGGTCGGGCTGAACGGCGGCGCCCATGCCAACCCGTGCTTTGCCGGCACCACCGTCAAGGCCTGGTCCGAGGTCCTGGAGCGCGCCGAGACCACCGTTCCGGGCATCGGGGCGCTGCGGCTGCGGCTGGTGGCGACCTCGGGCGGGGCGCCGTTCACGCTGCGCGACGCGGCCGGGAAATACCACCCCGAAGTGTTGCTGGACCTCGACTATTGGGCCCTGATTCCCATGTGACCCTTGGGTCCCATGGCGGGTATCGCGCCGGATCCTTTCGACCATTCGGTGAATTTAATTAATAAAATGATATATTTGCCGACTTTTCGTGGTTGAGAATTCAGCAATTCCCGACGTCAAGCGATGTTGCCGTCGGGGAATAACCCTACGCCGCGGAACGTGAAGGATGGATCATCCCGATTTGATCAATATTGAGGGCCTGACCGCAACCAACCCTCTCGGAGATCGGAATGAAACCCTACGCAGCGCTCTCGCTTTTCACGCTGGCCATCGCCGCACCGGGCCTTGCTTCGGCTGACAGCCTGGATCTGAAACTGACCGGCGGCGCCAGCCTGATGAGCCAGTACATCGGCAGCTCGGGCACCAAGTACAGCGACGGCCTGGCCTTCCAACCCTGGCTGGAACTCAGCTACGACGGCTTCTACACCAACCTGTGGATGTCCAACATGGACAAGGATATCGCCGGCAACGGCGAGGAATACGACCTGTCCGTCGGCTATCGCAACACCGCCGGCAAGGTTGATTACGACTTTGGCTATACGCGCTACTACTACTCCAGCCCGGACGACAACTGCTGCGGCGAGTATTACGTGAACCTCTCGGCACCGGCGAACGACCAGCTGACGCTGGGCGTGCACATGTCCTATGACCCGAACTCCAACGCGCTCGACAGCCGCCTGACCTCCTCCTATGCGGTCAACAAGCTGATCGACGTGTCGCTGGATGTGGGCAAGTACAACCACAGCGGCAAGACCTACGTGATCGCCGGCAGCAGCTACAAGGTCAACGACAAGGTCTCGCTGGTGGCCAAGTACCACGACAGCGACGAAACCCCCGCCTATGGCGTCGTGGGCGTCGATTTCACCTTCTGACGGCCTTTGGTCCCTTCAGGACGGTCGGGCTGACGGCCTTTGGTCCCCTCGGGGACAAGGGGCTGACGGTCCTGGCGCCCCTTCGGGACGGTCGGGATCGGGCCGCGGATATCCGCGGCCCGTTTCGTGTCCGGCATGGCCCCCGCGCCGTTCGTGCGCTGGCCTCAAGTTGAGCATTTGCCTGAGCTTTCATCTTCTCGAAACGCCCGCTCAGGGCGAGCGCGGCAAAACTGTGACATCCCCTCCGGCACCGCTTTCACGAATCTGTCCTTTGGCTCTCATCAATGCGTTACTTGCGAGCCTTTCATGGAGATTCGAATGAAGTCTTTCGCAGCAATGTCTCTTGTTGCCCTGGCCGTTGCCCTGCCGGGGATGGCCTCGGCCGACGGTCTGACTTTCTCGGGCGGCGCAACGCTGACCAGCCGCTATGTCAGCAATGGTGCTCCGCAAAGCAGTGGCGCCGCGATCCAGCCCTGGGCCGAAGTCGGCTACGAGGGCTTTTACGGCAACGTCTGGGCCTCGAACACCGATGCCGACATTACCGGCGGTGACTACGAGGTCGACCTGACCCTGGGCTATCGCAACGAGATCGGCGCCTTCAGCTACGACGTCGGCTATGCGCGCTACTATTACCTGAAGCCCTATACCAACTGCTGCGGCGAATATTTCGTCAGCGGATCCTACCAGCTGACCGATGCGCTGTCGGTGGGCGGCAAGGTGTCCTACGATCCGGATGCGGAAGTGACCAACAGCCGCGTCGACATCGGCTATGCCGTGTCGGATGCGATCTCGGTCGCGCTGGAAGTCGGCCAGATCAACAAGGGCGGCCAGGACTACATGTCGGCCAGCGCCTCCTATGCGCTGAACGACAAGGTCTCGCTGACCGGCGCCTATGTCGACAGCGATCAGTACGACAGCCTGGGCGTGTTCTCGGTGGACGTCAGTTTCTGAGACTTTTCAACAATTCCGCAGGGCCGGGCCCGGCGGGATCCGATCGGACGGGGGTCGCGGGAAACCGCGGCCCCTTGTCGTTTCGGGGGCGCTTCGGGGCAGGGGGGCAGCGTTCCGGCAAAAGGAATCGCCCTGTAAAACCTAGCAAATCAGTCGGAAAACCGTTAGCGCAAGCGAGGGGTGAATATGTGATCACACGCTCAAATCTTGTGATCACAGAGGGCCAAAACCTGCCGGTGATCCCTTCAAATTCTGCCGACTGCGGTATGGTCGGAGGATGACACCGCCGGAAACTCTGGATAGAACCCGTGCAAGGGAAACCGGAAAGGACATGTCATGGCCGATGTGAACCGGGGCAACCGCCCGCTTTCACCTTTCATGCTCGGGAAGTACTACAAGTTCCAGCTCAACTCCGTCACTTCGATCCTCACCCGGATCACCGGCAACGCGCTGGTGGTCGAGGCGTTTCTGATCGCCTGGTGGCTGATCGCTGCGGCGACGGGGCCCGACTACTTCGCGGTGGCCGACTTTGTCGTCACCTCCTGGATCGGTGACCTGATCCTGCTGCTGTCGACGCTGGGCCTGTGGTTCCACGCCCTTGCCGGCATCCGCCACCTCATCTGGGACAACGGCTACTGCCTGGACGTCAAGTCGGCAGACAAGCTGAGCTGGATCGTCGTCTACGGTTCGCTCGTCCTGACCATCATCACCATCATCTTCGTCTGAGGGGGAAGCCAGCCATGCGTTATCTGACCGACCGCAAGCGCGCCGTTGGCATGGGTGCCTCCAAGACCGGCACCGAGCACCACTGGTCCATGCAGGTGAGCTCGATCGCGCTCATCTTCCTGGTGCCGTTCTTCGTCTTCACCTTCGGCCCCCACCTGGGCGGCTCTTACGAAGAGATCGTCGCCTATTACTCGCGCCCCTGGCCGGCGCTGGTCGCCGCGCTGACCTTCGGCGTCGGCATGATGCACTTCCGCAACGGCTGCCGCATGGCGCTGGAGGACTACGTCCACGGCCTGACCGGCCGCCTGCTGGTCATCCTGATCGACTGCCTGTCCTACCTGATCGCCGCGTCGGCCATCTTCGCGCTGATCCGCATCGCCCTTTAAGACCCCGAGGTTCCTCCAATGGCTGCTTACGAATACGAAACGCACGAATATGACGTCGTGGTTGTCGGTGCCGGCGGCGCGGGCCTGCGTGCGACCCTCGGCATGGCCGAACAGGGTCTGCGCACCGCCTGCGTGACCAAGGTCTTCCCGACCCGCTCGCACACCGTGGCCGCACAGGGCGGCATCGCCGCCTCGCTGGCGAACATGGGCCCGGACAACTGGCAATGGCACATGTACGACACCGTCAAGGGGTCGGACTGGCTGGGCGATACCGACGCGATGGAATACCTCGCACGTTCCGCCCCCAAGGCCGTCTACGAACTGGAACACTACGGTGTGCCGTTCAGCCGGACCGAAGAAGGCAAGATCTACCAGCGTCCCTTCGGTGGCCACACCACCGAATTCGGCGAAGGCCCCGCGGTACAGCGCACCTGTGCTGCCGCCGACCGCACCGGCCACGCCATCCTGCACACGCTCTATGGTCAGTCGCTGAAGAACAACGCCGAGTTCTACATCGAATATTTCGCCATCGACCTGCTGATGAGCGATGACGGCGTCTGCACCGGTGTCGTCTGCTGGAAGCTGGACGACGGCACGATGCACGTCTTCAACGCCAAGATGGTCGTGCTGGCCACCGGCGGCTACGGGCGCGCCTATTTCAGCGCCACCTCGGCCCACACCTGCACCGGCGACGGTGGCGGCATGGTGGCCCGTGCGGGCCTGGCGCTGCAGGACATGGAATTCGTCCAGTTCCACCCGACCGGCATCTACGGCTCGGGCTGCCTGATCACCGAGGGCGCGCGCGGCGAGGGTGGTTATCTGACCAACTCCGAAGGCGAACGCTTCATGGAGCGCTACGCGCCCCAGTACAAGGACCTGGCACCGCGCGACTACGTTTCGCGTTCGATGACCATGGAAATCCGCGAAGGCCGCGGTGTGGGCGAACATGGCGACCACATCCACCTGAACCTGTCGCACCTTCCCAAGGAAGCGCTGGCCGAACGTCTGCCGGGGATTTCCGAATCCGCCAAGATCTTCGCCGGTGTCGACGTGACGAAGGAACCGATCCCGGTTCTGCCGACCGTGCACTACAACATGGGCGGCATCCCGACGAACTACCACGGCGAGGTGCTGAACCCCACCGCGGAAAGCCCCAATGCCGTCGTTCCGGGCCTGATGGCCGTGGGCGAAGCCGGCTGCGCCTCGGTGCATGGTGCGAACCGTCTGGGCTCGAACTCGCTGATCGACCTCGTGGTCTTCGGCCGTGCCGCCGCCATCCGCGCCGGTGAGGTGGTCGACCGCGAAGCCGCGATCCCCGCGACCAACAAGGCCGCGGTCGAAAAGGCCTTCGAGCGCTTCGACTACTTCCGTTACGCCAAGGGCGGGATCCCGACCGCGGAACTGCGTCTGGAAATGCAAAAGACCATGCAGGCCGACGCTGCCGTGTTCCGGGCCTCCGAAAGCCTGAAGGAAGGCGTCGACAAGATGACCGCGATCGCGGCCAAGCTGCCCGATCTGAAGGTCACCGACCGCTCGCTGGTGTGGAACTCGGACCTGATGGAAACGCTGGAACTGACCAACCTGATGCCGAACGCGATGGCCACCATCGTCGGCGCCGAGGCGCGTCACGAATCCCGCGGCGCCCATGCCCACGAGGACTACGCGACCCGCGACGACGAGAACTGGCGTGTCCACACCATCTCGCGCGTGGACGGCAACAAGGTCGAACTGTCCTACCGCCCGATCGTGGTCGATCCGCTGACCAAGGAAGAGGACGGCGGCATTTCGCTCAAGAAAATCGCGCCCAAGGCGCGGACGTTCTAAGGAGGACGCCAGATGGTTCAGCTCACGCTCCCCAAGAACTCCCGGATCAAGACCGGCAAGACCTGGCCGAAGCCCGAGGGTGCGAAGAACATTCGCAAGTTCAAGATCTATCGCTGGTCGCCTGACGACAACGAGAACCCCAGCGTCGACACCTACTTCCTGGACATGGACAAATGCGGTCCCATGGTCCTGGACGCGCTGATCAAGATCAAGAACGAGATCGACCCGACCCTGACCTTCCGGCGCTCTTGCCGGGAGGGGATCTGCGGCTCCTGCGCGATGAACATCGACGGGCACAACACGCTCGCCTGCATCTTCGGCCTGGACGAGATCAAGGGCGATGTCACGATCTACCCGCTGCCGCACATGCCGGTGGTGAAGGACCTGATCCCTGACCTGACGCACTTCTACGCGCAGCATGCCTCGATCATGCCCTGGCTGGAAACCAAGACCAACCGCCCGGCGAAAGAGTGGAAGCAGTCGATCGAAGACCGCAAGAAGCTCGATGGCCTGTATGAATGCGTGATGTGCGCATCCTGCTCGACGTCCTGCCCCAGCTACTGGTGGAACGGCGACCGCTACCTGGGCCCGGCAGCCCTGCTGCACGCCTACCGCTGGATCATCGACTCGCGCGATGAAGCCACCGGCGAGCGTCTGGACCAGCTGGAAGATCCGTTCAAGCTGTACCGCTGCCACACCATCATGAACTGCGCCAAGACCTGCCCGAAAGGCCTGAACCCGGCCGCGGCGATCTCGCATATCAAGCAGATGATGGTCGAGCGTCACGTCTGATCCGTCAGACCCCCGAACATGCGAAAGGCCCCGGAGATCCTCCGGGGCCTTTTCGTCTGGGCCGGATGGTGTTCAGCCCTTCTTCTTGGCTTCGGCGGCGGCCTTCATGCGTGCCAGCAGCTCTGCCTTGGTGCTGCGGCCGTCCGTGCCGGGCTTGCCGTTGCTGCGGCTGTTCTCGGCCTCGTGCTTGGGGCCCTTGCCGTGGCCCTTGGCGCCACCCGATTTGCTGTAGTCCATGGTTCTCTCCCGAAAGGCGAATGGCCCCTCAAACACCAGCGGGCCCGTCTTGGCAAGCCGTCCTGCCGGACAGGGGGCCGGGGCAGGGGCCACCTTTGCACCCGCAGCATAGCGCCTCTGACGGATTGGCGGTGCTCGTGCAAAGGCGGATCTGCCATAAGCCCCGCAGGGTGGAGGCGCGTGTAACCGATGAGGCATCCGATGGCGACGCAACAACAGAAAACCATTTCCCCGAAAGAGGCTCTGGCACTGCTGGAAGAGTCGCTCTCTTACTACAGCCCGGAAGAGGTCGTGAAACCGGCCGAGACCGAGCAGCAGGAACCGGTCTACATCCCTTACGCCGCCTGACATCCCAGTTCGGTCTCAGTCCCGGACGAAACGTCACATTCCGCGTGGTCCCCTCGGGCCACGCGGTTTGCGTTTCTGGACCATACGTGCAAGGGGTAAGTCATGCTGATCCTCGTTCCCATCGCTTTCGTCGTCGCGATCATCCTGATCCGGATCTACGCGCGGCCGCAGATGAAGGGCTGTCGCTGGCGGATGAACCGGGCCCATGACCGGGACGGCAAGACCTTCTACCACTGCGCCGCCTGCGGGGCCGAATTCCTGTCCGAAGACGGTGCGCCGCCCAGCCTGTGCGTCTCGCTCGGGCGCTGAGGGTCCTTCTTCTTTTGAACAAATGTTTGGGCGCAAGGCGCGATGCCCCGGGCCCGCAAATGCATCGGGCCTGCCGGAGGCATCTGGTTGATCGGCCTGCGGCCTTGCCCGATACGCCCGCCAGGATGCCAGCGCAGGCGCCCCTGTCGAAAGGGGCAGCCTCTGGAAGACTTTGGAGGGGACATCAGGGCGAAACCTCTGGGCGGCATGCAGCGACGGTAACGTCTAGGGGTCCTGAAGGGCTGGGTCCATGGAGGTGGCGATGAACGGTCTTGCCGCGCAGGTCACGGCCCGGCATCCGCTTTCCCCGGATTGGCTCGGCCCCAGGGCTGCCGCCCGCCCGGACGGGACCCGGGCCGAGGCCTATGTCCGCCGCACCCGCTTGGCCCGGCCGGTTTCTGGTGCTGGACCTGGCCCAGGTCACAGGGCAGGTCCACGCACTGCGGGCGGGGCAGGCGCAGTTGCACTCTGCCGTCGGGCGCGCCATTCCGGGGGCGTCTGGTGGCGCATGGCTGCGGGGGCGCGGGCCGAAATCACGCTCTGCCTGGCCCAGGGGGTGGCACCGGGCAGATCGCGTTCGGCCATGCGGGGGAAGGCACCTCGCCATACCGGTCAGCGGTCTTGGGAAAGCGCCGCGCACCAGGCCTGACAGAGGACCTCAGCGATCACTCATCCCAATTGGCCAAAGCCACCCTGACCTCAGCCGGGCATCCACACATGGATCCATCTGGATATCGGCAGGTTCTCGGGGTCGGCCGCAGCCCTGGGCGCGGCGATCCGCCAACCGCAGCTGACCGGGCGCGACGCCGGGGCGCCCGGTCCCCGTATCCTTGAGGGTCCCACCTGAGACAGCGCCGCTGGTCTTTACCAGGGGCGTCCGGCCGCACTGCCGCTGGATCTGCGGGCGGGTGACCGGGTGATCCTGCGCGTTTGCAGGGTCTGTAGGTCCAGCCATGCCCCGGCCGGCTCTGGCGGCGTTCCGTCGCCGGATGTCGTCGCCCAGCCTGGCCGAGGCCCGGATGACGGCCCCCCGGCCTCCTGCCTGCGTCCGGCGCCCACCTCTCTGCGGACCGGCACTTGCGGGCCCGCGCCAGAGCGTTCAGGGACGGGGCAGGTATGGGCAGGGCCCGGGGCGTCGGATGTTTCTCTCGGCGTCCCGGGGTCTGTCCGGCCTCTGCCGGGGGCGCCCGGTCCCCGCCCTGTGCCGCCGGCGCGGCCGGTTCCGAAGGGCGGTACAGAACGTGCCACGCCGCACCGCCCGGATCGCGGGGGACGTGCGAGGGCCCGTCCGCCGTTCTGCCTCTTCCGGGATCGGAGCGCAGCCGCCCTGGTCCCGGATCGCCTCCTGGCTCTTGCCTTTCGGTCGCATGCCCGCTTCCCTTGCGCAAACAGGAGAAACCATGACCTTCCCCATTCCCGAAGACGCCCAGGCCCGCCGCGACATTCCCCCCGTTATCTGCTATCCGAACGAAACCCTGCCGCAGCCCGACATGGCCCTCTACGCGGCGGCCCTTGCCACGGCGCGGGTCACCGAAACGGTGGTCGCCCCGGCGCGCGATGCCGCCAGCTTTCGCGTGCCGGCCGGTCATTTCTTCCGCATCCGCTCGGTCGGGGGGCCGCAAGTGGGCGACCTGAACCTCTGGAATGCCCATGACCTGTCCGAGCGTTTCTATTCCGGCAAGACCCGCGCGCTGCACGGCACCCATGTCACGACCGGAGAACGCCTCTGGTCGGCCTTCCCCTTTCTGCGCCCGATGGCCACCATCGTCGAGGACAGCCTGGAATGGTACGGCATGGATGCTTTCGGTGGCTCGGTCCATGACGTGATCGGCACCCGCTGCGATCCCTATACCGGCAATCTGCTGTCGGACAGCCAGTACCACCATTGCTGCCATTCCAACCTGACGCGGGCCCTGGCGCGGGCCACGGACCTGCCAGCGGCCGAGGCCGAACCCCATGTCCATGACGTGCTGAACGTCTTCATGTGCACGGGCTTCACCCGCGACACCGGCCAGTACTTCATGAAGGCCAGCCCGGTGCGCCCCGGCGACCAGCTGACCTTCCTGGCCGAGATCGACCTTCTGGGGGCCCTCTCGGCCTGCCCGGGCGGCGATTGCGCGTCAGAGCATTCCTCGGACGAAGCCAGCTGCCATCCGCTGGAGATCGACATCCTGGCGCCCGCGCCCGACGCCCTTGCCGGCTGGCAGTCGCCGCCGGTGAACGGCTATGATCGCAGCCACGGTCTCTAGGTCATGTTGACAAAATGCGCAGCCAGAGGCGGATGGATGTTATATCTATGAAGCCGAGGAAACTCTCAGCGGTCTTGTCGTAACGGGTTGCGACCCGGCGAGCGTTCTTCAATTTGTTGAAGCACCGTTCGACCAGGTTGCGCAGCGAATACAGGGAATGATCCACGCCGACGCGCATATTTCTTGATTTGCGCATGGGGATTTGGGCGAGCACGTTCCTCGCCTCCATCTTTTTCCGAAAGCTGTCAGCATCATGGCCTCTGTCGGCCAACAGCACGCTCGGCTCGGGTAGGTTGTCGGTCATGACCAGATCGAAGCCCGTGTAATCGGATGTCTGGCCCGGCGTGATCTCGGTTCTCATGGGCAGGCCTGCTGCGTTGACGCAGAGGTGGATCTTGGTCGTTAAGTGATAGGTGGTCCAGAAAACGATCCTGCGGATCGTTTTCCCACCGGACGCTCGCGAACGGCCAAAACCCTGTCGCGGAGTCCCCCTTTTGCGCCGGCCGCCTCCCTCTCGGGACATTGCTGCCGCAATGCCCTGCCGGGCAGTGGATGCTGGGCGCGGATCACGGTGCTGTCGATCATCTGCAGGGCGTCCGGCATCGCCCCGCTTTGGTTCAGAGCCTCCATGATGTCCTCCCACAACTCTGCCAGCGTCCAGCGTTGAAACTGTCGGTAGGCGATCGACCACTTGCCAAACTCTTCGCGCCGGTCCCGCCAGGGGGGCGCCCGTGCGGGCAATCCAGAAAATCCCATCGAGAACAAGACGGTGGTTGATGGGTTTGCGCCGGTTCGGAGCGCGGATCGCCAGGGCAAAACGCTCAAAGAACGCCCACTCCTCATCCGGCATCAGGTCTCGTGCCAAGCTGGTCTCGATCGCCGATACCAGCTTGAATCACGCCTAAGGCTCGGTGCGAATCCGTTTTGTCAACACGACCTAGATCCGGCGCCGGGCCTCTGGCCTCTGTCGGAGCCTCCGGCGGGAGTATTTATGGCCAGATGATGAAGAACCGCGTTCCCTGTCATCTGGCCGGAAATACTCCGGGGGAGGCTCCGAAGGAGACGGGGGCAGAGCCCCCCGCCCCGGTCTCAGCAATAGCGCTGGATGGCCACCATCTGGTGATCGCCGTAGCGGTCGCCATGGGCAAAGCCCGTGGGCAGGATGCGGGCGATTTCAGCCATCTCTTCGGGGCCCAGTTCGATCCGGGCGGCATCAAGCCATTCCTGCAGATGGGCGGCAGTGCGGGTGCCGGGGATCGGGATGACATGGGGCCCGCGGGCCAGGACCCAGGCCAGGGCCGCGCCGGCCACCGTCCAGCCCTTGCCGTGGGCCCATTGCCGGAAAGCCTCGACATAGGCGAGGTTGAAGGAGAAGTTCGGTTCCACGAAGCGGGGATTGTTGAGGCGGAAATCGCCCTCGCGCATGTCTTCGCGGCGCACCGAGGTTTCGCCGAACATGCCGCGCGCCAGGGGCGAGAAGGCGACGAAGGCCGTGCCCAGTTCCGCGCAGGTGTCGATGAGGCCCAGCTCGGGCTGGCGGGTCCAGAGGGAATATTCGTTCTGCACCGCCCTGACCGGTGCCACCGCATGGGCGCGGCGCAGTGTCGAGGGGGCGATTTCGGACAGGCCGTAGCCGCCGATCAGACCTTCCTCGATGAAGCGGGCCATGGTTTCTGCGACCTGTTCGATCGGGGTTTCGGGGTTGTGGCGATGGGCATAGAACAGGTCCACCCGGTCGACGCCCAGCCGCTTGAACGAGCCCTCCATCTCGGCCAGCAGGTGGTCGCGGGAATTGTCGATGCGGCGCGGCGGGCCGTTGATGATGCTGGCCTTGGTGGCCAGCACCACCTTCGGTTTCTTCGCCGCCATGTAGCGGCCCAGGATCGTTTCCGACACGCCCATGCCATAGATGTTGGCGACGTCCCAGAAGGTGATCCCGGCCTCGATCGCGGCGTCGAGGCAGGCAAAGCTGGTCTCTTCGTCCGTCGGGCCGAACATGCCGCCGAAGGACATGGCGCCGAAGCCCAGCTGCGGGACCTGCGGGCCACCTCGGCCCAGTTCGACTGTCTTGAATGTCATGTGAAGGCTGCCTCCAGGGCTATTTCAATCATATCTGCAAAGCTTTGTTCGCGCTCGGCACTGGGCAGGGCCTGGCCGGTGACCAGGTGGTCCGACACGGTCAGCACCGCCAGGGCCCGGCAGCCGTGGCGCAGCGCGAGGGTATAGAGTTCGGCGGCCTCCATCTCGACGGCCAGGATCCCGTGGCGGGTCATCTGGTCGTTGAGGTCGGGGCGCTCGTCGTAGAAGACATCGGCCGAGTAGATGCCGCCGGCATGGACCGGCACGCCCCGGGCGCGGGCTGAGGCATGGGCGGCGGCCAGCAGGCCGTAATCGGCCGAGGGGGCAAAGTTCAGCTCTCGGAAGATGCCGCGCGAGGGGGTCGAGATCGACGAGGCCGTCATTGCCAGAACGATGTCGCGCAGCTGCACCCGTGGCTGCATCGCCCCGCAGGAGCCGATGCGGATCAGGGTCCGGGCGCCGTAGTCACGGATCAGCTCGTTGACGTAGATCGACAGTGACGGCATCCCCATGCCGGATCCCTGGATGGTCACCGGATGGCCTTTCCAGGTGCCGCTGTAGCCCAGCATGCCACGGACCTCGTTGACCAGGCGCGGCGCCGTCAGGAAGGTCTGTGCCGCCCAGCGGGCCCGGTAGGGGTCGCCCGGCAGCAGCACGGTTTCGGCAATGTCTCCCGGGGTGGCCCCGATGTGGATGGTCATGATCTCTCCTCCGCTCCTGGGGGCCAGACTAGGGGCTGGGGCGGCAGGGGCAAGAGAGGCTCAGGGCACGTAGGGGGAAGAATAGCCCAGGAAACGGTCGGGGCTGGGCACCGAGGCCAGGGTTTCGGGTGCCGAGGTCTGCCAGCCGAGCCGCGCGGCAGGGTCGGCGGCGGCGCGGTAGCTGCTGTGGCCACAGTCCAGCCGGTCGATGCGGCGGTCGCCGGGGATGACATGGCAGGCACGGCTGGGCTGCAGGCTGCCGAAGCTCTTGTTGCCGAGCGCGGCAACCGAGGGGCGGGCGAAGGTCAGGGCCAGGCTGACCGTGGGCTCTAGCGCGCCGCCTTCGGTATAGCGCCCGGAGAAGGCGCTTTTCAGCGTCGTGCCGGGGGGCAGGCCGCCGGAATAGCTGCCGGTGAAGGCCAGGGTGCCGATCCCGCGCGAGGCCCGGGTCGAGGTCGCCGGGTAGTGGAACACGCTGAGCTTGGCGCCGACGTCGAAATCGTCATCGACGGCGTGGCTCCAGCGGACATAGCTGTCCATGCCGCGGCGGGGCACGGCGACGGTGGTGGCGTATTTCGCGGCGGTGTAGTTCAGGAAGGGCAGGTAGATGTTGCCGCCGAAGACCAGGTTCTCGCCGCGGTAGCCGTGGGGGTGGGCGACCTCGTATTCCGCGCCAAGGGTCATCTGGCCGAGGATCGGCCGCAGTTCCGGGCGCTTGCCGAAGTCGAGATAGGCATTGACGCCCAGCACCCTGTCGCGCGGCAGGGCGCGGCGCCAGATGGTGCCGTAGCTGAACTGCGCGCTGCGGCTGCCGGAATTGCCGGCGAAGGACAGGCGCGTTTCGGCAAAGCGGGCGCTGCGCGGGGCCACGGCCGTCGGGCGGAACAGCGACAGTCCCAGGGCCTTCCAGGCCGGCGTGGCGGTCAGCGTGTAGCTGCCGGTGCTGGCGTAGGAAATCGCCTGCGGGCGCAGCAACGTCAGATCCTGGCTGGTGGCCGGGGCGGCGTCGGAGGGGCGGGGAAGCAGTGCGAGGCTGCAGGCCAGGGCGGTGATCAGTCGTGCCAGCATCGGTCCTTTCGTCGGTTGTGCCGCGGGCGGGATCCGGCGCGGCGGTTCAGGGCAGGACCCGGAAACCGGCAGTGCCGGGCGGGTCGGCGGCGGTGGTCTCGACCGCGGTGACACGGGCGAGGGCGGGGCCCCGGGCGCAATCGCGCAGCATTTCGGCGACGCGCGGCGCGGGCCCGTGAAAGAGCGCGGTGACGGCGCCGGAGGCCTCGTTGCGGACCCAGCCGGTCAGCGCGAGGGCCGTGGCCCGGCGTCGGGTCCAGGCGCGGTAGCCCACGCCCTGGACGCGGCCGGTGATGCGGGCGGTGCAGGTGATGTCGGTCATCTGGCGCGTCCCCGGAAGGCGTCCCCGGAACGGCATGTCCGGGAGGCTGGCCCCAGGATGCCATCCCGGGGCGGCAGGGTCCATTGTCGGGCCGGTCAAAAACCCGGCCAGGGGGCCGGGACGCCGGTTTTGCGGGCGCCCGGCCGGTCTATTGCGCGGCCGAGACGCCGGGGTCCGCCAAGGTGATGAGATCGCCCATCAGGCGGTTCACCTCGAAATCCTTGGGCGTGTAGATCCGCGCGACGCCGGCGGCGCGCAGCCGGGCGATGTCGGCCTCGGGGATGATGCCGCCGAGGACGAGGGGGATGTGCGAGAGCCCGCGCGCCTGCATCCGTTCGAGGAGTTCCGTCACCAGCGCCACGTGCGAGCCGGAAAGGACCGAGACGCCAAGCACATGGGCGCGGGTTTCGGCCAGGGCCTCGACGATCTGTTCCGGGGTCTGGCGGATGCCGTCGTAGCGGATCTGCATGCCGCAGTCGCGGGCCCGGCAGGCGATCTGTTCGGCGCCGTTGGAATGGCCGTCGAGGCCGGGCTTGGCGATCAGGATCGACAGGCGCCGACCGAGGCGGGCCGAGACCGCATCGACCGCGTCGCGCAGATCGTCGAGCCCCTCGGCCTGGTTCGAGCGGCCCTCGGCAACGCCCGTGGGCCCGCGGTATTCGCCATGCACGGCGCGCAGGGTCTGGGACCATTCGCCGGTGGTGACGCCGGCTTTGGCCGCAGCGATCGAGGCGGGCATGATGTTTTCGCCCGCCAGGGCCGCTTCGCGCAGCGCATCGAGCGCCGCGCGAACCGCGTCTGCGTCGCGCCCCGCCCGCCAGGCGGCGAGGCGATCCAGCTGGTCGGCCTCGGCACCGGCGTCGACGGTCATGATGCCGCCGTCGGCCCCCATGAGGGGGGAGGGTTCAGCCTCGGTCCAGCGGTTGACGCCGACGACGACGGTCTCGCCGCGCTCGATCCGGGAGAGGCGGGCGGCGTTGCTTTCGACAAGGCGCGCCTTCATGTGGTCGATCGCCGCGATGGCGCCGCCCATGGCCTGCAGGCTGGCCAGTTCTTCGAGCGCCGCGGCCTTGAGCTGGGCGACCTTGGCCTCGACGGCGGGGTTGCCCTCGAACAGGTCGTCATATTCCAGCAGGTCGGTTTCATAGGCCAGGATCTGCTGCATCCTGAGCGACCATTGCTGATCCCAGGGGCGCGGCAGGCCGAGGGCCTCGTTCCAGGCGGGCAGCTGCACGGCGCGGGCGCGGGCGGATTTCGACAGGGTGACCGCCAGCATCTCGATCAGGATGCGGTGCGAGTTGTTTTCCGGCTGCGGTTCCGTCAGCCCCAGCGAATTGACCTGCACGCCATAGCGGAAGCGGCGGTATTTCGGATCCTCGACGCCGTAGCGGGTCAGGGCGATGTCGTCCCAGAGTTCGGCAAAGGCACGCATCTTGCACATCTCGGTGACGAAGCGGATGCCGGCGTTGACGAAGAAGCTGATGCGCCCGACGATGCGGGGAAAATCGGCCGCAGGCACCCGTGGGCGCAGCGCGTCCAGCACCGCCTGGGCGGTGGCCAGCGCATAGGCCAGTTCCTGCTCCGGTGTCGCGCCCGCCTCCTGCAGGTGGTAGGAACAGACGTTCATCGGGTTCCATTTCGGCAGCTCGGCGGCGCAGTATTCGGCGACGTCGGCGATCATCGACAGGCTGGGGGCGGGCGGAAAGATATAGGTCCCGCGGCTGAGGTATTCCTTGATCAGGTCGTTCTGCACCGTGCCCTGCAGGGCCGCGCGTTCGGCGCCCTGTTCCTCGGCCACGGCGATGTAGAGCGCCAGCAGCCAGGGGGCCGTGGCATTGATCGTCATCGAGGTGTTCATCTGCCCCAGCGGGATCTGGTCAAAAAGCCGCCGCATGTCGCCCAGGTGGCAGACCGGCACACCGACCTTGCCGACCTCTCCGCGCGCCAGCACGTGGTCGCTGTCATAGCCCGTCTGCGTCGGCAGGTCGAAGGCCACCGAAAGGCCCGTCTGACCCTTGGCCAGGTTGCCGCGATAAAGCGCGTTCGACGCGGCGGCGCTGGAATGGCCCGAATAGGTGCGGAACAGCCAGGGCTGGTCCTTGCGGGGGGCGGCGGTGGGGGTCTTGGGGTCGTGCGCGGTCATGTCGGCCTCGCTGATTCTGAGAGGTAATTAAATTTCTCCATCCATCGTATGTGCGAAACAATGCATCCGCGTCAAGCTTCTGCATCGCAGCGCGACACTATGCCTGTAGGTCTTGGACCTTGGTCGGAGGATGATGAACGGGGGCAATCAATCGCCCTTCCAGGAAATGCCAGTAAATCAAGGGATTTATGGCTCCGGCGTGGCGGCGACCGGCTGAGGATGTTTCGTCTGTGAGACATATAGTTGCGCAATTACCGGTCGAATGGGTTGCAATGTTACCCGTCGGATCGTATCTCTCGTCACGTAAACCGCGATTCTGCAACGCGGCATCTCCCGAGGAGGAGGAGGACGTGATGGCTTTCGACACTGACACGGGCATTGCCCCTTATGACGCCCCCCGCAAGGAACTCTATGACGTGGGAGAGCTGCCGCCGCTGGGCCACGTGCCTGCGAAGATGCACGTCTGGTGCATCCGCCGCGAGCGTCACGGCACCCCTGACAAGAGCTTTCTGCAGGAGGTCGTCGACGTGAAGACGCCCGACAGCCACGAGGTCCTTGTCCTGGTGATGGCGGCAGGGGTGAACTACAACGGCGTCTGGGCGGGCCTGGGGGTGCCGATCAGCCCCTTCGACAGCCATGGCGCGCCCTATCACATCGCGGGTTCGGATGCTTCGGGGGTGGTCTGGGCGGTGGGCGACAAGGTCACCCGCTGGAAGGTCGGCGACGAGGTCGTGATCCACTGCAACCAGGATGATGGCGACGACGAGGAATGCAACGGCGGCGACCCGATGTTCAGCCCCTCGCAGCGGATCTGGGGCTACGAGACCCCCGACGGGTCTTTCGCGCAGTTCACCTGCGTGCAGGCCCAGCAGCTGCTGCCGCGTCCCAAGCACCTGACCTGGGAGGAAAGCGCCTGCTACACGCTGACGCTCGCCACCGCCTACCGGATGCTGTTCGGCCATCACCCGCATGAGCTGAAGCCCGGCCAGAACGTGCTGGTCTGGGGCGCCTCGGGGGGCTTGGGATCCTATGCGATCCAGCTGATCAATGCTGCGGGCGGCAATGCGATCGGGGTGATTTCCGACGAGGACAAGCGCGATTTCGTCATGAGCCTCGGCGCCAAGGGTGTCATCAACCGCAAGGATTTCAACTGCTGGGGCCAGCTGCCCACGGTGAACACGCCCGAATACAAGGCCTGGTTCGCCGAGGCGCGCAAATTCGGCAAGGCGATCTGGGACATCACCGGCAAGGGCAACAATGTCGATATCGTCTTTGAACATCCGGGCGAGGCGACCTTCCCGGTGTCGACGCTGGTGTGCAAGAAGGGGGGCATGGTGGTGATCTGCGCGGGCACCACCGGGTTCAACTGCACCTTCGACGTGCGCTACCTGTGGATGCACCAGAAGCGCGTGCAGGGCAGCCATTTCGCCCATCTCAAGCAGGCGGCGGCCGCCAACCGGCTGATGGTCGAGCGGCGCCTGGATCCCTGCATGTCCGAGGTCTTTCCCTGGGCCGAGATCCCCGCCGCCCATGTCAAGATGATGAACAACCAGCACAAGCCCGGCAACATGGCGGTGCTGGTGCAGGCCCCGCGCACCGGCCTGCGCACCGTCGAGGACGTGGTGGCCTGCCGGCCTTAACGTTTTATTAGGGCGGGCGCCGGAAAATGGTCTCCAAATCAGGTGATCAGTGGCGCCCGGACTGCCCCGGGCCCGCTATGTGAGGTGCAAGATGCGGGTCGATATCAGAAGTGCTCCGGGCATGGACGCGGCCGCCTTCGCGCGGATCTCGGCGGATGCCTGGATGGTCGATGTGCTGGCCGAACTTCAGGAGGCCGCGCTGGACCGGGCGATGTATTCGGTGGCCGAACATCTGGCCGAGACGACGCGCCTTGTGCAGGGCGAGATCGCCCGCAAGCGTAACGAGGCCCGCCGCAATCGCGGCACCGGCCATGGCCTGGCCGAGGGATCCGCCTATTCCAGGCGCAACTGATCCCGGGGCAGCGGGACAGGGACTCCGCAGGGGGTACCGAAAGGGCGTGTCCCGGGCGGGGTCGCGCCCTTCTTCCTGTCTGGTTGGCCCTGTGCCTGACCGGGGTCAGGGGGCGGTCCCGTGCCAGATGTGCCGACCCCGATGCCGGGGCGCGTCGGTCCCGTGCCGGGTGTACCGGTGCCGTGCCGGGCGTACCGGTGCCGTGCCGGGCGTACCGGTGCCGTGCCGGGTGTGCCGGTGCCGTGTTAGGCGTACCGGTCCAGTGCCGGGTGTACCGGGACCGTGCCGGGGTCCCAAGTCCCCTGCCGGACGCGCCGGTTCGGGGCTGGGGGGCATGCGGGGTCGTGGACCTGTTCGGGCCCCGTGACCGGTGCCGGGCGGGGGCCCCGAACAGGGGGCTGTGCCCGTGCTCGGGCGGCGTGCCTCGGCTGAGGGGTGGCCGCGCGTCAATCCTGCCGCTGCCCTGCCTGGCCCTGCAATTCCGCCTGACGGCAGGTTCACCGGCATCGCGGTCTCTGGTGCTTTGGCCCGCGAGCGGCTAGCCTCCGGCCATGTCCCTGCCCGCGATCACCTTCTCTCATGACCAGGCCGAAGCCTATGACCGCGTGGCCGACAGCCTGCGCGGCGCCGGCATCGACATCGAAAACGGCACGCTCAGCCCCCCGCTGGAGGGCCGCTCGCGCGTGCTGGCGGTGATGGGCAAGGCGGGCTCTGGCAAGACCATGCTGCTGTCGGCGCTGGCCGAGGCCTGCAAGCAGGCCGGTCTGGCCGTCGTTTCGGGCGATTACGAGCCCAAGCGCGACAAGGAGGGCCGGTCGCTGGCGATCCTGGCGCCGACCAACAAGGCGGCTTCGGTGCTGCGGCTGCGCGGCGTGCCGGCGACGACGATCCACCGGATCCTCTACAAGCCGGTCTATGATCCCGAATACGAACGCATCGCCGAATGGCTGGAAGGCCACGGCGAGCGTCCCGAGATCGAGTCCATCACCCCCGAGGCGCTGGAACGCGCCAAGGCCAGCTACGAGACCAACAAGTCGATCCCGGCCGCGCTGGCGGTGGCGGGGCTGCGGGGATCCGATTTCATCACCGGCTGGAAGCGGCGCGAAGAGGCGCTGGACGTGGGCTTTATCGACGAAGCCTCGATGCTGGACGAAAAGCAGTACGACGACTTGCGCGAGATCTTCCCGAACCTGGTGCTGTTCGGCGATCCGGCGCAGCTGGCGCCCGTGGGCCAGTCCGGCAAGATGGTCTTCGATGCGTTGCCCGAGCCCGCAAAGCTGACGCTGGCGCGCATCCACCGGCAGGATGCCGACAACCCGATCCTGGACCTGGCCCATGCCCTGGCCGACCCCGAGGTCGACTTCTACCGGTTCGAACGCATGGTCGAAGAGGCCGCCCGCCGCGACGAACGGGTGCAGTTCGCCCAAAGGGTCGAGGCCGGGCTGATGGCGCGCTCGCCGGTGCTGGTCTGGCGCAACGCGACGCGGATCCGGCTGATCAACGCCTTCCGCACCGTCCACGGCGCCCCCGAGGACGCCCTGCTGCCCGGCGAGCCGCTGATCTGCGACGGGCTGGAACTGCCGCTGAAGCACCGCCGCAAGCGGCTGGACCTTGAGGCCCGCGGGCTGATCAAGGGCGCGCAGGTGATCTACCTCGGGCCGGGCAAGCGGCGGGGGTTCTCTCGGTTGCATGTGGTGGGGGCGGAAAGCCCGCAGGTCTCGGCCGCCTCGATCGTCAAGATCGAGAAACCCGACGAGGAAGAGCCCTTCATCCCCTTCGCCGCCCATATGGGTGCCACCTTCCTGCATGGCGCGGCGGTGACGATCCACAAGGCGCAGGGGTCGCAATGGCCCGATGTGCAGGTCTTTGCGCCCGATCTTTACGCCGCCTTCAAGATGGGCCGCGCCGAGGCCGGCCAGCCCCTGTGGAAGCGCCTGGCCTATGTCGCCATCACCCGCGCCGAGCAGCGCCTGCACTGGGTGGTGCGCAACCGCCTGTCCCGCCCCGAGGCGCCCCTGGGCATCGAGGACCTGCGCGGCGCCGCCCCGACGCTGGAGCTGGAGGCGGAGGAGCCCGAGTGAACACCATCGTCATCACCGGCGCCAGCTCTGGGATCGGTCGGGCCACTGCCCGCGCCTTCCTCGAGGCCGGCTGGACGGTGGGCCTTCTGGCGCGGCGGGAAAGCGTGCTGCAATCGCTGGCCGAGGACTACCGCCGCGCGATCGTGCTGCCTGCCGATGTGACCGATGAAACCCAGGTTCTGGGCGCCTTCGCGGGCTTCGTGCAGCAGACCGGGCGGCTGGATGTGCTGTTCAACAACGCCGGCGCCTACGGATCCCAGGCGCCCATCGACGAGGTGTCGCTGGACGAATGGCGTCGCCTGCTGGACGTGAACCTGACGGGGATGTTCCTGTGCGCGCGGGCGGCGTTCTCGCAGATGCGGCGGCAGCAGCCGATGGGCGGGCGGATCATCAACAACGGTTCGGTCTCGGCCCATGCCCCGCGCGAGGGGGCGGTGGCCTATACCGCCACCAAGCATGCGGTGACGGGGCTGACCCGCAGCCTCAGCCTGGACGGGCGGGCCCATGACATCGCCTGCGGCCAGATCGACATCGGCAATGCCCGGACCGAGCTGTTCGAGGCCGCAACCGCCGGATCCGATGACCCGCCCCCGGTGATCGAGGTGGCTGAGGTCGCCCGCGCGGTGCTGCACATGGCCAGCCTGCCGCTGTCGGCCAATGTGCAGTACATGACGCTGATGGCGACCAAGATGCCCTATGTCGGGCGCGGCTGATCCGGCCTAGCCCGGCAGGCTGCGTTTCAGCAGGCGGCGGATCACCAGCACGCACAGGCAGGCGCCCCCCAGCAGCGCCAGCGACGACACCGCCTGCACCGCCAGCGGATGGCCCGGCTGGCCCACTTCGCCCGCCAGCAGGAAGCACATGTTGGAATCCAGCCCCAGCGGCGCGGTCTTCGGGCTGGCGCGCAGCAGGGCGCCGCCCAGGATGAAGGCGGCGGTGATCAGCAGGATTACCCGCAGGTCCTGCACATCGAACAGCGCCAGCAGGCCGCGATAGCTAAGGGCCGCAGCCACCGCGATGGCGACGCCCGGCACCAGAAAGCGCAGCGGCGGGCGGGGATCGGGCATGGCCGAAAGGATGGTGCCGAAGATGCAGATCGCCAGCGCGCCGCCCAGGGTGACGGGGCCGGGCAGACCCAGCGTCAGCGCCATGCCAAGGGCCGCGGCCGCGGCGGCGATCAGCCCGCGCTGCAGGGCGGTGCCGGTCTGATGCGCCTGGCGCAGCGGTGGCACCTGGTCGCGGCGCGGGGTGAAGAAGAAGGTGACCAGCGTCACCATGCAGACCCCGATCAGCGTGCACCAGACCCGGTCCATCGCCAGATCCACCGCATTCGCCTGGGTCGCCACCACCGGCAGCAGCACCACGGCCGAGGTGATGGAAAACAGCATCGCGCCATAGCTGTAGACGGTGCCGATCCAGAAGGCGAGGCCGACGCCCAGCCCCGCGCCCAGGGCGATCCCGGGGATCAACACCTGCGGCGTGGTCCCCAGATGCAGCACCGCAACGCCATATCCCGCCCCCGCCAGCGTACCCGCCAGCCGCAGCACGCCACGGATCACCAGGTCTTCGCGCCAGGGCTGGCTGACCACCCAGACCGGCATCGCGGCCCAGAACGGATTGTGCAGCCCAAGCGCCATCGCGATCGCCAGCGCCCCGAAGGCGGCAATGAAAAGGCGCAGGGCGCGCGTCAGGTCGGCAGTCTGCATCGTGATCCTTTCAGCCTCCCCGGTTCCCGTCTAGCCCGACAGGGGACGCCAGGGAAGGCCGCGACCGGCACGGCCGGTCTGACCCCGATGCAAGGCTGCGGGCTGCCTAGCGGCTGGGCACCGGGGTCTCGCCCCGGTAGTCGTAGAAGCCACGGCCGGTCTTGCGCCCCAGCCAGCCGGCCTCGACATATTTCACCAGCAGCGGGCAGGGGCGGTACTTGGTGTCCGCCAGCCCGTCATGCAGCACGTTCATGATCGCCAGGCAGGTGTCCAGGCCGATGAAATCCGCCAGCTCCAGCGGGCCCATCGGGTGGTTCGCGCCCAGCTTCATCGCCATGTCGATGCTCTCGACGTTGCCGACGCCTTCCAGCAGCGTATAGACCGCCTCGTTGATCATCGGGATCAGGATGCGGTTGACGATGAAGGCGGGGAAATCCTCGGCCGAGGACGCGGTCTTGCCGATCTTCCTGACCACTGCCAGACAGGCCTGATAGGTGGCCTCGTCGGTGGCGATGCCGCGGATCAGCTCGACCAGCTGCATCACCGGCACCGGGTTCATGAAGTGGAAGCCCAGGAACCGCTCGGGGCGGTCGGTGCGGCTGGCCAGCCGGGTGATCGACAGCGACGAGGTGTTCGAGGTCAGGATCGTCTGTTCGCCCAGATGCGGCTGAAGTTCGCGGAAGATCGCGTCCTTGACGCTTTCCTTCTCGGTCGCGGCCTCGATCACCAGGTCGCAGGGGCCAAGATCGCTGAGCGTCAGCGTCGTCG
This sequence comes from Pseudooceanicola sp. NS-SX9, assembly GCF_057380705.1. NCBI lineage: Bacteria > Pseudomonadati > Pseudomonadota > Alphaproteobacteria > Rhodobacterales > Paracoccaceae > Pseudooceanicola > Pseudooceanicola sp. NS-SX9. The sequence goes on along the minus strand of NZ_CM170818.1, from coordinate 2,868,677 downwards.
AGATCCGCGCCAGCGTGGTGTCGCGGGTTTCGGCGGTGATCTTTTCCCGGCTCACCTGGCGGTCGAGGTTCTTGGTGATCGTGGCAAGTCCGCGGTCCAGCGCCTCGCGGCTGATGTCGTTCAGCAGGACGTCGTAACCCGCCATGGCCATCACATGCGCGATGCCATTGCCCATCTGCCCGGCGCCGATCACGCCTACCCGTTGGATCTCCATGAGGGCCCTCCTGCTTGTACCTCGGGGGCAATGTGCCCGCGTCGCTGCGCCGCCGCAAGAGCGGAACCGGAAGGGCAGGGGCGCTGCTGCACACCAATTCAGCTTTTCGCAACATCTGCCCGCCAGACTGTGCGCCGGGTGAATGATGGTGGGTACGATGACACTGGAACCGATGGGCCAGGGGGGGCTCGATTATTTTCCATGCCGGTATGACGGGTCGCGGGTGCTGTTCCGCGGGCCGAAGCGACCGGTGGATGGCGATTACATCGCCTTTCTGGGGGGGGCCGAAACCTACGGGCGCTTCATCCCGCAGCCCTTTCCCGCCGGGATCGAGGCACGGCTGGGCCTGCCTTGCGTGAACCTGGGCTGGCCGGGGGCGGGGCCCGATGCGCTGCTGGCGGATCCCGGCGTGCAGCGGCTGGCCGGGCAGGCGCGGGCGGTGGTGCTGCAGGTGCCGGGGGCGGTGAACCTGACGAACCGCTTCTATGCCGTGCATCCGCGCCGCAACGACCGCTTCCTGCAGGCGACGCCACTGCTGCGCAGCCTGGCCCCCTCCGTCGATTTCACCGAGGTCCATTTCACCGGCCACCTGATGTCTTGCCTGGCCACCGCCGCCCCCGAGGCGTTCGACACCGTGTTGGCGGACTTGCAGCGCATCTGGATCGCCCGGATGCAGGCGCTGTTGCAGGCGCTGCCGGGCCCCGTGCTGCTGCTGTGGTTTGCGGCCTATGCACCCCCTGAAAAGGCCCGCGATCCCGCGGCCCCCGGCCCGGCCCTGGTCACCCGCGCAATGCTGGAGGCGCTTGTCCCCCATGCGGCAGGGCAGGTCATCGCGGTCCCCTCGGCGCAGGCCCTGGGTGAGGGGACCCGGGGCATGGTCTTCTCGGCGCTTGAGGTGCCGGCGGCGGCGCGGGTGCTGCCGGTCGCCGCCCATACCGAGGCCGCCAGGCAGATGGAAGCGCCCCTTCAGGATCTGCTGTCGACCCGCCGCCGCGCCTGAGCGTGCATGCAAAAGGCCCGCCGTGGCGGGCCTTTTCATCGTCTTCGCAGGGCCTTACAGCTTGCCGGTCAGCTCCGGCACGGCGGCGAACAGGTCCGCGACCAGGCCGTAATCGGCCACCTGGAAGATCGGCGCCTCTTCGTCCTTGTTGATCGCCACGATCACCTTCGAATCCTTCATCCCCGCAAGGTGCTGGATCGCCCCGGAAATCCCGACCGCCACGTACAGCTCGGGTGCCACGACCTTGCCGGTCTGGCCAACCTGCCAGTCGTTCGGCGCAAAGCCCGAATCGACCGCCGCCCGCGAGGCGCCCACTGCCGCGCCCAGCTTGTCCGCCAGCGCCTCGATCAGCGCGAAATCCTCTTCCGAGCCAACGCCGCGCCCGCCCGAGACGACGATCTTCGCCGAGGTCAGCTCGGGCCGGTCCGAGGCCGCAACCTTGTCCTCGACCCAGGCCGACAGGCCCGGATCCGCCACGGCGCCCAGCGTCTCGACCGGGGCGGCGTTGCCCAGGCCCGCCGCCTCGAAGGTCGAGGTCCGGAAGGTGATCACCTTAACCGAATCCTTGGATTTCACGGTCTGAATGGCATTGCCCGCGTAGATCGGGCGCTCGAACGTATCCGCATCCACCACGGAGGTGACATCAGACAGGATCATCACGTCGAGAAGGGCCGCCACGCGCGGCAGGATGTTCTTTGCATCCGAGGTCGCCGGCGCCACGATGTGGCTATAGCCCGGCGCCAGGGACAGGATCAGCGCCGCGACGGGCTCGGCCAGGCGGTGGGCCAGGGCGGCGTCCTCGGCCACCAGCACCTTCGCCACACCGGCGATGGTGGCGGCTTCGGCACCGGCAGCGGCGCCCAGGCACAGCACGGTCACATCGCCCAGCGTCTGGGCGGCGGTCACGGCCTTGGCGGTGGCATCCAGTGCCAGCGCGCCCTCGTTGATCTCGGCAAGCAGCAGGACAGCCATCAGAGGATCCCCTTCTCTTTCAGTTTCGACACCAGCTCGTCGACCGAGGCCACCATCTCGCCGGCCTGACGCGCTGCGGGTTCCGAGGTCTTGACGATCTCAAGCCGCGGGGTCACGTCGACGCCCAGCTCGGCCGCGGTCTTTTCGGCCAGGGGTTTCTTCTTGGCTTTCATGATGTTGGGCAGCGAGGCATAGCGCGGCTCGTTCAGGCGCAGGTCGGCGGTGACGACCGCGGGCAGCTTGACGCTGATGGTCTGCAGGCCGCCGTCGACCTCGCGGGTGACGGTGGCGGCATCGCCCTCGACGCCCACTTCGCCGGCAAAGGTCGCCTGGGACCAGCCCAGCAGCGCCGACAGCATCTGCCCGGTGGCGTTCATGTCGTTGTCGATGGCCTGCTTGCCGGCGATGACCAGCTGCGGCGCCTCTTCGGCGACGATCGCCTTCAGGATCTTGGCGACGGCCAGCGGCTCGATATCCTGATGCACGTCATCGGCCGCAACCACCAGGATGGCGCGGTCGGCGCCCATCGCCAGCGCCGTGCGCAGGGTTTCCTGCGCCTGCTTGACGCCGATGGAAACCGCAACAACCTCGGTCGCGATACCCTTTTCCTTCAGCCGGATCGCCTCTTCCACGGCAATCTCGTCGAACGGGTTCATCGACATCTTCACGTTCGCAAGATCGACACCGCTGCCATCCGCCTTCACGCGGACCTTCACGTTGTAGTCGATCACGCGTTTGACAGGCACAAGAACCTTCATCGGCGGACACTCCCTCAGTTTCATTCGCGGCACGGGCTGCGGATTCGCGCCATGATGCCGCCTTCCGCGAGGTGATTAATACCCCGCGAAAGGTCGCGACATGTCAAAACAGACTTTCTCTGGCCTTGCAACGGCATGACCCGATTTGAGCACCCTTGCGCCCGCTCTTTCATCTTTCCCGAAATATGCCGGGGGAGGCGCCTGCGCAGCAGGCGACGGGGGCAGCGCCCCCGCGCCATATCCTGCCCGCGACAGGCCGAAAACGGGGCCTGCGACGGGGCCTTGTCGGTTTCGTGCAGCATTGCGTCGGCTGGACCCATCCCGCCCCGCTGGGCCTGCTAGATCTGGACACAGACAGTTCGCAGGGAATCCGCTCTCATGAAATCTCACGTCAAGGCCCTTGTCGTCGGCGGTGGTGCCGTCGGGACCTCCATCGCCTATCACCTGGCCCGCGCCGGCTGGGACGACGTCATGCTCCTGGAGCGTGACGAGCTCACCTCCGGCTCGACCTGGCACGCCGCGGGCCTGCTGCCGCTCTTCAACATGAGCTATGCGACCACCCATATCCACAAGTACTCGGTCGAGTTCTACAAGAGCCTGGAGGCCGAAACCGGCCTCAACGCCGGCTTCTCCATCGTCGGCAACCTGCGCATGGCCCAGACGCAGGCGCGGATGGACGAATACATGCTTTATGCCTCGACGGCCGAGACCGCAGGCGTGCCCTACGAATGGCTGACCCCGGCGCAGATCAAGGAACGCTGGCCGCTGGTGATGACCGATGACCTGAAGGGCGCGATCTTCCATCCGACCGATGGCTACATCAACCCCGCCGACGTGACCATGGCCATGGCCAAGGGCGCCCGCCAGCGCGGCGTGCTGATCGAGCGCAAGTGGCAGGTCGACGGCTACGAATGGACGGGTTCCGAATGGAAGGTCACCGTCACCAAGATGGGGGAAAAGGGCGGCAACCTGGTGCCAACCGAGGAAACCGCCGTCATCACCGCCGAACATGTCGTCACCGCCACCGGCAACCACGCGCAGCGCACCGCCAAGCTGCTGGGCATCAAGATCCCCGCGATCCCGGTCGAACACCAGTTCATCGTCACCGAACCCGACCCCGCGCTGGTCGAATACCGCAAGAACGGCGGCGCCGAGCATCCCGTGCTGCGCGATGCCGATGCCAAGTGGTACGTCCGCGAGGAACGCGGCGGCTGGATCCTTGGCCCCTATGAGCTGGGCGCCCCCGCGCGCTTCCAGTACGGCGTGCCCGACAGCTTCCGCGCCGACCTCTTCCCCCTCGATCTGGAGCGGATCGAAGAGGAATACATGTCGATGATCCACCGTCTGCCGACCTCGGAAACCGTGGGTCTGAAGGACGATTTCAACGGCCCGATCTGCTATACCCCCGATGGCAATCCCCTGATCGGCCCGGCGCCGGGCCTGCGCAACATGTGGCTGGCCGAGGGCTTCAGCTTCGGCATCACCGCCGCGGGCGGCACCGGCTACTATCTGGCGCAGATGATGACCGAAGGAGAGGCCGAGATCGACATGGCCTCGCTCGACCCGAAACGCTACGGCCCCTGGATGACCACCGATTACGCGGTCGCCAAGAACGAGGAAGCCTACGAGCACGTCTTCATCCTGCACCACCCCGACGAGGAACGCGAAGCCGGGCGTCCGCTGCGCACTTCGCCCGCCTATGACCGCCAGAAGGCCGCAGGCGCGCAGTTCGGCCAGGTGAACGGCTGGGAACGTCCGAACTACTATGCGCCGATGGGCTTTGACGATCACGCCGCGCGCAGCTTCCGCCGTGGTGGCTGGTGGCAATATGCCGTGGCCGAGGCCAAGGCCGTGCGCGAGACCGCAGGCCTGATCGACGCCACAGCCTTTGCCAAGCATACGGTGAAGGGCCCCGGCGCCACGGCCTTCCTGGACCGCTTCACCTGCAACAAGCTGCCGAAGGTCGGCCGCATCAACCTGACCTACGCGCTGACCAGCGCCGGCACCACGCGCACCGAATACACCATCGTCCGCAACGCCGAGAACGACTATTACCTGGTCTCGGCCGGGGCCTGGGCGGCCTATGACGAGGATTACCTGCTGAAGGCAGCCGAGGATTTCATGGCCGAAACCGGTCAGCTGGTCATCGTGCAGGATGTCACGACCCAATGGGGCGTCTTCGCCATCGCGGGGCCGAAATCCCGCGACGTGCTGCAAAAGCTGATCCGCGACGCCGAGCCCGAAACCGCGCTGTCGAACAAGCGCTTCCCCTGGCTTTCCGCCAAGAAGATCGAGCTGGGCATGGTGCCGGTCAACGCGATCCGCGTGGCCTATACCGGTGAACTGGGCTGGGAGCTGCACCACCCGATCGAGATGCAGACCCACCTCTGGGACAAGCTGATAGAGGCGGGCGAGGAATTCGGCCTGAAGCTGGTCGGCGCCCGGGCCCAGAACTGGCTGCGCCAGGAGAAATCCTATCGCGCCTTCGGCACCGAGCTGGGCCGCGATGCGACCCCTGCCGAGGCCGATCTGCCGCGCTTCATCGACCAGTCCAAGGACTTCTTCGGCAAGGAGGCGATGCTGGCCAAGGGCATCCGCGCCAAGTGCTGCACGCTGCTGATCGACGGCCCCGAAGATGCCGATCCCTGGGGCCGCGAGGCGCTGTATCTGGACGGCCGCAAGGTGGGGCGGCTGACCTCGGGCGGCTATTCGGTGGCTTTCGGCAAATCCATCGGCATGGGCTATGTCGAACCCGATCTGGCGGTGCCGGGCACGAAGCTGAAGGTCAAGATGTTCGACCAGCTGTGGGATGCCGAGGTCACCGTCGACAGCCCCTATGACCCGAAGAACGAGACGATCCGCAAGGATATCTGAGCCTTCGGATCACCATCCCTCGACCGGGCGCTTCGGCGCCCGGTTTCGTTTTCGTCCCTCCGTTGCAGGTCCTCCGTTTAAAGCCCATCCGCTTCCGGCCACCCATTTCTGGCCACCCATTTCTGGCCACCCGTGCTGGGGCCACCCGTGCTGGGGCTATCTGTTTCCGGCCCTCCGTTTACAGGCCATCCGTGCCGGGCCCTCCGTTTCCGGCGGCCTGTTCACGGGCGATCTGTCCGCAGGCCATCCCTTGCCCGGGCCATCTGCCCGCTGGTCGCCTGTCCTCAGGCCGTGCGGGCGTGAAACCGCTGGCGGTGGCGTTCCAGCAGGGCCGGGTCGGGCAGGAAGCGTTCGGGCAGGGTCAGCCGGGGGCTGTCGATGCGTTCCAGCTGGCGGCGGGTGGCGGGGGGCACGTCGGCGGCGATCAGCAGGCGCAGCTCTGTGTCGAAGGTGATCAGGTGACGGTCGAAGGCGCGGTCGTGCAGCGCGTTCAGCGCGATGCCGTTCCTGGGGTTCAGACGCTCGGCCGGGTCATCGGCCCAGCCGACGATATGGCTGGCGGTCAGCAGGCGGGGGTCCTCGATCCCGGTCAGGGCGCAGCGGCCGCGATAGGATGTCAGGATCATCTCGCGAAAGAATCCCTGGCCGATGCGCTGGCGCACGGTGGCACGGGGATCCTCGGCCTGACGGGCGGTGTAGTCGGCCTGCCGGTCGGCAAAGCCACGGGGGGCGGGGGCGGTCTGGCGGGCGAAGGCCTGCAGCACCTGATCGGGGGCGGCGCGATAGGCGGCCCAGACGCGGCGGTCGGTGGCCGAGGCATTGGCCATCCCGCGCTGCGGCAGGCTGTCGTCCAGCGCCGCCAGGTTCGTCAGCTTCAGCGCCACCGCCGAGGGCGTGCGCCCCAGCCGTTCGGCCAGCGCGATGATGGCGGGGGTGCGGCTGTGCAGGCGCCCAAAGGGCAGGCGCAGGTACAGCGCCAGCGCCTCGGTCACCTCTGCCTCGCTCCAGTTCCGCCGCATTCTGCCGCCCGTTCAGATCCGGGCCAGCGTGCCAGGGCAGGGGCCGGGCGGCAAGGGCCCCGAACATGCGAAAGGCCCGCCGGGGGGCGGGCCTTTGCAATCCGTGGCAGGTCAGGGTCAGCTGGGGACGTCGCCCTTCAGGCCCTCGACGTAGAAGTTCATGCCCGCAAGCGTGCCATCGTCGGCCACTTCGCCTTCCTTCAGCCAGACCGAGCCGTCCTGCTTGTTCAGCGGGCCGGTGAACGGGTGGTACTTGCCCGAGGAAATCGCGGCGATCATGTCCTCGGCTTCCTTCTTCACGTCATCGGGCACGGCGCTGGTGATCTCGCCGATCTTGACCATGCCGGTCGACAGGCCTTCCCAGACGTTGTGGCTTTCCCAGGTGCCGTTCATCACGTCGGTGACGCGCTGTTCGTAATAGGGCGCCCAGTTGTCGATGATCGAGGCGACGCGCGGCGAGGGCGCATATTCGATCATGTCGCCCGCCTGGCCGAAGCCGATGACATTGCCTGCGGCCTGCGCAGCCGCCAGGGGCGCGGTGGAATCGGTGTGCTGCAGGATCACGTCGCAGCCCTGTTCGATCAGCGTGCGCGCAGCATCGGCTTCCTTGGCCGGATCCAGCCAGGTGAACAGCCAGATGATCGAGAACTCGACATCCGGGTTCACCTTCTTGGCGTGGATGTAGGACGAGTTGATGCCGCGCACGACCTCGGGGATCGGAACGGCCGCGATATAGCCGATCTTGTTGGTCTTGGTCATGCGACCTGCGATGGTGCCCTCGATCGCGCGGCCTTCATAGAAGCGGGCGGAATAGGCCGACATGTTGGGCGCGGTCTTGTAGCCGGTGGCGTGCTCGAACTTCACCTTGGGGAATTTCTTCGCCACGTTCAGGGTGAAATCCATGTAGCCGAAGGAGGTGGCAAAGATGATGTCGCAGCCGTTCAGCGCCATCTGGGTCATCGCGCGTTCGGCATCGGGGCCTTCGGGCACGTTGTCCTGATAGACCATCTCGATCTTGTCGTCGCCGATGGCCTTGAACATGGCCTGGGCGGATTCGTAATGGTGCTGGGTCCAGCCGCCGTCATTGATCGGGCCCAGGTAGATGAAGCCCACCTTGACCTTCTTGTCGGCCGCCATGGCGGCGACGCTGCCCATGGCCGACAGGCCAAGCGCGGAGGCCGCGGTGGCAAGGAAGGTTCTCTTTTTCATCTGCATGGTCTGTGCTCCCTGACTACCTTGCAATTGCGCCTCACTGAGAGGCATGGAACGTGCGCCCGAGCGAGGCAGGCGCCCCGCTGCGTTGGCCCGACATGATGACCAGCACCAGGATGGTGACCAGGTACGGGGACATGGAAAGATATTCGGCCCGGATTTCAAGACCGGCGGCCTGCAGGTTCAGCTGCAATACTGTCACACCCCCGAACAGCCAGGCCCCCAGCAGCACCCGCCAGGGCTTCCAGCTGGCGAAGACCACCAGCGCCAGGGCGATCCAGCCGGCGCCGCCGGTCATGCCTTCGGTCCATTGCGGCACGCGCACCAGGCTGATGTAGGCGCCGCCCAGCCCCGCGCAGGCGCCGCCGAACAGGATCGCCAGAATGCGGATGCGCACCACCTTGTAGCCCAGGGCATGGGCGGCGGTGTGGTTCTCGCCCACCGCACGCAGCACCAGGCCCGCGCGGGTGAATTTCAGGAACAGCCAGACGGCGACCAGCAGCACCAGCCCGACATAGACCATCGGGTCATGGGCAAAGACGATACGGCCCACCACGGGCAGATCGCTCAGCACCGGGATGTCGAGGCGCGGCGTCGCGGGCGGCTTCAGCCCCACGTAGCCCTGCCCGAACAGCGCCGACAGCCCCAGCCCGAACAGCGTCAGCGCCAGGCCCGATGCCACCTGGTTGGCCAGCGCCACCTGCGTCAGCAGCGCGAACAGCAGCGACAGACCGGCCCCGCCCAGGGCTGCGGCCACAAAGCCCACCAGCGGCGATCCGGTGGTGACGGCGGCGGCAAAGCCGCAGATCGCCCCGGTGATCATCATCCCCTCGACGCCCAGGTTCAGCACGCCCGCCCGTTCCACCACCAGTTCCCCGATGGCGGCCAGCAGCACCGGGGTTGCCGCCACCATCAGCGAGGCGAACAGCAGAACCGGGTTGATTGCGCTCAGATCCATCAGGCGGTCTCCCGTTTGCTCAGGCGGATGCGGTAGTTGGTCAGCAGGTCGACGGCCAGCAGGAAGAACAGCAGCATCCCCTGGAACACCTGGATGGCTGCAGCGGGCAGCTGCAGCGTGCTCTGCGCCGCTTCGCCGCCGATATAGGTCAGCGCCATCAGCAGCCCCGCCAGCACGATACCCACCGGGTGCAGACGCCCCAGGAAGGCCACGATGATCGCGGTAAAGCCATAGCCCACGTTGAAGCCGGTGCTGATCTGGCCCGCGGGGCCCGCGACCTCGAACATGCCGGCCATGCCTGCCAGCGCGCCGGCGGTGCCCATGCAGAACAGCACCAGCCGCGGCGGCTTGACGCCCGCAAAGCGCGCCGCCCGCGGCGCCGCACCGGTCAGCCGGATCTGAAAGCCCAGGATGTGGCGGTTCAGCAGCACATAGGCCAGCCCCGCCGCCACGAAGGCCGCAACCACGCCCCAGTGCAGCCCGGTATCGGGGATCAGGTCGGCATTATGGGCGGCCGGATACTGCTGCAAATTCCGCGATCCGGGAAACCCGTAGCCTTCGGGGTTCTTCATCAGCCCGATCGACATCGAGGCCAGCAGCTGTTCGGCCACATAGACCAGCATCAGGCTGACCAGGATCTCGTTGGTGCCGAAGCGCACCTTCAGGATCGCCGGGATCATCGCCCAGACGAAACCGCCAAAGGCCCCCGCCAGCACCATCAGAGGAAAGATCCACCAGGCCTCCAGCGGATAGAAGGCCAGCGCCACCCCGGCGCCGCAGATCGCCCCCAGGATGTACTGCCCCTCGGCGCCGATGTTCCAGATCCCGGCGCGGAACCCCAGGCTCAGCCCGATGGCGATCAGGATCAGCGGCCCCGCCTTCACCAGCAGCTGCGGCAGGTAATAGAAGGCGAACTGCCCGAACAGCGGATCCCAGAAGATCGTCCGGATGGCCACCACCGGATCCTTGCCCAGCACCGCGAACAGCGCGCCGCCCGCCACCATGGTGATCAGCACCGCCAGCACCGGCGTCACATAGGACAGGGTCTTCGACGGCTGCGGCCGTTTCTCCAGCCTCAGCATCCCCGCGCCTCCCGGTTCTTCATCATCTGGCCGGAAATACTCCCGCCGGAGGCGCACCTGTCCACCGGCGTTCCCGCCGCCCGTTCAAACACTGCCCGCTCACAAGCCCGATCACCCATGGGCCACCTCCATTCCATGGGCGCCGCCCATCATCAGCCCGATCTCCTCCATCGACAGCCCCTTGGCGGGCCGGATCTGAGACAGGCGTCCTTCGTTCAGCGCGCCGAAATTGTCCGACACTTCCATCAGCTCATCCAGGTCCTGGCTGATCACCACGACCGCAGCCCCCCCCGCCGCCAGATCCAGCAGAGCCTGCCGGATGGTGGCGGCCGCCGCCGCATCGACGCCCCAGGTGGGCTGGTTCACCACCAGCACCTCGGGGCGCTGCAGCACCTCGCGGCCGATGACGAATTTCTGCAGGTTGCCCCCCGACAGCGCCCGGGCCGCGGTCTCGGTGCCGGGCGTGCGCACGTCGAAGCGCTCGATGATCTTGGCGGCGAACTCCCGCGCCTTGCCCCATTTCAGGAACCCGTTCGCCATCAGCCCCTCGCGCTCGGCGCCGGTCAGCAGGGCGTTCTCGGTCAGGCTCATGTCGGGGGCGGCGGCATGGCCAAGGCGTTCCTCCGGGCCGGTCAGCAGACCGGCGCGGCGCCGTTCGGCCGGGCCTTTGGCGCCGATCTCGACCCCGTCCAGCACCACCATGGCGGGCTTGGCGCGGATCTCGCCCGACAGGGCCGCCAGCAGCTCGTCCTGGCCGTTGCCGGCCACCCCTGCCAGCCCCAGCACCTCGCCCGCGCGGACCTCCAGCGTGATGTCCTTCAACGAGGTCCCGAATTGCCCCGGAGACGCCACCGACAGCCCCTTCAGCGCCAGCCGCACAGCGCCCGGCACCGAGGGTTCGCGCTCGGGGCGGTGCAGCTCGGCGCCGACCATCAGCTCGGCCATCTGCGCCGCCGTCACCTCGCGCGGGGTGCAGGTCGCCACCTTGCGGCCCAGCCGCAGGATTGTCGCCTCGTCGCACAGCGCCCGGATCTCTTCCAGCTTGTGCGAGATATAGAGGATCGAGGTCCCCTCGGATTTCAGTTTCCTGAGCGTGGCGAACAGGATCTCGACCTCCTGAGGGGTCAGCACGCTGGTCGGTTCATCCATGATCAGCAGCTTGGGATCCTGCAGCAGGCAGCGGATGATCTCGACCCGCTGGCGCTCGCCCGCGGACAGATCCCCCACCAGCCGCCAGGGATCCAGCGGCAGCCCGTATTGCTCCGAGACCGTGCGGATGCGTTCGGCCAGTTCGCGCGTCTTCGGCGGATCCGCCATCCCAAGGGCGACGTTCTCGGCCACGTTCAGCGCGTCGAACAGGCTGAAATGCTGGAACACCATCGCCACGCCGCTGGCGCGCGCCTCCTGCGGCTCCGAGGGGGCATAGGCGCTGCCGCGCAGCAGCATCTGGCCCTGGTCGGGCTTGACCAGACCGTAGATCATCTTGACCAGGGTGGATTTCCCGGCGCCGTTCTCGCCCAGCAGGGCGTGGACCTCGCCCTCGGCGATCTCGAAGCTGACGTCATCGTTGGCGACGACGCCCGGATAGGCCTTGGTCAGGCCGCGGATGGATAGAAGTGTCCCGCTCACGCTGTCTTTTCCCCCTTGGCGTCTTGCTGCGCCTTCCGATCCAGTAACCCGGCGGCGACCCCGATAGCAATCTCCTGCGGGTGCTTGCCGTAGCTGCGATTGCCGATGGGACAGGTGATGCCCGCGATGCGTGCGGGCGGATGGCCCCGTTCCCCCAGCCGCTTGCGGAACCGCGCCCATTTGCTGTCGGACCCGATCAGCCCGCACCAGCCGAAACCGCGCGCCAGCAGCGCATCGCACAGCGCCAGGTCGAGGGCATGGGAATAGGTCAGGATGACATGCTCGGCCCCTGCCGGCGCATGGGCCGCGAGCCGCGCGGGATCGGCCACGGGCACCACGCTGACGCCTTCGGGCACCTGGTCGGGGAACCGCTCGGGGGCGGTGTCGATCCAGGTGATCTCGATCCCGGGCAGGGGGGCCAGGGTCGCAACCAGCGCCCGCCCCACATGGCCCGCGCCCCAGATCCAGACCTGCCGGGCGGGACGGGCCAGCGGCTCGACCAGCCAGCCCTGCACGACCGAGGCCTCGGGCAGCGTGCCCTGGGATCGCGCATTCCCCAGCAGCCGCCGCACGGCAAGCGGCATCGGGCCTTCGGTGCCGGGCAGGGGGCGGGCATGGACCGCCTCCGGCAGCGCCGCCAGCCGCGCCGCATCCCAGACCTCGTACAGCAGCACCACCGCACCGCCGCAGCATTGCCCAAGGTCGGGCCCCAGGGCGCGGCGCTCCAGCAGGTCGGCCTGCAGATCGCGGGCGCGCGCAATGGCCGCATGTTCCAGCGTGCCGCCGCCGATGGTGCCCCAGGCGAACCCCGGCCCCACCAGCATGGCGGTGCCGGCCTCGCGCGGGACGGACCCTCGGCTTTCGGCCACGACGATCCGGGTGACCTGCGGCGCCCGGGCCAGCGCCCGGGCCAGCTCGGCGCGCTCGATCACCCCCTCAGCCTCCGCACGGCGGCCAGCACGCGCTCGGGCGTGGCGGGGGCGTGCAGGTCGGGATAGGTGCTGCCACAGGCCGCGATCGCATCCGACAGCGCCAGGAAAGGCGCGATGCCCAGCATGAAGGGCGGCTCTCCCACCGCCTTCGAGCGATAGATCGTCGCCGCCGGGTTCGGCTCGTCCCAGAGGGCGACGTTGAACACCTTCGGCCGGTCCGACACCGCCGGGATCTTGTAGGTCGAGGGCGCATGGGTCCGCAGCCGCCCCTTGCCGTCCCAGACCAGCTCCTCGCTGGTCAGCCATCCGGCGCCCTGCACATAGCCGCCCTCGACCTGGCCCAGATCCAGCGCCGGGTTCAGGCTGGCGCCCGCATCATGCAGGATATCGGTGCGCAGGAACCGGTATTCGCCGGTCAGCGTGTCGATCACCACCTCCGACAGCGCCGCCCCATGGGCAAAGTAGTAGAACGCCCGCCCCTGGCCGCGGATGCGGTCCCAGCTCAGGTCCGGGGTGCGGTAATGGCCGGTGGCCGACAGGCTGACCTGCGCCTGGTAGGTCCGCATCGCGGCCTCGGCAAAGGACATCACCATGTCGCCCGCGCGCACCTCTCCGGCCTCGAAGACCACGGCCTCCGGCGCGCATTGACACAGCTCCGCCACCACCCCCGCGATCCGGTCCCGCAAGGTGTCGCAGGCGGCCTGCACCGCCATGCCGTTCAGATCCGATCCCGAAGACGCCGCCGTGGCCGAGGTATTGGGCACCTTCGCCGTATCGGTCGCGGTGATCTTCACGCACTCCAGCGGGATCCCGAACCGCGACGCCGCCACCTGCGCCACCTTCTGGAACAGCCCCTGTCCCATCTCGGTGCCGCCATGGTTCAGATGCACCGATCCGTCCTGATACACATGCACCAACGCCCCCGCCTGGTTCAGATGGCTCAGCGTGAAAGAGATCCCGAATTTCACCGGCGCGAACCCCAGCCCCTTCTTCAGCACCGGGTTCCTTGCATTCCACGCGGCCACCTCTGCCCGCCGCGCGGCATAATCCGCGCTCTCCAGCAACCGCGCCGTCATCCGGTGCAGGGCGAAATCGGTCACCTCCATCCCGTAGGGCGTCGTCTGCACAGCGGCCACGTCCCCTCCGGCATCTTCCGGCGCCGCGACCGCCAGATCCATTTTCTTGTCCGAAATACCTCGGGGGGGCGCCGCAGGCGCGGGGGCAGAGCCCCCCTCCACGCCTGCCACCGGCGCATCGGCATAATAGTTCGCCCGCCGTACCTCGACCGGGTCCAGCCCCAGCTCATGGGCGATGTGATCGACCACCCGCTCGACCCCCACGACCCCCTGCGGCCCGCCAAAGCCGCGATAGGCCGTGGCCGAGCACATATTGGTGCGCAACCGGTGGCTCTCGATGCGGATATGCTCCATCAGATAGGCATTGTCGGCATGCAGCATGGCCCGGTCGGCCACCGCCAGGCTCAGGTCCTGGGACCAGCCGCAGCGGGTGTACTGGCGGAACTCCAGCCCCCGGATGCGCCCCGTCGCGTCGAACCCGACCGCGTAATCGATGCGGAAATCATGGCGCTTGCCGGTGATCTGCATGTCGTCATCGCGGTCATAGCGCATCTTGCAGGGCCGCCCCGTCGCGCGTGCCACCACCGCACAGGCAACGGCCAGAGGGTTGCCCTGGCTTTCCTTGCCGCCGAACCCGCCGCCCATCCGCCGCGTCTCGACCCGCACGCCATGCATCGGCAGGCCAAGCGCCTCGGCCACCTTGTGCTGGATCTCGGTCGGGTGCTGGGTCGAGGACGACACGTACATGTCGCCGCCCTCCTGCGGGATGGCCAGCGCCGCCTGACCCTCCAGGTAGAAATGCTCCTGCCCGCCCATCTCGATCCGGCCGTCCAGCCGGTGCGGCGCCGCCGCAATGGCGCGGGCCGCATCGCCCTTGCTCCAGACCAGCGGCGGCTCTTCGATGTAACTTTGCGCCGCCAGCGCGGCCTCCACCGTCAGGATCGGATCCTCTTCGGTGATGTCCCAGACCGCCAGCCGGGCCGCCCGCCGCGCCGCCAGATGGCTGGTCGCCGCCACAACAAAGACCGGCTGGCCCACGAAATTCACCCGATCCGTCGCCAGCAGCGGCTCGTCATGCACGGGGGCCGAGGACACGTCATTGGCAAAGGGCAGATCCCCCGCCACCAGCACCGCGACCACGCCCGGCGCGGCCCGCACCGCCTCCAGCCCGACGCCGTTCAGCACGCCGCGCGCCACCGGCGAGGTCCCGAAGGCCAGATGCAGCGCATTGGCGGGCAGGGGGATGTCGTCGATGTAACGCGCCTCGCCCGAGACATGCAGGGGCGCGGCATCATGGGGCAGGGGCTTGTGAACGATGGTGGTCATGCCTGCACCTCTTCCAGATCGACAGCTTCGCCCAGATCGCTGCGCAGGTAGCGCTCCAAGAGGTTCGCCGCCGCCGTCAGGCGATACCCGGCCGAGGCCCGCATGTCGCTCATCGGGGTGAAATCCTTCGCCCATTCCGGTGCCGCGCGCTCCAGGATCGAGGCATCCCAGGGCTGACCCAGCAGGGCGGCCTCGACATGGGAGGCCCGCTTGGGCACCCCGGCCATGCCACCGAAGGCGATGCGGGCGGCGCTGACGCGGCCTTCGGTCACGGTGACGTTGAAACAGCCGCAGACCGCGGAAATGTCCTGATCGGGCCGCTTCGACAGCTTGTAGCAGGCCAGCCGGTCGGGCTGGCGGGGCAGGGTGATCGCCTCGACGAATTCGCCGGGCACGCGGTCCTGGCGGCCGTATTCGACAAAGAACTCCTCCAGCGGCAGGGATCGGCGCTGATCCCCCTTGCGCAGGTGCAGCGTGGCGCCCAGGGCGATGAAGGCGGGCGGGCTGTCCCCGATGGGCGAGCCGTTGGCGATGTTGCCCCCCACGGTCGCGGCATTCCTCACCTGGGTCGAGGCAAACCGGCGCAGCATCCGCGCCAGCCCCGGATGGTAGGGCGCGATGGCGGGCAGCAGATCGGAAAACGTCGTCATGGCGCCGATGCGGATCTCGGTGTCGGAAACGCTGACACCCTTCAGGTCGCGGCAGCGGTTCAGAAAGGCCACCTGGCCCAGATCGCGCAGCGCCTTGGTGACATGCAGCCCCAGATCGGTGGCCCCGGCGATCAGCGTGGCGTCGGGGTGGGCTTCGTACCAGCGGGCCAGGGCATCGGCGCTTTCGGGCTGGAAGGCCACGCCGCGCACGTCGATGGGCATCTCGAACCGGCGGGGCAGGTGATCGGGGACGGGCTGCTGCATTGCGGCCTCGGCGGCGCGGATGATCGGCGCATAGCCGGTGCAGCGGCACAGGTTGCCCGCCAGCGTCAGGTCATGGTCGGCCGCGCCGGTCAGCTGGGCGGTGGCCATCGACATGACGAACCCCGGCGTGCAGAACCCGCATTGCGAGCCATGGTGATCGACCATCGCCTGCTGGACGGGATGGGGCGCGCCATCGGGGCCCTTCAGCCCCTCGACCGTGGTGACGGATTTCCCCTGCAGCTGCGGCAGGAACAGGATGCAGGCATTCAGCGCCTTCGGGCCCTCGGCATCGGTGACCATCACCGTGCAGGCGCCGCAATCGCCCTCGTTGCAGCCTTCCTTGGTGCCGGTCAGCCCGCGCGTCGTCCTCAGCCAGTCCAGAAGCGTCGTGGCCGGAGGGATATCGGCGATATCCACGCGTTCTCCGTTCAGGTGAAAGGAGAGTGTCATATATGTATCTTCCGCCGCCTTACCCCTAGCACCCGTCGGTCCCCCCGATGCGGCATAGAGGGGCGGGCCTTTTGCTTTTTGCCCAGCAAAGCCGCAGCCGGGCGGCATTGCAAGCCCCGGTATCCCGCATGGCGCCCCGGCGTTGCGGCAGGGCTCAGGTTTTCAGCTTAAGGGCTTCGCTTACCAGCTGCGCGGTGGCGGCCTGCCAGCCGGGGTGAAAGCCCATGTCCTCGTGCCGCTGGCGGTCCTCGGGGGTGGCATGGCGCACCAGCGCCTCGTAGAGGGTGCCGCCGTCGCGCGGGGTGAAACCGATGGTCGCAGTCATGAAGCCCTGACCCCGCGGCCGGAACCCCGGCCCGAGCGCATCGGTGAATGACAGCCGCCGCCCCGGTTCCGCCTGCAGCACGCAGCCCTCGCTGTCGATGGTGGTGCCGTCGGGCATCTGCATCCGGGTGAAGAAGCGCCCGCCGGGGGTGGGATGGACCTCGGCCGCAAGGGTGACGACGGGCGCGGGGGTGAACCAGCGGCACAAAAGCGCCCCTTGGGTCCAGAGCTGCCACAGCACCTGCGGCGGCACGTCGATCGCCCGCATCAGCGTCAGGTCCAGCGCGGGATCGGGGGGGATCGTGTCAAAGAGGCTCATGGGGGTCCTTTCCCGCGGATCGGCACCAGGATCGGGGGCTGCGCGATTCCCCGCAAGGGGGGATGGCGCGGCGGCGGTCTTGTTGCGGCGGCGCGGGGGTCCTACCATCGCGCCATGACAGCGCCCCGATTCATCCACCTCCGCGTCCATACCGAATATTCCCTTCTGGAAGGGGCCATGCGGCTGAAGAAGCTGCCGGGCCTGTGCGCGGCCGCCGAAATGCCCGCCGTCGCCGTGACGGACACCAACAACCTGTTCTCGGCGCTGGAGTTTTCCGTCACCGCCTCGGGGCAGGGGATCCAGCCGATCATCGGCTGTCAGGTCGATGTGCAATGGCACCGCCCCGAACCCGGCGAACGCGCCAGGCCCGCCGCCGCCGTCGTGCTGCTGGCGCAGAACGAGGCGGGCTACGAGAACCTGATGAAGCTCTCGACCTGCCTCTTCGTCGATGCCGGAGGCGAGCCGCCCTGGGTCACGCTGGAAGAGCTTGAGGCCCATGCCGAGGGGCTGATCTGCCTGTCGGGCGGGGCGAACGGCCCGGTGGGGCAGCTGCTGCAGGCCAACCACCGCCCCGAGGCGCAGGCACTGCTGACCCGCTTCGCGCAGATGTTCCCCGATCGCCTTTACGTCGAGCTGCAGCGCCATCCCGGCGAGGGCGGCCTGCCCGAGCCCGAGCGCCTGACCGAACGCGGCTTCCTCGAGATGGCCTATGCCATGGAGCTGCCGCTGGTCGCCACCAACGACGTCTACTTCCCCAAGCCCGAGATGTACGAGGCCCATGACGCGATGATCTGCGTCGCGGAAGGCGCCTATGTCGACCAGCAGGAACCGCGCCGCCGGCTGACCCGCCAGCATTACTTCAAGTCCCAGCAGGAGATGGTGACGCTGTTCGCCGACCTGCCCGAGGCCATCGAGAACACGGTCGAAATCGCGCAGCGCTGCGCCTTCAAGACCTACAAGCGCGACCCGATCCTGCCGCGCTTTGCCGATGACGAGGTCGAGGAACTGCGCCGTCAGGCCAACGAGGGTCTGCAGCAGCGCCTGGCGGTGATCCCCCATGCCGTCAGCGTCGAGGACTATCAGGCGCGCCTTGATTTCGAGATGGGCATCATCGAGGGGATGGGGTTCCCGGGCTACTTCCTGATCGTGGCCGATTTCATCAAATGGGCCAAGGATCACGGCATTCCGGTGGGGCCGGGGCGGGGGTCTGGTGCGGGCTCGCTGGTGGCCTATGCGCTGACCATCACCGACCTTGATCCGCTGCGCTATTCGCTGCTGTTCGAACGCTTCCTGAACCCGGAACGGGTGTCGATGCCCGACTTCGACATCGACTTCTGCATGGACCGCCGCGAAGAGGTGATCCGCTACGTGCAGCAGCGCTACGGGCGCGACAAGGTGGGCCAGATCATCACCTTCGGTGCGCTGCTGTCGAAGGCGGCGGTGCGCGACATCGGGAGGGTGCTGCAGATGCCCTTCGGTCAGGTGGACCGGCTGTCCAAGCTGATCCCGGTGGAAGGCGTCAAGCCCGTCGGCATCGCCCAGGCCCTGCGCGACGAGCCGCGCCTGCGCGAGGAGATGCGCGAAAGCGATCAGGACATCCGCGACGGCAAGGTGAACCCCGCCAAGCGCCTGTTCGAATATGCCGAACAGGTCGAGGGGCTGTTGCGCAATGCCTCGACCCACGCGGCGGGGGTGGTGATCGGGGACCGGCCGCTGGATGCGCTGGTGCCGCTCTACCAGGATCCCAGATCCGACATGCCGGCGACCCAGTTCAACATGAAATGGGTGGAACAGGCCGGCCTCGTGAAGTTCGACTTCCTTGGCCTGAAGACGCTGACGGTGATCCAGAACGCCATCCAGCAGATCCTCGGCGGCGGGCGCGACCTGCATGTGGCGGCCGATGGCACGCAGCTTTACGATCCGCCCCCCGGCGGCGAGAACGAGATCAACCTGATCCCGCTCGACGACGAAAAGACCTACGACCTGTATTCGAAGGCGCGCACGGTCGCGGTGTTCCAGGTGGAAAGCTCGGGCATGATGGATGCCCTGAAGCAGATGAAACCCACCTGCATCGAGGACATCGTGGCACTGGTGGCGCTGTACCGTCCCGGCCCGATGGAGAACATCCCCGTCTATTGCGAGGTCAAGAACGGCCTGCGAGAGATCACCTCGGTCCACCATACGATCGACCATATCCTGGCCGAGACCCAGGGCATCATCGTCTACCAGGAACAGGTGATGCAGATTGCCCAGGTGATGGCGGGCTACAGCCTTGGTGGCGCCGACCTGCTGCGCCGCGCCATGGGCAAGAAGATCAAGGAGGCGATGGACGCCGAGCGTCCCAAGTTCGAGGCGGGTGCGGCGAAGAACGGCGTCGATGCCAAGAAGGCCTCGGAGGTCTTCGACCTGCTGGAGAAATTCGCCAACTACGGTTTCAACAAGTCGCACGCGGCCGCCTATGCGGTGGTCAGCTACCAGACTGCCTGGCTGAAGGCCAACCACCCGGTCGAGTTCATGGCCGGCGTGATGAACTGCGATATCCACCTGACGGACAAGCTGGCGATCTATTTCCAGGAGGTGAAGAAGGCGCTGGCTCTGCCCTATGTGCCGCCTTGCGTGAACCGCTCGGACGCGACCTTCACGGTGATCGAGGGCGCGCTGCACTATGCGCTGGGGGCGCTGAAGAACGTCGGCGTCGAGGCGATGGAGCTGATCGTGCGCGGCCGCGCCGGCAAGCCCTTTGCGAATGTCTACGACTTTGCCCGCCGGGTCGAGCTGAAGAAGGTCGGCAAGCGCCCGCTGGAGATGCTGGCGCGTGCCGGGGCCTTCGACCAGCTGGATCGCAACCGGCGGCGGATCTTTGACAGCCTGGAAGGGCTGGTCAGTTATTCGGCCGCCTACTGGGAGCAGAAGAATTCCAACCAGGTGTCGCTGTTCGGCGACGGCGGCGACGATCTGCCCGAGCCGCGCCTGAGCGCCGCGCAGGACTGGCTGCCTGCCGAACGGCTGTCGGAGGAATTCAAGGCCATCGGTTTTTACCTGTCGGGGCACCCGCTGGACGATTACATGGGCGCGCTGAAGCGCAAGAAGGTGATGACCATGGACGAGGTCATCCGCGCCGCCCAGGGCGGGCCGATCATCGCCAAGATCGCCGGCATCGTGACCGGCCGTCAGGAACGCAAGTCCGCCCGCGGCAACCGCTTTGCCTTCGCGCAGCTGTCGGATCCGACGGGCGGCTACGAGGTGACGCTGTTCTCCGAGGCGCTGGAGGCGTCGCGGGACTTCCTCGACAACGGGTCGCGGGTGGTGGTGACCTGCAAGGCCGAGGTGGTCTCGGACCAGCTGAAACTGCTGGCGGATTCGGTGGTGCCGATGGATCAGATGGTGGCCGATGCGGGGGCCATCGGGCTGAAGATCTTCCTCAGCGACGCGACGGGGCTGGGGGCGGTGCAGGGGGTGCTGGAAGGCGCAAGGGACAGCGTGCGCGGCGTGCGCAACGGGCCGATCCACTTCTGCCTGGTCGATCCGGCCCTGCCCGGCGAGGTCGAGATCGACGCCCATGCGGAATTCCCGATCACCCCGCAGGTCAAGGGCGCGATCCGCACCCTGCCGGGGGTGCTGACCGTCGAGGAGATCTGAGGCCGCGCCGTCAGCGGAGCGGCGGTGCCCGTGGAACGGGTTTGTCGGTGGGGCTGCGGTCCTGGTGACGCGGGGGGCAGTGGATTGGCACCGTCATGAGGCCCGGAGCATCCGCCGTGCCGGGTCTTTGGCAGGGCCGCCCGGGCGCGGGTGGCCGTCGGGCCTGCGGGCCCGTCAGTAATGCGGTGGCTTTTCGTCGCCCATGAAGATGGTGCCTCCGGCATCGACTTCGCGGCGGGCCTCGCGTTCCAGCAGCAGCTGGACACGGCGGGTCAGCAGGGCGATCTCGGTCGACTGGCGGGCGACGGTGTCGGAAAGATCCTCGAGCGTGCGGGTCAGATGGGCGATCTGTTCTTCCAGGCGGGTGTCGGACATGGGCGGGCTCCTTTGCGGGGGCGGTAGCGCAGGGGGCGCGGTCTGGCAAGGGAAACGCGGGATGGCAACGGAAACGGGCCTGCGGCCCGGCCTCCGGCGGGAGTATTTGTGGTCAGATGAAAGAACCTGTTGCGGGGGAGATGCGGGCTTTGCTTGCCCCCTCAGGCAGTCTGGGCTATGCCGCCCACGCGATCCAGAACGCAGGAAAACAAGATGGCCAAGGTGAAGAAGACGCCGCGCCCGAAGGCGGAGACCCCGAAGGGCTTCCGGGATTACTTCGGCGCCGAGGTGACGGAACGGACGGAGATGCTGGGCAAGATCGCCCATGTCTACCATCGTTACGGCTTTGACGCCCTGGAAAGTTCCGCCGTCGAGACGGTCGAGGCCCTGGGCAAGTTCCTGCCCGACGTGGACCGGCCGAACGAGGGCGTCTTCGCCTGGCAGGAGGTCGACGAGAAGGACACTGCCGAGGACAAGCGCGGCGACTGGCTGGCGCTGCGCTATGACCTGACGGCGCCGCTGGCGCGCGTCTATGCGCAGCACCGCGACAGCCTGCCGACCCCCTATCGCCGCTATGCGATGGGGCCGGTCTGGCGCAACGAAAAGCCCGGGCCCGGGCGGTTCCGCCAGTTCTATCAATGCGATGCCGATACGGTGGGGGCACCTTCGGTGGCCGCCGACGCCGAGATCTGCGCGATGCTGTCGGACTGCCTGGAAACCGTGGGGATCCCGCGCGGCGACTACATGGTGCGCATCAACAACCGCAAGGTGCTGAACGGCGTGCTGGAGGCGATGGGCGTGTCAGACGAAGGCCAGCAGGCCGACGTGCTGCGCACCATCGACAAGTTCGACAAGGTGGGCGAGACCGGCGTGCGCGAGCTGTTGGGCAAGGGCCGTCTTGATGCCTCGGGGGCCTATATCGACGGCGTGGGGCTGGCGGCGGCGCAGGCCGAGCCGGTGATCGCCTTCCTGACCTCGAAAGGTGCCAATGCGGGCGCGACGCTGGCGAACCTGCGGGCGGCCATCGGCGGATCGGCCGTGGGCGCCGAGGGCGTCGACGAGCTGGAGATGATGGCCAGCCTGATGGATGCGCAGGGCTATGGCGCCGACCGGGTGCAGATCGACCCCAGCGTCGTGCGGGGGCTGGGCTATTACACCGGGCCGGTGTTCGAGGCCGAGCTGACCTTTGAAATCTTCGACGACAAGGGCCGCAAGCGGCAGTTCGGGTCGGTCTCGGGCGGCGGGCGCTATGACGACCTGGTGAAACGCTTCACCGGGCAGAGCGTGCCGGCGACGGGCGTCTCGATCGGGGTGGACCGGCTGCTGGCGGCGCTGCGCGAGAAGGGCCGCATGGGCGGCCGCGTGCAGGGCCCGGTGGTGGTGACCGTGATGGACAAGGACCGGATGGCTGATTACCAGACCATCGTCGCCGAGTTGCGCAACGCGGGCATCCGCGCCGAGGTCTATCTGGGCAACCCCAAGAACTTTGGCAACCAGCTGAAATATGCGGACAAGCGCGAAAGCCCCGTTGCCGTGATCGAGGGCGCCGACGAGAAGGCCCGCGGTGTCGTGCAGGTCAAGGACCTGATCCTGGGGGCGAAGATCGCCCAGGAGGCGACGCTGGAGGAATGGAAGGAACGCCCCTCTCAGTTCGAGATCCCGCGCGCCGATCTGGTCGCGAAGATCCGCGAGATCCTGGCGGAGCACTCCTGATGGCATGGCTCAGCCCTGAGAAGGCGCAGGTCCTGGCCTGTGCCGCCGCCCTGCGCGCGGAATTCGAGGCCGCGGGGGCGGTGCCGGTCGAGGCGCCGATCCTGGTGTCGGCGGGCGATCTGCTGGATCTTTACGGCGAGGACCTGCGGGCGCGCGCCTATACGACCTCGGACACGCTGCGGGGCGAGCAGATGCTGCGCCCCGACTTTACCGTGCCGGTGGTCGAACAGCACATGAAGCAGGGCGCCGAACCCGCCCGCTACACCTATTCCGGCGAGGTCTTCCGCCGCCAGGAAGAGGACGAGGCGCGGGCCAACGAATATGTCCAGGTGGGCTTCGAGATCTTCGATGGCTCGGATCCGGCGGCCGCTGATGCCGAGGTCTTTGCCCGCATCCGTGCCGCCGTCGCGCCGCTGGGGCTGAAGGCCATGATGGGCGACATCGGCATCCTGATGGCCGCAGTCGAGGGGCTGAACACCTCTGGTGCGCGCAAGGCGGCGCTGCGGCGGCACCTGTGGCGTCCGATGCGGTTCAAGGCGCTGCTGGATCGCTATTCGGGGCGGGTGCCGGTGCCGGCGGGGCGCAAGGCGCTGCTGGCCTCGCGCGATCCGCTGGAGGGCGCGGGCCCCGAGATCGGCTTGCGCAGCCTGACCGACGTGGTGGCCCGGATCGAGGCGCTGCGCGCCGATGCCGCCCTGCCGCCCATCGCCGCCCATGAGGTCGAGCTGCTGGAGGCGCTTTTGTCGGTGCGCGAGACGCTGCCCCATGCGCTGGAGCATCTGCGCGACATCGCCGTGGACATGCCCGCCATCGGTCCGGCCGTGGAACGGCTGGGGCGGCGGATGCAGGCCATGGCGGCGCAGGGCATCGATGTCGAGGCGCTGGAATTCGAAGCGGCCTACGGGCGCACCCACATGGAATATTACGACGGTTTCGTCTTCGGCTTCGTGGTCGAGGGGCGTCCGGACCTGCCGGCGGTGGCCTCGGGCGGGCGCTATGATGCGCTGACGCGCGAGGTCGGGCGCAGGCTGGGCCGGCCCGAGGGCATTCCGGCCGTCGGCGGCATCATCCGCCCCGGCATGGTCGTCGAACTGGGAGGCCGGGCATGACCCTGAAGCTGGGCGTGCCGTCCAAGGGACGGCTGATGGAGAAGACCTTCGACTGGTTCGGGGCCCATGGCATCGGCCTGAGCCGCGCCGGATCGGACCGGGAATATTCCGGCAAGGTCGAGGGCATCGAGGGGGTCGAGCTGGTGCTGCTGAGCGCCGGTGAAATCCCGCGCGAGCTGAACGCGGGCCGCATCCACCTGGGCGTCACCGGCACCGATCTGGTGCGCGAGAAGCTGGGCCACTGGGATCAGCGGGTCGAGGAGCTGGCCGAGCTGGGCTTTGGCCATGCCGACCTGATCATCGCGGTGCCGCAGTTCTGGGTCGATGTCGAGACGATGGATGATCTGGATGCGGTGGCGGCGGCCTTCCGGGCGCGCCACGGCTTCCGGCTGCGGATCGCGACGAAGTATCACCGCTTGGTGCGGGATTTCCTGCGCGAGCGGGGCGTGGCGGATTACCAGCTGGTCGACAGCCAGGGCGCGACCGAGGGCACGGTGAAGAACGAGACCGCGGAGGCGGTGGCCGACATCACCTCGACCGGCGAGACGCTGAGGGCGAACCACCTGAAGATCCTGTCGGACGGGCTGATGCTGAAGAGCCAGGCCACGCTGTTCCGCGCCCGCCGCGCGCCGATGAGCGATCAGGACCGCCGCACCCTGGCCGAGCTTGAGGAACGCTTGGGCATCGACTGAGGCGGCCAGGTGCGACAGGGGCTGCGGGAGCGGTCATGAGGCAAAGCCGCGCGGGGATCCCGGGCGGCTTTTTCGTGGCGGGCGGGGGCCTCCGGCGGGAGTATTTGGGGTCAGATGACGGGGAACGCGGCGCTCAGGACGGCTGGCGGTCGCGCAGGATGCTGGCATAGCCTTCGGGGTCGGCGGCCTTCAGGCGGTCGAGGGCCTGGGTGGCGGCGGCCAGGTGCAGGTCCTTCTTGGCGGCCTGGATGTTGTCCGACAGCTCCTGAAGCTTCTGCAGGTCAGAGCCTGCCTGCTTTTGTTGGGGCGCGAGTTCCAGCAGGGCCCCCATGATCCGGTCGAGCTGGGTGCCGTAGCTGGCGACGTTGGTGTGGATGTAGCTTTCGGTCTCGGGGTCGCCGGCGATGTCGTTCGAGAAGAGGCGCGGTTCGATGTTCTGCGTCACGTCACCCGAGAAGGGTGCCTTCCAGAAGGCGAAGATGGTCGAGAGGGGATACATCGGCGGGGCTCCCTGCGGTGTTGCGGCCCCAGTGCAGCATTGGTGTTGCCCCTGCGTCAATCGGCGTGACGCGGTGCGGCGTCAGAGGACGCCGATGCGGGCCAGTTCCGCGGAAAGTTCGGGCGGCAGGTCGTCATCCTTGGCGCGGCGGGTGCCCAGATCGCGCGGCGCATCGGCGGGCGAAAGGTAGCGCCAGCCCTGGAAGGGACGCTTTTGCGCCGGGGTGGTGCGCACCAACTGCGGGTCCAGCACTACGGCGCAGCGGCGCACGCCGTCGCCGGCGTCGACCTCGTCCAGGCGCAGGACGCGCTGGCGGGCCTGGATCTGTCCCTTGATCACCCAGTAGATCGATCCGCCCGACAGAAGCTCCTGTTCCTTCTTCGGCCACATGCGGGTGACATGGCAGGGCAGCCCGTCCGCCGTTTGCGCCAGGGGCGAAGATTGCCAGGCGGCGAGGTCCTCGACGCTTTCGGTTCCGACGCTGAGTTTGACGAGGTGGATCATGGGCATGAGACGTCGATTACATCAATCTGGCAAGGGGGTAAATGCACTAGAGGCGGTATATGTAGTCTTGTGGGGCGCTATATCTTGCGATAATCAGATAGTCCGAACCGGGGCATCTGCAACCCGGCCGGCTGTTGAAAATCACGCTCTACCAGTCACTTCACGTTCAGGGAATCTGCCATGACCCGCTTTGCTGCCCCCATCGCCGAACAGGTTTGGGACATGAAATATCGTCTCAAGGAGGCAGACGGAACGCCGATCGATCGCACGGTCGAGGACAGCTGGCGGCGCATTGCCCGTGCCCTGGCCGCGGTCGAGCAGGATCCCGCCACCTGGGAAAAGAAATTCTACGGTGCGCTGGAGGATTTCAAGTTCCTGCCCGCCGGCCGGATCACCGCAGGCGCCGGCACCGCGCGCCGCGTGACCCTGTTCAACTGCTTCGTCATGGGCACCGTGCCGGATTCCATGTCGGGCATCTTCGACATGCTGAAAGAGGCCGCGCTGACCATGCAGCAGGGCGGCGGCATCGGCTATGACTTCAGCACCATCCGGCCGCGGGGCGCCGATGTGAAGGGCGTGGCGGCGGATGCCTCGGGCCCGCTGTCGTTCATGGATGTCTGGGACGCGATGTGCCGCACGATCATGTCGGCAGGCTCGCGCCGCGGTGCGATGATGGCCACCATGCGCTGCGACCACCCGGATGTGGAGCAGTTCATCGAGGCCAAGCGCGATCCCGCCCGCCTGCGGATGTTCAACATGTCCGTCCTCGTCACCGACCCGTTCATGGAAGCGGTCAAGGCAGATGCCTCGTGGGATCTGGTGTTCGACGGCAAGGTCTACCACACCGTGCAGGCGCGCGACCTGTGGAACAAGATCATGCAGGCGACCTATGATTACGCCGAGCCGGGCGTGATCTTCATCGACCGCATCAACAAGGCCAACAACCTGAACTACTGCGAGACCATCGCGGCGACCAACCCCTGCGGCGAGCAGCCCCTGCCGCCCTATGGCGCCTGCCTGCTGGGCTCGATCAACCTGGCGCGTCTGGTCGCCAAGCCCTTCACCAAGGGCGCGACGCTGGACGTGAAGGCCCTGGACGAGCTGGTCCGCATGGCCGTGCGCATGATGGACAACACCGTCGATGCCTCGAACTTCCCGCTGGAGGCCCAGGCGCGCGAGGCCGAGGCCAAGCGCCGCATCGGTCTGGGCGTCACCGGTCTGGCCGACGCGCTGCTGATGGTCGGCCTGCGCTACGGCTCGGATGAAGCTGCTGCGAAGACCGAGGAATGGCTGCGCGCCATCGCCCGGGCTTCCTACCTGGCCTCCGTCGATCTGGCGAAGGAGAAGGGTGCCTTCCCGCTGTTTGACAAGGACGCCTACCTGGCCTCCGGCACCATGCAGATGATGGACGAGGATGT
The DNA here is from genome assembly GCF_057380705.1 of Pseudooceanicola sp. NS-SX9. NCBI lineage: Bacteria > Pseudomonadati > Pseudomonadota > Alphaproteobacteria > Rhodobacterales > Paracoccaceae > Pseudooceanicola > Pseudooceanicola sp. NS-SX9. Next base: position 2,841,669 of record NZ_CM170818.1, on the reverse strand, counting down.
GCGCCAGGCAGTGGCCGAGCACGGCATCCGCAACGCCCTGCTGACCTCGATCGCGCCGACCGGCACGATCTCGCTTTACGCCGGCAACGTCTCGTCGGGGATCGAGCCCGTCTTCGCCTATGAATACACCCGCAAGGTGCTTCAGAAGGACGGATCGCGCACCGAAGAGAAGGTCGTCGATTACGCGGTGAAGCTGTGGAAGGATCTGAAGGGCGACGCGGCGCTGCCGGACTATTTCGTCAACGCCCAGACGCTGGCACCGCTCGATCACGTCAAGATGCAGGCGGCGGCGCAGAAATGGATCGACTCGAGCATCTCGAAGACCATCAACTGCCCCGAGGACATCGACTTCGAGTCCTTCAAGGATGTCTACATGCAGGCCTATGAAACGGGCTGCAAGGGCTGCACCACCTACCGCCCGAACGACATCACCGGTTCGGTCCTGTCGGTCGAGACCAAGAAGGAAGAGGAAAAGCCCGCCATGCCCGCCGAGGGTGGCGAGGTCGTCTACATGGCCGATCCGCTGGACCGTCCGCAGGCGCTGGAGGGCAACACCTACAAGCTGAAATGGCCCGACAGCGAGCACGCGATCTACATCACGATCAATGACATCGTGATCGGCGGCCACCGTCGCCCCTTCGAGGTCTTCATCAACTCGAAGAACATGGAGCATTACGCCTGGACCGTCGCGCTGACGCGGATGATCTCGGCCGTGTTCCGCCGTGGCGGCGACGTCTCCTTCGTGGTGGAAGAGCTGAAGGCGGTCTTCGATCCGCGCGGCGGCGCCTGGATCAAGGGCAAGTACATCCCCTCGATCCTGGCGGCGATCGGCGGCGTGATCGAGCGTCACCTGGTCGAGACCGGCTTCATGGAAAGCGAGGGGCTGGGCCTGAAGGAAGACCCAGCCGCGCAGGTCGTGGGCCTGGAAGGCGGCAGCAGCGTCGGCCAGAACCGCGGCAAGGCCTGCCCGAGCTGCGGCCAGTTCTCTCTGCAGATGGTCGAGGGCTGCATGACCTGCACCTCCTGCGGCCACTCGAAATGCGGCTGAGGATGGTGCGCGATAGATGTAGGCCCCACTAAAACTTGTCCATTTCCGGGGTAATTTGTCCATTCCGGCACAGGATTAATGACCATCGGCTGCGCTGCAGCCGGTGGTTTCTTTTTATATCAATGGCTTGCGAGACTGGCGGATTTGCGGCCTTTGATGCGCCGTGGCAGTGTTCCGTCCTGGTGGGCGCCGTTGACGGCTAGCGGCGCTTTCGGCATCCCTCAGGGCCAATCCGGCCGGGTTCTTTCCAACTTCCCCCTCGTGTAGAGCGTCTGCCCGAGGGCATGGCGCCATGCGCCTGAAAGGACCTCTATGACGAAGATCAAGTTCATCGATGACCGCTTCGCCGATGCCGACGAGAACGAGTTCGCCCTAAAGCGCCGCTTCGAGTGGCATCTGCGCAAGCTCCGTGCCCTTCATGACGGGGTGTCCCCAAAGGTTCCGGGAGACTTTGAGGATGAGTTGCGCTGGAACGAGGACCTCATCGCCGTGCCGCTCTCGGAAAAGGACCGCAACAAGGTGCTGCGCCGTGCGCGCCGGGTAATGGGCGCGCGTGCCAAGGCTTCCGGGCTCAGCCATCTCAGCGCGGATGACCGGCGCGCGCTCGAGGTGTTCCGCGGCGGGGCCGATCTGGTCGGCATTGGCAGCGAACACCGCGCTGATGAGATCGCCGCGGCCATTCATGCCGAGATGCCCTGGATGGCGGCCGCCACTGACTTCCTCTGGAAAGCGATGCGCCGTTCGGTGCGGGTGGGGGAGCCCGGATTCTGTCTGCCGCCCGTGCTGCTCGACGGCCCGCCGGGGATCGGCAAGAGCGTATGGTCACGCGAACTCGGGCGCCATCTCGGGGTGCCGCGGTGTGGCATCGAGGGACCCGCAGAGCAGGGCGATCAGTCCAGTCGGCGAGACACGGGGAAGATCGTCCAGCCGAAGCGGGCCTTGGCCGCGCCCCACAGGCCACGCTTGTCGATCAGCATGACCGCGATCGCCAGCGCCCCCATCAGCATCAGGTACCAGGCGCCCCAGTCGGCCGCGACCTGGCGCAGGGCAAAGAAGACGATGGTGCCCAGGATCGGCCCTTCGATTGTGCCGATGCCGCCGATGACCACGATGAAGATCACGAAGGCGGTCCAGTCGTTCAGGCTGAAGGCCGCGTCGGGGGTGATCCGCAGCTTTTGCAGGAAGACGAAGGATCCGGCCAGGGCGGTGATGGCGGCGGTGGCGATGTAGATCAGGAACTTGACCCGGCGGGTGTTGACGCCCAGCGTCTCGGCGGCGGTTTCGCTGTCGCGGATGGCGGTCAGCGCCAGGCCCCAGCGGGACCGCAGCAGCCCCCAGACGAACAGCACCGATCCCACCGCGATGGCGAAGGCGATGTAGTACATCACCATCTCGCGGCCTTCGCGGCTTTCAGCCAGCGAGCGCGCCACCGACACCGGCAGAGAGATCCCCGAGCCGCCGCCAAGCGCGCCGACCTGGGCGGCAACCAGGCGGAAGACCTCGGCGATGACCCAGGTGCCGATGGCGAAATAGGCGCCGTTCAGGCGAAAGGCGATCCAGCCGGTGGGCAGGGCGATCAGTCCGGTCATCACCGCAGCCCCCACCATCGCGGCCCAGACCGGCAGCCCGGTAAAGATCGCCAGCGCAAAGAAGATATAGCCGCCCAGACCCACGAAGGCCTGCTGACCCACTGAAACCAGCCCGGTATAGCCCGCCAGCAAGTTCCACATCTGCGCCAGCGCCAGATAGCTGAGCGCCTCCATCAGCAGGCGCAGGTCGGCGCGGCCGGCCCACCAGGGGGCCAGTGCCAGCCCCGCCACCACCAGCAGGATCAGCAGGGACACGGCATATCGCCCCAGCGGCATCGGATCGGTTTTGTGCAGCGTCGTGTCGGACATGTCAGTGGCTCACTTTCGGCATGAGGCCCGTAGGCCGGAAGATGAGGATCAGCAGGAAGGCCAGGTGCCCGGCCAGGATCTGGTAGCCCGCGTCGATCTGGGCGCCCATGGTCTGGGCGACGCCCAGGATGATGCCGCCCAGAAGCGTGCCCCACAGGTTGCCAAGACCGCCGATGATCACCGCCTCGAAGGCAAAGAGCAGCCGCGAGGGACCGGCAGAGGGATCGAAGTTGGTCTTCATCGCCAGCCAGATCCCGGCGATCCCCACCACCAGCGAGGCCAGCGCCGTGGCGATGGCAAAGGTATGGGCGCGGTTGCCGCCCATCAGGGGCACCATCTCGGGGTCGTCGGAGGTGGCGCGCAGCATCCGCCCCAGCGAGGTGTTGTAGAACACCCATTGCAGCACCGCGATCACCGCCACGGCCGTGCCGAACATCGCCAGCGGCAGCAGCCCGATCGCCAGTTCCTGACCCAGCGGCAGCGACGTCGTCTCGAGCCAGCCGGTCTGCAGCTTCTGGCTGTCGGCCGAGAACATCTCCAGCAGGGCGTTCTGGATGATGATCGACATGCCGAAGGTCACCAGGATCGGCGGCAGGATGTCCTTGCCCAGCACCCGGTTCAGCAGGAAGCGCTGGTTCAGATAGCCCGCGCAGGCCATCAGCAGGATCACCAGAACGACGCCCACCAGCGGCGGCAGGCCCCAGCTGACGACAAAGAACAGGATGGCATAGGCGCCCACCACGATGAAGTCGCCATGGGCGATGTTGACAAAGCGCATCACCCCGAACATCAGGCTGAGCCCGGCCGCGAACAGCGCGTAAAGCCCGCCCAGCAGGATGCCCTGCATCAGTGCGTTGATCCAGTCCATCAGGCGGCCTCCCCCATGCCGAAATAGGCTTCCGCGATCTGCGCCCGGGTCAGGCTTTGCGGTGTGCCTTCAAGGGTCACGCGACCCTCCATGAAACAGTACAGACGGTCCGAGACGGCCATTGCCTTGCTGACATCCTGTTCGACCACCAGGATGGCGGTGCCCTGATCGCGGATCAGCGGCACGGCCTCGTAGATGTGCTTGATGATCTTGGGCGCGAGCCCCAGGCTGATCTCGTCGCACAGAAGCAGCGCGGGGTTCGACATCAGCGCCCGGCCGATCGCCACCATCTGCTGCTGGCCCCCCGACAGCGCGGTGCCGGGGTTCTTCTTCTTGGCCAGCAGATCGGGGAACAGGTCATAGACCTTCTGCAGGCTCCACGGCCCCTTGCGCCCGCCGGATGCCCCGATCAGCAGGTTTTCCTCGACCGAGAGCGAGGGGAACAGGCGGCGGCCTTCCGGCACCATGGCCAGCCCCGCCTTGTGGATGCGTTCGGGCGACCATCCGGCGATGTTCTGCCCGGCGAATTCGATGGTCTGGCCGGGGGTCGGGCGCAGCCCGGTCAGGGCGCGCAGGAAGGTCGACTTGCCGGCGCCGTTGGCCCCGATGATGGCGACCGTCTCGCCTTCGTTCATGGTCATGTCGACGCCGAACAGCGCCTGGAAATCCCCGTAATGGGCGGTCAGCCCACGGGTCTGCAAGATCGGCATGATGCCTCCTCCCTGCGGGTTTGGGACGGCCTCCTCCTGGCCGGCCATGGGTGTTCAGGCGGCCTGTTCCTCGACCGAGAGGCCCATGTAGATCTCCTGGACCATGGGATCTGCCATGACGGCGCGGGGCTCGCCCTGGGCGACGATCTTGCCGAAGTCGATCACGATCAGCCGCGACACCACCGCCAGCAGTGCGTGCACGATATGCTCGATCCAGATGATCGAGGTGCCCGCGGCATGGATCCCCTGGATCGTCTCGACCAGCTCGTGGCACTCGGCCTCGGTCAGGCCGCCGGCGATCTCGTCCAGCAGCAGCAGGCGGGGGCCGGTGGCCAGCGCCCGCGACAGCTCCAGCCGCTTGCGTTCCAGCAGGGTCAGCGACCCGGCGGGCTTGTTGGCCTTGGGCAGAAGCCCCGTGCGCTTAAGGATGTCGCGGCAGGCGTCGCGCTTGTCGTCAAAGCCCGCGTTGCCGAAGGACGCGGCGGTCAGCAGGTTCTCGAACACCGTCATGCCGACGAAGGGATGCGGGATCTGGAAACTGCGGGCGATGCCGGCGCGGCAGCGTTCCGAGGCGGGCCGCGGCGTCACGTCCTGGCCGTCGAAGGTCACCGTCCCCGCCGAGGGTTTCAGCCCGCCGCCGATCAGGTTGAACAGCGTCGATTTCCCGGCGCCGTTCGGGCCGATGATGCCAAGCGCCTCTCCCGGCGCCAGGTCGAAGGTGATGTCGTCCGACACCTTGAGGGCGCCGAAGCTTTTCGACACGCCGTTCAGGCTGAGCAGTGGTTGCATGGGGTCTCCTCCCGGGGGGCCGGGGCAGGGGCATCCGCCCCGGCACGCCATGTGGCGGTGATCAGGCGATGGGCTTGAGCGTTCCGGTCGTCGGGATCGCCGGCGTATGGCTGTTGGTGACGATCTGAAGGGTCATCTTGTCGCCCTCCTTCTGCCACTGGCCACCCGCAAGCGGGGTCTTGGAGATGTTCGGCACCGGCCCGGTGGCAAAGTTGACCTTGCCCATGACGGTTTCGAGGTTCGTGGCCTTGATGGCGGCCGCGATGGTGTCGGGATCGTCCAGGTCCTCGGCACGCTTGAGGACGTCGGTGACGACCTCGAACAGCGAATGCTTGGCGCCCAGCGGCATGGTCCACTGCTTGCCGGTGGCCTTTTCATAGGCCTCGGCCAGTTCGGTGCAGCTTTGGCCGTTGAAGGACGACTTGTAGGGGAAGGCCTTGTGCCACCAGACCTCGACCGAGAGGCCATCGGCGCGATCCCCGAGCGAGGCCACCGCCTGCGGCATCTCGGTCGCCTTGGCGACGTTGACGACCTTGGGGTTGAAGCCCTGCTGCGCGGCCTGGGTCCAGAAGGTGGTGAAGTCGGGCGGGATCATCACGCCCGAGACCACCTCGACCCCCGCCTTCTTGAAGGCCGAGATCTGCGCCGAGAAATCGTCGGTCATGTTCTGGTAGCGGCCCGGATCGACCAGCGTGTAGCCGGCCTTGGCCATGTCGGCGGGAAAGCCCAGCTCTGGGTCGGACCAGCCGTTGCCGTCGCTGTCGTTGGGCCACAGCGCCCCCACGACCTTGTTGTTGGGCACGCCGTCCCACAGCGACATGAAGACCTGGATGACGTCTTCGAGGCCCCAGAAGAAGTGGTAGGTGTAATCGAAGCCGGTCTTGGGGTTGCCCTGGCGGCCAAAGAAATGCGCCTGCCAGGGGGTGTCGTTGGTCACGCAGGGCACGCCGTTCAGCTCGGCCTGGTCGGCGACGGGGTTGGTGGTGTCGGGCGTCGAGGAGGCGCAGATGATGTCGACCTCGTCCTGGAAGATCAGCTCCTGCGCGACGGCCGAGGCGCGGTTCGAGGACGACTGGCTGTCCTTGATGATGAATTCGACCGGGTGCTTGGTGCCGCCGATGTCCAGCCCGTCCTTCAGCGCCGCGCGGTACTGGTCCAGCACGAAGCCATCGGGTTCGCCGAAGATGGCCAGCGGCCCAGTCTGCGGCGACACGAAGCCGATCTTGATGGGCCGCGCCTTGGCATAGGCGGGCAGGGCGAACTGGCTGGCAGCGGCGGCGGCCACACCGGACATGGCGGCAGACTTCAACAGACGGCGTCTGGTGATCATGGTGATCCTCCCTGGGCGGCCCGACCGTTCTCCTGCAGGGCCGGGGTCCTCCTTCCCGGGATCCTGCCGCTCCGCGTTTGACAGCGAAGGGGAGAGGCCGCAATTTCAAGATGTATCGTTCAGCAATACACTATACCGAAAATGCAGATCAGATGATGAGCTGTCAATACAGATTTTGCAGGCCCCTCTGGCTTGCTTGCGTCCGAAGGGGCGGGGGGGTAGCTGATGCACAGCATGGAAGTGACTGAGATCAGGGGGAAACCGCAGGTGACCGAGAAGGGCCGCGCAAGCGACGGGCAATCCATTTCGCGGGCCGTGGCAGTGCTGCGGGCGGTGGGCGATCATCCGGGCTCAAGCCTTGGAGAGATCGCGAAAATCACCGGACTGGCGCGCTCGACGGTGCAGCGTCTGGTGGGGGCGCTGAACAACGAGGGGTTGCTGACCAAGAACTTCGGCCACCAGGGTGTTTTCCTGGGGATGGAACTGGCCCGGCTGGGGGCGCGGGTGAACATCGACGTGCGCGCCCTGCTGCGCCCCCTGATGGAAGAGCTGCACGCCCGAATCGGTGACAATATCGACCTGACCACCATGGAATCAGGCCGTGTCGTGGTGATCGAACAGCTGGCCTCGCACGAGGGAATCAGGGTTATTTCCTACGTCGGCCGCAATCATCCGATGCATTGCACCGCCAACGGCAAGGCGCATCTGGCGCAGCTTCCGCGCGACGAGGCGCTGGCCTGCCTGGCCGCCGAAGGCATGGAGGCCTACACCCCCCGTACCATCACCGACCCCGAACGCCTGCTGGCCCAGGTCGCGGCCTTCCGGGAAATCGGCCTGTACATAGATCGCGAGGAATTCTCGGAGGATGCCTGCGCGATGGCCACCACTCTGCCGTCGGTTGCGGGCATGTGCCTGGGGGTGGGAATCGCCATGCCCCGGTTCCGATTCGAACGCCGCGAGGAAGAGGTCAAGACCGCCCTGCTGGAGTTCCGCCGCACCGTCCAGGAGCGGTTCGGCGCCTCGATCTGAGGCGCCCCCCCACCCATCCGCATATTTTTGTCCGGACCGCACCGCTGAAAAGCGCGCTTGACAGGTCGATTTGCATTCCGCATTTTGTAATACAGTGTACTGCATTGCGGTACACCGGCCGTTGAGGAGCGGCCGGAGGCGGATCACCAAAGGGAGGACACCATGCTGATCACCGCTAAGATTTTGCTGACCATTGCGACCCTGGGCTACAGCGCCATTCCGCTGGCCTTCGATTCCAACAAGACCCACTGGTTCAACGAAAGCTGGACCCGTCACGCGCGGTTCCACTGCGTCTGGCAGGTGATGTCCTATGTCTACATCGCCCTGCTGTCGCTGTTCCTGATCTGGACCGCGACCGACGAGAGCTGGAAGCTCTGGGTGCCCGCGATCCTGTCGCTGTGCGCCTATGGCGGCTTCTGGACCGCCGTTGCGCTGCGCCACAAGCTGGGCCTGAACCTGGTGGACGAAGTGAACGGCGTGCCGCCCTTCATGCTGCCGGTGCTGGGCCAGTGCGATGCCAACCTGACCCTGTTCACCACGGCCGTGCTGCTTCTTGGCTCGGGCTCGGTGGTGCTGGCGCTGGCGACGTTCCCGGCCGTCTGACGACGGCTGGCATTCCCCGGCAATCCAAGGAAAGACCATGCTGAACGAAGAACACAGACAGGCCGCCGCGCAGGCGATCCTGGACGCCGAGACGTCGCTGACGCCCTGCGTCCAGCTGTCGAAGCAGTACCCCGAGATGGAGCTGGAGGACGCCTATGCCGTCCAGCGCATCTGGGCCGATGCCCGCATCGCCAGGGGCGCCAAGATCATCGGCCGCAAGATCGGTCTGACCAGCCGGGCCATGCAGATGGCCTCGAAGATGACCGAACCCGATTACGGCGTGATGCTGGACGACAGCCTGTATCGGGACGGCGCCCGCATTCCGGCGGCCCGGTTCATCAAACCGCGCCTTGAGGTCGAGCTGGCCTTCGTGATGGGCGAGGATCTGAAGGGCGCGGGCTGCCAGCTGCATGACGTGCTGCGGGCGACCGAATTCGTCACCCCCGCGCTGGAGGTCATCGACTACCGCACCGAGGTGCCGCGCGCCATCGTCGACACCATCGCCGACAACGCGGCCTACGGGGCGATCGTGCTGGGCGGACGCATCGTGCGGCCCTTCGACATCGACCTGCGCTGGCAGAGCGCGACCCTGTCGAAGAACGGCACGATCGAGGAATCGGGCGTGTCGGCGGCGATCATGGGCCATCCGGCCGCGGGCGTGGCCTGGCTGGTCAACAAGCTGGCGGCGCTGGATGACGGCCTGAAGAAGGGCGACATCGTGCTGGGGGGCTCGTTCACGCGCCCCGTCGACATCGCCGCGGGCGACGTGATCTTTGCCGATTACGGTCCCCTCGGCGCCATCAACTGCAGCTTCTCGTAAGGGGGCATCATGGCTGACCTTCCCAAGAACGCCTTCAAGGCGGCGCTGGCCGAACGCCAGGTCGTGCGCGGCATCTGGTGCACCCTGCGCGATCCCCTCGCGGCCGAGATGCTGGCCACCTGCGGGTTCGACTGGATGATGTTCGACACCGAACATTCGCCCATCGACGCGGGCATGGCGGTGTCGCTGCTGCAGGCCATCGCGCCCTATCCGGTCTCGGGCATCGTGCGCCCCTCGTGCCTGAATGCGGCCGAGATCAAGAAGCTGCTGGACCTGGGCGCCCAGACCCTGCTGGTGCCGATGGTCCAGGACGCCGAGCAGGCGGCCCTTGCCGTGGCCGCCGTCAGCTATCCGCCCGAGGGCATCCGCGGTGTCTCGGGGCTGACGCGCGCGACCCGCTTTGCCACCGTGCCGGGCTACCACAAGCGCGCCCGCGAAGAGATCTGCCTGATCATCCAGGTGGAATCGGTCGAGGCGCTCGGCAATATCGAAAGCATGGCGGCGGTGCCGGGGGTCGATGCGATCTTCGTGGGGCCGGCGGATCTGGCGGCCTCGCTGGGCTATGTGGGCGAACCCTCGCATCCCGAGGTGACGAAGGTGGTCCTGGACGCCATCCGCCGCATCACGGCCGCGGGGCTGCCCGCCGGCATCCTGACCACTGACAACGCGGTCTACGAACAGGCCATCGAGGCCGGTGCGGTCTTTGTCGCGCGCGACGTCGACATGGCGGCGATGCGCAAGGGCCTGTCGAAGGTCGGGGCGTAACCATGCCCCTTCTGCGCATCGACATGGTCGAGGGCCGCTCGGATGACGAGATCGCCCAGGTCCTCGACGTGCTGCACGGCTGTGTGCTGGCGGCCTTCGGTGTGCCCGAACGCGACCGCTTCCAGATCGTGACCGAGCACAAGCCCGGCCGCATGGTCCTGCAGGACGTGGGGCTGGGGATGGACCGCACCGAGCGTGTGATCGTCATCCAGATGACCACCACGCCGCGCCCGCTGGCCGCCCGCAAGGCCTTCTACCGGCTGGTGGTCGAACGTCTGGGCGAGGCCTGCGGCCAGCGCCCCGAGGACGTGATCATCAACCTGGTCACCGCCTCGGAAAGCGACTGGTCCTTTGGACGGGGGGAACCCCAGTTCCTGACCGGACAGCTCTGATCTCCTCAGCAGGGATGTCCGTCCGCACCGTTCCGCTGCCGCGGGACGGTGCTTTTTTATGCAGGTCGGATCGCACTGGAGGGAATCTTTTTCTCCCACGAAGAAATTTCTTTGGAGGAAAATTAATTTCCTGATACCTCGGGAGTCGAGGCGGCCTGGCCGCAAGACATCCGGAGGACACCATGTGTGGCATTGTGGGATTGTTCCTGAAGAATGACGAGCTGTCGCCGCGTCTGGGCGACATGCTGACCGACATGCTGATCACCATGACCGATCGCGGGCCCGACTCGGCCGGGATCGCGATCTATGGCGACAGCGCGGATGGCGTGAAGGTGACGGTGCAATCCGACACCCCCGCCACCGATTTCGCGGGCCTTGATGCGGCGCTGGCCGGGGTGCTGGGCGTGCCGGTGACGATGAAGGCCATCGACACCCATGCCGTGCTGACCGTGCCCGCCGATCAGGAAGCGGCCGCCGTTGCCGCGCTGGAAGCACGCGGCCTGCGCCTGATGGGTGTCGGCCAGCGGATGGAGATCTACAAGGAAACCGGCCTGCCCAAGGACGTGGCCGCCCGCTTTGGCATCCGCGCCATGGGCGGCACCCATGGCATCGGCCACACCCGCATGGCCACCGAAAGCGCCGTGACGACGCTGGGCGCGCACCCGTTCTCGACCGCCGATGACCAGTGCCTGGTGCACAACGGCTCGCTCTCGAACCACAACCAGATGCGGCGCGTGCTGGCCAAGGAAGGCTTCTTCACCCGCACCGAGAACGACACCGAAGTGGGCGCCACCTATATTTCCTCGCGCATTGCCAAGGGCGACACGCTGGGCGAGGCGCTGGAAGGCACGCTGAAGGATCTGGACGGCTTCTTCACCTTCGTCACCGGCACCCGGAACGGCTTTGGCGTGGTGCGCGATCCCATCGCCTGCAAGCCCGCCGTGCTGGCCGAAACCGACGACTACGTGGCCTTTGCCAGCGAATACCGCGCTTTCGCGGACCTGCCCGGCATCGAGGCCGCCCGCGTCTGGGAACCCGAACCCGCCACCGTCTATTTCTGGGAGCGCTGAGACATGCAGACCATCGACATGGCCAAGACCGAGCTGCGCGAGGTCAACCAGACCCTGCAGGCGGCCGCCAAGGGCCAGGCCAACGAGGAATACGTCATCGAGAACCCGCGCGGCAGCCATGCCATGGCCGTGGGTCTGGACGGCGCGCTGAGCGTGCGGGTCAAGGGCTCGACCGGCTATTACACCGCGGGCATGAACAAGCTGGCGACGATCACCGTCGAGGGCAGCGCCGGTCCGGGCGTGGCCGAGAACATGATGTCGGGCACCGTGGTGATCGAGGGCGACGCCAGCCAGTATGCGGGCGCCACCGGCCGGGGCGGTCTGCTGGTCATCAAGGGCAATGCCTCGTCGCGCTGCGGGATCTCGATGAAGGGGATCGACATCGTGGTGCATGGCAACATCGGCCACATGTCGGCCTTCATGGCGCAGCGCGGCAATCTGGTGGTGCTGGGCGACGCGGGCGATGCCCTTGGCGACAGCCTGTACGAGGCGAAGCTGTTTGTGCGCGGCTCGGTCAAGTCGCTGGGCGCCGACTGCGTCGAGAAGGAGATGCGCCCCGAGCATATCGAACTGCTGAAGGACCTGCTGGCCAAGGCCGGTGCCGACGCCAAGCCCGAAGAGTTCAAGCGCTACGGGTCGTCCCGCAAGCTCTACAATTTCAACATCGACCACGCAGACGAATACTGAGGGCAGGCAGATGGACAAGACACCCCGTACCGAACCGCGCCAGTCCTGGACCTTCTCGCGCGAGACCAACGCCGAGATCCGCCGCGCCGCCGAAACCGGCATCTACGACATCCGCGGCGGCGGTTCCAAGCGGCGGCTGCCGCATTTCGACGACCTGCTGTTCCTTGGCGCCTCGATGAGCCGCTACCCGCTGGAGGGTTACCGCGAGAAATGCGATACCTCGGTGGTTCTGGGCACCCGTTTCGCCAAGAAGCCGATTGAACTGAAGATCCCGATCACCATCGCGGGCATGTCCTTCGGCGCGCTCTCTGGCCCCGCCAAGGAGGCCCTTGGCCGTGGCGCGACGCTGGCGGGCACCTCGACCACTACCGGTGACGGCGGCATGACCGAGGAAGAGCGCGGCCATTCCGAAAAGCTGGTCTACCAGTACCTGCCCAGCCGTTACGGCATGAACCCAGACGACCTGCGCCGCGCCGATGCCATCGAAGTGGTGGTGGGGCAGGGCGCCAAGCCCGGTGGCGGCGGCATGCTGCTGGGCCAGAAGATCACCGAGCGCGTCGCCGGGATGCGCGACCTGCCGGTGGGGATCGACCAGCGCTCGGCCTGCCGTCACCCCGACTGGACCGGCCCCGATGACCTTGAGATCAAGATCCTCGAACTGCGCGAGATCACCAACTGGGAAAAGCCGATCTACATCAAGGTCGGCGGCGCGCGCCCCTATTACGACACCGCGCTGGCGGTGAAGGCGGGCGCCGACGTGGTGGTGATCGACGGGATGCAGGGCGGCACGGCTGCCACGCAGGATGTCTTCATCGAGAACGTCGGCCAGCCGACGCTGGCCTGCATCCGCCCTGCCGTTCAGGCGCTGCAGGATCTGGGGATGCACCGCAAGGTGCAGCTGGTGGTTTCGGGCGGGATCCGCAACGGCGCGGATGTGGCGAAGGCGCTGGCGCTTGGCGCCGATGCGGTCTCCATCGGCACGGCGGCCCTGGTTGCGCTTGGCGACAACGACCCCAAGTGGGAAGCCGAATACCAGAAGCTGGGCACCACCACCGGCGCCTATGACGACTGGCACGAGGGGCGGGACCCTGCGGGCATCACCACCCAGGATTCCGAGCTGATGAAGCGTTTCGACCCGATCGAGGGCGGCCGCCGTCTGCGCAACTACCTGAACGTGATGACGCTGGAATGCCAGACCCTGGCCCGCGCCTGCGGCAAAAGCCACGTCCACAACCTGGAACCCGAGGACCTTTGCGCGCTGACCATGGAGGCCGCGGCGATGACCCAGGTGCCGCTGGCGGGCACCAACTGGTGGCCGGGCAAGGGGTTCTGATCTGACGGGGCGGGGGGCAACCTCCGCCCCCTCCTGTCCGCGGGGCAGGGCGCATACCCGGGCGGATCGACCGCCCGCAGGAACAGACCCCGGGGCCACCGGCCTGCCGGGGCGCACAACAGGGAAAAGGACCAGAGGCATGACGGATCTCACCGCCTTCGCGAAGGAAAAGGGCGTCAAGTATTTCATGATCTCCTACACCGATCTGTTCGGTGGCCAGCGGGCGAAACTGGTGCCCGCCCAGGCCATCGCGGACATGGTGGAGGACGGCGCGGGCTTTGCGGGCTTCGCCACCCATCTCGACCTGACGCCGGCGCATCCGGACATGCTGGCGGTGCCGGATCCCTCGACGGTGATCCAGCTGCCCTGGAAGCCCGAGGTCGCCTGGGTCGCTGCCAACTGCGTCATGGACGGCGCCGAGGTCGAACAGGCCCCCCGCAACGTGCTGCGCCGCCTGGTGGCCGATGCCGCCGAGGCCGGCCTGCGCGTCAAGACCGGCATCGAGGCCGAATTCTTCCTGCTGACCCCCGAAGGCACGGAAATCTCGGACCCCTACGACACCGCGGCCAAGCCCTGCTACGATCAGCAGGCGGTGATGCGCCGCTATGACGTGATCGCGGAAATCTGCGACTACATGCTGGAACTGGGCTGGAACCCCTACCAGAACGACCACGAGGACGCGAATGGCCAGTTCGAGATGAACTGGGACTATGACGATGCGCTGGTCACCGCCGACCGCCATTCGTTCTTCAAGTTCATGGTCAAATCGGTCGCCGAAAAGCACGGCCTGCGCGCCACCTTCATGCCCAAGCCCATCGAGGGGCTGACCGGCAACGGCTGCCATGCGCATATCTCGGTCTGGGATGTCGTGGGCAAGACCAACGTCTTCGTCGACAAGTCGAAGGAACTGGGCCTGTCGGACCAGGGCCGCACCTTCTTGGGCGGCATCATGAAGCACGCCACCGCCATGGCGGCGCTGACCAACCCGACCGTCAACAGCTACAAGCGGATCAACGCACCGCGGACGATCTCGGGGGCGACCTGGGCGCCGAATTCGGTCACCTGGACCGGCAACAACCGCACCCACATGGTCCGCGTCCCGGGCCCCGGCCGGTTCGAGCTGCGCCTGCCCGACGGTGCCGCCAACCCCTATCTGCTGCAGGCGGTGATCATCGCGGCGGGCCTGTCGGGCGTGCGTTCGGCCGCCGATCCCGGCCCGCGCTACGACATCGACATGTATGCCGAAGGCCATACGGTCAAGAATGCGCCCAAGCTGCCGCTGAACATGCTGGACGCGATCCGTGCCCTGGATGCGGATGCCGAGCTGAAAACGATGCTGGGCGAGGGGTTCTCGGCCTCGTTCATCAAGATGAAGCGGCAGGAATGGAACAGTTTCGTGTCGCATTTCTCGAAATGGGAACGCGACCATACGCTCGATATCTGACGGGTGTTCCCGGATGCTGCGCTTCCTGACGGCATGCGGATCTGGGGGCCTTCTGGCCCCCTTTTTTCACGCCTCGGCCCGGCGGTCGGCGCGCGGGCTGATGCCGTGACGGCTGCGGTAGGCCTCGGAGAAATGCGCCTGGGTGGCAAAGCCCGTCATCTGCGCCACCTCCGACAGCGGCAGCCGGGCGCGGCGCACCAGATCGCGCGCCACATCCAGCCGCAGATGGCGGTAGACCTCGGCCACGGGGGCGGACAGGGCCTCGCGGAACAGGCGTTGCAACTGGCGCGGTGACAGCCCCGCCAGCGCCGCGATCTGATCGACCGACAGCGGATCGGCGACATGGGTCTCCATCAGCTCCAGCGCGGCCTGCACGGGCGGGGGCAGGGCGCCGTAGCGCGCGGCGGTGCTGCCCTGCTGGGGGGCATCGGCCAGGCGGACCTCGGTCTGGATGAACCAGTCGCTGATGGCGGCGGCAAAGCGGGCGCCGTGATCGCGGGCGATGATCGCGTGCATCATGTCGAGCGGCGCCGTGCCGCCCGCGCAGGTGTAGCGGTCGCGGTCGATGACAAACAGGCGCTGTTCCACCAGCGCGCCCGGGTCCTGCGCCCTCAGGTCGCCCACATGGTGCCAGTGCAGGGTAAAGCGCCGCCCCTCCAGCAGGCCCGCGCGCCACAGGATCGCCGCCCCGCCCGAAATCCCCCCCATCGCCGTGCCCCGGTCCGCCTGCCGGCGCAGCCACGCCAGCAGCCGCCCGTCGCGCACCGCCAGCGGATCGCCCCCCGCCACGACAAACACCATGTCCAGGTCCTGCGGTGCCTGCGCCAGCGGCAGGCTGTCGAAATGGCTGCCGGCCGAGGCCGCCACCGGCCCGCCGCCGGGTGTCAGGATCACCGTGTCATACAGCGTCCGGCCGGCGAACAGGTTGGCCGCGCGCAGGGGTTCCAGCGCGGCGGCGGTGGACATCAGGGCATAGCCCTCCAGCAGGACAAAGGCGAAACGGCGCTGTGACATGTTCGGCAGGATATCGAAAGGAAATGTCCGTTGAAAGGAAGAACCGGCGCGGCTGCGGGCGTAGCCTGAGGGCAAGGACAAGGGAGTCGCATGATGAAATTCTCGGGGTTCAAGGTCTTCGCCGAGGCGCTGAAGGGCCATACCGGCTGGAAACCCCTGTGGCGCGATCCCGCGCCCAAGGCCGATTACGACATCGTCATCGTGGGCGGCGGCGGCCACGGCATGGCCACGGCCTATTTCCTGGCCGAAACCTTCAAGGAAGCCCGCGTCGCGGTGATCGAGAAGGGTTGGCTGGGCTCTGGCAACATCGGCCGCAACACCACCATCATCCGCTCGAACTACCTGCTGCCCGGCAACCAGCCCTTCTACGAAATGTCGATGAAGCTGTGGGAGAAGATGGAGCAGGACCTGAACTTCAACGCGATGGTGTCGCAGCGCGGGATCCTGAACCTGATCCATACGGATGCGCAGCGTGATGCCTACCGGCGGCGCGGCAATGCGATGCAGATCTCGGGGGCGGGGTCCGAACTGCTGGACCGCGAGGGGGTGCGCGCCATGTACCCCTGGCTGAATTTCGACAATGCGCGGTTCCCGATCAAGGGCGGGCTGATGCAGCGCCGCGCCGGCACCGCGCGCCATGACGGGGTGATCTGGGGTTATGCCCGCGCCGCCGACCAGCGCGGCGTCGACATCATCCAGAACTGCGAGGTCACGGGCTTCCGCATCGACGGTGGCCGGGTGCTGGGGGTCGAGACCTCCCGGGGCTATATCGGCGCGAAGAAGGTGGGCGTCGCGGTGGCCGGGTCCACCAGCCGGGTCATGCAGATGGCGGGCCTGCGGATGCCGATCGAAAGCCACGTGCTGCAGGCCTTCGTCTCGGAGGGGCTGAAGCCGGTGGTCGATGGCGTCATCACCTTCGGCGCCGGGCATTTCTACATCAGCCAGTCCGACAAGGGCGGGCTGGTCTTTGGCGGCGATATCGACGGCTACAATTCCTATGCGCAGCGCGGCAACCTGCCGGTGGTCGAGGAAGTGCTGGAAAGCGGCATGGCGCTGATGCCGCGGATCGGCCGCGCTCGCCTGCTGCGGATGTGGGGCGGCATCATGGACATGTCGATGGATGGCTCTCCGATCATCGACCATACGCCTGTGGATGGTCTCTATCTGAATGCGGGCTGGTGCTATGGCGGGTTCAAGGCGACGCCGGCCTCGGGCTATGCCTTCGCGCATCTGCTGTCCACGGGGCGGCCGCAGGAAACCGCCGCGGCCTACCGGCTGGACCGCTTTGCCCGCGGCCACCTGATCGATGAACGCGGCGCCGGCGCGCAGCCCAACCTGCACTGAGGCCTTCCCATGCTGATCCCCCATCCCCTTCTGGGCCTGCGCGACGCGGCCGAATTCACCTATCTGGGCGATGCGTCGCTGCTGAACCGCCCCGACCCCGCCGCCGGCGAGGCCGCGTTCTGCGACTATGTCTTTCTGCGCGACAACCCGGCGGGCGTGCACCGGGAACTGTGGTTCCACGAACAGGGCGACCGGTCCTGGCTGGTGGTCACGCGCAACACGCTGACCCATGAAATCCTGGGCGCGGAACTGGCGCGCGACGTGAAAGGCGGTGCCGCATGAAGCGCCTGACCGGCGGTCTGATCGACCGCAGCAAGACCCTCTCGTTCCGGTTCGACGGCCGCAGCTATACCGGCCATGCGGGCGACACGCTGGCGTCCGCACTGCTGGCCAATGGCGTGCAGCTGATGGGCCGCAGCTTCAAGTACCACCGCCCGCGCGGCGTCGTGGCGGCGGGCTCGGAAGAGCCGAACGCCATGGTCGAACTGCGCACCGGCCCTAGGCGCGAGCCCAACACCCGCGCCACCGTGGCCGAGCTGTTCGACGGGCTGGAGGCCCTCAGCCAGAACCACCTCGGGCCGCTGAACCGCGACCTGCTGGCGGTGAACGACCTGCTGTCGCCCTTCTTTGCGGCGGGCTTCTATTACAAGACCTTCATGTGGCCCCGGGCGTTCTGGGAAAAGCTGTATGAACCGGCGATCCGCCGTGCCGCGGGCCTTGGGCGCCTGGCCGAGGGCGACGATCCCGATGCCTATGACAAGGGCTTTCTTCATGCCGACCTGCTGGTGATCGGCGGCGGTGCGGCGGGCCTTGCTGCGGCGCTGACTGCGGGGCGCGCCGGGGCGAAGGTGATCCTTGCGGACGAGGACAGCCGTTTCGGTGGCCGCCTGCTGGCCGAAAGCCACCTGCTGGACGGCGCACCCGCCACCGGCTGGATCGACGCGGTGCTGTCCGAACTGCGCCGTATGGACAACGTCCGCCTGCTGCCCCGCACCACCGTTTTCGGCGTCTACGATCACGGCATCTATGGCGCGGTCGAGCGCGTCTCGGACCACCTGCCGACGCCCGGCAAGGGCGTGCGCCAGACCCTGTGGCGGATCACCGCGAAACGCGCCGTGCTGGCCGCTGGCGCCACCGAACGCCACATTCCCTTCGCCAATAACGACCGTCCGGGCATCATGCTGGCGGGCGCCATGCGCGCCTATGCCAACCGCTGGGCCACGGCGCCCGGCACCGACCAGCCGGTGGCGATCTTCACCAGCCATGACGACGGCCACCGCACCGCGCGCGACCTGATGCTGAAGGGCGTGCCCGTCACCGCCGTCATCGACAGCCGTATGGATGCGCAGCCGCAGGGCGACTATCGCCTGATCGCGGGCGCGCAGGTCACCGGATCGGTCGGGCGGCTGGGGCTGCGGGGCATCACCGTTGCAGGGCCGAAGGGCACGCAGCACATCACCTGCGGCGCGCTTGGCGTCTCGGGCGGGTGGAACCCCAACGTGCACCTGTCGTCGCACCACCGTGGCCGGCCGCTCTGGGATGGCGCGCTGCAGGCCTTTGTGCCCGGCACCGATGGCCCGGGCGGGCTGCTGGTGGCCGGGGCCGCACGCGGGCAGGGCAGCACCGCCGCCGCCCTGCGCGATGGCGCTGCCGTGGCCGTCCAGGCGCTGGCCGAACTGAACATCTTGGCCCCCGCCATCCCCCTGCCAGAGGCCGAGGATACGCCTGCGAATGGTGTGGCCCTCTGGCATGTGCCGGGCAAGGGCCGCGCCTGGGTCGATTTCCAGAACGACGTGACGGTCAAGGACATCGCCCTGGCGCACAAGGAAAACATGCGCCCGGTCGAGCATCTGAAACGCTGGACCACCCTTGGCATGGCGACCGATCAGGGCAAGACCGCCAACGTCACGGCGCTTGCCGTCATGGCGGAACTGACCGGCAGATCCATCCCCGAGACCGGCACCACGATCTTCCGTCCGCCCTATACCGGCGTCTCGCTTGGGGTGCTGGGCGGTGGCGACACCGGCCCCGATTTCCGCCCCCGTCGCCTGACCCCCACTGACGCTTTCGCGAAATCCCGTGGCGCGCCCTTTGTCGAGGTCGGCCAGTGGATGCGCGCGCAGTACTTCCCCGTGCCGGGCGAAACCCACTGGCGCCAGTCCGTCGACCGCGAGGTCCTTGCGGTGCGCGCGGGCGTCGGCCTCTGCGATGTGACCACGCTGGGCAAGGTCGATGTGCAGGGCGCCGATGCGGGCGAATTCCTGAACCGGCTCTATTCCAACATGATGGCGACGCTGCCCGTGGGCCGGGTCCGTTATGGGCTGATGCTGCGCGAGGACGGCTTTGCCTATGACGACGGCACCTGTGCCCGGCTGGGCGCGGACCATTATGTCGTGACCACCACCACCGCCAATGCGGGGCTGGTCTATCGCAACATGGAATTCGCGCGGCAGGGTCTGTGGCCGGATCTGGACGTGCAGCTGATCTCGACCACCGAGGCCTGGGCGCAGATCGCCGTCGCCGGGCCGAAATCCCGCGCCCTGCTGGAACGCATCGTCGACGGGTTCGACCTGTCGAACGCGGCCTTCCCCTTCATGGCCTGCAGCGACCTGACGATCTGCGGCGGGCTGCGCGCGCGGCTGTTCCGGATCTCGTTCTCGGGGGAGCTGGCCTATGAGATCGCCGTGCCCGCCCGCTATGGCAATGCGCTGATGGAACGGCTGATGCAGCAGGGCGCCGATCTGGGCGTCACCCCCTACGGGACCGAGGCGCTCGCGGTCCTGCGCATCGAGAAGGGCCATGCCGCCGGCGCCGAGCTGAACGGCCAGGCCACCGCCGCGATGATGGGGCTGGGCCGGATGGTGTCGCAGAAGAAGGACAGCCTGGGCGCCATCATGTCGCGCCGCGAAGGTCTGGCGGGTGATGCCCGCCGCCTGGTGGGCCTTGTCCCCGAGGATGGGGCATCCGCCATCGCCGGGGGATCGCACCTGTTCACCGACGGGGCGGAACGGACCATGGCGACGGATCAGGGCTGGATCACCTCGACCTGCCATTCGCCGCATCTGGGCCACCCGATCGCGCTTGGCTACCTGGAACACGGCGACACCCGCCTGGGCGAGGTGGTGATTGCCGCCAACCCGATCGAGGGTGCCGAGGTCCGCGTGCGTGTCACCTCGCCCCATTTCATCGACCCCGAAGGAGAGCGTCTTCGTGCCTGATCCCCTGATCCCGCTGACCGCCCTGGGCGGCACGACCCCCAGGACCGAAACCCACGGGCCCCTCATGCTGAGCGAACGCCCCGACGTGGCCATTGCCTCGGTCGCGCCGGGCCGGGGGGCGGCGCGTCCCGACCTGCCGCTGCCCGCGCCGATGGATCTGGCCGAGGCCGAGGGGCTTTGGTCCTTTGCCTCGATGGCGGACCAATGGCTGATCCTGGCGCCGGGTCAGGCGGAAACCGACTTTGCCGCCCGGATCGCCGCCCGTGCACCGGGATGCGCGGTGACCGAACAGACCGACGGCTGGGCCATGGTCGAAATCACCAGCAGCGCGGGTGCGGCGCCGATCATTCGGCTGCTGGAAAAGCTGGTGAACATCGACACCGACCGCCTGTCGGCCGGTCACGCGACGCGCACGGCTGTTCATCACATGGGCGTTTTCGTGCTGCGCCCCGAGGACACACGGCTTTGTGTCATGGGAATGCGCAGTTCTGCGGGCACCTTGTGGCATGCGCTCAGCCGGACGGCGCAATTGCAGGGAGAACCCCTTGCAGAGCCCGCCCTGTCCTGATCAGGTGCGCGCAATCGCAAGACAGGAGGATCTGCCATGAGCTATCCCGATACCCAACTCTTCATCAACGGCACCTGGAAGCCCGCGGCATCCGGCAAGACGATTCCCGTGATCAACCCGGCCACCGCCCAGCAGATCGGCACCGTCGCCCATGCCGAGAAGGTCGACCTGGACGAGGCACTGGCCGCGGCCGAGGCCGGTTTCAAAATCTGGAAGACCAGCTCTCCGCTGGACCGCTTCAAGGTGATGAACAAGGCCGCCGCCCTGATGCGCGAACGCGCCGACGAGGTTGCCGCCTGGATGACCGCCGAGCAGGGCAAACCCGTCGCCCAGGCCAAGGTCGAACTGATGGGCGCCGCCGACACCATCGAATGGTTCGCCGGTGAGGCGCGCCGCACCTATGGTCAGGTGATCCCGCCGCGCAACCCGGCCGTCACCCAGATCACCATCAAGGAAGCCGTCGGTCCCGTCGCAGCCTTCACGCCGTGGAACTTCCCCGTCAACCAGGTGGTGCGCAAGGTCTCGGCCGCGCTGGCCGCCGGCTGCTCGATCATCGTCAAGGCGCCCGAGGAAACCCCGGCATCGCCCGCCGCCCTGATCCAGTGCTTTGTCGATGCGGGCCTGCCCGATGGCGTGCTGAACCTGGTCTATGGCGTTCCGGCGGAAATCTCGGGCTATCTGATCCCGCATCCGCTGATCAAGAAGATCTCGTTCACCGGCTCGACCCCCGTGGGCAAGATGCTGGCGGGCCTCGCCGCGCAGCACATGAAGAAATCGACCATGGAACTGGGCGGCCACGCGCCGGTGCTGGTCTTCGACGATGCCGATATCGACGCGGCCGTGTCGGTGATGGCGGGCTCGAAGTTCCGCAACGCGGGCCAGGTCTGCGTGTCGCCCACCCGCTTCCTGATCCAGGATCCGGTGGCCGATGCCTTCACCGAAAGCTTCGTGGCCGCCGCCCGCGCCGTCAAGGTCGGCGCCGGCACCGAAGAGGGCGTCGAGATGGGCCCGCTGGCCAATGACCGCCGCATCCCCGCCATGGAAGAGCTGATCGGCGACGCCATCGAGCGTGGCGCCAAGCTGGCCACCGGCGGCAAGCGCATCGGCAACGAGGGCTGGTTCTTCGAACCCACCGTGCTGACCGACGTGCCCACCGATGCCCGCATCATGAACGAAGAGCCCTTCGGCCCGGTGGCGATCATCAACCGCTTCACCACCGATGACGAGGCCTTTGCCGAGGCCAACCGTCTGCCCTTCGGTCTGGCGGCCTATGCCTGGACCACCTCGGCCGCGCGCAGCCAGCGCATCCGCGCCGAAGTGCAGGCCGGCATGGTCACGGTGAACCACAACGGTCTGGCGCTGCCCGAGGTCCCCTTCGGCGGCATCAACGACAGCGGCCAGGGCACCGAAGGGGGCTCGGAAGCGATCGAGGCCTACCTGCAGACCCGCTTCATCACCCAGCTGAACTGAGGCCGGGACGATCCGAAAGGGAAGGGGCGGAACCATCGGTTCCGCCCCTTTTCGTTTCCGCTCTGTCCGGTGGCGCCCTGGCGTCAGCCCTTGGCGGCGGCCTTCGCCGGTTGCGCCGCGGCGGTCTGCTGGGGGGCGGGCGGTGCCGTCCAGCCCAGGCCAAGGCTTTTCTGCAGCGCGATATAGGCGGTCGACAGCTGCGCACGGCCCTGTGCCAGCGCCAGCTGGGTCTGCAGTTCCTGGCGCTGGATATCCAGCATGTCGATCAGCGACAGCGTGCCCGCCTGGTTCAGCGTCTGCGACAGGTCCGAGGCGCGCGTCGCATTGGCGCTGGCATCGGCCAGCTTCGCCACGTTGGCCCGCCGCCCCTCGAACTGCGCAAGCGAGCTTTCGGCGTCTTCCAGCGCGCCCAGCACGGCCTTGCGGTACTCGGCCTCGGAGGCATCAAAGCCCGCCTGGCTGGAGGCAATCGCCGCCTTCGTCCGCCCGAGGTTCAGGAAGTTCCACGACAGCGACGGCCCGCCCAGGATAGAGATCGAATCCGTCCGCAGCAGCGCGTTCGCATCGGTCGATCCGGTGGTCGCCACGCCCATGAAGGTGATCTTCGGGAAGTAGCCGGCGATGGCCTGGCCGATCTGTTCGTTGCTGGCGGCCAGATTGCGTTCGGCGACCCGGATGTCGGGGCGGCGGCGCAGCATGGCCGAGGGCGAGCCGACGTTGACCACCTTCGGCGGCGCCGGGATGCGACCCGACCGCGACAGCTCCTTGTCCAGCGTGCCCGGCTCCAGCCCGCACAGCGCCGCGATCTGCGCCGAAAGGGATTTGACCTGGGCCTGCATCAGCGGCAGGTCGGCCTCGGTCGTGGCCAGCTGGGTCTTCAGCCGGGCCAGCGACAGGTCGGATGCCGTGCCCTGTTCGACCTGCTGCTGGGTCAGCGTCAGAGTGCGCTGCTGCAACCCGATCGACCGGCGCGAGATCGCCAGCTGTTCCTGCGCGGCCCGCAGGCTGACATAGGCGCGCGCCACCTCGGCCGACAGCTGCACCTGGGCATCCGCCAGCTGGGCGGCGGCGGCTTCGGCCTTGGCCTGGGCGCCGCGCAGCTTGCGGGTGTCGCCGCCGGCGGGGTCGAATTCCCACGAGGCGGTGAACAGGTCGTTGTAGATCGTGGTGTTGTAGCTGCCGGGCACCGTCACGGTATCATCACCCGAAGCGTTGCGCAGCGCCTCGGTCAGCCCCGAGGTATCGCCCAGCCCGACATGGGCGCGCATCGCGCCGACGCTGGCGGACCCGCTTGGCCGCAGCCCCGCCTTGGTCGAGCCGAACTGCGCCTCGGAGGCGCTGACACGGGCGCGGGCGGCGGCCACATCGGGGCTGGATTTCAGGGCGATGTCGATCAGCCGTGTCATCTCGGCATCGTGGAACCCGGCCCACCACTGGGCGGGCGGGTAGTAGCCGGTGATGCCCTGTCCGGTGTTCTGGAAGGACTTCGCGGCCTCGGCCTTGGGGGCCACTTTGGGGGGACCGGCATAATCCGGGCCCACGGTGCAAGCCGCCAGGAAGGGCAGGGCCGAGAGAAGAAGAAGGGATCTGGTGCGCATCGGCCGCCCTTTCAATGCATTGCGGAAGGCCCCTGGCCCTTGGGCAGGGGACGAAGGATGAAGGCCAGCGGCACGACGACGATCAGCGCCACCGCATAAAGCCAGAAGATGTCATTGTAGGTCATCACCAGCGCCTGCACATTCACCAGTTGCGAAAGATAGCCCAGCACTGTCTCGGTTCCCTGCGGGGAGCCCGAGGCCTGGCTCAGCATCTGCTGCACCTGGGGGGAATTGGCGGTGATCTGCTCGCTCAGGCGTTCGGCATGGAAGGCCGAGCGCTGAGAGTTCAGCGTGGCGATCAGCGCCAGCCCGATCGAGCCGCCAAGGTTACGCGCGGCGTTGAACAGCCCCGAGGCGTCCTCGGCCTTCTCGTCAGGCACCGAGGAACTGGCGGCCTGGTTCAGGAACAGCATCGAGAAGCCCTGGCCGATCCCCCGCAGCACCTGCGAGACGTAGAAATCCGCCCCCGTCGCATTGGCGGTCAGCGTGGTGTCGACCCAGCACGAAAGGGAATACATGCAAAAGCCGAAGGCCACCGCGACCCGCAGGTCGATTGCCTTGATCAGGATCGGGATGAACGGCATCATCGCCAGCGTCGGCAACCCCGAGATCAGCACGATGATCCCCGATTGCAGCGAATTGTAATCGGCGATGGATGCCAGGAACTGCGGGATCATGTAGGCCATGCCATAAAGCGCCGCGCCCAAAAGCAGCGCCATGATGAAGACCGAGCCGAATTCGCGTCCCAGCAGGATCGACAGGTCGATCACCGGCCGCTTGGCAAAGACCTGGCCCACCATCAGCAGGAACAGCCCCACCGCCGTCAGCACCGACAGGGTGACGATCATGTCGGACTGGAACCAGTTGTCGCGCTGGCCTTCCTCCAGCACCACGGTCAGGCAGCCCAGGCCCATCGACATGCCGATGATGCCCAGCCAGTCGGCCTCTTCCAGCACCTTCAGGCGCACGGGGGTGTGCTTCATGCCGGTGAACAGCAGCACGGTCAGGAAGATCCCCACCGGCAGGTTGATGAAGAAGGCATAGTGCCAGCTGACGGTCTCGGTCAGGTAGCCGCCCAGCAGCGGGCCCAGGACCGGGCCCATGACGGCGGTGAAGCCGAACAGGGCCATGCCCACGGGGCGCTGCGCCGGCGGCAGCCGGGTCGACACGATGGTCATCGCCGTCGGGATCATCGCCCCGCCGGTGAAGCCCTGGCCGATCCGGCCCGCGATCATGCTGCCCAGCGTGTCCGACACCCCGCACATCATCGAGAAGATGACGAACAGGATGGTCATGCTCAGCAGGAAGGTGCGCAGGCCCAGCATCCGGGTGAACCAGCCGGTCAGCGGGATCATGATGATCTCGGGCACCAGATAGGCGGTCGAGATCCAGGTGGCCTCGGTCGAGGAGGCGCCGATCGCCCCCTGGATCGTCGGCAGCGCCGAGTTGGTGATCGAGATATCGAGAGTCGCCATCAGCGCGCCGAGCGTCCCGGCGAAGACGGTCAGCCAGTCCGACCCATCCGCCTTCTCGCCCGGCTTCCACTGGCGGCGGGCGCCAGGCTGGACGTCGCTCATTTGTCGTCACCGGTGCGGGTGTCGACGGTCGCGGTGACCGACATGCCCGGGATCAGCCGCGCCATCACCGCCGGATCCGCCTGGATCGAGATCCGCACCGGGACGCGCTGCACGATCTTGGTGAAGTTGCCGGTGGCATTCTGCGACCCCAGCAGCGAGAACCGTGCGCCGGTCCCGGGAGAGAAGCTTTCCACCGTGCCGTGCAGTTCGGCATCGGGCAGGGCGTCGACCTCGATCTTGACGCTCTGGCCGACCTTGATCTCGGCCAGCTGGGTCTCCTTGAAGTTGGCGGCCAGATAAAGCTGCGTCATCGGCACGATGGTCATCAGGTTGGTCCCCGATTGCACCAGCTGGCCCTTCTGCACCGACCGGTCGCCGATCTTGCCGTCGATGGCGGCGCGGACCTCGGTGTGATCGACATCGAGCTGCGCGCGGCGCTGCTGCGCCTGGGCCTGCACGATGCCTGCCTTGGCCTGCCCGACGGATGCCTCGGCGGTGGCGACGGCAGCCTTGGCCGAGGCCAGCTGAGTCTGCGCAACCTTCACCTGGCTGGCGGTCTCGTCCCGGGTCGAGGTCAGCTGCGACATCTGTTCCGAGGTCGCGGCGCCGGATTTCACCAGCGGCGCATAGCGATCCACCTGGCTTTGCGCGAAATCGGCCTTGGTCTGGGCGCTTTCGACCTGGGCCTCGGCCTGGTCGACCATGGTCTTGGAACGCTCAAGCTCGGCCTGGGCGCTGCCAAGGTCGGCCTCGGCGGCGGTCTTCTGGGCATCCGCCTGTTCCAGCGCCGCCTTGTAATCCGCCGCGTCGATGCGCACCAGCACGTCGCCCGCCTTCACGTCGGCATTGTCCTGCACCAGCACTTCATCGACATAGCCGGTCACCTTGGGCGACACGGCCACCTGGTCGGCCTGGATATAGGCGTCGTCGGTGCTTTCCATGAAGCGGCCTTCGGTCCACCAGCCATAGCCCCACCAGCCGGCCCCGACCAGAGCGGCGATGAGGATCACCAGAAGGATGACCTTGCCCTTGCTGCCCTTTTTCTTGGGGGCGTCCGGGGTGCTTTGTTTTTCGGGCTGTTCGCTCATGATGTCACTTCGTCCTTCTCGTACCGTGACGTCCGCACCGCCCCGAGGAGAGGGCGGGTGCAGCGGCAAAGCTGCGTCGTGTTGGGCAGATGTTGGGCTGACCGTGGGGAGGGGTGTCTTTACTTCTTACGATGGCTTATTATAAGTCTCCGTAAGACTTGGCAAGACGGAGAGGTGAAATGCCATGAAGAGGCTTGCCCTGCCGCTGCACGAGGCGGCGCAACTTCTCAAACGTGCCTTCGAATGCGAAACGCGGGCGCAGAAGATGACGCTGACGCATTGGCGCATTCTGGGGATCGTGATGACGCGCGGGCCCAGCACCCAGACGGAACTGGCCAGCCTGATGAAAGCGCGGGCGATGACGATCTCGGATGCGGCCGAGCGGCTGGAAAGCCGCGGCCTGATCCAGCGCGAGACCGACCCGGCCGACAGCCGCGCCAAGCGGGTGATCCTGACCGAACCCGGTGCCCGGCTGATGGAGCAGACCCGCACCCGCATCGACGGTATCGGCACCCGGGCCCTGAAAGGCGTGCCGGCCGAGGATATCGAGGTCACGATCCGCACCCTGCATGCCATCGTGCAGAACCTGGATGACCAGAACCAGGTCCTGAGCCTGTGTCCGGCCGATATTGCCGACCCCGACGCGCCTGACCGCTAGGGCCCAGGGGGGCGTCCCGCCTGAAGGCCGCCGGAACTGCCTGGATTTCGGGCAGCATGGCGCGGCTTCCCGCCGCGATCCTGCGGGGCCTTGGGGGGATGCGGCGCGGGGATCCTGACCGGGACCCCCGGGGCGTGGTTCCCGTTCTGCGCTGGGCCCGGGGCAAAGCGGATGCCTTATGCCAGTGCACCCGCCCCGGTTCGGACGGATGACGGGCAACCCCAGGATCATCAAATGCGGCCAAGTCCATGATCCCGGGGCCTGGACTGGCCTTGCCACAGCAGGACCGGGCCCTTGCACATCGCAGCTGGCCGGCGGATCTGGCCGGCCCCGGCAATCCCCGGTTCGTGGCCCGCCATAGGGTCCGGTAATGCGCAGTATCCCGCATCCTGATTGGTCCCGGCGTCGCGCACATGGTTCGATCCCGGCAACAGAAGGGGCGGCCACCACGGCCCGCCCCCGCACAGGAGAGGGCCGATGATGCAGGCGAACCCCACTGAACCCCGGATCGAGGCCGCGCGCCTGTGGTCCGACCTGATGACCATGGGCGCGATCGGCGGCACGGCCGCCGGGGGCTCGATGCGGGGGGCGCTGACGGATGCCGACCGCGAGGGGCGGGCGCTGTTCCGCCACTGGGCGCAGGAGGCCGGGCTGAGCCTGCGCACCGACCGGATCGGCAACATCTTCGCCCGCCGCGAGGGCTCTGATCCCCTGGCCGCGCCGGTGATGGTGGGCAGCCATCTGGATACCCAGCTGCCGGGCGGGCGCTTTGACGGCGTGCTGGGCGTGCTGGCCGGGCTGGAACTGTGCCGCGCCCTGGACCGCGCCGGCATCACCACCCGCCGCCCCCTCGAGATCGTCGACTGGACCAACGAGGAGGGCGCCCGCTTCCAGCCCGGCGTGATGGGATCGGCGGTCCATGCCGGCACCCTGTCGCTGGAAGAGGCACTGTCGCGCACCGATCCCGAGGGCCGCGTGCTGGGCGCCGAGCTGGCGCGCATCGGGGCGGCGGGCGATGCCCCCGTGCCCGGTCCCGCCCCCCATGCCTATCTTGAACTGCATATCGAACAGGGCCCCGAGCTGGAGGCCGCGGGCCTTGACGTGGCGATGGTGACGCGCTCTTCGGCGATGTGTTCGGGCTATGCGACGATCCGGGGCGCCAATGGCCATACCCAGACGCTGGCAATGTCGGAACGCCGCAACGCGCTGGTCGCCGCCGCCAAGCTGATCCTGCGGATCGAGGCCATCGGCGCCAGTGTCGAACCCCAGGGCATGGTCAGCGCCTCGGTGATCGGCAACTGGCCGAACAACCGGGTCAACATCCCGCATCTCAGCACCCTAAGCTGGGCGGTGGTGCATCAGGATCCGGCGGGCCGCACCGCAATCACCGACCGCATCGCCGCCGCCGTTGCCGAAATCGCCGCCGAAACCGGCCTGGAGATCGACCTGCAACACCGCCACTACCGCGAGCCCTGCATCTTTGATGCGGCGATGATCGACCGCGGTCAGCAGCTGGCGCAGCAGATGGGCCTGGGGGTCACCACCATGCCGACGCTCACGGCCCATGATGCGCTGACCCTGTCGGAACGCTGCCCGACGGCGCTGATCTTCGTGCCCTGCCGGGGCGGCGTTTCGCACAGCGAAGCGGAATGGTGCACGCCGGAACAGGCCGCCCATGGCGCCCAGCTGCTGCTGCGGATGGTGCAGGAGGCCGCCGCCTGATCTGCGCTTGAAACGGGCGTTCGCCTGCCCGAAGATACGCCGTCTGCCCGCTGCCCCGCGGGCAGGCGGGCCGCGTTCTTGACCTTCGTCCGGTGACCGGCGACCCCTGTGTCAGCCGGGCCTTCCGCTGGTGGCCCGTCAGGGAGGGCAGGACACAAGGGACGCGGGACCATGGATTCGGGATTTTCTCATCTGGACTGGAACCTGCTGCGCAGCTTCGTGACGATTGCGCAGTCGCGCTCGATCACCGATGCGGCACAGCGGCTGTGCCTGACGCAGCCGGCGGTCTCGGGCAGCCTGAAACGGCTGGAGGAACAGGTGGGCCACCGGCTGATCGAGCGCAGCTCGACCATGTTCGAACTGACCGAGGCCGGGCGCACCCTGCTGGCCGAAGCGCTGGAGATCACGGCCGCGGTCTCTCGGTTGCCGGCCTCGCTGGGGCAGGCCGAGAAGGTGCTGACCGGAGAGGCGACCATCGTTCTGGCCAGCCATGTCGAAAGCCCGGATTTCGACGCGGCCCTGGCCACCTTTCACCGCCGCCACCCGCAGGTGCAGCTGACGCTGCGCGTCGAGGCCTCGCGCGAGGGGCTGGCGATGGTGGCGGCGCGGCGCGCCGAGATGGGCGTCTGCATCATCGGCGAGCGCAACCTGCAACTGGATTACACGTTGCTCTTTCACGAGCATTTCGGCCTTTACTGCGGGCCCGCCCATCCGCTTTTCGGGGTCGAGGGGCTGCAGCCCACCGACCTGGCGGGGCATGATTCCGTGGGCTACCTGGCCGAACATTCCAACCGCGCCATGCACGAGCTGGCGGCGCTGCGCCTGCGCTGCGGGCTGAACCCCGATCTGGTGGGCCGCGCCCATAACCTTGAAGAGGTCAAGCGGATGGTGATCGCGGGCTTTGGCATCGGGCCGTTGCCGGTGCATGTGGTGGAACGTGATTGCGCCGCCGGCCGGCTGTGGCGGCTGCCCCCCTACGAGGGCACGCCGCAGGCCGGGATCTACTTCGTCAGCCAGCCCGCCGGGCTGCGCAACCGCATGGAAGAAGAACTGCATCGCGCATTTTCCGAGCAGATCGCCGATCGCCCGCCCGAGATGCGGGTGTTTGGCGCCTCTCCGCGAGACCGCCATCAGGGCATTGAAAACATGCGGGAAAATTCTTGACCTCTGATGCGGCATAGACGGGCCTGATAGGCCGGATTGGTCAAAATAATTCGACATGATGGGGGGGCGTCCGCAGTCTTGGGGTCAGGGTAGACGCCCCAGAGACGTACCGGACCCAACCGCCTTCACCCATGACGGCAGGGGGTCCTTCCAGAAAAGGCCGGATAAACGGCCGTTCCAACAGGAAGGTCACGACCATGCTTTCTTCGACTGCGCTCCGCCGCGGAGCGCTTGCGCTTTCCCTTTGCCTGACGGCTGGCACCACGGCAGCCCTGGCCGAGGACACCCCCGTCGCCGGTGGCCGCCTGGACCTGGTGGTCCAGCCCGAACCCCCCAGCCTGATGATCGGCATCACCACGAACGGCCCCAGCCTGCTGGTGGCGGGCTCGATCTACGAGGGGCTGCTGCGCTATGACGAACACCTCAAGCCGATGCCCTCGCTGGCGGAAAGCTGGGAGAAATCCGCCGACGCGCTGACCTATACCTTCCACCTGCGCAAGGGCGTGCAGTTCTCGGACGGGCAGCCGTTCAGCTCGAAGGACGTGCTGTTCACCTTCACCAAGTTCCTGACCGAGACGAACCCGAAATGGCGCGAGGTCATGCGCCATGTCGAGACGATCACCGCCCCCGACGACAACACCATCGTCTTCAAGCTGAAGGAACCCTACGGCCCCTTCATCCGCTCGTTCAGCTATACGGTTTCGCCGATCATCCCGGCGCATCTCTATGAAGGCACCGACTTCAGCAAGAACCCCAACAACGACAAGCCCGTCGGCACCGGTCCCTTCATGCTGAAGGAATGGCAGAAGGGCTCGTACATCGACCTGGTGAAGAACCCCCACTACTGGAACCCCGGCCATCCCTACCTGGATGAAGTCGTCTACCACGTGATCCCCGACGCGGCCTCGCGCGCGACGGCCTTCGAGGGACGCACCGTGTCGGTGCTGCCGGGCGGCTCGGTCGAGAATTTCGACATTCCGCGGCTGGCCAAGGAAAAGAACGTCTGCCTGACCGAGAAGGGCTGGGAATACAACGGCCCGATGTCCTTCCTGTGGCTGAACAACCGCGAAGCCCCGATGGACAACGTCAAGTTCCGTCAGGCGGTGATGTACGCGCTGAACCGGCCGATGATGCTGAAGGTGCTGTGGAACGGCTATGGCAAGGTCGCCAGCGGGCCGATCACCTCGTCGATCCCGTTCTTCGACAAGGTCGATCCGCAGTACGACTATGACCCCAAGAAGGCCAAGGAACTGCTGAAGGATATCGGCTACAAGGGCGACAAGCCCCTGCGCCTGCTGCCGCTGCCCTATGGCGAGACCTGGCAACGCTGGGCCGAGGTGGTCAAGCAGAACCTTTCGGCCGTCGGCATCCCGGTCGAGATCGAATCCACCGACGTCGCGGGCTGGAACCAGAAGACCTCGCAATGGGATTACGACATCGCCTTCACCTATCTGTATGAAAACGGCGACCCGGCGCTTGGCGTGGCACGGAACTACATTTCCAGCCAGATCACCAAGGGCAACCCCTTCGCCAACGTCGAGGGCTATTCCAACCCCGAGATCGACACCCTGTTCGACAAGGCCGCCGTCGCCCCCACCGACGAGGAACGCCAGTCGCTCTATACCGACATCCAGAAAAAGCTGCAGGCCGACGTGCCCGTGGCCTGGCTGCAGGAACTCAGCTTCCCGACCCTCTACGACTGCTCGGTGCAGGACCTGGTGAAGACCGCGAACGGCATCGGCAACTCTCTGGGCGACGCCTGGATCAAGAAGTAAGCCGGGCAGGGGGCCTGCGGGTCCCCGGCCCTTGCCTAGGCCCGGCGCGCGGCACTGCCTGCGGCGCGCCGGGTCCCCTCTTACCGTGACAGAACGGGCCCCTCCCTCATGATACGTTTCCTGTTCGGGCGGCTGGTGAAGATCGTCATCATCCTCTTCGCCATCTCCGTCCTCAACTTCTGCCTCATCCACATGGCCCCGGGCGATCCGGCGCTGGTCATGGCGGGCGAGGCGGGTGACGCCGACCCGAAATTCATCGCGGAGCTGCGTGCGCAATTCGGTCTGGATCAGCCATTCTACATCCAGCTGTGGACCTACATCAGCCACGTGGCGCATCTGGACCTGGGCTATTCCTACCGCCAGCAGGCCTCGGTTCTGTCGCTGATCCTCGACCGGCTGCCCGCGACGCTGCTGCTGTCGCTCTCGGCTTTCGCGATCTCGCTGGTGCTGGGGGTCTTTGCGGGCGTCATCGCCGCCGCGCGGCAGGGCAAGCCCTCGGACAGCATCATCAGCACCATCGCGCTGCTGTTCTACGCTACGCCGCTGTTCTGGATGGCGCTGATGGCGGTGCTGCTGTTCTCGGTCGAGCTGGGCTGGCTGCCGGCCTTCGGTTATGAACAGGCGGCCTCGACGCTGACCGGTGTCGCAAGGATGCTTGATATCCTCAAGCACCTGATCCTGCCCGCGGTGACGCTGGGGCTGTTCTCGATGGCGACCTATGTGCGCATCACCCGGGCCTCCATGCTGGAGGTGAACCGGCTGGACTTCGTCAAGACCGCCCGCGCCAAGGGCCTGAAATCGCATGTCATCCAGCGCCGTCACGTGCTGCGCAACGCGATCCTGCCGGTGGTGACGCTGGCCGGCCTGCACGCAGGCCAGTTGGTCGGCGGCGCCGTGCTGATCGAAACCGTCTTCGCCTGGCCGGGCATCGGCCGGCTGATGTTCGAAGCCCTGCAAAGCCGCGACTACAACCTGCTTCTGGGGGTCTTCACCGTGTCGGCCGCGCTGGTGCTGCTGTTCAACCTGATCACCGACATCCTGTACCGTGTCGTCGACCCGAGGATCCGCCTGTCATGAAAGACTTCTGGAAAGCCTACAAGCAGAACCGCGGCGCCGTCGTCGGCCTGTGGATCCTGGGGATCGTGCTGGTCCTGTCGATCGTCGCGCCCTTCCTGTTCCCCGAAAGCCCCTGGGACATGGTCAACATGCCCTTCATGGCGCCCTTCCAGGACCCGACGGTCATGCTGGGCACCGATACGCTGGGCCGCGACATTGCCTCGGGGCTGGCGCATGGCGCCTATGTCTCGCTGCTGGTGGGGATCGTGTCGACCGTGGTCAGCCTGGCCATCGGCATCCCGATCGGGGCGGCTGCGGGCTATTTCGGCGGCTGGGTGGATGACATCCTGTCGCGCATCACCGAATTCTTCCAGGTGATCCCCAGCTTTGCCTTCGCCATCGTGCTGGTCGCGATCTTCCAGCCCTCGATCACCTCGATCATCATCGCCATCGCGCTGGTCAGCTGGCCGCCCGTCGCCCGCCTGCTGCGCGGCGAGGTGATGTCGCTGCGCCGTCGCGAATTCATCGAGGCGGCCGAGCTGTCGGGCCAGAGCAGCCTGACCATCATCCGCCGCCAGATCCTGCCCAACACCATCTCTCCGGTCATCGTGCTGGCCTCGATGATGGTGGCGACGGCGATCCTGACGGAAAGCGCGCTGGACTTCATGGGCCTTGGTGATCCCAACGTCATGAGCTGGGGCTACATCATCGGCGCCGGCCGCACCGTGCTGCGCCAGGCCTGGTGGATCAGCTTCTTCCCGGGGCTGGCGATCCTGCTGACCGTGCTGGCCTTCAACCTGATCGGCGAGGGGCTGAACGACGCCCTGAACCCGCGTCTCAAGAAGCGGAACGCGTGACCATGACCGTAGCACCCTCCCTTGCCCCCGCCGTCCGCATCGAGAACCTGCGCATCGCGCTGCCCGAGGGCGCCGACCGTCCCTATGCCGTCGATCGCGTCAGCTTCGACCTGTGGCCCGGCAAGATCCTGTGCGTGGTGGGCGAAAGCGGCTCGGGCAAGTCGATGTCCGCCAATGCCCTGATGGGCCTTCTGCCCGAGGGGCTGAAGGTCAATGCGGGCCGCATCCTGCTGGGCGATCAGGACCTGACGCGCCTGACCGAGGCGCAGCTTCTGGCGCTGCGCGGCCGCCGTGTCGCGATGATCTTCCAGGAACCGATGTCGGCGCTGAACCCGCTGATGCGGATCGAGGACCAGATCGCCGAGGTCTTCGAGGCCCATGGCATGCTGCGTCCCGCGGAACGGCGCGTGCGCGCGCTGGAACTGCTGGACGAGGTGGGCCTGCCCGATCCCAAACGCGCCGCGCGCAGCTATCCGCACCAGCTGTCGGGCGGGCAGCGGCAGCGCGTGGTGATCGCCATGGCGCTGGCCCTGGAACCCGAGGTCCTGGTGGCGGACGAACCGACCACCGCGCTCGACGTGACGACCCAGGCGCAGATCCTGGAACTGATCCGCAAGCTGCAGGTCGAACGCAACATGGCGGTGATGTTCATCACCCACGACTTCGGCGTCGTGGCCGAGATCGCCGACCATGTCGCGGTCATGCAGTTCGGCCGCGTGGTCGAGGAAGGCCCCGCATCCGAAGTGCTGACCAATCCGCAGCACGCCTATACCATCGGTCTGATCGACGCGATCCCGAAGCTGCGCGCGGGCCGCGCCGCCGCCCCCGAACGGCCGCCGCTGATGCAGGTCGAAGCCGCCTGCAAGACCTACAAGATGGGCGGGGGTCTGTTCCGTCCGGTCCGCAAGGTCGAGGCGGTGAAGGATATCACCATCACCATCGGGCAGGGGGAAACCCTTGGCATCGTTGGCGAAAGCGGATCGGGCAAGTCGTCCTTCGGGCGCTGCCTGGTCAAGCTGCAGGATGTCGACGCGGGCCGGATCCTGCTGGATGGCAAGGATATGACCCATGCCAAGGGCGCCGATCTGCGCGAGATGCGCCGCCGCGTGCAGATGATCTTTCAGGATCCCTTTGCCTCGCTCAACCCGCGGATCCGGGTGGGGCGCGCCATTGCCGACGGTCCCATCGCCTATGGCACCCCCGTGGCCCAGGCCATGGCCGAGGCCGAGGCGCTTCTGGAACGTGTGGGCCTGCCCGGATCGGCACGCCGCTTCCCGCATGAATTCTCGGGCGGGCAGCGGCAGCGGATCGGCATCGCCCGGGCGCTGGCGCTGAAGCCCGAGGTCATCGTCGCGGACGAGGCCGTCTCGGCGCTTGACGTGTCGATCCAGGCCCAGGTGCTGGAGCTTCTGGAAGAGCTGAAGCGCGAACTGGGCCTGAGCCTGGTCTTCATCACCCACGACCTGCGCGTCGCCGCCCAGATCTGCGACCGCGTGATGGTCATGCAAAAGGGCGTCTGCGTCGAGATCGGCCCCGGATCGCAGGTCTTCGACAACCCGAAACATCCCTATACCCGCTCTCTGATCGAGGCCATTCCCGGCAAGGAATGGGACCTTCAGGTCGGCTGACACCCATAACGGGGGGCTGCCCGGACGTTGCCCCCCGACCTCCCAGCAAGGACGAACCTATCATGACCGCGACTGCGAAACCCGCGCCGAACTCGATCGAGGCCCGCGACATCGCCTATCACATGCACCCCTCGTGCGATCTGCGCAAATACGAGGAAACCGGTGGCCTGGTCATCGACCGCGGCGAAGGCATCTATGTCTTCGACCAGGCCGGCAAGCGCTACATCGAGGGCCTGGCGGGCCTGTGGTCGGTGGCCGTCGGCTTTGACGAAAAGCGCCTGGCCGATGTCGCCTATGCGCAGATGCGCAAGCTGCCCTACTACCACACCTTCAACTACAAGGCCCACGGCCCCTCGGTCGACCTGGCCGAGAAGCTGGTGCAGATCTCTCCCGCGCATCTGACCAAGGTGCATTTCACCTCCTCGGGTTCCGAGGCGAACGACCTGGTCGTCAAGATGATCTGGTACCGTTCGAACGCCCTCGGCCTGCCCGAGAAGAAAAAGATCATCGGCCGCGTGAAGGGCTATCACGGCGTGACCATCGCCGCGGGCTCCGTCACCGGGATCCCGGCGAACCACGGCAGCTTCGACCTGCCGCTGGACCGCATGATCCACACCCTGACCCCCGATTACCCGCGCGACCATCTGGACGGCGAGACCGAAGAGGCGTTCTCGGCCCGCATGGCGGCCGCCCTCGAAGAGCTGATCCTGAAGGAAGGCCCCGAGACCATCGCCGCGATGTTCGGTGAACCCGTCATGGGCGCCGGCGGCGTCATCGTGCCGCCCAAGGGCTACTGGGCGGCGATCCAGGCCGTGCTGAAGAAATACGACATCCTGCTGGTCGCGGACGAGGTCATCTGCGGTTTCGGCCGCACCGGCAAGATGTTCGCCAGCGAGGTCTTCGGCATCACCCCCGACGTGATGGTGACCTCCAAGCAGATCTCGTCCTCGTACATGCCGCTCTCCGCCATCCTGATGAGCGACAAGTTCTACCAGCCCATCGCCGACGAAAGCCACAAGCTGGGCATCTTCGGCCATGGCTACACGGCCTCGGGGCATCCGGTGGCGACCGCCGTCGGCCTTGAGAACCTGAAGATCATCGAGGAACGCGATCTGGTCGGCAATGCTGCCCGCCTCGAAGCGCCCTTCCTGGCCGGTCTGAAGGCGCTGGAAAGCCACGAGATGGCGCTGTGGTCCCGCGGTGTCGGCCTGATCGGCGCGCTGGAGCTGAAGCCCGGTGCCAAGGCCGGTCAGGTCGGCCAGCTGGCGCAGGCCGCGCTGCTGGAAGAGGGCGTGATCTGCCGGGCCATCGGCGATGCCATCTGCCTGTGCCCGCCGCTGATCATCACCGCCGAGCAGATCGAAGACCTGTTCGCCGCGATCACCCGCGCCCTTGATTCCCTTGCGAAAACCGTTCTGGCAGAGGCCTGAGACCATGGTTGACACGATGACCAAGACCGACCTTGGCGAGATGAGCGCGACCGAGCTGTCGGCAGCCTTTGCCAGCGGCGCGGCCTCGCCCGTCGAGGCGGTCGAAGCCGCCCTGGCGCGGATCTCTCGGTTCGACGACAAGGTGAATGCCTTCGTCTATGTCGTCGGCGACGAGGCCCTGGCCGAGGCCCGCGCCTCGGAGGCGCGCTGGAAGGCTGGCACGCCGCTGTCGCCCATCGACGGCGTGCCCGCGACGATCAAGGAACTGACCCGCGTCAAGGGGATCCCGTTCCGCAAGGGGTCGATCCTTGGGGAAACCGAACCCTCGGCCACGGATCTTGAGATCGTCACCAAGCTGCGCGCGGCCGGCACCCCGATCCTTGGCACCACCGCCAGCCCGGAATTCGGCTGGAAGGGGCTGACCCACGGCCCCGTCGGCGGCAACACCACCAACCCCTGGGACATCACCCGGGCCTCTGGCGGGTCCTCGGGCGGGGCGGCAGTGGCTGCGGCGCTGAACATGGGCGTGCTGCACGAGGGCTCGGACGGGGCGGGTTCGATCCGCATCCCGGCGTCCTTCTGCGGCGTCTTCGGCATCAAGCCGACCTTCGGCTGGGTCCCCTCGACCGCGCCGACGGGTCTGGCGGAACTGGCGCACCGGGGCCCGCTGACCCGCCGGGTCGAGGATTCGGGCCTGTTCTTGAATGCCGTGGCAGGGCCTTCGGTCAACGCGCTTTACGGCCGTTCGCCCGCTCAGGTGCCCGACTTTGCCGCCGCCTGCCGCAAGGGCCCCGAGGGCATCAAGGGCCTGCGCATCGGCTACGCCAAGACGCTTGACGGCTACCCCGTCGCCCCGGCCGTGGCCGAGGCCATCGACCGTGCCGCCGCCCGCATGGCCGCGATGGGCGCCATCGTGGAAGAGGCCGATCCCGGCTTTGCCAGCCCGCAGAAGGCGCTGCTGGATCTGTGGTACGCCGCCCAGGCCTGGGCCGTGGAACAGGTCGATCCGACGCCCGAGCAATGCGCGCAGATGGACCCCGGGTTCCTGTCGATCACCGAACAGGGCCGCCTGCTGACCGCCCGCGACTTCATCGCGGCCGACCAGGTGCGCGCGGCGCTGAAGGTGACGATGGCGAAGTTCCACGAACGCTATGACGCGCTGATGCTGCCGACCATGCCGCTGGTGGCCTTCGAGGCCGGCGTCGACTGGCCGGTGGGCTCGGGGATGACGGAATGGACCGACTGGTCGCCCTTCACCTATCCGTTCAACATGACCGAACAGCCCGCCGTTTCGGTGAACTGCGGCTTTGATCCCGACGGCCTGCCGATCGGCCTGCAATTCGTCGGCCGCTGGTTCGAGGACGAGACGGTCCTGGCACTGGCGGCTGCCTATCAGGCCGTGCACCCGGAACCTTTCCCGGATGCACCCCGCGGCTGAACCGGGCATTGAGACGACCAAGGGGGGCGGGCGGCTGTGCCCGGCCCCCGCCTGAGCGAAGTGAGCACGACATGACGAACGATCTCGACCGGGCGCTGGCGCTGGCGGGGCAGGGGGGGCTGGCCACGGTCTTCACGCCGCTCGATGCCGATCAGGCCGCGGCGCTGTGCCTGGACCTTTACGGCCTGAGCGGCCCGCTGGAGCGTCTGGCGACCGAGAAGGATGACACCTTCCGCCTGACCACGCCGCAGGGGCGCTTTATCCTGAAGATCGCCAATCCTGACGAATCCGAGGCCGAGCTGGACCTGCAGTTGCAGGCCCTGCGTCACCTGGAGGCGAAGGGCTTTGATCTGCCGGTGCCGCGGGTGGTGCCGGCGCGCGACGGGCAGGCGATGGTGCGTGATCCGGCGAGCGGGCGCATGGTGCGGCTGCTGGGCTATGTCGAGGGCACGCCGCTTGATCATCTGGCGCTGGATGACGCGAAATGCCTGCAGGTCGGCCGGGCGCTGGCGCGGTTGCGGCTGGCGCTGGCCGATTTCAGCCACCCCGCGCAGGGTCGGGCGCTGATCTGGGATGTCCAGCACGCGTTGATCCTGCGGCCGCTGCTGGCCGAGGTACAGATCACCCCCGCGCAGCGCGACCTGGCAGAACGCGCCTTCGACCGGCTGGCAGATCTGGCGCCACGTCTGGCGGCACTGCCCCGGCAGGTGCTGCACAACGATTTCTATTCCTCGAACATCGTGGGGGATCCGCAGGCGCCCGGTTTCGTCACCGGCGTCATCGACTTTGGCGATGTGGTGGAAACCGCCATCGCCATCGACGTGGCCACGGCCGTCACCGGCCAGATCGCCCGCGATTTCGCCGCCGCAGACGACATTTTTGCCCCGGCGCGCCCCGTGCTTGCGGGATATCTGGACATCGCCCCCCTTGGGGACGCAGAAATCGCCATGATTCCACACCTTTGCATGGCCCGGGTGCTGGTGCGCGCGGTCATGACCCAGTGGCGGGCCGCATTGATGCCGGAAAACGCCACCTACATCCTGCGCAACGCCGGACCCAGCTGGGCTCAGCTGGACTGGTTCCTCGCGCGATCCGTGACGCAGGTCGACGACCTCCTGCGTGCCAAGACCCTCTGAAGGAGCCTCCCATGACCACGCAGACCAACCCGGCCGATCTTCGCGGCAAGATGGTCAACAGTTTCGACCCCTCGACCCTTGGCGCGCTGGACCCGGTGCTGGCCGACCGCATCGGCCGCCGCGACCGGCTGCTGGGCCCGGCCTACCGGCTGTTCTACAAGGAACCCGTCACCGTCGAACGCGGCGAGGGCGCGCTGCTGTTCGACCCCGAGGGCAACGATTACCTGGATGCCTACAACAACGTGGCCTCGCTGGGTCATGCCCATCCCCGCGTGGTCGAGGCCGTGGCGAAGCAGATGGGGACGCTGTGTACCCACACCCGCTATGTCCAGGAAGGCATCCTGAAGCTGGCCGAGGACATCCTGCCCACCTTCGGCGGCACGATCGCGCAGGATGGGCACATCATGTTCACCTGCACCGGCTCCGAGGCGAATGACCTGGCGACCCGCATCGCCATGCACAAGACCGGCAAGCGCGGCATCATCATCACCTCCGAGGCCTATCACGGCAATTCCTACCTGACGGCGGGCTATTCGCCCTCGCTCGGGGCGAAATCGCCGCTGGGCACCTGGGTGCGCCGCGTCGCCGCCCCCGACAGCTACCGCGAGGACCCGGCCACGCTGGGCGCCAGGATGGCCGCCGAGGTCGAGGCGCAGATCCTGGATCTGGAACGCCACGGCGACGGCATCGCCTGCTTCATCGCCGACAGCCTGTTTTCCTCGGACGGGATCTATTCGCATCCGACCGATCTGCTGGCGCCCGTGGCCGAGGTCGTGCGCGCCCATGGCGGCCTCTTCATCGCGGACGAGGTCCAGTCGGGCTTTGGCCGTTCGGGCGAGGCGATGTGGGGCTTCCAGCGACATGGCATCGACCCCGACATCGTGACGATGGGCAAGCCGATGGGCAACGGCTTCCCGGTCGCGGCCATGGCGATCCGTCACGAGGTGATCGCGGGCTTTGGCGAAGACACCCGCTATTTCAACACCTTCGGCGGCAACACGGTGGCGGTTGCGGCAGCCCAGGCGGTGCTGGACACGATCCGGCAGGACAATCTGCAGGACAATGCCCTGAAGATGGGCGAGGCGATCCGCGAGGGCCTGCGGGCGCTGGCGCAGAAGGACGAGCGTATCGGCGACATCCGCGGCGCGGGCCTTTACGTGGCCTGCGAATTCGTCACCGACCGCGATGCCAAGACCCCTGATGCCGCCACCGCCAGCGGCTGCGTCAATGGCCTGCGGGCCGAGCGCGTGCTGATCTCGGCCACCGGTCCCGCGGCCAACATCCTCAAGATCCGGCCGCCGCTGATCTTCAACGCCTCGCATGTGGACCGGCTGCTGAGCACGCTGGAACGCGTGCTGGCCCGGGTCTGAGGGGGCGCGCATGGCAACCGTGGCCGTTTACCTGCCGAAACCCGCCAGTCGAGAGATCTGGACGCGCTGGCTGCAGGACCTGCTGCCCGAACACCAGGTCCTGTCCTGGGACGAGGCCGACCCCGCGACCGTCGACTATGCCGCCGCCTGGCAGCCCCCCAAGGGCGATCTGGCGCGGTTCCCGAAGCTGAAGGCGATCCTGTCGCTGGCCGCCGGGATCGATCACCTGCTGGCCGATCCCGACCTGCCGAAGGATGTGCCGATCCTGCGCTGCGTGGGCCAGGACCTGACCCAGCGGATGAAGGAATACGTGGCGCTGCACATGCTGCGCCACCATCGCGACATGCCGACCATCGCGGCCTCTCAGCGCAGCCATAGCTGGAACCAGATCACCGTGCCCCCCGCCACCCGCCGCCGGGTCGGCGTGATGGGCCTGGGCAACCTGGGGGCCGAGGTGGCGCAACTGCTGTCGGTCATAGGCTTTGACACCCATGGCTGGGCGCGCAGCCCGCGCCAGATCCCGGGCGTCACCTGTCATGCGGGCGAGGACGGGCTGACCGACTTCCTGACGGGGACCGAGATCCTGGTCTGCCTGCTGCCGCTGACACCGCAGACCACCGGCATCCTGAACGCGGAAACCTTCGCGCGGCTGGCGCCGGGGGCCTCGGTGATCAATGCCGCGCGCGGCGGCCACATGGTCGATGACGACCTGCTGGCGGCGCTGGCGAGCGGGCAGCTGGCGGCGGCCACGCTCGATGTCTTCCATGTCGAGCCGCTGCCCCGGGATCACCCGTTCTGGGATCACCCGAAGATCACGGTAACGCCGCATATCGCCTCCAGCATCGACGTCGAGACCGGCGCTCGTATCGTCGCGGGCCTGCTGCAGGATTTCGAGGCGCAGCGCGTCGTGCCGTCGCTGGCCGATGCGGCGCGCGGCTACTAGGGTCTGGCTCGTTCCTTCTCAAAGCCAGAAGAAGACAGTTGCTGCGAGACCCACGGCGGACAGAAAGACCTTCGGGCAAGCTTAGCAGCTTCTCGGGGCCTTCGAAGCGCTACCGCAGACGCCAGAACGTGCCGCCCGCGGGCGGCACGAAGAGGTGCAGCCCACCACCGTCGGTCAGCTTGAATGGCTTCCCCGAGCAATCGGGCTTGGCGCCCCGGCATGCGGCGTCGGTCATGTTCGCCGGCCTGGACTGGCGTCGGGTGCGGTCACTGGAGGTTCGTCGTCCGGCTGAGCGACTGTCACTGTCCCCGCGGCATGTCCGATCCCTGCTTGGTGATCGCCGCCTACGGCACGTCCGCGTGGGGCGCCGCTTCCTCGTTCCTGAGAGCGCCCTCAACGAGTTTCTGGATGCGCATACGGTCCAGGCCCTTCGCAACGATCAGACCGACGAGGAGGCCTCTGATGAGCAACCTTCGCCCATTGGTCGTCTCTGAGAGAGGCGCAGCACATCTACTGAGCGTCCGGATCGACGAATTCCGCAGCCTTGTCGCCCATGGCAGCGTCCCGCGTGGGCGAGAGCTGGCGCCGGGCCTGACACGCTGGAGCGTCGAGGAGCTTTCGGCCTTTGTCTCGGGCAAGGCCGTGCAAGGGCTGGAGGACGTCGATTGGTGAAGAAGAAGCTCCTTGGCGGCACCCCAGCGGATGTTGGTATGTTCGTGTCCAGGGCCGGTATCAACGAATTTCGGCGCAGGAGGGGACCCCCGAGTTCGATCTCGAATACTGGGAGATTCTGACCGGCAAGAGGATGCAGGCCAAGACCAGCTGGTCTGCCTTGATGAAGGACTATCGGGTCTCGGATCGCTGGACATCGCTGAAGCCACGTACCCGTCAAGATTACGAAAAGGTCCTGACCTACCTCGAAGAGAAGATCGGCGAGCGCGACGTGAAGCTGTTGTCGCGGCAGGATGTCATCAAAGCGCAACGGGCCAACGCGCGCCGTGTCCGTCTTGCCAATTACATCCCGCAGATGCTGGTCATCCTGTGCGAGCACGCGATCGACCTTGGTTGGCTGTCGCAGAACCCGGCGAAGGGTGTCCGCCATTTGCCGACGCCCGACGACAAGAAGCAGGCCCACTTGCCGTGGACCGATCAGGCCGTGGCGACCTTTCGAGAGCAGGCGACGAGCATCGAGCGGCTTATTTTCGAAATTGGCGTCGGCACAGTACAGCGGCCCGGGGACTGGGTGGATTTCATCTGGTCGGACTTTGATGGCGAAACGCTGGCGGTTCAGCAGAGCAAGACCGGCTACGCGCTTCAATTGCCCTGCACAGCGGAACTGAAGGCCGCGCTGCTCGATGCTCAGTCGCGGCTTGAAGGTAATGCCGACGGCCCGATCCTGCGCACGCAGACCGGCGGCAAGATGAGCTACCGCTATATGGCGCAGATCATGCTCAAGGCGTGGCGACGCATGCAGCTGGAGCAGTTCGATCTTCATGCCCTGCGCTATCGTGGAATCAAGGAGTTGGCCTGGGCGGGCTGCTCTGACGACGAGATCAAATCTTTCAGCGGCCACGCGACCGACGCGATGGTCCGGAAATATGCCGGTGAAGCGCGCCAGATCATGCGGGCGCGGCAGGCGGCAGAGAAGCGGAATGACACGGGGAACGAACAGGGATCAGGCAAAGAACCTGATACCCAGGGTGATACCCCTAAGAAGAGGAACCAGATATGTCATTGAAAATATTGGAGGCGAGTACCGGAATCGAACCGGTCTACACGGATTTGCAATCCGCTGCGTAACCTCTCCGCCAACTCGCCGCCGGAGGTGTGTTGAGGCGTTTAGACGAAGCGGCAGCCCGGCGCAAGGGGATCTTCGCGCCGAAACGTGCCTCTTTCGCACCGGGGGCGGGCGACGTACCGTCAGCTGGCCGCTGCCTGCGGACGGGGGGCGTATCGGCGCGCCATCGTGCCGATGACCTGATCGACGATCGCCGGGCGCACATGCACCTGGTCCTCGCCATAGGCCTGCAGGCCGGCGCTGGTGACCATCTCGTAGCTGGGGAAATAATCTACCCGGTCAAAGGCCTGGGCGGCAAGCTCGGCCACCACGCGCAGCACGGACTTGGAATAGGCATTGCGGCAGATCGCGTCGCCGCCCGCGAAGGTCACCTGCAGCGGCACCGGCGAGACCGTCAGCAGCACGTGGCGCCCGCCCTGCAGCAACCGGTCCAGAAGCTCCCACAGCAGGGGGCGGCAGTCCTCGACCCCAAGCTGGCGGAAGGTGAACCGGCCGGGATGCGCATT
The DNA here is from genome assembly GCF_057380705.1 of Pseudooceanicola sp. NS-SX9. NCBI lineage: Bacteria > Pseudomonadati > Pseudomonadota > Alphaproteobacteria > Rhodobacterales > Paracoccaceae > Pseudooceanicola > Pseudooceanicola sp. NS-SX9. Next base: position 2,797,525 of record NZ_CM170818.1, on the reverse strand, counting down.
CAGCAGCGGCCGGGTCGGGGCCTCGTTCAGGTAGAGGTCCTCGGCGCGGTCATACCAGGCCTCGACCAGGCCCAGCGTCACCACGACGTGGCTGCATGTCGCCAGGCCCTCGGCATAAAGGCGGCGAATCTCGGACCGACGCGCCAGCGCGCGGCCGGGCGTCACGGGCCGCGATCCGGTGGCCAGAAGCGCGTCCAGCACCTTGTCCTCGCTGACCGGATAAAGCGCCCGGCTGCCCAGGGGCGTGTCCACGTCGCGCAGGCATTGCAGCATGGTGCCGGGGTTGTACTGGTTCAGCAGCCGGTTCGGCTGGCCCGGCGCCTCTTCCGGGGGGGCGGCGAAGGCGGCGGTCGGCACCCGCAGCCCCTCGGCGATCAGCGCGCGCTCGACGTTGCGGGCAAAGCACGACCCGATGGTGAAGACGCCGTCGCCGGGCGCCAGGGTAAAGCCGGGCGTGCCCTCGGGGCACAACATGTGGCCCAGGCTGCGGCCATCGTCGCGGTCCGGAAAACGGCGCTGGCGGTTGCGCAGCGCCCCTGAAAAGGCCTCGGTTCCCTCGATCTCTCGCATTCTGCTCTCCGTCAGCTGCCTCATCCGTCAGGCTAGGCCAACTTGGTTAATGCTTTGAGAAGACGCGGCGGCAGGCAGGGGCGGGCGTGCCATCGGGTCCGGGGCACCAACCCGTCGTTGCCGCTGGCGCATCTATGTGGCAGAACAGGGAGAAGATTCCGAACGCGTGAGTATAGCATGACCGATTATACTGCCCGCCGCACGATGATGGTCGATGCGCAGGTCCGCCCCTCCGATGTCACCAAATACAACATCATCGAGGCAATGCTGAACGTCCCGCGCGAGCTTTTCGTGCCGCAGGACCGCAAGGAGGCCGCTTACCTGGGCGAGAACATCAGCCTCGGCGGCAGCCGCGTCCTGCTGGAGCCGCGCACCCTGGCCAAGATGCTGGACGCGCTGGACATCCAGAAAGACGAGCTGGTGCTGGATCTGGGCGCGGGGCAGGGCTATGCCGCCACCGTCATGTCGCGCCTGGCCGAGGCCGTCATCGCCGTCGAGGAAGACCGCGAGATGTCCGGCGACAGCCAGCAGATCATCAGCGACCTGGGCGCCGACAACGTGATCCTGCACGAGGCCGCCCTGACCGAGGGCGCCCCCGAGCACGGCCCCTATGACGTGATCCTGGTCGAGGGCGCGGTGGAACATCTGCCGGCCGCCATCACCGACCAGCTGAAGGAAGGCGGCCGCATCGCGGTGCTGTTCGCCGAAGGCCACCTGGGCGTGGTGCGCATCGGCTACAAGATCGATGGCCACCTGAGCTGGCGCTTCTCCTTCAACGCGGGGGCCCCGGTTCTGCCGGGCTTCGAACGACACGCGGCCTTCACGCTCTGATCCTTCGGGGATCGGTGTGCCGGGCGCCAATTTGACGGGCCGGGGCACCGGTCGAACGAGGGATGGGATGATGCTGAAACAGGCAGCAGAGCCCGCGCGGCAAGGGTCGCGCGGACAACGGGGTCGGGTCGCGCGCGCGCTGCGCGGGGCTGCCCTGGGCACGGTTCTGGCGCTGGTCCCCGGTTTGGCCGGGGCCGAGACCATGGGTCAGGCGCTGGCCGACGCCTACCGCAATTCGGGCCTTCTGGAGCAGAACCGCGCGGTGCTGGAAGCCGCCGACGAAGACGCCGCGCAGTCGCTTGCGGCGCTGCGGCCGGTCCTCAGCTGGTCGGTCTCGACCGAGCGGACGGTGGGCACGGCCTATGTGGGGCATGTGAAAACCTCCAGCGCGGCCAGCAGCGCCTCGGCGGGGCTGACCATGTCGCTGCTGCTGTGGGATGCGGGCTCCAGCCGGACCAGCGTCGAAATCGCCAAGGAAACCGTGCTGTTGACACGTCAGCAGCTGCTGCAGGTCGAACAGACCGTGCTGCTGCGCGCCGCCACCGCCTATATGGAGGTCCGCCGCGCCGCCGACACACTGGACCTGAGCCAGGCCAACGTCACCCTGCTGGAGCAGGAACTGAAGGCGGCCCAGGACAAGTTCGACGTGGGCGAAGTGACCCGCACCGACGTGGCCCAGGCCGAAGCCGCGCTGGCCTCGGCGCGCAGTTCGCTGACCTCGGCGCAGGGGACGCTGGCGCAGGCCAAGCTGGAATATACCGCCGCCGTCGGCCATCCGCCGGGCAAGCTGGCGCCCGCAGATCGCATGGGCACGGTGCCTGCGACCTCGGATGATGCGGTGGGCGTGGCGCTGAAGACCCATCCCAGCATGGATGTGGCGCGCCGTCAGGTCACCGTCGCGCAGCTGCAGGTCAAGGTGGCTGATGCGGCGACCAAGCCGACGCTCGATCTGACGGGCTCTTACGGCTATTCCGATGACGATGTCAGCGACAATACGCACGAGCTGGCCGGTGCCATCGGCCTGTCGCTGTCGGGGCCGATCTACAGCGGCGGTGCGCTGGCCTCGGCCAAGCGGTCGGCGCTGCTGAACCAGCGGGCCACCATGGCCAACCTGCATGTCGTCACCGATGATGTCCGGCAGTCGGCGGCCTCGGCCTGGTCCGACATCCAGATCGCCCGCGCCGCCACCGTGTCGGGCAAGGAGGCCGTGCGTGCCGCCAAGGTCGCCTTCGATGGTGTGCGCGAAGAGGCCAACCTGGGCTCGCGCACCACGCTGGACGTGCTGACCCAGGAGCAGGACCTGCTGGATGCCCGCGTCACCTACCTGTCGGCCCAGGTCGACGAGGTCGAGGCGCGCTATACGCTTCTGTCGGCGATGGGGCTGCTGACGGCGAAGAACCTGAAGCTGGATGTCGATATCTATGATCCGGCGGCCTATTATAACATGGTGAAGAACGCACCGTCGTCGATCTCGTCCCGGGGGCAGCAGCTCGACAAGATGCTGCGCGCGATCGGAGAGAAGTGACGGCACCGGCCCCTGCGGGGCCGGGTCCGGTGCGCAATAGGGCAGGCCGCGGCCCCGATCGCGGCCCGCCGGTGTCGGTTGTGTAGGGGGCAGGATCATGACGGGACCGCAGACCGGGATCGAGGACGTGCTGAGTTCGATCCGCAAGCTGGTGACGGACGGGCAGGGGGTACGGGCGGCGCAGCCCTTCCTGCTGGTGCCGGGGATGCGGGTGCGTGATCCCGCGCCGGGGGTCGAGGACACCCCCGAGGCCCCTTTCATCGCGCTGGACGGCGATCTGCCGGAAGAGGCGGTGGTGAAGGTCTTCGGCGCCCCGCCCGAAGCTGAACCCGAAGCTGAACCCGAGGTCGAGGCCCCGGACCCCGACCCCGCCGCCGATGCGCTGCGCGGCCTGGTGGCCGAAGTCGTCCGCGAGGAAATCGCCCGGGCGCTGTCCGGCGAAGGCGCGGCCGAGATCCGCGCGCTGGTCCAGCGCGAGATCCAGCGGGCGCTTCAGGACCGCTTCGGCGGCTGAGGCCTCAGACCGGTTCGGCCATCGCCAGCAGCGCGTCCAGGTCTAGATGCGCCGCGACGTGGTCCGCCAGCCGGTCAAGCGTGCGGTCCACCGCCGCCGCATAGCCCGGCTGCGAGGTCCCTCCGATCCCTTCCAGATAGGCGCGGCGGAAGCCATCCGCCGCCAGCAGCCCGTGCAGGTAGCTGCCGCGCACCCGCCCGTCTTCGCTGGCGGCGCCTTCGGGGCGGCCGTCGACCTCCAGCCAGGCACGGGCGCAGTCTGGGCCGGTGGTTTCGCCCAGGTGGATCTCGTAGCCGGTCAGGGTGGCGCCACTGTCGGGATGGCGGGCGGCGTTCAGCGCCAGCCGCTTGGCCGGGGTCATCAGCGTATCGACCGCCAGCAGGCCAAGGCCCGGGTAGGTGCCGGGGCGCCCCTCGATCCCCTCGGGGTCCGAGACCGTCCGCCCCAGCATCTGGTAGCCACCGCACAGGCCCAGCACATGGCCGCCGCGCCGGTGATGCGCCAGCAGGTCGATGTCCCAGCCGCTGTCGCGGAAGGCCTGCAGATCGGCGATGGTGGATTTCGACCCCGGAATCAGCACCAGATCCGCATCGCCCGGCAGCGGCTGGCCGGGCTGGATGATCTGCAACGTCACCCCCGGTTCCGCCGACAGCGGATCCAGATCGTCGAAATTGGCGATCCGCCCCAGCCGCGGCACCACGACCTTCAGCGCGCCGGCATGGGCGGGGGCGCGGTCCAGGTCCATCACGTCCTCGGCCGGCAGGCGCCAGGCCTCGGGGAACCAGGGCAGCACGCCCAGACAGGGCCAGCCGGTGTGATCGCGGATCGCCGTCACGCCCGCCTCGAACAGGCGCGGATCGCCGCGGAACTTGTTGACGGCAAAGCCGCGGATCAGCCCGGCATCGCTGCCCGAGATCACCGCCTTCGTCCCCACGATCTGCGCGATGACGCCGCCGCGGTCGATGTCGCCCACCAGCAGCACCGGCACGCGCGCCGCCTCGGCAAAGCCCATGTTGGCGATGTCGCGGTCGCGCAGGTTGACCTCGGCCGGGCTGCCGGCGCCCTCGACGATGACCAGATCGGCGCCCGCGCAGGTGATGCGGAAGCTCTCCAGCACCTTCTCCAGCAGCTGCGGCTTCAGCGCGCCGTAGCGCATTGCCGGCGCCGTGGTCCAGCGCTGGCCCTGCACGATGACCTGCGATCCGGTGTCGCTTTCGGGTTTCAGCAGGACGGGGTTCATATGCACCGAAGGGGCAATGCGGCAGGCCTGCGCCTGCATCGCCTGGGCGCGGCCGATCTCGCCTCCGTCGGGGGTGACGGCGGCATTGTTGGACATGTTCTGCGGCTTGAAGGGGGCGACCCGCAGACCGCGGTTGGCAAAGGCGCGCGCCAGCCCCGCGACCAGCATCGACTTGCCCACGTTCGAGCCCGTCCCCTGCACCATGATCGCCCGTGTCATCGCTGCCTCCTGCCCGGTCTCGGGGGGTTCTGCCATCGCACCGGGGGGGCGGGCAATGAAAAACGCGCCCTTGGGCAGGACGCGCTTTTCAAAGGATCGACAGGGAGATGTCGGAGGTTACGCGGCTTCGGCCTGTTCGGCGGCGTGGCGGCGTTCGCTTTCTTCGCGGGACAGCGCGACCGAGGTGCGCACACCCTTGGCAACAAAGTCCATCAGGCCGGTGACGACACGTTCGTTCGGGTCGATGCCGGCGCAGCTTAGCACTTCGCGGCCATCGCGCGAGCGTGCCCAGCGGGCGATCTGTTCCGGGCCGTTGCCGTATTTCTTGTCGTCAGCAATTGCGTCGTCGAGAGCGGCCAGAACAACGGCTGCAAACAGTTTGCGGGCGCGGTTGCCCTGTTCGTTATTGAAGGCGGTGCCATCAACGAAGTCTTTCATGATCCGTCCTTGCTTATTGCTCTTGTGTTTCGGGCGTGCCGCCTCTTATGACTATTTCGGCGCGATTCGGGTAGCGCAATCACGCAGTCCTGTCATGCGTCCGGCGCATGGCTTCAAGGGGTGGCGCCGGCCCCTTCGCGTCGCTTGCTTCACGGCCGGAGGCTCTATATAGCCCGGCTTTGAAACGGTTCAACCATGTGCAGGCGGCTGACATGCCCAAGATCAACGGTAACGAGATTCGTCCCGGCTTCGTGCTGGAACACAACGGTGGTCTGTGGGCTGCCGTGAAGGTCGACCACGTCAAGCCCGGCAAGGGCGGCGCCTTCGCCCAGGTTGAGATGAAGAACCTGCGCAATGGCTCGAAGCTGAACGAACGCTTCCGCAGTGTCGACAAGGTCGAGCGTGTTTCCCTTGAAATCAAGGACATGCAGTTCCTCTACGAAACCGACGGCATGTTGACCTTCATGGATGTCGAGACCTTCGAGCAGGTCGAGCTGCCCGCCGACCTGCTGGGCGAGCGTCGCCCCTTCCTGCAGGATGGCATGACCATCGCGGTGGAATTCTACGAGGAAGAGGCGCTGAACGCGACGCTGCCTGCCAAGGTCATCTGCAAGATCGTCGAGACCGAGCCCGTCGTGAAAGGCCAGACCGCTGCCAACAGCTTCAAGCCGGCGCTGCTGGATAACGGTCTGAAAGTCATGGTGCCGCCCTTCGTCGGCCAGGACGAGAACATCGTCGTCCACACCGAGACCATGGAATATTCCGAACGCGCCTGAGCGCCGCCGGACCGCATCAGGGGCCGTTCCGCCGGTGGCGGGGCGGCCCTTTTGGCTGGGCGGGGTCGCCCCTTTGGCTGGGCGGGGGCGCCATTTCGGCTGGGCGGGGGCGCCCTTTTGGCTGGGCGGGGTCGCCCTTTTGGCTGGGCGGGGGCGCCCTTTTGGCTGGGACGGTGTGTCGCGGGGCGGATGGGTCGATTACCAATGATCTGACTGCATGGCTTTGGCACTGTAGCCTGCCCCGGGCCGGTCGTCGCGCGCCAGCCCTTTGCAGGGCGAAAATCCCGTCAAAGTTGTCCGTGTTGGATATTTTCCCGAATCCAGGGTGCCTCCGGGGGTGTATCCCAGGGTGACCGGACGGAAATGCCCAAGGTTTCATCTTTCGATTATCAGATGGGCATTTCTCTGCATCGGACGCCGGAACCCTCCGGCGCGGGACAGGTCCGGGCCTGCCCCGGGTGGGCTCAGTCGGCGGGGCGGCTCAGCCGGGCCTCGCCGGCGGTCAGCGCCTCGTCCAGCCGGTCAAAGCGCATCTGCGCCAGCGCCAGGCCGTTCGCCTGGGTAAAGATCTGCCCGGCCGGGCGGTCTCCGGCCAGGATGGCGGTGCCGGGGGCGGTGCTGCCCTCGACCGTCAGCCGCACCAGACCCTTCTTCAGCTCGGTCTTGTGCTTCATCCGGGCGGTGACCTCCTGGCCGACATAGCAGCCCTTGCGGAAGTCGACGCCGTGCAGGCGCTCGAACCCGGCCTCAAGGATATAGGTGTCGGGCGTCAGCTCGATCCCCGAGGCGGGGATGGCATGGGCCACCCGCAGCGCCGCCCAATCGGTGCCGTCATCGCCGCCTTCGCTGCCGTAAAGGCGCCAGCCCATCGCCGGATCGCGCGGATCGGTGATGGCGCCCTCGGGGGCGGGGCCGGTGCCGCGGCGGACCTGCAGGGCGGTCTCCTCGATCTTCACGTCGGCGCGCAGGCGGTACATCGACAGGCGCTGCACCAGCGGCGCGGCCAGCGGTTCCGCACAGTCCAGCAGCACGGCGTCGCCCTGGGCCACCAGGATGAAATCGGCCAGGTACTTGCCCTGCGGCGTCAGCAGCGCGGCATAGACGGGGCCGTCGTCCAGACGCTCGACATTGTTCGTCACCAGGTTCTGCAGGAAATGGCGGGTATCGGCGCCGGTCAGGCGCAGGACGCGGCGGTGGGTTTCGGGATCGGTCATGGCAGCATCGGGGCCGGTAGGGCCCCCCTTGTTTTCAGAGCGGTTTATGGTCGAAGGTGCACCCCTGACCACGGAAGGACAAGGGGTGCCATGCGCGCGAAACTCTCGGTGATCGTGACCTGCCGCAACGGACAGGCGCAGCTGGCGCAGCAGGCGGCCGCCCTGTTCGAGGCCGTCCAGCTGGGCCTGCTGCGAGAGCTGATCCTGGCGGATGGCGGATCCAGCGACGACACGCCCCTGATCGCCGAGGAACTGGGGGCGGAATTCGTCCAGGCCACGGGCGGGCGCGGCGCCTGGATGGCGAAGGGGGCCGAGGTGGCGCGGGGCGAATGGCTGCTGTTCCTGCCGATGGGCGCGCTGCCGGATTCCGGCTGGGCCGAGGCGGTGATCGCGCATCTGGGGCAGGAAACCCCGGCGATCTTTGCGCCATGCGCGCCGGGGCTGCGCCGCTGGCTGACCCCGGCGCGGCCCGAACACGGGCTGCTGCTGCGGGCGGCCGACTATGGCCGGGCCGGGGGCTTTGCCGATGTGCCCGCGCCCGAGCGCATGCTGCTGCGCACGCTCGGGCAAAGGCCGGTGGTGCTTCCCGCGCGGATCAGCGCGGGAAGATCGTCTGTGCCAGCCGCTTGATCACGCTGTCGTCGGCATCGCCCTGGGCCTCGGCCCGGCGCATCTTGGCCAGGGCCGCGGTCTCGGCACGCTCGGCACCGCTGCGGAACTGAAGGCCGTGCAGGTGGGCATAAAGCCCGCCGCGCGCCAGCAGCTCGTCATGGGTGCCCTGGTCGACGGCGACGCCGGCCTCCATCACGACGATCTTGTCGGCACCGCGCACGGTCGACAGCCGGTGTGCGATGACCAGCGTGGTGCGGCCTTCGGCCAGGCGGTCCAGCGCCTCCTGGACCAGCGCTTCGGATTGCGCATCCAGCGCCGAGGTCGCCTCGTCCAGCAGCAGGATCGGGGTGTCGCGCAGCAGCGCGCGGGCGATCGCCACCCGTTGCCGCTGGCCCCCTGACAGCGCCGAGCCGCGCGGACCGACGCGAGTTTCCAGCCCCAGCGGCAGCGTCGCCACGAAGTCGCTGACATGGGCCGCATCCAGCGCCGCCTGCAGCTTTTCATCCGACACGTCGGTGCGGCCCAGGCAGATGTTGTCGCGCAGCGTCTCGTCGAACAGCAGCGCATCCTGGCTGACCACCGAGAACAGGTCCCTCAGGCCGCCCAGATCCATCTGGTCGACCCGGGTGCCGCCCACCAGGACGTCGCCGCCCTGCGGATCGACCAGCCGCGTCAGCAGGTTGAACACCGTCGACTTGCCCGCCCCCGAGGCGCCCACCAGCGCGGTCGTCTTGCCCGGTTCGGCGGTAAAGCTGAGGCCGCGCAGCACCTCGGTCTCGCCATAGGACAGGCGGACGTTCTCCAGCGCGACGCCGGGGATGCCGGTGGGCGCGGGCAGGGGATTGGGCGGCGAGACGATCGAGGGTTCGGTCGCCATCAGCTCCTTGATGCGTTCGATCGCGGCGGCGGCGGCCTGCCAGGTGCCGCTGACGTTGCCCAACCGGCGCAGCGGTTCGAAGACCAGGCCGATGGCGGTGAAGAACGACATGAACTGGCCGACGGTCTTGGTGCCCTCGATGATCTCGCGGCCACCGAAGACGACGACGCCCAGAAAGCCCAGGCCCGCCATGATGTCGACCAGCGCGGGGATGGTGGCGGCCCCCATGGTGGCACGGACCTCGGCCTCGACCATGGTGTCGGCCAGGCCGCCGAAGCGGTCCGACTGGTGCGCCTCAAGCCGGTTCAGCTTGACCGGTACGATGCCGTGAAAGATCTCGTCCAGCCGGGTCGAGAGCGCGGCACCAATGTCGCGGGCCTCGCGGGCGCGGGCGCGGACGAATTTCTGCACCACGACCGAAGGCGCCAGCAGCACCGGCAGGCCGATCAGCGCCACCAGCGTCCAGCGCCAGTCGACCGAGATCGCGACCCCCATCAGGATGAAGATCGACATGACATCGCGCCCCGCGCCCGTCAGGATCGCCGCCCAGATCTGGTTGATCGAGTTCACGTCGCTCTGGATCCGCTGCAGTAGGAAGCCCGGCGGGTGGGTCTGGTGAAAGGTCGTGTCCTGCCGCATCATCTGCGCCAGCAGGTCCTTGCGCAGCTTGGCGGCGCTATTCTGCGAGATATGCGACAGCAGCGCCCGCTGGCCGATAGCCGACATGGCGCGGACGGTGAAGATCCCCAGGATCGCGGCGCCCACCCAGACGATGGCACCGGAATGGCCCTGGATGAAGACGGTGTCGAACATCGGCTTCATGATCCACGACAGCGCGCCCAGCATCGAGCCCTCGACCGTCATCAGCAGCAGGGCCAGCAGCAGTTGCCACAGATAACCGCGCAGATAGATCTTCCACAGCCAGAGCGTCAGCTGGCCTGCGGTTTCGGATCTTTGGGGCGGGGCGGGTTTTGCGGGCTCTTTTGCCCCGGTCATTGTCGCCAGCCCATGCGCTGCCGGAAGCTCATGCCGTCGAATTCGCGCTGGATGGCCTCGGAATCGTATTCCGTGGCAACCCAGGATTCGAATGCGATGGGCGAGCGGGCAGTGCGGGCGGCATAAACGTCCAGGATGTGGTCCAGCACACCGGTTCGTGTCCAGCGGAAGTGCATGTAGCGCATGGATAGCATATGGCGAGCCTTTTCAACGGGTTGGCCTTCGATTGCCATCAGGTAGACAGCAGAGGCGAACCCTGCCCGGTCTGCGCCGGATTTGCAATGCATCACGAAGGGTCGCGGCAGGCTACGGAAAGTCTCGATCAGATCCAGAATGTCTTCGCGGGGCGCGGCGTGGCGGGCCTTCAGCCGGCAAACGTAAAAGTTCAGCCCCAGCAGCGCGCAGTTCTCTTCCTCGGTCAGGAAATGTGCCGAGGTGCCGCGGCCGCGCAGGTTCAGCACCGTGTTCACGCCATGGGCCTTGATCTTGAGCAGGCGGTGGCGGCAGGGGTGGTTGCTGCGATAAACGCCCGGCGCCACGGTGAAATAGTTGGTCCAGGCCCGGCGCAGGATGCCGTGATCGAACCAAAGGTTGTAGACCTCGGCCTTGCGGCGATTTTCGGGGGTCGAGAGGTCAGTGTTGAAATGGGCCCGTTTGCTGCGTTCCCAGGCACTGAACTTTCGCACGATCATCATCTGGCTGTCTCGCTGTGGCGGGAAAGGTCCATATCGGTTTAGGCGAGCAGACCCCCTTGTGGCAAGCTTTACGGGTGTGCAGCGACGGCTCGTCTCAGGGTATAGTTACCGTGGCGGCGCCCGTGCAGGCGGCGCGGATTGACCTTGCGCCAGCGCTGGCTAATGCTTCGGCCGCCGGAACGCCGGCAGATCGACTTATCCTGAAAGGACAATTCCATGAGCCTCGCCCGCGGCCGCCCGTATCTTGCCATCCCCGGTCCCTCCGTCATGCCGGATGCGGTGCTGCAGGCGATGCATGTGCCCGCGCCCAATATCTACGAGGGCGAGCTGGTCCGCATGACCGAAACCCTGATTCCCGATCTGCGCGACGTGGCCCGCACCCGGCACCACGCGGCGATCTACATCGCCAATGGCCACGGCGCCTGGGAAGCGGCGCTGTCGAACGTGCTGGCGCCCGGCGACAAGGTGCTGGTGCCCTCGACGGGGCGTTTTGCCCATGGCTGGGCCGACATGGCCGAGGGCCTGGGGATCGAGGTCGAGATCGTCGAATTCGGCACCGCCGCGACCATCGACCCCACGCGCCTGGCCGAGGTCCTGGCCGCCGACAAGGCCCATGCCGTCAAGGCGGTGATGTTCAGCCATGTCGATACGGCCAGCTCGGTGCGCAATGATCCGACGATGCTGCGCCGGCTGCTGGACGATCTGGACCACCCGGCGCTGCTGATGGCCGATTGCGTGGCCTCCCTCGGGGTCGAGCGCTTCGAGATGGACGCCTGGGGCATCGACGTGATGGTCTCGGCCTCGCAGAAGGGGCTGATGACGCCGCCGGGTCTGGGCTTTGTCTTCTTCAACGACCGCGCCGCCGAGGCCCGCGCCCGGATGCCCCGCGTGTCGCGCTACTGGGACTGGCAGCCGCGGTCCCAGCCCGAGTTCTTCTACAACTACTTCGGCGGCACCGCGCCCACCCACCACCTGCTGGGCCTGCGCGCGGCGCTGGACCTGATCAAGGACGAGGGGCTGGAAAACGTCTGGGCGCGTCAGGCAACGCTGGCCTCGACCATCTGGGCCGCCTGCGAGGTCTGGGAACAGGGCGGGGCGCTGCGCCTCAATATCCGCGACCGCGCGCTGCGCAGCCATGCGGTGACGGCGCTTGGGGTGGGCACCGGCATGGGCGACAAGCTGCGCCGCTGGACCGCCGACAGCGCCGGGCTGACGCTGGGGCTGGGCCTGGGCATGTCGACGCCAGAGGATCCCGCCGGCACCGGCTTCTTCCGCATTGGCCACATGGGCCATCTGAACGCGCATATGGTGCTGGGGGCGCTTGGCGTGATCGAGGCCGGTCTGACCGCACTGCAGATCCCGCATGGGCAGGGCGGCCTTGATGCCGCAGCGGCCGTGGTGGCGGCTGCCTGATTTTCAGGCGGAAAAACCGCGTCGCCGGGTTTGCGCCCGGCGACGTGCCAGCCAGCTGATCGCCAGGTTCAGCACATAGGCTGCGGCCAAGACCCACTGGATGCCCCAGGCGGCCCAGACGGCGCCCAGCATCCACAGCAGGTTGACGAAGGTCATCACCAGCACGGGCGTGGTATAGTTCGGGGCGGCCCCGGCAAGGGGCGGGCGGACATGCGGCATGGATCTGTTCCTGCGACTGGCCTCCCTCGCGTCAGGGTTTAGCCTGCCGGCGTGCGGCGTCCAGACCGGATACATCCTGACGTTGCGCGACCCCGCCGTTGCAGGATTGCCGGGCGGTCGGTGCCGATCTGGCGGGGACCCGTCCGGCAGGGGCCCCGGGGTATCCGTGGCAGGGGGCCGTCACCGAGTGCGACGCGCCCCGCGACGCGGGCGGGCAGGCGCGACAGACGTGGGAGCGCAGGCGGGACGATCACACCGCCTCCCAAGGGGGCATGTCTTCGATGCCCGCGCTTTTCCCCTCGCCGAGGCGCGGCATCTTGCAACGGGGGATCCGCGCCGGAACGTGGACGTTCTGCAATGCGATCAAGGTGCCCGCGCGTCCCCATGTCCCCCCCCTGGGGGCGGTGGTCGCGTTCAGGCCGGGGTGGCGATCCGGGCCAGGGCCTTCGGGAAGGCCGCTTCCAGCGCGTCCAGGTCTGCTTCGGGCCCGCAGGAGATCCGGATGCAGCGGTTCTGCGGCGCAACGCCGGGCATCCGCATGAAGATCCCTTCGGCCGCGAAGGCCGCGACCAGCGCCCGGGCGCGGTCCCCGTCACCGCCGCAGTCGACCGCGACGAAATTCGTGGCCGAGGGCAGGGCGGTCATGCCATGCGCCGCGGCGATCCCGGCGATCCGCGCGCGGGCCGAGGCGACCTCGGTGCGGATATGCTGCAGCCAGTCCTGATCCTGCAGCGCCGCCAGCGCGCCGACCTGCGCCATCCGGTTCATGCCGAAATGGTTGCGCACCTTGTCGAAGGCCTGGATCAGCGCGGCATCGCCCATCGCATAGCCGACGCGCGCGCCCGCCATGCCGTAGCCCTTCGAGAAGGTCCGCATCCGGATCACCCGCGGATCGTCGATGGGCAGCGGCAGCAGGGCGTCCTCGGGGGCCAGTTCGCCATAGGCCTCGTCAAGGATCAGCAGCGTGCCCTGGGGCAGGGCGTCCAGCGCGGCCAGGATCTGCGCGCCGGGGATGTAGCTGCCCATCGGATTGTCGGGATTGGCGAAATAGACCAGCTTGGCATCGACCTCGGCCGCGCGTGCCAGCAGCGCCGGCAGGTCCTCGTGGTCGCCCTGGTAGGGGACGGTGTGGATCTGCCCGCCAAAGCCCGCGACATGGTAGTTGAAGGTCGGATAGCCGCCGTAAGAGGTGACGATGCTGTCGCCCGGACCCACCGTCAGGCGCACCAGATCGCCCAGCAGCCCGTCGATGCCCTGGCCCACCACGATGTTCCCGGGGGCGCAGTCCCAGTGCCGGGCAAGGGCCGCGCGCAGATCGTGGCTGGTCGGATCGCCGTACATCCAGATGCCTTGGGCCGCATCCTGCATCGCGGCGATGGCGCGCGGCGAGGGGCCAAAGCCGTTCTCATTCGCGCCCAGCCTTGCGGTGAACGGCCCGCCGCGCGAACGCTCCATTTCCTCGGGGCCGACGAAGGGCACGGTAGAGGGCAGGGCGGCGGCAAGCGGGGTCAGGCGGGCGTGGGTCATGCTGTCATAAGACACGGGCCGTGCGGCGGTGCAAGGGGCTTCGCGGCCGGGGTTATTCGGCTGCGGCGGTTTCGGGACGGAACAGGGTGCTTTCCGAGATCGTGAAGACGCCGGTGCCGCTGCGCAGGATCCGCCCCTCGCGGACCAGTGCGCCGAACAGGCGCAGCCCCTCTTCCTTGTCGAAACCGTCACCGATGACCTGCCGCACCCGTCCCATCAGCTGCGTGCGCGAGAAGGCCTCGCGCCCCAGGATCAGCACCAGGTAGCAGGCGGCGGCCTGCAGCAGGGCGGGCACGTCGCGGGCGCCGACCTCGGCCGCGTAATCGGGGAAGGCGGGGGGCAGGGCGGGCTGTTCGGTGACACGCTGTTCCGCCACCAGCTTGAGCGGCGGATGCGTGGCCGAGGGCCGCACGGCCTGGGCCAGATCGGCCCGGTAAGGTCCCGAGGGATCGCTTGCGGCCGGGGCCTCGCCGGCATCGGCGGCGGTGCGCAGCGCCGCCAGGGTGGCGCGGCGACGGGCGGCGCCGTCTTCCTCGTGATGCTCGGCGGTTTCGCGCAGAATGCGGTCGAATTCCGGGCCGGCGGTGCCGGTGGCGGGGGGCAGGGCGGCCTCGGAGGGCGTTTCGCCGCGCACCGGCGGCAGCGCCTTCAGCACCGCGCTCAGGCCGGTGCCGCGGATCTCCTCCGAGAGGGCCGCCAGTTCACGCTCCAGCTCGCTGGTGCCCTCCGCCGAGGGCCGGGGGGCCGAGGCGGGCGGCAGGAAATCCTCGGACCAGGTGATGGAATCGGCGGCCTCGGCCTGGGCGAGGCGCTCCAGCAGCGTCGGGGCAAGCGACGGAAGGGTTTCCTGTGCCACAGCCGGATTTCCGCTTGCCGGGGCGGGCGCGGCGGGATCCGCCAATTCGTCTTCGTCTTCGTCTTCGTCTTCGTCTTCGTCTTCGTCTTCGTCTTCGTCTTCGTCTTCGTCTTTGGCGTCAGCGTTCTGCGTCGACATGGCCGCAGGCCCCTGATCGGCCTGTGACGGCAGGTCAGGGTCGGCTGCCTCCACGTCGGGCGCCGGTTCAACGGCTGGTGCGGAGGCGGGCAGGGCAATCTCCTCAGTCCCGGCCTGCGGTTGCAGCGGTGCTGCATCGGACGCCGCTTCGGGCAAGGCGGCAGATGGTTCGGGCGCGGCGTCCGGCGCCGGGGCACTTGGCGCCGTCTCAGTCGGCTCTGGCGCAGGATCCGCCTTGGGCGTGGCAAGGGGCGCTGTGGCGACCGGCCAGGCGGGCTCGGCCATGGCATCTTCGCGCGGCAGCGGCACCCGGCGGGCCCGGGCGGCACGCGGGTCCACGGCCTGGGGCGTGACCGGCGACAGCTTCAGCCGGCATCCGCGATCACGGGCCCGGTGCGGGCCCGGCGGCGGGGCGAACAGCTGCCATTCCTCGAAGTCGTGGGTGATCGGATCGGCGGGCGGCGGTGGGGCGTCCCGGCGCAGCACCAGGCCGCCGGGCACTTCCTCGCCATGGACGGGCATCGCCAGGCTGCGCGCGGCCAGCGCCGCCAGCACCTGGGGATCCGGCGGCGGCGGTTCCGCCCCGAAGTGGCGGTCGCGCGCCGACAGGTCGCGGAAATATTCCGCGATCGCCGTCATGGCACCGAACGCATCCTCGAACCCCTCCAGCGTGCAGGAGAAGGTTCCGTAGGACACGGTCAGGATCTTCCGCTGGTCAGCCACTTTACTTCCCGATCCAACTGACGCTACCGACAGCGGGGGGCCGTCACCCCCCCCTGCGCCTGCCGCGTTCCGACCTCATGGTCCGATTCTATCCAGCAGGCTCTCCTTTTGTGACGAGAATGTGGTTACCGTTCAATTTATCACGGGGGAAAAACTCTGGAAGCGGTGATGGAAAGCGCAGGCCCCGTGGCGCTGATCGGGGGCGGGGACGTGCCGGCCAAGGTGGCCGAACGCATCCTGTCGCTCTGCGGGCCGGTGGCTGCGGCGGATGGCGGCGCCGACTGGCTGTTGCGCCGCGGCCGGATGCCCGATGCGGTGATCGGCGACATGGATTCCCTTTCGGTCACGCGGATGCGCCGCCTGCCGCCGGAACGCATCTTTCGCATCACCGAGCAGGACAGCACCGATTTCGAGAAATGCCTGTCGCGCATCGAGGCGCCGCTGATCCTGGGCACCGGCTTTCTGGGGCAGCGCGCCGATCACATGCTGGCGGCGCTGACGGTGCTGGCGCGCTATCCGGCGCGGCGCTGCCTGCTGGCCGGCCCCGAGGACCTGGTCTTCCTCTGCCCGCCCGAGCTGGCGCTGGACCGCCCCCGGGGCGAGCGGTTCTCGCTCTGGCCGCTGGGGCCGGTCGGCGGCACGTCGCAGGGGCTGGAATGGCCGATCGACGGCATCGCCTTTGCGCCCGATGCCCGCGTCGGGACCTCGAACCGGATCAGCGGGCCGCTGCGGCTGCGGATGGATGCGCCCAGGATGCTGGTTCTGATGCCGGTCGCCGCCCTGGAAGAGGTCGGCGCCCAGCTGCTGGCCACCCCCGCCACCTGGGACTGATCAGCAGTTCGGCACGTTCACCGCAAGCCCGCCCAGCGAGGTCTCCTTGTAGTGTTCGTGCATGTCGCGGCCGGTCTGGCGCATCGTCTCGATGCAGGCGTCCAGCGGCACGAAATGGCGCCCGTCGCCGCGCAGCGCCAGGCTTGCCGCGCTGACCGCCTTGATGGCGCCCAGCCCGTTGCGCTCGATGCAGGGCACCTGCACCAGACCCTTCACCGGATCGCAGGTCATCCCCAGGTGATGCTCCAGCGCGATCTCGGCGGCGTTCTCGATCTGCTCGGGCGTGCCGCCCATCACCGCGCACAGCCCCGCCGCCGCCATTGCAGAGGCGCTGCCCACCTCGGCCTGACAGCCCGCCTCGGCCCCGGAAATCGAGGCATTGTACTTGACCAGCCCGCCGATCGCGGCGGCGGTCAGGAAGAATTCGGTCAGCCGGTCGCGGCTGGCGGTCGGCACATGGCCCAGCCAGTAGCGCACCACCGCCGGCAGCACCCCCGAGGCCCCGTTGGTGGGCGCCGTCACCACCCGGCCCCCGGCGGCGTTTTCCTCGTTCACCGCCATGGCATAGCAGCTGATCCAGTCGTTCACGACATGCGGCGGCGCCAGGTTCTGCCCGGCCTCGGCCTTCAGCTGCTGATGCAGCCCCCCGGCCCGCCGCCGCACCGCCAGCCCCCCGGGCAGCTGCCCCTCGCCCTGCAGGCCGCGGTCGATGCACTCCGACATCACCTGCCAGATCTGCGCGATCCCCGAAGACACGTCCGGCCGCCCCCGCGCCGCCTCGTTGGCGGCCTTCATCTGCGCGATGCTCAACCCCGAGGCCCGCGCCATGTCCAGCATCTCGGCCGCGGATTTGAACGGATAGGGCACCGGCGGCCCCTCGGCCACGGCCTGCCCGGCCTCCAGCTCCGCCTCGGTCAGCACAAAGCCGCCACCGACGGAATAATAGACCTCCGACAGGATCACGTCGCCCTGGGCGTCCAGCGCCTCGATCCGCATCCCGTTCGGATGGCCGGGCAGGGCGCGTTCATAGTCAAAGACCAGGTCCCGCCCGGGATCGAAGGCCACCTCCGGCAATCCGTCCGGCCGCAGGACCTTCTCGACCGCGATCCGCACCAGCTCGGCCTCGGCCTTTCCGGCGTCGAACCGCTCCAGCACGAAACCCGCCAGCCCCAGGATCACCGCCCGGTCGGTGGCATGGCCCTTACCGGTGAACGCCAGCGACCCATGCAGCACCGCGCGCAGCCGCGCCGCCCGGAACGGCGCCGCCCGCAGCCGGTCCAGGAACCGCCCCGCCGCCACCATCGGCCCCATTGTGTGCGATGACGACGGCCCGATGCCGATCTTGAAGATCTCGAAGACGGACAGGAACATGCACAAACCTCCAGCAAGCGCATCCACCCTATCCGCCCCGGCGCCGCCCACATCCCCAAAAGCGACCCCTGCCGCCACGACAGCGCCGCCCCTTTCATCTTTCCCCAAATATGCCCGCCGGAGGCGCCCTCCGCCCGTTCCCGCCCTTTCATCTTTCCCTCAAATACGGCCGCCGGAGGCACGGTGCGGGCTGGCCCGCGCCGTTCACCCGCGCACATCCCACCCGTCCTCCGGCGCGTTTCCCCCCTCGCATCGCCCGCGCGTTCTACCTATAAACCCGCCCAAAGCTTTCGGAGACCGCCATGACCCTCGACCTCTCCCCCGCCGACCGCGCCAAGTTCGCCACCGCCCGCCGCGCCGTGGACTTTGTCGAGGACGGCATGCGCCTCGGCCTCGGCACCGGCAGCACTGCCGCCTGGATGGTGCGCTGCCTGGCCGCCCGCATCCGCGACGAAGGCCTGCGGGTGACCACCGTGCCCACCTCGACGCGCACCGCCGAACAGGCCCGCGCCCTCGGCATCAAGGTCGTCTCGCTGAACGAGGCAAAGTGGCTCGACCTGACCATCGACGGGGCCGACGAATTCGACGCCGATCTGAACCTGATCAAGGGCGGCGGCGGCGCGCATCTGCAGGAAAAGGTCGTGGCCACGGCCTCGGACCGCATGGTCGTCATCGCCGACGCCTCGAAAGAGGTCACGACCCTCGGGGCCTTCCCGCTGCCGCTGGAGGTTCTGGACTTCGGCCTGACCGCCACCCGCACCCTGGTCGAACAGGCGCTGACCTCGCTCGACGTGGCCGGCCGCGAGGCGGTGCTGCGCATGGATGGCGACAAACCCTATCGCACGGACGAGGGCAACTGCATCCTCGACCTGCACCTGCGCCGCATCGGGGATGCCCGCCAGCTGGCCATGGTGATGAACCAGATCCCCGGCGTGGTGGAAAACGGCCTTTTCATCGACATCTGCGATGCGGTCGTCATCGGCCATGCCGATGGCCGCACCGAGACCCGCGACATCGCCACCGGCAGCATCGACGAGCGCCAGTTCGACCTGGACGCCGTCTTCGCCACCCTCGGCAACTGAACTAAGGGCCGCCCGCATCCTCCCTCCCGAAGGCGGCCACCCGGACAAGGAGCCCAGCATGAGTTTCGACTATGATCTCTTCGTGATCGGCGCAGGCTCGGGGGGCGTGCGCGCCGCCCGCGTGGCCGCCGCCGAAGGCGCCCGCGTCGCCATCGCCGAGGAAAGCCGCTATGGCGGCACCTGCGTCATTCGCGGCTGCGTGCCGAAAAAGCTGATGGTCTTCGCCTCGGGCTATGGCCGCATGGCCGCCGAGGGCCGCGCCTATGGCTGGGACATCCAGGAAAACGGCTTTGACTGGGAGGCCTTCAAGGCCAAGCTGAACGCGGAACTCGACCGCCTCGAAGGTGTCTACCAGCGCCTGCTGGACGGCTCGGGCGTCGAGAAATTCCACCAGCGCGCCACCCTGGCCGATGCCCATACCATCACCCTGGCCGATGGCACCACGAAGACCGCCAAGCACATCCTGATCGCCACCGGCGGCCGCCCCGTGCGCCCCGCGATCCCCGGCGCCGAGCTGGGCCTCGTTTCGGATGACATCTTCCACATGGAGGTCCTGCCGAAGCGCGTGCTGATCGTCGGCGGCGGCTATATCGGTTGCGAATTCGCCGGCATCCTCAACGGGCTGGGCTGCGACGTGACGCTGTTCTACCGCGGCGAGCAGGTGCTGCGCGGCTTCGATGACGAGGCCCGCACCCTGATCGCGACCGAGATGCAGACCGCCGGCATCGACCTGCGCACCGGCATCGACGTGACCGCGCTGGCGCAAAGCGGCGCCGAGATCGTCGCGACCGCCACCGACGGCGCGACCCATGCCTTCGACGCGGTGATCTTCGCCACCGGCCGCAAGCCCAACACCGACGGTCTGGGCCTTGCGGCGGCCGAGGTGCCGATGGGCGCCAAGGGCCAGATCCTGGTCGACGATTTCTCGCAGACCGCCGTGCCCTCGATCTACGCCATCGGCGACGTGACCGACCGGGTGCAGCTGACCCCGGTGGCGATCCGCGAGGGCATGGCCTTCGTCGAGACCGTCTTCAAGGGCAATCCCACCAAGCCCGACCACGAACTGATCCCGACCGCCGTCTTCACCCAGCCGGAACTGGGTACCGTGGGCCTGTCGGAGGAAGACGCGCTGGCCACCACCAAAGAGCCGCTGGAGATCTACACGACCTCCTTCAAGCCGATGCAGCAAAGCTTTGCCGGCACCGCCGCGCAGAAGATCCTGATGAAGCTGGTGGTCGCGGCGGAAAGCCGCACCGTGCTGGGCTGCCACATCGTCGGCCCCTCGGCCGGAGAGATGATCCAGCTGGCCGGCATCGCGGTGAAGATGGGCGCCACCAAGGAAGATTTCGACCGCACCGTGGCCGTGCACCCGACCGCCGCCGAGGAACTGGTCACCATGCGCAACCCGACCCGGATCCTGACGCCCAAGGGCTAGGCCGGGATACTACGGGTAGATGCCGCTTTCCGTGGTTTCGAAACCTTGTGGCTTATCGTACACAAGATCTTGAAATTACCGTGTCGTTTGCCCAGCTAGGGGCGAACGACACCTTTGGGGAAGGGGAGAACATGGCAGGCAATAACGGCGGCCCCTGGGGCGGCGGCGGCGGATCTCGTCCGACGCCCCCCGGAAATGACGGTGACGGGCGCAAGCCCGGCAACGGCGGGCGCGGTGACGGTATCCCGGATATCGACGACCTCGTGCGCAAGGGGCAGGACCAGTTGCGTGTCCTGATGGGTGGCCGCGGTGGCGGCCCCCGCAAGCCTTCGGGCCCCTCGGGCGAGGGCGGCAGCCCGCTGTTCTCGCGCGGGACGATCGGCATCGGCGTGCTGGTGCTGGTGGCGCTGTGGCTGTTCGCCTCGGTCTACACCGTGCGCCCCGAAGAGAAATCGGTCGAGCTGTTGCTGGGCAAGTACCATGCCACCAAGGATCCGGGCCTGAACTTTGCGCCCTGGCCCTTCGTCACCCACGAGGTCATCGCCACCACCCGCGAACGCAACGTCGACATCGGCGTCGGCGCCAGCAATTCCAACGCGGGGCTGATGCTGACCGGTGACGAGAACATCGTCGACATCGACTTCCAGGTGGTCTGGAACATCACCGATCCGGCCAAGTACCTGTTCAACCTGCGCGATCCGCAGATGACGATTTCGGCCGTGTCGGAATCCGCCATGCGCGAGATCATCGCCCAGTCCGACCTGGCACCGATCCTGAACCGCGACCGCGGCAGCATCGCCAGCCGTCTGCGCGACCTGATCCAGTCGACGCTGGACAGCTACGACAGCGGCATGCACGTCGTGCGCGTCAACTTCGACAAGGCCGATCCGCCCGCCCAGGTGATCGACGCCTTCCGCGAGGTCCAGGCGGCCGAGCAGGAGCGCGAGAAGCTGACCAACCAGGCCGATGCCTATGCCAACCGCGTCACCGCCGCCGCCCGCGGCGAGGCCGCCCAGGTCGTCCAGGAGGCCGAGGGCTACCGTGCCCAGGTCGTCAACGAGGCCGAGGGCGAGGCCAGCCGCTTCATCGCCGTGCTGAACGAATACCGCAAGGCCCCCGAGGTGACGCGCAAGCGCCTTTACATCGACGCCATGCAGGACGTGCTGGGCGATGTGAACAAGGTGGTCATCGACGACAAGGCGGGGTCGGGCGTGCTGCCCTATCTGCCGCTGCCGCAACTGGCCCCGCAGGCATCCGCCCCCGCGGCCCCGGCGCAGAAATAAGGAGGCCGAGACATGAAGAAAACCACCATTCTCGTCCCCGTCGCCGTGGTCCTGCTGGCGCTGCTGTTCTCCTCTGTCTACATCGTGGACGAGCGGCAGAAGGTGCTGGTGCTGCAGTTCGGCCGCGTCGTTGATGTCAAGGAGCAGCCCGGTCTGAACTTCAAGATCCCGCTGATTCAGGAGGTCGTGCGCTACGACGACCGCATCCTGTCGCGCGACATGGACCCGCTGGAGGTCACGCCGCTGGATGACCGCCGCCTGGTGGTCGATGCCTTCGCCCGCTACCGCATCGGCGATGTGCGCCAGTTCCGCCAGGCCAACGGCAGTGCCGGGCTGACGGCGGCCGAGGCGCGGCTGGATTCCATCCTGCGCGCCCAGACGCGCGAGGTCCTGGGCTCGGTCACCTCGAACGAGATCCTGTCCTCGGACCGTGCGGCGCTGATGTCGCGGGTCAAGGAGGCGGCGCTGGACGAGGCCAAGGGCCTGGGTCTGGACCTGATCGACGTGCGCCTGAAACGCACCGACCTGCCGACCGAGAACCTGGACGCCACCTTTGCCCGGATGCGCGCCGAGCGCGAACGCGAGGCGGCCGACGAGATCGCCCGCGGCAACGAACGCGCCCAGGAGATCCGCGCCGAGGCCGACCGCAAAAAGGTCGAGCTGGTCTCGGATGCCAACCGCAAGGCCGAGATCATCCGCGGCGAGGCCGATGCCCGGCGCAGCGCGATCTATGCCCAGGCCTTCGGCCAGGACCCGGAGTTCTTCGATTTCTACCGCTCGCTCAATGCCTACCGGAAGGCGTTTTCGGGCAGCAGCTCGACCATGGTGCTGTCGCCCGACAGCGAGTTCTTCTCGTATCTGAAGTCCGACAACCCGACGGATGCCAAGCCCGCGCCCTTCGATCCCTCGGTGCTGGACCAGCCCATTCCCGGGGCGGACGAAGTGTCGAAGATGGACGAGAACGGCGCCACCGTGGGCGAACCCACCCAGGCCATCGACGCGGCGCCTGCCGCCGATGCCGCCACGTCCGAGACCGCAGGCACGACGGGCAGCAGCGCGACGGACAGCAGCGACCCCGCCCAGGAAACCGCGCCGCAGGACGGTGCGGGTGATGCGGCGGCCAGCGATGCGGGCAACCCCTCGCTGGTGCCGCAGGCCGGGGCTGCGACGCCGGGCCAGTAAGGGCCGGGACCGCGTGTTTCAGGGGGCCGGCTGCCATGCCGGCCCCTTCGTTTT
Organism: Pseudooceanicola sp. NS-SX9; assembly: GCF_057380705.1. Lineage (NCBI taxonomy): Bacteria > Pseudomonadati > Pseudomonadota > Alphaproteobacteria > Rhodobacterales > Paracoccaceae > Pseudooceanicola > Pseudooceanicola sp. NS-SX9. The sequence continues at coordinate 2,774,904 of NZ_CM170818.1, read as the reverse complement.
GCGCGCCGCATCCCGCGACAGCCGGCGTGCGGGCATGTTTCAGTCTGTTGCGGATTTGGCCGGCGGACCGGGCCGTTCCGCTTTGCGTGCGGTGTCGTGAAATGGTTTTTTCGGGTCGGCAAAGGCTTGCCGAGAGATGCAAAAATTTACGAAAAATCAGGGGTTTCCGGCAAGTCTGCCGGGGTCGGGTCTGCCCCTTGTGGTTGAGCTGTCGCGACGTGCTCTCTCACGTGGCGGTCACGTCCTGTTGACGCTGCGCGATAGGCTTTGTGTTGCGGGCGGTTGGGCCTACATTAGAACCAAAGTCAGTTCAGCCCGGGGCCGGGATCGGCCGGGTCCGGGGGCCAGGAACGGACATTTCAGATTGAAGGAGACAAGGGAATGATGAGACAGGCCTCGGCCCTGCGAATCCAGTCCCCGCAGGCCCTGCGGGCGTTCTGGATGGGCGCGATCGCGACCGTCATGCTGCTGGGTCAGACGATGGCGGCCCGCGCGCTGCCCGACAGCTTTGCCGACCTGGCAGACAAGGTCAGCCCCGCGGTGGTGATGATCACCACCTCGACCACGGTGACCACCACCGACGACCAGATGCCCATGGTGCCGGAAGGGTCCCCGTTCGAGGACTTCTTCAAGGACTTCCAGAACCGCAACAAGGACAAGGGCAAACCCCACCGCAGCGAGGCCCTGGGGTCTGGCTTCGTGATCTCGGAAGATGGCTACATCGTCACCAACAATCACGTCATCGAGAATGCTGACGAGATCTCGATCGAGTTCTACGACGGCCACACCGAAGACGCCAAGCTGGTGGGTACCGATCCGAACACCGACATCGCCCTGCTGAAGGTCGATGCCAAGAAACCGCTGCCCTTCGTCACCTTCGGCGACAGCGACAAGGCCCGCGTCGGCGACTGGGTCATGGCGATGGGCAACCCGCTGGGGCAGGGCTTCTCGGTCACGGCGGGCATCGTTTCGGCGCGCAACCGGGCGCTGTCGGGCACCTATGACGACTACATCCAGACCGATGCCGCCATCAACCGCGGCAACTCGGGCGGTCCGCTGTTCAACCTGAACGGCGAGGTCATCGGCGTGAACACCGCGATCCTGTCGCCCAACGGCGGTTCGATCGGCATCGGCTTCTCGATGGCGTCGAACGTGGTCTCGAAGGTCGTCGATCAGCTGAAACAGTACGGCGAGACCCGCCGTGGCTGGATCGGCGTGCGCATCCAGGACGTGACCAAGGACATGGCCGATGCCATGGGCCTGGCTTCGACCAATGGCGCGATGGTCACCGATGTGCCGGATGGTCCGGCGAAGGATGCCGGCATGAAGTCGGGTGACGTGATCACCAACTTTGACGGCAAGGACGTCACCGACACCCGCGAGCTGGTTCGCCAGGTCGGCAACACCGCCGTCGGCAAGACCGTTCGCGTCACCGTCTGGCGCAATGGCAGCACCGAGACGCTGAAGATCACCCTGGGTCGTCGCGAGACATCGGAAGCGGCCACCCCGACCGCCCAGCAAAAGCCTGGTGACGACAAGGACCAGAGCTCGGACCTGATGGGCATGACGCTGAGCCCGCTGACCTCGGACATGAAATCCGAGCTGGGGCTGGATGACGACGTGACCGGCCTGGCCGTCACCGATGTCGACGAGATGTCGGAAGCCTATACCAAGGGCATCCGCACCGGCGACGTGATCACCAGCGCCGGCCAGGAGAAGGTCGAGGCGGTGGCCGATCTGCAGGCCCGCATCGACGATGCCAAGAAGGCCGGTCGCAAATCCGTCCTGCTGCTGATCCGCCGCGGCTCGGACCCCCGCTTTGTCGCCCTGCCGCTGGACGGCGGTGACGACCAGGGGTCGGACAAGGGCGCCGACAAGGCCGCCCCCGATGCCGGGTCCTCGGACACCGGGTCGACCGACACCAAGTAAGGGTCGGGTGTTTCGGAAAAGGGAAGGGGCGCCCCTGCGGGCGCCCCTTCTGTTTGGGGGCGCTGCCCCCGTCTTCCTGCGGAAGCCTCCCCCGGAGTATTTATGGCCAGATGACGGGGAAGGGTCAGCCCGGGGCCAGCAGCGTGTCGAGCAGGGGCGAGATGTCTTCGACCTGTTCGGCAAGGACATGGGTGACGTCATGGGCGCGCTGCAGCGGGCCGGTGATGCGCAGCATCCGTCCCGAGATCACCGCGCGGCGGAAGGCCTCGAACACGCGGCGCCAGACGATGACGTTGACGACGCCGGTCTCGTCCTCGAGGGTGAGGAAGACCACGCCCTTCGCGGTGCCGGGGCGCTGGCGCAGGATCACCAGCCCGGCGACGGTGACGCGGGCGCCCTGGGGCGGGAGGTCGAGCAGGCAGGCCGGCAGCGCCGCGGGGGGGCGGGGCCAGTCGGTGGGGCGTGCGGGCAAAGCGGGCATGGCGGTGATCAAGCGACAGGCAGGGGTTGTGAACATATATAGAACATTTTTGCTCTGCCGCAAAGGGGGGGCGGGAAAGGGGCTGGAAGCGCGGCGCGTGCGAGGCTAGGACACGTCGGACGAAGCAAGACATCGGACGAGGCACCCATGGCCAAGATCACCTATATCGAGCACGGCGGCACCGAGCATGTCGTGGAGGTCCCGAACGGGCTGACCGTGATGGAGGGGGCCCGTGACAACGGCATTCCCGGCATCGAGGCGGATTGCGGCGGCGCCTGCGCCTGCTCGACCTGCCATGTCTACGTGGCAGAAGACTGGGTCGAGAAGCTGCCGGCGAAGGACGACATGGAAGAGGACATGCTGGATTTTGCCTACCAGCCGGATCCCGTGCGCTCGCGGCTGACCTGCCAGATCAAGGTGACGGACGCGCTGGACGGGCTGGTCGTGCAGATGCCCGAGCGGCAGATCTGAGAATGAACCGGGGCGGGGCAGGAGAGATCCCGCATCGCCCCGCCCCCCGGGCGCGGCGTCGGGCCGTGTGCCGGTGGCGGCGGATCGCCCGCCGCGCCTTGCGGGCGCCGGGCCCGTGGCTGGCGGCGCTGCTGCTGTCGGCCGGGCCCGTCCTGGCCGATGCTCCGGTGATCTTGGGGGTCGATTTCATCCTGCCGACAGAGCGGTATCCGCATGGGGTCCTGGGCGACCGGGTGGAACATGGCGGCCTGGCTGTGCGGCTGTCGGACGGGCAGCGGCGGCGGATGGTGCTGCCCGACAACCTGGTCTTCGAGGACGTGGCGCCGCGGTTGGTGGACCTGGACGGTGATGGCGCGCCGGAAATCCTGGTGGTCGAAAGCGCCCTGACGCAGGGATCGCGGCTGGCGGTCTGGGATGCGACGGGGCGGCGCACCGCAACGGCCTTCATCGGGCGGCCCTATCGCTGGTTGGCGCCGGTGGGGGCGGCGGATCTGGATGGCGACGGCGTGATCGAGATCGCCTATATCGACCGGCCACACCTGGACCAGACCCTGCGCATCCTGCGCTATCGGGATGGCCGGCTATGGCCGGTGGCGGCGCAGTCGGGGGTCAGCAATCACCGCATCGGCTGGACCGCGATCACCGGCGGGCTGCGGCTGTGTCCCGGCGCGGTGCCGCAGATGATCCTGGCCAGCGGCGACTGGCAAAAGGTCCTGGCGTTGCAGCTGACTGCCGGGGGCCGGATCCTGCAGCACGACCTTGGCCCCTACAGCGCCACGCGGATGGCGGCGGCGCTGCGCTGCGGGTCATGACATCGGCGGCGCGCTTTGCGGCAGGGCCAGGCCCTGGGGTTTCGGCCCGCCCATGGTCCACAGGATGAAGGGCAGGGTGGCGATGGGGAATGCCTCGGGGCGGCGGAACGGCCAGAACCGGTGGATCATCAGCGCCGAGGCGAATTTCAGCGCCGCCAGCCCCGGCAGGCTGAGGAGCAGTCGCGGGATATCCGTGTAAAGCGTCAGGAAGGCGATCCCGGTCAGCGTCAGCCCCACCAGCAGCCCCAGGATCCCCAGCAGGAAGAAGGCGGTGCGGCGTGGCCCGCTTTCCTCCATCCGGTAGGTCAGCCGGGGAGAGACCTCGGCCAGGCGGGTCGAGGTCTCTGACACCAGCGTCAGGAAGATCAGCAGGTTGGTATCGGGCACGCCCTGGCGGGCCGGGCTGACGATCTGCAGGTGGCGCTTGCCCGACGGGCTGGCAAGCGCGAAGCGCAGCAGCCGCATCCGGGCGCCACGCATCTGCACCAGGCTGACCCCGGTCACGTCGCGCAGCAGGAAATCCCCCTCGGGACCGCAGAGGCGGTCGCCGGAGAGTTTCCAGTCCTGAACCGGGCGAAGCCGGGACGGCCGGAACGAGAAATGGACCGCCTCAAGCGGCTGGGCAGAGGTCATGGCGCGAGCTTAAGCAAAAGTGCGGATCAGGCAAGCAAACGCTGCGCCCGCGCCGAAGGTTTCAGCGGGCCGTCACCCGCGGCCCAGAACCCGCCAGCCGATGTCGCGACGCAGGAAGCCTTCGGGCCAGTCGATGCCGTCGGCCAGGGCATAGGCGCGGTCGCGGGCCTCCTGCAGGGTGGCGCCGCGCGCGGTCAGGTTCAGCACGCGACCACCGTTGGCCAGCACGCGTCCGCTATCGGCCTTCGTCCCGGCGTGGAAGCACATCTGCTGCGCGGTTTCCGGCAGGGTGTCGAGGCCGCGGATCTCGGTGCCCTTGGCATAGGCCCCGGGATAGCCCTCGGCGGCCATGACGACGGTGATCGCGTGATCATCGGCCCAGTTGACCTGGGCCTCGGCCAGGCGGCCTTCGGCTGCGGCCAGCAGCAGGTCCAGCGCCTGGGCGCCCAGCCGCAGCATCAGCACCTGGCATTCCGGATCGCCGAAGCGGCAGTTGTATTCCACCAGCCGCGCCTGGCCATCCTTGATCATGAAACCCGCGTACAGAACCCCCTGATAGGGCGTGCCGCGCTTCTTCATCTCCGCAAGCGTCGGCAGGATGATCTCCTGCATGGCGCGCTCGGCGATGGCATCCGACAGGACGGGGGCGGGGGAATAGGCCCCCATGCCGCCGGTGTTCGGGCCCTCGTCGCCCTCGTAGGCGCGCTTGTGGTCCTGGGCGGTGCCGATCGGCAGGGCGGTCTCGCCGTCGCAGAGGATGAAGTAGCTCGCCTCTTCGCCCTCCATGAACTCCTCGATCACCACCTCGGCGCCGGCCGCGCCGAATTCACCGCCGAACATGTCGTCGATGGCCGCCAGCGCGGTCTCGACATCCATCGCCACGATCACGCCCTTGCCGGCGGCCAGACCATCGGCCTTCACCACGATCGGCGCGCCCTGGGCCTCGATATAGGCCTTGGCCGCGGCCGCATCAGAGAACCGCGCATACCCGGCGGTCGGCGCCCCGGCGGCATCGCAGATCTCCTTGGTGAACCCTTTCGAGGCCTCCAGCCGCGCCGCCGCCTTCGACGGGCCAAAGCACGACACGCCCGCCTCGCGCAGCGCATCCGCCACGCCCGCCGCCAGCGGCGCCTCGGGGCCGATGATCACGAAGTCGATGGCGTTCTCCTCGACGAAGGCCACCACGGCCGCGCCGTCCTCGACATCCAGCGCCGCGCATTCCGCGATGGCGGCAATCCCGGCATTCCCCGGCGCGACGATCAGCTTGTCGCATTTCGGGTTCTGCTTTGCCGCCCAGGCCAGCGCGTGTTCGCGGCCACCGCCGCCGAGGATGAGAATGTTCATGCAGGGCCTCCTGAGGTTTGCGGCGGTTTACCCGCGCGCCGCCCTCGGGGCAAGCGGCGCCGCGCCCGTCCCCCTCCCTTTCATCTTTCCCCAAATATGTCGGGGGAGGCGCGCAGCGCCGGGGGCAGAGCCCCCGACCACGCCGCCCCTCTGGAGCCTCCGCCGCCGACCCGCTACACTTGGCCTGAACAACCAGGGAGCCAACCGTTGGATCTTTTCGAGGACACCCCGCCCGACAACGCCCCGAACGCCCCCGAATTCACCGTGTCCGAGCTCTCCGGCGCGCTCAAGCAGATGATCGAGGGCGCCTTCTCCCATGTCCGCATCCGTGGCGAGATCGGCCGTGTCTCCTTCCCGCGCTCAGGCCATGTCTACCTGGACCTGAAGGACGACCGCTCGGTGATCTCGGCGGTGATCTGGAAGGGCGTGGCCGCGCGCCTCGACACCGCCCCCGAAGAGGGGCTGGAGGTCGTCGCCACCGGCCGCCTGACGACCTTCCCCGGCCAGTCGAAATACCAGCTGGTGATCGAGGACATGGCCCCCGCCGGCATGGGCGCGCTGATGGCGATGCTGGAAAAGCGCCGCACCATGCTGCAGGCCGAGGGCCTCTTTGATCCCGCCCGCAAGAAGCCGCTGCCCTTCCTGCCGGGGGTCATTGGCGTCGTCACCTCGCCCTCGGGGGCGGTGATCCGCGACATCCTGCACCGGCTGCGCGACCGCTTTCCCCGCAAGGTGCTGATCTGGCCGGTGGCGGTGCAGGGCAAGAACTGCGCCCCCGAGGTCGCCCGTGGTATCGCGGGCTTCAACCGGCTAACCCCCGGCGGCGCGCTGCCCCGACCCGATCTGATCATCGTCGCCCGTGGCGGCGGCTCGCTCGAAGACCTCTGGGGCTTCAACGAGGAAATCGTGGTGCGCGCCGCGGCGGCCTCGCAGATCCCGCTGATCTCGGCGGTGGGGCATGAAACCGACACCACGCTGATCGACTATGCCTCGGACCGGCGCGCCCCCACGCCGACGGCGGCCGCCGAGCTGGCCGTGCCCGTGCGCAGCGAACTGATGGCCTGGACCGCCGAGCAGGGCGCCCGGCTGACCCGCGCCCAGTCTCAGGCGCTGGAGGCCCGCAAGCGCTTCCTGCGCGACCTGGCCCGCGCCCTGCCGCGCCCCGAAAGCCTGACCGAAACCCAGGCGCAGCGCCTGGATTACCTGGGTCAGCGGCTGGGCAGCGGGCTGACCGGGCTGGTGCAGCGGCGCAAGGTGGCGCTGTCGCAGGCGGGCGGCGCGCTGCGCCCCAGCGTGCTGACCGGGCGCCTGACGCGCGAGCGGCGCGCACTGGACGCGCTGTCGAACCGCCTGGCGCCCGCCCTGGCCCGCGCCGTGGCGCTCAAGCAGGACCGGTTGCAGACCCGCACCGAACGCCTGTCGCCCGCCCGCATCCAGGACCGGCTGACCCGCGGCCAGGCCGATTTCGACCGCCTGACCCGCACGCTGGTGCGCCTTGGCACGCAGGATCTGAAGACCCGCCGCGACCGGCTTGGGGCGCTGGAAAGACTTCGCTTTTCCATGGGTTACGAGGCGACGCTTGAACGCGGCTATGCGGTGGTGCGCGACGGCGCGGGCCATGTGCTGCGCAGCCGTGCCGCCGCCGAACAGGCCGAGGCGCTGGAGATCCAGTTCTCGGATGGCCGCCTGAGCCTTGGCGCGGGGACCGCCGGGACCGCCGCGACCCCGCCCGAGGATCCGCCCCGCAAGCCCCGCCGTCCGAAGGACGTGCCGCCCGATCAGGGATCGCTTTTCTAGACGCCGACCTTGGGTCCCTTGCAGACCATCGGCTGGTCCGTGCTCTGGATCTCGTAGAGCGGCGATTGCGGCTCGCCCGGGCCGCGGAACTCGGCGGCGATGCCGCCGGGGCCGCGGAAGAAGCTCCAGCATTGCGGCTCGGGGTGGGCGTCGTAGACGAAGCAGATGTTGCCCTGATCCTCGTACCAGCGGCCCTCCTGGCAGTCGCCGTCGAGGAAGGACCAGATGACGCGCCGGCCGGCAAAATATTCCTCGGCGCCGTAGGCCCGGCCACCGGCGCCGTAATAGAAGGTCTTGCCACGGGAATAGCTGTCGAAATCCTGCGCCGACATCTGCGGGCCGGGCATCTGCGGGGGGGCGTCCTGCGCGGCCAGCGGCAGGGCGCCGATGGGCAGCAGGGCCAGCAGCAGGGCGACAGGGAACGGGGCGGGGCGTTTCATTGCGCCAGTCTGGCAGAAGCCCTGCGGTGACGGAAGGTCAATCAGGTCCGGCGGGGGCCGGTGCGGCGCTCTTGCGCAGGGGGGCGGTGCGGCGGGCCTTCTGCCAGGCGGCAAGCGGCGGCGCCATGGTGCGCCGCCAGGGCCCCGGGAACAGCGCCAGCGCCGCCATCACCGGCAGGGAATGGGGCAGTACCGGCATGTCGGAGGTCAGCCGCAAGGCCGGATAGGGCTGGGTCGGGTGCAGATGATGGTCGGAATGGCGCGTCGCATTCAGCATCAGCGCACTGCTGGCGGCCTGCGGCGCGTTCCAGGAATGGGCGGGGCCGACGGGTTCGGGCGTGCCATCGGCGCCGGGGCGGCGGTCCAGCCCGTAATGCTGCACGTAATCCGACAGCAGGATCTGCATCTGCGCCAGCAGGCTCAGCCCCAGCCAGATCAGCAGCCCCGCCGGACCGGCCGTGGCCAGCGACAGGGCCGCCACCACCGCCGGGACAAGGGCATATTCCAGGTAGGGATGGCGCCAGGCCGGGCGGCGGGCCCGCGCCAGGTCACGGCTTTCGGCCTGCCAGCCGGCGCGGAAACTGCCGCGCCAGGCCCTGGGCGCATACCGCCAAAAGCTTTCGCCCGCCCGCGCGGTGTTCGGATCGGCGCGGGTCGCGACATGGCGGTGATGCACCTTCAGATGGGCGCTGGCGTGATGGCCGAACAGCAGGCTGGCATAGATCCAGCGCCCCAGCCGCCTGTGCCAGCGGGGGGCGGCATGGATCAGCTCATGCGCGCAAGGATGCGAGACGCGGCCGAAGAAGGCGGCCAGCGCCAGAAACCCGCCCAGGCCCCGGGGCAGGGCGCTCACCGCCACCGCCAGCAGCGCCAGATGCGCGATCCCCAGCAGCACCAGCAGCGCCGGGGCGCCACGGGCGGGCCCGGCATCGGTGGCGCGCGGCAGCAGCAGGTCCAGCACGGCGGTCAGCCCGATCAGCCAGCCGAGCGCCAGCCAGCCCCAGACCGGCCCCGACAGGCAGGCCATCAGCAGCAGCGGCACGGGGATCAGGGGGGCCAGGACGAATCGCAACATGGCCTGCATTCTGGCCCGGAACCGGTTACCGGACACGCTTCAAGACTTGCCGCCGGGTCGGAAATCTTCGGGGCCCTTCCATCGGCGGGTCTTTGCGATTACCTCTGCCGCAATCGCGAAGGGAGAAGGCATGGCCCTGTTTTCGAAACTGAAGGAACGTCTGTTCAAGTCCTCCAGCAAGCTGGAACAGGGGCTGGACGCCATCGTGGAGGACGGCGGCAGCCGCGACACCCCGGCCGAGCTGCCCGCTCCGGCCGCGCCCGAGCAGCCCGCGCCCGCCCCGCAGGAGGCGCCGCCGCCTGCCGATCCGATCCCCGCGCCGCCTCCCGCCCCGGAGATCCCCGCGCCCGCGCCCGAGCAGATCCCTGCGCCGCAACCCGCGCCCGTGCCGCAGCAGGCCCCGCAACCTGCGCCCCGGCCAGCGCCCCAGCCCGCGCCGGACAAGCCCGAGCAGGGCGGCTTCATGGGCCGTCTCTTCAAGCGCGAGGGCGCCCAGCCGGTGGTGCGCCGCGCCCTGGACGACGAGATGCTGGAACAGCTCGAAGAGCTGCTGATCACCTCGGACATGGGGGTGGACACGGCGCTGCGGGTGACATCGAACATGGCCGAGGGCCGCTATGGCCAACGCCTCTCGGTCGAGGAGATCAAGCGCCTGCTGTCGCAGGAGATCACCCGCATCATGGAGCCCGTCGCGCGCCCGATGCCGCTTTATCCGAAAAAGCCCCAGGTGGTGCTGGTGGTGGGTGTCAACGGCGCCGGCAAGACGACGACCATCGGCAAGCTGGCCTCGCAGTTCCGCGCCGCCGGCAAGAAGGTGATCATCGCCGCCGGGGATACCTTCCGCGCCGCTGCCGTCGAACAGCTGGAGATCTGGGGCAACCGCGCCGGTGTCCCGGTGATGAAGGCCGCGCAGGGCAGTGACCCGGCAAGCCTTGCCTTCGACGCCATGACCCGCGCCGAGGCCGAGGGCGCCGATCTGCTGCTGATCGACACCGCCGGGCGCCTGCAGAACCGCCAGGACCTGATGGAGGAGCTTGCCAAGATCGTCCGGGTGATCCGCAAGAAGGACCCCTCGGCGCCGCACAACACCCTGCTGGTGCTGGATGCGACCACGGGGCAGAACGCGCTGAACCAGGTCGAGACCTTCCAGAAGCTGGCCGATGTGTCGGGGCTGGTGATGACCAAGCTGGACGGCACGGCGCGCGGTGGCGTGCTGGTGGCGCTGGCCGACAAGTTCGGCCTGCCGATCCATGCCATCGGCGTGGGCGAGCAGATCGACGACCTGGCCCCCTTCGACCCCGAGGATTTCGCCCGCGCGCTGACCGGCCTGGAAGGCTGATCCGCGCCTGTCGCGCCATTCGGGGGCGGCCCGCCGGGGCTGCCCCTTTTTCATGGCCCGTCAAGCCCCGCAAAGGCGCCGGTGACGGGGGGATGACGGGGCGGGGCGTTCTTGCGCCGGGCGCGGTGGCCTGCAAAGACACGGGGGTATATTTCCCGGTCTGCGGGTGGCCCGCCTTGCCGGGGCCTGCCCGGCCTGACCCGATACCGACAGGATGCCTTCGCGATGCCCCTCTCTGCGCCCCTTGCCCGCCGATCGACCGCCCGTCCGGGGGGGCGGGCATGAGCAGCTGGATCGCCTCGGTCGAGGGCACCGCCACGGGCCATCATGCCGCCATGCTGCTGGCCCTGGGGGCGGCGCTGCTGCATGCGATCTTCGGATCGCTGCAGAAGGGGCGGCTGGATCCCTGGACATCGCGGGCGGTGATCGACATCTTCATCGTCGTGCTGGCGCTGCCGGTGGCGCTGTTCCTGGTGCCCTGGCCCGATACCAGCCTGCACTGGCTGCTGATCCTGGGCGCGATCCCGATCCACTTCGTCTACAAGGTCTTCATGGCCAGCGCCTATTCCCGGGGCGCCTATACCGTGGTCTACCCGGTGGTGCGCGGCACCGGCCCCGCCTTTACCGTGCTGGGCGCCTGGGTGATCTTCGGCGAGGCCTTCACGCCCCTGCAATGGCTGGGGGTCGCGGTGCTGCTGTCGGGGATCTTCGGGCTGGCGCTTTACAACTACCGCCACATCACCGTCGCGCGCGAGACGCTGGTCTCGGCCTTGTCATTCGCGGTGATGACGGGCTGCATGGTAGCCATCTACACGACCTATGATGCCTATTCGATCCGGGCGCTGCCCGATCCCTTCACCTTCCTTGCGTGGTTCTTCGTGCTGACCGGCCTTGATTTCCCGATCCTGCTGATGTTCCGCTGGAAGGGCGTGACGGTGCGGCCGAACCTGCGCGACCTGCTGCAGAACGGCCTGCTGGGGGCGGTGATCGCCTTCGGCTCGTTCGGTTTCGTGATGCTGGCGACGCGTCTCGACAAGGTGGGCGAGGCGGCCGTCCTGCGCGAGACCTCGACCGTTTTCGCGGCGGCCATCGGCTGGATCATCCTGCGCGAGGCCACAGGCCCCCGCCGGATCGCGCTGATGACGTTGATCGCGCTCGGTGCCGTGATAGTAGAACTGGGCGGATGACAAAGGAACGCGACGTGGCGCAAGCAAGAAAGATCAGCCCGGCGGTCAAGCTGGGCCTGGAACTGGGGCCGGTGGTGGCCTTCTTCGTGGCCTATCTGAAGCTGAAGGGGCAGACCTTCACCATCGGTGGCACCCAGTATGACGGGTTCATCCTGGTCACCGCCTGCTTCATTCCGCTGCTGCTGATCTGCACCGGCATCCTGTGGAAGCTGACCGGCAAGCTGTCGAAGATGCAGATCATGACCGCAGTGCTTGTGGTGGTCTTCGGGGGGCTCTCGGTCTGGCTGAACGATGATCGGTTCTTCAAGATGAAGCCGACGCTGATCTACCTTCTGTTTGGCGGCCTTTTGGGCATCGGGCTGATGCGCGGGGAAAGCTGGCTGAAGCTGGTGATGGAAGAGGCGCTGCCGATCCGTCACGAGGGCTGGATGATCCTGACCCGTCGCCTGTGCGCCTTCTTCCTGGCGCTGGCCGTCCTGAACGAGGTCATCTGGCGCACCCAGTCGACGGAAACCTGGGTCTATTTCAAGACCTTCGGCCTGACTGCGGCGATCTTCCTGTTCTTCATCACCCAGAACAAGGTGTTCCGCGACTACGGTATCGAAGAGGACAAGGACGCTGCCCAGGGGCCTGATGTCAACTGAGCTATGCACTGAGCGCATAGGCATCCGGGCGGGTACGTTCCGGACTGGTATCTTCGGGCCCATTCCTATCCAATCCTGCATGTGAAATTCCGGCAATCCGAGTCGCTGCGCTGCAGCGTCTGCCGTTCGTCAGCTGCATGGCGTCCGGCCCGGAGTCACCGGAATCTTTGGAGGATCGAGATTTATGACGACACGTATAGCCAATCAGAAGCTACGTGAACGTGTTATGTCCGCAGAGGACGCGGCTGCCCTGATTTCCAACGGGCAGACCATCGGCATGAGCGGTTTCACCGGGTCGGGCTATCCCAAGGCGGTGCCGCAGGCACTGGCCAAGCGCATCGAGGGCGAACATGCCCAGGGCAAGCCCTTCCGGGTCAAGATCTGGTCCGGTGCCTCGACGGGCCCGGAACTGGACGGCGCCCTGGCCAAGGCCGATGGCATCGAATTCCGTCTGCCCTACAACTCGGATCCGATCGCGCGGGCCAAGATCAACGCCGGCGAGATGGAATATTTCGACATGCACCTCAGCCAGGTCGCGCCGATGGCGTGGCAGGGCTTTCTGGGCAAGATGGACGTGGCCGTCGTCGAGATCTCGGGGATCACGGCGGATGGCAAGCTGATCCCCTCGGCCTCCGTCGGCAACAACAAGACCTGGCTGGAACTGGCGGACAAGGTCATCCTGGAAGTCAACTCCTGGCAGAGCGAATACCTGAACGGGATGCATGACATTTACTACGGGACCGCGCTGCCGCCGAACCGCGTGCCGATCCCGCTGATCCGTCCCGATGATCGCATCGGTCAGCTGCATTTCGACATCGACCCGGCGAAGATCATCGCCATCGTGGAAACCGATGCGCCCGACCGCAACGCGCCCTTCAGCCCGCCCGATGCGGTGGCCGAGGCGATTGCCGAGAACATCCTGGACTTCCTGGAATGGGAAGCCAAACGCGCCGGTCTGCCGAAGTCGCTGCTGCCGATCCAGTCGGGTGTGGGCAACGTGCCGAACGCCGTGATGGCCGGCCTGATCAAGGCCCCGTTCGAACAGATGACCGCCTTCACCGAGGTGATCCAGGACGGGATGCTCGACATGATCGAGGCGGGCACGCTGCGCATGGCCTCGGCCACGGCGTTTTCGCTGTCGTCGGACAAGGCCGAGTATTTCAATTCCAATGCCGCCTTCTTCCGCGACAAGCTGATCCTGCGCCCGCAGGAGATCTCGAACCACCCGGAGCTGGTGCGCCGGCTGGGCTGCATCGCGATGAACGGGCTGATCGAGGCGGATATCTTCGGCTCGGTGAACTCGACCAAGATCATGGGCTCGAAGGTGCAGAACGGCATCGGCGGCTCGGGCGATTTCGCGCGCAACGGCTATCTGTCGATCTTCGTGACGCCGTCGGTGGCGAAGGGCGGGGCGATTTCGGCGATCGTGCCGAAGGTGGCGCATGTCGACCACATTCCCCAGGACGTGCAGGTGATCGTGACCGAACAGGGTCTGGCGGATCTGCGCGGCCTGAGCCCGCGTCAGCGCGCCAATCTGATTATCGAGAAATGCGCCCATCCCGACTATCGCCCGGCGCTGCGCGACTACTACCAGCGGGCCCAGCAATCGTCCTTTGGCAAGCACGCCCCCGTGCTGCTGGACGAGGCGCTGAGCTGGCACCAGCGCTACGTGACCACCGGCACGATGCACGGCTGAGGCTGCGGGGGGCTCTGCCCCCGCGCCTTGCGGCGCCCCCCCGGAGTATTTCGGGTCAGATGATGAAGAACCCCGCGCAACGGAGAGGTTGCGCGGGGTTTCGCGTCAGCGCCAGCCGAGGGCGGGGGCGACGTGGGTCAGGATGCTTTCGAGGGCGTGGACGTTGTAGTCGACGCCGAGCGAGTTGGGGATCGTCAGCAGCAGGGTGTCGGCTTCGGCGATGGCCTCGTCCTGCTTCAGCTGGTCGATCAGGCGGTCGGGCGTGTCGGCATAGGAGCGGCCGAAGATCGAGCGCTGTTCGTCGATGAAGCCGACGCTGTCCTGTTCCTTGCCGCCGCGGCCGAAATACATCCGGTCGAGGTCATTGGTGATCGCGAAGATCGAGCGGCTGACCGAGACGCGGGGCTTGCGGCTGTGGCCGGCGGATTTCCAGGCCTCGCGGTAGGCGCGGATCTGGGCGGCCTGCTGGACGTGGAACGGCTCGCCCGTTTCGTCGTCCTTGAGGGTCGAGCTTTGCAGGTTCATGCCGAGATAGGCGGCCCATTCGGCGGTCTTGTTGGAGCCCGCGCCCCACCAGATGCGGTCCTTGAGGCCTTCGGAGAAGGGTTCGAGGCGCAGCTTGCCCGGCGGGTTCGGGAACATCGGACGGGGGTTGGGTTGCGCGAAGCCGTCGCCTTCGAGCATCTGCAGGAAGACCTGGGTGTGGCGGCGGGCCATGTCGGCGTCGGTTTCATCCTCGGCCGGCTGGTAGCCGAAGTATTTCCAGCCGTCGATCACCTGTTCGGGGCTGCCGCGCGAGATGCCGAGCTGCAGGCGCCCCTGGCTGATCAGGTCGGCGGCGCCGGCGTCCTCGGCCATGTAGAGGGGGTTCTCGTAGCGCATGTCGATGACGCCGGTGCCGATCTCGATCTTTTTCGTGCGGGCGCCGATGGCGGCGAGCAGCGGGAAGGGCGAGGCGTGCTGGCGGGCGAAGTGGTGGACGCGGAAATAGGCGCCGTTGATGCCGAGGTCCTCGGCGGCGACGGAAATGTCGATGGCCTGCAGCAGAGCGTCGCCCGCGGTGCGGGTGGCCGAGCCCTGCTGGGCGGACCAGTGGCCGAAAGACAGGAAGCCGATGCTTTTCATGTCATGTCTCCTTGCGGCGGGTCGGCGCGGTACCGCCGCGCCCGGACCCTTGCCGGTTGGAGCCTACCTAGTCATGCGGGGGGCTGTGCGGCAATGGGGAGGCACTGTTTGGCAGGGCGCAGGCGTTGTGCCCGGATGCAGAGTGGCGGGGAGGGGGCGCCGCCCGCCCCGCGCCTGACGGCGCTTCCCCCCGGGATATGTCCGGCCAGATGGTCAGCCCTTCTGGCCGAAGAGGACCTTCTGTTCCTCGGCGCTGCGGGTGGCGGCGCGCAGATCGGCATGCAGCGCCTTGCCGCGCTGGACGGCGGGGCGCTGACCCACAAGATCGAGCCAGCGGGCGAAATGCGGCTTGTCGGAGATGTCCTGCTGCTGGCCCTCCCACAGGCAGGCCCAGGGCCAGATCGCCATGTCGGCAATCGAGAAGAAATCGCCGGCCACGTATTCGCTCTGCGCCAGCTGGGTGTCGAGGACACGGTGCAGGCGGCCGACCTCGTTGCGGTAGCGGTCCTTGGCATAGGGCAGGTCCTGGGGCGGCTGCAGCGCGGGGGCGTATTTCAGGAAGTGATGCGCCTGTCCCGCCATCGGGCCAAGGCCGCCCATCTGCCACATCAGCCATTGGTCGACGGCGATGCGGGCGCGTTCGTCGGGGCCGCAGAAAAGGCCGGTCTTGCGCGCCAGGTACTGCAGGATCGCGCCGCTTTCGAAGATCGAGATCGGGGCGCCGTCGGGGCCGTCGGGGTCGGTGATCGCGGGCATCCGGTTGTTGGGCGAGATCTTGAGGAAGGCGGGGTCGAATTGTTCGCCCTTGCCGATGTTCACCAGCTTGACGGTGTAGGGCAGCCCCATTTCCTCCAATGCGATGGAGATTTTCCATCCGTTGGGTGTGGGCCAGTAGTAGAGCTCGATCGGGGCGGTCATGGGGTCCTCCTGTGGCTGGGATCATGATGGAGGATGGGGCCGCGGTTGCAAGGGGGACGCAGGCAGGGGCGGCCTTGCGGGCGGGGCATTTCCCTTGACCCGTGCCCTTGTGCGGGAGTAAGCCCCGGGCGTGGCGCTTTGTTACCGGATTGCGGGCCACGTTAAAGATTCCGCTAAAGAGGTCGAGGATAGGAAGCCCCTTTCGCTTGACCGCGTCTGGGGCTTTTTTGTTGGCCGCGATGCCGGCGGCCGGAAGGATGAGAGCATGACCAACGACTGGAAACCGCGCACGAAGCTGGTTCACGGCGGCATTCGCCGTTCGCAGTACAACGAGGTCGCCGAAGCGATCTTCATGACCCAGGGCTTCGTCTACGACACGGCCGAGCAAGCGCAGGCGCGCTTCAAGAAGACCGGCCCGGACGAATTCATCTATGCCCGCTACGGCAACCCCACCGTCGACATGTTCGAGCAGCGCCTGGCGATGCTGGAGGGGACCGAGGATGCCTTTGCCACCGCATCGGGCATGGCGGCGGTGAACGGGGCGCTGATGTGCATCGCGCAGGCCGGGGATCACATCGTGGCCGCCAAGGCGCTGTTCGGGTCCTGCCTCTATATCCTTGAGAAGGTGCTGGGCCGGATGGGCGTGGAAATCACGCTGGTCGATGGTCTGGACCTGGAACAGTGGAAGGTGGCGATCCGCCCCGATACCAAGGCAGTGTTCTTCGAGAGCACCTCGAACCCGACGCTTGAGGTCATTGATATCAAGGCCGTGGCCGAGCTGGCCCATGCGGTGGGTGCGCTGGTCATCGTCGACAACGTCTTCGCGACGCCGGTCTTCTCGCGCGCGACGGAACTGGGGGCGGATGTGATCGTCTATTCCGCCACCAAGCATATCGACGGTCAGGGCCGGGCCCTGGGCGGCGTGGTCATGGGCACCCGCGCGTTCATCCGCGAGACGCTGATGCCCTACCTCAAGCACACCGGCGCGGCGCTGTCGCCGTTCAACGCCTGGCTGATGCTGAAGGGCCTTGAAACGATGGACCTGCGGGTGCGCGCCCAGGCGGATGCGGCGCTGAAGGTGACCGAGGCGCTGGTCGGCCATCCCAAGCTGGACCGGGTGATCTTCCCCGGCCACCCCAGCCATGCCCAGTACGACCTGGTGCAGCGCCAGACCGGCGGCAAGGGCGGCACCGTGGTGGCGATCGACGTCAAGGGCGGGCGCGAGGCGGCGTTCCGGTTCCTCAATGCCTGCGAAGTGGGCGTGATCTCGAACAACCTGGGCGATGCCAAGACCATCCTGACCCACCCCGAGACCACCACCCACTCCAGCCTGACGGACGAACAGCGCGCCGATCTGGGGATCACCCCGGGGCTGATTCGAATCTCGGTCGGGCTGGAAGATTCCGACGATCTGATCGCCGACTTCCTTCAGGCATTGGAACAGGCCTGACAATTCGGTCCGATATTCGGAAAATATACATGAAAAAGTTGGCAACCTATCCCATTGGATAGGTTGCTGATCCGTAAGGGGGTCGTGCCACACCGCCCTTGTATGGTGGAAAATTCCGGCATTCAGACTATCTACAGCGCCTGGGCGCGCTGCGCGCGAAATTTCCTCAAGAGGGGGGCGGCATGAACATCCACCCGAACGAATTGAAGCCCGAAACCGACGAGGCCCGCAAGGCCCTTATCCTTCTGCGCAACTGGGCAGAGAAGGCCTCGGACGAGGAGCTCAATGCGCTGGATCCGGCGCTGGCCGCGCTCCTGCCGGGGCAGGGGGGCTATCCGGTACTGTCCCGTGTCTACCCCGAGGGGTTCAAGGCCGATGGCGCCTATCGCGACACATTGCCGGATTTGCAGAATGGTCCCTCCAGCCTGATCCGCGGCGCCCATGCGCCGATCCAGCATGTCGGGATCTCGAACTTCCGGCTGCCGATCCGCTTCCACACCCGCGACGGCTCCGAGCTGACGCTGGAGACCTCGGTGATCGGCTCTGTCAGCCTTGAGGCCGACAAGAAGGGCATCAACATGTCGCGCATCATGCGCAGCTTCTATGCCCATTCCGAAAAGGCCTTCAGCTTCGAGGTGATCGAGGCGGCGCTGGCCGACTACCGGTCCGATCTGGAAAGCTATGACGCGCGGATCATGATGCGCTTTTCCTATCCGGCGAAGATCAAGTCGCTGCGCTCGGGCCTGTCGGGCTACCAGTACTATGATTTCGCGCTGGAAGTGGTGGACAACAAGGGCGTGCGCAACCGCTTCATCCACCTCGACTACGTCTATTCCTCGACCTGCCCGTGCTCGCTTGAGCTGTCGGAACATGCCCGCATGACCCGCAACCAGCTGGCCACGCCGCATTCGCAGCGTTCGGTGGCCCGGCTGTCGGTGCAGGAAGCGCCCCATGACGGCGCCGATGTGCTGTGGTTCGAGGATCTGATCGACATGGCCCGCCGCGCCGTCCCGACCGAGACCCAGGTCATGGTCAAGCGCGAGGACGAACAGGCCTTCGCCGAGCTGAACGCCGCCAACCCGATCTTCGTCGAGGACGCGGCGCGCCTGTTCTGCGAACAGCTGCAGGACGATCCGCGCATCGGTGACTTCCGCGTCGCGGCCAGCCACCAGGAAAGCCTGCATTCCCATGACGCGATTTCCGTGCTGACCGAGGGCGAAACCTTCCGCCGCGCCAGCCTTGATCCGCGGTTCTTCGCCAGCCTGCACCACCCGGGCTGATGCATGTTTTCCGGGCGCGGCGCTGCTTGACCATGCGGAATGTGCCGGCGCCCGGAAATGCCCCTTACATCCCCGGAAACCTTTGCTAATCTCTTCCCCGAACACCCCGCCATGGCGGGGCCGGTCCGGGGGAGGGAGCCATCAACGCCAGCCTGACACAGCCGCAGCCGCTGCGGACCCAGCCCCGCTCGATCGGAGAGCTGCATGTCAGTGCCCGCCCCGGGGCCCGGATCGGCCGGCTGCACCAGTCGGGATCCCTCAAGGCGTTGTTCCCGGCCTCGCGCCGCGGCATCCTGAATTCCGTCTTCCTGAACACCTCTGGCGGCGTCACCGGTGGCGACCGCTTCCTGATCTCGGCTCGTGCCGAGGCCGATGCGGCGCTGATGCTGACCAGCCAGGCGGCCGAACGCCTCTATCGCGCCCAGCCCACCGAAACCGGCCGCATGGACATCGCCCTGACGGTCGATGCGGGCGCGCGCCTCGACTGGCTGCCGCAGGAGACGATCCTGTTCGATGGCGCCCGGGTCGAACGGCATTTCCAGGTCGATCTGGCCGAAGACGCGCGCTTCCTGTCGGTCGAGCCGCTGATCGCCGGGCGTCTGGCGATGGGCGAGGTGGTGCGTTCGGGCCTGCTGCACGACCGCTGGCGGGTGCTCCGGGGCGGCCGGCTGGTCTTTGCCGACCAGTTCCGCCTGTCCGGTGACATCGCCGCGCAGCTGGCGCGCCCGGCCGTCATGGGGCCGAACCGGGCGATGGCGGCGCTTCTCTTCGCCGCACCGGGCGCCGAGGCGCAACTTTCGCAATTGCGCGGCTTGCTTGGACCCCAAGGTGGTGCCAGTCTGGTCGCGACCGACCTTCTGTTTGCCCGGATCGTCGCCGAGGATGGCTATGCGCTGCGCAAGCGCCTGGTGCCGGCCATCACCGCGCTTTCGGGTGAAGACATTCCCAAGACCTGGACCCTTTGAACACATGCAGCTGACCCCCAGAGAAAAAGACAAGCTCCTGGTTGCCATGGCCGCCGAGGTCGCCCGCAAGCGCCTGTCGCGCGGCGTCAAGCTGAACTACCCGGAAGCCATCGCGCTGATCACCGATGCGGTGGTCGAGGGCGCCCGCGACGGCCGCACGGTGGCCGAGATGATGGAAGCCGGGGCCCGGGTGATCACCGTCGCGCAATGCATGGACGGTGTTCCGGCGATGATTCACGAAGTTCAGGTCGAGGCGACGTTCCCTGACGGAACGAAACTGGTGACCGTTCACAATCCGATCCGCTAGGATCAACCTGGAGGCCCTGGGCCTTCGCGTAACGAAAGACGCAAAGGGGTATCGAAATGACCATTCTCGACAAGATCCTCTCTCTGCTGGGGCTGGCCCCGCAGCCCGCCCCGATCCCGGTGCGTGTGGAGCGTCCCAAGCGCCAGCCCTGGGATCGCCGTCGATGATCCCGGGAGAGCTGTTCCCCGCCGAAGGCACGCTGACGCTGAACGCGGGCGCCCAGGCGATCACGCTGATGGTCGCCAATACCGGTGACCGTCCGGTGCAGGTGGGCAGCCATTACCATTTCGCCGAGGCCAATGCCGCGCTCGATTTCGATCGGGCGGCGGCGCGCGGCCTGCGGCTGGATATCGCGGCGGGCACCGCCGTGCGGTTCGAACCCGGCCAGCGCCGCGAGGTGCAGCTGATCCCCGTTCTGGGGGACCGGCGGATCTTCGGGTTCAACCAGGCCGTCATGGGCCCGCTCTGACCGGGGCGGGTCACTGATCCCGACCGGTCGCGGCCCCGCAGAAGGGCCGGATCGGGCAAGGCAGGGATGACCACGTCAATCGCAACAGGAAACGGAAGGGAGACGCCGTCGTGGATGCCACCCAGGTGATGATGCGCCAGGCCGATATCATGAAGACCTTCATGCAGGGCTCTGCCCGGCTGGCGGAATGGCAGATGCGCTATTTCCATGCGCTGATGACTGCCCCGTTCGAAATGACGCTGACGCCGCTCGGGCCGCTCAGCTACGGCATGAGCGCGGTCGCCAAGGCGGTCGAGGCGATGCCCGAACCGATCCTGCCGAAACCCGCGGCTGCTGCCGCCCCCGCCGCGGCGCCCAAGCCCGCGGCCGCTGCCGCCCCCGCCGCCGCCCCCAAGGCCGCCGCGCCCGCGCCCAAGGTGGCGCCGAAGCCCGTGACCAAGGCGGCAACCCCCAAGACCACCCCGGCGAAACCCGCCGCCAAGGCCGAACCCGAGGGCAAGACCGCCACCCCCGCGCGCAAGCCTGCGGCGCGCAAGGCCTCTCCGACCTCGCCCAAGACCGGCCGTCCGGCGGCGCGCACCACGCCCACCGCCCGCAAGGCCGCGCCCAAGCCCGCCGCCAAGCCCGAGGCCGCCGCCCCCGCCGCCAAGGTCGAAACGCCCAAGGTCGAAACGCCCAAGGCTGCGGCACCCGCTCCGGCCCCCAAGGCCGAGGCGCCCAAGCCCGCGCCCGCTCCGGTGAAGGCCGAGGCGCCCAAGGCCGCGGCTCCGGCACCGGCCGCCAAAGTCGAGCCGCCGAAGCCCGTGACCCCGGCGCCCGCGCCTGCTGCCGCCCCCAAGGCCGAGGCGCCGAAGCCGGCCGCCACGGCTGCTGCTCCGGCCCCCGCCGCCAAGGTCGAGGCGCCGAAACCGGCCGCTCCGGCTGCGGCCCCGAAGGCGGCCGCCCCCGAGGCGCCGAAGCCCGCCACCCCCGCGCCCGCCAAGAAGGAGGGAGAGTGATCTCCCAGCCCTTGCGGGCAATGTGATCCCGGCCCGCGCCCCGGCGCGGGCTGTTTGCCGCCTGACCGATGCCAAAGGGGTGCCTGACCCCGGTGCGGCCCGGCGCCCTCGACAGTGAACTGGACGACAGCAGGAGCCCCCGATGCCCACCCAGATTTCCCGCGCGGACTATGCCGCGATGTTCGGCCCCACCACCGGGGACCGCCTGCGCCTGGCCGACACCGACCTGATCATCGAGGTCGAGCGGGATCTGACCACCTATGGCGAAGAGGTGAAGTTCGGCGGCGGCAAGGTGATCCGCGACGGCATGGGCCAGTCGCAGGCGACGCGCGCCGAAGGCGCGGTGGATACCGTGATCACCAACGCGCTGATCGTCGACCATTCCGGCATCTACAAGGCCGACGTGGGCCTGCGCGACGGGCGGATCTACAAGATCGGCAAGGCCGGCAACCCCGACACCCAGCCCGGCGTCGACATCATCGTCGGCCCCGGCACCGAGGCGATCGCGGGCGAAGGCCGCATCCTGACCGCAGGCGGTGTCGACAGCCATATCCACTTTATCTGCCCGCAGCAGATCGACGATGCGCTGCATTCCGGCGTCACCTGCATGATCGGCGGCGGCACCGGCCCGGCGCATGGCACGCTGGCCACCACCGTCACGCCGGGCCCCTGGCACATGGCGCGGATGCTGCAGGCCGCCGATGCCTTCCCGATGAACCTGGCCTTCGCGGGCAAGGGTAATGCCAGCCTTCCCGCCGCGCTCGAGGAACAGATCCGCGCCGGGGCCTGCTGCCTGAAACTGCACGAGGACTGGGGCACCACCCCCGCCACCATCGACAACTGCCTGTCGGTCGCCGATGACTACGACGTGCAGGTGATGATCCACACCGATACGCTGAACGAATCCGGCTTCGTCGAGAACACCGTGAAGGCGATGAAGGGCCGCACCATCCACGCCTTCCACACCGAAGGGGCAGGCGGCGGCCATGCCCCCGACATCATCAAGATCTGCGGCGAGGAATTCGTCCTGCCGTCCTCGACCAACCCGACGCGGCCCTTTACCCGCAACACGATCGACGAACATCTCGACATGCTGATGGTGTGCCACCACCTGGATAAGTCGATCCCCGAGGACGTGGCCTTTGCCGAAAGCCGCATCCGGCGCGAAACCATCGCGGCCGAGGACATCCTGCACGACATGGGCGCCTTCAGCATCATCGCGTCCGACAGCCAGGCCATGGGGCGCGTGGGCGAGGTGCTGATCCGCACCTGGCAGACCGCCGACAAGATGAAGAAGCAGCGGGGCCGTTTGCCCGAGGAAACCGGCGCCAACGACAACTTCCGCGTCCGCCGCTACATCGCGAAATACACGATCAACCCCGCCATCGCCCATGGCCTGTCGCACCAGATCGGCAGCATCGAGGTCGGCAAGCGCGCCGATCTGGTGCTGTGGAACCCCGCCTTCTTCGGCGTGAAGCCGGAAATGGTGCTGATGGCCGGCACCATCGTCTGCGCGCAGATGGGCGATCCGAACGCATCCATCCCGACGCCGCAGCCGGTCTATTCGCGGCCGATGTTCGGGGCCTATGGCCGTTCGGTCGAACGCACCGCGATCACCTTCGTGTCGGCGGCAGCGCAGGCGGAAGGCATCCGCGACACCCTTGGCCTGGCCAAGGAAACCGTGGCGGTGCTGAACACCCGCAACATCGGCAAGAAGGACCTGATCCTGAACTCGGCCCTGCCGAAGATCGAGGTCAACCCCGAGACCTACGAGGTCCGCGCCGACGGAGAGCTGCTGACCTGCGAACCCGCCGAGGTCCTGCCCATGGCACAGCGCTACTTCCTGTTCTGATGCCGCGATCCCGGGGCCCTGCATCCGCTGCAGGGCCCCGATTCACCTGCCGGCCCCCGGGTGCAGACCAGCCATGCTGCAGGTGCATCATTCAGGGTCCGTATCATCCCGGTTCGCGGTGTGCCGTCAAATTCAGCCAGTTTATCCACGGTTTGACGGCTTTTTGGCGGCTCTCGGGACAAGCCATGCATCAGGGTCACGTCAGCCTTGCGGCAGGGTTCCAGCAGCCCCTTTCTGCGTTGCAGCGCACGCATGACGGTAATGAAGGATTGAAAATGGTAACGGCTGAAGCACTGACCTATCTTCAGAGCAACGGGGAGATCCCCACCGCTTCGATACATGAGGTCCAAGATGGCAAGCCTGTCCAGCAACGTTACCGCATCCCGCCCGTCCACCCTGGGCGCCTTCTTCTCGGCCATGGGTGCCGGTCTGGCCGCCTACATGGAACGCCGTTCGCGCTCCGAGCAGATCGCCGCACTGCAGGCCAAATCCGACGCCGAGCTGGCCAAGATGGGCATCGCCCGCGAAGAGATCCCGGCCTACGTCTTCCGCGACCTGTTCTACGTCTGATCGCCCACGGGGCAGGGGGTGCGGCATGATCCGCGCTCTGACCGCCCTCCGGGCCGGAACGCTGACCGGCACGCCTGCCGATCACGTCACGCTTGATTACGAACAGCGCTTTCTGCGCCGCAAGGGCCTGACCACCGACGGAGGCGACAAGATCCTCGTCGACCTGGCCCAGACGATCTCCCTCGACGAGGGGGATGCCCTGCAGCTTGAGGATGGCCGCCTGATAGGCATCCTCGCCGCTGCCGAGCCGCTCTATCATGTCACGGGGCCCGATCTTGCGCGGCTCGCCTGGCATGTCGGCAACCGCCATACCCCCTGCCAGATCGCCCATGACCATCTGCTGATCCGCGAAGACCGCGTGATCGGAGAGATGCTGGTGCATCTTGGCGCGCATCTGCACCGCGTGACCGCGCCCTTCCTGCCCGAAGGCGGCGCCTATGGCCATGGCCGCACCCAGGCCCATGAACATGGCCGCACCCTGCATGACGGCGCAGCATTGCACGCCCATGACCACGCGCATTCGCATGATCATGACCACGGGCACGATCACGATCACGGTCACGACCATGGGCACGGGCACGGCCATTCCCATGATCACTGATCCCGCGCTGACGCTGCATCGCTGGCTGTCACCGTCCTATCCTGTTGGTGCCTTTGCCTATTCCCACGGGATCGAGGCCGCCGTGGCCGAAGGGCTGATCCGCGATGCCACTGGCGCCACCGCCTGGATCCGTGACGTGCTGGAGCAGGGCGCGGGCCGCAACGATGCGATCCTGCTGGCGGCGGCCTTTCGCGCCGACACGGCCGCGCTGCCCGCCATCGCCGAACTGGCCGAGGCCATGGCGCCCTCGGCCACCCGGCGGCTGGAAACCTGCGCCCAGGGCGCGGCCTTTGCCCGGACCACCGCCGCGATCCACGACATCGACCTGCCCGCCATGGCCTATCCGGTGGTCTTCGGCCGGGCCGCGCGCCTGCTGGGCCTGCCGCTGCCGCTGGTGCTGACGCTCTACCTGCAGGCCTTCGTGGCGGCGCTGACCTCGGCCGCGGTGCGGCTGGTGCCGCTGGGCCAGACCGACGGCCAGCGTCTGCAGGTCGCGCTGGAGCCCCTCTGCGCCGCACTTGCCGTCGAGGCCGCGCCCGGGGATCTCGACGCGCTCGGATCGGCTGCGCTATGGTCCGACATCGCCGCCATGCGGCAGGAAACCCTGACGACCCGGCTGTTCCGGTCCTGAAAAGGAGGCCCCCCATGTCCAAATCCCCGCACGGGCCGCTGCGCCTGGGCCTTGGTGGCCCGGTCGGTGCCGGCAAGACCACGCTGACCGCCAGCCTCTGCCGGGCGCTGCGCGACCGGCTGTCGATGGCTGTCGTCACCAACGACATCTACACCCAGGAAGATGCCGAGGCGCTGGTGCGCATGCAGGTCCTGCCCTCGGAGCGCATCCGCGGCGTCGAAACCGGCGGCTGCCCGCATACCGCCATCCGCGAGGATGCCTCGATCAACCTTGCCGCCATCGACGATCTGGTGCGGGCCTTCCCGGATCTTGATCTGGTGCTGGTGGAATCGGGCGGCGACAACCTGTCGGCCACCTTCAGCCCGGAACTGGTCGACATGACGATCTATGTCATCGACACCGCCGCGGGCGAGGAAATCCCCCGCAAGGGCGGCCCCGCCATCACGAAATCCGACATCCTGGTGATCAACAAGATCGACCTGGCGCCCTATGTGGGCTCGGACCTGTCGGTGATGGAGCGGGACGCGAAGATCCAGCGCGGCAGCCGCCCCTTCGTCTTCACCAACCTCAAGACCGGCGAGGGGCTGTCGCAGGTCATCGCCCTGATCGAAGAGATCGGCGGCCTGGCCCTTGCCGCCTGACACCCTGCGACTGCGCGGCCCAGCCCGCCGCGGTGACCTGATCGACATCCGCCCGGTGGGCTATGTCATCGGGTTGCTGGTGGCGGTGCTGGGGGCTGCGATGGTGCTGCCGATGGTCGTGGACCTGGTGGACGGGCGCGGGCAGGGGGCGGTCTTTGCCCTGTCGGCGCTGATCACGGTCTTCACCGGCGCGCTGACGGCCCTGGCCTGCCAAAGCGGCAACCGCGACGGGCTGACCCTGCAGCAGACCTTCCTGCTGGCCTCGGGCGTGTGGATCATGCTGCCGCTCTTCGGGGCGATCCCCTTCATGATCGGCGCCACCCACGCCAGCTTTACCGATGCCTATTTCGAAGCCATGTCGGGCATGACCACCACCGGATCGACGGTGTTCACCGGCCTTGATGCGCTGCCGCGGGGCCTTCTGCTGTGGCGCGGCATCCTGCAATGGCTGGGCGGCATCGGGATCATCGTCGTGGCCATGGTCTTTCTGCCGGAACTGCGGGTGGGCGGGATGCAGGTGTTCCGCTCCGAGGCGTTCGAGACGATGGGCAAGATCCTGCCCCGGGCGACCGCCATCGCGGGGCAGATCTCGGTCATCTATGTCGGGCTGACGGTGGCCTGCATGATCACTTACATGATGCTGGGCATGGGCGCCTTCGACGCCTGCGTCCATGCGCTGACGACGATCAGCACCGGCGGCTTTTCCACCCATGACGCCAGTTTCGCGGTGTTCTCGGGCAAGATGGAATACGCGGCCTCGGCCTATATGATCCTGTCGGCATTGCCCTTCGTGCGCTACGTACAGCTGCTGAACGGCAACCGCCGGGCGCTGGTTATCGACCCGCAGGTGCGTGGCTTCCTGTGGACCATCGGGGTACTGACACTGGTGTCGGCGGTGGCGCTGATGGTGCAGTTCCCGCATCACTGGGAACGGGCGCTGCGCGAAAGCCTGTTCAACATCACCTCGGTGATCTCGGGGACGGGCTATGCCTCGGTCGACTACATGAAGTGGGGGCCGTTCCTGATCATGCTGTTCTTCTTCGTCGGGCTGATCGGCGGCTGCGCGGGATCGACCACCTGTTCGGTCAAGATCTTCCGCTACCAGATCCTGTTCGCCTGCATCCGTGCCCGCATCCGCCACATCCACGCCCCTCATGCCGTCATCGTGCCCCGCTACGACGGCCGCCCGCTGAGCGACGAGGTGCTGGGCTCGGTCATCTCGTTCTTCGTGTTCTTCGTCGTCTCGGTCGGGGTCTTTGCGGTGGCGCTGGCGCTGACGCGGCTGGATTTCATCACCGCGATCTCGGGGGCGGCGACGGCGCTGGCCAACATCGGCCCGGGGCTGGGGCCCATCATCGGCCCGGCGGGCAATTTCGGGCCGCTCAACGATGCGGCGAAATGGATCCTGTCGGTGGGCATGCTGGTCGGCCGGCTGGAACTGATGGTGGTCTACGCGATGCTGACCCTGCGGTTCTGGCGCGGCTGAGGGGGCCTTGTGAAAATCCTTGCGTGGGGGGGCCTGATTCCGTCATACTGATGCAATGTCCCTGGCAACGGCGCCCGGACACCCCCTCCCGACGATTGGGATGACCCAGAGCAAGGCGGCTCGGCTCTTCGCTGTTACGCGAAGGTCAGCGGCCTTTTTTCGTTTTCCTCCTCTGCCGGAGATCCCCGATGAAAACCTTCCCGATGTTTCTTTCGATGGCTGGTCGCCGTGTCGTCATCTGCGGTGGCGGGGCCGAGGCCGCGCGCAAGACCCGCCTGATCCTGAAGACCGAGGCCGAGATCGTGCTGTGCGCCACCGCCCTCGACCCCGAGCTTGAGGGGCTGGTGCATTCGGGCCGCGCGCGCCAGGTGCAGGCCGCCACGCCCGATCTGTTCGACAACTGCATCCTGACCTTCATCGCCACCGGCGACGAGACCGAGGAACTGGCCCTGGCCGCCATGGCCCGCGCCAAGGGCGCCGTGGTCAACATCGTCGACCGCCCCGAGCATTGCGATGCCTTCACGCCCTCGATCGTCGACCGCGACCCGGTGGTGGTGGCCATTGGCACCGAGGGCAACGCCCCGGTGCTGGGCCGTGTCCTGAAGACCGAGATCGAGACGATGCTGCATCCCCGGCTGGGCAGCTTCGTGGCGCTGGCGGGGCGGCTGCGCGATGCGGTGGCGGAAAAGATCGCGCCGAAGCAGCGCCGCGCCTTCTGGGAATGGGTCTATGCGGGCGAAGCCTTCGCGAAACACCGCCGGGGCGATGAACATGCCGCCGCCGATCTGCTGAAAGAGGCCATCGCCGAGGGCCGCGCACCGGCCGCCACGGGGCGGATTTCGCTGGTGGGGGCGGGCCCGGGCGCGCGCGATCTGCTGACCCTGCGCGCCGTGCAGCGCCTGCAGGAAGCCGACGTGATCTTCTACGACCGACTGGTCGATCCGCAGGTGCTGGAACTGGCCCGCCGTGACGCCGACCGCGTCTATGTCGGCAAGGAGGTCGGCGCCTGCGCCTGGCCGCAGGAGCGCATCGACGCGCTGATCGTCGCCGAGGCCGCCCGGGGTCGCCGCGTGGTGCGGCTGAAATCCGGCGATCCCTCGATCTTCGGCCGCGCCGCCGAGGAAATCGCCGCCGCCCGCTCCGCCGGTGTCGATGTCGAGATCGTGCCGGGCATCACCGCCGCCTCGGCCGCCGCCGCCGCGCTGACCCGGCCCCTGACCGAACGTGGCCAGACCGACAGCTTTGTCATCACCACCGGCATGTGCCGCCCCGGTGATGCCGCCCCCGACTGGCAGCCGCTGGCGCGGCCCGGCACCGCCATGGCCTTCTACATGGCGGTCGAGAAGGCACCCCAGATCGAGGCCACCCTGCTGGCCTCGGGCGTGCCGGGGGACTGCCCGGTGGATGTGGTGGCGCGGGCCTCGAGTGATTCGGAAACCTGCCTGTCGACGACGCTGCAGGGCCTGTCGGGGACGCTGGCGGCCGTGGGCGTGAAGAGCCCGGCCATCCTCCTGTTGCGTTATTCGAAAACGATTGCCCCCAGGGATGTACACATTCCCGTATCCCTGGCCTGAATGCACAAGCTGATACCGCAACCGCACAGTGCGGTCTTTGCAAATGCGTGATATTTCCGGGAAAGAGGCTTTCACGGCTTGAGTTGTCGTGACAGCCTCAAATACCTTCTTTGGAAACGACAGATTTTCCATCCCGGTTAAAACTATGAAATTGTCTAAATTCTCGGATTACGCGCTGCGCGTCTGCCTCTACCTTGCCGCGCACCAGGGGCGTCAGGTCCCGATCTCCGAGATCGTCCGGGCGCATGACCTGTCCCAGAGCAACCTGATGAAGGTCGTCAACCAGCTGGTCGATGGCGGCTTTCTGGCCAGTACCCGTGGCCGCCGCGGCGGTGTCAGCCTGGCGCGCCCCGCCGAAGAGGTCCGCCTGGGCGCCGTGGTGCGCTACATGGAGGGCGATGGCCAGATGGTCGATTGCTCCAGCTGCATCCTGCAGGGCGGCTGCGGCATGGTCCGCGTGCTGGCCGAGGCCAAGCGCGCCTTCTACACCGCCCTGGATACCTGCAGCGTCGCCGAGGCGGTCTCGTCCCGGCCGGAAACCCTGAAGTTGCTGACCATGGCGGGCGAATCCGCCCGCGCCGCCCGCGAGGGGTAAGGCGGCCTTCCGTGCGGGAGGCAGCCATTTCTAAGGCAGGCCCGGGGCGAATTGAACAATAATTGCGCAAGCGGTGGCCAATTCGGCCATTTCGGGGCGTGGGATGGTGAAAACCTTTGCCGAAAACGGCATCCCCGCCTATTGCATTATGGCAAGGGCATCGCGTCGAAACGGTGATGCCCACACTGCCGCAATGGCGCGGCTTTCCGTCAAGTGCCCCGACAGGGGCGGCAGCAATGGCGCTGCAGCTTCGCCCGGTCCCTTGGATCGGTCGTGGGAAAGCGGTGCCGACCTTTCCGTGATCCCGACAGGAAACCGCGCCCTCTCGTCCGAAGGCGCAGGCCGGATGACGGGATCCTGCGATCCAAGTTCTCCGCAATACCCCCGGCCCTCAGGGCCACCCCGCGCACTGTCCGTCAGGGCGCATGTCGCTGTCCCGCATCCGCAGGGCAGGGCGTTCAGCAACTGCATCCTCACTGCCCCCCGGGGGCAGGACCCGCATCAGGAAAGGGTATCCAAGAATGGCATATGTCACTCCGAAGGAGTTTGCCTCCAAGATGGTCGAGGCCGGCGAGGCCAAGATCTTCATGTCCACCCGCGACACGCTGATCCGCGCCTACATGGCAGGCGCGATCCTGGCGCTGGCTGCAGCCTTCGCGATCTCGATCACCGTCAACACCGGGCAACCTCTGGTCGGCGCGCTGCTGTTCCCGGTGGGCTTTTGCATGCTCTACCTGCTGGGCTTCGATCTGCTGACCGGCGTCTTCACCCTGGCGCCGCTGGCGGTGATCGCCAAGCGCCCGGGCTGCACCTGGGGCGGCGTGCTGCGCAACTGGGGCCTGGTCTTTGTCGGCAACTTCGCCGGCGCCATGACGGTGGCGATCTTCATGGCGATCATCTTCACCATGGGCTTCAGCCAGGAACCGAATGCCATCGGCCAGAAGATCGGCAAGATCGGCGAGGCCCGCACCCTGGGCTATGCCGCCGCCGGCGGTGCCGGCCTGCTGACCGTCTTCATCCGCGCCGTGATGTGCAACTGGATGGTCTCGACCGGTGTCGTCGCAGCGATGATGTCGAACTCGGTCTCGGGCAAGATCATGGCGATGTGGATGCCGATCCTGGTCTTCTTCTACCTGGGCTTCGAACATTCCATCGTGAACATGTTCCTGTTCCCCTCGGGCATCATCCTGGGCGGCAACTTCACCTGGGCCGACTACTTCATCTACAACGAGATCCCCGTGGTGCTGGGCAACCTGGTGGGCGGCCTGACCTTCGTGGGCGGCATGATCTACGCCACCCACTACAAGGGCGGCGAAACCCGCAAGCCCGCCGACAAGTCCTCTTCGCCGATGGCGGCCGAGTGATCTGAAACTCCCCCGACTGGCCCCGCGACCGCGCGGGGCCGCTTTTGCCTGCTGCCGACGGGACTGCCATGCCACGGGACGCCACCTCTGCCGCACCGCCCCGCCTGGGGATCAGCCTCGGGCAATGTTCGGATCCGGGCCGCAAGGCCGAGAACCAGGATTTCATGGCGGCGCTCCTGCCCGAGGGCCCGCAGCTTGGCCTCAAGGGCATCGTCGTGGCGGTGGCCGACGGCATCTCCAGCTCGGCCCACGGGGCGGCGGCGGCGGAAACCGCGGTGCGCGCGCTGATCGACGACTATCCCTGCACGCCGGATGGCTGGACGGTGGAAACCTCGGTGGGCTGCGTGCTGCGGGCGACCAACGCCTGGTTGTTCGCCCAGGGCAACACCCCGGGCGAGGACATGGATCACGGCCATGTCGCGGCGATGGCCGCGCTGGTGCTGAAGGGGCGCCGGGGGCATCTGTTCCATGCGGGCGACTGCCGGATCAGCCGGCTGTCGGGTGAAAGCCTGGAGGTGCTGACCGAGGACCACCTGCGCTGCCTGCCCGGCGGCACCGTGGTTCTGGATCAGGCGATGGGGCTGCGCGCCGATCTGGCTTTGGGCCACAGCACCGTGCCGCTTGCGGTGGGCGATGTGTTCCTCATGTCGAGCGACGGGGTGCATGGCCACTGGGACGGCCCGATGGTGGCAGCGGCGCTGCGGCTGGAACCCGATCTGGATGCGGCGGCGCGCGCCATCGTGGCGCAGGTGCTGGCGCGCGGCAGCGCCGACAACCTGACGCTGCAGATCCTGCGCATCGATGCCCTGCCGCCCGAAGGCAGCCTGCCGGTCCTTGATGACCTGCGCCCGCTGCCGGTGCCCCAGGGCCTGGGCCCCGGTCAGGTGCTCGACGGCTTCCGCATCCTGCGCCCGATCCAGCAAAGCCACCGTTCGCAGGTCTTTCTGGCCGAGGCGCCGGACGGCACGCGGGTGGCGCTGAAGATCCCCGGCGCAGAGATGCGCGACGACCCGCTTTGCCTGCGGCAGTTCCTGCTGGAGGAATGGATCGCCCGGCGCATCACCTCGGCCCATGTGCTGGCGGCGGCCCCTCCGCCCGAGACGCGCAGCGCGCTCTATGTCGCGACGCGCTATATCGAGGGGCAGACGCTGCGCCAGTGGATGACGGACCATCCCCGCCCGACGCTGGCCCAGGTGCGCGACATCGCGGGGCAGCTGGTGCGCGGCCTGCGCGCCTTCCACCGCCGCCAGATGCTGCACCAGGACCTGCGCCCGGAAAACATCCTGATCGACGCCGCCGGCATGGTGACGATCATCGACCTGGGCTCGGTCGCGGTGGCGGGCCTGACGGAAGAGGCCGCCGTGGCCCCGGTCCTGGGCACGCTGCAATACACCGCCCCCGAATATTTCACCGGCGATGCGCCTGGCTGGCAGGCCGACCTCTTTTCCCTGGGCGTGCTGACCTACGAGATGCTGACGGGCCGTCTGCCCTATGGTGCCAGGGTGGCGCGGGTGCGCTCGCGCCGGGATGCGGCGCGGCTGGTCTACCGCCCGGCCCGGGCCGAGGGCAACGACGTGCCCGCCTGGCTCGACGATGCGCTGCGCCGGGCGACCCATCCGGACCCGGGCCGGCGCTTTGCGTCGCTCTCGGAATTTGACGCGGGCCTGCGGGCCCCTGGCCCCGGCTGGCGCGCCGCCCACCGCCTGCCGCTGGCGGAACGCAACCCGGTGCGCTTCTGGCAGGGCGTCTCGGCGCTGCTGGCGCTGGCGGTGATCGTGCTGCTCGCGCGGCTTTCCCTTTCATGACAGGAGGACGATGAAGATGAAGGACGTACCCACCGCCGGAGAGATGACGCGCGAGGATGTCACCGCGCTGATCCTGAAGGCAAAGAAGGCGGGCGGCCACAGCTGGGAAGGCCTGGCCCGGGCGATCGGCATGTCGCCGGTCTGGACGCATTCCTGCGCCATGGGCATGAACGCGATGCCGCAGCCGAAGGCCGAAGCCCTGGCGAAACTGCTCGATCTGCCACCCGAAGCCGCAGACCTGCTGAGCGAAAGCCCCACCAAGATCTGGTCCCAGGCCGTGCCCACCGATCCCTGCATCTACCGCTTCTACGAGATCGTCGGCGTCTACGGCCCGACCCTGAAGGCGCTGATCCACGAGAAATTCGGCGACGGTATCATGTCCGCCATCGACTTCGACATGACGGTAGAGCGCATCCCGAACCCTAAAGGCGACCGTGTCGAGGTGCGCATGTCCGGCAAATACCTGCAGTTCAACGCCTGGTAAGGGCGTCGTTCCCTGTCATCTGGCCTCAAATACTCCAGGGGGAGACAGGGCGCAGCCCTGGCGGGGGGCAGCGCCCCCCTCTTGGCGCGGCTCGTCTCAAGCACCGGAAGAGGGGGCTCTGCCCCCGTCTCCTGCGGAGACTCCCCCGGAGTATTTAGGGCCAGATGACAGGGAACCATCTTGGGCTGGTTGGGGTCAGTTCCAGCAGCTGACGAGGGTCGACATGTCACGCGCCTGGCGGGTCAGTCGTTCGGGCACCATCGGCTGGCCGGGGGCCGCGGTGGCGGGGGCGATGCCGGACTGACGCAGGAAGGCGGTGATCTGGTCTGCATCGGTTGAAAGGGCAACGCCCGCAGGAAGCTGGCGATTGGCGGTCGGGGCCGGCTGGACAAGGCCCAGCACGCGGCCCGCCATGTCGAACACCGCACCGCCCGCGTCGCCCGGGCGGACATGGACCGACAGGCGATCGGTGCCCGGGGCACCGTCGAGGCCGGTGAGGGCCGTGACCTTGCCGAAGCTCATCGAGGGGGCGCCGAGGCGGCCTTCGTAGGAATAGCCGGCCACCGCCACCTGCACGCCGAGAGGGGTTTCTCCGGTGGCGAAGATGGCGTGGCCGCGTGGGGCGATGGCCTTTGAGGGACGCAGCAGTGCAAGGCCAGTGGCCGGGTTCGTCGCGACCACCTGGGCCGGGGTATCGGGGCCCAGGGTGATACGGCCGCAGGCCGAGACGGCCTCGGCCACGGTCAGCACCATGCCCTTGTCGTCGATGAAGATCCCGCTGCGCGACAGGCTGGGGCGGTCCAGTTGCAGTCCCGAGACCAGGTCCACCGGCTTGCCGTCGTCGGGGGCGGCAGCGGCGGCGGGCAACACACCCGGCAGCCGGCGGAAGCTGGCGCGCATCGCCGCGACCAGGCGGGTGCGGCGGGCGTCGTCCCCGGCGGGCCAGACCAGGGTGAAGCCCTTGATCTGGCCGTCCTGCAGGCTGGCCTCGGTATAGGAGACGATGCTGGAATTGCGCCCCGTGATGGTAAAGCCGGTGGCGCGGCGGCTGCGCGGGCCGTCCTTCGGCACGAAGTCCATCGTCTGCAGGATCTCGTAAAGGGCCGAGAGCGTGCCGCGATCCCCGTGTTCCGAGATCAGCAGCAGCCGTGGGGCATCGCCGGAGGCGGCCTTGTACACCGAAAACGGGCTTTGCACCCGGTCGAAAGACAGCAGGTCCCGCGGCATCAGGATCGAGATCCCGGCCCGTGTGTCATCCGTCTGTTGCAGGTCCAGATCCTGCAGCGGCGCGTCGTAGTCGCGCAGCAGAGCGGCGCGCTGGGCGCTGGTCAGCACACCGGTGACCTGTTCGCCCCGGGCGGCCTGCCAGCTGGCCATGGCGTTGCGGGTGCCGCGGCCGAAGGCGCCGTCGATGGCACCGTCGTAGAAACCTGCGGCCTGCAGGGCCTGTTGCAGCCGGTCGCGCGCCGCCCGGTCGAGGCCGGATTCAGAGGCGCGGGCCTCGGCCGGGGTTTCATCGGGCAGGGTGGTCGTCAGCGGGGCTGCGGGGGCAGGCGGGGCTGGCGCAGGGGCAGGGGGCGCGGGGGTCTCGGCGGGGGGCCAGAACTGGCCCTGGTACCAGGAGGGTGCCGCCAGGTAGCTGTCGCCGGGAATGCGCCCCTCGCCGCGCAGCACCCGCAGCACGCGACCCGCATCGTCGCGCGTGTAGGGGCCAAGCGCCACCGCGAATAGCCCGCTGGCCAGGGTGAAGCCGTTGATGTCCTGCAGGTAGCCTTCGTAGCGCTGGATGGCGGCCAGGGCCTCGGCCTGGGTGGGCTTGGCATCGATCTGCACGTAGATGCCGCTCTGGGCCTGGGCCAGGCGGGGGGCCAGCGCCAGCATCACGGCCAGCGCCAGAAGAATGCGGGTCATGGGGGTCTCCTGCTGCGGTTCCTCGGCTGGTCCTCTTCTGGGAGAGCCCGGGGGGGGCGCTCCGCGGGACCGTCTTTCGAAGTTGTAGCAAGAACCGGCCCGTTTTCATCCCATTTATGCGCATGGCGCGCATTGACCCGCCCCTTGGGCGCCCATATCAGGGGCCTGAAAGCCGTTTCGCCAAGAGGGACGCCACATGACCGGGCAGAGCATCGACAAGCCGAAGAGCTTCCAGGAGATCATCCTGCGGCTGCAATCCTACTGGGCCGCCCAGGGCTGCGCGATCATGCAACCCTACGACATGGAAGTGGGCGCAGGCACCTTCCACCCCGCCACGACGCTGCGCTCGCTGGGCTCGAACGCCTGGGCGGCGGCCTATGTGCAGCCCTCGCGCCGGCCGACCGATGGCCGCTATGGCGAGAACCCCAACCGCCTGCAGCACTATTACCAGTACCAGGTGCTGATCAAACCCAGCCCCGCGAACCTGCAGGACCTGTACCTGGGATCGCTGCGGGCGATCGGCATCGACATGGAGCTGCACGACATCCGTTTTGTCGAGGACGACTGGGAAAGCCCGACGCTGGGCGCCTGGGGCCTGGGCTGGGAAGTGTGGTGTGACGGCATGGAAGTGTCGCAGTTCACCTATTTCCAGCAGGTCGGCGGCCATGACTGCAAGCCGGTCTCGGGCGAGCTGACCTATGGCCTGGAGCGCCTGGCGATGTACGTGCTGGGCATCGACCATGTGATGGACATGCCCTTCAACGATCCCTCGGCCGCCATCGCGCTGAAATACGGCGATGTCTTCCGCCAGACCGAGCAGGAATATTCCCGCTTCAACTTCGACACCGCCAATACCGAGGTGCTGCTGAAGCATTTCGAGGAGGCCGAGGCCGAATGCGAGGCGATCCTGTCGCAGCCGCATGACGACCCCAAGACCGGCCGCCGCATCATCATGGCGCATCCCGCCTATGACCAGTGCATCAAGGCCAGCCATATCTTCAACCTGCTGGATGCGCGCGGCGTGATCTCGGTCACGGAACGGCAGGCCTATATCGGGCGGGTGCGGGCGCTGGCCAAGCAATGCGCCGATGCCTTCGTGCAGACCGAGGCCGGCGGCTGGCAGCCGCAGGCGGCCGAATAAGGCGGGCGCACCGGTGATGGGCAAGGTCCTGGCGCTGGTGATCCTGGGGGCGGCGCTGCTGACCGGCGCCGCCGTCTACTATTTCCAGGTCTATGCCTTCTACCACGTGGTCGCGGCGCAGGGCGCAGGCGACGTGGTGCTGACACCGGCCGGGGGCGGGGCGCCGCGGGCGCTGGCCCACAGCGGCTTTCAGGCGATTGATGCCGACAGTTCGCCGATCCGCTACCGCGCCTGCTTTGCCACCCAGATCACCCCGCAGGAGCTGGCGCAGGTCTATGCCCCCTATCCCGATGCCCAGCCGCTGAACGGCCCGGGCTGGTTCGACTGCTACGATGCCGGCCGGATCGACGCGGCGCTGCGGGCGGGCCGGGCGCAGGCCTTTCTGTCGGTGCCCGACGTGCATTACGGTGTCGACCGCGTGCTGGTGGTGACCGAGGACGGTCACGGCTATGTCTGGCAGCAGATCAACGCCTGCGGCCGCGAGGTCTTTGACGGCCATCCCGCGCCCGCAGGCTGCGCGCCGCCGCCCTCGGGCACCGTGCGTCCCTGAAGGGCGCGTGTGTCCCTGAAGGGCGTCTGTGTCCCCTGAGGGGCACGGGCCGTCCGGTCCCATACCGGCAGGGACGGCGTTCTGACCTGCCCACGCACGCCGCACCTTCGTTTCCGTCCCGCCGGGGCAGGGGCCTGACGGCGGCACTGCGCCGAAGGGCCCTCCATGTCTTGCGTGATCCGGGGGGCCGGAACAGGGAGGCGGCCCCCTGCGCGCCTGCCCGCCCATGGTCACGGGGTGCCGGAACCCGGGCGCTGCTGCATCGTTTGTCCTGCACGCGCCGCAGAAAGGAGCCGACATGCCCGACACGCCCCCCAGCCCCTGTCCGAGTGACCGCCGCGCCCCCTTCTGGGTCGTGCCGGTGATGCGCTTTGGCTATGGTGCACGCGGGGTGACCTACGGGATCCTTGGGGCGCTGGTGATCCTGGCGGCCTGGCACGGCGGGGCAGCGGGCGGCATCAAGCAGGCGCTGGCGGCGCTGCGCGGCCAGCCCGACGGGCGGATCGCGCTGTGGATGCTGGCCGCGGGGTTCCTGGCCTATGCGCTGTGGCGGGGGATCGCGGCGCTGATGGACCTGGAACATCACGGCGACGGCCTGAAGGGCTGGATCGCGCGGGCGGTGCTGGGGCTGAGCGGGGTGATCCAGCTGGGCCTGGCCGCGACGGCCGCGCGGCTGGCGATGGGGGGCGGCGCGGGCGATGAGGGACAGGCGACGCAATCGCTGGCCTCGTGGCTGCTGCAGCAGCCGGGCGGGCGGCAGATCGTCATGGCGGCGGGGCTTTGTGTCATCGGGACGGGCCTGTTCTACGGCTGGAAGGGCCTGAGCGAACGCTACAAGCGTGATCTGCGTGCCTCGCGTCTGGCCGAGGCGCTGTCGCCTGTGGCGCAGGCGGGGCTGGTGGCGCAGGGCTGCGTCATCGCGATCATCGGGATCTTCCTGTTCTGCGCCGGCCATTTCGCCGATCCCGCTCAGGCGGGCGGCGTGTCGCGGGCCTTTGATGCGGTGCGCGCCCAGCCCTTTGGGCGGCTGCTGCTGGCGCTGCTGGGCCTGGGGATGCTGGGCTTTGCCGTCTACTGCTTCATCGAGGCCGCCTGCCGCTTCGTGCCGCGCCGCACCGGCCCCGACATCGAGACCCTGGCACAGCGCGCCCATGCCCGCGCCCGTGCCGAAAGCCGCCGCGTGATCGACCAGCTGGGCTGATCGCGCGCCCGGCCGAGGGGGCGGGACCGGATGCGCATTCCCGGGCCTGCCCCCTCTGGACGCTGCGGGTTCCCTCCGATATTCCACCCCGGAACCGCGCCGTCCCGGCGCCCGGACCCGGATGGAACCTATGCCCGATCTGCTGATCGAACTCTTCTCCGAGGAAATCCCCGCACGGATGCAGGCCCGTGCCGCCGAGGACCTGAAGAAGCTTGTCACCGATGGCCTTGTCGAGGCCGGCCTGACCTATGCAGGCGCTGCCGCCTTCCACACGCCGCGCCGCCTGACGCTGGTGCTGAACGAGTTGCTGGCCGAAAGCCCCCGCCTGCGCGAGGAACGCAAGGGCCCGCGCACCGATGCGCCGGAAAAGGCGATCGAGGGCTTCCTGCGCTCGACCGGGCTGTCGCGCGATCAGCTGGAAGAGCGGGACGAGAAGAAGGGCAAGGTTTTCTTCGCCGTGATCGAGAAACCCGGCCGCCCGGCCGAGGAGATCATCGCCGAAGTCCTTGACCGCACGATCCGCACCTTCCCCTGGCCGAAATCCATGCGCTGGGGCGCCGGCAGCCTGCGCTGGGTGCGCCCGCTGCATTCGATCCTGTGCCTGCTGACGGATGCCGCCGGCGCCCGCGTGGTGCCCCTGGAGGTCGAGGGGATCGTCTCCTCGAACACCACCGAAGGGCATCGCTTCATGGCGCCGGGGCGCTTCGTGGTGTCCTCGTTCGACGATTACGCCGCCCAGCTGAAACGTCGCTTCGTCATCCTGGACGCGGCCGAGCGCGCCGATGCGATCTGGCAGGAGGCCACCAACCAGGCCTTTGCCTGCGGCCTTGAGGTGGTCGAGGACCGCGGCCTGCTGGCCGAAGTGTCCGGTCTGGTCGAATGGCCCGTCGTCCTGATGGGCGAGATCGGCGCCGACTTCCTGCACCTGCCGCCCGAGGTGCTGCAGACCTCGATGAAGGAACACCAGAAGTTCTTCTCGGTGAAGAACCCGAAGACCGGCCGTATCGAGCGTTTCATCACGGTCGCCAACCGGGAGACCCGCGACAACGGCGCGACGATCCTGGCGGGCAACCAGAAGGTGCTGTCGGCGCGCCTGTCGGATGCGCGCTTCTTCTGGGAAAACGACCTGCGCGTCGCCAAGCTGCAGAAGATGCAGCCCTGGACCGAGCAGCTTGCGCATGTGACCTTCCATGCCAAGCTGGGGTCCCAGGCGGCCCGGATCGAGCGCATCGCGGCGCTGGCGCGGGTGATCGCCCCGGCGCTTGGCGCCGATGCCGAGCTGGCCGAACAGGCTGCGCGCACGGCGAAGGCCGACCTCAGCTCGGAAATGGTCTATGAATTCCCGGAACTGCAGGGCCTGATGGGCCGCTACTACGCCGAGGCCGCAGGCCTGCCGGCCGAGGTCGCGGCCGCCTGCCAGGACCACTACTCGCCCCTGGGGCCGACTGACGACGTGCCGACGGCGCCCGTCTCGGCCACGGTGGCGCTGGCCGATAAGCTCGATACGCTGACGGGCTTCTGGGCGATTGACGAAAAGCCCACCGGCTCGAAGGACCCGTTCGCCCTGCGCCGCGCGGCTCTGGGGGTGATCCGTCTGCTGCTGACCAACGACGTTACAGCGCCGCTTTCGACGATCTTTGCCGCCGCTGGTCACGATCTGACGCCCGAGGCATCCGCCGACCTACTGTCGTTCTTCCACGACCGCCTGAAGGTGCACCTGCGCGACGAAGGCATCCGCCACGACGTCATCGATGCCTGCCTGGCGATGGACGCCAATGACGACATCACACTTCTGGTCAAGCGGGCCCGCGCACTTTCCGAGGCGTTGGCAACCGATGACGGCACCAATCTGGTGCAGGGCTTCAAGCGGGCGAACAACATCCTGACCCAGGCCGAGGCCCGCGACGGCGTCGCCTACGAGTTCGGCGCCGATCGTAAATTCGCCGAGGATGCGACGGAAACAGCCCTCTTCGATGCGCTGGAAGTGGCCGGGCCGCGCATTGCAGCAGCCCTGAAAACACAGGATTTTGCCACCGCCATGGCCGCCATGGCAGCCCTGCGGGCCCCGATCGATGCCTTCTTCGAAGCAGTCCAGGTGAATGCCGAGAACGAGATCGTTCGCCGCAACCGCCTGAACCTGTTGTCGACGATCCGCTCGACGGTGCTGAAGGTCGCTGATCTGACGAAAATCGAGGGCTGAGACAGGGCGAGGGACGCTGCCCCTCTGCCGCCCGTTCCGGGCGGCATTCACCCCGGAGTATTTCGGGTCAGATGACAGGGAAGGCCGTTCTTCATCATCTGACCGGAAATACTCCGGGGGAGGCCGCCGAAGGCGGGCGGGGGCAGAGCCCCCCCTGAACGGTCGCAGATGTCGCGCCGCTTTCCCCTTGCTCTGCACCCATCCGGGACTATGCTGCCAGCACGAATTTTCGGGTGCCGCAGTGCAGCAAGACGATCCCAACATCACCCTCGTCACCGAGACGGCTCCGATCGGCACGCAGACGCATGGCGGGCGCGCCAAGTGCTTGCAGCGGCTGGTGCGGCTGTCTCTGCCCGTGCCGCTGACGGTGGCGCTGTCGTTCCGGGCCGTCAATGACATCGCCGAAGGGCGGATGCCCGACATTTCCGTGATGCTGGCGCCTTTCGGGGATCATCCGCTGCTCTGCGTGCGGCCCTCGTCCGAGGATCCGGATTGGGGCGGGCCTTCGGCCGTGCTGAACATCGGCATGAACGATGCCGTGCATGCCGCCCTGAGCGATCGGATCGGAGAGGATGCCGCGACGCAGCTCTACAACCGGTTCGTGCGCACCTATGCCATCCATGTCGAGCGCCTGGATCCCGATGTCTTCGACGACTTGCCGATCTTGGGCCGCGAGGCGCTGCAGGCCGCGCTGGAAGCCTATCGGTCGGAAACCGACGAACCCTTCCCGCAGGATCCCCGCATCCAGCTGGCGGCCGTGCTGAAATCCATGGCCCGGGCCTGGCGGGGCACCACGGCGCGGCTGCTGCGGCAGGCCAAGGGTGCCCCTGCCGATGCCGGGCTGGGCCTGGTGGTGCAGGAGATGGCCCTTGGATTGGGCCGCGAGGGGGTCTGTGGCTCGGGGGTGATCCAGCTGGTGTCCTCGGGGACGGGGCGGCCCCGGATCACCGGGCGCTACATGAATCAAAGCCAGGGCCGCGAGGCATTGCAGGACAGCGGCGACGGATCGCTGTTTCTGGCGCGGGATCCGCGCGGGCCCTCGCTGCAGGAGCTGGCGCCCGAGGCCTTTGCCCGGCTGGTCGACTATTGCGGCCTGATGCGGTTCCGCCTGCGCGAGGAGATGCAGGCCGAATTCACCATCGAAAACGGCAATGTCCATGTTCTCGATGCGTTGCGGGTGCAGCGCAGCAGCCGCGCCGCCGTGCGCATCGCCGTGGCGCTGGCCGAGGATGGCGTGATCCCGCGTGACGAGGCGCTGTGCCGGGTCGATCCGCGCGCCCTGAACGAGATGCTGCACCGCCAGGTCGATCCGACCGCCCGGCGCGATGTCATCGGCAAGGGGATCGCGGCCAGCCCGGGGGCGGCCTCGGGCAAGCTGGTGTTTTCGGCGCTGGCGGCCCAGGCGGCGCAGGCCCGTGGCGAAGCCTGCATCCTGGTTCGCCGCGAGACCGGCCCCGAGGATATCCGCGGGATGCACGCGGCCGTTGCCGTGATCACGGAACGCGGCGGCATCACCTCTCATGCGGCGGTGATCGGGCGTGGCCTGGGGCTGCCCTGCGTGGTCGGCGTTACCGGGCTGGTCTTTGATGCCAAGGAGCAGGTTCTGCGCGCCCGTGACGGGCGGGTGTTCCGTGTCGGCGACATCATCACCGCCGACGGCACCAACGGTGACATTCTGGCCGGCGAGGCCCCGCTGCACGAGGCCGCCCGCGACGATGCCTTCCAGGCGATGATGACCTGGGCCGAGGAATATTGCGACATCGGCATCCGTGCCAATGCCGATACCCCCGCCGATGCCGAGGTCGCCCGCCGCTTCAACGCCCAGGGCATCGGCCTGTGCCGGACCGAGCACATGTTCTTCGATCCCGGCCGCCTGACCGTGATGCGAGAGATGATCTTTGCCAAGGACGGTGCTGACCGGGCCGCCGCCCTGGAACGGCTGCTGCCCATGCAGAAGGCCGATTTCATCAAGCTGTTCAGCATCATGCAGGGTCGGCCCGTCTGCATCCGGCTGCTGGATCCGCCGCTGCACGAATTCCTGCCGTCGGATCGTGCTGGTATGCGGGAACTGGCCGAGGCGCTGTCGATGCCGCTGTCGGACGTCACCCGCCGGGTCGAGGCGCTGTCGGAATACAATCCCATGCTGGGCATGCGCGGCGTGCGCCTGGGGATCACCATCCCCGAGATCTACGACATGCAGGCCCGGGCGATCTTCGAGGCCACGCTGGAGGCCAGCCGCAACGGTGCCCCGGTCGAGCCCGAGATCATGATCCCGCTGGTTTCGGCCAAGCGCGAGGTCGAGATGGTGAAGACCCGCATCGACGCCGTGGCGGCGGCTGTGAAAAACGAGACAGGACAAAGCTTTACCTATCGTCTTGGGGTGATGGTCGAAACCCCGCGCGCGGCCCTGCGCGCCGGCGAGATCGCCCCCCATGTTGCCTTTTTGTCCTTCGGGACCAACGACCTGACGCAGATGACCTATGGCCTGTCGCGCGACGATGCCGGCAAGTTCATGTCGGATTACGTCAAGCAGGGGGTCTACAAGGAAGATCCGTTCCACACCCTCGACACCGAGGGGGTGGGCGAACTGCTCATGATCGGGGCAGAGAGGGGGCGTGCGGCGCAGCCTGACCTTAGGTTATCCATTTGCGGAGAGCATGGCGGGAATGCCGAATCAATCGCTTTCTGCCGCGACGTCGGATTCGATTATGTCTCCTGTTCGCCGTTCCGCGTGCCCGTCGCAAGGCTTGCTGCGGCACAATTGCGCATCCGTCCGACCCTGCCGGCACGGGCCCTGAAAACGACCTGATCCCAGTTGTTTGTCTGGCCATGATGGCCCCCGATTTAAGGCGGTGGCAGTAACTCGCCTGCAAAAAGGACCCCTCGGACTGGACGCTGGCGGCACTTTTCGCTACGGAACCAAGCCGGTCGAGAATGGCGCAAGTCCAATTCCACGAGGGACAGACGATGAAATTTGCTGCTGCGTTGTTCGCATCGCTGATGATCCTTGCCGTGCCCGCCTGGGCCGACAACCCGATTGCGGATGCGATGCAGGTGGAAACGCAGGGTCTGAAATCGGTCTCCAGCAGCAAGCTGGCGGCGATGTTCCAGGCACCGCAAGGGGCCGCCCTGGGGATCCAGTACA
This sequence comes from Pseudooceanicola sp. NS-SX9, assembly GCF_057380705.1. NCBI lineage: Bacteria > Pseudomonadati > Pseudomonadota > Alphaproteobacteria > Rhodobacterales > Paracoccaceae > Pseudooceanicola > Pseudooceanicola sp. NS-SX9. Next base: position 2,731,793 of record NZ_CM170818.1, on the reverse strand, counting down.
GCAAGGAATGGCTGGCCAAGCTGCCCAAGGCCACTGGGGACGCGCAGTTCAAATGCCTGGCCGAGGCGCTGTATTTCGAGGCGCGCGGCGAAAGCGTGCGCGGTCAGTTCGCCGTGGCCGAGGTGATCATGAACCGGGTCGACAGTCCGAACTTCCCGGATTCGGTCTGTGGGGTGGTGCATCAGGGGTCGGGGCGCAAATACGCCTGCCAGTTCACCTATACCTGTGACGGCGTGGCCGAGACGATCAACGAACCGATGGCCTATGCCCGGGTGGCCAAGGTGGCCGAGTTGATGGTGGACGGGGCCCCAAGGCCTTTAACGGACGGGGCGACGTTCTATCACACGCTCCACGTCAAGCCGGGATGGGCCCGAAGGTTCACCCACACGACGACAATAGGGGTCCACGAATTCTACCGACGTCCTACCCAGCTTACCCAGAACTAAATCCACCCAACCACGTGCAATCCGGCACGTTTCGCAAAGGGCCCCGGCGGGCCCTTTTTCCATTTCCGGGGGTCCGATCTGCGGCGGATGTTTCCGATCGTGGCGGAAGTTCCCTGCGGAATGTCTCTTTTCGCGGGGCAGGTGCTTTGCCTTTCGGGGCAAGCTGCGGCATGTAGGCCGCAAGAATTCCGGGGGAAGCATGAGCGACCAGATTACCCAGGCCTTCGGCCACCCGATCGAACGATCCCAGGCGCTGAGCGGCGACGCCCCCGCCGACCGCATCTCGCTGCGGGACTATCCCGTCGAGGTCGAGATCGGCGCCTTTCAGCAGGAACGCGGCCACCGCCAGCGGCTGCGTTTCAACATCGTGGTCGAGGTCCGTCACGATCCCGGCCCGCTGGAGGACGACGTGGACCGCATCATGTCCTACGACAAGGTGACCGAGGCGATTGCCGCCGAACTGGCGGCCGAACGGCTGAACCTGCTGGAAACCCTGGCCGAGCGCATCGCCGCCCGGATCCTGGCCGAACCCATGGCGCAGCGCGCCTTCATCCGCATCGAAAAGCTGGACCGCGGTCCCGGCGCCCTTGGGGTCGAGATCGTGCGGGCCCGCGGCGACGCGCTGCCGCAGCTGGAAGAGGCGCAGCTGAAGGGCATTCCCCATCCGCTGGTGGTCTTCCTGGGCGCCGAGGCCGCGGCTTCGGGACATCTGACCGGGTGGCTGGACCAGTTGCAGGGGGCAGGGCGGCCGGTGATCCTGGCCTGCGGGCGGGGCGCGGTGGTGCCGCCGGCTGCGCCCTCGGCGCTGGTGCAGCGGCGCATCGACCTTTTGGCCATCGAACAGGCCGCCTGGCTGCTGGCGGCGCGCGACCGCCGCTGCGTCGTGGTCAACACCCGGACCGAGATCGACTGGGCGATGAAGCAGCGCCAGCTGTGCCTCTGGGCGCCGTCGAAGATCGTGCTGGACGCCGCCGGGGATCGCCCCGATGCGGTGGGGGATGGCGCGGCGCTGGCGGCGTGGTTCGCCGGTCAGATGCAGGCCTCGGCGCTGATGCTGGTGGGGGCCGATGCGGCCGCGCCCGCCGGGGTGACGCTGATCCGGGCCGAACCCTCGGCCCCCGTGCTGCCGCTGCCCTGAAGGAGGCCCCGATGACCCAGGTCTATTACCGCGCGATCCCCCAGGGTGGCCTGCCGCGTCCTGAGGGGGCGCTGCCGCTGTGCGGCGGGCCGCTGTGGTTCACCCATGTGGAACGGCTGACGCGCGACGGTGCGCAGGTGTTGCCCGCCGACCAGCTGCCCGAGGACTGGCAGCGCCGCATCTGCCGCCCGCGTCCCGCCATCGCGGGGCTGTCGCTGGATGTGCCGCGGGTGATGGGGATCCTGAACGTCACGCCCGACAGTTTCTCGGACGGGGGGCGCCATGATGCCCCCGAGGCGGCGCTGGCCCATGCCCAGGCGATGATCGCGGCGGGCGCCGACATGATCGACATCGGCGGCGAAAGCACCCGCCCCGGATCGGCCGAGGTTCCGGTGGATCAGGAAATCGCCCGCACCGCCCCGGCGATCGAACGCATCGCGCCCCTGGGGGTGCCGATCTCGATCGACACCCGCAAGGCGGCAGTGGCGAAGGCGGCGCTGGCCGCGGGCGGGCAGCTGATCAACGATGTCTCGGGCTTTGCCTACGATCCCGCGCTGGCACCGCTGGCAGCGGCCCTGGCGGCACCGGTCTGCGTCATGCACATGCGTCGCGCCCCCGAGGACATGCATCTGGATCCGCAGTTCGACCATGCGCTGCTGGACACCTATGACGAGCTGGCCCTGCGCATCGACGCGGTCGAGGCCGCAGGCATTCCGCGGGCCCGCATCCTGGCCGATCCCGGCATCGGTTTCGCCAAGGATCTGGGCCACAACCTGCAGATCCTGAACCGGCTGTCGCTGTTCCACGGGTTGGGCTGTGCGATCCTGCTGGGAGTGTCGCGCAAGCGCTTCATCGGCACGGTGGGACAGGCGCCCGAGGCCCGCGACCGCGATCCCGGTTCCATCGCCGTGGCGCTGGCGGGGATCGCGCAGGGGGTGCAGATGGTGCGGGTCCACGATGTCGCGGGCACCGCACAGGCCATCCGCCTGTGGCAGGCGGTGCAGGCGGGGCGGGCCTAGGCCGCCACCGCCTGATCCGCCAGCGTCAGCGCCAGGCCATCGACCACGGCGGTGAAGGCCTCGGAGGTCTCGATGCGGGCGGCGGGGCAGAGGGTCTGCGCCGCCTCCTGCACCATCCGCATCAGGCTGGAGCCCCCCACCAGAACCACCGCATCGACCTGACCCGGCGCCAGACCGGCCATCTGCAGCGTCTCGGATGCCGCCCGGATCAGCGCCGCCCGGGCATCTTCCAGCGCCGCCGCCAGCGATTCCGGCGTCACCGGGGCGCCCAGGCCGCGTTCGATCATCGTCATGCGGATCATCGCCTCGCCGCCGGTCAGGCCATTGGCGCGGATCTTGCCCTTTTCCACCGCAAAGGCCAGTTCGTGGCCCAGCTCGTGCTCCAGCACCTCGCAGAGGCGGTGCAGCCGGGCGGGCTCGACCGCGTCGCGCTGCAGGGCGGCGGCGGCGCGGCGGGTCTCGGGGGTGTAAAGGAACGGGATCTTCGCCCAGGTCGACAGCTCGGCAAAGATCGCCACCGGCATCGGCAGCAGGCCCGCGCCCATCTCTCGTTTCAGCTGGCCGCCATGGCCCAGCAGCGGCATCGCATGCGACAGCGAGATCGCGCTGTCGAAATCGGTGCCGCCCAGACGCACGCCATGGCTGGCCAGGACCTCGATCCCCTGCGCCCCGGTGCGGAACACCGTAAAGTCCGAGGTGCCGCCGCCGATATCCACCACCAGCCCGATTTCCCCGGCACGGGCCTGGCCCAGACCGGCACGCGCCGCGGCCTCGGGTTCATTGAGGAAACGCACCTCGTCAAAGCCCGCGGCACGGTAGCAGGCGCGCAGGTCGTCCTCGGCCTTCTGGTCACGCTCGGGGTCGTTCGAGTGGAAATGCACCGGTCGCCCGGACAGCACCCCGCCCACGGGTTCGCCCAGTTCTGCCTCGGCGCGTTCCCGCAATCGGATCAGGAAGGCCGTGACCACATCCGCCAGCGTCTGGCGTCGCCCGCCGATCAGCCGCGATTCGTGGAACAGCGTCGTCCCCAGCACGCTTTTCAGCGCCCGCATGTAGCGGCCATCCTCGCCCTCGATCAGGGCCGCACCGGCGGCCTCGCCGATCAGCATCCGGCCCTTGTCGGCGGGAAAGAAGACGGCGGTCGGCAGGGTCTCGGCACCATGTTCGATGGCCAGGCGGCGCAGACGGCCCCCCGTCACCACCGCCGCGGCCGAGTTCGACGTGCCGAAATCCACCCCCAGGGTCACCTTGTCCATGACGTCACTCCCGCGCTGCAAAGGCAGGATGTCTAAGGCCCCGCCGCGCGCCGTGCAAGGCCCCTCAGCGCAGGACGTAATCGACGGCCTTCGGCGCCTCGGGCAGATCGGTGTCACCCAGGCCGCGCCGCATCGCGATTTCGACCGTGGTGGCATAGGCGCTAAGCGGCAAGGCATTGATCTTGTTCGAGAACGGCTCTTCCAGCTCATCGGCGAGGGCATCCAGGCCGAAGAAGGCATAGGCCACCAGACCCGACACCAGCGGCGCCACCCACCGCAGCGTGTCGACAAAGCCGAAGGGCAGGATGGTGCAGTAGATGCAGGCGGTACGGTGCAGCAGCAGCGTATAGGCGAAGGGCACCGGGGTGTTGGCCAGGCGCTCGCAGGCCAGCAGGGCGCCGGACATGCGGTTGAAGCTTTCATGCAGCACCAGGGCCTCGACCGCGGTCAGGCGCTGGCTGCGTTCCAGGTCCGAGACGACGCGCCCGGCCTGCATCAGCGCCAGATCGGCGCTTTCCGGTCCGGGACGGCCCCGCAGTTGCTCGGCGGCGCGGTGGGCATAGGCGACCAGGGCCAGCAGGATGGTGCGGCGTTCGGCCGTGCCTTCCAGCAGGATGGTCTGGCGCAGCACGTCGCGGGCGGTCTGGATCATCATCCCCCATTGCTTGCGGCCCTCCCACCAGCGGTCGTAGCAGGCCCCGTTGCGGAAGCTGAGGAAGATCGACAGCGCCACCCCGATCAGCGCGAAGGGGGCCGGATCCAGCGCCGGCACCAGCTTGTGGCCATGCGCCCAGACCACCCCGACGCCGATGACCATGATGGCCACCACCTGCATCCAGATTTTCTGGATCACCGATCCCTTGAGAACGAAAAACATCCCGAGCATCGTCGGTCGCTTGCGGAGGATCACGTCTTGGCCCTTTCGCCATGCCCGCCGAGTCCCCGGGCGGGTTTCCAGGTTCCGGGCGTTACCGAGGCCCCGCAGCCCCCGCAAGGGTGCATTTTGGCCCCAACACGGCGCCGTGATCCCCGGGCCACGGACAGCCGAAGGGCCCCGCCGTTTCCGGCGAGGCCCCCCATGCGTGACATCGGTTCCCTTGCGGGTGCGCGATCAGTTCTTCGCCTTGTCGACCATCTTGCCGGCCGAGATCCAGGGCATCATGCCGCGCAGCTTGGCGCCGGTGGCCTCGATCAGGTGCTCGTCATTGGCGCGGCGCGAGGCCTTCAGGGTCGGCTGGCCAACGGTGTTTTCCAGCATGAAGTCGCGGACGAACTTGCCCTGCTGGATGTCGGTCAGGACCTCTTTCATCGCCTTCTTGGTCTGCTCGTAGGGCAGGATGCGCGGGCCGGTGACGTACTGGCCGTATTCCGCCGTGTTCGAGATCGAGTAATCCATGTTGGCGATGCCGCCTTCATAGATCAGGTCGACGATCAGCTTCACTTCGTGCAGGCATTCGAAATAGGCCATCTCGGGGGCATAGCCTGCCTCGACCAGGGTTTCGAAGCCGCAGCGGATCAGCTCGACCAGGCCACCGCACAGCACGGCCTGCTCGCCGAACAGGTCGGTTTCGCATTCCTCGCGGAAGTTGGTCTCGATGATGCCCGAGCGGCCGCCACCGATGGCCGAGCAGTAGCTCAGGCCGATTTCCAGCGCGCGGCCGGAGGCGTCGTTGTGGACCGCGACCAGGCAGGGCACGCCGCCGCCCTTGGTGTATTCGCCGCGCACGGTGTGACCCGGGCCCTTCGGCGCCATCATCACGACGTCGACGCCGGGCTTCGTCTCGATCAGGCCGAAGTGCACGTTCAGGCCGTGCGCAAAGGCAATCGCCGCGCCTTCGCGCAGGTTGTCGTGGACGTATTTCTTGTAGGTCTCGGCCTGCAGTTCATCGGGCATGGTGAACATGATCAGGTCGCACCAGGCTGCCGCTTCCGCGATGCCCATCACCTTCAGGCCTTCCGCTTCGGCTTTCTTGGCCGAGGGCGAGCCTTCGCGCAGGGCGACGACGACGTTCTTGGCGCCCGAATCGCGCAGGTTCAGCGCATGGGCGTGCCCTTGCGAACCATAGCCCAGGATGGCGACCTTCATGTCCTTGATCAGGTTGATGTCGCAGTCGCGATCGTAATAGACACGCATGTCTTTCTCCTTCTCTGTTGCAGCCACCATACGGGTTCCGGGACAGCGTTCTTTGCAGAACTTGCATTTGTTGGCCTTGTTGTGAGATTTCTATTCCGTATTTGTGGAAGGATGGAATGGCTATTCTGGACGACACAGACCGGCGCATTTTGCGGCAACTGCAGGCGGATCCGCATGCCTCTTCGGCACAGATCGCGGAGCGGGCGAATCTGGCGCCCGCAACCTGCTGGCGACGCATCGAGAAGCTGCAGGAAGCGGGTATCATCCGCGGCACCCGCGCGGTGATCGACTGGCGGGTGCTCGGCTATACGGTCGAGGTGTCGCTGCGGGTGACGCTGGACAAGTCGGTGCCGCGCGCCTTCGACGAATTCGCCGCCCGTGCCCGGCTGATCCCCGAGGTGCTGGAAATCCAGACCTTCCTTGGTCAGGTCGATGTACGGCTGGGGCTGATCGCACGGGACCTGGCGCATTACCAGCAGATCTACCGCGAACGCGTCCTGCATCTGCCCCATGTCACCGACCTGGACGCGCTGATGCATATCGCGCGGATCAAGTCCGACGAAAGCCTGCCGATATGATCGAACTCGATACCATCGACCGCAAGATCCTGCGCGCCCTGGCCGAGGATGCAACGCAAAGCGCCGGGGCGCTCGGGCGCCGCTTCGGCCTGTCGCAGCCCGCCACCTGGCGCCGCATCCGCCGCCTGGAGGACGCCGGCGCCATCCGAGGCCGCCAGCTGGACCTGGACTTCGCCGCCCTGGGTTTCGGCGTCACGGTCTTCCTCGGCATCAAGCTCGCGGCCAAGGGCCGTGTCTCGCTTGAGGATTTCGAACGCGCCATCACGGCGATCCCCGAGGTCCAGACGGTGGAACACATCCTCGGCGCCTATGACTACCGCCTGCGCGTCACCGCCCGCGACATCGCGGATTTCGAGCGCGTCCTGCGCCGCCGCATCATGACGCTGCCGGGCGTCGGCAGCGTTGACGCCAATGTCATGCTGACCGAAGAGCGCCTGCCGGGTCCCCTCGGCTGATTTCATCTTTCCTCAAATATGCCGGGGGAATCGGCCGCAGGCCGATGGGGGCAGAGCCCCCTTACCACTTACCACTTACCCCTTCGCGCCAAGGCCCATCTGCATCAGCACCTTGCGCACCGGTGCCGCGGAATAAAGCGCGGCCAGTCCCGCCGCCCGCAGGTCCCGCAGCGGCTGTGCCGACACCTGGCTGGCGCGGTTCAGCATGTCGATGCCGGTGGCGCGGATCTGCACTTCGCGGTGGCGGGCGCGGTGGTAGCGCTCCAGCATCGCGGCGCTGCCCAGCCCGGCGCGGTCCTTCAGCGCCAGATCCCGCAGCACCCGGATGTCGCCCAGCGACATGTTCAGCCCCTGCGCCCCGATCGGCGGCACCACATGGGCGGCCTCGGCCACCAGCGCCAGGCGCTGGCCGGACATGCGTTCGGCCACCTGGGTGATGATCGGCCAGACCGAACGGCGGGTTTCCAGCTTCAGCGGGCCCAGGATGCCGGTGCTCCGGCGCAGCATCTCGGCCTCGAAGTCGGGGACATCCATCGCCGCCAGCGCCTGCACGCGGGCGCCGTCCTCCATCCAGACGATGGCCGAAGAGGGGCGGCCGTCGTGATCGGGCAGCGGCACCAGGGTGAAGGGCCCGCCGGTGCGGTGCACCTCGGTCGAGACATTGCCATGCGGGATCGGGTGGGTGACGGCAAAGGCCAGCGCCTTCTGGCCATAGCGTTTCGTGCTGACACCAATGCCCGCGGCCTGGCGCATGGGCGAATTGCGCCCGTCGGCCGCCACCACCAGCTGCGTGCGCACCCGGCTGCCGTCCGACAGGCCCACCAGCGCCTCGGCCTCGCGGGTGAACAGGGTCTTGGTGCCCAGACCCGCGCGGAAGGTGACATTCGGCAGCGCCTGCAGCCGCGCCAGCATCTCGCGGCGCAGCAGCCAGTTCGGCAGGTTCCACCCGAAGGGCAGATCCGAGATGTCGGAGGCGTTGAAATCCTTGACGATGCGGGCCTCGGGTTCGGGGCCGCCGGCATCGACGATGCGCATGATCTGCAAGGGCGCGGCATGGGGCGCCAGCACGTCCCACAGCCCCGCTTCCTGCATCAGGGCACGGGCGGGTTGCAGGAAGGCGGTGGTGCGCAGGTCCGATCCCGCATCCTCGCGCGCGGTGACGGGGGGGGTCGGATCCAGGCACAGCACGCGGAACCCGTCGGCCCCCAGGATGCAGGCCGCCGAAAGCCCGGCCACACCGCCCCCCGAGATCACGATATCGTAGCGTTCATCCATGGCCCGGTCTCCTGCGCCTGCATCGGTCTTGGGCGGTGTTCTAGGCCGACGGGGGGGCGGGGAAAAGGCCCTGCGGCGTCACGACCCGACGGTCAGCAGGATCAGGATGACGAACATCACCGGCGTCGCGATCACCGCCGTCAGCCCAAGCGCCACCAGCCCCCAGACCTTGACCGCCACCACCAGCAGCGTCAGCACCGCGACCAGCGCGTAATAGATGTTGCCGTGAAAATCGCGCGCAAGGTCCCGGGCCATCCAGCCGATCACGGGAATGCGGTAGAACCAGCCTTTCGGCGCAGCGGGGGCAGGGGACATGCGGGGGCTCCTCTTTCTCTCGTGTCCGGTGCGGGCAGGTGGAGTGTGCCACGCACAGGCACAAGGCGACAAGCCGCCGCATTGCGCCACTTTCAGACGAGTTGCGCCAGAAATCCGCGCAGGTCGTCGGTGTGAAAGTGAATGTGATCGGCCGGTCTTGCCTCGGGGGCGACATGGATGCAGCGCAGGCCCATGGCGTGGGGTTCGACCAGGTTGCGGGCGTCGTCCTCGAACATGGCGGCGCGGGCGGGGTCGAAACCGTCGAGGCCGAAGACCGTCTCGAAGGCGGCGCGCTCGGGCTTGGGCAGGTAGCCTGCGTGCTCGACCCCGTAGATCGCATCCATCAGCCCCGACAGGCCGCGCGCCTCCAGCACCCGTTCGGCATAGGGGGCCGAGCCGTTGGTATAGACGATCTTGCGGCCGGGCAGGGCGCGGATGTTGGCGGCAAGGCCCGGATCGCGCTGCAGGTGGCTCATGTCGATGTCGTGGACATGGTGCATGTAGGGGCCGGGATCCATGCCGTGCACCCGCATCAGCCCCGACAGCGTGGTGCCGTGGTCGTGCCAGTACTGCGCGCGCAGGCGGTCGGCCTCGGCGTGGTCGACCTCCAGCATCTGCATCACCCAGTCGGTCATGCGGACCTCGATCTGGTCGAACAGGCGCGCCTCGGGCGGATAGAGGGTGTTGTCCAGGTCGAAGACCCAGGTGGTGACGTGAGAGAAGGATTGCTGCAGCATGACCGGGACGCTAGTGCGCCCCCGGGGCAGGCGCAAGCGGCGCCGCGCGGAAACCCTGTCCAAGGCTGCCGCTTGCCATGGGGAATCGCCCCGCCTAATGTTCCCGGACTTGAGAAGGAGGCCCTGCATGGCCAGCAAACCCGCCCAGGGCGATGCCTATTCGCTGATCCTCGAAGCCATCGATGTCGGCATCTACCGCCCCGGCGACCGGCTGGTCGAAAGCGAGCTGGCCGAGCGTTTCGGCGTCTCGCGCACGCCCATCCGCGAGGCCCTGCAACGGCTTGAGACCCAGGCCCTGCTGACCCGCGACGGGCGCTCGCTGATCGTGGCCTCGCTGGATCACAACCAGCTTTCGGAACTCTATGTCGTGCGCGCCGAGCTGGAGGCCCTGGCCGCCCGCCTTGCCGCCCGCCACGCCAGCCCCGAAGAGGTGCGCGTGCTGCAGGACATGGTGGCCGAGGACCGCAAGCTGATGAACGACCCTTCGGCGCTGGCGCGGGCGAACCGGCGGTTCCATCACCAGATCCACCTGGCCTCGCACAACCGCTTCCTGGTGCAGCAGCTGGACCTTGTGCACCGCTCGATGGCGCTGCTGGCGACGACCTCGCTGGCGGCGGAAGGGCGCGGCGGCGATGCGCTGGCCGAACATGACGCCATCGTGCGCGCCATTGCCGCCCATGACGAGGCCAAGGCCGCCGAGGCGCTGCGCACCCATATCTCGAAGGCGTTCATGACCCGGCTGCGGCTGGATGCGGCGCGCATCGAGGGCGAGCTTTAACCCTTCTTCCGCTTTTTCCGCTTGACCGAATGGCCGTGCATGGTCTTGTCCCAGTAGAACGGGTTGGTGACCATCTCGTACGAGGCCTTGTAACAGGCCAGGCATCCCAGTGGGAAATAGAGGGAAATCGTCACCACCCAGGGCCACAGATGGCGGTGGAAGGGGCCGCGGGTGGCGATCAGCCCCAGCACGATGTTCAGGATCTCGGCGCTGAAGAACAGCGTCGCCAGCGCCACCATCCAGGCCTGCGGCACATGGGTCGCCAGCGGATGCGGCAGCCCCAGCACGATCAGCCAGCTTGACCACAGCAGCGGCGCCAGCAGGAACTGGGAAATCGCCGCGGTGAAATGCATCTGGAAGCCCAGAAAGCGCCAGGGCCCCAGTTCGCGGATCAGGCGGCGAGGTTCGCGCATGTGCACAAGATAGGTGACGATATAGCCCTTCAGCCAGCGCGATCGCTGTTTCACCCAAGGATAGGCGTGACAGTTGGCCTCTTCCCAGGTGGTGGTATCCAGGATCTCGGTCCGGTAGCCGCGGCGGGCCAGGCGGATGCCCAGGTCGGCGTCCTCGGTGACGTTATGGGCATCCCAGGCGCCGATGCGTTCCAGCACGTCGCGGCGCATGTATAGGGTCGTGCCCCCCAGCGGGATCGTGAAGCCCATCTTCGCCATCCCGGGCAGCACCAGCCGGAACCAGCTGTTGTATTCGATGGCAAAGCAGCGCGCGATCCAGTTCTGCCGGCTGTTGAAATAATCCAGCGCCCCCTGCAGGCAGACCAGATCCGGCGGCGCCGCATGGAACCGCCGGGCGACGCGGTGCAGCTGGTCGGGCTCGGGGCGGTCCTCGGCGTCGAAGATGCCGATGATCTGGCCGCGGCAGAAATCCAGCGCATAGTTCATCGCCCTGGGCTTGGTCTGCGGGGCGCCGCGCGGTACCACGACGACGCGCATCCAGTGCGGCAGGGTGATCGCGGCCACGGTGTCCTGGGTGACCTGGTCGGCCTCTTCCAGGCACAAAAGCACGTCCAGCTTGTCGCGCGGATAGTCCAGCCGTTGCAGGTTGGCGATCAGCGTCCCGGCGATGTCGCGTTCGCGAAACATCGGCACCAGCACGGAAATGTCGGGCAGCTGGTCCAGGCGGCCGGGGGCGGGGGGCGGATCCGGGTCGGGCAGCATCAGGTGCATCATCGCGGCGCAGCCCTTCAGCACGATGGCGAAGATCAGCGTCAGCGTCGCCCAGGCAAACAGCAGCAGGAACACCGCATCCGGCATCCACAGCGCCAGCGCCGCGATCACGGCCGAGGGGATGGCGATCTTGCGCAGCCGGTGCTCGGCCCGTTCCCAGCTGCGGCAACTGTCGGCCAGGGGCACCCGGCAGGACATGGCTTCGGTCAGTTCGGGGCGGGCGCGGGCGGCGATCAGCCCCTGGATCGCGCTGCGAGGCGCCAGCACCGGGCGCAGCGACAGCCGGTGCTTCTGGCGCAGCGCAAAGGAAATCCGCGCGGCCACCGCGGCAAAGGCCTCGGGGCGGGCGGTGGCGACGATCAGCACGTCCTGGTCCAGCTGCCAGGGGATCACCTGCAGCGTCAGGCACAGCTGCGGCGTCAGCAGGTCGGCCAGGTCCGGATCGGGCGGGTCTTCCTCCAGGTCGATGCAGCGCATTCCGTAGTACAGGCCCAGGATCTCCAGCAGCCGCCCCTCCGAGATCTGCCCCTCGGCCACGTCGCGGCGCAGACCCGCGATCAGCTCGTCCGAGACGCTGGCGCCGGCATGGCGGAACGGTGCGGCGGCCTCCTGCAGGGCGCCCCGGCTGCGGGGCTGACCATGGGCATAGACCAGCGCCCCGGCCTCGGCCGGTCTGGACCTTCCCGTCTGTCGCGGCTCGGCAGCCATGATCCCCCCGCCCGTTGCGGCAGGTCATCAGTGGCAGTGCTTGGTTAATTCGCTTTTAATGATTGATTAATAAGGCATTAAAGCACGGGTGCGTAACGCAGCCCCGCAAACGCGAACGGCCCGCCGGGGATGGCGGGCCGTTGCGTGTTTCCCTGGGGAATGGCTCAGGAGACCTTTTCCATCGAGGCAGCGAAGCGCTCGAACAGGTAGAAGCTGTCCTGCGGGCCGGGGCTCGCCTCGGGGTGGTGCTGCACCGAGAAGACGGGCCGGTCGGTCATGCGGATGCCGCAGTTCGAGCCGTCGAACAGGCTGACATGGGTTTCGATCACGCCGGCGGGCAGGGTCTGGCTGTCGACGGCGAACCCGTGGTTCATCGAGGTGATCTCGACCTTGCCGGTCTCGATGTCCTTCACCGGGTGGTTGGCGCCGTGGTGGCCGTGGTTCATCTTGACGGTCTTGGCGCCAAGCGCCAGCGCCAGCATCTGGTGGCCAAGGCAGATGCCGAAGATCGGCAGGTCGGTCTGCTCCAGCACGCCGCGGATCATCGGCACGGCATATTCACCGGTCGCGGCCGGGTCGCCCGGGCCGTTCGACAGGAAGACGCCGTCGGGATTATGCGCCAGCACGTCCTCAAGCGTTGCGGTGGCGGGCAGCACGGTCACGTCGCAGCCGGCCGAGGCCAGGCAGCGCAGGATGTTGCGCTTGGCGCCGTAATCGACGGCCACGACCTTGTGACGGGCACCGGTCTGCCGGGCATAGCCTTCCGGCCAGGCCCACCGCATCTCGTCCCAGTGGTAGGACTGGGCGCAGGTGACATCCTTGGCCAGGTCCAGGCCCACCAGGCCCTTGAAGCCGCGTGCCCGCGCGACCAGGGCCTCGACGTCGAACTTGCCTTCGGGATCATGGGCCAGGGCGGCATGGGGGGCGCCGCGGGCCCGGATGGCCCGGGTCAGGCGGCGGGTGTCGATGCCGCCGATGGCGATGCGCCCGCGCGCGGCCAGCCAGGGGCCCAGCTCTTCCGCGGCGCGCCAGTTGGAGGGCGCGGTCGGATCCCATTTCACCACCATGCCGGCGGCGACGGGATCGAGCGTCTCGTCATCCTCGGCATTGACGCCGACGTTGCCGATATGGGGGAAGGTGAAGGTGACGATCTGGCCGGCATAGGAGGGATCGGTCATGATCTCCTGATAGCCGGTCATTGCGGTGTTGAAGCACAGCTCGGCTTCGGTGACGCCGGTGGCGCCGAACCCCTTGCCGTAGAAGATCGTGCCATCGGCCAGGGCGAGGCAGGCGGTCGGTTTCTGTCCTTGGGAAAGGGGCATGGTGGCGACTCTCTGGTGTGGGCAAATTGGCGCATACCTATTTCCCGGGGCCGGAAGGGTCAAGGCCTGCGGGGACAGGGCGGGGCTGCAGGGCCGCGGGCTTGCGCCCGGACCCGTCCGGATGTAGACCGCCCCCTTTCGATACGGGGGTGCCGGACACCGGAACGCTTGTTGCTGATGCAGCATTCGGATATGGTCGGCACCTGCAATCAACTCGAGGATAGAGGCGAGATGCAACTCAGGGACCAGGTCAACGCCGCGATCAAGCAGGCGATGAAGGACCGTGCCAGCAACAGGCTCTGCACCCTGCGGCTGATCAATGCCGCCATCAAGGACCGCGACATTGCTGCCAGGGGGGAAGGCAATGACGATGGCGTCGGTGATGACGAGGTCCTCGCGATCCTCGGCAAGATGACCAAGCAGCGCCAGGAAAGTGCCCGCGCCTACGAAGAGGGTGGCCGGATCGACCTGGCCGAGCAGGAACTGGGCGAGATCAAGGTGATCGAGGAATTCCTGCCCCGCCAGCTGAGCGAGGCCGAGATCCAGGCCGCCATCGAAGAGGCCATCGCCTCCACCGGTGCCGCCTCGATCCGCGACATGGGCAAGATCATGGCGCATCTGAAGACGAAATACACCGGCCAGATGGACTTCGGTGCCGCCGGCGCCCGGGTGAAAAAGCGTTTCGCCGCCTGAGCTTGCCGAAACAGACACACCCCCGCACCGCAAGGTCGGGGGGTTTTCATGGCCGCCTTGCCCGCGACAGCGCCTCGGCCAGATCCGCGTGCAGGGCCCGGCGCTCCGGCTCGCTCAGGAAGGCGCCGATCTCGACCTGGCGGCCATTGCCGCGCAGCGTCAGATAGGCGGGCACCGGCCCGCCCTGCTCGTGGCACTCCAGCACCACCCAGTGCGGCGCACAGTCCCAGCCCGCCCGTGCGGATCCTGGGCCGCGGCGCTCCAGGACGCAGATACGGGAGGAGATGATCAGCACCTCGCGGATCTGCCGGTCCCGGTCTGACCGCCTCAGCCCCGCCCATAGGCCGCCGCCGGCCAGCAGCAGGAAGGGCAGGATCACCCACAGCGCCCAGGTTCCCAGCACCTCGGCCAGCGCCAGCCCGGCCAGGGCGCAGAACAGCCCGATCACGGCGGCGAATCCCCGCGCCGTCAGCGCGCGATGCGGCCACAGCTCCACCCGTCCCGGCCCCGTCCAGCGATAGGGCACTGCCGCCTCCCTTTCATCTTTCCCCAAATATGCCCGCCGGAGGCGCCGCCCCGGCTTTCATCTTTCCCCAAATACGGGCTGCTCCGGGTGCCAAAAGCACGAAGGGCGCCCCGCAAGGCGCCCCCCTTATGCCACGCGCTCAGTGCGCTCTGGCGTGATCCCAGTCCTCGGGCTTGGGCAGTTCCTCGAAGGTATGTTCCGGGGGCGGGCAGGGCAGGGTCCATTCCAGCGTGTCCGCATATTCGTTCCAGTAGTTGTTCTGCGTCACCTTCGCGCCCCTGAACAGCGACCAGAACACGATGCCGAAGAAGAACACGAAGCTGGCGAAGCTGATGAAGGCGCCGATCGACGACCAGAAGTTCCACAGCGCAAAGCCTTCCGGGTAGTCGATATAGCGCCTGGGCATCCCCTGCCGCCCCAGGAAGTGCTGCGGGAAGAAGGTCAGGTTGGCGCCGATGAACATCATCCAGAAATGCAGCTTGCCCGCCCATTCCGGGTAATGCCGCCCGGTCATCTTGCCGAACCAGAAGTAGATCCCCGCGAAGATCGCAAAGACCGCCCCCAGCGACATCACGTAATGGAAATGCGCCACCACGTAATAGGTGTCGTGATAGGCCCGATCGACGGCGGCCTGGCTCAGCACCACGCCGGTCACCCCGCCCACGGTGAACAGGAACAGGAACCCGAAGGCCCAGAGCATCGGCGTCTTGAACTCGATCGAGCCCTGCCACATCGTTGCGATCCAGCTGAAGACCTTCACGCCGGTGGGCACCGCGATGACCATGGTGGCCAGCATGAAATAGCTCTGCTGCGTCAGCGACAGGCCGACGGTGTACATGTGATGCGCCCAGACCACGAAGCCCAGCACGCCGATAGCGATGATCGCCAGCACCATCGGCAGGTAGCCGAAGATCGGCTTCCTGGAGAACGTCGCGATGACGTGGCTGATGATCCCGAAGCCCGGCAGGATGATGATGTAGACCTCCGGATGGCCGAAGAACCACAGGATGTGCTGATAAAGGATCGGATCCCCTCCGCCCGCCGGCTGGAAGAAGGTGGTGCCAAAGTTGCGGTCCGTCAGCAGCATGGTGATGGCGCCCGCCAGAACCGGCAGCGACAGCAGGATCAGCCATGCGGTGACGAAGACCGACCAGGCGAACAGCGGCACCTTGAACAGCGTCATGCCGGGCGCGCGCATGTTCAGGAAGGTGGTGATGATGTTGATCGCCCCCAGGATCGAGGACGCCCCCGAGACGTGCACCGCGAAGATCGCCAGATCCATCGCATGCCCCGCCTCCGAGGTCGACAGCGGCGGGTACAGCACCCAGCCCACCCCCGCCCCGGTCTGTCCGTTGCCGCCCGGCGCCAGGAAAGAGGCGATGCCAAGGGCGCAGCCCGTCACGTACAGCCAGTAGGACAGGTTGTTCAGCCGCGGAAACGCCATGTCCGGCGCGCCGATCTGCAGCGGCATGAAGTAGTTGCCGAAGCCGCCGAACAGCGCGGGGATGACCACGAAGAACATCATCAGCACGCCGTGGTAGGTGATCATCACGTTCCACAGATGGCCGTTCGGCGTGCATTCCGCCGACGAGGGCCAGAACCGTGCGCCCTCAAGGCACATGAACTGGACGCCGGGCGTCATCAGTTCCATTCGCATGTAGACCGTGAACAGCACCGAGATCAGCCCGACGACCGCCGCGGTGATCAGGTAGAGGATGCCGATATCCTTGTGGTTGGTGGACATGAACCAGCGGGTGAAAAACCCACGGTTGTCCCCATGGCCGGGCTCGTGAACGATCGCGTCCGCCATCTGCGCCTCCTGATGGACCGGCGTCACTGACCTTCAGAGGCCCGTGACCGCCTGTGAATAAAGGATTCTTAGAAGAGCTGCCCGGTTCGGGCAACACATCCTTTCGATCCCCGCACGATTATTTTCCACGGGTTCCGGCCGCGCCCGCCGGATCTGGCCCGGCTTTTCGCGGATGCGGCATTCGTCTTATGGTTGTTTTTCAGGCGTCTGCTGCGCTGCGGCGTCGCCCGTGGCCGGGTCCTGGAACTGTGCCAGATAGGCGGCCAGGTCGGCCTGGTCGCGGGTCTGCCGCCAGGTCATCTTGACCTGCGCCGACCGTCCCAGCTGCGCCGAGACGAACTTGCGCGGGTCGGTCATGTAGTCCTGGATGTTGTCGGTGTTCCAGATCAGGCCCTTCTTGCCGGCCTCGACCAGATCGGCGCCGTAGCGGAAATCATCCCGCGATCCCGCCTGCCGTCCGATCACCCCGAAAAGGTCCGGGCCGGTGCGTCCGCCATGCACGATCGTTTCCGTAGGTGAAACGATGCTGTGGCAGGCGCGGCAGCTGTTGAACAGCTTGGCACCCTTGGCCGGATCGCCCAGCGGGCTGCCCGCAACGGCAGGGCCGGTCAGCGCCAGCGCGGCCAGCACGGCAAGGGCAGGAGAGAAACGGGTCATCGGCGGCTCCTTCTGGGGCGGATGGCCCCTGCGATAGAGGATTCGTCCCCTGAACCGAAGCGGCACGGGGAAGGCGATTTGTCGCATCGCGTCTTTGTGAAGCACGCCGGCGCCACCTGCTGGGCGATCTGCCGCCGCTGTGCACCCGCCGCTTGCGAGCAGCGGAATCGCAAAGCTATACCACGGGGGGTAACGGTGACTTCGGGGGAACGAGTGATGTGGAACTGTAGCGTTTCTGGCGGCCATCCCAGGCGCGGGGGCCGCGCATGAGCCGCGCCGCCGCACCGCAGCCGCCCCGCCAGACCACCGCCGCCCCCCGTCAGGAAAGCCCGCGCCGCCAGCGCATCCTGGATGCGGCGCGCAGGCTCTATCTGGTGCATGGCATCCGGCGCACCTCGGTCGAGGACATCGCCCGCGCCGCCGGCATCGCCAAGGGATCGGTCTATCTGGAGTTCACGTCCAAGGAAGAGATCTTTGCGACGCTCGCCTCGGGGATGACCCGGGACTTCCTGGAAACCGCCCGCGAGGCGCTGACCTCGGAGGAAGAGCTGGGCCATGCGCTGTCGGCCTATCTGCACCATGCGGTGGGCGAGCCCTGGCGGGTGCTGTTTTCCTCGCCCCATGCGCAGGAACTGGTCTATCTGCCGCCCGTGGTCGAGGCTGGCACCATCGCCGCCTACGAGGCCGCGATCTGGGAAGATGTCGAGGCGGTGCTGCATATTGCCGGGCTGCCGGCGGCGGCGACCCAGATGATCGCCGCGGCGCATGGCTGCACCCATGTGGCGGGGCAGGGGCCGGGGGAATACCGGCGCCTGCTGTCGGCGATGATCCATACCCTGTTGGCGGGGCTGTCGGATCCTCAGGCCGTGGCGGTGGTCGAAGAGAAGACCTCCGAGAAGGTCTGCTGAAGCGCCACGTCCAGATCCTCCATCGTCACCGGCAGGCCCAGGTCGACCAGGCTGGTGACGCCATGGCCGGTGATGCCGCAGGGCACGATGCCGCTGAAATGCTCAAGCTCGGGTTCCACGTTGATGGAAATGCCGTGGAAGCTGACCCATTTGCGCAGCCGGATGCCGATGGCGGCGATCTTGTCCTCGTGCATCTGGCCATCGGGCAGCCTGGCCTTTTCCGGGCGCGGCACCCAGACGCCGACGCGCCCCTCGCGGATCTGCCCCGAGATGCCAAAGCTGTTCAGCGTGCGGATCACCCAGGTTTCCAGCGCCTCGACGAAGGCGCGGATGTCGCGGCCGCGGGTGTTGAGGTCCAGCATCACATAGACCACCCGCTGGCCGGGGCCGTGATAGGTGTACTGACCGCCGCGGCGCGCCTCGAAGACGGGAAAGCGCTCGGGGTCCTTCAGGTCCTCGATTTTCGCCGAGGTCCCGGCGGTATAAAGCGGCGGATGTTCCAGCAGCCAGATCGCCTCGGGGGCCTCGCCTGCGGCAATGGCGGCAACGCGGGCCTCCATGAAGGCCAGGGCCTCTTCGTAGCCCACCTGGCCGGGGCTGATGATCCATTCGACGGGTTCGGTGCTCATGTCTGGTCTCCGCTGCGGGATTCTCTGGGCGCAGGGATTAGTCCCCTGCCGGGCAAAAGGCCATGGGGCAGGCCAGGGTGGCGGGCTGCGCGGCCGCTGCGGGCCGGCGAAGCCCTTGAAACAAGGGGTCTTTGCCTGTGGATAAGAAAAGTGGCGGGGGTCGTGATTTTCCCCTTGGCTTCGCCGTGGGGCCTAGGTATACGGCGCCTCACATCTACCTGATCACGTGCGGTCGTGGCGGAATTGGTAGACGCGCAGCGTTGAGGTCGCTGTGGGGTAACACCCGTGAAGGTTCGAGTCCTTTCGACCGCACCATCAGATGATGGAAAAGTGGCCCCTCCGGCAGGAGGGGCCTTTTGCTTTTTCCGACGATCCGGTTGCGGCTGCCAACGTTTTCAGCTTTGCAACCCCTGCGTGTCTTCGTTGCGGCGGTTTCACGCGATGCAAACCCGTCTTGGCGTTCCGTGGGGCTTGAGCCCAGGGCGTACATGGCATTTCCTTCGGGCAGCGGGCCTTCCTCCCTCTCTGCCCGACTCAACCATAGACAGTTTACCGGCTGCTGCCGGGCCGGCCGGCCCAGTGGCAGTCGCTGCGTGTACCGGAGTGACACATGAGCGATGATGCGAAAGCCGCGCGCCGCGGCCTCGTGATGCTGGCCCTTGCCCTCGGAGGGTTCGCCATCGGGGTGGCGGAATTCGCGACGATGTCGATCCTGCCCTATTTTGCCCGCGACTACGGCGTGAACGAGGCCACTGCCGGCCATGCGATCAGCGCCTATGCCTTTGGCGTCTGTGTCGGGGCGCCGCTGCTGGCGCTGCTGGGCGCGCGGGTGTCGCGCCGCACCCTGCTGGTGGCGCTGATGGCCTTCTATGCGGTCGCCAATGGCCTGTCGGCCTTTGCCCCGGGCTGGAACAGCTTCGTGGCGACCCGGTTCCTGGCCGGCCTGCCGCATGGCGCCTATTTCGGCGTGGCCGGCCTGATGGCGGCCTCGCTGGTCGAGCGCGGCAAGCGTGCCCAGGCGGTCAGCCGGGTGATGATGGGCCTGACGGTGGCGACCATCCTGGGCGTGCCGCTGGCCAATATCTTCGGCGCCCGTCTGGGCTGGGAATGGAGCTTTGCCCTGGTCGTGGTGCTGGCGGCGGGCTGTGCGCTGACCGTGCGCGCCTTTGCCCCGGCCCTGCCGGCCCCGGCAGATGCCAGCCCGATGCGCGAGATCTCGACCCTGGCGTCGCGGCAGATCTGGCTGACCCTGCTGATCGGAGCGATCGGCACCGGCGGCATGTTCTGCGTCTACACCTATATCGCCTCGATCGTGATGCTGCATTTCCACGCCCCCGAAACCGTCGTGCCGGTGATGCTGATGATCTTCGGCATCGGCATGACCTTCGGCCAGGCGGTCTGCGGCTGGGGCGCGGACAAGTCGCTGATGGGCGCGGCCGGCGTGACGCTGGCGGCGGGGGCGGTGCTGCTGGTGGGCTTCTGGTACGCCACCGCCAGCCTGAACCTGTGGCTGGTCGGCGTCGTGCTGTTCCTGATCGGGCTGACGGGCGGTCTGTCGACCATCCTGCAGACCCGGCTGATGGATCTGGCGGGCGATGCCCCGACGCTGTCGGCGGCGCTGAACCACAGCGCCTTCAACGTGGCCAATGCCCTGGGGCCGATCCTGGGCGGGCTGGCGCTGACGATGGGGGCCGACTGGCCGACCATCGGGCTGGTGGGGGCGTCGCTGTCGGTCGCGGGCCTGGTGGTCTGGGGCGTCACGCTGCTGGATGCCGCCCCCCGCAGCCGCCGCGCCTTCGGCTGACAAACCCGCAGGCCCCCTTGCATTCCGGGCCGCAGGCGCGATCCTGCGGCCCGATCTTGCCCGGAGGCCCCATGCGCAGCGATATCCTTCTTCCCATTCTCGACGTTGAACAGATCGAGCAGGACTATTTCCGTGGCATCGCGACGCCCGGCGGACAGGGTCGCAGCTTTGGCGGTCAGGTGGTGGCGCAGGCGCTGGCCGCAGCCGGGCGCACGGTCAAGGCCGACCGCAGCTGCCATTCCCTGCACGCCTATTTCATGCGCCCGGGCGATGCCACGGCGCCGGTCCTCTATCAGGTGCACCGCGACATGGAGGGGCGCAGCTTTGCCACCCGCCGCGTCGTGGCAATCCAGGCCGGGCGGCCGATCCTGACGCTGTCGGCCTCTTTCGCGCAGGAGGCCGGGGGGCTGTCGCACCAGGATCCGATGCCCGCGGGCGTCACGCCCCCCGAGGATCTGGAAAGCGACTATGACCTGGCCCTGCGCCGCGGCGACGCGCTGACGCCCACCGCCCGCGCCTTCTATGAGCGCAACCGCCCCATCGAAGTCCGCCCCGCCACCGAGACCCCGCCGTTTCGCCCCGGCCCCGTCGAGGGCGAGATCCACCGCTGGATGCGTGCCCGCCAGCCGCTGGGCGACGATCCGGGGCTGCACCGGGCGGCGCTGGCCTATGCCTCGGATCTGGGGTTGCTGATCTCGTCGCTGTGGCGGCACGGACGGGATCTGTTCGACGAGGGCAACCGCACCGCCTCGCTGGATCACGCGATCTGGTTCCACGAGGATTTCCGGATGGATGACTGGCTGCTTTACAGTCTGCGCAGCCCCTGGACCGGCCATGCGCGCGGCCTGTGCGAGGGGCGCGTCTTCACCCGTGACGGCCGCCTGGTGGCCAGTGTCCGGCAAGAGGCGCTGCTGCGCGTGGCCCTGTGATCCCATGCAAAAAGGCGGCCTCTTCAAGATGAAGAGTGCCGCCTAAGCTGCTGAAAATCAATTTGTGGTGTCTCTATCGCAGGTGTTCGTGACAGGCCAGTGACAGGGCGCCGCAGCCAGCAGGATTTTGCTGGCCGACCGGTTATCGGTTCAGGGGCATGCGTTCAATTAACCGAAAACGGCCGTCCTGTGTTTCCCCGCACAGGCACAGATCCGCGATCCGCAGCGCGCCCGCTGTGAGCGGCGCCAGCCGCGAGCGCAGGACGGATTCGGCGGCCTCGGCGCCGGCTTCGGACAACCGCCCCGTCAGCGTCATGTGAAAGCGGAACTCCTCCAGCACGTAGGGATAACCCCAGCGGGTCAGCAGCGCGTCCTGGCGGGGCGTCAGGCGGGTGGCGCGGCGGCGGGCCAGCTCGGCCTCGGTCGGGGCGGCGCGGAACGCATCCAGGCCCTGCACCACAGCCGCCGCGCAGGCCCCGAGCGCCGCAGTGTCGCCCTGCGGGGTCAGCGCCAGGAAACGCCCCAGCCGATGCAGCGCCAGCCCCGCCAGGGTCACCGGTTCCAGCCGTGCGCAAAGCGCAACGGCGGCTTCGCGCAGTGCCTGCGGGTCCTGGCCGGGGGGCAGCCGGAAGGGCGGCTTGATTGTGGCGTGAAAGCCGTAGCGGCGCGGCGTCTGGGTGATCGCGGGCAGGTCCAGGCCGGTTTCGGGCTGGGGCACGGCGCGGCCCGCCTGGATGTCCCACCCCAGCCAGGCGGCGCCGAAATCGGCAAGATCGCCCGGTTCGGGCAGGTAATAGATCGCGTAACGGGCGTAATCGGTCATCGGGCTCTCCGCGGCATTTGGTATCTTTTAGCCCCAGCGTGATGACAGGGGAATGATGCGTGCCAGCCTGCGAAACCGGCCACGGGGCCTCACGTTCACGTGGCCTGCGGGACCCTGCGCCGCCGTATCCGCAGGGGCACCCGTTAACCGGGTGGGTCGCAAATTATCCGCCCGCCCTTGCAGCGGGGCAGGGCCACAACTAAGACTCTGTTAGGGTTCGATCGCTAGGGGTCGAAAAGAACATCGAAGGCAGGGGCGGAATGCACGATCCGGTAGACTTTTACATGAATAACCTGGTTCCCATGGTCGTCGAACAGACGAGCCGCGGGGAACGCGCCTACGACATCTTCTCTCGGCTGCTGAAGGAGCGGATCATCTTCCTCTCCGGGCCGGTGCACGACGGCATGTCCAGCCTGATCGTCGCCCAGCTGCTGCACCTGGAGGCAGAGAACCCGTCGAAGGAAATTTCGATGTACATCAACAGCCCGGGCGGTGTCGTGACCTCCGGCCTGTCGATCTACGACACCATGCAGTACATCAAGCCCAAGGTCTCGACGCTGGTCGTGGGCCAGGCGGCCTCGATGGGCTCGCTGCTGCTGGCGGGCGGTGCCGCAGGCATGCGCTTCTCGCTGCCGAACTCGGAAGTCATGGTGCACCAACCCTCGGGTGGCTATCAGGGCCAGGCGACGGATATCCTGATCCACGCCCGCCACACCGAGAAGCTGAAAGAGCGCCTCAACAAGATCTACGTCAAGCATACCGGCCAGGACTACCAGACGGTGGTCGATGCGCTGGAGCGTGACAATTTCATGTCCGCGCAGGAAGCCAAGGACTGGGGTCTCATCGACGAAATCGTCGAGAGCCGTGAAGCCCTCTCTGGCGGCGCTGCGTAAATCGTCCAGCCCTCTTCCGTGACGGCGGGAGAGGGCAAAAGGACAACTCAGGTGTTGTCCGCCCGCGGGTGCTGTCCTACTCTTGTTACAGAGGATGGCGTGGGGTCCGAGGTGCGCAAGCAGAGCCCTGCGGGGCGAAAGGTAAATAGAAATGGCGACGAATTCCGGCGGTGACAGCAAGAACACGCTCTACTGCAGCTTCTGCGGCAAGAGCCAGCACGAGGTTCGCAAGCTGATTGCGGGACCGACCGTATTCATCTGCGACGAATGCGTCGAGCTCTGCATGGACATCATCCGCGAGGAAACGAAGTCCACCGGGCTCAAGTCCACGGATGGCGTTCCGACGCCGAAGGACATCTGCGGCGTGCTGGACGATTACGTGATCGGGCAGATGCGCGCAAAGCGGGTCCTGTCGGTTGCGGTCCACAACCACTACAAGCGCCTCAACAACTCGGCCAAGGGCGGCGACATCGAGCTGGCAAAGTCCAACATCCTGCTGATCGGCCCGACCGGCTGCGGCAAGACGCTGCTGGCCCAGACGCTGGCACGCATCCTGGATGTGCCCTTCACCATGGCCGATGCGACCACGCTGACCGAAGCAGGCTATGTCGGTGAGGATGTCGAGAACATCATCCTGAAGCTTCTGCAGGCCTCGGAATACAATGTCGAGAAGGCGCAGCGCGGCATCGTCTACATCGACGAGGTCGACAAGATCACCCGCAAGTCCGAAAACCCCTCGATCACGCGGGACGTTTCGGGCGAGGGCGTGCAGCAGGCGCTGCTGAAGCTGATGGAAGGCACCGTGGCCTCTGTGCCGCCGCAGGGCGGACGCAAGCATCCGCAGCAGGAATTCCTGCAGGTGGACACCACGAACATCCTGTTCATCTGCGGCGGCGCCTTTGCGGGCCTCGACAAGATCATCGCGCAGCGTGGCAAGGGCAGCGCCATGGGCTTTGGTGCCGATGTGCGTGACAATGACAACCGTGGCGTCGGCGAGATCTTCAAGGACCTCGAACCCGAGGATCTGCTGAAGTTCGGCCTGATCCCGGAATTCGTCGGCCGTCTGCCGGTTCTGGCGACGCTGGAAGACCTGGACGAGGACGCGCTGGTCACCATCCTGACCCAGCCCAAGAACGCACTGGTCAAGCAGTACCAGCGCCTGTTCGAACTGGAAGGCGTGGACCTGACCTTCACCGATGACGCGCTGAGCGCGATCGCCAAGAAGGCCATCCAGCGCAAGACCGGCGCACGTGGCCTGCGGTCGATCCTGGAAGACATCCTGCTGGACACGATGTTCGAACTGCCGGGCATGGAAGGCGTCAACGAGGTGGTGGTGAACGAAGAGGCCGTGACCTCTCCGGCGGCACCGCTGCTGATCTACGCCGATGCCAAGAAGGGCGAAGTGACCGCGGGCTGAGGCCCAGGCGGTTGCGGAAATAACGGAAGGCGGGGCAGCGGTGCCCCGCCTTTTTCTTTGGATGAGGACAGAATGAGCATCACGCGGATTTCATCGGGCGGCCCCTACGAAGCCCGGATCGGGTACTGCCGGGCCGTCGTGGCCGGCGGCTTCGTGCATGTGGCAGGCACGGTCGGGCAGGGCGACACGGTGATGGAACAGTGCCGCGCGGCGCTGGCCGTGATCGGCGAGGCGCTGGAACGTGCCGGATCGGGCCTGGACCGGGTGGTGCGGGTCACCTACTACCTGCCCGACCGCCATGAATTCGAGGCCTGCTGGCCGGTCCTGCAGGCCGCCTTCGGCGAGAATCCCCCCGCCGCGACCATGCTGGAATGCGGCCTGATCGATCCGAAATACCGCATCGAGATCGAGGTCACCGCCCTTGCCTGAGCGGCTTTCCCCGCAGGCGCCGGGGAAGGCACGGTGGCGTGTCATGCAGGCTCTGGACCTCTGCCGCCCCATTCGTCATAACGGAGCCGATCAACAGAGGAGTTGCTCATGGCCATTCTGAACAGTTTCCTGAAAGCCGTGACCTGGTGGAACGGCTCGACCGTGGGCACCGCGATGTACACCCGCCGCAAGGGCCAGAAGGTCGGCGAGGACAGCCAGGGCAACGTCTTCTACCAGCTGGCGGACGGCTCGCGCCGCTGGGTCATCTACAACGGCGAGGTCGAGGCCAGCCGCATCGACCCCGACTGGCATGGCTGGCTGCATCACACCTATGATGAACCGCCGACCGCGCAGCCGCTCAAGCACAAGGCCTGGGAAAAGCCGCACCTGGAGAACCTGACCGGTTCGCCCCTGGCCTATGCCCCTGCCGGTTCGCTGCGTCAGGCCGAACCGAAGCCGCGCCAGGATTACGAGGCCTGGAGCCCCGAATAACCCCTTCCTCCCGACTGTCCGGAATATTCCTCCCATGTCCTCCTACAAGACCACCGAAGTCGTCGTCGGCGCAGGCGTGCTGGCCGTGGCCGCGGCCTTCCTGTTCTACATCAGCCAGGTGGCGGGTGTCGGCGGCGGGCCCTCGGGCTATCACCTTCATGCCTCCTTCCGATCGGTCGAGGGGGTCAAGCTGGGCACTGACGTGCGCATGGCCGGCGTCAAGGTCGGCACCGTTACGGGCATCACCTTCGATCCCAAGACCTTCCGCGCCGACACCGATTTCACCGTCCAGACCGGCATCGAGATCCCCGATGATAGCCAGATCGTGATTTCCTCGGAGGGGCTTCTGGGGGGAAATTACGTCGAGATCCTGCCTGGCGGCTCGCCGATGAACCTGGAACCGGGGGATGAGGTCACCGATACGCAGGGCGCAACCAGCCTGATCAACCTGCTGCTGAAGTTCGTCGCGGGCGGTGGCAGCAAGGACGACGACTCCTCGGAGAGCAAATGACACGACTGAACGGCCTTGCCCTGGCTGTGGTGGCCTGCCTTGCGGCGGGCGCATCCCAGGCCCAGACCATCGCACAGGATCAGGTGAGCGAAGGGACCGGCGCGATGCTGCGGGGTCTCGACAAGATCGACGCCACCACCCAGGACTTCACCCTGAAGATGGGCGAGACTGTCAGCTACGGCAGCCTGAAGGTTACCCTCAAGGATTGCCGCTACCCGGTGGGCAACCCGGCGGGGGATGCCTATGCCTATCTGAACATCACCGAACCCGGCAAGGCCAAGAGCGAGCTGTTCGATGGCTGGATGATTGCCTCCAGCCCGGCGCTGAACGCGCTGGACCATTTCCGCTACGATGTCTGGGTGCTGCGTTGCACCGTGCCCGCCGGCGCCGAACAGCCCGCGCCCAAGCCCGACTTTACCGAGGGCAAGAACCCGGTGCCGGACGCCGATATTCCGAACGACTGAGTATTCCGAACGAGTGAGACAGGCGGGGCCTTGGGGCCCCGTTTCCATTTTCCGGCGGGGGCGGCGGCTCGGGCCGGGGCGGTAGGCCCAGGTTGCGCAGCCGCCGAAGCGCTGCCCCAGGTCGTCGCCGCGCCCCTTTCTGCCAGTCCCGATGGATCCCGGCCTGCGGATCTGCCCCTTGGCGCCGCCGAAAAATAGCTTGCAGAGGCCGTGGCAGGACCCGACCATGGCCTCATGGCCTCATGGCCTCATGGCCTCATGGCCTCATGGCCTCATGGCCTCATGGCCTCATGGCCTCATGGCCTCATGGCCTCATGGCCTCATGGCCTCATGGCCTCATGGCCTCATGGCCTCATGGCCTCATGGCCTCATGGCCTCATGGCCTCATGGCCTCATGGCCTCATGGCCTCATGGCCTCATGGCCTCATGGCCTCATGGCCTCATGGCCTCATGGCCTCAGGACCGCAGCCGGGCCAGCAGGCCGTCGCGGTCCTGGTGGATCTCGCGGGCGAAATCGCCCTTGCGGCGCAGCGCGTCCTGCAGGCGGGAATGGTATTCGGCGCGGCTGATTTCCTCGGCCCCGAGCGAGGCCAGGTGATCGGTCAGGAACTGGGTGTCGAACAGGCTGAACCCGGTCTGGCGCAGCCGGTCCACCAGCCAAGCCAGCGCGATCTTCGAGCCCCCCGTCCGGCGCGAGAACATGCTTTCCCCGAAGAACGCCCCGCCCAGCGTGACGCCGTAAACGCCGCCGATCAGCTGGCCGTCGAGGGCCCGGATCTCCAGAGAATGGGCATGGCCGCGCAGGAAGAGCGCGGTGTAAAGCGCGCGGATCTCGGCATTGATCCAGGTTTCGGGGCGGTCGGCGCAGCCGTCCATGACACCCTGGAAATCCTGGTCGATGGTGACGGTATAATCATTGCGACGGATCATCCGCGCCAGCGAGCGTGACACATGGAAGCCCGCCAGCGGAAACACCCCGCGGCGGCGGGGGTCGACCCAGAACAGTTCCGGGTCGTCGCGGCCTTCGGCCATCGGGAAGATCCCCGACATGTAGGCCTGCAGCAAAAGTTCGGGGGTGATTCCGGGTTCGTTGTCCTTCATGGGGCCGATCCTGGATCAGGGGTGCTTTCGAAAGCGTATGCGGCGAAAGCAGGGCAGGGCCCCCGCAGGGGCCCCGCCGCTGGCGCGGTCGCGAAGATCAATGCTTTGCGAAGGTGCGCTCCAGCCATTGTTCCAGCCAGTGGATGTTGTAGTTGCCCGACTGGATGTCGGGTTCCCGCAGCAGCATGTCGAACAGCGGCACGGTGTTTTCCACGCCGTCGACGATCAGCTCGCCCAGGGCACGGTGCAGACGCGCCAGCGCCTCGCGGCGGTCGCGGCCGTGCACGATCAGCTTGCCGATCAGGCTGTCGTAATAGGGCGGGATCTTGTAGCCGTCATACAGCGCCGAATCCATCCGCACGCCCAGCCCGCCGGGGGCGTGGTAGGCGGTGATCGTGCCGGGGCGGGGGGCAAAGCCCGGGACCGTCTCGGCGTTGATGCGGACCTCGATCGAGTGGCCGTTGATCTTCAGATCGTCCTGTTCGAACGACAGCGGCAGGCCAGAAGCCACGCGGATCTGTTCGCGCACCAGGTCGACGCCAAAGATCGATTCCGTCACCGGATGTTCCACCTGCAGGCGGGTGTTCATCTCGATGAAATAGAACTCGCCGTTCTCGTAGAGGAATTCGATCGTGCCGGCACCGGCATAGCCGATCTTGGCCACGGCATCGGCGCAGACCTTGCCGATGCGCGCGCGCTCTTCCTCGGTGATGCAGGGGCCGGGGGCCTCTTCCAGCACCTTCTGGTGACGGCGCTGCAGGGAACAGTCGCGTTCGCCCAGATGCACCGCCTTGCCCTTGCCATCGCCGAAGACCTGGATCTCGATGTGGCGGGGGGTGGTCAGGTACTTCTCGATGTAGACTTCATCGTTGCCGAAGGCGGCCTTGGCCTCGGCGCGCGCGGTGTGGAAGGCGCTTTCGATCTCGGAGGCGTCATGCGCCACCTTCATGCCGCGCCCGCCGCCGCCGGCGGTGGCCTTGATGATCACCGGATAGCCCATTTCGGCACCCAGCTTCTTGGCGGCGGCGATGTCGGGCACGCCCCCGTCCGAGCCGGGCACGCAGGGCACGCCCAGTTTCTTCATCGTGTCCTTGGCGGTGATCTTGTCCCCCATGACGCGGATATGTTCCGCGCGCGGACCGATGAAGGTGATGCCGTGGTCTTCGACGATCTGCACGAAGGCGGCGTTTTCCGACAGGAAGCCGTAGCCCGGGTGGATCGCCTGGGCGCCGGTGATTTCGGCGGCGGCGATGATGGCCGGGATCGACAGATAGCTTTCGGCGCTGGAATTCGGCCCGATGCAGACGCTTTCGTCGGCCATGCGGACGTGCATCGCATCGGCATCGGCGGTGGAATGCACCGCGACGCTCTGGATGCCCATTTCCCGCGCGGCACGGATCACGCGCAGCGCGATCTCGCCCCGGTTCGCGATCAGGATCTTGTCGAACATGGCGCTCACTCGATGATCATCAGCGGCGAGCCGTATTCGACGGCGGCCTTGTCCCCGACCAGGATGCGCGTGACGGTGCCCGATTTCGGCGCCGGGATGTGGTTCATGGTCTTCATGGCTTCCACGATCAGCAGCGTGTCGCCTTCGGAGACCTGGTCGCCCACCTTGACGAACGCCGGGGCAGAGGGTTCGGGCTGCAGGTAGACCGTGCCGACCATCGGCGAGGTCACCGCGCCGGGGTGATCGGCCGGGTCTTCGGAAGCGGCGGCCGCGGGGGCGGCGGCGGCCGGGGCGGGCGCTGCGGCCACGGGTGCGGCGGCGACGGGCGCCGGCATCGCGTAGGTCTGCGCGATCTCGGTCTTGCGGCTGACGCGCACGTTCAGCTGGTCGTCCTTGGCATATTCCCGCTTCACTTCAAGTTCGGTCAGGTCGTTGTCGCGCAGCAGTTCTGCCAGAGCCTTGATGAAGGCCACGTCTGCGTCATGCGTCTTTTCGGTCATTGCACCCTCGGTCGGATTGCGGGCCATCCAGCCCCCGTGATTGCACCGCTTATAGAGAATGCGACCAGCAAGGAAAAGCCGTGGATGACAGGGGAAAGGCCGCCCCTGACGGGACGGCCCATGGTGATATCGTGCACGTTTGGGTGAACGGGGCTCAGGACTGGCCCAGCTTCACCGGCGCGTCGTTGTTGACGGGGGTGGCGCTGTCCTTGTCGAAGGCGGCCATCTGCTTCAGCTTGTCCTTGCTATAGCCCTTGGCCCAGACATTGCTGCCATCGCTGCTGAGGTCGCTCAGCGGCACGGCGACGTCATGTTCGCCCAGGCCCATGAAGCCGCCCACGCCGATCACCGCCATATCCTTGCCGTTGACCGAGACGATCTGGTCGATCTCGCCAACGGTCTCGTTTTCCGAGACCTTCACATCGGCGCCCAGCAGCGCGCCCACGGTCAGCGTGGCGGGCGACAGGTCGCTGGGCTTGGTCTTGTCGGCCAGGTCCTCGATCTTGTTGCCGGCCTTGGTCATGCCGTTGCCGACGGCCTCGGCGGTCTTGTCAGCGCCGTTCTTCATCGCCTCGCCGGTCTTGTGGGCCATGTCGCCGGCGGCCTGCATGGTGCTGTCGGCGCCCTTCTTGATGGCGTCACCGGCATTGCCGGCGGCATCGGCGGTCGCGTGGCCTGCGGCCTCGGCGCCGTTCTTCACGGCCGTGCCGGCATGTTCGGCGCCTTCCTTGGTGTTTTCGGCGCCTTTCTTAATGGCGTCACCAGCATTACCTGCGGCATTCGCCGTGGCCTGGCCCGCGGCCTGGGCGCCATCCTTCACGGCCGCGCCGGTGTCGCCGGCGGCCTGCTTGGTGTCCCGGGCTGCGTCATGCGCCTTGGCCTCGGCCTCTTTCTTCTTCAGTTCCTGGTCCTTTTGCGCCTGGTCCTGCTGGGCCTGGGCGGTCAGGTTCATCTGGCTGTCGGTCGAGGTGGTCTGCGCCAGCGTCGGCCCTGCGAGAAGTGCAATGGCGGCCACACTGGTCATAAGGGTCTTGAGCGGTTTCATGGCGGATCTCCTTTTCCGTCGTTCGGGGAGATAACGAGGGGCCCCCCGCCATGGTTCCGTCCGGGTTCCGTCACGTTTCCCGGAATGGTCATGTGAAACCCCGGCCACTCGCGCGGCCGGGGTTCGGGCATGTCAGGGGAAATCGCAGAAGCGACAGTCCCTTAGTCGCGGTTCATGCGGTTCTCGATCAGCTCGTCCACCACCGAGGGGTCGGCCAGCGTCGAGGTGTCGCCCAGGCTGCCAAAGTCGTTCTCGGCGATCTTGCGCAGGATCCGGCGCATGATCTTGCCCGAGCGCGTCTTGGGCAGGCCCGGCGCCCACTGGATCAGGTCCGGCTTGGCGATCGGCCCGATTTCCGAGCGCACCCAGCGTTCCAGTTCCGCCCGCAGCGCGTCCGAGGGCTCTTCTCCGTTCATCAGGGTCACATAGGCATAGATGCCCTGACCCTTGATCGGATGCGGATAGCCGACGACGGCGGCCTCGGCGACCTTCTGGTGGGCGACAAGGGCGCTTTCGACCTCGGCCGTGCCCATGCGGTGGCCAGAGACGTTGATCACGTCATCGACGCGGCCGGTGATCCAGTAATAGCCGTCCTCGTCCCGGCGGCAGCCATCCCCCGAGAAGTAGTAGCCCTTGTAGTCGCTGAAATAGGTCTTCTCGAAGCGCTCGTGGTCGCCCCAGACGGTGCGCATCTGGGCGGGCCAGCTGTCCTTGAGGCAAAGGACGCCCTCGCATTTGGTCTCTTCGATTTCCTGGCCGGAATGCGGATCCAGCACGACGGGCTGCACGCCGAAGAACGGCACCGTGGCCGACCCGGGCTTGAGCGGCGTGGCGCCGGGCAGGGGCGTCAGCAGGTGGCCGCCGGTTTCCGTCTGCCACCAGGTGTCGACGATCGGGCAGCGGCCCTTGCCGACGTGATCGTTGTACCAGCTCCAGGCCTCGGGGTTGATGGGTTCGCCCACGGTGCCCAGCACGCGCAGGGTCGACAGGTCGTGCTTGTCCACCCATTCCGGCCCCTGGCCCATCAGGGCGCGGATGGCGGTGGGGGCGGTGTAGAACTGCGTTACCTTGTGCTTTTCGCAGACCGCCCAGAAGCGGCCGGGATCGGGATAGGTGGGCACGCCCTCGAACATCAGGGACGTGGCGCCGTTCGCCAGCGGCCCGTAGACGATATAGCTGTGCCCCGTCACCCAGCCCACATCGGCCGAGCACCAGTAGGTGTCGCCGTCATGGTAGTCGAAGACCAGCTGATGGGTCATCGCGGTATAGACCAGATAGCCGCCGGTGGTATGCACCACGCCCTTGGGCTGGCCGGTCGAGCCGGAGGTATAGAGGATGAACAGCGGGTCCTCGGCGTTCATTTCCTCGGGGTTGCAGTAGTCATCGGCCTCCAGCGTCAGTTCGTTGTAATCGTAGTCGCGGCCCTCGATCCAGGTGGTCTGGTCACCGGTGCGGCGCACCATCAGGCATTTCACCGTGTCCTTGCAGTGCAGCAGGGCGGTGTCGGTGTTGGATTTCAGCGGTGTCTTGCGGCCGCCGCGGGGTGCGTAATCGGCGGTGATCACCACCTTGGCGTCGCAGCCGTTGATCCGCTGGCCAAGCGCATCGGGCGAGAAGCCCGCAAAGACCACCGAATGGATCGCACCGATGCGCGCGCAGGCCAGCATGGCATAGGCCGCCTCGGGGATCATCGGCAGGTAGATGATCACCCGGTCGCCCTTGCCCACGCCCATGTCGCGCAGCACATTGGCCATCCGGCAGACCCGGCGGTGCAGGTCGCGATAGGTGATCGACTGCGCCTGTTCGCCCGGATCATCGGGTTCGAAGATCAGCGCCGCCTGGTTGCCGCGGGTCTTCAGATGCCGGTCGATGCAGTTGACCGAGGCATTCAGCGTGCCGTCCTCGAACCAGTTGATCGACACCTCACCCAGGGTGAAATTGGTGTTCTTCACCTTGGTATAGGGCTTCATCCAGTCCAGCCGCTTGCCCTGTTCGCCCCAGAAGGCGTCAGGGTCGGCGATGCTGGCCTTGTACATGCTGTCGTACCTGGCGATGTCGATATGGGCGTCGCGGGTGAAATCTGCGCTGGGGGTAAACGCTTGATCGTTCATCTCGGGGCCTCCTCCCTTCGAATATCTTTCCTCACGTTAATGGTTAGGCCCGCGCCCGGGCGTCGGCAACTGCGACGTTGGGCGCAGGTCCCCTCAGATCGCGAGGTATTCGGCCCGGAGCGCCTCGTTCGAGAGGACCTCGGCGGCCGAGCCGTCATAGACCACGGACCCTGTGTCGAGGATCACCGCACGGTCCGCAAGTTCAAGCGCCCGCACGGCATTTTGTTCCACCAGGATCGTGGTGATGCCCTGCTGCTTGATGATCCGCAGGGTCTTTTCGATCTCGTCAACGATGACGGGGGCCAGCCCTTCATAGGGTTCGTCCAGCAGCAGGACCTTGATGTCGCGGGCCAGCGCGCGGGCAATTGCCAGCATCTGCTGCTCGCCGCCCGAGAGGGTCACGCCCTCCTGCCGGCGGCGTTCGCCCAGCCGCGGGAACAGGTCATAGAGGCGGTCGATGGACCAGCCGATGGGCGGGGCGATCTGCGCCAGCTGCAGGTTTTCCTCGACCGTGAGGCCGGGGATGATGCAGCGGTCCTCGGGCACGAGGCCAATGCCCGCCTGCGCCGCCTGGTGGCTGGCCATCTTGTGCAGCGGCTGGTGGTCCAGCCAGATCTCTCCATGCGTCACCTGCGGGGAATTCATCCGCGCGATCGAGCGCAGCGTGCTGGTCTTGCCCGCCCCGTTGCGCCCCAGCAGGGCCAGGATCTCGCCCTCGTGGACGTTGAAGCTGACGTTCTGCACGATGTAGCTTTCGCCGTAATAGCTCTCCATGTTCCAGACAGAGAGGAAGGCGGGGGCGGTTTCGGCCAGGTTGTGGCCCCTGGAAAAGTCGGCTCTGGTGTTCATCCCGGTCTCTCCTATGCGGCGGCGGTTTCGCCCAGATACGCTTCGCGCACCTTCGGGTGGCCCTTGATGTTCTCGGGGGTGTCCTCGACCAGGGGGGTGCCCTGGGCCAGCACGGTGATGCGTTCGGCCAGGCTGAAGACCACGTGCATGTCGTGTTCGATGATGGCGATGGTGATGTCGCGTTCGGCCTTGATCTGCTTGAGCAGGTCGATGGTGTTGTTGGTATCCGCCCGCGCCATGCCGGCGGTCGGTTCATCCAGCAGCAGAAGCCGCGGTTCCTGCGCCAGGCACATGCCGATTTCCAGCCGCCGCTTGTCGCCGCGGCTCATCGAGGCGGAATGCATGTTGCGCTTTTCGATCATGTTCATGTCGATCAGCATCTGTTCCGCCTTGTCGCGGATCTGGGCGTCCTTTTCGACATTGCGGATGCCGTTCAGCCGAAAGGCGCCGTCGCGTTTCGCAAGGCAGGGGATCATCATGTTTTCCATCACCGTCAGATCGCCGAAGATCTCGGGTGTCTGGAACACGCGGGAAATGCCCATCTGGTTGATTTCATAGGGCGTGCGCCCCAGAACCGACTGGCCGTCGAACATCACGCTGCCGGTGTCGGGGATCAGCTTGCCCACCAGGCAGTTCAGCAGGGTGGACTTGCCCGCCCCATTCGGCCCGATCAGCGCATGGACCGAGTTCTCCGCGATGGACAGGTTGACGTTCGACAGCGCCTGCAACCCGCCAAAGCGCTTGCCCACGTTCTTGACTTCGAGAATGCCCATGGTCGCCTCCTTATTCGGCCGGGGTGGACTGGGTGGCCTTGCCGGCCTCTTCGGATCTGCGGAACAGGCGCATCACGCGGCTGCCGCCCTCGACCAGCCCGCCGGGCAGGAAGGTCACGACCAGCATGAACAGCAGGCCCAGCGTCAGGTGCCAGCCCGAGCCAACGAAATGCTCGACCACCCAGATCACGCCATTTTCGATGCTGTCGGGCAGGGCGTGGAACCACGAATGCAGCACGTTGTCGTTGATTTTCGAGAAGATGTTCTCGAAATACTTGATGAAGCCCGCGCCCAGCACCGGGCCGATCAGCGTGCCCGCGCCGCCCAGGATGGTCATCAGAACGACCTCGCCGGAGGCGGTCCACTGCATCCGCTCGGCGCCCGCCAGCGGATCCATCGAGGCCATCAGCCCCCCCGCCAGCCCCGCATACATCCCCGAGATCACGAAGGCCGCAAGGGTGTAGGGCTTGGTGTTCAGCCCGGTATAGTTCAGTCGGCGCTGGTTCGATTTCACCGCCCGCAGCATCAGCCCGAAGGGCGAGCGGAAGATGCGGATGGCGATGTAGAAGGCCACCAGCAGCACCGCGCCGCACAGGTAGTAGCCGGCGTTGAACGGGAAGCTCCAGCCGCCCAGGACCAGGGTGGTGGTTTCGCGCATTTCCAGCCCGAAGAAGTTGGTGACAGGAATGCCGCCGGCGGCCGTCTGCGAGGCGCCGAAGATGCGCGGATCGTTCAGCGTCAGCTGCAGGCCGGTCTCGCCGTTGGTGAGCGGCGTCAGGACCGAATAGGCGAGGTTAAAGCTCATCTGGGCGAAGGCCAGCGTCAGGATCGAAAAGTAGATCCCCGAGCGCCGCAGGCTGATGAAGCCGATCAGCAGCGCGAAGAGGCCCGACACGACGACCGACAGCAGGATCGCCGGAAGGACGTTCATCGACAGAAGCTTGAACATCCAGACGGCGGAATAGCTGCCGACCCCCAGAAAGGCCGCATGGCCGAAGGACAGGTATCCGGTCAGGCCGAACAGGATGTTGAAGCCCACCGCGAAGATCCCGAAGATCACGAAGCGCTGCATCAGGTCGGGATAGCCCGCGTTGAACTGCGCCAGGGCGCTGTCGGCGGGGAAGGGGTTCAGGATGAAGGGCGCGAAGATCACCATCGCGGCGACGATCAGCAGAAGGGCAAAGTCTTTCTTTCCGAGACCCAGCATGGATTAGTCCTCCATCACGCCCTTGCGGCCCATCAGGCCCCGCGGACGCATAAGCAGAATGACGATGGCGGCGACGTAGATGATGATCTGGTCGATGCCGGGGATCAGCGCCTTGATGGCATTCATCGAGGCGAAGCTTTCCAGAATGCCCAGCAGGAAGCCTGCCATGACGGCGCCCGGAAGGCTGCCCATGCCGCCGACCACGACCACCACGAAGGACAGCACCAGGAAATCCATGCCCATGTGGTAGTTGGGCGAATTGATCGGGGCGTACATGACGCCCGCCATGCCGGCGACGGCGGCGGCGATGCCGAACATGATGGTGAAGCGGCGGTCGATGTTGATGCCCAGCAGGCCCACGGTTTCGCGGTCCGCCATGCCGGCGCGCACGACCATGCCGAAGGTGGTGAACTGCAGGAAGGCGAAGACCCCTCCGATGATGACGGCGGCGAAGGCGAAATACACAAGCCGCCAGTAGGGGTAGATGATGACGTTCGGATCCATCCCCAGCAGTGCCCCGAAATCGAAGCTGCCGCGGAACACGTCGGGGGCCGGGGTGGCGATCTGGTTGGCGCCGAAATAGTGCTTGATCAGCTCTTGCAGGACGATGGCCAGGCCGAAGGTCACCAGGATCTGGTCCGCATGGGGGCGGCGGTAGAAATGCTTGATCAGCCCGCGTTCCATGACATAGCCGATGGCGATCATGACGGGGATGGAAAACAGGATGGCAAGGGGCACCGACCAGTTGATCAGCACCGCGCCGACATCGGGGCCGAACCAGGCCTCGACATAGGGGGTCTTGACCTTCAGCGGGTTGCCCAGAAAATCGGTGCGGCTGGGGTCGATCGTCAGGAACGACAGGTTCAGGATCTTGTTCAGCGTCACCGCGCAGAAGGCGCCGATCATGAACAGCGCCCCATGGGCAAAGTTCACGACCCCCAGCGTGCCGAAGATCAGTGTCAGGCCAAGCGCGATCAGCGCATAGGCAGAGCCCTTGTCGAGCCCGTTCAGGATTTGCAGGATGATGGCGTCCATGTCCCTACCTCGAATTTTTGCGAAGAACCCGGGCGCGGGTTCCCCCGGAGGAGGGGACCCACGGCCCGGGCAGGGGCCGCGCAGAAGGGGCGCAGCCCGCAGGGCGAAGCATCGCGGCAGAAGACCGCCGCGATGTCAGGGAGTTACGCCCCGGGATTGCAGGCGCCCAGCGATCCGCCCGCAAACATCGGGTGGTCGGGCGCATAGGTGACCTGATCGACCGGCGTCACCTCGACCACTTCCAGCAGGTCGAATTCGGACTGCGGGTTTTCCTTGCCGCGCACCACCAGAACGTCCTTGAAGCACTGGTGATCGGCGGCACGGTAGAGGGTCTTGCCATTGCCCAGCCCGTCGAATTCGTAGCCTTCCAGGGCCGCGCCGACGTCACAGGGGTTGAACGACTTGGCCCGCGCCACGGCATCGGCATAAAGCAGCGTCTGCACGTAGCAGGTGTGCGCCGCCTGGCTGGGCGGGAAGCCGTACTTGGTGCCGAAGCTTTTCACGAAGGCCTTGGTGCCCTCGTCTTGCAGGGACCAGTGCCAGTTGGTCGAGCCGTAGATGCCCTTGACCGCAGCCCCCGCGCCCCGCGCCATCAGGCGGGAATAAAGCGGCACGACGATCTCGAACTGCTTGCCGTTGACGATCTTGTCCTTCAGGCCGAACTGCACCGCCTGGGTCAGCGAGTTGACCATGTTCCCGCCGTAATGGTTCAGGATCAGCACATCTGCGTCCGTTTGCAGGATCGGCGTGATGTAGCTGCTGAAATCCGTCGCGGCCAGCGGCGTGCGCACCGTGTTGACGGTGGTCCAGCCAAGCGCCTCGGTGGCGGCCTTGATGCTTTCCTCCTGGGTCCAGCCCCAGGTGTAGTCGGCGGTCAGGTGATAGGCCTTGCGGTCGGTGCCGTAGGTCTTGGCCAGCACCGGTGCCAGCGCCGCGCCCGACATGTAGGCGTTGAAGAAGTGGCGGAACCCGTTGGCCTTGCGGTCCTTGCCGGTGGTGTCGTTGGAATGCGTCAGCCCCGCCATGAAGATGACGCCTGCTTCCTGGCACAGGCCCTGCACCGCGACGGCCACCCCCGAGGACGACCCGCCCGAGATCATGATCGCGCCGTCCTTCTCGATCATCGACTTGGCACTGGCGCGGGCGGCATCGGATTTGGTCTGGGTGTCGCCGGTGACGAAGGCCACCTTCTTGCCCAGGATGCCGTTGCCCTCCAGCGCCTTCGAGCTGAAGGTGTTCAGCATCCCGCCGTCGCCTTCGCCGTTCAGGTGCTCGACCGCCAGCTGGAAGGCGCGCAGTTCATCGGCGCCCTCGTCCGCATAGGGGCCCGATTGCGGCACGTTGAAGCCCAGCGTCACCGTGCCGCCGGTGGGGGCGTTGGTAAAGGCGTCGGCCGCGCTTGTGAAGATCGTCGGAAGAGCCAGACCGGCCGAGCCGATGGCCCCGGTCTTCAGCACCCCGCGACGGGTCAGAAGCTTTGACATGAGTATCCTCCCTGATTGTGCGTTGGGGCCTCCTCTGCCCTTCCGCGTGCAGGCCTGGCATCTCCCGAATGCCGCGCCATGCAAAGGGATCATCGCAGGGAAATGGAAAATCAGGCAACAAGACACTTGAAACGCAGGATTTTTCTGTAAATAAAATCACCATGATCGCGCGAAAGTGGTAAATTCCTTCATTCGCGCTTGCAGAAACGGCTTGATAGGACAGGGAAATCGCATGGCGCGAGAGGGGCGCGGGCGGGAACTGACCGGCACGCGAATCCGTGACCGGCGCCTGCACCTGGGGTTGAAGCAGGCGGATCTGGCGCGGGCGGCGGGGATCTCGGCCTCGTATCTGAACCTGATCGAGCACAACCGCCGCAGAATCGGCGGCAAGCTGCTGCTGGCGCTGGCCGCGCAGCTGGGGGTCGAACCCTCGGCGCTGAGCGAGGGGGCCGAGGCCGCGCTGCTGGCAACGCTGCGCCAGGCCGCCGCCGCCGTGCCCCAGGCCGGGGCCGAGCTGGAGAAGATCGAGGAGTTCTCGGGGCGTTTTCCCGGCTGGGCGGGGGTGCTGGCGGTGCAGAACCGGCGGCTGGCGACGCTGGAACGCAGCGTCGAGGCCCTGAGCGA
Organism: Pseudooceanicola sp. NS-SX9; assembly: GCF_057380705.1. Classification (NCBI taxonomy): domain Bacteria; kingdom Pseudomonadati; phylum Pseudomonadota; class Alphaproteobacteria; order Rhodobacterales; family Paracoccaceae; genus Pseudooceanicola; species Pseudooceanicola sp. NS-SX9. The sequence continues at coordinate 2,693,284 of NZ_CM170818.1, read as the reverse complement.
CCGTCTGGGCCATGATCCGCATCTGGCGGCCTCGCTGCACGAGGTCCTCTCGACCGTGACGGCGATCCATGCGGCGGCGGGGATCCTGGTGGCCGAACGCACGCTGGAGCCCGAATGGCGCGACCGCTTCCAGCGCAACATCGCCGAGGACAGCGCCCGCCTGGCCGAGGGCGCCCGGCGGCTGGTGGCGGATCTGGAGGGCGACGGCGACCGCCCGGCGGATCTGTCGACCCCCGAGGACGAGGTCGAGGCCTTCCTGGCCGCCCATGACTACCATTTTCCCGCGCTGGAGGGCGGCGGGCTGGCCGAGGCGGTGCTGGACAGCGCAGCCCTTGGCAGCATCGCGGCGCAGGCCATGGCGCGGCGGATCCTGCGCCGCTACGCCGCCGATGCGCAGCTTCTGCCGGCCGAACGGCTGATCCCGGCGCTGCCGCGGGCGCCGGAGCGGCTGGATCCCGGGGCGCTGGCGGCGCGTTTCGGGCTGGATCCGGCGCGGATGATGCGGCGGCTGGCGGCGCTGCCGCGCGCGGTCTGGCAGGATCTGGGCCAGCCGGTGCCGGGGCTGGTGGCCTGCGACGCCTCGGGTACGCTGACCTTCCGCAAGCCGCTTGATCGTTTCGCGCTGCCGCGTTTCGGGGCGGCCTGTCCGCTGTGGCCGCTGTTCCAGGCGCTCAGCCGGCCGATGATGCCGCTGGCCTCGGTCGTGCGGCTGGCGGGGCGCAGCGACCGGGTGTTCCGCATCCATGCCATCGCCCAGCCCGCAGGCCCGCCGGTGCCGAACCGGGAACCGATGTTCGAGGCCCACATGCTGTTCCAGCCCGCCCCCGAGGTCGAGGTCACGCCGGATCTGCCCCGCATCGGCATCACCTGCCGGATCTGCCCCAAGCCCGATTGCCGCGGCCGCCGCGACCCCTCGATCCTGGCCGAGGCCCCCTGAGCCTGCGGCAAAAGCCGCGCGGCGCAGATGGTGCTTTCCCGAAGCGGCCAAAGGCTGGTAACACCTGTGTGACTTGGCCAGGAGGGAGGGGAGGACCGAATGGGCAAATCCGTGCTTGTCATCGAGGACGAGCCGAACATCAGCGAGGCGATCGGCTTTATCCTGTCGCGGGATGGCTGGCGCGTGGCGACCCATGCCAACGGCGTCGATGCGGTGCAGGCGGTGCAGCGGCGCAAGCCCGATCTGGTGATCCTGGACGTGATGCTGCCGGGGCGCTCGGGCTATGACATCCTGCGGGACCTGCGCGCCGATGCGGCGACGGGGGATCTGCCGGTGCTGATCCTGACCGCCCGGGGCCAGGCCCGCGAACGCCGCCTGGCGGCCGAGGCCGGCGCCAGCCATTTCATGACCAAGCCGTTCTCCAACGCCGAGGTGCTGCAGGCGGTGAACGCGCTGATCGCCCCATGAGGCGCCCGCGCGGCCCGGTCTTTCTTGAACGCCGCAGCTACCGGTTGCGCCGGCTGATCGATGCGGTGCGGTTGCTGCCGCTGCTGGGGCTGGGGCTGCTGGCGCTGCCGATGCTGTGGCCGGCGACGCCTGTGGCAGAGGGCGGCGTGCCCGCCTCGCGCGCGATCCTTTACATCTTCGGGGTCTGGGCGGGGCTGGCCATCGTCGCGGCGCTGCTGGTGCGGCGGCTGCCGGAAGATGCGCTGGACGCCTATGACGCGGGGGCCTTCGACACCGGGCGCGCGCCCCAGCCTCAGCCTCTGCCGCAGGAGCCGGGAGAGAGCCGCTAGATGCCCTCGCTGAACCTGCTGATCGCGGTCTGCCTGACCTATGGCGCCTTCCTGTTCCTGATCGCCTTCGCCGCCGACCGCGCGGCGCGGCGCGGCGGCAAGGGCTGGCTGCGCGCCCCGCTGGTCTACACGCTGTCGCTGTCGGTCTACTGCACCGCCTGGACGTTCTACGGCGCCGTCGGCTATGCGGCGCGTTCGGGGCTGGAATACCTGACGATCTACATCGGCCCCTCGCTGGTGATGATCGGCTGGGTGGTGGGGCTGCGCAAGATCCTGCGGATCGGGCGCAGCCAGCGGGTCACGTCGGTGGCCGACCTGATCTCGTCCCGGTTCGGCAAGTCGAACCTGCTGGCGGTGGCGGTGACGGCCATCGCGGTGGTGGGCACCACGCCCTACATCGCCCTTCAGCTGCAATCCGTGACACAAAGCTTTGCCGTCTTTGCCGCCCCCCAGGGCCCCGGCGCTGTGGCCGACACGCAATCCCTGGCGCTGTGGGTGGCGGCGGGGCTGGCGGCCTTCACGGTGCTGTTCGGCACCCGCAACCTGGATGCCAACGAGCGCCACCACGGCGTCGTCATCGCCATCGCGGTCGAGGCGGTGGTCAAGCTGTGCGCGCTGCTGGCGGTGGGCATCTTCACCGTCTGGGGGCTGGGCGGCGGCGTCGCGCAGACGCTGGCGGCCATCGATGCCCATGCGGATCTGGGCCACTGGCAGGTGGCGGGCGGGCGCTGGTCGGGGCTGATCTTTCTGTCGGGTGCCGCCCTTTTGTGCCTGCCGCGGATGTTCCAGGTGCTGGTGGTGGAAAACGAGGACGAGCGTCACCTGCGCACCGCCGCCTGGGCCTTTCCCGCCTACATGATCGCCATGAGCCTTTTCGTCATGCCGATCGCCATCGCCGGGCTGTCGCTGCTGCCCGAGGGCTCCAATCCCGACATGTTCGTGCTGACCCTGCCGCTGTCCGAGGGGCAGAACGGCCTGGCGGTCTTCAGCTTCATCGGCGGGTTTTCCTCGGCCACCTCGATGGTGATCGTGGCGGCAATCGCGCTGTCGACCATGGTGTCGAACCACATCGTCATGCCGATCTGGCTGAAGATGCAGGCCGGGCAGGGGGCGATGGTGTCGGGCGATGTGCGCCATGTGGTGATCAGCGCCCGGCGGGTGTCGATCATCGGGGTGCTGTTCCTGGGATACCTTTACTATCGGCTGTCGGGGGGCGGCGCGGCGCTGGCCTCGATCGGGCTGATCAGCTTTTCCGGCGTGGCGCAGTTCCTGGTGCCGATGCTGGGGGGGATCTTCTGGCGGGGGGCGACGCGGATGGGGGCGCTGGCGGGGCTGGCCACGGGGTTCGCGATCTGGCTGTGGTGCCTCTTTCTGCCCTCGTTCGGCGACGGCGTTGTGATCCCGGCATCGGTGCTGGCGCAGGGGCCCTGGGGGCTGGACTGGCTGCGGCCGCAGGCGCTGCTGGGGATCGCGGGGCTGGATCCGCTGGTGCATGGGGTGCTGTGGTCGATCCTGCTGAACGCGCTGGCTTTCACGCTGGCCTCGCTGCTGTCGTTCCCCAGCCCGATGGAGCGCCTGCAGGGCGCCCAGTTCGTCAATGTCTTCCAGCATTCCGCGACGCCGCGCAGCTGGTCCGGCGGCACCGCCCAGAGCGAGGACCTGCTGATCATGGCGCAGCGCCTGCTGGGCGCGCGCGAAGCGCAGGCGCTGTTTCAGGCCGAGGCCGAGCGTCAGGGCCTGAAGGGCGTGCTGCCCGATCCCTCGGCCGCCTTCCTGCTGCGGCTTGAGCGCGAGCTGTCGGGATCGGTGGGCGCGGCCACCGCCCATGCCATGGTCAGCCAGATCGTCGGCCGCGCCGCCGTCTCGGTCGAGGACCTGCTGGCGGTGGCGGATGAAACCGCGCAGATCATGGAATATTCCAGCCAGCTGGAGGCCAAGTCGGCCGAGCTGGTGCGCACCGCCCGCCAGCTGCGCCAGGCGAACGAGACGCTGACCCAGATTTCCCTGCAAAAGGACGCCTTCCTCAGCCAGATCAGCCACGAGCTGCGCACGCCGATGACCTCGATCCGCTCGTTCTCGGAGATCCTGCGCGATGTCCCCGACATGACGCCCGAGCAGAAGGCACGCTATGCCCGCATCATCCATGACGAGGCGCTGCGGCTGACGCGGCTGCTGGATGACCTGCTGGACCTGTCGGTGCTGGAAAACGGCAAGGTGACGCTGAACCTGGTGACCGTCCAGCTGTCCGAGGTCATCGACCGCGCCATCGACGCCACCCGCGCCGAGGCCGCAGGCCTGCGGATCCGCCGCGACCGGATCGCCGAAAGCGCGCTGGTGGTGACCGATGCCGACCGGCTGACGCAGGTCTTCATCAACCTGATCGCCAATGCCCGCAAATATTGCGACGCCCCCCGGCCGGACCTGCGCATCACCGTCTCGGGCAGTGCCCGCGCCTGGAGTGTCGATTTCACCGACAATGGCAGTGGCGTGCCGCATGACCAGCAGGCCGTCATCTTCGAGAAATTCGCCCGGGTCGGGGATCAGAAGGCCGGTGGCGCGGGCCTGGGTCTGGCCATCTGCCGCGAGATCATGGCCCGTCTGGGCGGCACCATCGCCTATCTGCCGGGTCAGGGCGGCGGCGCCTTCCGCATCACCTTGCCGCGCCGCGGCGAAGTTGCCGCCCGCTAGGCCGGTTTCAATCGAATGGTAACCTTCGGGCCCCTAGATACAGGGGAATGTCCGCGGTTGGCGGTGGCGGAGAAGAATGTCCAGCAGCAAATCCAACGCAATCTTGCGCAGAAAGGCGTCCGCAGCCCGCGAGGTCCACCTTGCGCGCTCGATGTCGCCGGCCAAGGCCTTGCGTCTGGCCTGTGCGAAAAGTGCCGATGAACTGCTGGAACTGCCGCTGGTGGTGATTTCGGCAACGTCGGATGTCGTTTCGGCCGAGGGGCTGAAGGGGCATCTGTCGGACGACATGCTGCTGTTGCTGACCGACGGGCCGGAGCGCTGTGTGGGCGTGGTGGCGATGGATCTGCCCGCGACCTCGGCGCTGGTGGAACAGAACACCATGGGCTACGTCAGCCATTCCGAGCCCGAGGCCCGCGCCCCCACCGCCACCGACGCGGCGTTGATGGCGCCGTTCCTGGACGATGTGTTCCTGCGGGTCTCGATGATGCTTGAGGGCGACCGCGACAGCTGGTGGCTGACCGGTTTCCGCTTTGGTTCGCGGATCGAGAACCTGCGGCTGATGGGGCTGGCGCTGGATGCGGCGGAATTCACCCTGTTCACCCTCGAGGTCGAGTTCGGCGGTGGCATCAAGCGCGGCATGATCCGCATGGCCTTCCCGGACCGTCCCCCGCCGCCCGAGATCTTCGTGGGCAGCGATGCCAGTGGCGACGGGCGCACGCTGGGCGCGGCGGTCCTGTCGGCGCCGGCGACGATCCAGGCGGTGCTGCACCGGGTCAGGATGCCGCTGCGCGACATGAGCCGCCTGAAGGTCGGGGATGTCATTTCGGTGCCGCGTTCGGCCCTGACCGAGACGCGGCTGGAAACCACCGGCGATGCCGGCCGGCCGCATTGCATCGGGCAGGTGCGGCTGGGGCAGATGAACGGCTTCCGCGCGGTGCGCCTGACCATGGCCGAACTGGCCGAGGCCCGCGGCCTGCTGGGCGGGGCACCCGATGGGTTCGAACCCGCCGATCCCTCGGCCGGGGAGGACGACTGGACCATGCCCGCCACGGCGGCGCCCGACCCCGAGCCGCTGCCGGATCTGCCGGCGCTTGATATGGGCGCGATGGATCTGCCCGGGGCCGAGCCCGAGGCTGAACCGGATCCGCTGCCGCCGCTGTCTTTCGACGACCTGCCGGACCTGTCGGATCTGCCAGAGCTGGGGGGCGAGGGCGAAGAGGACTTCCCCTCCTTCGCCATGGCGCCGATGGGGGACCTGCCGGATCTGGACGGTTGAGGCGCCACCACCGGGTCCGTACCCGGTTGGCGGTCGGGCAGGGTCCCGGCGGCAGCTTTCCGTCCGACGCGCCTGTCCGGGGATGGCGCGGGCATCGGGGGCATTTCCGCCGGATCCAAGGCTGAGGGACGTCCGGCGCGGGGGAGGCGGATCGCGACCGGGCGCCCATCGGTGACGGCGGGCTGTCCGAGGGAGGGCCACCCGGAGATTGTGTCGAGAACCTCCAGGATCCTGAAATTATCCTGAAATTCTAGGATGTTGTTCCTTTATGGCGCCCTATGGCCAACCGCTTTTGCCTGCGGGCGGAATGGCGGGAGGGTGTTTGCAGATCCACTCTGTTCCGCCTGTTCCCCGATTTCTTGACAATGTCCGGCGAAAGATTGCCGGAGGGATGGCCGGACTTGAGAGGCTTTGCCATTTGAGGACTGGTCTTTGAAGGGCGGGTCTTTGAAGGATTGGCCTTTGAACAGCTGGTGACTGGCTGGCCTTTGACCGACTGGCCCGGAGAAGGCCGACCTGTGGCCGGCCGGAGGGGCGAGGGGCTTCGGGCAGACCCGACCCGCGAAGGTCCGGGGGGCGGATCCCGCCGTTGGGGCTGCCGCGCCCGGGGATCCGGGGGCGGTCACGCGGCGGTCCTGCGCAGGATGCCGGGGCAGATGGCAAAAGGGGCGCCCTGTGCGGCGCCCCTGTCTGACCGGCCCCGTGGGCGGCAGCGTGCCTCAGCCGAGGATCTGCTGCAGGCGGGGGCGCAGGCCGCCCAGATCGTAGCCTGCCCGCGCCGTGGTGGCCAGGATCTCGTCCACGGGGGTGCCCGCCACGGCCTGGCCCAGCGACCAGATGACCGAGCTGCGCGTGCCCGAGGCGCAATAGGCCAGCACCGGGCCACCGGCGGTCTCCAGCATCTCCATCTGCAGGGCGACGTTGTCGGGGGTCATGGTGTCATGGGTCAGCGGCAGCACGACAAAGTCGATGCCAGCCTGTTCGGCGGCAAGGGCCATGGCCTCGGCCTGGTGGCTGGGCGGGTTTTCGGCGTCGGGGCGGTTGCAGATGACGCGGGCGAACCCGGCCGCGCGGATCGCGGGCAGGTCCGTGGGTTCGATCTGCGGAGAGACGGAATAGCTCGGGGTGATCTGACGAATGTTCATGCCTGGACTCCTGTGGTGCCTGCGTCTGGCGCTGCCCGGACATAGGCCCGTTTCGGCGGGTCGGGAAGAGCCTGAGTCATTTTCTTTGGCGCAGACTACGACTTTGGTTATAGTCTAACCCAGCCGGACCGCGATGGGAGACGCGCCCGGTGTCAGCATGAAATTGCGAGGGTGCGCCAGACAGCCAATTTGCTGCCCCGGTCGTCCTCGCAACTTCCGGAGGAGAGAGTCATGAATACTGCCACATCAAGTGAACTGCACCGGAAACTGGCCGATGTCTCGGATCTGATCGCGGGGACGCGGCCGGGCAACCGCCATCAGCACCTCTCGAAACTCCATGAACTTGTTGGAGATTTCTCCAGGAAGGGTCTGGGAGTGCCGCCGAACCTGCGCCGTCTGCAGGAGGACCTCACCAACGAGGCCATCGAATCCCGGTTCGACAACATGCCCATCTAAGACCGCCTGCCGCCCGTCATGGGCGGCCGCATTGCCATCAAGAGCCCCGCCGGTGATATATCCGGCGGGTTTTTTGTAGTCGCACCAATGACTTTTGCCGCAATGCCGCAGAAATGCTGCGGCGCTGAAACATGTCGTGATTCGGTGTTAACAGTCCCTTGCAGGGCCGTGCGATCCCCCGGGGGGCCTGGGTTTTGCCGCCTTGACGGGCGCTGCCCCTGCGTCAGGGTGTCTCAGGTCCGCTCAGCTGAGCGAGATGCCGGTGATCACCATCATCAGCCCGATGACCGACAATGCCAGCCCGCCCATGTTCAGCGGCATGGCGCGGCGCACGGCTTCGCGCAGTTCGGCATCTTCCAGCTGGGCGCGCTTGGCCCGGGCGACGCGGACGATCGACCAGACCAGCCCGGTCAGCCCACATGCCGAGACCGCCGTCCCGATCCAGATCAGCCATTCCATCGCGCGTCCTCCGCCGCCACCTGTGTCCGGCCCTGCGCGTAAAGCAGCAGAGGGCGCGATGCAAGCGGTGCGGCGCCCCTTGCGGCAGAAGGCCTGCGCGGCTAGCAAAAGGGCCTGCCGCTGCGGGCGGGACAAGCATCAGAGGGATCGAGATGGAAGAACAGGAAAGCCTTGCCGAGGCAAACTACCGCGTCTCCGCGGGCGAGCTGCGCCAGTTCATCGAGCGCTTCGAGCGCCTGGAGGCCGAGAAGAAGGATATTGCCGACCAGCAGAAAGAGGTCATGGCCGAGGCCAAGGGCCGTGGCTACGACACCAAGGTGATGCGCAAGATCATCGCGCTGCGCAAGCGCGACAAGAACGACATTGCCGAGGAAGAGGCGGTGCTGGAAATGTACATGGAAGCCCTCGGCATGAGCTGAGCCCGAAGGGCCATGTTTCAGGGCCTTCCCGCCGGGCATGATGCCGGGGCGGGGGCCGGGACCGGGCGGTGGCGCCCGGTCCGTCAGCGGGTCACGGCCGGATCAGGCAGACGCCGTCGATGCGGGCAATGTCCTCGATGTCGTCCTCGTAGAGGCGGGTCAGGTCCTCGACCAGCGCATCGTCCCAGCCGGGCAGGGCAATGGTCTGGCTCAGCGCATCGGGCAGGGCGTGGCGCGCCAGAATCGTTTCGGCGGCCCGGCGGCGGTGGGTTTCGTCGATGCCGGGATGGCCATCCAGGAAATCGCGGAACCGGGTCAGCCCTTCGGGGGCCATGATCTCGCGCAGCATGTCCCAGCCGCCGGCGACGGGCGCCTCGGGCGGCAGGCCGGTCATCCGGCGCAGGATGTCGCCCCAGATCAGCGGCGTGTCCTCGTTGCACCAGATCGTCAGGGGGATCTCGGGGGCCGCGCCGCGCAGCCGTCGGATCAGGTCAGACCACAGCAGGTCGCGGGGCCGGTAGCCGTCGAGGAAGGCGGTAAAGTCCTCCTCCGGGGTCAGGCGGAACAGGTCGGGAATCCAGGACGCCGGGTTGCGCAGCCCGAGGTAGAGCGTGATGTCATCCCCGGGAAAGAGTTCAGCGAGGTCGGCCAGGCGCCCCTCGGCGGTGCGGTAAAGCTGGCGCTCCTGCAGCGCGAGCTTGGGCACGCAGAACAGGTTTTCGTGCGACAGAACCAGCCGCGAGGGCGCATCATGGTCCGAGATCTGCGCCATCAGCGCCTGCCGCGTGGCGGCGGTGGCGGGGGCCTTGATCAGCTCGTGCAGGGCGTCGCGCAGCGGGCGGCGATAGCGCGAGGGGCCGGGCACACAGATCCCGGCGCCGAACAGCGCATCGCGGTTCTTCAGCAATCCGCGGATCAGGCGGTCCTCGTCGGTGGCGTGCAGCCCGGCGTGGAGGGCGATCTGCATGCGCGTTCCTTTCCTCGCTCAACCACAGGTATACATTGGCAATCCCACAGGCCAAGGGGGTTTCGCAGAGGGCTGCCGGGTGCGGGCCGGGTTGCGACACCCTGCCGCTGACAAGGGGGGCGGGGTGGGCGAGGAGAGGTCTGCCAAATCCCCCTTGATCGGTGCCCGGAAGCCGCGTACACCCCGCCTGAGTGCCCCTATAGCTCAGCTGGTAGAGCAACTGATTTGTAATCAGTGGGTCCGCGGTTCGAGTCCGTGTGGGGGCACCAAAAATCAATAACTTAGCGTGAATTTCGTTGTGCCATCAGGGCGCGTTGTGTCGCCGTTGTGTCGGTGGTCTCAGGCCCCGCTGCGGAGCTTGACGACCTTGGCGATGGAATCGTTCCGGCCACGCGCATAGCGGTCGGTCGTCGTCACGTTCAGGTGCTGGCCCGCATCCCGCAGGATGTAGGGGTCAACGCCCAGGTTCTTCGCCTCGGTCAGCGCGCCGGCGCGCGTGTCCATGATCGTCAGGTCGGCCGGCAGCCCCAGGTCATTGCGGATCCGGCGGTAGGCCTGGCTCCAGCTGTGGGTGTTGTAGGGCAGGCCCGTGCGCTCGCTGGTGATCACCGGGCCGATGCGGCCGCGCTGCGCGAGGATCGACAGGCGCGCGCGGATCTCGGGCGCATCGGTCAGCTCGAACCGGATCGGGTCGGGCATCGACTTCGAGGTCTTGGAGATGACCTTCTCGAAATAGGTCAGGCCGTCATCCAGCATGTCCCAGGTCAGGCCGTCCTGCCAGCGCTCGAATTTCTGCGGCAGCCCGATCTGGCTCCGGTTGCGCGACAGCTCGCGGACGATGCCGCCCTCGTTCGGATTGCAGTCCAGCCATTGGCCCCGCACATCGACGGCGCGCAGGCAGAAGACCCATTGGATCAGCAGCCCGGTCGAGAACCCGAACATGCCCCGGGCATCGGCTTCGTCCACGATGGCGCGGATCTGGTCGCGCGTTGGCGTCACCGAGCGGCGCGGCGGCGACTGGAAGCGCATGTCGCGCAGGATGTCCGAAACCTCGCGCGCCGGCGCGTGCTTCAGCAGCTTGCCGTATTTCGCGACAGCGCGCAGGCGCTCGAACATGCGGTGGATGTAGGCGGCATCGCGCCCCTTCGCCTTCATGCCGTCGCGCAGGTCGCAGATCGTCGTGTAATCCGTGCTCGCGATCTGCACGGAGCCGATGGCCTTCGTCCAGCGATCGAGGATCCAGACATAGTTGCTGCGCGTGTTCGCCTTGACGCCGTGGACCGGGCTGTGCCGGTCGGTCGTGAAGCGGTGGATCAGCCAGCCCCAGGTGCCGACCTCGTGCTGCTCGATGCCTGCGCCGAAATGGGCCAGCATCTCGCGGGTCAGCTCGCGGCATTCCCGCGCCCGGACCAGATCCTGACCATCGCCATGTGCGCCGGTCAGCCGCACAGAGGTCTTGGGGTAGCCCAGCTGGCGGAATTTCGTGCTGGGCTTCCAGTACCACAGGTCGCGGGACCTTACCGCGCCTGGGGCATAGGACGGGTCGGACCCATCCCAGAGGGCTTCCTTGTAAGCCATGAGGTTCACTTTCGTTTTGGAGCACCATGCGGATCAGAGGGCGTCGAGATTGATGCTCGGTCTCTCGATGCCGACGACCACCTTATCCGAATCCTGGATGCGGCGGCGTTTCTCCAGCCAGGCCTTCACGTCGGCCTTGATGTAGAGGTTCAGGACGGGGTCCGGGCGCGGGAAGCCCTTGGCCTCAAGGGTCGGGCGCTTGCTGTAGAAGGTGCGGATGCTCATGCCCATGAAGCCCGCCGCCCATCGGGCGCTGCCACAGGCAGCATCCCGGGTCATCGTGTGGTCAGTCATTTTGACCCCCTCATGTTAATTTTCTGGACCTTTAATGAGGCACCTTTTCAGGTGTTTACCGGCTCCAAGCTGTCGATATTGCAGCGGTGGACGGTGAAGCTGTAGGCAGCGACCCACGGGTTTTGGTCCCAGCCGAAGCCGCGCTTGGCGTTGAGGCCGTCCCAGAGGGTGCGGAAGCTGCTCCTTGCATTAAGGACGCAATGAGTTACCCCATCGCTCTGGTAATTTTTCCATGTCGCCAGGCCATAAGGCTCAACGCCCTCTGCCACCGCGTCAGTGTCGCTGATCTCCTGCAGCCGCTGCACGCGCACATCGGTGACGCGCAGGGTCAGGCGGCTGGCCCACCGGGGCATATGGATTGAGGGTCGCCAGCGTGACACGTCTCCGCAATCGACAGGGTGATCAGCGCGATAGAAACCGCGATCAGCGAGCGCCTGTGATCCGGGGTCGATGTGGGTGCAGGCATCAATCGGCGCCCACGCCTCGCGCACCCAGAGGCGGGTTCCGACGCGATATGGAACGAAGGTGTAATTGATCCACTGATCGAGCGTAATCCACTCGCCCCAATGGCAGTCTTCCCACCCCCAGCAGGATGGATCGCCCTTGTCATCGTGGCGCCCTCCGCAGAATTCAGGCGGGTATTTCCCGGCCTTTATGATACGCCGCGTCTGCGTCTTCCGCCCTTCGAGAAGCGCGCGGACCATCGGCCCGCTGAACAGAATGGGATGGTCAGCCACGGCGCACCTCCGGGTATCCGTCATGCACAACGCCATCGAGCGCGCGGCCCTTGGCCTTGATCTCCTTCTGGTGGCGCCCCTCCCATTGCTTAAAAAGGAACGGCACCCCAGCGTCGGCACACTGGTCGCGCAGGGACCGGAACCAGTCAGGATCGGCATGACGGAAGCTCGGTCCGCTCTCGCCGCCCGTGATGACCCAATCCAGGTCTAGCTCCTCCCCAAGCATATGCCTTGGAAGCGATCCGCAATCGCAGTCAGCATCTCGGGGGCAATCAGGGCACGGGTCCGTACGGCCCCAGAGATATGGGGTCAGATCGACCGGCCCCAGCAGCGGCTCCATGGAAAGGAAGCGGATGCACGCCGGGACGCGCAGCAGCGCCGGGATGCGCCGGTCTGCCTCTTCCTGGTTCTCGACCGTCGTGCCTAGCCAGACGTTCGGATAGCCGTCACCCCAATCTGCGGGCAGGTAGCGCGCGATGTTCTGCGGGCGCTTCGTCAGCAGCAGCCAGTCGAGGTTCGGCGTCTGCCGGATCAGATGCCACAGATCCAGACGCCATGCGTTCTTGATGCTGCGGTGGTTGTCGAAGACGTCGGCCAAGCTGGCGCAGAAGACGCGCGGGCGCTCGGCGGCGCCTTTGGCCTGCCGGTTCCACTTGACCGGGTTGCCCCAGGTCTTCGTGCGGCGACGCCCACCGTGCGGCCCCCATTGGACATGCCCACTGCGCTTCGCCCAGCCCTCGGCATAGCAGTGATCGCAGGCAGGGCTGACTGCGGTGCGCCTTGATGGAGCGCGGCGTGAAGCCGACCTACACCGCCGTGTCCGACTTGGCGAAGGTCTCGAACTCGACCATTCGGCCCATCCTGGCCGGTGTGGTCGAGCAGGGGTGGGCCGAGCGCCAGGCCTGCGAGGCCAGCGCGCGTGTCCATGATCGTCAGGTCGGCCGGCAGCCCCAGGTCATTGCGGATCCGGCGGTAGGCCTGGCTCCAGCTGTGGGTGTTGTAGGGCAGGCCTGTGCGCTCGCTGGTGATCACCGGGCCGATGCGGCCGCGCTGCGCGAGGATCGACAGGCGCGCGCGGATCTCGGTCAGCGCGAGGGCAGGCCATTACCACGGTGACGTGGAATTGCTCGGACACACATTCCTGCCCTGCATGGACCGCAGCAGCGCCCGGAGCGCTTCGGGCAATTGCCTGCGGCTGGGATAATAAAGGTGGAAGGCCGGGCCCATGGAGGACCAGTCCGGCAAGACGTGAAGCAGCTCTCCAGTTTCCAATTCTGCCCGGACCCGGTCTTCAAGCGTGTAGCAGATTGCCCCGCCGCCTTTTGCGATTTCCAATGACAGGATCGTTTCGTTGACGATGACGGACCAGTCGAGAGCAAGTTCGACCTCCTCGTCGGTACCGCGTTCCAGCTCCCAGTTGTAGATCCTGCCGGTTCCCATGCGCAGGCCGATGCAGCGATGATTTCTCAGATCCTTAGGGTGCTCCAACGGTGGCGCCGCAGCGAGGTATTCCGGCGAGGCCACCGCCAGCCAGCGCAGCTTGGGGCCGATCGGCAGGGCGATCATGTCCTCCGGCACGGTGCCACCGTAGCGGATGCCCGCGTCAAACCCTTCCTGCACAATGTCGATGACATGGTCGTTGATCTCGATCTCGACCCTGACGTCGGGAAACTGGCGCATGTAGTCTGCGATGATCGGTGCCAGCACAAGGCGGGCCGCATCCGAGGGAACGTTGATCCGCAAATGGCCCGCTGGGCGATCCCGGTAGCGGTTCAGCCCCTCAAGCCCGCCTTCGATGGCATCAAACCCGGCTTGCACATGCGCCAGCAATTCGCGGCCCGCATGGGTGAGGGTGACACTGCGGTTGGTGCGATTGAACAGGCGCACCCCTTGGCGCGCCTCAAGGCCCCGCATGGCATGGCTGAGCGCGGATGGCGAGAGGTCCAATTCGGCCGCAGCCTTCCGGAAACCGCCCGTCTCGGCGATGGTCCTGAACAGGTTGAGATCCCCGAGATCGGTACGGTTGAGTTTCATGACGGCTCCTTCCGGCCAGATATAACACTGTGTGTGGTGAATTTCACTCAACGCTGCGTGCAGCTGTGCTTGTCTTATCCTCAGCCCGTCGTGCCGCTACCTGTCGTCCGCAAGGCAAGACAGGAGCCCCGAATGCAAATTGCCATCGCTCAATTCGTCCTTGCGCTCGGCGGGCTGTTCCTCGGCACGGCCGAGTTCGCGGCCATGGGTCTCCTGCCCTCGATTGCGGAAACCTATCAAGTGGACGTGCCTGCTGCTGGCCACCTGGTGAGCCTTTATGCCATCGGGGTCGTGGTCGGTGCGCCGCTGCTCACTGTCGTCACCGCGCGGATGGAAAAGCGCCGGCTGCTCATGGCGCTCGCCATTCTGATCGTGTTGGGCAATGCCGGTTCGGCGCTGGCCGCGCGCTTTGGCCAGATCGGCGTGGCGCGCTTTGTCGCCGGGCTGCCGCACGGGGCCTATTACGGCACGGCGGGGCTGGTGGCGGCATCCCTCGTGCCGCGCGAGAAGCGCACGCAGGCCATCGGGCATGTCATGCTGGGGCTTGCAGCCGCGAATGTGGCGGGCGTGCCGCTGGTGACATGGATGGGGCAGGTCTTCGGCTGGCGCTCGGCCTTCGGGTCGGTGGCGGCAGGCGGCGTGCTGCTCTTCATCCTGCTCCTGCTGATTGTGCCGAAGCGGCCCGCAGAAAGGGATGCGTCCCCTCTCTCGGAACTGTCGGCCTTCGGCGCCCTGCAGGTCTGGCTGACGCTGGCGACGGCGGCCATCGGCTTCGGCGGGATGTTCGCGGTCTACAGCTACATCACGCCGACGCTGACCGAGGTCACCGGGATCGCCAGGGCACAGGTGCCGTGGATGCTGGCGCTGTGGGGGCTGGGCATGGTCGTGGGCAACACGCTGGGCGGCCGGCTGGCGGACAAATCCCTGACCGGCGCGATCCTGGGGTTCTTTGCCTGGACGGCGGCGACGCTGGCGCTTTTCGGTGCGGTCGCGGCCAATGTCTGGCTGGCGGGGCTGGGGCTGTTCCTCGTGGGCATCGGATTTGCCCTGGTCCCGGCTCTGCAGGCCCGGCTGATGGACGCGGCCCCCCGCGCACAGTCGCTGGCCTCGGCGATGAACCACTCCGCTTTCAACCTCTCGAATGCCATCGGCGCCTGGACTGGCGGGCTCGCGATCTCGGCGGGCCTGGGCTGGGCCTCGACCGGCTACGTGGGCGCGGCGCTCGCGCTGGCCGGGCTGGTCATCTTTACCATCGCGCTGAAATTCCAACGAAAGGGCTGATCCATGACGCGCATGCAAGACATCGTCTCTCCCGGCAAGACCGCCGTCATCACGGGTGCGGCGAAGGGCATCGGTGCCGCTATCGCCGAAGATCTCGCCGCGCGGGGCATGAAGCTGGCACTTTTCGACCGCGACGCCGAGGCGCTCGAAGCGTTTGCGACCGGGCTGAACACCGAAGTGCTGACGGTGACAGGGGATGCAGCCTTGGCAAAGGATTGCGGGGACCTGCACAGAGCGGTGACCGACCAATTCGGCGTGCCGCAGCTGCTGATCAATAACGCGGGCATGATGCGTCGACCGGGGCCGTGGGCCTCGCCAGAAGAGTGGCGCGAGGTGCTGGACGTGAACTTTACCTCCGCCCTGCGGATGCAGCACCTCTTCGTGCCGGACATGATCGCAGGCGATGGGCCCGGTGCCATCGTCAACCTCGGCTCCAAGGAGGGCATCACCACGCCACCCGGCCAGGCTGCCTATTCCGTCGCCAAGGCTGGTATCAAGGTGCTGACCGAGCAGCTGGAGCACGAGCTGCGCAACGCCACCGATGGCCGCCTTTCGGCGCATCTGCTGGTGCCGGGCTACACCTACACCCCGATGAATTTCCCCGACGCACAGCCCGGCGACACCAGGCCCGACGCGCCGTGGTCGGCTGAACAGATGGTCGATTACTTCATGGCCCGGCTGCTGAACGGCGACTTCTACATCCTGTGCCCCGACAACGAGGTGACGCCCGCGATGGATGCGAAACGCATCCGCTGGGCCGCCGACGACATGATCCGCAACCGCCCTGCGCTGTCGCGCTGGCACCCCGATTACAAGGAGGACTTTGCCCAATGGATGAAATCGTGAAACCCCACGCACTTGTCACCGGCGGATCCAGCGGGATCGGGCAAGAGATCGCCAAACTGCTGGCCGCAGATGGCCATGACCTGATCATCACCGGGATCAGTGCCGCGGTCCATGCGACGGCGGAAGAGTTGCGCGCCATGGGCTGCGACGTTGTCGCGGTGCAGTCTGATCTGTCGCGGCCCGAGGGGGTGCAGCAGGTCATCGATGCCGTACGTGCCGCGGGCCCGCTGCATGTCATGGTCCTGAACGCCGGTATCGCGGTCGGCGGCGCCTTCCTTGACATCGCGCTGGAGCGGCACCTCAACCTGATCGAGCTGAACATCGGCTCGACCGTGCGGCTGTGCCATGCGCTCGTGCCCGACCTGATCGAGACCCGGGGCAGGATCCTGATGGTCAGCTCGATCTCGGCTTTCGGACCCACCCCATATGAGAGCGTCTATGGGCCGTCGAAGGCCTTCATGACCTCCTTCGGGCACGGCCTGCGCGAAGAATTGCGCGGGACCGGGGTCTGCGTCACCCTGCTGCATCCCGGTGCCACAGCGACCGAATTCCACCACCGCGCCGGTATGGATGCGACCCGTTTCGGCGACAACAGCTGGAAGAACGATCCGGCGCTTGTCGCCCGGCAAGGTGTCGAGGCGATGCGAAATGGCGTGAACAGCGTCATCGGCGGCGATGCGGCGACGCAGAAGATCGGAGCCGAGCGCAAGTTCCAGTCGGAAGAGGACAAGGCGCGCCAGCACGCCGAACAGACACGGCCGCCCAAGGGCAAATGAAGGAAACCGAGATGCATAACGTAACCGCAAATGGGGCGGAAATCCCCGCACTGGGCTTTGGCACGTTCCGCATGGACGCCGCCGAGGTGGCCGCCGTGCTGCCCGAGGCGCTGAAGCTTGGCTTCCGCCATATCGATACCGCCCAGATCTATGGCAACGAGGCCGCTGTGGGCGCGGCGATCCGTGCCTCTGGCTTGGCCCGGGACGAGATCTTTCTGACCACCAAGGTCTGGGTGAGCAATTTCGCCGAGGCCGACTTCCTGCCCTCCGTCGAGGAGGGCCTGAAGAAGCTGGGCGTCGACCACGTCGACCTGCTGCTGCTGCACTGGCCGCATGGCAGCGCCACCCCGCGCGATGTGCAGATCGCGCAACTGAACCAGACGGTGACGCGCGGCATGGCGCGCCACATCGGTGTCAGCAACTACAACACCGCCGAGATGCACGAGGCGGCAGAGCTCTCCGACGCACCGCTGGCCACCAACCAGGTGGAATATCACCCCTATCTCAGCCAAGCGCCGGTTCTGAAGGCCTGCGAAGACCTCGGCATGGCGCTGACCGGCTACTACGGCATGGCCGATGGCCTGGTGCCGCAGGAGGAGGTTCTGCAGGATATCGGCGCGGCGCACGGTAAAACGGCCGCCCAGGTTGCCCTGCGCTGGCTGGTCCAGCAGCCCCGCGTGGTAAGTCTGTCGAAGACAGCGAAGCTCAGGCGTCTGCCCGAGAACTTTGGCATCTTCGACTTCGCGCTGAGCGCTGCCGAGACGCAGGCCATCCACGGCCTCGCGCGGACCGACGGGCGGATCATCTCGCCAGGGGAGATGTCCCCCGACTGGGACTGACCGGGACGGATCTGTCCAATGCCCTCGCCAGGCCTTCCGGCGGGGGCATTGTGTTTCAGGGACCCGCCTCCTGCACATCCTTCATTTGAAGGCGTATGGGATGGGATTGTGGGCCCGGCTTGGGTTCGATGGTGTCGCTCCAGTCCGAGGCATCTCAGGAGGCTTTTGCTTCGAACGGTGCCGTATCGGGCCAACGCCATCATGGTGCCTTGATCGGTCAGGGCGCTGACGTCGATCCAGATGGGCTGTTGTCGTCGGTCATCGATATCCCGACCTTGCGCAGCGGTGCAGAGGCCGTGCGATGCGCCCCGGGCCGGCCCGTTTGACACAGCGCAGTGGCAGCAGTCCGGGTCAGGCGGTCAGGCGGTCAGGCGGTCAGGGGGGCGACGGTGGCGCCCAGGGCAGCAACTGCCTCGGCAGGGGCCAGTTCCACCATCAGACCACGGCGGCCGCCGTTCAGGATCACCAAGGGATGCGCCAGCAGGCTGTCGTCAATCGCCACCGGCACACGCTTTTTCTGGCCGAAGGGGCTGATGCCGCCGACATGGAACCCGGTCAGGCGCTCGGCCTTGGCGGCATCCATCATCTGGGCGCCCTTGCCCTTCAGCACGGCGGCGGCGGCCTTCAGCTTCACGCTGGCGGCGACGGGGATCACCACGCAGCAGGGGCGGCCGTCGACCTCGATCATCAGGGTCTTGAAGACCCGCGCGGGGTCGGCGCCGATGGCGGCGGCGGCGTGCTCGCCGATCTGGTGACCGGATTCGTAGCTGTATTCGTGAAGCGCATAGGCGACACCGGCCTTCTTCAGGGCCTGGGTCGCCGGGGTGGTGTGGCTGCTCATCTCGGGCTCCTTCCGCGGTCCGGGCATAAAGACCCGGGCCGCGGTCATAGGCAACACCCTCAGGGGTGCAGGGGCCAGATCAGCGGCGCCATCACCACCGTCACCACGCCCGCCAGCAGGTTCAGCGGCAGGCCCAGCCGCAGGAAGTCGGTAAAGCGGTAGCCGCCGGCATTGTAGACCATCGTGTTGGTCTGATAGCCGATCGGGGTCGAGAAGCTGGCGCTGGCGCCGAACATCACCATCACCACGAAGGCGCGCGGATCAAAGCCCAGACTGTGCGCCACCCCCACCGCGATGGGCGTCAGGATGACCGCCACGGCATTGTTGGTCACCACCTCGGTCAGCACCGAAGCCACGGCGTAGATCAAGGCCAGCGCCGCCCAGGGCCCGGCATGCTGCAGCGGCACCGACAGCGCCTGCACGATCAGCGTCATGGCGCCGCTTTTCTCGAGCGCGGTGCCCAGCACCAGCATCGACACGATCAGCAGCAGCAGCCGGCCGTCGATGGCGCCCAGGCCTTCGTCCGGGTCGACGCAGCCGGTCAGCAACACCACCGCCGCGCCGATGATCGCCAGCGGCAGGATCGGCGCCAGGTTCAGCGCCGCCCCCACGACGACCAGCGCCAGCACCGCCAGCGCGATGGGGGCCCGGCCACGCCGGAAGGCGCGCACCTGCAGGGGCGACAGCAGCACCAGGTCCTGGTCGCGGGCCAGGCGGGCGATGTCTTCGGGGGCGCCGTCCAGCAGCACCGTGTCCCCCGGACGCAGTTCCAGCGTGGTGTCGGTAATGTCGAGCGCACTGCCCTGGCGATGCACCGCGATCGGGTAGACGCCATGGCTGCGCCGCCAGCCCAGCGTGGCGAAACTGCCCAGCCGCTGCTTGACCAGCGCCTCGACCAGCTGGTGCCGCCGCAGTCCCGCCTGTTCCGTCCCCGAGATCCTCAGGCCCGGCGTTTCGCTGCCGCGGAAGCCCATGACCTCGGTATCGGCGGCATGCAGCACGATGCGGTCGCCGGCCTGCAGCGTGGCCTCCTGCCAGTCGCGGCGCAACGACACGTCGCCGCGGATCAGGTCGATCAGCCGGGTGCCGCGGCGGCGGAACTCGGCCAGCTCCAGCAGCTTGCGCCCGATCAGCGCCGAGCCCTGCGGCACGAACAGTTCCACCTGCCACGAGCGCGACCCGCGCAGGGCGCTGCTGTCCGACAGCGCCTGTCGCAGCGGCAGCACCCGGGGTGTCATCAGCGCCAGATAGGCCGAGCCCAGCAGCGCCAGCACGATGCCCAGGGGGGCGATCTCGAACAGCGAGAAGGGCACCAGGCCCAGCCCGTGCGCCACCCCGTCCACCAGCAGGTTGGTCGAGGTGCCGATCAGCGTGCAGGTGCCGCCCAGGATCACCACGAAGCTGAGCGGCATCAGAAAGCGCGAGGCCGGGGCATTCATCTGCCGCGCCAGCCCGAAGACCACCGGGATCAGGATCATCACCACGGGGGTGTTGTTCATGAAGGCCGAGGCCACCGCCGCCAGCCCGAAGAAGCAGGCGATGGTCAGCGCGGGCCGCGCCGAGAGCTGCCGGCCGAGGGTTTCGGCCACGGCCTCCAGCACGCCCGTGCGCACCAGTGCGGCGCTCAGGACGAACATCGCGCCGATGGTGGCGGGGGCGGGGTTGCTGAGCGCCTTCAGCACGTCGTCGGTGCCCACCAGGCCGAACAGCAGCGCCACCGCCACCCCGCCAAGCGCCGTCACCTCGGCCGAGAAAC
This sequence comes from Pseudooceanicola sp. NS-SX9, assembly GCF_057380705.1. NCBI lineage: Bacteria > Pseudomonadati > Pseudomonadota > Alphaproteobacteria > Rhodobacterales > Paracoccaceae > Pseudooceanicola > Pseudooceanicola sp. NS-SX9. Next base: position 2,673,158 of record NZ_CM170818.1, on the reverse strand, counting down.
GCTCGGTCAGGAACATCAGGAAAATCAGGACGATCAGGACGATTGCCCCGTAGGGCGCATAGGGTCCAAGGTCGAAAAGCATCTGGGAAGATCCAGGAGAGGTGCCGTGCTGTGCAGCGCTGACGGCAAGGCGCGGTGGATCGGGGCGCAGGGCCGCCGATCCGGGCCATCGCGGATCCTGACAGATTCTCGACCTTTGCGCTCGTGAAATAATCAGGGGCTGCGCAGGATTTTGCAGGGTGTGATGTGATCAAATTTGAATGCGTCAGAAATGCCTCTGAAACCTGCGATTTTTCCCGCCTGTGACAGTCGGACGCATGGGCATCCGGGCTTTGGGACGGGTCGGGGCGGATGCACTTGCGCATTTGATCACGCGGCAGCCCCGAGTGACCAAGCTTTGGGCCCCCCGCCTGCGGGGGGGCGGCACAGAGGGCCTTCAGCCTTGACTCGAAATTTGACCATCCGGTTAGGTTGATCCCAGTGCCCGGACAAACCGGGCCGGGCAGGGCCGGACCCTGCCGCCACAGACAGAGAGAGAGCCATGTTCCACAGCCGTTTGCTGGCCAGCGTCGCCCTGGGTGCGCTGTTGCTGGGCGCCACGCCCGCCGTCACCCTTGCCGCCACGCCCCCCGATACCCTGGTCCAGGCCTGGTCGATCGACGACATCATCACCCTAGACCCGGCCGAGATCTTTGAATTCACCGCCGGAGAGATCGCCGGCAACACCTACGAGCCCCTGATCGGCTATGATCCCAAGGATGTCTCGAAGGTCTTCGGCAAGGCCGCCGAAAGCTGGAGCGTGTCCGAGGACGGCAAGACCATCAGCTTTACCATGAAGCCCGACCGCACCTTCGCCTCGGGCAACCCGATCACGGCCGAGGACGCGGTGTTCTCGCTGACGCGGGCGGTCAAGCTGAACAAGTCGCCCGCCTTCATCATCGGCCAGCTGGGCATGACGCCGGAAAACGTCGATCAGCAGATCGTGCAGACCGGCCCGATGACCTTCGACTTCAAGATGGACAAGGCCTATGCGCCCTCGCTGGTGCTGTATTGCCTGACCGCCACCGTCGCCTCGGTCGTCGACAAGAAGCTGGTGATGGAACACGCGAAGGACGGCGATCTGGGCTATGCCTGGCTGAAGACGCATTACGCGGGCTCCGGCCCCTTCATGATCCGCGACTGGCGCCCGAACGAGGCCGTCGTGCTGGAACGCAACCCGCATTATTCCGGGGACAAGCCGCCGCTGGCGCGCATCATCTACCGCCATGTGCCGGAAACCTCGACCCAGCGGCTGCTGCTGCAGAAGGGCGATATCGACATTGCCCGCAACCTGACGGCCGAGGATATCTCGGCGCTGAAGGACGATGCCGACGTCAAGATCGACAGCGGCGTCAAGGGGACGCTGTACTATCTGGGCCTGAACCAGAAGAACCAGTACCTGTCGAAGCCCAAGGTCCGCGAGGCGATGAAATACCTGCTGGATTACGACACGATCGCCAACACGATCATGGCCAGCAAGGTCAAGGTGCACCAGGCCTTCCTGCCCGAGGGCTTCCTGGGCGCCTATGACGAGAACCCCTACAAGCTGGACGTCGCCAAGGCCAAGGAACTGCTGACCGAGGCCGGTCTGCCCGACGGCTTCACCGTCACCATGGACACCCGCAACACCCCCGAGATCACCGCCATGGCCCAGGCCATGCAGCAGACCATGGCCCAGGCCGGCATCAAGCTGGAGCTGATCCCCGGCGACGGCAAGCAGACGCTGACGAAATACCGCGCCCGCACCCATGACATCTACATCGGCCGCTGGGGGCCGGATTTCCAGGATCCGCATACCAACGCCTCGACCTTTGCCTACAACCCCGACAATTCGGACGAGGCCACCTCCAAGCCGCTGGCCTGGCGCAATGCCTGGGACATCCCCGAGCTGTCGAAGGAAACCGAGGCCGCGATGCTGGAACGCGACCCCGAAAAGCGCGCCGCCATGTATGTGGACGAGCAGAAGAAGGTGCTGGCCGACGGGCCTTTCGTGACCTACGCCCAGGAAATCGAGGTCATGGGCGAACGCAAGAATGTCGAAGGCGTGGTGATCGGCCCGTCCTTCAGCGACAACAGCTTTGCCCACGCGTCCAAGTAGAATGGCGGGGACTGTTATCGGGGGGCGCCGCGGCGCCCTCTGGCTTCGCAAGGGGGGCGCGACGCTGGGGCAGGTGGGGATCACCTTCCTTGGGCTGCTGTTCGTCACCTTCCTGATCGGCCGCGTGGTGCCGGTGGATCCGGTGCTTTCGGTGGTGGGCGACCGCGCGACCCAGGCGCAATACGATGCCGCCTACCATGCGCTTGGCCTCGACAAGCCGCTGCTGGAGCAATTCTGGATCTGGCTGCTGAAGGTGTTTCACGGCGAACTTGGCACCTCGAACCTGACGACCCGCCCGATTGCCGAGGATATCGCCCGCGTCTTTCCCGCCACGCTGGAACTGGCGACGGTGGCGATCGTGCTGGGCACGGTGATCGGCATCCCGATGGGGGTCTGGGCCGCGGTCCGGCAGGGCCGTCTGGTCGATCAGCTGGTGCGCGTCGTGGGACTGGTGGGCTATTCGGCGCCCGTCTTCTGGCTGGGGCTGATGGGCCTTCTGCTGTTCTACTTCAAGATGGGGTGGATCGGGGGCCCGGGTCGGGTCGACATTTCCTATGAATACGACTTCACGCCGGTGACGGGGCTGTTCCTGATCGACACCGCCCTGCAGGGCGCCTGGAGCGCCTTTTTCAACGTGATCTCTCACATCATCCTGCCGGCCTCGCTGCTGGGCTACCTGTCGCTGGCCTATATCAGCCGGATGACCCGCAGCTTCATGCTGACCGAGCTGGGGCAGGAATACATCACCACCGCCCGCGTCAAGGGCGTGCCGGAATGGCGCATCATCTGGGTGCAGGCGCTGCGCAATGCCGCCGTGCCGCTGGTGACGGTGGTGGCGCTCAGCTATGCCAACCTGCTGGAGGGCTCGGTGCTGACCGAGACGGTCTTTGCCTGGCCGGGCCTGGGGCAATATCTGACCAACTCGCTTCAGAATGCCGACATGAACGCGGTGCTGGGCGGCACGCTGGTGATCGGCGCGATCTTCGTGGGGCTGAACATGTTCTCGGACCTTCTGTATGCCCTGCTTGATGCCCGCACGAGGAACCAGCGATGACCCTCACCCGTGACTGGCTGCTGAGCGAACAGCCCCTGTCGCGCCGTCAGGCCCGCATGGGGCAGGCCTATCGCACCTGGCTGGATTTCCGCACCAACGGGCTGGCGATGTTCGGCGTGGCGATCGTGCTGATCCTGCTGATCATGGCCATCTTTGCCCCCTGGCTGGCGCCGCATGACCCGCTGACGGGCGATCTGAACCACACCCGGCTGCTGCCGCCGCTGACCCCGGGCTACTGGCTGGGCAGCGATGATCAGGGCCGCGATATCCTGTCGCGGCTGATCTACGGATCGCGGATCACCCTGGCGGTGGTGGCGCTGGTCGCGGTGATCGCGACGCCGCTGGGGCTGCTGGTGGGCACGGCTGCGGGCTATTTCGGCGGCTGGGTCGACAGCGTGCTGATGCGCTTTACCGACATCGTGCTGGCCTTCCCCAAGCTGATCCTGGCGCTGGCCTTCGTCGCGGCACTGGGCCCGGGGATCGAGAACGCGATCATCGCCATCTCGATCACTGCCTGGCCACCCTATGCGCGGCTGGCGCGGGCCGAAACCCTGACCATCCGCAATTCCGATTTCATCGCGGCGACGCGGCTGCAGGGGGCATCGGCCGCGCGCATCATCTGGAAACATGTGGTGCCGCTTTGCATGTCCTCGGTCATCATCCGGGTGACGCTGGACATGGCGGGGATCATCCTGACCGCCGCGGGCCTTGGGTTCCTGGGCCTTGGCGCCCAGCCGCCGCAGCCCGAATGGGGCGCGATGATCGCGGGCGGGCGCAACTTTCTGGTCGACCAGTGGTGGGTCGCCACCATGCCGGGCCTTGCCATCTTCATCGTCTCGCTGGGGTTCAACCTGCTGGGCGACGGGCTGCGCGATGTCCTTGATCCGAAGAGGCGGAAATGAGCCTTCTTGACGTGGAAAACCTGCGCGTGAGCTTCCCGACCCGCCAGGGCCCGGCCGAGGTCGTGCGCGGTGTCAGCTTTTCCCTGGGCCGCGAGCGTCTGGGGATCGTCGGTGAAAGCGGATCGGGCAAGTCACAGACCGGCCGCGCGATCCTGGGCCTGACGGCGCCCCCGGGGCAGGCCACGGCCGACCGGTTGCAGTTCGACGGCACCGACCTGCGCGCCCTGTCGCCCCGGCAATGGCGGCGCTACCGTGGCAAGCGGATGTCGATGGTGATGCAGGATCCCAAGTTCTCGCTCAATCCGGTGATGCCGGTGGGCAAGCAGCTGATGGAGGCCCTGCGCACCCATGGCACGCCCCGCGCCGAGGCCCGCCGCCGCGCCCTTGAGATGCTGGAGGCGGTGCAGATCCGCGACCCCGAGCGCGTCTTTCGCGCCTTCCCCCACGAATTGTCGGGCGGCATGGGGCAGCGGGTGATGATCGCCATGATGGTGGTGTCGGAACCCGACCTGCTGATCGCGGACGAGCCGACCTCGGCGCTGGATGTGACCATCCAGATCGAGGTGCTGCGCATCCTCGACCGGCTGGTCAGCGATCGCGGCATGGGGCTGATCTTCATCTCGCATGATCTGCGGCTGGTCAGTTCCTTCTGCGACCGGGTGCTGGTGATGTACGCCGGCCGCGTGGTCGAGGAACTGCGCGCCAGCGATCTGTCGCAGGCCCGCCACCCCTATACGCGCGGCCTGCTGGATTGCCTGCCGCGCCTGGACCAGGACCGCCATCCGCTGCCGGTGCTGGACCGCGATGCAGCCTGGGCAGGGTAGGACGATGCTGAAGATCGAAGACCTGGAAGTCACCTTCACCCGCGGCGCCGATCAGGTGCGCGCGGTGCGCGGCGTCAGCATGACGGTCGCGCGCGGCGAAAGCTATGGCATCGTGGGGGAATCGGGCTCGGGCAAGTCGACGGTGCTGCGGGCGCTCTGCGGTCTGGCGCCGGTGACGGGGGGGCGGATGCTGCTGGATGGTGCGCCCATCCCGACGCCCCGGCCCGCCGCCTTCTATCGCCGGGTGCAGATGGTGTTCCAGGATCCCTATGCCTCGCTGCACCCGCGCCACACCATCGATTCCGTCCTGTCGGAACCGCTGGCGATCCAGCGCTTTGATGACCGCGATGCCCGCATCGCCCGGGCGCTGGACGACGTGGGGCTGGGGCAGGGGTTCCGCTTTCGCTATCCGCACCAGCTCTCGGGCGGGCAGCGTCAGCGCGTCGCCATCGCCCGCGCCCTGATCCTGGAGCCGCAGATCCTGCTGCTGGACGAACCGACCTCGGCGCTGGATGCCTCGATCCAGGCCGAGGTGCTGAACCTGCTGGAACGCCTGCGGATCGAGCGCGGGCTGACCTATGTCATGGTTTCCCACGACCTGGCCGTCATTGCCCATATGTGCGAGCGGCTTCTGGTGATGGAACATGGCCTCTCGGTCGAGGAGCTGACCCGCGAGGACCTGCGGCAGGGCCGCGCCACGACCGATTACACCCGCCGGCTGTTGAAGGCCTCGGCCGGTTACACGAAAGTTGATGCACCATGACCACCCCCGTTCCCGTCTTTGACGGTCACAACGATTTCCTGCTGCGGCTGCTGAATGCCCCCGAAACCCGCCGGGACGCCTGGCTGAAGGGCACTGGCGGCCAGCTGGACCTGCCGCGGATGAAGGCGGGCGGCTTTGTCGGCGGCTTCTTTGCCGTCTACGTGCCGTCGCCCGCCTCTGCCGATGCCGATTCCGTCATGTCGATGATGAGCACGCCGCCCTACAGCAACCCGCTGCCCGAGGCGATCCCCTTTGACCAGGCGCTGCCGATGGCGATGAAGATGGTCGGCCATCTGATGTGGATGGAACGCCAGGGCGGGCTGAAGATCTGCCGTTCCGTCGCCGAGATCCGCGCCGCCATCGCCGCCGGCCAGATCGCCGCCATCCTGCATTTCGAAGGCGCCGAGGCGATCGACCCGGATCTGGACGCGCTCTATGTCTGGCACGCGATGGGGCTGCGGTCTCTGGGGCCGGTCTGGTCGCGCCCGACGGCCTTCGGCCATGGCGTGCCCTTCGCCTTTCCGCATTCCCCCGACACCGGCCCCGGCCTGACCGAGGCCGGCAAGCGGCTGGTGAAGGAATGCAATGCGCTGAAGATCATGATCGACCTCAGCCACCTGAACGAGAAGGGTTTTGACGATGTGGCGGCGCTGTCGGATGCGCCGCTGGTCGCCACCCATTCCAACGCCCATGCGATCAGCGAATCGTCGCGCAACCTGACCGACCGGCAGCTGGCGGTGATCCGCGATTCCGACGGCATGGTCGGGCTGAACTACGCCACCGGCTTTTTGCGTCCCGACGGGCTGGCCGACAGTTTCGCGGGTTTCGATCCGCTGCTGCGTCATCTCGACCACCTGCTGGGCATCCTGGGCGAGGGCCGCGTGGGGCTGGGATCGGATTTCGACGGGGCGACGATGCCGCAGGATCTGGGCGATGTGGCGGGCCTGCCGCGCCTGGTCGAGGCGATGCGCGCCCATGGCTATGATGCGGCGCTGATCGACCGGCTGACCCATGGCAACTGGCTGGCGGTGCTGGAACGGACCTGGGGCGCCTAGCGCGCCCCGAACCCTTGCGGCACACGACAGAAGGCGCCCTGCGAGGCGCCGCACAACCATCTGATATCGGGGTGTTTTATGGTGCCGCAGGGGAGGATTGAACTCCCGACCTCACCCTTACCAAGGGTGCGCTCTACCACTGAGCTACTGCGGCGCCGTCCGGATCTTGCCTTGCCTTGCGGCGTCGGTTCCGGCGTCCGTGTCAGCGTTGCCGCCGACCGTGAGCGGGTATCTAGCGGTGAACTTCGGGGGGTGCAAGCAGAAACTGGACGCTTTTTTGCGGCTCCTTTACAGAATGCACATGAGCGATAGATCCCCCCATGAAAAGGGCCTGCAAAGCAGGGAAGACCGGCTGAAGGCGGCCCTGAAAGCGAATCTGGGACGGCGCAAGGCGCAGGCCCGGGCCCGCAAGGCCAACGAACCGGACGAGAAAGAATCGCCCGGCGACAACGATAAGGATTGAGAGAGCAGATGGATTCGATTCTGGTGACGGGCAACGGCCCTCTGAACGGGCAGATCCCGATCGCGGGGGCGAAGAATGCCTGCCTCACGCTGATGCCGGCCACGCTGCTTTCCGAAGAGCCGCTGACGCTGACCAATGCGCCGCGGCTGTCGGACATCCGCACCATGACCACCCTGCTGGAATCGCTGGGCGCGGAAGTGACCCGGATGCAGGATGGCAAGGTGCTGGCCATGTCCAGCCACGACCTGAACAACCACAAGGCCGATTACGACATCGTGCGCAAGATGCGGGCCTCGATCCTGGTGCTGGGGCCGATGCTGGCGCGCGATGGCCATGCCATCGTGTCGCTGCCCGGCGGCTGTGCCATCGGCGCGCGCCCCGTCGATCTGCACCTGCGCGCCCTGGAGGCCATGGGCGCCGAGCTGGAGCTGAGGGAAGGCTATGTCCATGCCAAGGCGCCGGGCGGGCTGAAGGGGGGCACCTACGAATTCCCCATCGTCTCGGTCGGGGCCACGGAAAACGCGCTGATGGCGGCGACGCTGGCCAAGGGCACCACGGTGCTGAAAAACGCCGCGCGCGAGCCCGAGATCGTCGATCTGGCGCAATGCCTGCGCCGCATGGGCGCGCAGATCGAGGGCGAGGGGACCTCGACCATCACCATCCAGGGCGTCGACCGTCTGGGCGGCGCGACGCATCCCGTCGTCACCGACCGGATCGAGCTGGGCACCTACATGCTGGCCCCCGCGATCTGCGGCGGCCGGGTGGAGCTGCTGGGCGGGCGCCGTGATCTGCTGGCCGCCTTCTGCGACAAGCTGGAAGAGGCGGGCGTTTCGGTTGAAGAGACCGCGAACGGCCTGGCGGTCGAACGCCGCAATGGCCGGGTGAAGGCCGTGGATGTCGTGACCGAACCCTTCCCGGGCTTCCCGACCGATCTGCAGGCCCAGATGATGGCGCTGATGTGCACCGCCGAGGGTTCTGCCGTGCTGGAAGAGAAGATCTTTGAGAACCGCTTCATGCATGCCCCCGAGCTGATCCGCATGGGCGCCAATATCGAGGTCCACGGCGGTCATGCGACCGTTCATGGCGTGCCCAAGATGAAGGGCGCACCGGTGATGGCCACCGATCTGCGCGCCTCGGTCAGTCTGATCCTTGCAGGTCTGGCCGCCGAGGGCGAAACTGTGGTCAGCCGCGTCTATCACCTCGACCGCGGCTATGAGCGCGTCGAGGAAAAGCTGAGGGCCTGCGGCGCCAAGATCGAACGGATCACGGGGCAGTAAATGACCGAAGACGCACGTTTCGAAGACGCCCGCGAGGCACCGCTGAACCTGGGCGCACTGGAGCCCGGCGACCTTCAGGTGATCTCGGCGCTGGTGCAGGATGCCATCGTTCCCCTGAAGGAGGTGCGCTTTCTCAGGCACGAACGCCGCTTTGCCCTGCTGGTGAACCGCTTTCGCTGGGAGGACGGCGGGCGCGACCGCCACGGCGCCGAACGGGTCCAGTCGATGCTGGTCTTCGAGAACGTGCTGTCGGTCGCGGGGCAGGGGGTCAGCCGCGAGGACCCCGAGGTGATCCTGTCGATCCTGTCGCTGGATTTCACCCCCGATGCCGAACCGCCGGGCGGCGATCTGGTGATCACGCTGGCCGGCGACGGGGCGCTGCGGCTGCGCCTTGAGGCGCTGGAGGTCCGCCTGCGCGACGTGACGCGGCCCTATCGTGCGCCTTCGGGGCGCGCGCCCGACCACGGGCTGTGATCACAGCCTGACCTTGAGGCGCGCGGTTCCCCCTTGTAAGGAGGGGCGAACCGCGCCCGGAGGGTCCCATGCCGCATTTCCTGTCCACGGCTGATGCCGATTTCGAAACCCGTTTCACCGCGCTGCTGAATGCCAAGCGCGAGGACAGCCCCGACGTGGACGAAGCCGTCGCCGCGATCATCGCCGATGTGCGGGCGCGCGGCGACCAGGCGGTCATCGACTATACCGCGCGTTTCGACCGGCTGCAGCTGACCCCCGACACCATCGCCTTCTCGGAAGCCGAGATCGACGCCTATTGCGCCCAGGTCCCCCAGGCCGAGAAACAGGCCCTGGAAACCGCCGCGCAGCGCATCCGTGCCTATCACGTGCGCCAGATGCCGGAAAATGCCTTCTGGACCGATCCCGACGGGGCGTCTCTGGGCTGGCGCTGGTCGGCCGTGTCGGCTGCGGGTCTGTACGTGCCGGGGGGGCTGGCCTCCTATCCGTCCTCGGTGCTGATGAACGCCATTCCCGCCAAGGTCGCGGGGGTGGAACGTCTGGCGATCGCGGTGCCGACGCCTGATGGCAAGGCCAATCCGCTGGTGCTGATGGCCGCGCGCCTGGCGGGCGTCGACGTGATCTATCGCGTCGGCGGCGCCCAGGCGATTGCCGCGCTGGCCTATGGCACCGAAAGCATCCGCCCCGTCGACAAGATCACCGGCCCGGGCAATGCCTTCGTGGCGGCGGCCAAGCGGCGGGTCTTCGGCAAGGTGGGCATCGACATGATCGCCGGCCCCTCAGAGATCCTGGTGATCGCCGACCGTGACAACGATCCCGACTGGATCGCCCTCGACCTGATGAGCCAGGCCGAGCATGACGAAAGCGCCCAGTCGCTGCTGGTCACCGATGACGCGGCCTTTGGTCAGGCGGTGGCCGAGGCCGTCGCGAAACGTCTGGAAACCCTGGAACGCCGCGCCATCGCGGGGGCCAGCTGGCGCGACTATGGCGCGGTGATCACCGTGCGCGACATGGCCGAGGCCGCCACCCTGTCGAACCGCATCGCCCCCGAGCACCTGGAGCTGTGCGTGACCGATCCGCAGGCGCTGGCCGAACACTGCACCCATGCCGGCGCGATCTTCCTGGGCGCCTGGACGCCCGAGGCCATCGGCGATTACGTCGGTGGTCCGAACCACGTGCTGCCCACCGCGCGCTCGGCTCGATTCTCCTCCGGGCTGTCGGTTCTGGACTTCCTCAAGCGTACGACCTTGGCACAAATGACCCCTGCGGCTTTGCGTGCTATCGGACCTGCAGCGGAAACGCTCGCGATCTCGGAAAGCCTTGAGGCCCATGGACTTTCGGTCCGTGCCCGCCTGGACCGACTGAACGAAGCCCCGCAGGACTGAGGCCCCGTCGCCACAGAAACCGGCGACGGCGTTTACCGTTTGTTAAGAATTTGTGGCGTTTTTCTGCAATGCAGCATAAGCTGACCGGAGGAACATCCGTAACCGCCGAGGGGATCCGATGATCATGTCTCGCATCACCCATATCGAACTGGACGACCGGAATCTGCCGCCCCCGACCCCGGAGATCGAGCAGGAGCGCCGGGTCGCCATGTTCGATCTGATGGAAGAGAATTCGTTCTCGCTGCCCAAGCGGGACGACCGCCTTGTGCCCGAAGGCCCCTACAGCGTCGGGCTGTCGATTCGCGAAAAGCGCCTGGTCTTCGACATCCGCACCGAGGACGGCACCGAGGCGACCAGCTTCCTGCTGTCGCTGGGGCCGTTCCGGCAGGTGGTGAAGGATTATTTCGCGATCTGCAAAAGCTACTTCGACGCGGTGAAGAATCTTCCCCCCGCGCAGATCGAGACCATCGACATGGCGCGCCGTGGCATCCATGATGAGGGCGCTCGCGTGCTGGTGGAACGCCTCGAAGGCAAGGCCATCGTCGACCACGACACGGCGCGCCGATTGTTCACGCTGATCTGCGTGCTGCACTTCGGAGGATGAAGGGACTTGCCAGCGGAACGTCCGCAATCGGTTTTGTTCTGCTGCGATCACAACGCGGTCCGCTCTCCCATGGCAGAGGGCATCATGAAGGCCTTCTACGGCAAGGACATCTACGTCCAGTCCGTCGGCGTCCACAATGACCTGGAGGTCGATGGCTTTGCCATTGCCGTCTGCGCCGAGCTGGGGGTGGAACTGCACCGCCACCGCTCGCGCTCGTTCGAGGAAATGCAGGAATGGGGGGACGACCTGTCGTCCTTCGACCTGATCGTGGCGCTGTCGCCCGCCAGCCAGCGCTGTGCGCTGGAGCTGACGCGGCTGTTTCACCTGTCCGTCGAATACTGGCCCATCATGGACCCGACCGGCATCGGAGAAACACGCGAGCAGAAGCTGAACGCCTATCGCCAAAGCCGCGACCAGATCGCGGACCGGCTGAAGCGCCGCTTCGGAACCACCGAAACCCTCTGATTTCAGGACCCTTCCATGACCGAAACCGTCCGCCGCTATTTCGCGGCCTTCAACGCCGGTGATACCGACGCGATGCTCGATTGCCTGTCCGAGGACATCGCCCACCACGTCAACGAGGGGCAGATCCGCCGCGGCAAGGCGCTGTTCGCGGAATTCAACGCCCACATGACCCGCTGCTACCGCGAGGAGCTGACCGATCTGGTGATCTTCGAGGCCGAGGGCGGCCGTCGCGCCGCGGCCGAATTCATCGTCAACGGCACCTATCTTGCCTCGGACGAGGGGCTGCCGCCCGCGCGCGGCCAGACCTACCGCCTGCCTGCCGGATCCTTCATGGAGCTGGACGAGGCCGGGCTGATCAGCCGTGTCACCACCTATTACAACCTCGCGGACTGGATCCGTCAGGTCAGCGCGTGAAGGTCGAGGTCCTGACGGGCGCCCGCCTGGATGCGGCGCTTGATGACGTCGCGCGGCTGCGCATCGCGGTGTTTCGGGACTGGCCCTATCTCTACGAGGGCTCGCTGGACTATGAGCGGCAGTACCTTGATGTCTACCGCTCCGAGACGGCGGTGGTGGTGGCGGCGCTCGATGGGGCGCGGATCGTGGGCGTGGCGACCGGCATGGGGATGGAGGCGCATTCCGACGATTTCTCGGCCCCCTTCGCGCACCGCCCCGAGGCGCTGGAGGACATCTTCTACTGCGCCGAGTCGGTGCTGCTGCCGGATTACCGCGGGCAGGGGCTGGGCCATGCGTTCTTTGACGCGCGCGAGGCCCATGCCCGCGATCTGGGGCGCGATTATGCGGCATTCTGTGCCGTGCAGCGCCCTGATCCGCATCCGCTGCGCCCCCAGGGGTACCGCCCGCTGGATGGCTTCTGGCACAAGCGGGGCTATGCGCCGCTGCCGGGCGTCGTGGCCCGCTTTCGCTGGACCGACATCGGTGCGGCGGCGCCTTCGGACCACGATCTGACGTTCTGGATGAAGAGACTCGCATGAAACTTGCCGCCGCCGCCTATCCGCTGGATGCCTTCGACGACTTTGCCGCCTATGCCGACAAGATCACCGCCTGGGTGGCCGAGGCCGCGGGGCAGGGGGCCGATTTGCTGGTCTTTCCCGAATACGGCGCGATGGAGCTGGCGACGCTGGGCGGGGCCGAAGCCTGCGCCGACCTGATGCTGGCCAGCCGCACCGTGTCGGACCTGATGCCGCAGGTGGCGGCGCTGCACCTGGATCTGGCGGCGCGGTTCGGGGTGCATATCCTGGGCGCCTCGGGGCCGGTCCTGCTGGCGGACAATACGCTGGTCAACCGCGCGCCGCTTTATGCGCCGAACGGCAAGAGCGGCTTTCAGGACAAGCAGATCATGACGCTGTGGGAACGCGACCCCTGGGGTGTCGCGGGGCGACGGCCGCTGAAACTGTTCGATACCGATCTGGGGCTGATCGGGGTAAACATCTGCTACGACAGCGAATATCCCCTGCACGCCCGGGCGCAGCGCGATGCCGTTCTGCTGCTGGTGCCGTCCTGCACCGAGGCCCTGGAAGGCTACTGGCGGGTCCGCATCGGCGCCATGGCGCGGGCGCTGGAAAACCAGTTCATCAGCGTCATGTCCTCGATCGTGGGGGATTTCCCGCAGATCGAGGCGGTGGCCGAATGCACAGGTACGGGCGGCATCTTCGGCCCGCCCGACGCGGGGTTCCCGCCCACCGGCGTTCTGGCCGAAGGGGCGCTGAACCGCCCCGGCTGGACCTATGCCGAGGTGGACCTTGCCCGGGTCGCGGAAGTGCGCGAAAACGGCAACGTGCGCAACCGGGCGCACTGGACCGAACAGCCCGGCGGGACGGCAGAGACGCCGGAGCCCGTGGAACTTTGCGTGCTTCGGTAGATTCGGCTTGAATTTCCGCCCGACAAGGCCCATTTACGCGCCATCCGTTCCGCTGGAACGGAATCCCTCAAATTAGGAGTACACATGGCCAAGGAAGACATTCTCGAATTCCCCGGCGTCGTGAAGGAACTCCTGCCCAATGCGACTTTCCGGGTCGAGCTCGAGAACGGCCATGAGATCATCGCACATACGGCAGGGAAGATGCGGAAGAACCGTATCCGTGTCCTCGCAGGCGACCGCGTGCAGGTCGAAATGACCCCCTACGATCTGACCAAGGGCCGGATCAACTACCGCTTCAAGTAACGAAGCCTCCGCGCAAGCGGCACGATGGACTGCAAAGGGCCTGCCGGCGACGGCGGGCCTTTTTCTCAGGGGAAGGGTGCTTCCCCCCGGAACCAGAACACGAGGTTCGCATGAAACTCATCCTCGGATCGGGCAGCCCCCGCCGGCTGGAGCTTCTGGCCCAGCTTGGCCTGGTGCCCGACGATATCCGCCCGCCCGACATCGACGAAACGCCCCTGAAGGCCGAGCTGCCGCGCCCCTATTGCCAGCGCATGGCCCGCGAAAAGGCCCAGGCCGTGCCCGCCGCCGCCGATGAACTGGTGCTGGTTGCCGATACCACCGTGGCGCTTGGCCGCCGCATCATGGGCAAGCCTGCCGATGCGGGCGAGGCCGCGGCCTTCCTGCATGCGCTGTCGGGCCGCCGCCACCGGGTCATCACCGCGCTGGCGATCAAGCTGGGGGATCGCCTGTGGGAACGCGACGTGGTGACCCAGGTCAGCATGAAACGTCTCTCGGATATCGAGGTGAACGGCTATCTTGCCACCGGTGACTGGCGCGGCAAGGCCGGGGGCTACGGCATTCAGGGGCCTGCGGGCGCCTTCATTCCCTGGATCCAGGGATCATTTTCTGCGGTGATGGGCCTGCCCGTCGCCGAGACCGCAACTTTGCTGAGCGCCGCCGGCTGGCCGCTCTGGAGGGAACAGCCATGAAGGGCAGCCAGATCGTCCTCGATCACATCGACATGGACGGCGAAGCCGTCGAGACCGCGGCGCTGATCACCGAGGGGCGTCTTCAGGACCTGATCGTCGATCACCCCGACCAGCCCGCGCCGGGCGCGATCTACCGCGCCATCTGCGACCGGCCGGTGAAGGGGCAGGGGGGCATGTTCGTGACAACCCCCGACGGCACCGGCTTTCTGCGCCAGCTGCGCGGCATGTCGCCCGGCCAGCCCGTGCTGGTGCAGGTGACGGGCTATGCCGAACCCGGCAAGGCGCTGCCGCTGACCACCAAGGTCCTGTTCAAGAGCCGCTATGCCATCGTCACCCCCGGCGCGCCGGGCATGAACATCTCGCGCGCGCTCAAGGATGATGACCTGCGCGACGAGCTGACGGTGATCGCCCATGAGGTCTTCGCGGGCCATCCGGTGGCCGCCCAGGGCGCCGGGCTGATCCTGCGTTCGGCCTGCGAGGGCGCCGAGATGGACGACATCGCCGAGGACATCGCCGCCATGGCCGATCTGGCCGCGCAGGTGATGGCGGACGAGGGCTCCGAGGCGGAACTGCTGGTCGACGGCCCCACCGCCCACGCGCTGGCGCTGCGCGACTGGCCCGCGGCGCCCGTGACCGATCCGGGCACCAAGCCCCTGGCCGCCTACGAGGCCGAGGGCGTGCTGGACCTGCTGGGCCCCTTCGGCGCCGAGGTGCCGCTGTCGGGCAGCGGCTCGATCTTCGTCGAGCCGACGCGCGCCTGCGTCACCATCGACGTCAACACCGGCGGCGACAACAGCCCCGCGGCGGGTCTGAAGGCCAACCTGAACGCCGTGCGCGAACTGCCCCGGCAGCTGCGCGTGCGGGGGCTGGGCGGCATCATCTATCTGGACCTCGCGCCAATGGGCAAGAAGGACCGCCGCCAGTTCGAGGGCGCCATCAAGGCCGCCTTCCGCACCGACACGATCGAGACGGTGCTGGCGGGCTGGACGCCGCTGGGCAATTTCGAGCTGCAGCGCAAGCGCGACCGGCTGCCCCAGGCGGCGATTCTGGCGCGGCTGATGGCATGAGCTGCCCGATCTGCGCCGAAAAGACCGATCCGCAGTACCGGCCGTTCTGCTCGAAGCGCTGCGCGGATCTGGATCTGGCGCGCTGGCTGAACGGCCGCTACGCCGTGCCCTCGACCGATCCCGAGGATATCGAAGAGGCCCTGGACGCGGTCGAGCAGGAGCTGTCGAAGGCGCCCCCGTCGGGACGCCTTTCCTGAGTATCCTCAGGGGGTTGTAAGGTAAACCTGTCCGGCGGCGATTTTTTCGAAAAAGCCTCTGGACAGGGCCCGCCACCTCACTTAGAAGACGCCTCACCCGAGGACGACAACAGCGTCCTCCCCGGTGCCCGGGTAGCTCAGGGGTAGAGCAGTGGATTGAAAATCCTCGTGTCGGTGGTTCGATTCCGCCCCCGGGCACCATCTTCTTCAAGATGGACATCGCTGAAGAAACGCAAGCAGGCCCTGGGCCTGCTTTTTGCATTTGGCCCTTACCCCTGCTGCCGGTCCCCAGGCCCGGCGCTGCCAGCGCCAAAGCCTTGAGCGCCGATATATTCCGCAAACCCGCACACGCACCCCGTGCAGGGCGTGCGGATGCCCCTGCACAGTTGACGCAGCGGGAAAGCCCGCGTCGTATTATGGTATTCCATCATACACACGACAGCAGGGTGACCATGAAACATATTTCCCGACGCCTCGCGCTTTCGGTTTGCGCGGCCTTCGGACTGGCGGCGGCGGCGCAGGCCGCGGACTGCACCTCTCCCATTGCGGCCAAGGACCTGGTCGAGAAGGGCAAGCTGACCATGGCGGTCAGCCCGACCCTGCCGCCGATGGCCTTTGCGGATTCGACCGGCAAGCTGAAGGGCCTGCGCATCGACCTTGGCGACGAGATCGCGAAGCGCCTTTGTCTGGAGCCGAACTTTGTCTCGACGGAATATGCCAGCATGGTGCCGGGGCTGAAGGCGCGCCGCTGGGACCTGATCGACGCCGGGCTGTTCGTCACCCCCGAGCGGCTGAAGATCCTCTACATGATCCCCTACGAAAGCCTGGCGATCTCGGCCTCGACGCTGCCGGATGACCATTCGATCACCAAGATCGAGGACCTGGCGGGCAAGACCATCAGCACCGAGGTCAGCGGCTATGACGCCGCCAAGATGCGCGAGCTGAACAAGGAGTTCGAGGCCAAGGGCCTGAAGCCGATGACCATCCAGCTGTTCGACAACTACGCCACCGTCTTCCAGGCGCTGCGGGCGGGGCAGGTGAATGCGGCGGTCTCGATCGACCCGGTGGCCAAGCAGTACCAGGACCAGGGCGATTTCCGGCAGGCGCTGTCGGGCATGTATGCGACGCCCGGTTCGCTGACCTTCGACAACCCCGACTTCGCCGCCCAGATCGAGAAGGTCATGGAGGAGATGCAGGCTGATGGCTGGCTGCCGGCGCTGATGGCCAAATATGGCGTCAAACCCGCCGAGGGCGGTCTGAAGCTGGCGGGCCCCGGCCTGTAATCCCCGAACCCGGCCGGTCCCATCCCGGGTCCGGCCCCCAAGGACGCATGAAGGGAGGCCGCCTTGCACGGCTGGAACTGGACCGGATTCTTCGAGTACCTGACCAATGGCTACCTGTTCCAGGGCGCGCTGGTCACGCTTGGGCTGACGGTCGCCTCGATCGCGCTGGGCCTGGTGCTCGGCTTTGTCATTGCCTTGCTGCGGATGAGCCCGGTGAAACCGCTGCGCTGGTTCGCGCATTTCTACATCTGGCTGTTCCGCGGCACGCCCGTGCTGGTGCAGCTGATCATCATCTACACCGGCCTGCCGCAGATGGGCATCCGCTTTACGGTGCTGGAATCGACCCTGATCGGTCTGGTGATGAACGAGGCCGCCTATCTGGCCGAGATCATCCGCTCGGGCATCAACGCGGTGCCGCGCGGCCAGTCGAACGCCGCCCGCGCCATCGGCATGAAGGACTGGCAGATCATGCGCTACATCGTGGCGCCGCAGGCCGCGCGGATCATCATCCCGCCGCTTGGCAATTCGGTCAACGGCTGCCTGAAGACGACCTCGATTGCTTCCGTCATCTCGATGGAGGAACTGCTGCGCCGCACCCAGGTGCTGATCCAGGAAAAGTTCATGGTGCTCGAGCTCTTCGTGGTGGCCGCGATCTACTACCTGATCATGACCACCGCCTGGGATTTCGTGCAGCGCCGGATCGAGCGCCGCTTCGGCCGTGGCTTCGACATCTCCACCGGACATTGAGGAGGCTTCCATGACACCGCTGATTTCCCTGCGGGGCATCGACAAGTGGTACGGCCCCGGGTTTCAGGTGCTGAAGGGCTGTTCGCTGGACGTGGCGCGCGGCGAGGTGGTCGTGGTCTGCGGCCCCTCCGGGTCCGGCAAGTCGACGCTGATCAAATGCGTCAACGGGCTGGAGCCGGTGCAGGGCGGCACTATCACCATCGAGACCGCGCAGGTCACCGATCCGAAGACCGACATGACCAAGCTGCGCGCCCGCGTCGGCATGGTCTTCCAGCATTTCGAGCTGTTCCCCCACATGAGCGTCCTCGACAACCTGTGCATCGGGCCGCAGAAGGTCATGGGCCGCCCGCGCGCCGAGGCCGAGGCCAAGGCGATGGCCCTGCTGGAGCGCGTGGGCCTTGCCGCCCATGCCGCCAAGTTCCCGATCCAGCTGTCGGGCGGGCAGCAGCAGCGCGTCGCCATCGCCCGGGCCCTGGCGATGGACCCGGTGGCGATGCTCTTCGATGAACCGACATCCGCCCTGGACCCCGAGATGATCAACGAGGTGCTGGACGTGATGGTGGAACTGGCCCGCGAGGGCATGACGATGATCGTCGTCACCCACGAGATGGGCTTCGCCCGCCGCGTCGCGGATCGCGTGGTCTTCATGGATGCCGGCGAGGTGATCGAGGACAGCCCCAAGGACGATTTCTTCGGCGCCCCGAAAAGCCCCCGCGCGGTCGAATTCCTCTCCAAGATCCTGCAGCACTGACATGACACGCATTCTTTCCCCCCGCGATATCCGCATCACCTCCGTCTCGACCCTGGGCGAGGCCGTTCGGGGCCTTGGCTGCCTGCGCCCGCTGGTGGTGGTCGATCCCGGCGTCCTGGCGCTGGGCATTGCCGAACCGGCGCTGCAGGCGCTGTCGGGGGCGGGGCTGGTGGTCTCGGTCTTCTCCGGTGTCTCGCCCGATCCGCTGGACACCGAGGCGATGGCGGCAGCCCAGGCCGCCCGCGATCATGGTGCCGACGGCATCGTCGGCATCGGCGGCGGCAGCGCCATGGACATTGCCAAGGTCGCGGCGCTGCTATCGCGCCATGGCGGCCACCCCCGCGATCATGCGGTCCCCAAGATCGTCGATCTGCCGGTCGCTCCGGTGATCTGCGTGCCCACCACCGCCGGTACCGGCAGCGAGGTGACGCGGGCTGCGGTCATCACCGATGCCGCCAGCCACGAAAAGCTGCTGATGCTGGGCACGGCGCTGCTGCCCGCGCTGGCGCTGCTGGACTGGCAGCTGACGGTCAGCTGCCCGTTCCGCGTCACGGTGGACAGCGGCCTTGATGCGCTGTCGCACGCGCTGGAGGCGCTGGTGAACCGCAATGCCAGCCCCTATTCCGACGGGCTGGCGCTGCAGGCTCTGGGGTTGATCGGGGGCGCTCTGGAACGTGTCGCCGGGGCGCCGCAGGATGGCGATGCCCGCAAGGCGATGCTGACAGGGGCGATGCTGGCGGGGCTGGCGGTGTCGCATACCTCGACCGCGCTGATCCACGGCATGAGCCGCCCGATCGGTGCCGCCTTCCACGTCCCCCATGGCATGTCGAACGCCATGCTGATGCCGCTGGTCACCCGCTTTTCCATCGCCACCGCGCCGCAGGCCTATGCCCGCGCGGCGCAGGCGCTGGGGGCGGGGGATGATCTGGCCACCTGGCTTGAGGGGCTGAACGCCCGCCTGCAGGTGCCGCTGATCCGCGCACGCGGCATCGACGCTGCCGCCTACGAGGCGATGATCCCGGAAATGGTCCGTCAGGCGCTGGCTTCGGGGACGCCCGCGAACAATCCGCGCCTTGCGACCGAGGCCGAGGTGGCCGCCCTGTACCGCGCCCTGTGGCAAGGCTGATGCAAACGCGAAAACACCGCCCCGAGGGGCGGTGCTTTTCGTCGTGTCAGTTGGAAATGGCGCGCTGGGGAGGATTCGAACCCCCGACCCCTTGATTCGTAGTCAAGTACTCTATCCAACTGAGCTACCAGCGCGTCGTGGGGGCGATGTAGCCGCTCAGCCGGAAGCGCGCAAGCGCTATTTTCGATCTGTCGCCGGTGTCCTTGCGGCAAGATTGGCGTGAAGGTCGGCGGGGCGGCACGGATCCGCCCGAAACTGCCTTTAACTTTAATTTAATTTTTCGGGAACCCGGAGCCTCTGCCGCGTGTTAATCGTGAACGGCCCTTGCGGGCTGGGGGACAGATGGCAGCGCAGTTGCAGACGGGACAGGACCTGGGGGACCCGCCAGGGCACGACGAACAACGTCCCGGAGCCGAAGGCTTCCGTCATCGGCTGAGGCTGGCCACCCGCGATACCCACGACGACACCGAGGCGCTGTTCGCGCCCTTCCTGCGCGACATGACCGGCGCCCTGGGCTGGTTCCTGGCGGCGCAACGGGCGGGTATTGACGCGCTGCTGCCCGGACTGCCCGACGATCACGCCACGCGCCGGATGGCCCTGGGGCTGCTGGCGCGGCTGGATGCCGATCTGTCCGCGATAGGGCAGGGCTGGCAGGCGGTGCCGGGGCAGGCGCTGGATCCGCTGGCGGTCGATTACATCCTTCAAGGGTCCCGCCTGGGCACCGAGGTGCTGCGCCGCCGCCTGGCCGCGCATCTGCCAGGGCAGACCCTTCCCGGCTATTTCGACGCCCCCGAGGACCGCGCCGCCTGGGGGCAGCTGTGCGCCCGGCTGGACCGGATCGCCCCCGACAGCCCCCGTGCCGCCGCCCTGACCGGGCAGGTGCGCGCGGGCTTTGCCCTGTTCGCGCAGGCCGCGCGCGCCCAGTCCCCGCTTCCCTCCTGCCTGCCGAAAGCCCAAGATCATGCATCATTCGCCTGACGCCTCGATGGGGCAGGCCACCGACCTGACGAATTGCGACCGCGAGCCGATCCACCTGCTGGGCCGCGTGCAGTCCTATGGTGCGCTGCTGGCGGTCTCGGCCGATTGGATCGTCCAGCACGCCTCGGAAAACCTGCTGGAGATCTTCGGCGTCGACGCCCATGCCGCCATCGGCAGCCCGCTGTCGGCGCTGCTGTCGCCCGAGGGCATGGACCGCATCCGCCGCAATCTGCGCGACAGCAGCGGCCGCGACGGGGTGATGCGGCTGTTCAACGTGGCACTGCGGCCGAACGGGCGGGCCTTCGACATCTGCATCCACCCCTCGGGCGCCCATCTGCTGATCGAGTTCGAACCCAAGCGCGCCCGCGCTGACCGCGACGTGATGACCGAGGTCTACCCCCATATCGCCGGCCTGCGAAAGGACCGCGACCTGCGCACGCTGGCGCGCGACGCGGCGCGGGGCCTGCAGGCGCTGTCGGGCTTTGACAGCGTGATGGTCTACCAGTTCCAGCCCGACCATTCCGGCAAGGTGATCGCCGAAACCCGGCTGGACGGCGAGACGCGCTATGACGGGCTGATGTTCCCGGCCTCGGATATTCCGGTGCAGGCGCGCGCGCTTTACAAACGTTCGCTGCTGCGGCTGATTGCCGATGTGGCCGATCCCGGCAGCCCGGTGCGGCCGGGGATCGACAATGCGGGCCGGCCGCTCGACCTGTCTCTGGCGGTGACGCGGGCGGTGTCGCCCATTCATATCGAATACCTGAAGAACATGAAGGTCGGCGCCTCGATGTCAGTGTCGATCATGAAGGGCGACATGCTGTGGGGGCTGTTTGCCTGCCACCATTCCGGCCCCTGCTACATCGATTACGAACGCCGCACCGCGATCGAGATGTATGCCCACATGTTCTCGTACGAGCTGACGCGCTTTGAAGAGGCGCAGCGCAAGAAGGCCGAGGGCGACGCCAACCGCCTGCAGACCCGGCTGATGGCCCATATGGCCGATGGGCGGGGGCTGGCGGAAAGCCTGATCGCGGTCTCCGAGGACATCGGCAGCGTCATCCCCCATGACGGCATCGTCCTGTTCGAGAACGATACCTTCCATGCCCGCGGCCGCACCCCCTCCGAGGAGGAATTCCGTTCAATCGCCCGCTACCTGGACCGCAGCATGGGGCTGGGGGTGCATGCCACTGACCGGCTGGGGGACGAACACGAACCCGCCCGCGATTACGCCGGGCGCTGTGCCGGGCTGCTGGCGATCCCGATCTCGAAGCGGCCGCGCGATTATCTGGTGCTGTGCCGCCGCGAGGTTCGTGCGACGGTGGACTGGGCCGGGGCGCCCGCGAAGGCGATGGAGGTGGGGCCGAACGGCATCCGCCTGACGCCCCGTCGCAGCTTCGATCTGTGGGCCGAAACGGTCGAGGGACGCTCTGCCCCCTGGGCGCCCGAGGACCTGCATGCGGCCGAGCTGCTGCGCGTCGTGCTGCTGGAGATCTTCCTGAAGATCACCGATGCCTCGAACCTGGAACGCAAGCGGGCGCAGGAACAGCAGCAGCTGCTGATTTCCGAACTGAACCACCGCGTCCGCAACATCCTGAACCTGATGCGGGGCCTGCTGTCGCAGACCCGCAGTTCCGCCCGCACGATGGAGGAATTCACCCGCAACCTCGATGGCCGCATCCATGCGCTGGCGCGCGCCCATGACCAGCTGACGAACGAGCAATGGGAGCCCACCTCGCTGGCCGCGCTGATCCGCTGCGAGGTCGAGGCCTATGCCACCGGCCAGGCCGAGCGCCTGTCGATCGAGGGGCCCGACGCGATGATCGCGCCGCAGGCCTATACGACGATGGCGCTGGTGCTGCATGAACTGGCGACCAATTCGGTCAAGTACGGCGCCCTGAAAGAGGCCTCGGGCCGCGTCCAGGTGCGGATCGGCGAACGTCCCGATGGCAGCGTGACGCTGGATTGGGTGGAACGCGGCGGCCCGCCGGTGGTGCCGCCCAAGCGGCGCGGTTTCGGCAGCATGATCATCGAGGGCTCTGTCCCGCACGAGCTGAAGGGCGATGCCGAGGTGAACTATCGCCTGACCGGGCTTGAGGCGCATTTCCGTCTGCCGGCGGTGGTGATTTCCTCGGTCCGGCAGGCCGAGGCCGCGCGGCCCGCCGCCGCCCCCGCTGCCGCCGCGCAGCCCTTTGCGCTGCAGGGCACCGGCATGGTGCTGGAGGACACGCTGATCATCGCCATGGACGCCGCCGGCATCCTGGAGGACCTGGGGGGCGAGGACGTCAAGATCCTGTCCTCGGTGCCTGCGGCGCTGGCCTTCCTGGACCGCCACCGGGTCGATTTCGCGCTTTTGGATGTCAATCTGGGCGAGGAGCAGTCGGTCCCGGTGGCCGAACGGCTGCATGCCATGGGCACGCCCTTCGTTCTGGCCACCGGATACGGCGCCGCGCCCGAGCTGCTGGAGGCCTACCCGCCCTGCATCATCGTGCAGAAGCCGTTCTCGGCCAGCGCGTTGCAGGCGGCCTTCGAACGGGCGCTGGCAGGCGATTAGACCGTGCGGTCATCACTCTGCT
This sequence comes from Pseudooceanicola sp. NS-SX9, assembly GCF_057380705.1. Classification (NCBI taxonomy): domain Bacteria; kingdom Pseudomonadati; phylum Pseudomonadota; class Alphaproteobacteria; order Rhodobacterales; family Paracoccaceae; genus Pseudooceanicola; species Pseudooceanicola sp. NS-SX9. Next base: position 2,650,165 of record NZ_CM170818.1, on the reverse strand, counting down.
GTTGGAACCGGCATGCCCGGCGTTGTATGGATCTCACCGCGAAGTGAGGTGTGCGTGATGGTGGTTGTCTTCGATACGGAAAGGCTGACGGCGCAGTCGATGTCCGTCATGACGGGCTATCTGGCCCAGCGGGCGGACCTGTGCGCGCTGGTGCTGGACCGCGACGGGCAGATCATAGCCATCAACCGCCGCGGGCTGGACCGGATGGGGCAGGAGGCGGCGCAGGTCTGCGGCCAGCTGTGGGCGGGGTTCTGGGATACGACCGCCCGCCCCGGCGCCGAGGCCGCCTTGGCGCAGGCCTTTGCCGGCACCCCGGCCGAGTTCGCGGGCCGCTGCGCGCACGAGGCCGAATGGCAGGTCGAGCTGTTCCCGCTGGAATGGCAGCAGGGGGCGGTGGCCAAGGTGCTGGTGCTGGCCTGCGAACAGCGCAGCCCTGCCGCAGCGCAGGCGCGGCTGGATCGCTTTGCCGAGGCGCTGCATGCCATGGCCAATGTCTCCAGCATCAGTGCCAGCAGCGCCAACCTGCTGCGGCGGCTGTCGGATGATCCGATGATCGGGCAGATCGCGGCGGGGCTGGACGAGGCCTCGGAAAAGGCGCGGGCGGCGGTCGATGCGCTGCGCCAGGACTTCGGCCCCGGGGATGACACCCAGCCGGCCTGACGGGCGGGGACGGGGCGGGGGACGCCGGCGGCCGGGGGACTCGGTTGCATGGCCGGCCGATTGGTGAAACACCGTCTGCGCCCACATCTGCAAGAGGAATCCCCCCGTGAGCGAGCGCAGCTTCATCCGTCACGTCGTCTTCTTCAGCGCCCGCGACCGCGCGGACCTGGAGCGCATCCGCGAGGGCCTGTCGATCCTCAAGGGCATTCCCGGGTCGCTGACCTTCGAGGTGATGGAGAACACCAAGGTCGATCCGCTGTCGGATGTGGTGGACGTGGTGGTCTACGGCGAATTCCCCGACATGGCGGCGCTGCAGGCCTTCAAGGCGCATCCGCTCTATCAGGAAAGCATCGACCGGGTGCGGCCGCTGCGCGACATCCGGATCTCGGCCGATTTCTGATCCCGGGGCCGGGCCCGCGGGGCGGATCCCGTCGCGACTCACAGCCCTGTGAAGATCCGCGAGGCGGCGGACAACCCCTTGGCGCCAAAGCGGATCTTTCGTCGCGCCCGGGGGCATTCGCGGTCTTGCGGGAATAATCATCGAAATCCTCGACGGAGCAGGGCCGTTCCGGCGTTTGGTTGTGACATGCACCACGCCACGCCCGCGCGGCCCAGCCAGGAGGTATTTCGATGACGCGACACGGCAGGATTTTCTGGGGAATCATGGGGGCTCTGACGCTCCTGTGGTTGTCCGTCGGATGGAGCAGCCTGACCGGGCTCAGCTACAGTGCGCTGCGCAACCCGGTGCTGCAATACACCGGCATCATCGCCACCGGCGCGATGGCGGTCTCGATGATCCTGTCGCTGCGGCCGCGCTTCCCGGAACGCTGGATCGGCGGCCTGGACAAGATGTACCGGCTGCACAAATGGCTGGGGATCAGCGCGCTGGTGGCTTCGGTCCTGCACTGGGTCATGTCGGAATGGCCGCATTGGCTGGCCGATCTGGGGCTTGCGACCTCGGGGCACCGGCCACAGGGCGGCGCCGCGCCCACCGGGTTCTGGCCGCAGGTGGTGTCCACCTTCCACCGCTCGTCCGAGGTCTGGGGGCTTTATGCCTTCTATGTCATGGTCGCGGTGCTGGTGATCGCACTGATCACCCGGCTGCCCTACAAGATGTTCTACCTGACCCACCGGGTCATGCCGCTGGTCTATCTGGTGCTGGTCTTCCATTCGGTCATCCTGACCGATGCCAGCTACTGGGCGACGCCGCTGGGGGTGGTCTTTGGGGGGCTGATGGCCTGGGGCTGCTGGGGCGCGGTGGTGTCGCTGTGCCGCCGCATCGGTGCACAGCGCCGCGTTGCGGGGCAGGTCACGGCCGTATCCCGGGACGCGGGGCTGCAGGCCACCGACGTGCAGCTGGCCCTTCAGGGCAAATGGCCGGGCCATCGCGCGGGCCAGTTCGCCTTCGTCACCTTCGACCGCCGCGAGGGGCCGCATCCGTTCTCGCTGACCTCGGCCTGGGATGCCGAGACGCAAGAGGTGTCGTTCCTGATCAAGCAGGCCGGCCGCTACACCGCCGGGCTGGCCCATAGCGTCGCCCCCGGTCAGAAGGTGACGGTGCAGGGCCCCTATGGCTGCTTCGATTTCACCGACGACCGGCCCCGGCAGATCTGGGTGGGGGCGGGCATCGGCATCACGCCCTTCCTGGCAAGGCTGGCGGATCTGGCCGCCGCGCCACGGGCCAATGATGCCCCCCGGGTTGATTTCTTTCACACCCGGCACGAGGTGACGCCTGATGATGCCGCCCGCCTGCAGCAGGCCGCGGCCGAGGCCAACGTCACGCTGCACCTTGTCGATACGGCGGCGCAGGGGCGGCTGGATGGCGCGCGGATCCGCGCCGCCGTTCCCGACTGGCCGCAGGCCAGTGTCTGGTTCTGCGGCCCCGCCGCCTTCGGCCGCGCGCTGCGCCGCGACTTTGCCCGCGCCGGGCTGAAGGTGGGACGCGATTTCCACCAGGAAGCGTTCTCGATGCGCTGAGTGCGCTGCGGAACACGGCAAAGCCCCCCGGTTCGGGGGGCTTTTCGTTGGCCGTAAGGGGCAGGGATCAGCGGGTCGGGCGTTCGTCCGACAGCTTGACGTTTTCCAGCAGCAGCGCAGGCAGCAGCGCCAGCGCCATCACCAGCCCGCCGGTCAGGAAGCTGTAGGCGATGGCATGGCGGAAGGCCTCGGCCACCTCGGCCTGCTGGGCGGCGGGCAGGGCGGCAATCGCCTGCATCCCGCCGTCGATCAGCTGCCGCGCGTCGATGTCGCCGCCGAACTGCGCCAGCCGCGCCGTCAGATGCCCGGCCATCGTGCCCCCCGACACTGCCACCCCGAGCGCGCCCCCCAGCGAGCGCAGGAAGGCCATCCCCGAGGTCGCCACCCCCAGGTTCGCCTTCGGCACGCCGTTCTGCACGATCACGGTGGCATTGGGCATCGCCACGCCCATGCCGGTGCCCAGCACGGCGAGCGCCCCCAGGAACCACACCAGATCGGCCTGCAGGAAGGCCAGCAGCGCCAGACAGCCCAGGCCCGTGGCCTCCAGCACGATGCCGAAGATCAGGAAGGGCTTCGGCCGGCCCACCCTGGCCCCCAGCCGCCCGCCCAGAATCGAGGTCACCAGCATCATGGTGATCTGCGGCAGCAGCATCAGCCCCGCCTGCGCCGGGTTCAGCCCCAGCACCAGCTGGAAATAGAGCGGCAGGAAGACCATCGCGCTCATCATGGCGAACCCCATGCAGCCGGTGGTGCCGGCGCCGACGGAAAAGCTGCGGATGCGGAACAGCTTCAGGTCCAGCATCGGTTCGGCGGCGCGGCGTTCCTGCAGCACGAACAGCACCAGCAGCACCAGAACGGCGGCCCCGATGCCCCGCGCCGTGGCCGAATTCCACGCAAAGACCGATCCGGCAAAGCTGAACAGCAGCAGCGCCAGCGCCGCGCAGGCCACCAGCAGCATCGCCCCCAGCACGTCGATGCGGTGCTTCTGGCGCGGCAGGCCGGTGGGCTTCAGCCCGGCCAGCAGCAGCGCCAGCGCCAGCAGCCCGACAGGAATGTTGACATAGAACACCCACCGCCAGCTGAGCGCCGTGGTCAGCCCGCCGCCGATCAGCGGCCCCGCGACCGAGCAGAAGGCGAAGACCCCGGTGAACAGCCCCTGATAGCGGACCCGTTCGCGCGGGCTGACCACGACGCTGATCACCGTCTGCGACAGCGTCATCAGCCCGCCGCCGCCGATCCCCTGCAAGGCGCGGAACGCGATCAGCTGCCCCATCGACTGCGCCAGCCCGCACAGCGCCGAGGCGATGATGAACAGCGTGATGCAGCCCAGCAGGAAGTTCCGCCGCCCGAACATGTCCGACAGCTTGCCGAAGATCGGCGTGGCGATGGTCGAACACAGCATGAAGGCCGTCACCACCCAGCTCAGGTGCGCAAGGCCGCCCAGTTCGCCCGCCATGCGCGGCAGGGCGGTGTTGACGATGCTCTGATCCAGCGCGCCCAGCCCCATGGCCAGCATCAGCCCGGCAAAGATCAGCCTCAGCTGGCCGGGGCTGACGACGGGACGGGGAGGGATGGGAGGGGCCGTGGGGGCGGCCGTCGGGGGGGTGCTCATGCCGGTATGCCTGAAATCTGGGGCGCCGGGGACGGCCCGGGCGCAGGGGTCCCTGGGGACGATTCTCGATATAACGAAAGGCGGAAGGCTGCCAAGGGCAAAGGCGGGTTTTGCGGCGCTGGTGGGGGGACCTCTCGAAACGGTGTGGGAACATCCCCGGCGGCGGGTTCGTTGACAGCTCAGACACTGCGAGGACCCCCGATGCAAAGCCTGCTTTCCCTGACCAAGCGTTACATCCTGCTGATCCTGGCGCTGGCGCTGTGCCTGCTGGGGCTGGCGCTGACGGTGCTGGTGTCGGGATGGGGGCTGGTGCTGGTGGTGCTGACGCTGCCTCTGGTGGCGCTCGGGGTCTATGACTGCGCCCAGCACCGCTGGACAATCACCCGCAACTATCCGATCGCGGCGCGGCTGCGGTGGCTGTTCTATGACCTGCGGCCCTACCTGCGCCAGTACATCGTCGAAGGCGACCGCGAGGGGCGCCCCTATCCCTTCGAAGCCCGCGAGCTGGTTCAGGCCCGCGCCCGTGGCGAGACCGACACCCAGCCCTTCGGCACCGAACTGGACCCGGACGCGCCGGGCTATGACTGGTTCAGCCATTCGATGCAGCCGGTCGAGGCCCCCGAACGCCGCCCCCGCGTGACCATCGGCAGCGATCAGTGCAGCCAGCCCTATTCGGCCTCGCTGTTCAACATCTCGGCCATGAGTTTCGGCGCGCTGTCGGCCCATGCGGTCCGGGCGCTGAACCTCGGGGCCGAGAAGGGCGGCTTTTACCACGACACCGGCGAGGGCGGGCTGTCGAAACACCATCTGGCCCATGACGGGGATCTGGTGTGGGAAGTGGGCTCGGGCTATTTCGGCTGCCGCAACGATGACGGAACCTTCGACCCCGGCGCCTTCCGCGAGAAATCCCGCGAACCCCAGGTGAAGATGACGGAAATCAAGCTGAGCCAGGGCGCCAAGCCCGGCCATGGCGGGCTGCTGCCGGGCGCCAAGGTGACGCCGGAAATCGCCGAGGCCCGCCAGGTCGAGGCCGGCCGGGACTGCCTGTCGCCCAGCGGCCATTCGGCCTTTGCCACCCCGGTCGGGATGCTGGAATTCGCGGCCCGCATGCGCGAGATGTCGGGCGGCAAACCGGTGGGGCTGAAGTTCTGCGTCGGCCAGCCGCACGAGGTCTTCGCCCTGATGAAGGCGATCCGCCTGACCGGCATCACCCCCGATTTCCTGGTGGTCGATGGCGCCGAGGGCGGCACGGGGGCGGCCCCCAAGGAGCTGTCGGACCATGTCGGCTGGGCGCTGAACGACGGTTTGCCGCTGGTGCACAATGCGCTGGTCGGCACCGGGCTGCGCGACCGGATCCGGCTGGGCGCCTCGGGGCGGATCTATTCGGCGGCGGGCATCGCGCATTCTCTGGCGCTTGGCGCCGACTGGACCAATGCGGCGCGCGCCTTCATGCTGTCGATCGGCTGCATCCAGGCGCAGCGCTGCCACACCGGCACCTGTCCCACCGGCATCACCACCCAGGATCCCGCCCGCCAGCGCGGCCTGGTGATCGACGTGCAAGCCGACCGCGCCGCGCGCTTTCACGGCAAGACGCTGGATGCGCTTGGCGACATCACCGGGGCGCTTGGCCTGGATCACCCCTCGCAGATCGAACCGCACCACCTGATGAAGCGCGAAAGCCCGGTGCGGGCGCGGGGCCTTGGCCAACTGCATGACTGGGTGCTGCCCGGCCAGCTGCTGGACGCCCCCGAGACCACCGCCTTCAAGGCCTGGTGGGATGCCGCCGACCCGCATTCCTTCCGCCCCTGTGCCGACCTGTCGCGCACCGCCGTGGTGGAACCCCATTCCCTTGCCTCGATCTGAGGCCCTCCCCTGGAAAGGACATGACATGAGCAAGACCGTTGCAAAGGTCATCACCGAGACGCTCGAAGCCGCCGGCGCGCAGCGCTGCTACGGCGTGGTGGGCGACACGATCAACCATTTCACCGACGAGATCCGCAAATCCGGCATCGACTGGGTGCATGTGCGCCACGAAGAGGTCGGCGGCTTTGCCGCGGGCGGCGAGGCCTACATGACCGGAGAGCTGACGCTGTGTGCGGGCACCTGCGGGCCGGGCTCGTTGCATTTCGTCAACGGCATCTTCGAAAGCCACCGCAACGGCGCGCCGGTGCTGCTGATCGCCTCGAACGTGGCGCGCAACGAAGAGGGGCTGGGTTTCCCGCAGGAGGTCGACCAGAAACCGATCTACGAACAGTGCTCGGTCTTCTGCGAGCGGCTGAACCACCCCGATCAGGCGCGGCGCATGACGGTGATGGCGGCGCAGGCGGCGCTGACCAGGGGGGGCGTGGCGGTGCTGATCGTCAATGGCGACATGTTCACCGAAAAGACCGATGACGCGCTGCCCTGGTCCGTCCACCGCCCCCGTCCCCTGAGCGTCCCGCACCCCGAGGAACTGGACCGCATGGCCAAGCTGCTGAACAAGGCCAAGCGCCCGGTGATCTATGCGGGCATCGGCGCGCGGGGGGCGAAATCGCAGCTGATCGCGCTGGCGGACAAGCTGAAGGCGCCCATCGTGCATTCGACGCGCTCCAAGGAATTCATCGAGCCGGGCAACCCCTTCCAGGTCGGCATGACCGGGATCCTGGGCAACCGCGCCGGGATGGAGGCCGTGGCAGAGGCGGATGTGATGCTGTGCCTTGGCACCGATTTCGCCTATACCCAGTTCTACCCCGAGAAGGCCAAGATCATTCAGGTCGACATCGACCCCACGGCCCTGGGGCGCCGGGCGCCGGTCGATCTGGGGGTGATCGGCGATGTCGCCCCCACCGTCGACGCGCTGCTGCCGCGGCTTGAGGACGTGGCGTCCTCGCGCCGTCTCGACAAGGCACTGAAGCAATACGAGAAGGATCTGGAAGGCTATCGCGACGAGGCCCGCGAAAAGGACCCGACGCTGATCCACCCGCAGGCGCTGACCCGGATGATCGACGCGCAGGCGGCCGAGGACGCGATCTTTACCGCCGATGGCGGCTCGCCCATGGTGTGGATGCTGCGGCATATCCGGGCGAAGGGGCAGCGGCGTTTCCTGACCTCGCTGCTGCATGGCACCATGGCCAATGCCTACCCGCAGGCGCTCGGCATCCAGAAGGCCTATCCGGACCGTCAGGTGATTGCGCTGTGCGGCGATGGCGGGCTGTCGATGCTGATGGGCGATCTGCTGACGCTGAAACAGGAGCAGGTGCCGGTCAAGATCGTCATCTACGACAATGCCTCGTTGGGCTTCGTCGAGATGGAGCAGCGCGTCGAGGGGCTGCTGGACAGTTTCACCGACCTGCAGAACCCCGATTTCGCCGAGCTTGCAAAGGTCATCGGCCTGTGGGGGCGCAAGGTCGAGACGGCCGATGACCTGCCGGGCGCCGTGGCCGACTGGCTGGCGGCCGAGGGTCCGGCGGTGCTGGATGTGAAGGTGTCGCGGATGGAACTGGTGATGCCGCCCAAGGTGGAATTCGGCCAGGTCGCCTCGACCGCGCTGTTCGGCGCCAAGGCGGTGGCCCATGGCCGCGCGAAAGAGGTGGTCGAGCTGATGGCCGACAACTTCCTGCGCTAGGCGCGGGCCCTGCCATCGGGCCCCGGCAGGGTGGGGCCCGATGATCCCCGGGCAGGGGCGGCGGTGCCCCGTGACCGGGCCGGGGTCAGCGGCCGCGATCGGCGGCGGTGGCGCAGCAGGGCGCGGCCCCCGTCAGGCTGTTCAGGATCGCGCAGTCCGGGTCGTCATCGCCATGGCACTGCGCCACCAGCCCTTCCAGCCGCGCCTCCAGCGCGCGCAGCTCTGCGATCTTGTCGCGAACCGAGGCCAGGTTCTGCAACGCCAGATCCCGCACGTCGCGGCTGGCGCGGTGCTCGTCGGCATTCAGCGCCAGCAGCTTGCGGCATTCCTCAAGGGAAAAGCCCATCAGCCGCGCCTGCGCCAGCATCCGCAGCCGCTGCAGCTGGGCGTCCGAGAAATCCCGGTAGCCATTGGCGCGCCGCTCGGGCGCGATCAGGCCGATGTCTTCGTAGTACCGGATCGTCTTGGCGGGCAGGCCGGTGTCGCGGGCGGCGTCGCTGATGTTCATGGGCGGTCTCCTTTGTCCTGAATATAGGGCGGGATTCCAGTTCCGGGAAGGTCAGGGCAGGTCCAGGGCAAAGGTCATGGCCAGGAAATTCGCCAGCGTCGCGCTTGCGTCGTCGCGCCGCCAGATCACGCCGGTTTCCAGTTCCGGCACCGGCCCCGCCAGATCCAGGTAACGCACGCCCGAGCGCGCCAGATGCCGCAGCGACGCCGGCACCAGCGCGATGCCCATCCCGGCCGAGACCAGGCTGATGATCGTCTGCATCTGGATCGCCTGCTGCACCACATGGGCACTGCCGCCGCAATCGGCGTAATAGCCCGTCACCAGATCATAGAACGACGGCGACGCGCGGCGCGGAAAGACGATCAGCGGCGAGGCGATCACCGCCCCCGGCGTCAGGGGGGCATCCGGCAGGCGGCCTTCGGCGATCCAGGCCTGGGGGACGGCGGCGACCAGCGGTTCGCGCACCAGACGGCGATAACGGAACAGGTCGGGCAGGGGGGTGGCGGCCTCGGGGATGATCAGGCCGACCTGTCCGCGCCCCTCGCGCAGGGCGGCGATCTGGGTGTCGCTGGTGGCCTCGGTCAGGGACAGGTCGACGCCCGGGTAAAGCCCGCGGAAGCGGTGCACCAGCGCCGGCAGGATCGAATAGTCGGCGGTCGAGACAAACGACAGCTCCAGCCGCCCGGAGGTGCCCGACAGGATGCTGGCGGCGGTGCCCGGCAGGCGGTCGACGGCCGCGAGCGCCGCCTCGACATGCGGCTTCCAGCCCGCCCCGAAGGGCGTCAGCGCGACCGAGCGTTTGGTGCGCGCGAACAGCTGCGCACCCAGCTCGGCCTCCAGCGCCTTGATCGACTGCGACAGCGGCGGCTGGGTCATGCCCAGCCTCTCGGCCGCGCGGCCGAAATGCAGCACCTCGGCCACCGCCAGGAAATGGCGCAGCTGGCGAATGTCCATCTGATATTCCTTGCGACCTAATAAGCGCACAATAATATATTTCACTCTCATGATCCAGGCCGGTATGGTCCGCGCCAAATGTCATCAAGGGAGGGTTCGATGCCCCATTATCGTTCCAGAACCAGTACCCATGGCCGCAACATGGCGGGTGCACGCGGCCTCTGGCGGGCCACGGGGATGAAGGACGGCGATTTCGGCAAGCCGATCATCGCCATCGTCAACTCCTTCACGCAGTTCGTGCCGGGCCACGTGCACCTGAAGGACCTTGGCCAGCTGGTCGCCGCCGAGGTCGAGCGCGCGGGCGGTGTTGCCAAGGAATTCAACACCATCGCGGTCGATGACGGCATCGCGATGGGCCATGACGGGATGCTGTATTCGCTGCCCTCGCGCGAGGTGATCGCGGATTCGGTCGAATACATGGTCAATGCCCATTGCGCCGACGCGATGGTGTGCATCTCGAACTGCGACAAGATCACCCCCGGCATGCTGATGGCCGCGATGCGGCTGAACATCCCGGCGATCTTCGTCTCGGGCGGCCCGATGGAAGCGGGCAAGATCGATCTGGCCGATCTTGAGGTCAAGAAGATCGACCTGGTGGATGCCATGGTCGCCGCCGCCTCGGACAAGTACACCGATGCCCAGCTGCAGCATATCGAGGAAAACGCCTGCCCGACCTGCGGGTCGTGCTCGGGGATGTTCACCGCGAACTCGATGAACTGCCTGGCCGAGGCGCTTGGTCTGGCGCTGCCGGGCAATGGCTCGACGCTGGCCACGCACGCCGACCGCAAGGGCCTGTTCCTGGAAGCCGGCCGCAAGATCGTCGAGATCACCCGCCGCCATTACGAGCTGGAAGAAGAGGGCCTGCTGCCGCGCGAAATCGCGACCTTCAAGGCGTTCCAGAACGCCATGAGCCTCGATATCGCCATGGGCGGGTCCACCAACACCGTGCTGCACCTGCTGGCGATTGCCAACGAGGGCGGCGTGGACTTCACCATGGATCACATCGACCAGCTGTCGCGCAAGGTGCCCTGCCTGTGCAAGGTCGCGCCCAATATCGAGAACGTCCATATGGAGGACGTCCACCGCGCCGGTGGCATCTTCTCGATCCTGGGGGAACTCTCGCGCGCCGGCCTGCTGCATGACGATTGCGCCACGGTGCATTCCTCGACCATGGGCGAGGCGATCGCGCATTGGGACATCAAGGTTGCCAACAACCCCGAGGCCGAGCAGCTGTTCAAGGCCGCCCCCGGCGGCGTGCGCACCACCCAGGCGTTTTCCACCGAAAACCGCTTCAAGACGCTGGATACCGACCGTGAAAAGGGCGTGATCCGGGCCAAGGAACACGCCTTCAGCCAGGATGGCGGTCTGGCGGTGCTGTTCGGCAACATCGCGCAGGACGGCTGCATCGTGAAGACGGCGGGCGTCGATGCCTCGATCCTGAAGTTCACCGGCACCGCCCATGTCTGCGAAAGCCAGGACGCGGCGGTCAGCGACATCCTGACCGGCAAGGTCAAGGAAGGCGACGTGGTGGTGATCCGCTATGAAGGCCCGCGCGGCGGTCCGGGGATGCAGGAAATGCTGTACCCGACCAGCTATCTGAAGTCGAAGGGCCTGGGCAAAGCCTGCGCGCTGCTGACGGACGGGCGGTTCTCGGGCGGGACCTCGGGGCTGTCGATCGGTCACGTCTCGCCGGAAGCGGCCGAGGGCGGCACCATCGGCCTGGTCGAGGACGGCGACAAGATCGAGATCGACATCCCGAACCGCACCATCCACCTGGCCGTGTCGGACGCGGTTCTGGCCGAACGCCGCGCCGCGCAGGATGCCAGGGGCTGGGTCCCGGCCGAGCCGCGCAAGCGCAAGGTTTCGGCGGCACTGCAGGCCTATGCGGCGCTGACGACCTCGGCCGCGAAGGGCGCGGTGCGCGACGTCACGCAGCTGACCCGCAAGGGCTGATCCCGGTCCGGTCCTCTTGGGGGCCAGTCCTGTCACGGCATGAATGACGGCGGGCGGGTCTGATGATCCGCCCGCCGTTTCGCGTTTCAGGACGGCTGTCTTTGGCGTGCGGCCATTCTGCCGCTGCCGGACGGGCCAGGACGGTGGTTTTCCCTGGCGTCCCGTTGCGGGGCTCGGGGGCGCGCGCGCTGCCGGGTGGTCCTGGGTCTTCGGGGAGGAGAGAAGAGCGCGGGCGGGCCCGATGACCACCCAATCGTTTTTGATGTCTGCCGAAGCAGCAGCGCTTGGCGGGCGGCCATACGCAGAATAGCTGTCGCTGTCGCTGTCGCTGTCGCTGTCGCTGTCGCTGTCGCTGTCGCTGTCGCTGTCGCTGTCGCTGTCGCTGTCGCTGTCGCTGTCGGGCGGGCGGGCCGTCCGGCTGTCCTTGCGTCTGGTTCGGGGGCCGAGGGGGCCGGTGCTGCCGACCGGATACCGGACGGAGAAAAAAAGGCGGGCGGGTCCGATGACCTGCCCGCCGTTTTGTCTGTCAGGGCAAGCGGCTGCCCTTAGCGGGCCGCCATCCGCAGCACGTTGCCGGTATCGGGCTGCTCGGCCAGGGCCGCGATCTCGACCGGGGGCTCGGGCAGGTCCAGGGTGCGGGAGGTGTCGGTCCAGGCCTGGGCCAGGGCACGGGCATCGTCGCGCAGGGCAGTGCCGTAGCTGGGGATGATGCGCTGCAGCTTCATCTGCCAGTCGATCTGCTGGATCCGCTGCGGGAAGGCCTTCTTCAGCAGCTCCAGCATGATCGGCGCCGCGGTCGAGGCCCCCGGGCTGGCCCCCAGCAGGGCTGCCACCGAACCGTCCTGGCAGGCGACGATCTCGGTCCCGAGCTTCAGCGCCGCGCCCTTCGGTTCGCGCTTGATGATCTGGACGCGCTGGCCGGCATGCCACAGCTTCCAGTCGCCGTCGCGGGCTTCGGGGAAGTAGGCGCGCAGGGCCTTCATCCGGGCGGCATCGGTCAGCAGCAACTGACCCACCAGATACTTGATCAGGTCGAAGTTGTTCAGACCCACCGACATCATCGGGAAGATGTTGCGCCCGGTGATCGTCTTCGGCAGGTCCATCAGCGAACCGGCCTTCAGGAACCGGGTCGAGAAGGTCGCGAAGGGCCCGAACAGCAGGACCTCCTTGCCGTCAAGGAACCGCTTGTCGAGGTGCGGCACCGACATCGGCGGGCTGCCGACGGCGGCCTTGCCGTAGACCTTGGCATTGTGGCGGGCCACGACATCGGGATTGTCGCAGACCAGGAAGGACCCGCCGACGGGGAAGCCGGCGTAATCGGCGGCCTCGGGGATGCCGGATTTCTGCAGCAGGGGTAGGGCCCCGCCACCGGCACCCAGGAAGACGAACCGGGTCCGCAGGGTCTTGCGCGCGCCACTGCGGCGGTCGCGCAGAATCACCCGCCAGCCGTCACCATCCCGGTGCAGGTCGGTGACCTCGGTGCCAGTGTGCAGCTCGAAGTTGGCAGAACGCTGCAGCGAAGCGGCCATCTGGCGGGTCAACTCGCCAAAGTTCACGTCGGTGCCCTGCGGCGCATAGGTTGCGGCGACGGTCTCGTTCGGGTCCAGCCCCTCGACCATCAGCGGTGCCCATTCGGCGATCTTGGCGCGGTCGGTCGAGAATTCCATCCCGGCAAACATCGCGTTGCGTTTCAGGGCCTCGTAACGGCGGGCCAGGAAGTCGGCATTCTTCTGGCCCCAGACAAAGCTCATGTGCGGGGTCGCGTTCAGGAAGCTGCGGGGTGTCTTCAGCACGCCCGTCTCGACCTGATGCGCCCAGAACTGACGAGAGATCTGGAACTGCTCGTTGATGTTCAGTGCCTTGGTGGTGTCGACGCTGCCGTCGGCCATCTGCGGCGTATAGTTCAGCTCGCACAGGGCCGAGTGACCGGTCCCTGCGTTATTCCACCCGTTCGAGCTTTCCTCGGCCACGGCATCGAGACGTTCGACCATCCCGATCCGCCACTCCGGCTCCAGCTCCTGCAAAAGCACACCCAGCGTGGTGCTCATGATACCGCCGCCTACGAGCAGTACATCGACCTGGCCGTCGGCGTGCGTCTTGCGTTCCTCCATGGTGAGGCCCCCTTTGAGAGCTCCTCCCCGGCCCCTGATTTACTACGCAGGTTTATTTTTTCAATCGCTGCGATGCGGAAATTTTCGGCATGCGTGTGCCGGTATTTGGCTTTCAATGGGGCGGGATGTCACAGGCATGTAAAAAAGCCGCTGTAATTACAGCGGCTTGTTTACATTACGGTAGCGGAATGGGTTTGCCGCACCTGCAAAGTGTGTGGATGCAGAGCGGTTTTGCAGATTTTAAGGCTTTTCAGCCAAAGCGCCCCGAGACGTAATCGAGGGTACGGGATTCGCGCGGCGCCTCGAACAGGCGGGCGGTTTCGCCGGTCTCGACCAGCTCTCCCATGTACATGAAGGCGGTGCGCTGGCTGACGCGCCGGGCCTGGCCCATGTTGTGGGTGACGATGGCGACAGTGAATCGCTCCTTCAGCGTCAGGATCGTCTCTTCCAGCCGCGCGGTCGAGATCGGGTCAAGCGCAGAGGCGGGTTCGTCCAGCAAGATGACCTCGGGTTCGGTGGCGATGGTGCGGGCGATGCACAGACGCTGCTGCTGACCGCCCGACAGCGAACTGCCCGGCGCGTGCAGCTTGTCCTTCACCTCGTCCCACAGGGCTGCGGCGCGCAGGGCGGCCTCGATTCGGCCGTCCAGTTCGGACCGGGCGGTCAGCCCGGCCAGCTTCAGCCCGAAGGCGATGTTGTCGCGAATCGACATCGGGAAGGGGGTGGGCTTCTGGAACACCATGCCGATGCGGCTGCGCAGGGCCTCAAGATCGGTGCGCGGGTCCAGGATGTTGGCGCCGTCCAGCAGGATCTCTCCGGTGGCGCGCTGACCGGGATAGAGGGAATACATCCGGTTCAGGCAGCGCAGCAGCGTGGACTTGCCACAGCCCGAGGGGCCGATGAAGGCGGTGACCATGTTGCGCGGCAGGTCCAGCCAGACATCCTTCAGCGCGTGGCTGGTGCCGTAGTGGAAGTTCAGGCCGCGGATCGACAGGCGGGCGGCGGGGGCGGGATCGACACCGGCAAAGACCTCGGGGGGGGCTGTCAGGGTATCAAGGGTCATGGGCGGTGTCCTCTGGCGGTGACGGTGCGTGCGATGACGGAAAGGGCGAGCACGGCGAGGGTGATCAGGAAGGCGCCGGCCCAGGCAAGGGCCTGCCAGTTGTCATAGGGCGACAGCGCGAACTGGTAGATGGTGATCGGCAGCGAGGCCATCGGCCGGGTCATGTCGAGGCTGAAGAAGTTGTTCGACAGCGCGGTAAAGATCAGCGGTGCGGTTTCCCCCGAGATCCGCGCAATGGCCAGCAGCACGCCGGTGACGATGCCCGACAGCGCGGCCTTCCAGATCACCCGGCGGATCATGTGCCAGCGCGGCGCGCCAAGCGCCAGCGCGGCCTCGCGCAGGGTGTCGGGGACCAGGCGCAGCATGTTTTCGGTGGTGCGCACGACGGTGGGGATGACCAGGATCGCCAGCGCCACCGCGCCTGCCAGCCCCGAGAAATGCCCCACCGGCCGCACCAGCACCTGGTAGACGAAGAGGCCGACGATGATCGAGGGCACCGACAGCAGGATGTCGTTGAGGAACCGCAGCACCTGCGCCAGCCGCGAATGGCGGCCATATTCCGACAGGTAGGTGCCGGCGAACAGGCCAATGGGCGTGCCGATCAGCACCGCCAGCCCCGACAGCAGCAGCGATCCGATGATCGCGTTGCGCAGGCCGCCTTCCTGCATCGGGCCGGGGGTGTCCTGGGTCAGCACATGGGCGTTCAGTGCCGACAGGCCCTTCAGGCACAGTTCTCCCAGGATCAGGGCCAGCACGGCAAGGCCCGCCACTGCCGAGAGGGTGGCGAGCGTCATCATCACGCCGTTCAGCGCCTTGCGGCGGCGCAGCCGGGACGGGGAAGTCATGCGGGGTCTCCTAGGCGGTGCGGCGCTGCAGGCGGCGCAGCAGCAGCTGGGCGCCCGCCAGCACCAGGAAGGTCAGCACGAACAGCACGAAACCAAGCGCGATCAGCGCCGCGCTGTAGGCACCGGCGCTGGCTTCGTTGAACTCGTTCGCGATCGAGGCCGAGATCGTCGTGCCGGGTTGCAGCAGGCTGCTGGGCACGCGGTGGGCATTGCCGATGACGAAGGTGACGGCCATGGTCTCGCCCAGGGCGCGGCCCAGGGCCAGCATCATGCCACCCATCAGCGCCGGGGCGGCCCGGGGCAGGGTGATGTGGCGGGTGACCTCCCAGGTGGTCAGGCCCATGCCGAAGGCGGCCTCGCGCAGTAGCGGCGGGGTGGTCAGGAAGATGTCGCGCGACAGCGAGGCGACGAAGGGCAGCACCATCATCGCCAGGATCAGCGCGGCGGTCAGCAGGCCGATGCCGTAGGGCGGGCCCTGAAACAGCGCGCCGATCCCCGGCAGCGCCCCCAGCGTGTCGATCAGCACCGGCTGCACGACATGCTGCATCACCGGCGCCAGCACGAACAGGCCCCAGATCCCGTAGATGATCGAGGGGATGCCGGCCAGAAGCTCGATCGCGATGCCGATGGGGCGGCGCAGCGGGCGGGGGCAGATCTCGGTCAGGAAAAGGGCGATGCCCAGCCCCAGGGGCACCGCGATCAGCATCGCCAGCCCCGAAGACACGATGGTGCCGTAAAGCGCGGGCCAGGCGCCGTAATGGTCGGTGACGGGGTTCCAGACCCGGGCGGTCAGGAAGCCCGGTCCAAGGTCGCGGAAGGCAGGCCAGGCGCCTGCGGCCAGCGACAGGCAGACCCCGGCCAGCACCACCAGCACCAGCACCGCGGCCGCCAGGCTGGCGCCATGGGCGATGCGGTCGCCCCGCCGGGCGCGGCTGTGGGCGCGGCTGGGGGACAGAAGGGGATCGATCACGGTCATGGTCTCTCCGAAGCGAAGGCGCCCCGCGCGGGGAACGCGCGGGGCCTTGGGGAAGGGATCGGGCCGGGCAGAGCCGGAGCACTCATTGGGGCGCCGCCCGGCCGGGCTCAGGTCAGTTGGTGGCGTCGGTGTAGACCGGCTTGCCGTCGCTGCCCTGGATCTGCTGCCATTCCTGCTTGACCAGTGCCACGACGCTGTCGGGCATGGGGATGTAGTCAAGCTTGCCGGCAGCATCGTCGCCATGGGCATAGGCCCAGTCGAAGAACTTCAGCGCCTCGGCCGAAGCGCTCGCATCCTTGGCGTCGGAATGCATCAGGATGAAGGTGGCGGCCGTCATCGGCCAGGTCGCATCGCCCGGCTGGTTGGCCAGGATCACGCCGAAACCGGGCTGGCTGGACCAGTCGGCATTGGCTGCTGCGGCGGCAAAGGCCTGGGCCTTGGGGGCCACGCGCTTGCCGGCGGCGTTGATCATGTCGGTATAGGTCATGTGGTTTTGCAGCGCGTAGGCATATTCCACATAGCCGATGGAATTCGCGGTCTGCTCGACATCCGCCGACACGCCCTGGTTGCCCTTGGCGCCGATGCCCACCGGCCATTCGACCGAGGTGGCAACCCCCACCTTGTCCTTCCAGGCCGCCGAAACATCGCCCAGATAGGTGGTGAAGTTGAAGGTCGTGCCCGACCCGTCCGAGCGGTAGACCACGGCGATCGCCTTCGACGGCAGCTTCAGGCCGGGGTTCAGCTTGGCGATGGCCGGGTCATCCCATTTGGTGATCTCGCCCAGGTAGATCTTGGCCAGGGTCGGGCCGTCCAGCACCATCTTGCCGGGTTCGATGCCTTCGACATGCACCACCGGGACGATACCGCCCATGACGGTGGGGAACTGCACCAGGGTGTTTTTCTTCAGCTCGTCGCCCTTCAGCGGCGCGTCAGATGCGCCGAAGGTCACGGTGCGGG
Source organism: Pseudooceanicola sp. NS-SX9 (assembly GCF_057380705.1). Taxonomy (NCBI): domain Bacteria; kingdom Pseudomonadati; phylum Pseudomonadota; class Alphaproteobacteria; order Rhodobacterales; family Paracoccaceae; genus Pseudooceanicola; species Pseudooceanicola sp. NS-SX9. The sequence continues at coordinate 2,632,945 of NZ_CM170818.1, read as the reverse complement.
CCTCGATCTGCTTGATGCCGCCGCCCGAGCCGATGGCCTGGTAATTCAGGCCGGTGCCGGTCTCGGACTGGTAGGTCTTGGCCCAGGCGGAATAGATCGGGAAGGGGAAGGTGGCACCGGCCCCCGAGATGTCGCCGGCCATGGCGGTGCCGGCAAGGGTGACAAGGGCAGCACCGGCCAGCAGCGCGGTACGGGTCGGGATCAGGCGAAGGGACATCGGTGTCTCCGGTTGTGGCAGCGGCCGCCGGTCCCCCTGGCCCCTGCCGAGTGCAGGGTGGGCGGCGGTCTCGGGGGTCTGATGGGCCGCTTCTGTGACAGGGGCGTGAAGGTGCTGCGGGTGGATTTGGCCGGTCGTGAGCATCGCGGGGCAGGGGGGCGGCCCGGCATCTTTTCTGAAAAATCAGGGAAAATGCCGGGTGGCGCCCAGGTTCCGGGGGGATGTGGTCGGGGGATGGATCACGTTTGGATCGCGCTTTCGTGATGGTGGATGCCCGGGGCGGGGACGGGGGTCGCCGGATCCCTTGCCCTCGAATCCTGCAACCGAAAGCCTGCGCGCTGTCGTGGGTGCTTGCCTGTGCGGGCGCTGCCTGCAACCATCGGGCCAGAGCCCAGAACGAAGCGGATCACGCCATGACGACGACCGGACACCGAAACCTGCGCGAAATGCTGCGGGGATTTTCGCTGCGCAGCTGGCTGACGGTGGGGATGGTGGTGGCAGTGCTGCCGCTTCTGGTGATGGGGGCGCTGTTCTACGCCACCTATCACAGCCGGATCGCGCAGCCCTTCCGCAGCGTGCTGATGGCACAACACCGGATCATGCTGCCCCTGGAACGCCTGCAGGGCGAGCTGTGGGAGCTGAGCGTGGCCGTCAACGACTATGCCGACAACGGCGCCGAAAGCTATCACCGCAGCCTTGAGACGACCGAGGGCCATGTGGCGCAGCACCTGTCGGCACTGCAGGCGGCGGTGCGCGACTATGGCCTTTACGGTCCGGTGCTGGAGGGGGTCAGCCGCGAATGGACCGAGGTCCAGCGCGCCGCCGCCGCCGTCGAGGCCGGTGATCCGGCGCAGGCCGATCCGGCGCTGGAACGGTTCGAGGACGTGATTTCGGAAACCGCGCGGCGGCTGGAAACCCTCAGCGAGGACCTGCGCCAGCAGAACGAGGCCAGCCATGCCCTGGCGCTGCGGGCGATGCGGCATCTGGAATACATGGCGGCCGGGGCGGTGGTGCTGACGATCCTCTTCGTGGTGGCGGCGGTGCAGATCATCGACCGGGCGCTGATCGCCAGCACCGACCGTCTGGTGGCGGGGGCGATGAACATCTCGACCGGGGATCGTTCGGCGGTGATCGACGTGCAGGTGCCGCCCGAGCTGGCGAAGGTGGCCGATGCCTTCAACGTCATGACCCGGCAGATCCAGCACCAGGAAACCCAGCTGGCGCTGGCGGCCGAGACCGACAGCCTGACCGGGCTGAAGAACCGCCGCGCCTTCGATCAGGCGCTGAAGGCCCAGGTTGCGGCGCTGCCCGAAGAGGGCGGCCGCTTTGCCCTGCTGATGCTGGATGTCGATCATTTCAAGATGTTCAACGACACCCATGGCCACCTTGCCGGCGACGAGGCCCTGCGCCAGGTCGCCGAAAGCCTGGTCTCGGAGGCGCGCGCCACCGACATGGCCTTCCGCTATGGCGGCGAGGAATTCGCCATGATCCTGCCCGGGGTGCGCGACAGCGATGCGCTGTCGGCCGCCGAACGGGTCTGCCGCACCGTGGCGCGTCGCGGCGTGGTCCTGCCGGGCGGGGCCCATGTGCCCGCCACCGTCAGCATCGGTGTCGTTGTGCCGGTCTCGGCCGGCAGCCCCGAACAGGTCGTGGCGCGGGCCGATCGGGCGCTTTATGCGGCCAAGACCGGTGGGCGCAACCGGGTGGTCTCGGACGACGAGGGGATCTGAGGCCCCCCGTCCTGCCATGCGCTGGATGCAAGGCGGGTCTGACGATCCGTCGATTGTTTGCTGCGGTGCCGCATGGCATAAGGTTTTCACAGACATCAACGATGTCGATGAGTTTTCCTGGGGCTCTCCTCCTCCTCCCTGAGCCTCGGAAATATGCGGCAGCCCCACTCCTCCTCCCTAGGGGCTGCCGCACTCTCCCTCTCTTCCCTGTCCTTGCAGATCGTCCGGCAAAACCGGCAGATTGTTGCGTTTTTCGCGGCCGACCTCACGCGCCCCCTCGACGGCGGGCGGCGGCTCTGCTCTGGCTGGATCAACGGGCGCGTGGTGAAAAAAGACGGTCGAAAGGCCGCGTCACCGCCCTAGGTTGCAGGCGAAACCGGCAGGACGCGAGAGGCAGGAGACAACATGCAGGCAATGCAGCGGCAGATCCGGGCAGGGGTGGCGGCCCTCTGCGCGGCATCCATTCTTGCGGGATGCGGGGGCGGTGGCCCCCGGACCGGCAAGATGGCGGCGCCGCGCGAATTGCGCGCCCAGGATTACCGTGCCGACGGCATTCCGAAGGTCTTTGGTGATACCAAGCCGCATGACTGGGACGGCGTCACGCCCAGCCTCTACCAGGTGCACGGCATCGATGCCTCGCGCTACCAGGGCACCATCAACTGGGCGCAGGCGCGTGCCCATGGCATCGCCTTCGCCTGGCTGAAGGCCACCGAAGGCGGCGATTACGTCGATCCGGGCTATGCACAGAACGCGCCCCGGGCGCGGGCGGCGGGGGTGCCGGTTGGCGCCTACCATTTCTATTACTTCTGCCGGACGCCTGCAGAGCAGGCGAACTGGTTCATCCGCAACGTGCCCTATACGCCCGGCGATCTTCCGCCGGTGCTGGATATCGAGTGGAATCACCAATCCAAGACCTGCTCGCGCAATCCCGATCCGGCGACGGTGCGGCAGGAAATTCGTCAGTTCGTCAATATCGTGACGCCGCATTACGGCACGCCGCCGGTGATCTATACCACGCCGGACTTTTTCGCCGACAACCAGCTGGGGACCATGGTAGGGTATGAATTCTGGCTGCGCTCTGTTGCCGGTCACCCTTCGGAGAGGTATCCGAACGAACGCTGGAGTTTCTGGCAATATACGGGTACCGGCGTGGTGCCCGGGGTCAGTGGAATCGTGGACATCAATGCGTTCGCGGGTGACCTTGAAACCTGGCTGGTCTGGCGCGCGTTGCGTCAGCAGGGTCAGTAAGGCGAACGCAAGGTGTGACTGGAATGCTGCACCTGCATTGTAACACGCAACAAGCTTGCGTGAGTTGAGGGTTTTGCAGGCGCTGTCACATTGAAGAAATATTCTGCGGACATATACCCCTTATCGTACACTCGCACGGGTGCGGGTTCCGGAACTGTGGAGCATGACATGGCGTTCGATGCGCCGCGAGCGTCAGGTCGCGAACTTGTCCGTACGGTCTTTCTGTCTGACTTCCACCTGGGCGCGCGCAGTGCCCAGGCCGACAAGATCCTGAATTTCCTGCGGCGCTTCGAGGCCGGCAAGATCTATCTGGTGGGCGACATCTTCGACATCTGGCACGGCGGTCGCGTCCACTGGGACGATGCCCATGATGCGATCATCCGTGAACTGGTGGCCCATGCCGAACGCGGCGCCGAGGTGATCTATCTGACCGGCAACCATGATGCGATGCTGCGCCGGGCCGAACAGTCGCCGGTGCGGCAATGGAAGATGGCCGAAACCGACATCCACCATTCCGCCGATGGCCGCCGCTATCTGGTGGTGCATGGCGACCAATGCGATCCGCGCCTGCTGCAATGGCACTTCATGACCCGCTTCGGCAGCCGCGTCGATGGCACGGCGCGTGCCGCCAATGCGCTGCTGCGGCGCATTCGCAACCTGCCCGAGGCGCAGCGGACCTTCCTGGAATGGGGCATCGACCGGGTGCATTCCTTCCTGGCCATGGGCCCCCGCTTCGAGGCCCGCGTCACCGAACTGGCCCGCGCCCATGGCTGCGACGGTGTCGTCTGCGGCCATTCCCACCAGCCCGCATTGAAGGAAACCCAAGGGTTCCTTTTTGCCAATTGCGGCGATTGGGTCGACAGTCACACCGGTCTCGTGGAACTTGCCAACGGGACTATGCGTCTACTTAACGAGGCCGAAGCGCCTGCGCCGGCATCCGCCGCGCGTCCCGAAACTGTCCCGGAGGGAAGCGTATGGAAAGCATCCTCCTGATCGTCTGTCTGGTACTGGTGGCAGTACCGCTTGGCGTGCATCTGACCACCCTGTCGCTGGCAGCCTGGCGCTATCGCGGCAAGGAGGCCCCGGTGCGCCCGTTCCTGGCCGCCGTGCCGGTGACGCTGATCCGCCCGGTCCGCGGGCTGGATCCGTCCGAGAAGGGCACGCTCGCCTCGACCTTCCTGCTGGATTACCCGAACCTGGAAATCCTGTTCTGCGCCTCCGAGGCCAATGACCCGGCGCTGCCGTTCATTCGCGACCTGATGCGGGCGCGGCCCAACGTCAATGCGCGCATCCTGGTGGGCGACCGCCATTTCAGCGGCAACCCCAAGCTTAATAACGTCGAAAAAGGCTGGGAGGCCTCGACCGGCGAGATCGTCGTGATGACGGATTCGAACCTGATGCTGGAGCCCGATTACATCTGGCGTCTGGTCGACCGGTTCGAACCCGATGTCGGCATGGTCTCGGGGCCGCCGATCGGGCGGGGGGCGCAGAACATCTGGGCCGCCGTCGAATGCGCCTTCCTGAACACCAACCAGGCGCGCTGGCAGCTGGCCGCAGATGCGCTTGGCCATGGCTTTGCCCAGGGCAAGACGCTGGCCTATCGCCGCGACGTGCTGGAGGCGGGCGGCGGCGTGCAGGCGCTGGCGGGCAACCTGGCCGAGGACGTCGCCTCGACCAAGCTGGTGCGCGCGCAGGGGATGCGGGTGCGCCTGACCCATCGCCTTTACGCCCAGCCGGTGCCCCGGCGCACGCCCAAGACCGTCTGGGCGCGGCAGCTGCGCTGGTCGCAGATCCGCCGCGAGGGCTTTCCGCTGATCTTCCTGGCCGAGATCCTGCAGGGGCCGACCCTGTCGATGCTGGGTCTGGCGGGGCTGTGGTTCATGGGGGCGCTGCCCGACTGGACGGTGCCGATCCTGCTGGCCTTCTGGTACGGCATGGAATGGGGCACGGCGCGCATCGCGGGCTGGCCCGCACGACCGCGCGACCTGCTGGCGATGATCCTGCGCGATCTGATGCTGCCGGCGGTGTGGTACGCCACCTGGGGCGGTGGCGGGCTGACCTGGCAGGGCCAGGCGGTCACGCGCAAGAAGACGTCCCGCACGAAAGGACAGCATGTTCGGACTTGAGAGCATCGTGGCCCTGATGACTGCAAAGGGCCTTTGGATCGTTGCTCCTATCGCTGTCATCGAAGGCCCGATCGTTACGGTGATCGCGGCCTGGCTGGCCTCGCAGGGAATGTTTGATCCGGTCAGCCTGACCTTGGTGGTGATCGCGGCGGATCTGTTCGGCGACGGGCTGATGTATGCGCTCGGCCGCTGGGGGCTGGGCCATGTGCCGGCGAAATGGCGGGTCAAGCTGGGCCTGCGCCGCGCCCGGCTGAATGCCCTGGCCGAACATTTCGCCCAGAAGGGCGGGCGCACGCTGATCCTTGGCAAGCTGACCCATTCGGCGGGCTTTCTGGTGCTGGTTTCGGCCGGGATCGCGCGGATGCCGGTCTGGCAGTTCATCTGGTACAACCTGGTCGCCACCGTGCCGAAAAGCCTGGTCTTCGTGGTGCTGGGCTATACGCTGGGCTCCGCCTACACCAAGATCGACGGCTGGATCGGCAAGGGCACGCTGATCATGGCGGGCCTGCTGATCGCTGTCGCCGCCGCCTGGTTCATCCGCCGCGGCCTGCACCGCAAATGCAACTGAGCGTCTCTTGCCTGGTGCCCGCCTATAACGAGGCGGGCCGGATCGGCGGCGTGCTGCAGGTGCTGCGCGCCTGCGATGCGGTGGACGAGATCATCGTCATCGACGATGGCTCCCGCGATGATACCGTGGCCGAGGCCCGCGCCGCGCTGCAGGGCGATCCGCGCGCCCGGGTGCTGGTGCAGCCACAGAACGGCGGCAAGTCGCGCGCTGTCGCCCGCGGTATTGCCGAGGCCCGCGGCAGTCATCTGCTGCTGCTCGATGCCGATCTTCTGGGGCTGACGCCCGCGGCGCTGGCGGCGCTGATCGCGCCGGTGCGCAGCGGCGCGGCAGATGTGGCGATTTCCCTGCGGCGCAATGCGCCGGGGGTGTGGCGGGCAATCGGCCTTGACTACATTTCGGGCGAACGGGTGCTGCCACGGGCCATGCTGGCGCCGGTGGCAGAGCAGATCGCCAGCCTGCCGGGCTTTGGCCTGGAGGTCTTCATGAACCGGATCTGGCTGCAGGACCGCGCGCGCCTGGCGGTGGTGCGCTGGCCCGGTGTCGACAGCCCCTGGAAATCCCAGAAGGTCGGGCGCCTGGCCGGGCTGAAGGCCGATGCGAAGATGCTGCGCGAGATGTTCAGCCTGATCACCCCGGCCGAGGCCCTGTCGCAGATCCTGCGCCTGCGTGCCGCCCGCGTCCCACAACGGTAAACGTCCGTTAACGCTATCGCAGGCAACAGCGCTTTTGCCCCTGCTGTCATGATCGCTTCACTTGCGCGTGTGCGCCCAAGCTGCCAAGTCCGGGGCAGGGCTGTTCCGTGACCGCAGGTGTCACGCGCGCCCTGCTTCCTTCACATGCCCCTTCGGACCGGCCGTGCCCGGGCCCCGGCGGGACGTCGATTTTCAGGAGAGGCCGCATGGCCCTGACCCGGACCCCCTGGCGCGCCGTTGCCGCCGCCTTCATCTTCAACGGCATGGCGATCGGCACCTGGGCCGCACGCGTGCCCGCCGTAATGGAGGCCCACGGCCTGACGCGCAGCGGCCTGGGGATCTACCTGCTGCTGATGGGCATCGGGGCGCTGGTGTCCTTTCCGCTGGCCGGGCGGATCACCGACCGGCTGGGCCCGGCGCGGGTGACCTTCTGGCTGGCCTTCTGGCTGGCGGGCGCGATGCTGTGCGTGTCGGTGGCGCCCGGCGCGGTGGGGCTGGGGATCGCCCTGTTCTGCTTCGGGGCGGGGCACGGGGCGATGGATGTCGCGATGAACTCCTGGGCGGCCGAGGTCGAACGCCACATGGGGCGCGCCGTGATGTCCTCGATCCACGCCATGTGGAGCGTGGGCACGGGGATTTCGGCGGCCCTGGGCTTTGTGCTGGTCAAGCTGGGGACGCCGATGCCGGTGCATTTCCTGATCGCCGCGGCGCTGATGCTGGCGTTGACGGTGCCGCCGATGAACATCCCCTGGCAGTCCGAACGCCGCACCGCGAAGTCCGGCGGCGCGATCTTTGCCATTCCGCGCGGCGCGCTGGTGCTGGTGGGGCTGATCGGCCTGTCCTCGGGCATCGGCGAAGGCGCCATGGCCGACTGGAGCGCCGTCTTCCTGGCCCAGAACGCCGGCGCCACCGAGGCGCAGGCCACGCTGGGCTATGGGGTGTTCTCGGTCGCGATGCTGATCACGCGGCTGCTGGCGGACCGGGTGATCACCTGGGCGGGGCCGGTGCCGGTGGCACGCGGCGGCGGCCTGCTGGCGGCGGTGGGCGTGGCGATGGCGACGCTGCTGCCGGGCTTTCAGGCAGCGCTGGCGGGCTTTGTCCTGATGGGGGTGGGCTATGCGACGCTGATGCCGCTGGCGGTCAGCCGGGCGGCCTCGGACCCGGATGTGCCGCCCGGACAGGCGCTGGCCTCGGTCTCGACGCTGGGCTACGGGGCGCTGCTGCTGGGGCCGCCGGTGATCGGGCAGCTGTCGCAGATGGGGTCACTGCGGCTGGCGTTCATGCTGCTGGGGGTCTTCGCGCTGATGGTGGCGGTGCTGGCGCCGGTGCTGGGGCAGGGGCGACCCGCAGGACGGCGCCACCGCCCGGCGTGACTTTTGCCACGGCGCGCTAGCTCTTCGGGGGACACCCTTCCCCCGGAGGCCTGATGAAACCGCTTGTCCCCTTGATGATGCTGGCCCTTTCGGCCGGTGCCGCGCTGGCCGAAACCCCGGCCGAACTGCCCGCCTACAGCGATGACCGTTCCAGCGCCGAGGCGGTGCTGAAATCCTACTACAACGCCATCGACCGCCACGAGCCGCTGCGCGCCTGGAGCTATTTCGCCGAAGAGCAGCGCCCCGATTACGATGCCCTCAAGGCGGGCTATGCCGATACCGCATCGGTGCGGCTGCGGCTGGGTACGCCCCAGCCCGAAGGCGCCGCGGGCACTACCTACTGGAGCGTCCCCACCGCCATCGAGGCCACCATGACAGACGGCAGCCACAAGGTCTTTGCCGGCTGCTACACGCTGGCGCAGCCCGATCCACAGGTGCAGGACACGCCGCCTTTCGATCCGATCGCGATCCGGCAGGGCCAGCTGGCCCCTGTCGAGGCGCCGCTGGACAAAGCCCTGCCCGAGAAATGCGACCCGAGCTGAGCGGCACCACAGCCCGGGCCAGGCTGCACCAACGCTCTGAACGGGGCGGCACCAGAGCCCCGGACCGGGCTGCACCAGCGCTCTGAACCGGGCCGCGGCAGTGGTTCGGGCCGGGCTGCACCAGCGCCTTGCACCGGGCCGCACCAGCGCCCCGACCTGAGCCGCACCAGTGTCCCGATCGGGCCATGCCGGGGCCCCGGACTGACCCGCGCCTGGCCCGCGCCTGGCCCGCGCCTGGCCCGCGCCTGACCCGCGCGGCTCAGTCCGCCGGGGCCTCGCGCTTTTCGGTATTGCCGGGGGGCGCCGCATCGGCCTCGGCCCCGTCCGGGCGCGCGTCGGGCTGACCGGTCCCGTCCAGCGGCAGCGCCGCAGCGGGCGCGCGGGGCGCGGGGTCGGGGGCCGGTGTGCTTGGCGGTGGCGGAGCGCTGCGGCTGGCCAGTTCCTCGTCATCGCCCCCCAGCATGGCGCGCAGCTTGGCCAGGTTTGCCTCTGACATCTCGCGGCCCTCGGCCATGCGCAGGATCGCCTTGCGGATCCCCTTGCGGGTCTGCAGCATGTGACGGAAGCGGGCCTCGTCCAGCACCAGCAGCGTCGTCGGCGCGATCGTCGTCACATCGCCGCGGTACCGTTCCCCCGTCAGCAACGAGATCGAGCCGAACATCTCTCCGCGCCCCAGGCGCGTGGTCTGCTTGGGGCCGCGGATCTCGACCGCGCCGGAGGCGATGAAGAAGACCGAACGCGCCACGTCGGCCTTGCGGCGGATGATCTCTCCCGGGCTGGCAAAGCGGGTGACCATGGTCTTCGACAGCTTCTTCAGCGTCGCGTCGTCGAATTCCGAGAACATCGGGATCTGCCGCGCCAGATCGACCCGGCGCATCGCCAGATCCAGCTTGGGCCGGGCGCGTTCGCGGGCCATCTTGGCATCCAGCCGGTGCGACAGCGTCAGGTGCAGCTCGGGGCCGATCAGGCCCTCTTCCATCAGGTCGTCCATCTCCTGACGCTCCAGCCGCAGGCCGGTGCGGCGGATGAACTTGCGCTCCAGCTCCTCGGCATAGCCGGGGTATTGCAGCTTCAGCGCCTCCAGCGCCTGTTCCACGGCCTCGATCCGGCGCTCAACCAGCTCGTGCAGCAGGTCGGCGACGCGGCGGCGGTGGATGCGGCGGATGCGGGTGTCGATGAAGCCGTGCAGCCCCTTCAGCACCAGCCGCTGCGCCAGCAGCAGTTCGAACCGGTCGGCGGTCAGCACCGCCAGCGGCCGCGAGATCCGTGTCCGGTTGTCGAGGAACACCGCCGCGCGGAAGCGCCGGTCAAAGCCCAGGGTCTGACGGTAGGCCGCGCGGTACCCCGTCCGGCCGGAACTGCGCGCGCCTTCCAGCACCCGTTCCGACAGGGCGCGGACCTGTTCATAGACCTTGGCCGACATCAGGCCGCTGTCATAGCCGCGGTCCACCAGGTCCAGCTCGTGCCCGGCCAGGGCGATCAGGCCCAGCGTGATGCGGTCACGGTCCTGGATGCCCTCCTCGGTCTCGGCCTGCTCAACCGCGGTGTCCAGGCGTTCGCCGAATTCCTTGGCCTCGGTGCGCACGATCTCCTTGGTCAGATCCAGCGCATCGGCCGCGATGGCGACGCGCTCGCGCACGCTTTGCAGGGCGACGGCGACCACCTGTTTCGACAACGCCAGATCCAGCGGCGACAGCCGGTCCAGCTTCAGCCGGGCGATGACCATGCGCAGCGTCGTGCCCTGGACCATCAGCGTGAACAGGGTGAAACCGGTGGCCAGGATACCCACCGCATGCTTGGTCGAGGACTGGATCAGCGGGTTTTCCGTCACCGCCAGCGCCAGGGCCAGCGTCACCGCGCCGCGCAGCCCGCCCCACAGGATCGCCACCTTGTAGGGGGTTTCCACCTTCGGAGAGAGGCGCGTCAGCGTCAGCAGCGGCAGCAGGACGAACAGCACCACGGCGCGCGCGGCAATCGCCGCCAGGGCCACCACGCCGACATAGAACAGGTCGATCCAGGTGACGCTTTCCATCAGTTTCGGGATCAGGATGGCGGCCAGGATAAAGATCAGGGCCCCGGCCCAGTGCGCCAGGATGTCCCAGACCTCGCGCAGCTTGTCCCAGCGGCTGGGGTCGATGCGGCCGGGCCCGGTAAAGTTCAGCACCAGCCCGCAAGCCACCACCGAGATCACACCCGAGGCGGACAGGAATTCCTCGGAGATGATATAGGAGAAATACGGCAGCGCCACCGAGACGCTGACCTGCGCCAGTTCGAAGCGGTTCAGCCAGGACATGATCCAGACGCCGATGCGCCCCATCGCCCAGCCGACCAGCGCGCCGGCGCCGACCAGATAGGGGAAGGTCTTGAGCGTTTCCAGGATCGTCGGTTCGGGCGTGGCGACCATGGTAAAGCTGATGAACAGGCCGAACAGCGCGATGGCGGCGGCGTCGTTCAGCAGGCTTTCGCCCTCGATGATGCGGCCCAGGCGCTTGGGCGCCGAGAGCGACTTGAAGATCGAGGCCACCGCCGAGGGGTCGGTGGTCGACACGACCGATCCCACCAGCAGCCCGGTTGCCAGCGACACGATCCCCAGCCAGTAGAGCGACAGGCCGATGGCGAAGGTCGACAGCACCACCGCCACCACCGCCAGCAGGATGATCGGCACCCAGTCGTCCAGCATCCTTCGGATGTCCATGCCCAGCGTCACCTGGAACAGCAGCGTCGGCAGGAAGATATAGAGGAAGGCATTGGCCTTCACCGGCAGGTCGGTCAGCGTCGCGGCGATGAAGTTCAGCGAATTGGCAAAGTTCACCGACAGGAAAAAGGCCGCGCCGGATCCGATCAGGATGCCCACGATGGCCAGGATGACGGTGAAGGGCAGCCTGAGGCGATCGGCCAGGGGCTCGCACACCCCCACGATCAGGAAGAGGCCGGCGACGATGGTGGTAAGGGCAACGATCTCCATAAGGCGGGGCGGGTCCGTTCAGGTCTTGATGTTGGAAGGGCGGTGGACAGGGCACCGGCAGGCGGCGCCTTGCCCTGCCAGCATATAGGAACAAAGCAGGGGAAATCTGCCCCCCTTCCGGCGAAAGTGGCGGGGATTTTCCGAAACCTGCTCCCGGACCGGCGGAAATCCGGGGGAAACTGAAAAATCCCCGTGATCAGGGCGTTACGGTTGCGCCCAGCCGCGCCGCTGCCAAGCGCTGTCCCAGAAGTGCCATTCGTGCCAGGAGGCCGCGGCAAAGGCGCGGTGCATCCGGGTGCGGGTCTCGGGGGTGGCGGCCTCGGCGGTGCGGTCGACCAGCGCCAGCATCCGGCGCACCCCTTCGGCAAAGGCCTCGCCGGCATAGGTGTCGATCCAGGCGCGGTAGGGGTTGTCGGCGGCGGCGGTGGCGTGGATCCGGGTGCCGATCTCGTGATAGATCCAGAAGCAGGGCAGGATCGCGGCCAGACCTTCGGCGAAATCCCCCAGCGTGATCCGCGCGGCAAGATAGGACACGTAATGGTCGCAGGCCTGCGAGGGGCCGGTGGCGGCGTAATCCTCGGGCGTGACGCCGAAAAGGCCCATGTAATGCGCGTGCAGCCCGCGTTCCACCGCGATGGCATTGGTGGCCGATTGCGCCAGCTGCTCGATGGCGGCGGCATCGGGGGCCTTGGCGGCAGCCATTGCCAGCACGCGGGCATAGCCTTCCAGGTAATGGGCGTCCTGGATGATGTAGCCGCGGAAGGTCTCGGGCGGCAGGGTGCCGTCGGCCAGTTCGCGGTTGAAGGGCATCTCGGCGATCTGGCGTTGCAGATCGGCGGTGGCGGCCCAGAGATCCTTGGTAAAGCTCATGATCAGGTCCTTGCGAAGGTTTGGGGATGGGCGAAGGCGTGGAAATGGTGGACGGGGCCGTGGCCATGGCCCACCTGCAGGCGATCCGCCCCGGCGATGGCGGCGGTGATATAGGCCTTGGCGGCGCGCACCGCGGTCTCCAGCGGCAGGCCCATGCCCAGCTGCGTGGCCAGCGCCGACGACAGCGTGCAGCCGGTGCCATGGGTGTTCCTGGTGGCGATGCGCGTCCCGGGCAGGGTCAGCTGCGCCTGCTCGGTGACCAGCAGATCGGGGCTGAGCGCGCCGGGCAGATGCCCGCCCTTCAGCAGCACCGCGCGCGGACCAAGGGCCAGCAGGGCGCGGGCTTGAGCCTCCATCTGGGCGCTTTCGGTGGCCTCGGGCTGGCCCAGCAGGTCGGCGGCCTCGGGCAGGTTGGGGGTGATGACGGTGGCCTTGGGCAGCAGATGGTCGCGCAGCGCCGCCACCGCTTCGGCGGCCAGAAGGCGGTCGCCGCCCTTGGCGACCATCACCGGATCCAGCACCACCGGACAGTCGAGGCCATCCAGCAGGTCCGCCACCAGCTGCACGATTTCGGGGGTGCCCAGCATCCCGATCTTGACCGCATCGATGCGGATGTCGTCGCGGATCGCCTGCATCTGGGCGCGGATCATCGCCGGATCGGTCAGTGCCACGCCGGTGACGCTCCGGGTGTTCTGCGCGGTCAGCGCGGTGATCACGCTCATGGCATAGCCGCCATTGGCGCTGATCGCCTTGATGTCGGCCTGGATGCCCGCGCCCCCCGAAGGGTCCGAGCCCGCGATGGTCAGGATGTTGGGGATCATGCGGCGCTCCATGCGTGCAGAAGGGTTTCGGTGGCGGCCCCCATGTCGGGCGCCCGCGCGATGGCCGAGACGACGGCCATGCCCGCGCAGCCCATCGCCTTCAGCGGCCCGGCATCGGCGGCGGTGATGCCGCCGATGGCCAGGCAGGGCAACGGCGCGGCCGCAACGATGCGTGCCAGACCCGCATGGCCCAGGGGCTGGGCATGGTCGGGCTTGCTGGCGGTCGCGTAGACCGGGCCCACGCCCAGGTAATCGACGCAGTCGACGGGGATGGCCGCCAGCTGGGGTTCGGTTTCCACCGACAGGCCCAGGATCATCTCGGGGCCGATCAGATCGCGGATGCGGGCCGGGTCGCCGTCGCTCTGGCCGACATGCAGCCCGTCGGCGCCGATTGCCAGCGCCACGTCGATGCGGTCGTTCAGGATCAGCCGCGCGCCGGTCGGGGCCAGACGCTCGGCCATCTCGCGGGCGAGGCGGGCGAAGGCGGCATCGGGCAGGGTCTTGTCGCGCAGCTGGATCCAGCGGGCCCCGGCGCGCGCGGCCGCTTCGGCCTGGGCCAGCATCGGGCGCGGCGCGCCGGCATCGGTGATGAAGCACAGCGCCGGGATCATGCCGCGACCCCTTCGCTGACGCGCGCCCGCGCCGCCAGATCGGCCGGCGTCAGCGCGTGCAGCGCATCGAGGAACGCCACCTGAAAGCTGCCCGGGCCGCGCGCGGTCTCGGCCGCGATGTCGCCCGCCACGGCATAGGCGGTCAGCGCGCCCAGCGTGCCCTCGAACGGGTCCTGGCCCACGGTGAAGGCCGCCACCACCCCGCTCAGCGCACAGCCCAGGGCGGTGATCTTGGGCATCATCGGATCGCCGTTCGCGACCTCGGCGGTGCGGCGGCCGTCGGTGATGAAATCCACCGGGCCTGTCACCGCCACCACGCAGCCCGACGCCCGCGCCAGCGCCAGGGCTGCGGCGCGGGCGGTCTCGACGCTGTCGGCGGCATCGGCGCCCTTGCCGGCCGCCAGCCCCCCCGCCAGCGCCAGGATTTCCGAGGCATTGCCCCGCACCACCGTGGGCCGCAGCGCCAGCAGCCGGGCGCCCAGATCGCGGCGGAAGGCGGTGGCGCCCACCGCCACCGGATCCAGCACCCAGGGCCTGGCCCGGGCGGTCATCGCGGCGGCGGCTTCCGCCATCGAGATCCCCCAGGCGGGATCCGCCGTGCCGATATTGACGCTGAGCGCCTGCGCCAGGCCCGCGAATTCGGCGGCCTCTTCGCGGGCATGGACCATCGCGGGCGAGGCGCCGATGGCCAGCATCACGTTGGCCATCACGTTCATCGCGACATAGTTGGTGATGTTCTGGACCAGCGGCGCGGTCGCACGCATCCGTTCCAGGGTTGCGGGAAGGTCGGTCATTCGCTCTTTCACTCGCGCATGAGGACCGGCGAGAAAGAGCTGGAGCGGGGCGAGGGGCCGACGATCCTGCGCCTCCCTCCGCCAGCATTATCTGGGTCAGGTTCTAAGGGTACGTCTCAGCCCGTGCGGGCGCCCCTGTCGCAGGATCGGGTGTTTCACAGGGCGGGGGGCGTGTCAAACCCCGGCCGCGGCGGCGTCAGCCCAGGGTCAGGTGCAATGCCGTGTAAAGCGCCGTGGTGACCACGCCCAGCCCCGCCAGAAAGCCCAGGTTCGGCCCGCAGACGATGCGCGCCAGCGGCAGATCGAAGCTGCGCGTCGCGATCGAGACCGAGGCCGAGGCGACCGACAGCGCCATGCCGCATTGCCAGCCGAAGAGGATCAGGATGAAGGCGGCCAGGGGCTCCAGCGCGTCGCCCACCCCGGCCAGCAGCGCCACCAGGATGGCGCCGATGACGGTGGAATGCATGCCGCAGATGCCCATCAGGATGCTGCACAGGATCAGCACGCCGAAGATCGCCGGCGCCGGCAGGTCGGCCAGCCCCAGATGGGTCAGCGCGGTCAGGAACCAGGGCGTCTGCGACAGCACCGCCCCCATGGTGATCGAGGCGCCGAACAGCCAGGCGGTGTTGCCAAGCTTGCCCAGCTCTCGCCAGATCCTGTCGCCCGAGGACCGCCGCACGGCCGTATCCTGGCGGGTCAGCCACAGGCCGAAGGCCACCGGGGTCAGCAGGATCACCAGCCCCGTGCCCGACAGCCCCGTGACCGCGTTCAGCACGATCAGCAGTACGGCGGTGCCGATGATCGGCAGCGCCATCTGGCTGACCAGCGACAGCGACGGCCCCAGCCGCAGCGGGTTCCATTCCCGCAGCGACAGCAGCAGCCCGCAGATCGCCAGCAGCGCTCCGCAGCCCAGCCCCAGCCACAGCGGCACGCTGGGCAGGTGGCTGCTGGCAAAGCCCGCCCCCAGCGAGAACGGCGTCCACAGCAGCGCCAGCCCGACGCCGCGCATGGCGACCAGGCCCGCGCGCTGGCGGGCGCCGTCTCCGGTCAGGGTCTGGAAGGGCGGGGCGAGGGCGATGAAGGCGCCCACCGTCATCACCGCGCCGATGGCATGGGCGGCGATCAGCGTGGCGCCGGGGCGCTGGTGGTCAGGCATGGCGCTGACGCGCTCGGTCACGCGGTTCAACGCGCCGCCCTGCTCGATCATCACGGAAATCAGGGTGATCGCCGGGAAAAAGCCCATGAACAGCAGCACCGTGTCCAGCCCCCTGGCCACTGCTGCCAGCGGCGCCCCCGTAGCCAGCGCCAGCGCCATCACCGCCGAGCCGATGACCACGATCACCCGCGTCGGCTTCTGTGCCTGCCCGGCCGTCATCGCCAGATACAGCGCGAACAGCCCCATCGCTGCCAGCCGGACATGGGGATCGGGCCACAGGATGTTCTGCACGGTCTGCAGCCACAGCAGCAGGGCGACGAGGGGAATGGCACGGCGCCGAAGGCGGGTCGCGGCGGACAGGGGATGGGACATCGGACCGGATACACGAAAGGGCGCGGGGAGGGCGCGGAAACTGCGCGGACCCAACGCCCGTCCACCGCCGGTGTCAATTGCTGCGCTGCGGCATACCCGTCTGTTCCCCGCTGCCCCGCAGGCCCCGCGGCATAGTTTCGCAGCAGTTCGGGGACAGCCCAGCAATTTCGGGGCGCGGCTTTCTAGGGTGTTGTTATCCCTATTCTTTCCTGTTGCGCTCAGGGGAACATCGGTGCCCTTAAGGCCGGGCGGTGCAGACTCGGTCCCGGGGATGTGCCACCAAAACAGGCACCCCGGTTGCCGGGATTTCAAGGCTACCGTCCATGTGATGCCCAAGGGATAGGCAATGGCCTGACCGAAAAGTCAAAAAATGCACCAATGCGGGAAAAGTCCCGCAGCGGGCCGTGAATTTCCGTCGCCTCGGCGCGAGGGCACGCCAAGGCTGGCGTCACAGGACAGGGAGAAAAAAGATGTTCCGTACTCAACTTGCCTCGGCTGCGGCGCTTCTGGCGATGGCGGCTCCGCTGGCGGCGCAGGATCTGACCAAGGTGACCTTCGGCACCAACTGGGTGGCCGAGGCCGAACATGGCGGCTTCTACCAGGCTGTCGTCGATGGCACCTACAAGGCCTGCGGCCTTGACGTGACGATCCTGCCGGGCGGGCCGCAGGTCAACAACCAGGCGCTGCTGCTGGCGGGCAAGATCGACTTCTACATGGGTTCGACCCTGGGGGCCTTCTTCGGGGTGGAACAGGACCTGCCGCTGGTGGATGTGGCGGCGCTGTTCCAGAAGGATCCGCAGGTGCTGCTGACCCATCCGGGCAAGGTGAAGACCTTCGAGGATCTGAAGCCGCTGAAGATGATCGTGGCGGATGCCACGCCCTATTACAGCTGGCTCAAGGCGGCCTACGGCTTCACCGATGAACAGCGCCAGACCTATACCTTCAACTCGGCCCCCTTCATCGTCGACGAGAATTCCGCCCAGCAGGGCTATGTCTCGTCCGAGCCGTTCTCGATCGAACAGCAGACCGGCTGGAAACCCGATGTCTGGCTGCTGGCCGACCACGGCTATACCGCCTATGCGACGACGATCCAGACCATGCAGGCCACGATCGACAAGAAGCCCGAGGTCGTCCAGTGCTTCGTCGATGGTTCGATCAAGGGTTGGTACAACTACCTCTACGGGGATCGTTCGAAGACCGATGCGATGATCAAGGAGGTGAACCCCGACATGAGCCAGGCGGCCATCGACTATGCCGTGCAGGCCATGAAGGACGAGGGGATCGTCGATTCCGGCGACGCGCTGAAGCTGGGCATCGGCGCCATCACCGACGAACGCGAGAAGGACTTTTACGACAAGATGGTCGAGGGTGGCGTCGTCAAGGCGGGCCTCGATATCTCCAAGTCCTATACCACCCAGTTTGTCGACAAGGGCGTCGGCATGGACCTGAAGAAGTAAGATCATGACAGCCGAGCTTGGAAACCGTGCCCCGATCCTGAACGTCCGCTCTGTCGACAAGACGTTCAACAAGGGGGTCGTCGCGCTCCGCCGGCTGTCGCTGACGGTGAACCAGGGCGATTTCATATCGCTCCTGGGCCCGTCGGGCTGCGGCAAGTCCACGGCCCTGCGGATGATCGCCGGCCTGATGGAGCCCTCGATCGGCAAGATCGACTGGACCGGAGGGCAGGGCGCCGATGACCTGGGGGTGGTGTTCCAGGAACCCACGCTGATGCCCTGGGCGACGGTGGCCAAGAACGTCTGGACGCCGTTCCGCCTGCGCGGCCAGTCGTTCCGTTCGGTGAAGGACCGGATCGAGGAAGCCCTGTCGCTGGTGGGCCTTGAGAAATTCGCCAATGCCTATCCGCGCGAACTGTCGGGCGGCATGAAGATGCGGGTATCCATCGCGCGGGCGCTGGTCACCCGGCCGCGGCTGATCCTGATGGACGAACCCTTTGCCGCGCTGGATGAAATCACCCGGCAAAAGCTGAACGACGACCTGCTGAACCTGAAGGCGCGCACCGGGGCGACGGTGATCTTCGTCACCCATTCGGTTTTTGAAAGCGTCTTCCTGTCGGACCGCATCCTGGTGATGGCCGCCCGCCCGGGCCGCATCATCCGCGAGATCGAGGTCCCCGAACCCTATCCGCGCGGCATCGAATGGCGCACCTCGGCCGAATACAGCCGCCTGGCGCGCGAGGCCTCGGACACGCTGCACGGTGCCCTGGACCACAAGGAGGCCGCGCAATGAGCCTGACCGACACCCGCCCCGATGACCAGCCCCTGGACGGGCCGATGCACGACGCCCAGGAAGAGCGCAAGGCCCGCCGCAAGAAGGCCGAGAAAATCGCCAAATACGTTCTTCCGGTCCTCGTGATGGCGCTGGCGGTCTGGTACTGGGACCGCCTGGTGGTCTGGAACAACATCCCCAAATACATCCTGCCCGGCCCCGGGCTGGTGATGAAGACGCTGTTTTCCGACTGGGGCATCCTGTCGTCGGCGCTGCTGGTGACGCTGAAGATCACCGCCATGGCCCTGGGCGTCGCGGTGATCGGGGGGGTGGCGATCGCGGTCCTCTTCTCGCTGTCGCGCTTTGCCGAGATGTCCTTTGCGCCCTTCGCGGTGATCCTGCAGGTGACGCCGGTGGTGTCCATCGCGCCGCTGATCTTCATCTACATCGACAACCGCTTTATCGCGCTTTTGTTCTGCGCCTGGATCGTGGCCTTCTTCCCGATCCTGTCGAACACCACGCTGGGGCTGAAGTCGGTCGACCACAACCTGTCCGACCTGATGACCATCTACCGCGCCAACCGCTGGCAGCGGCTGCGCTACCTGCAACTGCCCTCGGCCTTGCCCTATTTCATGGGCGGGCTGCGCATCGCGGGGGGGCTGGCGCTGATCGGGGCGGTGGTCGCGGAATACATCGCCGGCACCGGGGGCATCGGCTCGGGTCTGGCGTTCCGCATCCTCGAGGCCAGCTATCGCCTCAATATCCCGCGGATGTTCGCGGGGCTGATCCTGATCGCGGCGACCGGCGTGCTGATCTACGGTCTGACCTCTCTGCTGAGCTGGCTGACCCTGCGCAAATGGCATGAATCGGCGCTGAACCGAGAGTAATCGAATGGCACTTCCCCAACTTCCCGACGGCCCGCTGCGGCTGACCAACCTGACTGTGCCCGGCTATCTGGTGGGCGCCGACACGCCCTTCGCGACCACCTCGGTCGCGATCCGGGGCGGGCGCTTCACTGCCGAGACCACCGGCCTGCCGGTCATCGACATGCGCGGCGCCATCGCCTTTCCCCGCTTTGTCGAGGCGCATACGCATCTCGACAAGGGGCATATCGCGCCCCGGATGCCCAACCCCAACGGCACCTTCGAAGGCGCGCTTGGCGCGGTCGGCGCCGATGCCGCCGCCCGCTGGACGACCGAAGACGTCCGCGCCCGCATGACCTTCGCCCTGAAATCGGCCTATGCCCATGGCACCGGCGCCATCCGCACCCATCTGGACAGCCAGCCGCCGAAGGACAGCGTGTCCTGGCCGCTGTTTGCCGAGGTGCGCGAAGACTGGGCCGACCGCATCGCGCTGCAAGCAAGCTGCCTTGTGACCTGCCTGTTCCTGACCGATCCCGCCTTCCAGGGCACGGCCGACTGGGTGCAGAAGACCGGCGGCATCCTGGGGGCGGTGACCTATCCCAATGCCGATCTGCAGGCGCAGCTCGATGCCTTCTTCGACACCGCCGATGCCCGCGGCCTGTCGACCGACCTGCATGTCGACGAGACGATGGATCCCACCGTCAACACCCTGCGCGAGATCGCGAAGACCGTGCTGGCGCGCGGCTATGACCGCAAGCTGCAGGTGGGCCATGTCTGTTCGCTGTCCACCATGCCGGAAAAGGAGGCGCTGGAGACCCTCGACCTGGTGGCCGAAGCCGGGATCGACGTGGTGTCGCTGCCGATGTGCAACCTTTATCTGCAGGACCGCCACGCCGGGCGCACGCCCCGCAATCGCGGCCTGACCCTGGTGCACGAGATGGCTGAGCGCGGCATCAACGTCTCGTTCGCCTCCGACAACACCCGTGATCCGTTCTATGCCTATGGCGATCTGGACATGATCGAGGTGATGCGCGAGGCGATGCGGATCGGCCATCTGGACCATTGCGACTATCCCTGGTTCCGCAGCGTGCTGGCCAACCCGGCTGCCGCCTGCGGCTTTGACACCCCCGACTTTGCCCCGGGCAAGCGCGCCGACATGGTGATCTGCAATGCCCGCAACTGGACCGAGCTGTTCTCGCGTCCGCAACATGACCGCCTCGTGATGGTGGGCGGCGTCTGCATCGACACGACGCTGCCCGATTACGAAGAGCTAGACGATATCATGAGGATCGCCTGACATGGACCTCGAAGGCTGCATCAAGGCACTTTCGCATCTCGACATCGACACCAAGCCGGTTTCGGTGAAGGCCAAAAGCCGCGATTTCTTCTGGTATTCGCCGGTGCTGAAGGCGCGGCTGGATCACGTCACCGCCGATTTCGTCGTCTCGCCCACCTGCGAGGCCGAGGTGATCGAGGTGCTGAAGACCTGCTTTGCCCATGACGTTCCGGTGACGGCGCGCGGCACCGGCACCGGCAATTACGGCCAGGCGATGCCGCTGGCGGGGGGCTGCGTGCTGAACCTTGCCAACATGAACAAGGTCAAGCAGATCCGCCCCGGCGCGGTGGTGGTGGAACCGGGCGCCGTGCTGCGCGATCTGGATGCCGCCTGCAAGGCCGACAGCGGGCAAGAGTTGCGGATGTTCTCCTCGACCTGGGCCACGGCGACCATCGGCGGGTTCATCGCCGGGGGCTCTGGCGGGGTGGGGGGCGTCCGCTGGGGGTCCTTGCGCGATCCCGGCAACATCATCCGCCTGCGCGTCGTCACGATGGAGGCCGAGCCGCAGATCAAGGAAATCACCGGCGAGGACCTGACCCGCGTCGCCCATGCCTATGGCACCAACGGCATCATCACCGAGCTGGAGATGCCGCTGACCGCCGCCTATGACTGGGTGGGCCTGTTCGTCACCTTCCCCGATTTCGGCGACGCGCTGCGCTATGCCTACGATCTGGCCAGCCAGGACGGCATCCTGCTGAAGCTGATCTCCGTCTTCGAACCGCCCGTCGCGCATGACTATTTCCTGCGCGTCAAACCCCATGTGACGCCCGATCAGACCGTTCTGGCGATCATGGTGGCGCCGCAGTCGATGGCCGGCTTTGACACCTTCACCGCCCGCCACGAAGGCGCGCAGGTGATCTATCGCAGCGATGAAACGCAGTGGGCCAAGGCGCCGGGCCATGTCTTTGAATACGGCTGGAACCACACCACCCTGCGCGCGATGAAGATCGACCCTTCGATCACCTATCTGCAGACCTCCTACGGGACCGAGGATCCGGTCGCGAAGGTGCTGGAGGCGCGCGATGAATTCTCGCCCGAATGCCTGCAGCATATCGAGGTGACGCGCAGCGGCGGCCGGGTGAACATGGCGGGGCTGACGCTGGTCAAATTCTCGACCGAGGAACGGCTGGACCAGATCGTCGCCCAGCACGAGGCGATGGGCATCCCGAACTTCAACCCGCACCGCTATACGCTGGAAGAGGGCGGGCGCCAGGCCACCGATGCCCGCCAGCTGGAATTCAAGCGCGCGGCCGATCCGAAGGGGCTGCTGAACCCGGGCAAGATGATCAGCTGGGATGATCCCGACTGGGGTTACGAGACGATGTATGCCTGGCCGGGGCTGCAGAAGGCGGCCGAGTGATGAAACGCGCGCTGGTCGTCTATGCGCATCCCTGCGAGGAAAGCTTTGGCGCGGCGCTGCACCGGGAAACCGTGGCGGCGCTGACGCGGGGCGGCTGGCAGGTGGATGACTGCGATCTTTATGCCGAAGGGTTCAACCCGATCCTGACGGCCGAGGAACGCCGCACCTACCACAACCTCGATATCAACACGAAACCGGTGCAGTCCTATGTCGACCGGCTGCGGGCGGCGGATGCGCTGGTTTTGTGCTTTCCGGTCTGGAACATGTACTATCCGGCGATGCTGAAGGGGTTCTTCGACCGGGTCTACCTGCCGGGCGTGTCCTTCAAGATGCAGAACGGCGTGACGGTTCCGGCGCTGACCAACATCCGCAAGATCGGCGCGGTCTGTACCTATGGCGGCGCCCGCTGGAAGGCGCGCTTTGCCGGTGATCCGCCGCGGCGAGCGGTGATGCGCTCTGCCTGGGCCTCGACCGGGGGGATGGCGAAACGCAAGTTCCTGGCGATCTACGACATGAACCGCGCCACGGATGAACGCCGCACTGCCTTCCTGACCCGCGTGGGCCGGGAAATGGAGGCATTCTGATGAAGGCCCTCGTCATCTATTGCCACCCGTCGGGGGAAAGTTTCACCGCCGGTATCCGCGATCTGGTGCTGCAGCACCTGCGCGATGCAGGCGCCCAGATCCGCCTGCGCGACCTTTACGCCGAGGGCTTTGACCCGGTGCTGCCGCTGGCGGAATGGGCGGGCTATCTGGACAGCCCCGCCAACCGCGCCCCGGTCGAGGACCACTGCGCCGACATCGAATGGTGCGACACGCTGATCTTCGTCTATCCGACCTGGTGGTATGGGCTGCCCGCGATGCTGAAAGGCTGGCTGGACCGGGTGTTCCTGCCCGACGTGGCCTTCCTGATGCCGAAGGCCGAAGGCGAGGTCATCCGCCCCGGCCTGCATCACATCACGCGCCTGGGGATCTTTACCACCTGCGGCGCCTCGTGGTGGCTGACGCGCTTTGTCGGCGCCCCCGGACGGCGCACCATCGCCCGCGGTCTTGGCCTGCTGCTGCACCGCCGCGCCCGCCGCAGCTTTGCTGCCCATTACCTGATGGACAGCTCGACCCCCGAAAGCCGGGCAAGGCACCTGGCGCGCGTGTCGCGCCGGATGAAACGCCTTGTCCGCCCACTCAGCATCTGAAGGAGACCCGGATGAGCGCCCGTGACTGGAAGGAATTCCGCGCCCCCGAGTTCATCGGCCTGGACCCGATGAAGACCATCGCCATCCTGCCCGTTGCCGCGATCGAGCAGCACGGCCCCCATCTGCCCGTCGGCACCGACACCATCATCAACGAGGGCAACCTGGCGCTGCTGAAGGCCCGCGCCCCCGAAGACATGGATATCCGCATCCTGCCCGTGCAGGCGGTGGGCAAGTCGAACGAGCACCTCTGGGCCGCGGGCACGCTGACCCTCTCGGCCGAGACCGCCCTGCGCGCCTGGACCGAGATCGGCCTTTCCGTCGCCCGCACCGGCATCCGCAAGATGGTCATCGTCAATTCCCACGGCGGCAATACCGATCTGATTTCCATCGTGGCGCGGGAATTGCGGGTGCGGGCGGGGATGTTCTGCGTGCGCCTGCAATGGGGCGCTACCGGTGGGCCTCAGGGCCTTTATTCCGAGCAGGAGCGCACCTTTGGCATCCATGGCGGCGACAGCGAGACCAGCCAGGTGCTGAACTTTGCCCCCGGCAGCGTGGACATGTCGCTGGCCGAGGACTTCCGTTCCTCTGCCGAGACCTCGCTGATCTCGCCGGTGGGGGCTGTGGCCTATGGCTGGACGGCGGCCGATTGCAACCCCGCGGGCGTCGTGGGCGAGGCGCATCTGGCAACGCCGGAAAAGGGCGCCATCCATGCCGAGGCCGTCGTCGACAGCATGATCGGCCTCCTGCGCAAGATCGAAGCCCAGAGCCTGGACGGCTTTGCCCCCGCCATGGCCCCGCCCGGCGCACCGCTGTTCTGAGGCAGGCTGCGGCCCGGCGGCTTCGGGCCGCGACATGGCGTCGCAAGGCCGGGCCTTTGGTCCGGGATCCGGGGCTGCGCGCCCGGCATGGCCCGTTTCCAAAACGCCCGCAAAAGCTGGGTCGGGCCCTGCCAGCCCGTCCCCCGGGTCCGGTGCGGGGCCTGCGGCGTCCGGCCCACGGCCCCGTCTTTTCCCTTGCGTGTTGCGCTGCGGCGTAGTCCAGTCAACCCAAGGGAGAGAACCTTCGGGGGAGGGGCTCCGGGAGCAAGGGAGGGCCGGTTGGAACCTGCGCGGTCAGTGGATCTGTGCGGTCCCGGAACAGATCTGGCCGCAGAGGCACAGGCATTTGTCCGGGCGATCGTCGACAGCGGCTATCTGGGCCAAAGCTCGCGCTTGCCGGCGATCCTTGGGTATCTGGTGCAAGAGGAACTGGCCGGGCGCGGCAACCGCATCAAGGCCTATTCCATCGGCACCGACGTGCTGGGCCGAAGCGCGGATTTCAACCCCTCCACCGACAGCATCGTCCGGGTCGAGATGGCCCGCCTGCGCCGCGCGCTGGACCTGTTTCAGGCCGGCGAGGGGCGCGCCTGCCGGCTGATCATCCATTTCGAAAAAGGCAGCTACCGGCCGGTCTTCCTGCCGAACCCGGACCTGCGGCTGCTGCCCGGCGCTGCAGAGCCGCCGCCCGCGGATCCGGTGCCGTCGCCGTCACGTCGCCGTCCGGTCTTCGTGGCGCTCGGGCTGCTGGCGTTGCTGCTGGCGTTGCTGGTGGCGGCGCTGGCGGTGCCGGGGCAGCTGTGGCTGCGCTCGCTTCTGGCGGCGACCCCGGATCGGGTGACGCTGTATCTGCAGGGCAGTGGCGAGGGGGCGCGGATCGCGCCGCTGCTGGTGCAGGCCCATGAGGCGCTGGAGCATTTCGAGATGCTGGAGGTGCGCGACATGGGCCTGGAGCATCCGCAGGCCATGGGGCCGGCGGATTACGTGCTGGATTTCGTCGCCACGCCCGACACGGTGGTGATGATCCTGCGTCACGGGCCGGACCGCCGGCCGCTGCTGACCCATGTCAGCCGTGCCGGGGGCTCCGACAGCCTGACCCGCCCGCCCGAGGCCGGCAGCCTGTCGGGTCTGGACCTGAGCCCGGTCGAGCAACGGGTGGCCGGGCTGGTGCAGGGGCAGGGGCCGCTTTGGCGCGACGTTGCCGGGCGGGGTGCGATCGCGGGGGCGCTGCATTGCGGGGCCGTGCTTTATGCCGCGCAAGCCGGGGGACAGGCGGCGTCCTGCGCGATGCGGACGACCGGGCGCGGTGATCCGGCCTATCTGCGGGCGCTGCGGGCGCTGGCTGCGGGCGGCCCGCCGGTCTCTGGGGGGATGGGCCACGATGGTGGATCCTCGCTGATGCAATATGCCTGGTTCCGGGACCGGCTGGCGGCCGAGGAGGTCTCGGCAGCGCTGGCGGCGGGGCGTATGGCGGTGCGGCTGAACCCCTATGATGCGATGATTGCTGCCGGTGTCGGCGAGGCGATGGCGCTGCGCGGCCATGCGGCCGAGGCGTTGATCTACCTGCGCCGCGCCGCGCTTTTGGACCCGGATGCAGCCGCCGGGCTGGCCTATGCCATTTTCCTCAGCCAGTTCCGCCTGGGGGACCGTGCCGGCCAGCAGGCGGCGGCCCGGGCGCTGCGCGGCAGCCCCCGCCCGCAGGACCTTGCGGCCCGGGTCATCGCGCTGCACGACCCGGCCGCGCTTGAACAGCTGCGCGCCGACACCCCCGGCCAGCTCTGGCCCGAGGACCTGTTTCCCGCCACCCAGGGCTATGACCCGCTGCTGCGCCGGGACCTGCTGGCGGCGCTGCCCGCTGCCCCCCAGATGACCGCGGCGGGGACAGATCCGGGCCCGGGCCGGGCAGAAGGCCGCACGCGATGACGTAACGTCTTGCACCCCCGGTCAAAGTCTGGTCCCCTTGCAGGCAAGAACCGGAGCGTGCCCTTGCAGACATCCGAGCAGACCTCGACCTTCCGCCACAAGCTGGAAACCCTTGTCCGGCAGATCTATCCCGACCATGCGGCCCCCGCCCTGGCGACCCAGCTGGTCGATGCCTTCTGGCCTGACGCAGGCACCCGCCGCAAGCGTGGCCGGGTGCCCGGCAACCGGCAGTGGTCGGAACGCGACGCGCTGGTCATCACCTACGGCAATTCGATCGTGGACGGCCAGCACAAGCCCCTCGACCTGCTGCACGACTTCCTGAAAGAGCGCCTGGCGGGGGTGGTCAATGGCGTCCATATCCTGCCCTTCTTCCCCTATACCTCGGACGATGGCTTTGCGGTGACGGACTATGGCGCGGTGAACCCGATCCTGGGCGACTGGGCGGATATCCGGCGGATCGGCGCGGATTTCCTGCTGATGTCGGATCTGGTGCTGAACCATGTCTCCAGCTCCTCGGCCTGGTTCAATGCCTACCGCCAGGGTCATGCGCCCTACGACCGCTTCTTCTTCGAGGCCGCGCCCGAAGATGACCTGAGCCAGGTCGTCCGGCCCCGCACCCATCCGCTGCTGCGCGAGGTCTCGACCGCGAATGGCCAGAAACATGTCTGGTGCACCTTCAGCCACGACCAGGTCGATCTGGATTTCCGCAACCCCGAGGTGCTGAAGGAATTCCTGCGGGTGATGCGGCTGCATGTCGACAATGGCGTGCGCATCATCCGCCTGGATGCAGTGGCCTTCCTGTGGAAGGAGGTGGGTACGACATGCATCCACCTGCCGCAGACCCATGCGATCATCCGGCTGATGCGGCTGTTCTTCGACTATGCCTCGGAAAGCCTGATCCTGCTGACCGAAACCAATGTGCCCAACGCGGAAAACCTGTCCTATTTCGGCAACCGAAACGAGGCCCATGCGGTCTACAATTTCTCCCTGCCGCCGCTGATCCTGCACGCGATGCTGGCGGGGACGGCGAAATACCTGATCCGCTGGCAGGCGACGATGCCACCGGCGCAGCTGGGCTGTGCCTACCTGAATTTCACCGCCTCGCATGACGGCATCGGCATGCGCCCGGCCGAGGGCATCCTGCCCCCGGATGACACCGCCCGGGTGATCGCCTCGGTGCGCGACTTCGGCGGCCGGGTGTCGATGCGGGCGCTGCCGGGCGGCGGCGAAAGCCCCTACGAGCTGAACATCACCTGGTTCGAGGCGATGAAAGGCACCTTCAAGGGCGAAGATGGCCACCAGCTGCAGCGCTTCCTGGCCTCGCAGACGATGATGATGGCGCTGGAGGGCATCCCGGCCTTCTACATCCATTCCCTGCTCGGCACCCCTAATGACATCGAGGGTGTCGAGAAATCCGGCCACAACCGGGCCATCAACCGCCACCGCTGGGATTACGAGACGCTGCTTGGTCGCCTCGACGATCCGGCCTCGACCCAGGCGCAGGTCCTTTCCGAGATGCGCCGCCGGATTGGCGTGCGCCGCCGCCAGCGCGCCTTCCATCCGAACGCGACGCAGTTCACCCTGCAGCTTGACCAGCGTCTCTTCGGTCTCTGGCGGCAGAGCCTGGACCGCGATCAGTCGATCTTTGCGCTGCACAATGTCTCGGACGAGACGGTCGAGATCGATCCCCTGGCAATCAACATGATCGACGGAGAGGCCTGGACGGATCTGCTGTCGGACGAGGCCATAGACCCTTCGGGCGGCCCGATCCGCTTTGCGCCCTATCAATGCCGCTGGGTCACCAATCGGGGCTAAGTGCCTTTGGTTTCCGGGGCGATTGCATATTTGGGGAAAGATGAAAGCAAGCTGTAAACAGGCTGGCCGTGCGCCCGTGGCAGGCGTCGCGTTTTCCGTATTTGGGGAAAGATGAAAAGGAACCGCCCGGTTGAACCCGCAGCCTGCGTCTGAAACAGTGGGGCGACTGACGGTCATGCAAATGATTGTGTCGATGATATCCCATCGGGTCGGGATCTGCCCCTCTACCGCACAAAGCCATGCGATAGATGCCGCCGTTGGCCGCGTATGCGCGACCTGAACCCGGGTCAGCAGGGCAAGGGAGATCGCGCCGGGGAAAAGCCAGAGGGCCGAGCCGTCCAGACGGAGCCAGGCCCAGAAGGCGAGGCCGCCCGCGATCTGGGCGAGAGCAGCCCGCGCATAAAAGCCGACAGAGGCGAGGAGGCGCCCGGGCGAAGACGCTCATCGAAACCGCCAAGATGAGCGGGCTAGATCCGCAGGCCAGGCGTCCCGACATCCTCGACCGTATCCATGAGCCCAAGGTCAGCTGGCTTGACACACTGCTGCCATGGCGTTGCGGAGCGGCTCGTCCATGGGACCAGCGTTGCGCCATCGTGATCCACGCCCGCGAATTGCTGGTGCTTTCGACCGATGCCAATGTCCCATTCATTTTGTCCACGGCGGGCAGATTGTTGTTGCGCATTATCGCTGGCACGCACTTTTCAGCCAGCACCTGCGGGTCAGCCATGGTGAAAAGAGGCGCGTGGCCCCCATCATTTTCTTGTCTGAAATACCTCGGGGGAGGCGGCGCGCAGCGCCGGCGGGGGCAGAGCCCCCGGCGACGGTTCGTATCAGGCGAACTCCCTCAGGTCTTCCGCGACGGCCTTCAGCATGTCCGCCATCAGGTCCGGATCAGCCGCATGGACGCGGTTCCAGGTCGGAATGAACGGGGTCTCGTGCGGGTTCGCCAGGAAGGCCTGCCCGGCCTCGATGATGTTTTCCGCAAAGAGCTCGGCCGCGATTTCCTCCTGATGGCGGTCAATGATCAGCCCGTTGGCGCGGGCGTCATTGTAGTAGCAGTCCAGCAGATCGAGCGCGGAGCGGTAGTAGGTGGCCTTGAGCGTTCGGAACACCTCTTCGGTGAAGACCGTGCCGTCGGCGGCCAGCTTGCGGAAGATCGCCTTGCAGATGTCGATCGACATCCGGCTCAGGCCCTGCGTCTTGTCGGCCTGGCTCAGGTCCTGGTGCTTGTGGTCGTAGCTGTCGGCGATCTCGACCTGGCAGACGGCCTTGGGGGCCATGTTGCGCCAGGCTTCCGACAGCACGCCGATTTCCAGCCCCCAGTCCGAGGGGATGCGCAGGTCCGGCAGGGCCGTCGTGCGCATCGCCATCTCGCCCGAGAGCGGGTAGCGGAAGGCGCGCAGGTAATCGAGGTAATCGCGGTCTCCGATGGTGCGCTTGAGCGCGATCAGCAGCGGCGAGACCAGCATCCGGCTGACCCGGCCGTTGATCCGGCTGGCGCCCACCCGCGCATAGTAGCCCTTGGAAAGCTGGTAGGGGAAGGTGGGGTTCGCCACCGGATAGACCATGCGCGCCAGCATGTCGCGGTGATAGGTGGCGATGTCGCAGTCATGCAGCGCCACCACGGCGCTGTCGGCGCAGGCGATCAGGAAGCCCAGGCAGCCCCAGACGTTCTTGCCCTTGCCAGGTTCGATCGGGCCCAGCCCCAGGTCCTCAAGCCGCCGGTGGATCGCCTGCATGCGCGGGCTGTCGTTCCAGATCACCACATGGTTCTGCGGCAACACGGAAAAGAACTGCCGGGCGTGGCGGTACTGGTCCTCGGTCGCACGGTCCAGGCCGATGACGATGCGGTGCAGGTAGGGCACCTCGGAAAGTTCCCGAAGGATGTTCGGCAGCGCCTCGCCTTGCAGTTCCGAATAAAGCGAGGGCAGCACCAGGCTGATCTTGCGCAGGGTGGCAAAGCTTGCCAGCTCGCGCGTCATGTCCTCGGTGCTGCGGGTGCGCAGGTTGTGGATGGTGGCGATGTTGCCGTTCTGGTGAAAGTCTGCCACCGGAAGCTCCTGTCAGGTGTCCGTTGCCTTCGATAGTAGCGGCAGGATCATCTCGGACCAGCCTTCGGGGCCGTTTTTCGTGCTGCGGCGGATGCGTCCGGTCGCTTCTGCCGGAAGCGGCGGCAGGCCGGTGCCATGGGGGTTGGCGATGATGAAGCCCATGTCCGCGGCCTCAAGCATCTCGCGGTCGTTCGGGGCATCGCCCAGGGCCACGCTGTGGCGGGCGCCGAAGCTGCCGGCGATGGCAGCCATCCGGTCGGCCTTGGTGCCGCCGAACGACAGCGTCAGGTAGCGGCCGCCGCGCCGGGCGGTGATGCCATCGCGGGCGAGCGCCGCGACAAAGGCGGCCTCGGTGCGGGCATCGCCGTCCCAGAGGCCGGGTTCGGAAAAGCTGCGCTGGCAGGCCAGCCGCGCCGTTTCCGGCGCAAGCCCGGCATCGGCTGCCACGCCCTCGGGGCCGATGTCGGCAAAGCCGCGAAACGGCCGGCGCAGCGCGGCGGGCAGGCGGTCCAGCCCGGCACGCAGGCGGCTGTAGGTGGCATCTGCGGCCGGCGCATCCACGCCCGCGGGCAGCAGGCCTGCGCCGTTCTCGACGATGGCGGGCCAGTGCGACAGGCCCATGGCGGCGCGCAGCTTGGCGATCTCGGGGGCGGTCTTGGACGAGGCCAGAATTACCGGGATGTCGCGTGCGGCCAGGGCGGACAGGGCAGGGCGGGCGGCGTCCCAGCCGTAGCTGGCATGATCCAGCAGGGTGCCGTCGAGATCGGTGAAGACGATGAAAGGCGGATGTGTCATGTCACCTCTTGCCATCCCGGCAGGGCATGGGGTAGAGGGTCGCCCTGCGGGTGATTAGCTCAGTTGGTAGAGCGCTTCGTTTACACCGAAGATGTCGGGGGTTCGAGTCCCTCATCACCCACCATGAAATCAGATACTTAGAGAAATCCTATCAGGAAAGTTTCCCAATCCAAGCGGGAAGTTTCCCAATTTCGGGCAAAAGCAGGGCCGTTTCGCGGTTCATGTGCTCGGCTTCCGCCTGTCGTGCGTAGTGCCTGGACATGGCCTCCGTCAGGTGTCCCAGCATGGATTTTACACGGGCAATCCCACCGAAAACATTCGGGTTCCGGGCCACCGCGTTGGCGATCATCGTGGCGTTCGTGTGGCGCAGGCCGTGGAAGGTCGCGCGGAACTGATCCGGGGCGGCGTCATCCTGGCGTTCGGGTTTCAGGCCAAGGCGGATGAGTTCCTTGCGCCATGAAGCGCCAAAGCCGCTGCTGGTCCAGGGTTCCCCGCGCGAGTTCGTCAGCAGGGGGCGGCGGGGATCGGTAATCTGAGCCTGGCGCATGGCGTGACGCTCTAT
Organism: Pseudooceanicola sp. NS-SX9; assembly: GCF_057380705.1. Classification (NCBI taxonomy): domain Bacteria; kingdom Pseudomonadati; phylum Pseudomonadota; class Alphaproteobacteria; order Rhodobacterales; family Paracoccaceae; genus Pseudooceanicola; species Pseudooceanicola sp. NS-SX9. The sequence goes on along the minus strand of NZ_CM170818.1, from coordinate 2,601,922 downwards.
GTCGATGATGGACAGGGCGACCGGCAAGAGCGGCACGGGCACCGGGTTTTTCGTCTTGCCCTGGGTGACGTACCATACGTCGCTGGAAATGCTGTCATCGGTCAGCTTCTGCAGCAGGTCTTCGCGCCGCTGCCCGGTGTAGATGCCCATCAGCGCGACCTTGACGATTTCCGGCTTGCCGTCACTGATCAGCTTTTGCAGCTGCGCTTCCGGCCAGGGGTCATAGCTTGCTTCGCTCTGGACCTGTTGATTTCCACCCAGAACTGACCCGGGTTTCCATCGAGAAGTGACCCACCTTGGATTATGCTGAGCGGGTCATGTTTGGGTCAAGACATGGCTTTCCTCCCTCTTTTTCCGCGTTGCTGCAGCCGCGCTGTCCTTGAAACGGAAGCTGTCGTTTCCGGTCTCAAGGATGTGTCAGCCGATCGAGCAGCGCGGTGGTCATCTTGGCATCCATTGCCCGGCAGTGCTTTGCGCAGCAAAGTCACGAGAGGGGCCGAACACTGTGGCCCACTCGCTGAAGCTGAGGTTCGTGGTGATGATCACGCTGGTGCGCTGGAGCTTGCTCAGAAGATGGAAGAGCAAGGCGCCTTCTGAAGCGCTGAACAGCAGGTGTCCGAGCTCGTCCAGGATCACCAGGTCGAGGCGGGTGAGAGGCTCCGCCATGTGTCCGGCTTTTCCCTTGGCCTTCTCCTGCTCGGGAGCGTCGACGAGTTCGATGGTCGAGAAGAAGCGCACTCTCCTGCGATGATGCTCGATGGCATGCCCGACCGCGGTTGCGATGTGGGTCTTCTCAGTGCCGGGGCCGCCCCTCTCGGGACATTGCTGCGCAATGCCCTGCCGGGCAGTGGATGAGAACGACGTTCTGCGCTCCTTCCATGAACTCGCCGCGATGCAACTGCCGCTGCCGGGGCCTCGTTCATCTCGCTGGACGAGAAGTCGAAGTTGGGCGGATCCTTGTAGGCCGGGAAGCGTGCCACCTTCATGTGGGAGGCGATCGAGCGCACCTCGCGCTCCGCGACCTCAGCCCTCAGGAGCTGCGTCAGGATCGGCGTCGCGCCGGAGGCACGCTTGCAGCGTGACGGCTTCGAACGCCGGCGCACCCTGCTCGATCAGGTCGGTCAGTCGATCGGCCACGGGGCCGAGGTGGAAGGCCGCAGTGCCGGCCCAGTCCGCCAGGGTGCTGCGATCGACTTGGATGCCGGAGCGGGCAAGGATCTGGCTTTGCCGGCAAAACGGCAGGTGGTCGGCGAACTTGGACACCAGCACGTGGGCGATGGCACCCTCGGTCGGCAGCCCGCCCTCGATCAGCCAAGGCGCGGCGACCGCCATTGTTCTTGAACCAATGGCGCACAATGGCTCGCCCTGGGTGAGCCCATCCGAGCAGGTACGGCAGGCATGCTTCGGCCGGATGTCGACCAGCACACGAAGCTGCGCCGGGACTGATGTCGAGGCGCTCGGTGCGGTCCTCGCCAATCCGATGCATGCGGCCGCAGCCGCGTCGCCATCGTCGCTCGGACCGATGGCGCGACAATGGCGACCAATCGAGGCTGGCTGGCTCAATCACACGCTCGATGCGTGGCAAGCCCGCAGGCAGATGGCCGGGGTTGCGCTGCCGTGACCGGCGCGGCGTCGTGGTTGCTCCTTGCGGGTCTCGACCTCGGCGACGGCGGTTTCGCTCGCCATTGTCGCTCGGACCAATGGCGCGACAACGGCTCGCCCTCAAAGGCCAGCTGCCGGTCATCATCGCGCAGCTACTCGGACCGCTTGCCATGCATGACATGGTTCAGCTCGGCAATGAGATGCTCCAGCCGCCGGTTGGCGTCCTTCAGCGCGTCGTTCTCCTGCAAGAGAGCCAGCACAGCGGCGCGCTGGCTCTCGGGGATCGGGGTGCTGAGGGGCGGGGCGCTGGACATGGGCGGAGGCGAAGAATTCAACACCAAGCGCTGTGAGAAACGAATTCTTTGCGAACATTGCGAAACGCACTCCCTCTCTTCGGATGCGTATCAATTCGCAATGATGCCTATCGTCGGCAATGTGGGGCGCAGACAGCGCTTACGATGATCCTGGCCGCTTGATTTCTGAACGAACGGCTGCGGATCGCGCCGACGGTCAAATTCGGCCAAATCGCCTGCAAACGGGTCGGGGGCGTGATCAGGGCGGACGCCAGGTTGGTCAACAGGCTTTGGCGGCATGCTGTGTCCGTGGAACAGGGACGGGCTGTCAGGACGACGCCCGGATTGCGCAGGTTCCGGGTCGTGCGGGGCGGCCCCGGGATGCTTCATCGGCCGGTACAACAGGAGGTTCCCATGCCGATTTTCACCGGAATGCCACCCGCGCTGGCCGATGCCTACCGTGACGGTGCCCCCGATGCCTATGGCAATGCGCCTGAACGGCGCCCAAGTACCGGCGGGGCGCCCTGTCGCTGCTGCCTGTCGATGATCCCCGAGGGGCAGGCGATGCTGGTGCTGGCCTACCGGCCCTTTGGTGCATTGCAGCCCTATGCCGAAACCGGCCCGGTCTTTCTGTGCGCCGACCGTTGCCGTGCTGCCACGGGGGGCGGGCTGCCGGCCTGTCTGGTGTCGCCGGACTACCTTCTGAAGGCCTATTCCAGGGACGAGCGCATCCTCTATGGAACCGGCCGGGTGACGCCGCTGGCGGATATCTCAGCCTATGCTGACAGCCTGCTGGAACGCGCAGATGTGGCCTTTGTCGACCTGCGATCAGCCCGCAACAATTGCTGGCAGGCCCGGCTGACCCGCGCGGCCTGAGCGCCGCCGCGGTCTTGCGGGTCATGGGATCGGATGGCTTTGCCACGGAGAACACTGACCCGGCGCCCGGGGCGCGTCCGTTTCCGCCTGCCGTGGAAACGGACGGCCCCCGGACGACGAGGCGGCGCGCTTTGACACTGGGATGCCAATCGGGGGAAGCGCGCCCCTTGGCGACGGCAACCGGGGTAGGGGGCGCCGCCACCGGCTCCGGAGTGCAGCAGCCGCGCCCCGGAGGCCCCGGGGTCAACGGGGCCGGGACCCTTTCTTGATGCCTCAGGGCAGGGCCTGCGCACAGTCGGACATTCGGGCGATGCCCCGCCTCTTCTACCCAACTTGCGGATACTGAACGCAAAAATCCTGGTGGCAGAGCCATGCGGGCAGGGCGGATGATCTCCGTCTGTTTACCTATCCTTAAGGATATATCCGCGCCATTTCGCCATGAGACCCTTGGGTCAGGGGCCGGAAAATGTCTCTCAATATATTGTGGTTAAAAGATTTTATTTGGATCTCTCGCGGGCATGGGGATCCCCCATTCGGGCAGGTGGCAAAGATTTCCCGTTCGGCGAATAGATTAACGTGCATTCGATTTCTGTTAACCTTCAGGTTGTGTCTGGGGCTGCTGGGGATGCTGGACAGACTGGGGGCAGGGCCGTGCCCGGACCCCTAAATTGAATGGTGAAGGAGGTGACCCATGGGCGCACCGGAAACGACCGGGCCCGCTGGGCCAGAGGAACCGGGCCGTCAGGTCCTGTTCGGTTTCATAGGATCGCAAAGGTTGTTCTCGGACGTGGTGCTGCGCACGATCGAGACCGAGTTTCCGGGGGTCAGGGCGGCGCGCTGTCCCGATGTCGGCACCTGTGCGCTGGTCTTTGCGCATCACGGCCAGGACGGTCGGCCGCCGCTGCGGCTGCTGATCGTCGATGAACGTCAGGGGGCGGATCTGGCGCTGCTGCTGCGCGGCAGGGATCCGTTGCTGGCGGGCGTCATCCTTGCCCTGGCCGTCCGCGAAGAGGCGGGCGCGGCAGCGCTGATGGCGCGTTGGGGCAGCCTGCTGACGGGATCGCGTGTCAGCATCCTGCCGATGAACCTGAACCTGAATGCCTGGATCCAGCTGATCCGGCTGATCGACTGCGGCGCGCATTATCTGCCCGCCACCCTGTTATCGGCGCCGCCACCACCCGAGCCTTCGGCGCCGCAGACCGTTCCCGAAGCCCCCGAAAGCGCCGCCGTGGCACGGCTGACCCCGCGCGAGCGTGAGGTGCTGACGCTGCTTGCGGCGGGGCGCCCGAACAAGGTCATCGCCAATGACCTGTCGGTGTCGGCCCATACGGTCAAGCTGCATATCCACCGGATCATGACCAAGCTTGGGGTCTCGAACCGGACCGAGGCGGCGATCTGTTTTCACCACGGCCATGGCTGAAGATCCGAAAAGGTTGGTCAAGCGCTTGGGATAACGTATTGTTCAATCTATGGGTGTGAAGTTTCCGGGCCGGATCCCGACAGGGGCGGGTCCGGGGCCGTAGGGCCGGCTTCGCCCCTTGGGGACGGCAATGGGTTATTCGACTGCGATCACGATACGCCAGCTGGAGGTGCTGAATGCCATCGCGGTGGCGGGCTCGATGCGGCAGGCGGGCAAGCTGCTGGGGCTGACCCAGCCGACCATCTCGGCGCAGCTGGCCAAGCTTGAAGAGGCGCTCGGCACCGGGTTGGTACATCGCGACCGCCAGCGAACAGAGGTACTGACCGCCGCCGGAGAGCTCTGGGCGCGGACCGCGCGCTCGGTTCTGGCGGATCTTGAAACCGGCACCTATCGGCACCGCGAACTGTTCGGTCAGCATCTCTACAAGATCCGCTTTGCCACCATGCCGTCGCATTCCGGCCGGGTGCTGGGACTGGCCGCGACCGAGGCACGGGCCGATCCGCTGATCTCGGAATTCGCGGTCAGCTGGGCGCCCTCCAGCAGCGTGCTGCTGGAATACCTTGAGATCCGAAAGGCCAATGTGGCGCTGATGGCGATGACCGGCACGCTGGCGGAAACCCCGGCCTTCCGCACCGAGGTCCTGTACGAGGACCGCATCCTGTGGGCGGTGCCGCGCAGCGTCGATCCGGCGCTGGTGCGCGGCATCATCGCGGCGGGGGCGGTGCCCTCGGGGCTGCCGGCACCCTTGCTGAACCGCGTGCTGGTGGATGTGCCGCATGAATGGCGTGCCACGAGCGATCTGTGGTTCCAGGCGCATCTGCCGACCGCAGTGCCCTATTTCAGCAGCGACCTGCACCTTGGCGCGGTCGAAATCGTCGCCGCAGGGCTGGCCAGCTGCCATGTTTCGATCACGCTGCACAGCAATCTGTCGCAGCGCATCCGCAGCCAGGTGGCCTTCTACGACATCGGCCGGACGGCCCAGAAGATGGTGCTGGCGACGCCGCGCCATCTGATGACCGTGCCCACCTATGCCGAGTATTTCGGGCGATTGACCGCCGGGATCCGTGCCCATTACGCAGGCTACCTGCCGGATCCCGACACCGGCTGTGTCTGACGGGCGGGGAAGGATCACGTTCAGAGGTATCGCGGGGAATTGGGTTGCGCCAAATTGGCCTTTTTCCTCGCCTTGAATGGAAATAAATCCGGTTGATTTATTCATTTTCGGACAGGGTTGATTCCTATTGGGGCGGGTGTGTATTTTTAAAATTCCCCCCCCCATCGAAATTGAATGTGATGTCGTTGTCACGCCGAAAGGGCCCGGGGCCGCATTGGCCCTGGGCCCGATTGCCTGTCCGGGGCGGGATCAGCGGATCTGACTGCGGCAATAGTCCGCAACCTGGGCATCCGTATAGGGCGTGCCGCTCTGGCGTTGCGCCAGGATCTTGCCATCCGAGCGGCGCGAGCAGCGCACGTAGCTGGCGATCGGACGTGGCCCCGGGGTCGCGGCCACGGGCTGCGGTGCTGTGCGCGTGACTGCGGGATCGGCCGCCCTGGTGCGCTGCACGCGGGCGCTGGCGCGCCGTTCCGCGGCCGAGCACTGGCTGTTCGCGGGAATGGTGCCGACCTGGCGCAGTGCGATGCAGGCCTCGGTGTCGCGGCGTGCGATCATCAGCAGCGCGGCCTGACCCTGGCCCATCTGCGCCAGCAGGCAGGCCTCGTCGACGCGGCCCAGGCCGCCCGCTGCGCCGCCGCCGATGATCGAGATCCCGATGCTGCTGGACAGCGCGCAGGGATGCCCGGACCCCATCGAGGGCGGCTGCACCGCAGGGGCCGAGCGCACCGTGTAGGCGCCCCGGTAATATTGCTTGCTGGTGATCGTCGCGGGCGTGCTCTGGTCCAGATAGATCTGGGCATTCGATGTGCCGCCAGAGGCATAGGCCCCGGCCGAGCTCTCGACCTGCGCCGAGCTGGCAGAGCTGGAGCCCGCCGTGCTGGTGGTGGTGGTCTGGGCCAGGGCCGCGCCGTCCAAGAACGCGGTGGCGGCGAACAGGGTGGCGGCCGAGCAGACGGCGACTGTCAGATCCTTCGTGATGCTTTTCATGGTTTCATACTCCCCTCCGAACGCAGAGGTTAAACGTGAGGCCGGAGCGGTACGTTCGGATACCCACTCCGGCCAGCCCGGACCGGTCCTAGGCTGGTCCGGGCATTTGGCACCCCTCGTTAGAAGATGGTGCCAAACCCGCCGAAGGCGCCCGCAGAGCTGCCGTTGGAGCCCGAGTAGCCCCCCGAAGCCGCCGCGCCGCCAAAGCCGATCGAGCCCGAGGCCGAGCTGTTCTGCACGCTGCCCACCGACGTGGTGGTCGAGCCCGCACCCGAGATCGCGCCGCCCCAGCCAAGGGCGGTCGTGCCGCCTGCCTGGCCGGACGAGCTCATGGCCATGGTGGTGGTGTTGGATGCGCCCGACAGGCCGCCGAAGGTGCCCGCGCCGGACGAGCCGCTAAACGACGCGCCGCTTTCCGAGCCCGACCATGCGCCGGTCCCCAGCACGGTATCGGCGGATGCGATGCCGGCGGTCAGGAACAATGCGGATGCGGTGACAATAAGAACTTTCATTTCTGGTACCTCCCTTTTGGCGAAGAAATCGCCTTGCCTTGGAATTGGAAACGCTCCTCCGATCGTTTCCAAAGACAGTGTTAGGGAACGCAACGGGTGAAATAAATTCGGACAAAGTTACAGGGCCCGAATGGCTGATGCCGATGGCCGGGAACCGCCCGTGCGGCCAGGGTGGGGATGCCTGTTCGGGCTATGGCCGGGGTGCCGCCGGGGCGGGCTTGACGTTGCGGGAGCAATGGCGCCCTCTGGCGGGGCAGGGGCCGTCCCTGCGCCTGCCGGAGACCTGTCATGTCCAGCCTCGTTCCTTCGCAGTCCACGCGGGCCCTGCCGCGCGCGCTGGCGTTGCAGGAGATGGGTCCGCAGCATCTGGATGCCCTGCACCGGCTGTCGGTCAGCGTCGGCTGGCCGCACCGGCGCGACGACTGGGCGGACAATCTGGCGGCGGGCCGGGGCATTGTGGCAGTAGACGGGATGGCGCGGGTGCATGGTTCGGCCATGTACTTTCCCTATGCCGACGGGCCGGCGGCCGTGGGCATGGTGATCTGCCATCCGCACCTGCGCGCCGGCGGCCTGAAGGACCGCATGGCGCAGGAAATCCTGGAACGCGCCGGGGGTGGTGCCACCTTTCTGAATGCCTGCCCCGAGGACGTGGCGCTGTTCCGTCATCTGAAGGCCCGGGCCACCAGCGGCGTCTTCCGGTTTCAGGGGGTGTTGTCGGGGGATCTGCTGACGCCGCAGGCGCCGCAGGATCCTGCGGTGCGCCCGGTCGTTGCCGCGGATCTGCCGCAGATCTCGGACCTTGACCATGCGGTCTATGGCGCCGATCGCAAGGCGGTACTGGAATCGCTGCTGGCCCGGTCGGACAGCCGGGTGATCGAGCGGGCCGGGCATATCCGGGGCTTTGCCCTGCGGCGCCGCTTTGGGCGCGGGCTGTTCGTGGGCCCGGTTGCCGCCTGGCACGAGGCCGATGCCATCGCGCTGGTGGCTGCTCTGCTGGCGGGGCGGCGTGGGCAATTCGTCCGCGTCGACACGCGGCTGGGGCAGGGGGATTTCGCCACCTTCCTGCGGGCCATCGGCCTGACGCCGAAACTTGCCGTGACGACCATGGCGCTGCAGGCGCCGGCCCCGGGGCGCCGGCCGCCGGCCTATGCCCTGTCAGGGCATTCGACCGGCTGACCGGGCTGGTTCAGCCGGCGACCGGCTGGGCGTCATAGCCGGCGTCGCGGATCGCGGCGCCCAGGGCCTCGGCGGAAAGCCCGCTGTCGATCTTCACCAGATGGCTGTCCAGATCGCAGGTCACGGCGGCGGCAGGGTCTGCGGCCTTGACGGCGGTTTCGATCGCTGCGGTGCAGTGACGGCAGCTCATTTCGGGAACGTTGAAGTTCATGGCGAACTCTCCTTGCAAATTGCTGACCCAGCAGATGGAGGTTCCAGCAGGGGGAAGGTCAAGCCTTTCGGCGCGGCCGGCAGAAAGTTTTCCGACGAGGGTTGACCTTCCAGTTGCTGGAAGCCCGATCTAGGCCACAGATCTGAAACAAACCGGAGGCCGAGATGTCCATGCAAACCCCTGTTACCCTGTCTGTCGAAGGCATGTCCTGCGCCTCCTGCGTGGGCCGTGTCGACCGTGGCCTGAAGGCGGTGGAGGGGGTGGGGGATGTCTCGGTCAACCTCGCCTCCGAAACGGCGCGGATGACGCTGGCCTCGCCCGCGCAATTGCCGCAGGTGGTGCAGGCGCTTGATCGGCTGGGCTATCCGGCGCGCACGGCCGAAGCGGTGCTGAGCGTGCACGAGATGTCCTGTGCCTCCTGCGTGGGGCGGGTGGACCGGGCGCTGCAGGCGGTGCCGGGGGTGCTGGAGGTGAACGTGAACCTGGCCTCGGAAACCGCCCGGGTGCGCTATGCCGAAGGCGCGGTGACGCCGGCTGATCTGGTGGCGGCCAGCGCGGCGGCGGGCTATCCGGCCAGCCTGGCGCAATCCGGGGAAACCCTGGACCGCAGCGCCCGCAAGGAACAGGAGGCCCACGACCTGGCCCGCCGGATGATCCTGGCGGCGGTGCTGGCGCTGCCGGTCTTCCTGGTCGAGATGGGCGGCCATCTGGTGCCCGCCTTCCACCACTGGATCAATGCCACGCTGGGGCAGGAAGCCAGCTGGATCGGGCAGTTCGTGCTGACGACGCTGGTGCTGGCGGGGCCGGGGCGGATGTTCTACCTGCGCGGCATCCCGGCGCTGCTGAAGGGCGCGCCCGACATGAACAGCCTGGTCGCGGTGGGTTCGGGGGCGGCCTATCTTTATTCGGTCATCGCGACCTTCCTGCCGGGGCTGCTGCCCGAGGCGGTGCGCGCCGTCTATTTCGAGGCCGCCGCCGTCATTGTCGTGCTGATCCTGCTGGGCCGCTTCCTGGAGGCCCGCGCCAAGGGCCGCACCGGCGCCGCGATCAAGTCTCTGCTGGGGTTGCAGGTGCGCACCGCGCGGGTTCTGCGCGATGGCCAGGCCGTCGATCTGCCGGTCGAGGAGGTCCGCGTGGGCGACATCCTTCAGGTTCGTCCCGGTGAACGCATCGCCGTCGATGCCGAGGTGACCGAGGGCGAAAGCCGCGTCGATGAAAGCATGCTGACCGGCGAACCTGCCCCGGTGCTGAAGGCCCCGGGCGATGCGGTGACCGGCGGCACGGTGAACGGCACGGGCGCGCTGGGGCTGCGTGCCACGCGGGTGGGGGCCGACACGACGCTGGCGCAGATCATCCGCATGGTCGAAGAGGCGCAGGGCGCCAAGCTGCCGATCCAGGGGCTGGTGGACCGCATCACCCTGTGGTTCGTGCCGGTGGTCATGGGGATCGCGGTGCTGACGGTGCTGGCCTGGCTGATCTTTGGTCCCGGTGGCACGCTGGCGCTGGTGGCGGGGGTGTCGGTGCTGATCATCGCCTGCCCCTGCGCGATGGGTCTGGCGACGCCCACCTCGATCATGGTGGGCACCGGGCGGGCCGCCGATCTGGGGGTGCTGTTCCGCAAGGGGGATGCACTGCAGCAGCTGGCCTCGGTGCAGGTGGTGGCGCTCGACAAGACCGGCACCGTCACCGAAGGCCGCCCCGCGCTGACGGATCTGGAGCTTGCGCCCGGCTTTGACCGCGCCACCCTGCTGGCGCAGATCGCCGCGGTCGAGGGGCGTTCGGAACATCCCGTCGCCCAGGCCATCACCCGCGCGGCGCAGGCCGAGGGGCTGGCCGCACTTGCCGCCGAAGACTTTGCCTCGGTCACCGGGCATGGCGTGCGGGCCCGGGTCGGGGGCGCGGATGTGCTGGTGGGCGCCGGGCGCTTCATGGCGCGCGAAGGCATCGACACGGCGGTGCTGGCGGATCGGGAAACGGCGCTGGCGACGCAGGGGCGCACGGCGCTTTTTGCCGCCGTCGATGGCAGGCTGGCGGCGGTGATCGGCGTGGCGGATCCGGTCAAGCCCGACAGCCGCGCGGTCATCGCGGCGCTGAAGGCGCAGGGCCTGCAGGTCGCGATGATCACCGGCGACCGCGCGGAAACCGCGCGTGCCATCGCCGCCGAGACCGGCATCGACCGGGTGATCGCCGGGGTGCTGCCCGATGGCAAGGTGGCGGCGCTGGCGGAACTGCAGCAGGGCGGGCGCCGGGTGGCCTTTGTGGGGGATGGCATCAACGATGCCCCGGCGCTGGCCCATGCGGATGTGGGCATTGCCATCGGCACCGGCACGGATGTGGCGATCGAATCTGCCGATGTGGTGCTGATGTCGGGGGCCCTGGGCGGGGTGGTGAACGCGCTGCAGGTGTCGCGCCGGACCATGGGCAACATCCGGCAGAACCTGTTCTGGGCCTTTGCCTACAATGCCGCGCTGATCCCGGTGGCGGCGGGGGTGCTGTACCCGGGCCTTGGGGTGCTGCTGTCGCCGATGCTGTCGGCGGGGGCGATGGCGCTGTCGTCGGTCTTTGTGCTGTCGAATGCGCTGCGGCTGCGCCGGATCGCCCCGGCGCAGCTGGCGGGTTAGGCCACGCGGGTCTCGCCGCCGTGCATCAGGTGCAGGATCTCGCGCTTGTAGGCGGTGAAGGCGGGGTTGGTCAGCACCTCGATGTCGCGCGGCCGGGGGATGTCGATGGCGAAGGACTGGCGGATGCGGCCCGGCCGCGCCCCCATCACATGCACCTCGTCACCCAGAAAGATCGCCTCGTCGATGTCATGGGTGATGAAGAGGACGGTCTTGCGGCTGTCCTGCCAGATCTCCAGCAGCAGTTCCTGCATCTGCTGGCGGGTCTGGCTGTCGAGCGCCCCGAAGGGTTCGTCCATCAGCAGGATGCGCGGGTCATTGGCCAGCGCCCGCGCCAGCGCCACGCGCTGCCTCATGCCGCCCGACAGCTCCTGCGGATAGGAGTTTTCGAACCCTTTCAGGTGGACCGCGCCGATCAGCCGGTCGGCGATGTCCTCGCATTCGGATTTCGCGAGCTTCTTCAGCCTGGGGCCGAACATGACGTTCTCGCGCACCGTCAGCCAGGGGAACAGGGTGTAGCTTTGGAACACCATGCCGCGGTCCGCCGAGGGCCCGTCGATCGGCTGGCCGTCAAGGCGCAGCACCCCCGATGTCGGCACCTCGAGCCCCGCCGCAAGGCGCAGCAGCGTGGACTTGCCGCAGCCCGACGGCCCCACGATGACCGAGAACCGGTTCGCCGCCACATCCAGCGACACGCCGTCCAGCGCCAGCACCGCGGGTTTGCCCTTGGGGGTGAAGCGCACGGTGATGTCGCGCATTTCCAGAAGGTTGGTCATGGTCTGGCCTTTCTCAGAAGCTTGCGGACCAGGGCAGCAGGCGCCGGCGCAGCCATTTGAAGATGAAATCCGTCAGCAGCCCCAGGAAGCCGATGGTGAAGACCCCCAGCAGGATGACATCGGTGAAAAGCCCCCGCATCGCGTTCAGGATCATGTAGCCAAGGCCCGCATCCGCCGCGACCAGCTCGGCCACGACAAGATAGGTCCAGGCCCAGCCCATGGTGACGCGCAGGTTGTCCATGACGCCCGGCAGGCAGGCGGGCAGCAGGACGTGCCAGATCACCTCCTTGCGGCGGGCGCCCAGCGTGTAGGCGCAGTCGATCAGGTCCTTGCTGACCCGCGCCGACACGTCCGAGATCAGGATCAGCTGCTGGAAGAACGTGCCCAGGAAGATCACCATGATCTTCTGTTCCACCCCGATGCCGATCCACAGGATCAGCAGCGGGATCAGCGCCGAGACGGGGATGTAGCGCATGAAGCCGGTGATCGGTTCGATCACCGCCTGCACGGCGCGGAAGCTGCCCATCAGGATGCCCAGCGGCACCGCGCAGACCGAGGCCAGCAGGAAGCCCGAGAGGATCACGACAAGGCTGGCCCAGATGTTCTCGAACAGCGAGAAATCCTCGATCCGCTTGATGGCGGCCGCGATGACCTGGCCCGGGGTGGCCAGGAAGTCGGGGGGCGTCAGCCCCCCGTAGGTCAGCCCGCACCACAGCGCCAGCACCGCAAGGGCCGAGCCGCAGGAGAGCGCCAGATAGGTCGGACGCGGGATCTCGACCTTGGGTGCGAAGAGGGAACGGGTCCACATGGATCGGCCGCCCTTACTGCACGATGCCGGGGGTCAGCATGTCGGCGGGTGTCGTCGACACGTCGTAAAGGCCCCCCTCGCGGCCCAGGGTTTCGGCATTGGCGATGGTGGCGACGATGCCGTCGGGATTGGCGGGATCCATGAACTTCTGGTTCATCGCAGCGTCGTAGAAGATGATGCCGGTGCGGGTTTCGGCAAAGATCTCGGGGTCTTCCAGCCAGCCGCCGACGCCCTTGGCCATGATCTTGTCAGCCTCTTCGGGATGCGCCTTCTGCCAGTCCACGGCCTTGACCCAGGCGCGGTAGAGGCCCTGCATGGCGTCCTTGTGCTCGGCCGCCATCTTGTCGGTGGTGACCATGACATCGGTGATCAGCCCCGGCGAGGTCGCGCTGTCGACCAGCAGGTGGCTGTCCTTGGCCTGCTTGCCGCGGGTCAGCCAGGGTTCCCAGGTGACGGCGGCATCGACCTTGCCGGCCACGAAGGCCGCGCCCGCATCGCCTGCGGTCATGTTCAGCGCGTCGATGTCCTTCAGCGTCATGCCGGCCTGTTTCAGCAGCACCGACAGGTAGAACTGCGACACCGAGCCCTGCGCAAAGGCCACCTTCTTGCCCTTCAGCCCCTCGACCGAGGTGATGTCGGCGCGCGCCACGATGCCGTCGCCGCCGTGGCTGTCATCGACGGCGAAAAGATAGGTCAGCGGATGCTCGGCCGAGGTAAAGCCCAGCACGGTGTCGATGGTGGTGGTCACCGCGTCGATCCGGCCCGCCGCCAGCGCCGGCATCCGGGTCTTGACGTCTTCCATCTTGATCAGCTGGACCTTCAGCCCCTCGTCCTTGAAGAAGCCTTCCTTCTCGGCGATGTAGAGCGGCCCATAGCCCACCCAGGTGGAAATGCCGATCTTCAGGCTCTCGTCGGCCATTGCCGGCGACAGGGTGGCAAGGCTGCCCAGCAGGGCAAGGGCGCCCAGACGCAGGCGCGCGGTCATCTTGGTCTTGGTCATGGGAGGTCTCCGAGTTGGGGCGGATCTTGGGCGATCCGTCTGGGGTGGTCTTTGGGAAGGGATCAGGCGGGGCTGGCGGCCATGACGCACAGCAGTTCGTACATCATCGTGGCGCCCACCATCGCGGTCATGCCGGCGGGATCGAAGGGCGGCGAGACCTCGACCAGATCGGCGCCCGCCAGCGTCAGCCCCTGAAGGCTGCGAACCATCGCCTGGGCCTCGCGGGTGGTAAAGCCGCCGATCTCGGGGGTGCCGGTGCCGGGGGCGAAGGCCGGGTCGATGGCGTCGATGTCGAAGCTGACATAGGTGGGCCGGTCGCCGACGATGGCGCGGGCCTCGTCCATCACATCGGCCAGGCCGCGGGATTCGACCTCTTCGATGCGGATGATGCGGACGCCCTGTGCCAGGCCCCAGTCGATGTCGGCCTGGTCATAGGCGGCGCCCCGGATGCCGATCTGCACGACCCGCTTGGGATCCAGATAGCCGTCTTCGATGGCGCGGCGGAAGGGCGTGCCATGGGTAAAGCGGTTGCCGTTGAAATAGGTGTCGAACAGGTCCGTATGGGCGTCGAAATGGATCATCCCCAGCGGGGCCGCGGCGCCAAGCGCGCGCAGGATCGGGTAGGACACCAGATGATCGCCCCCCGCGCTGAGCGGCCGGATGCCGCGCGCCACCAGATCGGCGTAGAAGGCGGTGACGCGCGCCATCGTGTCCATCACATCGGCCGGGTTCACCGGGCAGTCGCCCAGATCGGCACAGTTCACCGTGGTGAAGGGGTTGATGCCCGAGGCCGGGTGGATGTGGCGCACCATGGTCGACTGGTCGCGCAGCTGGCGCGGCCCGTGGCGGGGGCCGGGGCGGTTGGTGGTGCCGCCGTCCCAGGGCACGCCCACCAGCCCGATCTGCACCTGATCCAGCGCCGGATGGCCGGGCGCAAGGTAGGGCAGCCGCATGAAGCTGGCGATCCCCGTGTAGCGCGGCGCCTGCATGCCCGAAACCGGGGCGAAGGACAGGGAAGAGGTGTCGGTCATGGTCGTCTCCGTGGTCGGCGCCGGGTTGCGCCTCGGGATCAGGTTGCCATGAAAGATCACGTCCAATAATACAGAACTTAAAAACCAAACGTCCGAAAAGGCCAACCTATGTCCAGCCATGTGCCGCCGATCAGCGATGTCGACCTGCGCCAGCTGCGGATCTTTCGCACCGTGGTCGAACAGAACGGCTTCAGCGCCGCGCAAGAGGTGCTGGGCCTGTCGCGTTCGACCATCAGCGCGCAGATGTCGGCGCTTGAGACGCGGCTGGGGCTGACGCTGTGCCGGCGGGGGCGCTCGGGCTTTGCGCTGACCGAAGAGGGCCGCAAGGTCTTCAACGAAACCGTCCGCTGCCTGGCCGCGCTGGAACATTTCCGCACCGAGATGGGGGTGATGCGCGGTCGCCTGGTGGGCGAGCTGCGCATCGGCCTGATCGACGCCATCGCCGAGCACCCGCAATGCCGGCTGTGGCAGGCGCTGGCGGATTTCAACCGCGAGGTGCCCGATGTGCATGTCTCGCTTTCGGTGATCGCGCCGAACCAGGCGGAAACCGCGCTGCTGAACCGGCGGATCGACATGGCGCTGGTGCCGAACCTGCCGATGAACGCCGGCATCGGGCTGGAGCCCCTGTTCCACGAAGCCCAGTACCTGTACTGCGGCGCAGGTCATCCGCTGTTCGGCCAGGATCCCGGCCAGCTGAAGCTGGACCAGATCGCCCGCCATGCCCATGCCCGGCGCAGCTATTCGGTGACGGCCGCCTACCAGACGATCTTTGCCGATCCGCCGGTCGCCTCGGTCAATGCGATGGAGGGGCTGGTGCATCTGGTCCTGAGCGGGCGCTATCTGGGCGTCATGCCCGAACACACCGCCCGCGCCTGGGTCGAGCAGGGCCGGATGCAGGCGCTGCGCCCCGACGTGATCCGCTTTGACCTCGGGATCTGCCTGGCGCATTTCGTCCAGCCAGAGCTGTCGCAGATCGCCCAGGTGTTCCGGCGGATGCTTTTGCAGGCACATCGGCCGCAGCTGGGCCCGCGTCCGGCCGCCGCACCGCTGGATCCATAGGCCCGCAGGATCTGGCCCTGTCCTTTCCCGGCGCCAGGGTGTTCCCTGCGCCCGACGCAACGGGGGGCCTCCTTCCCCCCGCCACCACGGAGACCCCCCATGAAAAAGACCGCCCTGATCACCGGCGCCACCGCCGGTTTCGGAGACGCCATTGCCCGCCGCCTCGTGGCCGAGGGCTGGAAGGTTGTCGTGACCGGCCGCCGCGCGGATCGCCTGAGCGCCCTGGTCGAGGCCCTGGGCGGCCCCGCCATCGCCCATCCGCTGTGCTTCGACATCCGCGACGAGGCCGCGACCCGCGCCGCCATCGACAGCCTGCCGGTGGAATTCACCCGCATCGACGCGCTGGTCAACAATGCCGGGCTGGCGCGCGGCACGGCGCCGGCGCAGCACTGCGACCTGGGCGACTGGAAGGCGATGATCGACACCAATGTCACCGGCCTTGCCACCATGACGCGGCTGCTGCTGGATCGCCTGATCGAGACCCGCGGCCTGATCGTCAACCTGTCCTCCATCGCCGCGCACTGGCCCTATCCGGGCGGCAATGTCTACGGCGGCACCAAGGCCTTCGTGCGGCAGTTCTCGCTGGGGCTTCGGGCCGATCTGGCGGGTACCGGCGTGCGCGTCACCTCGATCGAACCGGGGATGGCGGAAAGCGAATTCACCCTGGTGCGCACGGGCGGCAACCAGGAGGCCTACGACAAGCTCTATGCCGGCGCCCATCCCCTGCAGCCCGAGGACATCGCCGAGACCATCGCCTGGGTCGCGGGGCTGCCCGCCCATGTCAACATCAACGCGCTCGAGGTCATGCCGGTCAGCCAGGGCTGGGGCCCGCTGGCCGTGCACCGCGGCTGAGACCCTCGGGCGGGGGGGGCACCGGCCGAAGCCTTATGGCGGCGGCCTTCCGGCTCGGGCCCTCTGACGGGGGGCCGCCGGCGGGGGGCTACCGGCAAAGGCCCTCGGGCTTAGGCTCACCGGCCGAGGCCCACCGACCGAGGCGCACCGGCGGGGGCCTATCGGCCGAAACCCTCTGGCGTGGGCACATCGGCTGATGCCTTCCTGCGGGGGGCCACCGGCCGGGGACGCAAGGTCAGGACACGGGTGGGATGGCCCTCGGGGGGCGGGCCTCCCGGGCGGCGGGGAACCGCAGTCGGGGCCTTCGGGTTGGGTGGGCGATGCCGCATCGCGGCGCAACCCGCCCCCCGAAGGACCCCGCAATGCCTGACACCGCCCCGCCTGCCGCCCCCGAACGCCCCATTGCCGTCTACGGGGCGCTGGCGGCCAACCTGCTGATCGCGGTCGCGAAATTCGCCGCGGCGAGCTTTACCGGCAGTGCCTCGATGCTGTCCGAGGCGGTGCATTCGGTGGTCGATACCGGCAACGAGGCGCTTCTGCTGCTGGGCGTGCGGCGTTCGCACAAGCCCGCCAATGCCCGCCACCCCTTCGGCTATGGCAAGGAGCTGTACTTCTGGTCGCTGCTGGTGGCGATGCTGCTGTTCCTGCTGGGCGGCGGCCTGTCGGTCTGGCAGGGGATCCGCCACATCCGCGCCCCCGAACCGATCGAGGCGCCGGTCTGGAACTACGCCGTGCTGGGCATCGCCCTGCTGGCCGAGGGCACGTCCTTCGTCATCGCCCTGCGCGCCCTGATGAAGACCCGCAAGCCCGGCGAGGGGATCCTGCGCACCTTTCGCCGCAGCAAGGACCCGGCCGTCTACATCGTCGTGGCCGAGGATTTCGCCGCCCTTCTGGGCATCCTGGCCGCCGCCGCCGGGGTCTGGCTGTCGGTGACATGGGATGCGCCGGTCTGGGATGGGGTGGCCTCGGTGGCGATCGGGGTCATCCTGATCGCGGTGGCGGCGCTGCTGATCGGGGAAACCCGGGCGCTGATCATGGGCGAGGCCGCGGATGAGGATCTGGTGGCCTCGGTCCGGGCGCTGGCCGCGGCGGACCCCTGCGTGGCGCAGGTGACGCATCTGCTGACCATGCATTTCGCCCCCGACCAGGTGCTGCTGAACATCGAGATCCGCTTTGATCCCGGCGCCTCGGGGGCGCAGGTCTTCGAGACGGTCGAGCGTGTCCAGGCCCACATCCGCAAGGCCCACCCCGAGGTCAGCCGGATCTTCCTGGAGGTCGAGGCCCTGCGGCAGGCCGCCTGATCACAGGTAGCGCCCGGCCAGATCCATCGTCGAGCGCCGCCCGAGCGCCCCGCGATGCTTGGTCAGCCAGGTGTCGGCGGCGGCCTGGCCGTGGTCGCGCAGCTCCTCCAGCAGCGGCCACGAGGGCATCAGCTTGGACTCCTGATCCAGCTTCGACATATGCGCCTCGTCGTGGATTTCATGAAAGCGCAGGTCGCGCACCGCCTTCATCAGCCCAGTGGGCACCAGCAGGGGCTGGGCGCGCAGTTCCTCTTTCAGCAGCGCCAGACCGCGCATTTCCCGCAGCAGGCCCTGGTTGAAGGTCAGTTCGTTGATGCGGGCGGCGATGGCCTCGGGGTCGGTCGGGGTCTCGTCATGGTCGAGCGGGTTGATGGTGATCAGCAGCAGGTCACTGACCGGAGAATGGCGCACCAGCGGCAGCAGCGGCGGGTTGGCGGAATAGCCGCCGTCCCAGTAATCCACCCCGTCGATGCTGACCGGCGGGAACAGCCCCGGCAGGCAGGCCGAGGCCAACAGGACCTCGGGCGTCATTTCCGCGCGGGTAAAGATCCGCGCGGCGCCGGTGCGCGCATCGGTGGCCGAGATGAACAACTGCGGCCCGGCGCCGCCGCGCAGCGCCTCGAAGTCGATGATGCTGGTCAGGATGTCGCGCAGCATGTCCTGGGTGGCACGGCCCTGGGCGGGGCGGGCGCGCAGGTTGACCATGCCGCCGGTCAGTGTCGACCACCAGGCCCCCGCCGCCGACAGCACGCCCGGGAAGGCCTCGATCAGGGGAAAGATCGGGAAGGCGGCGCGGGCGGCCTCGTTGATCTCGGTCCAGAAGCGTGCGAGGGCCTCGCGGGCCTCTTCGGGGCGGCCGTTGACCAGCCCCGAGGCCGCCACCACCGCATTCATCCCCCCCGCACTGGCGCCCGAAAGCGCCGCGATGGTCAGGTCCTTTTCCTGCAGCAGACGGTCCAGCGCGCCCCAGGTGAAGGCCCCATGTGCCCCACCGCCTTGCAGGGCCACGTCGAGCGATATCGGCTTGGCTGGTACGACCATCAGGGACCTCTGGCTGGATGCGGTTGTGCTGCAGTGCAGCGTAGTGTGCTTGTCCGGTTCCGGCCAGCGATTTCCTGCACGGCACGGGCGGCGCTGCCTGTGTCTTGGGCAGGCGGGGGCGGCCGCGCACCGGCATTGACGCCACACCCCTGGGCGGCGGCCTGCCTGCGGAACGTATTTCTGTTTGCGCGGCCGGAAAACTGGGTCAAACCATGGCCCACGCTTTTTGACCGGAGAGACGCATGACCGTCGATCATCCTGACCGCCGCCGTTTCCTGGCGGCAGCCGCCGGCGCCGGTGCCTTTTTCGTGCTGCCGCAGCTGGCGCGCGCCCAGGCGGCGATCACCGCCGCGGGCGTCACGCTGGGGGATCCGCAGCCCTTCAGCTTTGACGCGCTGCGCGCCATGGCGCGCGACATGGCCCAGAAACCCTATGCGCCGGTGCCGGTGCCCGATGCCGATCTGATCCACGACATCGACTACGAGGCCCACAGCCAGATCCGCTTTCGCAAGGATCAGGCGCTCTACAACGGGCTGCCACAGGATTTCCCCGTCGATTTCTTCTACCCCGGCCGCTACTTCCCCGATCCGGTGCAGATCTTCGTCCTGCAGGATGGCCAGGCGCGCGAAGTACCGTTCTCGAAGGATTTCTTCGACATTCCCGATGGCAACCCGGCACAGAAGCTGACCAAGACCGACGGATTTGCGGGGTTCTCGGTGCAAGATACCACCACGGGCAACGACTGGATGTCGTTCCTGGGCGCCTCGTACTGGCGCACGGCGGGCTATTCGGGCCAGTTCGGCCTGTCGGCCCGCGGCCTGGCGCTGGATACCGGCCTGCCCGACGGCGCCGAGGAATTCCCGCGCTTTTCGCGCTTTTGGCTGCAGGAACAGGGCGACGGGCGCATCACCACCTATGCGCTGCTGGAAAGCCCCCGCGCCACCGGCGCCTACCAGATCCTGTCCTGGCAGGACCAGGGTGTCATCCAGGAGGTATCGGCCGACATCTTCCTGCGCGGTGACGTGCGCCGGCTGGGTCTGGCGCCGCTGACCTCGATGTACTGGTTCGGCAAGCACGACCGGCAGGTCAGTTCCGACTGGCGCCCCGAGGTCCACGACAGCGACGGCCTTGAGATCCATTCCGGCAACGGAGAGCGCATCTTCCGGCCGCTGAACAACCCGCCGCTGGTGATGACCAACAGCTTCTCGACCACCGATCCCAAGGGCTTCGGGCTGATGCAGCGGGACCGCAACTTTGCCGATTACCAGGACGACGCGGTGTTCTACGAGAAACGCGCCTCGGCCTGGATCGAGCCGATGGGCGACTGGGGCGCCGGGGCCGTCACCCTGATCGAACTGCCCACCAATGACGAGACCTTCGACAATATCGTGGCCTTCTGGACGCCCCAGGCGGCGGCGGCCAACGGATCGGAATACAGCCTGCAATACCGCCTCAGCTGGCTGGAAGACTGCCCCGTGCCGCCGGTCAGCGCCCGCTTTACCGCGGTGCGCATCGGTGCCGGTGGATCGCCCGGCCAGGAACGTCCCAAGGGTGTTGTCCGCATCGTCTGCGATTTCGACGGCATGGGCTTTGAACAGCTGCATGCCGGGCCCGACACGCTGCCGGTGGTGACCAGCACGCGGGGTACGGTTTCGGGGGGGACGGCCTATCCGGTGGTGGGGCAGGCCTATTGGCGGGCGCTGTTCGATCTGGATTTCTCCAAGCTGGCCTCGGATGACAACCAGCCGATCGATCTGCGCATCTTTGTCCAGCACGGCGGCAATGCGATGACCGAGACCCTGCTGTTGCAACTTTTCCCGTCGCAGTTGCGTGCACTGCTGGCGCGGCACGGCTGAGGCGCGGCGGGTGCCCCGGTGGCAGGCAGGCCCGGGGCATGCGGTTCTGAAGCATTGTAAAAAAGCCCTTTGCGGCGGCCGGAATGATTGTTTGGTGCCGCAAAGGCAGCTAAGAAGCGCCGGTGAATTCGGGGCTTTAATTCCGCTTATGGGAATCGAAACGGACGCGGATCGTTTCTTGTCTTGAGCCTGCGGGCGGGCTGGATCAGGCTGGCCTTATCGGACCCGTAGGGTTTTGGCAGCGCGCAAAAAGACAAGGGTGTACGTAGAATTACGGGTCGCGCCCTGCGTGTGGGATCTGTAAGTGCAAAGCAGACCGGCCGGGCAGCTGCGCCCGTGGCGGAATAACGGGAATGCCGATGGTGACGGTTTTCAATTGCATCGCTTACGCGCACAACCGCTGGCTGGTCCTGCTGGCGGTGCTGATCTGCCTGGCCGGCAGCTGGGTTTCGGCTCGGCTGTTCAAGCGTGCCCGGCGGACCGGCGGTGTCACCCGGGCGGGCTGGCATTTCCTGGCGGCCCTGGCGGGGGGCGTGTCGATCTGGTGCACTCATTTCGTGGCGATGCTGGGGTTTGATCCCGGGATGCCTGTCACGTTCGACCCGATCCTGACGGCGCTTTCGGTGCTGGTGGCCGTAATGGGGCTGACGCTGGGCTTCTTGCTGGCCGGGCGACCGGGATCGGCCAACCGGGCGACGTTCGGGGGGGCGGTTGTGGGACTGGCGGTGGCGGGGATGCATTTCACCGGCATGCTGGCCTATCGCATCCAGGGGGTGGTCTACTGGAACGGCGCGATGCTGGCATTGGCGGTGGCGATGGTGGTGCTGTGCTGCGCCCTGGCCCTGCGCGCCGGCATGAGCCGCCTGCGCCGGGCGGCCGATCTGATGGCGGGGCTGATGGCGATCGGCATCCTGCTGGTGCATTTCACCGCCATGAGCGCGCTGACGGTGGTGCCGCTCGACACGCCGCATGGCATGTTCAACGCCGAGGCCTTCCACGTGCTGGCGCTGGCCATCGCGCTGATGTCGACGCTGGTGGTGGCGGCGGGGCTGGTCAGCTACCTGATCGACGACCAGTCGCGCTCGGAAAACGTGGAACGTCTGCGCCAGATGGCGGTGACCGACACGCTGACCGATCTGGCGAACCGTTCGGGGTTCGACAGCCGGCTGGACCTGGAGCTGGCCTTGGCAAAGGATCAGCGCACCAAGGTGGCGCTGGTTGGCATCGACCTGAACCGCTTCAAGGAAATCAACGACCTGCGCGGCCACAAGACCGGCGATGACGTGCTGCGGGTGCTGGGCCACCGGCTGAAATCCGTGACCCGTCCCGAGGAAGGCGAATTCGTGGCCCGCGTCGGCGGCGATGAATTTGCAGCATTGCTGCGGCTGGACGGCACCCATGATCTGTCGAATTTCCTCGAACGGCTGGAGGAGGTGCTGCACAAGCCCATCCGCCTTGAGGATTACGAGATCCTGCCCGGCGCCAGCCTGGGCGTGGCGCTGTTTCCCGACGATGCTGCCGACCGCGAGGCGCTGGTGCAGAATGCCGATCTGGCGATGTACCGGGCCAAGAACGACATGTCGCGCAAGATCTGCTACTACGAAAAGGACATGGACGAGCTGGTGAAGGCCCGCCGCCGCATGTCGGTCGAGCTGCGCGGTGCCGTCACCCGCGACGAGCTGGAAGTGCATTACCAGGTCCAGACCCTTGTCGTCACCGGCGAGGCCCTGGGCTATGAGGCGCTGCTGCGGTGGAAGCACCCCGGCCAGGGCTACATTCCGCCATCGGATTTCATTCCGCTGGCCGAAGAGACCGGGGTGATCCTGGACATTGGCGAATGGGTGTTGCGGCGGGCCTGCGCGGATGCCGCGCTGTGGGCGCAGCCCTACACGGTGGCGGTGAACCTCTCGGCGGTGCAGTTCAACCATGCGGACCTGCCGCGGCTGATTGGCGAGGTGCTGCAGGAAACCGGCCTGCCGCCGCACCGGCTGGAGCTGGAGCTGACGGAATCCACCGTTTTTGCCGATGGCGACCGGGCGCGCAACATCCTGCGGCAGATCAAGAAGCTGGGGGTGAAGGTGGCGCTGGACGATTTCGGCACGGGCTATTCGTCGCTCGACACGCTGCTGAGTTTCCCGTTCGACAAGATCAAGATCGACCGCGCCTTCGTCCACGAGGCGCAGACCAACCCGCAGACCATCGCCATCATCCGCGCCATACTGGCGCTTGGCCATGGCCTGGGGCTGTCGGTTCTGGCCGAGGGGATCGAGACCGAGGACCAGCTGAACATCCTGGAAATCGAGGGCTGTACCGAGGGGCAGGGCTTTTTGCTGGGCCATCCGCAACCGATGAGCCAGCTTGTGGCCGAAGGTGCGCTGCAACTGGTGCCGGGCGCGGCCGAGGCGCTGGCGCGGCGCTCGGCCTGAAGACGCCTTCGGGCCCGAGGTCCCTTGGGGCCAGGCTGCGGACCGGCTGTTCCGCGTCCCGTTCCGCTTGCGACGTGTTGGGGTCCCGGGGCTGACCGTCTGCCTCTGGGCTTTGGCAGGCCCGCGCCCCCTTGGGGATGCCGGCCTGGCGCGCAGCCCGGGCCTGCGGTCAGTCCATCGCGTGCCGCCAGATCGGCAGGCGGGCAATGCGGTCCAGCAGCAGCGGGCCCACCGTCACCACGGCGATCAGCCGCACGGTCTGGAAGGCAATGACCAGGCTGACGTTGGCCTTGGCGGCGGCGGCGATCATCACCACCGTGTCGATGCTGCCGGGGGCGGTGATCAGGAAGCCGGTCAGGAAATCGGTGCCCAGCACCAGGCAGGCGATGCCGCCCAGGCCTGCGCTCAGCGCCACCAGCACCAGGCTGGAGGCCAGCACGGCGGGCACCAGCTGCAACACCTGCAGCAGCACCGGCCGGGTGAAGCGCAGCCCCACCTGCAGCCCGAGCGCCAGGAACACCAGATCGCGCAGCGCCATCGGCAGGCTGACATGGACCAGGCCCGAGAGCTCGGCCGCGCTGCCCAGCAGCATCGGGATCAGCATCGAGGCGGCGGGTAGCCGCGACAGCCGCGCCGCGGGCAGCCCGCAAAGCGCGATCAGCCCCATCACCACATAGCCCCAGGGCGCGCCCAGCAGGGGCAGTTCGGCGGCGACCGGGGCGGGGGCTGCGGTACCTGGCACCAGCGCCGAGATCACCGACAGCGTGACGATCACCGTGGCCAGACGCAGGTACTGCATCAGTGCGACGATGCGGCTGTCGATGCCGCGCTCCTGGGCGATCAGCACCATGGCGCTGGCCATGCCCGGCAGGCTGCCCATGATCGCCGCGCCGCTGTCGACGCGGGTGGCGCGGTGCAGCCCCCAGCCGGCCGCGAAGGCGAACAGCAGCGTCAGCGCGGTGAAGATCAGCAGCAGCGGCCAGTATTGTCCCACCTCGCCCAGCAGCGCCGGGGACAGGCTGTTGGCCAGGATTGCGCCCACCACGCCCTGGACCAGCTGCATCAGCCGTTTCGGCAGTTTCAGCCCGCTGTCGCGGACCCCGAAGATGATCCCCGCCGCCATCGCACCCAACAGCACCGCGGCCGGCAGCCCCAGCAGCACCAGCGGCACCGACAGGACGGCGGCCAGCAGGATCAGAAGGGTCCAGGACAGCGGGGCGGACAGGGTGGGGGATGCGGCCATGGGGGCTCCGGGCTGAGGCCCTGCATCGGCGGGGCGTTCGGGGGATCTGGCCCGAGCCCTATGCCGCAAGGGGCGCCGCCGCAAGGCAGCCGCGCCGCACAGCCGGTCTCGCCAGGATGCACCCTTGCCGCCCGCTGCTGGGGGATGGTCGTGCCCGGCAAGGCGCGGCATGGGGCGGGCCAGGGTGCCGTTTGCCGGCCGGGTCCTTTGGGCGGGATCGGTCCGGCCGGGGCAGGTGGCCGGTCCGGCGTGATCGTGGCGCCGAGGCATGGGGCGCAAACCCTTGCAGTCCGGCGTGCCCTGCCAGAGGGGGGCGGCGCTGGTCCCCGTAACGGCGCGGGGCGTGCGGCCGGGGTCTCTGGCGGGGGCGGATCAGGCGCGCTCTGAGCGGAGGGCCTTGGCTCCGGGGTGGCAACCGGAGCGGCTTGGGGGCCGCTGGGACCGTTGGCGGGGGCTGATCAGGGTCCCTGCCGGGACGAGCTGGGTTCGGCACCCGAGCCGCGCGGAGGCAAGCGGTTCGGGCCTTTGGCCGGGACCGATCCGGCGCATCCCGTCGGGAGCGCGGGGGCCGGGGCCGATATGGCTGCGCCGGAGGGGCAGGCCCGGGGAGGCCCGGGGCCCGGCCGGGCCGGTGACCTGCCGCGTGGGCTCGGGTCCTGGGCGGAAAGGGGGACGCCGGAAGGGCATTGGGGAAATGACGTCAGGCCGGACGGCGGGCAGAGGGCGGCGGCGGTCCGTCTGCAGACCCTGACGGGCATGCCCCCCGCCGAAGACCGCGCGCCCCGGCGGGGGGCGGCCGGTTGGCCCTGACCCTGTGGAACCCGCTTGCGCAGATGTCAGGAACGGCCCATCGCAAAGGTCATCGACGGCCGGTCGGTTCGGGTTTCAGCCAGGACCCGCCGGCTTGGCACAGGGCCCGCCCGGGGCGGCATGCACGGGCGCTTCCGGGGGGGGGGCGGGGCGGCCCTTGGCAGGGCCCGCTGGACGGGTTCCGGCCCGGGCCGGGCCCGTTGGCAGGGACAGGCCCTTTGGATGGCGCCTCGGGCGGGCCGACGGCGCGCCGGGGCCGTCGAAACGGCGGATCGCGGTTGCTCCGGGCGATCGGCGTGCCACCCGGGGCGCAGCCCGGTCGGCGGCCTTCCGGCTGTCCCGCGGCAAGCCCGCGCTCAGCGGGTGCCCAGAAGCCCCGGCTGTGCCCCGATGATCACCACCACGCCCGCGCCGACGCCCTCGTCGGGATTGGCGGCGATGGGGTGGATCTCGACCGACATCGGCCTGCTGTCGTACTGGCCGCTGACGCACACCGTTTCGCCGGTCTCGGCGACCTGTTCCGCCAGCTTCGCCAGATCCGCGAAATCCAGCCGCGGCCCCACCACCGTCAAGGACCGCGCCACGTCGTGGCTCTCCAGCCGGAACCATTCGGCGATCAGCTGGCTGAACCGACGGATCCGCGCCTTGGCATCCAGGAAGATCACCCCCACCTGCAGGATCTGCAGCACCAGCTCGGTGTTGGAATTCAGCTCCGAGAGCAGCTCGATCTTGCGCTCGTGCTCGGCCGAGACCGACACCAGCTCCTCGTTGACCGCATGCAGTTCCTCGTTCGAGCTTTGCAGCTCTTCGTTCGAGGCCTGAAGTTCCTCGTTCGAGGCCTGCAATTCCTCGTTCGAGGCCTGCAACTCCTCGCCGCTGGCCTCCAGCCGTTCGGTGACATGCTGCAGGGTTTCCTCGGTCAGCCGCAGGTCGCGCTCCAGTTCCTGGATGCGGCGGGTGACAAGGGTCATGTCCTCCTGCTTGTCGGCGCCCTCGTCGAAGTTGCGCAGATGGATGATCTTCTCGCCCTCGCCCTCGGCTTCTTCCATCTGCAGGCGCACCAGCATCAGCTTGCTGCGCGACTTCTGGTCCAGCGCCTCGACATGGACGACGCAGCTCTGGCGGCGGCCGTTGCCCAGGTCGATCTCGACCTGGCGCTCATAGGTTTCCAGCTGGCCCTGACGCAGGCGTTCCATCGCGACGTTCAGCACGAAATGCAGATCCGGGTGGACGATGTCCTCGACCGTCCAGTCCGCCAGGTTGTTCATCGTGTCGACAAAGACCGAGGCGGCGCCGAACCAGGCCAGCACGATGCCGTCGCCGGTGATCAGGATCGAGGAGGGCGCATAGCGTTTCAGCATCGCATCATAGGCGCGCATCAGCAGATCGCGGTTGCGCAGTTCCGCGATGTCCGAGGCGATCGACAGGTCGCGTCGTGGCACCCGGCCGGCCGGCGGTTCCGTGCCCAGGGAACTGGCGCCGCGGAACCGCCCCGACAGCACCGAACGATCCAGCATCCGCTTTTGCGACTGCTTCTGGAAGACCCGCCAGCGGCTGTCCAGAACCTTGAATTCCGAGGCATATTTGCCCAGGCTTTCCGAGGGGCCCAGGAACAGATAGCCCTCTTTGCGCAGCCCGAACAGGAACATCGAGATCACCCGCCCCTGCGGTTCGTCGTTCAGGTAGATGAACAGGTTGCGGCACGAGATCAGGTCGAGGTTCATGAACGGCGGGTCAGACAGCACGTCATGGACCGAAAAGATGATCTTCTGGCGCAGCGTCTGGGCCACTGAATAGCCGTTGCGGCGCCGTTCGAAATAGCGCAGGCGCAGTTCTTCGGGGATCTTGGCCAGCGCGCTTTCGGGATAAAGCCCGGTCGAGGCGCGCTCCAGCGAGCCGCGGTGCACATCGGTGGCGATCACCCGGAACCGGCGCTGCGATCCGGCGGCGATCAGCGCCTCGGAGAGTTCGATGGCGATGGTATAGGCCTCTTCGCCGCTGGCGCAGGCCGGCACCCAGACGCGCAGCGGCTTGTCGTCCTGACCCTCGCGCGCCAGCACGTCCAGCACCTTCTTGCGCAGCGTCGCCATGCCGTCGGGATCGCGGTAGAATTCGGTCACGCCGATCAGCAGGTCCTGATACAGCTCGTCCAGGGCGCCGGGATCATTGGCCAGGATCTCGATGTATTCCTTCTGCGATCCGATGCCGCGCAGATGCTGGCGGCGCTCGATCCGGCGCATCACGTTGGTGGGCTTGTAGGAGGAAAAGTCGACCCGGTAGCGGTCCTCCAGCAGGCGGAAGATGCCGCTGTCAAAGCTTTCCGTGGCTTGGCGCTGCAGCACCTGGCGGCGGCTGCCCGAGAAGATCTCCTGGATGGCCGAGGGGATTTCGGCGGCCGAGAGCACCCGGTCCACCGCGCCCGAGCTGATCGCCGACAGCGGCATCGAGGAAAACGCGGCCTCGGAGGGCGACTGCACGATCACCGCGCAGCCCTTGTCGCGCAGGGCATGGGCGCCGCGGGTGCCGTCATTGCCCGAACCCGACAGGATCACCGCAGCGGTCCGCGACGGATCGCGCGTCGTCAGAGAGCTGAGAAAGGCGTCGATCGACAGCCGCGGCAAAGCGTCGCCGTCGGAATAGAAACGGGTGTGAAAGCGGCCTCCGACCAGCTCGACCATGGTGTTGGGCCGGTTCAGAAAGATCGTGTCGGCCTCCAGCGCCAGGCCGTCCTCGATATGGCGGATGCGCAGGCGCGACTTGCGGCCCAGCAATTCATCCATCATCGAGCGATAATCCGGCGACAGGTGCTGGATGACGACAAAGCACCAGCCGGCATGTTCCGGTGCGGTCTCGAAAAAATGTTCCAGCGGCTCAAGGCCACCGGCCGAGGCGCCGATGGCGACCAGGTTCAGGTCATCGCCGCCACGGACCGTTTCCAAAGTACCCGTCACGGTCGACCTCCCGGTTTTCTTCACGTTATTTCCTTGGTAACAGAGGGGATCACAAGGTCAACTGAATGAGCGTCCCACCTTGGCCCGAATCCTGATTGCCGACGATGATCCCGACTATGTGGACGTGTTCTCTGAAGGGCTTGAGGCCCTGGGCCACGACGTGACCGGCGTCTCAAGTGGCGGCCATGTCCTGCCGATGCTGGAAAAGCAGGTCTTCGATATCGTCTTTCTTGATGTCGTGATGTCGGGGGGCGGCGCGATCTCGGTGCTGCATCAGGTGCGCAATTTCAGCGAAACCCTGCCCGTGGTCATCATCACCGGCCGGCCAGAGCTGATCGACAGCCCGCTGTTCACCAGCGGGTTGCGGATGGCCCAGGCGCGGCTGCACAAGACCGCCTCGCTGCGCCAGCTTGACGAACTTGTCCGCGCCTTGACCGCAGCATGAGCCCCGCCCGCGCCGCGTCCCTTGATCCGTTGACCCTGCGGGTGCGGTGGCTGGACCGGCTGTCGGTGGCGTTGCTGGGGCTGGCATTGCTGCTGGCGCTGGTGGTGCTGGGGCTGGGCTGGGGCCTGGGGATCGAGGTCTTCCGCCGCATCCTGCCCGGGCTGCCGGCGATGGTAGCGGGCACGGCCCTGGGGGTGGCCCTGGTGGCGCTGGCGGGTCTGGCCGAACGTCTGCCGGGACGCCCGGCGCGGCTGCTGAGCGCGCTGCTGCGGGGGCTGGTGCTGGTGCTGTGCCTGCGCGGGCTGGTGCTGGGCATCGGGCTGGCGGGCGGCGACCGGATGTCGGTGGCCACCGCCCTGGGGCTGATGCTGGTGGCGGTCACGGGGCTGGCGGCGGGCTGGCCCCGGCTGCGGGCGGGGCTGGCCACGGCGGGTCTGGTGCTGGTGCTGGTGGCGGTCGAGGGCTACATGCTGAACACCGGGGCGCTGCTGTCGCTGCGGCTGTTCGACGGGCTGTCGCTGAACACCATCAGCTGCCTGTTCCTGCTGTTCCTGGCGGCGCTGCTGTCGGGGGCCGGCGACAGCTGGGTGGCGATCCTGCTGTCGGATGCCCGCGGCAGCCGGGTGGCGCGGCACATTCTGGGGCCGGCGGTGCTGCTGCCGATGGCGCTGGCCTGGCTGGGCCTTCTGCTGACCGATTCCGGCCTGGTCGATCCCTCGCTGCGGCTGAGCGGTCTGGCGATCCTGCTGGCGGTCTTTGCCTCGCTGGTGATCCTGCGCACCGCCCAGTTCCTTAACGCCGAAGAACGTCACGAGCAGGAGACCGCGACGCGGCTGCGGCAGGTTCTGGACGGGCTGGAAACGGCGGTCTTCGTCTTCGACGGGGCCCAGATCCTGGCCAACCGCGCGGCCGAACGCATGGTGCGCGGCACCGCCGGGCCCCAGCAATGGCTGCAGGCCGCGGCCTTTCACGATCTGGGCGACCGTGCGCCGCTGGCGCCGCAGGACCGGCCGCTGGCCCGGCTGCAGGCCGGGCTGACCGGCGGGCAGTTCCTGGGCTGGCTGGATACCGAGGGCAACGAGCACGCGCTGTCGTTCCGCACCGAGCAGGTGACGCGCCCGGCACCGAAACCGCCGCTGGTGATCCTGTCGGTGGCCGATGTCACCGAAGGCTGGGTCCTGCGCGAGAACCTGGCGCGCAGCGAACGCCTGGATGCCATCGCGCAGATGTCGGGCGGCGTCGCGCATGAGATCGGCAACATTCTGGGTGTGATCCGGCTGTCGGCCGACACCGGGGCGCTGAAAAGCGCGGATGCGCGGTTGCTGCATCACCTCGACACGATCCGGCGCGCCTGCGACCGGGGCGCCGACATGACGGGGCGGCTGCTGTCGCTCAGCCGCGACAGCGGCGCCACCACCGAGACCGCCGACATGGGCAAGGCCGTGGCCGATTGCGTGGCGCTGGCGCGCTCGGCCATCCCGGCCTCGATCGGGCTTGAGGCGCTGCTGCCGGATCACCCGTTGCCGGTGGGCTGTTCGGGGGCGGATCTGCAGACGGCGGCGCTGAACCTGCTGCTGAATGCGCGCAACGCGCTGGAGGAGGCCGGCACCCCCGGCGCCCGGATCGGGCTGACGCTGAAGGCGGATCAGGGCTTTGCGGTGCTGACGGTGCAGGACAACGGGCCGGGCATGACGCCTTCGGTGCTGGAACATGCGCGCGATCCCTTTTTTACCACGCGGCGCGACAAGGGCGGCAGCGGTCTGGGGCTGGCGATGATCGCCAGCGTCGCCGAGCGCTGCGGCGGCCGGTTCGACATCGAAAGCGCCCCCGGGCAGGGCTGCACCGCGCGGCTGCTGCTGCCGCTGCGCGAGCGTCTGGGAGAGGTTGCCGAAGCCTATGCCGCGCCGCCCGACCTGTCGGGCCTGCAGGTGCTGGTGGTCGAGGACGATCCGCAGCTGATGTCGCTGCTGTCGGACAGCCTGCGCTACTTCGGCGCCGAGGTCCGCAGCCACGATACCGCCGCCGCCGCCCTGCAGGACCTGCGCGAGGTGCATTTCGACCTGCTGGTGACGGATGTCGGCCTGAAGGGCGACCTGAGCGGCTTTGCCCTGGCCGAGGCGGCGCGGGCGATCGACATGCAGCTGCCGGTTCTCTACATGACGGCCTATGCCGATCTGCTGTCGCCTGACCGGCGCACCGTGCCGGGGATGATCCTGCGCAAGCCGGTGTCGCTGTCGACGATCATCAACGCCCTGCGGCTGACCCTGAAGATCTGACCCGACCTGCCAGGCAGGCGCTTGCCCCCCGGGGCTGCGAGCTGGGCCTTTGCTTCCCGATCCGCAAGGCCGGCGCTTGCCCTGAGCTCTGTAAGGCTGGCCCTTGTCCCGCGGGTCGGCAAAGCGGGCCCTTGCTTCGCGATCCGAAATGCTGGCGATCGCCCGCCGGTCCGCAAGGCAGGCGCTTGCCCCCGCCCGACCCGCAGCCGGGCCGTTGTTCCGCAGGCCGCGAGGCGGACCGTTGCCCCGGCGCGGCCGCGAACCTCTGAATTCCGCCGCGTATTGGCTGGCTCGACCTGCCCGCTCCGCCTGACGATCAGGCCCGGCGCCACGGGGGCCGGCGGCCAGGTTCCGGGGCTTCGCGGGGGCCGGCCCGCATGGGCGGGCCTGTCGTCGGGATGCGCCCCCTGGCGCTTCTGTCGGATCCGTCAACCCGGTGGCGCAAACGTCTCTGCGTTGGCCTGCCACCGGTGATGGCCTTTTGCGGGTGTCCCCTTGTCGGTCAAGCCTGTTATGGGTTGGGTTTTCCGTGGCGGCTGGCGGCTGGCGGCTGGCGGCTGGCGGCTGGCGGCTGGCGGCTGGCGGCTGGCGGCTGGCGGCTGGCGGCTGGCGGCTGGCGGCTGGCGGCTGGCGGCTGGCGGCTGGCGGCTGAACCGTGCCATGCCCCCGCAGGGCGCCGCTGCCGGGCGGGCCACGTGCCAAGGTCTGCCCGGCGGTCCGGCGGCGGCACCACAGCCGGTCTGGCCGGGCGGGCGGCACGGGGGGCATCCGGCGGCAGGGGGGCGGCTCTGGGTGAGGGGAGGCTTGGGAAAGACGCCGCCTCAGCCTGCCAGCCGGGCCATGTCGATCCCCGCAGCCGGTGCCCGCCCCAGCTGGTCCGGCGGCAGGGCGGGGTGGAACAGGTGCCCCTGTCCGGCGTGGCAGCCGATCCGGCGCAGCCGCTCCAGCTGGGCCGGGGTCTCGATCCCTTCGGCGACGATCTTCAGCCCGGCGCGGTGGCCCAGGCCCACGATGGCCTCGACCACGGCGGTGTCGGTGCGGCTGTGGCCCATCCGGGCAATGAAGCTGCGGTCGATCTTCAGCACATCCACCGGCCAGCCTGCCAGCGTCCCGAGGCTGCCGTAGCCGGTGCCGAAGTCATCCAGCGCCACCCGGGCGCCGCGCCTCCGCAGTTCCTCCAGCGTGCCGAAGATGCGGCCGTCGCGCTGGCCCAGCATGATGTCCTCGGTCACCTCGATCACCATCCAGGACCAGTCGGCCCCCGCATCCTGCAACAGCGCCTGCATCTCGAAGACGAATTCAGGGTTCATCAGGTCGAAACGGGTCATGTTGATCGCCAGCATGGCGGGCTCGTCCCGCTGCCAGCAGCTTTCGGCCGTCTGACGCAGCGCCGCCACGGTCAGCGCGCGGGTCAGCGCCTCGGCATGGTCATGGTCGGCGAACAGCCCCGCGAAGCGCGCCGGTGGCAGCAGGCCGTGATCGGGGTGGCGCCAGCGCGCCAGAACCTCGAACCCCTGACGCCGACCGCTGTCCAGGTCGTAGATCGGCTGGAAAAACGGCACCAGCTCCTGCGTGGCCAGGGCGTGGGGCAGGCGGCGGCGCAGGACGCGCGGGCTGACGACGGGGCCGTCGCCGGGGGTGTGCAGCCGGTGGCCGCCATGACCGGCGCGCTTGCAGCGCTGCAAGGCGTGCTCGGCCAGGTCCAGAAGCTCGGGGTGGCTGGCGGCATGGTCGGGATGGATCGCGGCGCCGATGCTGGCCCGGCCCAGCCCCGGCTTGCCCAGGCCGGCGGTCGCCCGCAGCAGCGCCGCCGCGCAGCGCCGCAGCTGGGCGTCAAGATACAGCTGGTGCGGCTGTGGCAGGGCCAGCAGGAAGGCATGGCCTTCGGCGCCCTGGCGGCCGATCCGGGTGCCCTGCGGCAGGCAGCCGCGCAAAGCGCCGGCTACGGTGGCCAGGTAGCGTTCGGCGAAGGCGCTGCCGTAAAGCGCGCGCACCGATTGGATATGATCGAGTTCCAGCATCACCATCGCCAGGGGGTGGCGGGCGGTCTTCAGCGCCTCGCGGCAGGCGAGCTCGAAGGCGGGTGCCGTGTCCAGCCCGGTCAGCGGATCCAGCCGCGCCTGCTGTTCCAGGCGCCGTACCCGGTCCTCGGCGCCCAGCAGGTCGAATTCCAGCTGGCGGCGGGCGCGCTGATCGGACAGCAGCTGCCCCAGCATCTGCAACAGGTCAGGATCGGGCGGCACCTGCGGCGCACAAAGCGCCAGTGCCGCGGGCTGGTCTGGGGCCTCGGGGTCGCGCAGCAGGTGGATCTCGGGCGGGAGGGGCCTTGAGGGGGCGGGGCGGCGGGCCTGCAGCCGGGTCAGCCGTGCCAGACGTGCCTGCGCGTCCTCGGGGCCAAGCCCCAGCTGCAGCGCCGGGGCGGCGTCGATCAGCGGGTCGCCGGCGTAAAGATGCAGGGCCCGGGCGCGGGTCTGTGCCAGCAGCAACGCGCAGGCCGTGCGCAGGGCTGGGGGGCTGCCAAGGGCGGTCCGGGGCAAGGCAAGCGGATCTGCGGGCGGGCTCATGCGGCGCGGTCTCCTCCTGACGGCGTGGTACGGGGCGGTTCTGCGACCATATCGCTGATCCGATGATCGGAAAACCGGGGGGCCTGCGACGTTTTCCCCGGGACTGGCATGCAGATCGCCGGGCGGAGGGGGAAAGTAACCGGTTCTTAGCACCCTGCATGAGATCAGGCGGTGTTTGCAGGTGTCGCGCGACGCCGGGGCGACCCGGCAGGGCGACAGGTGGGGGGCAGACGGGCAACACCTGTGCGGGGACAAAATGGCCAGGAAACTCAGGACGACGGAAGACGATAGCACCCTCACCAAGGCGCATGGGCGCGGCGCGACGACGATCAATGACAGCCCGCCGGACCCGTCGACCGACAGCGGCGGCACCGATACCGTGCTGACCGATGTCTCGCTGGTCGAGACGGTGACCGACGATCCCGCCGCTGCCGAAGACATCGGCACCGATGGCGCGCTGAGCGTCGGCGGCACGACGTCGCAGCCTGATGGGCAGCCTGATGGGCAGGCCGGCATCGACAGCCTGCAGATCGACGGACAGACCTACGTGCTGACCTTTGACGAGGAATTCAACGGCAACACCGTGTCCTACTGGCAGGGGTTCGGCAAGCAGGGGGTCTGGGCGACCTCGTTCTCGCCGCATCTTGAGGACAGCCGGACCATCACCTCGAACGGCGAGCTGCAGGTTTACGTCGATCCCGACATGACCGCCTTCGACAGCCCGTTCCAGGTGTCGGACGGGGTGATGACGATCAGCGCGACGCCGCTCGACGCCGATCAGCAGGCCGAGGCCGGGGGGCTTGCCTATGCCTCGGGGATGCTCTCGACCGAGATGAGCTTTGCGACCTCTGCCGGCTATATCGAGATCCGCGCCGATGTCCCGGACGAGGTCGGCATGTGGTCGGCCTTCTGGCTGATGCCCGCCGATGGCGACTGGTCGGCCGAGATCGACATACTGGAGGTCCTGGGCGGCGATGCCGACACGTTGCACACCAATGTCTGGCAGGACGGCACCCCCGATGCCCAGGCCTTTGCCGATACCGGCGCGGCCGACGGGTTCCACACCTACGGGCTGTTGTGGGATGCCGACACGATCCAGTGGTTCTACGACGGCGCGCTGATCCGCACCGCCCAGAACACCGTGACCGAGGACATGTTCCTGATCGTCAACCTGGCCGTCGGCGGCTGGGCGGGCGATCCGGATGCGACGACGGATTTCTCGGAAGGGCTGCAGATCGACTATATCCGCATCTACGAACAGGAGAGCGATCCGGACCGCAACCCCGCCATCCACGAAGACGGCTTTGTCGCGGCCGAGCTTTGGGACGGGACCGATGGCAATGACACGCTGAACGGATCCCGCTGGGGGGACGAACTGCGGGGTGGGGCGGGCGACGATATCGTCTATGGCGACGCGGGCGACGATACGCTGCACGGCGGCGACGGGGCCGACCAGCTGTTCGGCCAGGATGGCGACGACAGCCTGGAGGGCGGCGCGGGCGCGGACAAGCTGATCGGCGGCGCCGGGTCCGACAGGCTGGAAGGCGGCGCGGGCAACGATCACATGTGGGGCGGGGTCTGGGCGGCGGACCAGACGGCCGACACTTTCGTCTTTGCGGCCGGCAGCGGCACCGACTACATCCACGATTTCGAACGTGGCACGGACCGGGTCGATGTCTCGGCGCTGGCGGCGGACTGGACCACGGTGAAGGCCGCCATGACGGACGAGGGCTGGGCCACCCGGATCAACCTGGCGGCCTGTGGCGGGGCGGCGGGGGATGTCCTTTACTTGGCCAATGTCGCGGCGGCGGACCTGACGGCGGATGACTTCCTGTTCTCGGGCCTGATCTGAGGGGGGACGCTGCCTGCCCGGCGGGCAGCGGCCGTCGCAGCCGTCGCGTCAGCGGTGCTCCGGCTTTGCGCCGCCGCCGCCCCGTGCTAGCCCGGGGCGGTACAGCAAAGGAGCGCCGCCCCGTGAAACCCCTTGTTCCCGCATCTATCTCGGCGCCCTTCGGCAACTATTCCCATGGGATTGCGGCAGGGCCCATCCTGGTGACCTCGGGCCAGCTGGCGCTGGCTGCCGATGGCACGGTCCCGGAAGGCGTCACCGCCCAGGCCCAGCTCTGCTTTCAGGCGATCGGGGCGATTCTGGCCGAGGACGGGCTGGATTTCTCGGATGTGCTGAGGTTTTCGGCCTTCGTGACCCGCCGCGAGGACATGAAGCCCTATATGGCGGTGCGCGATCAGGTCTGTGCCGGGCTGGCGGTCAAGCCAGCCTCGACGCTGATGATCGTCTCGGGGTTCACCCGTCCGGAATTCCTGGTCGAGGTCGAAGCCCTGGCCCTGCGCCGCTGAGGGCAGACGGTCACGCTGTGCGCAGATGTCGCGGCGGTGGTATTGCCACCTGCGGCGCAATTCCTGTCTGCCGCCGTCGTCTTTCCGTTACGAGCGCGCAATAGGACGGGGCCGCAACGGCGGGGATCGGGGTCATTCGTACCATATTCCGGAAAAATCGCGCCTGTTTCGGGCCTTGCCGTCGCGGCGGTGGGGCTGGTCGGGCCCGGACGATGGCGATATCCTGATCCGGTCTGCAGCAATTGCCTCAAGGGGCGGGCTGTAAATGCAATAGTATTTCCGAGTGTCCATTTTTTAATTTCATTAAGGCCACAAATTTCCGATTTTGGAATGTGGAGGATCTATAAATGCTTGTGCGCAAGGAATTTTTTCCAACCGGCGGGAGAGGTGCCCCACCGGAAACAACCGGCCTGCACAAAGGCAACACTTTGGCGCCGAACGGGCTGGGAATAGTCGGTATTCCGAATATAATCTTCCCAGAATGGTTAACCTGCTCTAAAGTCGTCCAAGCCGCAATCGACAGAGTGAGGCGTGTGTGCACGACGGAAGCATGCAGATGCAGCAACAGCTGAGCAAGCCGGCCCCAGTTCAGGTGGTCGTCGCCGATGACGACGCGTTCCAGCGCGCGTACACGGCTGCGATCCTGCGCAAGCTTGGCTACGAGACCCGCGAGGCCTGCGATGGCCTCGAGGCGCTTGAGCTTGTGCGCGAGCTGCAGGCGCGGATCCTGGTCTGCGATCTGGACATGCCGGGCCTTGATGGGCACGAGCTGGCCCGCCGGGTGCGCGAGGAATTCACCGACTATTACGTGCACATCCTCATGGTCACCGGCCAGGAGCAGAACCGCGAGCGCGAGCGCGCGCTGGAGGCGGGCGTCGATGACTTCATGCGCAAGCCGCTGGACACGATCACGCTGAAGGCGCGGATCCGCACCACCGACCGGCTGATGCGCCACGAGATCCTGCTGGCCGAACGCTCGCGCGTGCTGGAAGAGGCCAAGGAGCGGATCGAGGAAGACCTGCGCGCGGCGGCCGATGCGCAGATGCGGATGCTGCCGCCGGCGCGTCTGCAGGTGTCGGACTGCCTGTTCCATTCCGCCTTCAAGCCGTCGAACTTTCTGTCGGGCGACATGTTCGCCTTCTACAAGCTGTCGCCGGGTTTCATCGGCTTCTATGCGATCGATGTGGCGGGCCATGGCGTGCATGCCTCGCTGATGTCGGTGGCGCTTGGTCATCTGGTGACCGCCGGCATGATGCGCGAGAACGCCTTTACCGACGGGCGCCCCGATCCCGCGCGGTTGGTCGAGATGCTGAACCGGCGCTTTTTCCGCGAGGACGGAACCGAATATTTCACCATGTTCTGCGCGATCCTGGACGAGGCCGCGGAAGAACTGCACTTCTGTCAGGCGGGCTATCCCTCGCCGTTGCTGATGGCGCGCAGCGGTGCCGCGCGCGAAGTCGGTGATGGCGGTTTTCCCGTGGCGCTGCTGGACAGTGCCGAATTCGAGAGCCAGGTCACCCGCTTTGGCCCCGAGGACATGCTGATCATGTTCTCGGACGGCGCGACCGAGGCCGAGAACCGCGAAGGCCTGGCCTTCGGGGAATCTCGCGTCGAGGCTGTTGCCGCCTCGGCTGCAGCGATGCCCTCCACCATCCCCGGCAGGATCGTCGACGCCCTTACCGAATGGCGGGCAGGGCGCCCTCTCGATGACGACCTGACCGTGCTTGTCTGTGAAAGGAAACATGCGACATGATCCGCATTCTGGAAGAAACCGATGACGGTATCTGCGTCGTCTCCCCGGGCACCGAACGTCTGACGGCGGCCAATGCCTCGATGTTCAAGGAAGAGATGCTGGCACTGGTGGATGCCGGCAAGGACCGTCTGGTGATCGACTTCGGCGGTGTCACCTTCCTCGACAGTTCGGGGCTGGGGGCGCTGGTGGGGCTGCTGAAACGTGTCGGCAACCGGGGCGACATCGTCGTGTGCACTCTGGCCGACAACGTCCAGCAGATGTTCCGCATCACCCGCATGAACAAGGTCTTCGCCAGCTATGCCGATTCCGCGGCGGCCGTGCGTGCACTGAAGGAACGCGTGTGATGAGCACAACTGTGCTGGAAATGTCGCCGCATCTCGACCAGGTCGATGGCGTGGTGCTTTCCATCAAGGACCAGGCACGCGGCTTCCTGTCCGAAGACAAGATCGCCTCGCTTGAGGTGGCGCTGTCCGAGGCCCTGGCCAATGCCGTCAAGCACGGCAAGTCGCCCGAACGCGACGTGCCGATCGAGGTGACGGTGGTGCGCACCGAGGACGAGCTGAAGCTGCAGATCGTCGATGCGGGTGAACCCGGTCCGGTGGACCTGTTCGATGACGTGACCGAGCTTGAGGACATCGATCCGATGGCCGAAAGCGGGCGCGGCCTGTCGCTGATCCGCTTCTGCGTGGACCGGCTGCATTTCGAGCCCCAGGGCAACCGCAACTTCCTGGAACTCGTGTTCACGGCGGACTTCGACGCATGATCCTGAACGGCCCCGAAACGATCGCCGCCATCGCGGCACTGGGGCTTGCGCTTGTGGGCCTGCTGGTGCTGATGCGCTTTTATCTGCGCGGCACCCGGCAGATCAAGGGCATGGCCCGGGAACTGCAGGATGCGCAACGCATCGCCCGGGTCGGCACCGTGCGGTGGGATTTCGTGCGCGACGAGGTGCGCTGGTCCGACGAATATGCCCGCCTGCTGGGGCTGGAACCCGGCGGCCGGCTGAGCGGCATGGAATTCCAGGGCATGCTGCTGCCGGAATACGAAGCCCGCGTGGTGGAAAGCGAACGCCGCGCGCTCGAGATCTCGATGCGCACGGGCCGGCCCGAACGCCGCGAGATCATCTACAAGGTACGTTCGCGCGATGGCCGCATCATGGAGGTCGAGGCGCTGTCGGAACTGCTGGCCGACAGCACCGGCAAACCGCTGCTGCTGGTCTCGACGGTGCGCGACATCACCGAACAGGCCCGCCAGCGCCGCGAGCTGCGCAAAAGCGAACGCAACCTGGCCGCAGCCCTGCGGGTGGCCCAGCTGGGCTGGTTCCGCCAGGATCTGGGCTCGGGCGAGATTTCCTGGTCCGAAGGTCTTTATGCTTCGCTGGGGCGCGAGGAGGGCACGGCGGCCGTGGCAATCGAGGCCCTGGTCCCCGAAGAGGACCTGACCGAACTGCGCGCCGACATGATTTCCCTCTACGAGCCGCGCGACCCGAACGGGCGGCGCTCGAAGGTGCTGGACACCCGCCTGAGGCGCATCGACGGCACGCTGATGAACGCGCGCATCGCCTTCGAGGCCAGCTATGACGCGACCGGCAAGGTCGACGTGATGTCGGGCGTGATCCGCGACATCACCGAGGAAGTCACCCGCGAGGCCGAGCTGCGCGAGGCGGTTTCGGCGGCGGAAAACGCCAACAAGGCGAAAAGCGAATTCCTGGCGGTGATCAGCCACGAGCTGCGCACGCCGATGAACGGCGTCCTTGGGATGCTGGGCGCGCTGGAGGAAACCGAGCTCGACAAGGAGCAGCTGGAGCAGCTGCATGTGGCGCGCACCTCGGCCAATTCGCTGCTGGTGATCCTGAACGATATCCTCGATGCCGCCAAGATCGAGGCCGGCCGGCTGGAGTTCGAGGAAGAACCGTTCGAACTCAACGGGTTGGTGCGTTCGGTCGTGCATCTTTATCAGCAGAAGGCGCAGGAGACCGGCGTGCATCTGGACAGCCGGATCGACCCGGGCATCCCGCCGTGGGTCAGTTCGGATTCGGGGCGCATCCGTCAGGTCCTGTCGAACCTGGTCAGCAATGCGCTGAAATTCACCGAAAAAGGCAGCGTCATGCTGGAGGTGCACACGCGCCCGCCGCAGGACGGCGAGGAGCTGCGGCTGCGCTTTTGCGTGGTCGACACCGGCACCGGCATCCCGAAGGAGCACCAGGACAAGGTCTTTGGCAAGTTCGAGCAGCTGGGCGCCTCTTATTCCAAGCGTTTCGCGGGCACGGGCCTTGGCCTTGCCATCAGCCAGTCCCTGGCCGAGCTGATGGGCGGCGAAATGGGCTTTGACAGCACCGAGGGGCAGGGGTCGTCCTTCTGGATGGATGTGCCGGTGGGCGTGGCCGAGAACATGGCCCGCGGTCCCGCGGCCCGGGACGAGAAGATCGAGCTGCCGAAGATGCGCATCCTTGTGGCCGAGGACAACTCGACCAACCAGATCGTGGCGCGCTCGATGCTGGAGCGTTTCGGCCAGGTGCCGGATCTGGTGATCGACGGCGCCGAGGCGGTCGAGGCGGTGAAGAAGTTCGACTACGACATGATCCTGATGGATGTCTCGATGCCGAACATGGATGGCACCACCGCGACCCGGCTGATCCGCGAGATGGGCGGCGAGGCGGCGAAGATTCCGATCATCGCGCTGACCGCCCATGTGGGGGCCGACAAGCAGGCCTTCTACCGCAACGCGGGTTTCAACGAGGTGCTGACCAAGCCGCTGCTGCGGCCGCAGTTGGCGCAGGTGCTGAACCGCTGGAAGGGCCATGCGCTGTCGCGCGCGACCACCGAGGAGGCCGCCCCCGCCATGGCCGCAGCGCCACCCCCGGCGCCTGCTCCCGTAGCGCCGCCGGCCGTCCCCGCCCCCGAGGCCCCCGCACCCGAGACCCTGGCGGCCGGGGCCTTCTCGGAGGCGCAGGCGCTGAAGCTGCGTATCGCAGAGATGCGCGAGGAATTCGGCGACACCATCGTGCCGACGATGCTGAATGCGGCATTGTCGGATCTGGACCGCCACCTGAATGCCTTTGCGACCGCCATGGCCGATGATCCGGCCCATGTCGAACCCGAGACCTGGCGGCGCTCGTTCCATTCCGTCGTCGGCATTGCCGGCACGCTGGGCTGTGTCCGGCTGTCGGGACGTGCGCGGGCGCTGGAGCAGCTGGGTGACGCCTGGGGCAAATCCCCGGGCGAGGTCCGCGCCCTGCATGACGACCTGCGCCGTCTGCGCAACGAAGTGATTTCCCTGATGGAAGGGGGCGACCGGATTTCCGCTCCCGCAGAGACCGTTTCCGGAGGCTAGGCATGTTCCCAGTACGATTGAAACCCGCCGCTGCGTTTCTGGCCCTGATCGCAGCGACTGCCCCCGTGTGGGCGCAGGATGCCTCGGCCCCGGCCACGCAGGCAACGGATACGCCTTCGGCCAGCGATGTGCCGCTGCCGTTGCCGGATCTGACCAGCATTCCCCGCGATACGGTCACGCCGCCGATGCCCGACCCGAACAACACCGGGTTCTTCGGCCGTCATGGACCGCTGACGACGAAGGAAATGCAGATGGCCAAGACCGCCTGGAGCTACTTCGTCGATGCCTACCAGCCGGAAACCGGCCTGGTGAACGCCGTGGGGTCCTATCCCTCGACGACGCTGTGGGACACGGCCTCGTACATGAGCGCCCTGGTTTCGGCCTATGAGCTGGGCATCATCGACAAGCGCGAATTCGACACCCGGGCGATCAAGCTGATTTCCACCCTGCGCAACCTTGACCTGTTCCGCGGCGAGGCACCCAACAAGGTCTACAACACCAAGACCGGCCAGAAGGTGAACTATGCCAACAAGCCGGGCGAGGTGGGCTTTTCGGTGCTCGACATCGGCCGGATGCTGGTCTGGCTGAAGATCATGGAACAGCGTTATCCCTACCTGGCGCCGGGCATCGACAATATCCCGATGCGCTGGAACTTCTGCAATATCGTCAAGGACAACGGGCAGCTGTTCGGCTCGATCGTGGGCAAGGACGGGTCGACGAAATACGTCCAGGAAGGCCGCCTGGGCTACGAGGAATATGCCGCCAAGGGCTTTGCGCTGTGGGGCTTTGACGTGCGCGGGGCGCTGGATCCGCAGCCGCTGGCCTATACCGACATCTACGGCGTCAAGGTGCCCTATGACGGCCGCGACCCGCGCGTCTACCACAACCAGAACTACGTGCTGACGGAATCCTACCTGCTGGACGGGCTGGAGCTGGGCTGGGACCTGCCCAAGACCGACAAGCTGGGGCCGGGCGTTGCCTCGCAGGGGTGGCGGGCCGAATTTGCCCACCGCATCTTCGAGGTCCAGCGCCGCCGCT
Organism: Pseudooceanicola sp. NS-SX9; assembly: GCF_057380705.1. Lineage (NCBI taxonomy): Bacteria > Pseudomonadati > Pseudomonadota > Alphaproteobacteria > Rhodobacterales > Paracoccaceae > Pseudooceanicola > Pseudooceanicola sp. NS-SX9. The sequence continues at coordinate 2,560,195 of NZ_CM170818.1, read as the reverse complement.
TTGAATCGACCGGCATTCTGACCGCGCGCTCGGAACACCAGGTCGATGGCAAGCCCTACTTCGTCTACGATTCGATCTTTGCCGATGGCTATCCCTGGAACACGCTTGATCCCTCGGGGGTCTACCAGCCCGACCGTGCCGCCATCGCCGCCAAGGCCGCGGTCGGCATGTGGGCGCTGTGGGACGTGCCCTATACCGATCTGCTGATGAATGCGGTGGGTGACCTCTACGATCCCGGCAAGGGCTTCTACGAGGGGCTTTATGAGAACGGCAACGGCTACATCCCGCTGCGCACGGAAAACAACAACGGCATCATCCTGGCCGCGCTGCTCTACAAGGTCGAAGGGCCGATCCTGCAGCATCTCAATGACAACTCGACCGTCTGGGACATGGCCTATTCCGATCCCTATTCGGATGTGCGGGCCCGCAAATGCATGCCGCAACCCATGGTTGTGACGCCATCATGCTGTAACTGCTCCAATCTGCCGCAACCGGAACCGGCTGTGAAAATGGAGGATTTCGTCTATTGTCGTCCTATTGAAACAGAGGATGGCGAAATCGCGGCGACCGATTGCAATCCCGACAAGACCCTCTTTGAAAAGCCCAAGCCCCGGGTGGTTCTGCCGCAGACCTGTCCTGCACCCTGGAGCGTCAATCAATGAGTGCACAGCAAAAGCCAAGACTTGTCTGGTTTGACGCAAGCCGCGTCTGCGCCGCCTTTGGCGTGATCCTGATCCATTCGACGACCAACTTTTCCGGCCAGCCCTTTCCCAAGGCCGAGGCGACCGAGCGCGTGCTGCCGGTCTTCCTGAGGTCCATCGGGGATTTCTCGGGCTCCGAGATGTTCTTCTTCTTCTCGTTGTTCCTGATGGCGATGCGCATCGACCGCCGCCGCCCGACCTACCGCGAGGCGATCCTGACCCAGGCCAACCGGCTGCTGATCCCCTTTGCCGCCTGGACGGTGTTCTATGCCTTCTTCCGGCTGATCAAGGCGCAGGCCTTCCACTATGCGCCGCAGTACTGGGACCGGCTGACGGAACTGAAGACCTGGTTCAGCTTCTTCCTGCTGGGCTCGTCGCAGTACCACATGCATTTCATCCCGACGCTGTTCATCATCTTCCTGTTCTACCCGGTGATGCGGCTGGCGATGCGTTATCCGCTGCTGGGGGTGTCGCTGTTCGTGACGCTTTCGGTGATGAACCAGACCCAGGCCTATTTCTATTCCTTCCAGATCGACCCCCTGCTGCGCGACTACATCGTGCGGGCGATCAAGGTCTTTGGCTATGTGGGCTATGGCATGGCGGCCTTCGCCCTCTACCAGCTGTGGAAAGAGGGCATCCCCAGGGGCGAAACCAAGCTGATCCGCCGGGGCGCGATCTTCTTTGCCGCCATCGCCTATATCGCGGTGCTGCCCTATTACGGCCGCTCGGTCGCCACCGGCACCTGGGCCGTCCGCGAGGGCTGGGACCTCTATGGCAAGCTGCTGATGCCGCTCTTCATGTTCCTGATCTTCATGGGCGGGCAATACCGCGACTGGTCGCCCAGCTGGTCGAAGACGGCGCAATACACCTTCGGCATCTACCTGGTGCATCCGGTGATGATCGACATCTACGATATCTTCATCTTCCGCACCGGCCTCTACAACCACATGAGCCCGACCTGGATGGTGATCCTGCGCATCGCCTTCGCGATGCCCGCGGCCTATTACGCCGCCCGCGCCATCGGCAGTTTCCGCCCGCTGGCCTGGACCGTCGGGCTGGGCCCCACCCCCTGGGAACAACGACGCCAAGCCAGGGCTGCCGCCGCAGCCGCCGCCAAATAAAGACCGGAGCCGCCTGACTGATGGACGACTATTTCCGCGCCTTCGAACATCGCCGCCCGCCAGAGCCCTTGCCCTACAACCCCTGGCGCGAGGCCCTGTGGCAGTTCTGTGCCGTCATCGCCCTGGTGGTGGGCGCCTGGTACATCGAGTGGCGCTGGACAAGCTCGCTCAACTACGATGCGCTGTGGTTCGCGATCCCGCTCGCCCTGGCCGAGACCTGCGCCTATATCGGGCTGCTGCTGTTCGTCTACAACCTCTGGCGCGACCAGCCCGTGGTGGTGCCCGAGGCCCCCGCGACCGTCGATCAGGTGGACCCGAAAAACCCCGATCCCGGCCGTCCGATCTCGGTCGATGTGCTGTTTGCCACCTATAACGAAGACCCCGAGCTGGTCCGCCTGGGCATCCATGACGCCAAGGCGATGGACTATCCCTATCCGATCGACATCCGCATCCATGTCCTTGACGACGGTCGCCGTGCGGAGATGCGCGCCGTGGCCCAGGAAGAAGGGGTGGGCTATATCACCCGCACCACAAACGAGGGGTTCAAGGCCGGCAACCTGCGCAATGCGATGGAGCAGACCTACGGCGATTTCCTGGTGATCTGCGATGCCGACACGCGGGTCTTCCCGACGTTGCTGGCGCGCACCATGGGCTATTTCCGCGACCCCAAGATGGCCTGGGTGCAGACGCCGCAATGGTTCTACGACCTGCCCGAGGGCGAGACGCTGACCCAGAAGCTGGAACGCTCGATGGGCTTTGCCGGTCACGCGGTCGGCGCCACGCTCGAGAAGGTCTTTGGCGAATTCCGCTTTGGCGCCGATCCCTTCGTCAATGATCCCAAGATGTTCTACGACGTGATCCTGCGGCGCCGGAACCGGGCCAACGCGGCCTTCTGCTGCGGCGCGGCCAGCATCCACCGCCGCGAGGCGGTGATGGAGGCCGCCCTGCGCGCCTTCGGCGATGCCGTCGAAAAGCGCGTCATCGCCGCCGAGGAAGAGATCACGCTGGAAAGCCGCGAGACCAAGGTCTCGCCCGAGCTGCTGGAGGCGATCCGCACCAATGCCGTCACCGAAGAGGTGCTGACGCCCTACCGCTTCCACGTGTCCGAGGACATCTATACCTCGATCGTGCTGCATTCCGACCGAGAGCGCGGCTGGAAGTCCTACCAGCACCCGTTCGTGGAATCCAAGATGCTGTCGCCGCAGGACATGCTGACCTGGACCATCCAGCGGTTCAAATACGCGGGCGGGTCGCTCGACATCATGTTCAACGACAACGCCATCTTCCGCCCCGGCATGACCTTCCGGCAGCGGCTGATGTATGCGGCGACGTTCTATTCCTACCTGGGGCCGATCTGGAACGTGATCTTCCTGTTCTCGCCCGCCTTCTACCTGTTCACCGGCCTCGCCCCCGTCACCGCCTATTCGAACGAGTTCTTCGTCCACATCATCCCGTTCCTGTTCATGCTGGAATTCGCGATGATGGTCGGCACCTGGGGGATCTCGGGCTATACGGCCAAGGCCAGCTACCTGGCCTTCTTCCCGCTGGGGCTGAAGGCGATCTGGACGGTGATGAAGGGCGAGAAGATCTCGTTCGTGGTGACGCCCAAGGCGCGCAATGCCGCGAACCATCTGGGACTGGTCAAGCCGCAGCTTGCGGTGCTGGTGCTGACCGCGCTTGGCGTCGTCTACGGCTTTGCCGCGCTCGCCATCGGCGGCACCGCGCATACCGTTACCGGGGTCGTCACCAATGCGCTCTGGGGTCTGAACAACTGTGCCGCCATGGCCGGCATGATCCGCGCCGCCACCTGGCAGCCGCCTGAAACTTCCGAAGAGGGAACCGCCTGATGAGCTTCCGTACCAACCTCGTGCGTGCGCGGGGACATATCGTCTTCCTCGTGGCGCTCGTGCTGGGGCTCTGCCTTGTGCTCTGGCTTGAAAAACTCGGCCAGATGCCGAAGGAGGAGGACACGGCTGAAAAGTCGATCCAGATTGCCCCCAACGCCGACTGGCAGCAGGACCTCATGGCCACCTTCGAAAACGTCGATCCGCTGCCGCTGAACATCCGCGGCAAGTCCAGCGAACAGGACATGGCCAACGCCAAGATCGCCTGGAAATACTTCCAGAACAACACCGACCCGGAAACGGGCATGATCAACTCGGCCAACAACTATCCCTCGACCACCATGTGGGAGACCGGATCCTACATCATCGCCACGCTCTCGGCCGAGCGTCTGGGCCTGATCGACAAGGCCGAATCCGAGGCCCGCATCGGCAAGGTCCTCGACAGTCTCGGCAAGATCCGCCTGTTCGACGACATGCTGCCCAACAAGGCCTACAACACCCATACGCTGGAGCTGGTGGACTATACCAACAAGCCCTCGGCCAAGGGGCTGGGCTGGTCGGCGCTGGACATCGCGCGCATCATCGCGTCCTTCGGGCTGGTGGAACGCAACCACCCCGACCTGGCCCCCCAGATCGAGCACCTGATGGACGGCTGGAAGCTGAAGGAGATGGTCAAGGACGGCGAACTGTTCGGCGCCAACGTCCGCGAGGGCAAGACCATCGAAAACCAGGAAGGCCGCGTCGGCTACGAACAATATGCCGCCAAGGCGATGATGATGTTCGGTTTCGACATGTACCGCGCCTATGACGTGCGCGATAACCTGATGATCAAGGACGTCAACGGAGAGCCGATCCCGGTGGACAGCCGCCTGCACCGCGGCACCACGCCCGCCTTCGTGGTCAGCGAACCCTACCTGTTCGACGGTCTGGAATTCGGCTTTGACGCGCGCTCGCAGCGGTTTGCCACGGCGATCTACCTGGCCCAGCAGGCCCGCTACACCAAGACCGGCAAGCTGACCGCCGTGACCGAGGGCCACCTGAACGTCGCGCCCTATTTCGCCTATGCGACTGTCTGGGGCGGCGGCTCGCCCTGGGCGGTGCTGTCGTTTGCGGGCGACCGGATGGACAGCAAGCGGACGCTGTCGACCAAGGCGGCCTTTGCCTGGAACGCGCTGTTCGGCACCGATTACACGCGGATGCTGGTGGCCGGCGTCGCGGAAACCGCCGATCCCGCCAAGGGCTTTGCCGAGGGGATTTATGAATCCGACGGCACGCTCAACAGCTCGGTCACGGCGAATACCAACGCGGTCGTGCTGGCGGCGCTGTCGTTCAAGGCCTATGGCCCGCTGATCCGCCCGGTGAAGAAGTGAGGCGCCCCATGTCCCGCCCTCAGGTCCTGGCGCTGGCCCTGGCCGCGACGGTGCTGGCGGCGGGGCAGGGGCGTGCCGCCGGTGCCCCCTGCGTGGGCGACCAGTTCGACCAGCCTCTGCCCGGCTCCAGCGGGGCCGAGCAGCGCTATGCCGACGTGCCCTCGGCGCGGTTTCCGGGGCTGTGGCAGCAGGGGGTGGTGGGGGGCTATGTCTATCACCTCTATGCCGATCTCAGCGCCTCGCTTGAGGCGTTCCAGCTGTCGGGGCAATCCGACTGGCGGCTGGATGTGATCTGCGATGCGGGGGCCGACAGCTGCAGCCAGTCCGGCATCGGTACGGCGCCCGAAGGCGCCTCGGCGGTGGCGGCGGTGCTGGGGCGCTGCCTGCTGGGTCAGCCGGTGACGGCGGCGGATTTCCAGGCCCCGCCCTCAGGCACTGCGGTTCCGGCGCTGAGCGCGCTTGATTCCTCGGCCGGTGTCACCGCCGCGGCAGGCGCCGGGGAGCCGGCCCCCGATGCGGCGTCACCCGCCGTCGTCCCCGTGACCCCGGAGGCCGATGCAGCGCCGGTCGAGCTGCCCAATGCCAATGCCGCCGTGGCCACTGCCGCCGGGGCCGAGGCCGCCCCGGAAGACACGGCCCCGGTCGTGGCGCCCGAGACGCCCGCCGCGCCCCCCGAAACCACCGCCGCCCTTGCCGCGGCCGCCGGGGCGCAGGCCGAAACCGGCGCCCCGCCCGAGACACCCGTCGCCCCCGCCGTGCCCCCCGAAACCACGGCCGCTCTTGCGGCCGCCGCCGGGGCCCAGGCCCGGACGGCGGAACCCTCGCCGCCGAGCGTGCCCACCGAACCTGTGGCCGTGGCGCCCTCGGCCGGGGTGGCGGCTGCGGCCCATGCCGAACCCGAGCCACCGCCCGCCCCGCCCGCCATGCCGCCCTGTGGTCTGGCCGCTGTCGGCCAGGGCGCCTCGCAGGTCGAGACGCTGCAGCGCCTGCTGGTCGCCGCCGGTCAGGACCCGGGCAAGGTCGACGGGCTGATGGGCGCGCGGACCCGGCGCGCGCTTGAGGCCGTCCTGGGCCAGGGGGCTGCCACCCGTCTGGGCACGGCCGAGGCCGTCAGCGCCCTGGATGCAAGGCTCTGCGGGTCGTGATGTCGGTGCCTCGCGTCTGTGTGACGCGCTGGCCGCTGCTGGCGCTTGTGCCGCTCATGGGCTGGTCCCCGGGGCTGGTCCGGGCAGCCGTTCCGCCCCAGCCCGGGGATGTTAGCACGGCCGTGCTAACAGTCCCCGAGGGGCTGCAGCTGGCACCGATCCTGGTGCAGGAGAACGCCGCCCCCGCCCGGCCCAACGCTGCCCCCGCCGCCGACTGGCTGCTGGTCAACCCGGGCGAGGCTTTTATTGACACGGCCGATCCCGCCGTGCCCGGCGCGACCGAAGACAGCACCGACACGCCCGATGCCCGCAGCTGGCCGCGGTTTCAGCGGGGCACGCTGAACGGGCTGGCCTACCGGCTTTATCCCGACGGTTCGGCGGTGGTGCTGCCCGCCGCCGCGCAGGCCACGACCACCTATGTGCTGAACTGCCAGAAGGGCATCAGCTGCCGGATCTACGGAGAGGCGGGCCTGGTGCGGCAGGTGGTGGCCATCGGGGCGCCAAAGCCGGATCTGCCGTCCGATCCCGATGCGCTGGCCCTGGCGCAGTACCTGGCCGCATGGATCCTGGCGGGCACCGGCGCGCCGCCGCCGCCGCCGCCCGTCGCGGTCGAAGCCCCCACGCCGCCCGAACAGCTGGCCGAGGCGCCTCCCGTGGTGCCGCAATCCGCGCAGCCTCCGGTGCCCGTCGCGGCGCCGACCCGGATCACCGCACCGATGCCCGCCGTTTCCCCCGGCTGCGTCGAACCCGATCCGATGAACCCCGGCATCTGCATGGGGGCGATCAACCTGCATGCCGAAACCCCGGCCGAGGCCCTGCAGCCGCCGCCGCCCCGGGCCGTGGCGCCCGCCCGGGTGATCCGCGCCAGCGCCAGTGCCGAGGGGCTGAGCCGCGTGACCGCCACGGCTGCCTTGCCGCCGGTGCCGCCGCCCCCGGGCGGCAAGGCCCCGCCGCCGGTTGTTGCGCCGGTACAGGCCGGGACCGAGGCGCCCTCGGGCTGGGACAAGTTCGTCAAGGACCACTGGCTGTCGTGCAACGTCAACGCCGGTTTCACGCTGCAATATACCGACGGCAAGGACTATTCGACCAAGTACGGCAAGGCCAAGCTGGGCGCCGGCTGCTGGATGAAGCTGAACGACTATTTCTCGTTCCAGTTCGGCGTCGTGGGCTATCCGATCAAGGGGCAGCAGGCCTCGTGGGATCCCGATTTCACCTATTCGCTGACCTTCCAGCCGGTGAAGAACGTCAGCATCAGCTATTCGAACTACAGCGCGCGCTTCAGCAATGCCGGTGCGAATGCGCTGAACGGGCTTTTGGATGGGTCGTTCCGCGCCTCCTACAAGCTGCCCGAACTGCCGCTGCCGGGGGATCGCAAGCTGACGTGCTCGGTCGGGATGGGGATCCCGGAACCACAGGATGCCGCCTATACGCTGGGCTGCTCGACCTCGCTGACCAGCCGGTTCCGCATCGGCGCGACGGCCTATGCCTATCCCGACGGGGTGCAGGAAAACTGGGATCCCGATTTCACCTATACCGCCAGCTACCAGGTCTCGGACCGGTGGCTGGTCAGCTATTCGAACTATGCCGCCAACCGCTTTCCCTGGAACCTGAACGCCACCCGCGGCCCCGGCCTGCTGGGCGGCGGCCTGTCGGTGTCCTACAAGCTGAAACTGTAAGGAGACATGCCATGTCGCCCCTTCGTGCCCTTCGCCATGTGATGCTGGCCGCCTCTGCCGCGCTGGTCCTGGGGCCGGGGCCGGCGACGGCCGAGGTGCGCACCGGCCTGAGCCAGTCCAGCCGGGTCCTGGGGCATCGGGTGCGCTACGATATCTACCTGCCGCCGGGCTACGACAGCGACAGCCGCAGCTACCCGGTGCTGTACCTGCTGCATGGCGGCGGCACCGGGCAGGCGGATGACTGGTTCGACCTGGCGGGCATTGACCAGCTGCTGGACCGGATGATCGCCCAGGGGCAGATCCGCCCGATGATCGTGGTGGCCCCCGATGGCCGGCGCGACGAAAGCAACGCGGTGGCGACCTATTTCCTGGACGATGCCGATGGCGACACCAAGTGGGAGACCATGTTCGAGCAGGATTTCGTCCCCGCGATCGAGGCGCGCTATCGCGCCATCGGCACCGGGGATGCCCGCGCGCTGCTGGGGATTTCCATGGGGGCGACGGCGGCGGTGATCTACCAGCTGCGCCATCCCCAGGATTATGCGGGGGTGGCAGCGCTCAGCGCCGCGTTCCGCACCGAGGGGCAGCTGAAGGGCCTGTCGCCCGATGCCTACGAAAGCCGCTATGGCGGGCTGATCGGGCCGGGGCTGACGGGCGATGACCGGGTGAACGCGGCCTGGGCGGCGCTGCAGCCGCAGGTGCTGATCGCGGCGACGGAGCGGGCGCGCTTTGCCCGGGTGCCGCGGTTCTGGTTTGCCACCGGCGATGGCGATCCCTTCCTTGAGGCCGACACCCAGCTGCATCTGGCGCTGCGGGCGGCGGGGATCCAGGACCGCTTTCTGGTCGATGCCGGGGGCCATGACTGGCCGTTCTGGCGCGGCCATCTGGAAGCGGCTCTGGTGCATGTGAACGCGGTCCTGACCCGCGACTACGGCGAATGATCAGGCCCGGCGGGGCCGCAGCACGCATTCGGTGATCAGCCCGAAGACCAGCGCCCAGAGCGGCGCGCCGATGTGCAAAAAGGCGATGCCCGAGGCGGTGGTCATGAAGGTGACAAGCGCCGCCTCGCGCTCTTCGGGGCGGGCCAGGGCCTGCGACAGGCCGTTGCCGATGGTGCCCATCAGCGCCAGCCCGGCGACCGTCACCACCAGCGCCTTGGGGGCGATGACGAACAGGCCGATGACGGCGGCGCCGAACAGGCCCACCAGACAATAAAGGACCCCCGCCACCAGCACCGCGCGGTAGCGCTCCCTGGGGTCGGGGTCGGCCTCTTCATTGGCGCAGATCGCCGCGGTGATGGCCGCCAGGTTGAAGGCATAGCCGCCGAAGGGCGCCAGGATCAGCGAAGTCAGGCCGGTGACGACAAGGCTTGCCGAGACCGGCGGATCGGCATAGCCCGCTGCCCGCATCACCGCCACGCCCGGCACGTTCTGCGAGGCCATGGTGACGATGTACAGTGGCAGGCCCACCCCGATCAGCACCGGCAGGGAAAACGCCGGCATGACGAAATCGGGTCTGGCCAGCGTCAGGCCAAACTGTGCGTCGGCGTGGAAATCGCCCGTGGCCCAGGCCATGACGATGCCCACCGCCAGCACCGCGGGGATGGCGAGGCGCGGAAAGAACCGCTTGCCCGCCAGATAGGTCAGGCACAGCACCGCCACCAGCGGCAGGTCCGATTGCATCGAGGTGAAGACCTCCAGCCCGAAGCGGAACAGGATGCCCGCCAGCAGCGCCGCGGCGATCGGGGTGGGGATCAGGCGGGCCAGCTTCTCGAACCAGCCGGTCAGGCCGGTGATCAGCAGCAGCAGCGCGCAGAAGACGAAGGCGCCGGTGGCCTCTTCGATGCTGACCCCCTTGAGCGAGATCACCAGAAGCGCCGCGCCCGGGGTCGACCAGGCGGTCAGGATCGGCATCCGGTAGATCCACGACAGCACGAAGCCCGACACCCCCATGCCGACGCCAAGCGCCAGCATCCAGCTGTTGGCCTGCGCGGGCGTGGCGCCCAGGACCTCGATGGCGCGAAAGATGATGGCAACCGAACTGGTATAGCCCACCAGAACCGCCAGGAACCCCGCGACCAGGTGTGACAGCTTGAAACCCGCGACCATGATGCCTCCTTGCCAGCGGCTGCGGCCCGACCTAAACCGGAATCGGGCGCTATAACGTCCGGGCGCTATAACGCACGCTTTCGCGTGAAGACAAGAGGAGGCCCGCCTGTCCGACACCGTGATCCGCACCAACCTGCGCGCCGCCCGGGCCCGGGCCGGCTGGAGCCTGCAGCGCGCCGCCCTGGAAACCGGCGTCAGCAAGGCGATGCTGGGCCAGATCGAACGCGGCGAAAGCAGCCCGACGCTGGCGACACTGTGGAAGCTGGCGCGCGGCTTTCACCTGCCGCTGAGCGCCTTCATCGACGAGATGATCGAGACGACCGAGGTGTTTTCCGGGATGCAGGACCACCTGGCGCGGATCGGGGATCTGTCGGTGCGCACCCTCTTTCCCTTCGATCCGGGCCTTGGGGCCGAGACCTTCGTGATCCTGCTGACCGCCGGGCAGGATCACCGCTCGGCCGGGCATGACACCGGCGTGGTCGAGGACATCTTCGTCACCGAGGGCGTGGTCGAGATCACCCATGGCGATGCCACCCACCTGCTGCACCCGGGCGAGGCGCTGCGGTTCAGGGCCGACCAGCCGCATGGCTATCGCAACGCGGGTGCCTTCGCGGCGCGGTTCCACAACACCATCCACTATCCCCGCCGGGTGCTGGCGGGGGATCAGTAGACGCCGAAATACTCGCGCTGTTCCCAGTCCGAAACCGTGGCCATGTAGCGGTCCCATTCCGCCCGCTTCAGGGTCGAGAGGTACTGGCAGAACGTGTCCCCCAGCGTGTCGCGGAACAGCGATCCGGCCTCGAAGGCTTCGATTGCGGCCAGCAGGCTGCGCGGCAGGGCGCGCGACCCCTTGCCATAGGGTGTTTCGATGGCGGGCGGGGCGACAAGGCCCCGTTCCATCCCCGACAGCCCGGCCAGGATCTGCGAGGCAAAGAAGAAATAGGGGTTGGCGGTGGGCTCGGCCACGCGGTTTTCGATGCGGGACGCCGGATCGCCCGGCCGCATCAGCGCGCGGATCATGGCGCCGCGGTTGTCATGGCCCCATTCGATGCGGTCGGGCGCCAGCTGGAAGGGCTGATAGCGCTTGTAGCCGTTCACCGACGGCGTGGTCAGCAGGCAGCATTCCCCGGCATGCTCCAGCAGCCCCGCGATCCAGCTTGAGGCCTCGGGCGGCAGCGCACCATTGGCATCCGGCTGGAACAGGTTCCGCCCCGTGCCATCGCACAGCGACTGGTGCAGGTGCCAGCCCGAGCTTGCGGCATTCGCGACCCCGGGGCGGCACATGAAGGTGGCATGCAGCCCGTCGCGGGCCGCGACCTGCTTTGCCATGGCGCGAAAGCGGATCATGTTGTCGGCATGGGTCATCGGATCGGCCGGATCGAAGGTGAATTCGAATTGCGAGGGGCCCATCTCGACCTCGGTCGAGCGCACCGGCAGGCGCAGCGCCTGGGCCATGCGGCGCAAGCGGTCCATCACTGGCTCCAGCCGGTCATAGGAGGCCTCGGAGAGGTACTGGAACCCCTGGTCCAGCAGGCGCGTCGCGGGGGGCGTGCCGGGCAGTCCGGCATCGCCATGGGCCAGCGCGTCGTCGGTGCGGGCGAAGACGTGGAACTCGACCTCCAGCCCGACGGTCAGGGTGCGGTCGCGGGCGGCGAGGCGTTCGGTCGCGCGGCGCAGCAGGGGGCGGGGGGCAAAGGGCAGGGGCTGGCCGTCAGGCGCCACCGGATCGCAGAACAGCCAGGCCGAATGCGGCGCCCAGGGCAGGATGCGGAAGCTGGCGGGATCGGGCACCAGCAGCATGTCGGCCGCGCCCTTCAGCGCCGCCATCGGGCCATCGGCCTCTTGCCAGATCGGAAAGACGGTGCGGTTCGCGGTATCCTTCAGCAGCAGCGTGCCCGGCAGGTTCAGGCCCGAGCGAAAGATCGACGGCAGCGCCGCCGTCACCACCGTCTTGCCGCGCAGCAGGCCGTGGGGATCGGCGAAGACCACGCGGATCGTCTCGACCCCGGACCCTTCAAGACGGGTGATCAGGGCGGCGGCCTCTTCGATCTGCTGCGCGCCCAGCAGCCCGTCCTGCGCCAGCCGTCCGGCCTGCAGCGCCTTCGTCACGTCGCGTGTCATCTGGACCCTCAGCTTGCCTGCGCCAGGGCGGCATCCCAGCCGCATTGGCTGCGCCGCAGATGGTCCTCGGTCCGGTAGGCCTTGTCGATATCGCCGTCATCCGCAATCGCGTCGATCGAGATCGGGCCCAGGATGTGATCCAGATCTGCCGCCTGCATCGGCAGATCTGCGGTGCGGCCCTGCTGGATCGCGGCGATGGCGGCGCGCAGCTGGCGGCGGTAGCGGATGATCGCGGCATCCGAGCGGCCCAGGTGTTCGTCGGTGCGGTCCTGGATGCGGCCCATGCTTTCCACCGCCCACTGGTCGTGGACGTTGATGTCCATCCCCATGCCCGTATAGGTGTGGCTGGCCTGTTCCTCGGGGTTGTAGCCGTAGTTGTTGGCTTTGTTCTTCAGCGGCGCATAGTCGGGCAGGCGGTGTTCGCGGATCCGCTGGTCGTACATCTTCTGCTTGTCGACGGGGGTGCGGAAGCTGGTGAAGACCGCGTACCAGTAGCAGGTTTCGTCATCGACGGGGACGTGCCACTGGGTGATCGTCATCTCGCGGCTCATCGGGATGCAGATGGCGGCGGGAAAGATCTGGTTGGTGATGCGGACATGGATGCGGCCGTCCTGCATCCGGCGCAGGGCGGTGATCTTCAGGCCATAGTCGGTCTCGGCGACCTCCAGATCGGGGCGGGGATAGTCGCGCAGCAGCTTGGTCATCGGGATTTCCGTGTTCGCGGCCTTGTCGCGGAACTGCTTGCCGTAGCTGTCGGCGGGATCCTCGTCCTGCAGGAAGCGGTGCAGGAAGCTGGCATGGGCGGGATCGATCCCCACCTCCATCGCCTGCAGCCAGTTGCATTCCCACAGCCCCTTGAAGGCAAAGACATGGCTGTCGGGGGCGCGGAAGCAATCGAGCGCCGGGAAGGCGGGCGGCGTGCCTTCGCCCAGATAGGCAAAGACGATGCCCGCGCGTTCCACCACCGGATAGGCGCGGGCGCGGATCTGTTCATGCATCCTTGAGCCCTCGGGTTCGGCGGGCTGTTCGACGCATTGGCCGTCACGGTTGAAATGCCAGCCGTGGAACGGGCAGCGCAGGCCGTTGTCTTCCAGCCGCCCATAGCACATGTCGGCGCCGCGGTGCGGGCAGTGGCGCTGGATCAGCCCCAGCTTGCCGTCCTCGTCGCGAAACAGCACCAGGTCCTCGCCCATCAGGCGGACGGGGACCACGGGGCGCTTCTGGTTCAGCTCCTCGATCAGGGCCGCGGGCTGCCAGTAGCGGCGCAGGACCCGGCCCGCATCCGTGCCCGGACCCACGCGGGTCAGGCTGTCGTTCAGGCTTTGGCTCATCATCGGGGGGCTCTCCTTTTCAGGTCAGGGCAAGCGAGATCGCGGGGAAGGCCAGCAGCAGCGCCAGCCGCACCAGATCGCTGAGGACAAAGGGGATGACGCCGCTCATGATCTTGTCGAGGGGCGTCGTGGGCGAGGCGGTCTTGACCATGAAAAGGTTCATGCCCACCGGCGGCGTGATCAGGCCCAGTTCCACCGTGACGACGCAGATGATGCCGAACCAGACGGGATCGAACCCGGCCTGAGTGACGATCGGATAGAAGATCGGCACCGTCAGCAGGATCATCGCCAGGCTTTCCATGAAGCAGCCCAGCACGATGTAGAAGACCAGGATCGCCCCCATCACGCCCCAGGGGCCAAAGCCCTGCGCCCCAAGCAGATCGACCAGCGCCGTCGACAATTGCGAGGTCGACAGCACGAAGCCGAAGACCTCGGCGCCGATCAGGATCAGGAAGATCGCCCCCGTGGTCAGCAGGGTTTCCAGGAAGGCGGCCTTCAGCGCCTTGGCGGTGATGCCGCGCACCAGCGCAAAGACCAGCGCCAGCGCGGCGCCGACGCCGCCGGCCTCGGTCGGGGTGAAGACATTGCCGTAAAGCCCGCCCATCACCAGCCCGAACAGCAGGATCGCCGGGGCAAAGAGGCGCAGCGCCTCGAACCGGCGGCGGGGGGCGGCGTCGATGGACAGCGGCACGTCATGCAGCGCCGGGTCGGGCGGCCAGATGCGGGCCACGATCAGGATGGTGACAAGGTACAGCAGATAGGCCAGCACCCCCGGCAGGATGCCTGCCAGGAACATCGTGCCGACCGATTGCTCGGTGATGAGCGCATAAAGCATCAGCGCGATCGACGGCGGGATCAGGATGCCCAGCGTGCCCCCCGCCGCCAGCGATCCGGCCGCCAGGCGCAGGTCATAGCCATGGGCGCGCATCTCGGGCAGGGCGACGCGCGTCATGGTCGAGGCCGTGGCCAGCGACGACCCCGAGACGGTGGAAAAGACCGCGCTGGCGGTGACGCCTGCGGCGGCCAGCCCCCCCGACCAGCCCCGCGTCAGCAAGAGCGCGCCGCGGAACAGGTCGGCGGCGATGCCGGCGCGGCTGACCAGGTTGCCCATCAGCAGGAACAGCGGGATCAGCGTGTAGGAATAATTGGTGACGGTCTCGTAGGTGGCGGTCTTCAGCACGCCAAGGGCGGGGGCAAGGCCCACGATGGCGGCAAAGCCCGCAAAGCCCGCAGCAACCATCGCCAGCCCGATCGGGCAGCCCAGCAGCACGATGACGAAGAGGGCCGCCAGCGACAGCAGCCCGATATCCAGCGGATCCATCAGCTGAACTCTCCCTGGGCGGCGGCGGGATCATCCAGGGTTTCGCGCAGCGCCAGCAGCGCGATCGCCCCGCAGAGCGCGGTGTAGACGGCGTAGATCAGCCACAGCGGCAGGCGCAGGTCCTGGGTTTCCTCGGCGCGCTGGAAGGTGGCGGCGGTTTCCCCGGCGAACAGCCAGACCAGCGTGGCGGCGAAGACCAGAAAGCCCAGCTGCCAGATCCGCAGCGCCAGGCTGCGCAAGCGGCAGGGCAGGCGCATCAGCAGGATGTCGACGGCGATCATGCCCTCGTGCAGGGCCGCTGCGATCCCCGCCAAGGCGATGACGCCCAGCAGGTACGAGGCCTGCTCGATCGTGCCGGGCAGCATCAGGTTGAGGGCCGAGCCCGTGGCATCGAACAGCGCGCGGGCCAGCACGTTGAAGGCGACGACGAAAAGAAGATAGGCCAGCGCCAGGGCGGAAAGCGCCGTGCAGGCGGTTTCGACCCAGTGGGCCAGGCGTCGGAACGCGAACATGGAAAGGAATTATCCCCTTGGGATTGCCGGGAAAAAGACGGGCCGCCCGAAGGCGGCCCGATGTCCTTAGTCTAGCATCGCCTTGCAGTCGCTGACATAGCCCTTCACTGCGGCATAAGTGGCGCTGCCCGGCAGGCCCTTGGCGTCAAGCTCGGCGATATAGGCGTCAGATGCCTTCTGCGCCGCCTCGGCCCATTTCGCCTTTTCCTCGGGATCAAGCGTGATCACGTCCGAGGTCTCCTTCAGCCGCGCCAGCACCTTGGCGCCCGCATCGTCATAGCCCTGGCCCGCGATCACCGCCCATTTCATGCCGGAGTTCTCGTCGATGGCCTGTTTCTCGGCCGGGGACAGGCTGTCGTATTTCGCCTTGTTCATCGTTGCCACGAAGGCCAGCGCATAGAAGCCGAAGACGGTGTGATGGCCGGTCAGCTCGTCCAGGCGGAAGCTGTCGACGCTTTCCCAGGGCAGCATGTAGCCGTCGATGGCGCCGCGCTGCAGCTGTTCGTAGGTGTTGGGGGCGGGCAGGCCCACGGGTTCGGCGCCCAGTTCCGTCAGCAGGTTGCCCACGACGGTGGTCGGGCGGCGGATCTTCAGCCCCTTCAGATCCGCCAGCGTATGGACCGCCACCTTCGAGGTATGCAGATGCCCCGGATCATGGGTGTGCACGAACAGCACATGGGTGTCCTTGTATTCCTCGGCCAGGGCGCCGGAATCATACAGCTTCTGGAAGGCGCAGCTGCCCACGGCGCCGGTGTCGAACAGGCCCGGCAGCTCCATGATCTGGCTCAGCGGGAAGCGCCCGGCGGTATAGCCCTGCACGGTCCAGGCAATGTCGGCGATGCCGTTTTTGGCATTGTCATAGCCCGCAGGCGCCTTGCCCAGCGTCTGCGCCGGGTAGATCTGCACCGCCAGTTCCCCGCCCGAGGCATCCTGGACGGCATTCGCCCAGTCCTGGAAGATGGTCTGCTGCTGCCAGCTGTTGGCGGACATGAAATGCGCATAGCGCAGCGTGTCCTTGGCGGCGGCGGGCAGGGCGGCGCCGATGACGAGGGCGGCGGTGATCGCGATGGTTCTCAAGATGGCTCTCCTGTCTCCCGTATGGGGACTCGCTTGCTAGCAGTGGGCCGGATGGGTGGCTCTCGTTTTCTTGATTTTGTGCGATAATGTACCAAAAGGTTTACAGCAGAGGTGTCTTCGTCAATGATTCCCGCCGGGGCAGGCTTGGAACCGGGGGGGAAATCGCGTCTGATGCCCGCAAATCGCGCCCCGCGCGGCAGCCAGACGGATGACATGCGCCCCGAGATCCCGACCAAGGACATTTCCCTGACCTTCATGAAGGGGATGACCGTGCTGCGCGCCTTCGACGAGGATCACGCCAGCCTGACCCTGGCCGAGGTCGCCCGCGTTACCGGGATCGAGCGCGCGGTGGTGCGCCGTCTGGTGCTGACGCTGGTGCATCTGGGCTATGTGAAGAAGGAGGGCACGCGGTTCTCGCTGACGCCCCATGTCCTGGTCCTGAGCGGTGGCTTTCTGCGGGGCAACCAGTTCGGCCGCCTGGTGCAGCCGCTCTTGCAGATGTGCTCTCGGGAGCTGGGGTTTTCCGTGGGCCTGGCGATGCCCGATGGCGAGGACGCCGTCTGGGTCGCGCAAGGTCCGCAGCAGAACGCGCGCTATACCTTCGGCTTTACGGTGGGCAGCCGGCTGCCGCTGATGCCGACGGCGATCGGGCGGGTGCTGCTGGCGCATGGCGATCCCACCTGGGCCGAGGACATGCTGGAAAGCGCCCCCGTCGAACGCTTTACCCCGGAGACGCTGACCGACCGGGCGCAGATCCGCGCGGCGGTCGCGGCGATCCGAACCCGTGGTCCCGCCATCGTCGAGGGCGAATTCGAGGCCGGAGCCACCGGCATCGCCGTGGCGGTCGGCCGACCCGGCCAGGCGGTTGCGGCGCTTGGCCTGTCGGAACCGGCCGGGTCTCTGCCCCGCCCGCGCTGGCCCGAATTCATCGAGATCCTGCACCGTTACGCCGTCCAGATCGCGGCGGTGATGCGCTAGCGGTCAAAGCGGTCGGGGGCAAAAGCCTGCAGGTCCAGCGCCGTCGGCCGCCCCGAGATCATCGCCGTCAGCTCTCGTCCCGTGGTGGCGGCGGCGCACATGCCGACATGGCCATGCCCGAAGGCGAACCAGGCGTTTTCGGTCCGGGGCGCCCGGCCGATGACGGGCAGGGAATCGGGCAGGCAGGGGCGGTGACCCATCCAGCGGTGGCCTGGCCCGTCGTGCAGCCCCGGGAACAGCCGTCGCCCGAGCGCCAGCAAACGGTCGGCCCGGGCGGGATCGGGGCCGGCCCGCAGCCCGGCGAATTCCACCGTGCCCGCCAGCCGCAGGCCCGTGGTCATCGGACTGGCCATGAAGTTGTGCTCGACCGCCATGATGTTGCGGGTCAGGGTGATGCCCGGATCGGTCAGGCTGACATGGTACCCGCGCAGGCTTTGCAGGGGGATGCAGCTGCCCAACTGCCGTGCCAGCGGCGCCGACCAGGCCCCGGCGGCCAGTACCACGGCCTCTGCCGGGATGTCTTCGCCGATGTCGGTCTGCACGGCCGTGATGCGGTCGCCGGTCCGCCGAAAACCGGTGGCGCGCGCCTTCACATGACCTGCGCCATCCGCCATGGCCTGCTGATGCAGGGCCTTCACCAGCCCGCCCGGATCCGGGGTGGATCCATGGTCGGGGGCGTAAAGGCCGAAGCCGCAGCTGCCGCGCAGGGCGGGCTCCAGCGCGAACAGCGCCTCGCCCTCCAGCGGCTGCAGCTCGATCCCCAGATTGCGGCGCAGGTTGGTGCCCCAGGCCCATCGCTTGGCGGCCTCGCGCGAGGCATGGACATAAAGGCAGCCGTTGCGGCGCAGCAGATGCGACACGCCGGCATGGCGCAGCAGCGGGGTATAGGCATCGAAGACGGGTTCCAGCAGGCCGCGCAGGGCGATGGCGATGCGGGTGACCTCTTGCGGGTCGCAATGGCGCAGGAACCGGCGCAGCCAGGGCAAAAGCGCGGGCAGGTAACCGGGCCGGATGACCAGCGGCCCCGATGGATCCAGCAGCCAGCCCGGCAGCCGCTTCCACATGCCGGGCATCCCCACCGGCAGCACCGCCCCGTCCGAGACCGATCCGGCATTGCCAAAGGAACAGGCCGCGCCCGGCTCTGCCGGGTCGAGGAAGGTCACCCGGTGGCCGTCGCGCTGTGCCCAGGCGGCGGTGGTCACGCCGACGATGCCGGTGCCGATGATGGCGATGTGCATGGGGAACCTCGGTGCGGGTGTGGCTGCGGGCCTGCCGTGGGCAAGCTAGGACGCCGGGGCGGTTTTGCCACATGATGGGGCTTTACCGCCGATCGACGGGGCTGGGCGGGACGGCACGAAGCCGCTAGAAGGCCGGCAAGGAGACCTGCCATGACCACGCTTTTCATCGATGCCGACGCCTGCCCTGTCAAGGAAGAGGCCGAGCGCGTCGCGACCCGCCTGAAGGTGCCGATGGTGCTGGTGTGCAATGGCGGCCTGAGGCCCTCGCGCAATCCGCTGGTGCGGCTGGTGATCGTCGACGAGGGCCCCGATGTGGCGGACCGCTGGATCGCCGAGCAATGCGTGCCGGGTGACGTGGTGGTGACATCCGACCTGCCGCTGGCGGACCGCTGCCTGAAGGCAGGCGCGCAGGTGCTGCAGCACAATGGCGAGGTGCTGAGCATTGCCAATATCGGCCCCCGCCTGGCGACGCGCGACCTGATGCAGGACATCCGCGCCTCGGATCCGTTCCACCGCGGCGGCGGAGCGTCCTTTTCCAAGGCGGACCGGTCGCGCTTTCTGCAGGCACTGGACCGGGCGCTGAGTGCGGCCCTTCGGGGCTGACCCCCGGTATGCGGCGGCAGGGTGCAGGCGCCCGAATGGCCCCCCGTACAAGGCCCCCGTACAGGGCCCCCGTGCGAGGCTCCTGAATGGGCGCCCGTATCAGGCCCGCTGGACAAGGTGCCCGAGAGCATTCCCATGAGGAACCGCACCTGAGGGGCATCTTGTGGGGAAGGGCCCGGCTGGCAGGCTCTGCCCGGTCGCGGCGGGGCACTGCCGGGGCCAGTGCGCATCCGGGGGCGGCCTGAGCCCAAGGGCTGCGGCGGTTCCTGTCCAAGACCTTGGCGCGCGGGCCGGGCTGTCCCATGCCCCGGAGGCGGCCCGAAAGCCCCTCAGCCGCCCGAAGAGGCCCGCACGATCAGCTGCGGCGCAGGCGGGGCGGGATGCGAGACCTCCAGCCCCTCGATCCGGTCCAGCAGGGTCAGGGTGGCCAGTCGGGCGACCTCGTCCAGATGCAGGTTCAGCGCGGTCAGGGGCGGGGTCTCGGTGCGGGCACGGATGCCGTCGTAGCGGGTGACGACGCGGACCTGCCCGGGCACCGCGCGATCATGGGCCCGCAGCCCCGCCATCACGCCACTGGCCAGCGCATCGACCGGCACCAGGATGCCGTCGGTGTCGGGGTGGCGGGCCAGCAGGTCTGTCATGGCGGCACGGGCGGCGGCCTCGCCGCCGGTTTCGGGGATGCGCAGCACCTCGGGGGGCATGCCGATGCGGGCGGCGCGGTCGCGGTAGACGGCTTCGAAGGCGGCATAGCTGTCGCGCCCCGAGGTGCCGATGATCAGCGGGAACCGGCGGGCCCCCCGGGCGATCAGGTGATCGCACAGCAGCCCGGCCGAGGTCCGGTGATGCAGCTCGATGCCGGGGGCGCCGGCGCCGATCGTCACCACCGGCACGCCGCGCGCCGCCAGCAGGGCATGGAAGGGATCGTCCGGGGCGGGTTCCAGCAGCAGCGCACCGTCGAAGGGGATGGCGTTCAGCGCCCGGTCGGGATCGGCGATGGGCGGCACCAGCACCAGCGCCACGTCGCGGGTCAGCGCGGTCAGGGCGGCGGCGGCCGCGATCTCCATCATGAAGCCCAGCTTCGAGGCCCCCGCCGCCACCTGCGTCGGCATCGAGGAAAACAGTGCGATCGTGTTGGCCCGCCCGGTGCGGATGCCGCGCGCCGCCATGTTGGGCACATAGCCCAGTTCGGCCACCGCCGCGTCGATCCGGCGCCGCGTTTCGGCATCCACCCGCCGCTTGCCGCCAAGCGCATTCGACACCGTGCCTGCGGAAACCCCCGCCAGCCGGGCCACATCCTTTACCGTCGGCCGCTTCATTGCCGATTCTCCCTGTCTTCCTTCGATCCCTGCCGGTTTTCCGGGCAATTCCCCCGAAAATCCGCCCAGCGATCCAGCGCCGCGAGAAAACCGCGACCTTGGGTATTAAATCGTTTTAACGACGCGGCAGCAAGGCGCTATGGATCATTAAAACGATTTAACGAGCGCCCTCGCCCGAAAGGAGAGACGGATGAACAAGATGACGACGACGGCCGCCGACCTGCCCGAACAGGTGACGCTGAAACGCCGCGCCACTGGCCTTCGGGCCTGGGACCGGACCCGGTCGGCGGGGGGCTATACGCTGTTTGCCGGGCAGACCGCGGGCGGGCGGGTCGATCTGATCGGCGCCGATGGCCAGCCGGTGCACCGCTGGCAGATGCCGGTGCGCGCGGGCCGTGACGCGGTGCTGCTGGCCAATGGCAACCTGGGCTACAACGGCAGCCACGCGACCTCGGCCGGGCTCTATCCGGCCTGGGACCTCTGGCATGGCGGCGATTTCTACGAGGCCACCCCCGAGGGCCAGATCGTCTGGCGGCACGAGGACATCTATCACCACCATGACGGCCAGTGGCTGGCCAATGGCCATCTGCTTTATACCGTCGCCGCACCGCTGCCCGCCGACAAGGCGGCGCGGGTCTGCGGCGGCGATCCCCGCAAGGACGGCGCCGATGGCATCATCCAGTCCGACATCGTGCGCGAAGTGAACCGCGCCGGAGAGGTCGTCTGGGAATGGCGGATCTGGGATCACATCGACCCGGCCGATCTGCCGATCCACCCGATCTTCGACCGCCGCCACTGGCCGATGATCAACGGCGTTTCCGTCACTCGCGACGGGCTGATCCTGATGAGCCTGCGCACCACCTCGGGGATCATCGCGGTCGACCGGGCCTCGGGGCGAATCGTGTGGCATCTGGGGCCCGATGTCGTGGCCCAGCAGCACACCCCCGTCGAAACCGAGACCGGCGCGATCCTGTGCTTTGACAACGGCAACCTGCGGGTCGGGTCCACCTCGCCGTTCTCGCGGGCGCTGGAGGTCGATCCGAAGACCGGCGCCACCGTCTGGTCCTATGCCGACAGCATGGCGCCGAATTTCTTCTCGCCCTACATGGGCGGCTGCCAGCGGCTGTGGAACGGCAACACCTTCATCTGCGAAAGCGCCTTCGGGCGGCTGTTCGAAGTCACCCCCGAAGGTCAGGTCGTCTGGGAATACGTGATCCCCGATTTCGCCGAATACCCGGCGCCGCTGAACGGCTTCATCAAGGGCCAGCACAATTCCTGCTTCCGCGCCCACCGCTATGCTGCGGTGGACTGGCTATGAGCATGGCCCGCGATCTGCCCCGCGCGGCGCCCGCGCGCCCCCGCCTGATGCCGCTGCTGCGGCAGGGGGCGGGGATGGCCCGGCCGCTGATCTCGTTCGTGTTCATCCTGGCGCTCTGGTCCGGGGTGGCGGCGCTGCACCTGCTGCCCGAGGCGATCTTTCCCTCGCCCTGGGCCACCTGGTCCGCCGGGGTCGAGATGTGGCGCAACGGCACCCTGCCGACCGATCTGGCGGTGTCGCTGTCGCGCGCCGGGGCGGGCTTTGCCATCGGGTCGCTGCTGGGGGTGGCGGTGGGGCTGGTGACGGGGCGGGTGGCGCTGCTGCGGCTGCTGCTGAACCCGTTCCTAAGCCTGCTGCGGCCGATCCCGGCGATCGCGCTGGTGCCGCTGGCCATCGTCTGGTTCGGCATCGGCGAGGGGGCGAAGATCTTTGTCATCTCCTACACGGTGTTCCTGACGGTCTGGTTCAACACCCACCACGGCATGTCCTACGTCCCCGAGATCTACCTGCGCGCCGCGCGCTCGCTGGGCACGTCGCGGCTGCGAGAGTTCCTGTGCGTGATCCTGCCGGCAGCCGCGCCCTACATCTTTGCGGGCATCCGGCTGGGGGTGGCGCTGGCCTTCCTGTCGCTGGTGGCGGCAGAGCTGTCGGGGGCGTCCTCGGGGCTGGGCTACCGGTTGCAGGAGGCCCGTCAGTACATCCGCACCGACCGCATGTTCGCCCTGCTGATCCTGCTGGGGATGCTGGGCGCGCTGGCGGATCTGATCGTGCAGCACATCGGCCGCAGGCTTGTCCATTGGGAGCAGCAGGGATGACCGCCATGACCCCCACCGATCACCCCGCACAGGGGCATGTCCTGGCCCGCGGCCTGACGATCCGCTTTCAGGGCCACACCGCGCTGCTGCCCACCGATCTGGAGCTGCGCCCGGGATCCTTCACCGCGCTGATCGGGCCTTCGGGCTGTGGCAAGTCCACGCTGATGAATGCGATTGGCGGCTTCGTGGCCCCCTCGGGCGGCACGCTCGGGATCGACGGCCGGCCCGTCACCGGCCCTTCAGAGGCCGTCGGCGTGATCTTCCAGCAATATGCGCTGTTTCCCTGGTACACCGCGCTTGGCAACGTGCGCTTCGCGCTGAAACGCTTCCGGCTGCCCCGGGACGAGGAAATCGCCCGCGCCCGTGCCGCGCTGGAGGAGGTGGGCCTTGCCGATCACGCCGCCAAATTCCCGCAGCAGCTGTCGGGCGGCATGAAGCAGCGGGTGGCCATCGCGCGCACCTTTGCCTCGGGCGCAAGGGTGCTGCTGATGGACGAACCCTTCGGGGCGCTGGATGCGCAGACGCGGGTGGCGATGCACGGTCTGCTGCTGAAGGTCTGGCAGAAGCACCGCGCCACGGTGCTGTTCGTCACCCATGATGTCGACGAGGCGCTGCTGCTGGCCGACGACATCCATGTCCTCAGCCAGGCGCCCGGCCGGCTGATCCGCCACTATGCCCTGACCGACCCGCGCCCCCGCCGCCTTTCGCAGGGCGGCGAACTGCTGCGCATCCGGCAGGAGATCCTCGATCTGCTGCACCCCGCCTCTTCCCTCATGCCGACAGGAGACCTCTGATGATCCTTCACCGCATTGCCGCAGCCCTGGTGCTGGGCCTCGCGCCCGTTCTGGCCTCGGCCGACACGCTGACCTTCGCCTGGAGCCCCAATCCCAACACGCCGCAGGTCGATGTGGCGCTGGCCAAGGGCTATTTCCGCGACGCCGGGCTGGAGGTGAAGACCGTGCCCTTCGCCTCGGGGCGCGAGGGCTTCGAGGCGCTTTTGGGCGGGCAGGTGGACGTGGCCTTCATGGCGGAATTCCCGGCCGCGACGGGGATGCTGACGGGGCAAAAATTCGCCATCGTCGGGGATCTGTCGCGCTATACCGGCTCGCTCATCATCGGCAATGACAAGGCCGGGCCGCTGGCCGGGGTCGCGGATCTGGAGGGCCGCCGGATCGGCACCACCATCGGCACCAACGTGCATTTCTTCCTCGACACGATGCTGTCGCAGGCGGGGGTGAAGGCGCAGATCGTTTCGGCCGCGCCGGGGGATCTGGTGGCTGCGGTGGTGCGCGGGGATGTCGATGCGATCGTGCCCTTCCCGACCTTCTACGGCGCGGCGAAACAGGCGCTTGGCAGCCATTACACCGCGCTGCCGGGAACGGGCTATGCGGTGCATTCGATCCTTGCGGCGACGCCTGCGATGACGGGCGCGCGGCTGGCCGAGCTGAAGGCCTTCATGACCGCGCTGCAACGCGCCGATGCGGATGTGAAGGCCGATCCGCAGGCGGCGATGACGCTGGTGGCGAAGGATATGCAGGGCGCGGTCTCGGCCCAGGCGCTGGCCGGGATGTGGCAGGACGTGACCTTCGGCCTGACCTTAGGCGATGACCTGACGGCCCTGCTGACGCGCGAGGCGAACTGGATCCTGGCGCAGGGCGTGGTGAAGGGCCAGCCGCTGACGGCGGCCGATGTCGAGGCCCACATGGTCCGCGCCTTCTAGGCCCGCCGGATCTGCCCTGGGGGCCTTGGGGGGCTTGCGGAAAACGGATCCGCGACCATGGCCCCCGGCCCGGAGCCCAGCGACCGGGGGTTGCCGGAACCGGCGGGCCGGATCGGTCCCGCAGGGGGCTGGACGGGCGCGACGTGCCGGTTCGGGTCTGCCGCCGGGGGGCAGACGCGTCGTACCGGATCGGGGCCACTAGGGGCTGGACGGGTGCGGCGGGCGCGATCGGGTCTGCCCGGGGGCTGCCCGCCGGCTTGGGCCTGCCGTGTATCGCCCCGGCGACACCGGGCCTTGGCAAAGCCCCGCCCGAAACGCAGAACGGCCCGCGCGAGGCGGGCCGTTTCGTCTTGGGATCAGCCTTTGCGGCGCTTGGGATCAGCCTTTGCGGCGCTTGGGATCAGCCCTTGCGGCGCGGCGGCACGTCGCCGCCCTTGCCCTTGAAGTTCGGCTTGCCGCCGGGCTTCTTGCGGAAGGACTGGCTGGCATCGCTGAAGTTGCGCGCGGGCTTGGCGGGCTTGTCGCCATAGGCGCTCTTCAGCTTGTCGCCAAAGCCCTTGCCTGCCGGTTTGTCCCCATAGGGACGCTTCGGCTTGTCACCGTAGCCGCCTGCCGGTTTGTCCCCATAGGCACGCTTGGGCTTGTCGCCGTAACCACCTGCCGGTTTGTCCCCATAGGCACGCTTGGGCTTGTCGCCATAGCCGCCTGCCGGTTTGTCCCCATAGGCACGCTTGGGCTTGTCGCCATAGCCGCCTGCCGGTTTGTCCCCATAGGCACGCTTGGGCTTGTCGCCATAGCCGCCTGCCGTTTTGTCCCCATAGGCACGCTTGGGCTTGTCGCCGTAGCCACCTGCCGGTTTGTCACCATAGGCGCGCTTGGGCTTGTCGCCGTAGCTACCTGCGGGCTTGTCACCATAGGCACGCTTCGGACGGTCGCCGTAGCCACCCGCCGGTTTGTCGCCATAGGCGCGTTTCGGGCGGTCGCCGTAGCTTTGGCGCGGACGCTCCTGGGCCTCGTCGCGGGGGGCTTCGGCGGCGGCGGCGCGGTCCTCGGGGGTCCAGCGCGGCTTGCGCTCGCGCGGGGCCTCGTCGCCGTCCTCGGTCGCTTCGCGGGGCGCGCGCGCTTCGGAATAGTCACGGCGCGGACGGTCCTCGCGCGGGGCGCGGGCCGGGCGTTCGCCCCGCTCGGGACGCGGACGCGGCTTCAGCGCGTCCTCCGGCAGCTCGGCCAGCAGGGTCGCGGTGATGTCGTCTTCCAGCACCCCGTTCGGGCCCAGATGCGCCTGCAGATCCGGGGCGGCGGCTTCGGCGATCTCGACATAGGTCACCTCGTCCTGGACGCGGATCTTGCCCAGGTTCACCTTGTCGAGGCCCCCGGCACGGCACAGCAGCGGCAGCAGCCAGCGCGGTTCGGCATTGCGGTTGCGGCCGACCGACAGGGCGAACCATACGGTCGGGCCCAGGGCCGGGCGTTCTTCGCGCTCGCCGCGGGCGGGGGCCTGGTTCAGCTCTTCGGGGGCTGACAGGCGCCCCTGGTAGAGGCGCAGGCAGGCGGCGGCGATCGCTTCGGGGGCATGGGCCTCCATCAGCTTGGCGGCGAAGGCGGTTTCCTCGTCGGTCATCGGATCGGTCCAGGCGGGATCGGACAGCAGGCGCGCCTCGTCCTTCTCGCGGATGGCCTCGGGCGAGGGGGCAAAGGTCCAGTCGGCCTCGATCTTGGCCCAGCGAAGCAGGCGCTGCGCCTTCTTGACATCGCGGTCCGACACGATCAGCGCCGAGATCCCCTTGCGCCCGGCCCGGCCGGTGCGGCCCGAACGGTGCAGCAGGGCTTCGGTGTTGATCGGCAGGTCGGCGTGGATCACCAGTTCCAGGTTCGGCAGGTCGATGCCGCGGGCGGCCACGTCGGTCGCGACGCAGACACGGGCCCGGCCGTCACGCAGCGCCTGCAGGGCGTGGCTGCGTTCATCCTGGCTGAGCTCGCCCGACAGCGACACCACCGAGAAGCCGCGGTTCGAGAACCGTGCGGTCAGGCGGGCCACGGCGGCGCGGGTATTGGCAAAGACGATGGCGGTCTGCGCATCGTGGAAGCGCAGCAGGTTGATGATGCCATGTTCGGCGTCGCGGGCGCTGACCTGCACCGCCTGGTAGGCAATGTCCGAATGCTGCGACTTGCCCGACACGGTGCTGACACGCACGGCGTCGCGCTGGAACTGCTTGGCCATGCTCTCGATCGAGGGCGGCACGGTGGCCGAGAACAGCAGCGTGCGGCGGGTTTCCGGCGCCTCGCCCAGCATGTATTCCAGGTCCTCGCGGAAGCCCAGATCCAGCATCTCGTCGGCTTCGTCCAGCACGATGGCGCGGATCTCGGTCAGGTCCAGGGCGCCGCGGGCGATGTGGTCACGCAGGCGGCCGGGGGTGCCGACGACGACATGGGCGCCGCGTTCCAGCGCCCGGCGTTCGTTGCGGGCATCCATGCCGCCGATGTTGGTGACGATGCGGGCACCGGCCTTGCCGTACAGCCACTCCAGCTCGCGGGCGACCTGCATGGCCAGTTCGCGGGTGGGGGCGATGATCAGCGCCAGGGGCGCGGCGGGCGGACCGAAGCGGG
This sequence comes from Pseudooceanicola sp. NS-SX9, assembly GCF_057380705.1. Taxonomy (NCBI): domain Bacteria; kingdom Pseudomonadati; phylum Pseudomonadota; class Alphaproteobacteria; order Rhodobacterales; family Paracoccaceae; genus Pseudooceanicola; species Pseudooceanicola sp. NS-SX9. The sequence goes on along the minus strand of NZ_CM170818.1, from coordinate 2,533,273 downwards.
GATCGTCCCCCAGCAGCGTCGGCGCGATGGCAAGGCCGAAGCCCACCGTCTTGCCGGACCCCGTCTGGGCCGAGACCAGCAGGTCGGCTTCTGCAAGCTCGGGGGCGCAGACGGCCTGCTGAACCTCGGTCAGGGTGTCATAGCCCCGCTCGGCGAGGGCGTCGGAGATGGTGGAAAGCATGGGTAAAGGGGTCCAATCGGGCAGAGGGCCGTGGCGAAACGGCAAGCGCAAGGTCAGGGGCTATAACGGAAGCTTGCGCCCCTGTCCATGCTTTCCGGCAGCATCCCTTCAGGAGATCGAGACCAGCTTGATGCGGTCACGGCTGGCGGCCTCGCCGCGCGGGTCGAGGTACTGGTGAATGAGCCCGATCCAGCCGCTGCGGGCGGCGCCGGGCCCGGCCAGCGCCCGGTCGGGGCAGGCGGGGGCTGCGGCGGCCTCGGTCAGTTGCGACAGGGCCAGCGCCCAGCCGGCCTCGGAATGTTCGGCGACCGCGATGTTGCCGCGCCCAAGCTGCCCGCGCAGCCCGTCGACCGGGTTCATCAGGGCCACGCGCCCGGCGGCATTGGCCTCTTGGGCGACCAGGCCGAAGGGCTCCCATCGCGACGGGATCGCCACCGCGTCGCAATCGGCATAGGCATCGAAGGGATCGGCGGTCAGCCCCATGAAGCGGATGCGCCGGTCCTCGGCGGCCAGCTGCATCAGCGCATCGGCCTGCGGGCCGCGGCCGTGGATGTGCAGCCGCAGGTCCGGGCGCCCGAGGGTGCGGAATGCACGGATCAGGATATCAAAACCCTTCTGCCGGTCCAGCGTGCCCAGGGCCGCGATGGTGCGCACCGGGCCGGTCGCGGGGGCAAGCTTGGGCAGGGCCTCCAGCAGGATGCTGGGCGGGATCACCGTCAGGGCGCCGGGATGGACCATGCCGCGGCGCGACAGCCAGTCGCCCTGGGCCTGGCTGACCGCGACGATGCGGTCGAACAGGGCATAGGCGCTGCGCAGCAGGGTGCGCAGCCCCTGCCGGGCGCCGGGATTGGCGACCATGTAGCCTTCGCAGTAGCGGTGCTCGATATGCAGGATCGGCACGCGTGGATAGCGCGAGCGCAGGCTCATCAGCCGCGGCAGGCCGTTCCAGGTGATCGCCAGATGCGACACGATCATATCCGGCGGCGGGGTCAGCGACAGGGCGGCGACGCCGGTGACGGTCACGATGTCATGCCGGGCGAGGGCCGCGAGCGGCGCGTCCTGCTGCAGGAACTCAAGATAGCGGAGGATGCCCATAGGGGCGGTGTCTTCAACGAGATGGACGATGCGCAGCATGGGATCTTTCCTTCGGCAGTGCGCTTCGGACGAAAGCGTCGGCGGGGGCGGTGTCGGACGGGCGTCCGGGCAGGTGGCGGCGCAGCACCCCCGAGGCCAGCCCGGCAGAAACCGAGAGGCTGGGCAGGGTGTCCGCGCCCAATGTCAGCGGCGCCAGCGCCCAGGCGGCGGTCAGCATCTGGCGCGCGGCGTCGGGCTGGCCGAGATGCAGCGCGCGGGCGGCCATGCGGCGCAGGCGCAGGGCGGTGGCGGCATTGCGGTGGCGGCGCGCCTGATCGGGGGCGATGCGGGCCAGCCGGTCGAACAGCGCCTGCCATTCGGCGTCTTCGGCTTCGGCCTGGGTCAGGGGGCTGCGCAGCAGGGGCTGCTCCAGGCCGCGGATCTCCCAGTCGGTGGTCAGCGCCAGGCGCAGCCAGGCGTCGCGGGCGCCGGTGCCGGGCAGGGCCTCGTCGAACCACCAGTCGCGCAAGGATTCCTGCGGCGGCCGGAAGGCGATGGCCTGCAGCGCGCTGCGGCGGATCACGGCCGAGGAGGCCTCGCCCACGGGATCGAGGCGCAGCAGGCCCGCCAGGTCCAGCGCACCGGGCCCGGTTGCCTGCCCCGAGGGCAGATCGGCGCGGCCGGGCACGATCAGCCGGCGGGCCGAGAACGACAGCCCGAGGGCGGGGTTCGCCTCCAGCCGGGCGACATGGGCCTGCAGCATGCCCGGTTCCCAGCGGCTGCCGGGGGCGCAGAAGCCCAGGAAGGCGCCGCGGGAATGGGCGATGCCGGTGTTCAGTGCCCCGGCGATGCCGCGCGGACGCTGCTGGATCAGGCGGATGCGCGTGGCCCCCAGGGCCCGGACCGCCGTCTGCGAGCCATCGCTGGACCCGTCGTCGATCACCAGGATCTCGAAGTCGCGGAAGCTCTGCCCCAGCAGGTCGCGCAGCGTGGCGCTGAGGGTGGTGGCATTGTTGAAGGCCGGAACGATCAGGCTTGCCCTCGGCATGTCGGTCTCCTTCGGGCTGAATGGCGGGGTCAGTGGGCGAACAGGGCGCGGCGCAGGCGGCGCGGCATCAGCGGCCTGAGCAGCGCGCGGCCAAGCGTCGGCAGGCCGGTGGGCAGAAAACCGGCGGGACTGGCGATCAGCCCGTCCACCGCAAGGCGCAGCGCCTGGAGCCCCGGGGCATCGTCGCGCAACGCGCGATCTGCCATCCGGCGCAGGCGCAGAGCCTCGCCGGTGCGGGCGGGGCGAAATCCATAGTCCCGGGCGGTGCGCAGCGCCGCCTGGCGGCCGCGGCGCAGGGCATCCAGCTGGTCCAGTTGCGGCTCCAGCGGCGGACGGACATGGGTGGTGACGCTGTCGATGCCGATCAGCCGGTGGCCGCAGGCGGCCAGACGCACCAGATATTCCAGGTCGGGCTGGCCGCGCAGGGTTTCGTCGAAGCCGCCGCTGTCGACGAAGACGCTGTGGCGCAGCGTCAGGTTCGACAGGGTGACCACGGGGTTGTCCTCAAGCAGCATGGGCATGGTGACGACGCGGCCTGCGGGGGCCGAAACCGGCAGCACGCGGTCCTCGCCCAGCACGTTGACGCGGCCGTAGGCGGCGCCGACGCGCGCTTCGCGGAACACGCGATCCATGCAGGCCAGCTTGCCCGGCGCCCAGACATCCTGCGGCATGCAGAAGGCCAGAAGCTCTCCGTTGGCCAGATGGCGGGCCAGGTTCAGGGCGGTGGCGGTGCCGCGGTTGTGGCTGCCCGCCAGGCCGATGCGCCGGTCACGCCCGGCATATTCCCAGGCGACGCAGCGCGTGCCATCCCAGGAGCCGTCGTCGATGATCAGCGCGTTCCAGCCCTCGAAGGTCTGGGCCACCAGCGCGTCCAGCGTGTCCGCCAGCGTGGCCTCGGCATTGTGGCAGGGGATGATGACGGTAAAGCGCGGCATCAGCGGCGCCCCGGCTGCGGGCGGCGGTTGGTGGGGCGGACCGGAACCCGCGCCGGTTGCGGCGGGGGCGCCAGCAGCAGCCCAAGGGCCAGCGCGGCGGCGGCCAGCGGCAGCGACAGCAGCGCCAGGACCGCACAGGCCAACAGGGCAAAAGCCAGGGCCACGGGGGCCGCCATGACGCCGGACCGCAGCCCGTTCCGGACGCGTCTTGCGCGGACAGGCGTCATCCGGGCAAGGCATTGGTAAAGAGACTGTCGATCGGTCCGTGTCATGGCGGTTGCTCCGTGAGTGAGCCCGGATCCGATGGGAGATCCGGTATCCTCTTGGTAGCAAGCGGCGCGCCAAAGGGCCTGCGCGCGCGCGGACAGGGGGATGGCGCAACTGGCTGATCTCCTATCCTTTCGGATGGGAGGCCCCCCGTCCAACCGGAGAGGGCAGCCGCCTTCCGCCCCGGATCAGGGCAGAAGGGCTGTCGTGTCAGAAGGTTGCGATGCGCAGCTCAGGCAGGCCGCTGGTCAGGCGTGATCGCCCTCGGCCTCGGCCTGCTGGGTGGCAAGCCAGGTCGTCAGCGCCTCCCGAGAGCGTTTCCACAGCGCCATCAGGGCCACCAGTTCGACCCGGTTGATGGTATCGCCGCGCTTGCCTGCGGTCTCGATCGCGGCCAGGGCGGCGCGCAGGCCCATCAGGCCGAAGGTGCCGCAGTTGCCCGCGCATTGATGTACCCGTGCAATCAGCACGTCCCGGTTTGGGGTTCCGGGTTCCGGGCTGTCGGCGTCGGGATCGGTCTGCGCAATCGCGGGGATCACGCCGTCCATCTCGGCCAGGAAGCGCTGCATCAGCTTGCCGCGCTCGGCCGGGGGCAGGCCGGCCCAGAGGATGTCCAGGCGTTCGCGGTCCAGCAGCGGCGCCCGGGCCGGTTCCGGCGCGACCATGGCGGCGGCGGGCGGGGGCGGGGTCTCGACAGCCAGGCCGGTGACCTCGGCCAGGGCGGCCAGCAGGCCCTTGCGGTCGATGGGTTTGGAAATCGCCATGTCCATCCCGGCCTCGCGGAAGCGGGCGATCTCTTCGGGCAGGGCATGGGCGGTGACGGCGATGATCGGGCGACGGGCCGAGCGGCCGTTGCTGGCGCGGATGCGCCGCGTTGCCTCGGGGCCATCCATCACCGGCATCGAGATATCCATCAAGATGACGTCGAATTCCTCGGCTTCGGCCTGTTCGACACCGGCCGCCCCGTTCACCGCCTCGGTGACGCGGTGGCCTTCCTTCTCCAGCATCTCGCGGGCGACGAAGCGGTTGATCTCGTTGTCTTCGACCAGCAGCAGGTTCAGCGCCCGCTTGGTGGCGGGGGGCGGCAGGGCGGTGGCCTGTTCGCGCGTCACATCGCCCGCGCCGAAGATCAGCGGCAGGCGCAGCCAGAACAGGCTGCCTTCGCCCGGCTCGCTTTCCACGCCGATCTCGCCGCCCATCATCTGGGTCAGCCGGCGCGAGATGCCAAGGCCCAGCCCGGTGCCCCCGGCCTGCCGCGCGTAAGAGCTGTCGAGGGTCTCGAAGTCCTGGAAGATCCGCTCCTGGTCCTCGGCCGAGATGCCGATGCCGCTGTCGATGACGCGGAATTCAAGGCCCCGGCCATCGCCCAGGCGCTCGACTTCGATGTCGACATGGCCGTCGCGGGTAAACTTGACGGCATTACCGACCAGGTTCAGCAGCACCTGGCGGATGCGGCGCTGGTCGCCGATCACGTGATCCTGCGTCGAGCCCAGCCAGGTCCAACGCAGCACGTTGCCATTCGCCGCCGCCAGCGGCGAGGTGGTTTCCACCACGCCCTCCAGCAGGTCCGCCACCGAGAAGGGCCGGTTTTCCGCCGTCACCTTGCCGGCCTCGAACTTCGACAGCTCCAGCACGTCATTGACCAGGTTCAGCAGCTGGGTCCCGGAATATTCCATCCGTTCCAGCAGCGCCGACTGCTTTTCGTTCAGGTCCTGGTCATGCATCAGCTGCATCGAGCCCAGCATCCCGTTCAGCGGCGTGCGCATCTCGTGGCTCATGACGGCCAGGAATTCGGCCTTGGCACGTTCGCCGGCCAGCGCCTTGTCGCGGGCGTCCTTCAGGGCGTTCTCGGCCGCCTTGCGGCGCGAGATGTCGCGCACGTAGACGATCAGCAGCGGACCGGCCTCGGCCCGAGCGACCGAGAATTCCGCCGGGAAGCGGCGCCAGTTGCGGTCGATCGCCGTGATCTCGAAGCGCTGTTCGTATTCGTCGGAAAAGCTCGCGTCCTCGAAGAAATGCAGCTTGCCGGCGCGCAGCTTGGCGGCATCCTCGCGCGGGAACATCAGGCTGATGGCGTTGCGATAGCGCGCCTCGTTGCGCGAATAGCCAAAGATCGCCTGGGCGGCGGGGTTGAATTCGCGAATGGTGCCCGCGTCGTCGATCACCACGATGGCATCGGCCGAGGTCGCCACGATGGTCCTTGTCCGCTCGCCCGCCTCGCGCAGATCGCGCGAGCGCTGCTCGGCCAGCTGGAAGAGGTGGTAAAGCGCGTAGGACAGCAGCACCAGCCCGGCAAAGACCATGGCCAGCACCGCGGCGCCGCCAAAGAGGGTGTGCACCAGCCCCTCGCGCTTGTCGTCGGATATCTCGGCGAAGGCGATCAGGCCCGACAGCGACATGGCGCGCACCGTCTCGCCGACCTTGTCGGCCTCGTCCGACAGATGCGGCAGGGCGGTGATCAGCTGGTCCTGCGGCCCGTCGATCAGGGGCACGGTCTCGTTCAGGAAGTCCATGATGATGGACTGGGTCTGCTCAAAGCCGGGGGCGTCGCGCATGCCGGTATAGACATCGCCGCGCGACAGGGTGGCCATGCGGCTGTAGAAAACGTCAAAGCGCTGGCGCATCTCGTCGAGCAGCGCGTGATCTGCCCGCGCCTTTTCAAGCGCCAGGTGAAAGCGCAGGAATTCCACGTCGGCCTGCGACAGGCCCCATTGCAGGTTGTCGGAATCCGCTTCGTTCAGCTGGTCGATTTCCTTCAGCAGAAGGAAGGCCATGCCGATCACAAGGGCCACACAGCAGACAAGCGCAGAGACGGCGAACCCGGCACGGGCCCGGGTTCGCCGCCGCATGGGCTGCGCGTCCAGATCGAAAGGCGGCGACTCCGTCATTCGGGTTTACAGTCCGCTCACTTGCCGACGATGATCCTGTCGAGTTGCCAGATCGAACGCGAATAGGTCACCTCGGTCTGGTATTTCTTGTCCTGGTCGAAGGGATAGACGACCCAGAGCGGCCCCTTGTCGCGGATCGACATGGGCTTGCCGTTCTGCAGGTAGGCGACGATGGCGCCGTCCTCGCTCCAGTCGGATTTCGGGATCTGGACCGCGTAATCGTTGATGGCCGTGGCATCCAGACTATCGGCATCGGCGCCGACCGTTTCCATCAGGTCGTGCAGGCGCACGCCGGTGAAGGTCTGCACGCCGTCGGTCCAGATGGTCGAGGTCTCGACCGTGACGGGATCCATGCTTTCCAGCATCTTCATGTCGAACTGGGCCGTGCCATCTGCATTGGTGTTCGAGATCTTGCCGGAGACGGTCAGCATGACCTTGCCTTCCGGTTTCGGCAGTTCGCCCGCAAGGGCGGCCATCGGCAGCGCCACAAGTGCTGCAACAAGGGCGAGAGGACGGAAGAGACGCATGGTGTCGGGGCTCATGTCGGTTGCTCTTTCATTTTCTACAACAGAACCGGGTCGGCCTGGATATGACATAAATGACCTTCCCTGTCCCGGGATCATCCGGGTGTCCAAGACTATCCGACGGGATAGGCGCGCGCGGCGCCGGTCCCGGCGAAGTGGTCGTGAACCCTTCGCAAATCTTTGAAAGCCCAGCATGAATTCGGCCCATACTGGCCGGCGGCCACAGCGGTTCTCTGATCGGGGCGGGCCGGGGGCACGCCTTCAGATTGTGCAGCAGAGCCGGATGCGCGAACAAAGTGTTGCTGCGCCCTCGCGACCGTCGGAAATCGTCGGACGCACGTCAATGGAGAAATGCCCTACCCACGGCCTCTGCCCGAGTGCGGACTGCAGGATATATCGTCATGTTGCAGCGCTGCCTCAAAATCCGTCCGTTTTTTTGCATATATTTCCGGCGCCTGATCGGAGTCGAGGGGCCGCAGCCAGAATCGCCTCTTTGTCGCGGGCCAGGCCGGTGATTTTCCCGCCGCTGTGCCATTCCTGCGGCAGGTGAGGGGGGATGAAATTTGGAAACGATATGTGCCATTTAAGCTGAGCGGCCAGGGCGACCCGTTTGGCAACAGGGTCTTCAAAAAAGGGTGTAAGCCGGTCCGGCGGTCATGTTATGATGGGTCCCGGCCACGGCCACCAATGCCACAACATCGGGGCAGGGGATGAGAATACTGATCGCAGATGATCATGAGCTTCTGCGCGACACGTTGAACATGTACATCAGCCACGAGTCCGACTTTGAGATCGACACCGCGGCGGATCTTCCCGGGGCGCGCGCCCTGATCGAGGCCGCTTCTGCGGCCTACGATCTTGTGCTGCTTGATTTCTCGATGCCGGGGATGAACGGTCTGGCGGGGCTGCGCGACGTGATGCAGATGCCGAATGCGCGCCGGGTGGCGCTGATTTCGGGGACGGCGACGCGCGACATCGCGGAACAGGCGCTTGAGGCCGGCGCTGCGGGTTTCCTGCCCAAGACGCTGCCGGCGAAATCCCTGGTCAATGCCATCCGCTTCATGGCCATGGGCGAGCAATACGCGCCGCTCGACTTCATGCGCGCCGCCGAGGAAGAGGCCGCCAACAGCCATCCCCTGGCCGAGGCGCTCTCGCAACGCGAGATGCAGGTGCTGGAGGGGCTGACCCAGGGCAAGTCCAACAAGGAGATCGCCCGGGATCTGGACCTGCGCGAACCGACGATCAAGCTGCACGTCAAGACGCTCTATCGCAAGATCGGCGCGGCGAACCGCACCCAGGCGGCGATGATCGCCAAGGAACAGGGCCTGTTCTGAACAGGCCCTGCGGGGATCAGAAGCGCACCGTCATCTGCATCCCGGCCAGCCCGCCCTGGAACCGCTTGTCGGCATAGGTCGAGGCATTGCGTTCCCAGCCCGTGTAGGCCTCCAGCGTGGTGGCGGCGGTCAGGGCGTATTCGATGCCGATGGCGGTGGTCAGGCGCTTGTCCTCGCGGCCGCCCGACACGTAGTCGCGCCTGTAGCCGCCCAGCCGTCCGACCAGTTGCAGATCCTCGGTCAGGTCCTGGCGGGCGATCAGGCGGGCGCCCAGCTCGTCATAGCTGAACTTGGCGTAATCGGCATCGCGCCCCTCGTACCAGGCGGTCAGCGCCAGGCGGCGGTGCTTGTCGGGCGCGGCCCACAGGTACATCGCATCCAGCAGCGTTTCGGACTGGTCGTAGCCCTTGAAGGTATTGGCCTCGTTCTGGTCGCGGTAGCCCAGCCGCAGGCGCAGTTGCAGGATGTTGCGCGGCGCCGGGGTAAAGCGCAGCGCCCCCGAGACCCGCACCCGCGAATAGATCTGTTCCGAGCCGTCATTCGACAGCGCATCGCGCAGGTCGATCCCCAGCCGCAGCTGGCTGAGCGCGCCCAGATGCAGCGGATGCACCGTCTCGGCCCCCGCATCCAGGTAGACGCGGCCCAGATCGGCGTTGTCGGGGTAGTTTTCCTTGGACAGGCCGAAGGTCAGCGCGGTCTTCCCGGCGCCGGTGTCGAAGGACCGGCTGGCCGCCACCCCGGCGCTGATCCGCGTCTGCAGTTGCAGCGCCACATCGCCCGCGGGGCTGGTGTCGTCGGCGGAATCGCGGTCGGCCAGGACGGTGGCCTCGTAATGCCAGCGGTCATCAGCCAGCAGCGGCGCGGCAAGGGCAAGGCTCAGCAGGCTGGCGCCGGCGATCAGGCGAAGGGCGGTCATGGTCATCTGTCCTGTCTGGCGGCGGGCCCCGCCTTCGACGGGCAGGTGCGGCCGCATGGGTCCCGGGGCCCCGGGTAGACCCGGAACCGCCCCCCTGTCGAGGGGGCAACCGCCCTCGGGGCCCCGACTGTGACCTCAGAGCAGGACCACCAGCGCCAGCCCCAGCGAGGCGATGAAGACCCAGGCCAGCGCCCCCAGGGCCAGTGGCCGCAGCCCGCGGGCGCGCAGGCGGCGCAGGTCGGTCTCGAATCCCATGGCGGCCATGGCCAGCGTCATCATCGCCGAGGACAGCCAGGTCAGGTCGTGGCGCAGGGCCTGGGGCAGGGGCAGGACGGAATTCAGCACCACGGCGGCGACAAAGCCGAAGGCGAACCAGGGGGTGGGGGCGCGCCCGCCCGTGCCCCGCCGCAGCTGCCCCAGCCCCAGGATCAGCGGCGCCAGCAGCATGACCCGGGCCAGTTTCGCCACCGTCGCCGTCTGCCCGGCCTGCTGCCCCTCGCTGAAGGCGGTGCCGACGACCTGCGCGACCTCGTGGATCGAGGCCCCGGACCAGAGGCCGAAATCATCGGGCGACAGCCCCGCCAGATGCGCCACCACCGGGTAGCCCAGCATCGACAGCGTGCCGAAGACCGCAACGACCGCAATGGCATAGGCCACGTCCTCGTCGCCGCCACGGGTCACGGAATTGCACGCGAGCACCGCCGAGGCGCCGCAGACCGATGTGCCGGCCGCGATCAGTTCCGCCAGCTTCGGCTCGACCCCCAGCAGGCGGGCGGCGGCCTTGGTGAAGACGAAGGTGCCCAGCAGGCAGGCCAGGATCACCGCCGCGCCGCGCGGACCCACCGCCACCAGCTGCGACAGCGTCATCTGGAAGCCCAGCAGCACGATGGCGCCGCGCAGCACCGGGCGCACGGCAAATCCCGTGCCCGGCGCCACCGCCGGCAGCGGCCCGGTCAGCGTGCGCAGCCCGATCCCCAGCACCAGCGCCAGGATCAGCGGCGACAGCGCGCCCCAGCCGATCAGCTGCTTCAGGCCAAGGGCGATCAGCGCCAGCGCGGCGGACAGGGCCAGACCCGGCAGGGTTCGGGGCATTCGGAAGGGGCGGGGCAGGGCGTCGATCATCGGCATGGGGTCTCTCCTGTGCGATGCGGGGATGATCGCGCCGTGAAACCCATCAATCCAACGGATTCATTTGCTATGATCGTTCGATTTTCCTAATCAATTGCCATGACCCTTGATCAGATCCGCATCTTCCTGGCCGTCGCCGAACGCCAGCATGTCACCCGCGCCGCCGAGGCGCTGAACCTGACGCAATCGGCCGTGTCCTCGGCCCTGCGGGTGCTGGAGGACCGCCACGGGCTGCGCCTCTTTGATCGCGTCGGCCGCCGGGTCGAGCTGACCGAGGCCGGGCGCCGCTTTCTGACAACTGCAAAGGCGCTGCAGGCCCAGGCCGACACCGCCGAGCTGGTCCTGCAGGATCTGGCCGGGCAGGCGGGCGGGCGGCTGCGGGTGATCGCCAGCCAGACAGCGGGGTCCTACTGGTTGCCGGCGCGGCTGGTGGCGCTGCACACCCGCCATCCCGGGGTCGAGATCACGCTGCGGCTGGGCAATTCCGCCCAGGTGGCCGAGGCCGTCGCCCAGGGCAGTGCCGATCTGGGGGTGGTCGAGGGGGCCGTGCAGGCCGCCCATCTGACCACCCGCGTCGTCGCCCGGGACGAGCTGGTCCTGGTCACCGGCGCCGATCACCCCTTGGCGCGCGGCCCGGTGCAGGCGGCGGATTACCTAAAGCATGACTGGCTGCTGCGGGAACCGGGCTCGGGCACGCGGGCGGTGCAGGAGGCGCATCTGGCGCAGCTGGGGCTGCGCGTGCAGGATCTGCCGGTGGCGATGATCCTGGAGTCGAACGAGGCGATCCTGTCGGCCATCGCGGCGGGGGGGTACGCCAGCCTGCTGTCCTCGCGCGTGCCGGTGCCGGGGTTGCAGGCGCGCCCCGTCACCTGGGTGGCGCCGCCCCGGCGCGACTTCTCGGTGCTGGTGCATCCGCAGCGCTACCGGACCCGCGCGGTGCAGGCGCTGCTGGATCTGCTGGGGGATCCCTGAACGGAAAAGGGCCCGCCAAAGCGGGCCCCCCTGACGGGATCAGTCGGGTTGCGGCCCGGGCGGCGGGCGGCGCACGAAGAACCCCGCGACGATCATCAGAAGCGAGATCGTCGCCCCGCAGGTCAGCGCCAGGTGCAGGCCCGCGGCGGTGGCGGCGGTCAGATCGGCACCCTTGGCCATCTCGGCGCCGATGCGGATCGACATGACCGAGACGAAGAGCGCGATCCCCGCCGCCCCCGACACCTGCTGCACCGTCCCCAGTGTCGCGGATCCGTGCGAATACAGGTGTTTCGGCAGCGACCCCAGCCCCGAGGTGAAAAGCGGCGTGAACAGGAAGGCCAGCCCGAAGCTGAACAGCACATGCGCGATCAGCACCATCCATACTGGCGAGGTCATCGACAGCGTGGTCATGACCCAAAGGCCCGCGCTGACGGCAATGGCGCCGGGGATCACCAGCTTGCGGGCGCCGAAACGGTCGAAGAGGCGCCCGACGATGGGCGACATCACCCCCATCAGCAACCCGCCCGGCAGCAGCAGCAGCCCCGCCTGCAGCGTCGACAGGCCAAGGACGTTCTGCATGTAGATCGGCAGCAGGATGATCATGCCGAACAGCGACATCATCGCCAGCCCCATCATGATCACCGCGACGGTAAAGACCCGCACCCCGAAGGTGCGCAGATCCAGCAGCGCCCGGTCCTGCCGCGCCAGCCGCAGTTGCCGCCAGACGAAGACCGCCAGCACCAGCGCCCCCGCCGCCAGCGGCAGCCACAGCGGCAGCGGGCCGCCCTTGCCGTGGCCCTCGCCGATGGCCGACAGGCCATAGACCAGCCCGCCAAAGCCCAGGGCCGACAGCGGCACCGACACCAGGTCCAGCCGGACCTTGCGCGGCGTCGTCACGTTGACCATGTAGCGCGCCCCCAGCGTCAGCGCCCCCAGCCCGACGGGCAGCATGACGATGAACAGCCAGCGCCAGCTGAGGACCTCGAGGATCAGCCCCGAGATCGTCGGCCCGATGGCCGGCGCCACCGAGATCACGATCGAGATGTTGCCCATCGTCCTGCCACGGCTTTGCGGTGGCACCAGCGTCATCACCGTGGTCATCAGCAGCGGCATCATGATCGCCGTCCCCGAGGCCTGCACGATGCGCCCCAGGATCAGCATCGCCAGCCCCGGCGCCAGCGCGCACAGCAGTGTGCCGGTGGAAAACAGGCTCATCGCCAGGATGAAGATGGTGCGGGTGTTCTGGCCCTGGATCAGGAAGCCGGTGATCGGGATCACCACCGCCATGGTCAGCAGGAAGGCGGTGGTCAGCCACTGGCCCTGGCTGGCGGTGATGCCCAGATCGTGCATCAGCCGTGGCAGGGCGACGCCCATCACTGTCTCGTTCAGGATCACCGCGAAGGTCGAGAACATCAGCAGGCCGATCACCAGCCGGTTGCGGGCGGCGTGATCATCCGGCGCGGGCGGTGCCGCAGTCGGGGCAGAGGGGGGCATGGCGGTATCCTTGGTCAGGGAACGCCCGGCGCCGGGCGGGCCGGATCGTTGGCGCAGGTGGTCGCCCGGGCACGAAGGCGTGTCAAGGATCACGCGCTTCGCAAGCGGACACACGCGCCCGTGAACTTCCGGCCCGCCCGGCGCATCGCGGCGGCGGCCGGGGACCGGGAAGTGGATTGATAAGGCCTCGCCCATCGTCGAGAGGAAGCGAGGAGGTGGGCGGCAAGGTCGTTTCGGGCAGTCCTCTGGTAGCCTGTCGTGATATTTCGGAAGTGATTGAGATTGATGGATAAACGATAGGCCAGGCTGCGCAGGCGACAAATCGCGGGATCGGCTGTACGCTGAACCTCCCGCTCGCGGCTGCATGGGAATATGCCCCCATCGGCCATGTGCGGTGTCCGCTCAAGGATGGCACGGGCGCCTGTCCATGGTTTGCCTCGGCGTCGCCGGGTGCGGGATGCGCTGCCAGCAAATCAGCGACTGCAGTCTTGTCCAGGGCCGGCCCCGGCGACAGTTTGATCGCCACGGGCAGGCCGCGATGAGCGGCCATGGCGTCGCGCTTGGGGCCCAGTCTGCCACGGGCACGGCCGATGGCGTGATGCTCGCCGCCGTTTTGCCCGAGGCCGCCTGCTGGTGAGCGCGGATGATCCAGCTGTCGGTGAACTGCATGCTGTATGAGGTTTTTCTGAAATAGATGTCAAAGACATGCACCTGAAATCCGGCCCTTGCCCAGCGGTTGCGGACGGTTGTGCGCGGGCCGTGGCGTTCAGGCATATCGCGCCAGGGCGATCCGGTTCTCAGCCGCCGGAAGAGACCGTTGGATCGCCCCCCGTACCACGCCGCACGGCTTGTTGCGCGGAAGCAGCCGGATCGGTTCCCATGCGCCGTCGGCCAGATCAAGACGCGCCAGAGTCACCTCTGATGACGGAAATGAAGCATGGGCGAAAGGTCGGGGAAGCCGGTTGACGGGTTCGGAACCTAGCAGGGGGCGGCGGTGATGGCCAGCCAGGGGCGCGCCTGGCGGTGATCGTGTTCCAGCAGGCGCAGCATCGCGGCCTCGGCCCTGTCGGCGGCGCCGGCGGCGATCAGCGACAGCAGGCCCAGGTGGCGGGCCAGGCGGCGGGCATCGAGGCTGCGGCCGCGCAGCACCTCGATGTGGCGGGCGCAGCCAGACAGTGGCACCGCGGTCGAGGCCAGCACCGGATTGCCGCTGCCGCTCAGGATCGACGCATGGAAGGCGGCCTTGGCATCCGGCCAGCCAGAGCCGGTTTCGGCGGCGCGGCGCATCAGGCGCTCGACCCGTTGCAGCGCGCCCGACGTGCCGCGGGCAGGATGCCGTGCAGCCAGGGCGGCGGCGCGGGGCTCCAGCAGGCTGCGGGCCTCGCTGAGCGCGCTCAGGTACCACAGGCCGGGGCCTTCATCGGAAAAGCACCAGGTCGACAGTTCGGCATCCAGCAGCGTCCAGTGCTCGCGCGGGGCGACCAGACTGCCGCGGCCGACATGGGTCAGCACCATGCCCTTGGCGGCCAGCTTGCGCAGGGCCTCGCGGTAGCAGCTGCGCGACAGGCCGGTCTGGGCACAAAAGGCGGCTTCGGCAGGCATCGGGCTGCTTTCCGCCAGATGGCCATGGGCGATGCGACGCCCCAACCAGGCGGCAATCGCCATGGCGGTGCGCGGCCCGGTCGGCAGCGGCAGGTCGTCTCTGAGGTGTTCCGGTGCAGCAAACTGGGCCATGTGCACCAGTTAATCATGACGGGGCCGCCGTGCAGCGACGATTTGCGCAGCCCCGGGGACGACATGCCGCAACAGCGGGACTGTATGCCGGAACAATCCTTCGGCCTGCCTGAACGGCAAGCAGCCGGGCCGGTTGGGCCCGACACCGCGCGGATTGGGCTTCCCCCTTGCCGGAGGGCACAATATCAAGGCCTTGGCCTGCGGCACGGTCCAGGCCATCCCAGACCTTGGCCGGAGCCCCCCCATGACCCAAGACCTTACCCGGATCCACAGCCCCGAGCTCAGCGTGACGGTGTCCGCCGCCGGTGCCGAACTGCAGGACATTTCGGCCTTCGGGGCCGCCTGGCTGTGGCACGGCGATCCCGCCTTCTGGAGCGGCCGCGCGCCGATTCTTTTCCCCATCGTCGGCCGTGGCCCCGATGACACGATCGCTGTCGATGGTCATGTCGCCCCGATGCGCCAGCATGGCTTTGCACGTCTCTCGACCTTCCGGCTGGAAGATGCCAGCGACAGCATGTGCCGCCATGTGTTGACCGACACGGCCGATACCCGCGCCGTCTACCCGCGTCCCTTCCGCCTGGAGATCACCCATGCGGTCGAAGGCCTGACCCTGATGCAAAGCGCCCAGGTCACCAACACCGGCGACCGCCCGATGCCCTTCGGTCTTGGCTTCCACCCCGCCTTCGCCTGGCCATTGCCGGGGGCCGAAGGTCGCCCGCACGAGGTCGTCCTCGACAATGGTGCCGAGCCCGAGCTGGCCCGTCTCGAAGACGGTTTCCTGACCGATGCCAGCCTTGCCTCGCCGTTCCATGCCGGGCATGTGACGATCCGCGATGAACTGTTTGAGGCCAATGCGATGGTCTTCCCCCGTGGGGCTGGCACCGGCCTTCGCTATGGCGTCTCCGGCGGCCCCGGCCTCAGCTTCACCTTCGAGAACGCGCCGAACCTCGGCATCTGGACCAAGCCCGGCGCGCCGTTCCTGTGCATCGAGCCCTGGCATGGCATGGCCGCCCGCATCGGCGCCGGTCCCGAGGTTGCCGATCGTCCCGACAGTCTGATCCTGCCCCCCGGCGAAACCGCCCGCTTCGGCTGGAGCGTCACCATCGAGGTCTGATCCGGGCGGGCCCGTCCGCGTTTCTTCGGAGATCGGGCGGGCCGCCTCCGGCGGGAGTATTTATGGTCAGATGATGAAGAACCCCGGTTCCCTGTCATCTGACCGGAAATACTCCGGGGGAGTCTTCCGCAGGAAGACGGGGGCAGCGCCCCCTAGAAACGCGAAAATCCCGCCAAAGGGCAGGATATTCAGGAATGGATCAGGAAAGCGTGGCAGCCCGTAGGGGAGTCGAACCCCTCTTTTCAGGTTGAAAACCTGACGTCCTAACCGATAGACGAACGGGCCAGCGCTGATGCTATCACCTGTGCATGGCAGCCCGTAGGGGAGTCGAACCCCTCTTTTCAGGTTGAAAACCTGACGTCCTAACCGATAGACGAACGGGCCAATGCACTGCGATATCTTAGCCAATGGCAGCCCGTAGGGGAGTCGAACCCCTCTTTTCAGGTTGAAAACCTGACGTCCTAACCGATAGACGAACGGGCCGCGCTTGGCGTGAGGCGGGTTCTATGAAAACCCGTCAGACTTCGCAAGAGGAATTTTTCACCTTTCCGAGATTTTTTCAGAAACCTCGGAAATTTGGTGCAAAACCTTGAAAAAGCGTCACTTCTCTGTTGCCGCAGCGGCATCCTCCAGGCGCAGCTGGACGGATTTTCGGCCCTGCCAGTCGTTGATCTCCAGCCGGCCCGCCAGGTGGAAGGGCTGGCCTCCATGGTTGTCGAGCGCGGCGCCCAGCGGGCCGTCGAAGGCGCCGAAGCAGATTGCCTCGATGCGACCGCCCATGCCGTTCGAGAAGGCGATCTTCAGGTGGCTATCGCCGATCCGGCGGGTGAAGCTCAGTCTCTGGGACGGGAAGGCAAAGCGCGGCGCCGGGGCCGAGGCACCATAGGGGCCGGCCTGTTCCAGTTGGTCGATCAGCTCGGGTGTGGCGGCGCCCGGCATCAGCAGCCCGTCGATGCGCAGATCGGCCGGACCCGAGGCGCCCGCGCCCTGCTTGGCCAGAAGCTCTGACAGGCGGGCCATCGCGGCCTCCAGCTTGTCGCGTTCCACCGTCAGCCCCGCAGCCATCTTGTGGCCACCGCCCTTCACCAGCAGCCCCTCGGCCGCGACCCGGTGGATCGAGGCGCCCAGGTCCACCCCCGTGACCGAACGCCCCGAGCCCTTGCCCTCGGCCCCGTCGAGGCCGATGACCACGGCGGGCCGATTGGTGGCCTCCTTCAGGCGCGAGGCGACGATGCCCACGACGCCCGGGTGCCAGCCTTCGCCCGCCGCCCAGACCAGCGGCGCGTCGAGGCCGCGTTCCTCGGCCTGGGCCATGGCGGCGGCGCGCACGGCCGCCTCGATGTCGCGGCGTTCGGTGTTCAGCTCGTCCAGGCGGTCGGCCAGGGCCTGAGCCTCGGCCGGATCGCGGGTTGCCAGCAGCCGCGCGCCCAGGTCGGCCTGGCCGATGCGGCCGCCCGCGTTCACCCGTGGCCCCAGCAGGAAGCCCAGGTGATAGGCGGCGGGCGCCGTGGTCAGGCGCGCGACATCCGACAGCGCCACCAGCCCGGGGCGTTCGCGGCGGGCCATGATCTTCAGCCCCTGGCGGACCAGGGCGCGGTTGACGCCGATCAGGGGGGCCACGTCGGCCACGGTGGCCAGCGCCACCAGGTCCAGCATCGGGATCAGGTCGGGGCCCCTGGCGCCCGCGTCCCGCATCTGGCGGTTGGCCTCGACCAGCATCAGGAAGACCACGCCGGCCGCGCACAGGTGGCCAAGCGCGCCGTCCTCGTCCTGGCGGTTCGGGTTCACCACCGCCACGCAGTCGGGCAGGGTCTCGCCGCCCAGGTGGTGGTCCAGGATCACCACGTCGCAACCCGCCGCCGCCACCGGCTCGTGCGAGAGCGTCCCGCAGTCGACGCAGATGATCAGGTCATGCGCCCGGCCAAGCGTCTGCATGGCCGGCACGTTCGGGCCATAGCCCTCGTCGATGCGGTCGGGGATATAGAGCGTCGCCTCGCGGCCCATCTGCCGCAGCCAGTCGATCAGCAGCGCCGCCGACGTGCCCCCGTCGACGTCATAATCGGCAAAGATCGCGATCCGCTGGCGTGCGCGCACCGCTTCCAGGAACCGCGCGGCGGCGGTTTCCATGTCCAGAAGGACGCGCGGATCGGGCAGCAGGTGGCGCAACTGGGGCGACAGGAACTCTTCCACCTCGCCCTCGGCCACGCCGCGCCGCGCCAGCACGCGCGCCAGCGGCAGCGGGATGTGGTCGCTCTGGACCAGTGCTTCGGACAGACGTTCGACACCCGGATCGGGGCCCAGCCAGCGCCGCCCGGTCAGCGAGCGCTCGACATCAAGAAAGGCCATGGGCCTGCCTCCTTGGTCGCAGGGGGGCAGGTCGGGGACCCGGGCCACAAGAGACCACGCGGGTCCGCGACGCCTGCCGGAAGGGAAACGGGCGCGGGGCCTGCCGGTGCAACCGGCACCGAGCCCCCCGCGCCCCGAAATGCATCAGACCGACTCGATCCGCAGGGCGACGGGTTCGCCCTCGACGACGCCGGTGCGGGCCATGCCCTCCAGCGCCGCATCCAGGTCGGCGCGCTGCACCTTGTGGGTGACGATCAGCACCGGCGCGGTGCCGTTTGCGTGGTCGTACTGCCGCATCCGGTGGATCGAGACCCCGGCCTCGCCCAGCACGGCCGCGACCTTCGCCAGCGCGCCCGGCTTGTCCTGCAGCGCCATGCGCAGGTAGAAGGGCGCGGGCGTCATCGACAGGGCGGTCTGCGGCGATGCCAGCGTTCCGGCGGGCTGGCCAAAGACCGGCAGGCGGAAGCCACGGGCGATGTCGCACAGATCGCTCAGCACCGCCGAGGCCGTCGGGCCTTCGCCCGCCCCCGGACCGCGCAGCACGATCTGCCCGACGCTGTCGCCTTCCAGCACCACCATGTTGGTGCCGCCCTCAAGCTGCCCAAGGGGCGAGGTCGACGGCACCAGGCAGGGCGCCATGCGCTGTTCCAGCCCGCGGCCGGTCATCTGGCTGACGCCCAGAAGCTTGATGCGATAGCCCATGTCATCGGCGGCCAGGATGTCCTCGATGGTGATGCGGCCGATGCCTTCCAGCTCCATCCCGTCAAAGCAGACCTTGGTGCCGAAGGCGACCGAGGCCAGCAGCGCCAGCTTGTGACCGGCGTCGATGCCCCCAACATCAAGGTTCGGATCGGCCTCCAGATAGCCCAGGTCCGCGGCCTCCTGGAACACCGCGTCATAGGGCAGTCCGGCGCTCAGCATGCGGGTCAGGATGTAGTTGCAGGTGCCGTTCATCACGCCCATGACGCGGGTGATGCGGTTGCCCGCCAGCCCTTCCGTCAGCGCCTTGACCACCGGGATGCCCCCGGCGACGGCGGCCTCGAAGCGGATCACCCGGCCATGGGCCTCGGCCAGTTCGGCCAGGGCCTGGCCATGGACCGCCAGCATCGCCTTGTTGGCGGTGACGACATCCTTGCCGGCCTTCAGCGCGGCTTCCGTCGCGGCCTTGGCGGGCCCGTCCGAGCCCCCCATCAGTTCCACGAACACGTCGATGTCGTCGCGGGCCGCCAGTGCCACGGGATCATCTTCCCAGGCGTAATCCTCCAGCGGTACGCCGCGATCCTTGCCGCGGTTGCGCGCCGACACGGCGGTCACGGTCACGGTCCGACCGGTCCGCAGGGTGATCATCTCGGCCTCCTTGCGCAGGATCTTCAACACGCCGACACCGACGGTGCCGAGGCCGGCAATCCCCAGACGAAGGGGCGCGGGGCGCAGAGGCAGGCTCATCATGATCTCCAGATTGATTGCGGATCTTCGAGGCATGGGCCTAGCGTCTTCCGCGCAGTCATGCAACGCGGCTTTTGCAGGGCCCGGGCCCGATCCGGATCAGTTCTGGACTTCGGTGGCGTTCAGTTCGGCCGCGCGGCGGCGCAGGCCAGTGGCGCGCGCCAGCAGGGCATCGTCATCGCGCGAAGCAATCCGGGCAGGCGCCCTGGCCTGGGCCAGGATCTGCGATTGCGGCACCAGCGCGGGGTAGGGCGCGTTGCGGTCCAGCCCCTCGTAGGGGGCCTGAAAGCTTGGGGCATCGCAGGCCGCCAGCCCCAGCAGCAGCAGGGCAGGCAGCAGGCGCCGGGCGGCGCGGAGGGCGGGATCGCGGGTCATGCCCATCACATGGCGCGGAACCGCGGCCTCGGCAAGTGGGCTTTGGCCTAGTGGGCGGGCTTGATGAAGGTGCCGTTGCGCAGTTCCTTCATCGCCTGGCGCAGTTCAGCCTGGGTGTTCATCACGATCGGCCCGTGCCAGGCCACCGGTTCCTGGATCGGCGCCCCGGAAATCAGCAGGAAGCGGATGCCGCGCGGCCCTGCCTGCACCGTCACCTCGTCACCCGAGCCAAAGCGCACCAGCGTGCGGTCGCCGGACATGTCGCGGATGTTGACCTCTTCGCCCATCACCTCCTTTTCCAGCAGCACCCCCGAGGGGCGCGAGGCATCGGCAAAGGCCCCTTCGCCTTCGAAGACATAGGCGAAGGCACGCCGGTAGGTGTCGACGGGGAAGGTCTTTTTCACACCCGCAGGCACGGTGATGTCGAGGAACTGCGGATCGGCGGCGATGCCGTCAACCGGCCCGGTGCGGCCCCAGAAACGGCCCACCACGATGCGCACCCGGGTGCCGTCATCGTCGATCACCTCGGGGATCTCGCGGCCGCCGACATCCTGATAGCGCGGCGGGGTCATCTTCAGCGATCCCGGCAGGTTGGCCCACAGCTGAAAGCCGTGCATCTGCCCCTTCAGGTTTCCCTGCGGCATCTCCTGATGCAGGATGCCCGACCCGGCGGTCATCCACTGCACGTCGCCGGCGCCCAGAAGGCCGCGATTGCCCAGCGAATCCGAATGCTCGACCGTGCCGGCCAGGACATAGGTGATGGTCTCGATGCCGCGGTGGGGGTGCCAGGGAAAGCCCGCCTGGTACATCGCCGGATGATCGTTGCGGAAATCGTCCAGCATCAGGAACGGGTCCAGCTCCTCGGGGTCGGAAAAGCCGAAGGCGCGGTGCAGGTGGACGCCGGCGCCCTCCATCGTGGGCTGGGCGCGGCGGGTTTCCAGGGTGGGGCGAATGGACATGGCGCTCTCCTTGCGGCTGGGGGGAAGGTAGGCGTTGGTGGCCCTTGCGGGAAGGGGCCGGGGGCCTGCGCCGGATCAGGGGGGCTGCGCGGAAATGCACATCTCGATTTCGCGGGGGCTTTCGGTTATCCGCGAAGGACATGCCAGGCAGGAGGGGACCATGGCCCAGGAAGACATCATCGCCCGTATCGGGGTCAGCGCCGGGCGCCGCGCCTTCGGCATCGGCGTGCTGGGGCTGCTGGCGCTGGCGCTGCTGTGGCTGGCGCTGCGCCCCGAGGCGACGGTCTTCGCGATGCGGCTTCTGATGCTGGTGCTGGGCGCGGCCGTCGCCTGGGCCGCCTGGGCGATGTGGCGCGCCACCACGCTGGAACTGATCCTGACCCCCGAGGTGCTGCGCGACAGCACCGGCCATGTCATCGCCCCCGTGGCGCAGATCACCGGCGTCGATCGCGGCACCTTCGCCTTCAAGCCCTCGAACGGGTTCCTGCTGAAGCTGGCCACGGGCGGGCGCCGGCGGTTCCTGCCGGGGCTCTACTGGCAGATCGGGCGGCGCGTCGGCGTGGGCGGCGTGCTGCGCGCCTCGGAGGCCAAGCAGGTGGCCGACCAGCTGTCGATCCTGCTGGCCGAGCGCGCGGCAAAAGAATGATGCCCGCTTAAGTTGTCTTTTCCTCTTTCCGCGTCATCCTCATCCCGAGGACTACGAGGGAGGAGACCCATGCAACCCGTGGGCAAAGCTGGCTTTCGCCAGAACGTCGATCTCATGTTCAACCGCGCCGTGGCGCTGATGGACCTGCCACCCGGCCTGGAGGAAAAGATCCGCGTCTGCAACGCCACCTACACCGTGCGCTTCGGCGTGCGGCTGCGTGGCCAGATGCAGACCTTTACCGGCTACCGCTCGGTGCATTCGGAACATATGGAGCCGGTCAAGGGCGGCATCCGCTATGCCCTGTCGGTCAACCAGGACGAGGTCGAGGCGCTGGCGGCGCTGATGACCTATAAATGCGCCCTGGTCGAGGCGCCCTTTGGCGGCTCGAAGGGGGGCTTGTGCATCGATCCGCGCGACTGGAACGAGGACGAGCTGGAACGCATCACCCGCCGTTTCGCCTATGAGCTGATCAAGCGCGACATGATCAACCCTGCCCAGAACGTGCCCGCCCCGGACATGGGCACCGGCGAAAGGGAAATGGCCTGGATCGCCGATCAATATGCGCGGATGAACACCACCGATATCAACGCCAAGGCCTGCGTTACCGGCAAGCCGCTGAACGGAGGTGGCATCGCCGGCCGGGTCGAGGCCACCGGCCGCGGCATCCAGTACGCGCTCAGGGAATTCTTCCGCCATGCGCAGGATGTGCAGACGGCGGGTCTGGCGGGGAAGCTGGAGGGCAAGCGGGTGATCGTGCAGGGGCTGGGCAACGTGGGCTACCACGCGGCGCTGTTCCTGTCGCAGGAGGACGGCGCCATCATCACCGGCATTGCCGAACGCGACGGCGGCCTGTTCAGCCCCGCGGGGCTGGACGTGCAGGCGGTGCGCGACTGGATCGGGCGGCACGGCGGCGTGAAGGGCTATCCCGATGCGCAATTCGCCGAGAACGGCGCCGCGCTGCTGGAGGAACCCTGTGACATCCTGATTCCCGCCGCCATGGAGGGGGTGATCAGCCGCGACAATGCCGATCGCATCCAGGCCCGGCTGATCATCGAGGCGGCGAACGGCCCGATCACCGCCGGCGGCGACGAGGTGCTGCGCCACCGCGGCGTGGTCATCATCCCGGATCTCTTTGCCAATGCGGGCGGGGTCACGGTGTCCTATTTCGAATGGGTCAAGAACCTCAGCCATATCCGTTTTGGCCGGATGCAGCGGCGGCAGGAGGAATATCGCCATCAGATCCTGATAGACGAGCTGGACCGGCTGTCGAAGGACACCGGCATCGGCTGGCAGCTGACCCCGGGCTTCAAGACGCGCTACCTGCGCGGCGCCGATGAGCTGGAGCTGGTACGCTCGGGCCTGGATGACACTATGCGCACCGCCTACCAGTCGATGCGCGAGATCTGGCATGGTCGGGCGGATGTCGAGGATCTGCGCACGGCCGGCTTCCTGGTGGCCATCGGTCGGGTGGCCGACAGCTATCGGGCGAAGGGGCTGTAAGGGGGCAGGGAAGGTCCCGGGCGGGTTCGAGGGCGCTGACGGGAGCCTGCGCTTGCTGTCCGCTCGCCCGACCCGCCGTGCGGCGCCCGACCCGTCGTGCGGCGCCTGACCTGCCGTGCGGCGCCCGACCCGCCGTGCGGCGCCTGACCCGCCGTGCGGCGCCCAACCCGCCGTGCGGCGTACTGGCTTAGGCGCCGCGGGCTGAAGGGGCCGACGGTAGTGACTGTGGCCGGCGATGTCGGGCAAGGCCAGGACGGTGCGGGTGGTGTTCCCAACGGGCAAGGAGGGGCTGCTGACGGCAGGGGTATCTCGTCTGACGGCTGGGGTATCCCGTCGTCCGGGGGCAGGCGCAGGCAAAGCGCCGGTACATGGCGGCCCGCATGCAAGGCGATGTGCCCGCCTGTCGTGCCGCCCACAAAAGCGCGGTTCGGCACTGGGGTCGTTCCCGCGGTAAAAGCTTCCTGTCCTGGTGCCAGCTGTGTGCCGCCACCTCTGCCTCGGGGCGCTGCCGGGGGCGTCTCTGATGCCGCGGTTCCATCGCCTTCAGGCAGAAATGGCCATCAAAGGCCAGGTGGTCCGAGTCATGTCAGCCCCTGCGCCACCAGCCAGTCTGTCCGCCCGGACCTGCCACACAGGTCCGCTCCAGAGAGGTTCGGGACCCGGTTGCGGCGGCCGAAAAGCTCAGGCGGTCTTGCGATAGCGGACCACGCAGCCTTCCAGAAACTGCTCCATTTCCTTCGACCAGGCATCCCGTGCCATCATGCCGTCGGTCACATGCAGCACCGCCACGGGATCGCGCCCGGTGAGGGCGGACATTTCCTTCAGCGCGGCCGTCGGCATGTCGCCGTCAGGGCTGGTGACGAAGAAGGCGACACGATCAGGCAGGGCGGGGCCGCTTTCCAGCCATTGCCGCAGCGGCCGGGCCAGGTGACCGTCGGCAACCGAAGCGCCCAGGATCAGCAGGTCGGAATGTTCCCATGGCTGATCGGGCACGTCGATCTCGGGGCCGGATTTCGACAGCAGCGATTCCACGCCCTGCTTCAGCATCGACCACAGGCCGGGTTCCGGCGGCGCGGCGTCAATTTCGTGCAGTTGCGCGCCCAGCTCCCATGCGAGCGCCTCCCCGATCCTCAGCGTATTGCCGTGCAGGGAGTAAATCAGGATGCGACAGGTCATTCGTGTCCCCCCGGTCTCTTTATCGTCCCGTTGGCGCCACCATGGCCCACCTTCATTGAATTGTCATCTGTGGATGCGGAAAAGATTTCTTATGCGACCGAATAAAGTGGCATTCACGAAAATTTTGGTCAAAAATTATGCGGATAGCGGGAGAATGTTGCGTCAACCTGCCCCGAATCCCCGGTGTCGTGGCGGCAGGGTCGGAACCGGACGTGATGGGGGACTCAGGTGCGGGCGGGTCGGGGGACTGTCCGGCGGGTCGATTAACGTCACCGGCGAAACCCCCTTGCCGCGCCCCCCCGCGCGGGGCTATGCGCGCCATCTGGACTTCGGCGCGGCAGAGAGGGATATTCGCAGGATGAAGCTTGATCCCTCCTTCATGGACGAACTGCACAACCGCATCTCGCTGTCGCAGGTCGCGGGCCGCAAGGTCATGTGGGACAACCGCAAGTCGCAGCCGTCCAAGGGCGACTACTGGGCGCCGTGCCCGTTCCACCAGGAAAAATCCGCCTCGTTCCACGTCGATGACCGCAAGGGATTCTATTACTGCTTCGGCTGCCACGAGAAGGGCGACGCGATTTCCTTCGTGCGCAAGACCGAGAATGTCGAGTTCATGGAGGCGGTCGAGATCCTGGCGCGCGAGGCCGGGATGCAGATGCCCGCCCGCGATCCCCGGGCGCGTGAAAAGGCGGAACAGCGCGCCTCGCTGACCGATCTGATGGCCGAGGCCGAGAAATTCTTTCGCCTTTGCCTGCGCGGCGGGCAGGGGCGTGCGGCGCGCGACTACCTGGACCGCCGGGGCCTGGACGAGGCCGCGCGCGACCGCTGGGGCCTGGGATTTGCGCCCGATGCCTGGCAGGCGCTGTGGGATCACCTGACCGCCAAGGGCGCCCGCCCCGAGGAACTGATGGCCTGCGGGCTGGCCAAACCTTCGACCAAGGGCGGCAAGCCCTATGACGTTTTCCGCAATCGCATCATGTTCCCGATCCGCGATCCGCGCGGCCGGGTCATCGCCTTCGGCGGCCGGGCGATGGATCCGAACGACAATGCGAAATACCTGAACTCGCCCGAAACGCAGCTGTTCGACAAAAGCCGCACGCTGTTCAACTTCGGCCCCGCGCGCGAGGCGGTGGGCAAGGGCCAGCCGCTGATCGTGGCCGAGGGCTATATGGACGCGATCGCCCTGGCCGAGGCCGGCTTTACCGGCGCGGTGGCGAACCTTGGCACCGCCGTCACCGAACACCACCTGGAGATGCTGTGGCGCGTCACGCCGGAACCGGTGCTGGCGCAGGATGGCGACAAGGCGGGGCTGCGCTCGGCCTACAAGGTGATCGACCTGGTGCTGCCGAAGCTGCAGGTCGGGCGCTCGATCCGATTTGCGCTGCTGCCCGATGGCCTGGACCCGGACGAGCTGATCAAGGCGCGCGGCGCGCGTGCGATGGGGCAGGTGGTCGAACAGGCCCTGCCGCTGGTCGAGCTGCTGTGGCAGCGAGAGACCACGGCCCGGTCCTTCGATAGTCCCGACCGGCGCGCGGCGCTGGATGCGGCGCTGAAGCACGCCACCGCCCAGATCCCCGACCAGGGGCTGCGCTATCACTACGATCAGGCCCTGCGCGACAAGATGCGAGAGCTGTTCCGCCCGGCGCGTCCGGCGCGCTCGGGCGGCGCACGCAGCTTTGGCGACAAGCGCGGCCCCTGGAAGGGCGCCCCGCCGGTGCCGATGCCCTCGACCCGCGCCTCGCTTCTGGTGTCCGAGGACGAGGCGGCGATGGAATACCTGCGCGAGGGGGTGATCCTGGCCTCGCTGTTTGCCACGCCCGCCGTGGTCGAGGCCTTCGAGGTCCAGCTGGAGCGGATGGACTGCCGCGGCGGCGATCACGCGCGCCTGCGCGACCTCTTGCTGACCCATGCGGGCGAGGGCCCCGAGGCGCTGCGTGCCGCCGTCGAACGCGACATGGGGCCCGCCGCCCTTGACGAACTGATGAGCCGGACCCATGTGGCGCTCTGTCCCCCGGTGCGACACCCCGGGGACGAGGAACGGGCCCGCATGACCGTCGCCGAGGAACTGGCCAAGCTTCAGGCCGCGCGCGCCCTTCGCGCCGAGATCGCCGAGGCGGTCGAGGATTTCGAAGCCGTCGAGGACGAGGCGCTGACCTGGCGGCTGGGACAGGCGGCCGAGGCGAAAAGTGCCGCGACCCGCAGCCAGCAGGAGGATCGCGCGGAATATGACCTGGGAGAGAACGGTGCCCGAATCAATCGTGACGAGCGGAGCGCATTGGATGCCCTGATGCAGTCGATTCGTTTCTCCAAGCCGCGCAAGTAGCCTGATACCCTCAGGGAAGCGCAAGAAATTCAGGGTAAACAGGTGTGCGAATCGCGCAAGACGCGCTATTGATTCGCGTTACGAATCGACCGCAGCCTGATCCATTGCCAAGGAGTATCGCCATGGCCGCCAAGGACAACGACGAAACCCAGATGGAAGAGCAGGAGGCGGAAGTCTCTCTCGACATGAGCCAGGCCCAGGTGAAGCGCATGATCGCCGAGGCGCGCGAGCGTGGCTTCATCACCTACGACCAGCTCAACCAGGTGCTGCCGCCGGACCAGGTGTCCTCCGAGCAGATCGAGGACGTGATGTCGATGCTCTCCGAGATGGGCATCAACATCATCGAGGACGAGGAAGCCGAGGAAGAAGAGCAAAAGACCACGGCCGTCACCACGACCAACCAGAACCGCGAGGTTGCCCTGGGCGGCCAGGCGGCCGAAAAGCTCGACCGCACGGACGACCCGGTGCGCATGTACCTGCGCGAGATGGGCAGCGTCGAACTGCTGAGCCGCGAGGGCGAGATCGCCATCGCCAAGCGGATCGAGGCCGGTCGCAACACGATGATCCTGGGGCTGTGCGAAAGCCCGCTGACCTTCCAGGCCATCACCATCTGGCGCGACGAACTTCTGTCCGAAGACATCCTGCTGCGCGACGTGATCGACCTGGAAACCACCTTCGGCAACCAGATGGGCGAAGAGGACGATGACGAGGAACCCGTCGTCGACACCGCCTCGGTCAATTCCCAGCCCAAGCGCGAGATGGGCCCGGAACTTGACGCCGACGGCAACCCGCTGGCGCGCGACGACGACGAAGAAGACGACGACCAGTCGAACATGTCGCTGGCCGCGATGGAAGCGGCGCTGAAGCCGCGCGTGCTGGAAACCCTCGACCGGATCGCCGACGATTACGAGACCCTCTCCGAGATGCAGGACCTGCGGATCAGCGCCACGCTGAACGAGGACGGCTCCTTCTCGGCCGAGGACGAGCAGATGTACCAGACCCTGCGCTCTGAGATCGTCGAGCTGGTGAACGGCCTGCACCTGCACAACAACCGCATCGAAGCCCTGATCGACCAGCTTTACGGCATCAACCGCCGCATCATGCAGATCGACAGCGCCATGGTGAAGCTGGCCGACCAGGCCCGGATCAACCGCAAGGAATTCGTCGACGAATACCGCGGCCATGAACTCGATCCCAACTGGATGGACCGGATGAGCCAGAAGGCCGGTCGCGGCTGGCAGATGTTCTTCGAACGCTCCGCCGACAAGGTGGAAGAACTGCGCAACGACATGGCGCAGGTTGGCCAGTACGTGGGCCTCGACATCTCCGAATTCCGCCGCATCGTCCAGCAGGTGCAGAAGGGCGAAAAAGAGGCCCGCCAGGCCAAGAAGGAAATGGTCGAGGCCAACCTTCGCCTGGTGATCTCGATCGCCAAGAAATACACCAACCGCGGCCTGCAGTTCCTCGACCTGATCCAGGAAGGCAACATCGGCCTGATGAAGGCGGTCGATAAATTCGAATACCGCCGCGGCTACAAGTTCTCGACCTATGCGACCTGGTGGATCCGCCAGGCCATCACGCGCTCGATCGCCGACCAGGCCCGCACGATCCGCATCCCGGTCCACATGATCGAGACGATCAACAAGCTGGTCCGTACCGGTCGCCAGATGCTGCACGAGATCGGCCGCGAACCGACCCCGGAAGAGCTGGCCGAAAAGCTGCAGATGCCGCTGGAAAAGGTCCGCAAGGTGATGAAGATCGCCAAGGAGCCGATCTCGCTCGAAACCCCGATCGGGGACGAGGAAGACAGCCAGCTGGGCGATTTCATCGAGGACAAGAACGCGATCCTGCCGCTGGACAGCGCCATTCAGGAAAACCTGAAGGAAACCACGACCCGGGTCCTGGCCTCGCTGACCCCGCGCGAGGAACGCGTGCTGCGCATGCGCTTCGGCATCGGCATGAACACCGACCACACCCTCGAAGAGGTCGGCCAGCAGTTCAGCGTGACCCGCGAACGCATCCGCCAAATCGAAGCCAAGGCGCTGCGCAAGCTCAAGCATCCCTCGCGCTCGCGCAAGCTGCGCAGCTTCCTCGACCAGTAATCGCAGGCGATACCCTGCCCGAAGGCGCCCCGGCCCTGGCCGCGGGCGCCTTTTCCTTGCCCGCCCCACGCCTCGGCTGTGAGGTTCGCAGAGATGGTTCCACTGTCAAATTGACGTAATCTGCCCCCTGTTTCCAAGGATGGGCGGTGACCCCCTGGCCCCCGCCGCGCGCTTGATCCGGGGGAAGACCTGTCAAGGAACCGGCGGCGCGGGGCTGACATGCCGGCGCTGTGGCCGATGCGGTCCCAGCGGATGGTGCAGCTTGCGGGGGGCCTCGCGCTCAAAGGCGGGGTGAGGTGGTCAGTCGCGCTGCGCGGCAGGCAGGCTGACCATGACATCATCGCAGACGGGGGCGATGGGGTTCCAGATGTCGTCATGGGGCGGCCGGGACCGGATAGTCTGGCGCTTCCACATCCCAGAGGAGGACGGCATGAAGACCTTCATCGGCATCGACATTTCGCTCGCGCGCTCCGCAGTCTGCGTGATCGGAGAACATGGGCAGGTCGTGAAGCGGGCGCAGATCGACAGCGAGCCCGAGGCACTTATCGCCTTCCTGCGGGATTTGCCCCTTGCCATCGAGGCAATCGGGCTGGAGGCCGGCCCGCTGTCGCAGCGGTTTCACCGCGGCCTGGGCGAAGCGGGTTTCGAGCTAGTCCTGATGGAGACCCGGCAGGTCAAGGCGGTCCTGAAGGCCATGCCCGTCAAGACCGACTGCCGCGATGCCGGGGGCATTGCCAGACTGCTCCGCATGGGCTGGTTCTGGCCGGTTCACTGCAAGTCGGTGTCCGCCCAGGAGATGCGCGCTTTGCTGAACGCCCGCAAGGCGGTCCAGAAGGCGGCACTGGACATCGAGCCGTCCCTGCGCGGGGTCCTGCGCAATTTCGGGATGAAGCTCGGCCCTGTCGGCAAGGGCAAGGGGCGCCATGCAT
This sequence comes from Pseudooceanicola sp. NS-SX9, assembly GCF_057380705.1. Taxonomy (NCBI): domain Bacteria; kingdom Pseudomonadati; phylum Pseudomonadota; class Alphaproteobacteria; order Rhodobacterales; family Paracoccaceae; genus Pseudooceanicola; species Pseudooceanicola sp. NS-SX9. The sequence continues at coordinate 2,503,862 of NZ_CM170818.1, read as the reverse complement.
CACGGGTCCGAGAGCTGGTTGCCGGGAATGCCGCGCTGGAGGCAGCGGCCTCGGCCATCCTCGATGCCCGGACGGTGCTGCGCGACAGGCTATCGGCGCTGGACCGCAGGGGGCTCGGGCTTGCCCGGCAGGACGATGCCTGCCGACTGATGATGATGATGCCCCCTCCCGGCGATTGCGGGCAATCGCCTGCCGGGCAGCGGGCATCGGTGCCGTGATCGCATTGACCGTGCGCTCGGCGATCGACGATCCGGCGCGGTTCCGGTCGTCTCGGGATGTAGGACCATGGGTCGGCCTGACGCCGCGGCGGGAACAGTCAGGCGCGCGCGATGTCACCGGCAGGATCACCAAGGCAGGAGATGCAGCGCTGCGGACGGCGCTCTTCAACGCCGCCGCTGTGATGATGCATGATGCAAGGCCATGCTGGCGCAGGCATGGGGCATGTAGGTTGCCAGACGCCGCGGATCGAAGCACGCCACAGTGGCCGTCGCACGGCGGATCGGCGTCGTGCTTCGTCGGATGTGGCTGGACGGAACCAAGTTCCGCCCGCAGCGCAAGCCGGTCCCGACGACTGCCTGAGGCGATCATCGACACAGCAAGGAAAAGAAGATCAACTTCTGGCAGGGTCTGTCCCGCCACGACGAAGTCCCCACCGGGTCGCGGTTCCCGGCGACGCCGGATATGATGCTGCCGCCGGACGCTCCGTCCGGGCGCGTTTTCCAGATGGGCGCACGGGAACCGATCTCACCGACATCCTGTAGGCGGCCAGCGCGCCGACCACGGAGGCAAGCTTGACACCGGTATGGGACCGGGAGTGGAGGCGATGGCGCTTCGGAAGGAGCACATGGCTCTGCCCAGGACCAACGTGGCTGTCGGCGGGGCGGCGCTCCGATATCTGATGTCTCCGCGCCTCGCGTTCCGCAGCCCGCCCGGCAATTGCGGCTGCCTCGCCGTGTGGGTTCCGGATTGACGGCAGGGGCCCCAAGACGGAAGCGTCATGTCACGGCCTCGCTGGACCGTCCATTTCTGGGTCTGCTCCATCAGGATCGCGCCGAGCAATCTCCGGGTCGAGGCCGCGTTGGGGAGTGAGGAGGATCAGAAAACAGCATGGGATGCTGTTTTCCCGACGAACCCGACGACGTCCGTGCGTCGCTTGATCTCGCCGTTCAGGCGCTCAATTGCATTCGTGCTGTGCAATTTCGCGCGGTGCCGGGCGGGGAAAGTCATGCAGGCCAGCATGTCCTATCCATGAGCGTGGCCAGCTTCGGCCGCTTGGGACGCATCTGGTCCGCTGACCTGCCACCACCGGGTCTTTGCCGCAGCGTGGTCCGGCTGGGCAAAGGCCGTGGCGATGAAGGCTGAGAACGAGCCGGGCCGGAAAACGATCCGGGGGATCGTTTTCCCGGCGAGGCCTGCGGCTGCTCTTGCCGGCATGGCCGAGAGCATTGCGCTGGAAATGCACCCGGCAACATTGCCAGGTGGTGGACGGCACCCGCGCCGTGGCCGCTTTGATGCCCCCATCCCCCATGCGCATCGCGGAACACCAGCTTCACGCCCGAGAGGCCGCGGTGGACAAGATCGCGGAGAAATTCAGTCCGGAACGGCTCGGCCTCGGAAGCCCCGATCGCCATGCCCAGCACTTCGCGGCGGCCGCCTGCCATCGGGCCCGAACCGATGGCGCCTTCGATGGCAGGCCGTTCACGCCCACCGCGATCGTCACGGCGACGGAGACGATCCGCCCCCCTGGCGGACCTTCAGATACTTGCGCAGGCTCACTCGAACGCATGGCGTTCGCCTGCTCACGTCGATCCAGAGACGCGGCATCGTGGCGCCACCGGTTCGAGCCCGATGGCGCGTGCCATGCGCCCTTGATCGGGCGGGTGAGAAAGGCGTCAACCCGCTCGTCACGCGCCATCATCCTCGGACCGGTGGCGGACAATGGCCCGTTCCTCGCAGAGCCGGCTGACCTGGCTCTTCGGGATGCCGCATTCGCCGGGATGACTGTCCCCCGGACAGTCATCTGATCCTCCTCATCCCATGGCCTGCACGAGGTCATCCATCGTCCGTGTCGACACGCCATGGACATCGTTGGTCGGGGAAACAGTGCCCCACGCTGTTTCCTGATCCTCCTCACCCTGGATGACGGCTGTCAGCGCCTTCTCCACCGAGCCCGCGGCTCGGGAAAGGACCGGACGTAGGAGCCCGTGCGCAGGCGCGGGATGCGCCGCCCGACACTGCCGGCCGTTCGGCGGGGAAACGATCCCCTGGACCGTTTCCTGATCCGCCTTACCCGCCAGTCGCGATCTGGATAGCCATTGCGTTGTGTCAGCCGCTCGGGGGCCTTCTCGCCGTAGTCGGCGCCGACCTCCAGCACCATCAGTCGACCGGCGGCGAAGCCGATCATCCCTACAAGCGCGGAGGTCCATCATGGGTTTGCTCATCGGCTCTATCCCTTGGTTCAGCTGGGCTCAGCAACCCGACCCTACCGAGAAACCCGATGGCCACAGACACCTACTCCATCAAACGGGACGTCACCGGCGGGTCCAGATGGATCTTTGCGAAATCGTGCCAAGTATTTATAAAAAAGGAAATTTATGACGGCTCGCACGATCAGGTCATGGCGGTCTTTCCCAGGAAATCCGCGGCGCCGACCCTCTCCTTCCTCGCTCATGTCGTGGGGGGAATGCCGTTCTTCCTTCAGCACATCCAGACAGATCTCGGCCAGGATGTCGTCGCCAGCAAGGTCCGGCAGCAGCTCCGCGGCGGGTGGACCAGGTTACGGTCATCTCAATGGCAAGGTCGAACGCGCCCAGAAGACCGGCCTTGAAGAGGTCCGGCCAACGGTGGGCCTCGACGACCCTGGTCTGGACCGCCCCCTTGCCCAAGGGCCGCATGCCTCAACCAAGAGCATCCGCACGACGGCCTGTGCGGCCCGACGCCGATGGATCGGGTTTGCGAACGCATGCACGACGCACCGCTCGGGACGAAGATCGAGGCGTCTTAAGGCCTCGACAGGGCGTTCATTGCGCAGGGACGCATGGCCATGGCGAAGACCAAGGTCAAACGATTGCCCCGGATCGCTGGCCTCATTTTCTTGTTTCAAATACCTCGGGGGGATCGCCGCAGGCGATGGGGGCAGAGCCCCCCGACACCGCAGATGCCAAAAGGGCCGCGTTGCAATCTGCAACCGGCCCATCAGCATGTCTTTGAATTTTGGAGCGGGCGAAGAGATTCGAACTCTCGACCCTTACCTTGGCAAGGTAATGCTCTACCCCTGAGCTACGCCCGCATCCGAGAAACCTGTCGCGTTTCAATCTCGCCCCCCGTGAGGGAGGAATTTGGAGCGGGCGAAGAGATTCGAACTCTCGACCCTTACCTTGGCAAGGTAATGCTCTACCCCTGAGCTACGCCCGCATCCGAGAAACCTGTCGCGTTTCAATCTCGCCCCCCGTGAGGGAGGAATTTGGAGCGGGCGAAGAGATTCGAACTCTCGACCCTTACCTTGGCAAGGTAATGCTCTACCCCTGAGCTACGCCCGCATCCGCAGAAACCTGTCGCGTTTCAATCTCGCCCCCCGTGAGGGAGGAATTTGGAGCGGGCGAAGAGATTCGAACTCTCGACCCTTACCTTGGCAAGGTAATGCTCTACCCCTGAGCTACGCCCGCGTCCTTGGGTGAGGCACCATGTATAAAGAACCCATGCGCCCTGCAAGAGGAAATTTCGCCTTCCGGCCAGTTTGTTCGCCTCACTTTGCGGCACCCTCCGGGGGTGCCGCAAAGCCGGGGCAGGGGCCCTCAGGCCAGGCGCAGCGTGACCTCGATATTGCCGCGGGTGGCGGCGCTGTAGGGGCAGACCGCATGGGCCTTTTCCATCAGCATCTCCGCCGCTTCGGCCGCGACGCCGGGCAGATCGCCGACCAGGGCTACCGCCAGGGCAAAGCCGCCCGCATCCGTCGCGCCGATGCTGACCTCGGCCGAGACGGTGGTTGCGGCATCCAGCGCGACCTTCTCCTGACGGGCGACCAGCTTCAGCGCCGACAGGAAGCAGGCGGCATAGCCCAGGGCGAACAGCTGCTCGGGGTTGGTGCCGGCGCCGCCCGGTCCGCCCAGTTCCTTCGGCATGACCAGATCGACCGACAGGGCGCCGTCGGCGATTGCAGCCCGGCCTTCGCGGCCGCCCTCGGCCGTACCACGGGTGGTGTAAAGCGTCTTGGTGATCATCGGATCATCCTTTCAATCGTATGCGATTAGATCGTGCACGATATAAATGGATCCAAGGCGCCCTGTCAATCCTTGCGGACCGGTCGTGCGCGACATATTTTCCGGCCATGCGCACCCCTGACGACATTCCGCCCGCCGCCGCCCCGGTTCCGACCGAGGAGATGCTGTGTTTCAACCTCTATGCGGCCAGCCACGCCTTCATCCGGCTTTATGCACCCTACCTGGAGGCGCTTGGCCTGACCTATCCGCAGTTCCTGGTGCTGCTGCGCCTGGACGCGCGGGACGGGCAGGGGGTGGGCGAACTGGGCGCGGCCCTGGGCATGGAGACCAGCACCCTGTCGCCGCTTCTGAAGCGGCTGACCGCTGCCGGGCTGATCGAACGCCGCCGCTCCGACAAGGACGAGCGCCGCGTGGTGGTGCAGCTGACGCCTGCGGGGCAGCAGAAGGCAAGGCGCGCAGCGGCTGTGCCGGGCTGCCTGGCACAGGACATGGGCTTTGACCGGGGCGCCTATGAGGGGATCCTGGCCACCTTGCGCGATCTGCGGGGGCGCATCGCCCAGGCGCCTGATGCGCAACAAAAAACCCCGCCGCGGGACTGAGAACCGCGGCGGGGCCGTCTTGGGTGGCGGGCTGAGAAACCGAGAAACGGACCCGCCACCTGCCTGTCATCTAGGTGGCCCTCGGAAGGCGGAAGTAAAGCCTTCCGCAGCTTCACGTCCGTTCCCTTTTTCGAGAGCCCCCCGCCTTACTCGTATTCGATCAGCAGGTCCTTGGCGTCGATCTGTGCGGCGGGCGTGACGTAAACGGCCTTCACCTTGCCGGTGCGGTCGGCATGGATGCCGGTTTCCATCTTCATCGCCTCGATGGTCAGCAGCAGATCGCCTTCCTTCACGTCCTGGCCGGCCACAACCCCGATCGAGGCCACGACACCGGGCATCGGCGCCGCGACATGGTTGGGGTTGGTCGGATCGGCCTTCGCCGCCGCCGCCTTGCCGCCGGTGATCGAGCGGTCGGGCACGCGGATCACCCGCGGCTGGCCGTTCAGTTCGAAGAAGACGCGGACATTGCCGTCCTCGCGGGAATCACCCACGGCCTGCAGGCGGATCTCCAGCGTGATGCCGCGGTCCAGCTCGACCGAGACCTCTTCGCCGGTCTTCATGCCGTAGAAGAAGGTCGAGGTCGGCAGGGTGCGCACCGGCCCGTAGATCTCGTGCCGGGTCAGGTAGTCGCTGAACACCTTCGGATACATCAGGTAAGAGTTCAGATCCTCGTCGTCGATCACGCGACCGTCGAACTTTTCGGACAGCTCCTTGCGGGTGGCCTCCAGATCGACGGGGGGCAGGCTGGCGCCGGGACGTTCGGTATTGGGGGCCTCGCCCTTCAGGATCTTCTTCACCAGCAGCGGCGGGAAGCCCCCCGGGGGCTGGCCGAGGTTGCCGCGCATCATGTCGATGACCGAATCCGGGAAGGAGATGTCGCGATCGGGGTCTTCGACCTCGGCGCGGGTGATGCCCTGGCTGACCATCATCAGCGCCATGTCGCCCACCACCTTGGAGGAGGGGGTCACCTTCACGATGTCGCCGAACATCTGGTTCACCTGTGCATAGGTATGCGCGACCTCGTGCCAGCGTTCCTCCAGCCCCATCGAGCGCGCCTGTGCCTTGAGGTTGGTGAACTGGCCGCCGGGCATCTCGTGCAGATAGACCTCGGAGGCGGGGGCCTGCATCCCGCTTTCGAAGGCAACATACTGGCCGCGCACGGCTTCCCAGTAGTCGCTCATCTTGCGAATCTCCTCGATGTCGAGGCCGGTGTCACGCTCGGTATGCATGAGCGCCTCGACGATCGAGCCCAGCGTCGGCTGCGAGGTATTGCCCGAAAGCGCATCCATCGCCGCATCCGCCGCATCGACGCCCGCCTCGGCCGCAGCCAGGATCGTGGCGCCGCCGATGCCGGAGGTGTCGTGGGTATGGAAGTGGATCGGGATGCTGATCTCGTCCTTCAGGGCCTTGATCAGGACCCGGGCGGAGGCGGGTTTCAGCAGCCCGGCCATGTCCTTCAGACCCAGCACATGGGCGCCTGCGGCCTCAAGCTCCTTCGCCATGGCGACATAGTACTTCAGGTCGTACTTGGCGCGCGCCGGGTTCAGGATGTCGCCGGTGTAGCAGACCGTGCCTTCGCAGATCTTGCCGGTCTCGATCACGGCGTCCATGGCAACGCGCATGTTCTCGACCCAGTTCAGGCTGTCGAAGACGCGGAACACGTCCATGCCGGTGTCGGCGGCCTGCTTGACGAAGGCCTGCACCACGTTGTCGGGATAGTTCGTGTACCCCACCCCGTTCGAGCCGCGCAGCAGCATCTGGGTCAGGATGTTCGGCACCTTGGCGCGGATGTCGCGCAGGCGCTGCCAGGGGTCTTCCTGCAGGAAGCGGAAGGCCACGTCGAAGGTCGCACCGCCCCAGCATTCCAGGCTGAACAGCTGCGGCAGGTTGGCGGCATAGCTGGGCGCGGCCTTGATCATGTCGATCGAGCGCATCCGGGTCGCCAGCAGCGACTGGTGGCCGTCGCGCATCGTGGTGTCGGTGATCAGCAGCTGCTTTTGCGCCAGCATCCAGTCGGCGACGGCCTTGGGGCCCTTTTCATCCAGGAGGGTCTTGGTGCCGGTCGGCACCTCGCCCAGCGGCGCGGGCGCTTTCGGCAGCTTGAAGCCTTCCGGCAGGGCGGCGCGGCCCTTGGTCTCCGGGTGGCCGTTGACGGTGATGTCGGCGATATAGGTCAGCACCTTCGAGCCGCGGTCCTGCGGCGTCGAGAAGTCGAACAGGTCCGGCGTCGTGTCGATGAACTTGGTGGTGTATTCGTTCGACAGGAAGACCGGGTGCTTCAGCAGGTTCTGCACGAAGGCGATGTTGGTGCTGACGCCGCGGATGCGGAATTCGCGCAGCGCGCGGTCCATGCGGCGGATGGCGGCTTCGGGGGTCTGGGCGCGGGCGGTGACCTTGACCAGCAGCGAATCGTAATAGCGGGTGATGACGCCGCCCGCATAGGCGGTGCCGCCGTCCAGACGGATGCCCGCGCCGGTGGCGGTGCGGTAGGCGGTGATGCGGCCGTAGTCGGGGATGAAGTTGTTCTGCGGGTCTTCCGTGGTGATCCGGGTCTGCAGGGCATGGCCCATCAGATGGATGTCGGATTGCGAAGCCTTGCCGGTCGCCTCGGCCAGGGTTTTCCCTTCCGCGATCAAGATCTGCGCCTGAACGATGTCGATGCCGGTGACCTCTTCGGTGACGGTGTGTTCCACCTGCACGCGGGGGTTGACCTCGATGAAGTAGAACTTGCCGCTGTCCATATCCATCAGGAATTCGACAGTGCCGGCGCATTCATAGTTCACATGGGCGCAGATCTTGCGGCCCAGTTCGCAGATCTCGGCGCGCTGTTCTTCGGACAGATAGGGGGCGGGGGCGCGTTCCACGACCTTCTGGTTGCGCCGCTGCACGGAACAGTCGCGTTCGTACAGGTGATAGATCTGGCCATGGGTGTCGCCCAGGATCTGAACCTCGACGTGGCGGGCGCGCAGGATCATCTTTTCCAGATAGCCCTCGCCATTGCCAAAGGCGGCCTCGGCCTCGCGACGGCCCTCAAGGACCTTCTCCTTCAGCTCCTTCGGGCCGTTGATCGGGCGCATCCCGCGTCCGCCGCCGCCCCAGCTGGCCTTCAGCATCAGCGGATAGCCGATCTCGGCTGCCTCTGTCGCGATGGCATCGAAGTCATCCCCCAGGACTTCGGTCGCGGGAATGACCGGCACGCCCGCCGCGATGGCAACCTTGCGGGCGCTGGCCTTGTCGCCAAGCGCGCGCATCGTCTCGGCCTTGGGGCCGATGAAGGTGATGCCGGCGGCGTCGCAGGCATCGACGAAATCGGGGTTTTCCGACAGCAGGCCATAGCCCGGGTGGATGGCGTCGGCGCCGCTCATCTTGGCGACGCGGATGATCTCATCAATGCTCAGGTAGGCGGCCACGGGGCCCAGGCCTTCGCCGATCCGATAGGCTTCGTCTGCCTTGAAACGGTGCAGGCCGAGCTTGTCCTCTTCTGCATAGACCGCGACGGTCTTCTTGCCCATCTCGTTGGCTGCCCGCATGATGCGGATCGCGATCTCGCCGCGGTTCGCGATGAGGATCTTCTGGAACTCTGCCATGACTTCTCCCTTTTGCAGATGGGAGAAGAGCGCGCCTTCCCCCCGTCCTGCCGTTAAGGAAACGCTACGCCGCGATGCAGCGCAAGTTGGATTGTTGCAAAACAGATAAAGTCGTTTTTTCGGGCAGGGCTTTGCTTAATTGCCGATCCGAGTGGGGAAAGCAGGGATGTTAGCGGTAAATGTTAACTATTTCATTTTGCGTTTATGCAAAATGAACCGAGGTTTCGATGGGGCGCGCCATGGCCTTTACGCAGGGTCACATGGGCGATCCGGGAAGATATCTTATGGATGCAGAAAGATCCCGCCCCCGGGCGTGCGGGGGCGGGACAGGGTGTGCCGGATCGGGGTGTCCGGGGTCAGGCCAGGACCTGGCGGGTCTCGTCATAGCCCGAGGCCGCCTGACGGCTGCGGGCGGCGTCGGCCTGTTCGGCGCGGGCTGCCTCGGCGGCCTGGCTGGCCTGGTAGAGCGCCAGCTCCTTGGCGCTGATCTGGCCATCGCCGTCGGTATCCGCATCGGGATAGAGGTCCAGCAGCGGATCGTCGCTGTCGCTCTCGGTTTCGGTGGTGCTGGAGGTGTCGCTTTCCAGCAGTGCCGTCACCAGCGAGGCCGGATCGACCCCGCCCGAGGCCGAGGGCGGGGCGCCCGGCGGTGTGCCGCCGCCCGGTCCCGGGCCGCCGGCCGCAGCCGGACCCGCCGAGGCCGAGCTGTCCTCGGTCCGGTTGGCTGTCTGCGACGTGGCCCCGATCGAGGCCGCGCCATAGCTCGCGCCGCTCAGGGCAGTGATGGACATGGGTCCCTCCTTTCGTTACGTGCGCGTGCCTCTGGTCTGCACCCCCGGGGCTTGCGAAATACTTAAGGCGCGCGGGGGATTGGCGGGTGATGAAGCCCAGCTTTGTTTCAACTTTCGCAGAGCGCGGCCGGTGCGGCAGGATTCTTGTGAACGGAAGGGGAACGCCATCTTCCCAAGACGCCCGCCGGACGCTAGATTGCGGGCATGAGCAGTTTCTCCGAAGATGACGCCTTCGAGGCCGCGGCCTCGGTTCCCCTGTCGCAGCGCGCGCTGGCCGCGCGACCGGCGCCCTATCTGGACGACCTGAACCCGGCGCAGCGCGCCGCGGTCGAGGCGCTGGATGGCCCGGTGCTGATGCTGGCGGGGGCCGGGACCGGCAAGACCAAGGCGCTGACCAGCCGCATCGTGCACCTGCTGAACACCGGCCGGGCCCGCCCGCACGAGGTTCTGGCGGTGACCTTCACCAACAAGGCCGCGCGCGAGATGAAGCTGCGCATCGGCCGGATGCTGGCCGAAACGGTCGAGGGGATGCCCTGGCTTGGCACCTTCCACGCCATCTGCGTCAAGCTGCTGCGGCGCCATGCGGAACTGGCGGGGCTGAAGTCGAACTTCACCATCCTGGATACGGATGACCAGCTGCGGCTGCTCAAGCAGCTGATTTCGGCGGCCAATATCGACGACAAGCGTTGGCCCGCGCGGCAGCTGGCGGGAATCATCGACCACTGGAAGAACCGCGCCTGGACCCCTTCCAAGGTGCCCGTGGCCGAGGCCGCCGCCTACAACAACCGCGGCATTGATCTTTATGCCCAGTACCAGGCCCGCCTGCGGGATCTGAACGCGGTCGATTTCGGCGACCTGCTGCTGCATGTGGTGACGATCTTCCAGGCCCATCCCGACGTGCTGGAACAGTACCAGCGGCGTTTCCGCTACATTCTGGTGGACGAATACCAGGATACCAACGTGGCCCAGTACCTGTGGCTGCGGCTGCTGGCGGGCGCGCACAAGAACATCTGCTGCGTCGGTGACGACGACCAGTCGATCTATGGCTGGCGCGGCGCCGAGGTGGGCAACATCCTGCGGTTCGAAAAGGATTTTCCCGGTGCCACGGTGGTCCGGCTGGAACAGAACTACCGCTCGACCGCGCATATCCTGGCGGCGGCCTCCGGCGTCATCGCCGGCAACGAGGACCGGCTGGGCAAGACGCTCTGGACCGAGGCCGAGGGCGGCGAGAAGGTCCGCCTGATCGGCCATTGGGACGGCGACGAGGAAGCCCGCTGGGTCGGCGATGAAATCGAGGCCCTGCAGCGCGGCACCCGCGGCCTGCATCCGTTTTCCCTTGATGACATGGCGATTCTGGTGCGCGCCTCGCATCAAATGCGCGCCTTCGAGGACCGCTTCCTGACCATCGGTTTGCCCTATCGCGTCATCGGCGGCCCGCGCTTCTACGAGCGGCTCGAGATCCGCGATGCCATGGCCTATTTCCGGCTAGCCTGCTCGCCCTCGGACGACCTGGCGTTCGAGCGCATCGTCAATACGCCCAAGCGCGGCCTGGGCGACAAGGCCCAGCAGAAGATCCAGATGACGGCGCGCGCCCATGGCGTGCCGCTGCTGGAAGGCGCCCGGATCCTGCTGGAAGACCAGGGTCTTGGCGGCAAGGCGGGGGGGCAGCTGCGCCGCCTTGTCGAACAGGTGACGCATTGGGCCGGGATTGCCCGCCTGCAGGCGGCCTCGGCCGTGCCCTTCGACCCCGATGACGTGCTGATCGACGAGGCCCGCCCGGTGGCGCCGATGACCCATGTCGAGCTGGCCGAGGTGATGCTGGACGAGTCGGGCTATACCGAGATGTGGCAGAACGACAAGACGCCCGAGGCACCGGGCCGGCTGGAGAACCTCAAGGAACTGATCAAGGCGCTGGAAAGCTTCGAGAACCTGCAGGGCTTCCTGGAGCACGTCAGCCTGATCATGGACAACGAGAGCGACGATGCCGGGGCCAAGGTCTCGATCATGACGCTGCACGCGGCGAAGGGGCTGGAATTTCCGGCGGTCTTCCTGCCGGGCTGGGAGGACGGGCTGTTCCCCTCGCAGCGCTCGATGGACGAATCGGGCCTGAAGGGCCTGGAGGAAGAGCGTCGCCTGGCCTATGTCGGCATCACCCGCGCCGAGGAGATCTGCACGATCTCCTTCGCCGGCAACCGTCGGGTCTTCGGCCAGTGGCAAAGCCAGCTGCCCTCGCGCTTCATCGACGAATTGCCCGAAGCCCATGTCGAGGTGCTGACGCCGCCGGGCCTTTATGGCGGCGGCTACGGCGCGGCAGGATCGGTGCAGAGCGGTCTGGAAAGCCGGGCGGCCGACGTCAATGTCTACAACTCTCCGGGCTGGAAGCGGATGCAGGCGCGGGCCTCGAACCGCCCCGTCGCCCAGCCCCGGGAAGCCCGCGCCATGACGATCGACATGACCGCGACCGCTTCGCACACGGTGGGCGAGCGCGTCTTCCACCAGAAGTTCGGCTATGGCGAGGTGCTGGGGGTCGAGGGCGACAAGCTGGAGGTGGCCTTCGAGAAGTCAGGGGTGAAGAAGATCGTGGCGAAGTTCGTCACCAGCCCCGACGACGTGCCCTTCTGATCCGGGGGGAGGGGGCTCTGCCCCCGCCGCGGCTGCGCCTCGACTCCCCCGGAGTATTTTTGGCCAGATGACGGGGAACCCGCCCTTCGTCTTTCATCTTTCCAAAAATATGGCGGGGGTGAATGGGGCCGGAGGCCCCAGAGGGGGCAGAGCCCCCTTTTTCATGCCCAGAAAAGGAAAACGGCGGCATCCCGGGAGGAGGGATGCCACCGTCATTTCGCGATTGCCAGGGAGGAGGAAGGCAACCGGTCCAGATCTGGGCCCAGCTTGGCAGGGAGGAGGAGAGCCTTGCCGGGTCCGGTAACGCCGCATCCCAGGGAGGAGGAGGGGGACGGCGTATGGGGGTGGAGCGGGTGCTCCGGAATGGGGCCGGCGGAGGCAGGGAGGAGGAGAGCCTCCGCCGGGAGGGTCACGATTGCCAGGGAGGAGGAGAGGCAACCGATCTGGGGTCCGATCCGGGGTTGGCAGGGAGGAGGAGAGCCTTGCCCGGTTCGGTCATGTTCGCCCAGGGAGGAGGAGAGGACGATACATTTCTGGAAGCCTGCGCTTCGGGTGTTCAGGTGCGGCGACACCAGGGAGGAGGAGAGGTGTCGCCGCGGGTCTCAGCGGTCCAGGGAGGAGGAGAGGACCGCCAAAACCGGATCTGTCTTCAGGCCGCCAGGCCGTAGGCTTCCTGGCGGGCCAGGGTCGAAATCATCGTGCGGCTGATGCCCAGATCGGCCAGCTCGCGGTTGTCGAGGCTTTCCAGCTCTTCCACGCAGCGGCGGTAGGCCAGGTGACGGGCATAGCGGGCGCCCAGGCCTTCCAGCAGGCGGGAGAAGACGTTGCCTTGGATATGTGCAGTGCGGGTATCGGATGCCATTGCCATCGTTCTGTCCCTTCGTCGCGTCTAAACTCGGTGGTGGCGGCGGCGCTTCGTCTTGGCCGTCGCTGTTGAGGCTCAACTTAAAGATTTGCTGCGAGTGCACAACGGACGGTTCCTCAACGCCGCTATGCAGAAAGTGCATACGAGCTGTTGACCCATAGTTAACAAGGGGATGTGTCTTTTGCCGCGTCGCAGCAATTTCCTGACCCGGCGTCCGCGATGCGTCCGGCCGGGGGCTGTGCCCCTTGCTGTCACCGGCAAAATGCGCACCTATGCGCCAGCACTGAAGGAGACAGACGTGGCCGTCACCCGTGAAGACGTACTATCGGAACTCAAGCGTATCGCCCTGCCGACGGGGGGGGACCTGGTCTCGGCCGACATGGTGCGGGCGCTCTCGGTCGAGGGAGGGGCGGTGCGCTTCGTGATCGAGGCCCCGGATGCCGCCACCGCCCGCCGGATGGAGAACATCCGCACCGCCGCCGAAGGCCTGGTGCGTGAGATCCCCGGGGTCGAGCGCGTCAGCGCCGTGCTGACCGCCCACGAGGCCGCCCCCGCCGTGCGGGCGCCTGCGCCCAGCCTGAAGATCGGCGGCCACCCCACGGGCGGGAATGCACCGCTGAAACCTGCCTCGGTCAAGCGGATCCTGGCGATTGGTTCGGGAAAGGGGGGCGTGGGCAAGTCCACAGTGTCCTCGAACCTGGCGGTGGCGCTGGCGAAGCAGGGCAAGAAGGTCGGGCTGCTGGATGCCGATGTCTATGGCCCCTCGCAGCCGCGGATGATGGGGGTGAACCGCCGTCCGGCCTCGGCCGACGGGCAGACGATCGAACCGCTGCACGCCCATGGCGTGACGCTGATGTCGATCGGGCTGATGGTGGACGAGGACAAGGCCGTGGTCTGGCGCGGGCCGATGCTGATGGGGGCGCTGCAGCAGCTGCTGACCCAGGTGCATTGGGGAGAGCTGGACGTGCTGCTGGTCGACCTGCCGCCGGGGACCGGCGACGTGCAGCTGACGCTGTGCCAGCGGGCCGCGCCCTCGGGGGCGATCATCGTGTCGACGCCGCAGGACGTGGCGCTGCTGGATGCGCGCAAGGCCATCGACATGTTCAACACGCTGAAGACCCCGGTGCTGGGCCTGATCGAGAACATGTCGACCTTCATCTGTCCGCATTGCGGCGAGGCTTCGCATCCCTTTGGTCATGGCGGGGTGGCCCGCGAGGCCGAAAAGCTGGGGGTGCCGCTGCTGGGCACGCTGCCGCTGGACCTGGAGACCCGGCTGGCGGGCGATGCCGGCACCCCGGTCGCTCTGGGTGAGGGGCCTCAGGCCCAGGCCTTCGCGCAGCTGGCTCGCGGCCTGATCGAAAGTGGCATGGTCTGATCCCGATCGGCCGATGGGCCGGCATGGGATGGGATGGCATGGGACGCGGGCCTGAGGCGCGCGTCCCGTGCTTTTTGGCACACGGTCCGGCAAAAGGTCCGGCGCTGCCGCCACGGAAGCGCCGCAGATTCCCGGGAATTCGAATCACTTTGCGAAGAAGTATTCCGGCCGACGTCAATATGACGTAAGGTCAATTTTAGTCATTTATTAGGGAATTTGTGTCTTTTGGGTCCCGCTTTCCAGCCGGTCAACGAGCTGTGGGACGGGGTGGGGAGCCCCCTGAAATCTCATGCGAGACAAGGGTGTAAGCACCACATCTTGGCGGATGCAGGATGTATGGCACTAAATTGAGAGGGTTGGGAGGGGGACTCTGGGGCGGTGGCCCGGGAATCGCTGCTGCAGAATCGGGGCATCTTGGACGGGGTTCCGCCTGTGTACAAGGCGGGCCCAGGAATTCCCACAGAAACCATTTGCCAACCATGAAATCCCATGGCATTCATGAACCCACAGATGAGGCGGGCAAGAGGATACGGGACGCCAAAAGATCCCGGGCTCTACGCAAAACACAGGCAGTGATCATACAGGCACTCGCTTTCATCTGACCAAGAGATCCGGCGCGCGGGGCAAGCAGACATCCCCCCAGGTGGCCGCGCGAAGCTGGACACCCCGGAAACGGGACGAGGGCGGCGGATAGGGCAGTGGCAGCAGCACCTATCCGCCGTTTTCCGTTTCTGAGGGCCGTTTTATCGGTAATTTGTGTAAACTCGGGGGTCGGGGAGCCGGTGCAACCTTGCGGGCAAAGAGGTTCAGAGGCGAGGAGGAGCTCAAGGTAGACTCCAAGGCGCGGGTTTCGATCCCGGCCAAGTTCCGCGCCGTTCTCGAACAAAATGACCCCGACTGGGAAAAGGGCGAAAGCGTGGTGATGGTGGCCGTGTTCGGCGATCACCTGCGCGATCACGTCGAATGCTACACCGTCGCGGCCATGGCCGAGATCGAGGACATGATCGACGAGATGCCCCAGGGCGATGCCGAGACCGAGGCCCTGATCGACTGCTTCCTGACGCAATCCATGGAATTCTCGATCGACGACACGGGCCGCATCGTGCTGCCCGCCCGCCTGCGCGCCAAGATCGGCATCGAGGCGGGGGACGCGATCAGCTTTGTCGGCCGCGGCAAGACCTTCGAGATCTGGAACCCCGACACCTTCCTTGCAGCCCGCAGCGCCAAGCGCGAGGTCTGGCAGGAAGAGAAGGGGCTTGACCTTCGCACCTTCAACCCTCAGTCGATCTTCGACAAGTACAGAAAGCCCGCCAGCCGCGCCGCGGCGGAAGAGGAGAACTGAGACATGGTCTCCGATACCGCAGAGCGGCCGCACGTTCCCGTGCTGCTGCGCCCCATCCTGCAGAACGTGGCCCCCGTGACGGGCACCTGGATCGACGGCACCTTCGGGGCGGGCGGCTATAGCCGCGGCCTGCTGGAGGCGGGCGCTGCGCGCGTCGTGGGCATCGACCAGGATCCGCTGGCGCTGGAGATGGCGCAGGCCTGGTCCGGCCAGTACGGCGACAGGCTGCAGGTGGTGCAGGACAACTTTGCCAATCTGGACCAGGTGGCGCAGGATCACTGCCCCGAGGGGCTGGATGGCGTGGTGCTGGATCTGGGCGTGTCCTCGATGCAGCTGGATCTGGCGGAACGCGGCTTTTCCTTCCTGCGCGACGGCCCCCTCGACATGCGGATGAGCCAGTCGGGCCCCTCGGCCGCCGATCTGGTCAACACGATGGACGAAGGCCCGCTGGCCGACATCCTGTATCTTTACGGCGAGGAGCGCGCCTCGCGCCGGATCGCCAAGGCGATTGCCCGCGAACGCGCGGTGGAGCCGATCACCACCACCCTGCGCCTGGCGAAGATCATCGAGGGCTGCCTGCCGCGCGCGAAACCGGGGCAAAGCCACCCGGCGACCCGCAGCTTCCAGGCGCTGCGCATCGCGGTCAACGATGAATACGGCGCGCTGGCCGAGGGGCTGATGGCCGCGGAACGGGCGCTGAAGCCCGGCGGCATCCTGGCCGTCGTCAGCTTCCATTCCATCGAGGACCGGATGGTCAAGCGCTTCTTCCAGCTGCGCACCGGCGGCACCGGCAATGCCAACCGCTACGCGCCCCAGACCGCCGAAGAGGTCCCCGCCTTCACTCAGAAGACCCGCAAGGGCATCGGCCCGGATGACGAGGAGCTGCAGGACAACCCGCGCTCGCGTTCGGCCCGGCTGCGCATCGGCTACCGCACCGACGCCCCCGCGGAAGACATCGACCGTGCCGCCCTGGGCATGCCGGGGGCCAGCGACAGGAAGGGACGCCGGGGATGAGGACGCTTCTGTATCTGCTCAGTGCCATGGCCGTCATCGGCCTTGCCTTCTGGGCCTATCAGGAGAACTATCAGACCAAGGCCGCGGTCGAGGTCCAGGACCACCTGGAAAGCCAGATCGCCGATGCCCGCGCCACGCTGGCGATGATGAAGGCCGAATGGGCCTATCAGAACCGCCCCGACCGGCTGCGTGCGCTGGCCGAGATGAACTTCTCGTCGCTGCAGTTGCAGCCCATCGACCCCTCGCAGTTCGGCTCGGTCGCGCAGGTGCCCTACCCAAAGCCCCCGGCGGCGGCCCCGGCGACGCAGCAGACGGTCGAAATGTCGTCCCTGCTGCCAAGTGACATCAAGAAGTGAGGAGACCCGGCGCATGACCCGTACGCCGCTGCGCCCGCTCGCCGCCATCCTCGATGCCCGCGCCAAGGGCGAAAACCCCGACGTGATCGAGCGCGAAAACCTGCGCCAGCGCCACGAACAGATGCGCGACCGGGGGCGCCAGCGCGCCGAGGGGCGCCTGCTGATCCTGGGCCTGGCCTTCCTGTGCGCCTTCGGGGCCGTGGGCTTTCGCATGGGGGCGATGGCCAGCTCTGCCCCGGAAGAGCCGCGGATTTCCGGCGGCACCAGCGGCATGGTGGCCAGTCGCGGCGATATCGTCGACCGCAATGGCCGGATCCTGGCCACCAACATGGAAACCTATTCGCTTTACGCGCATCCCCAGCAGATGGTGCATCCGCTGAAGACCGCCCGGGCCCTGGCCAAGATCTTTCCGGACCTGAAAGAGGCCCGGATGATCAAGGACTTCACCGGCACGCGCAAATTCGTCTGGCTGCGTCGCACCATGTCGCCCGAACAGCGTCAGGCGGTGCATGACATCGGCGAACCGGGGCTGCTGTTCGGCCCGCGCGAGATGCGCCTTTACCCCAACGGCACCGTTGCCTCGCATATCCTGGGCGGCACCAAGTTCGAGAAGGAAGATGTCGACTGGGCCGAGATCACCGGCTCGGCCGGGATCGAGCACCGCTTTGACGCCCAGCTGAACGACCCGGCCAACAACGGCCGCCCCCTGCAGCTGTCGATCGACCTGACGGTGCAGGCCGCGCTGGAGCAGGTCCTGTCGGGCGGCATGAAGATGATGAACGCCAAGGGCGCGGCCGCGGTGCTGATGAAGGTCAAGACCGGCGAGATCATCGCCATGGCCTCGCTGCCAGATTACGATCCGAACGACCCGCCGCCGCCGCCCACCGAAGGCACGCCCGACGACAGCCCGCTGTTCGACCGCGCGGTGCAGGGCCTGTACGAGCTGGGCTCGGTCTTCAAGCTGTTCACCGTGGCGCAGGCCATCGACCTCGGGCTGGTCAAGCCCAGCACGGTCATCGACATCACCGGCCCGATCCGCTGGGGCCGCTTCCGCATCGGCGACGACCACTACCTGGGCAAGTCGGCCAATGTCGAAACGATCTTTACCGAAAGCTCGAACATCGGGGCGGCGCGCATCGCGCAGATGATCGGCGCACAGCGCCAGGAGGCCTTCCTGAAGAAGCTGGGGCTGATGGATCCCTCGCCGATCGAACTGTCGGAGGCCGAGGTCACCAAGCCCTCGCACCAGACCAACTGGTCGGACCTGACGACGATGACGGTGTCCTACGGCCACGGCATCACAGTGTCGCCGGTGATGCTGGCCACTGCCTATGCCACCATCGCCAACGACGGCCGCCTGGTCACGCCGACGCTGCTGCGTCACCCGACGCCAAGCGCCGGCGAGCAGGTCATCAGCAAGCAGACCGCAGAAACCATGCACGAACTGCTGCGCGACGTGGTGACCGAAGGCACCGCCTCGTTCGGCAACGTGCCGGGCTACGAGGTCGGCGGCAAGACCGGCACCGCCAACAAGGTCAGGCCGACGGGCGGCTATTACCAGGACAAGACCATCGGCACATTTGCCTCGATGTTCCCGACCTCGGACCCGCAATACGTGCTGATCACCACCCTTGATGAGCCCGAGACCTCGATTGCGACGATCAACCATCCGCTGCGCACCGCGGGCTGGACGGCTGTTCCCGTGGCACGCGAGATCATCCGCCGCATCGGCCCGATGCTGGGACTGCGGCCGCGCGTTGAACCCACTCCGGTGGCTGCTATAACCCGATAGGGGCGGGGCCTTCGGGCCCGAGTCCCGAGAAGGGCAGAAAGGGGCCGTCTGGGTCCCGGAAAGGCAGCAGGTCATGGGCAGCGGCAAGGGATCGGGCAGGGAATCGGAGGGCGGCATTCCCGAATTCCGGCCTGTGCGCACGCTGGGCGAACTGGGCCTGACTGCCCGTGGCGGCCGCGAGGCCGAGGTCACGGGCCTGGCCGTCGACAGCCGAGAGGTCCGTCCGGGCTTTCTGTTCGCGGCGCTGCCGGGGACCAAGGTGCATGGTGCCGAATTCATCCGCTTTGCGCTGCAGATGGGGGCGGCGGCGGTGCTGACCGACCCCGCCGGCGCGCGGATTGCCGCCGATCAGCTGAAGGCCTCGGCCGTGTCGGTGATCGTCGCCGAGGACCCCCGCCAGACGCTGGCGGCCACCGCCGCACTGTGGTTCGGCGCCCAGCCCCGGGTGATGTGCGCGGTGACGGGGACCAATGGCAAGACCTCGGTCTCGACCTTCCTGCGGCAACTGTGGCAGGCGCTTGGCTACCGGGCCTGCAACCTTGGCACCACCGGGGTCGAGGGCGATTTCACCCATCCGCTGTCCCACACCACCCCCGAACCCATCACCCTGCACCGCCTGCTGGCTGCGGCTGCGGCCGAAGGCGTCACCCATTGCGCGATGGAGGCCTCGTCTCACGGGCTGGCGCAGCGGCGGTTGGATGGCGTGGTGCTGCAGGCGGCGGGCTTTACCAACCTGACCCAGGACCACCTGGACTACCACGCCTCCTTCAAGGAATATTTCGAGGCCAAGGCCGGCCTTTTCACCCGCGTGCTGCCGCCCGAGGGCCATGCGGTGATCAACATCGACGGCGCGCGCGGCGCCGACATGGCCGCCGAGGCCGAGGCGCGCGGCCTTGACGTGCTGACCGTCGGCATGCATCCCGATGCCGAGATGCGCCTGGTGGCCCGCCGCTTCGAACCCGAAAGCCAGGTCCTGCGCATCGCCTTCGCCGAGACCGAACATCAGGTCCGGCTGAACCTGATCGGCGGCTTCCAGGCGGAAAACGTGCTGGTGGCGGCGGGCCTTGCCATGATGTGCGGCGCCTCTCCGCAAGAGGTCTTCCCGCTGCTGCCGCGCCTTGTCGGGGTGCGGGGCCGGATGCAGCTGGCGGCGACGCGCGCCAACGGCGCCTCGGTCTTCGTGGATTACGCCCATACGCCCGATGCGGTCGCGACCGCGATCAAGGCGCTGCGCCCGCATGTCATGGGCCGGATCGTCGCCATCATCGGCGCGGGCGGCGACCGCGACCGCACCAAGCGGCCGCTGATGGGGCAGGCGGCGGCGGAAAATGCCGATCTGGTCTTCGTGACCGATGACAATCCCCGCTCCGAGGATCCGGGCAGCATCCGCCAGGCGGTGATGCTGGGCTGCCCCGAGGCCTTCGAGGTCCCCGACCGCGCCGAGGCGATCCTGCGCGCGGTCGACAGCCTTGGCCCGGGCGACGCGCTGCTGATCGCGGGCAAGGGGCATGAAACGGGCCAGATCGTCGGTGACACGATCTATCCTTTCGATGACGTGGAACAGGCCTCGGTCGCGGTGGCGGCCCTGGACGGGAGACTGGCATGAGCCTTTGGACGGCTGCGGAAGCGGCAGCGGCGACGGGCGGCGAAGCCCGCGGCGACTGGACGGTTCAGGGCGTGTCGATCGACACCCGGACATTGCGGAAGGGCGATCTGTTCGTGGCGCTGAAGGCGGCGCGCGATGCCCATGATTTCGTGGCGCAGGCACTGGCTGCGGGGGCCGGCGCGGCGCTGGTGTCGCGCATCCCCGAGGGGCTGGCCGCGGACGCGCCGCTGCTGATCGTGCCCGACGTGCTGGAGGGCCTTGAGGGGCTGGCCCGCGCCGCCCGCGCGCGCATGACCGGCAAGGTCGTGGCGGTGACCGGATCGGCGGGCAAGACCTCGACCAAGGAGATGCTGCGCGACGTGCTGGGCGACCAGCTGCGCACCCATTGCGCCGAAGCGTCCTACAACAACCACTGGGGCGTGCCGCTGACCCTGGCCCGGATGCCGCGCGACGCGCAGGCGGCCGTGATCGAAATCGGCATGAATCACCCCGGAGAGATCGCGCCGCTGGCCCGCCTGGCGCGGCCGGACGTGGCGCTGATCACCACCATCGCCCCCGCGCATCTTGAGGCCTTCGAATCCCTCGAAGGCATCGCGCGGGAAAAGGCCAGCATCTTCGAAGGGCTGGAAAAGGGCGGCGTGGCGATCATCAACGGCGATCTGCCGACCACCGGGCTGATGGTGCACAAGGCCCAGCAAGAAGGCGCCCGGGTGCTGACCTTCGGCGAAAGCGCGACCTGCCACCACCGCCTGACCGAGGTGCAGATCACCGGCGACTGCCTGATCTGCCATGCCCGCGCCTGGCGCACGCCGATCACCTACAAGGTTTCGGCGGCGGGGCGGCATTTCGCGCTGAACGCGCTGGCAGCGCTGGCGACGGCGCATGTGCTGGGCCTGGACCGGGCGCTGGCGCTGGCCTCGATCGGGCGCTGGAGCCCGCCTGCGGGCCGCGGCCTGCGGCAATGGCGGGTCCTTGATCCGCTGGACCGCGCGCTGTCGTTCGAACTGATCGACGATGCCTTCAACGCCAACCCGGCCTCGATGGCGGCGGCGCTTGATGTGCTGGCGGCGGCGGAACCGCGCGACAACCTGGGCCGTCACGCCCATGGCCGGCGCATCGCCATCCTGGGCGAGATGCTGGAACTGGGCAGCGGCGAAGAGGCGCTGCACCGCGACATCGCGGGTCTGCCGGCGCTGAAGGATGTGGATCTGGTGCATTGCGTGGGGCCCCGGATGCGCGTCCTTTACGAGGCGCTGCCCGATCACAAACGCGGGCGCTGCGTCGATCGGGTCGAGAAACTGGCGGAAGATCCCCTGCGGCTGGTCGATGCCGGCGATGTCGTGCTGATCAAGGGCTCGAAGGGCTCGCGCGTGTCGGTGCTGGTTGACGCGCTTCGGAAACTGAGCCATCCCGCCGAGGATTGAACAGTAGACCCGGGTTTCGCGGGTACGAGGAAGGATCCCTGAAATGTTGTATTGGCTGACCGCCCTCAGCGACGGCGGTGATGTCTTCAACCTATTCCGATACATCACGTTTCGCGCGGGCGGCGCTTTCCTGACGGCGCTGATCTTTGGCTTCCTGTTCGGTCGCCCGCTGATCAACGTGCTGCGCAAGACCCAAGGCAAGGGCCAGCCCATCCGCACCGACGGCCCCGAGGGGCATTTCGTCAAGGCGGGCACCCCCACCATGGGCGGGTTGCTGATCGTCGGCGCGCTGACCACGGCGACGCTTCTGTGGGCGCGGCTGGACAACGGGTTCGTCTGGCTGGTGCTGTTCGTCACGCTGTCCTTCGCCGCCATCGGCTTTGCCGATGACTGGGCCAAGGTGTCGAAGCAGAACACCAAGGGGGTCTCGGCCAGGATGCGGCTGCTGCTGGGGTTCGGCGTGGCGCTGATCGCCAGCCTCTGGGCCAGCTACCTGCACCCCGCAGAGCTGCGCTTTGACCTGGCGGTGCCGGTGTTCAAGAACCTGCTGATCCATCTCAGCGTCTTCTTCATCCCGTTTGCCATGTTCGTCATCGTGGGCTCGGCCAATGCGGTGAACCTGACGGATGGTCTGGACGGTCTGGCGATCGTGCCGGTGATGGTGGCCTCGGGGACGCTGGGCATCATTTCCTACATGGTGGGCAACCTGACCTTCACCGATTACCTGGGCCTGCATTACGTGCCGGGTACCGGCGAGATCATCATCTTTGTCGCAGGCCTCATTGGGGGGGGCCTGGGCTTTCTTTGGTACAACGCGCCGCCCGCGGCGGTGTTCATGGGCGACACCGGATCGCTGGCGCTTGGCGGCGCCCTGGGCGCCATCGCGGTCGCCACCAAGCACGAGGTCGTGCTGGCCATCGTCGGCGGCCTTTTCGTGGTCGAGGCCCTGTCGGTGATCATCCAGGTCGCCTATTTCAAGCGCACCGGCAAGCGCGTCTTCCTGATGGCGCCGATCCACCACCATTACGAGAAGAAGGGCTGGGCGGAACCGACCATCGTGATCCGCTTCTGGATCATCTCGCTGATCCTGGCGATGATCGGCCTGGCAACGCTGAAGCTGCGCTGAGCCGCCTTTTCGGGAGGTTTCAGAAGGGCGCGATCCGGGACAGGATCGCGCCCTTTTCCGTGCCCTCGATGGCGCCGGGGACGCGGCCTGCCTCGCCCGCAAGGCGGGTCGCGACGAAGGCATCGGCGACCTCGGGCGGGGCGTGGCGGATCAGCAGCGACCCCTGCAGCAGCAGCGTCAGCCATTCGGCGAACCAGCGCGCCTCGGCCTCGGGCGGGGGGGTGGGCCAGCGGCGGTGGTGCAGTGTCAGGGCGGTGTCATAACGCCGGTCGATGCCGGTGGCGGCGGCCAGCTCGGCCTCCAGCACCTGCTGGATGGCGGGATCACGGGCAAAGCTGCGCAGGATGTCGAGGCAGATCACATTGCCCGAGCCTTCCCAGATGCCGTTCAGCGGCGCCTCGCGATAGAGCATCGGCAGGGGGGTGTCCTCGACATAGCCCATGCCGCCCAGCACCTCCATCGCCTCGGCGATGACTGTGGGGGCGCGCTTGTTGGCCAGGTATTTCGCCAGCGCCACGCCGATGCGGGCAAAGGCGCGGTCGGCGTCGGTATTGGCATCGAAGCTGGCCGCGACCCGCAGCCCGAGCGCCAGCGCCGCCTCCCAGTCGAGCGCCAGATCCGCCAGCACCGCCTGCATCAGCGGCTGGTCGATCAGCCGGCGCTGGAAGGCGCTGCGGTGGACGCACCAGTGATGCGCCTCCAGCAGGGCCGCGCGCATCAGCCCGGCGGGCGCCATGGCGGTATCGAGGCGGGTGTGGTGCACCATCTTCAGGATCGCGCGCAGCCCCGCGCCTTCCTCTCCGATGCGGTGGGCAAGGGTGTCGCGGTACTCGATCTCGGCCGAGGCATTCGCGCGGTTGCCGAGCTTGTCCTTGAGGCGCTGGATCAGGATCGGATTGCGGCGGTCCTCCAGCCAGCGGGGCACGAGGAAGCAGGTCAGCCCCTCGGGGGCCTGGGCCAGCGTCAGGAAGCCGTCCGACATCGGCGCCGAGCAGAACCACTTGTGACCGGTCAGCCGGTAATGGTCGCCCTCGCGGGTGGCGAGGGTGGTGTTGGCGCGCACGTCGGATCCGCCCTGCTTTTCAGTCATCGCCATGCCGAGGGTCAGCGCGGATTTCGCCTGGAAGGGGGCGACCGAGGGATCATAGGCGCGGGCCTGGAGTTTCGGCAGCAGATGCGACAGGGCGCTGCCGCGCAGGGCAGGCGTGGCGGCATAGGTCATGGTCAGCGGGCAGCAGTGCCCGGGTTCCACCTGACTGGCGAGGTAGACCATGGCGGCATGGGTGACATGGCCGCCCGGGGCGCCGTCCCAGGGCAGGGCGGCATAGCCGGCCTCGGCGCCGAGGGTCATGAAGGCGTGCCAGGCGGGGGGGAAGCGGACCTCGTCCAGCCTCCGGCCGTGGCGGTCGAAGGTGTGCAGTTCGGGCGGGTGGCGGTTGGCGTCGCGCGCGGCCTGCGCCATGACGGCGGTGCCAAGGGCGCGGGCATAGGGGGCGAGGGCCTCGGCGCGGCCCAGGTGGCGGGCGATGGCCTGCTGCAGCGGCAGGTCGAGCGCCCAGAGGTCGCGGTCGCCGGGGCCGGGGGGCTGGTTGGTGACGTCGTGGGTGGCAAGGTGGGATTCGGGGTGCGTCATGGCAGGTCCTCCCTTGGGGGAAGGGTAGACGCTGGGGGCGGATCGGGGAAGGGGGCTCTGCCCCCATCGCGGCGGGGCCGCGATTCCCCCGGCATATTTGGCGAAAGATGAAGGGATCAGCGTCGGAACGGGTTCGACCAGGCGCGCTTGCCGGCGGCATCGATCAGGGTGACGCGCAGCCAGGGGGAATTGGCAAAGCGGCTGAGCGGCAGGGTGGCGCGGGTCAGGCTGTGGCCGTGATGGGCGATGGCGGCGGTGCCCTGGCCCTGCAGCAGCACCGAGGAGACGGCCGAGCAGGTGACCTCGAGATGGGTGTCGGTCAGGCGGATGTCGCGCAGTTCCGGGCCCTGGCTGCTGTAGAAGGCGCCGTCCTTGAGGGACTGCAGAAGGGCTTCGGGGGTGTTGGATTCCGATTTCACCATCACCCAGCCGCCGAAATGGTCGGGTTCGGAAAAATGCGCATCATCGGTGGCGATGTAGCTGAGCATGCGCCCTTCGGACAAAAGCAGGTCGCCTATGGCGGCGCCGTCGGGCCGGTCGCAGCCCATGGCGCAGCCGTGGTTGTAGATCTCGACCGCATGGGCGGCCTTGATGCTGCGGGCATCCGCCAGGGTCAGGCCGGACCATTGCGGATGGGCGATGGCCACGAAGGCCCCGGCAGCGCGGGCGCGGGCGGCGATTTCGGGGCCGGTTTCCTGATCGGGGACGGGCTGGAATGTCGGGGTATGCGAGGGGGCGAAATCGGGCGGCAGGCCGACGGCGAGGATGTGCCAGAGTTCGCCGTTGGACATGGCGCCGGAATGCAGCTCGGCACCGAGGAGGGTGGTGAAACCGTCCTGGCGGAAGGGTGTCGTGTCGGCAATCGGATAGCCGAAATGGCCGATGAAGTGATCGGTGAGGGCGAGGAAGTCATAGCCCTCGGCGCGGTAGCGGCGGCAGACCTCGGCGGGTTCGAGAACCCCGTCGGAGAGCGTCGAATGGGTGTGCAGGTTGCCGCGCCAGAAGCGGCCGGGGCGGGTGAAGGCGGGCAGGGACATCGGGGCCTCGGGGTGTTGCGTGGGCTTTCGGTAACGGGATGGGGTGACAGTTCCATGACGGGCTTGCCCTGCGCAAGGTCCGGGCCGACAAGGGGGGATGATGCGTGTGGATCCCTTGAACAAGGCGCTGTCGGAAGGGCAGTGGGCGGTGGCCGAGCGGCTGCTGAAGCGTCTGGCGCAGGCCGGACAGGGGGGCGCGGCCGTGCCTTACAACCTGGGCAAGGTGCTGATGGAGCAGGGCCGCTGGGCGCCGGCGCGGGTCTGGCTGCGCCGGGCGCTGCAGATCGAGGCGGGCCATGCCAATGCCTGGTTCGAGCTGGGCCGGGTCGAGCTGGAGCTGGGGGAGATCGCTGCGGCGCAGGCGGCCTTTGCCGAGGCGGTGCGGCGGGCGCCGGGGGATGCGGATGCGCGGCTGAACCTGGGGCGGCTGGCACTGCGGGCGGGGGACTGGGCGGTGGCGCTGGAGGCGCTGAGGCCACTTGCGGGGCGCGATGCAGAGGTCGACGGCCTGCTGTACCGTGCTGCCGCCGAACTGCGTCTGCCCGAGGCGAGGGCGATGGGCGAGGCGCTGTGGAACGGGACCCGGCCCGGCGACCGGGCCCATGCGATGAAGGCGCTGACGCGGGCCTCGAAGGGGCGGTTGCCGCTGGATATGTGATCCCGGCGGGGCCGGGATCACGCAGGGCAGTTACAGCAGGTCCAGCCCGCCGTCGACGTTCAGCACCTGACCGGTGACAAAGCCGTTGCGGATGAAGAAGAGGTAGGCATCGGCGACCTCTTCCAGCTGGGCGGTGCGGCCCAGGGGGATCTGCTGGGCGAAATGGGCGCGTGTGGCCTCCAGGTCCTGGTCAGACATGCCACGCCACAGCGGCGTCGGCGTCCAGGTGGGGGCAACGGCGTTGACGCGGGCCCTGGGGGCCAGTTCGACCGCGAGGCCGCGGACCAGAAGGCCGATGGCCTGGTTGCCGACGATGGCGCCCGAGGCATTGTCGGGGCGTCCGCCGGAGCCGGCGGTGAAGGTCAGCGAGCCGCCCTCGCGGACCAGGGGCGCCGCGGCGCGGGCCATGCGCAGGTTGTTGAAGAGCTTTTCCTGCACCGCTTTTTCGATCGTGTCGTAATCGGCGGTCAGAAAGCCGCCCCCCATGGCGCCACCCAGCATCGAGACCAGGTGGTCATAGGCGCCGATCCGTTCGAAGGCGGCATCGATGCTGTCGGCCTTCCAGGCATCGAAGATCAGCGTGTCGACGGTGGTGAGGGCCGAGAGGTCATCTGCGGCAGCCTGCAGGGTTTCGGGGGTGCGGCCGGTGATCAGCAGCTGGGCGCCGGCCCGGGCTGCGAGGCGGGCCACCTGCAGGCCAAAGCCCGAAGAGCCGCCGAGGATGACGACGCGCTTGCCGGAAAGGGAGGAGGCAACGGACATGGGGGACCTCAGAGGGATTTGGTGAAAGTGTCGACGGCGGCGGTGCAGACCGCTTCGTCGGTGGGGCCGGTGGCGCCGGAGACGCCGAGCGCGCCCAGGATCTGAGCGCCCGAGGTCACCGGCAGGCCGCCGCGCAGCGGCAGGATATGGGGGACCGACAGCATCGAGGTGGCGCCGCTGTCGGCAATTTCCTCGAAAAAGCGGGAGGGTTTTTCCAGCAGCGCGGCCGAGCGTGCCTTGCCGATCGAGACGTCGATCGACACGCGGGCACAGCCGTCCATGCGGCGGAAGCCGATCAGCTGGCCGGCGGGGTCGGTGACGGCAAAGCACAGGGCGAGGCCGCGGGTTTCGGCTTCGGCCTGGGCGGCATCCATCAGCGCGTTCGCCGCCGCGAGCGTCAGGGTGGCGGTGGTCTGTATCATCTGGCTCATGGCATCCTCTTTGTCTTCAGGCGGATGCGGAATGGCCACAGAAGCGCATCGTCCGGCATCCGGGGCCAGGCAATGCGTTGATTCACGTGAACGCTTACGCGGACCCTTGCGGGCCCGGGGGTGATATGGGGCAAGAGATACCCCGGTGGGCGGCAGGTGCAAGGGGGCGCCATTGTGCGGTGGCGCGGGGCGGCTGTGCAGGGGGGTGGTTTGGGAGGGGTCGGTTGGGGAGGCGGCGGTTGGGGGGCTCTGCCCCCATCGGCTGCGCCGATTCCCCCGAGGTATTTCGGAACAAGAAAATGGGATCAGTGGCGGTGGTGGCGGCGATAGGTTCCGGGGGTTTCGGCGAGGCTTTGCTGCAAGGTGCGGTTGGCCTGGGTCTGGGCCTGGGTCATGGTGGTGACGGTCAGCTCTGTCGGGCCGCGGGGCAGGGCGATGACCTGGGCCACCGGGGTGCCCGCGGGCAGGGTGCCGCTGAAGTCGGGGTCCTGCCAGAGCGCGGGAAAGTGAACATAGCCGTCCTGGAAGAGGTCGCAGTCGACGAGGCCTGAGAGGGTCCGGAAGGGCAGTTCTTCGCGGTTCAGGGGGTGGGTGAAGAGGAGCGAGGTGCCGGGGGGGCTCTGGAAGGTCCAGAAGTTCATGAACTTGAGGATGCTGTTGCGGGCCAGGGGCCAGGGGGTGCCGCGGGCCTGTTCGGGCAGGTGCAGGCCGACGGGCGCGCGCGGGATCAGCGTGTCGGGCAGCACCGGGGGATCCCAGTCCCAGCTGACATGGCCGTTCTCGAAGGTCAGGTCGCAGGCCAGTGGCACGAGCAGTCCCAGGGACAGCGCGTCGATGATGGGTGGGCAATGTTTCAGCGTGCGCACCGGGGCACCGGCGAGGGCATCGGCAGGGGTTTCGGAGGGCATCTCGCGCAGCCAGCCGGGCAGGGCGCGGGCGGCGGGAATGGGTTCGGGCAGCAGCGGCGCCAGGGCCGGGTGGCAGCGGGCGATGAGGGTCATTTGCGCTCGCGGTGCTGGAGGAAGGTATGGGCAAGGGCGGCGGCGATGGTGACCAGGATGATCATCGAGCCGACGGCGTTGATCACCGGGGGATGGCCGTTGGGGTTGCGGCCCATGGCGCCGATCTCGGTCGCCAGGGTGCAGGCGCCGCCCTTGGCGAACATGGTGGTGTTGTAGTTCTCCATCGAAGCCATGAAGGCGATCACCGCGGCCGAGATCAGCGCCGGCGCCAGATAGGGCAGGGTCAGGCGGCGAAAGACCCGCGCCGGCGTCGCGCCAAGGTCGAGTGCGGCCTCCTCCAGCTCGATCGGCTGGCGTTGCAGGCGGGCCATCAGGATCAGCATCGGGTAGCCGGCGATGAAGGTGGTCTGGGCCATGATGATGGTGAAAAGGCCCGCGCTGACGCCCAGCCGGCCCCAGAAGACCAGCGCCGACAGGCCCAGCACGACGCCCGGTGCCAGCATCGGCGACAGCAGCACCCACCACAGCACGCCGTTGGCGCGGGTCTGCCATCGGGTCAGCAGCACCGCGCCCGCCAGCCCCAGCAGCAGCGACAGTGGCACCACGATTACGGCGATCTGCAGCGAATTTCCGAAACAGCTGATAAAACGGTCCCGGTCGAGGCTGCGCAATACGCTGTCGGCCCGCAGCTGGTCCTCGGGCATCCAGAAGAACTGGTACCATTTCAGGGTCAGCCCGTGCCATTCGGTGACCGAAGGCGGCGAGGTGTCGTTGAACGAGCTGACGATCATCAGCAGCAGAGGTCCGAACATGAAGGCCAGAAAGGCCCAGGTATAGGCAGTCAGCAGGCGGTTCGACGTCACGTCCGGCCCCTTTCGTCACATTGGTTGCCGGGCGCCGGGGATGCGCAGCATCCCCCGGCCGCGTCCGAGCGGCCCGTCGGGCCCGAGGCCGCGGCCCGCCCCCTCATTGCACCCTCGCGAAATCTTTCAGCCGCGTCCGCATCAGGCGCATGAACAGCGCCACCAGCACGAAGCACAGCAGCGTATATCCAAAACTGTAGGCGGCGCCGATGTTGGAATTCTCGCTCTCGAAGAACTTGTTGTAGATCGTCTGGCTGAACCATTCCGCCTGCAGTCCGCGGCTGATGATCCGGGGGACGGAAAACGCCCCGGCGCTCAGCATGAAGGTGGCGATGCAGCCCACCGCGATGCCGGGCTTGGCATGGGGGATGATGACCCGCCAGTGGACCCGCCAGGGCCGGGCGCCCAGATCGCGGGCCGCCTCGACCTGGTTGCGGTCCAGCGTCGCCATGACGTTGTAGATCGGGAAGACCATGAACAGCACGTAGGTATAGACGATCACCACGAAGATCGTTCCGGGGAAGCGCTTGAAGGGGATCGGCGTCTCGATCAGACCGGCCCAGCCCAGGACCGAGTTGACCAGCCCGCGGGTGTCGATGATCGTCGTCCAGGCGTAGACGCGCATCAGCTCGACGATGGCATAGGGGATGATCAGCCCCAGGAACAGCCAGACCGCCTGCCGCGGCGCCGTCGCCAGGGCGACCTTGAAGGCGATGGGGTAGCACAGCACCAGCGCCAGGGCCGTGGCACAAAGGGCGAAGAAGATCGTGCGCACCAGCGTCACCAGCCCCAGCCGTTCGTAGACCTGACCGTCGCGTTCAAAACGCAGCCCGGTCAGATCCAGCAGCCGGTTGCCCGGGGCGCGGTCCTCGATCGCCTTCTGGCCCGGGGCCATCGGGATCAGCCGGGGCGCTGCGAGGGTCTCGAAATTCGCCAGCGTATAGGGAAAGGCACGGGCCTCGCGATCCTTCAGCCGCCCATAGAGATCCTGCGCCAGGCCATGGATCCGCTGCGCCGTGGCGACCTGTCCGGCCGGTGCGGTTCCGGCCACAGACAGCGCCGGCAGGCCCTCGGCCTCGTCCAGGTAGACGGCAGGTCCGCCGTCGTCGCGAACCAGGGGCCGGTGAGTGGTGCTGCGGGCGCATTGCAGGGGCAGCGCTGCGGCGGGGCGGGGGCCGGCGCCGATCTGCGGCACCGCCATGCCCCCGCCCACCTGCGGTATCGCCATGGCCGGGGCTCCGCCCGGGGCGGTCAGGGCCATGCCGCCGATCCGGGGCACGGCCATCCCGCCGCTTGCGGCGGCTCCCGGGGCCGCAGCCGGCACCTGCTGCAGCAAAACCGCGCAGGTCTGGGCATCGCGCGCCAGCTGCAGCGCCACCGAACTGTCCAGCTGCCGCTTCGGAGGCGTCACTGCGCGTTCCAGCATGGTCAGCTGCGGCAGCAGGATCAGCACCAGCCCCCAGGCCAGCGCCGCCGCGAAAAACAGCGCCGTCAGCCCCGCCCCATATCCCCTCAGCAGCCCCTTCATTGCGCCGCCAGTTCCTGGCCGGTGCGCGCCATCGGACCCACGGGCAGGATCACCGCGGCCTCCGGCGCAAAGCCCAGCTGGACCTCGGTGATGACCGGCCCGGCCGGACCCGCATTGGTCTGGTGCAGCACCATCTCCTGGCCGGTCTCCAGCCGGAAGCTGTAGGTGACGAAGGCGCCCTCCAGGTCGCGCCGCAGCAGCCGGGCGCGAAAGCTGTTGACCTGGGGACCAAATCCCATCTGCTCGGGGCGCACGAACAAGATCGCCGCCGCGTCCGCCTGCAGCCCCCGTGGATTGCGCGCCAGCAGCACCCCGGCGCCGGTCTCGATGCGCGCCAGGGCCCCTTCGGTCTGGCTCACCCGGCCGGGCAGGGCATTCACCTCGCCCACGAAACTGGCCACGAAGGCGGATGCGGGATCCGAATAGATCTCGTCGCCGCTGCCCACCTGTTCCACCACCCCGGCGTTCATCACCGCGATCCGGTCCGACATGGTCAGCGCCTCGCCCTGGTCATGGGTGATGTAGATGAAGGTCACGCCGGTCTTCTGCTGGATCGCCCGCAGCTCGGCCCGCATGTGCTGGCGCAGCTTTAGATCCAGCGCCGAAAGCGGTTCGTCCAGCAGCAGCACGGCAGGCTCCACCGCCAGCGCCCGGGCGATCGCCACCCGCTGACGCTGCCCGCCCGACAGCTCCGAGGGCAGCTTGCCCCCCTGGTCGCCAAGCGCCACCAGCGCCAGCAGTTCCTCGGCCCGCGCCCGGCGCTTGCGCTTCGACCAGCCGCGCGCCTCCAGCCCGAAGGCCACGTTTTCCCAGACCGGCATCAGCGGGAACAGCGCCAGGTTCTGAAAGATCAGCGCCGTGGGCCGCCCGTTGGGCCCGATGCCGCGCTGGTCCGCCCCCCCGATCAGCACCCGCCCGGCGGTGGGCTCCACAAAGCCCGAAACGGTGCGCAGGATCGTCGTCTTGCCACAGCCCGAGGGCCCAAGGATCGAAAAGAACTCGCCCGCGCGGATCTCCAGGTCGGTGGGCTGCACGGCGGTGAATCCGTTGGGATAGGTCACCCCCATCCCCTCCAGCCGCACATCCTGCCCACGCATCTCCAGCTTGCTCATGCTCCCCGCCCGCAGGGCTCCGCCTGCTTTCATCTTTCCAAAAATATGCAAACGCGACGCTGCCACCGGCGCCACGCCGGGGAAGGGGCCGGCCATCGCCGCCGGCCCCACCCGTGATCCCGCGCAAGCTCAGGCGTTGGTGATGATCTCGACCATCTCGTTGACCACCGGCGCGTAGAAGGGCGTGTCGGACTGCCACCACCACATGTTGTTCAGCACATCGGGGCGATAGACCTCGTTGAACTGCTTCTTGAACTCGTCGCTGGCGAAATCCGCCGCCCCCGTCACGGCCGAGTTGTAGCCGGTGTTGTTGGCGAACATGCCGCCCACTTCGGGCTTCAGCATGAAGTTGATGAAGGCCACGCCCTGTTCGACATTCTCGGCGCCGCGCAGCATCCCGAAACTGTCCATCCAGGTGATGATGCCCTCTTTCGGCGCCCGGTAGACGTAATCGGCGCTCTCGCGGTTCAGCAGCAGCCCGGTGGTGTCCCAGGTCTGGCCGATGACGCAGCCCGCATCCTTGAAGGCCGCCGTCGCCTCGGTGGCGTTGTTCCAGAAGGCGCCGAAATGCTGCTTGCGGGCGACCATCCACTTGACCACCTCGCCGAAGATGCGCCGGGCGTCCTCTTCGGACTTGTAGACATCGTACATCCGGTTCGAGGGCACCTCGCCGGTGGCATCCAGATAAAGCCCCACCCCGATCAGCGCCGATTTCTGCCGGAAGGCGGCCTTGCCGGTGGTCGCCTCGCCGAACATGTCGCCATAGGACAGATCCGCATCGGCGATCGGCAGGGTGGCGCGGTTCAGCGTCAGCCCCTCGGTGCCCCAGTCGAAGGGCAGCGCGACCTGCTTGCCCGCCTGCACCCCGCCAAGCGCGCCGCTGTCGCGCAGGAAGCTGGGGATGATGGCATCGACATTCACTTCCTTCGGCACTTCCATGAAGAAATGCTCGCCCGCATCGTCGAAATAGCCCGCGACATTGGTGATCGAGGGGAAGATCACGTCAAATCCCTTGCCGCCATTGGCGCGCACGGTCGATTCCGCCTCGTCATTCGAGCCGAAGGTCGTCAGCTCCAGCTTGATGCCGGTGTCGGCTTCGAATTTCTCGGCGATGTTGGGCTGGATGTAGTCCTGCCAGGCAAAGACCTTGACGCTGCCAGACGAGGCAAGCGCGTCCGAGGCCTTCAGCACCATCGGTGCGGCGACGGCTCCGGCGGTGAATTTCAGGGCGGTACGGCGGGTGAAAGTCATGGTGGTCTCCCCTTTGGTCATGTGTCGGGCCCGGTACGGTCCGGGAAACCGGGCCGCAACGCCTTAGCCGCGCAATGACTCTGTGTGTTGACGAACGTGTGACAGGGCCATGAAAGGCGGAAGTTGATTAACCGATCAATGAAAAATTTCGCCCCAGGGTCGTTTGCGATCCCTTGCCGGTCCCGCCCGTGGCGAAGGGATAACGGAAAAAATCTGTTGCAAAACCGCAGGGCAGGGCGTGACATTTGGGCAGGGCGTAGGAAAAGGGCGGTTTTTCCACGGTCTGCGGGCTGCCTGAATTCAGGGCAGGGCCGGTTCGGACCGGCATGCGCCCTTTAATTGACCGTTTTAGTCGGATTGACATTCCCGACAGCTTAAGTCAACTATTAGCCATCCAGCCACTTCGCGCCAGGCGCGGGGAAGCCCGATTCCAAGAGCAAGCGGATTTGCCGACGAAACGCGCATCCCCCCTGTACCCGCCTTTCCCGGAAGGCAGGTCTCCGGTGCAGGCTGCGTGTCCAGGCGGTGCCTCCGAAGGGCAACCCCGGGCCTGAAGCAGCAACCGGAACGGCTGGAAGAGAAGGAATAGACATGATGATGCCTGAGAAGATCGACCGGGAAAGCGCGATTCCCGCAGTGCCGCAACACAATGCCGTTGAGCTGACGGAAGGCGGTCCCACCGCGCATATCGTGCTCAACGATCAGATCTACACGCTGCGGATTACCCGCGCGGGTAAGCTCATCCTGACCAAGTAGGCACGCGGTACCTGCCCCCGGCTTCCGCCCGGGAGGCCGGCCGGGCAGGGGCGGACTGTGCGCTGCCATCTGCGCAGGCCCGCCCGCAGCCACCCCCGGTTCAGCGCGACAGACGCCGGAGCCCCGCAGACAGCGGGCTCCGGCGTTCCGCATTTCAGGCCTGCAAGGCCACGGCGGCACGGGCGATCACCAGCTCTTCGTTGGTGGGGATGACCAGCACGCGCACGCGGCTCAGGGCCGCGCTGATCACCAGGTCGCCCGCGGCATTGGCGGTGGGGTCGATCTCGATCCCCATCCAGTGCATCCCCTGACAGACCCGTTCGCGCACGGGGGCGGCGTTCTCTCCGATGCCGCCGGTAAAGACCAGCGCATCCATCCCCTCCAGCGCGGCGGCCAGCCCGCCCATCTCGCGGCGGATGCGGAAGGTGAAATAGTCGATCGCCTGCCGCGCCCCCTCGGTGTCCGAGGCCAGCAGCGTGCGCATGTCCGCCGACAGGCCCGACAGCCCCAGCAGGCCGGATTTCGTGTAAAGCAGCTCGGCGATGGCGCCCGAACTCAGGCCCTCCTGGTCCATCAGGTACAGCAGCACCCCCGGGTCGATCTGCCCCGAGCGCGTGCCCATCGGCAGCCCGTCCAGCGCCGAGAACCCCATCGAGGACGCCACCGACCGCCCCCCGATCATGCCGCACATCGAGGCGCCGTTGCCCAGATGCGCCACGATGCAGCGCCCGTCCCACAGCGTCGGCGCCAACTGCTTCAGCCGCCCCGAGATGTAATCGTAGCTGAGGCCATGGAACCCGTAGCGCCGCACGCCCTTGTCGTAATATTCCCGCGGCAGGGCGAAGGTGTCGTTGACGAAGGGATGGTGGCGGTGGAAGGCGGTATCGAAACAGCCGATCTGCCGGGCCTGCGGAAAGGCCTGCTGGGCGGCGCGGATGCCTGCGATGTTGTGCGGCTGGTGCAGCGGCGCGAAGGGCACCAGGGTTTCCAGCTGCTGCAGGGCGGCCGTGTCCAGCACCAGCGGCGCGGCAAAGCTGCGCCCGCCATGGACGATCCGGTGCCCCACCGCGTCGATCCTGGCATCAGGGAAATGGTGGTTCAGCTGCGCCAGCGCCGCCTTCAGCGCCCCCGCATGGTCGCGCCCGCCCGGCAGCTCCAGCCGGGCCTGGGCCAGCACGCTGCCGGCCGAGGATTTCAGCTTCAGCTGCGGCGTGGTGCCGATGCGCTCGACCAGCCCGGTGGCCAGGGCGCGCGGCTCGGCCTCGGCGGTGAAGAGCGCGAATTTCAGCGACGACGACCCCGCGTTCAGCGTCAGGACATGGCTCATGCGGCGGCTCCGGTGATGTGTGCGTGATGCAGGGCCGCGACCGCGCAGGACGCCAGCCGCGCCATGTCGTCATCGGCGCGCGAATTCAGGATGATCGGCACCTTCGCCCCCAGCACCAGCCCGGCGCCCTCGGCATGGGAAATGAAGGTCAGCTGCTTGGCGATCATGTTGCCGGCATCCAGGTTCGGCGCCACCAGCACCTCGGCCCGTCCTGCCACGGGCGATGTGATGCCCTTGGTCCGCGCCGCGCCCAGGTCGATCGCGTTGTCCATCGCCAGCGGCCCGTCGACCAGCCCGCCGGTGATCTGCCCGCGATCCGCCATCTTCGACAGCAATGCCGCATCCAGCGACGACGGGATGTCGGGGTTCACCACCTCGACCGCCGACAGGATGCCCACCTTCGGCACCTCGATCCCCAGCGAGCGCGCCAGGTCGATGCCGTTTTGCACGATGTCGACCTTGGTCTTCAGGTCGGGGGCGATGTTGATCGCCGCATCGGTGATCAGCAGCGGATGCTCCAGCCCCGGCACATCCATCACGAAGACATGGGTGAACCGCCGCCCGATGCGCAGCCCGCTCACCTTGTCCAGCGCCGGACGCAGCAGGTCATCGGTATGCAGATGCCCCTTCATCAGCGCATGGGCGCGCCCTTGCGTCACCAGCGCCACCGCGCGGGCGGCGGCTTCGCGCGGCTCGGGCAGGTCGATCACCTCGATCCCCGCCAGATCGGCGCCCAGCTCGGCCGCCGCCGCCGTGATCTTCGCCGCCGATCCCAGCAGCACCGGCTCGATCAGGTGATGCTGCATCGCCAGCAACGCCCCACCCAGCGATTTGGGCTCCTCCGGGCAGACCACGGCCGTGGGCAGCGACGGCAGCGCCTCGGCCTTCTGCAGCAGCGCCTCGAAATGGCGGTGCCGCTGCACGATCAGCCCGGGCAGGTCGCGGGTGTTCATGTGGATCTTGCGCCTCGGCGCCTCGACCTCGGCCACCCCCGACAGGATCAGCACGTCGCCCTCGATCCGCCGCACCTCGGTGGCCAGCGTCACCGTCTGCGCCTGCGCATCAAGCGCCGTCACCACGGCCCGCGCGATCAGCTCCTCTCCGGCATGGGCGCGGGCATGAAAGCTGAAACTCTGCGCCCGGTACAGCGTCCCGGCGCCCGGCAGCAGGTTCCCCAGCACCGCCGAAATCAGTGAGCCCACGAACATCGACGGCGCGATCGCCTCGGGACGCCCATCGCCATCGCCGTCCAGATCGGCGATATGCATCGGGTTGTGGTTGCCCGAGACATTGGCAAAGACGATCAGGTCATCCTGGGTGCACAGCCGCTTCAGCTCGGCATGATCACCGATGGCCAGTTCGTCGAAGGTGCGGTTCTCGATCAGCATCACGGGGGGCCTTCCATTGTTTGCATGCGCAGCATTCCGCAGCAGAAGCCGCCCGCCGCGCCGGCGCAAGGCGACGAAAGGGCACGCCTCACCTTTGTGATCGCGCCCGCCCCCGGGCGCGCTGCCCCTGCCCATTTTCTTGTTCCCAAATACCTCGGGGGAATCGCCGCAGGCGATGGGGGCAGCGCCCCCTCAACGCCCTCCGCCTTCCCAACCGCCTCCCGCCATGCGAGAATCCTCCCATGATTGCCAAACTGGAAATGCTCATCGCCCTCTCGCGCGAGGAACACTTCGGCCGCGCCGCCGAAAGCCTCGGGCTGACCCAGCCGACCCTCTCCACCGGCATCCGCCAGCTCGAGGACCAGCTGGGCGTCAAGCTGGTGCTGCGCGGCTCGCGCTTCGGCGGCTTCACCCCGGAAGGTCAGCGCGCGCTGGCCTATGCCCGCCAGATCGTCGGTGACACCCGCCGCCTTAAGGACGAGATGCGCTTCTCCCGCGAGGGCCTCACAGGCCATGTCCGCCTGGCGGTGATCCCGACCGCGCTGACCTGGGCCTCGGCGCTGGCGGCGCAGGTGGCGCGCACCCATCCGCGGGTCAATTTCACCATTCTCAGCCGCACCTCGGCCGGGATCCTGTCGATGCTCGAGAACTTCGAGGCCGATGCCGGCATCTCCTATCTCGACAACGAACCGCTCGGCCATGTCTCGACCGCCTTCCTCTACCGCGAGGCCTATACCGCCGTCTGCCGCCCCGATCATCCGCTGGCCGCGCGCGGCGCGCTCGACTGGACCGACCTTGCGCCCTGCACGCTCTGCCTGCTGACGCCCGACATGCAGAACCGGCGCATCCTCGACCGGGCGTTCCGGGCGGCGGGGCTGGATCCGAAACCGGCGCTCGAGACCAACTCGACCGTCGTCCTGGTGGCCCAGGTCGAGGAAACCGGCCATGTCACCGTGCTGCCCGACCACCTGGCGGATTTCCTGACCCGGGGACGCGATCTGGTGCGCCTGCCGGTTGGCGCGCGCAGCGGCGGGCCCGCCGTGGGGCTGGTCGCGCCCTATCAGGAACCCCATACGCCCGTCCTGGCCGCATTGCTGACAGCCGCCCGCAGCCTGGCCGATCCGGCGGAAGCGTCATAGAAATCTTCAATCGTTTGACGGAATAACGATATTGATTTCGCATGATGCGGCGATGACACTGCTCCCAGCAAGCGCAGGGGGAGAGACGACATGCACCCGCAGCCAGGCCAGGACGACATCGCGCCGCTGATCGCGCGGCACCTGCATCGGGAGGGGCCGATGCTGCCGCTGCTCCACGATCTGCAGGACAGTTTCGGCTTCATCCCCGAGGCCGCCCCCGCGATGATCGCCGAGGCGCTGAACCTCAGCCGCGCCGAGGTCCATGGCGTCATCACCTTCTACCATGATTTCAAGACCGCGCCGCAGGGGCGCCACGTGCTGAAGATCTGCCGCGCCGAGGCCTGCCAGGCCATGGGCGCCGAGGCGATGGCGGCGCGTGTCCTGCGGGCGCTGGGCCTTGACTGGCACGGCACCACCCCCGACGGCGCCCTGACGGTGGAACCGGTCTATTGCCTGGGCCTGTGCGCCTGCGGCCCGGCGGCGATGTACGATGACCGGCTGCTGGGCCGGGTCAGCGGCGAAGGCCTTGCGGCACTGGCGGCGGAGGCCCGGGCATGAAGATCTATGTCTCGATGGACAGTGCCGGGATCGCGCTTGGCGCAGATGAGGTGGCGGCAGCGCTGGTGGCCGGGCTGGCCGAACGCGGGATGCAGGCCGAGGTGATCCGGGTGGGCTCTCGGGGGATGGTCTGGCTGGAACCGCTGGTCGAGATCGACGCGGGCCATGGCCGCATCGCCTGGGGGCCGGTGGCGCCGGGGGATGTGGCGGCGCTGCTCGATGGCCGGCTGGAGAGCCTGGGGCCCACCGACCAGATCCCGTTCCTGGCGCGCCAGACCCGGCTGACCTTTGCCCGCTGCGGCGTCATCGACCCGCTGAGCCTTGCCGATTACGAGGCCCATGGCGGCCTTTCCGGCCTGCGCCGGGCGTTGAAGATGACGCCCGAGGCCATCGTCGACGAGGTCAAGCTGTCGGGCCTGCGCGGCCGGGGCGGGGCGGGTTTCCCGACGGGGGTGAAATGGGACACGGTGCGGCTGGCGAAGGCCGCGCCGAAATACATCGTCTGCAATGCCGACGAGGGCGACAGCGGCACCTTTGCCGACCGCATGATCATGGAGGGCGACCCCTTCACCCTGATCGAGGGCATGGCGATCGCCGGTCTGGGGACCGGGGCCGGGCAGGGCTATGTCTATATCCGTTCGGAATATCCCCATGCGGTGGCGGTGATGGCGCGCGCGGTGGATCTGGCGCGGGCGGCGGGCGTGCTGGGGCCGGATGTGCTGGGCTCGGGTCGGGGGTTCGACATGGAGGTCCGCGTGGGCGCGGGCGCCTATGTCTGCGGCGAGGAAACCAGCTTGCTGAACTCGCTTGAGGGCAAGCGCGGGGTGGTGCGGGCGAAACCGCCGCTGCCGGCGCTGGAGGGCTTTCTGGGGCGGCCGACGGTGGTCAACAACGTCATATCGCTCGCCACCGTGCCGGTGATCTTCGAGAAGGGTGCGGCGTTCTATGCCGATTTCGGGCTGGGCCATTCCAAGGGCACGATCCCGCTGCAGATCGCCGGGAACGTGCGCTTTGGCGGGCTGTTCGAGACCGCCTTCGGGATGCCTCTGGGCGAGATCGTCGAGGGGATCGGCGGCGGCACGGCCTCGGGGCGGCCGGTGAAGGCGGTGCAGATCGGCGGGCCTCTGGGCGCCTATTTCGGGCGCGGCAAGTTCGACACGCCCTTCGGCTACGAGGAATTCGATGGCCAGGGCGGGCTGATCGGCCATGCCGGGCTGGTGGTCTTTGACGACACGGTGGACATGGCGCGGATGGCGCGGTTCGCGATGGAATTCTGCGCGGTGGAGAGCTGCGGCAAGTGCACCCCCTGCCGGATCGGCGCGGTGCGTGGGGTGGAGACGCTGGAGCGGATCGTGGCGGGCGATGGGGCGGCGGTGCCGCTGCTGGAGGACCTTTGCGAGACGATGAAGGCCGGATCGCTTTGTGCGCTGGGGGGCTTCACGCCCTATCCGGTGATGTCGGCGCTGGAGGCGTTTCCGGAGGATTTCGGGATCGCGCGGGAGGCGGCGGAGTGAGGATGGCCGAGGTGGCGGGGGGCGCTGCCCCCATCGCGCGTGCCGCGCGATTCCCCCGAGGTATTTGGGACAAGAAAATGGGGCGGAGGGTGTTGCCGTGAAGGATTTCATCATTCCCCGGGATGACCGGGACATGGGCACGCCCGCGCGGTCGGGCAAGCCGGTGCGGCTGACCATCGACGGGGTTGCCGTGACGGTGCCGGAGGGGACTTCGGTGTTGCGGGCGGCCGCCGAGGCGGGGCTGTCGATCCCGAAGCTGTGTGCCTCGGACAACCTGGAGGCCTTCGGGTCCTGCCGGCTGTGCGTGGTGGAGATCGAGGGGCGGCGGGGGATGCCTGCGTCCTGCACGACGCCGGTGGCGGCGGGGATGGTGGTGCATACGCAGTCCGAGAAGGTCCGGAAGGTTCGGCGCGGGGTGATGGAGCTTTATATCTCGGATCACCCGCTGGACTGTCTGACCTGTGCGGCGAATGGCGATTGCGAATTGCAGGATATGGCGGGAGCCGTGGGGCTGCGCGATGTGCGGTATGGCAAGGGGGCGAACCATTTCGAGGTGCGGGACAGTTCGGGCGCGGTGAACCCGGAATGGCGCGCGAAGGACGACAGCAATCCCTATTTCACCTATGATCCGGCCAAGTGCATCGTCTGCAACCGCTGTGTGCGGGCCTGTGAGGAGGTGCAGGGGACCTTTGCGCTGACCATCGAGGGGCGGGGATTTGAAAGCCGCGTGTCAGTGGGGGGCGTGGATTTCATGGCGTCCGATTGCGTCAGCTGCGGGGCCTGCGTGCAGGCCTGTCCGACAGCGACCCTGCAGGAGAAGAG
Organism: Pseudooceanicola sp. NS-SX9; assembly: GCF_057380705.1. NCBI lineage: Bacteria > Pseudomonadati > Pseudomonadota > Alphaproteobacteria > Rhodobacterales > Paracoccaceae > Pseudooceanicola > Pseudooceanicola sp. NS-SX9. Next base: position 2,463,402 of record NZ_CM170818.1, on the reverse strand, counting down.
CGTGATCGAGATGGGCACGCCGACGCGGTCGGTGGTGACGACCTGCGCCTATTGCGGGGTCGGTTGTTCCTTCACGGCAGAGTTGCAGGGGGATCAGCTGGTGCGCATGGTGCCCTGGAAGCATGGGCAGGCGAACCGCGGCCATTCCTGCGTGAAGGGGCGCTTTGCCTATGGCTATGCCCGGCACCGCGACCGCATCACCCGTCCGATGATCCGTGACAGCATCGATCAGCCCTGGCGCGAGGTCGGCTGGGCCGAGGCGCTGGCCTTTGCCGCCGGCAGGATGCGGGGATTGCAGGACAGGTACGGGCGGCGCAGCATCGGGGTGATTACCTCCAGCCGCTGCACCAACGAGGAAACCTATCTGGTGCAGAAGCTGGCGCGGGCGGTGTTTGGCAACAACAACACCGATACCTGTGCGCGGGTCTGTCATTCGCCGACCGGTTACGGGCTGGGGCAGACGTTCGGGACTTCGGCGGGGACGCAGGATTTCGACTCGGTTCAGGACAGCGACGTGATCCTGGTGATCGGCGCCAACCCGACTGATGCGCATCCGGTCTTTGGCAGCCGGATGAAGAAGCGGTTGCGCGAGGGGGCGAAGCTGATCGTCGTCGATCCGCGCCGCATCGACCTGGTGAAATCGGCCCATGTGGCGGCCAGCCATCACCTGGCGTTGCGGCCCGGCACCAACGTCGCCGTGGTCAGTGCCATGGCCCATGTCATCGTCACCGAAGGTTTGGCCGATCTGGCCTATATCCGCGAACGCTGCGACTGGGACGAATACCTGGCCTATGCCGAGTTCATCTCTGATCCGCGCCACAGCCCCGAGGCGGTGCAGATGCTGACCGGCGTGGCGCCTGCGGATCTGCGGGCCGCCGCGCGTCTTTATGCCACCGGGGGCAATGCGGCGATCTATTATGGGCTGGGCGTGACCGAACATTCGCAAGGGTCCACCACCGTGATGGGGATTGCGAACCTGGCCATGCTGACCGGCAATGTGGGCCGCAAGGGTGTGGGGGTGAACCCGCTGCGTGGGCAGAACAACGTTCAGGGGTCCTGCGACATGGGCTCCTTCCCGCATGAGCTGCCCGGTTATCGCCATGTGAAGGGGCCCGAGGTTCGCGCGATCTTCGAAAAGGCCTGGGGGGTCGCGATCGACCCGGAACCCGGCCTGCGCATCCCCAACATGCTGGACGCGGCGGTCGAGGGGACGTTCAAGGGGCTGTACTGCCAGGGAGAGGACATTCTGCAATCCGATCCCGACACGAAACATGTGGCCGCCGGGCTGAAGGCGATGGAATGCGTGATCGTCCATGACCTGTTCCTGAACGAGACGGCGAATTACGCCCATGTGTTCCTGCCCGGGTCCAGCTTCCTGGAGAAGGAGGGCACCTTCACCAATGCCGAGCGGCGCATCAACCGCGTGCGCGAGGTGATGAAGCCGCTGAACGGCCATGCCGACTGGGAGGTGACGCAGATGCTGGCCAATGCCATGGGGGCCGAATGGCACTATACCCATCCCGCGCAGATCATGGCGGAAATCGCCCTGACGACGCCTTCGTTCGCCGGGGTCAGCTATGACCTGCTGGAGGAAAAAGGCAGCGTGCAATGGCCCTGCAATGCGGCGCATCCCGAGGGCACGCCGCTGATGCATGTCGACGGCTTCGTGCGCGGCAAGGGACGGTTCATCGTGACGGAATATGTCGCCACCGATGAAAAGACCGGGCCGCGCTTTCCGCTGTTGCTGACCACCGGGCGGATCCTGTCGCAATATAACGTCGGGGCGCAGACCCGGCGAACGGAAAATTCCCGCTGGCACGAGGAGGACCGGCTGGAGATCCACCCCCATGATGCGGAACTGCGCGGGCTGAAGGACGGCGATTGGGTGCGGCTGGCGTCGCGGTCGGGGGAAACCTCGCTTCGGGCGAAGATCACGGATCGGGTCAGCCCGGGGGTGGTCTATACGACCTTCCACCATCCTGATACGCAGGCCAATGTGATCACGACGGATTTCTCGGACTGGGCGACCAACTGTCCAGAATACAAGGTGACGGCGGTGCAGGTGGCCCTGTCGAACGGGCCTTCGGACTGGCAGCGGGACTATGCCGCCCAGGCCGGACGCGCCCGCCGGATCCTGCCAGCGGCGGAGTGAAGGATGGCGAAACCGGTTCAGAGCCTGCCCGGATGGGCCGTGGGCGAGGGGGTGCGGGACGTGACCCGATCCCTGCCCGAGGAATGGCCCGTGGCGCTGGTCTATGATGGCTCGACCCAGGCGGTGATGATGTGCTCGCCCCAGGATATCGCGGATTTCGCGCTGGGGTTTTCCCTGACCGAGGGAATCATCGCGGGGCCGGGCGAGGTGCGTGATTTCGAGATCGTTGAGCATGAGACGGGCACCGAGGCGCGGTTCTGGCTGGTGCCGGGCACCGGCAATGCGCTGAAGACCCGGCGGCGGGCGATGGCGGGGCCGGTGGGCTGCGGGCTGTGCGGCATCGACAGCCTGTCCGAGGCGACGCGGGTGCTGCCGGTGCTGCAGGGCGGGCCGGTCTTTGCGGCAGAAGAGATCGCCCGGGCGGCCGAGGATCTGCGGGGCAGGCAGCCGCTGCATGACCTGACGCGCGCCGTCCATGCGGCGGGGTTCCTGGTGCCGGGGCAGGGGCTGGTGATGGCGCGCGAGGACGTGGGCCGGCACAATGCGCTCGACAAGCTGATCGGGGCGCTGGTGACGGCCGGTATCGACCCGGCGTCGGGGGGCTTCGTGATGACCAGCCGGCTGTCGGTCGAGCTGGTGCAGAAGGCCGCCATGGTGGGGGCCCGGGTGATCGTCGCGGTCTCGGCGCCGACGGCCCATGCGGTGCGCCAGGGCCAGGCCGCGGGGCTGACGCTGGCGGGGTTCGCGCGCGGCGGGGGCTTTGATCTGTACACCCATCCCGAACGCATCCTGACCGGAGGGGCCGAAGTTGCCTGAACGCCATGTCGCCTGAGAAGCTGATCCTGATGGCCAACCAGATCGCCACCTTTTTCCGCAGCCAGCCGGGCGGCGGGCAGGCGGCGAAGGTCGCGGCGCATCTGAACGATTTCTGGGAGCCCCGGATGCGGGCGCAGTTCCTGCAGATGGTGGCCGAGGACGTTCCGGGGTTCGATCCGCTGGTGCGGGAGGCAGCAGAGCTGGTGGCGCCGCCGGTCGGCTGATCGGGGGCGGGGTCGCGGGCGGTTTTTGCGGTATTTTGGGAAAGATGAAAGGGGCGGCCGGGGTGAGCCGCCCCTTTGGTTTTGCCCCTGGCAGGTCGGGTGACATGCATATTTGGGGAAAGATGAAAGGGGCGGGTATCCTTCAGATCAGGCGGGTGAGGCGGAGGGCCTCGTAGATCGCGGCATGGATGTTGCGCGAGGAGACCGCGTCGCCCAGCCGGGCGAGGTGGAAGGCGCCTTCGGGGTTGGTGTCGGGGAAGGGGGCGCGGCCGGCAAGGAGGGCTTCGTGGTCGAGCGCGCCCAGGTTGCGGGAGAGGGGCTTGAGGTCGAAATAGACCTCGTCCAGGGGGCGGGTGCCGTGGTTGACGAGGACGTGGTCGTAGGGGCGGTCCTCGGTCAGGGAGGAGTAGTCGGTGCCGATGCGGGCGCTCAGCCCATTGCCGGTGCGGCGCAGCGAGAGGAGCCTGTGGGCGATGGTGAAGGTGGCGCCATGGGCCTGCAGCGCGCGCATGTAGGGGGTGAGGTTCATCCCCATGACCTCGGGGACGACGGTGCGGTCGGGGCTCATGAGCTCGACCTGGGCGCCGCGGGTGGCGAGCATTTCGGCGGCCTGGATGCCGGCGTGATCGCCCGCTTCGTCATAGACGAGGATGCGGCCTTCCGGTTTCACGTCGCCCGACAGGATGTCCCAGGGGGAGAGGGCCAGGTCTTCGCCCGGGCCGCGCAGGGCGGTCGAGGGCAGCCCGCCGGTGGCAATCAGCACGACATCGGGATCCAGGGGCAGGATCTCGGGGGCTTCGGCATAGGTGTCGAAGCGGAAGGTGACGCCGGCTTCGGTGCAGCGCTCCATCCGCCAGTCGATGATGCCCATCAGTTCGGCCCGGCGCTTGTCCTGGGCGGCAAGGGCCACCTGACCGCCGGGATTGGCGGCGGCTTCGAAGACGGTCGTGTCATGTCCGCGCAGGGCGGCGACCCGGGCGGCCTCGAGGCCTGCGGGACCGGCGCCGACGATGACCACCTTCTTCGGCGTGTCGGAGGGGGCGATCAGATGCGGTTGCGACAGTTCACGCCCCGTCGAGGGGTTGTGGATGCACAGGGCCTCGCCGCCGGCATAGATCCGGTCGAGGCAGTAGGTGGCGCCGACGCAGGGGCGGATGGTGTGTTCCTGGCCCGCGATGATCTTTTGCACGATATGGGGATCGGCCATATGGGCGCGGGTCATGCCGACCATGTCGAGGCGCCCTTCGGCGATGGCATGGCGGGCGGTGGCGACATCCTGGATGCGGGCGGCGTGGAAGGTGGGCAGGCCTACTTCGGTGCGGATGCGGCCGGCGAAGTCCAGATGCGGGGCCGAGCGCATGCCCTGTACGGGGATCACGTCGACCAGATCCGCATCGGTGTCGATGCGGCCGCGGATCACGTTCAGGAAATCCACCAGCCCCTTGTCGCGCAGCGTCTTTGCCACCGTCAGCCCGTCATCCACGGTGATGCTGTTGGCGTGGTAATCATCGGCGGTAAAGCGGATGCCGACGATGAAATCGGGGCCCGTGCGGTCGCGGATCGCCTGCAGCACCGCCTCGGGGAAGCGCATCCGGGCGGTCAGATCGCCGTTCCAGGGCGCTTCCAGCTGGTTCAGTTCGGCCGACCAGAAGGCATCGAGGAGATGGCCGTAGGCCTCAAGCTCGATCCCGTCGAGGCCCGCCTGCTGCATCCGTTCCGCCGCATCGGCATAGTCGCGGATGATGCGGGCCAGGTCGTGGTCTTCGGCCACCTTGGGATAGGCGCGGTGGGCGGGTTCGCGGGCGGGACCGGGCGCGATGGTGGGCAGCCAGTCGCCGGTGTCCCAGCGGGTCCGCCAGCCCAGGTGGGTCAGCTGGATCATCACCGCGCAGCCATGGTCGTGGCAGTCGTCCGCCAGCGCCTTCATCCAGGGCACGACCTCGTCCTTCCAGGCCACAACGTTGTTGAAGGCGGCGGGGCTGTCGCGCGACACGATCGCGGATCCCGCGGTCATCGTCAGGGCCAGGCCGCCCCGGGCGCGTTCGGCATGGTAGGCGCGGTAGCGCTCTTTCGGCATGCCGTCCTCGGGGTAGGCGGGTTCGTGGCTGGAGGTCATCAGCCGGTTCTTCAGCGTCAGGTGTTTCAGCTGGAACGGCTGCAAAAGCGGATCGGCGGACATGGTGGCCTCTTGGCATTCGGTCGTCGGCCGCAGCAGACACCGGCCCTGCGCGCCCTGCCAAGGGGCTTGCTGACCCCGCGTCGCTTCCGGGGGGCAAGGCGTCGCAAAGCACCGATGGCCCGGCAAGATCGCCCGCCCGCGCTGCCCGGTTTTCGGGCGCTGCGGGGGATTCATGCCTGATGGAAATGCTCGGGATTGACGTGTCCGAGTAAATCAGTCAGAAAAGACCGGACGCAGCGGCAGGGCGCATGGGCCCGGTGTCGCCGCAGCCTGGCTGGATCGAAGGACGGAAGGGGCGCGCTCATGATGGTCTGTCACTGCATGTCGATCACCGATCGCGACATCCATGCCGCGATCGACTGGATGCGATCCGCCGACCCCGACACCATCATCACCCCCGGCAAGATCTACCGCGCGCTTGGCAAGAAGGCCGATTGCGGCGGCTGCCTGCCGCTTTTCGTCGAGACGATGTGCCGCTCGGACAAGTTCGAAGTGCCCGAGACGCTGCGCAACCTGCGCGACCGCCGCCAGCAGCGCCGGCTGGGTGCGGGGGCCTGATCGGGGTTTGATCCGGGCCTGCCAGGGGCCGCCTGCCCAATCGCGGGGGCCCCGTCGTGGTGAAAAACGCCGCCTGCGGTGTTTTATCTTGCTGACACCGCGTGCCTTCGGGCTAACCTCCTGTCACGGGAAATTCGGCGCACCGCGGTGCGCGACGGACAAGGAGAGATCCGATGAAAGGCGACGCGAAGGTCATCGAGTACCTCAACGCAGCCCTGCGCAGTGAACTGACGGCGGTCAGCCAGTACTGGCTGCACTTCCGGCTGCAGGAAGATTGGGGGTTCGGAAAGATCGCCAAGAAATCCCGCGAGGAAAGCATCGAGGAGATGCACCACGCCGACAAGCTGATCCAGCGCATCATCTTCCTGGAGGGCCATCCAAACCTGCAAAAGCTGGACGCGCTGCGCATCGGCGAAAACCTCAAGGAAACCCTCGAGGCCGACCTGGCGGCGGAACACGATGCCTGGAAGCTCTACAAGGAAGCCCGCGAATATTGCGCCGAGATCGGCGACTATATCTCGAAGGAGCTGTTCGATGAACTGCTGGGCGACGAGGAAGGCCATATCGACTTCCTGGAAACGCAGCTGGACCTCTATGGCACCATCGGCGAGCAGAACTATGGCATGCTGAACGCCTCTTCGGCGGACGAGGCCGAGTAAGCGCGGATTTCGGGCAGGGCGGTCGATGGCGCCGCCCTGCCTGCACGCGGACATTGATCGGCGCGGCATGGCGCGCTAGATCAGGGACGTGCCCGGGCGACGATGGCGTCGATCGCATTTCACCGGAGCACATCGCCCGAACGGGCGATCGCTGTCCTGCACGCCCGGACGTCATGCCGGGTGCTGACGTCTTCGCCCGGCTTCGGACGAGGATACGACCATGGCCCAGTATGACACCCGGCCTGATACCCGGCTTGCCACCTTCACCTGCCACAATGGCGACAAGGCGCCGCTGCCGTTCAGCGCCGCCGAATATGACCGCCGCCTTGCCGCGCTGCGCGCGATGATGGCCGCGGCCGATGTGCCGGCGGTGCTGTTCACCTCGATGCACAACATCGCCTACTATTCCGGCTTTCTCTACTGCAGCTTCGGGCGGCCCTATGCGCTGGTGGTGACCGACCGGATCTGCACCACGGTCTCGGCCAATATCGACGCGGGCCAGCCCTGGCGGCGCTCGGTGGCCGAGAACGTCATCTACACCGACTGGGCACGCGACAACTACTGGCGCGCGCTGCGCGACCTGCTGGCGGGCCAGCGCCGCATCGGGATCGAGGGCGACCACATGACCCTGCACCAGCGCGCACGCCTGTCGGACTTCCTGGCGGCGCCCGAGGTCGTCGACATCGCCGCCCCCGTCATGGCCGCCCGCATGGTCAAGTCGGCGGAAGAGATCGCCCTGATCACCGAAGGCGCCCGCATCGCCGATCTGGGCGGCGCCGCGATCCGCGATGCGATCCGCGAGGGCGCCCGCGAGATCGACATCGCCATCGCCGGCCGCGACGCCATGGAGCAAGAGATCGCCCGCGCCCATCCCGACAGCGAACTGCGCGACACCTGGGTCTGGTTCCAGTCGGGGCTGAACACCGATGGCGCCCACAACCCCGTCACCACCCGGGCGTTGCAGCCGGGCGACATCCTGTCGCTGAACTGCTTTCCGATGATTTCGGGCTATTACACCGCGCTGGAACGCACGCTGTTTCTGGGTGAACCCGATGCGGCTTCGCTGAAGGTCTGGCAGGCCAATGTGGCGGTGCATGAACTGGGCCTGTCGCTGATCCGCCCGGGCATCTCCTGCGCGCAGATCTGCGACGAACTGAACCGCGTCCTGTCGGATCAGGACCTGCTGCAGTACCGCAGCTTCGGCTACGGCCACAGCTTTGGCCTGCTCAGCCATTACTACGGCCGCGAGGCCGGGCTGGAGCTGCGCGAGGACATCGACACGGTGCTGGAACCCGGCATGGTCGTCTCGATGGAGCCGATGCTCTGGATCCCCGAGGGCCAGCCAGGGGCCGGCGGCTACCGCGAGCACGACATCCTCGTCGTGGGCGAGACGGGCGCGACCAACATCACGCACTTCCCCTACGGTCCCGACGCCAACATCCTCTGAGCCCTGAGCCCTGAGCCCTGAGCCCTGAGCCCTGAGCCCTGAGCCCTGAGCCCTGAGCCCTGAGCCCTGAGCCCTGAGCCCTGAGCCCTGAGCCCTGAGCCCTGAGCCCTGAGCCCTGAGCCCTGAGCCCTGAGCCCTGAGCCCTGAGCCCTGAGCCCTGAGCCTAGCCCGCCAGCCGTCCGGCGGTGGGCTGGGCTGTCAGGCCATGAAGCACGGTATCCATCAGCCGCTGGGCCACTGCGGCGCTGTCGGCGCCGTCGAATTCCTGATCATAGGCGATGACCCAGTTCACCGCTCCGGTCAGGAACCATGATGTAGCGGCCGGATCCATTCGCCGCAGGCTGCCCTCGTCCATGGCGCTTTCCAGCAGGCTGGTGACATAGGCCTCCAGCGCGGCCTTGCGGGCCGTGACCTCGGCCTGCCCCCGTGCGGGCAGGGCGCTGATGTTGGGACGGGACAGGAAGACACCGGCCTCGGTTGCGGCACGGGCCATGAAATGCTCGAAGAATCGGCGGAACCGGGCCGAAGCCGCCCCGCCCGAGGCCTCTGCCTCGGCACGTGCTGCCTCGCCACAGCCCAGGGTCAGCGACAGGCAATCCGCCAGCAGCTCCTCCTTGTTGCGGAAGTAGTAGTAAAGCGCCGTCTTGGTGACGCCGATCTGCTCGGCGATCTCGTCCAGCGATGCGGCATGGTAGCCGCGTTCGTTGAAAAGTTTCGCCGCCACGCGCAGCGCGGCACGGCGTTTTTGTTCGCGCAGTTCCTCGCGGGTGGCGACTTCGCCATTCCAGTTGGCCATGGGGTCGTCCTCTTTCTGCAATCGGTCGGGCAGGGGTGCCCGGGCTTGCAGGGAAAACCCTGTCGCCACGGCCCAGGTTCCGACCGGTCAGACAGCCGCGCGGCCCACCGCCGAACCGATCACGACGCGTTCCCCGTCATCTGGCCGTAAATACTCCGGGGGAGTCCCCGCAGGGGACGGGGGCAGAGCCCCCTTCCTCAGCCCGCCGTGACCCCCGAAAGCTGCGCCAGCCGCACCCGGGCGGCACGGAACTCGGCCTCCAGCCGGTCGACGACCTCGGCCGCGGGCCGGATCTCCTTCACCGCGCCGATCCCCTGGCCCGATCCCCAGATCTCTGACCAGGTGCGCGGCCGGTCCTGGCCGAAATCCATCGCCTCGCCCCGCGCCAGCCGCTCCGGATCCAGCCCCGCCCTCAGCACCGAGGGCCGCAGATAATTACCCATCACCCCGGTGAAGGCATCCGACGACAGGATATCCTCGGCGCCGCATTCAAGGATCATCCGTTTATAGCTGTCCTCGGCCCGGGCCTCCTCGGTGGCGATGAAGACCGACCCGGCATAGCCCCCATCCGCCCCAAGCGCGAGCGCCGCCAGCAGGCTTTCCCCCCGCGCGATGGCGCCCGACAGGAACAAGGGCCCCTCGAACCAGGCGCGGATCTCCTGGATCAGCGCAAAGGGAGACTGCGCTCCGGCATGGCCCCCGGCGCCCGCCGCCACCGCGATCAGCCCGTCGGCCCCCTTGGCGATGGCCTTGCGGGCGAAACGGTCATTGATCACGTCGTGCAGGACGATCCCACCTGCGGCATGGGCGGCTTCGTTCACCTCCTCGCGGGCCCCCAGCGAGGTGATCCAGACCGGTACCTCGTGACGGGCGCAGATTTCGACGTCCCGATCCAGCCGGGCGTTCGAGCGGTGCACGATCTGGTTCACCGCGAAGGGGGCTGCGGGATGGTCGGGATGGGCCTGGTTGTGACGGTCCAGCTCCTCGCGGATGCGGGTCAGCCAGCGGTCCAGTTCGACCGGCTCGCCCGGCGCCTCGCGGGCATTGAGCGCGGGAAAGGCCCCGACGATCCCGGCCTTGCACTGGGCGATGACCAGCTCGGGGCCAGAGACGAGAAACAGCGGACTGCCGATCAGGGGCAGGCGGAGATGGCTCAGGACGGCGGGAAGGGTCATGGCGGTCTCCTTCGGTTGACGTCGGGGAGATGTGCCATTTTTGCGCTCCGAAGTCACCCGCTTCGTTGCGTCAGAGGGGGCAAGGGGGCGCTGCCCCCGTCTCCTTCGGAGACTCCCCCGGAGTATTTCCCGCCAGATGACAGGGAACCGGGGGTCTTGATCTGCTGAGGGTAAATCGGGGGACCCACGGGACTTCGGTGCAATTGGGGCTATGCCATGGCCATATGTCTTCGGGTGCAATGAACGCCCTGTCGAGGGTATGGGCGGCCCCGGTCCTTTTCCCGATCACGGGCCGCCGGGCTGCGCGGGCTGTCGTGCGGATGCTGCCGATGGGGCATGTGCCGTCCTTCGGCAAACGGCCGTCCTGTGCGGGCTCGTGCAGGCCCGGCGCCAGCCAGAATGCCTCTGGTCCGGGTGCGATCTGGCCGTTGAGACGGGGCGGCCCCGGCTGGATCGGGGGGCGGCCGTCACGGCGCTGCGGTGGGCGCTTGCGGGCGCGGACGTCCGTATGCACCGACCGGGCCCCGGTGCATTGGCCGGTTTCGCCTTTGATGCCGGGCCCGGGTCTCTGGTCCATAGTGCCGGAAGGAGAATGGCAGGGCCGATGACGGCGAAGGCATGCGTGGCGGCCTGGAGGTTGTTGAGGCGAAATTTGGGTGTCGGCGCGGATCTGGCGCGTTGAATGCACGGATTGGGGCGGCAGTCGCGCGGTCGAATTCGTCCCGGGTGCAGCGGGGAAATCGTCGCGACGGCTTGCGGTCGGGGTTTGTGAGACGCACCGCTGCCATCTGACGATCCCTGAACGCGCGCGAAGCCGAGCATGCCCATCCGGCATCCGGCGCAATGGTCGCGTCAGGGCAACCAGAGGGCCCGGACACGATCTGGCGCAAGATGATCGTCTGGGAGACGCGGTGTCCGGGCCCGCCGGTCTGACGGACATGGATCGGGTGTCCGTCCCGCAGTGGCCCGATCTGTCGGGGCAGTTTCGTGCCATTGTCCGGGCGGCCACAGCATGGGCCACCTGGCGCTTTTCGGGGCGGGTATCCTGGCACGCGGGCCCGACCGCCAGGCGGCCGGAAACAGGATCCGTATGGCCACCCGGACCCAGGGCCAGGCTTTGGGAAGGACCCACATCGAAGCCGTCGCCGGACGCCTCTGTGGAAAGGGCCTGCCGGGGCTGTCGTTCGATCCGCCCAACAGGTCCTCACAGAGGGACAGGCCCGCCGGAGGTGCAGTTTGCCACCGGCGGGAGGGGCACTATCCTTGCCGCAGGGTGGCGGTACCGGTCCCGTCGGGGCGGCCATCATCGGCAAGGGCGACGCCGAAGAGGTGGCTTGCCTCTTCCGGCGTGTAGCGGCCGAGGCGCACGTCTTCGGCCACCGCTTCGGGAGGGCGGGTGAAGGGATCGCCATAGCCGCCGCCGCCGGGGGTGCGGACGTGGACGATGTCACCGGGGGCGAGGGGGATGTCCTGTTCCTTCGACAGGTGGTCGGGGACGTGCACCGTGTCGCCTCGGGTGACGCTGACGCGGTTCGGGGCGCCGTCACGGCCGCCGAGCGCGCCCAGCGGGCCGTCGCGGCCATGGTCCATCACGAAGCTCGCGCGCGCCGCGCCACGGCGCAATTGCAGCGCATAGTCGAGGCCGAAGCCGCCGCGATGGCGCCCGGCGCCGCCCGAGCCTTCGTGAAGAGCGTAGTGCAGATAGAGGACCGGGAAGCGGGCCTCCATGATCTCGACCGGGGGGGCCTTGGAGATGCCGATGGTCGAGCAGCCATTGGCCAGACCGTCGTGATCGGCATTGCCGCCATAGCCGCCGCCCGAAAGCTGGTACATCACGTAATCGGCGCCGGTTTCGGGGTCATGGCCGCCAAGGGCGAAGTTGCCGGAGGTGCCTGCGGGGGCGGCGGTGACGCGCTCGGGCAGGGCGGGGGCGAGGGCGGCAAAGACCGCCTCGGCGATGCGCTGGCTGACTTCGGCGGCGCAGCCCGAGACGGGGCGGGGGTATTGCGCATCGAGGAAGGTGCCCTTGATCCCGGTGATGATCAGCGGCTCGAAGGCGCCGGCCGAGATCGGGACCTCGGGGAAGATGTGGCGCATGGCGAGGTAGACTGACGACAGTGTCGTGGCGCGGACCGAGTTCATCGGGCCCATGCAGGGCGCCGAGGAGCCGGAGAAGTCGAAGGTGACCGTGTCGCCCGTGCGGCTGACCGCCAGGCGGATTTCCAGCGGTTCGTTCACCACGCCGTCGCTGTCGATCCAGGCCGAGGCCAGGTGGCGGCCTTCGGGGATGTCCTGCAGGAAGGCGCGCATCTGGGTGGCGGCGCGCTGGCGCAGTTCCTCGATCGCCTGGGCCACGGTGTCGTCGCCGTAGCGGTCGAGCATCGCGTCAAGGCGTGCGGCGCCGGTCTTGAGCGCGGCCGATTGCGCCTGCACGTCGCCGATGCGCTGGTCCGCCACGCGGATGTTCGAGCAGATGATCTGCCAGATCTCCTGGTCCAGCACGCCCTTCTTGAAAAGCTTCACCGGTGGCAGGCGCAGGCCTTCCTGTTCGACCGAGGTGGCCGAGGCCGAGAACCCGCCCGGCACCGCGCCGCCGGTATCGGGCCAGTGGCCGGTATTCGACAGCCAGCAGAAAAGCTTGCCATCGCGGTAGTAGGGGCGGGCAAAGCGCACGTCCATCAGGTGGGTGCCGCCCAGGTAGGGATCGTTGACGATGTAGACGTCATCGGGTTCGGGGGCGGCGGTCAGGCCGGCCTCGATCCGTTCGATCAGCTGGCGGGTGCTGTCCTGCATGGTGCCGACGAAGACCGGCAGACCTTGGGCGCCTTGGGCGATCAGCGCGCCGTCGGTGGCCGAATAGATGCCGTCGGAGCGGTCGTTGGCCTCGGCGATGACGGGCGAGAAGGCGGCGCGGGAAAAGGCCAGGTCCATCTCGTCGCAGACCTGCTGCAGGCCTGCCTGGATGACCGAGAGGGTGATGGGATCAAGGCTCATGCGGGGGTCTCCTGGTGGAGGGGGTGGCATGCATATTTGGGGAAAGATGAAAGGATCATGCGGCGCCTGCGATTTCGATCAGGATGTTGCCGCAGGCGTCCTGGGTGACGCGATCCCCCGGCGGCACGAGGGTGGTGGTGTCCATCTGTTCGAGAATCGCCGGGCCGTCGAAGGCGGCATCGGCGGGCAGGCGGTCGCGCTGGTAGAGGGGGGTGTCGTGCCACTGGCCGTCGAAGAGGACGGGACGGGTGCCGCGGCAGGCTTCGGCGAGCGTTGCGGCGCGGTTTTCGGCCGGCAGCAGGCGGGCCGGGTCGAAGGCGGCGCGGCGGCCGATGACGGCGGTGTTGGCGGTGGCGACGGCGGCCTGGATGCGCTCCAGCCGGACCTGGAAACGGTCCCAGTAGATCTGTTCGAAGCGGGCCTGCAGGGCGTCCCGGGTGATGTCCGGGGCCTCCAGGGGGACGCGCAGCAGGTGGGTCTGGCCGATGAACTGCATTTCCAGCACATGGGTGGTGCGAATGTCCTCGACGGCGACCTCTTCGCGTTCGATCAGGGCGCGGCCCTGGGCGGCCTGGGCGCGCAGCGTCGCCGCCAGCGCATCGAGGTCGAGCGTATCGAGGGGCTGGCCCACCGAGGCGGTGAAATCGTGGCGCAGGTCCGCGACCAGGCAACCGAGGGCATTGGTGATGCCGGGGCGGGCGGGCACGAGGACCCGGGGCACGCCCAGTTCGCGGGCGAGGGCCGCGGCATGCAGGGGGCCGGCGCCGCCGAAGGCGAAAAGCGCGAAGTCGCGCGGATCGGCCCCGAGCGAGACCGAGACCATGCGGATGGCGCCCGCCATCTTGACGTTGGCCATGCGGATGACGGCTTCGGCGGCTTCTTCGGGGGAGAGGCCCAGGGGGGTGCCCAGCTGGTCGGCGAAGATGCTGCGGACGGTGTCCAGCGTCACGCCGCCCTCGACCGATTTCAGCCGGGCGGGATCGAGGCGGCCCATCAGCAGGTTGGCATCCGAGATCGTCGGCCGGGTGCCGCCGCGGCCGTAGCAGATGGGCCCCGGGGTGGCGCCGGCGCTTTCGGGGCCGACTTCCAGAAGGCCCGCAGCATTGACCTGCGCGATCGAGCCGCCGCCTGCGCCCACCGTGCGCACGTCGACCATGGGGACGTGGATCGGCATGGCATATTCGACCTCGATCTCGTTCGAGACGGCGGCTTCGGCGCCGCGGATCAGCGCCACGTCGGTCGAGGTGCCGCCCATGTCATAGGTCAGCAGATCGGTGATGCCGGCGGCACGGCCGGTGAAGGCCGCGGCCATCACGCCCGAGGCAGGGCCCGACATGACGGTGCGGGCGGCCTCTTCGGCGACGCGGGTGGCCGAAACCATGCCGCCATTGCCGTTCATCACCAGCAGGTCGCCCTGATAGCCGCCCTGCGCCAGCCCCGAGGCAAGGTTCTGCACGTAGCGATCGAGGATCGGCTGCACCGAGGCATTGACCGCCGCGGTGACGCCGCGTTCGAATTCGCGCGGTTCCGACAGCAGCGCGTGGCCAAGGGTCACGTAGGGGTTGGGCCAGAGGTCGCGCAGGATCTCTCCGGCGCGCTGTTCATGGGCGGGGTTGCGATAGGAATGCAGGAAGTGGATCACCACCGCCTGGCAGCCCTTGTCGAGCAGCTGCTGCGCGGCGGCGCGCAGGGCGTCTTCGTCGAGCGGCGTGACGACGCGGCCCTGGGCATCCATGCGTTCGGGGACCTCAAGGCGCAGGTCGCGGGGGATCAGCGGCAGGAAATCCCCCTTCATCCCGTAGGCCTGCGGCCGGGTGCGGCGGCCCAGTTCCAGCACGTCGCGGAAGCCCTTGGTGGTGATGATGCCGGTGCGGGCAAGCTTGCGTTCCAGCACCGCATTGGTGGTCGTGGTGGTGCCGTGCACCACGAGGGCGGTGTCGGGCAGGGCGGCTTCGGCCTCGGCCACGGCATTGAGGACGCCGCGCGACTGGTCGTCGAGGGTGGAGGGAACCTTGGCCAGGCGGACCTCGCCGGTTGCGGGATCCATGAGGATGAGATCGGTGAAGGTGCCGCCCACATCGACGCCGATAACCTGTCGCCTGCCCATTGGGGCCTCCTGTCGGTGTTGTTCGAATACGTTTGTGTGCAAATGATTTTCGGATGTGCAGCAGGCTGTCAATCGTCGGCAGCGGGGCGGGGCGGAAGATTTCGGGGGTTTGCCTTGGAATGAGGCCATGGCCATGATCGGGGCCGGGATCGGGGTGAAGGGGTGCGGACATGCGGCGGGTGGTTTGCGGGGGGCTGGGTCTGGGGCTGTGGCCGGGGGCGGCGCTGGCCCATGCCTCGGAGGGGGGATTCGTGCTGTTGCTGCCGACGGGGTACTACATCGCGGGCGGGGCGGCGGCAGTGGCGCTGACGGTGCTTATGGTGCTGTGGGTGCCGGAGGCCTGGGCGCGGGGGATGTTCCGGGGAAGGGGGGGCTCTGCCCCCGCGCCTGGCGGCGCTCCCCCGGAGTATTTCGGGTCAGATGAGAGAACCGGGGGGCTGTGGCTGTCGGGTGTGTCGGGAGCGGTGCTGGTGGTCTGCGTGGTGGCGGGGGTCCGGGGCGAGCAGGATCCGGTGGACAATCCCCTGACGCTGCTGGTCTGGACCGTGATCTGGGTGCTGCTGGTGGCGGCGACGGGGGTGTGCGGGGATCTGTGGAGATGGGTGTCGCCGTTCCGGGGGCTGGCGCTGGTCGGGCGGCGGCCGCTGTGGCGCTATCCGGCAGGCTGGGGGTGCTGGCCCGGGGTGGCGGCGTTCCTGGCCCTGGCGGCGGTGCTGCTGGTGGATGTGGCGTCGGCGGATCCCGACCGGCTGGCGTGGATGGTCTGTGGGTATCTGGTTTATGTCGGTTTGGGCGTGGTGGTCTTTGGGCCGGTCTGGCTGCGGCGGGGCGAGGGGATCGGGGTGCTGCTGGGGCTTTATGCGCGGCTGTCCCCGATCTGGCGCGGCGGGCTGGGGGTGCCGGGCTGGGGCATCCGGGCATCGGGCGTGCCGGACTGGTCTCTGGCGATGCTGTGCCTTCTGGCCCTGGCGGAGGGCAGTTTCGACGGGCTGAACGAGACCTTCCGCTGGCTGGGCTGGATCGGGATCAACCCGCTGGAATTCACCGGGCGATCCGCCGTGGTGATGCAGAATGCCGTCGGGCTGGCCAGCAGCTGCGTGGCCCTGCCGCTGGTCTTTGCGGGCGCGGTCTGGCTGGGCGGGCGGCTGGCGGGGGATCAACGGACGGGGCTGGCGGTGCGGGCGCTGGCGCCTGCGGTGCTGCCTATCGCCTTTGCCTATCACGTCGCCCATTACACCACCGCCGCTCTGGTGCAGGGGCAGTACCTGCTGCATGTGCTGAGCGATCTGGTGGGCGGGCCAGAGGTGGTCGTGACCACGGGGTTCCTGCAGACGAAGGCCTCGGTTCATGCGATCTGGCTGTTCCAGGCGGGCTGCGTGGTGGGGGGCCATGTGCTGGCCATCCTGCTGAGCCACGCCATCGCGCTGGATCTGCACGGCAGCCATCGCCGGGCGGTGCGCGCCCATGCGCCGCTGGCGGTGTTCATGGTGCTTTATACCCTGTTCGGGCTGTGGCTGCTGGCCTCGCCCCGGGGGACGTGATCAAGGCTTGGGCAACCGGGGAACGGGTGTGTGCACATGATTTCAGGCCCGCAGGTAGAAGTGGACAGGTCGTTGGCGTGCCTACAGACTGTGCCTTGGGGTCAGCCTAATAAGGCCCGGGAAAATCACATCGACAGGGATGGTGCCAGATGGACGAGACTGTGAAGAAGACCCCCGGAAAGGGGCTGGTTCTGCCGGGGCGCCGGCAGGCGATGAAGACGCTGGCCCTGGGGGGCGCGGCGGCGGCCGCCCTGCCGCTGTGGGCGCGCCATGCGGGCGCGCAGACGGCCCAGCCCATCCGCATCGGCTTTGCCAAGCACGCCACCGGCATCGGCGCCGCCTACGGGCGCTGGTACGACCGCGTCAGCCAGGCTGCGGTCACCAAGATCAATGCCGAGGGCGGCATCAACGGCCGCCCGGTCGAGCTGGTCACCGAGGATGACAGCACCGACCCCAAGCGCTGCGCCGAACTCTTGGAGAAATTCGCCAACCAGTCGAACTGCGACATCGCCTATGGCACGCTGTTCAGCCATGTGGTGATCGGCGCGGCCCCCCGCGCGGCCGAGCTGAAGCTGCCTTATTTCGTCGTCTCGGAAGGGCATCACGTGGCCTCGGGGATGCTGAACCGCTGGACCGTCCAGCCCGGCATCACCGATGTGAAAAGCCAGGTGAAGGCGATGGCGCCCTTCGTGCATGACACGCTGGGCAAGAAGGTCACGATGATCTTCCCCGACTATTCCTTTGGCTATGACCACCGCGATAACTTTACCGCCGCCATCGAGGCCCTGGGCGGCGAGGTCGTGGCCAAGATCGCCATCCCGCCGACGGAAACCAGCTTTACCAAGTATTTCCCCAAGATCCCGCGCGAGACCGAGGTGATCTATCACGTGATGATCGGCCCGGGCGTGCTGACCTTCGTGAAGGAGATGGGCGAATTCTTCGGGCCGTCGCGGCCGCAGATCTTCGGCTTCATCGATTCCATCGAGGCGGTGGACCTGACCTCGCCGGGGCTGGAATTCCTGGAGGGTACCTATTTCTGGGAAGGGATGCCGCGCTACCTGCAGCCCGATGCGCCCGATTACGTCAAGGCCTATCGCGACGCGGTGGGGCTGGACGACAACGGCGCCTCGAAGACCGACCCGAGCGACGTGTCGACCGCCGCGCACATGTTCGGCTGCTGGGAGACGCTGCATGTGATCAAGCAGGGCATGGAGGCCTGCAACTACGCCGGTCCCGCCGACCGCCAGGCGCTGATCGAGGCGGTCGAGCAATTGGGCGACATGCCTGCCGGTCCCGATCACCCGCAGGGGCCGAAAAAGTTCAACGGCAAGACCCATCAGGTCTTCGGGCCGCAGTATATCTCGAAGGTGGAAAAGGGCCGGCTGAACGTCGTCCATACCGCCTCGATTGAGGATACGCTTTATCCCGACGAGGTCGATTACACGACCAAGAGCTTCTGAGAACCGCCCGGGCGGGCCCCGTTCGGGCCCGTCTGGTGAACGAAATCGCCCGCGCCCCCCGGGGGCCTGCGGGCCGGGAAGGCTGTTTCATGGATTTCGGACCCTACCTGATGCTCGCCGTGCTGGAAGGCGCGGTGCTGGCGGCGGTGCTGGCGCTGATGGCGAGCGGGCTCAGCCTCGTCTTCGGGGTGATGCGCGTGGTCAATGTCGCGCATGGAGAATTCTACATGCTGGGCGCGGTGCTGGCCTGGGCGGTGACGACGCTGCTGGGGGCGGGGCCGGTGGTGAATTTCATTGCCGCCCTGATCATCGCGCCCCTGCTGGTGGGGGCGATTGCGGCGGCGGCCGACATGGTGATCCTGAAGCGCCTCGACTATGATGCGGAACGCACCATCGTGGCGACGATCGGGCTGCTGTACATCATCCAGCAGCTGACGCTGATGACCTATGGCGCCGATGCGCGCCCCGTGGTGGCGCCCTTTAACACCCGCATCGCGCTGCCTTGGGTCGAATGGGGCGAGGGGGGGCTGTCCTTCTATTTCCCCTGGGGGCTGTCGACCACCAGCTACAAGCTGTTCGTGATCGCCGCCGCCGTGGTGCTGATCGTGGCGCTGAAACTGTTCATGGCAAGGACCCGCGCCGGGCTGATCATGCGCGCGACCCAAGGGGATCGCGACATGGCCACCGCCTTCGGCGTGCCGGTCGAGCGCGTCTATGCGCTGGTCTTCGGCGGCGGTGCGGCGCTGGCGGCGCTGGCGGGGGTGCTGATCGTGCCGATCCAGCAGGCGCATTACCTGATGGGGGGCGATGCGCTGCTGTTGTCGTTCATCGTGGTGATCATCGGCGGCCTTGGCAGCCTGACGGGCACCATCGTCGCCGCCATCCTGATCGGCCTGTCGGACGGCATCATCAGCGTCTTCTTCACCCCGACGCTGGCCAAGATGATCGCGACGCTTGCCGTGGCGCTGGTGCTGGTCTTCCGGCCTCAGGGCCTGTTCGGAGCCAAGGCAGGATGAGCCGCCGCGACCTGACGCTGCATCTGGGGCTGGTGGCGGTGCTGTTCGCGCTGAACTTCGTCCTGCCCGCCTATCACCATGGCATCCTGGCGCGGATCATGGTGCTGGCGGTCTATGCCATCGGCTACAACATCGCCTTCGGCTATACCGGGCTTCTGTCGCTGGGCCATGCGATGTTCTTTGGCGCGGGGCTCTATGGGATGGGCCTTGCGGGGCTGCATTTCGGGGTTCCGGCCTTTCCGGCCTTCCTGATCGGCACGGCCTGCGGGGCGGGGCTGGCGCTGGTGGTGGGGCTGCTGGCGCTGCGCACCCAAGGCGTCAGCTTCATGATCGTGACGCTGATGTTCGCGCAGGTGGCCTATCTGGCGCTGCTGTATTTCGGCACCTTCACCCATGGCGACGACGGCTTTGTCGTGCCGGATGCCAGCCGCACCCTGCTGGGCTGGACCCTCAGCGACGAGGGGGTGCGTTATCTGGTGGCCTGGGCGCTGTTTTCCACTGCGCTGCTGTTCAGCCTGTGGCTGGTGCGCCAGCCCTTCGGCCGCGTCCTGATCGCGCTCCGCGAGAACGAGGACCGCGCCCGCCTGCTGGGCTATGACACGGGGCGGCGCAAACTGGCGGCGCTGGTCATCTCGGGGGCGGTTTCGGCGGCCTCGGGGGCGGGATATGCGGCGCTCTTTGGTTATGTGGGCGCGACCTTCGCGGGGGTGCAATATTCGATCTTCGCGCTGCTGTGGGTGCTCTTGGGGGGCGCGGGCACGGTGCTGGGGCCCTTCGTCGGCACGCTCTTCATGTTCTACCTGATCGACCTGGCCACCGGGATCACCGATGCCTACATGCTGATCGCGGGGGTGGCGCTGGTGGCGCTGACGCTGTTTGCGCCGCAGGGCATCGTGGGCGAACTGCGCCGCCGCCTCTGGAGGGACCTGCCGTGATCCTGACCACCACCGCGCTTGGCAAGCAGTTCGACGGGCTGCGCGCCAACCATGCCATCGACTTTGATCTGGCGCAGGGCGAGATCCACGCCCTGATCGGCCCGAACGGCGCCGGCAAGACCACCTTCGTGTCGATGCTGATCGGCAGGCTGGCCCCGTCCGAGGGGCGGATCACCTTCGATGGCCGCGACATCACCGGGCTGCCGGCGCACCGGCGGGTGGCGCTTGGCATGGCCTACACGTTCCAGATCACCTCGGTCTTCGGGCGTCTGTCCTGTGCGGAAAACGTGGCGCTGGCGGCGCGGCGCCGTCTGGGGCGCGACCGCTCGGCGGTTGCCGCCGCCGTCACCCGGGCGCTGGCGCAGGTGGGGCTGGGGGATCGGGCCGCGGACATCGCGGGGGATCTCTCCTACGGGCACCAGCGCCTGCTGGAGATCGCGATGGGCCTGGCCCAGACCCCCCGCCTGCTGATCCTGGACGAGCCGACACAGGGCCTGGCGGAATCCGAGGTCGCGGCCTTCAAGGCGCTGATCCGGGGGCTGGTGCCCGACACCACCGTCCTGTTGATCGAACACAACATGTCCGTCGTCATGGAACTGGCCGATCGCATCACCGTTCTGAATTTCGGCGAGGTCCTGGCCCGCGGCACCCCCGCGCAGATCCATGCCAACCCGGCTGTGCAGGCCGCCTATCTGGGAAGCAGTGCCGATGCTGGACATTGAGGGGCTGAGCGCCGGTTACGGCGGCGCCGAGGTGCTGCGCGGCGTCCATCTGCGCGCCGCACCCGGCCAGATCACCGTGCTGATGGGGCGCAACGGCGCCGGCAAGACGACGCTGATGAAGGCGATCATGGGGCTGGTGCCCGCCCGCGGCGCGATCCGGCTGGATGGGGATGAGCTGACGCGCCTTCCCGCCCATCAGGTGCCGCGCCGGGGGGTGGGCTATGTGCCGCAGGGCCGCCGCCTGTTTGCCGAGCTTTCGGTCGAGGAGAACCTGCAGATGGGGCTGGGCGCCGGGCCCGCGCAGGGCCGCGCCCAGACCCGGGCCGAGATGCTGGCGCTGTTCCCGCGGCTGAAGGAACGGCTGCACCAGCGCGCGGGCACCCTGTCGGGGGGCGAACAGCAGATGCTGGCCACCGCCCGGGCGCTGTGCCTGAAACCAAAGCTGCTGCTGCTGGATGAACCGACCGAGGGGCTGCAGCCCTCGATGATCGAGGCGATCCGCCAGGTCATGCTGACCATGCGCGACCGTGGGTTGGCGGTGCTGCTGGTGGAACAGCGCATCGACGCGGTGCTGGGGCTGGCCGATCAGGTCAGCGTCATCGAGATGGGCCGCAACGCCGAGGATTTCACCCGCGACCAGCTGATCACGGGCGAGGCACGGCTGCGCGCCCATCTGGGGGTCTGACGCGCGGCCCGCCCCTCAGCAAAGCTTGCGCAGCAGCTCCAGGAACAGCGCCTGTTCCCCCGCATCGAGGGGGGCCAGGGTTTCCTCGGAAATCGCGACGCCGGTGCGCGCCTGGCGTTCATAGAGCGCCAGCCCCGCCTCGGTCGGCATCAGGTAATGGCGGCGGCGGTCCTCGGGGTCGGGCAGGGCCGTCACCAGATCGCGCGCGCGCAGCCGGTCCGCGACGCCCTTCACGGTCGCCGCATCCATCCCCGTGGCGCGCCCCAGGGCATTCTGCGAGGTCGGCCCCAGCTCGCACAGCTTGGCAAGGGCCGCGAATTGCGTCGAGGTCACCTCGGGCAGCATCTGCGCGAAGATGGCCAGGTGCCGCTGCGAGGCCCGGCGGAGCAGAAAGCCCACCTGTTCCTCCAGCCGGTAGGCATTTGCTGCCTGTTCCTTGAACTCATGATGCATGAACTTGGTATCTCCGGCCCTGCGGCGATTGGCAAGGCGGAAAGAATTTGACAGCGCCTCGCGGGCTTCCCAAAATCCGTTTGCATACGAACAAACTTGGGCGTCGAAGGAGGTCCCATGGCCAGCGGTGAAAAGATCAGGTGCGATGCCTGTCCGGTGATGTGCTACGTGGCCGAGGGCCGCACGGGGGCCTGCGACCGTTATGCCAACGAGGGCGGACGGATCGTGCGCTGCGATCCCGTGACGGTGCTGGACCGGCGCCTGGCCGCGGGCCAGGAGGTGCGCCCCTTCCTGCGCGCCGACTGGGACGGAGAGATGATCGCGGGCGAGGACCTGTTCGTCTCGGGTCTGGGCGCGGGGACGACCTATCCCGACTTCAAGCCCGCCCCCTTCATCGTCAGCCGCGAGATCGAGGGCGTCGACACCGTGACCGTGGTGACCGAGGCGATCTATTCCTACTGCGGCGTCAAGGTGAAGATCGACACCGACCGGCACCTGGGCGACGAGGCCGCGCGGGTGCTGTCGAAGGGCGAACCGATCGGCCATGTGACGACGGGCGAATACGGCTCTCAGATGCTGTCGCTGGGGGGGGTGGATCACCTGACCGGGGGCTCGAAGGCCGAGGGCCGCGCCACTTGCGACACGCTGATGGCGCTGTGCAATGGCGAGGCGGTCGAGCTGCAGATCGAGGGGGGCTCTTCGGTCATCGTGCAGGCGGGTCAGCCGCCCATCGTCGATGGCACCCCCGAGGTGCGGATGCGCGTCGGCTGCGGTTCGGCCACCATCGGGATGTTCGCGTCGCAATGGCAGGGGCTGGTGGACGAGGTGGTGGTGGTCGATGACCACATCACCGGCGTCGTGTCGGAACACCAGGCCGGCAAGGTCATCGGCTGGCCCGACACCGGGATCCGCATCAAGGGGCGGCGCTCGACCCCGGGGCGGTATTTCCAGGTGGCGGAACCGGGGCTTGGCTGGGGCGGCACCGATATCCAGGATCCGCTGACGATCCTGGGCCCCTGGCTGGAAAAGAAGGGCGCAAGGCCGGGGCTGTCGCTGCTGATGGTTTCGACCACGGGGGAACATGCGGAATATTTCGTCCTCGACGACGATCTGGTGCCACAACGCCACGAGATGCCCGAGGCGCTGCGCCCCAGTGTCGATCTGATCGCCGAGAACTGCGAACCGGCGCTGTGTTCGGTGATGTTCTGTGCCGGCGCGGGGGGATCTCTGCGTTCGGGCGTGACGCGGAACCCGGTGCGGCTGACGCGGGCGGTGCATGACGGTTCGGTCAAGGTGACGCTGGGGGGCGCAGAGGCCTTCCTGTGGCCCGGTGGCGGCATCACGGTGATGGTCGACGTGCTGACGATGCCCGGCCAGAGCTTTGGCTATGTGCCGACGCCGGCGCTGGTGGCGCCGCTGGAATTCACCATGGCGCGCGACCTTTACGTGGCGCTTGGCGGCCATGACGGCGCGGTGCGCCCGATCGGGCAGGTGCTGGCAGAGGGCGGCGAATACGGCGACAGCTTCCGCAGCCTTGGCCTTGGGGCCCCCCGGGCGGCGGAATGAACGGCGCGCAGGCGGCGCTTTTGCCCGATGGGCAGCGGTTGCACCTGCACGAAGGCCCGATCGACCTGATCCTGTGGGCCGAGGCGCCGGTGCGTCCCGGCGCCTACCGGGCGGCGATCAACCGGTTCGAGGGTCTGCTGGCCGGGCTGGCGGCCGAACTGCCCGAGCTGCGCCGCGAGGGCGGCCAGCCTCAGGGCGTGGTCGGCCGTCGCATGGCCGCTGCCACATCGCCCTATGCGCCGCAGTTCATCACCCCGATGGCGGCCGTCGCCGGTGCCGTCGCCGAGGAGATCCTGCAGGCCATGGCGGCCGATGCCCCATACGCCAAGCTCTGGGTCAACAATGGCGGCGACATCGCCTGGCAGATCCACGAAGGCGAGATGCGCCTGGCGATGGAGGGGGGCATGGTGGCGGTGCCAGCCAGCAGTCCCTGGCGGGGCTGTGCGACGTCGGGGCGGAGCGGACGCAGCCATTCTCTCGGGATTGCCGATGCGGTGACGGTGCTGGCGCCCCGGGCCGCGATGGCCGATGCGGCGGCGACGATGATTGCCAATGCGGTCGACCTGCCCGGGCATCCCGCCATCACCCGCACCCCGGCTTGCCTGCTGTCGCCGGACAGCGACCTGGGGGATCGCCTGGTCACCACGGGGCTGGGCCCGCTGTCCGCCGCCGAGGTGGCTGCCGCGCTGGAGGCCGGCGCCCGCCATGCGCGGACCCTGCTGGCGCGGGACCTGATCGGTTCCGCGCATCTGTCGCTCGACGGTCGCAGCCTTCAGGTCGGTGCCCTGCCGACACTTTCTGCCTGAGCCGAGGCGCCGCCCCGGCATCGAGCCGGGCCGTCGCCTGCCGTCTCCTGCGGAGCCGGCCGCCCAGCCTTTCATCTTTCCCCTAAATATGCCCGCCGGAGGCAGCGGCCCGGCAGGGCCGCTTTCCGCTATCCTGCCTGGATCGCCCGGTCGATCTGGCGCAGGAAGGCCGTGACCAGCCGCAGGTTCGGGCAGTCGATCCCGTGGCTTTGCGCCACCGACAGAGGGGCGGCAAAGATCGGCTCGACCTCCAGCGGGCGCCCGGCCTCGACATCCTGCAGGGTCGAGGGCTTGAAGGGCGCGCCTTTGCGCACCTTTTCCAGCCGGGCCGGGATGTCCATCTCGAAGGGCATCCCCTCGGCCGCGGCAATCGCCATGACCTCGTGCATGATGGCCACCGACAGGGCCGACAACGCCGGATCCTGCATCATCATGTTCATCGGCGCCCGGGAAATCGCGCAGACCGAATTGGTCGAGGCATTGGTCAAAAGCTTGTGCCAGAGGGCGCCGCCGAAGGGATCGGAACGCTCGATCCTGAGGCCCGCCGCCTGCAGCAGCGCCTGCAGCCGGTCGACATCGGGGTGCGGGCCGGGGCCCAGCCGGCCGATGTCGAAATAGCCGTCGATGTCGATCTTGACCACGCCGGGCTGCGGCTGGCGCACCCCCAGATAGGCAATCGCCCCGATCGCGCGCGCGGGCCCGATGGCAGACCACAGCACGCCACCCGGGTCGACCTCGGACGCGCCGCGCCGGCCGCCCTTGCCGTCGCTGATCGGGTACCACCAGGGCAGCCCGTTCACCACCGGCAGGATCCGCCCGCCGGGGGCCAGCAGCCGGGCCAGCTTGTCCGCCATCGGCGGGATCTGGTGCCCCTTCAGCGCCGTGATCACGATGTCCTGCGGCGGCAGCGTGTCGGGATCGTCGGTGGCCTCGACCCGGGCCACCACCTCGGGGCCCTCGGGCGGCTGCAGGCGCAGCCCATCGGCCCGGATCGCCGCCAGCGTGGCCCCCCGCGCCACCACCGACACGCCCGACACCAGCGGCCCGCCCGCGATCTGCGCAATCCGCGCGGCCAGCGTGCCGCCGATGGCACCCGCGCCGACGATGCAGACCGACAGCGGGCGGTCGGGCAGGGGGGGAAGGGGGATCTGGGTCATCGGGGCTCTCCGTCGGGGCATTGCAGGGCGGCAGCGTTTCACGCCCCGGCCCGGACGGCAAGGCCGCAGGCCCGACAGGGGCGCCCCGGCCAGACCTGCGCCAAACATGGACTTGACAGCGCCCCGCTTTGATCGGATGAAGTCGCAGTTGAGCGTGGCGCAAGGCGCCCGCGACACCGGGCCGGATCTTCCGGCCGCATGAGGAGGCGACCGGCCCAGGCCGGTCAGAACGCCGGTACCCCCGGCAGGGAACGCGGATAATGACCGTGCAACGATGGCAAGGCTGGACCCTGACCTGGCGATGGTAACCCCGTCGTCCCGTTGACCCTTTCCCCTTTTGGCGGCCCGGCCTCTGGCCAGATCCCTGCACACCTGCACCCGGCCCCGCGTGGACCGTGCCGCCCCGCAACAGAGACCACCCGAGATGACCGACCTGACCTTCCAGACCAAGGGAGGCGTCACTGTCTCCCGACGTGAACTGCCCGCAACCTATCTGACCGACACCCAGAAGCTGGCCGAGAAGCTCGACAGCCACCGTGGCGTGCTGCTGTCGTCGAATTACGAATATCCCGGCCGCTACACCCGCTGGGATTTCGGCTTTGCCGAGCCGCCGGTGATCATCGAGGCCCGTGGCCGCGCCCTGCGCATCGGCGCGCTGAACGCCCGCGGCGCGGTGCTGCTGAAGATGATCGGCCCCGCCGTCACCGGCCTTGAAGCCGTCGAGACGGCCGAGGTCTCGGACACCGACATCCTGCTGCAGATCCGCACCCCCGAACGGGTCTACAACGAGGAAGAACGCTCGCGCGCGCCGTCGGTCTTTTCGGTGCTGCGGGCGATCGTGGCGCTGTTCTTCTCGGACGAGGACGGCCATCTGGGTCTCTATGGCGCCTTCGGCTATGATCTGGCGTTCCAGTTCGAACCGATCACCTTCAGCCTGGAACGTCCCGCGGACCAGCGCGACCTGGTGCTGTTCCTGGCCGATGACATCCTGGTGGGCGACCACTATTCGACCTCGGCCACGCGCTACCGCTACGAATTCTCGATGGGGGATCTGACCACCGCCGGGACCGAAGCCGCCTGCCAGCCCGAACCCTTCCGCCGGGGCCCGGAAAACCTGCCACGCGGCGATCACGAGCCGGGCGAATATGCCAAGCTGGTCGTCGATGCCAAGGAAAGCTTCCGCCGCGGCGACCTGTTCGAGGTCGTCCCCGGCCAGGTCTTCTACGAGGCCTGCAAGGACAGCCCCTCGGCGATCTTCGGGCGGCTGCAGCAGATCAACCCTGCACCCTTCGGTTTCATCATGAACCTCGGGGAACAGGAATATCTGGTCGGCGCCAGCCCCGAGATGTTCGTGCGCGTCACCGGGCGCCGGGTGGAAACCTGCCCGATTTCCGGCACCATCAAGCGCGGCCGCGACGCCATCGAGGACAGCGAGCAGATCCTGAAGCTGCTGCAGTCCAAGAAGGATGAATCCGAACTGACGATGTGTTCCGACGTCGACCGCAACGACAAGTCCCGCGTCTGCGAGCCGGGATCGGTGCGCGTCATCGGGCGCCGCCAGATCGAAATGTATTCCCGCCTGATCCACACCGTCGATCATATCGAGGGGCGGCTGCGCGCCGGCATGGATGCCTTCGACGCCTTCCTGTCGCATGCCTGGGCGGTGACGGTGACCGGGGCGCCGAAACTCTGGGCCATGCGTTTCATCGAAACCCATGAAAAGAGCACCCGCAAATGGTATGGCGGTGCGGTGGGCGCGGTGCAATTCGACGGCTCGATGAATACCGGCCTGACCCTGCGCACCATTCGCATCAAGGATGGCGTTGCAGAAGTGCGCGCGGGGGCCACGCTTTTGAATGACTCCGATCCCGATGCGGAAGAGGCGGAAACCGAACTGAAGGCCAGCGCGATGCGCGCCGCCATTCGCGGTGACATCCGCCCCGAGGAAAGGGAAGCCGGTTTCGACAAGCCTGCCGCCGGGCAGGGGCGCCGTATTCTGCTGGTCGATCACGAGGATAGTTTCGTGCATACGCTGGCGAATTACTTCCGCCAGACCGGGGCGCAGGTCCTGACCACCCGCAGCCCGGTCGATGACCGTGTCTTTGACGAATTCGGGCCGGATCTGGTGGTGCTTTCGCCGGGGCCGGGTTCGCCTTCGGATTTCGGCTGCGCGCAGACGATCCGCAAAGTGCTGGACCGTGATCTGCCGCTATTCGGCGTCTGCCTGGGGCTGCAGGCCATTGCCGAGTATTTCGGCACCACCCTGCAACGCCTGGACGAGCCGATGCATGGCAAGCCCTCGCGCATTCGCATCACCCGCCCCGGCACGGTCTTTGCGGGGATGCCCGAGGAGGTCACCATCGGGCGCTACCACTCGCTACATGCCCCTGCCGACAGCCTGCCGGAACACCTTTTCGTGACCGCAACCACCGCTGACGGCGTGGTCATGGGCATTGAACATCGGGACAGGCCCATTGCCGCGGTGCAATTCCACCCGGAATCGATCATGTCCCTTGGCCAGTCCGCCGGGATGCGAATGATCGAAAATGTCGTGATGACGCTGGGGAAAGTTTCAGCGCCTGTCTGAATTGGCGCTATTTGGCGTCAGATTTATGAAAAGTTAATTGCCGGCGGGTTTTCAACCTGCCGGCGTTTTCTTAATAGGAACAGCTTCTTCCGAAATTGACGAAGACTCGGCTCGGCATTCTTTTGCCGATGTATGTTAGGAATTCATTGACGCCTTTATGGTTGATTGGATTAATTTCCCGGAGTATCGGAAACGCGGGAAATGAAATTACGGCCTTTCCCGGGAAGTCGAAAAAGGAAGCATGGACATGCTGGATCAGGACCTGGACGTGATGTCCCTCGGTGAATTGAAGAAGCTGCAAGGCAAGGTCAGCACCGCGATCAAGACTTATGAGGACCGTCAGCGCAAAATGGCGCTGGCCGAACTGGAGGCAAAGGCGGCTGAATTGGGCTTCAGCCTTTCCGAGCTGACGGGCGCCCCGGCGCGCAAAGGCAAGGTCAATCCGCCGAAATTCCGCAATCCGGAAGATCCCACCCAGACCTGGAGCGGCCGTGGTCGCCAGCCGGGTTGGGTCAAGGATGCCCTCGGCCGGGGCGAGAACCTGGACGAATACCTCATCGTCAAGTGACCGGGCGCGCGACCGGCGGCGCAGCTTCACTCCCTGTCGTTTCCGGACGCGTTTTCGGACAGAGGCCCGCAAGGGCCTCTTTTCATGTCTGACTGCCGGGAAGGCCGCGCGCTGTGGCCGCCGAACTGGAAGGGGAAAGGCGGTGGACACCCGCCCCCCGGCCGCGCGATGCCAGTGCCAGTGCCAGTGCCAGTGCCAGTGCCAGTGCCAGTGCCAGTGCCAGTGCCAGTGCCAGTGCCAGTGCCAGTGCCAGTGCCAGTGCCAGTGCCAGTGCCAGTGCCAGTGCCAGTGCCAGTGCCAGTGCCAGTGCCAGTGCCAGTGCCAGTCGTGTCCGGGTCGCAGGGCGCGGCGCCCGGCTCTGCCGAAGGGAATGCGACGGGCTCCGTCCGGGGGCGGGGCGTATGCCTGTCGCATGCGGCGCCCCGGTCGATCGGCAAGGCGTCGCGGCGGGCAACCCCTGTCGCCAAGCCGTGGCCGGAGCGGGCCTTGGGGGACGGCACCGGTTTTCGATTTTGCAGGCGCGCCGGGATGCATGGGGCAGGTGCGGGGCGATGGGCGGCCTTGGATGACAGGGCAGGCACGGGCCTTTGGACCCTCGCCACAATCGGGCCGCTCGGCGTCACAGGGGGCTTGCGGCGCCTGAGGGGCAGTGGTCGCCGGTGGGACCGGCACCGGCCTGCCATCCGGGGATCATGCCTGCCGGGAGATCGGCATTCGATGCCGCCGGGTCACCCTGTGACGCGCCCATGCAACCCCCGGTGGCGCGATGCGTGACGCCGCCCCGGAATGCCACCTTATTGGCCGCTCTGCATTTTCTTGCTGCCGCCACGGCATCGCGCGGCTTGTGTGCTGCGCGTGGGGCGGCGCAGGGTGGCCCCGGGCGCATCGCGCTGCCTGCGATTTGCCCCCGATGCTTCTTTCTTGCGCGCCCCGGACCCGATCCGGGACCGTTTTCGCCCCGGTGCAGGCCCTTGCCCCGCCGGGCCAGACCGACAGACCCCAGGAGCCCCCGATGCCCGTGATCGATCACATTCAGGCCTTTGCCGATGACCTGACCGCCCTGCGCCGCGATTTCCATGAACACCCCGAGCTGGGCTTTGAAGAGGTCCGCACCTCGGGCAAGGTGGCCGAGCTGCTGCAAGGCTGGGGCATCGAGGTCACCCGCGGCATCGGCAAGACCGGGGTCGTCGGCGTGCTGGAGGGCGCGCGCCCCGGCCGCACCATCGGGCTGCGGGCCGACATGGATGCGCTGCCGATCCATGAACAGACGAACCTGCCCTATGCCTCGAAGACGCCGGGCGTGATGCATGCCTGCGGTCACGACAGCCACACCACGATGCTGCTGGGCGCCGCGCGCTACCTGTCCGAGACCCGCGATTTCGCCGGCCGCGCCGTCTTCATCTTCCAGCCCGCCGAGGAAGGCCTGGGCGGGGCGCGGGCGATGATCGCCGACGGCCTCTTCGACCGCTTCCCCTGTGACGAGCTGTACGGCCTGCACAATTCGCCCTTCCACGATCCCGGCGTCATCGGCATCAAGCCCGGCACTGCCATGGCGGGGGCCGATTTCTTCGACATCCGCATCACCGGTCTGGGCAGCCACGGCGCCCGGCCAGAGGGCTCGAAGGATCCGGTGGTGATCGGCGCGGGCATCGTGAAGGAAATCCAGGGCATCGTCTCGCGCAACCTGTCGCCGCGCAAATCCGCCGTCGTCTCGATCACCCAGTTCCATTCCGGTTCCGCCTATAACGTCATCCCCGAGACCGCCGAACTGTCGGGCACCGTGCGCTATTTCGACCCCGAGGACGAACAGCTGATCGCCACCCGGATGCGCGCCATCTGCGCGGGCTTCGCCATCGCCCATGACTGCGAGATCGAGGTCGACATCCGCAACGTCTTCGACGTGCTGGTCAATGACGAGGCGCGCTCGGCCGATCTGCTGGCCGGCGCGGCCGACATCGTGGGCGATCTGGCGGGCTACAAGGACGAGATCCAGATGGGATCCGAGGATTTCGCCGACATGCTGCGCGTCGTGCCGGGGGCCTATTGCACGCTGGGCCACGGGGGCTCGGTCGCGCTGCACAATCCCGCCTTCGTCTTCGACGATGCCGCGCTGCCGGTCGGCGCCAGCTTCCTGGCCCGCATGGTGGAAACCCGTGGCGCCCTGCCGGAGGCCGCGGAATGAGCCTCGATCTGACGGATATCCAGGGGCTGCTGGCGCGTCTGCCGCTGTCGCAAGAGCGCATCATCGCCGGGCTGAAGCCTTGGGTCGAATGCGAAAGCCCCACCTATGACCCCGAGGCCGTCGGCCGGATGATGGATCTGGTGGCCTATGACTGCGCCGAGATGGGCCTGAGCGTCGAACGCCTGCCGGCGCGGGGCGGTGTCGGGCCGTCGGTGCGCGCGGTGCTGCCGCATCCCAAGGCGGGCACGCCCGGCATCCTGGTCAGCGGCCATTTCGACACCGTGCATCCCTTGGGCACGCTGGCGCAGAACCCCTACCGGGTCGAGGGCGACCGGCTCTATGGCCCCGGGGTGCTGGACATGAAATCCGGCAATTACATCGCGCTTGAGGCCCTGCGCGCCCTGCTGGCCGAGGGCGTGATGCCGCCCCTGCCGGTCACCTTCCTGTTCACCCCCGACGAAGAGATCGGCACCCCCGTCACCCGCGCCCTGATCGAGGCCGAGGCCCGGCGCAACCGCTATGTCCTGTGCCCCGAACCGGCGCGCGAGGGCAATGCCGTCACCACCGGCCGCTACGCCATCGCCCGCTACGAGATCACCGCCCATGGCCAGCCCAGCCATGCGGGGGCCAAGCTGAAGGCCGGGGTTTCGGCGGTGCGCGAACTGGCGCAGCGCATCCTTGAGATCGAGGCGATGACCAGCGACAGCTGCACCTTCTCGGTCAATGACGTGACCTCGGGGCGGTGGGTGAACTGCGTGCCCTCGCACGCCCGGGCGCAGGTGCTGTCGATGGCCAAGACGCAGGCGGATCTGGATGCGGGGACGGCGGCGATCCTGGCGATGTCGGGCCTGCGCAACGGCGTGCGCTTCGAGGCGCACGAGACCGTCACCCGCCCGGTCTGGACCGAGGGGGATGCGGGGTCCGTGGCGCTATATGACCGCGCGGTTGCGATCGCGGCGGGCATGGGGCTGCCCTTGCCCGGGGGATCCTCGGGCGGGGGGGCCGACACCAACTTTACCGGTGCGCTCGGGATTGCGTCGCTGTGTTCGCTGGGACCGGCGGGGGACATGTACCATACGCTGGAGGAACACCTGCTGATCCCGACGCTGCTGCCGCGTACCCGCCTGCTGGCGGGGCTGTTCGCGACGCTGGGGGATCTGGCATGAGCGCCACGCTGTCGCCCGACCTGCTGGCGCCCTTCGCCCCGGCCGAGGCGCTGCTGGCCCTGCTGCACAGCGGCCGCCTGAGCGCGGTGGCGCTGATGGCGCGGACCTATGACCGGATCGAGGCGATCAATCCGCAGGTCAATGCCATCGTCTCGTTGCGGCCCCGGGCCGAGATGCTGGCCGAGGCCGAGGCCGCCGATCACGCCATTGCCGCCGCGCGGGCGGCGGGGCGGGCGCCCGGGGCGCTGGCAGGGCTGCCGCTGGCGGTCAAGGATCTGGCGCTGACGAAGGGGCTGCGGACGACCTTCGGATCGCCGCTGTTCTCCGATTTCATCCCCGGGGACGATGCGCTGGTGGTGGCGCGGATGCGGGCCGCCGGGGCGCTGATCCTGGGCAAGACCAACACGCCGGTCTTCGGGCTGGGATCGCATACCACCAATGCGCTGCACGGGCCGACGCAGAATGCCTTCCTGCCGGGGTGCAGCGCGGGCGGGTCCTCGGGCGGGGCGGCGGTGGCGGTGGCCACGGGGATGCTGCCGCTGGCGGATGGCAGCGATTACGGTGGATCGCTGCGCAATCCGGCCGCCTGGAACAATATCTTCGGGCTGCGGCCGACGCAGGGCCGGGTGCCGCATCTGCCCTCGACTGACGTGTTCCTGTCGCAGATGGGCACCGAGGGGCCGATGGCGGGCACGATCCGCGACCTGGCGCTGCTGCTGGACGTGCAGTCCGGTCCCGATCCGCGCGCGCCCTTGTCGCCGCCGGTGGTGCCTGTGCGCCCGGCGCTGGAGGCGGGGCCGCTGAGCGGGCTGCGGCTGGGCTGGCTGGGCGATCTGCAGGGCCATCTGCCGATGGAGGGGGGGATCCTTGCGACCTGCGAGGCGGCGCTGGAGCGCGCGGCCGATGCGGGCCGGATTCGGTTGACGCGCCCGGGCCCGGGGTTTGATCCCGCAGCGCTGTGGCGGGCCTTCGTGGTGCTGCGGCAGTTCGCGGTCGGGCCGCAGGTGGCGCCGCTTTGGGCGGATCCGGTGAAGCGGGCCGGGCTGAATGCGCAGCAGCTTTGGGAATACGACGGCTTTCTGGGGCTGAGTGCCGCGGATGTGGCGGCGGCGGGGGCGGTGCGATCAGCCGTCTTCGGGCAGGTGATGGTGCTGTTTGGCGATCACGACCTGCTGGCGCTGCCTGCGACGCAGATGCATCCCTTCCCGGTGGGCTGGGACTGGCCGCAGGAGATCGCGGGGCGCCGGATGGACAGCTATCACCGCTGGATGGAGGTGGTGGCGCTTGGGACGATGGCGGGCTGTCCGGTGCTGGCGGTGCCGGCGGGCTTTCACGGTGCGGCGCCGGTGGGGCTGCAGATCATCGCCCGGCCGGGGGCGGAGGCGCAGCTGCTGCGCTTCGGGCTGGGTTGGGAGGCGGCGCTGGCGCAGCCCACCGGCAACCGGGGGCATTGGGCGGAGGTCGGGTGAGGGGGCTCTGCCCCCGCGCCTGGCGGCGCTCCCCCGAGGTATTTGGAACAAGAAAATGCGACGGGTTGCGGGGGCGGGCGCGGGGCGTTAGGCGGGGGTATGGGCGAGTTGACGACATTTGACGGCGTGATTTCTGACCGGGGGTCGAAATATGCCGTGTCGGGCGGGCCGGCGGCGAGCCGGGCCGAGGCCGAGGCCATGCTGAAGGCGCTGAAGCGGAAGAAGAAATTCGCCAAGGCCACGCATAACACCTGGGCGCTGTTGCTGCCGGGGGAGCCGGTGAAGGCCGATGATGGCGAGGCGGGCGCGGGCATGGTGATCTTGCGGATGCTGGAGCGCGCGGCGCTGGAGAACCATGTGATCGTCGTCACCCGCTGGTTCGGCGGCACCCATCTGGGCGGCGACCGCTTTCGCCATGTGCAGGAGGCCGTGCGGATCTACATGGCCGAGATCGGCGTGGCACCTGTGGCCGAGTAGGCCAGGGTGTGATCAGGGTTCGAGCATCCGGGTGAAGAGGGTGACCAGGTAGGCTTCGGCTTCGGGGAAGGGATCGGCCTTTTCCGGCCCGAGGACCGCCCGGACCTGGACGTCGAAATCCGCGTAATGCTGGGTCAGTGACCAGATCGAGAAGATCAGGTGATGCGGATCGGCGGGCGCCAGGCGCCCCTCGGCCATCCAGCCGGCGATGACGGCGGCCTTGCAGTCGACCAGATCCTTCAGATCGGTTTCCAGCAGCGACAGGATGCGGGGCGCGCCCTGGACGATCTCGTTGGCGAAGAGGCGGCTTTCGCGGGGGTGGTCGCGGCTCATCTGCAGCTTGCGGCGCAGGTAGGTCAGGATCTCGTCCAGGGGGTCGCCGTCGTCCTTCATCTCGCGCAGCGGATCCAGCCAGGTGTCCATCAGCATCGACAGCAGATGGGTATGGATCGCCTCCTTGGAGGGGAAGTAGTAGAGCAGGTTCGGCTTGGAGAGCTTGGCCTCTTTCGCGATCTGGTCGACCGTCGAGCCGCGGAAGCCATAGGTGGAAAAGACCGACAGCGCCGCTTCTGAGATCCGCGCGATGTTCTTCTTCTGGATTCGGGTGCGGGGCACGGGCTTGTCCATGGCCATGAAAAGTCCTCAAGAATGGTCCGGAAGTCCCGGCTTTTCATCGGTTTTCGGCAGGGCAGTCCAGAGTTTCGGCGGCCCGGAAAGCAAGATGCCGCGAGATTGGGCAGATGCCTCGGCCGCAAGGCGGGGGATCTTGACACCCGGGGGCGAATTTCTTGACTGCCCCCTTGCCTCTGCTAGCGTGGCTTTGACCAAAAGGTCAAAAGGATTTTCGGACAGCGACGGAGACAGGCCATGCCCGCACCCGGGGAAAACATGCGCATCAACGGTGAGAGACTCTGGGAGAGCCTCATGGAGATGGCGAAATGCGGGCCGGGCATCGCTGGCGGCAACAACCGCCAGACGCTGACCGACGCGGATGCCGAAGGGCGGCGTCTGTTCCAGTCCTGGTGCGAGGCCGCCGGCTGCACCATGGGCGTCGACAAGATGGGCACCATGTTCATGACCCGTCCCGGCACCGACCCCGAGGCCCTGCCGGTCTATGTGGGCAGCCATCTGGACACCCAGCCGACGGGCGGCAAGTACGATGGCGTGCTGGGCGTTCTGGCGGGGCTGGAACTGGTGCGCACCCTGAACGATCTTGAGATCAAGACCAGGCACCCGATCGTGGTGACCAACTGGGCCAACGAGGAGGGTGCGCGCTTTGCCCCTGCCATGCTGGCCTCGGGCGTCTTCGCAGGCGTGCATTCGATCGACTATGCCTATGGGCGCACCGATCTGGAGGGCGCCAGCTATGGTGCCGAGCTGGAGCGCATCGGCTGGAAGGGCGAGGAAGAGGTGGGCGCGCGCAAGATGCACGCCTATTTCGAATACCATATCGAGCAGGGCCCGATCCTGGAGGCCGCTGAAAAGCAGATCGGCGTTGTCACCCATTGCCAGGGCCTGTGGTGGCTGGAATTCACCCTGACCGGGAAAGAGGCGCATACCGGCTCGACCCCGATGGCGATGCGGGTGAACGCGGGCCTGGCCATGAGCCGCATTCTGGAGATGGTCCAGGAGGTCACCATGGGCGAGCAGCCCGATGCGGTGGGCGGTGTCGGCCAGATGAAATTCACGCCGAACTCGCGCAACGTGCTGCCGGGCAAGGTGGTCTTCACCGTCGATATCCGCACCCCCGACCAGGCCAAGCTGGACCGGATGCGGGCGGCGATCGAAGCCCGCGCGGCGGAGATCTGCGCCGATCTGGGCGTGGGCTGTTCGGTCGAGGCAGTGGGCCATTTCGATCCCGTCACCTTCACCCCCGAACTGGTGGCGCGGGTGCGTTCGGCCGCGGAAACCCTGGGCTACAGCCACATGGATATCGTTTCGGGCGCCGGGCACGATGCCTGCTGGGCGGCCAAGCTGGCGCCCACCACGATGATCTTCTGCCCCTGCGTCGATGGCCTGAGCCATAACGAGGCGGAAGAGATCAGTTCCGAATGGGCCGCCGCCGGGGCCGACGTTCTTCTGCACGCCGTGCTGGAGACCGCCGTCATCGTCGAGTAATCTTCGCCCCGAAACATCGAAAGGACAGGGGACAGCCATGGTCAAGCGCGTGACGGGACGGGGGATCGGGATCCTTGCGGTAACGGTGCTGGCCCTGGTGCCCTGCCTGGGCGCGGCCGCTTCGCAGAATGCCGCCGCGCCCGCGCCGCAACCGAAGGCCACGCCGCTTGTCTGCGACGTGAAGACCGTCTGCTACATGCCCCTGGTCCCTCAGGAAACCGACCGGCTGCTGCCGGCGGCCCCGGCGGCCGAGGCCTGTGCGGGCACATGCGACAGCAAGGACAACAAGGAGCCGGCTGCGGGCCAGCAAGCCAGCTGACCGGCCCGCCGGGGCGGGGCTCCGGCACCAGGCAAGGGAGCCAGACATGACCAAGGTGATCAAGGGTGGCATCGTCGTCACCGCCGACCGGCAGGTCGAAGCCGACATCCTGATCGATGGGGAAACCATCAAGGAGATCGGACCGGACCTGAAGGGCGATGACTATATCGACGCCTCCGGCGCCTATGTCATCCCCGGCGGCATCGACCCGCACACCCACCTGGAAATGCCCTTCATGGGCACCACCGCCGCCGAGACCTTCGAGACCGGCACCTGGGCCGCCGCTGCCGGTGGCACCACCATGGTCATCGACTTCTGCCTGCCGGGCGCCGATGGCAGCATCAAGAACGCGATCAACGAATGGCACCGCAAGTCGGCGCCGCAGATCTGTTCCGACATCGGCTATCACATGGCGATCACCGGCTGGAACGAGCTGATCTTCGACGAGATGAAATATGCCGTCGATGCGGGCGTGAACTCGTTCAAGCATTTCATGGCCTACAAGGGCGCGCTGATGGTCGAGGACGACGAGATGTTCGCCTCGTTCTCGCGCTGCGTGGAACTGGGCGCGCTGCCGATGGTCCATGCCGAAAACGGCGATCTGGTCGACCTGATGCAGAAGAAATTCCTGGCCGAGGGCAAGACCGGCCCGGAATGGCACGCGCGCTCGCGCCCCCCGGAATTCGAGGGCGAGGCCACCAACCGCGCCATCACCGTGGCCGATGCCGCCGGCACCCCGCTTTACGTCGTCCACGTCTCCTGCGAACAGGCACACGAGGCCATCCGCCGCGCCCGCCAGAAGGGGATGCGCGTCTATGGCGAGCCGCTGGTGCAGTTCCTGACGCTGGATCATGACGAATACCTCTCGACCGACTGGGACCATTCGGCGCGCCGCGTGATGTCGCCGCCCTTCCGGGGCCGTGAATTCCACGACAGCCTCTGGGCCGGCTTGCAATCGGGATCCCTTCAGGTCGTGGCCACCGACCACTGCGCCTTCACCACCGAGCAAAAGCGCATGGGCCTGAGCGATTTCACCAAGATCCCCAACGGCACCAATGGGCTGGAGGAACGCCTGGCGGTGCTCTGGACGCAAGGGGTGGAAACCGGCCGCCTGACGCCCGAGGAATTCGTCGCCGTCACCTCGACCAACATCGCGCGGATCTTGAACATCTATCCGAAGAAGGGCGCGCTGATGCCCGGCGCCGATGCCGATATCGTGGTCTGGGATCCGAAGATTTCGAAAACCATCTCGGCCTCGAACCACAAGTCGATCATCGACTACAACGTCTTCGAGGGCACCAAGGTCACGGCCCAGGCGCGCTACACGCTGTCGCGCGGCGAGGTCATCTGGGCCTGGGGTCAGAATTCGCAGCCCCAGCCCGGCCGTGGGCGCTTCGTGCCGCGCCCGGCCTTCAATTCGGCCGCGAAGGCGCTGTCGAAATGGAAGGCGCTGAATTCGCCGCGTTCGGTGGTGCGTGATCCGCTGAACATCCCCGCCGGGATCTGATCCGACGGCCCGGTCCCGCCAGGGGCCGGGTCTTCCGCGGCCCGCCCCGGCCCGGACCACGCCCATGCGGCGACAAGAGCCCCCGAAGGGGCCGCAAGACAGGGAGACCTCTACCGTGAACGGCAAACCGGTCATCGAGGCCAGGCATCTCGACCTGACCTTCCAGACCAATGATGGCCCCGTGCAGGCGCTGCGCGACGTCAATCTCGACATCCACAAGGGTGATTTCGTCAGCTTCATCGGCCCCTCGGGCTGTGGCAAGACGACCTTCCTGCGCTGCATCGCGGCCCTTGAAACCCCCACGGGCGGCAAGCTCTCGGTCAACGGCATGGCCCCGGACGAGGCCCGCCGGGCCCGCGCCTATGGCTATGTCTTCCAGGCGGCGGGCCTTTATCCCTGGCGCACCATCGCCGGCAACATCCGCCTGCCGCTGGAGATCATGGGCTTCTCCAAGGCCGAACAGGCCGAGCGCGTCGAGAAGGTCCTGGACCTGGTCGAGCTTTCGGGTTTCGGCAAGAAATTTCCCTGGCAGCTGTCGGGGGGGATGCAGCAACGCGCCTCGATCGCTCGGGCGCTTGCCTTCGATGCCGACATCCTGCTGATGGACGAACCCTTCGGCGCCCTGGACGAAATCGTCCGGGACCACCTGAACGAAGAGCTGCTCAAGCTCTGGGCGCGCACCGGCAAGACCATCGGCTTCGTCACCCACTCGATCCCCGAAGCGGTCTATCTGTCGACGAAGATCGTGGTCATGTCGCCGCGCCCCGGCCGGATCACGGACGTCATCGAAAGCCCGCTGCCGAAGGATCGCCCCCTCGACATCCGCGATACGCCGGAATTCCTGGAAATCGCCCACCGCGTCCGCGACGGGCTGAGGGCCGGCCATGCCTATGACTGACCTGAAAGCCCCCGCTGCGGCCCGGAGAACGTCGGGCGCCCTCCGTCCCCCGGTGCCGCCCCGCGGTTGGGGTGAAGACGCGGGCTCTCCTTTCACCTTTCGCGGTCATCGGCATGCCTGCCTGTACCGCCCGAACAAGAGAGCCGATAATCCTTTCATCTTTCTAAAAATATGCACGTCGCACCAGCTGCAGGAGGCACGACATGCATATTTGGGGAAA
This sequence comes from Pseudooceanicola sp. NS-SX9, assembly GCF_057380705.1. Taxonomy (NCBI): domain Bacteria; kingdom Pseudomonadati; phylum Pseudomonadota; class Alphaproteobacteria; order Rhodobacterales; family Paracoccaceae; genus Pseudooceanicola; species Pseudooceanicola sp. NS-SX9. The sequence continues at coordinate 2,424,443 of NZ_CM170818.1, read as the reverse complement.
GATGAAACCAGGAGGGCGCGCCCATGACCCGGACGATTTTTCCCGTCGTCGTGGTCGTGGCGGCGATCATGGCCTTCTGGTACGCGGCCTGCATTCCGATGAACATCGGCTTCGCCCTGCAAACGGCCGAACGCCATGGGGCCACTGTCAGCCCCGAGGGGATTGCCGCGCGGCGCGACATGTCGGCCTTCGTGCTGGCAGCGCGCAATCCCGCGCAGTGGGCGCTGACCTGGGACCAGCAGAAGCCGCGTTTGCCCGCGCCGCACCAGATCGTGCAGGAGTTGTGGAAAACGACCATCGACGTGGCGCCGACCTCGAAGAAAAGCCTGGTGTTCCATGGCTGGGTGACGCTGAGCGCGACGCTGGCCGGTTTCGTCATGGGCTCGGTCGGGGGGATCCTGCTGGCGGTGGGCATCGTGCACAGCCGCGCCATGGATATGAGCGTCATGCCCTGGGCCATTGCCAGCCAGACCATTCCGATTCTGGCGATCGCGCCGATGATTATCGTGGTGCTGGCCTCGTTCGGGATCCAGGGCCTGATGCCCAAGGCCATCATTTCCGCCTATCTGAGCTTCTTTCCGGTCGTGGTCGGCATGGTGAAGGGGCTGCGCAGCCCCTCGGCGATGGATCTGGACCTAGTGCGGACCTGGAGCGCCACCCAGTCGCAGGCCTTCTGGAAACTGCGGCTGCCGGCTTCGGTGCCCTATCTGTTTACCTCGCTGAAGGTTGGCGTGGCGGCAAGCCTTGTCGGCACCATCGTGGGCGAGCTGCCGGCGGGCGGCGGGCAGGGGCTGGGGTTCCGGCTGCTGGCGGGCAGCTACTATGGTCAGACCGTGCAGATCTGGTCGGCGCTGCTGGCCACCGCGATCCTGGCGGCCGGGCTGGTGGCGCTGATCGGGGTGCTGGAACGCGGCACGCTGAAGCGCATGGGCCTGGCACGATGAGCAGGAAGGAGAGCTGAGATGGGACTTGTCGTAGCAGCCATCGTCCTGTGGGGCGTCGCGTGGTATCTGAACGTGCGGCTGGCGAACGGGCCGGCGCGGGGCAGCCGGGCCGTGCGCCTGGCGGTGCCGGTGATCTTCGGGCTGACGCTGATCGGCATGTGGGAGATGCTGGTGCGGGGCCTTGGCGTGCCGATGGTGGTGCTGCCGCCGCCCAGCCAGATCGCGGTGAAATTCTCGGCCTCGTTGCCGATCCTGTGGACCGATTTCGTGCAGACCTTCGTCAAGGGCGTGCTGTCGGGCTATGTGATCGGCTGTGCGGCGGCCTTTGTCGTGGCCATCCTGGTGGATCGCAGCGATTTCCTGAAGCGCGGCGTCATGCCGGTGGGGGCCTTCGTGGCCGCCCTGCCGATCGTCGGCATCGCGCCGATCTTCGTCATGTGGTTCAACGTCGGCCCGTCATCGAAAGCGGCCGTGGTCGTCGTCATGGTCTTCTTCCCGATGCTGGTGAACATCACCGCGGGCCTTCAGGAAACCAGCGCCATGCAGCGCGACCAGATGAAGACCTGGGCCGCAAGCTATTGGCAGGGCTTCTGGAAGTTGCGCCTGCCGGCCGCGATGCCCTTCGTCTTCAACGGGCTGAAGATTTCATCGACCCTGGCGCTGATCGGCGCGATTGTGGCCGAGTTCTTCGGGTCGCCCATTGCGGGCATGGGCTTTCGCATCTCAACATCGGTGGGGCAGCTGGCGCTGGACATGGTCTGGGCCGAGATCGTCGTCGCTGCCCTGTCGGGATCGCTTTTCTACGGGGCGCTTGCGCTTGTGGAACGCGGGGTGACCTTCTGGCACCCGTCTCAACGAAGATAGTCCCTCCGGAAAACGGGGACCAACTGGGAGAATGAAGATGAAGACTTGGATTGTCGGGGCGCTGGCGCTCGGGGCATCGAGCGGGATGGCACAGGCGGCCGATCACGTGACGCTGCAGCTGAAATGGGTCACCCAGGCGCAGTTCGCGGGCTATTACGTGGCGCAGGACAAGGGATTCTACAAGGACGAGGACCTGGATGTCACCATCAAGGCCGGCGGTCCCGACATCGCCCCCGAACAGGTGATCGCCGCCGGCGGTGCCGATGTGATCACCACCTGGATGGCGGCGGCGCTGGCCGCGCGCGAACGCGGCGTGCCGCTGGTCAACATCGCCCAGCCCTTCAAGAAGGGTGGCCTGCAGCTGACCTGCCTGAAAAGCGCCGGCATCGAAAAGCCCGAGGACCTGGCCGGTCACACCCTGGGCGTCTGGTTCTACGGCAACGAATATCCGTTCTATGCCTGGATGGCGCATCTGGGTCTGAAGACCGATGGCAGCAAGGATGGCGTGACGGTGGTCAAGCAGGCGTTCTCGGTCGATCCGCTGATCCAGGGGCAGGCTGACTGCATCTCGACCATGACCTACAACGAATACGGCCAGGTGCTGGATGCGGGCTACAAGCCCGAGGAGCTGACCGTGTTCAACTACCTCGACATGGGCTTCGGGATGCTGGAGGACGGCCTCTACGTCAAGGAAGACGACCTGAAGGATCCCAAGTTCGACGACAAGATGGTGCGCTTCGTGCGGGCCTCGATGAAGGGCTGGAAATACGCCGAGGCGCATCCCGATGAAGCCGCCAAGATCGTCATCGACAATGACGAGACCGGTGCGCAGACCCTGGAGCACCAGGAATACATGATGAAGGAAGTCGCCAAGCTGACCGAAGGGTCGAACGGCGCGCTGGATCCGGCCGATTACGAGCAGACCGTGAAGACGCTGCTGTCGGCCGTGTCCGAGGACAACCCCGCCATCACCAAGGAGCCGACCGGCGCCTGGACGCACGAGATCACCGACAAGGCGCTGAAGTAAGCGCCTGGGGGAACGGTAAGGGAAAGGCCGGGCCGGGTGCCCGGCCTTTTTCGTCGGGGCGGATCGCCACCCGGGCCGGTCGCTGCCTTTGGCGGCGGCCTGTGGCAATGGCCGAAATCGGGTGGTTCAGGCAGAGGCGACCGAGATGGCTGCGGGCAGCTCGGGCGGGAGGGGGCCTGCCAGGCGGGCCACCAGAAGCTGGCGCAGTTCGCCTGCGATACGGGCCGGTGCGTCCTGCAGCAGGCCCGCCCGCGCGGTCAGCACGATGCGCCGTTCCAGCGGCGGAAAGGGCAGCGGCAGCAGGTCGAGGTCGGGCAGCAGGGTCCGGGCGCGGATCAGGGCCAGGGGCGGCAGGATCGTCCAGCCGGTGCCGGCGCGCACCAGTTCCAGGATGGCATGATAACTGTCGAGCTCGAACCGGTGGGCGAGGCGCAGGTTCTGCTGCGCCAGGTGGGTGGCGATCAGCCGGCCCATGTAGTGGCGCGTCGTGTAATGGATCAGTGGCAGGCGCTTCAGCGTGTCGAGCGGCCGGGCACCGGGGGCCACGGCGCCGCGTGGCGTGGCGGCGATGAAGCTTTCGGTCAGGATCGGATGAACCTCGGCCCAGGGGGCGGGGGGCGCCAGCTCGGCCGCCAGGATGATGTCGAGCGCCTCGGCCTCCAACTGGTCATAAAGCAGATGGCTGGGGCCGGTTTCCAGCAGAAAGCGGGCATCGGCAAAGACCTCGGCCATACGGATCAGTAGGGGAGGCGTGATTTCGGCGTCGAAATCCTCGATCATGCCCAGGCGCAGGCGCGTCAGCGCGGGCGAACCGGTAAAGGCAAGTTCGGCGCGGGCCTGGGCGGCCTCGTTCAGGATCGACTGCGCGCGGCGGCGGAAGGCCTCGCCCTTGGGGGTCAGGACCATCGGCCGGGCGCTGCGATGCAGCAGCGTGACCCCGAGCGCGGTTTCCAGATTGCTGAGCTGCTGCGACACCGCCGAGGGGCTGGCCCCCAGGCGCCGTGCCGCGGCAGAGATCGAGCGTTCCTCGGCCGTGGCGACGAAGACCTCGATCCCCCACAGGGTGATGCGGCCGGGGGCGGCCGTCATCTCAGCTGAGCTTGGAGAGCTTCTGCTGCAGTTCCGCCAGTTGCCGGCGGATCTGGCCAAGGTCATCGCCAGCGGCGTCGGTCTCGGCCTTGTCGGGGGCGCTCCAGCCGCCGGTGAAGCCACCGGTCATCGCCTTCAGGAAGGCCTGCTGCTGCGCCTGCATGGCGTCGAACCCGGGCATGTTCGCCATCATCGGGTTCACCGTCTTCATGTTTTCCATCATCTTCGACTGGCCGTCGCGCAGCATCTCGAAGGAGGCCGCCAGGAACTGCGGCACCACCGATCCGGCATTGGTGGTGTAGCTGCGCACCAGGTCGGTCAGCACGTTCAGCGGCAGGACGTTTTCGCCGCGGCTTTCATGCTCGGCGATGATCTGCAGCAGGTATTGGCGCGTCAGGTCGTCGCCGGATTTCAGATCGACGATCTGGACGTCACGGCCTTCGCGGATGAAGCCCGAGATATCCTCGAGAGTGACATAATCGCTGGTCTCGGTGTTGTAGAGACGGCGCGAGGCGTAACGCTTGATGAGAAGCGGGGACTGGTTGTCTGCCACAGGCTTTCCCTCCAGAAGATGCAGCGATGCAGCAGAGCCTAGAGGACCGTTCCGCAAAAGGAAAGCGCGACGACACCCACAGGGACAGCTTGTTTGCTGCGGACAATGCTGCGTCGCAGCATAGTATCCGCCTGCGTATGGCCGGCAGGGCCGGTCGCTGGACAGCAAAAAGGGCGGGTCCGAGGACCCGCCCTGCTTGATCGCGCCCCGATCTTGGGGGGGAGGAGCGTGGGGCGCTGAAATTCCGGGTCGGGGGGCGGGGGGATCCAGGCCCCGCCCCCCGAGCAGATCAGCTTACTTGGCCGCGGCTGCGGTGGTTACCTTCTTGGCGGTCGCCGAGGCGTCCTTGGTGGCCTTCTGCATCATGGCCGATGCTTCTTCGGACATGTCCTTGCCGGCGGCCATCATCAGCTCGACGGTGTCGGTCTGGACCTTCTTCGCGATCTCGGCGAAGGCGGCCATGTTCTCGGCCGACATCTCGGCATAGGCCGATGCGAAATCGGTCATTGCCTTGGCGTAGTCGGCGGGCTCGGCCTTGGCCTTGGACAGGTCGGTCATCTTGGCCAGCGTGTCCTTGGTCCATTTGGTCGACAGGTCGGTCGACTTGGTGGCGGCTTCCAGAGCGACAGCCGAGAGCTTTTCGCCCAGGGTTGCCTGCGTCTTGAACGCATCTTCCATCGCCGTGGTGTCGACGGGGAAGGCGCCCATGAAGTCTTTCATGATTGCGGTGAAGTCCTGGGTCTTTGCCATTAGTCCATCCTCTTCTGGCAGCAGGTGGAGCGGGTGCTCCTCCTTAATTCCGTTAATCAGAGTATGAATGCTGCAGTGCAGAAAATCAAGATTTTTCTGCGTTGCAGAATGTCACAGGGGGAACGACCGTGTTTGCAGGCATTTCTGTTGCTTATCAGGCAGGCAGAGCCGCCCTTACGTAAGTTCCGGGGGCCGGTGCAAGCGGGGGATGAGTCGCATCGCCCGGTTCTCGCGCGGGAATCATCCGGCCCGAACGGCCCGACAGCCAGGCCTCCCACCGGGGCCACCAGGACCCCTCGTGGAAGTCGGCGCCGTCCCACCAGTCCTGCGCGGTCTCGGGCAGGGCGGGGTTGACGTAATGGCCGTACTTCTTCTTCGAGGGCGGGTTGACGATGCCGGCGATGTGGCCCGACTGCGAGACGATGAAGGTGCGGTCCTTCGAGGAGGTCTTCATCAGACCCGCGTAGGAGGCCCGCCAGGCGGCGATGTGATCCGTCTCGCAGGTGATCGAGAAGATCGGCAGGTCGACATCGGAGATGTGCAGCCGCTCGCCGAACATCTCGATGCCGTCGTTCACGAACTGGTTCTTCTGGCACAGCAGCCGCAGGTATTCGGTGGCCATGCGGGCGGGCAGGTTGGTGCCGTCGCCGTTCCAGAACAGCAGATCGAAGGCAGGCGGCGCCTCGCCCATCATGTAGGCACGGATGGCGGGGCGGTAGATCAGGTCATTGGCGCGCAGGAACGAGAAGGTGCGCGACATGATGAAGCTGCGCATGATGCCTTCTTCCTGGACCTCGTTTTCGATCGCATCGACGAAATCGTCGGTCAGGAAGGGGGTGAATTCGCCCTGATCGCCGAAATCGGTCAGCGTGGTGAACAGCGTCACGGACTTGATCGACTTGTCGCCGCGCTTTTTCATCAGCGACAGCGTCAGGTTCAGCATGGTGCCGGCGATGCAGTAGCCCACGACGTTGATCTGCCGCTGGGCGGTGATCTGCTTGACCTGGGCGATGGCGTCCAGGAAGCCCTCTTCGATATAGGCCTCGATGCCCATGTCGCGGTAACTGCGGTCGGGGTTCACCCAGGACACGACAAACAGCGTGTAGCCCTGTTCGGTGATCCAGCGAATCAGGCTGTTCTTTTCCTTCAGGTCGAGGATGTAGAACTTGTTGATCCAGGGCGGGAAGATCAGCAGCGGCGTGGCATGGACCTTTTCCGTGCGCGGGGCGTATTGGATCAGCTCCAGCAGGCGGTTGCGGTAGACGACCTCGCCCTCGGTGGTGGCGATGTTGCCGCCCACCTCGAAGGCCGCTTCGTCCGACAGGCGCACCAGCATTTCGCCGTGGTTGTGCTCCAGGTCGTTGACCAGGTTCTCAAGGCCCTTGATCAGGCTTTCGCCATCGGTCTCGATCGCCTTTTCCAGCGCGTCGGGGTTGGTCGCCAGGAAATTCGTCGGCGCCATCATGTCGACGATCTGCTGGGTGAAATACTTCAGCCGCTTCTTCTCGACCGGGGCCATGTCGCCGGCATCCTCGACCGCCTTCGAGATCGCCGCCGCATTCAGCTGATACTGCTGCTTGATAAAGTTAAAATACGGATGATTTTTCCAGATCGGGTTATCAAAGCGGCGATCCGCCGGGCCAAGATCCGCCGGTGCGATCAGCTTGCCGGTGGCCAGCGCCTGCTGGGCCTCCAGGAAATGCTTTACCGAGGCGCCCCAGTAATCCAGCTGATGCTCAAAGATGCGGGCCGGATTTTGGATCATCTCTGCCCAGTAAGCCCCTGCGGCACGTGCAAAAAGTGCCGGATCGGGGCCGTTCAGGCCGGGGTTGGCCGCGTGGCGTTCCTTGACCGCGCTCAGCAGGCGTTGCTGAAGCGCTTCCACGCGGGTCAGGTTTTCGTTTAGTTTTTCCAGATGTTTGGGGGGTGAGGACGTTTCGCCTCGGGTGTCTTCGGTTGTCATATTCATGATTCCCCCTTATTTTCTGCTCTGCAGCATGAGACCTCTGCCCCTGTCGCCGTCTCTCTCTGGCGCGGACACCGGTATGGGATCCAATGCATCGAAACCGCGGGGGAAAGCCCCGCAAACAGGAGACGGCAATGCGTTTCTTCCCAAGCTATGACCTTATGGAGACTGTGCGCAATACCCAGCAATGGATGGGATCCTCTGCGCTCAGCCTCGCGTCCTACCCGGCCTTCGCGCTGGTGCCGAACCCGGCGCTGACGCTGATGGCGGCCTGGGGCGAGGTCACGGAACGCGCCTACAAGCGCATGGTCGCCAAGCCTGACTGGGGTATCCATTCGGTTCTGTGCGAAGACGGCCGCGATCACCTGGTCAGCGTCGAAAAGGTCGTGGAACGGCCCTTCGGCGATCTGATCCACTTCCATGTCCAGGACCGCGACGAAAAGCTGCGCAAGGTGCTGCTGGTGGCGCCGATGTCCGGACACTATGCGACCCTTCTGCGTTCGACCGTGGTGTCGCTGCTGCCCGACTGCGAGGTCTACATCACCGACTGGCACAATGCCCGCGACATCCCCGTGTCCGAGGGCAAGTTCGACATCGAGGATTACACGCTCTACTGCGTCGATTTCATGAAGGAACTGGGGTCGGACGTGAACGTCATCGCGGTCTGCCAGCCGGCGCCGCTGGTGCTGGCCGCCACCGCCTATCTGGCCGAGATCTTCCCCGAGGCGCAGCCCTCGACGCTGACGCTGATCGGCGGCCCGATCGACCCCGATGCCACCCCGACCGAGGTCACCGATTTCGGCAACCGCATCTCGATGGGCCAGCTGGAGCAGATGTCGATCCAGACGGTGGGCGCGAAATACAAGGGCTTTGGCCGGCAGGTCTATCCGGGTCTGCTGCAGCTGACCTCGTTCATCTCGATGAACCTCGACCGGCATTCCAAGGCCTTTACCGACCAGATCTTCCGCGTGGCCCGTGGCGAGGCGACGGACCTTGATCCGCACAACCGCTTCTATGATGAATATCTGGCGGTGATGGACATGACGGCCGAATTCTACCTGTCCACGGTGGAACGCATCTTCAAGGACAGCGAGATCGCCCAGAACCGCTTCACCATCAACGGCCACCCGGTCGACATCGGCAAGATCACCGATGTGGCCGTGAAGACCGTCGAAGGCGAGAAGGACGATATTTCCGCGCCCGGTCAATGCGTTGCGGCGCTGAAGCTGCTGACGGGCCTGGCCGAAAGCAAGAAGGCCAACCACCTGGAGCCCGGCGCCGGCCACTATGGCATTTTCGCGGGTTCGTCCTGGCGCAACAACATCCGCCCCCTGGTGCTGGAGTTCATCGACCAGAACGCCCGCAGCCCCAAGGCCAAGCTGACCGCCGTTCCCTGATCCTTCGGGGAAGGCGCAAAGGGGGCGTTCCGGGCGACCGGGGCGCCCCTTTTCATGCCCGCGCTCAGATCAGCAACGAGGCCGCGCCTTCGTGGCGCAGCAAGGCGACCTTGGTCTCGATGCCGCCGGCGCCGGAAAATCCGCCCAGGCCCCGGGTGCCCATGACCCGGTGGCAGGGGATCAGCAGGGGCAGGGGATTGTGGCCGCAGGCCTGGCCCACCGCGCGCGCCGGGGCCTGCAGATCGCGCCCAAGATCCCCGTAACGCCGTGTTTCGCCGAAAGGAATGGCGGCGATCTGCTGGCAGACCTGGATCTGGAAGGTCGATCCCGAGACCTTCAGCGGCAGATCGAACCGCCTCAGCTCTCCGGCAAAGTAGGCGCGGATCTGAGCTGCGGCATTCTGCAGCAGGGCCGTGGATGCCTCAATCCCGGGCAGGCCCCAGCCGCTGCGGGTCAGCATTCCGTCGGCTTCCTCGATCCAGAAGCGGCCGGTGGGGGTGTCCAGACTGAAAACGGGCATCTCAATCCTTTCGAAGGGAGAATCGTTCATAACGCGATCCGCTGCGAGGGGCGATGGCCTCTCGCGGCAGGCGGGCCTTTGCGCCCGGGTGGGCTTTGCCCCCAAGCGGTGGGGCAAATCGGATCGACATGGCGGCGCGACCCTCGCGCTGTCCTGAATTTCGCTGCGGTGCAGCGTAAATCTGTGCAATTTTCGCCATTGCGGCGGGAAAGCACGGGTCGTGTTCATCTTTTGGAAAGGCAACAGGCGGACTCTGTCTGTATCGAGCCATGCCGAGGTGCAGGGATCTGCACTGGTACAGACAGGAGTACGCCAGATGATGACGGATGCGATTTCATCCTTCCGCCCGGCCGCTCCGACAGAGGTTCGGCCGATACCGGTCGGTGCGGTATCTGCCGGGACGACCCTGTCGGATCCGGGTGGTCACATGCCGCCCGTGGCGGCCACCACCCGGACCGAGGCCATCGCGCTTCAGCCCCTGCCGGTGCCCGAGCGCCGGCCACAAAGCATTGCCCGCCCGACTTCCTCGGGAGAGGAAACCGTGGCGGTCCCGCTGGAGCAGGCGATCGTGGAATCCGATCAGGGCAGCAGCGGGCGCCCTTCGGGTATGGACCGGATGTCCCTGTTCCGCGGCCTGGTGGCCGAGGCCGAGGCCAACGGCACAAACATCCCCGGCGGCAGCTCGCGGCTTTATGTCATGGTGCAGCGCCTCTTTTCCATGGTTCAGTCCCACGCTGCCTGAAGAAGCGGTCCCGGCCTTTGGACCTGCCGTCAGATGCGGATCGGAAAGCCGGGCCCTGGGCTGGCCCGGCTTTCCCGTGCGCTGAACGGACTGGCACATCCGGTCCTGATCCGGTCCTTCGAACCGGTATCCTGATCCCGGCATGAATACGGGCAGGATTTTGAACACGGTCCCGGAAATGATCCCCGAAATGATCGCCAAGATGATCCCAGACAGGCAAACGCCCGCCCCGGGATCCGGGACGGGCGTTTCGGTGCGATAGGGGCCCGTGATCAGGCCAGTGCGTCGTCGCAGCGGCCGCAGACGCCCGCATGGGCATGGTGGCCGACGTCGGGCAGGATCTTCCAGCAGCGCTGGCACTTCTCGCCCTCGGCCTTTTCAAAGACCACCGCCACGCCTTCGACTTCGGGAAGGCGGAAGGCTTCGGCCGGGGCGGGGGTGTCGGTCAGTTCCAGCGCCGAGGTGATGCAGACATCGGCGAAGGACACGTCCTTCAGCGCGGACAGCACATCGGCATCGGCCAGGTGCACCACCGGGGCTGCCTCCAGCGAGGCACCGATGACCTTCTCGACCCGCTGCTTTTCCAGCGCTGCAGTGACGACCCGGCGGGCCGAACGCACCTTGGTCCATTTCGCCGCCAGGGCATCGTCGCGCCAGTCTGCCGGGGTCTCGGGGAAGTCGACCAGGTGGACCGAACCGTCCTCGGCCGGGTAGCGCTCCAGCCAGACCTCTTCCATGGTGAAGACCAGCACCGGCGCCAGCCAGGTCGTCAGGCGGTGGAACAGCAGGTCCAGCACGGTGCGGGCGGCCTTGGCGCGGGCGGTCTCGCCGTCGCAATAAAGCGCGTCCTTGCGGATGTCGAAGTAGAAGGACGACAGCTCGACCGTGGCAAAGTTGAACACCGCCTGGAACACGCCCTGGAAGTCGAAGCTGCGGTAGCCTGCGCGCACGGTCTCGTCCAGCTCGCTCAGGCGGTGCAGCACCCAGCGTTCCAGCTCGGGCATGTCGGCGGGCGCCACGCGGTCTTCCTCGCGGAAATCACCCAGCGAGCCCAGCAGGAAGCGCATGGTATTGCGCAGCCGGCGATAGCTGTCGGCGACACCTTTCAGGATCTCGGGACCGATGCGCTGGTCGGCGGTGAAATCGACCTGGGCAACCCACAGGCGCAGGATGTCAGCGCCGTACTGCTTGATGACTTCCTCGGGCACGATGGTGTTGCCCAGGGACTTGGACATCTTGTTGCCCTTCTCGTCCAGCGTGAAGCCATGGGTCACCACGTTGCGATAGGGCGCGCGCCCCAGGGTGCCGCAGGCCTCCAGCAGGGACGAGTGGAACCAGCCGCGGTGCTGGTCGGTGCCTTCCATGTAGACATCGGCAATGCCGTCCTGGGTGCCGTCGGCGCGATCACGCAGCACGAAGGCATGGGTCGAGCCGCTGTCGAACCAGACGTCCAGCACGTCATCGACCTTGGTCCATTCGTCGGCGTTGTAGCCCGCGCCCAGGAAGCGTTCCTTGGCGCCGTCCTTGTACCAGGCATCGGCGCCCTCGGCCTCGAAGGCCTCGGCGATGCGGGCATTGACGGCCGGATCGCGCAGCAGGAAGTCGGGATCGGTCGGCAGGGCGCCGACCTTGGTGAAGCAGGTCAGCGGCACGCCCCAGGCGCGCTGGCGCGACAGCACCCAGTCGGGCCGCGACTGCATCATCGAATGCAGGCGGTTGCGGCCCGATTGCGGCGTGAACTTGACCAGGTCCTCGATGGATTTCAGGGCGCGGGCGCGGATCGTCTCGCCATACTCGTCCTGGTCGTCGCCGACCTTGCGGTCGATGGCGGCGAACCATTGGGGCGTGTTGCGGAAGATCACCGGCGCCTTGGAGCGCCAGGAATGCGGGTAGGAGTGCTTGATCTTGCCGCGCGCCATCAGCCCGCCGACTTCGATCAGCTTGTCGATGACGGTCTTGTTGGCATCCCCCTCGCCGCCCTTGCGGTTCAGGATGTACTTGCCGCCGAAGAAGGGCAGGTCGGCGCGGAAGCCGCCGTCATCCATGACGTTGTAGGTCAGCACCTGCTCCAGCATGCCAAGGTCACGGTAGAGTTCATATTCCTCCATCCCGTGGGAGGGCGCGCAATGGACGAAACCGGTGCCTTCCTCGTCGGTGACGAAGGGCGCGGCGCGGAAGTCGCGCAGGTCATCCCATTCGCCATTGCCGCCTTCGGCACCGGCGAGGGGGTGTTGCAGAGACAGCTTTGCCAGTTCTTCGGTCGGCACGTCGCGCACACGGGTCCACTGGTCGTCGTTCAGCCGCGCCTTGGCAAAGGTCTGGGCCGCCAGCTTGTCGGCCAGCAGGTATTTCTCGCCCACCTTCAGCCAGCATTCCTCGGGCGTGCCGGTGACCTCGTAGAGGCCATAGGCATAATCGGCGCCGAAGACGACGGCCTTGTTCGAGGGGATCGTCCAGGGGGTGGTGGTCCAGATCACCACATGGGCGCCCTGCAGGTCGTGGCCTTCGTTCGCGACCTTGAATTTCACCCAGATGGTGAAGCTTTCCTTGTCGTGATACTCGACCTCGGCCTCGGCCAGGGCGGTCTTCTCGACGGGCGACCACATGACGGGCTTGGAGCCCTGGTAGAGCGTGCCGTTCATCAGGAACTTCATGAATTCCTCGGCGATGACGCGCTCGGCATGGAAATTCATGGTCAGGTAGGGATCGGCCCAGTTGCCGGTGATGCCCAGGCGCTTGAATTCCTCGCGCTGGATGTCGACCCAGCCCTCGGCGAACTTGCGGCATTCCTGGCGGAAGTCGACGATGTTCACCTCGTCCTTGTTCTTGCCCTTCTTGCGGTACTGCTCCTCGATCTTCCATTCGATCGGCAGGCCGTGGCAGTCCCAGCCGGGGACATAGCGCGCATCATGGCCCATCATCTGGTGGCTGCGCACGATCATGTCCTTGATCGTCTTGTTCAGCGCGTGGCCGATGTGCAGGTGACCGTTGGCATAGGGAGGGCCGTCATGCAGCGTGAAGGGGCTGCGGCCCGTCTTCTCGCGCAGGCGCTCGTAGACGCCGATGCGGGCCCAGCGGTCCAGCCAGGCGGGCTCGCGTTGGGGCAGGCCCGCGCGCATCGGGAAATCGGTCTTCGGCAGGTTCAGGGTGTCTTTGTAGTCAGGCGTCTCGGCGCACATCTTTTCGATCCGTTCAGGCTCGGTCATGTCTGGAAGAGTGGCGGCGCGGTGTCCCATACGCCTTTGCCCGGCAGCTCAGATATCAGAGCGCCGGGCATGTAATTCGAATGATGATGGCGAAGTGAAATCGGGTCATCATGCCGGGGCTTCTACACCCGGTCCGCGCAACCGTCCAGAGCCTCGCCCCTGCAGATGTCGGGCCGCCTCCGGCGGGAGTATTTATGGTCAGATGACATGGAAAATCGCGCCAGGCCATGCGGCGCCCTTTCGGCACCCGATCGCGGTCCGGTGTCAAAAGGAGGCCGCGCGGATCCGGGCGCCGTGGTTCTTTCATCTGGCCATAAATACTCCCGCCGGAGGCGGTCTGGCGCCTGACAGGGGCGGTCAGCTTTCCCTGGTGCCGAAAAGGCCCGTCAGGGCGCGCTGGATCACCTGGGCGACCTTTGGGCGGCGCGTCGGAGAGAAGGGCATCGGGCGGCAGACCTCCATCGCGGCGACGCCGACGCGGGCGGTGAGGGCGCCGTTGACCACGCCTTCGCCGAAACGGCGCGACAGGCGCGACAGGATCGTGCCGCCCAGCACCGAATGCACCAGGTCGTCGCCCACCGCCACGGCGCCGGTGGCGACCAGGTGTGTCATCACCGCCCGCAGCAGCCGGAGCGAGCCCAGCGTGCCGGAACGGCCGCCGTAGATCTCGGCGATGCGGCGGATCATGCGGATGTTGGCAGAGAGCGCCGTGATCACGTCGGCAAAGGCCAGCGGCACCAGCGCCGTCACCGTGGCGACACGGCGGGCGGCGGCCTCGGCCTCGGCGCGGGCGGCGCGGTCGAGGGGGACCAGCAATTCGGTTTCGGTCAGGGCCAGAAGGGATGTCGCGTCGAGCTGTTCGTCGAGGCGCTCGGTCAGGCGAGTGATGCCCCAGCTCTGGTCGGCGCGGCCGGCATAGAGCGCCGTCAGCGCGCGGGCATGGGCGCGGGCGCGGGCCAGATCGTCGAGCGATGCGGCCTCCTCGGCCATCGTGTGCAGCCGGTCGACCCGCGAGAGCCGGGCGAAGGCCGTCAGCTCCTTCACCACGATGGCCAGCGTCACCAGCGCGAAGGCCAGGATGAGGGCGCTGACCAGCCAGCCCAGCCAGGGCGTGGCGGCGATCAGCCCGGTGGCGAAATTCCAGGCCGCGGCCGAGGCCACCACCCCCACGAGTGCCAAGAGCAGCGACCAGAACCAGCCCGTCAGCCGCGAGCGCCTGCGTCCCGCCAGCAGCGCCGCCGTCTGCAGGCCGGTGCGGGCGGGCGTGTCGTCTTCGTGCTCGGGGATGGGGGGGGCAAGGTCGGGGGCGGCCGGGGCCTCGTCCAGCTCGATCAGCACCGGGGCGGGGGGCTTGCGGGGGGTGTCGGTCATGCGGGCGCGTGCTCCGGGGTGGAATGCCAGATCATCAGCACCTCTGGCAGGGCTTCGTCATTGCCGCTGCCATCGCCATAGCCTGCGGTGGCAAAGCCATGGGCGGCGTAGAAGCGGCGCGCCTCGTGGCTGGCGGCGGGCGTCCAGAGCGCCAGCCAGTCGGATTGCGCCTGGGCCTCGCGCATCAGGATGCGGCCCAGGCCGCGGCGACGGGCGCGTTCATGGACGTAGAGCGCCAGCACCTCGCCGCCGATGCGGGCGATGAAGGCGCAGGGACCCCGGGCGTCGCGGATCAGCCGCACCGCGCCGCGCAGCACCAGCCGCGTCAGCAGCGCGATGTCCTGGGCGTGCGAGCGCGCCCTGGGCATCCAGGATGTGCGGCGGGTGAAATTCCACAGAACCCGCGCCAGGGCGGGAATGTCCCGGGTCCGGGCGCGTTCGATGCGAGGGGGGCTCACAGCTTGTCTCCGATCAGGAACTGGGCGGCGCGGTCCAGGCGGATGTGCGGCGGGCCTTCGCCCGGCTTCAGCGAGATCACCGCGGGGGCAAAGTTCATCAACTGGTAGTCGCCGTCCAGCCATTTCTCGCCCGAGAGGTAGCCGCGGGTGATCCGGGCGGGATCCTCGGGCAGTTCTCCGGGATAGAGCGCTGCCTGGCGGCCGTCGAAAAGCCGCCCGCGCACGCACATCAGATCGGTCCCGCCGTGGCGGCGGGTTTCCTCGACCGTGGTGCGCAGCGAGGCCAGCGACAGCGCCTGGGTGCGCGCCCCCGCGAAATCCGCGCGCGAGGCCGCCTGGGCCACCAGCGCCTCCAGGATTGCGGTCAGGCGGGCGTGCTGGGCGTGGTGCAGGTGATCGGCCTTGGTGGCCGCAAACAGGATCCGTTCCACCCGCTTGCCCAGCAGCAGCCGCGACAGCCAGGCGTTGCGGCCGGGGCGGAAGGCGGCCAGGATCCCTTCCAGCCCGCGGTTCAGGTCCTCGACCGCAGCGGGGCCGGCGTGGATGGCCGAAAGCGCATCCACCAGCACCACCTGGCGGTCGATGCGGGCGAAATGGCGGCTGAAGAAGGGGCGCACGACGCGGGCCTTGTAGGCATCATACCGGCGCTCCATCTCGCGCCAGAGGCCGCGGCGGGGCGGATGCGGTTCCGTCAGCAGCGGCACGAAGGTCAGCACGGGCGAGCCCTCCAGATCACCCGGCAGCAGGAAGCGGCCGGGGGTCACGTCCGACAGGCCCGCCTTGCGCGCCTCTGCGAGGTACTGCGTGTAGCCGCGGGTCAGGGCCTGGACCTCGGGCTCGGCCCAGGTCTCGCGGCCGCGCATCGCCTCAAGTGCCGACAGGCTGCCCGTGGCCTGGGGGCGGGTGCGCATCCGGTTCAGGACCTCTTCGGACCACTGGGCATAGGATTTCTCCATCAGGCCCAGGTCCAGCAGCCATTCGCCGGGATAGTCGATGATGTCCAGATGCACCGTGCGCGGGCCGCCGACGCTGCCCAGCAGCCCGGTGGGGCGGACGCGGAAGCTGATGCGCAGCTCGGAGATCGAGCGCGTGCTGTCGGGCCACCAGGGCTGCGGGCCGGTCAGCGCGGCCAGATGCGCCTCGTAGTCAAAGCGGGGCAGGGTGTCGTCGGGCTGGGGTTGCAGATAGGCGGCCAGGATCCGGCCATCGGCCTGCGCCACCAGCCCCGGCATCCGGGCGCGGTTCAGCAGGTTCGCCACCAGCGAGGTGATGAAGACCGTCTTGCCCGCCCGCGCCATGCCGGTGACGCCCAGCCGGATCACGGGTTCCAGGAAGGCTTCGGACAGCTGGTCCCCCACGCTTTCGATCTGCCGTGTCAGCCCGTCGGCCAGCGAGGTGATGTCCAGTGCCAAGCGCAAATCCTGCCGTCTCGAAATCCGTATCCCCAAGATAGAGGCCGCAGTCCCGGTTTCCAAGACGAAGGGATTGCGGGCGGCGGGTCTGCATCGTAGATCGCGCTCATGCCACGCTATGCCCTTCAGGTCGAATATCACGGAGCCCCCTTTGCCGGATGGCAGAGGCAGGCGGATCAGCCCTCGGTCCAGGGGGCCATCGAGGCCGCTCTGGCCCGGTTGGAGCCGCGCGAACACACCATCGCCGCCGCCGGGCGCACCGATGCCGGGGTGCACGGGCTGGGGCAGGTCGCCCATTGCGACATGGACCGGGACTGGGATCCGTTCCGCCTGTCCGAGGCGCTGAACCACCACCTGAAGCCCCTGCCGGTGGCCATCGTCAACGCGGCGCGGGTCGATGACGACTGGCACGCGCGGTTCTCGGCGCTGGAACGGCGCTACCTGTTCCGCCTGCTGATGCGCCGCGCGCCCGCGACCCATGACGCCGGGCTGGTCTGGCAGGTCAAGCATCCCCTTGATGCCGCGGCCATGCGGGCGGGGGCGGCCTATCTGGTGGGCAATCACGATTTCACCACCTTCCGCAGCTCGATCTGTCAGGCGGCCTCGCCGCAGAAGACGCTGGACGAGATCCGCATCGAGGAGGTCACGGGCACCTCCGGCCCCGAGCTGCGTTTCCATCTGCGGGCCCGCAGTTTCCTGCACAACCAGGTGCGCTCCATCGTCGGCACGCTGGAGCGCGTCGGCTGCGGTGCCTGGGCGCCCGAACAGGTCCGCGACGCGCTGCAGGCGAAGGATCGCGCTGCCTGCGGGCCGGTCTGCCCGCCGCAGGGGCTTTACCTCTCGGGGGTGGGCTATCCGCAGGATCCTTTCGCGCCAAGGGCTTGACAGGCGCGGCCGCCGCCTGACCCTGTGGCTGACCCAGACCGGAGCCCGCCATGACCGCCGATTTCCCTGTCCTTGATCTGACAGCCTTTGCCGCAGCCGATGCCGAAACCCGCGCCCGGATCGGCGCCGAGGTCGACCGCACCTGCCGGCAGACGGGCTTTCTGGCGGTGGGCAACCATGGTGTGCCGGCGGATGTGATCACAGATGTCTGGACGCAGCTTTCGGCCTTCTTCGACCAACCCCAGGCCGCCAAGGACGCGCTGCGCCCGGGGCCCGGCCAGCCCTATGGCTATCTGGGCACCGGCACCGAGGCCTTGGCGAAATCGCGCGGCGAGGACACGCCCCCCGACCTGAAGGAAAGCTTCAACGGCGGGCCGCTGGCGCCGCCGCCGGGGGAAACCGATCCCGATGCGCTGGCCTTTTGCTATGCGCCCACCCCCTGGCCTGACGCACCGCAGGGCTTTCGCGCCGCCTGGAGCGCCTATTACGCCGCGATGGAGGATCTGGCCGCCCGCATCATGCAGGTCCTTGCCGTGGCGCTGCATCTGCCGCAGGACCATTTCGCGCCCTTCATCGACCGGCCGATCTCGGCGCTCAGGGCGCTGAACTACCCGGCGCAGGACCGCCCGCCGCTGGAACGACAGCTGCGTGCCGGGGCGCATACGGATTACGGATCGCTGACCATCCTGATGCCCGAACCGGGGTCCCGGGGCCTCGAGATCCTGACGCCCGAAGGGGACTGGCGCCCGGTGCCGCCGGTCGAGGGCGCCTTCGTGATCAACATCGGCGACCTGATGGCGCTCTGGACCGGGGGGCGGTGGGTTTCGACGCTGCACCGCGTCGTCACCCCGCCCGAGGCGGCGGCGCGGCGGCGCATGTCGCTGGCCTTCTTCCACCAGCCGAACTGGCACGCCCGGATCACGCCTTTGCAGGGCGAAGGCGCCGCGGGCGTGCTGTCGGGGCCCTATCTGATGGGCAAATTCGCCGCTGCGAACGGCTGACGTTGCGTTGCTGCGACGGCGCGGCGGGGCGGCTGCGTAAAAGACTGCAATCAGGACAGCCGGGCCTTTGCCTGGGAAAGGAGTGTTCATGACGCAGCAAGACAGCCACGATCATGGCCTGGCCCGGGATCTGCCCCGGATGATCGGCCGCCGCCGGATGCTGGCGGTGCTGGGCGGGCTGGGGCTGGCCGCCGGGTCCGGCGCCGCGGCACAGGCGGCGCAATGCGTGGCCCTGCCCTGGGAAACCGCCGGACCCTATCCCGCGGATGGCAGCAACAGCACCCGTGCCGGGCAGGTCGTCAATGCGCTGGACCAGCAGGGCATCCTGCGCGGGGATCTGCGCCCCTCCTTCGCGGGAATGACCGGCCGGGCCGAGGGCACGCCTCTGACGCTGGAACTGACGCTGCAGGAGGCGGCAGGCTGCACGCCGCTGGCCGGACATGCCCTTTATCTGTGGCATTGCGACAGCCAGGGGCACTATTCGCTGTATGACGCACCCGGGGCGAACTGGCTGCGCGGTCTTGCGGTGGCCGATGCTGCGGGCCGGATCCGTTTCACCACCATCGTGCCGGGCTGCTATGCCGGGCGCTGGCCGCATATCCATTTCGAGGTCTTCCGCGACGCCGCCCATGCCGTCAGCGGCGCGGCGGCGGTGCTGACCGCGCAGATCGCCCTGCCGCAGCAGGTCGCGGCGCAGGTCTATGCGGGGGATGCGCGCTATGCCGGCAGCACGGCGAACCTGAAGGCGATCTCGATCACGCAGGACAATGTCTTTGGCGACAATACCAGCGCGCAGATCGCTCAGCAGACCCTGACGATGACCCGCAGCGGCCAGGGCTATCTGGGGCGCGTGACGCTGCCTGTCGATCCCGCCGCCAGCCGTCCGGCCGGGCTGGAAGGCCCGCCGCCCGGAGGCCCTGCCGGGGGACCGCCGCCGCAGGGCGGCCCCGGCGGGCCGCCGCAGGGCAAGCCGCCATTCGGTCAGCCGCCGAAGGGTCCGCCGCCCGGCGGCAAACCCCCGACCTGGCCCGACAGCGAATGATCGCAGGGCCCGGGCCCCGCGCCGCGTCAGCCTGAGGACGTATCGTCCTTCCTGTGCTGGGCCGAGATCTGGCCCATCACATATCCCGCGATTCCGCTGAGGATGGCGCCGGTGATGGGGCCCTCCAGCTTGTCGGCCAGGCTCAGGACCACGGTGGCGGCGATGACGCCGATCACCACCACCGTCTTGAAGAAGGCCGGCGCCCCCAGAATGTCCAGGATGCTGTCGTTCGAACTGGCGACGGCCTTCCAGAAGCCGCTCCACATGATCACGATGCCGACGGTCGCCAGGACGCACAGGCCCACGATCAGCAGTGGGCTGTCGCCCAAGGTGCGGGCGACCTCTCCGGCGCCCTCCGCTATGGTGTCCGTCAGTGTCGCCGCATCGGCCATGTCCCGTTCCCCCCCTGGCGTGTCTCCCGTCTGGAAAACTATTTGCGGCACGGGGAAGGGCGGCAAGCCCATGGGTTGTGCGGGGCGCCGTAAAACAGCCCCCCGCGCGGCCTTGCCGAGCAGAGCGGCAAACCACCCCTGCGGCCAGGCCAGCGGCCGGGGTCATTCGGCTGCGGCGACCACCTCAGGGCCCGACATGACATCGCGGGCGGCCGCGACCAGGGCCTGGGCGATCTGGTCGCATTCCGCCAGCGTCAGCCGGGCGGGCAGACGGCAGTCGCAGGCGCGCATCAGCATGGCGCGGGTCGCGGGCAGGGTGGGCAGGTCGGGGATGAACTGCCAGTTCCAGAAGGCGCGGGCATTGTCGGTCGACAGGCCAAAGACCTGCACCTTGACGCCGCGCGCTGCCGCCGCCGCCTGAAAGGCCAGGGTCTGCTCGTCGCTCAGGCCGGCAAGGTTGAACTGCAGGCTGTCGGGGGCGCGCTCTTCCGGGGGCAGCTTGGCGGGGACCTCGATCCAGGGGCTCTGGCTGATCGCCGCGGCGGTGTGATCATGGTTGCGCCGTCCGTCGCGGACCCGGCGGGGCACCTCGGTCAGCTGCGCCCGCGCGATCACCGCCGACAGGTTGTTGAGCCGCAGGTTATAGAGCGGCAGGCGGTTCTGCCAGCGTTCCAGCGCCCGCACCAGATCGTCGGAATTCTCGCCGCGGCGGGCCTTGTGCTTTTTCCACATGTGCTCATAGGCGCCCGACATGATGATGGCCCGGGCCACCAGATCGGCATCGTCGGTCACCAGGATGCCGCCTTCGCCGGAATTGATCAGCTTGTAGCTTTGGAAACTGAAGCAGCCGATGCGACCCAGCGTGCCGATGTTGCGCCCGCCCCAGGTGGTGCCCAGGGAATGCGCCGCGTCCTCGATCACGGGGATGTCGCGGGCCTCGCACAGGGCCAGGATCGCATCCATGTCCGAGGTATGGCCGCGCATGTGGCTGATGATCACCGCGTCGATGCCGGGCAGGCGGGCCTCGAAATCGGCGATGTCGATGCGGTAGTTCGGCCCGACCTCGCACAGCACGGGCGTGCAATCCGCATGCACGATGGCCGAGGGCACGGCCGCGAAGGTGAAGCCCGGGATCAGCACCCGGGCGCCGCGCGGCAGATCGAGCGCCTTCAGCGACAGAAACAGCGCCGCCGAGCAGGACGACACTGCCAGCGCATAGCGCGTCCCCAGCATCGCGGCGAAATCGGTTTCCAGCAGCGTGACCGGCGCATCGCCGGCGGCGGTGTAGCGGAACAGGTCGCCGCTGGACAGGAGGTGCTCGATCTCGGCACGGGCGGCGTCGGGGATCGGCTCGGCGTCATAGACATTGGGCGGCAGAGGCATCTTCTTCGGCTTTCCTGAATCCGTCTTTCAGGAAAGCTAAAGGACGGGGGCAGAGGATCAAATGAATTCTCGATGACAGGCGGGGGATGGCCGGTGCGAAGTCGTTGACACAGCCAACTTTCCCGCGCAACGCTGACCGCATGACCATGGATCCCTGCATCATCTGCGTGGCCATCACAGGCTCGCTGCCCCGCAAGAGCGATAACCCTGCCGTTCCGATTACCGTGACGGAGCAGGTGGAATCGACCCACGAAGCCTTTGAGGCCGGCGCCTCGATCGTGCATGCGCATGTGCGCAACGATGACGAATCGCCGTCTTCGGACCCGGAGAAATTCGCCGCCCTGAAGGAGGGGCTGGAAAAGCACTGTCCGGGCATGATCATCCAGTTCTCGACCGGCGGCCGGTCCGGGGCGGGGCAGACCCGTGGCGGGATGCTGCCGCTTGCGCCCGACATGGCGTCGCTGTCGGTGGGATCGAACAATTTCCCGACCCGCGTCTATGAGAACCCGCCGGATCTGGTGGACTGGCTGGCGGCCGAGATGAAGGCCCATGGCGTGCGCCCCGAGATCGAGGCCTTCGACCTGAGCCACATCCACCAGGCGGCGAAGATGTATGCCGATGGCCGTCTGGTCGAGAGCCCCTATGTGCAGTTCGTCATGGGGGTGAAGAACGCCATGCCGGTGGACCGGGACGTGTTCGACTATTACCGCGCGACGATGAAGCGGTTGCTGCCCGAGAGCCGCTGGTGTGCGGCCGGGATCGGGCGTGACCAGCTGACGATCAACGAATGGGTGGTCGAGACCGGCGGCCATGCGCGCTGCGGGCTGGAGGACAACATCCGGCTGGACCGCGACCATCTGGCGCCCTCGAACGCGGCGCTGGTGGCGCGGGTCGTCGATCTGTGCGGCAAGTACGAGCGGCCGGTGGCCAGCTGGCGCCAGGCGCGCGAAATGCTGGGGCTGCGGATGCCGGCGGAGGTGTAGAAGGGGGCGCTGCCCCCGTCCGGGCCCTGGGGCCCGGACTCCCCCGGAGTATTTGGGGTCAGATGAAAGAACCGTCTAGAAGCCGAGGCGGTCGCGCAGCGAGAACCAGGTCATGGCCAGCGCCAGAAGGGGCGTGCGCAGCGCCGCGCCGCCGGGGAAGGCGGGGGCGGGCATCCGGGACATGGTGTCGAAACCGGCGGCCTGGCCGGTGATCGCCCGGGCCATCAGCTGGCCCGCATGGGTGGCCGTGCCGACGCCGTGGCCGGAATAGCCCGAAGCGGTCAGGATGTTCGGGGCAAGGCGCGCGAGATAGGGCGCGCGTTTCATCGTGATCCCCAGCGTGCCGCCCCAGGCATAGTCGATGCGGACAGTCTTCAGATGCGGGTAGATCTGGGTCATCGGCCCGCGCACCTTGGCGGCGATGTCGGTGGGGAAGCGGTCGCCGTAGCTTTCTCCGCCCCCGAAGAGGAGGCGGCGGTCGGGCGTCAGGCGGTAGTAGTTCACCACGAACTTGCTGTCGGCCACGGCGATGTCGCGGGTCAGCACGCGGGCGGCGTCTTCGCCCAGGGGTTCGGTGACGGCGATGTAGTTGTTGATCGGCAGGACGCGGCGCGCAGGTTCGCGGTGCAGCGGCGTCAGATAGCCGTTGCCGGCGAGCAGGACGTGACCGGCATGGACCTCTCCGGCGGCGGTTTTCAGGTGGGCGGGGCGGCCGGGGGTGAGGGAGAGGACCTCGGTGCCCTCATGGATCTGCACGCCCGCGGCCAGGGCCGCACGCGCCAGGCCAAGCGCCAACTTCAGCGGGTGCAGATGCGCCGCGTCATGGTCGAGGATGCCGCCGCGATAGGCGGGCGAGGGGCAGATCTGGCGGGCCTCGTCCGCCGAGAGGCAGTCGATATGGCTATAGCCGTAGCGGTCGCGCAGGTGGCGGGCATAGTCGTGCAGGTGCCGGGTGTCGCCGTCGCTGCAGCCGGTCCAGGCGACGCCGGGCCTGAGCTCGCAGTCGATGGCGTGGCGGGTGCAGAGGTCCTTGACCAGCTGCTTGGCGTCTTCCGCCAGATCCCAGAGCTTGCGGGCGTCGTCGGGGCCCAGCCAGCTTTCAAGGTCGTCCTGGTAGGGCCGCTGGCCCGAACCCAGCTGGCCGCCGTTGCGTCCCGAGGCGCCGAAGCCCAGGCGCTGTGCCTCCAGCAGGATCACCGAAAGGCCGGCCTCGGCGCAGTGCAGCGCGGCGGAGAGGCCGGTGAAGCCGCCGCCGACGATTGCCACATCGGCGCGTGCGGTGCCCTGCAGGGGCGCGAAGGGGGCCAGGGGCTGGGCGGTGGCGGCGTACCAGCTTTGCGGGTATTCGCCCTTCCGGTCATTGGCATAGAGAAGGTTCATGTCGGTCTCGGCAGGGTGCAGGACGGGGGCCGCCCCCCTGGGGCAAGGGGGCGGCTGGGGGATCGGTCGGGGCCTTTGGCCGTCAGACGTTGATCAGCAGGTGCTCGCGCTCCCAGGGGGAGATCACGTTGAGGAATTCCTCGTATTCGGTGCGCTTCACGATCGAGTAGACGCGCAGGAATTCCGGGCCCAGCACATCGGCGATGGCGGTGGCCTCGTCCATCACGTCAAGCGCCTCGCCCAGGGTGCGGGGGAAGTCGCCCTCGCCCTCGTAGGCGTCGCCCTTGAACTGCTTCGAGGCGCGTTCCTCGTTCATCAGGCCCAGATAGCCCGCCGCCAGCGAGGCCGCGATGCCGAGGTAGGGGTTGCAGTCCATGCCGGCCACGCGGTTCTCGATCCGGCGCGCCTCGGTCGAGGAAATCGGGATGCGGATGCCGGTGGTGCGGTTGTCGCGGCTCCATTCCAGGTTGATCGGCGCGGCATGGTCCTTCACGTAACGCCGGTAGGAGTTCACGTAGGGCGCCAGCAGCGGGATCATCTCGGGGAGGTGCTTTTGCATGCCGCCGATGAAGCAGAAGAAGGCATCGGTTTCGCCGCCCGCGGGGCCGGTGAAGATGTTCTTGCCGGTCTCGATGTCGAGGATCGAGTGGTGGATATGCATGGCGCTGCCCGGCTCATCGGTGATGGGCTTGGCCATGAAGGTCGCAAAGCAGTCGTGGCGCAGCGCGGCCTCGCGGATCATCCGCTTGAAGTAGAACACCTCGTCCGCCAGCTTGACCGGGTCGCCGTGGCGCAGGTTGATTTCCAGCTGGCCGGCGCCGCCTTCCTGGGTGATGCCGTCGATTTCAAAGCCCTGGGCCTCGGCGAAATCGTAGATATCGTCGATCACGGGGCCGAATTCGTCGACGGCGGTCATCGAATAGGCCTGGCGGGCTGCGGCCGGGCGGCCCGAGCGGCCCATCATCGGCTGGATCGGTTTCGCCGGGTCGATGTTGCGGGCGACCAGGTAGAATTCCATCTCCGGGGCGACGACGGGCTTCCAGCCCTGCGCCTCGTACAGCTTGCAGACGCGCTTCAGCACGTTGCGGGGGCTGTAGGGGATCGGCACGCCCTTGCGGTCGAAGGCGTCATGGATCACCTGCAGCGTCCAGTCGCCGGTCCAGGGGGCGGCGGTGGCGGTGGTAAAGTCGGGCAGCAGGATCATGTCGGGCTCGGTATAGCCCTCTTCGCCCGCCGCATCCGACCAGTCGCCGGTGATGGTCTGGAAGAAGATCGAGTTCGGCAGGTGAAAGTTCTTCTGCTTGGCGAATTTCGTCGCCGGCACGGCCTTGCCGCGGGCAATGCCCGGCAGGTCGGAGATGATGCATTCCACCTCGTCGAGGCGGCGGTTCTCCAGATAGGTCTGGGCCGCTTCGGGCAGTTGGCTTGTCCAGTCGTCGTCGCTCATTTGGATGTGCCTTCAAAAGCTTCGCCCTTGAACAGGGCGGTCATGCGCCGGGCCTCGGCCTGGGCGGTCGTGGGGGTCTGGAGTTTGGCAGTGGCCTGGGCGATCAGCGGATCCGGCACCACCCCTTCGGCGCGCGAACGCAGCAGCGAGGCGATGGCCTCGGAGGTGAATTCCGGATGCGCCTGCACGGTATAGATCGTGTCGCCATAGGCCAGAGCGGCATTGGCGCAGAACGGCGACGAGGCCACCACCCGGGCGCCGGGCGGAAGTTCCGTCACCTGGTCCTGGTGCCAGGCGTTCAGGATCGCCAGGCCCTCGGGGGTCTCGTAGACATTCGAGCCGATGGACCAGCCGCCGGGGAATTTCTCGACCTTGCCGCCCAGGGCCTGGGCGATGATCTGGTGGCCGAAGCAGACGCCGACCAGCGGCCGCCCGGCGTCGCGGATCGCGCGGATGAAGTCTTCCAGCGGCGGGATCCAGGGGTGGCCCTCGTAGGCGCCATGGCGCGAGCCCGTGATCAGCCAGCCATCGCAGACCTCGGGGCTGTCGGGAAAGACGCCGTCGACCACGGGCCAGGTCTGGAAGGTAAAGTCGTTGCCGTCGAGCAGCTGTGCGAAGAGGGTCGGGTAGTCGCCCAGGGTTTCGCGCATGTCATCCGGCGCGTAGCCGGTCTGAAGGATGCCGATTTTCATGAAACACCGATTGTTGCAGGGCAAAGGGTAGAATAGCGGGCCGGGCACGGCAAGCCTGCGGGCCGGGGGCGGGTGCAATCCCGCCTTGCCCGCATCGCAGCCAGGCTGGCCCTTTTCGAAAACCTATCTGATGTTAGGTATTGGTGTGGCGCCCAGCGGATGATCCGTCGCGGCCGCCCCGAGGAGGATTTCGCCATGGTAACACGACGCGGCACGCTGGCCGGGCTGGGGGCCCTTGCCGGGCTGGGAGGCATGGGGATGCCAACGCTGGCGCGGGCCCTGGCCAACCCGTTGATCACGCCGCGGGCACGGGTGATCATCGACAATGATTTCGCGGGCGATCCCGACGATCTGTTCCAGACCGCACATCACCTGCTGTCGCCCTCGGTCGAGGTGGCGCTGATCGTGGGCTCTCACCTGGGGAAGGGCGACGGTTTCGACCCCTCCGATGCCCAGGCCGCCCATGCGGTCACGCGGGTGGGCAAGCTGCTGGAGGTCATGGGCTATGCGGCCCGGGGCCCGAAGGTGGTGCAGGGCACCGAGGTCGCGATCACCGAAGGCGCGCCCCTGCCAGCCAGCCCGGCGACCCAGGCGATCCTGCAAGAGGCGCTGCGTGACGACGACCGGCCGCTCTACTACTGCGCGGGCGGCGGCCTGACCGAGATCGCCCTGGCCTGGAAGGCCCACCCCGCGATTGCCGAACGCCTGACGCTGATCTGGATCGGCGGCCCGGAATATCCCGATCTGGCCGCCCCGCCGCCCGGCGCGGATGCGGTGGAATACAACCTCGCCATCGACATCCCCGCGGCGCGCATCGTCTTCAACGACAGCGACCTGCCCCTGTGGCAGGTGCCGCGCGATGCCTACCGCCAGATGCTGGTCAGCCAGGCCCAGCTGCAGGCCCGCGTCCGCCCCGCAGGCCCGCTGGGCGCCTTCCTGGCCGACAGCATCGACGATCTGATGCAGAGGCTGCCCCGCTACGGGATCAACATCGGCGAGACCTACATCCTGGGCGACAGTCCGCTGGTCACGCTGACCGCGCTGCAGGCCTCGTTCCAGCCCGACCCGAGCTCCAGCCGATACCTGTGGCGCCCGGCTCGGCGGATCACCGCGGCGGGCGGCTATGACGCGGCCTCCGGGGGCCGGCAGATCAGGGTCTATACGCGGATCGATCACAATCTGACCTTCGAGGATTTCTTCTTGAAACTGCAGATGCAGGCCTAGGCCGGCGCTTTCATCTTTCCCCAAATATGCCGGGGGAGAGGCTCCGGCAGGAGCCTCGGGGGCAGCGCCCCCTGACCGGCGGCGGAGGGGGGCGCTGCCCCCCGGTGCTGCGCACCTCCCCCCGGAGTATTTCGGGTCAGATGAAAGAACCTTTCAGACGGTTTCCAGATAGACCAGCCAGTGCTCCTCGGGGGGGAGCTCGGCCAGGCGGCGGAGTTCCTGGCGCTTGGTCATGGTGAAGTGGCGGATGATCTCGGGCGGGAAGATGCGGGCCATCATCGGGTCGGTTTCGAAGCGTTCTATGGCCGATTGCCAGTCGGGCATCAGGCCCGGCAGGTCCTGCCCGTAGGCATTGCCGGTGATCGGGGGCGGCGGTTCCAGCCCGTCCTCGATGCCGGCCAGCGCCGAGCCGAGGATCGCGGCCAGCGCCAGGTAGGGGTTGATGTCGCCGCAGGCCACGCGGTGTTCGATCCGGCGCGCCTTCGCGGGGCCCGAGGGGATGCGGATCGAGGCGGTGCGGTTTTCATAGGCCCAGCAGTTGCCGGTGGGGGCATGGGCGCCGGGGGTGAAGCGGGCATAGCTGTTGCCATGGGGGGCCCAGATCAGCGTGCCGCCCGCCAGGCCCGCAAGGCAGCCTGCGACGGCGTTCTTCAGCAGGGGTGTGCCTTCGGGGCCGCCATTGTCGAAGATGTTGTTGCCCGCCTCGTCCAGCACCGAGAAATGCACATGCATCCCGTTGCCCGCGTCATTGGCGAAGGGTTTCGCCATGAAGGTCGCGGCCATGTCATGGCGCCGGGCCATGCCGCGCACCAGCGCCTTGAAGAGCCAGGCATCATCGGCGGCGGCCATGGCGTCACGATGGGCGAGGTTGATCTCGAACTGGCCGAGGCCTGCCTCGGAGGAGGCGCTGTCGGCGGGGATGTCCATCGCCTCGCAGGCGTCATAGAGCGCGGTCAGGAAGCTGTCGAAGGCATCGAGCTGGCGGATCGACAGGATCGCATTGCCGAAGACCGGCCGCCCCGAGATCGGGTTCTGCGGGGCCGCCAGCTGATGGCCGGTGTCGTCGACCAGGTAGAATTCCATTTCCACCGCCGCCTGGACGCGCCAGCCGCGGGCCGCGTAGCGATCCAGCACCCGGGCCAGCGCGTGGCGCGGATCGCCTGCGAAGGGGGTGCCGTCGTCGTGGAACATCCACATCGGCACCAGCGCCGAGGGGCTGTCGAGCCAGGGCATCGGCACGGGGCCGTGTTCGGTGGGTTTCAGGATGCCGTCTTCGTCGCCTGAATCGAAGACAAGGGGGCTGTCTTCGATATCGGCGCCCCAGATGTCGACATTGAGGACCGAGAGCGGCATCCGCGTGCCCTCGGCATGCAGCTTGTCATAGGTCGCCAGGGGGATCCGCTTGCCGCGCATCTGGCCGTTGAGATCGCTGGCGGCCACGCGGAAGGTGCGAAACTGGTCGAAGGTCATGGGGTCCTCTGTTGCGCCCAGCGTCTCTGGGTTCTTAAATATGATCAAATTACATAAGCATCATGCGCCAGGAAAACAGCATCGGAAACCCCCTTTGTGACAGGGGGGTGCCGAAGATCTGGTGATTTGATTAAATTATGGCCGGGCGCGGGAACCGGCACCGGATCACCGGACCAGCTGCGGGCGCACGCGCAGGCGCGGCCGGGTGTTGCTGGGCAGGTGGCGGTTCAGGCGCCGATAGATCAGCCCGTAGACCAGCACCACGGCCATGGTCAGGGCGATGAAATAGCAGGCCAGGATCGGGTAGGGGATGAAGGGGTTGAAGGTCTTCTGCGCGAAATAGCTGGCATAATAGAGTGCATCGCCCTGCTGCTGGCGCGCCGGGAAGGACGAGAAGAAGACCAGCGTCGTGGCATGGAACAGGAAGATCGCCTCGTTCGTATAGGCGGGCCAGGCCAGGCGCAGCATGGTGGGAAAGATGATGCGGCGGAACTTTTTCCAACCCGAGAAGCCATAGGCATCGGCGGCCTCCAGGTCGCCCTTCGGGATCGAGCGCAGGGCACCGTGGAAGATCTCGGCGGCATAGGCGGTGGTGTTCAGCCACAGCGTGATCAGCGCCCCCGCCCAGGCCCGCGACAGCCACGAGCCGGAGATGTCGATGCCCATCAGGGTGATGTCGTCGCGCGGGATCATGGTGAAAAGCTGGTAGAACAGGAAGAACTGGATGAAGAGGGGCGAGCCGCGGAAGACGAAGACGAAGGTGTCGGCGGGCTTGCGCAGCAGGGGGTGGGAACTGTTGCGTGCCAGCGCCACGGCGATCGCGCTGAAAAAGCCGAAGGCCAGCGCCAGGAGGCCGAAATAGAGGTTCCACACCATCCCCGAGCCGATCAGCACGACCTGGTCGCAGAGGGTGAAATCATTGCGCGGCAGCAGGCGCTCTCCCAGGCCGATGGAGCGCAGGCCGTAGTGGTGGATGACATCGAGGCAGGGAACGAGGCTCATGCGCGGGCTTCCTTCATGCCGGCGGCGGTGGCCTGGCCGCGCGAGAGGCGGCGGGCGAGCCGCGCGAAGATGATTTCCGACAGCCGCGTCAGGCCCAGGTAGAAGACCAGCAGCACCAGGAAGTACCACAGCCGCCAGTCGGGATGGGCATAGGTATAGGCGGCGGTCTTCGAGCCGCCCAGTTCGCGTGCCCAGTAGACCACGTCCTCGACCCCCAGCAGGAAGAGAAGCGGCGTGGCCTTGATCAGGATCATCCACAGGTTCGACAGGCCGGGCAGGGCATAGACCCACATCTGCGGCAGCAGGATCCGGCGGGTGATCTGGCCGCGGCTCATGCCGTAGGCCTCGGCGGTTTCCAGCTGGGCGCGGGGCACGGCGCGCATGGCGCCCGACAGGACATTGGCGCCGAAGGCGCCGAAGACGAAGGTATAGGCCGCGATGGCGAGCGCGATGCCGTAGAGTTCATGCACGTATTGCGGCGCCGAGTTCAGCGGCATCTTGGCGGCGGCGCAGACGACGAAATCGTTGCCCTGGTGCACCGGCTGGGTCCAGTCGGGGCATTTCACCTTCAGCCGCAGGTATTCGATCCCCTGGTCGAGGGCGATCGGCACGAAGAGGAAGAAGGCAATGTCGGGCACGCCGCGGACGATGTTGGCATAGGCCCAGCCGATCCAGCGCAGCGGCGCGAAATGGGCGCGCCCCGCCAGCGCCCCCAGCAGGCCTGCAGCCAGCGCGATGGGAGCGGTGATCAGCATCAGCACGATGACCACCAGGAAGCTCTGGTAGAACATGATCTGCTTGGCGGTCGTCAGGTAGCAGGCGAACCAGTGCAGGCGGTCGAGGGTGGCGGGATCGGCGCAGTAGGAAAACATGGGGCTCCGTCGGCGGCGGGATCTTGGGCCCGGACCGGGGCGGGGGCGCTGCCCCCGTCAGCCTGCGGCTGACTCCCCCGGAGTATTTATGGCCAGATGACGGGGAACCCCGGCGCGCGGGCGGCGGACCGGGGTGCCCCTTGGGATCAGTACTGCTTGACGTCCTTGCCGAAGTACTTGACCAGCAGCGCGTTCAGCGAACCGTCCTGTTTCATCGCGGTGATGGCGGCGTTGAACTTGTCCTTGAGCGCGGTGTCGGACTTGCGCAGGCCCATGCCGATGCCGCCGCCGAGGGCCACGGGATCGCCCACGACCTGGAGCGCGCCGTCGGTGGTGTAGGGCAGCAGGAAGTCCTTGTCGGCGAAGACCGCATCGGCCTCGCCGTTCTTGACGGCGGCGATGGTTTCATCGCCGGTCGCGAATTCCAGCAGCGTGGCGCCGGTCTGGGCCACGTAGCCCGCCTGGATCGTGCCGGTCTGTGCGGCGATCACGCCGCCCTTCAGGTCCACGTCACCTTCGGGGGCGATGTAGATCGATTCCGTCGGGGGATAGTAATCCTGGGTGAAGTCGATGACCTGCTTGCGCTCGTCGGTGATCGACATGCCGGCCATGATCGTGTCGTAATTGCCCGAGACCAGGTTCGGGATGATCGAATCCCAGTCATTGGTCACCCAGGTGCAGCTCAGCGCGGCGCGCTTGCACAGCTCGTCGCCGACATCGCGTTCAAAGCCCGCGACCTGGCCGTTGTCGTCGATGAAATTGTACGGAGGGTACGCGCCCTCGGTCCCCATGCGCACCACGTCCTGTGCCAGTACGGGGGCGGCCATCAGCGCCAGAAGCGCGGTGGTAAGGATGGTCGTCTTCATGTGTGTCTCCCAGACTTGCGGGGCATTCCGGCCCCGGAACCGTTCTGTGCGGTTCTGGGGTCAAGGGTTCCCACTCACGCCCGGGTTGACAAGCGGTTTTCTTGACGCTCCGGCCCATTTCCGGCTTTCACGTGACGTCACGCCGCGGTGAGCGGCACCGGCCGTGCTCAGACCGGGGATGTGGCCGACAGGAAGCCGCGCAGGCGTTCGCTTTGCGGATTGCCGAAGAGGGTTTCGGGGGCGCCCTGTTCCTCGATCCGGCCCTGGTGCAGGAAGACGACGTGGTCCGAGACATCATGGGCCATGCGCATGTCATGGGTGACGATGATCATGGTGCGCCCTTCGGCCGCCAGCGCCTTGATGACCTTGACGACTTCCTGCTCCAGCTCGGGATCGAGCGCCGAGGTCGGTTCGTCAAAGAGCAGTGCCTCGGGCTCCATGGCAAGGGCCCGGGCGATGGCGGCGCGCTGCTGCTGGCCGCCCGACAGCTGCGCGGGCCAGGCGTCGGCCTTGTCGCCGATGCCGACCTTTTCCAGGTATTCGCGGGCCTTCGGTTCGATCTCCTCGCGGGATTTGCCGAGGACCGTCATCGGCGCCTCCATCACGTTCTGCAGGATCGACATGTGGGACCACAGGTTGAACTGCTGGAAGACCATCGACAGGTTGGTGCGGATGCGCAGCACCTGGCGGGCATCGCCCGGGCGGCGGTGGCGGCCATGGCCCTTCCAGTGCACCGCCTCGCCCTTGAACAGGATCTCGCCGGCCTGGCTGTCCTCCAGCAGGTTGGCACAGCGCAGCAGCGTCGACTTGCCCGACCCCGACGACCCGATCAGCGAGATCACATCGCCCCGGTGCGCCGTCAGCGACACGCCCTTCAGCACCTCAAGCTCGTCATAGGCCTTGTGGAGGTCGCGGATCTCGATGACGGGCTGGTTCACGGGGCAAGGTCCTTTTGCGGGGGATGGCCGATTAGGCCGAGAAAGCGGGCGAAAATCAACCTCTGCCTGCGGGGTGTCGTGGCGTTGCCCGGGCTCAGGCGCCGCCCGGGCGGTCGGCCTTCTGCCGCGCGCGCGCGCTGTCCTGGTCGGTGATCCCCAGCAGCGAGCTTACCAACCGCAGCAGCGCATCCTCTTCCGGGTCGCGGTCGCCATCTGCCAGCACAACCCGCCAGAGCGCCTCAAGGACCGAAAGGCGGTCCTCGTAGGGCACGGCGTCCTTGATCGCGCGGGTAAAGCGCACGGTGTCGGGCGCCTGGGCCTCCAGCTCTTCGGCATCGCTCAACAGCCGCTGGGCCTCGAAGGGCGACAGAGCATAACGGCTGGCCAGGATCCGGGCGATGACGTCGCGCTCGCGCAGGTCGTACTCGCCGTCCGAGCGCGCCACGCGCACCAGCAGCGCGCTCAGCGCAAGACGGCCCCCCCCTTCGTCCAGAGGCGAGGGAGCGGGTGTGATGAGGCGGGTCAGGAAATCACCGAACATGGCCTCACTATAAGACGCCCTCGGTCCGCCGCCAATGAGCAAGACCGTGAAACGTCCGGGGCCTTTCTTCATTTTCTTGTTCCGA
The DNA here is from genome assembly GCF_057380705.1 of Pseudooceanicola sp. NS-SX9. NCBI lineage: Bacteria > Pseudomonadati > Pseudomonadota > Alphaproteobacteria > Rhodobacterales > Paracoccaceae > Pseudooceanicola > Pseudooceanicola sp. NS-SX9. Next base: position 2,391,941 of record NZ_CM170818.1, on the reverse strand, counting down.
AATACCTCGGGGGAGTCTCCGCAGGAGACGGGGGCAGAGCCCCCTGCGCGGGCTGCAGCCAGGGCAGACGTCGGAAGGGGGGCGCTGCCCCCCGGCGCTGCGCGCCTCCCCCCGGAGTATTTCCGGCCAGATGAGGGAACCGGTCAGTAGCGGGAGGGTACGTAGAGTTCCGGGGGCAGGACAGCGCGTTCGTAGTCGGAATTGTAGACGCGCTCGGGCAGGGTGATGTCCTCGTGCGGCACGTCTGTGTAGGGCATCAGTGACAACAGGTGGTCGATGCAGTTCAGCCGCGCGCGTTTCTTGTCGTTGCCGGTGACGATGTACCAGGGGGCTTCGGGGATGTTGGTACGGGCCAGCATCTCTTCCTTGGCCTTGGTGTAGGCCTCCCAGTTGACCCGGCTCTGCAGGTCCATGGGGGACAGTTTCCATTGTTTCAGCGGGTCATGGATCCGCATCAGGAAGCGCATCTGCTGTTCTTCGTCGGTGATCGAGAACCAGTATTTCACCAGTCGGATGCCCGAGCGTACCAGCATCCGTTCGAAATCCGGCACATCGTCGAAGAACTGCGCCACCTGGGGCTCGCTGGCAAAGCCCATGACGCGCTCGACGCCGGCGCGGTTGTACCAGGAGCGGTCGAAAAGGACGATCTCGCCGCCGGCGGGCAGGTGGGGGACATAGCGCTGGAAGTACCATTGCGACTTTTCCCGCTCGCTGGGCGCGGGCAGGGCGACGGTGCGCACCACGCGCGGGTTCAGACGCTGGGAGAGGCGCTTGATTACCCCGCCCTTGCCGGCGCTGTCGCGGCCCTCGAAGATGACTACGACCTTTTCGTTGTGGTGTACCACCCAGTCCTGCAGGCGGATCAGCTCGGCCTGCAGGTGAAGCAGCGCGCGGAAGTAGTCGGCGCGCGGCAGGGTCGGTCCATGGGCCTTGTCGTAGATCTCGCGCAGGCGCATCGACAGGATCGCGTCCTCCAGCTCGATCTCGTAATCCTCGTCGAGCGTGTCGCGCAGTTCCGCCTCGAGCCAGTCCTGCGCCGCGTCGAGGCGGCTGGGGGGGAGGGTGTCTTCGGGCATCGGGATCCTCGGGCAGAAGGCCTGGCCTGCGGCACCAGGCACGGGCGTTTTTCCGCTTGTCGCATGCGCTTGTAACGGATCCATGTCATGCGCGGCGCCAATTATCCGGGCACGTAAGGTATGCAATTTGTGCAACGCCGCTATGACCGCGCGTAAAATTTCCAGAAATGGCTTTCGGGCGCAGGATTGTTGCGTTACGCCGCCAAAATCTTGGCCCGACGTGAGGTGAGCGCGTCCGCGGCCTGCCATAAGAACCGGACGGATGACATGACTGACGCAACTTCCACTGCGCCGGCTTCGGCGGGTGCTGTCCCGCTCAACAAGCCCTCGCGCGTGCTGCTGGCGAGCCTCATCGGCACGACCATCGAATTCTTCGACTTCTACGTCTACGCCACCGCCGCGGTGCTGATCTTCCCGCACCTCTTCTTCTCGGGCGAGGATGCCACCACCGCACTGCTGGCCAGCTTCGCGACCTTCTCGGTCGCCTTCTTTGCGCGTCCCTTCGGCGCGCTGGTCTTTGGCCATTTCGGCGACCGTGTCGGCCGCAAGACGACGCTGGTGGCGGCGCTTGTGACGATGGGCGCCTCGACGGTGATCATCGGCCTGCTGCCGACCTACGATTCCATCGGCATCATCGCGCCCGCGCTGCTGGCGCTGTGCCGCTTCGGGCAGGGCTTTGGCCTGGGCGGTGAATGGGGTGGTGCGGTGCTGATCGCCACCGAGAACGCCCCCGAGGGCAAGAAATCCTGGTACGGCATGTTCCCGCAGCTGGGCGCGCCTGTTGGCCTGTTCCTGAGCTCGGGCCTGTTCGCCGTCATGCTGGGCTTCATGAGCCGTGACGACATGCTGGCCTGGGGCTGGCGCGTGCCCTTCCTGGCCTCGACGATCCTGATCGTGATCGGTCTGTGGGTGCGCCTGTCGCTGGCGGAAACCCCCGCCTTCCAGAAGGCCATCGACAAGGAAGAACGCGTCAAGGTGCCCTTCGTCGAGGTGTTCCGTGCCCACAAGATGTCGCTGTTCCTGGGCACCTTCGTGGCGCTGGCGACCTTTGTGCTGTTCTACATCGGCACGGCCTATCTGCTGTCCTACAACGTCGGCACGCTGAAGATGACCCTGCCGCAGGCCCTGCACATCCAGCTTTGGGGTGCCGTGGTCTTCGGGGTCTTCATCCCGATCGCCGGCAAGCTGGCGGACCGGATGACCCGCTACACGGTGCTGGCGGGCGTGACCTTCCTGATCGGCGTCTTCTCCTTCGCCCTGGGGCCGCTTCTGGATCCGGCCATGGGTGCCACCGGCGTCTATATCTTCGTGACCATCGGCATGGCGCTGATGGGGGTGACCTACGGCATCATCGGTGCTGCGCTGGCCGCGCCCTTCCCGACCGAGGTGCGCTACACCGGATCCTCGCTGGCCTTCAACTTTGCCGGCATTGTCGGTGCCTCCTTCGCGCCCTTCATCGCGAAATGGCTGCAGGCCAACTACGGCATGGCCTATGTGGGCTACTACATGCTGGCGGCGGCGGTGATCACCTTCGTCTGCATCCTGGCGATGGGCCGCAACAAGATCTGAGGGACCTCACCCCCTCAACGGAAAACGCGAAAGGCGCCGGGGTCTCCCGGCGCCTTTCGCTGTCCTGTGGCCAAGGGGGTCCGGGGGGCAGATCCCCCCCGTGCCCCCCGCCGCTCAGCCAGCCTTGCGCAGCTCGGGGGCGACCTTGGTGCCCAGCACCTCGATGGCCTTCAGCATCTCCTTCTGTTCGATCACCCCGATCGCCATCTGGATCACCACCCGGTCAAAGCCCAGATCCTCCTTCAGGCCCAGGATCTTGTCCACCAGCTGCGCCGGGCTGCCGACGAACATCGCGCCCTCAGGCCCCATGCCGGCATCGAACTGCGCCCGGCTCTGCGGTGGCCAGCCACGTTCACGTCCCAGCTGATCCATCACCTGCTTCTGCGCCGGGAAGAAGATGTCGGCCGCGGCCCTGCCATCCTCGGCCACGAAGCCGTGCACGTTCAGCGACACCCGCGCCTTTTCGGGATGGCCCGCCTGGGCCGCGGCCTTGCGGTACAGATCCGCCAGCGGCGCGAACCGCCGCGGCTGTCCGCCGATGATCGCCAGCGCCAGAGGTGCGCCATAGGCCCCCGCCCGCACCATCGACTGCGGCGTGCCCCCGGCGGCGATCCAGATCGGCAGTTCACCCTTCACGGGGCGCGGATAGACCCCCAGCCCCTCGACCTTCTGGGTGAACTCGGTCCCCGGCCAGCTCAGCCTTTCGCCGTCGTTGATGGCCATCAGCATGGCCAGCTTTTCCTCGAACAGCGCGTCGTAATCCTTCAGCTCGTAGCCGAACAGCGGAAAGCTCTCGATGAAGCTGCCGCGGCCCACCATCAGCTCGGCCCGTCCCCCCGACAGGTTGTCCAGCGTCGAGAACTGCTGGTACACCCGCACCGGATCATCCGAGCTCAGCACCGACACCGCCGAACTCAGCCGGATCCGCTTCGTCGTGCGCGCCGCCCCCGCCAGCGCCACGGCCGTGGCCGAAACGGCATAGTTCGGCCGGTGATGCTCGCCCAGCCCGAAGACATCGAGGCCCACCTGATCGGCCAGCTCGATCTCCTCCATCAGGTAGGTCAGGCGCTTGTTCCCATCGACGACCTCGCCGGTCACGGGGTTGGTCCCGATGTCGCCGAAGGTGTAAAGTCCCACTTCCATGGCATGCTCCTTGTGCTGGCGCCGATCCTACCGGTGCCACCGCACGGCGGCCATGAAAAGACCCGCACAATGGCTGTGCGGGTTCTTTATCATCTGGCCGGAAATACTCCGGGGGAGGCGCTCCGCAGGAGCGGCGGGGGCAGAGCCCCCTGCCACGCGCGCCCAAGGGGGACCCGCGCAGGCCCAGGACCGGCCGTTCAGGGATGTGCCCCTGGTCAGAAGACGAAGCCGACGATGGCGGCAACGATGACGACAAGACCGACGAGGTAAATGATCGAATTCATGGTGGCTCTCCTGAGGTTGCGCCGGGTTCAGGGCGCTTCGGTGACAAAACGAAACAGGGCGCGGGATGGTTCCCGCGCCCTGTCTCTTACTCGTGTCCTTACCCCCGGGACCCCGCCCGGATCGCGCCTCAGACCAGGCGGGAAATCTCTTTCGCGGCGCGCACGAAATCCTTGAACAGCGGATGCGGCTCGAAGGGTTTCGACTTCAGTTCCGGGTGGAACTGCACGCCGATGAACCACGGATGGTCCTCGACCTCGACGATCTCCGGCAGCTTGCCGTCCGGCGACATCCCCGAGAACGTCAGGCCGCAGCCCTCCAGCTGGTCGCGGTACTTGATGTCGACCTCATAGCGGTGACGGTGGCGTTCCTCGATCGACGTGGCACCATAGACCTCGGCCACCTTCGACCCCTCGGCCAGCGTCGCGGTATAGGCGCCAAGGCGCATCGTGCCGCCCTTGTCGTCGCCGACCTTGCGCTTGATCGCGTGGTTGCCCTGCACCCATTCCTTCAGGTGGTAGACCACCGGCTCGAACCGCTTCTGGCCGGCCTCGTGGTCGAATTCCTCGGAGCCTGCGGTTTCGATATGCGCCAGGTTCCGCGCCGCCTCGATCACCGCCATCTGCATGCCCAGGCAGATGCCCAGATAGGGGATCTTGTGCTCGCGGGCGAATTGCGCCGCCTTGATCTTGCCTTCCGTGCCGCGCTCGCCAAAGCCGCCGGGGACCAGGATCGCGTGATAGCCTTCCAGATGCGGCGCGGCGTCCTCGTGGTCGAAGACCTCGGCATCGACCCATTGCACGTTGACCCGGATCCGGTTCGCCATGCCGCCGTGGATCAGCGCTTCCTTGATCGACTTGTAGGCGTCTTCCAGCTGCGTGTACTTGCCGACGATGGCGATGTTGACCTCGCCGTCGGTGTTCCAGATGCGGTCCTGCACGTCCTGCCAGCGCGACAGGTCGGGTTTCGGCGCCGGGCTGATCTGGAAGGCATCCAGAACCGCCTGGTCCAGCCCCTCGCGGTGATAGGCCAGCGGCGCCTCGTAGATCGAGTTCAGGTCATAGGCCGGCACCACGGCATCGGGGCGCACGTTGCAGAACAGCGCGATCTTCTCGCGTTCCTTCTGCGGGATCGGCTGTTCGGACCGGCAGACCAGGATGTCGGGCGCGATGCCGATCGACTGCAGTTCCTTGACCGAGTGCTGGGTGGGTTTCGTCTTCAGCTCTCCGCTCGCCGCCAGATAGGGCAGCAGGGTCAGGTGCATGAAGATGCACTGGCCGCGCGGCAGGTCGTGGCTGAACTGGCGGATCGCCTCGAAGAAGGGCAGGCCCTCGATGTCGCCGACCGTGCCGCCGATCTCGCACAGCATGAAATCAACCTCGTCCTCACCGATGTGAAGGAAGTCCTTGATTTCGTTGGTGACGTGGGGAACCACCTGGATGGTCTTGCCCAGGTAGTCGCCGCGACGTTCCTTTTCCAGCACGTTGGAATAGATCCGGCCCGACGAGACCGAGTCCGTCATCCGTGCCGCAACGCCGGTGAAGCGTTCGTAGTGACCCAGGTCCAGGTCGGTTTCGGCGCCGTCGTCGGTCACGAAGACCTCGCCGTGCTCGAAGGGCGACATGGTGCCCGGATCGACGTTCAGATAGGGGTCAAGCTTGCGCAGGCGAACGGAGTAACCCCGCGCCTGGAGCAACGCGCCCAGGGCGGCAGAGGCCAAACCCTTGCCGAGGGACGACACGACGCCGCCCGTGATAAAGATGTATCTTGCCATGGATCAAAGGCTCCCGTGAGTGGTCGGCGCCATTGCGCAGTTCTAAGCCCAAACGGCCCTTTCGGGCCGCAGCATCACGGGATTTAACCGGTAACAGATTCGGGGCCGTTCGGCAACAGGGCCCGCAAGATGCTGCCCTTGGGACAGGAACTGCCCGCAAGGTGTTGTGGATCAGGGGTGACGAAAAGCAACGGGCGCGCGACCGTTTCGGAAGCCACGCGCCCGGGAGTGTCTGCGGTCCGGCCCAAGGGCCGGCCCCGGCCTCAGTTGGCCGAGGGAGTAAGGTCGTTGGTGTCCGAGGACCCCGAGGGCGGCGGCAGCAGCGAACCGCCACCGGGCAGGGTGCCCGTGGTGTCGGCGGCGCCGTCGCTGTTGACGGGGGCCGATGCCGCAGGGGCATTGCCGATCCGGTCCAGCACCGAAGCGCCCGAAGATTTCTTGGCGGCGATCAGCGTCAGCGCCAGCGAGGTGACGATGAAGGCCGCAGCCAGCACCCAGGTCACCTTCGACAGCGCCGAAGCGGCTGCGCGTCCGGTCATTGCGCCGCCACCCGAGCCCATGCCGAGGCCACCGCCTTCGGAGCGCTGCAGCAGCACCACGCCGATCAGCGACAGCGCGAGGATCAGGTGGATGATCAGGACGATGTTTTGCATCGGGAGGTCGGCCTCTCTCGGATTGCGGGCAGAGGCGCACCGCAGGGCGCGCGCAGATTTGCGGCTGTCTAAGCCAGAGCGGCCCGCGCTGCAAGCCCGAATGGCCGGAAGGGCCGGGGCAGGGCGGGGTGGCCCCGGGTGCGGCGGGCCTCCGGCGGGCATATTTGTGGAAAGATGAAGGGGATGGGGGCGGTTTGCGGGCCGCAGGGCTTCGTTGAGGAAGGCCCGCAGATTGCGGTTTCGCCGGGCGGCGGGCTTCGCTATACCGGCCCGGGTCCCGGGGGACCGGAGTCGTTCAAGCCAAGTCAGAAAGGACCGGACATGGCCAATGTCGTCGTTGTCGGAGCCCAGTGGGGTGACGAAGGGAAAGGCAAGATCGTTGACTGGCTGTCCGAACGGGCCGATGTCATCGCACGTTTCCAGGGCGGGCATAATGCCGGTCACACCCTTGTCATCGACGGCAAGGTCTACAAGCTGAATGCGCTGCCCTCGGGCGTGGTGCGCGGCGGCAAGCTGTCGGTCATCGGCAATGGCGTGGTGCTGGATCCCTGGCATCTGGTCGGCGAGATCGCCAAGATCCGCGAACAGGGCGTCGAGATCAGCCCCGAGACGCTGATGATCGCCGAAAACACGCCGCTGATCCTGCCGCTGCACGGCGAGCTGGACCGCGCGCGCGAGGATGCGGCCAGCAAGGGCACCAAGATCGGCACCACCGGTCGCGGCATCGGCCCCTGCTACGAGGACAAGGTCGGCCGTCGGGCGATCCGCGTGGCGGACTTGGCGGATGACGCGACGCTGGAAGCCCGCGTCGACCGTGCACTGCTGCACCACAATGCCCTGCGCAAGGGCCTGGGCATGGAGCCCGTCGACCGCGATGCGCTGCTGGCGAAGCTGCGCGACATCGCGCCCGAGATCCTGCAATATGCCGCCCCCGTGTGGAAAGTGCTGATCGACAAGCGCAAGGCCGGCAAGCGGATCCTGTTCGAGGGCGCGCAGGGCTCGCTGCTGGATATCGATTTCGGCACCTATCCCTTCGTTACCTCGTCGAACGTGATCGCGGGCCAGGCGGCAACGGGCGTGGGCATCGGGCCGGGGTCGATCGACTTCGTGCTGGGCATCGTCAAGGCCTACACGACCCGCGTGGGCGAAGGCCCGTTCCCGACCGAGCTGCTGGATGACGATGGCGAGCGTCTGGGGTCGCGCGGTCACGAGTTCGGCGTGGTGACGGGGCGCAAGCGGCGTTGCGGCTGGTTCGATGCGGCGCTGGTGCGTCAGACCTGTGCGGTTTCGGGCGTCAACGGCATCGCGCTGACCAAGCTGGATGTGCTGGACGGCTTCGAGACGCTGAAGATCTGCGTCGGCTACGAGCTGGATGGCAAGCGTCTGGACTTTCTGCCGATCGCCTCGGACGAGCAGGCGCGCTGCACGCCCATCTACGAAGAGATGGACGGCTGGAGCGAGTCGACCGAAGGTGCGCGCAGCTGGGCGGATCTGCCGGCGGCGGCCATCAAGTACGTGCGCCGCGTCGAGGAACTGATCGAGTGCCCGGTGGCACTGCTGTCCACGAGCCCCGAGCGCGACGATACCATCCTGGTCACCGATCCCTTCGCCGACTGAGGCGCGGGCGGGGACCCGGGCAGGGGGGCTCTGCCCCCCGTCAGCCGGGGGCTGACTCCCCCCGAGATATTTGAGACAAGAAAATGGGGTGAAGGGTGCTTCGCCCCATTTTCATTTCCGGGGAGGGGATCATGGCATTGAGTTACAGGGCGCGGCGGCGCTGGTCGCTGGTGGTGCTGGTGGTGGGGCTGCCGGTCTACATCGTCGCCTGCGTCACGGTGATGAACCTGCTGCAGCGGCCGCCGAAGCTGGTGGAACTGGGTGTCTATGTCGGTCTGGGGGTGCTTTGGGCGCTGCCGCTGCGCTTTGTCTTCCTGGGGGTGGGCAAGGCCGATCCCGATGCCGGGGGGACGGGGCCGGAAACCTAGCGGCGGCGGGGCCCCCGGGGCCTTTCCCTTCCTGCGACGGTGCGCTATCCCCTCGGGCTAAGCGATGACCGGCGCCCCCGGGGCGCAATCCGAGGATGATGACCATGGCCATGGAAAAGACCTTCAACGCCGCCGATGCCGAGGCCCGGATCTACGAGGCCTGGGAGAGCTCCGGCGCCTTCAGGGCCGGTGCCAATGCGAAGGAAGGCGCCGAGAGCTTCTGTGTGATGATCCCGCCGCCGAACGTGACCGGCGCGCTGCACGTGGGCCATGCGTTCAACAACACGCTGCAGGACATCCTGGTGCGCTGGCACCGGATGCAGGGCCATGACACCCTGTGGCAGCCGGGCCAGGACCATGCGGGCATCGCCACCCAGCTGCAGGTCGAGAAGATGCTGGCGGCGCAGGGCAACCTGGGCCGCCGCGAGCTGGGCCGCGAGAAGTTCCTGGAGAAGGTCTGGGAATGGAAGGGCCAGTACGGCGGCACCATCGTGTCGCAGCTGAAGCGCCTTGGGTCGTCCTGCGACTGGTCGCGCAATGCCTTTACCATGGCGGGCGCGCCGGGCGATCCGCGCACCGGGCACGAGAATTCGCCGAACTTCCACGATGCCGTCATCAAGGTCTTCGTGGAGATGTACCAGAAGGGCCTGATCTACCGCGGCAAGCGGCTGGTCAACTGGGACCCGCATTTCGAGACCGCGATTTCCGACCTTGAGGTCGAGAACACCGAGGTCGCCGGTTTCATGTGGCATTTCAAGTACAAGCTGGCGGGCGGCGAGACCTATACCTATGTCGAGAAGGACGAGGACGGGACCGTCACCTTCAGCGAGGAGCGCGACTATATCTCGATCGCGACGACCCGCCCCGAGACCATGCTGGGCGATGGCGCCGTGGCGGTCAGCCCCGAGGACGAACGCTATGCGCCCATCGTCGGCAAGATGGTGCATCTGCCGCTCTGTGACCGTCTGATCCCGATCGTGTCGGATGAATATCCCGATCCGACCTTTGGCTCGGGCGCGGTGAAGATCACCGGCGCGCATGATTTCAACGACTACCAGGTCGCCAAGCGTTGCGGCCTGCCGATGTACCGCCTGATGGACACCCGCGGCCACATGCGTGCCGATGGTCTGCCCTATGAGGCCTGCGTCGCCCGCGCGCGAGAGATCGCGGCCGGCGCCCAGGCCACCGAGATGGAAATCGACAGCCTGAACCTGGTGCCCGAGAAATACCGCGGCATGGATGGTGCCACCGCCCGCAAGGCCGTGGTCGAGGACATCACGGCCGCCGGTCTGGCGGTGATGACCAAGGCCTCGGATCCCCGTCTGGGCGGCAAGCGCCCGGAAGGCGAAGAGGGCGAGGTGATCGTGCCGCTGGTCGAGGCCAAGCCGATCATGCAGCCCTTCGGCGACCGCTCGAAGGTGGTGATCGAGCCGATGCTGACCGACCAGTGGTTCGTCGACAGCCAGCAGATCGTGGGCCCGGCGCTGGATGCGGTGCGCGAAGGCCGCACCAAGATCATGCCCGAGAGCGGCGAGAAGATCTATTACCACTGGCTTGAGAACATCGAGCCCTGGTGCATCTCGCGCCAGCTGTGGTGGGGCCACCAGATCCCCGTCTGGTACGGTGTCGACATGGGCACGCTGAAACAGGGCGGCGAAGGCGAGCTGGACCTGGTGGACATGCTGACCCTCTTTGTCGATGACCACATGGTCCACATGGGCGATGTCGAGGCCTGCGGTGCCTCGTTCGAGGGTGTGATCGACACCTTCCGCGATGCCAATGCCGATCTGCCCTCGCCGCTGTCGCATGCCCGCATCGTGGAAGTGGCGGACAAGAAGGCGGCCCAGCACATGCTGGCGGAAAGCCTGGCGCAGTTCACTGCGACGCAGGATCCGACCGTGCTGGTCTATCCGGTCTGGCGTGATGCCGATGTGCTGGACACCTGGTTCTCGTCCGGTCTGTGGCCGATCGGCACGCTGGGCTGGCCGCAGGAAACCCCCGAGCTGGCCCGGTATTTCCCCACCGACGTGCTGATCACCGGCGAGGACATCCTGTTCTTCTGGGTCGCCCGGATGATGATGATGCAGCTGGCCGTGGTCGAGCAAGAGCCCTTCCACACCGTCTACCTGCACCAGCTGGTCCGCGACGAGAAGGGCAAGAAGATGTCCAAGACCACCGGCAACGTCATCGACCCGCTGGTCATCGTCGAGGAATACGGCGCCGATGCGCTGCGCATGACCAATGCCTCGATGGCGGCGATCGGCGGCGTGCTGAAGCTGTCGGAAGAACGCATCAAGGGCTATCGCAACTTCGGCACCAAGCTGTGGAACGCCACCCGCTTTGCCGAGATGAACGGCGTCTTCGACAGCGGTGCGCCCGTGACCGAGGTGCCCGTGGCCACCGCGACGGTGAACAAGTGGATCATCGGTGAAACCGCCCGCATCCGCGAAACCGTCGATGCAGCCCTGACCGAGTTCAAGTTCAACGAGGCCGCCCTTGGCCTTTATGCCTTCGTCTGGGGCAAGGTCTGCGACTGGTACGTGGAACTGGCGAAACCGCTGCTGGCGGAAGGTGCGCCGGAACGCGCGGAAACCCAGGCGGTGATGGGCTGGGTGATCGACCAGTGCCTGATCCTGCTGCACCCGATCATGCCCTTCATCACCGAAGAGCTGTGGGCGACCACCGCGGCGCGTCCCAAGATGCTGGTCCATGCCGACTGGCCGACCTATGGCGCCGAGCTGATCGACCCCGCCGCCGACCGCGAGATGAACTGGGTGATTTCCCTGATCGAGGACATCCGCTCGGCCCGTGCGCAGATGCATGTGCCCGCCGGCGCCTATGTGCCGCTGGTCGTCACCGGCTTCGGCCCCGAGGCCCAGGCCGCCTGGTCCGCGAACGAGGCGCTGATCCAGCGTCTGGCGCGCATCGAGGCGCTGACCCCGGTCGACCACTTCCCCAAGGGCACGATCACGGTGCCGGCCGAGGGCGCGACCTTTGGCCTGCCGCTGGCCGACATCATCGACGTGGCCGAGGAAAAGGCGCGTCTTGAAAAGTCGCTGCAAAAGCTGGCGAAGGAAATCGGTGGTCTGGCCGGGCGTCTGAAGAACCCCAAGTTCGCCGAAAGTGCCCCCGCCGAGGTGGTCGAGGAAACCCAGGCCAACCTGGCCGCCCGCCAGGACGAGGAATCCAAGCTGAAGGCGGCGCTGGCGCGCATGGCCGAACTGGGCTGAGCCCTCGGCGCCTGACATCTGCAGACGGCCCGCCCCCCGTGGCGGGCCGTTTCCGTTTCCGGTTGCGCCACTTGATCTGGCACAACCTTGCGGAATCCCCCGGCTTTCTCTGGACAGGTGGCCCACAGAGGCTACTCTCGGAAAAAGAGGGATGGGGGAGGCGCAGATGGAGAAATTCGGTCGAAGCCAGCCGGTCAAGCGCACCGAGGATCTGCGCTTTGTCACCGGCACCGGCGGTTACGTGGACGACATCGCCCCGAAAGAGGCGCTTCATGCGGTCTTCCTGCGCTCAAGCGTGGCCCATGCGGATCTGCTGTCGCTGGATCTGACCGAGGCCCGCGCCATGCCCGGCGTGCATCTGGTCATCGCCGCCGAAGACCTGCGGGCAGGCGGCATCACCCGGGGCCTTTCTGCCAGCCTGGCGCCCAACCGCGACGGCAGCCGGGGCGCCGATGTCCGCTATCCGCTTCTGGCCGAGGGCCGGGTGCGCTTTGTCGGCGAACCCATCGCGATGATCGTGGCCGAGACCCTCGATGCCGCGCGCGACGCCGCCGAGGTCATCACCTTCGAAACCCGCGACCGTCCGGTCCAGATGACCCTTGGCGATCCGGTGGCCGATCTGCACGACGGCGTACCGGGGAACCGGGCGCTCGACTATGCGGTGGGGGATGCGGCGGCGGTCGCGGCGGCGCTGGCGGGATCGGCCCATGTGCTGCGCGCCTCGGTGGCCGACAACCGCGTCATGGTCGTCTCGATGGAGCCGCGCGGCTGCTATGCCGAATGGGACGCGGGCCGGCTGCACCTGTCGATGAACGGGCAGGGTGTCTGGGGGCCCAAGGCGGAATTGGCCGCGATCTTCGGCCTGCCGCCCGAGGCGGTGCGCGTCACCCATCCCGATGTCGGCGGCGGCTTCGGCATGAAGGCCAAGCTTTATCCCGAATATGCGCTGTCGTGCTTTGCCGCGCGTGCGCTTGGCCGCCCGGTGCGCTGGATCGCCGACCGGACGGAATCTATGCTGTCGGACAATGGCGCCCGCGATCTGGTGCACGAGGTCGCGCTTGGTTTCGACGCGGCCTGCCGGATCACCGCCTATCATGTGAAAACCCGTTTCAACCTGGGGGCTTACAACTCGAACTTCGGGCAATACATTCAAAGCCACCTGTTCGCCCGGGTGCTGACCGGCGTCTATGATATCCAGGCCGCGCTGCTCGAGGTCGAGGGGTTCTATACCAACACCACCCCCACCGATGCCTATCGCGGCGCTGGCCGCCCCGAGGCGAATTACCTGCTGGAACGCTGCATGAGCTATGCCGCGCGCGAACTGGGCATCGACGAATTCGAACTACGCCGCCGCAACTTCATCCCCCCCGAGGCCTTCCCCTATGCCACCGTCACCGGCGAAACCTACGACGTGGGCGATTTCGCCCGCCTGCTGGATGCGGTGGAACAGGCCGCCGACCGGGCGGGCTTTGCCGCCCGCCGCGCCGCCTCCGAGGGGCAGGGAAAACTGCGCGGGCTGGGTCTTTGTTATTATATCGAAAGCATTCTGGGCGATCCTTCCGAGACGGCGAAGGTGGAGTTCATGCCAGAAGGTCACGTCAATATCTACGTCGGCACGCAGTCGAACGGACAGGGGCACGAAACCGTCTATGCCCGTTTCCTGTCCGACCAGTGCGGCATCCCGATGGAGCGCATCCGCGTCATCCAGGGCGACAGCGACCTGATCGCGACCGGCGGCGGCACCGGTGGCTCTCGTTCGGTGACGACGCAGAACAACGCGACGCTTGCGGTGGTGGGCAGCATGGTCGAGGCCTTCTCGACCTTCCTGGCCGAACGCATGGCTGTGCCGCGGTCGGCCGTCAGCTTCGACGACGAAAGTTTCCGCATCGAGGGCTCGAATGCCGCGCCCGACATGCTGGACGTGGCCGCGATGGCGCGCGAAGCCGGGCGTGACGATCTTTTGGTGCACGAACGCACTGCCCGCCTGCCCGGGCGCTCCTATCCGAACGGCGCCCATCTGGCCGAGGTCGAGGTCGATCCCGACACCGGCGCCGTGCGGCTGGAGCGTTACACGGTGGTCGATGACTTCGGCAACATGATCAACCCGATGCTGGCCGAGGGGCAGGTCCATGGCGGGGTGGTGCAGGGCATCGGCCAGGCGCTGATGGAAAACGTCAGCTTCGATGACGAGGGCCAGCTGCTGACGGCCAGCTTCATGGATTACGCGATGCCACGGGCGGGGGATGTGCCGATGATCGGCTTCTCGGTGGTGCCTGTGCCCTCGACCAACAACCCGATGGGGATGAAAGGCTGCGGAGAGGCGGGGACAGTGGGATCGATGGCGGCCGCGGCGAATGCGGTGATGGATGCGCTGGCTGCGCGCGGGGTGGAACGGGCCGACATGCCCTTCACGCCGGCCCGCGTCTGGGCGCTGCTGCAAGATGCCTGCGCACGGCCCGCTTGATCTGCTGCTGCGGCTGGTCCGGCCGCGCTGGCTGGCCCGCAACAGGCGGACCACGGTGGCCCGTCGCCGCGGCCCGGTCATCCACGTGATCCTGTTGGACGGCACGATGTCTTCTCTGGCCGAGGGCGAGGAGACGAACATCGGCCTGATCTACAAGCTGCTGGCGGAAAAGGCCGGGGTGGCACTGTCGGTCTTCTACGAGGCGGGCATCCAGTGGACCAGCTGGTCGAACACGCTGGACGTGCTGATGGGCCGGGGCATCAACCGGCAGATCCGGCGCGCCTATGGCTATCTTGCATCGCGCTACCGGCCGGGGGACCGGATCTTCCTGCTGGGCTATTCGCGGGGCGCCTATGCGGTGCGCTCGCTTGCGGGTGTGATCGACCGGGTGGGGCTGGTGCGCGCGGACCAGGCGACGGAACGCAATATCCGCCAGGCCTACCGGCTGTATCAGGAACCGAACGGCACCGACACCCGCACGGCCTTCCGCAAGGCGCATTGCCACGAGACCGTCGAGATCGAGATGATCGGCGCCTTCGATACGGTCAAGAGCCTCGGGCTGCGGCTGCCGCTCATCTGGCGCTATGCCGAGGCGCAACATGCCTTCCACAATCACCAGCTGTCGTCCTGCGTGCGCTCGGGCTTCCACGCCCTGGCGCTGGAGGAAACCCGTTCGGTCTATGCGCCGGTGCTGTGGGACAGCGATCCCGACTGGCACGGCCGGCTGGAGCAGGTCTGGTTCGCCGGCACCCACAGCGATGTCGGCGGCCAGCTGGGTGGCTTCAACGCGGGGCGGGGGCTGTCGAATCTGCCGCTGGTCTGGATGCTGGGCCAGGCGGAATTCCGTGGCCTGCCGCTGCCCGAAGGCTGGCGCGCGCGCTTCCCCGGCGATGTCGAGGCGCCTTCGGTTGGGCAATGGCGTGGCATCTCCAAGCTGTTCCTGCTGCGCCGGCCGCGGCTGGTGGGCGCGGATCCCTCGGAGCGGCTGCATGACAGCGCCCTGGCGCGGGGGACCTATCCGCGCCACCACCTGCCGGCCTGAGACACCCCTGCGGTGGTCCGGTGGAAGGCGCGGGGATGCCTCCGGCGGGAGTATTTATGGCCAGATGACAGGGAACGGTGACGGGCAGGTGACGGTGCGCCGGTTCGGCGGGCGCGCCCTCGGGATGGCAAAACGGCGCGCCCCGGGCGCTGACGTGTTGTTTCATCTTTCCATAAATATGCACCGGCGCGCCGTAGGAAACGGGCGCGCCGGGGGGGCAGGGTCGCGGGCCTGGAAATCAGGCGACGTTTTCCAGCTTGCTTTTCGGGGTCACGCCCAGGGCATGGCAGACGTCGCGGGTCAGCTCGGGCTTGTTGAGCGTGTAGAAATGCAGCTTGTCGACGCCTTCCTGGATCAGGCGGTCGCACATTTCGGTGCACAGCGAGGTGGCCAAAAGGTCTTCGCGGCCGTCGCGGGCGGCCTTTTCGAAGGCTTCGTCCATCCAGGCGGGGACGTTGGCGCCGCAGTTCAGCGCGAACCGGCGCATACCCTTCCAGTTCTCGATCGGCAGGATGCCCGGCACGATCGGCTGGTCGATGCCCGCCGCCACGCAGCGGTCGCGGAAGCGCAGGAAGGTGTCGGCCTCGAAGAAGAACTGGGTCAGCCCCTCGGAGGCGCCGGCCTGGAACTTGCGTTTCAGCCAGGTGACATCGGCATCGGCATCGGGGGCGTCGGGGTGACGCTCCGGATAGGCGCCGACGCGCAGGGTGAATTTGCCGGTGGCGGCCAGGGCCTCGATCAGCTCGACCGAATTGGCAAAGCCGCCCTCGCAGGGGGTGAACTTGCCCGCGCCCTTGGGCGGATCACCCCGCAGGGCGACGATCTCGGTCACGCCGGCCTCGGAGAAGCTGTCGGCGACGGCCAGGGTCTCTTCGCGCGTGGCATTCACGCAGGTCAGGTGGGCGGCGACGTTCAGCCCGGCGTTCTTGTGCAGGGTGGCGACCGCGTCGCGGGTCAGTTCGCGCGTGGTGCCGCCGGCGCCGTAGGTGACCGACACGAAGCGGGGCGCCAGGGGAGCCAGCACCTGCACGGTGTCCCACAGCCGGAAAGACGCCTCAAGGTTCTTCGGCGGGAAGAATTCGAACGAAATTTCAGGCAGCGTCATCTGCAACTCCATGTCTCTTGCCCTCTTGTCGCCGAGACGCCCGCATGAGACAACTTCATAATATTCACGATTATCATGAGTCAGACTTGAGATGCATATCGAGCTTCGCCACCTTCGCACCGTCCGCGCCATCCATGAGGCCGGCGGCTTGCAGCGTGCGGCCGAGCTTCTGAACATCACGCAAAGCGCGCTTTCGCATCAGATCAAGGGTTTGGAGGACCAGGCCGGGATGGAGCTGTTCGTGCGCCGGACCAAGCCCATGCGGCTGTCGGCCGCCGGGCTGCGTCTGCTGCGGGTGGCCGAGCGCGTCCTGCCCGAGATCGAGTCCCTTGAAGCCGAGTTCGACGGGCTGCGCGACGGCAGTGCCGGGCGGCTGCACATCGCCATCGAATGCCATGCCTGTTTCGAATGGCTGCTGCCGGTGCTGGAGCTGTTCCGCCACACCTGGGCCGATGTCGACGTGGATATCCGCCCGGGGCTGTCGTTCACCGCCATGGAGGCGCTGGAGCGCGAGCAGGTCGATGTGGTGATTTCCTCGGACCCCGAGGAGATGCCGGGGATCACCTTCGTGCCGCTCTTTGACTATTCGCCGGTCTTCGTGGCGGCGGCCAACCATCCGCTGGCGGGCAGGTCCCATGTCGAGCCCGAGGATTTCCGCGGCGAGACACTGCTGACCTATCCGGTGGACCGCTCTCGGCTGGATATCTTCAAGCTGCTGCTGGAACCCGCCGGGGTCGAGCCCGACCACATCCGCCGCGTCGAGCTGACCGAGGTCATCCTGCTGCTGGTCGCTTCGGGGCGGGGGGTGGCGGTGCTGCCCGACTGGGTGCTGCGCGAGGTCAAGTACCATTCCGATTACATCACCCGGCCGATCACCGCGCAGGGGCTGACGCGGCGGATGTTCGCAGCCTGCCGCTCTGAGGATGTCAGCAAGCCCTACATGGCGCATTTCAACCGGCTGGCCCGCACCGAGGCGGTGAAGTTGCAGCGGGGCGGCGGCGCTCCCCGGGTCCAGGCCCCGCAAACCCCGCAAACCCGGCCAGATATCGGCGGCTGAGGCCCTTTGCAGAGCCGCAGGCCCTTGGCAAGCGGGGTCTTGACGTCTATACGCGCCTTTCGAAACCAGGAGCCTTCCCGATGTCCTTCAGCGCCAATCTCAACATCATGATGAAAGCTGCCCGCAAGGCGGGCCGGTCGCTCGTGAAAGACTTCCGCGAGGTCGAGAACCTGCAGGTCTCGATGAAGGGCGCCGGCGATTTCGTCAGCAAGGCGGACATCGCGGCCGAGGCCATCCTGAAGGAAGAGCTGCGCGGCGCCCGCCCGAGCTATGGCTGGCTGGCCGAGGAAGGCGGTGCCGAGGGCGGCGAGGATCCGACCCGGCGCTGGATCGTCGACCCGCTGGACGGCACCACCAACTTCCTGCACGGCCTGCCGCACTGGGCGATCTCGATCGCGCTGGAGCACAAGGGCCAGGTCGTTGCGGGCGTGGTCTATGACGCGGCCAAGGACGAGATGTTCATGGCCGAGAAGGGCGCGGGCGCCTGGATGAACGATCAGCGTATCCGGGTGTCGGGCCGGATCCGCATGATCGAGTCGATCTATGCCACGGGCCTGCCCTTCGGTGGCCGTTCGGACCTGCCGGAAACCCTGAAGGATCTGGCGCGGCTGATGCCGGCCTGCGCCGGCGTGCGCCGCTGGGGCGCGGCCTCGCTGGATCTGGCCTATGTGGCGGCGGGCCGCTACGACGGTTTCTGGGAACGCCGGCTGAAGCCCTGGGACATCGCGGCCGGCATCGTTCTGGTGCGCGAGGCGGGCGGCATGATCGAGCCGATCAACCCCGAGGGCGACATGCTGGCGGATGGCGAAGTCGTCTGCGCCAACGAACCGCTTTACGAGAAGTTCGCGAAGATCATTCGCGACGAATGACTGCGGCGGTTCCCGGGGTGCAGCCGGGGGAGGCCGTATTTGGGGAAAGATGAAAGGGGTGCCTGCGGGCGCCCCTCTTGCGTTTTAGGGCGCGGCACCGGGCGGGATCGTCTTTACACGGCGGCGGGGCCGGGTATTGTCGCACTCCGGCCCCCCGGGCCCGCGTGGTGGAATGGTAGACACAGGGGACTTAAAATCCCTCGGCTTCGGCTATACCGGTTCGAGTCCGGTCGCGGGTACCAGCCAATGGATTTCAATCAAATCCTCTCGCCTGAGCCCCCTTCAGGGGGCTGTTTTTATTGAAAAATTTGTTTAAATCGCATCCGACCAAGCCAACAGGCTGTGGGTGCCGCATTTGTGCGGGTCTCGGCACGGTCCCATGACCGCAGTGGATCTGGAGCGAGCCGGATGCCCTTGTCCGACGCGGTCTGCCGGGGCGCCGATCCCGATTCCTCGGGGAAACCCTTCACGTGGACCGATGGTTGGGCCTGCGCGCCTACGGCCGCCATACGGGGCAGGCTTGCGGGGGGCCGGATTTTCGGGGCCGGTCGGGCATCGCCATCTCCCTGGATGATCCGATCGACGCTGTCTTCTTCGAAAGCGTCTCGGACTGGCACCGGGGTGGCACCAGCGATGTCTCCGGATGCAGCCTGCGGTGTGCCTGTGACGGCGCGCCGCAGCTGCGGGTCGAGAGGGCCCGGCCTGAGCCGGCAGGTCCGGTGCCGGTGCGGGCCGCTCCCCGGATCCGATGCCGGTGCGGCCCCCCGGGCGGGGGCGTGTCGGTGTGGTCGGGTCAGAGCCCGAGGTCCAGCAGCGCCTGTCGCATCACCCCGGCATCGGCATCGATCCCGGTCCAGTATTTCAGCCCGATCACCCCCTGACCGACCAGCATTCCCAGACCGTCAGCGGTGCGGCAGCCGCGCGCCTGTGCCGCCTTCAGCAGCCGCGTCAGCGGCGGGTTGTGGATGCCGTCGGCCACCACCATTCCCGCATGCAGGCTGTCATGATCGATGTCCGGCGTCGCCTCGACATCGGGGTAAAGCCCGACCGAGGTCGCGTTGACCAGAATGCCGGTGCCCTCGGGGATCGCGTAGCACGGTGTCCAGGGCTGGTAGCGGGCGCGGGCTTCGGTCCGGTCGTTGAGCAGTTCGGCCAGGGCCTCGCCGCGGGGGGCCGAGCGGTTGACCACGGTGATCTGCGCGGCGCCCGCCAGGGCCAGTTCGACCGCGACGGCGCGCGCGGCGCCGCCTGCACCCAGCAGCACCACCTGCTGGCCGCGCGGGTCGCAGACCTGCGACAGGGCGCGGACAAAGCCCTTGCCGTCGGTGTTCTCGCCGATCAGGCGGCCGTCGCGGGCGACGATGGTGTTGACGGCGCCGATCAGGCTGGCCGATGTGCCCAGCCCGTCCAGGTGCTCGATCACCGCGACCTTGTGCGGGATCGAGCAGTTGAAGCCGCGCCAGCCCATCGCACGGGCCCCGGCGACGGCGGCGCCCAGGTTTTCGGGTGTCACCTCGCAGTTGATGTAGCGCCAGTTCAGCCCGTGGTGGCGGAAGGCGGCCTCGATCATCGCGACGGTGGGGTTCTCGGCGGCGGGGCAGGCGAAGGAGCCGGTCAGCGGTTGCAGGAAATCATGGGGCATGGGGGGTCCTTTCTCAGGCGGCCTGCGGCGTGGTCAGGCTGCGGGCCAGATGCGCGCCGGCGCGCAGCCCGAGGGCCGCCACCGTCAGCGCGGGATTGAGCGCGGCCGAGGACGGGAAGCATCCCGCGTCGACGACGTGCAGGTTGGGGTGGTCATGGGCGCGGCACAGGTCATCCAGCGCCGATTGCGCCGGGTCGTGGCCCATCCGGACGGTGCCGCATTGATGCGAGGGGGACTGGATCCCGAAGCTGTGGCGCAGCACCAGCGCCATGCCCATCTGCCGCAGCAGCCGCCGGGCATGGCGGACAAGGCGGTCATGGGCGGCCAGGTCCGGTGGGGTCCATGTGACCTCGGGGGTGCCGTCGGGCAGCAGGCGGACGCGGTTGCCGGGATCGGGCGGGTCCTCGGACATCACCAGCCAGTCGAGGCTGTGGCGGCCCAGCCAGTTGGCCAGCGGTCGCGGCACGCCCGGATAGGCGGCGCGGATCATCGGCCCGCGGATGTTGCCCAGCATCTGCAGATTGCCGCGCGCCATCGGATCGCCCGGGATGCCGTGGTAGAAATCGTTCACCGCCAGCGTCTTGGGGAAGGGCGTGTCGTTGACGGTGAAGGGCAGCACCGCCATCAGCCCGGTCAGGTGGTGGTTCATCAGGTGCCGCCCCACCACGCCCGAACGGTTCGCCAGCCCCTGCGGCCAGTGTTCCGAGGCCGAACGCAGCAGGATCAGCGCCGAGTTGACGGCGCCCGCGCTCAGCACGAACTGCGGCGCGCTGATGCGTTGCAGGCTGCCATTGGCGCGGACCTCGGCCTGAGTGATGCGGTGACCTTCGGCATCATGCAGCAGGCGCAGGACCTCGACTCCGGTGCGGATCTCGACATTGGGCATGTCCTGCAGGGGGCGCAGCAGGCGGGTTTCGGCATCGCCCTTGGCGCCAATGCGGCAGGCAAAGGCATCGCAGGTGCCGCATAGGGTACAGCGGCCTGCGGGGCCGTAATCGACGGCGGCGGGCATGGGAAAGGGGTGCAGCCCGGCGGCCGTCAGCCGGTCTGCCATCTGCGCGATCAGCGGCGCATGGGGCACCGGCGCATGGCCGTAGCCCGCGCTGCGCGGCGGCTCGGTCGGATCGGTGCCGGCGGCGCCGCGGACACCGAACAGCGCCTCGGCCTCGGCATACCAGGGTTCCAGCGTCGCATAGTCCAGCGGCCAGGCCGGAGATGTGCCCTCTTCATGCGCCCGCGCGGCAAAGTCGCTGTCGCGAAAGCGGAACATGGCGGTGCCGAAGAACTTGGTCTGCCCGCCCAGGTAGTAATGCATCCCCGGCCGGTAGCGGCGGCCGGTCGGATCCTGCCATTCCTCCTGCGTGCGGTAGCGGTTTTGCACGAAGACGGCCTCGGGGTCGGTCAGCTGGGGTTCGTCCGGCAGGCGCTCTCCGCGTTCCAGAAGCAGCACGCGCAGGCCGGCGCGCGCCAGTTGCAGGGCGGTGCTGCCGCCGCCGACACCGCTGCCGATCACGACGACGTCCGGGTCACTTGGTCCGCGTATCAAGGTGGGCTTCAGGGGTTCGGTCATGGTCTGGTCCTCCCGCTGTCACTGTAGCGGTGGCGGGCCGTGGCACCATTCCCAACCCCGGCGTCTTCTTGTACGATCCCCGCATTTCACCGGAGGGACCGATGCAGCCGTGGTTCGAAGCCGTCACCATCCCCGAGGGCCTCAGCTGCCTGGTCTACGACCGCCGCCTGCCGGAATTCGACTTCAACTGGCACCACCACCCGGAATACGAGCTGACGCTGACCCTGGGCAGCCGCGGCACGCGCTTTGTCGGTCACGATGTCGCCCCCTATGCCGAGGGCGACCTGGCGCTGATCGGCCCGGACCTGCCCCATGCCTGGCAATCCCATGACCTGGCCGAGGGCGCGGCCGAGCATCGCGCCGTGGTCTGCTGGTTCACCGCCGACTGGATCGGCGCGCTGATGCGGCTGTTGCCGGAACTCTCGGGCCTGGCGCCGCTGCTGGCCGAGGCCGAGGGCGGCGTGCTGTTCGGGCCCGATGCGGCGATCCGGGCGGATCTGCTGGCGCTCTGCGATCTGCCGCCCCGGGCGCGCGCGCTGGCGCTGGTGGCGCTGTTGCAGCGGCTGGCGGCGCAGGCGGATCGGCGGGTGCTGTCGGCGCGCAGCCTGGATCCGCAGGCGCTGCCGCGCGACCGCCGCCGGATGGAGGCGGTGCTGACGCATCTGCATGCCCATCTGGACGCGCCGATCCGGCTGGCGCCGCTGTGCGCGCTGGCGCATCTGACGGAAAGTCAGCTGCAGCGGGTGTTCCGGCGCAGCACCGGCCTGTCGGTCAGCGCCTACGTGACCCGGCTGCGGGTGGGCCGCGCTGCGGGCCTGCTGACGCGCACCGAACTGCCCATGGCCGAGATCGCCCGGCGCTGCGGCTTCCACGATGCCGCGCATTTCGCCCGCAAGTTCCGCGAGGTGACGGGCCGCACCCCGACCGCGCATCGCCGCGACCTGCGCGCGGCCGGGCCCCCCAGCCCGACCGGCGCCTTCCCGATGCGGCGCTGAGGGCTCAGCCGTCGTCGCCGGGGGTGTCGCGGTGCAGGTAGCGCTGTTCCAGCGCCCGCACGGCCCCCAGCAGCCCGCGCCCGGCCCGCGCCGCCTCCTGCCGCACGCCCGAGGTCCGGCCCGCCAGCCGCAGCCGGTTGCGCTGGGCCTCAAGCGCGGCGCCCAGCAGGGTTTCGATCCGGGTGTGCAGCCGGTCGATGTTCCAGTCGGGCTGGGTCAGCACCACCGGCAGGGTGCTGCAGGGCAGGTCCGCAGGCGCCACGGTCTGCTGCACGGCCTCGATGACCTCGGTCAGGCGGACCATGTCGGCATCGTCCAGTTGGCCTTCGGGACGGGGCCAGACCGGCAGCAGCATGTCGATGCCACTGACCACCAGCAGCACCGGCGGCATCCGGCGGCGCGGATCGGCGGTGATGCGGGCCTGCAGATCCGCCAGGGTGGCGCGGTCGATCTCGCGGGCGGGGCGGTTGGCGCGTAGCACCCACAGGATCATGTCGGCGCGCGCCAGTTCCTCCAGCTGGCGCTGCGCCAGCTTCGGGCCGCCGTCGAGGCCCGGCATGTCCAGCAGCATCGCCGCCACGCCGTCGAAATCCACCTCATAGCTGTGCACCGCATCGGTGGTGGCGATCACATCGACCTCGGCCAGGTCCTGACCGAGGAGGGCGTTCACCAGGCTCGACTTGCCGGCGCTGATCTGGCCCGCCACGGCGATGCGCAGCGGCATGTCCTCCGAGGCCAGACGCGCGCGGTCCAGATCGCTGTCGGTCTGTCCCAGCTCCAGCAGCTCGGCCTCGGAAAAGCGCAGCCGGCCGGAATAAAGGTCGATCGCGGCGGCGGCGACCTCTTCCAGCAGCAGGGCCTGCAGGATGGCGGTGCCCTCGGTCGTCATGAAGGAACTGTGCCCCTCCGAGATCGCGCCCTCGATCTCGCGCAGGATGGCGACGGGCAGGGCCTTGATGGCGCGGATCACCCGCCAGGCGGTCTGGCCGTGCTTGGCGACCTTCAGCGCCAGATCGCGCTGCTGCCACAGCCACAGCAGCGTGCCCACCGATATGCTGTCCGAGAACGGGATCTTGTCGCGCAGGTCGCGCCGCAGCCGCAGGCTGACGCGATCCAGCAGCAAGAGGGCCTCGGGGATGGTGAAATCCAGCATCCCGCGCTCGCCCTTGCCCATGGCGCGGGCGATGTCGGTGATCACCTGTTGGGCGGCGGGCTGCAGCTGGTCCCAGGGCAGGGGGGCGGCGGTCAGGCTGCGGATGCGGGCCTGGGCCGTGCGGAAGGCTGTATCTTCGGCCGGGCCCCAATCGGGGTTGTGGGGGGCATGAAGGGGCGGCACGGCGGTTTCGGGGGCGGCGGGCGCGGGACGGCGGCGCGCCCACCAGCGGGCCACCAGCCGCGCCCCCGCGACCCCGCCGCCAAGCGCGATCGAGGCCAGGATGAAGGCGATGATCAGCCCGTGTTCGGCCATCCAGGCAAAGCCCGCGACCATGGCGACGACAAAGGGCAGCGCCAGCGCGGTGCCCGCCAGCACGCGGTCCCACCGCAGCAGCGCCGGGCGCAGACGGTCAAGAAGCGTCATCAGAGGACCTCCGGAAGGCGCGCTGATAGACCTGGCGCAGCTCGGCTTCGGTCGGGGGGGCGCCGTTGCGGCTGCGGTAAAGGTAATAGGCGGCGCTGCGGCCAAGCGCATAGGTGGTGGCAAAGCTGATCGCGCCTGCAGTGGCCGCGCCCACGGTCTGGCCGTAGACGGGGATCAGCTTGGTCAGTTCCCGCAGCCCGAAGGTGGTGGCATAGCGCGCCCCCAGGCTGAGCCCCAGCGTGCTGAGGAAAGCGGCAAAGACCTTGCGGTTCCAGCGCATCCCGTAGCGCAGCCCCAGGGCGTGCAGCATCTTCATCTGGGTCGCGGGCACCGCCACCAGCCCGACCACCGGCGCCAGATCGCTGGTCAGCGCCAGCCCCGCATAGGACAGCACGCAGCGCTTGTGCTTCTGGAACTCGGCCTGTTCGGCATCGCCCGCGCGGGCGCGTTCCAGCAGCAGGCCGGCGGCGGGCAGGGCCTCCAGCAGGTGATCGCGCAGGGTGTCCAGGCCGGCTTCGTCCGGGGTGCCGGGCGCCAGTGTCAGGCATACCTTCGGCAGGGGGTGGCCGGCCGCGCGCTCCATCCGGGCGCACAGGGTGGCCTCGGCGCGCAGGCGGGCCTCGGGGTCGGGGATCAGGTCCTGGCCGGTCAGCACCAGGATCACCCGCAGCCCGGGCGACTGGTGCCGCACGTCCGACAGGGCCTCGGCCACTTCGCCCTGCACGGGGTCCTCAAGGCGGCAGACCACCAGCAGGACGTGGCTGCCGGCCTGGCAGGCGGCCAGGTCCTGGGCCGGGTCATAGCCCGCCTCGCCCAGGCCGCGGGTATCGAGAAACCGCAGCAGCGGCGCGTCGGCGGGAAAGTCGTAGCGGCGGGCGAAGGCGGTGCAGGGGCGAAAGCCGTCGCCCACCTGTGCCGCGTCCTGCCCGGTCAGCGCACAGACCAGCGAGGACTTGCCCGCCCCGGTCTTGCCCAGCAGCCAGACCACGGGAAGGATCCGGTCTGCCGTTTCCGCATCCCTGCCCGCGGGGGGGCGTTTCCATATCCTGTTCAGCATTCTGCGTCGCGGTCCGTCCTGCCTGGCCCGGAGTGCAGGTTCGGACAAAACGGGCGCAGGTTCAACGGGGGGCGTGTCGCAGGGGCGTCCCGCGATGCAGGCGCGATGCCGCATTGCGGCCCGCAGGCGGACCCGGCCGGGGCGGGATACCGGGGCGCGCCCAGACAGGCCGTGCCCCTAGTGGCTGATGTCGTGCGGCTGGTGATGGCCGATGTTGCCGGGGGCCGGATCGGCCAGCGGCGGCACGATGCCCGCGCCGTCACCGGGATGGTCGAAGGCCGCTTCGAAGGCGCGCAGGCGTTTGTAGATCGACAGCATCTCGACGATGGTGGTCCAGGATCCGACGAGGAACTGGAAGGAATCGCTGACCTGCCCGAAGGCGGTCAGGATCTGCTGCCAGATGCCCATGGTGATCTTGCCCGCCACGATGGTCGGCACCAGGATGACGTTGACGTAGATGTTGTCGGCCTGCAGGAACAGCCCGCGGGCAATGTTGAAGTACATGTAGTGGAAATACAGGCGGAAGTAATTCGCCCGCACCCGGCCGAACAGCTGCGCGATGCTGGGGGGCGTGGCGCGGGCGGCGTCGTCCTCGCCATAGACCAGTTCCTTGCGATAGGCGGCCTCGACCCTCTGGTTGGCGAATTCCAGCCCCGGCAGACGGATCCCGGCGATGGCCAGCAGCCCGGTGCCGAAAGCCGCCCAGAAGATCAGCGCCAGGAACAGCGGATGCGGGATCGCGCCCACCAGCGGCAGCTCTGTCACATAGCGCGACAGGCCCCACAGCACCGGCAGGAAGGCGATCAGCGTCATCAGCGCATCCACGACCGAGACGCCCAGCCCCTCCATGATGGTGGCAAAGCGCATGGTGTCTTCCTGGACCCGCTGCGAGGCGCCCTCGATCCGGCGGATCCGCGGCCAGCGCGCCATGTAGTAATCGTTCATCGCGGTGCGCCAGCGGAACACGTAATGGCTGACGAAGAAGCGCGTCAGCACGTAGAGCAGCGCGGACACCATGGCGATCTCGGCGAAGGTGGCCAGCAGCCCGTAAAGCTGTGCCGCGGTGATGCCGCCCTGTCCCGACAGTGCCTTCTGGAAATCGTCGAAGAAGGGCCCGCGCCAGTTGTTCAGCGCGACGCTGACCTGGACGTCGAAATAGGTGGCAAACAGCAGGAAGGCGGTGCCCAGGATCGACCAGCGCTGCCAGCGGTGCGGCGACAGGACGAACCAGGCGCCCGCGAACAGCGCCACCCAGACCGCATAGACCAGGTAGAACCACAGGAAATCCGGGGTCCAGAAATACTGGATGCCCACCACCTGCGCGGATGCATCCGACAGCGCAAAGCCCAGGGTCCGGCCCAGTCCCGGCCCCAGCGTGTACCAGAACACCATGCCAAGCGCCGTCCACCCGAGCGCGGAGAGGAAGAAAAGCCTGGGCCTGGGGAAGAACGAAGAGAACACGGGCAGCAACCTTTCTGCGGCGAAACCTGGCCCCGGTGCCTGTCGCATGGGCCCCGAGGGGGCCCGGCCGTTCGGGGCGCGCGTCCGGCCATTGGAAGCGGAGGTAAAGCGCCCGCGGCCTCACGTCCAAGCACAGCTTCGGGACCAGCCCGAGAGCCCGCCCGGGAAACCATGCACAGGGGCTGGCGATGCTTTCCCCCTGCCGTGGTCCGCGCACCTCTTCTATCCCGGGCCCCGAGCCGCAGAAGGAGACGCGCGATGAAAGCCATAGGCACCTTTCGGGCCCTGCCGTCGGACGCCCCCGACATGCTGGTCGAGGCCGATCTGCCGATGCCCGTCCCCGGGCCGCAGGACCTGCTGGTGCAGGTCGAGGCGGTCTCGGTCAACCCTGCCGACATCCGGGTCCGCCAGCGCAAGGCCGATGACGGGCAGTTCGCCGTGCTGGGCTGGGACGTGGCGGGCAGGGTGCATGCGACCGGTGCCGCAGTGCAGGGCTTTGCCCCGGGCGACCGGGTGCTTTATGCGGGCGATCTGACGCGGCCCGGCGCCAACAGCGCCTTCCATCTGGTAGAGGCGGCGCTGGCCGGGCACTGCCCCGACAACCTGCCGGCCGAACAGGCCGCTGCCCTGCCGCTGACCGCCCTGACCGCCTGGGAGGCCCTGTTCGACCGGCTGGGGCTGGACCCGGCGATGCCCGACAGCCGCAGCCTGCTGATCGTCGGCGGCGCGGGGGGTGTGGGGTCGATGGCGATCCAGCTGGCGCGGCTGGTGCCGGGGCTGACGGTGATCGCCACCGCCTCGCGGCCGGCTTCGCGCGACTGGTGCCTGTCGCTGGGCGCCGATGCGGTGATCAGCCATTTCGACGACATGGGCCGGCAGATAGCCGATCTGGGCCTGCCGCCGCCGGGGCTGATCCTGCTGGCCAACGATTCCGACCGGCATTTCCCCGCGCTGGCCGGGCTGATCGCCCCCGAGGGCCGGATCTGCTGCCTCGTCCCCTTCGCCCGCCCACCGGATCTGAACCTGCTGATGCAGAAAAGCGCGACCCTCGCTTGGGAGTTCATGTTCACCCGCGCCATGTTCGCCACCCCCGACCGCGCCCGCCAGGGGCGTATCCTGACCCGCGTGGCAGGGCTGGCCGCCCGCGGGCAGATCCGGCCCACCGGCACCGAAACCCTCTCTCCGATCTCGGCCGCGACACTGGCCCAGGCCCATCGCCGGATCGAGAGCGGCCACACCATCGGCAAGATTGTCCTTGCCGGTTTCTGACCCCCAACAGGAGACCTTTGCATGTCTGCCGTTACCCTGACCCAAACCTTCCTGCAGGCCGTGTTCTCGGGGCACATTGATGCGGCGCTGGCGATGACCAACGCCCAGGCCCGCTTCATCTCGGTCAGCCCCGAGGCCAGCGCCGAGCATCCGCTGCAGGGCACCTTCACCGGTCCCGAGGGCGCGCGCGACTTCTTCTTGCGCTTTGCCGAGGTGCTTGAGCCGGGCGATTTCCAGATCGAGGCCGCCTTCGGCGATGACACCCATGCCGCGCTCTATGGTCGCTTCCGCCATACCGTGCGCGCCACCGGTAAGGCCTTTGCCAGCGACTGGGCGCTGATCACCCGGGTCGAGGGCGACCGACTGAGCCTGTATCATTTCTACGAGGACAGCGATGCCCTGACGCGCGCCAGCGCCTGAGGCAACCGAGGGCAGGGCTTGGCTGTGCCGCCAATCCCTGCTTCTGTCGCGCCATCCGCCCAGGAGAGGGGCCCATGACCGACACTGCCGCCCTGCATTGGGACGACATCCGCTTTTTCCTGGCCTTGGCGCGCGCCGGCAGCCTGTCGCAGGCCGCCCGTGACCTGCGGGTCGAACATTCCACCGTCGCCCGCCGCGTCGGCGCCCTGGAAGAGGCGCTGGCGCTGCGGCTGTTCGACCGGCTGGCGACCGGCTGGCGCCTGACGCCCGAGGGCACCGGGATGCTGGCCCATGCCACGGCGGTCGAGGCGCAGGTGCTGGGCCTTTGTCTTGGCGCCCAGGCGCAGGAGCCGATGGTGGGGCGGGTGCGGATCTCGGCGCCGCCGGTGCTGCTGGCAGCGCTGCTGATGCCGGTGGTGCAGGGGCTGCGGCAGGCGCATCCGGGCCTGGTCCTCGACCTGGAGGGTACCCGCCGCGAGGCCGACCTGCTGCGCGCCGAGGCCGACATCGCCCTGCGCATCGGCCTGCCTTCTGACGGCGCGCTGATTGCCCGTCGCATCGCCCGGATCCGCTATGGCCTTTACGCCGCGCCCGGGGCGCCGCGCGCCTGGATCGGCTTTGACGACAGCCTGCCCGACCTGCCGCAGAAACACTGGCTGGAGGCCGAGGCCGATGCGCCGCCGCTGCTGCGCAGCAATGACCTGGCCACCATGGCCCAGGCCGCCCGGGCGGGGCTGGGGATCGCCATGCTGCCCGCCTTTCTGGCCGAGGGCGAGCCCGCCCTGGTTCCCGTGCCTGCCCGCCAGCCCGCCTTTGAACGACCGCTGTTTCTGGTGCTGCATGCCGATATCCGCCGCTCGGCCCGGGTCCGGCTGGTGGCCGAAACCCTGGCCGAGGCACTGCGCGCCCGGCTGGCCGACGCCCGGGGAGAAGATCACGACCCCGTGAACCCTTCGGATCCACAGTTGTAATAGTATAACATTACACATAGGCAGGGCCATCCGATCCAACCGGGGCCCTTTCCGATGTCCAGATCCCGTTTCCCGTCCCTGCTGGCCCGCCCGGCGCATCAGCGTCTGCTGGGGGCTGCGCTGCTGGCGCTGCTGCTGTGGGGGGCGATTGCCTGGGCGGTGGCCCTGCCATGACCCGGCCCGCGATCCGCCTCGACAATCTGACCGTCACCTATGACCGCCATCCGGCGCTGCACCATGTCTCGGGGCAGTTCGCGCCGGGCAGCCTGACCGCCATCGCCGGGCCCAATGGTGCGGGCAAGTCGACCCTGCTGAAGGCGCTGATGGGGGACCTGCCCGCGGCCCAGGGCCGGATCACGCTGGAGGGGCTGAGCCGCCGTGATCTGGGCTATCTGCCGCAGGCTGCTGCCATCGAGCGGCAATTCCCGATCAGTGTCCTTGATACCGTGCTGCTGGGGGCCTGGCAGCGCATCGGAGCCTTCGGCGGCATCACCCGGGCGCTGGATGCCCGCGCCCGCCGCGCCCTGCAGGCCGTGGGGTTGGAGGGCTTTGATGCCCGTCCCGTCGGTGCGCTGTCGGCGGGGCAGTTCCAGCGGGTGCTGTTCGCGCGGCTGCTGATGCAGGATGCCCCTGTGATCATCCTTGATGAACCCTTCACCGCCATCGACGCCCGCACCACCCGCGACCTGTTGCAGATCGTCACCCGCTGGCACGGAGAGGGGCGTACCGTGATCGCCGTGCTGCATGACTTTGACCAGGTGCGGGCGCATTTCCCGCAGACCCTGCTGCTGGCGCGCGGGCTGATCGGCTGGGGCCCGACCGAAACCACGCTGACGCCGGCCAACCTGCTGCGCGCCCGCGCCATGGCCGAGGGCTGGGACGAGGCCGCCCCGGTCTGCGACATCCCGGGGGATCCGGCATGAGCCCCCATGACCTGCTGATCGCCCCCTTCGCCGATTTCGGCTTCATGCGGCGGGCGCTGGTGGCGTCGCTGGCGCTGGGCCTTGGCGCGGGGCCGGTGGGGGTGCTGCTGATGCTGCGCCGCATGAGCCTGGTGGGCGACGCCATGAGCCACGCCGTGCTGCCCGGCGCCGCGGTGGGGTTCCTGATCGCGGGCAATCTGTCGCTGCTGGCGATGGGGCTGGGCGGTCTGGTCGCGGGGCTGGGGGTGGCGCTGCTGTCGGGGCTGGTCAGCCGCACCACCCGCCTGAAGGAGGACGCCAGCTTTGCCAGCTTCTACCTGACCTCGCTGGCGCTCGGGGTGCTGATCGTGTCGCTGCGGGGGTCCAACATCGACCTGCTGCACATCCTGTTCGGCACCATCCTGGCGATCGATGCCCAGGCGCTGATGCTGATCGGGGCGATCACCACGCTGACCCTGCTGGTGCTGGCGCTGATCTACCGGCCGCTGGTGGCGGAATGCTTTGACCCGGGGTTCCTGCGTGCCGTCGGCGGGAGGGGGCCGCTTTATCACCTGCTGTTCCTGCTGCTGGTGGTGCTGAATCTGGTCGCGGGCTTCCAGTCCCTCGGCACGCTGATGGCGGTGGGGCTGATGATGCTGCCAGCGGCGATTGCACAGCTTTGGGCGCGCAGCCTGCCGGGGATGTTCGCCATCGCTGCCCTCAGTGCCGCCGGATCGGGCCTTGTGGGGCTGCTGCTGTCCTATCACCTCAGGCTGGCCTCGGGGCCGACGATCATCCTGACCGCCAGCCTGATCTATGTCCTGTCGCTGCTTCTGGGCCCTTCCGGGGCGCTGCGCAGGCTGTTGAAACGCCCGCATCTGGCGGGCTGAACCCAAGGAAACACCGAAATGCAGAAACGACCTTTGCTGGCCCTTCTGGGCGCCGGGGTGCTGGGCCTTGCCCTGAGCCCCGCCGCCCAGGCAAAGACCATCGACGTGGTGGCCAGCTTTACCGTGCTGGCCGATGTGGTGGCCCAGGTGGGCGGCGATCACGTCCATGTCCGCAGCCTGGTCCCCGCCAATGGCGACCCGCATGATTATGAACCCTCGCCCGAGGATGCCCGCGCAGTGAAAGACGCCGCCGTCACCTTCCTCAGCGGCGAGGGGCTGGAGGGCTGGTTCGAGCGGCTGGCCAAGGCCTCGGGGGCGGTTCAGCCGCCGGTGATCGTCTCGCAGGGGATCAAGACCCATGTCTTTGACGAGGATGGCCGCACCGTCACCGATCCCCATGTCTGGAACAGCATCCCCAACGTGCTGGTCTGGACCGACAATATCGAGGCCGCCCTGGTCAAGGCCGACCCTGGGGATGCCGCCGCAATCCACGCCAGCGCCGCCGCCTACCGCGACAAGCTGAAGGCACTGGATACGAAGATCCGCAGCGAAATCGGCGCGATCCCTGCGGCTGACCGCAAGGTGCTGACCAGCCACGATGCCTTCGGCTATTACGGCCAGGCCTATGGGGTTCAATTCCTGTCGCCGCTTGGCGTCTCGACCGAGACCGAGGCCTCGGCCGCTGATGTGGCGGCGCTGATCGGCCAGATCCGCGACGAGGGGGTCAAGGTCTATTTCCTCGAGAACTCGAACGATTCCCGGCTGGTCAAGCAGATCGCCCAGGCCACCGGCGCCGAGGCCGGTGGGGAGCTTTACCCCGAGGCGCTGTCGGGCGCCGACGGACCTGCCGCCAGCTATCTGCAGCTGATGCAGTACAACACCGACCAGATCGTCAGGGCGATCGCCCCGCGGTCGTGATCCCCTAGTAGCCCAGCCCCGCGCGGCGCATCAGGTCGCGGTCCGACAGGATCGCGGCCGGGGTGTCATCGGCGATGACGCGGCCGTCCAGCACCACCACGGCGCGTTCGGCCACGGCCTCGACCAGGCCCAGCTCGTGGGTGGCGATGATCAGCGTGCGGTCCCGCAGGGCGGGGCCGTTCAGCACCTCGACCAGCGCCCGGCGGCTGGCCGGATCCAGCGCCGCCGTCGGTTCGTCCAGCAGCAGCACCTCGGGGCGGCTGACCAGCACCGAAGCCAGCGCCACGCGCTTTTTCTGCCCGCCCGACAGCCGGTGTGGCGCCCGGTCGCGCAGCGCGCCCAGATCGTAGGTGGTCAGCGCCTCCTCGACGGCCGAGAGGACCTCTTCGCGGGGCCAGCCCAGTTGCAGCGGGCCGAAGGCGATCTCGTCCAGGACGGTGGGGTTGAACAGCTGCACGTCGGGCGACTGGAAGACCAGCCCGACGCGGCGGCGGAAGGCGTGGTTTTCCGCGGCCTCCATCAGGCGGGTTTCGGTCAGCGCGGCGCCGAAGGCCATCAGCGTGCCGCTATCGGCAAAGGCCAGCCCGTCCAGCAGCCGCAGCAGCGTCGACTTGCCGGACCCGTTCGGCCCCAGCAGCGCCACCCGGTCGCCCGCGTGGATGGTCAGCTCCAGCCCCCGCAGCGCGGGGGTGTCGCGATAGGCGTAATGCAGGTCGGTCAGTTCGAAAATCGGTGTCGTCATCTTTGCAGCCAGAGGATCGCCGCAGGGACCGAAAGCGCCAGCAGCAGCGCCAGCCAGTCCCGCGGACGGGTGCGGAAATCGTCGATCAGGCGGGGCTCGCCGCGATAGCCGCGGGCAATCATCGCCATGTGCACGTCAGAGGCCAGCGCCAGCGAGCGCATCAGCAGCGCGCCCGCGGCACCGACCACCAGGCGACGCTCGGTCGCGGCGGGCAGGGCGCCCAGCACGCGGGACCGGCGCGCTTCGGCCATGTCCTCGGCTGCCTGCAGCAACAGGAAGATGTAGCGATGCGTCATCCCCAGGATCGCCACCAGCGCCACCGGCAGCCCGAGGCTGCGCAGCGCCTTCAGCACATGCGGCCAGGGGGTGGTCAGGATCAGCAGCACGGCGAAGGTGGCGGCGGTCTCGGCGCGGCCCAGCAGGAAGGCGGCGCTGCGCAGGCCGGTTTGCGTGATGGGCCAGCCCAGGCCCGGCAGATGCCACAGCGCCGGGCCCGGCACCACCACCAGCGCCGGCAGCGCCAGCGCGCCGGAAAACAGCCCGACGCCGATCCAGACCTGTCGCGCCAGCCGCCCCGGGCCCACGCCCGACGCCAGCGCCAGCGCGACCGCCAGCCCGAACAGCGCCGCCAGCGCCCACAGCAGATGCACCAGCGTGACCGAGACGATCAGCGCCACCATCCCCGCCACCTTGATCCGTGGATCAAGGGCCTGCAGCAGGCCGGGGCGCGCGGCGGTGTCTTCGGCGGTGCGGGCATGGGCCGCGACCTTGGCCAGGCCGCGCAGCAGCCGGTCCAGCGCCCGGCCACGCCCTGCGGGCGCCCGGGTGCAGTCGCAGGCCCCGAACGAGGCTTCGGGCAGCGCCATGGCCGGTCTCAGCCCGCGCTCAGCGGGCGGCGGCGGGTCAGCGCCTGCAGGGCCAGGAAGGCGATCAGGATCACCCCGCCGCCCAGCAGCGCCGACAGGACATAGCCGAAGGCCTCGCTGTGCAGGAAGGCGGGCGCGTAATCGGGCATCGGCGCGGTCCAGAAGGCCGAGAGTTTCTCAAGCCCCGCAGGCACGGTTTCCGGCGCCGCCGCATGGCCCGACGCGGCCGAGATCGCCGCCTGACCGGCAGGATCGGCGAAATCCTCGGCGCTCCATTCGCCCCAGGCGGTGCCGGCGGCCAGCAGGCCGAGGGGGCTGAGGATCATCAGCGCGGCGACCCCGGCCCACAGCTTGCGCGTCGGGCGCCAGCCGGTGCGGGGGGCAGCGGCCTGGCCCGGAGGCGTCAGCAGCGCCGGGTCGGCGCCCTGCAGATAGGCCACGATGCCGCCGGTGATCACCGCTTCGGCCAGACCCGCGAAGGTCAGGTGGCCCAGCATCATCGCGGGCACCGCCACCGACAGCGGATAGGGGGCATAAAGCGGCGTGCCGCTCGCATCATGGAAGAACATCGGTTGCAGGCCGAATTCGACCGCCGCCAGCAGCGCCGAGACATTGATCGCGCCATAGCCCGCCAGCGCCGCCGCCACCACGCGCCGCCGCGCCGTCACCGCCGATCCGCCCGAGACCGCACGATAGATCCAATGCGCCACGAAGGGGCCGACGATGGCCATGTTCAGACTGTTGGCGCCAAAGGCGGTGATGCCGCCGTCGCCGAAGAACACCGCCTGCACCAGCAGCGCGATCGACACCGCCGCCACCGCCGCCCATGGCCCCAGCACGATGGCCGCCACCGCCATGCCCACCGCATGTCCCGTGGTCCCCCCCGGCAGCGGCAGGTTGAACATCATCACGACAAAGCTGAAGGCCGAGACCACCGCGATCAGCGGCACGGTGCGGGTCTGCATCAGCTGCGACACCCGTTTCGAGGTCACGTACCAGAAGGGCGCGGCCACCGCATAGGCCACGGCGCAGGTCTGGGGCGAGAGGTATCCGTCGGGGATGTGCATTGGAAAGGGGCCTTTCGGAAGGGTCGGTCTGGGGTCGGACCATACGCCCTTCGGGGGGGAGGTCTCAATCGGGAATATGATTTCCGGCATTGTTTTTCATACAACCGCGTTCTTGCGCCGCAGGTTGGACTTTTGCCGCCATCTGGGCGACACAGGGCGCAGCCGGATCAGACAGGAGGCCAGCTTGGAGCGCATCACGATGACCCTGGACAAGGACCTTCTCGAGGCGCTGGACGCCTATATGGAGCGTTCGGGGGCCAAGAACCGGTCCGAGGCGATGCGCGATCTGATGCGGCGGTCGCTTGCGCGCGAGGCGCCCGAGGCGGCGGAATGCGTCGGCGTGATCAGCTATACGCTGGATCTGTCGAAGCGCGATCTGGTGCGCCGGGTGCCGCTGCGGCGCCATGAACGGCATGACCGCACGGTGGCCTCGCTCTCGGTGCCGATCGACCACGAGGAAGCGGTCGAGGTGACGGTGATGCGTGGCCAGGTCGCCGAGGTCGAGGATTTCGCGGGCTCGCTGTTTCTGGAGCGCGGCGTGCGCCATGGCCGTCTGGCGCTGATCCCCGTCGCGACCGAGTTCGAGGAACATGAACACGGTGCCCAGGGGGCGCATCGCCACAGCCATCTGCGGGTGCAGGACAGCTTCTGACGGGCGCCTTGGCCTGGCTGTCCGGTGGCAGGCGCGGACCTGGGCAGCCCCTGCAGGCAGACAGGCCTGGGGGCCGCCACGGCGGAATCGCCGGGGTGCGGTGGTCTTCAGAAGCGTGGCAGGGCCTTTGGATCGCCGGGGCTTCGAAGGCACGCGCAGCCCATGCGGCAGGGCGGGCCGTCTTGGTCCAGCCCGGAAAGCGGGCCGATGGCCGACTTGATCCCGACCGGTGCAAGTCGCGCCCCGAGGGGCATAGGTCCCGGCCGGACCTTTCGGATCCATCGCTGTCAGGGCCGAAGAGCGGCATCCTGCGGGGCGGCACAGCCCAGGTGGTCGATCAGCGCCCGGATCCGACGGGGCAGGGCGCGGCTGGCGGGCCAGACCAGAAAGAATTCCCCTTCTTCGCCCATTGTCTCGGGCAGTACCGGCACCAGAAGGCCGCGCTCCAGGTCGTCCTGCAGGATGAAGTCGGGCAGCCAGGCCACCCCCATGCCGCAGCGCGCGGCGGTGCGGGCGCCTTCGATGGCGGTGGTCAGGATGCGCGGCGGTGACAGCGCCAGCACCGTGCCATCGCGGCGCAGCCAGGGTTGCAGCCGTCCGGTCGTTTCGAAGCGAAAGCCGATGCGGTCGTGGCGGTCCAGGTTCTGCAGGTCCGGCATCCCCCGGGCCTTGAGGTATTCGGGCGCGGCGAACAGCCCGTGCCGGAACCCGCCGAAACGGCGCTGCGTCAGGCTGCTGTCGCGCAAGGGCCCGTTGCGCAGCCCCAGGTCCACGCCCTCGGCCACCAGATCGACCAGGTTGTCGGTCAGCCGCAGCTCGACCGAGACCTCGGGGTGGCGCGCCAGGAAGGTCTTCAGCCGCGCGTTCACCAGATGGTAGCCCACCAGCGGCACCGTCAGCACCACCGGCCCGGCGATGCGGCCGGTACGGTCCCGGGTCTCGGCCAGGGTGTCCTCCAGCGCGGCCAGCGCCGGGGTCAGGCCCGCCAGCAGGCCACGCCCGGCCTCGGTCAGCTCCAGCTGGCGGGTGGTGCGATGAAAGAGCGTCACCTGCAGCTCGCTCTCCAGCCGCTGCACCGCCTTGCCGATGGCCGAGGCCGAGACCCCCAGCCGCCGCGCCGCCGCCGCAAAGGACCCGGCCCGGGCGGTGGTGGCGAAGCTTTCCAGAAGGCTCAGGCTGGGAGGGGGCATTCACAACCTCATGTCCGTAATGAGCGGACAGGATAGATCATTCCGGACCGGATCATAAGGCCTATCCTGTCGCCAGTCCTGACAGGAGATCCCGATGACTGCCCTTTCCGATCCGCTGCGCCCGCTGGCGCGGCCCGCTTCCCTGCGCCCGGTGCTGGCCATCTGCCTGGCGGCAGCGGCCTTGCCGGTGACCTTCTCGGGCGGGGCGATCGCCCTGCCGGCGCTGGCCCGCGCCTTCGACCAGCAGGGCCCGTTGCTGAGCTGGGTGGTGAATGCCTTCATGATGGTCTTCGGGGCGTTGCCGCTGGTCGCGGGGGCGCTGGCGGACCGCATCGGACGGCGCCGGATGTTCCGGCTGGGGGCGGCGGGCTTTGCCGTCAGCGGCGGGTTGATGGTGCTGGCGCCGGGGCTTGCGGTGCTGGACCTGCTGCGCGGACTGCAGGGGCTGTGCGCGGCGGCGACGCTGGCGGGGGGCACCGCGCTGCTGGCCCAGATCCCCGAGGCTGACCGACGCCGCCGGGCCTTTTCCCTGCTGGGGGCCACCTTCGGGCTGGGGCTGGCCTTTGGTCCGCTGCTGGCCAGCGAGGCGCTGGCCCTGGGCGGCTGGCGCTGCGTCTTCCTGCTGTCCCCGGCGCTGGCGCTGGCGGCGCTGCTGCTGGGGCGGGGGGCGCTGACGGAAAGCCGGGCAGCCGCGCAGGCGCCCTTCGACCGGCGTGGTGCGGTGCTTTTTGCCGGGACGCTTTGCGCGCTGACGGCCTGGGCGATCGAGCTTCCGGCCCGCGGCCTGGCCTCGGGGCCCGAAATCGCGCTGGCGGGTCTGACGCTGCTGGGGCTGGGTTTGATCCTGCGCCATGGCCGCCGCTGTCCGGCGCCGATGATCGACCTGGCGCTGCTGCGCGATCCGGCTGTGCAGGCGGTGCAGGCGCTGCCGGTGGCAACCTGCTTTGGCTTCGTGTCGCTGCTGGTGGTGGTGCCGCTGCAGCTGGTTGGGGCGGGGCATTCGGAAACCACGGCGGCTTGGGTGCTGATGGCGCTGTCGGCGCCGGTCTTTCTGGTGCCGCTGCTGTTGTCGCGCTGGCCGGGGCTGGGACGCGGGCGGTTGGCGCTGGCGGGGCTGGCGGTGGCGGCCGGGGGGCTGGTGCTGCTGGGCGGGCTGCGCTTTGACGGTCCGCTGCTGCCGCTGATTGCGGCGCTGATGCTGATCGGCGCCGGCATCGGCCTGCCCTGGGGGGTGATGGACGGCCTCGCGGTCGAGCTGGCACCGCCCGAGAAGGCTGGGGTTGCAACGGGGCTGTTCGCCACGGTCCGGGTCGCCTCGGAGGGGATCGTGCTGGCGCTGGTCTCGGCCGGGCAGGCGGGGCTGATCGGCGCCTTCGGCCACGTGCCGGGAGCGCGGGCGCTGGCG
Source organism: Pseudooceanicola sp. NS-SX9 (assembly GCF_057380705.1). NCBI lineage: Bacteria > Pseudomonadati > Pseudomonadota > Alphaproteobacteria > Rhodobacterales > Paracoccaceae > Pseudooceanicola > Pseudooceanicola sp. NS-SX9. The sequence continues at coordinate 2,354,096 of NZ_CM170818.1, read as the reverse complement.
CTGGTGTCGGGCGGCGCCGTGCCGCCCGAGCTGCGCCCCGCCGTGACCGAGGCCAATCGCTGGCTGTTCTGGGGCCTGGCGGCACTGACGCTGCTGGTGCTGGCCTTCCTGCGCCGCCGGCTGCCCCGGAGCTAGGCGTCGGGGAAAGCGCAAGGCGCCGCCGCTTTTCCTTTGCCAGCCGGGGCAGTGCAGCGTAAGTATATGGGAACAGGTTCTTCATTTCGCTCCCAGACGTCTTCCCCGGCCCGTCAGAGTGGATGTTCTGACGGTGTCCATCTTCCCAACGGAGGGTCGCATGACACGCAAGGACAAGACCATCAGCCTGCCCCGCAATCTGCGGATCGAGGCAGCGCTCAGCCATCTTGACATCGACTGGCTGCCCGAGACCGAGGCCGGCCTGCGCGCGGCCCGGACCGCCGATCTGCGGGCGCGGCGCCTGGGACGGGCGGTGCCCGCCGCCGTCCCTTCGGAGGTTGACAGCGACTGAAGGCGGCCCGGGCGATCCGGGACCATGGCAGATCCGGACGGCCAGGGCACCCACCCTGGCCGTTCACGTTCCTGACACGGGGATTTGACCGTGCAAAAATGCACGCATATGGTCCGAAAATTCTGAATTTATAGAAATCCGCAGGTTGTCTAGATCGGGATCAGAGCCGCCGGTGCGGCGAAACCGAAATTCCTTACAGGAAAGCCAAAGGGCAACCTTATGAAAATCATCGATATTTACCGTGCAGCTGCGCTGCCGGGCGGTCGCATCCTGGCAGCGGCCATCTTCATCATCGCGGGCTACCAGAAGGTCACGGGCTATGGCGGCACCGCTGGCTACATGGAGGCCATGGGCGTCCCCGGCGTCCTGCTGCCGCTGGTCATCCTGACCGAGCTGGGCGGTGGCCTGGCGCTGGCCCTGGGCTGGCAGACGCGGATCGTGGCCTTCCTGCTGGCGGGCTTCTCGGTGATCTCGGGGCTGATCTTCCACCTGCCCGACGTCCTCAGCGGGGCCGATGATGCCTCGACCCAGATGGTGAACTTCCTCAAGAACCTGTCGATGGCCGGTGGCCTGGGCTACATCAGCGTCTTCGGCGGCGGCCCGATCTCGGTCGATGCGCTGCTGGGCCGCGACAAGGCTTAAGCCTTCGTGCAAGGTCAGAGTGACGGAAAAGGCCCCCCTGCGGGGGCCTTTTCGCATTCAGCCCTGACCGTCGCCGATGATGGCGACATTCGGGTGGCCCTGCTGCACCAGCGCCCGGGCCGCGCGCCAGGCGCGCAGGCCGGTGGTGCAGCGAAAGACCACGCGGCGGTCGGGATCGGGCGGGGGCGGGGCGGCATCGCGCAGGTCGATCAGCTGATCCCCGGGGCCGGTCTGGCTGGCCGCCAGGATCTGCGGCAGGCGTTCGGGCGCGGGCGCCTGATCAAAGCGGAAACCGCCGGTGCGCCATGTGGCCAGATCCAGCGTCATCAGCTGCCCCAGGGGCGCGGGCTGCTGGCCCAGCAGCACCGCCAGCGCCATCTGTGCCTGCAGCGCGCCGATCATCGCGACGGCAGGCCCCATGACGCCGGTTTCCGCGCAGCTGCCCAGCCGCGCGGGCAGGTCGGGAAACACGGCCCTCAGGCCCGGCGCGCCGCCGCAAAAGCCCCCCGCATAGCCCGCCCGCCCGGTGACCGAGGCGCTGATCAGCGGCAGCCGCAGATCCTCGCACAGATCCGACAGCGCATAGCTGGTGGCAAAGCTGTCGGCGGCGTCGATCACCAGATCCGCGCCTTCGACCAGACCGGGGGCCCGTGCCGGATCCACGCGCAGCAGATCGGCGGCAACATGGATCTCGGGGTTCAGCGCCTGCAGGGCCCGGGCCGCAACCTGCGCCTTGGGCTGGCCGATGTCGGCCATGCGATACAGGGTCTGGCGGTGCAGGTTGTGTGCCTCGACCCGGTCGGGATCGGCGATGCGGATCTGCCCGACGCCTGCGCCCGCCAGCAGCGGCAGCAGCGCCGAGCCCAGGCCCCCCGCACCCACCACCAGCACCCGGGCCCGCGCCAGCCGCTGCTGCCCTTCGGCGCCGAAACCGGGCAGGCGGGTTTGGCGGTCATAGCGGCTCATGCCGGGATCCCGCGGGTGGCGGCCAGCCACTGCAGGGTGCGCGCCTCGGGGTCCTCGGCCATGACGATATCGGTCACCACGGCGGCGCTGTCGGCCCCGGCCGCGAACAGCCCCGGCAGGCGTTCGGGCGTCAGCCCGCCGATCCCCACCAGCGGCACATCGCCCGCCCGGGCCTTCCATGCGGCCACACGCTCCAGCCCCTGCGGCCCCCATTTCATCTTTTTCAGCACCGTCGGATAGACCGGCCCAAGCGCCACATAGGCAGGCCGTTCCGCCAGGGCGCGCTCCAGCTCGGGGCCGTCATGGGTCGACAGGCCAAAGCGCACGCCCGCCCGGCGCAGGGCGTCGAAATCGGCAAGGTCCATATCCTCCTGGCCCAGGTGGACGAAATCGCAGCCCAGCTCCAGCGCCAGTTGCCAGTGATCATTGACCACCAGCTGCGCGCCATGTGCGGCGCAAAGGTCGCGGCCGCGGGCGATCTGGCGGCGCAGCTCGGGCGCGGGCAGATCCTTCAGGCGCAGCTGGATCAGCCGGACGCCCAGCGGCACCAGGCGTTCGGCCAGGGAAACGTCTCCGACGATCAGGTAGAAGGGGTCGAGGGTCATGAAAGTTCCGCCATGCCAAAGATCGGGGTCGAGGCCTGCGCCATGTCGCGTTCCGGCATCAGGCCCGCGCGATGCGCCGCAAGGCCCGCCTGGACCGCCTGGCCAAAGGCGCGGGCCATGGCGACGGGATCGAGCGCCCTGGCGACGGCGGTGTTCAGCAGCACCGCGTCAAAGCCCATCTCCATCGCCCGTGCCGCCTGCGACGGCGCGCCGATCCCGGCGTCGATCACCAGCGGCAGGTCGGGGAAATGCGCCCGCATCCGGCGCAGCCCGTCGATGTTGCTGAGGCCACGGCCCGATCCGATGGGCGCCCCCCAGGGCATCAGCACCCGGCAGCCGGCCTCGACCAGCTTTTCGCCCAGGATCAGGTCCTCGGTCGTGTAGGGAAAGACCTGGAAGCCTTCGGCACACAGGATCCTTGCGGCCTCGAGCAGCGCGAAGGGATCGGGCTGCAGCGTGTCGGCATGGCCGATGACCTCAAGCTTGATCCAGGGGGTGCCGAAGACCTCGCGCGCCATATGGGCGGTGGTGACGGCCTCGCGGGCGCTATGACAGCCGGCGGTGTTGGGCAGGATGCGGCAGGGGCTGGCCTGAAGGATCTCGCGGAAGGCCGCACCTTCGGCGCCTTCGCGGCGCAGCGAGACGGTGATCACCTGCGTGCCCGAGGCGGCAATCGCCTGTTGCAGCACCGCGGGCGAGGGGTATTGCGCCGTGCCCAGCATCAGCCGACTGTCCAGTTCGGTTCCGTAGAACATCGCTCAGCCTCCCTGCATGGGCGACAGGACCTCGATCCGCATCCCCGGCTGCAGGGGGGTGTCGGCGCGGGCCTCGCGCGGGATGAACTGCCCGTCAAGGGCGGTGGCCACGCAGGCGGCTTCGACCCCCTGCAGATCCAGCAGCTGGGCGAGCGTTATCGCGTCCGTGTCCAGCGGGGTTCCGTTCAGCTCGATGCGCATGTGGGGCTCTCCTTGGTCAGCATCGCGGCAAGGTCCATGGCCAGCACCGGCGCCATCAGGAAGCCGTGGCGATACATGCCGTTCAGGTGGATGCGGTCCCCCGCGCGGGTGATCGCGGGGATGTTGTCGGGCAGCGAGGGGCGCAGACCGGCGGCGGTGGCGGTCAGCTCGGCCTCGGCGAAGGCGGGGTGGATGGTGTAGGCGGCCGACAGAAGCTCCATCACCGCGCGGGCGGTGACGGGGCCGGGGCGGGCGCTTTCGACCATGGTGGCGCCCAGCATGTAGTGGCCCGCGCCGCGGGGCACGATGTAGCAGGGAAAGCGCGGATGCAGCAGCCGCACGGGCCGGGTCAGGGTGACGTCGGGGGCGTAAAGCTGCAGCATCTCGCCACGCACGGCGCGAAGGCCGGGAAGGGGGGCGCCCAGGCCGCGACAATCGATGATGCGGCCCCGGGGGGCGCCGCCGTCGCGGATCGCCACGCCGCGTGCGGCCAGCCCGTCGCGTAGCGCGGCCAGCGCGCGGCGCGGGGTCAGATGCGCCTCGGTTGCAAAGAAGAGGCCGCGGGCAAAGCGGCCCTGCAGGTCGGGTTCCAGCACGCCGGGATCGGCCGGGGCATGGCCACGGGTGGCACGGGCAAAGCGGTCCAGTTCCACCGCATCGCGGGGCGGCGCCACGACCAGCGTGCCGCGCCGGATGACGCCCGGCACATGGGCCTCCCACCAGTCGATCGCGGCCTGGCCGCGGGTGACGATGACCTCGGGGGCGGCCTCGCCCTCGCAATAGGGCGCCAGCATCCCCCCCGCCAGCCGCGAGGCGGGGGGCGGCGCGTCTTCGGGGGCGATCAGTTCGACCGCCAGCCCCGCATCGGTCAGGGCCGTGGCCGCGCAGAGCGCAGCCACCCCCGATCCCAGCACCGAATGCATCATTCCGCCCCGGCCGGGATATAGAGTTCCCCTGCCTCGCGGAACTTGCCGGCCATCTCCTGCAGGCCCTGCTGCTTGGCGGCCTCGGCGCGGATGTCGTGGCTGATCCGCATCGAGCAGAACTTGGGCCCGCACATGGAGCAGAAATGCGCGACCTTGTGGGCCTCGGCGGGCATGGTCTCGTCATGCATTTCGCGGGCGGTGTCGGGGTCGAGGCCAAGGTTGAACTGGTCTTCCCAGCGGAATTCGAACCGCGCGCGCGACAGGGCGTCGTCGCGGCGCTGCGCGCCCGGATGCCCCTTGGCCAGATCGGCGGCATGGGCGGCCAGCTTGTACGTTATAACGCCCGTTTTAACGTCGTCGCGGTCTGGCAGGCCAAGGTGTTCCTTGGGCGTCACGTAGCACAGCATCGCGGTGCCGAACCAGCCGATCATCGCCGCGCCGATGGCGCTGGTGATGTGGTCATAGCCCGGCGCGATGTCGGTGGTGAGCGGGCCGAGCGTATAGAAGGGCGCCTCGTGGCAGTGTTTCAACTGCTCGTCCATGTTGGCCTTGATCTTGTGCATCGGCACATGGCCGGGGCCCTCGATCATCACCTGGCAGTCCCTTGCCCAGGCGATCTGCGTCAGTTCGCCCAGGGTGCGCAGCTCGGCGAACTGGGCCTCGTCATTGGCATCGGCGATGGAGCCGGGGCGCAGCCCGTCCCCCAGCGAGAAGCTGACGTCGTAGCGGCGGCAGATCTCGCAGATCTCCTCGAAATGCTCGTAGAGGAAGCTTTCGCGGTGGTGGTGCAGGCACCATTTCGCCATGATCGACCCCCCGCGCGAGACGATGCCGGTGACGCGCCGGGCGGTCATCGGGATCATGTGCAGGCGCAGCCCGGCGTGGATGGTGAAATAGTCCACCCCCTGTTCGGCCTGTTCGATCAGCGTGTCGCGGAAGACCTCCCAGGTCAGGTCCTCGGCCACGCCGCCGACCTTTTCCAGCGCCTGGTAAAGCGGCACCGTGCCGATCGGCACGGGGGCGTTGCGGATGATCCAGTCGCGGATGTTGTGGATGTTGCGACCCGTCGAGAGGTCCATCACCGTGTCGGCGCCCCAGCGGATCGCCCAGACCATCTTTTCGACCTCTTCCTCCATGCTGGAGGTCACGGCCGAATTGCCGATATTGGCGTTGATCTTCACCTTGAAGTTGCGGCCGATGATCATCGGCTCAAGCTCCCGGTGGTTGATGTTGGCGGGGATGATGGCGCGGCCTTCGGCGATCTCGCGGCGGACGAATTCGGGGGTGACCAGATCGGGCAGGTCGGCGCCGAAGGCCTCGCCGTCGCGGGGGCCGGCCGAGGCGGCGCGGCCCTCGTTCTCGCGGATGGCGACGAATTCCATCTCGGGGGTGATGATGCCGGCGCGGGCATAGGCCAGCTGGGTGACGGCGCGGCCCTCGGTTGCGCGCAGCACGGTGCGGGCCTCGGGGAAGGCGGGGGTCAGCCGGGCGCCGGTGGCAAAGCCGTTGTCGGCCTCGGTGACGGTGCGGCCCGTGTAGGCCTCGACATGGCCCTGCGCCTGCAGCCAGCCGCCGCGGACCTGCGGCAGGCCCCGGGCGATGTCGATGGCGGCGGCGGGATCGGTATAGGGCCCCGAGGCGTCGTAGACGGTCAGTGGCGCCTCGCCGGTCACGGCGATCTCGCGCATGGGCACGCGGATCTGGTGGCTGCCGCCTTCGACATAGACCTTGCGCGAGGCGGGCAGGCCGCCGGTGGTGATGGCGGGAACGGTGTCTTTCATATCGGTCTCCTTTTCAGAGACCCGATTGAGACTATTGGCAGAAAGGGGCCATGGGGACCCGGTGCCTGCGCGACTGGGCCCTTGCGGCCCGAAAGGACCGCCCCTGGTTCACAGAGAATGCGGAAATGCCCTTCGGTCTTCCTACGCCAGCATCAACTGGGTCAGGTTCAAAGGGTCGCGTCACCGGGGTTTCCCCCTGTCAGCCTCTCAGTCCCCTAGGCGGGACTCCCCTGACGTGGGGGTGTTATCGGCGGGGGCAGGGCGGCTGTCAAGCGGGCCGGGGTGCCGAAACCGGCGGCACCCCGGCCCGGAATCGCGGCAGGGGGCAGGCATTTCGGGCGAAACCGGAAGACACGGGCCCGTGACCTGCGCAGGATTGACGCTAAGTCACTTTTGGGGCGGCCGGGGCGCCACCCGTCGCACAGCCCGGATCAGGAGGATGAGCATGGCAGAACTTTCCGGAAAAGCGGACCGCATGTCGCTGACGACACAGGTGATGATCGGCATGGGGGCGGGGCTGGTGCTGGGGGTGATCCTGAACCAGCTGCAGATCGGCTTTGTCAACCAGACCATCATCGGCGGGCTGTTCGCCATGGTGGGCAAGATGTTCGTCAATGCGCTGTCGATGCTGGTGGTGCCGCTGGTGTTCTTCTCGCTGATCTGCGGGGTGGCGGGGATCGGCGATGTGCGGGTGCTGGGGCGCGTGGGGGGCAAGTCCTTTGTGCTGTACCTGCTGACCACCGCCACGGCGATCGCGGTTGCCATCGTCATCGCGCTGATCGTCGGGCCGGGCCGCGGCTTCGAGATGTCGGGCGTCGAGACGGCGGGGGTCGCGGGCAAGGCCGCGCCCTCGGTCTGGGACACGTTCGCGGCCATCGTGCCGAGGAACCCGGTGGCGGCCTTCGCCAATGGCGAGATGCTGCAGATCATCTTCTACACCATCATCCTGGGGGTGGCGGCACTGATGCTGGGGGACCGTTCGAAACCCTTCGTCGAGGCCTGCGAATACCTGAACGAGCTGATGATGAAGGTGGTGCAGATCGTCATGGCCTTTGCGCCCATCGGCGTCTTCTGCCTGATCACCAAGACTTTCACCGAACAGGGCATCGGGCTGTTCCTGCCGGTGCTGACCTATGTGCTGGTGCTGGTGGGGGCGCTGCTGCTGCATCTCTTCGGGACGCTGATGCTGTTCCTGAAGGGGCTGTCGGGCCTCAGCCCGGCGGTGTTCCTGCGCAAGATGCGCCCGGCGCAGGTCTTTGCCTTCTCGACCGCCTCGTCGAACGCCACGATCCCCGTCACCCTGCGCTGCGTCACCGAACGGATCGGGGTCAGCAATGGCGTGGCCTCGTTCACCGTGCCCTTCGGTGCGACGATCAACATGGACGGCACCGCGATCATGCAGGGCGTCGCCACGGTCTTTCTGGCCAATGTCTATGGCATCGATCTGGGCGTCAGCGGCTATCTGACGGTGATCGTCATGGCGGTGCTGGCCTCGATCGGGACGGCGGGCGTGCCGGGGGTGGGGCTGGTCATGCTGACCATGGTGCTGAACCAGGTCGGCCTGCCGATCGAGGGGATCGCGCTGATCCTGGGGGTCGACCGGCTGATGGACATGATCCGCACGGCGGTGAACATCTCGGGGGATGCGGTGGTCTCGACCATCGTGGCGAAAAGCGAGGGGCAGCTGGACATGGCGGTCTATGCCGATCCGATGGCGGGGCTTGACGCCGACAGTCTGGGGATCGACCCCGAGGCCGAGGCCCATCTGGCCCAGGCCGCCCGCCCGCACTGAGGTCCCGGGACCAATGGGGCCTTCCCCCGGGCCGTGACGGCCCCTGCCACCGCGCCGGGCAGTCGCGGCAGGCTGTCCCGCGGGAAGGGGCGGCCTGCAGTCCCCTGGTCCTTGTCCGGGGGGCGTCACGCTCCTAGGGTGCGGGTAACCTCCTCAATGCCCGAGCCCTCCGATGCGCCGCCCCGACCAGATCAAGCTGAACGCCTTCCTGACCTTCACCGGGATGCATCCCGCCGCCTGGCGGGATCCGCAGGCCTCATCCGGGTTCGAGGTCGCGCACTATCTGGAACTGGTGCAGCTGGCCGAGGCCGCCAAGATGGATGCGGTTTTCCTGGCGGATGTGCCCGCCATGCCCTTCAACAAGCCGCATCTGTCGGCCATCGCCGCCCATAACGGCATCCGCCCGTTCGAGCCGATCACCCTGCTGTCGGCGCTGTCGATGGTGACCCGCAACATCGGGCTGATCGCCACCGCCTCGACCAGCTTCAACGAGCCCTACAACGTCGCCCGCCTCTATGCCTCGCTTGACCGGCTGTCGCAGGGGCGGGCGGGGTGGAACATGGTGACATCCTCGGATCCCTTCGCGGGGATGAACTATGGCCTCGATGCACAGGCGCTGCATGCCGACCGCTATGCCAGGGCCGAGGAATTCGTCGATGTGGTGACCGGCCTTTGGGACACGCTGGAGGACGACGCCTTTCTGGATGACCGCGCGGGCGGGCGTTACCTCGATCCCGGCAAGGTGCATCTGCTGGACCACAAGGGCGCGCATTTCCGGGTGCGCGGGCCGCTCAACGTGCCGCGCTCGCCTCAGGGGCGGCCGGTGCTGGTTCAGGCGGGGGCCTCGGTGCCGGGGATGCAGCTGGCGGCCCGCACCGCCGAGGCGATCTTTTCCGCCCATGACACCAACGAGGCCGCGCAGGCCTTCTACAAGGACGTCAAGGGCCGGATGGCCGCCTTTGGCCGCGATCCCGCGTCGCTGAAGGTGATGTCGGGGATCCTGCCGGTGGTCGGCGCCACCCGGATGGAGGCCGAGGACCGCTATGCCGCCCTGCAGGACCTGATCCCCACCGATCTGGCGATGGACCGGCTGGAGGGCTGGCTGGGCGTCGATCTGTCGGATTGCGATCTGGACGGCCCGCTGCCCGACCTGCCCGAAACCAACCGCGAGAAAAGCCGTCAGGACCTGCTGGTCGCCATGGCCCGGCGCGAGGGCCTGTCGATCCGCCAGCTGGCGCGCAAGATCGTCGGCAATGTCGGCCATTACCAGGTGATGGGCACGGCAAGCGATATCGCCGATGCCATGCAGGAACGCTTTGAAAGCTACGGCACCGACGGCTTCAGCGTCATGAGCAACGTCTTCCCCGCCGATCTGCGCCGCTTCACCACCGAGGTCGTGCCCGAACTGCAGCGCCGCGGCCTGTTCCGCACCGAATACGAAGGCACCACCCTGCGCGAGAACCTTGGCCTGATGCCCCCCGCCAACCGTTTCGCGGGCTGAGGGGGCGCCATGCTGATCCACCTTGGCCCCGAGCGCAGCACTGCGGTCGATCTGCGGCTGGCGATGCTGCTGGCGGCGGTGGCGGGGGCGGTGAATGCGGCGGGGTTCCGGGATCTGGGGTATTTCTCGGCCAACATGACCGGGAATGTCTCGTTGCTGAGCGAGCATCTGGTGCAGGGTCGGATCGGGCTGGCGGCGGTGGCGGGGCTGCTGCTGCTGTCCTTCGTCGGCGGCGCCTTCCTGTCGTCGCTGCTGATCGGGATTGGCACGGCGCGGCGGATCCGCGGCATCCATGCCTATTCGATCCTGCTGGAGGCGCTGCTGATCGCGGCGCTGGCGGGGCTTCATGCGCCGCTGGCGACGCTTTCGGGGCTGAGCATTGCCATGGGGGTGCAGAATGCCGCCACCACGCGGATTTCGGACGGGCGGGTGCGCACGACCCACCTGTCGGGCGTGGCAACCGATATCGGCATCGCGCTGGCGGGGCTGGCGGCGGGGCGGGCGGATGCGGTGCTGCGGGCCCGGCTGCTGCTGCATCTGGGCACGCTCGTGGCCTTTCTGGCGGGCGGCGTGCTGGGGGCGCTGGGCTACGGGCTGCTGGGCGGCGGCATCTTCCTGGCCGCCGCGCTGGTGCTTCTGGGGATCGCCCTGCCGGCGCTGCGGCAGGCCCGGCACGCGCCCTAACCGCGGGCGTGCAGGTCCTTCAGCGCCTGGGTGACGGCGGCGACAAAGGCCTCGCCCGCGCCGGGGGCATAGCCAGAGCTGCGGGCCTCGTAGGTGAAGCGATCATAGGCGCTTTGATCGGGCAGGTATTTCGCGGCATTGCCGACCATCGTCACCACCATCGTCGCCGCATAGGGCGAGGCCGCGCGCAGCGCGACGCCCAGACTGGCCGAAAGCTCGGGGGCGGTCAGCACCAGCACCGCCGGGCCGATCGCCAGCAGCCGGTAGGGGATCCCGACGGCCGCCCCTTGGGTATACTCGACCGAGGCCACGGGACCTTCGGGACGGCCATGGGGATGATCATACGAGGGCACGCTGACGCTGCCGTCGCTGATCGCCAGCCGCGGCGCATCGGCCTGCTGCATCGCGGCCTCGGTCGCCGATTGCACCAGCCGCAGCGACAGCAGGTCCAGAAGGACGGTGGCCTCGGGGCCGGCGCTGGTCAGCGTGGCCTTGCCGTCGGCATCGACACCGTTGCGGGTGATCTTCAGATAGGGCGCCTGATCGCCGCCGGCGCCCGGCAGGAACAGCCCCAGCGTGTCATTGCCATATTGCGCCGCGATTTCGCGGGTGAAGGCGGCGGTCAGATCGCCCGACAGCAAAAGCTGCCCCTGGTCGTCCCTGGCCCCATCCATCACCGAGGGCTGCATCGCGTAATTCGCCAGGATCGCGGCGGGCGTGCCATCGGCGCGGTCAAAGCGCAGCACGGTGACGACGGTGTCGGCAAAGCCCTCGGGGTCGGACCCCAGCCACCAGCCCTGCGGATACTTGCGGTCCCGGCTGATCGCCATGTGAGAGGTCCCGGTGCCGATCCCCATGCGCACCCGTACCGGCGCGGCGGCGGCCCGGGTGGCGGCGGCTTCCAGGGCGGTTTCGTAGGCGGCGCGCAGCCGGTCGTTGTCGGCGGGATCCGTGTCGGCCGGCGCCGCGCCCTTGGCAAAGACATGCGGCGTGGCAAAACTGTGGCCGGCGCCGACATTGACCTGATCGGCGGCGCAACCCAGGATCGCGGCCGCCTTCTGCGCAAAGGTCGCCACCAGCGGCGCCCCGATCGAGGTCAGATCGACGCTGACCAGCGCCGCCTTGCGGTGCCCGTCGTCCAGCATCAGCACCCGCACCTGCAGCGGATCGTTCTGGGCGCCGAAATCGCCCACCGGCAGGGTGTCGAAGACCACGTCGGCCCGCCCTGCAAGCAGGGTCAGGTGCGTGGCGTCTTCGGCCGCCTGCGCGCGCGTCGCCCCAAGCATCAGTGCGGCGCTTGCCATCCCGAGGAAACTGCGGCGGTCGGGGCGAGGGGCGGGGTCTGTCATGCGTCGGGTCCGTGTCAAAGTGGGGCGGGGTCAAAGTGGGGCGGGGTCAAAGGGGCGGGACTGTTTGGTACCATAAGTTGGGTGCGCGGCGCAGCCGTCAATTGCGCCCGGGGCCGAACTCGGGTCACTTTGCCGGGACCGCGATCTGCCCCGCGCCGGTCGGGCGCGGGGCAGATCGCGCGCTAGGGATCAGAAGGTGTAATCCACGCCCAGCTCCCAGGCCTGGCCGCGGGCCGGGGCATTGCCGCCCGGATCGGTCATGTACCAGTTGCCGTCGCCGGTGCCAAAGCCGCTGTCCCAGCCCAGGAACAGCGTCGCCTTCTTCGACAGCTTGCGACGCACCGACACGGCCTTGTCAAAGTCCTGGTCGACCGCCAGCCCGACCTGCCAGTCCTCGCGGCCGAAGGCGGCACTGACCAGCCAGCTTTTCGTGTCGCCCTCGTCCGGCACGGCGTAATTCGCCCAGACGCTGCGCAGCAGCCCCGGCCCGGAGGGGTGGTATTCCACGGTGATGTCATCGAAGTTCTTCGAGGCATTGTCGGTGTTGGTGCTGCGGCTGATGGCGACCTGCCAGCCCTCGACGGGCAGCTTGGTGCCCAGTTCCAGCGCGTAGTCGCCCAGGTTGTTGTTCAGCAGCTTCACATGCGCGGGCCCCATATGCAGCGTCAGCTTGCTGGACCAGGTGGGTGCATCGGGCGCATAGCCGTTGCCGCTGTAGGGGCCGTAATTCAGGTCGGGATCCGCGTTCAGCTCGATGTCGAGCGGCCCGACGGTGTTGATATACTGAAAGTAGCTCTCTTCGTCGTAGTCGATGCCATTGATCGTCTGGTCATTGCCGACGCCGCGGAAGGCCGGGCCCATGGTCGGTATCACCGCGATCGAGCCGCGCCGCATCCAGATCCCGTCGGCCCAGGGAAACGTGTTGTAATCGTTGAAGGTCGTATAGCTGAGCGTGCCGTAGCTGCCCATGTCGATGCCGACCTTGCCATCGACCAGATCATTGTCGCGCTGGCCGATCTCGTCCCGGTCGCTGCGCATCCGCAGCCGGAAGCTGCCGAACAGCCTGACGCCGTTGTCCAGCACGCGGCTGGCGTCGAGCGTCGTCGTCAGCACCCCGAAGGCGCCGGTGGGGCCGGTGTCGGCGACGCTGGAATAGCCCAGGTAGGCGTCGCTCTTGATCGTGACGTCGGCGCGGGCGGCCGCAGGAAGCCAGGCCAGTGCCAGCAGGGCAAGGGCCGAAACGGTACGCAGGTACATGGGGTGGGTCTCTTTTGCTGATGTCAGGGCAGGGGGCATCGTCCGGTGCCGCGGCACCGGGGACGGCCCCCCGAAAAGGGGTGGGGCTGGAAAACGCCGCCTGGGGTCAGCGGCGGCAAGCGGCCGGGCCGGGCAGCCCCAAGGGACTGCGCGCGGCCGTGGCCGGGGCACGGCACAGCCCCCCCCCCGGGCCGCGCCCGCAACGGGACGGCCGGTTCAATGGGGGCGGGGCGTGGAACAGCGGGCCGGTGCGCGGCCGTCAGGGCCGGGACGCGGCATCCATGCGGCGGCGACCGGCGCCGCCTCGTCGTTTCCGGCGGCTCTTACGGGGTCTTGTCATCTGGTCCTCCCTCGCGCCGCGACGGCGCGCTCTGACCGTGGTTGCGCCACGGATCCTCTGGGCAGTGCCGCTCCCCCTCCTCAAGGGAAACGGCCCCGCAGCGCCTCCTGCAGGACGGCCCGGGCAAGCCCCGCCCGGCGCGCCGGACAGGGGCCGGTTCGCTGGGATGCGTGTCGGGAAAAGCTGCGGTTCCGCTCCAAAACAGGACTTGCAGGATGGCGCGATCTGATTAACGGTACCAGTCAGTACCTGCCTTTCTGTATGAAGCAGGTGCGGCGCCCGTCAACAGTTTTTTGCACGGAACACTTGCATCCTCATGGAAACGGATCTGCACCAAAGTCCGACGCACAATGAAAAATCCCCCTGTTTCCGGGGGGATCTGGTGGTCTGTCGCAGATCGGTCCTGCCCCTTTGGGGCGAGTGCGGTGGGCGCCTGTCAGGGGGTGGGCTGTGCGCGTTCACGTTCGGCGATCTGCGACAGGCGCGCCTCAAGAACGGCCAGAGAGGGCATTGCCTCCATGATGCGGCGCACCTCGCCATGGGGCATTTCGGCGAAGGCCTCGGCCATCGCATCGACCAGTCCCAGCCGGAAATGCTGCTGCACATAGGTGCCGCGTTCCGTCGGCGTGACGATGATCGAGCGCCGGTCCGAGGTCGAGCGGCGCCTTTCGATCAGTCCGTTTTCCTCAAGCTTGCGAACCACTTCGCTGACCAGGGGGCGGGACATGTCCATCTGTTCGGCCAGCGCCGCGGGGGTGACCTCGGCGCTGGCGATGATCAGTTGCAGGGCCCGCGCCTGGCTGGGCGCCAGCACCGGCAGTTGCGCGCGCGACCGCGAGGTCAGCGTCGCGAATCGCCAAAGCGAACCCAGCATATCGGTGAACTCCGAGGCCTCGCTGACCAGGGTCGGGCTTTTTTCCCACATCGCTCTTCTCCGTCTCGCGCCGCGTCGATCGGCGGGGACGGTAGCTTGGAACGGCGGGGGCGGCAATGCCGCGGCGCCCGGGAAGGGGTGCTGGACAGGATCAATCTAGTTAAGTACACCGAACTAGTTTGGTCGGGAACGGATGATTCTGCCACGGCGGGCCGACCCCCGTTGCGGCAAGGGAGGATGAACATGCTGGACTATCCCGAAGATATGCTGGTCACGAGCCGCATTGCCCTGTCGGAGGCCGAGGAGGCGCTGCCGCTGAAGAAATACTGGGACATGCCGCTGCACCGCGTGGCGCCCCTGCAGCGCCAGCTGATCGAGGCCGGGCCGATGGATCCCGCCAGGGCGACGCTGCCCGAGGACTTTACCGACCTGCTGCGCCCGGTGGGCTATGAGGAGGTCGAATATGGCTATTGCATGCGCGAGGACGGTACCGGCTATCTGGCCGTCTACACCACCTATCCCGGCTGCACGCCCGAGATGCTGGGCTGGTATTTCAAGTGGATCAACATCCGCTCGAAGGGCACGCCCGAGGGGGTCGGCAACATCCGCTACAAGATCTGGAACCAGGCCGATCACTGGGATCACGGCTTTATCAACGGGGTCGACAAGTCGGGCGGGATCTACACGGTCGAGACGCTGGACCTGGGGGCGGGGCAGGACAAGATGGCCTGGACGGTGCGCAATGCGCTGGATCCGCGGGACTTCGGCCTGAGCCAGGCGCGCGCGGACGAACTGAAGGCGGCGGGCTGCTTCGTCGATTGCTGCTTTGAGTCGTTCCACGACATGAACGACCCGTCGAAACGCCTTCCCGGCACCCATCTGTTCATGACCCTGTCGCGGATCAACCCTTGGGGAATCCTTGAGAAAGTGACCCGCGAATGGATCGGCTACGGGGTCGAGAACGGCAAGATCGTCCGCGATCCCACGACCCCCGACTGGATGCTGACCGAGGATTACCTGAAGAAGGTCATCACCCATTCCACCACCGAGGCCATGCAGCTGAGCAAGTTCCTGCCGCAGCTCTATGCCGAATACAAGGACCGGCCGCTGGACGCCGACTGAGGCGCAGGCCCCCGTTCCGCAGCAGGAGGGCTGCGGTGCGGGCACGATTTCCGGGAGGATTTGAATGCAGATCGAAACTGTCACCACGCTGGTTGCGGCGGCGCTTTTTGCCGGCTTCCACGTCAAGCTGCCGCTGCGGCAGGAAGGCGGCTGGCATCTGGCCTATGTGCCGAAACGGACCGGTCGGGTCATGGGGGTCTGCTATCACGCGCTGATGTTGCCGGCGATCGCGATCCTGCCGGCGCCGCTCTGGGCGGTGGCGGCGGGGCTGGCGTGGATGCTGCTGGACATCATGCTGGATGCGGCCGATCTGGCGGGTACGCCGGTCG
The DNA here is from genome assembly GCF_057380705.1 of Pseudooceanicola sp. NS-SX9. Lineage (NCBI taxonomy): Bacteria > Pseudomonadati > Pseudomonadota > Alphaproteobacteria > Rhodobacterales > Paracoccaceae > Pseudooceanicola > Pseudooceanicola sp. NS-SX9. The sequence continues at coordinate 2,338,485 of NZ_CM170818.1, read as the reverse complement.
ATGTGGGCCCGTTCCGCGCCGGGGTCCATGTGATCGCCGCGCTTTGGCTGATCGGCGCCGGCTGGAGCAACAGCCTGCCGCTGGCGCTGATCGGCACGGCCCATGCGCTGCTGTTCCTGGTGCGGCTGGCAAAGACCGCCAACCGCCAGAAGCACCCCGGCTGGATGCCGCTGTTCTCTAGCCTGCTGAACATCGCCTGGATGGTCGGCGTGGCCGTGACCGTGGCCTGAACGAAAGGCTGTTCTTGACGAGTTAATTCGGAGCTATAAACTAAATGCAATTCGGAGAGGGGCCGGTTCCAACCGGTGCCGATCCGGGGAAGGGGGCTTGGGAGGGTCCCCTCGGGAGGAGAGAAAAATGAAGAATGCGAAGGCGGGTACGCCCGCGACCCTTTGTGCCGTGCTGCTGGCCTCGGCCTGTCTGGCGGGCGGGCCTGCGGCGGCGCAGGGACTGACCCTGACGCTGTGGCACAACACCGGCGATCCCGATGCGGTGCTGGACCTCTACAAGGCCTACGAGGCCGCCAGCGGCAACCGGATCGAGCTGATCGACATCCCGGCCGACACCTTCCCCACCGCGACCCAGATCAAATGGGCGACGGGGGACCGGCCCGACATCATGGAATACATGCCGACCCCGCAGGACATGCGGCAGCTGAACATGGCGCAGAACATGGTCGATCTCAGCGACATGGCCTTCGTCAAGGCCGAGGGCAAGCTGGCGCAGGTCGAGGGGACGCTGGACGGGCATACCTACGGCGCTGTGCTGGGTCCGATCACCACCTTCGCGGCCTTCTACAACAAGGACGTGCTGAAGGCGGCGGGCGTGTCGATGCCCCGGACCTTCGCCGATCTGAAGGCGGACTGTCCGGCGATCAAGGCGGCGGGGGCGGTGCCGGCCTTCGTGGGGGCGGCCTCGGAATTTCCGGCCAACATGATCGCGGGCTTCGCCTGGATGGCCGATTTCAACGCCGGCGATGCCTATGGCAAGGCGGTCGCGGCGGGCAAGGAAAAGGTCAATGATCCCAAGGGCCCCGTCGTGGCCGGGCTGACAGCGGTGGATGATCTGCGCCAGGCGGGCTGCCTGAATGCCGATACGGCCACTGCCACCTTCCAGGATGCGGTGCGCGCGGTCTACAGCGGCAAGGCGGCGCTGACGGTGCTGCCCAGCGACTTCATCCCGCAGTTCTACGCCGAGGGCGGCAACGACAAGGCGGCGGTCGATGCGAAGATCGGGCTGGCGGCGTTTTCGGCCCATGCGGCGACGCCGCCCTATTCGGCCGGGCCCTATGCCACCTACTTCGTGCCGAAGACCGGCAACGCCAGGAAGGAGGCCGCGGCGCGCGATTTCATCACCTGGGTCACCACCAAGGGCTATGCCGATTACGTGGCGCAGGCGCGCATCGTGCCGACCATGGCAGGCTTCGAGGCGCCCGCGATGACCGGCCTCGATGCCGATCTGGCCAAGCTGCTGGAAGATCCCGACGCGACCCCTGCCTTCAACCACTCGATCCCGGGCTTTGGCAATTTCGGCAAGCTCGCCGTCAGCGTGGTGATCGGACAGCAGACGCCGCAGCAGGCGGCCGACAAGTGGAACACGTTCGTCCAGCAGGCGATCATGGCCCAGCAACCCTGAACGGAGCGCGGAAGATGTCCAAGCAAACGATCACTCTGGCGGGGTCCGCGATGCCGGTCGGGCGGGCGGGATCCGTCACCCGGCGGCAGCCGCCACGGGGCAGGGGCGCCTACCGGCTGCTGTTCGCGCTGCCCGCGATTGCCCTTGTGGCCTTCTTCTTCGCCGGACCCTTCATCGCCAATGGCGTGCTCAGCTTTACCCGCTGGACGGGCTTCAGCCGGGCGATCCGCTTCAACGGCTTCGACAACTTCCGCGACCTGCTGACCCTGGGCATCCTGGGTCATGCGGTGGTGGTCACGGTGATCTTCGCCGTGACCACGATGCTGGCGCAGAACCTGGTCGGGCTGATGCTGGCCAAGGCGCTGAAACGGCGGACGCTGAAGAACACGATCTTCCGCACCGTCTTCTTCCTGCCGGTGCTGATGTCGCCGCTGGCGGCGGGCTACATCTGGGCGGCGATGCTGGCGCCCGAGGGGCCGGTCAACGCCTTCCTGTCGCTCTTCGTGCCGGGGGGCGTGCATTACGCCTGGCTGGGCCATCCGGGATCGGCGCTGCTGATGGTGGGGCTGGTCGACGGCTGGAAATGGAGCGGCCTTGTCACCCTGGTCTACATCGCCGGCCTGAACAGCATCCCCAAGCAGATCATCGAGGCCGCCTATCTGGACGGCGCCACCGCCTGGCAGCGCTTCCGCCGGATCGAGCTGCCGCTGCTGGCGCCCGCCTTCACCTTCAACATCACCATCACGCTTGTCGGCTCTTTCAGTGCGCTCGACGTGATCTTTGCCACCACCAAGGGCGGGCCGGGGGATGCGACCTCGGTGCTGAACGCGGCGGTCTACACGCAGTACGGCGCAGGGCTGTTCGGACAATCCAGCGCCCTTGGCTTTACCATCGCGCTGATGGTCATCGTCACCGCGCTGCCGCTGATCGCCTACCTGCGCAGAAGGGAGCTTCAGACATGAGCTGGGTCAAGACGGACACGGGCCGCGCCGAGCGGCTGAAATACCTGGCGCTGACGGTCTTCGCGATCCCCTGGGTGGTGCTGCCCTTCTGGGTGCTGCTGGTCAATTCGGTCAAGACCGATGCCGAGGCGGCCGTGCCCTCGGTGGCGCTGCCAAGGGTCTGGGCCATCGCGCAGAACTTCGGCACGGTGATCACCGAAGGCCATTACCTGACGGGGCTGCGTAACAGCCTGATCGTGGCGGTGCCGGTGGTGTTGGCGGTGCTGCTGCTGGGGTCGATGGCGGCCTGGAGCTATGCCCGCACCCGGTCGAAATCGCTGATGGTCACCTATTACATCACCGCCCTGTCGATCATCCTGCCGCCCGCCATCGTGCCCACCGTCGTCATGCTGGCGAAGACCGGCCTGACCGGATCCGAGGCCGGCTACATCCTGGCCCTGATCGGCACCCGGGTGGGGGGGATCGTCTTTCTGACCACCGGCTACATCCGCGGTCTGCCCCAGGATTTCGAGGACGCCGCCCGCATGGATGGCGCCGGCCGCTGGCAGACCTACTGGCACGTGATCCTGCCGCTGCTGCGCCCGGTGCTGTTCACCGCCGCGGTGATGACGGTGATCAACGTCTGGAACGACTTCCTCTTTGCCCTCTACATGACCAAGGGGGCGGCCAACGCGACCCTGCCGCTGACGCTTTATAACTTTGCCAATGCCGGCCAGTACGGCGTGCGCTGGAACCTCGTCTTCGCCCATGTGCTGCTGACCAGCCTGCCGCTGTTGGTGGCCTATGTCGTGCTGCAGCGCCGGGTGATGTCGGGGCTGACCGAAGGTGGCGTCACCGGCTGATGCCTTCCCGGGCCTGCCCCGCGACCGGGCAGACCCCCCAAGACCGGCGCCCCGAAGGCGCCCCCCTCTCAGGAGACCCCCATGCTCGACCCTCTGTCCGAGGCGGCGAACGACCGCCTGCTGGCCGGGACTGCCCGCGCCGACATCACCCCCCGCGACCTGCGTGGCCTCAATCCCTTCGGTCCCGATTTCCTGTCGGTCCATGATCCGCTGCAGGCCCGCGCCCTGGTGCTCGACAATGCCGGGGACCGCGCGGCCCTCATTGCCCTCGATCTGGTCGAGGTCGGAGACACCACCGACATTCGCAACCGTATCGAGGCCGAGACCGGCATTCCCGCCGGTCGCATCCTGCTGGCGCCATCGCATTCGCACAACGCGCCCCGCATCGGCCTGGTGCCGGCGGGGGGCAAGGCGCGCATCCCGACGCCGGAATCGCTGGTCTATACCGACCGGATCTACGACACGCTGGTGGCGCTGGTCCGGCAGGCGGCAGGCCAGCTGCGGCCCGTGCGCATGGGTGTGGCCCAGGAAGCCGTCGACGTGAACGTCAACCGCGAAGCCTATGTCGAGGGCCGCTGGACGCTGGGCCACCGCCCCGAGGGGGTCTCGGACAAGCGGTTGACGGTGGTGTCGCTGATGGATGACCGCGGGCGGCTGGTGGCGGCGCTGCTGAACTATGCGGTGCATTCCACCGTCATGCTGGGCGTGCGCGAGGTCAGTGCCGATCTGGCCGGTGTCACCGCCGCCCATGTCGAAGCCGCCTTCGGGCCCGATGCCATGGCCTTCTGGACCTCGGCCGCGCTTGGCGACCAGGCGCCGAAGGTGCAGCTGGGCAACCCCGGCAAGGATCCGGCGCGCGACCGTGCCTATGCATCCGCCGCGATTGCCGCGCAGGGCTTCCTGCTGGGGGAAACCGCCGTCCGGCTGATCCGCACCACCGAACGCCACGAAGGGCAGGCGCGGATTTCCGGCGGCTTGCAGGTGGTCGCCTGTCCGGCCCGCAAGCTGGAGGTCCCCCCGGGCATGGAACAGGCCGATGTCGAGACCGTCGATCTGACGCTGACCTGCCTGACCATCGGCCCGGTCGCCCTTGCCGGCGTCTCGGGCGAGGTGACGGTGCCGGTGGCGCAGGCGCTGGCTGCGGCCTCGCCGCTGGCAATCACGCTGGTGGTCTCGAACGCCAATGCCCGCATCGGCTACCTGCCCGATGACGAAAGCTATGACCGCCGCACCCAGGCCGCCGAGGGCTGCCCCATCGTGCAGGGCTTTGCCCGCCATTCCATCGTCGAGGGCATGGCGGGGCTGATCCGCGAGGCGGTGAACGCGCGCGGCATCTAGCACAGCGGATCGGGCGGGACCGGGCCTCCCTCCGGTTTCGCCCGCCCGAGGGGGCCCGACCCCTCGCGCCCCGGCGGGCGGCTCCTGCCCGCCGGGGGGATCGGGACATACAGCCGTTTTCCAGGAGGAGGAGAAACATGGGCGCTGTCTTCATTGACGATGTACGCAAGAGCTATGGACCGCTGGAGGTGCTGCACGGCATCTCTCTGGACATCCCGAACGGGGAATTCGTGGCGCTGGTGGGGCCTTCGGGCTGCGGCAAGACCACCTTGCTGCGGATGATCGCGGGGCTGGAGGACACCACGTCGGGCGGGATTTCCATTGCCGGAAACCTGGTCACCGACCTGCCGCCCAAGGATCGCGACATCGCCATGGTGTTCCAGACCTACGCGCTTTATCCGCACATGACGGTGGCCGACAACATGGGCTTTGCGCTGAAGCTGGCGAAGGTGCCGAAGCCCGAACAGGCCCGCCGCATCCGCGCTGCGGCCGAGATCCTGGGCCTGGCGCCGCTGCTGGAACGCTATCCGCGCCAGCTGTCGGGCGGCCAGCGCCAGCGCGTTGCCATGGGCCGCGCCATCGTCCGCCAGTCCGAGGTCTTTCTGTTCGACGAACCCTTGTCCAACCTCGATGCCAAGCTGCGGGTGCAGATGCGCAGCGAGATCAAGCAGTTGCACATGCGTCTGGGCACCACCGCGGTCTATGTGACCCATGACCAGATCGAGGCGATGACCATGGCCGACCGCATCGTGGTGCTGAACCGCGGCCGGATCGAACAGGTCGGCACCCCGCTGGAGCTGTACGATACACCGGCGAACCTTTTCGTGGCGGGCTTCATCGGCTCGCCCGAGATGAACGCGCTGCCGGGCCGCATCGTCGAGGGCGCCTTTACCGCGCAGGACGGCACGCGCATCGCCCTGGGCGGTCTGCCCGGCCGGCTTGAGGGCTGTGCGGTGACGCTGGGGGTGCGGCCCGAGCATGTCTCGGTCGGCGAGGGCGGCCTGCAGGCGCAGGTGCTGACGGTGGAACCCACGGGGGCGGAAACCCATGTGGTGGCGCAGATGGCGGGGCAGGAGGTGACATTCACCCTGCGCGACCGGGTGGCGGCGCGGCCCGGGGCATTGCTGCCGGTGCGCGTCGAGCGCTATCACCTGTTCGAGGCGGGCAGCGGCGCGCGGATCGAGGTCTAGGGGCCTTGGCGGTGGCGGCGCGATCCCTCGGGTCCGCTGCCGCCAGAGGGCCGGGCTGTCCCCTGCGCCAGCCCGGGGCGGCCAGGGACGCGGGGATCGGGTGGGGCAGGTCGTCCTTGCAAAGGGGCTGCCGCAGGGCAAGAGACGGCGGCCGCAGGGCCGCCGTTTTCCTGTCAGTCGAGCTTCTTGTCGCTGGTGCCGCCCGTGCCCTCGACCCAGTAGCCCGAGGCCTTGGTCCATTCCCGCGGATGGCCGCGTTCGGCAAAGTGGTCGCGCAGGGCGCGCGCCACCCGGGCCTCGGCGCCGATCCAGATGAACCCCTTGCCGGCGGGCAGATCCAGCGCCCGGGCGGCGGCCAGCAGCGGTTCGGGGTCGGCCGCCAGCGCCACGGGGCGGTGTACCCAGGTCGTGGTCGTGGCGGCGGCCGTGTCGAAGGTCTGTTCGTCGGCGGCCCCGGGCACGGCGGCCAGCGTCAGGACCTGCACGTCGGCGGGCAGTTCCTCGGCCCGGCGGCCGATGGCGGGCAGGGCGGTCTCGTCCCCGATCAGCAGGTACCAGTCGAAGACCGGCGCCACCACGGCCGAACCGCGCGGCCCGCCGATCTCCAGTGTGTCGCCGGGTTTCGCGGCCAGCGCCCAGGCGGTGGCGGGGCCCGCGTCATGGACGGCAAAGTCCAGCGTCAGGCTGCGGGCGTCGGTGTCATAGCGGCGGGGCGTGTAGTCGCGCATCGCGGGCTTGTCGGCGCCGGTGTCGAAGAACAGCTTGATATGGTCATCGGCGCCCAGGCTGACGAAATCCGCCAGGTCCTCTCCGGTCAGCTCGATCCGGATCATGTGGGGCGTCAGATAGGTCGTGTCGCGGACGGTCAGGCTGCGGCGGCGGGCCTCGTGGCGGTGGCGGATGATGATCCCCTCCGCGCGGTCCCGGGATCGGTCCGGGGTCTCGGTCATGGTCATGACGGGTGTTCTCTCTGTCTCTTTTCGATATAACGATATTTGCGATATAACGAAATGCAAGTCAAGGGGGCGCTGCCGCCCCCCATCGGTCACGAAGCGGTGCAGTCGGTCGATCCGGTCAGCGTCCCCAGCGGCCCGTAGGCCCAGGATCCGGTGCCGCAGACCAGCGCGCTGCCGTCGGGGCTGCTGTTGGGACCGTCGTGGCGTTCCGAGCCCTCGGTCTGCAGCGTCACGCCCGATCCGTACTGCACCCGGATCGCCGCGCCGCCATTGCCGGCAAAGGCATTGGCGGTGATGTCGGCGCGGCTCATGCGGTCGACCAGAATGCCGTCGCCGCCGTTGCCTTGGATCGTGTTGCCGGTGATCCAGGCGTGGGAATTGCGGCTGACGATGATCCCGGGGCCGCTGTTGCGGGCGATGGTATCGGGCTGCGGCGGCGGCACCGGCGGGATGGCAAAGCCGATGCGGGCGGTGACGCCCTCCATCAGCTCGATCCCGAAGCCGTCGTTGTCCTCGATCCGGGACTGCGTCAGGATCACCGCGGAATTGCGGTCGGCATGCAGGCCGCCCTTGGTGCCGTGGATATGGAGCTTGTCGGCGTTCAGCACGGCGGGGCCCGACAGGTGGATGCCCTGGGTCCCGCCCGTTATCTCAAGATCGCGAAGCGTGACGCTGCTGCCCGAGACGAAGACGGTAAATCCTGCGGCCCCGGGCGGGGCGGTGGCGGGGTCGGGGCCCTGCAGCACCGCAGGTCCCTGCAGCGTGATCCCCGACAGCGCCGGGCCGATCGCCACCACGCCCCGGCAGGTGCCCGACAGCGCGATCACGTCCCCGCCCGAGGCGCCCTTCAGCGCCGCCGTCAGGTCGCCGCCCGCGTCGCAGTCGACGGGGATGGTGGCGGCCATGGCGGGGGCGCCCAGCAGCAGCGCCAGCGCGGTGGCGGCCCCCATGGGCCTACAACTGGATCTGATCATGTGCCCCCCCCTAGTGCTTTGCCAGCAGGGTTTCGATGCCGGTGGCCAGCGTTTCCGCCGCGCCCCGCGCCCAGAAGGTGCCCTGCGCCATGTAGTCGAACCGGTTGTAGTCCTGCTCCGCCGGCATGTACTTGGCCGCGCCGTTGACCATGGTGGCGACGAAGGTGTCGCGATGCCCCGAGGCCTGCCGGATCGCCACCCCGGTCGCCGCCGACAGTTCCGCCTGCACGCCGACCATGGCGATGTCGGGGCCGATCTCGAAGATGGTGACGGGGGCGGTGCCGGTGCCGTCGGGCTGGTAGCTGTAGTCGAGGCTGGGCTGCATCCTGTCGCGGTCGATCATCACCTGCTTCGGCACGGTGACGCTGCCGGTGACGACCCCCAGCGACAGGTCGGGCTGGGCGGTGATGCCCTGGGCCACGCGGATGACCTCCTGCCCCAGGCGTTCCGCCTGCAGGCGCTGCAGCAGCAGCCCGGCATCTCCTTCGGACACCCGCCCCCAGTGGCCGTCCTTCGACAGGGTATAGTGGTTCGACATGTAGAGCGGCACCTGATCGCCCGCCGCGCCGATGGAATAGAAGGCCACGGTCTGCGGCCCGTACTGCCCTTCGACGTAATCCGACAGGGCGCCGGCGATGTCGGCGGTGATCAGGCGGCCGCCGCCCTCGGTCTCGGTGCCGTCCATGACCGAGGGCTGCATGGCGAAGTTGGTCAGCACCGCGATCGGCGTGCCGTCGGCGCCATCGACCCGCAGCACATTCACCTGATGGTCCGAGGACCCCTGTTCGTCATAGCCGTGCCACCAGCCATCGGCGGTCTTCACCTGGCGGTTGACGTTGACGTGGCTTTCGCCGGTGCCGTAGCCCACGCGGGCCTGCTGCAGATGGGCGGCGGCCTGCGTCGCGGCGGTTCTGACCGCATCCGCAAAGGCCGCGGCCATTGCCTGTTCCTTGGGGTCCTTGCTGGTCACGTCGATATGCGGCGCCGAGAACGTGTGGCTGGCCTGGATCATCACGTGATCCTCGGGCAGGCCGGTGGCCTGGGCGACGATCTGACGGTAGCTTTGGATCATCGGATCGAAGATCGAGGTCAGGTCGACCTCGACCAGCGCCAGGCCGGTCTGGCCATCCTTCAGTACCAGCGCGCGCACCTTCAGCGGATCGGCCACCCGGACAAAGCGTTCGCCCGGTGTCGGAAAGACGGCGGCGGGCAGGGTGACGGTGGCGCGGGCCGCGCCGGCCTCCAGCGCCCAGGCGGGGCTGGTAAAGGTCAGGGCGCAGGTGCTGGCCAGCAGCGGCCAAAGCCAGTGTGCCAGGGTTGTCTTGGGGGCTTTCATGCAACGGTCCTCCTCGTGCGGCATGACGGGCTCCGGCGGTGGCCAGGGCCCGGAACGCAGCCGTTCCAGCAGGTTGACACCCTATCGGGCCCGGGCCTCCTTCCCGGTTGTCATTCTGGAACGGGCTGGTTCTGAAAACAGGTAAGGGGGGCGGGTCGCCCTGTGCCATCGGCAATCGCGCAAATCTAGCGTGCCGGGCGGGCGACAATCCCGGTGCCGCCGTTTCCCCGGCGCGGCGCCCGGTGTAGAACCGCCCCCAAGCCATTGCCGAAAGATCCCCCATGGATACCGCCACCGCCCTGCGCCTGCTGGACCACCACGCCCTGCGCGACACCCGCGCCGCGGTGCCGCTGGCGGGGATGGCGGAAAGCGCCCCCTTCCTGTCGGCCTTCATCGCCCGGCAGAGAGAGGTCATTCGCGACCTGCACCTGCCCTCGGCCGCGCTGGTGGTGGTGCTGGAGGGCCGCAAGGAGCTGGGCCTGGCCGGCGACACCCGCAGCTTTGCCCCTGGGCAGGTCATCGTGCTGCGCGCAGGCGTGCGGCTGGACGTGGTGAACCTGCCCGATCCTGCCACGGGGCGTTACCGGGCGCTGTTCCTGGGCTTTCCCCGCCGCTCCGAGATCGAGGCCGCCCGCCGCTGGCCCGGTCATGTGGGCGCGATGGCGGCGCTTCAGCCTTGCCCGCTGCAGGGCGCACTGGCCGAGACGCTGGTGCATTACGCCGAGGGGCTTTCGGACCGCGCGCACCATTCCCCCGCCCAGCTCGAGCACCGCCTGCTTGAGGTCATGCTGGTGCTGGCCGAGGCCGGCGCCCTGCGGTTGCAGCCGAAATACACCGCCGGATCGGTGGCCGAGGGGCTGCGTCTGGTGCTGCGCCACCGGCTGCACCTGGACTGGACGGCCGCCCGCGCCGCCGAGGCGCTGTCGCTGTCCGAGGCCACCCTGCGCCGCCGCCTTGCGCGCGAGGGCGAAAGCTTTGCCGCGATCCTGCGCGACGAACGCCTGGCCGCCGCCCATCTGCTGCTGAAGGAGCGCGGCGCGGATGTGGCGGAAACCATGGCGGCGACCGGGTTCCGGTCGCGCTCGCATTTCGCGCGGCAGTTCCAGGCGCGCTACGGGCTGCGGCCGTCGGATCTGCGGGGATGATCGCTTCGGGCGCAATTCTGCGCGGCCAGGGCACACGCCCGCGCCCCGCGCCGCGTAGACCCCGGGCAGTCATTCACCGGAGGCTTCCATGCGCCTGATCCATCTTCTGCCCCTGACCCTTTGTCTTGCCCAGCCGCTGGCGGCCGCGCCCGCGCTGCAGGTCGTGCTGCCGGGGCTGGCGGCGGACGGGCGGCTGCCCGACAGCATGGCCTTCTGCCGCGCCGACGGCACCCCGGGGCCCGACATCAGCCCGGCGCTGCACTGGCAGGCGGGGCCCGCAGGCACCCGCAGCTATGCGCTGGTGATGAGCGACCTCGACATCCCCCGCGATCTGAGCCACGCCAACCAACCCGGCCAGACCATTGCCGCTGATGCGCCAAGGGTGCGGGGCGATCACTGGCTGCTGGCCGATCTGCCCGCCACCGTCACGGCGCTGCCGGCAGGGGCGGGCGGGCAGGGCAGGGTGCCCCATGGCCGTCCGCAGGGGGCAGGCCCCGGCACCCCTGGGCGCAACGTCTACCACGATGCCTTTGCCGGGGTTCCCGCGATGGCGGGTGACTGGCTGGGCTATGACGGCCCGTGCCCGCCCGTGAACGACGCCCTTCGCCACCGCTACGTGATCCGGGTGCTGGCGCTGGATGTGACCCTGGCCGGGCTGACGCCGGGGTTCGACGCGGACCAGTTGCAGCAGGCCACCCGCGGCCATGTTCTGGCCGAGGGGCAGGTGACGGGCTGGTATGCCCTGGCCCCCGCCGGAAAGGAGTAAGGCCATGAGCGAAAACGAAGATCAGGGCGCGCAGCACTGGCGCGCCAACCTCTGGGTCTGCACCTTCGGGTCCTTCACCACGATCGTGGCGATGACCCTGCTGCTGCCGGTGCTGCCGGGCTATATCGCGGGGCTGGGGGTCGGCGATCCCGGCGCGGTGATGCGCTGGTCGGGGCTGGCCTATGCGGCGACCTTCGTCAGTGCCGGGCTGACCGCGCCGCTCTGGGGGCGGCTGGGGGATCGCTATGGCCGCAAGCTGATGCTGATCCGGGCCAGCCTGGGCATGGCGGTGGCGATGTCGCTGATGGGGCTGGCGCAGGATGTCTGGCAGCTGACGGCGCTGCGGCTGCTGGTGGGGCTGCTGGGGGGGTATTCCTCGGGGTCGATGCTGCTGGTGGCGGCGCAGACGCCGAAGGACCGGCTGACCGGCGCCCTTGGCACGCTGTCGTCGGGGGTGATGGCGGGCACGCTGGCGGGGCCGCTGATCGGAGGCATCCTGCCGGCGCTGATCGGCATCCGCGGCAGCTTCCTTGCTGCCGGAGGCGTGATCTTCCTGACCTTCCTTGCCACCACCTTCCTGCTGCACGAGGACACCCGGCCGCGCCCCGCCAGAGCCGCCACGGATCGTCGCGGCGCCTGGGCCTCGGTCGCGCATCCGGGCCAGGTGCGGCTGCTGCTGTGCTTTGCCGGGCTGCTGGCGGTGGCCAGCGTCTCGATCGAGCCGATCCTGGCCAGCTACGTCGGCCTTTTCGTGGCGCCGGGGCAGGTCAGCGCGGTCTCGGGCGTGGTGCTGGCGGCGGTGGCCGTCGGGGCGGCGGTCTCGGGGCCGGTGCTGGGGCGGCTGGCGGACCGGTTCGGCCCGGGCCGGGTCCTCAGCCTGTCGCTGGCGGTGGCGGCGGTGCTGCTGGTGCCGCAGGCCCTGGTCACCCAGGCCTGGCAACTGGTGGCGCTGCGGCTGGCGATGGGGCTGGCGATGGGCGGGGTGATGCCCTGCGTCAGCACCCTGATCCGCCGCGCCGTCCCGGAAGGGCACAGCAGCGCGATCCTCAGCTATTCCGTGTCGGCGCAGTACCTTGGACAGGTGGTGGGGCCGGTGACGGCGGGGCTGGTGGCATCCGCCATGGGTCCCCGGGCGGTGTTCTGGGCCATCGCGCTGATCATGGCGGCGATGGCGGTCCTCAGCCTGCGGAACCCGCGTCGCTAGGGCCGCGCAGTGCCAGCGCGCCAAAGCCCGCCCGCGCCAGATCCGGCGCCAGCGCCGGGGGGGCCGCCAGCACCGGGCCGGTGCGCAGCAGATCCTCCAGACCCTCCGGGTAGGGGCCGGTGCAGCCGCCGGCCTCTTGCACCATCAGCAGGCCCGCCAGGCAGTCCCAGCTGTTCATCGACACCTCCAGATAGCCGTCCGAGCGTCCCGTCGCCACATAGGCCAGCGCCAGCCCGCCCGAGCCGCCGCGCCGGATGCTGGCGCCCGCCTGCAGCAAACGACGCTGGATGCCCAGGTAGCGCTCGGTTGCGGCACGACGGGACCAGCCCAGCTCCAGGTTGGCGGTGTCCAGCGTCGCGGTGGTGCTGACCCGCAGCGGCTGGCCGTTCAGCGTGGCGCCCTGACCGCGCCGGACGAACCAGTGTTCGTCGGTGACGGGCTGGCTGATCGCGCCCAGCTCGCACCGGCCGTCCTGGCAAAAGGCCACGATGTTGCAAAAGTGGGGAATGCCCTTTGCAAAGTTGGCGGTGCCATCAATCGGATCGATCACCCAGGTGTCGGGGCCGGGGGTGCCGCCGCCTTCCTCGCCCAGGATGGCATCATCTGGAAAAGCCCGGGCGATCTCCTCCCGGATCAGGGCTTCGACTGCCAGATCCGTTTCGGTCAGGACGTCCTGGGGGCCTTTCAGGGTGATCTGTCCCGGGTGTTGGAACCCCTGCAGCGACCGGGCCGCAACCCTGGGCATCAGCGCTGTCAGGAAGGCGGCGCGGGCGGCAAGAGCGTCATCGGGGCAGGCGGCGGGCAGAGGCATTCCAGGGTCCTTTCAGGCGGCGTCGGGCCGCAGTAGCGGGCGCGGGTGACATCCGCGTGACGGTTCATTCTATTGCAAGAAATGGGCCCTAGCCTTTGCCGACCTGGACCGGAGAGAGTGGAATGGGCATCTGGAAACGTTCGGCGCATGGCGCCAACACGCTGACGGCCGAGGATACGGCCGTGTTGCAGATCGTGGAAGCCACCCAGGCGGTGATCCACTTCGAACCCGACGGCAAGATCATCCAGGCCAATGCGAATTTCCTGCGCACGCTCGGCTATTCCGCCGAGGAGGTGCGCGGCAAGCATCATTCGATGTTCGTCGCCCCCGAGGTCGTGTCTTCGCCCGAATATGAACGGTTCTGGCAGCGCCTGCGCGCCGGGGAACCATTGACCGACCAGTTCCCGCGGATCGCCAAGTCTGGCAAGGTGGTCTGGATCCAGGCCACCTACGCGCCGGTCCGCGACGCCCAGGGGCAGGTGATCCGGGTCACCAAGATCGCCACCGATGTCACCGCGCGCCGCAACGCCATCGAACGGCTGTCACAGGCGATGGAACGGCTGCGCGAAGGCAATCTTGGCGATCGGGTGGAACCTTGCGGTGTCCCCGATCTGGAGGTCCTGGGCGAGGCCTATAACGTCTCGGTCCAGACGATCGGCCGGATGCTGATGGATGTGCAGTCGGTGGCCTCGGATTTCGAGGCCGTCAGCGGCCAGATCGGCGCCACCACGGTCGAGCTGTCGCGCCGCAGCGAAAGCCAGGCCGCCACGCTGGAGCAGACCGCCGCCGCGATCGAGGAACTGACCGCCAATGCGGTACAGGCGGCCGAGAACGCGGTCAGCGTCCAGAATGCCGCGAACGAGGCCCGCAATGCCGCCGAATCAAGCCGCGGCCTGGTCGAGGAAGTCGTCCAGGCAATGGCCAAGATTTCCCATTCGGCCACCGCCATCGCGCAGATCCTGACGGTGATCGACGACATCGCCTTCCAGACCAATCTGCTGGCGCTGAACGCGGGTGTCGAGGCGGCGCGGGCGGGCGAGGCGGGTTACGGCTTTGCCGTGGTGGCCTCAGAGGTGCGGCTGCTGGCCAGCCGGACCGCTGATTCCGCGCGCGAGATCAAGCAGCTGATCGCCAGCAGCTCGACCCATGTCTCTGAAGGGACCGAACTGGTCGACCGCACGGGCCAGGAGCTGGGCGAAATCTTCGAGCGTGTGGGTTCTATGTCCGACCGGATGCAGGCGGTGGCACGGATGATCGACGAGCAGACCCGCACCATCCGTGAAATCAACACTGCGGTGAACAACCTGGATCAGTTCACACAGCGCAATGCCGCCATGGCGATCGAGACCGCCGATGCGACGCGCAACCTTGAAGGCCGGAGCGCCGAACTGCGCGAGCGGACCTCGCAATTCTCGGTCGGACGCGGTGGCGAAAGCGGAACGCCTGGTCTGCAGCGCCGCACCGGCTGAAGGGATTGCCCGCGAGATTCAGGCGACCTGTCCGGCATGTCGCAACCTGTCCTGGCGCAGGGAAGCGGGCCGGGACTGCCGTTGTGTCTGGTCAGGGCGGATTGTGTTGCAAAACGCTGCAACCCGAAAATTGTCTTGAAATCTGGGAATATTGTTCCGTCAGGCCGCCCTTTGGGGAGCCCTATTTGCATAGGGGCGGCCTGACGGGAAACCATCCAGCAGATCTGGCCGGTTCGGCCAGCTCAACAACTTTTTCAACACGATCGGCGGATGGTGCCATTGCGGGATCGGATGGCCTTTGGGTTCGGCCGGGTTGTCTTGCAGACTGGACGCAGGATAAATTTCTCCGTCTCCGTCTCCGTCTCCGTCTCCGTCTCCGTCTCCGTCTCCGTCTCCGTCTCCGTCTCCGTCTCCGTCTCCGTCTCCGTCTCCGTTTGGGGCGGCGCCTTTGGACGGGTGGGACCCGTGGCGCAGATATGGTCGCCATCCCGGGCGGGCGAAGGAAAGGGCCGATGCGCAGGCACGTCGGGTGCGATCCCTCCGGGATCTGGGCCGGGCTGCACGACGGCCTCCACCGACCGAGGCGACGGGTCAGGCAGAGGGAATGCCGTCTCGGGTCGGCTCAGATGAAGGGGCTGGCCTGGCGGATATCCCCGCATGCGGTGTCGGCAAGGCGGGCGACAGGTCCGGTGGTGCGGCGGATCAGGCCGGGCAGAACAGCAGAACAGTTGACATGGGGCTGCCGATCCGGGGCAAATGACTATTTTAAAATCAGTTTTCAATGTAGCGATGCGGCACTCGCGGCGCTTTCGTATGGCGCTTTCCGGGAATGGGCGAATCTTTCTAGAAGATGGCATGACACTGCCGTTCCGCACCCGCGATTGCCTGTCGATCCTGTCGTCGTCACAGGGGGGCTGCGGCGCGACCGGCCGGGACCCGGATCCTGCCGCCATGGTTCCGCCGCCGGATGTTGGGGGCCCGATCCCGGGGGGCGTCGACCAGCAGGCCTCCGGGGATCCCGCTTTCGACGGCTCCTCCCGTTGTAAGCCCCCAAGCCCTGTCTTCGGTGGCACTTGCCGCCGCAGGACCCTGTTTTTCATGACTTCAACGTCCCGAGATCCCCATGACCGATCTTCCCGAAGAGATGCCGCCGACCCTGGCGACCCCTGACCAGACCTGCCTGCGCGACAGCCCCGGCTGGCTCTACCTGCTGCGCGAATTCGAGGCGCTTTACCGGCATGGTTCGGCTGGGGGCAGCAAGCATATCCGTGCGCATCGCAAGAAGGTGCGCGATACGCTGTCGATGGTGATCGCGCGGGATCCGGTGATCACCGGTCTGCCACCGGCGGAAAAGCCCGTCACCGCGCATTTCTCCAGGGCGCTGGATCTGGGGGAGCGCGGGTCCATGCAGGGGATGGCGCGCGCCCTGCGCGAGATGCGCGGCCATCTGCATTGGCAATACGGATACGAATCCATGCCCAAGCCGCTGGCCCGGAAATACGCCTATTGCGAGATCGCGGGGCCCGTCGGACCGGTCCAGTCTGACCGGCTGATCCTGGGGTTCGTGCTGTTCGCGCCCAACACCACCTATCCTCAGCACAGCCATGCCGAGATCGAGGAAAGCTATATCTCGATTGCCGGCGCCTGGTCCGAAAACGACAAGGCGGTTTACACGCCCGGCTCGCTGATCCTGAACCGGCCCGGAGATGAACACCGCATCACCACCGGGGAATTGGATCCCTGCCTGCTGGCCTATGCCTGGATCGGCGCCGAGGACCGGCTGGCCGCCCCCGGCATGAAGCTGACCGCGCCGCGCCGTGCGCGGGCTGCCCGGGGCATCTAGGCCCGGGGCCTCAGGCCAGGTCAGCGCTGCGCCGGGTGCCGTCCGGCGCTGGTCCCGGTGACGGGGGGACGGCTGCCCGATAGGGCGGCGGGGTGCCCCGGCGGGCCGCAGGCAATAGGACCCCTGCGGCAGGCCTGGCGGCCTGCGTGCCCCCGGTGTGGGGCCCATCCCCTCTGAAAACTGCCGACAGGTCAAGCGGGCGGCCTGCAAACCGTGCTAGCGGAAGGCGTCCAGCACCACGACACTGTCGGCCGGCAGCATCAGTTCGGGCGTGTCGGGCATCAGCGGCAGCGCGACCTGTCGGGCGACCGAAGTGTCGAGGATCCGGCGCCAGCGGCAATGCGCGGGGGCGGGCGGCAGCACAAGTGGGCAGGCAGGCCCGCCGTTCAGCGCCACCAGCAGCACGTCCTTGCTCATGGAATACGACGGCGTCTGCGAGGCCAGGCGGATCTCGATGCACAGGGTGCGGAAGGCGGGGTCGTGCCAGTCCTCGGTGCGCGCCTCCTGGCCGTCGGCGCGGCGCCAGATCACGTCGCGGTTGCCATCCAGGGCGCGGGCCTTGGCGTGCAGGAACAGCCGCTGGCGCAGCACCGGGTGATCGCGCCGCATCCTGGCCAGCCAGGCGGTGAAGGCCAGAAGCTCCTGGTCGGGGCGGTCCCAGTTGACCCAGGCGATGGGATTGTCCTGGGCATAGGCATTGTTGTTGCCGCCCTGGGAATTGCCGGTCTCGTCGCCCGCCAGCAGCATCGGCGTGCCCTGCGACAGGTAAAGCGTCGCCAGCATGTTGCGCTTGCGCCGGGCGCGGGCGGCCAGGATCTCGGGGTTGGTGGTGGGGCCTTCGGCGCCGATGCCGTCGGAATGGTTGGGCTCGTGGCCGTCGCGGTTGTCCTCGCCGTTGGCCCAGTTGCGCTTGGCGGAATAGCTGACGACATCCTCAAGGGTGAAGCCGTCATGCGAGGCCAGGAAGTTGACCGAGGAGGTGGCCGAGCGCCCGTCGTGATCAAACAGCCCGGCCGAGCCCAAGAGCCGCCCCGCAATGTCCGAGGTCGCCCCCGCATCGCCCTTCCAGAAGCGGCGCACGTCGTCGCGGTAGCGGTCGTTCAGCTCCAGGAAGGGATGCGGCCAGGCGCCCAGCTGATAGCCGCCCGGGCCCAGGTCCCAGGGTTCGGCGATCAGCTTGACCTTGCTCAGCGTAGGGTCCTGGCCGATGGCCGCCAGAAAGCCGCCCTGCGCGTCAAATCCCTGCGGCCCGCGCGCCAGCGCGGTCGCCAGGTCGAAGCGGAAGCCGTCGACATGCATCACCTCGACCCAGTAGCGCAAGGAATCCATCACCATGCGCAGCACCGCCGGGTGGCGCAGGTTCAGCGTGTTGCCGCAGCCGGTGTCGTCGATGTAATAGCGCGGGTCCTCGGCCAGGCGGTAATAGGCGCGGTTGTCGAGGCCCCGGAAGCACAGCGTCGGGCCCAGCTGGTTGCCCTCGGCGGTGTGGTTGTAGACGACATCCAGGATGACCTCGATGCCGGCGGCATGGAAGCGGCGCACCATGGTCTGGAATTCCCAGATCTCGCCCTCGCAGAGGTAGCGCGGATCGGGGGCGAAAAAGCCGATGGTCTGGTAGCCCCAATAGTTGGTCAGGCCCTTTTCCGTCAGAAAGCGTTCCGACAGATGCGCCTGCACCGGCATCAGCTGGATCGTGGTGACGCCGATGCGGTCCAGGTGATCCAGGATCGGCTGGCTGGCCAGCCCCAGGAAGCGGCCGCGCCGTTTCGGATCGACCTGCGGATGGCCCGCGGTCATGCCCTTCACATGGGCCTCGTAATGCACCGACATCGAGCGCCGGTGGCGCAGCGGTTCATCCTTGCCCCAGGCAAAGCCCGTGTCGCAGACCACCGCCTTGGGCATGGCAAAGGCGCTGTCGCGGCTGTCGAGGCCCAGGTCGGCCTTCTGGGTGCCGGGGCGATAGCCCAGCAGCGCATCCGACCAGCGGAACCGCCCGGCGATCTTGCGCGCATAGGGGTCCAGCAGCAGCTTGGCATGGTTGAAGCGCAGGCCCTCTTCGGGGCGGTGCGGCCCGCGCACCCGCCAGCCATAAAGCTGCCCCGGCAGCAGCCCGGCGACGTAGACATGCCAGACATCGCCATCGCGTTCGCGCAGCGGAATGCGCGCCAGTTCCCGCCGCCCGTCGGGCGAGAACAGGCACAGGTCGATGGCCTCGGCCTCGGCCGAGAAGACGGCAAAGTTGACGCCCTGACCGTCGAAGGTGGCGCCCATCGGATCGGGGCGGCCCGCCGACAGGCCGTGGTGCGGCAGCTTGGTGGGGATGCCGCTGGCGCCGGCGCGCAGGGCGGGGGCGGCCAGATGCGGTTGCGGGCCGCGGGGGGGATGGGTCATGCGGCGGGCTCCGTCAGGGCGGTCAGGCTGTCGTAGAGCGCGGCATAGTCGGCGGCCGAGGCCTGCCAGCCGAAATCGGCCTTCATGCCGTTGCGGCGGATCTGCCGCCAGCGGGCGGGGTCGCCATGCAGGTCGCACAGCTGGTCGAGGGCACGCGCCAGCCCCCCCGCATCGACCGAGGGCAGCATCACCCCCGTGGCCACGCCCTGCGCCAGGGCGGCGGGGCTGGCGGGGATCACCGTGTCCGACAGCCCCCCCGTCGGCGCCACCACCGGCACCGCGCCGTAGCGCAGCGCGTAAAGCTGGCTGAGGCCGCAGGGTTCGAACCGCGAGGGGACCAGCAGCGCATCGGCGCCGCCGTAGATCAGATGGGAGAGCGGCTCGTCATAGCCCTGCACAAAGCCCACCTGCCCGGGGTGATCGGCGGCAGCCATGCGGAAGGCGTGTTCCAGATCGGCATCGCCCGATCCCAGCACCGCCAGCCGCCCGCCGCGCGCCAGAAGGCCCGGCAGGACCTCGGGCAGCAGGTCGAGGCCCTTTTGCCGGGTCAGCCGGCTGACCACGCCCACCAGCGGCCCGGGGGCGGCGGCCAGGCCAAGGCGCTCTTCCAGCCGGGCGGTGTTGCGAGCGCGGGCGGCGGGCTGGCCGGCGCTGAAGGGGGCGGCCAGATGCGGATCGGTGGCGGGCGACCAGACATCGGTGTCGATGCCGTTCAGGATGCCGCGGATCGGCGGGGAAAGCTGCGCGATGACGCCCTCCATCCCCATGCCGAAGGCGGGGTGCTCCAGCTCGGCGGCATAGCGGGGCGAGACGGTGGTGACCTGGCTTGCCAGCGTCATCCCCGCCTTCAGAAACGAGATCTTGCCGAAATATTCCAGCGGCCCGGTGGGGTAGTACTGCGCCGGATCCAGCCGCAGCGGCCCCAGCCGTTCGACCGGGACCAGCCCCTGGAAGGCGATGTTGTGGATCGTCAGCAGGCTGGGCTGGGGCAGGGCGCGGGCCTTCAGATAGGCGGGCACCAGCCCCCCCTGCCAGTCATGGGCATGGACCAGATCGGGGCGCCAGCCGTCCGTCAGCGCGCCGTCGCAGATCTCGGCCGCGGCCAGGCAGAGGGCGGCAAAGCGTTCGGCATTGTCGGGATAATCTCTGCCGTCGGTGTCCAGATAGGCGCCGCCCGCGCGGTCGTAAAGATGCGGGGCCTCCAGCAGCAGGACCTCGTAGCCACCGGGGCCGGCAAGGCCCGCCAGCACCCGCGCCGGGCCGCCGAAAAGATCGGGCAGATCGGCCAGCACCGTGGCCCCCTGCAGCCGCGCGGCAAGCCCGGGATAGCCCGGCAGCAGCACCCGCATCCGCCAGCCAAGCGCCTTCAGCGCGCCGGGCAGGGCGCCGGCCACATCGGCCAGCCCGCCGGTCTTGATCAGCGGCACCGCCTCGGAGGTCACCGACAGGATCTGTCCGCCCGTCCTCATCCCGTCCATCGCCTGCTCCTTCAGCCGTTTGCTGCCAGCCATCGCGCCACCATCGGCCGGGTGATCAATGTCACGCCGCCCTCGCTGACGCGGAACCATTTCGCATCTTCTTCCGGGTCCTCGCCCGCCACAAGGCCCGCGGGGATCTCGACATGGGTGTCCAGGATCACCCGGCTGAGCCGCGCGCGCCGGTTCACCGCCGAATGGGGCAGCGCCACCACCTGGAACAGCTCGGCGTAGCTGTGGGTGCGCACACCGGTGAACAACAGGGATTCCCGCACCTCGGTTCCCGAGATGATGCAGTTGCCCGACACCATCGACGACACCGCCGAGCCCCGCCGCCCGTCCTCGTCATGGATGAACTTCGCCGGCGGCGTGACCTCGCCGTAGGACCAGATCGGCCAGGAATTGTCGAAGATGTCGAGTTCGGGGGTGAATTCGGTCAGCGCGATATTGGCGGCGTGATAGGCATCAAGGGTGCCGACATCGCGCCAGTAGATCTGTTCGTTGGCCCCCGAGGTGACGCAGCTGTCCTCGAAGAGATGCGCCATCGCCTTGCCGCCCCGGACCAGCTTGGGGATGATGTCATTGCCGAAATCATGGCTGCTGCCGTGGCTGGCGGCGTCCTCGATCAGCATTTCGCGCAGGAAGTCCCAGCGGAAGACATAGATCCCCATCGAGGCCAGCGCCTCGTCCGGGGCGCCGGGACGGGCGGGGGGATCGGCGGGCTTTTCCAGAAAATCGGTGATCCGCTGCTGCGCGTCGATGGCCATCACGCCAAAGGCGCTGGCCTCGGCGCGCGGCACGCTCAGGCAGCCCACCGTCACGTCGGCGCCGCTGTCGGCATGTTCGCGCAGCATCACCTCGTAATCCATCTTGTAGACGTGATCGCCCGCCAGGATGACCATGTAGTCGATGCCGTAGCTGTCGATGATCTCGATGTTCTGGGACACGGCATCGGCGGTGCCCAGGTACCACTGGCTTTCCGACACCATCTGCGAGGCCGGCAGGATGTCCAGATATTCGCCGCGTTCCGCCCGGAAGAAGTTCCAGCCGCGCTGCAGGTGACGGATCAGCGAATGCGACTTGTACTGGGTGGCGACGGCCAGCTTGCGCATCCCGGAATTGTAGGCATTCGACAGGGCAAAGTCGATGATCCTGCTCTTGCCGCCGAAATAGACCGCCGGTTTCGAGCGGATGTCGGTCAGTTCGCGCAGGCGGCTGCCGCGGCCACCGGCCAGCACGAAGGCCATGGCGCGCGGCGCCAGGCGGGTTCCGGGTGTGGGTTTCATGGGTTGCCCCCTCCCCAGGGCGCGTCGGGCACGGGGGCCCGCAGGAAAATCACCGACAGCGGCGGCAGCACCACCCGGGCCGAGGCCGGGCGCCCGTGCGAGGGGACCTGTTCGGCCATCACCCGGCCCAGGTTGCCGCGTCCGCCGCCGTCGTAATCGGTGGCATCGGTGTTCAGGATCTCGTCCCAGGGACCGGCGCAGGGCAGGCCCAGCCGGTAGTCGCGGCGCTCGACGGGGGTAAAGTTGCACAGCACCGCCACGTCCTGCCCGCCGGGATCGCGCCGCAGGAAGGCCAGCACCGACTGGTCCGCATCATCGGCCACCAGCCATTCAAAGCCCGCAGGCCCCAGCCCGTCGCGATGCAGCGCGGGCGTCGCGCGGTAGATCCGGTTCAGATCCCGCACCAGCGCCTGGATGCCCGCGTGCTGCGGGCGTTCCAGCAGGTGCCAGTCGAGCGATCGGTCGTGGCTCCATTCCCGGCCTTGCGCAAAGTCGCAGCCCATGAACAGCAGCTTCTTGCCGGGATGGCCCCACATGAAGCCGTAGTAGCTGCGCAGGCTGGCGAATTGCTCGGGGCCTTGCCCGGGCATCTTCTCGATCATGCTGCCCTTGCCGTGGACCACCTCGTCATGGCTGATCGGCAGGATGAACTGTTCGGAAAACGCATATTGCAGGCCAAAGGTCAGCTGGCCGTGGTGGTGGCGCCGGTGCACGGGATCGCGCCGGATGTACTCCAGCGTGTCGTTCATCCAGCCCATGTTCCACTTGTAGTCGAACCCCAGCCCGCCCTGCGCCGCGGGATGCGAGACGCCGGGAAAGCTGGTGCTTTCCTCGGCCACGGTCAGGGCATCGGGGCAGGCGGCGCGGACCTCGGTGGTCATTTCGCGCAGGAAGGCGATGGCCTCCAGGTTCTCGCGGCCGCCGTGGATGTTGGGGACCCATTCGCCGGGTGGCCGGGAATAGTCGCGGTACAGCATCGAGGCCACCGCATCCACCCGCAGCCCGTCGACGCCATAATGCTGCAACCAGTAGAGCGCATTGGCGACAAGGAAGTTCTTCACCTCGCGGCGTCCGTAATCGTAGATCAGCGTGTTCCAGTCGCGATGGAAGCCCTCGCGCGGGTCGGCGTACTGGTAAAGCGGCGTGCCGTCGAACCAGCCGAGGCCGTGGGGATCGGTGGGGAAATGCCCCGGCACCCAGTCGAGGATCACCCCCAGCCCCGCCGCCTGCGCGGCCCGGATCAGGCCCGCGAACTGATCGGGCGTGCCGTGGCGGATGGTGGGGGCAAAAAGGCCCACCGGCTGATAGCCCCAGCTGCCGTCGAAGGGAAATTCGCTGACCGGCATGAATTCCAGATGGGTAAAGCCCATGTCGCAGGCATAGGCCACCAGATCCTGCGCCAGCTCGTCATAGGACAGGCGCCGGTCGCCCTCTTCGGGTTTGCGCCGCCAGGAGCCCAGGTGGACCTCGTAGACCGAGACGGGCGCATCAGGCCCCGCAGGCGCGCGCCGGGCCTGGGCGGGGGGCGGCAGGGCGCGCACGACAGAGGCGGTGGCGGGCGGGTGCTCGGCCCCGAAGCCCACCGGATCGGCCTTCTGCGGCAGGGGGCCATGGGGGCCAAGGATATCATATTTGTAGGTCGCGCCGGGGGAGACGCCGGGCAGGAACAGCTCCCATATGCCGGTGGTGCCGCGCGGGCGCATCGGGTGGCGGACCGGGTTCCAGCCGTTGAAATCCCCCACCACCGACACCCGCCGCGCATTCGGCGCCCAGACCGCGAAGGCGGTGCCCTGCAGCCCCTCGTGCTGCATTGGATGGGCGCCCAGACGGTCCCACAGGCGCAGGTGCCGCCCCTCGGATATCAGGTGTTCGTCGAGGGGCCCCAGCACCGGCCCCAGCCGGTAGGGATCGTCCCAGGTCCATTCGGCGCCATGGCCCTGCGCCTTCAGCCGGTAATTGCGGCTGCGGGCCAGCGCGACGGGCACGTCATCCAGCTGGAACAGCCCGCCCCCCAGCGCGCTCAGTTCCAGGGGGGCGCCGCGCGGACGCAGGCACCAGATGCGCTGGGCACCGGGATCCAGCACCCTCAGGACCCGGCCATGCAGGCCCAGAACATCGAAGGGGGCGCCGTGGCGGCCCTCGCTCAGGGCACGGGCCTGATCGGGATCGAGGCGGGCAGCATCGGACGGGCGCGGGCGGGAGGGGGCCTTGGTCACATGCAGTTCCAGTTCTGGTCGGGCCGTCGGGCAGGGCGGCCATGGCACGCCCCTGCACCCCTGAGAGTGTCCGGTTTGCGCAAAATTTCAATGGCCTGAAAATGCCGCACCCCCCTTGCGGCGCTTCGAGATTGATTTCCCGGGGCCACGTGTCACCTTTTCCGGCAGGTGTCCTGCCGCAACGGCAGGCATCCCACCCCGACAGGAGGCACGGATGACACGTCCCCCCGGAAAGGCCCCGACCCGCGCTGCGAAACGAACCGGCCCCGAGGCCGGCTGGTGGCGCGGAGCGGTGCTCTATCAGGTCTATCCCCGCTCCTACCAGGATGATGACGGCGACGGGATGGGGGACCTGAAGGGGATCACCCGCAGGCTGGACCACATCGCCGATCTGGGCTGTGACGGGATCTGGCTGTCGCCCTGTTTCCGCTCGCCCATGGCGGACATGGGCTATGACGTGTCGGACTATACCGATGTCGATCCGATCTTCGGCACCATGGCGGATTTCGACGCGCTGATCGCGCGGGCCGACCAGCTGGGGCTGAAGATCATCATCGACCAGGTGCTGAACCATTCCTCGGACCGGCACGCGTGGTTCGTCGAAAGCCGCAGTTCGTGCGACAATCCGAAGGCCGACTGGTACATCTGGGCCGATCCCAAGCCCGACGGCAGCCCGCCCAACAACTGGCCCGCGGTCTTCGGCGGCCCGGCCTGGACCTGGGACGGGGTGCGCAAGCAGTACTACATGCATTCCTTCCTGCCGCAGCAGCCCGACCTGAACTATCGCTGCCCCAAACTGGTCGAGGCGGTGCTGGACACCATGCGCTTCTGGCTGGAGCGGGGCGTCAAGGGCTTCCGGGTCGATGCCTGCAACCACATGACCAAGGATGCGCTGCTGCGCGACAACCCGGCGCTGGATCTGACGGGCAAGCCGAAGCCCGTGAACCATTACGACTGGCAGCAGCAGCTTTATTCCAAGTCCCGCCCCGAGAACCTGGAGCTGCTGCGCAGGATGCGCGCGGTGGCGGATGAATACGACGACATCATGATGGTGGGCGAGATCGGCGATGCCGAACGCGCCATCGCGATCATGGGGGAATATACCTCGGGGCAGGACAAGCTGCACATGGCCTATTCCTTCGACATGCTGTCGCAGCACTACACGCCCGAACATTTCCGCACCGTGATCGAGGGCTTCTTCACCGGCGCCCCCGAGGGCTGGCCGCTGTGGTCGATGTCGAACCATGACGTGGTGCGCCATGCCACCCGCTGGGCCGCCAAGGACGCAGGCGGCGACGCGCTGGCGCGGCAGGCGATCTCGCTGCTGACCTCGTTCGAGGGGACGTTGTGCCTTTATCAGGGCGAAGAGCTGGGCCAGACCCAGACCGATCTGCTGTACGAGGAAATCACCGATCCCATGGGCCTGCGCTTCTGGCCCGCGGAAAAGGGCCGCGACGGCTGCCGCACCCCCATGTGCTGGCAGGCCGATGCGCCCAATGCGGGCTTTGGCACCGGCACGCCCTGGCTGCCGGTGAAGGCGCCTCAGGCCGCCCGCGCCGTCGATACCCAGGCAGGTGTCGACGGCAGCACGCTGGAATTCTACCGCAGCATCATCGCCCACCGAAAGGCCACCCCGGCGCTGGCCTCCGGCAAGATGGAGATCCTGACCGCCGAGGATCCGCTGCTGCGCTTCACCCGGGGCGGCACGCTTGACTGCCTCTACAACCTCTCGACCGCGCCGGTGACGGTGCGGGGGGTGACGGGTACGCCCTTTGGGCCCTCGCAGGCGGCGGATCTGGCGGGCAGCACGCTGACACTGGGGCCGAACGGCTGGATGCATCTGGCGCTTTAGGCCCAACCACATGTTCAGGGAAGATCGACGATGACGGCACTTTCCAAGGACAGGACCCGCCACTGGGGCGTGCTGCCGGATGGGCGGGGTGGCTGGCAGGCCGCGCTCTGGGCGCCCGAGGCACCGCAGGTGGCGCTGGTGCTGGAGGGGCAGGCGATGCCGATGGCCAGGGGGGCCGACGGGGTGCACCGTCTGGCCTTTGTGGCCGCCCCCGGCACGCCCTATGGCTTTGACCTGGGGCAGGGGATGCGCCCCGATCCGGCGGCGCGCGGGCAGCTGGGCGATGTGCACGGGCCCTCGGTCCTGGTCGACACCGCGTTCGACTGGCCCGAGGCCGAGGCCCGCTGGTCCCCCGGGCCGCTCTCCGAGGCGGTGATCCTTGAGATCCACATCGGCCTTTTCACCCCCGAGGGCACCTTTGCCGCCGCCATCCCCCGCCTGCCAGAGCTGGCAGAGCAGGGCATCACCGCGATCGAGATCATGCCCGTGGCGCAGTTCTCGGGGCGGCGGGGCTGGGGCTATGACGGGGTGCTGCCCTTCGCGCCCCATGCGGCCTATGGCCCGGCGCAGGGTCTGAAGGCGCTGGTGGCGGCCGCCCATGCGGCGGGCATCGCGGTGATCCTGGATGTGGTCTACAACCACTTCGGCCCCGATGGCGCCTATCTGCACCAGATCGCGCCCGGCTTCTTCGACCCCGACCGCCACACCCCCTGGGGTGCGGGCATCGACTATACCACCGCGCCGGTGCGCGACTTCTTCCTGTCGAACATCCGCCAGTGGATCGGCGAATTCCACATCGACGGCCTGCGGGTGGATGCCGCGCATCAGATCCGGGACCCCTCCGATCCCCCCATGCTGGAAGAGATGGCCCGCACCGCCCGCGCCACCGCCCATCCCCGCACCCCCTGGCTGATCCTTGAAGACGAGCGCAACCAAGCCGGCCCCGTCACCCCCGGCGCGGGGCTGTACGATGCGCAGTGGAACGACGACTACCACCACGCGCTGCACTGCCTGCTGACCGCCGAGGACGAAAGCTATTACGCCCCCTTCGCCGTCGATCCCGCCGCCGACCTGCTGCGGGCGCTGTCGGAAGGCCAGGTCGATCAGGGCCAGCCGCGACCCCGGGCCGACCACCCCCGGGGCGAGCCCTCGGCGCATCTGCCGCCCGGCTGCTTCGTGATCTCGAACCAGACCCATGACCAGGTGGGCAACCGCGCCCGCGGAGACCGCCTGATCGCCCTGACCGGCGAGGCCGCCGCCCGCACCGCCCATGCGCTGCTGCTGCTGTCGCCCTTCGTGCCGATGCTGTTCATGGGCGAGGAAGCGGGCGAAGAGGCCCCCTTCTGCTTCTTCGCTGATTTCCCCGAACCCATGGCGGATGCCACCCGCAAGGGCCGCCAGCGCGAATTCGAACGCTTCGCCTCGTTCTCGGGGCAGGTGCCCGATCCGATCTCGGCCCAGACGTACGAGATGTCGCGCCCCTATCGCGGCGATCCGGCGCGGCAGGCGGAATGGCGGGCGCTGACGCGGCTGCTGCTGGCCTGGCGGCAGGCCCATGTGGTGCCGCTGATCCGGCAGATCCCGGCGATCGGCGCGGCCTCGGAGGTGCAGCTGCTGTCGCCCCGGGCGCTTCGGGCGCGCTGGACGGGCACCACCTGCGGGGTCGAACTGGCCGTGACCTTCGGCGATCCCGCCCCGCCCGCGCCCTTCGCCCCCGACCTGACGGTGGGCGACTGGGACACCGGACATTACGCCCTGATCGCCCGCGCCACCGGAGGCCCCGCATGAGCCTGCATCCCGCCCTGCGCCACGCCACCGCCACCTACCGCATCCAGCTGAGGAACGGGGTCGATTTCGATGCCGTCCGCGACTGGCTGCCCTATCTGGCGGATCTGGGGGTCTCGCATCTTTATCTGTCGCCGATCTTCACCGCGACCTCCGGCTCAAGCCATGGCTATGACGTGACGCGGCCCGACCAGGTGGACCCTGCCTTGGGCGGGATCGGGGGGTTCACCCGGCTGGCGCAGGCCGCGCGGGCGCAGGGGCTGGGGGTGATCCTTGATATCGTGCCCAACCACACGGCGTTCAATTTCCAGAACCTGTGGCTGCGGGACGTGCTGCGCCACGGGCGCGCCAGCCGCTACGCGCCGCATTTCAACATCGACGCTGACGCGGGGCCCCTGCTGCTGCCGATGCTGACCGCGCCGCTGCCCGAGGTGCTGGCGCAGGAAACCGCCCGGGTGGCGCAGGCCTTTGACGGGCCGGTGCTGCAACTGGCGGGGCTTGAGGTGCCCCTTGATCCTTCGACCGCGCCCGCCGCAGGCCAGCTTGCCGCCCCGCAGGCCCAGGCGCTGATCGCCCGCCAGCCGTGGGAACTGGCGCATTGGGTGCTGGAACGCGACAGCCTGCGGCACCGGCGCTTCTTCAACGTCACCTCGCTGATCGGCATGAGGATCGAGGACCCGCAGGTCTTCGAGGACATGCATGCGCTGATCTTCGATCTGGTGGATCGCGGGCTGGTGCAGGGGCTCAGGGTCGATCACGTCGACGGCCTTGCGGACCCCGAGGGCTATCTGCGGCGCCTCGCGGCCCGGCTGCCCGGCTGCCCGGTCTGGATCGAAAAGATCCTATCGGGCAATGAGGCGCTGGCTCCTGCCTGGCCGGTGCAGGGAACCACCGGCTACGAGGCCGCCCGGGCGATCGCCGGGGTTCTGGGGGATGTCCACGGCATTGCCCGGCTGACCACCGACTGGCAACGCCGCACCGGCTGCGAGGGTGATTTCCACGCCGCCCTGCAGGCCGCCAAGCCCGAGGTGCTGTTGCAGGAACTGGCGTCCGAACTGTGGCAGCTTTGCGCGCTGGCCCGGGCCTGTGCAGCGACCGATCCCACCCTTGCCGCCGGCCCCGAAACCCTGCGCGAAGCCCTGATCGCCCTGCTGGTCGAGATGCCACGCTATCGCAGCTATTTCACCGACCGCGCGCCCCGCCCCGAGGATCGCGCGCTGTGGGCGCAGGTGCAGGACCGCGCCGCGCGCCATCTGCGCGACGACCGCGTGCTGCGCGCGCTTGGCCGCTGGATCGCCGAAGGGGCGGGCCCTGCGGCGGCGGCGTTGCGGGTGCGGTTCCAGCAGGTCTCGGGGGCGCTGATTGCCAAGTCGCACGAGGATACTGCGGGCTTTCGCCACACCCCTTATCTGGCCGCGAACGAGGTGGGCTTTGAACCCGACCAGCCGACCACGGCCCCCGAAGCCTTCGAGGCCTTCTGCGCCGAGCGTGTGCAGCATTGGCCCGGGGCGCTGACGCTGACTTCCTCGCATGACACCAAGCGCTCCGAGGATGCCCGGATGCGGCTGGTGGCGCTTGGCCATCTGCCCGGCGCCTTCGCGCGGCTTCTGGCGGATGTTTCGGCCCGTCGCGAGGCGGCGGGCGTGGCACCCGAGACCCTGTGGTACCTGACGCAGAGCGCGGCGGCGATCTGGGATCCGCAGGAGGGCGACACCGGTCCGCGGCTGGCGGCGCATATGGAAAAGGCTCTGCGCGAGGCCAAGCAGCGGACTTTCTGGACCCGCCCCGTCGCGGCGGTCGAAGACCCGGTGCGGGCGCTGTCGCTTGCGGTGATGGCAGCCTGGCAGACCCCGCCCGAGGCGCTGGTGCAGGTGGCCGAGCGCGCCCGGGCGCTGTCGCTGTGCCAGCTGGCGCTGAAGCTGGCGATGCCGGGGATCCCGGATATCTACCGCGGCTGCGAGCACTTCCGCCACGAGCTGACCGACCCTGACAACCGTCGTCCGGTGTCTTTGGCGGCGCTGCAGGCCGAACGGGGCGACAAGGCCCGGCTGACGCGCCGCTTGCTGGCCTGCCGGCGGGCCGATCCGCAGCTGTTCCTGACCGGCCCCCTGCGTCTGCGCCCCGAGGGGCGGGCGCTTGTGCTGGAACGTGGCACAGGTCTGCGGCTGCGCCTTGATCCGGCGGCGGGCCCGCAGGCCTGCGTCGAGATCCTTTCGGCCGATCCGGTGACGCGCTGCGACGCGCTGTGACGGCCAGGCAGAGGCGGGTCAGGCCACGCGGTGCAGCCGGGCGTCCTTTTCCAGGGCCTGCAGCAGCAGGCGCACCTCGGCTTCGGCCAGTTCGGGCGCCTCGTTCTGACGGCGGCGGATGGCGATGATCAGGCAGTCGATCAGCAGGGCGTCGGCGGCCTCCCCGAGGTATTGCTGCAGGTAGGTCTTCAGGTCGTCCGTGGTACCGGGGATCGGCATGTCACCCTCTCACATTACTTCCAGTAGGTGCGGAACGTGGGGCGGCTCCCGGCGGTATGCAAGGATATATCCACGATCCGGCTGGTTGCCGGCGCATTTGCCGCCCTGAGGGCTGTCGCTGCGGCAGCCAGAGCGGCAGTGGCGGTCTGCCGCCGGTTCACGCGGCTGTGGCGGGACCTGCCCGGGGGGGCGGGCTAGCCTTTGTCGCGGCGGGCGTGGTCCGCGGGCATCAGGATCAGGAGCGGCAGATGACGGCAGGACGGGGCAGGGCAAGGCGTGGGGCCATGGGCCGTCGCGGGGTGATCCTGGGGGCGGCTGGCCTGGCCCTTGGGCCTGCCGGGGGGCTGCGGGCCCAGGAGCCGCCGTCTGCGGCCCGGATGATCCTGGTGCTGGGCAATTCGCATAGCGACGGGCGGGTTCCGGCGGCGCCCTCGGATGCCTTCCCCGAGGACGCCTGGCAATGGACCCGGCAGGGGGGGCTGGCGCGGATCACCACCACGGCGCTTGAGACCGGTGACACGTCGAAGGCCTTCGGGCCGGACCGCCTGTCGCCGATGCTGTCCTGCGCCTGGGCGCTTGGCGCCGACCAGGGGGGCGGTCCGCCGTCGCGTCTGGTCTTCGTCTCCGAGGCGCAGGGATCGACCGGCATCCGCGATGGCGTCTGGTCGCCGGATCCCGCCCGGCAGCCCAACCGGCTGACCCGCGCGCAGACCCGCTGGAACGCCTGCCGGGCGCATCTGCTGGCCCAGGGCGGACCGGTCGAGACCCTGGGCGCGGTGTTTCTGAACAGTCGCCCCGACAGCAATCACATTCGCCTGCAGGCGCGCGGCACCGGGCTTGCTTCGATGCGGCGCTATTGCGCGGATCAGGATGCCCTGGCCGATTTCCTGCGCGCGGGGTTCGACGGGATCGGGCCCGATACGCCGATCCTGGTGACGAATGCGATGACGCTGCACCAGATCCGGGCCCTGGGCCCAGGCTATGCGGTGGCCCATGCCCTGGGCACGGCGATCGGCTACCGCAGGCCCTGGACCGGGGCCATCGACGTCGTGGCCGGGCAGCCCGGGGTCGAGGGCACGCAGCTGCCTGTCCATCCCTTCGACGGCGTCCATGCCGACCGCGTCGGAGAGCTGACCAAGGGCCGCCTGATCCATGCCGCCCTGCCGCGGGCGGCCGCCAATGCCGATCCGCGCGCGCCACTGCCTGACCTCGGGATCTACGATACCCTCTCCAGCCTCTATGACTGGCGCAGCGGTCTGCCGGTCGACTGGAAAGGGCAGGCCGACCTGCAGCAGCCGCCAGAGCGTCTGCCGCCGCTGGTGCGCTGGTCCGAGGCCTTCGGGACCGCCGTCTGCGACCTGCCCGAAGGCGAGGGGCGCCCGCTGCTGCGCGCCCAGCCGTTGCCGCAGGCGGGCTATGCGCTGGCCCTGCGGCTGGCGTTCTCGGATGGCGACAGCCACGGCATTGCCGGCACAGGTGCGGCGCCCGGTGCGCTGCGATGGCATTACGCGGCGCGGCCCGGTGCGCTGGTGGTCGAGCAGGACGGGGGGGTGCGGCTGGCCGCTGCGTTCCGGCCGGTGCCGGGGCAGCCGCTCTGGCTGGTGCTGGGCTGGGATGGCAGGCGGCTGCATCTGCATGGCGACGGCCAGCTTCTGGGCCGGGCCGAGATGGCCGTGCCGCCGCCCGGGGCGGGCCTGTATCTGGGCGGCACCGATGCCTCGGGCATCGGGGGGCTGCGGGGGCAGATCCAGATCGCGCTGGTCGCCGACCGGGCGTTTCACCCCTCGGAGGTGGCCGAGCTTGCGGCGCTGCGGGGCGTATCGCGTTGAGATCCCTGGATGGGGCCGGCTTTCCGTTCAGCGGGGAGGTTCGCTTTGCGGCATGCCAGGGAAACACCGCCGGCCCCGGAACTGAGTGTGATATTTGATATGTATTGGGTCAATTGCCCAGCCCGCCGGGCGGCGTCTTGTTGCCGATGTTCGGGGCGGGGCGGGCGGGCAAAGCCGGCGTGACTCGTTACCAACAGGACTGCGACAGGCGCTGCTGAACGCCGTTTCGCACCGGGCCGGCTTCGCCCAACTTCGTCCTATGACGGGGAAAAATTGTCATAAACGGTTGCAAAATGACTCCCCGGTCAAAGGGCAGGGCATCGCCGTTTTCGCGCATCTGCGCCGGACTTTCCGGCAAGGCCCGTCATTTCCGCAGGGCGGGCAGGCAGGATGGCGGCAGGTCCAGGGGACTGCCGGGGCGGGGCAGGGCCGACAGCTGCGGCCCTGCGCGGGACGGGATCGGCCGGTCGGCCCCATGGCCCTGCTGCAGCCGCGCGGCGCTGTCGCTGATCGTCTTTAGCAGCACTGCCCGCGGGATCGGCTTGTACAGCGGGTGGCCAACGTCGATCCCCCGGCCCTCGGCCATCAGCCGGGCCATCAGCGCAGTGGTGCTGCCGCCCCCGGTCATGAAATGCAGCCGGAACCACAGGCCGCAGTTGATCAGGAAATGGGCGATGTCGATGCCGTCGAACTCTGGCATGTTGACATCAAGCAGGATCACCGCCGGGCCACGGATGTGGGGCAGGCATGACAGGAAGGCCCTGCCACTGTCATAGGCGGTGACGCGATACCCGTTCCTGCGTAGAATTTCGGTCAGCATGACACGGAAATCCGCTTCATCGTCGATGATGACAATCCCTGCCGTCGGTGCCTGCGCGGTGCCCATGCCTGTCTCTTGCTGACGTCTCTCGGTCCGAGACTAAAAGGCGTTCTGATTAACGCATGGTGAATGCCCTGGAGAGGCCGATCCTTTCGCCCTGGCACGGGCCCCTGCTTCGCCAGCGAAAGCCGGTGCGGGCGGGACAGCGACAAGGCGCTGCACATTGGTGTACCCGGCGACCGTGGTCCGACCGGTGCGCTCGGCAAGGCGAGCTTGGCCGCGCGGAAACGGACCTGCCGTGGATCGGGGCCGCACCGGCTTGTCCCCTTCGCAGGCCCAGGCCACATGCGCCACCTGGTCCGTCCTGCCGGAGGGCCCCGCCGCGATGGCAGCGCAAACAGGCCCAACGGCACCGTAGGCTCACCGGATTGTGATCCGCGATCCGCTTTGACGCCCCGCCGCGACCGATAAAACCTTACTAAAACCTTTCAAATTCCGATATCGTGAACAGGTGGGGCGTTTCGGGGCCGATTAGGGCTGCCTGCGCAGCTGGGACGGAGAGCTTCATGAGGGCAGAACTGGCAGGGGCGGGCGCTGCGGCCGTGGCGATCTGCGCGACCATGGCCTGTGCCGATCCCACGCCGCTGCCATATTTCTATGCCGCTGAACAGATGCTGCGCCAGGCGGTGATCGCCAGCGGCAACCGTCGCGAGCTGATGGCGCTGGATCTTCGGGAATATGCGCGCGCGGCAGGCCGGGTCTCGCCCTGTCCCGAGGGGCCGGGCATGGCCGAGGTCGAGGCCCTGGCGACGCGGATCGCGATGTGGCGGCATCCGCGTCTGGCCGATCGCCTGTCGGGGGCGCGGGCCGAAGAGATCCTGCAGCTGCAGATGTCGGCGCGGCGGGACTTTCTGCTGGGACAGGCCCGGCGCTGTCATGAGGATGCCCGGATCACCGCTTGGCGCGCCAGGGCCCGGCATCTGCGGGCCGAAATCGAGGCCGCTCTGCGGATCCCGCTTGATTGACGCGGCAGGTTACAGGAAATCGCTGCGCGCAGACTGCACCAGTTCGATCAGGCGCTGCGTCGCGGCGCGATCCAGACGGATCCGTATGTCTCCGGTTGCCGTGGTGGCGTGGATTTCGCACTGATCCAGAAGACCGTCTTCGTGACGGGTCATTCGGGCACCCAGAATGCGGTCGAGGACCAGCGTCTGTGGACTGTCTGTGGTCAAAGTGAAGACCCTCCCTTGCCCCCTGGAGCACACCCGGGGCGATTCCATCCGCGCCCGTCTCCTCCAGGTTGTATGCATAATATATCTTTAATTGTGACAATGGCCAGTCTTGTTTCCAAAGGGGGGGGCGGGGGCAGGGCAGATGGCTGCCCCGGATCGTTTCAGCGCAGGCCCTTTTCGGCCAGGATCGGCAGGACCTCGTCGCGGAACAGCGGGAATTCCGCCAGGTAATCGACGAAGGACAGGGTGGTCCCGGCAAAGCCGGTCTCGTGCAGGCGGATCAGCCCCTCGGCGACCTGGCTGGGGGTGCCGACCAGCGGGAAGCCTCCGTGGCCCAGGGCCATCACGTTGCGGATCTGTGCCAGCAGGTCGTGCGGAAAGCTCTGGGCATGGGCGAACTGCAGCTTCACCAGATTGTCGGTCGCGGGCCAGTCGATATGGGCCATCACGTGATCATGATAGTCGCGGGCCTCGGCCTCGGTCGGGCGGCAGATGACATGGCTGAAGGTCAGCACGCCGACATCGCGCCCCTTCTGTGCGCCCTGCGCCTTCAGCGCGGCGATCTCGGCACGCGAGCGTTCCAGGTCGATGGCCGGGGTGAACAGGTAGTCGGCATTGCTGGTGGCAAAGTCGCGGCCCAGCCCCGATCCGGCGGCATTCAGAATCGGCACCCGCCCGTTCACCGGTCGGGGATCGCCCTTGATTGCTTTGAGGTTGAAGTAGTCTCCGGCCCAGTCGAAGGCTTCGGTGCTGGTCCAGAGGCGGGTGATCACGTCCAGCCATTCCTGCGCATAGCGATAGCGCGTCTCATGGTCCTCGGGCAGGGACAGTCCCAGGGCCTCGTATTCGGGCTTGTTCCAGCCGGCCACGACGTTCAGCCCGGCACGGCCGGCGCCGACCTGGTCCATCGTGGCGATCTGCTTGGCCACCACCACCGGGTGGTTGGCGGTCGCATGGACCGTGGCAAAGACCGAAATGTTCCGGGTGCTGGCCAGCAGCGCCGTGGCCCAGCTGATGGTTTCCAGCACACCACCGTGAAAATCGGTTTCGCCGCCATAGCCGATCCAGCGCGCGATCGGCAGCATGAAATCGATCCCCGCCGCATCCAGCATCTGCCCAAGCGCGAGGTTGTTCTGCCAGCTGTTGTCCCAGCGTTCCGGCAGCGTGCTGACTGTCATCCCCGAACTGCAGTTGGTCGCGAACGTGCCCAGCTTGAAGCCCTGCCGGGCCAGCATCCTGTTTGTCATGATCTCGTCCTGTTGGTTTTTGATTCGATTTTTAAATTAAAAATCTATTTTAAACCTGAAGCATGCTGCCGCCTTGTGTCAAGCGCCGCACGGGGCGACACTGGTGCGGCACTGGACGGGAGTACGGAACGTGAGCGACAAAGCGGCAGCACAGGCCGGGCCGACCGAGGGGACGGGGCTGGATTTCCGCTGGCACCTGTCGGCGGATGAGGCCGAGATTGCGACGACCGAGCTGGAATTTGCGCTGATGCGGACCTTCGAAAGCTTCGGACGCTGGCAGGCGGAATGCCTGGCGGGGGCGGCGCAGCTGCAGCTGTCGGGCCCCGAGAACGCGCTGCTGCATGTTATCCGGATGAACGACCGGGCGAAATCGGTCAAGGACATGGCCCGGCTGACCAACCGCGACGACATTGCGAACATCCAGTATTCGCTGCGCAAGATGGTCTCGGAAGGGCTGGTGGCCAAGCAGGGCTCCAGCCGCACCGGGGTCAGCTATGAGGCGACCGAGAAGGGGCGGGCGGTGACCGACAGCTATGCTGAACTGCGCCGCCGCCTGCTGCTGTCCGAGGTCAACGACATTGCCGATTTCCGGCCCCGGATGCAGGAGGCGGTGCGCACGCTGAACATGCTGAGCGGCATTTACGAGACCGCCAGCCGCGTGGTCGCGACGCACCGCCGCTAGGGGTCAGCGCGGGGTGACGCGCGGGCCAAAGGCGGCGACGCTCAGGGCCAGCAGGCAGACCAGCGTGGTCATCACGGCGATGCCGTCCCAACCCTGGTGCTGCCAGACCCAGCCCCCCAGCGACCCCATCAGGCTGGAGCCCATGTAGTAGAAAAGCAGGTACAGGGCTGCGGCATGGCCCTTGGTGCCCTCGGCGGCGGCGCCCACCGCCCCGCTGGCCACCGAATGGCCGATGAAAAAGCCGGTGGCGATCAGCGCCACCCCGGCGCAGATCGCGGCGACGGGGGCGAACAGTGTCAGCCCGATGCCCACCAGCACGATGGCAAAGGCGCTCAGCAGCAGCGGGCGGCGCCCGATCCGGTCCGACAGCCGCCCCGCGACCGAAGACGAGACCACCCCGAAGCCGAAGGCGAGGAAGATCAGGCTGACCTGGCTGGCATCCAGCCCGTAGGGCGCGCCGGTCAGTCGGAAGGTGGCGTAGTTGAAGATGGTGACGAAGATCGAGGTCAGGCAGAAGCCCAGCAGATACAGCCGCCGCAGCCGCGGATTGGCCAGATGCTGCGCCCATGCCCGCAGATGCGGCCCGGGGCCCTGGGGCGGGGCCGGCACGAAGCGCTGCGACGGCGGCAACAGCGCCCAAAAGCCCAGGGCGGCGGCCAGGCAGGCCAGGCCCAGCACCGCCATGGCCAGCCGCCAGTCGCCAAGGCTCAGCAACAGGCCCATGCCGACCCGGCCCATCATCGCCCCGAAGGCCGTTCCCGAGACGTAAAGCCCCATGGCCCGGCCCAGGTCCCGGGGGGCGATCTCTTCCGCGAGATAGGCCATGGCGACTGCCGGTACGCCGCCCAGGGCCAGCCCTTCAAGGGCGCGCAACACCAGCAGCGTGGACCAGCCGGGCGATACGGCCGCCGCCAGGTTCAGCGCCGCCGCCCCCAGCATCGAGGCCAGCATCAGCCCCTTGCGCCCCAGTTGCTGGCTGAGCGCCCCCAGCAGCAGGATCGACAGCGCCAGGCAGCCGGTGGTCAGCGACAGCGCCAGCGAACTGTGCGCCGGGCTCAGGTCGAAGGCGCGGGCGAATGCGGGCAGCAGCGGCTGCACGCAGTAGATCAGTGCAAAGCTGGAAAAGCCGGCCAGAAACAGCGCCAGGCCGGTGTTGCGATAGGCGGGGCTGCCGCGCAGGATGCCTGCGGGCAGCGAAGGGGAGGGGGAGAGGGACATGAGAGGCTCCTTCAGCGGGTCCTGTCAGAGCTACTTTCGGCCCCTCGATATTTCCAATATATTGGAGTGGCGTTTTCCATATGCAGGGCAGATACCATGGAGCTGCGCCACATCCGCTATTTCCTGGCCGTCGCCGAGGAGCAGAGCTTTACCCGCGCGGCGGAACGGCTGGGGATCGGTCAGCCGCCGCTCAGCCAGCAGATCCGCAACCTGGAGGAGGAGGTGGGCGCGCGGCTGTTCCACCGCCTGCCACATGGGGCCGAGCTGACCGAGGCGGGACGGGCCTTTCAGGCCGAGGTCGCGGCGATGCCGGCGCAGGCGCTGCGGGCCACAGATGCCGCGCGCCGCGCTGATCGCGGCGAAACCGGAGAGCTGGCCTTGGGCTTTACCGGCACCGCGGCGCTGAACCCGGCGGTGCCGCGGCTGATCCGCACCTTCCGGCGGGCCCGGCCCGAGGTGCGCCTGCGGCTGGTCGAGGCGAATTCCATCCTGCTGCGCCGCGACCTGCTGGCCGGGCGTCTGGACGTGGCGATCCTGCGCCCCAGTGCCGATGATCCGCCCGAGATGCGCCTGCGGCCGCTGCTGTCCGAGCCCTTGCTGGCGGCCCTGCCGCGCGGTGTCGATCCGGCGCCGGCCTCGGAGGAGATCGACCTGGCGCAGCTGGCCGGGATGCCGCTGATCCTGACCCCGCGCGAGGTGGGCATCAGCCTGCATGACACAGCGCTTGAAACCTGCCGGGCGGCGGGGTTCGAGCCGCGTCTGGGGCAGCTTGCGCCGCAGATCGCCTCGATCCTGTCGCTGGTTTCGGCCGAGCTGGGCTTTACCCTGGTGCCGCAAACCATGTCGCAGCTGTCGATCGAGAATATCGTCTACAAGCGCCTGCGCGGGCAATCGCCCTGCGTGGTGCTGGCGCTGGCCATGCAGCGCGGGCCGCTGTCGCCGGTGCTGCGCGCCTTCCTGGAGACCGCCTGAGCGCAGGTGGCAGACATGCCGAAACGCGCCCGAAAGCGTGTCATTTCGTCGATTTTTCAGATGTTTGATTTTCTGGATTTTGATCCCACCACTTCCAGACCCGAAGGGGGAAGTGGTGGGCGACCCTGGAATCGAACCAGGCATGGGTCTCCCCGGCGGAGTTACAGTCCGCTGCCGCACCTTGCAGCTCGTCGCCCTGATCTGCGTCGTTCGTTGCCGTCCGTCGCTGACCGTGAGCGGGTATCTACTGGCGGCCTCGGGGGGCGTCAACAGGAAAAATCCGGGAAAGCGGCAGGAATTTTCACGCCCTTGCGTCAGCTTGCAAGAGGCGGCCCTTGCGCGGGGCCACGGCCCCCGGCAGAAGCGCAACTTCGGTGCAGCGCCCGGCGTCTGCACGGGGTAAGGTTGGCAAAACGCCGGGACAGGCCCGGAGGCACAGGACGGAAACGATGAAGAAACCGAAGTGGGTGATCGAGAAGGAACAGGCCAAGCGCGCCTCGTCGGCCGAAACGGTCTGGCTGTTCGGGCTGCATGCGGTGCGCGACGCGCTGGAAAACCCCGCGCGCGTCAAGCTGCGGCTGGTGATCACGAAGAATGCGCTCGACAAACTGGAGGACGTGGTCGCCGCCTCGGGCATCGAGCCCGAGATCTGCGACCCGCGAAAATTCGCGGCGCCCATCGACCCGCAGTCGGTGCACCAGGGCGTGGCGCTGGAGGTCAAGCCGCTGGACTGGGGCCGCATCCCCGATGTCTGCCTGGGCGATGGCACGCGGCCGCCGCGGGTGGTGCTGCTGGACCGGGTGACGGATCCGCATAACGTCGGAGCCATCCTGCGTTCGGCCGAGGTGTTCGGCGCCTGTGCGGTGATCGCGCCGCGCCACCATTCGGCGCCGGAAACCGGGGCGCTGGC
Organism: Pseudooceanicola sp. NS-SX9; assembly: GCF_057380705.1. Lineage (NCBI taxonomy): Bacteria > Pseudomonadati > Pseudomonadota > Alphaproteobacteria > Rhodobacterales > Paracoccaceae > Pseudooceanicola > Pseudooceanicola sp. NS-SX9. The sequence goes on along the minus strand of NZ_CM170818.1, from coordinate 2,299,631 downwards.
CAAGACCGCCTCGGGGGCGCTGGAACGCCAGCCCTACCTGCGGGTGAAGAACCTTGCGGATGCGATCCGCGAACTGCAGGACATGGGCTATGTGGTGCTGGGTCTGGCGGGCGAGGCCGAGGCCACCATCGAGAGCGCCCTGGAGGGTCGTCGCGACCGCCCCGTGGCGCTGGTTCTGGGGGCCGAGGGGCCGGGGCTGCGCGAAAAGACGCGTGAATTCTGCGATGCGCTGGTGCGGATCGATTTCGCCGGCGCCTTCGGGTCGCTGAACGTGTCGAACGCGGCGGCCGTGGCGCTTTATGCCTCGCGGGGGTGAGCGCCGGAGACTGTGGTGAGCGTAACGATTCGTTCACATTCTTATTACAGCCTCTTCAAGTCCGGTACGTTTACCCTAGGTATCGTTCAGAAGCACCGGCCTGGAACGCCGATGTTTCCTTTCACTGTCCCTCGTTCCGCACTGGCGCCCAAGGCTTTCCTTGGGCGCCTTTTTCTTGGGGCAGCCGGGCAGGGAGGGTGCCATGATCACGACGGATGACGGGCTGCGGCAGCTGCTGCGGGAGGTGCGCTGCATCGCGCTGGTGGGCTGGTCGCCGAACCCCGCAAGGCCCAGCAACCGGGTGGCGGCCTTTCTGGCGGCGGCGGGCTATCGGGTGATCCCGGTGAACCCCGGCGCCGCGGGGCAGGTGGTGGCAGGCGAGACGGTCTGCGCGACGCTGGACGAGGTGGCGGCACGGCATGGTGCGGCGGTGGACATGGTCGATATCTTCCGCCGCTCGGAGGCGGTGCCCGAGGTGATGGCCGCGGCGCTGGCGGCGCTGCCGGGGCTGAAAGGGGCCTGGATGCAGCTGGGGGTGGTCAGCGCAGAGGCCGCGGCGATGGCGGAGGCGGCCGGGGTCGGTGTGGTGATGGATCGCTGCCCGGCCATCGACATTCCGCGGCTGTTTCCGGCTGGGGTGCAGCGGTAGGCGCGGGTAGAGCGGCGGACAGGGAAGAGGGGGCTCTGCCCCCGTCTCCTGCGGAGACTCCCCCGAGGTATTTGGGACAAGAAAATGAGCCCGGCGGCGGGAATGCGCAGCCGGGCGCTATCCCTTAGATGCATTGACCTTCGGGATGCGGGTGGTAAACCCGCCCGGAAGCCGTCAGGAAAGCGTTATGAACCTCTTTACCGATATCCGCAGCCTCGTTCTGGACAGCCTCTCGACCCTTCAGGGGACCGGGGATCTGCCGGGCGATCTCTCCTTCGACAATGTTGCCGTGGAGCCGCCGCGAGATGCCGCCCATGGGGACATGGCGACCAATGCCGCGATGGTGCTGGCCAAGCCCGCCGGGATGAAGCCGCGCGACATCGCCGAGAAGCTGGCGGCGCTGCTGGTGGCCGATCCGCGTATCGCGGCGGCCGAGGTCGCGGGGCCGGGGTTCCTGAACCTGAGGTTGTCGACGGAGCTGTGGGGGACGGTCGTGCTGGCGGCGCTGCGCGAGGGCCGGGCCTATGGCCGTTCGGATATGGGGGCGGGCAAGAAGGTCGACGTGGAATATGTCTCGGCCAACCCGACCGGGCCGCTGCATGTGGGCCATACCCGGGGCGCGGTCTTTGGCGATGCGCTGGCGGCGCTGCTGGATTACGCGGGCTATGACGTTACGCGCGAATACTACATCAACGATGGCGGCGCCCAGGTCGACGTGCTGGCGCGGTCCGTCTACCTGCGCTACCTGGAGCAGTTCGGCCGTGAAGTGGCCTTCGAGAACGGCACCTATCCGGGCGATTACCTGATCGGGGTGGGGGCTGCGCTGAAGGCGAAGGTGGGCGATGCCTATGTCGACCAGCCCGAGGAGACCTGGCTGGAGGAGGTGCGCCTGTTCGCCACCGAGGCCATGATGGCGCTGATCCGCGAGGATCTGGCGCTGCTGGGCGTCAGGATGGACGTGTTCTATTCCGAGAAGAGCCTGTACGGCACTGGCAAGATCGAGGCGGCCATCGATAGCCTGCGCGCCAAGGGGCTGATCTATCGCGGCGTGCTGGAGCCGCCGAAGGGCAAGTTGCCCGAGGATTGGGAGCCGCGCGAGCAGACCCTGTTCAAATCGACCGAACATGGCGATGATGTCGACCGGCCGATCATGAAGTCCGATGGGTCCTGGACCTATTTCGCCCCCGATATTGCCTATCACTATGACAAGGTCAGCCGTGGCTTCGACCTGCTGATCGACGTCTTCGGTGCCGACCATGGCGGCTATGTCAAGCGGATGAAGGCCGCCGTTTCGGCGCTGTCGGACGGCGCCGTGCCGGTCGACATCAAGCTGTGCCAGCTGGTGAAGCTGTTCAAGAACGGTGAGCCGTTCAAGATGTCGAAACGCGCCGGCACCTTCATCATGCTGCGCGACGTGGTCGAGCAGGTCGGCCCCGACGTGACGCGCTTCGTCATGCTGACCCGCAAGAATGACGCGCCGCTCGATTTCGATTTCGACAAGGTGCTGGAGCAGTCGAAGGACAACCCGGTCTTCTACGTGCAATACGCCCATGCGCGGGTCTGTTCGGCCATCCGCCGTGCGACCGAGGCGGGGATTGCCTGTGATGATGCGGCGCTGGCGGCCGCCGACCTGTCGGGCCTGACCCACGAGTCGGAACTGAACGTCGCGCGGAAACTTGCCGAATGGCCGCGCCTGGTCGAGATCGCTGCCCGCACCAACGAGCCGCACCGCATCGCCTTCTACCTCTATGAACTGGCCTCGGACCTTCATGCGCTCTACAATCGGGGCAATGAAGAGACCCAGCTGCGCTTCGTGCAGGAGGGCGATCACGACCAGAGCCGCTCCAAACTGGCGCTGGCCCGTGCCGTGGCCGTTGTCATTTCCGCAGGTCTTGCTATCCTTGGGGTGACCCCGGCGGAAGAAATGCGCTGAAAGCCACGCCGCCGGGATCGAGCAGTTCAGGTATAGTGACAGCGAGACCGGGCCAGTTCGAGCCCCGGCGGTTGAGGCGTTATGGCAGATTTCCAGGCAGACGGGCCTTACATGTCCGGCTACGATGATCCCCCCGAACCCGAAAACGGCGGCCGGGCGATGCGACGGGCCGGTGCGGTGCTGTCCCTGGCCATCGTGGCCGGTATCAGTTTCTGGGGCTACCGGATGGTGATCCGGGACGTCTCGGGCGTGCCGGTGGTCAAGGCGATGACCGGCGAAACCCGCCGCGTGCCCGAAGAGGCCGGCGGATCCGAGGCGGAATTCCAGGGCCTGTCCGTCAACCATGTGGCCGAGGGCGGCACCGCAGCCGCGCCGCCCAACAAGGTGCAGCTGGCGCCCGGTCCGGTGGATCTGGGCGATGATGCGCTGACGCCGGAACAGCTGGGCCAGGCCACCGCGCAGGGCAAGGCCGATGCTGCCGCCGCGGCGCAAAAGCCGCAGTCGCTGGAAGACATCGCCTCGCGCATTGCCACCATGTCGGATGACGGCACGACGCCGCTCGATTCCACGCAGGATGCCGCGACGCCCGCGCCCGCAGCCAGCGGATCGGGTGTCGCGGCGGCCGTGCGTCCCAAGCTGCGGCCGACGGTGCTGGCGCCGAACCCGGCTGTGGCGCCTGCGGCAGCTGCGGCCCCGGTGCCTGCCGCCGCCAGCGGCCCGATCGATGTCGCGCCCACGGCCGTGCCGCCGGGCACCTTCCTGGCCCAGGTCGGCGCCTTCGCCAGCGAAGCCATCGCGAAATCCGAATGGGACCGCATCGCCAAGGACTTCTCGATTTACCTGCAGGACCGCAAGCGGGTGATCGAGGTGGCGCAAACCGGCGGCCGGACCTTCTACCGGCTGCGTGTCATGGGCTTCTCGGACCTGTCCGACGCCCGCCGCTTCTGCGCCGCGCTGGTCGCGGGGCGGGTGGACTGCATTCCCGTTCTGACGAAGTAAGAAGATGCCCTTCGGAGCCACGATCCTCGATTCCACGGGGCCGGTCCTGAGCGATCAGGAACGGTCCTTCTTCCGCGAGGCCGATCCTTTCGGCTTCATCCTGTTCGCCCGCCATATCGAGACCGCCGAGCAGGTCCGCCGCCTGTGCGGCGACCTGCGCGAGGCCGTGGGCCGCGACGTCCCGATCCTGCTGGACCAGGAGGGCGGCCGGGTGCAGCGCCTGCGTCCGCCGCTGGGCCGCCAGTGGGACGAGCCGCTGGACTTTGCCGCCCGGGCCGGCGCCCATGCCGAAGAGGCGATGCGGCTGCGCTATGCGCTGATCGCCACCGAGATGCGGGCCCTGGGCATTGATGTCGACTGCGCGCCGCTGGTCGATGTGGCCGAAGCCGACACCCATCCCTTCCTGAAAAGCCGCTGCTACGGCACCGATCCCGCCACCGTCGCCCGCCTGGGCCGCGCCGTGGCCGAGGGGCTGATGCAGGGCGGCGTGCTGCCGGTGGTCAAGCACATGCCGGGCCATGGCCGGGCGCGCGCCGACAGCCACAAGGAACTGCCGCGCGTCAGCGCGCCGCTCGATCAGCTGGATCGGGTGGATTTCGCGCCCTTCAAGGTGCTGAACGATCTGGCCATGGGCATGACCGCCCATATCGTCTTCGAGGCGCTGGACCCGGATCTGCCGGCCACCCTGTCGCCCGTCGTCATGCAGGCGATCCGCAACCGGATCGGGTTCGACAACCTGATCATGACCGACGACATCTCGATGAAGGCGCTGAGCGGCGGGATGGAACGCATCGCCGAGGAATCCCTGGCTGCGGGCTGTGACGTGGTGCTGCTGTGCAATGCCGATTTCGCCGACCGCGTGCGTGTCGCCGCCGCCGCGGGCCGCATGACGCCTGCCGCCCAGGCCCGGGCCGACCGTGTCATGGCGCTGCGCGGCCCGGCCCCCGATCTTGACATATCGGCGATGGAGGGCAGGCTGAACGCCATCCTCAACGGATAGGCAGGCCGCACCCCATGAGCGATCCCGATGACGAAGACTTTGCGTCCCGCGATGCGGGCGACCCGCCGCTGTCTGTCGCCGAACGGCTGGCGGCCGAGGCGCTGATCGTCGATGTCGAGGGCTTCGAGGGGCCGCTGGACGTGCTGCTGACGCTGTCGCGGACGCAGAAGGTCGACCTGCGCAAGATCTCGGTCTTCAAGCTGGCCGAGCAGTACCTGGCCTTCGTCGAACGCGCCAAGTCCCTGCGGATCGAACTGGCCGCCGACTACCTGGTCATGGCGGCCTGGCTGGCCTTCCTGAAATCGCGCCTGCTGCTGCCCCCCGATCCCCAGGAAGAGGGCCCCTCGGGCGAGGAACTGGCCGCCCATCTGGCCTTCCAGCTGGAACGGCTGCAGGCGATGCGCGATGCCGCCGCCCGGCTGATGGCGCGCGACCAGCGGGGGCGTGACTTTTTCGTGCGCGGTCTGCCGGAAAGCGTCACCCGGATGCGCCGGGTGGTCTATTCCGCCAACCTGCTGGATCTGATGCAGGCCTATGCCCGCATCCGCACCCGCGACGAATTCCGCCCCTTCGTGATGGACCGCGACAATGTCTTTACCATGGAACAGGCGCTGGACCACATGCGCGGCATGATCGGCTTTGCCGGGACCTGGACCGATCTGGCCTCCTACATGCCGGTGGGCTGGGACGGCGACGGGATGCGCCGGCGTTCGGTGACGGCCGCGACCTTCGCGGCCTCGCTGGAACTGGCCAAGCAGGGCCAGATCGAGATCCGCCAATCCGACACGTTCGCACCGATCCAGCTGCGCCGAAAAGAGGGCCGCAAGACAGATGGCTGACACCCCCGACGCGCCCGCGCAGGCGCAGCAGATCCCGCGGGACAGCCTGTTCGAGGCCCCCCCCATGGCCGAGCAGGAACGCATGGCCGAGGCGATCCTGTTCGCCTCCTCCGAGCCCGTCGGCCTGACCGAGCTGACCGCCCGGATGCCCCATGGCTGCGATGCCGCTCAGGCGCTGGTGCATTTGCAGCGCCGCTACGAGGGGCGCGGCGTCCGTGTCGTGCGCGTGGGCGAGGCCTGGGCGATCCGCACCGCGCCCGATCTGGGCTATCTGATGCAGAAGGAAACGGTCGAGCAGCGCAAGCTGTCGCGCGCCGCGATCGAGACCCTGGCGATCATCGCCTACCACCAGCCCGTCACCCGCGCCGAGATCGAGGAGATCCGCGGTGTCACCGTGTCGCGCGGCACGGTCGACCAGCTGCTCGAGATGGAGTGGATCCGCTTCGGCCGCCGCCGCATGACGCCCGGCCGTCCGGTGACCTTCGTGGTAACGCCGGGCTTCCTGGATCACTTCGGCCTGGAAAGCCCGCGCGATCTGCCGGGGCTGAAGGATCTGCGCGCCGCGGGCCTTCTGGACAACCGCCCGATCCCCGGCCGCGAAGAGGTCGAGGACGAGGATCCCGAGGACGACGCCCCCGACATGTTCGAGGACGAGGATTTCCCCGAAGACGAGGCCTGACACGGGCGCGTCGGGCGCCCGGTCCTGCCTGGCCTGTGATGCCGCGCCGGGGGCATTCCGTCCCGGGTCCCGGGCAGGCCTGACCGTTGGGTTTGGCGATGACTCCCGTATAGAGTGTGCTATCCTGCCCTCATCCGGGGCAGGGAGGCGCCTATGAACCGTCTGATCACCATGCTGCTGCGACGTCTGTTCGGCCAGGCGCTGAACAAGGGCATCGACCACATGGCGGGCGACAGCCCCGAGGGCCGCAGGCGCGCCCGCCAGTCGAAACAGATGGCCCGCCGCGCCCGTCAGGCGCAGCGGATCATCCGGTTGATCTCGAAGGGGCGGTGATCAGGCGCGGAAGTGCTTGGCCAGCTTCAGGCCCTGACCCTGGTAGTTCGACGCGATGCCCGCGCCATACAGCGTCTCGGGGCGTTCGGACATGCGTTCATAGACCAGACGGCCGACGACCTGACCGTGTTCCAGCACAAAGGGCGCCTCGTGGCAGCGCACCTCAAGCACCCCGCGCGAGCCTTGCCCGCCTGCCTCGGCATGGCCAAAGCCCGGGTCGAAGAAGCCCGCGTAATGGACGCGGAATTCACCCACCATGGCCAGATAGGGGGCCATCTCGGCGGCGTAATCGGGGGGGATGGTGACGGCCTCGCGGCTGACCAGGATGTAGAAGGCGCCGGGATCCAAGATGATGCTGCGGCGCGCATCGGTGCGCACGGCTTCCCAGAACTCGCGCGCGTCATAGGCGCCGATCCGGTCCAGGTCGATCACCCCGGTATGCGGCTTGGCGCGATAGCCCACCAGACCGTCCTGACCGGGCCGCAGATCGACGGAAAAGCCCAGGCCCTGCTCGATCACCGGCAGGCCGTCGACCAGCGGCGTGGTGGCGTGCAGGGCGCGCAGCGCGTCATCGCTCAGCCGGGCCTCGCCGGCGCGGAAGCGCACCTGGTTCAGCCGCATCCCCGGCCGGACCAGAACCGAGAAACTGCGCGGGCAGATCTCGGCATAAAGGGGGCCGGTGTAGCCTGCGGGAATGCGGTCGAATTCGGTGCCGCCATCGGTGATCAGCCGGGTCAGCAGATCCAGCCGCCCGGTCGAGCTTTTGGCATTGGCCATGGCGGCGACGGTCTGCGGCAGGGCCAGCGATTCCATCAGCGGCACCACGTAGACGCAGCCCTTTTCCAGCACTGCGCCCTGGGTCAGGTCGACCTGGTGCATCTCGAATTCCTGCAGCCGCTCGGCGACGGTGCGGCCCTGACCCGCCAGGAACGAGGCCCGGACCCGCCAGGCGCGCGTGCCAAGCCGCAGGTCGAGGCTGGCGGGCTGCACCTGGGCTTCGGTGATGGCCGGGGTCGCGGCGATCTCGCCACGGGACACCATCTGCTTCAGGGTCTGGCTTGGCAGGATACCCGTCATGTTGCCTCCTCGGGTCGCGATGCGACTGCTTTAAAAGACGAAAGGCCGCGAGGGAAGCACCCACGCGGCCTTTTGTGTAGTCCCCTTCGGATCAAGCCGGAGAGTTTTGGTCGGGCTAGCAGGACTCGAACCTGCGACCTTCCGTCCCCCAGACGGACGCGCTACCAGGCTGCGCTATAGCCCGACTTGATGAAGCGGTTTCTACCTTATCTGAGCGCGAGCACAAGGGCTTTTTTCGACTTTCTTCTTGCGCTGCCGCAAGGGAATGCAAAGAGAGATTTATTCAATGGCCAGAAGGCCTTGTGAAACAGGCTTCAGACCGCGAACGGCAGCTTGCGGCACAGGTCCAGGGCCTGTTCGGCCTGGCCGGCGGGCAGGGGGCGGGCGCGCTGCGCCAGAAGGCGCAGCAGGCCATCGGCGACCGGCAGGGCATCGTTCGGCGGATCGGCGGGAACGGCGGCCAGAGCCGCGTGAAGCTGCTGCAGGCGGTCCGGGCCGGTGTCGGTGCTGTCGAGGGCCATCGGCCCATCGCCTTCGGGCTGTCCCAGATGGGCGGGGAAGGTGATCGGGGCCAGCATCTGTGCTTCGGGATCTGACGGGGGCAGATCGCGGGCTGCATCGGCCTCTGCCAAGAGAGCGCCGGCGGTTTCCGCCTCTGGCACCGGTGCGTCCTGAGCATCGCCTTCGGGGGCGTTTGTGAGGGGCTCCGGGTCGGCAAGGGTTTCGCCTTCGGGGGCTGTCGCCTCGGCACTGGGGTCGTTTGTGAGGGGCTCCGGGCCGGCAAGGGCATTGCCTTCGGACGCGGTCGCCTCGGCACTGGCATTGCCCGGCTCCAGATCGGCAGGGGCGTCGCCTTCAGGCGCGGTTGCCTCTGCATTGGCCTCGTTTGTGAGAGGCTCTGGGGCAGAGGTGTTGCCTTCTGGGGGGGGCAGGTCGGCACCGGCATCGCCTGGGGGCACCGCCGCATCGGGTGCCTCGGCTGGCAGGTCGTCGATCGTGGGGGGCGTTTTCGGGCCGGGCCCGCTAAGCGGCGGAACCTCGGGGTCCAGCGGAACGGCAAGGTCCCCCAGGGGCTGCGACAGCGCCGAGACATGCCCGACCCCCTTGTCGCGCAGCATCTTCTGCACGCCCTTGATGGTCAGGCCTTCCTCGTGCAGCAGCCGCTTGATACCGCCCAGCAGCTCCATGTCTGCGGGGCGGTAATAGCGCCGCCCGCCCGCGCGCTTCACGGGGCGGATCTGGCTGAACTTGCTTTCCCAGAATCGCAGGACATGCGCGGGCGTATCCAGCCAGTCCGCGACTTCACTGATGGTCCGGAAGGCGTCCGCGCTCTTGCTCATGGCGGGGACCTTCAGTCGTCCTTGTTGCCCGCAGCAACACGCTCTTTCATCAGGTGCGACGGGCGGAAGGTCAGGACCCGCCGGGGGTTGATCGGCACCTCTTCCCCGGTCTTCGGGTTGCGGCCGACACGCGCCGCCTTTTCCCGGATCGAGAAGGTCCCGAAGGACGAAATCTTGACCTGTTCGCCCCGGACCAGAGCGTCGGACATGTGGTTCAGCACGGCTTCGACCAATTGGGCCGAGTCGTTCCGGGACAGTCCGACCTCGCGAAACACCGCTTCGCTGAGGTCCATCCGGGTTAAAGTCTTCTCACTCATGCGAAGTCCCCTTCTGGTTGTGCACAGCTTAGTCGCGGTAAATTTTACAAGTCAATAACAACGCCCTGCTGCTTTTACGTAAAGCAGCGGGAAGAGGGCAGCCGGTGACACTTTACCAGCGGATCACGACCGATCCCCAGGCCAGACCGCCGCCGATTGCCTCAGTTACGAGCAGGTCGCCGGTCTTGATCTTGCCTTCGGCCACCCCCACCGACAAGGCGAGGGGAATCGATGCCGCCGAGGTGTTGCCGTGATCCTGCACCGTGACGATGACTTTCTCCATCGGCAGGCCCATCTTCTTGGCAGTGCCCTGGATGATCCGGATATTGGCCTGGTGCGGCACGATCCAGGCGACATCATCTGCCGTCAGGCGCGCCTTGGCCAGGCAGGTCTCGGCGGTTTCGCTCAGCTTGGACACCGCCTGCCGGAACAGGGCGTTGCCCTGCATCCGCAGCTTGCCTGCCTCGCCCGAGGTCGAGACCCCGCCATCGACATAAAGCATCTCGCGGTAGCGGCCGTCCGAATTCAGGTCGCAGGCCAGGATGCCGCGGTCCTGCGGGTTGCCAGAGCCGTTGCGGGCCTCCAGCACCAGCGCGCCGGCGCCGTCGCCGAACAGCACGCAGGTCGCCCGGTCGGTCCAGTCCATGATACGAGAGAAGGTCTCGGCGCCGATGACCAGAACGCGCTCGGCCTGGCCCGACAGGATCAGCCCGTTGGCATTGGTCAGCGCATAGATGAAGCCCGCGCAGACCGCCTGGACGTCGAAGGCAAAGCCCTTGGTCATGCCCAGGCCCTGCTGCACCATCGTGGCGACAGACGGGAAGGTCAGGTCGGGGGTCGAGGTGGCAACGACGATGGCGTCGATGTCATCGGCCTTCAGCCCCGCCATCGCCAGCGCGCGTTCGGCAGCGATCACGGCCATCTGGGACGTCGTTTCGTCCTCGGCGGCGAAATGGCGCCGTTCGATGCCGGTGCGGGTGCGGATCCATTCGTCGGACGTGTCGAGTGTCTTTTCGAATTCGCTGTTCGGTACGATTCGTTCAGGCAGGTAGTGCCCGATGCCGATGGCTACTGCGCGAAGTGTCATTCAGTTCCCGTCCCTCGTTCCGCGGCATCCTGTGCCAGCGAAACGGCGGTTGCAACCCGTGCCGCGATCTTGTCCTGGAAACCGGACTCGACCAGCTGATAGGCCAGCTTGATGGCGGCGGAAACGCCGGTGGCATCGGCGGATCCATGCGACTTTACCACCGGGCTGTTTAGCCCCAGGAAGACGCCGCCGTTGACCCGGCGCGGGTCGATGCGTTTCTTCAGGCGCCGCATCGAGGTCAGCGCCAGCAGCGCCGCGATCCGCGACAGCGGCGAATACTGGAAGGCCTCTTTCAGCAGATCGCCGATCAGCGAGGCCGTGCCTTCGCCGGTCTTCAGCGCGATGTTGCCGGTGAAGCCGTCGGTGACGATGACATCACAGACATCGCCCGGAATGTCGCCGCCCTCGACGAAGCCGACAAAGTCGAAATTCGCCGCTTCGGCGGATTTGCCGATCAGCTCCTGCGCCAGCTTCAGCTCGGCGCGGCCCTTGTGCTCTTCGGTGCCGACGTTCAGCAGCCCGACGCGCGGCCGGGCCAGGTTCAGCCCGTTGCGCGCGTAAGAGGCGCCCATCAGCGCGTATTGCAGCAGGTCCTTTTCATCGGCGCGGATATCGGCGCCGACATCCAGCATGACGTTGAAGCCCTGCGGATTGCGCGACGGCCACAGCACGGCGATGGCGGGGCGGTTGATCCCCGGCAGCTTGCGCAGGCGCAGCATCGACAGCGCCATCAGCGCCCCGGTGTTCCCGCAGGAGACGCAGATCTGCGCCTCGCCCGCGCGCACCGATTCGAGCGCCGACCACATCGAGGTCTGCTTGCCCTGGCGCACCACCTGGCTGGGTTTGTCATGCATTGTAACGACATCGGAGGCGTGGCGGATGCTGACCCTGTCGGCCAGGTTCCGCTTGCGCGCCACCAGTTTCTCCAGCTCGTCCTGAGGACCGTGAAGAATGAAGTCGATGTCGGGATTCATATGCGCAGAGCGCGATAGACCGGCAACAACAGTTGCCGGCCCGCGGTCGCCGCCCATGGCGTCGACAGAAATGACGATACGGCCGCTGGAGGCGGTGGTCGTATTCGGCTTCGCGATCTCGTCAGAATTAGCTGACGGATGGTGCGTCACGCTCATCTCGTCCGACCGTCCTCCTGGGCTTCGGCTTATGCCGCGTCTTCGTCCAGGTCGACTTCGTTGGCCATGGCAACGACTTCACGGTCGCCATAATGGCCGCAGGAGGGGCAGACGTGGTGCGGACGCTTGAGTTCGCCGCAGTTCGAGCACTCGTTCGGGTTTGCAGCCGTCAGTGCGTCATGTGCGCGGCGGTTGTTGCGGCGCGACTTGGAGACTTTGTTCTGTTGGACAGCCATGTCACAACCTATCAATTCGGGGGCCGGGGCGCTGATCATTCAGACACCCGGGCCCGGTTTCTCGTGGATGCGAGGCTCTTAGTCGGACAGGCCCGTCGCATTCAACCCCAAATTCGGATGAAGGCGCGAAAATACTGCGAAATCGTCCTTCCGCAAGCGATTCGTTGCCGCGCCTCCGGCCGGTTCACTCGTCCTCGCTGGCCTTGCCGCCCTTCAGCGCCATCAGCTTGCCCAGGCCCGCGAAGGGTTTCGCGTCCTCGTCGGTCATCGCCTGCTGGCCCGGTTCGGTAAAGGTCGTTTCATTCAGCGACGCATCGTCGGCCCGCGGGTAAAGCGGCACGGCCAGGGCCAGCGCCTCGATCATCACGGCGGCCGGGTCGATATGGCTGCCCAGCAGTTCCAGCGTCTCGTCCTCGGGCATCTCGATCTCGTCGCCGGTGGCGGCCTCGTCGGGCAGCTCGGGGACAAAGCGGCGGCTGACGGCCTCGTCGATGCGGGTGGTTACCGGCTTCAGCGTGATCGAGCAGGGCTGCACCACGGTCGCGCCCAGCATGGCCTCCAGCAGCCAGTCCTTCTTGCCGACCGCGCGCAGCGTGCCGGTGAACGACAGCTTGCGCAGGTCCGACAGTTCCAGCTCCAGCGCCAGTGCTGCAAGATCGGCCTTCTCGGGGCGGATCTCAAAGCCGGTCGGGCGGGTTCGTGCCAATTCCGCTACGGCAAGTCTATGGTCGGAAAAGCCTGTCATGGCATCCTTTCTTGAACAGCCTGCGTTCCTTTTGTAAGCGAGGTAGAAGCCTGTGGCAGGAAAGACAAGAGGGGCAGAGATGGGTCTTACTAGGAACCGGGCGGGAGCGTGCGCCGTTCTCGTGGTGGTGGCTGCCCTTGCGGGCTGCACGCCGCTCTACCGCAATCACGGCTTCGTGCCGGATGCGGCGGCCCTGCAGCAGATCACCGTCGGCAAGGACACGCGGGAAACCGTGGCGCGCACGATCGGCCCGCCGACCACATCGGGCATGCAGGACGACAGCGCCTTCTACTACGTCCGCTCGCGCGAGCGGACCTTCGGCGCCGCCCGGCCGCAGATCGTCAGCCGCGAGATCGTCGCCATCGACTTCGACAAGAAGGGCGTGGTGTCGAACATCGAGACCTTCGGCCTGAAAGATGGCCAGGTGGTGGCGCTGGATCGCCGCGTGACGGACGAAGGCGGCCGCGACCATACCTTCCTGCGTCAGCTGATGACCAACCTCGGCAACTTCAACGCGGCAAGCGTTCTGGGCACCGAATAAGTCCCGGCGGGGCCTTGCCGGCGTCACGGCGCGGTCACATCTGGAGGGTAGGGAACGGCAACGTGTCCCTGCCGCCCGGAGCCGCCCCATGAGCCAGCCTGCCGTGCCCCGCTACCTTGCCCGTCCTGCCCGGGACGAGGCCGACCTGCTGGCCGCCCAAAGGCTGCGGGCACGGGCCTTCTTGCCCGGACAGGCGCAAGATGCCCGCGATGCCGATGATTTCGACGCCCTGTGCACCCATATCCTGATCGAGGACCGCCGTGACGGCAGCCTGGCGGGCTGCTTTCGGATGTTGCCGCTTTCGGGGGCGGAGATCGGGCGCAGCTACTCGGCGCAATACTACGGCCTTGCCGCACTCGAGGCCTTCTCGGGCCCGATGGTCGAACTGGGCCGCTTCTGCATCGAACCCGGCCGCCGCGATCCCGACATCCTGCGCACGGCCTGGCGCGCGGTCACGGATCATGTCGATGGCCACGGGGTCGAGCTTCTCTTCGGCTGTTCCTCCTTCAAGGGCACGGATGCCGAAGCCTATCTGGATGCCTTTACCCTGTTGCGGGACCGCCACCTGGCACCCCGACGCTGGCTGCCCCGGGTCAAGGCGCCCCGTGTCTTCCGCTTCTCGCGTCTGCTCCGCCGCCCGCCTGATTCGAAGCGCGCGATGCAGATGATGCCCCCGTTGCTGCGCAGCTATCTGGCGATGGGCGGCTGGGTCAGCGACCATGCGGTGGTGGACCCTCAGATGAACACGCTGCATGTCTTCACCGGGGTCGAGATCGCCGCCATTCCACCGGCCCGCAAGCGCCTGTTGCGCGCGGCGCCGGCCTGAAACCGCAGATCCCGTGGATGCCGGCGCAGGGGGCTCTGCCCCCGCCGCTCCTGCGGAGCGACTCCCCCGACATATTTGGGGAAAGATGAAAGAAGGGACGGGTTCCCCGTCATCTGGCCGTAAATACTCCGGGGGAGGCGCGGCGCAGCCGCGGCGGGGGCAGAGCCCCCCCAACCCCGCTTGACGCGGACGTTACGCCTGATTAGCTGCGCGCCATGGCACAGACACCGCTCCTCCAGCTTTCCGACATCGCGCTCACCTACGGTGGCGATCCCATTTTCGACGGGCTTTCCCTTGCCGTCCAGCCCGGCGACCGCGTGGCGCTCGTGGGGCGCAACGGCTCGGGCAAGTCGACCTTGATGAAGGTCATGGCCGGCCTCGTTGAGGCCGACCGCGGCGAGGTCGTCACCGCCCCCGGCACCACCGTCGGCTACATGGAGCAGGAGCCCGACATGACGGGCTTTGCCACGCTCGGTGATTTCGCCATGGCGCGGCTGGACCCGTCCGAGCAGTACAAGGTCGAGATCGCCGGCGAGGGTCTGAAATTCGACCCCGCCCGCCCGGTCGAGACCGCCTCGGGGGGCGAGCGGCGGCGTGCGGCGCTGGCGCGGCTGATGGCCGAGGCGCCGGAACTGATGCTGCTCGATGAACCGACCAACCACCTGGATATCGAGGCCATCGCCTGGCTGGAAAGCGAGCTGTCGCAGACCCGGGCGGGCTTCGTGCTGATTTCTCACGACCGCGCCTTCCTGCGCAACCTGACCCGCGCGACGCTGTGGATCGACCGCGGCCAGGTGCGCCGGCAGGAGAAGGGCTTTGAGGATTTCGAGATCTGGCGCGACAAGATCTGGGAAGAGGAAGACATCGCCCGCCACAAGCTGGATCGCAAGATCAAGGCCGAGGCCCGCTGGGCCGTCGAGGGCATCAGCGCCCGGCGCAAGCGCAACCAGGGGAGGGTGCGCAACCTTGCCGCCCTGCGCGAGGAACGCTCCAGCCAGATCCGCCGCAAGGGCACGGCGGCCATGGCCTTCGACAGCGGTCCGACCTCGGGCAAGAAGGTGATCGAGGTCACGGGGCTTGAAAAGGCCTATGGCGGCAAGCAGATCGTCTCGGGGTTCGACCTGCTGGTGAACCGCGGCGACCGCATCGCCTTCGTGGGTCCGAACGGCGTCGGCAAGACCACGCTGATCAAGATGCTGATGGGCCAGGAGGCCCCCGATGCCGGCGAGGTCAAGCTGGGCACCAACCTGATCCCGGCGATCTTCGACCAGTCGCGCGCGCAGCTCGATCCCGAGATGACGCTGTGGGAAAGCCTGACCGGCGACAAGGACATGCGGGTTTCGGGGCAGGCGGACCAGGTGATGGTGCGCGGCACGCCCAAGCATGTCGTGGGCTATCTGAAGGATTTCCTGTTTGACGAGGGGCAGGCGCGGGCGCAGGTCAAGTCGCTGTCCGGCGGCGAGAAGGCGCGGCTGCTGCTGGCCAAGCTGATGGCGCGGGAATCGAACCTGCTGATCCTCGACGAACCGACCAACGACCTCGATGTCGAGACGCTCGACCTGCTGCAGGAACTGCTGGACGATTACGACGGCACGGTGCTGCTGGTCAGCCACGACCGGGATTTCCTGGACCGGGTGGCCTCGACCACCATCGCGATGGAAGGCGACGGGCGGGCCACGGTCTATGCCGGCGGCTGGTCCGACTACCAGGACCAGCGGCAGGAGCGCCTGGCCGAGACCCGGCCGAAGGCCGCGCCGAAGGTCGAGGCGGCGAAACCCGCCCCCAAGGCGAAGAAATCCGGCCTGTCCTTCACCGAAAAGCACCGCCTTGAGGAACTGCCTTCGGTCATGGAGCGGCTGGAGGCCGAGATCGCCAAGCTGCAGGATCTTCTGGCGCAGCCGGACCTCTACAGCAAGGAGCCGGTGAAATTCGCCAAGGGCACCGAGATGCTGACGCAGCGCCAGGACGCGCTGTCGAAGGCCGAAGAGGAATGGCTGGAGCTGGAAGAGAAGGCGGCCGGGGCCTGATCAGTCCCGCGGGCGCGGCTGGCTGACCCAGCCGCGCTTGCGCACATAGACCAGCGAGGTCGTGGTCAGCAGGATCCGGAACAGGTGGTGCAGCGTCACCACCGCCGGGTTCGCGTTCAGCGACAGCGCCACCAGGGCCATCTCGGTCACGCCGCCGGGGGCGAAGCTGACCAGCAGCACATCGACATGCTGGCCGTGCATGAAGGGGGCCAGGGCAAAGGCCATGGCCGCCCCGATCCCCAGCATCAGCAGTGTCGATGCCAGCGACAGCCCCGCCGCCCGCAGCAGCATCGAGGCCTTCAGCCCGGCAAAGCGGCAGCCGAGGCTGGCGCCGATCATCACCTGGCACAGGCAGATCAGCCAGCCCGGGGCCTCGATGGTGATCAGCCCGGTCAGGTTCAGCACGCCCGCCAGGATCATCGGCCCGATCAGCTGCGAGGCCGGGATGTGCAGGCGGCGGAACAGCATCACCCCGGCGATCGAGGCGGCAAAGACCAGTGGCACCGCCCAGGGGCCGGGGGGCGTGCTGTTCAGCGACACGCCCGCGGCCGAGCCCACCGGATGGCCGTACCAGATCGACAGACCCACCGGCAGCAGCGTCACCACCATGATCACCCGCAGGAACTGCTGGATCGCCAGCAGGCGGATGTCGCCGCCGGCTTCCTCGCCCTGGATCAGCGCGTCGATCATGCCGCCGGGGGCGCCGGCGAAATAGGCGGTCGGGCGGTCATAGCCGCCCAGGCGGTGGAACATCTGAAAGTTCAGGTACTGCACCACCGGCACGAAGATCACCAGCGCCAGCAGCGACAGCAGGTATTGCGGCATCTGTGCCACCACATCGACGGTCATCTTGGCGCCGATGGCGGCACCGATCACGCCGATGAAATAGCGCCGGATGCTCTCGGGGTAGGCATAGCCCGGCGGCAGGATCCGCGGCACCAGCCCCGTCACCAGCGCCACCATGAACAGCGACCCCAGCATCCAGGGCAGCGGCACATGCAGATGGCTGGCGATCCAGCCGCCGATGCCGCCCAGCAGGCACAATCCGATGGCAAGCGGCAAAGAGCGGAGGAATGTCGTCAAGGCAGACCCTTCGGGCAGAGGCAATCAAAGAGGGGAAGGGCGCCGGGCCCGCCCGCAAGATCGCCCCGCAATGCGCCGGACACAACCGCGAATAACCCCGAAGGGATGCAGCTACGCTTTTGCTTTCAAAGGGGAATATCTGGAGCGGGTAGCGGGAATCGAACCCGCGCGTTCAGCTTGGGAAGCTGACAGGCTACCATTACATCATACCCGCCGCGACGCTTTCGGATCTAAGCGACGGCCGCGGTGTCGTCAAGACGAAACCTGCGGCCGCCGTAGCGGCAAGCGGCGCCTCAGCGCGGGCGCCGACGCCGGGCGCGGCCGCCGCCCTCGGCGCCGCCGCTGTTGAAGCTGACATCGGGCAGGGGGGTTCCCTGACGCAGCAGGGTGAACGGGTCGGTGGCATGGGGGATGGCGTTGGCATTGACGAAATGGGTCTGGAACGCGGGGGCGATGGCGGTCTCGATCTTGGCGATGCGGCGGACGTTGTCCTCGATCAGGTGGCGGGCATCGATGTCGCACAGCGCGATGCGTGCACCGGTCCCCGCGGCATTGCCGGCCGAGGTCACATGATCGAGCGGCACGTCGGGGATCATCCCCAGCACCATGGCATGTTTGGCCGAGATATGCGCGCCGAAGGCCCCCGCCAGCACCACGCGGTCGACGTGATCGACGCCCATCTCGTCCATCAGCAGCCGCGCCCCGGCATAAAGCGCCGATTTTGCCAGCTGGATCGCCCGGATGTCGCCCTGGGTGACGCTGACCAGCGGGCCGCCGGCGGCAGTGCCGTCATGCAGCACATAGGCATGGGTGCGGCCCTCGGGGATGCAGCGGGCGGTGCCGGTCTGCTCGGCCGAACCGATCAGGCCCGAGGCATCCAGCACGCCCGCCATGCGCATCTCGGCCACGGCCTCGATGATGCCCGAGCCGCAGATGCCGGTGACGCCGCCCTTGCCCACGGCCTGGTCGAAACCCTCTTCGGTCGACCACAGGTCGCAGCCGATCACCTTGAAGCGGGGTTCCTTGGTGGCGGGGTCGATCTCGACCCGTTCGATGGCGCCGGGGGCGGCGCGCTGGCCGGAACTGATCTGGGCGCCCTCGAAGGCGGGGCCGGTGGGCGAGGAGCAGGCAAGGACGCGCGTGGTGTTGCCCAGCAGGATCTCGGCATTGGTGCCCACGTCGATCACCAGGACCAGGTCCTGCGATTTCTCGGGCGCCTCCGACAGCGCCACGGCGGCGGCATCGGCGCCCACGTGGCCAGCGATGCAGGGCAGCACATAGGCGCGGGCACGCGGGTTGATGGTGGTGAAATCCAGCGCCCGCGCGGGCAGCGACAGCGACGAGGAGGTGGCCAGCGCAAAGGGCGCCTGACCCAGTTCCACCGGGTCGATCCCCAGCATCAGGTGGTGCATCACCGGGTTGCAGACCAGCACCGCCTCGACGATCAGCGCCGGATCGATGGCGGCCTCCTCGGCCAGCGCCTTCGCCAGATCCGAGAGCGCCTCGCGCACGGCCTTCGTCATCTCGACATCGCCGCCGGGGTTCATCATCACGTAGGAAACGCGGCTCATCAGGTCTTCGCCGAAGCGGATCTGCGGGTTCATCAGCCCCGACGAAGCGGTGACGGCGCCGGTGCGCAGGTCGGTCAGATGCGCGGCGATGGTGGTCGAGCCAAGGTCGATGGCAAGGCCGTAGAGGCCGTCTTCCTGCAGGCCGGGCCAGATCTCGATCGCGCGGGGGGCGGCGCCGGTGTGGTCCTTGTGGACCGCGACGGTGACCTTCCAGTCGCCCTTGCGCAGCACCGGCTGGAGTTTCGCTAGGAAGCTGAGATCGGCGGTCAGCCCCTCGACCTGCCACTGCGTTGCCAGCGCCTGGGAAAGGCGTTCGAAATCGCCGGAGGGTTCGTGCATGTCGGGTTGGGCGACCTCGACGAAAAGCAGCCGGGTTGCGGGGTTCATGTGGATGGCGCGGGCATCGGCGCGCTTGCGGATGACCTGCTTGTGGACCTGGCTTTCGGGGGGCACGTCGATGACGATATCGCCCATCACCTGGGCCTGGCAGCCCAGGCGGCGGCCGGGTTTCAGGCCGCGCTTGTCGTCGTAGCGCTGTTCGACCGCGTTCCAGGCCGAGAGCGCGTCCTGCTGCACATGCACGCCGTGCTTGGGGAAGTCGCCATAGCTGGGGGTGATCTGGCATTTCGAGCAGATGCCGCGGCCGCCACAGACGGATTCGAGATCGACCCCGAGGCTGCGGGCGGCCTGCAGGACGGGCGTGCCCTTCGGGAAGCGGCCGCGCTTGCCCGAGGGGGTGAAGATGACCAGGGGGTCCTGTTCGCTCATGCCGGATGTCCTTCGCTGCGTGGCCCTTTGGGGCGCTTTGGCGGCAACTTAAGCGGGGGGGCGGCGAAGGGAAAGGGCAGACCCGGGGCGCCGGGCGATGGAGGGGGGCAAGGGGGGCGCTGCCCCCGTCAGCCTGCGGCTGCCTCCCCCGAGGTATTTGGGACAAGAAAATGAGGGGCGGGGTCGGAAAATGAGGGGCGGGGTCGGAAAAGGGAGGGGCGGGGTCGGAAAAGGAGGGGTGGAGGTGGGGGAAGGCGGTGCCGGTGCGGGCGGGCCAAACCCCTTGCGTATCGGATGGATCGGCGGTGGCGTCCAGTGCCCGCACCGCACAGGGTGATGTGCGGGGCGGCGGGGCCGCTTTTCGGCTTTCCACCCCGGCGAAGTCATGCAATAGGGGGGCGCCAAGTGAACTTGCCCATGGAGTGACCAATGGAGATTCGCGAGGCTCTCACCTTCGATGATGTTCTGCTCGTACCTGCTGCCTCTTCGGTTCTGCCGTCGACGGCCGATACGCGCACGAGGGTCACCAGGGCGATTTCCCTGAACATCCCGCTGCTGAGTTCGGCAATGGACACGGTGACCGAGGCCCGCATGGCCATCACCATGGCCCAGGCCGGCGGCATCGGTGTGATCCACAAGAACCTCGATACCCTGAAACAGGCCGAGGAAGTCCGCCGCGTGAAGCGGTTCGAGAGCGGCATCGTCTACAACCCGGTGACGCTGACCCCCGATCAGACCCTGGCCGATGCCAAGGCGCTGACCGAACGCTACGGCTTTTCGGGCTTTCCGGTGGTGGACGAGAACAAGCGCGTCGTCGGCATCGTGACCAACCGCGACATGCGGTTCGCCCAGAAGGACGAAACCCCGGTGCGGGTCATGATGACCACCGAGAACCTGGCCGTGCTGGTGGAACCCGCCGACCGGGCGCAGGCGATCGCCATGATGCGCGAACGTCGGATCGAGAAGCTGCTGGTGACCGATGGCAACGGCAAGCTGACCGGCCTGCTGACGCTGAAGGATACCGAAAAGGCCGTGCTGAACCCCACCGCCTGCAAGGATGACCTGGGGCGGCTGCGGGTGGCGGCGGCGACCTCGGTCGGGGATGCGGGGTTTGAACGCTCGGCGGCGCTGATTGATGCGGGGGTCGACATCCTGGTGGTGGATACCGCCCATGGCCATTCGCGCGGCGTGATCGATGCGGTGAGCCGCATCAAGGCGTTGTCGAACAATGTGCAGATCATCGCCGGCAACGTGGCCACCGCCGCGGCCACCCGGGCGCTGATCGATGCGGGGGCGGATGCGGTCAAGGTCGGTATCGGCCCTGGCTCGATCTGCACGACGCGGATGGTGGCGGGCGTGGGTGTGCCCCAGCTGACCGCGATCATGGATTGCGCGAAGGAAGCGGGCGACGTGCCGATCATCGCCGATGGCGGCATCAAGTTCTCGGGCGACTTTGCCAAGGCGATTGCGGCGGGCGCGTCCTGCGCAATGGTCGGCAGCATGATCGCGGGCACCGACGAGGCGCCGGGCGAGGTGATCCTGTACCAGGGCCGTTCGTTCAAGTCCTACCGCGGCATGGGCAGCCTGGGCGCCATGGCGCGCGGTTCGGCCGACCGCTATTTCCAGAAAGATGCTGCCAGCGACAAGCTGGTGCCGGAAGGCATCGAGGGTCAGGTGCCCTACAAGGGCGCGGCCGGCGCGGTGATCCACCAGCTGGTGGGCGGTCTTCGCGCGGCCATGGGCTATACCGGCAATGGCACGATCGACGAGATGCGCAAGAACTGCAATTTCGTGAAGATCACCAATGCGGGCCTGTCGGAAAGCCACGTGCATGACGTGCAGATCACCCGCGAAAGCCCGAATTATCGTATCGGTTAACTGCCGAACGCGTACTAGACTTTCCGGCGCGAAGCCGCAATCTTCCGAACCGACTGGACGGGCGCCCTCTGGGGCGCCCGTGCCGTTTGGGAGGGGTCCCAAGGGGGCCTGGAAACTGAATTTGGGAGAGGTCGTCATGGCCAATGCACTGGGGCTTGACCTGGGAACGTCGGGGCTGCGCGCCCTGCTGATGGCAGAGGATGGCCGCGTCATCGCCTCGGCCGCGCAAAGCGCCGTGGCGACCAATCCGCATCCCGGCTGGTCCGAGCAGGATCCGGCGCAATGGGTCGCGGCGCTGGAGGCCTCGATGGCGGAGCTGGCGAAGGGCCATCCTGATGCCATGGCCGAGGTGGCGGGGATCGCGGTCTCGGGGCATATGCATGGGGCGACGCTACTGGATGGGGCGGGCGCGGTGCTGCGCCCCTGCATCCTGTGGAACGACACCCGCAGCCATGCCGAGGCGGCGGAGCTGGATGCGATGCCGGCGTTCCGGGCGCTGTCGGGCAATATCGTCTTTCCGGGATTTACCGCGCCCAAGTTAAAGTGGGTTGCGAAGAACGAGCCGGAAGTTTTTGAAAAGACGTCGAAGGTTCTGCTGCCTGCTGCCTATCTGAACTATTACATGACCGGCGATTTCGTCAGTGACATGTCGGATGCGGCGGGCACGGCCTGGCTGGATTGCGGCGCCCGCGACTGGTCCGACGACCTGCTGGCCGCCACGGGCCTGTCCCGCGCGCAGATGCCCGCGCTGGTCGAGGGCTGCGCGGTCGCGGGCCGCCTGAAGCCCGAGCTGGCCGATCGCTGGGGGATCCCGCGCAGCGCGGTCGTGGCGGGCGGGGCGGCGGACAACGCGGCCTCGGCCTGCGGCACCGGATCCCTGGCCGAGGGCGAGGGCTTCGTCAGCCTGGGCACCTCGGGGGTGCTGCTGGCGGCGCGCGATGGCTACCACCCCGAGGCCGCGAGCGCGCTGCACACCTTCTGCCACGCGGTACCGGGGCAGTGGTACCAGATGGGGGTGATGCTGTCGGCGACTGACAGCCTGAACTGGCTGTCGCGGATCACCGGGCTGAAGCCCGCCGCCCTGACGGCTGAACTGGGCGATCTGGCGGCGCCCGGGCGGGAACGCTTCCTGCCCTATCTGGCGGGCGAACGCACGCCGCATAACGATGCCTTCATTCGCGGCGCCTTCACCGGGCTGGGCAGCGACACGACCCGCGCCGACATGACCCGCGCCGTGCTGGAAGGCGTGGCCTTCGGTCTGCGTGATTCCGCCGAGGCGCTGCGCAGCGCCGGGGCGCGGCTGGGCCCGCTGCTGATCATCGGCGGCGGATCGGCCTCGGCCCATTGGGTCGAGATGATCGCGACAGTGCTGGGCCTGCCGATGATGCTGCCGAAGGCGGGGGAATTCGGTGCGGCCCTGGGGGCTGCGCGGCTGGGCCTGATCGCGGCCACCGGGGGCGATCCCACGGCGCTGATGACCCGCCCCGAGATCGGCCGCACGATCGAACCGAAGGCCGCGCTGGTCGATGCCTACGAGGCCGCCTACCAGAAGCACCGCGCCGCCTATCCGGCGATCCGCAGCATCCAGTAAAACATCAACGGGCCCCAACAGGGGCCCGTTTTCTTTGCAGAAAGTCCGCTTGGCCTTATTCGGGCACTTCGGCGCGGAAGGGTGGGTTGGCCCCGGCACGCGACACGGTGACGGCCGCCACGCGGGCGCCGAAATCCAGCGCCTGGGACAGGTCTTCGGGGCTGATCGTCTGCAGCGCCTCGCGGCTGAGCATCCCCAGCTCTTCCAGGCGGAACAGCAGGCCCGCGTTGAACGTGTCGCCCGCGCCCACGGTGTCGACGACCTGCGCCTTGCGGGCGGGCACCAGCAGTTCCTGGCCGCGCAGCAGCGCCAGCACGCCGTCGGCGCCGCGGGTCACAACGGTGATCGCCTGGGGCGCCAGCGTCGCCGCCTTTTCCGCCAGCGAGCCCAGGCCCGGGCGCAGCCACTCCAGGTCCTCGTCGGAAATCTTGACGATGTCGGCGCGCGCCAGCATGCCTTCGAGGCGGGCGCGGAAGGCGGCTTCGTCGCGGATGAAGCCGGGGCGGATGTTCGGATCGACCATCACCACGCGGTCGGCAGGCGCGGCCTTGCACAGCGCCGCATAGGCCTCGGCGCCGGGTTCGACGGCCAGCGAGATGCCCCCGAAGTAAAGCGCCCTTGCCGCATCCGGGATCGCCGGCAGGTCGGCTGCGGTGATCATCCTTCCGGCCGAGTTCTCGTCATAGAAATCATAGCTGGCCTTGCCGTCGACCAGGGTCACGAAGGCCAGCGTCGTCGGCAGGTTCAGCCGCACCAGCAGGTCGGTTGACACGCCCGCCTGCGCCAGCGCATCGGCCAGGCGGTTGCCGAACAGGTCCGTCGAGATCCCCGACAGCATCGCGCAATCCGCCCCCAGACGGCCGAGCGCGATCGCGGTGTTGAAGATCGCGCCGCCCACCAGTGGACGGAAGGCGATGTCGCCCTCGGTGCTGGTGCCGGGGATCATGTCAATCAGGGCTTCGCCGCAGCAGATGATCATGGGGTCCTGTCCTCCCGCGAGGGTGTTAGCGTTATCCGGAGGCAGGGGTAGAAGATTCCGCCGGGCCTGTCGAGATGTCATGGCCGGGATGCGCCAGATGCATGATGATCACATGTAATTCCCGGACGGCCTGTGGATAAGCCTGTGGGCGGGCGTGCATAACTGTGGGGTAATCTCTGGATATATCGTGGAAAACCCGGATGCGTAGGGTTTTCGCCCCTCTGTTGCGGCGAACCGCCACGGCTTGCCGGAAAGCCCGGCATTTGGTGAAAAGACACGCAAGATCATGGATTTGTACGACGAGTCCGCGCCGCTGACCCGGCGGTCGTCCAAAGGTGGCACTTTGGGTCGCTGTGAGGGTTGGAAACAATGTGCAACCTATGATTGTGATTGTATATTCCCTAAGGGCAACAAGTATCTGGGGATATTCCGCGCGGGCCTTGTGCGGCAGGACTGTGCGGGCGCCCGACTGGTGCTTGCCTCGCCCGGGGGGGAGGAGTAGGGATCGCCCTGTCAGCGAAGTGTCACATCCCTTCGGACCCCAATTCCCGACCCCCCAAGGAGGCAGGCCATGAACGTGATGGTGAAACCCGGTCAGGCAGCGCTCGAGGCGGTACGCGCCGCGTTGCAGGACATGCTCGGGGAGCGCCTGCAGACCTCGGCTGCGATGTGCGAGCAACATGCCAACACGGCCACCGGCCGCGGCACCGAGGCCCCCGACATGGTGGCCTTTCCGCTGACCACCGCCGAGGTTTCGGCCATCGCGCGCACCTGCTGGGACCATGCCGTGCCGCTGATCCCCTTCGGCGCGGGGTCGTCGCTGGAAGGCCAGCTGAACGCGCCGCTGGGGGGCGTGTCGATCGACATGAGCCGCATGGACACGATCCGCGAGGTCAAGCCCGAGGACATGATCGCCGTGGTCGAACCCGGCCTGACCCGCAAGCGCCTGAACCAGGAACTGCGCCATTCCGGCCTGACCTTCCCGATCGATCCGGGTGCGGATGCCTCGATCGGGGGCATGTGCGCGACGCGGGCCTCGGGGACCAATGCGGTGCGCTATGGCACCATGGCGGAAAACGTCCTGTCGCTGGAGGTCGTTCTGGCCGATGGCCGGATCATCCGCACCGGCACCCGCGCCATCAAGAGCGCCGCAGGCTATGACCTGACGCGGCTGATGATCGGCTCGGAAGGGACGCTGGGCATCATCACCGAGGTGACGCTGCGCCTGCGCGGCATCCCCGAGGAAACCCTGGGCGGCGTCGCGGTCTTCCCGACGCTGCAGGCGGCCTCCGAGGCGGTGATCACCATGGTGCAGATCGGCCTCGACGTGGGGCGGGTCGAACTGCTGGATGTCACCCAGATCAAGGCCTGCAATGCCTATTCCAAGCTCGATCTGGCCGAGATGCCGACGCTGTTCTTCGAATGCGCCGGCACCGATGCGGGCGCGCGCGACAATGCCCGCGTCTTTGCCGAGATCTCGGAGGAACATGGCGCCACCGACATTCACTGGACCGCCGACCGCGATGCCCGCAACAAGCTGTGGCGCGCCCGTCACGATGCCTATTGGGCGGCGCTGTCGCTGCGGCCGGGCTGCAAGGGGCTGGTCAGCGACGCCTGCGTGCCGATTTCCGAACTGGCGGACAACATCATCGCCGCCGCTGCCGATCTTGAGGCCCGCGGCCTGGTGGGCACCATCCTGGGCCATGTCGGCGACGGCAATTTTCACGTCGTGCTGATGACCGATCCGGCGGATGCGGCCGAAGGCGTGCAGGTCAAGGAATTCCTCAAGGGCATCACCCGGCGGGCGCAGGCCTGCGGCGGCACCTGCACCGGCGAACATGGCGTGGGGCAGGGCAAGATGGCCTCGCTCGCCGACGAGGTGGGCCCGGCGCTGGACGTCATGCGCGCCATCAAGGCGGCGCTGGATCCCAAGGGCATCCTGAATCCGGCCAAGATCTTCGGCGAGGTCCAATGACCCCGGCGGCACGACTGGCCGCCGCGGCCGAGATCCTCGACCAGGTGATCGCGGGCACGGCCGCGGAAAAGGCCCTGACGGGCTGGGCAAGGCGCTCGCGCTTTGCCGGGTCCAAGGACCGCGCGGCGATCCGCGATCACGTCTTTGATGCGCTGCGCTGCCGGCGCAGCTTCAACGCGCTTGGCCATGGCGCGGCGCCCGAGACCGGCCGCGCGCTGGTGCTGGGGCTGCTGCGGGCCGCCGGAGAGGCGCCCGAGACGGTCTTTACCGGCGAGGGCCACGCCCCCGCAGTGCTGCGCCCCGAAGAGGCCGGCCCCTTCGCGCTGCCCGACGATCCGGCGGTTCGGCTGGATATGCCGGGCTGGGTCTGGCCGCTGATGGAGCGCGCCCTGGGCGAACGCGCCCGACCCGTGGCCGAGGCGCTGCGCCACCGCGCCCCGGTGCAGATCCGGGTGAACACCGCGCGGATTTCCGTGGCCGATCTGGCGGCGCTGCTGGACGGGCAGGGGGTGGCGACGGTGCCGCTGGCGCTGGCCGACACGGCGCTTGAGGTCACCGCGGGCGCGCGCCGTCTGCAGCAGCTGGATGCCTTCTCCGAGGGCCTGTTTGAAATGCAGGACGCCGCCAGCCAGGCGATCTGTGCCGCGATCCCGCTGACCCCCGGTGCGCGGGTGCTGGACTATTGCGCGGGTGGCGGCGGCAAGACGCTGGCGCTTGGCGCGCGGATGATGCTGAACCTGACCGCCCATGATGCCGCGCCCGCGCGGATGAAGGACCTGCCCGGCCGCGCGGCGCGGGCGGGTCTGGCGGTGCGCCTGTCGGATACCCGCGACCTGGCCGCCCAGGGACCCTATGATCTGGTGCTGTGCGATGCGCCCTGTTCCGGCAGCGGGGCCTGGCGCCGCGCCCCCGAGGGCAAGTGGCTGCTGACCCCCGACCGCCTGGACGAGGTCTGCCGCATCCAGGCGCAGATCCTGGATCAGGCGTGCAGCCTGGTGGCGCCGGGCGGCCAGCTGGCCTATGCGACATGCTCGCTTTTCGATCAGGAAAACGGCGCCCAGGCGGATGCCTTCCTGGCCCGCCATGGCGCCCAGTGGCAGGAAGAGCAGCGCCTGGCGCTGACGCCCCTTGATGGCGGCGACGGCTTCTTCCTCGCGCGGTTCCGCCGGACATAAGGCTGACGATTGGTGAAGACCGCCCCCTTCCGTTAACTTGCGTTTAATCAGTACGCTTCACTGATGTTAACAGAGGGTTTCGGACGGGGAGGTCTCTCATGGTCGACATCGGCGCGGACAGAGAGGTGATGGGGCTGGCAATGCGGCGCCTGGTGGCGCGCAGGCATCTGGTGATGCTGTGCAGCTTCGCCTTCCTGCTGCTGGCCTTCCTGGTGCCCTCGCCCGAGGTCGCGCTGACATTTGCCCTGACGGGGGCGCTGCTGGCGGCGGTGCTGGGGGGGCTGGCGCTGCGTGGTCGCGGCCGCAACGATCCCCTGCCGGGGGCCGAGGCCGCCCTGCGCAGCTTTGCCGAAGGCGATCCGGCGGCGGTGCTGGTGGCAGATGGCGACGGTGCGGTGCGCTTTGCTAATGGCGTGGCCGGGCGCGACCTGGATGCGGCGCAGCTGCGCAGCGTCGATGCCGCCCTGTCGGAACGCATCAGCAGCGTCGGCCCGGTGATCGACCGCCTGCAGGAGGCCGCGCTGCAGGATGGCGCCGCGCGCGAGGACGTGGTGACGCTGTCCGGCCATGCGCGCCTTAGCGTGCAGGCGTTGCAGGACGGCCGCTACTACTGGCGGCTCGAGGATTTCGGCCGTGGCCGCGGCGAGGCCGAGCTGGACGGCCGCCTGCCGCTGATCACCCTGGGCCGCGGCGGCGCGGTCCTTTACATGAACGCCGCCGCCCGCACCCTGCTGGGACGCCGCCCGCAACGTCTGGACGATCTGTTCATCGGCCCCGCCCGGCCGGGGCACGAGGTCGAGCTGCGCGCAGCCGCCGGCCCCGCCCGCCGCCAGATGATCGAGATTCCCGGCGAGGACGGCCGCCGCGACGTGCTGCTGCTGCCGCTGGGGGGCGCCGAGGGGCGCACCGCCGCCGCCACCGGCACGGCGACGATCTGGGACCTGGTCGATGGGCTGCCGGTGCCGATCCTGCGGCTGTCGGTGGACGGCCGGATCGAGCTGGCCAATGCCGCCGCCTGCATGTTGCTCGATATTGATGCCTGCCCGGACGAGAACCTGATCAACCTGATGGAGGGGCTGGGGCGTTCGCTGCCGGAATGGCTGCGCGAGGTGGCCGAGCATGACGGCGACATCCCCTGCAAGCCGCATTCGGAATTCCTGCGCCTGTCGCGGTCCGAGCGCGAGGTCTTCGTGCAGGTGGCAATTCGGCCCGTGCGCCATGAGGGTCGCCCGGCGCTGGTCGCCGTCCTGAGCGACGCGACCGAGCTGAAGACGCTGGAGGCGCAGTTCGTCCAGACCCAGAAGATGCAGGCCATCGGCCAGCTTGCCGGTGGTGTGGCGCATGATTTCAACAACCTGCTGACGGCGATCTCGGGGCATTGCGACCTGCTGCTGCTGCGCCATGATGCGGGCGATCCCGATTATGGCGACCTCATCCAGATCAACCAGAACGCCAATCGCGCGGCGGCGTTGGTGGGGCAGCTTCTGGCCTTCTCGCGCAAGCAGACGCTGCGCCCCGAGACGCTCGACCTGCGGGACACGCTGTCGGATCTGACGCATCTGCTGAACCGCCTGGTGGGCGAGAAGGTGCGCCTGTCGTTCAACCACGAACCCGTCCTGCCCGAGATTCGCGCCGACAAGCGTCAGCTGGAACAGGTGTTGATGAACCTGGTGGTCAACGCCCGCGACGCCATGCCCTCGGGCGGCGAGATCCGCATCACCACTGAGGTCCTGCACCTTTCCGATGACATGAGTCGCGACCGCGCCCTGGTGGCGGCGGGGGAATATGTTTCGGTCAAGGTGACGGATACCGGGGTGGGGATCCCGGCCGACAAGCTCTCGAAAGTGTTCGAGCCCTTCTTTACCACCAAGCGCGTGGGCGAGGGGACGGGGCTGGGCCTGTCGACCGCCTATGGCATCGTCAAGCAGTCGGGCGGCTTCATCTTCGTCGACAGCACGCCCGGGGTGGGGACCTGCTTTACCCTGCTGTTCCCGGCGCTGCGCGACATGCGCGCGGCGCTGCCGGTGGCGCAGCAGGCCGCCGCCCGCACCGAGGCCAATGGCGACGGCGTCGTCCTGCTGGTCGAGGACGAGGCGCCGGTGCGCGCCTTCGCCAGCCGGGCGCTGCGCCTCAAGGGCTATTCGGTGCTGGAGGCCGAGAATGCCGAACAGGCGCTGGAAACTCTTGCGGGCAGCAAGATGCAGATCGACGTCTTTGTCACTGACGTGATCATGCCCGGCCTCGACGGCCCCAGCTGGGTGCGCAAGGCGCTGGTGGACCGTCCCGACGTGCGGGTGGTCTTCGTCTCGGGCTATGCCGAGGACAGCTTCAGCGAATCCGCCGCCCGCATCCCGAATTCGGTCTTCCTGCCCAAGCCCTTCTCGCTGGCCGAGCTGACCGAGACGGTCCGCACCCAGGTCGAGACCGCGAAGGCTCAGCGCAGCGAGGCATAAAGGTCGAAATCCTCGGCGCATTTGCGGTGCAGATGCGCCTCGGTCTCGGGGGTAAGGGTCAGCTCCATCTGCGGAGAGATGTTCATCCGCCCGGGCTCGATCGCCGTTCCCAGCCTGTCCTGCAGGAACGCCAGCAGTTGCGCGGGGTCCTCGTAGCGGAAGATCCGGCTGACGGCGCAGCCGTTCTTTGCGGGCTCCAGGAACTTGGCCTGGCTGCCGACATCGGCATAGGCGGGGCGCTGGCCCTGCAGGTAGCCCTGCACGAAGGCGTCGAAACTGATCCCCCGGGTCGACACCGGCTGCCCCTCCAGGAAGGAGCGCTGCCTGTAGCGATACCAGCTGCCCAGCCAGTCGAGCGGCTCTCGCATCACCGCGATCACCTCGATCCCTTCGCCCAGGAATTTCTCCAGCATTGGCCGGAAAAAGCGGTTGTAGCGGTAGACGGGGGCATGTTTCAGCTCGGGCGGGTCGCGCACCACCATCGAGGCCAGCGGCGCCAGCGCCATTTCGTAGGATGTAGTGCCGGTCTTCGGCACCGACAGCATCACCAGCTTTGCGCTGTGGAACACCAGCATGGCGGAAATCCCGACCCCCTCTCAGACCCTTGTCAGACTGCCATCCTGCGGGGTGTGCGGTAAACCACTCCTTAACCGGTGTCGGAGAAGCATGGTTGACGAAGTATGACTTGCAATGTTCGCGCTTTGATCCCATAAAGTCGTGAACAAGAGGCGAACATCCACAAAGATTGCCGCCCCGCCGGGGGTGTGAAATAAGGGGTGCAAAGAATGGCAACGGCAGATCTACTTTCCATGAGCGACAAACGCGACCCGAACAAGCAGAAGGCGCTGGAAAGCGCTCTGGCCCAGATCGAACGTCAGTTCGGCAAGGGCTCGATCATGAAACTGGGGGGCAAGGATGCCATCCAGCAGATCGAATCCACCTCGACCGGCTCTCTGGGCCTCGACATTGCCCTGGGGATCGGCGGCCTGCCCAAGGGCCGCATCATCGAGATCTACGGCCCCGAATCCTCGGGCAAGACGACGCTGACGCTGCATTGCGTGGCCGAGGAACAGAAGAAGGGCGGCGTCTGCGCCTTCGTTGACGCCGAACATGCCCTTGATCCCGGCTATGCGCGCAAGCTGGGCGTCGACCTGGACGAGCTGCTGATCTCGCAGCCCGACACCGGTGAACAGGCTCTGGAAATCACCGATACGCTGGTGCGTTCGGGCGCGGTCTCGATGGTCATCGTCGATTCGGTCGCGGCCCTGACGCCGAAATCCGAACTCGAAGGCGACATGGGCGACAGCAACGTCGGCGTCCATGCCCGGCTGATGTCCCAGGCCATGCGCAAGCTCACCGGCTCGATCGCGCGCTCGAACTGCATGGTGATCTTCATCAACCAGATCCGCATGAAGATCGGCGTGATGTTTGGCAGCCCCGAAACCACGACGGGTGGCAACGCGCTGAAATTCTACAGCTCCGTGCGCCTCGACATCCGCCGCATCGGCGCCATCAAGGACCGCGACGAGGTCGTCGGCAACGCCACCCGCGTCAAGGTCGTCAAGAACAAGGTGGCCCCGCCCTTCAAGCAGGTCGAATTCGACATCATGTACGGCGAGGGGATCTCCAAGACCGGCGAACTCCTCGACCTTGGCGTCAAGGCCAGCGTGGTCGAGAAATCCGGCTCCTGGTATTCCTACGGGGACGAGCGTATCGGCCAGGGTCGTGAAAACGCTAAGACCTTCCTCAAGGAAAACCCCGACCTCGCCTACGAGATCGAGGAAAAGATCCGCGCCGCCCACGGCATCGACTTCGGCGCGGGCTACAAGGACGATGGCGACGGCGACGATGTGATGGAGGGCTGAGGCCCTTCGCCCGCAACCGCATTCGCAGGGGGGTGGCCGCAATGCCGCCCCCCTTTCGCATGGTTCCCCGTCATCTGGCCCCAAATACTCCGGGGGAGTCCCCGAAGGGGACGGGGGCAGAGCCCCCCTTCCACGCCCTGTGACTTTGGGCGCGGCGGCAGCCACACCCCCTGTAGACACTGCCCGCCCGCCCCGCTAAATCACCAGAACGCCGTGCAACCGGAAAAGGCCGACAAGAATGCAGACGCTGAACGAGATCCGCTCGACATTCCTGAACTATTTCAAGGCTCAGGGACATACGGTCGTGCCGTCTTCCCCTCTGGTGCCGCGCAATGACCCGACGTTGATGTTCGCGAACTCCGGGATGGTGCAGTTCAAGAACTGCTTCACCGGGGTCGAGACCCGCGACTACACCCGCGCAACGTCGGCGCAGAAATGCGTGCGCGCCGGCGGCAAGCACAACGACCTCGACAATGTGGGCTATACCGCCCGCCACCATACCTTCTTTGAAATGCTGGGGAATTTCTCCTTCGGCGACTATTTCAAGACCGAGGCGATCCCCTTCGCCTGGGATGTGGTCACCAAGGAATTCGGCATCCCGAAGGACAAGCTGACCACCACCGTCTATCACACCGATGACGAGGCCTATGAGCTGTGGAAGAAGCTCGGTGTTCCGGAAAGCCGGATCATCCGCATCGCCACCTCCGACAACTTCTGGCAGATGGGCCCGACCGGCCCCTGCGGCCCGTGCTCGGAAATCTTCTACGACCACGGCGAGAAATTCTGGGGCGGCCCGCCCGGATCCCCCGAGGAAGACGGCGACCGCTTCATCGAGATCTGGAACGTCGTCTTCATGCAGAACGAGCAGTTCGAGGACGGCTCGATGCGCGCGCTCGACATGCAGTCGATCGACACCGGCATGGGCATCGAACGGGTCGCGGCCCTCCTGCAGGGCACCAACGACAACTACGCCACCGACCTGATGCGCGCGCTGATCGAGGCCTCGGCCAATGCCACCAGCAGCGATCCCGACGGCCCCGGCAAGACCCATCACCGGGTCATCGCCGACCACCTGCGCTCGACCTCGTTCCTGATCGCCGATGGCGTGATGCCCGGCAATGACGGCCGCGGCTACGTGCTGCGCCGCATCCTGCGCCGCGCCGCCCGCCACGCCCACCTGCTGGGCGCTCAGGATCCGCTGATGCACCGCCTGGTGCCGGAACTGGTACGCCAGATGGGCGATGCCTACCCGGAACTGCGCGCCGCCCAGCCGATGATCGAGGAAACCCTGAAGCTGGAGGAAACCCGGTTCCGCCAGACCCTCGACCGTGGCCTGAAACTGCTGGACGAAGAGCTGACGCACCTGCCCGAAGGGGCAGAGCTGCCCGGCGCCTCGGCCTTCAAGCTCTATGACACCTACGGCTTCCCGCTCGATCTGACACAGGATGCGCTGCGGGAAAAGGGCCGCACCGTCGACACCACCGGCTTCGATGCCGCCATGGCCGAACAGAAGGCCAAGGCCCGCGCCGCCTGGTCCGGCACCGGCGAGGCCGCCGATGCGACCATCTGGTTCGACCTGGCCGACCAGCACGGCGCGACCGAGTTCCTGGGCTATGACACCGAGACCGCCGAAGGCCAGATCCTTGCCATCGTCAAGGATGCCGCCGCGCAGGAGGCCGCCGAGACCGGCGCCACCGTCACCCTGGTGCTGAACCAGACGCCGTTCTACGCCGAAAGCGGCGGTCAGGTCGGCGACACCGGCGAGATCCGCGTCGAAGGCGGCATCTTCCGCGTCACCGACACCAAGAAGGTCAACGGCCTCTTCCTGCACATGGGCGAGGTGACCCAGGGCCGGATCACCCGTGGTGCCGCCGCGATCCTCGAGGTCGACCATGCCCGCCGTGGCCAGATCCGCGCCAACCACTCGGCCACCCACCTGCTGAACGAGGCCCTGCGCGATGCGCTTGGCGATCACGTCGCGCAGCGCGGCTCGCTGAACGCGCCCGACCGCCTGCGGTTCGACTTCACCCATTCCGCGGCGCTGACGCCCGAGGAACTGGCGAAGGTCGAGGCCGATGTGAACGCCTTCATCCGCCAGAACACCCCCGTCGAAACCCGCATCATGACCCCCGATGACGCCCGCGCCCTGGGCGCGCAGGCGCTGTTCGGGGAAAAGTACGGCGACGAGGTCCGCGTGGTCTCGATGGGCCGCGCCGACACCGGCAAGGGCGCCGACGGCAAGACCTGGTCGCTGGAACTTTGCGGCGGCACCCACGTCACCCGCACCGGCGACATCGGTGCCTTCGCGCTGACCTCGGAAAGCGCCTCCTCGGCCGGTGTCCGCCGGATCGAGGCCCTGACCGGCGCCGCGGCGCTTGCGGAACTGCGCGGCCGCGACACCGCCCTTGCCACGATTGAGGGCCTGCTGAAGGCCACCGGCAGCGATGCCATCGAACGCGTCAAGGCGCTGCTGGAGGAACGCCGCCACCTCTCGAACGAGGTCTCGCAGCTCAAGCGCGAGATCGCCATGGGTGGCTCGGGCACCGGTGCCGGCCCCGAGGTCGAGACGGTGAACGGCGTGCCCTTCCTGGGCCAGGCGCTGCAGGGCGTCTCGGGCAAGGATCTGCGGGCGCTCATTGATGCGCACAAGCAGCGTCTGGGCTCGGGCGTGATCCTGCTGGTCGCGGAAGAGGACGGCAAGGTTGCGGTCGCCTGTGGCGTCACCGACGACCTGACGGACAAGGTTTCGGCCGTGGATGTGCTGAAGGCGGCCGTGCCGGCTGTCGGCGGCAAGGGCGGCGGTGGCCGCCCGGACATGGCCCAGGGCGGCGGCAAGGACTTTGCCGGTGCCGAGGATGCCATCGCGGCCGGTCGTGCCGCGATTGCCGGATAAGGAGAACCAGAATGTCCAAAGGGTACTGGATCGCGCATGTCAGCGTGACCGATGAAGAGGCCTACGGCCGCTACGCGAAACTTGCAGGTCCCGCGATCGCCAAGTACGAGGGCCGCTTCCTGGCCCGCGGCGGCCGCTATGTCTGGCTGGAAGGCAACGAGCGCGTCCGCAACGTCCTGGCGGTCTTCCCCAGTCTCGAACAGGCCGAAGCCTGCTATCGCGGCCCGGAATACCAGGAGGCCCTCAGCCACGCCCGTGGCGCCTCGGAACGCGATCTGATGATCGTCGAGGGCGACGAATAAACCGCCCTCCCATCGTCCGGAAAAAGCCGCGCCCCTCGCGCGGCTTTTTTCATGGCCGCACGCCTGCTATCGTGATCCCGACAGGGGAGGTCAGGCCATGCTTTCATCCATCCGTTTCGGTATCATCGGCAGCGGCATGCTGGGCCGCGCCATCGCGCAGGGCCTGCTTCACGCGGGTCTGCCCGGCGCCAACCTGATGCTGTGCAACCGCAGTGCCCGCCCGGTGCCTCTGGACGCGGCCGAAGGCGTCACCTTCACCACCGATCCCCAGGCGCTGGTGGCGTCCTGCGACGCGGTGCTGCTGTGCATCCCGCCCGCCGCCATGCCCGCGCTGCGCCTCGACGCCCCGGACACGCTGATCCTTTCCGTGGTCGCGGGCCTGACGCTTCAGCAGATGCAGCAGGCCACCGGCAGCCCCCGCTGCATCCGCGCCATGTCCAGCCCCGCCGCCGAACAGCGCCTGGCCTATACCCCCTGGATCGCCACGCCCGATGTCTCCGAGGCCGACCGCGCCACCGCCCGGGCGCTCTTCGGCGCCATTGGCACCACGGACGAGATCCCCGAGGAACGCCATATCGACGATTTCACCGCCATGACCGGCCCGGTTCCGGGCTTCGTGGCCTACATGGCCGACAGCATGATCCGCCACGCCACCGCCTGCGGCATCCCCGAGGACATTGCCCTGCGCGCCATCCGCCAGCTCTTCCACGCCAGCGGCGAAATGCTGCGCCACGATCCAACGCCCGCGATGCATGTGCAGCGGATGCTGGCCTATGCCGGCACCACCGCCGCCGGGCTCGAGACCCTCCAGCACGGTTCCTTCGACCGCGCCCTCTCCAGCGCGCTGACCGCGGCCACGGAAAAGGCGCGCCGGATCTGATCCGACGCGCCCCATTTTCTTGTTCCTAAATACCTCCGCCGGAGGCCTGGCGCCGCAGGGCGGCGCCAGTTCGCCCGATCAGCCGCGCGACATGCGCTTGCGCTCGTGCGGGTCAAGGTAGCGCTTGCGCAGACGGATCGCGTTCGGGGTCACTTCCACCAGCTCGTCGTCGTTGATGTAGGCGATGGCCTCTTCCAGCGACAGCGTGATCGGCGTGGTCAGACGCACCGCGTCATCGGTGCCCGAGGCGCGCACGTTGGTCAGCTTCTTGCCCTTCAGCGGGTTCACTTCCAGGTCGTTGTCGCGCGAATGCTCGCCGATGATCATGCCCTGGTAGACATCCGCCTGCGCACCCAGGAACAGGCGGCCGCGCTCTTCCAGGTTCCACAGCGCATAGGCCACGGTCTGGCCCTGTTCCATGGAAATCAGCACGCCAGCCCGACGGCCGGGGATCGCCCCCTTGAACGGGGCCCAGCTGTGGAACACGCGGTTCAGCACGCCGGTGCCGCGGGTATCGGTCAGGAATTCACCGTGATAGCCGATCAGGCCACGGGCCGGGACCAGCGCCATGATGCGGGTCTTGCCGACGCCGGCGGGCTTCATCTCGGTCATCTCGCCCTTGCGCGCACCGGTGATCTTCTCGATCACGGCACCCGAGTACTCGTCATCCACGTCGATGGTGACTTCCTCGATCGGCTCCAGCTTCTGGCCGTTCTCGTCTTCCTTCAGGATCACCTGCGGACGCGAGATCGACAGCTCGAACCCTTCGCGGCGCATGTTCTCGATCAGAACGCCCATCTGCAGTTCGCCACGACCCGACACTTCGAAGGCGTCACCCGTGGGGGTGTCCTTGATCTTGATGGCGACGTTGGTCTCGGCTTCCTTCATCAGGCGGTCGCGGATGACGCGCGACTGCACCTTCTTGCCGTCACGACCTGCCAGCGGGCTGTCGTTGATGCCGAAGGTCACGGTGATGGTCGGCGGGTCGATCGGCTGGGCTTCCAGCGGCTCGTCCACGGCCAGGGCGCAGATCGTGTCGGCCACGGTCGCCTTGGTCATGCCGGCCAGCGACACGATATCACCGGCCACGGCTTCCTCGATGTCCTGCTGGCCCAGACCACGGAAGGCCTGGATCTTGGTGACGCGGAACTGTTCGATCTTCTGGCCGATGCGGGAAATCGCCTGCACGGTCTGGCCGACCTTCAGCTTGCCCGATTCCACGCGGCCCGTCAGCATCCGGCCCACGAAGGGGTCGGCGCCCAGCGTCACCGCCAGCATGCGGAAATCGTCATCCTGCTTGGTCAGCTGCTTGGGCTTCGGCACATGGTTCAGCACCAGCTGGAACAGCGCGTCCAGGTTCTTGCGCGGCCCGTCCAGCGTCGTGTCTGCCCAGCCGGAACGGCCCGAAGCGTAAAGATGCGGGAAGTCCAGCTGGTCCTCGTCCGCGCCCAGGTTGGCGAACAGGTCAAAGCATTCGTCCAGCGCCCGGTCGGGCTCGGCGTCGGGCTTGTCGACCTTGTTCAGCACCACGATCGGACGCAGGCCCAGGGCCAGCGCCTTCGAGGTCACGAATTTCGTCTGCGGCATCGGGCCTTCGGCGGCGTCGACCAGCAGCACCACGCCGTCGACCATCGACAGGATGCGCTCGACTTCCGCGCCAAAGTCGGCGTGGCCGGGCGTGTCGACGATGTTGATGCGGTGACCTTTCCACTCGACCGAAGTCGCCTTGGCAAGGATGGTGATGCCGCGTTCACGTTCCAGGTCGTTCGAGTCCATCGCACGCTCGGCGACGGCCTGGTTCGCGCGGAAGGCCCCGGACTGCTTCAGCAGCTCGTCGACAAGCGTGGTCTTGCCGTGGTCGACGTGGGCGATGATGGCGATATTTCGCAGATCCATTGAATGGGGTTCCTCTTGGGTTCGCGCCCGCGCCTATACCGGGAAGGCGCAAAAGGCCAGAAGAAAGCGCCTATCCTATCCGCCTGAGCAGCCCCGCGACACCTCTTTGCCAGCCCCAGGCATGGCCTGCGCGAAAGATCCGCGCCCCGGTGCCCAGCTTGAACCGCGCCAGCCCCGGGGCCTGTCGGGTCTCGATCGTGCCCAGGTCCAGCTGGGCGATCTTCTGGCGGTGCAGCCACAGCATCGCCTCCCACAGCAGGCGATGCTGGGCGCAGGCGGCGCGGCCCTCGGCGCTGCTCCAGCCGATCTGGTAGCTGGCCGAGGGCGGATGCAGCAGCAGCAGCAGCGCCGCGATGGGCTCGGCCCCGGCATGGGCGGTGAACAGCCGCGTCTGCGGCCAGTGCAGCACCAGCGCGTCGGGCAGGCCACGGTAGCGGCGGGCGTGGCGCTGGCGGGCTTCCTCGGCCAGCAGCCAGTGGCCGGGATCGGCGGGCAGGGGGGCATGGCGGACCTCCAGCCGTTCGGCCCGGTGCAGCCGGTTGCGCCATTTCGGCCAGAGCGTGGCCTGCATCTGCTGCGGTTCGGTGATCGGCAGCAGGGCGTGGCTTTGCGGGGTCAGAAGCGGCACGGCGCCCTGCGCGCGGGCCGCCCGGTCGCCCGCCGCATCGGCGGCGTTGATCAGCACGATGCCGGGCCAGCCCGTCAGGTCCGGCAGCTCGGGCGGTTCGGGCAGCCAGGCCAGGGGCAGGGGCCCCGCGCGGCGCCGCAGCACCAGCCCGCCGCCCGGCAGCGGCTGCGGGTCATGGCCCAGCCGCTGCAGGACCTTGGGGTAGAACGGGTGCTGCCGCAACCGCGGCAGGGGGCGGATTCCATCCATCATGCCCCTGTTAAGCATGTGGAAACCTACTTCCCGGTTAATGACCGCATGAGCCGCACCCCATCCCTTCCGAAGATCGAGCCGCCGCATCCGACCTGGCAGTCGGCGCTGCTGCTGGCCTGTGCCGCGGGCGTGCCGACCTTTCTGGCGCTGACGGCCGTATCCTGGCTGGTGACGCCGCGGGGGCCGCCGCTGGATCCCGATATTCCCGCGCAGTTGCAACCGCTGCTGCCGCCGCCCCGGCACTGACCCCGGTGCCCCGCCTTGGCCGCTCAATTGGGGCCGCCCGCCTTTGGCCGCGCGGCGCGGGGCAAGGGACACCGAACACGCTACGCGGAACACGCCGCGTCGGTCATGCTGGGCCGGGCAAGGGGCGCGGCGCCCGGCGGCAGGATGTGCCGATCCCCTGCAAGGGGCCGCGCGGCCAAAGACAGCGGGCATCCGGGCGGGAGCCGGCTCACATGCCCCTCCACAACACCAGAACAGGCCCGCTGCCGAAACAGAAACGCCCCCGCAGCGGCACTGCGGGGGCGGTCGGATGTCAGGGGGTCAGGGCCGGGCCCTCAGAACGGGATTTCGTCGTCGAAATCGCGGCTGGGTGCCCCGCCGCCCTGGCTGCTGCCACCGCCGTATCCGCCACGGTCGTCGTAACCGCCCGAAGAGCGCCCGCCACCCCCGGAGGACCGGCCGCCGCCATAGCCGCCGTCACTGCCGCCGCCATAGCTGTCGCCGCCGCCGTAGCTGCCACCGCCGCCGCCTTCGCCGCGGCCATCCAGCATCGTCAGTTCCGAGCGGTAGGGGCGCAGCGCGATCTCGGTCGAATAGCGGTCGGCGCCGTTCTGGTCCTGCCACTTGCGGGTTTCCAGCTGGCCCTCGATATAGACCTTGCTGCCCTTCTTCAGGTACTGCTCGCACACGCGCACCAGCGGTTCGGAATAGACCGCGATGGTGTGCCATTCGGTGCGTTCCTTGCGCTCGCCCGAGTTGCGGTCCTTCCAGGTCTCGGACGTGGCGATGCGCAGGTTGCAGACCTTGCCGCCATTCTGGAACGAGCGGACCTCCGGGTCACGCCCGAGATTGCCGATCAGGATCACCTTGTTGACGGATCCGGCCATTCGCATCTCCCCATATCTGTAGTCCCGGTCGAATCCGGGTGCGTCGGTTCCGAGCGTTACACCAAAGCGGGCGCAAAAGGTAAAGCGCTGCGAATCTTTCCGCCGCTTTCCCCCGGGTTCCATTGTTTCATCGCATGCGCGGCCCATTGCCGACAAGCGCAAGGGGAAGGGTGCAATTTTCCGCCGCCTGTGCTCTACAGGCACCGCGCAACAACAAGGACGCATGGGACATGAAGGGTACGGGGGTCGCGACAGCGGTCGCGTTCGGGCTGGCCATCTGCATGAGCCAGCCGGCAGGTGCGGATACGTCATCGGACAGGTCGCGGATGGCACAGTTCAAGGCCAGGACCAAGGTTCTGGATGCCCGCATCTCTCAGGATTACGCTTCCGAGATCTCTCTGACCCCCCGCAGCTTCGCGGCCCCCAGCAAATGGGATGGCGGTGCGGCGGCGCTGTTTTACCAGGGCACGTATTCCGGCCCCTATCTGGACATGGCGCGTTCTGCCGCGTCGCGCCATTCGATCCCCGAGGCGCTGTTCCTGCGGCTGGTCCAGCGCGAGAGCAACTGGAACCCCCGGGCGGTGTCGGCCAAGGGGGCGATCGGGCTGGCGCAGCTGATGCCGGGGACGGCACGGCTGATGGGGGCGGATGCCCATGACCCCTACCAGAACCTGGATGCCGGCGCGCGCTATCTGGCGGCGCAGTACCGCAGCTTCGGCTCGTGGCCGCTGGCTCTGGCGGCCTATAATGCCGGCCCGCAGATGGTGCAGCGGTACGGCGGCATCCCGCCGTTCGAGGAAACCCAGAACTACGTCCGGGCGATCTGGGGCAAGATCTGAGCGGACGGGCGCCTGCCGGTCAGGCGTCCAGCCACCAGCGGTAATGGTGCAGCTCCAGCGTCGGGTGCATCTCGGCGCCCTGGACCCCGGGGCGGGCATGACGGAAGAGCGAGCGCCAGTAGGGCTGGATCATCGTCGCATCCTCCAGCAGCCGGGTTTCCAGCTGTGCCATGATCACCCGGCGCTGCCCGGCATCGGCCAGCGCCAGCGCCTGATCCAGCAGCGCGTCGAAGGCGGGATCGGCATGGCCGGTCTCGTTCCAAGAGGCACCGCTGCGGTAGGCCAGCGCCAGCACCTGCACTCCGAGCGGCCGCATGTTCCATTCCGTGGCCGAGAACGGATAGCCCTGCCAGTCCTTCCAGAAGGTCGAGCCCGGCAGGATCGTGCGCCGCACCCGGATGCCCGCATCGCGCAGTTGGGCGGCGACGGCATCGCAGGTTTCCGACTGCCACTGGTCATCGAGCGAGATCAGCTCGAATTCCGTCTCCGCCTGGCCCAACGACTGCAGCCGCGCCAGCGCGCCTTTCGGGTCGGTGGGAATGCCGGGCACGGCGGCATATTCGGGATGGATCGGGCAGACATGGTGGTTCTCGGCCACGGTGCCCAGGTTGCCATAGCCCAGTTCCAGGATGACGGCATTGTCGACCGCATCGACCAGCGCCCGGCGCACGGCCTGCTGGTCATAGGGCGCATGGGCGCGGTTGAAGCGCACGGTCAGCGTGGCGGCGGTGATCGCCTCGGAGCGCGTCCAGCCCAGCCGGTCGAGGGCGGCGATGAAATCCCCGGTGGTCTGGTAGGTCATGTCGATCTGGCCGTCTTCGGCCGCGGCGGCCCAGGTCGCCATGTCGGTGCCCAGGTCGATCAGCTCGATCCGGTCCAGCCAGGCGCCGTCGCCCCACCAGTCATGGGCGCTGTTGCGCACCAGCACCTGACGTTCGCCCACCAGGTTTTCGGCGGGCAGGTAGGGCCCGGTGCCCAGCGGCGCCACCGAAGGATCGCCGCCGTCATAGGACGGGTGCACCACCGCTGCCGGGTAATCGGCGAAACTGGGGATCAGGGTGATGTCCGGCACCGCGCAGGTGACATCCAGCGTATGCGGATCGACGATCGTCACCGCGCCCGCGCGCAGCTGGCCGGTGGCCGGATCGACCAGTGACGCCAGCCGCGTCGCCATGGAATTGCCCGCCACCGTCGTGTCGCACCAGCGCTGCAGGTTGAAGACCACGTCCTGCGCCACGAAGCCGTCGCCATTCGACCAGCGCACGCCCCGGCGCAGGTGCAGCCGGTAATGCGCGGCGTCCTCGCTGACCTCCCAATGGTCCAGCAGGCGGCCGTGGAACGTGCCGTCGCGGTCGTATTCCACCAGGTATTCCAGCCAGCCACGGGTGAAATTGGCCATCTCGGGCCAGTCGAAGGTCCGTGGGTCCTTCAGGGGGCGGGTGGTCATCTGGACGCGCAGCGTGCCGCCCCGGCGCGGCGCCTCCTGGGCGCTCGCGGGGCCGGGCAGGCCGCCCAGGGCATAGGCCGCCGCACCGCTGACCCCCAGGGCCGAGACGCGCGCCAGGAACTCTCGTCGCTCCAGCAGGCCGGCGCGGAATTCGCGGGCATACATGCGGGCGGCCGGATGCGGTCTGCCCGGGTGGCGTGTGGTGCTGGTCATGACGGTTCCCCCCTGTGCCTGGGGCCCGCCCGGCCGTAGGGCCGGGATGCACCGCGGCGGCCCCGGATGGTGCCGGGGTCCGCCGGGCGGCCCTGGGATCTGCATAGCACAGGATGCATCCGGTGCCGGTCAAATCCTTCGCATGTCCCTGTGGCGGGATTGCGATGCAAAAGGGGCGGTATCAGGCGCCTGGGCGGCGGCGCAGCGCATCGGGCAGCAGGCCGGTCTGCTGCTGGATGAAGGTCGAGAACTTGGCCGCCCCGCCAAAGCCCAGCATGTCCGCAATCAGGCTGAGCGGCAGGCGGCCGTCTTCCAGCATGGCGCGGGCCTCGTGCAGGCGGCGGCCGGCCAGCAGGTCCTCGGGGTCGACGCCGGCGGTGCGGGCCAGGCTGGTGGTCAGCGCCTGGGTGCTGACGCCCAGGTCATCGGCCAGCTCGGGCACGCCGCGGTTGGTGCGATAGTCGCGCGACACCATGCCTGCAAAGGCCGCGGCCAGGGCCTCGTCCTCGTTATGGGGGCGCGGGATCGAGCGTTCGGCCCGCAGCATCCGCCGCATCCAGATCGACAGCAGCGCGGCATGGGCCTCCAGCGCCTCGGCAGCATGGGGGCGGGCCTCTTCCTGCTCGCGGCGGATGGCATCGAGGCCCATCGTCAGCTCGGCCTGGGCGGGCGGCGTGCGCACCGAGATCAGCACCGTCTCGTTCGGCACCTGCACCATCGCCGAGGGCGGGATCAGCACCACCTCGCCATAGCTCTGGCGGCCGATGTCGAGGCTCATCAGCACATGCGCGGGCACGAACAGCGCGGCATTGGTCGACAGCCCCCGGCGCCGGCCGTTCACCACGCAGCGCCCGTGGCCACGGGCCAGGAACAGGAAGAAATGGTGGTCGCGCTCATGCGGCAGCTGCAGCCGCCAGTTGCCGCCGGCAGTGAGCCGCGAAAGGGTCATGCTGGTGACGGCAGGGGGCGATTGGTCGTTCAAGGTGGCAGGCTCCGGTTAAGGCGCGGATGGCTCCGGTCCTGTCTGCAAGGGTGGGGCCGGGGTGTCAGGATCGAGGGGCGGAAGATGGCCGGGGCGCATCGTCCTTGGATCGCGCAATACTACCTACTCCGCGGAAAATTGCAAAACCTCACCCGGGATCAGCGGGTTCCACAACGTCATGCGCGCGCGAAACCAGCTACGCTGGCGTTTTGCATACTGGCGGGTGGCAATGATCGCCCGTTCGCGGGCCTCGGTCAGCGAAATTTCGCCGCGCAGATGCGCGATCAGTTCCGGTCCGCCGATGGCCCGCGAGGAGGGCAGGGCGGGATCCCACCCGTCGAGGTTGGCCCGCGCTTCCTCCAGCGCGCCTTCCGCGAGCATCTGGTCGAATCGCCTCTCGATGCGGGGGGTCAGCCAGTCCTTGGGTGCCTGCAAAAGCAGCGGCAGCGCGTCGGACAGCGGCAGCCGGGGCTGCGGCGTGTCGTCCTGCCAGGCGGCAAGTCCCCGGCCGGTGGCCTGCTGGACCTCCCAGGCGCGCTGCACGCGGGCGGGGTTGGCGCGGTCGATCCGGCCGGCGGTCTCGGGGTCCAGTTCCGCGATCATCTGCGCCAGACCGCCTGCGGCGCGCAGCGCATTGCCCCGGGCGCGCACCACCTCGGGGATCGGCGGGATCTCGGCCAGGCCCTCGGTCAGGGCGGTAAAGTAGAGGCCCGTGCCGCCGATGATGATCAGCCGCTCGGGGCCGTCCAGCAGGCCCGAGACCTCGCGCAGCCAGTCGCCGACGCTGTAGGCCTGCTGCCGCCCGACATGGCCGAACAGCCGGTGCGGCGCCCGGGCGGTTTCCGCGACCGATGGCCGGGCCGAGACGATGCGCCAGTTGTCATAGACCTGCAGCGCGTCGGCATTGACGATCACGCCGCCCTGGCGTTCCGCGATGTCGAGCGCCAGCGCGGTCTTGCCAGAGGCCGTCGGTCCGGCAATCAGAACATGCTGCCCGGGCAGAAGGCGCAATGCCTGCATCATCGGCACACCCTAATCATCCGGTGCAAGTTCATGATTTCCCGCATTGAACCCCCCGGGCATTTCGGACATTTT
The DNA here is from genome assembly GCF_057380705.1 of Pseudooceanicola sp. NS-SX9. Lineage (NCBI taxonomy): Bacteria > Pseudomonadati > Pseudomonadota > Alphaproteobacteria > Rhodobacterales > Paracoccaceae > Pseudooceanicola > Pseudooceanicola sp. NS-SX9. The sequence continues at coordinate 2,255,680 of NZ_CM170818.1, read as the reverse complement.
GCGCCGGACCCCATCCAGCCCGGCTCGCAGAGGAGTGCACTATGTCCGAAACCGCCCAGGACCCCAAGTACAAACGGGTTCTTCTTAAGATTTCCGGCGAAGCTCTGATGGGTCCGCAGGGATTCGGTCTGCACCCGCCGACCGTCGAGCGCCTGGCGCTGGAAGTGAAGTCGGTGCATGACCTCGGCGTCGAGATCTGCATGGTGATCGGCGGCGGCAACATCTTCCGCGGCTTGGCGGGGTCCGCGCAGGGCATGGAACGCACCACGGCCGATTACATGGGCATGATGGCGACGGTGATGAACGCGCTGGCGATGCAGTCGGCGCTGGAAGGCTTTGGCGTCTTCACCCGCGTCATCAGCGCCATCCGCATGGACGAGGTGGCTGAACCCTACATCCGCCGCCGTGCCGTCCGCCACCTTGAGAAGAAGCGCGTCTGCATCTTCGCCGCCGGCACCGGCAACCCCTATTTCACCACCGATACCGCCGCGACCCTGCGCGCCAACGAGATGGCCTGCGAGGCGATCTTCATGGGCAAGAACGGCGTCGACGGGGTCTATGACAAGGACCCCAAGAAGCACGCCGATGCCAAGCGCTATGACTATGTGTCCTATGACGAGGCGCTGCAGAAGAACCTGAAGGTGATGGATGCCTCGGCCATTGCGCTGGCGCGTGACAACCACAAGCCGATCATCGTCTTCCCGCTGGACGAGCCGGGCGGCTTCAAGGGTATCCTGGCCGGCCAGGGCACCTATACCACGGTCCACGACTGAGGGCCGCCTGCCGGCGCTTTCGCGAACTGCCGCCCCGTCCGCCCCGGTGGACGGGACCTGCCTTTGCGTTGCCCGGCGTCGTGAAATTTGGCGCTGCTCTATACAACATGCCGTGACTGGGGCTATAGGAGCAGCGAATAAGCATACCCGAGGGGGAAAGAGCAGATGTCCGACGAATTCGAGCTCGATACCGACGCTCTCTCGCGCCGCATGGATGGTGCGATGACCAACCTGAAAACGGAATTCGCCTCGCTGCGCACCGGCCGTGCCTCGGCCTCGATGCTGGAGCCGGTGACCGTCGACGCCTATGGTCAGCCGACGCCGATCAACCAGCTGGGCACCGTCAACGTGCCCGAGCCGCGCATGGTCACGATCAACGTCTGGGACCGCGGCATGGTCGGCAAGGTCGAAAAGGCGATCCGTGAAAGCGGTCTTGGCATCAACCCGCAGCTCAACGGCACGATCATCATGCTGCCGATCCCCGAGCTGAACGAGGAACGCCGCAAGGAGCTGACCAAGGTCGCCGCCCAATATGCCGAGCACGCCCGCGTGGCCGTGCGCAACGTGCGCCGCGACGGCATGGACCAGATCAAGAAGGCCAAGGCCGACGGCATGTCCGAGGATGACCAGAAGTTCTGGGAATCCGAGGTGCAGGACCTGACCAACACCTATATCGCCAAGGTCGACAAGGCCCTGGAGGTCAAACAAGCCGAGATCATGCAGGTCTGATGCGCGCCCCCGCGCATCGGCAGAAGACGGAAGGAGATCCCATGGCGCAGGACGAGGCATCCGTTCCGGTCAGGCCCGGTCCGCGTCATGTGGCGATCATCATGGATGGCAACGGCCGCTGGGCGACGAACCGCGGCCGGCCGCGGCTGTTCGGCCACCACGCGGGCGCCAAGCGCGTCCGCGAGATCGTCGAGGCCTGCCCCGATTTCGGGGTCAAGTATCTGACGATCTTCGGGTTCTCGACCGAGAACTGGAAACGCACCCAGATCGAGGTGGCGGGGCTGATGAGCCTCTTCCGCTCTTATATCCGCAAGGAGGCGCGGGCGCTGCGCGACCAGAATGTCTGCGTGCGCTTCATCGGCGACCGCCCGGGGCTGGATCACAAGCTGCAGGCGCTGATGGACGAGCTGGAAGAGATGACGGCGCATTGCACCGGCACCAACCTGACCATCGCGCTGAATTACGGCGGCCGCGACGAGGTGGCCCGCGCCACCAAGCGCCTGGCCGAGGATGTCGCCGCCGGTCGCCTGAACCCGGCCGATATCGACGTGGAAACGCTGCCGAAATACCTGGATACCTGCGTGCTGCCCGATCCCGATCTGGTGATCCGCACCAGCGGCGAGGCGCGGATCTCGAACTTCCTGCTGTGGCAGTCGGCCTATGCGGAATACGATTTCGTCGACACGCTCTGGCCCGATTTCTCGCGCGAGGTCTTTGGCCGTGCGATCCAGAACTACGCCTGTCGCGACCGCCGCTTTGGCGGGGTGAAGGGCTGATCATGGCAGGGCGCAACTGGTCCGACCTGATGCCCCGCGTGCTGTCGGGGGTGGTGATGGTGCTGGGGGGCGGCGCGCTGATCTGGGCGGGCGGCACCTGGTTTCGGCTGTTCATCGCGCTGGTCTGCGGGGGCATGGCCTGGGAGCTGGCGCGGATGATCGCGCCCTATTGCAAGCGCGAGGCGCTGCTGATGGGCGCCATCGCCACCGTCTGCCTGGCGGCGGCGATCTACCTGCCGGGGGGGCTGGCGCTGCCGTTCCTGCTGATCCCCTCGATGGCGGGGATCGCGGTAGTGCCGCAGCGGCGCTCGATGTTCCTGACCTTCTGCGCGATGATCCTGCTGGCGGGCTACGGCATGGTGCGGCTGCGCGACGATCAGGGCCTGGGCTGGCTGGCCTGGGTCGTGGCCGTTGTCGTCGTCACCGATGTGGCGGGCTATTTCGCGGGCCGGCTGATCGGGGGGCCGAAATTCTGGCCGCGCGTCAGCCCCAAGAAGACCTGGGCGGGCACCACGGCGGGTTGGGTCGCCTCTGCGATCCTGGGCGCATGGGTCGGCCATTACACCGACCACGGCGTTGAAATCGCGGCCGTTTCCGTCGCTCTGTCGATGGCATCCCAGATGGGCGACATCGCCGAAAGCGCCGCCAAGCGGCGGGTGGGCGTGAAAGACAGCTCCAATCTCATTCCCGGCCACGGCGGGTTGCTGGACCGGTTCGACGGCATGTTGGGCGCGACGCTCATGCTGCTGATCACCGGGCCCTGGACCGGGCTCTTCTTCATCGCGGGGTAAACCCATGCGCAGGATCACCATCCTGGGTGCGACCGGTTCCATCGGTCAGAGCACCATCGACCTTATTGCCCGGGACCCGGACGCCTATGCCACCGAGGCCCTGACCGGCGGCCACAACATCGCCCAGCTGGCGCGGGACGCGATCCGGCTGAACGCCCGGCTGGCCGTCACCGCCCATGAAAGCCGCCTGGACGACCTGCGCGACGCGCTGTCGGGCACCGGGATCGAGGCCGCCGCCGGCGCGCAGGCGCTGGTCGAGGCGGCCGAACGTCCGGCCGACTGGGTGATGTCGGCGATCATCGGGGCTGCGGGTCTGGCGCCGGGTCTGGCGGCGCTGCGCAAGGGCACGACGCTGGCGCTGGCCAACAAGGAAAGCCTGGTCTGCGCCGGCCGTCTGATGCTGTCGGAGGCCACCGCCCACGACGCCCGGATGCTGCCCGTCGACAGCGAACATTCGGCGATCTTCCAGGCCCTTGGCACCGAAGACATGGCCTCGGTCGAGCGGGTGATCATCACCGCCTCGGGCGGCGCCTTCCGCGACTGGCCGATCGAGGCGCTGTCGCAGGCGACGCCGGAACAGGCCTCGACCCATCCGAACTGGGCGATGGGGCAGCGGATCACCATCGACAGCGCCTCGATGTTCAACAAGGCGCTGGAAGTGATCGAGGCGCGCGAATTCTTCCACCTGGATCCCGACCAGATCGAGGTGCTGATCCATCCCGAAAGCCTGATCCACGCCATGGTGGGCCATGTCGACGGCGGCCTGCTGGCCCATGTGGGCCCGCCCGACATGCGCCATGCCATCGGCTATGCGCTGAACTGGCCCGCCCGCGCGCCCCTGCCGGTCGAGCGGCTGGATTTCGCCAAGATCGGCCAGATGACCTTCCGGGCGCCCGATCCGGCGCGCTATCCGGCGCTGCAGATCGCCCAGCGGGTGATGCGCCGCGGCGGCCTGTCGGGGGCGGTGATGAACGCCGCCAAGGAGGTCGCGATGGATGCCTTCATCGACCGGCGGATCGGTTTCAACGACATGGCGCGCACCGTGTCGCGGGTTCTTGACCGCGCCGATGGCGATACGTCGCTGATCGACGCGGATTTCACCCTTGATAACGTGCTCGGCGCGGACCAGATGGGTAGGCTATGGGCGCGCGACGACCTGCCCGCCGTTACAGGAACTGGGACCGCATGACTTCTCTTCTGCCCCTCTTCGGGAGCACGCTTTACGTGGTCGTGGCCTTCGTGATCGCGCTGTCGATCATCGTCGCCATCCATGAATACGGGCATTACATCGTCGGCCGCTGGTCGGGCATCAAGGCCGAGGTCTTCTCGCTGGGGTTCGGGCCGGTGCTGGTGTCGCGGATGGACCGGCACGGCACGCGCTGGCAGATCGCGGCGCTGCCCTTCGGTGGCTACGTGCGTTTCCGCGGCGACGGCGATGCGGCCTCGGCCACCCAGGACGGCGAGGCGATCCGCGCCATGACCGCCGCCGAACGGCGCGAGACGATGATGGGTGCGCCGCTCTGGGCCAGGGCCGCGACGGTGGCGGCGGGGCCGGTCTTTAACTTCATCCTGTCGTCGGTGCTGTTCGCGGTGCTGCTGTTCGCACGCGGCGACGTGGCCCAGCCGATTGCCGTGGGCAGCCTGCGGGCGCTGCCGCCGGTTGCGGGCTCGATGCAGTCGGAACTGCAGCCGGGCGACCAGATCGTCGCCATCGGTGGCGTCACGCTGCCCGGCATGAGCGACGACACCGATGCCAGCGAAACCAAGACCGTGCCGCAGGACCCGCTGGTCGATTATACCGTCAAGCGCGACGGGGAACAGATCACCGTGCCCGGCCCCTATCCCTATCCGCCGCTGGTGGTGCAGCTGTCGCCCAATTCCGCCGCCTATGATGCGGGGCTGAAACAGGGCGACGTGATCACCGCCGTGGGTGGCGATCCGATCGTCGCCTTCGACCAGCTGCGCCAGAAGGTCGAGGGATCGAACGGCGCGCCGCAGGCGCTGACGGTCTGGCGACCGGGGCAGGCCGGGGATCTGCATTTCACCCTTGTGCCGCGCCGCGTCGATGAACCGGCTGCCAATGGCGGTTTCGTCACCCACTGGCGCATCGGCATCGCCGGCGGCATGGCCTTTGAACTGGCCACCACCCGGGCGGGGCTGTGGCAGTCGATCTCGGGCGGGGTGGTGCAGACCTGGCAGGTCATCGTGACCTCGCTTGACGGGCTGTGGAACATCGCCACCGGCGCCATTTCGTCGTGCAACATGACGGGGCCCATCGGCATCGCCAAGACATCCGGTGCGATGGCCAGCCAGGGCCTGGTCAGCTTCGTGTGGTTCGTCGCGGCGCTGTCGACGGGGGTGGGGCTGCTGAACCTCTTTCCGGTGCCGGTGCTGGACGGCGGCCACCTGGTCTTTCACGCCTGGGAGGCCGTCACCGGCCGTCCGCCCTCGGACGGGGCGCTGCGGGTGCTGATGATCGCGGGCATGACGCTGGTGCTGGCGCTGATGCTGTTTGCGCTGACCAACGACGTCACCTGCCCCTGAAAAAGGCACCGGACCGGACCGCCACTGGGGCGCGCCGGTCCGGCAGGCGGACCCCGGCCTGCAAGCTGAAAAGAAGGCGGGTCGTGTTTTGACAAGGGGTCACATACCCGGTACTCAGATTGCCAAAGAAGAGCAGTCTAGACGGGACAGTCACATGCCGAAGAACCCCGAAGCGGGAGCCGCCGCAGCACCGGTCCGCCCCCGCCTCTATTCCGCGCCGCTTGCAGCGGCGCTTTTCGTGGCCGTGTCCGGCTTTTCGATGGCCCTTCCGCAGGTCGCCGCCGCACAAAGCTACAGCTTCAGCAGCGTGGCCGTCGACGGCAACACCCGGATCCCCACCGGCACGATCCTGTCCTATGCGGGAATCGCGCGCGGCAAGGCCGTCAGCGCGGCGGATCTGAACGACGCCTATCAGCGCATCGTCGCCTCGGGCCTGTTCGAAACGGTCGAGCTGACGCCCTCGGGCGGCACGCTGAAGATCCACGTCGCGGAATATCCCACGATCAACAAGATCGACTTCGAGGGCAACGCGCGCCTCAAGGACGATGATCTGGCCAAGCTGATCAAGTCGAAGGTGCGCCAGGTCTATTCGCCCTCGCAGGCCGAGGCCGATGCCGCGCTGATCAGCCAGTCCTATACTGCCCAGGGTCGTCTGGCCGCCAAGGTCACGCCGCGGATCATCCGCCGGTCCGACAACCGCGTCGATCTGGTCTTTGAAATCTTCGAGGGCGGCGTCACCTCGGTCGAGCGGATTTCCTTCGTCGGCAACCGCACCTATTCCGACCGCCGCCTGCGTCAGGTGCTGCAGTCCAAGCAGGCCAACATCCTGCGCGCGCTGTTCAAGAACGACACCTTCGTCGCCGACCGGCTGCAGTTCGACAAGCAGGCGCTGACCGATTTCTACCATTCGCGCGGCTATGTCGATTTCCGCATCACCGGAGTCAACGCCGAGCTCTCGCCCGAGCGTGACGGCTATGTGGTGACCTACAACATCGAGGAAGGGCAGCAGTTCCACCTCGGCAAGGTCAATACCGTCAGCAATTACCCGGGCGTCGATGCCAAGGCCTATGCCGATGCGATCAAGATCCATCCCGGCATGGTCTATTCGCCGAACCTGATCGACAACTCGGTCACCCGGATGGAACGTCTGGCAGTGCGCAACGGCCTCGACTTCCTGCGCGTCGATCCCAAGATCACCCGCAACGACCGCGACCAGACGCTGGATGTCACCTTCGAGCTGAACAAGGGCAAGCCCATCTTCGTCGAACGGATCAACATCCAGGGCAACACCACGACGCTGGACCGGGTGATCCGCAACCAGTTCCACACCGTCGAAGGCGACCCGTTCAACCCGCGCGCCATCCGCGAGGCCGCCGAACGCATCCGCGCCCTTGGCTTCTTCAAGACCTCGGACGTGCAGGCCCGCAAGGGCAGCAGCGATAGCCAGGTGATCGTTGACGTCAACGTCGAGGAACAGCCCACCGGCTCGCTCAGCCTGGGTGGCACCTATTCGACCTCGGATGGCTTCGGCCTGGCGATCTCGTTGTCGGAAAACAACTTCCTCGGCCGTGGCCAGACCGCCAGCGTGACGCTGTCGGGCGCGTCCTCGGACCAGGTGTATGGCGCGAAATTCGTCGAGCCCAACCTGTTCGGTCGCGACGTCAAGCTGTCGATCGGGGCGAACTACGAAGCCACCGACAGCGATTATGCCTCCTACGACACCGATGTGACCTCGTTCACCACGGGGCTGACCTTCCCGGCGGGCGAGCTGACGTCCTACACGCTGCGCTATTCGGCGACGCTGTCGGACGTGTCGCTGAACGGTTCGACCGTGGGGTCGCTGATCACCGACGAGGCCGGGCGCGATCCGCAGCTGGCCTCGGCCATCGGCTATGGCTTCACCTATGACAGCCGCACCAGCGGGCTGAACCCGAACGCGGGCGTGCTGTTCCAGTTCGATCAGGACTTTGCCGGCGTCGGCGGCGACGAGGACTATGTGAAGACCTCGCTGAAGGCGATCGCGCAGACCAAGCTGCTGAACGAGGAACTGACCCTGCGCGCCACCCTGCGCGGCGGCACGATCAATTCGTTCAACGGCTCCAGCACGCTGGTGACCGACCGTTACCGGATCGGCAGTTCGATCATGCGCGGCTTCCAGTCCGACGGCATCGGCCCGCGCCAGCGCGCCTCGGACGGCAGCTATGACGACATGATCGGCGGTACCGCCTATGCGGTCGCCAGCTTTGACGCCGAATTCCCGCTGGGCCTGCCCGAAGAGCTGGGCATCACCGGCGGCGCCTTCATGGATGTGGGCTCGGCCTGGGGGCTGGATAAGACCGCGTCGGACGTGCTTTACGCCGATGGTCCGATCCGGGTGTCGGCCGGTGTGTCGATCTTCTGGAACACGCCGATCGGTCCGCTGCGCTTCAACTTCGCCCATGCGCTGAAGAAAGAGAAGTATGACCAGACGCAAGCCTTCGACCTGTCGGTCCGCACCAACTTCTGATCGGACGGGGCGTCTTGCAGGATCCGGCGGCCGGCTGATGCTGGCCGCCGGTCTGGCGCTGGCCCTCTCGGGTGGGGCAGTGCCCGCGCAGGAGCTGGGGCAGGGCGAGGCCGCGTCCCCCGCGGTGCAGCTGCCGCGCTCTCCGGTGTTGCTGATCGACACCGAGCGGCTGTTCAACGAAAGCCGCTTTGGCAAGGAGCTTGCCGACAAGGTCGAGACCCAGGCCAATGCCCTGGCGGCCGAGAACCGCAAGCTGGAGGCCGAGCTGGCCGCCGAAGAACAAAAGCTGACCGACGAACGTCCCACCATGGATCCGGTCAAGTTTCGTGCCCTGGCGGCGGCCTTCGACAAGAAGGTCACCCGCATCCGGCACGAGCGTGAACAGAAGGCCAAGGACCTGGGCCAGGACACCGATGCGGCGCGCAAGAAGTTCCTGCAGGCCGCGCAACCGGTGCTGAATGACATCATGCGCCAGTCTGGGGCAGCGGTCATGCTGGACCGGCGCGACGTCTTCCTGGGGCGCGAATCCGTCGACGTGACCGATGCTGCGATCACCCTGATCGATGCGCGGCTGGCGGATGCCGCAGGGGCGGCGCCCTCGGCCGATGCCGATCCCGGGCAGTTCGGCAAGGTCAATCCCGATGCCGCAGCCGGGGCCCCGGCCGCGCCGCCCGCCGACACCGGCCAGGAACCGCTGCTGGGCGCCCCCGTGACAAAGGTGCCGCAGCAACCCTGACCCCGCCGCATGCTTGCCGCATCGCGGCGGGCTTGCTAGGGGTTTGTCAAAGGACAGGCGTGGCCCGGCCGCGCGCAGAACGAGGACAGACCCCCGATGAGCCAAGAGCTTCAGACCGCCGATATCGCGCGCATCCAGCGCATCATCCCGCACCGCTATCCCTTCCTGCTGGTGGACAAGGTGGTCGATATCGACGGGCACAGCTCGGCCCGCGGGATCAAGAACGTCACCGTGAACGAGCCGCATTTCACTGGCCACTTCCCGAACAAGCCGATCATGCCGGGCGTCACCATCATCGAGGCGATGGCGCAGACCTCGGCCGTGCTGGTGGGCGTGGCGATGGAATTCGAGGACAAGGGCGCGCTGGTCTATTTCATGGGCATCGACGAGTGCAAGTTCCGCCGCATGGTGGTGCCCGGCGACGTGCTGGAGATGCAGGTCACCACGCTGCGCGGCAAGCCCGGCGGCAAGGTCTGGAAATTCAAGGGCGTGGCGACGGTCGACGGTGAAATGGCCTGCGAGGCCGAGTTCATGGCGATGATCGACATGCCGAAGGAGGCCTGAGGACATGGCCATCAGCCACGAAGCCTTCATCCATCCGCAGGCGCTCGTCGAGGACGGTGCGGTGATCGGGCCGGGCGCCCGCATCGGTCCCTTCTGCCACATCGGCCCCGAGGCGGTGATCGGCCCGAAGGTCGAGCTGATGAGCCATGTCGTGGTGCAGGGCGTGACCTCGGTCGGCGAGGAAACGCTGGTGCATCCCTTCGCGGTTCTGGGCGGCATTCCGCAGGACCTGAAGTTCAAGGGCGAGAAGACGCAGCTGACCATCGGCAAGCGCAACCGCATCCGCGAGCATGTCACCATGAGCACCGGCACCGCCGGCGGCGGCGGGCTGACCTCGGTGGGCGATGACGGGCTGTTCATGGCGGGCTGCCACGTGGCGCATGACTGCCATGTCGGCAACAACGTCATCCTGGTGAACAACTCGGCCCTGGCGGGCCATTGCATCATCGAGGACGAGGTGATCATCGGGGGCCTGTCGGGCGTGCACCAATGGGTGCGCATCGGGCGTGGCGCGATCATCGGTGCCGTCACCATGGTGACCGCCGACGTGATCCCCCATGGCCTGGTGCAGGCGCCGCGCGGCAAGCTGGACGGTCTGAACCTGGTGGGGCTGAAGCGCCGCGGCGTGGCGCGGGCCGACATCACCGCACTGCGCGCCGCCTTCCAGATGCTGGCCCAGGGCGAAGGCCCGTTCCAGGATCGCGCCCGCCGTCTGGGCGATGAAACCGAAAGCGACTACGTCCGCGAGATCGTCGCTTTCATCACCGGCGAGAGCGACCGTTCGTTCCTGACGCCGGGCAAGGCCTGAGGAGACCGCCATGAGTGAACAGGGACGGCTCGGCATCATTGCCGGGGCAGGGGCGTTGCCGGTGATGCTGGCACAGGTGGAACCGGGGGCCATGTGCCTGGCGATGGAGGGGACGTCCTGTGCCCTGCCAGAAGCGGCGCTGCAGCGGTTCCGCTTTGAAAAGCTGGGGGCGCTGTTCGACAGCCTGCGGGCGGGGGGCGTCACGCGGCTGGTGATGGCGGGCGCCATCGACCGGCCCAAGCTGGATCCGGCACAGGCGGATGCGACCTTCATGGCGGCGGCGCCGCGCCTGATGGCGGTGATGCAGGGCGGCGGTGACGACGCGCTGCTGCGCTTCGTGATCCTGCTGTTCGAGGAAGCGGGTTTCAAGGTGGTGGGCGCCCATGACCTGCTGCCGCAGCTGACCGCGCCTGCGGGGCTGGTGGGCGGGCCTGCGCCGTCGGATGCGGTGCTGGCCGATGCCGCGCGTGGCCGGGCGATCCTGTCGGCGCTGGCGCCGCTCGACGTCGGGCAGGGCTGCGTGGTGGAGCATGGCAACTGCCTGGGCATCGAGACCATGCAGGGCACGGATGCGCTGCTGTCCTACGTGGCGGCGACGGCACCGGCGCTGCGCCGGGGCGGCGGGGTTTTCGTCAAGTTCCCGAAAGAGGGCCAGGACCTGCGCGTCGACATGCCGGCGGTGGGTCCCGGAACGCTGCGCTCGGCCGCGGCGGCGGGGATCGGCTGCATCGTCATCGCGGCCCGCAGGGTGCTGCTGCTGGAGGCCGACACTCTGCCGGCGCTGGCCGAAGAGCTGGGCGTGACCCTGATCGCGCAGGACGCGGCATGAGGGTTTTCGTCATCGCCGGCGAACCCTCGGGCGATGCCCTGGGGGGCGCGGTGATGGCGGGTCTGAAGGCCCTCGTGCCGGGGATCCGGTTCGAGGGCGTCGGCGGCCCGCTGATGGCGGCCGAGGGGCTGGCCAGCCGCTTCCCGATGGAAGAGCTGTCGCTGATGGGCCTGGCCGAGATCCTGCCCAAGTATTTTCACCTGAAACGGCGGATCGCGGAATGCGCCGAGGCTGTGGTCCGAGATCCGCCGGATCTGTTGCTGACCATCGACAGCCCCGATTTCTGCCTGCGGGTGGCGCGGCTGGTGAAGGCGAAATCTTCGGTTCGGACAGTGCATTACGTGGCGCCGACGGTCTGGGCATGGCGGCCTGGGCGCGCCGCGAAGATGGCCGAGGTGATCGACCAGGTGCTGGCGCTGCTGCCGTTCGAGCCGCCGCTGATGCAGGCGGCGGGGATGGAGTGCGATTTCGTCGGCCATCCGGTGGTGACCCAGCCGGTGGCCGATGCGGCCGAGGTGGCGGCCTTCCGGGCGGCGCATGGGATCGGCGCGGCGCCGCTGCTGCTGCTGCTGCCGGGGTCCCGGCGGGGCGAGGTTTCGCGGCTGGGGCCGGTCTTTGGGCCGGTGCTGGAGCAGCTGTCGCGCGAGGTGCAGGGGCTGCGGGCGGTGCTGCCCGCGGCGGGCCATGTTGCGGGGCTGGTCGAGGCGCAGGTGGCGGGCTGGGCAGTCAAGCCCGTGGTGCTGGATCCGCGCGGTCAGGATGTGGCGGCGTTCGCGGCGACGAAACGCGCGGCCTTTGCGGCGGCCGATCTGGCGCTGGCGGCCTCGGGGACGGTATCGCTGGAGCTGGCGGCCTCTGACACGCCGATGGTCATCGCCTACCGGATGCACTGGCTGACCCAGGAGATCATCCGCCGCAAGTTGCTGATCGACACGGTGACGCTGGTCAACCTGGTGGCCGAGAGCCGCACGATCCCCGAATTCATCGCCGAGAAATGCCGGGCCGATCTGATCGTGCCGGCGCTGCAGCAGGTTCTGGCGTCCCCGGGGGCGCAGGAAGCGGCCATGCGGCTGACGATGGAGCGGCTGGGACGGGGCGGTGAGCCGCCGGGGATGCGCGCGGCACGGGCGATCCTGGAGCGGTTGCCGGGCCAGGGGTAGGGGGGCGCTGCCCCCCTCTTGAGCCTGCGGCCCAATTCACCCCCCGGAGTATTTCCGGCCAGATGACAGGGAACCGGGCGGGGACCGGCGCCTGTTAAGGCACCGGTAGGAATTGCGGGGGGCTGGTAAGGTTACCTAGTGGCCGCGCCAGATCCAGCCGCCGCCCAGGATGCGGCTGCCGACGGTTTCGTAGAAGACGCAGGCCTGGCCGGGGGAGATGCCTTCCTCGGGGGTGAGAAGCTCGACCTCGGCCTCGGTTTCGGAGATCGGGCGAAGGATCGCTTCGCGCGGCGGGCGGGTGGAACGGACCTTGACCGAGATCTCGTAACTGTCGCGGTCGGTGAACTTGCCCTGGCCCAGCCAGTTGATTTCGCGAATCGGTACGGTGCGGGTGGCGAGCATGTCCTTCGGGCCGACGATCACCTGCTTGGCATCGACATCGAGCTTGACCACGTAGAGCGGTTCGGCAAGGCCGCCGATGCCGAGACCGCGGCGCTGGCCGATCGTGTAGTGGATGACGCCCGTATGGCTGCCGAGGATGCGGCCGTCGACATGGACGATCTGGCCCGGTTCGGCGGCGCCGGGGCGCAGTTTCTCGATCACGGAAGCGTAATCGCCGTTCGGCACGAAGCAGATGTCCTGGCTGTCGGGCTTGTCGGCCACCGCAAGGCCATATTCCGCCGCCAGCGCCCGGGTCTCCGCCTTGGAGGCCAGATGGCCCAGCGGGAAGCGCAGGAACGACAGCTGCTCGGGGGTGGTCGAGAACAGGAAGTAGCTTTGATCGCGGTTGGCATCGGCGGCGCAGTGCAGCTCGGGGCCGTTTGCACCGATCTTGCGCTGGATGTAGTGGCCGGTCGCCATGCAGTCCGCGTCGAGGTCCTTTGCCGTTTCCAGCAGGTCCTTGAATTTCACCCGTTCGTTGCAGCGGATGCAGGGCACGGGGGTGGCGCCCGCGAGGTAGCTGTCGGCGAATTCGTCGATCACGGCATCCTGGAAGATGTTTTCGTAATCAAGGACATAGTGGGGGAAGCCCATTTCTTCGGCGACGCGGCGCGCATCGTGGATGTCGATGCCCGCGCAGCAGGCACCCTTCTTGGCAAGCGCCGCGCCATGATCGTAGAGCTGCAGCGTCACGCCGATGACGTCATAGCCCTCGGACTTGAGCTTGGCGGCCACGACCGAGCTGTCGACGCCGCCGGACATGGCGACGACGACGCGCGTCTGCTGAGGGGGCTTGGGAAAGCCCAGAGAATTCAGTCCGGTGGCGGTGTCCAGTCCCATGGCGGCTCCTGACTGCCCCGGGGTGGATGGGTCGGGGCGAAAAGACCGAGAGAATATAGGAAAATGCGAGACACTCTCAACCCCGCGTTTCACCCGCCGTTAAATCGCCGGCCCAAGGATGGGTGCGTTCCACGGAGGGTCGGAGTGATGTATCTCAAGAAGGTCCAGGGGCCAAGGGCGGTCACGCTGCCGGACGGTCGCGTGATGACGCGTGCGGATCTGCCGCCGCCGGAAACGCGACGGTGGGTGGCATCCCGCAAGGCAGCTGTGGTAAAAGCGGTGGTGCACGGGCTGTTGTCCCAGGAAGAGGCGCAGGAGAGATATGCCATCTCTCCCGAGGAATTCCTTGAATGGGTGAGTGCCGTGGCCAATCATGGCGAAGAGGCGTTGAAGGCAACGGCCCTGCAGAAGTTTAGACAACCCTGAGTTGTTGCAAAATTCAAGAACACCCGGTAACGTTGGGTTAACCAATTGGCGTCACCATCCTCCTGTCTGGGGATTAACGGAGAAATGCTGGCATGCGTGTGCTATTGGTGGAAGACGACCCGACCACGTCGAAAAGTATCGAGTTGATGCTGACCCATGCCAACCTGAACGTCTATACGACGGATCTCGGGGAGGAGGGCATCGACCTTGCAAAGCTCTATGACTACGATCTGATCCTGCTGGATCTGGGGCTGCCCGACATGAACGGGCACGAGGTGCTGCGCCAGTTGCGGCTGGCCCGGATCGAGACACCGATCCTGATCCTGTCGGGGGCCGATGATACCGAAAGCAAGCTGCGCGGCTTCGGGTTTGGCGCCGACGACTATCTGACCAAGCCCTTCCACCGCGAGGAGCTGGTGGCACGGATCCATGCCATCATCCGCCGTTCGAAGGGGCATTCGCAGTCGATCATCCGCACCGGCCGGATCGAGGTCAACCTGGATGCCAAGACGGTCGAGGCCGATGGCAAGTCGGTGCACCTGACCGGCAAGGAATACCAGATGCTGGAGCTGCTGAGCCTGCGCAAGGGCACGACCCTGACCAAGGAGATGTTCCTGAACCATCTCTATGGCGGCATGGACGAGCCCGAGCTGAAGATCATCGACGTCTTCATCTGCAAGCTGCGCAAGAAGCTGTCGACCGCCACCGAAGGCGACAATTACATCGAGACCGTCTGGGGCCGCGGCTATGTGCTGCGCGATCCCGAGCCTGCGCGGATCGACGAAAAGCGCATGGCGCTGGGCGCCGGCTGAACGCCCCCGGGGCAGATCACCGACGGACTGGACCTTGTGGAAGACGCCCCCTATCACTCGGCTTGAAGGGCTCGGATGGGCCCGAGTGCCGAAGTGAAGGGGGCGTTTGCCATGGTCAGCGAAACAAACGGTGCCGGTGACAAGACCGATGCTCCGGCCGGGACGGCCGGGCTGGAGGTGGCGCAGCTGACCGCCGAACAGGCCTCGGGCGAACTGGCGCGTCTGGCGCAGGTGCTGGGGCAGGCCAATGTCGCCTATCACCAGGCCGATGCGCCCGAGATCAGCGATGCCGAATATGACCGGCTGAAGCGCCGCAATGCCGAGATCGAGGCCGCCTTCCCGGATCTGAAACGCGCCGACAGCCCGTCAGAGCAGGTGGGGGCAGCGCCGGCCGATGGGTTCGGCAAGGTGCGTCACGAACAGCGGATGATGTCGCTGTCGAATGCCTTCGAGGACAGCGATGTCGAGGAATTCGCAAGCTTCCTGCGCCGTTACCTGAACCTTGTGCCCGATGCGCCGCTGGCCTGCACGGCGGAACCCAAGATCGACGGGCTCAGCCTGTCGCTGCTTTACGAAGACGGTCAGCTGATCCGCGCCGCCACCCGCGGCGACGGCGAAGAGGGCGAGAACGTCACTGCCAATGCCCTGACCATCCCCGACATTCCGCACCAGTTGCAGGGCGCGCCTGCCCGGCTGGAAGTGCGCGGCGAGGTCTACATGGGCCATGCCGACTTTCGGGCGCTGAACGAACGGCAGGAGGCGAAGGGGGCCAAGACCTTTGCCAACCCGCGCAACGCCGCCGCCGGATCCCTGCGCCAGCTGGATGCCGAGATCACGCGCGCCCGTCCGCTGAAATTCTTTGCCTATGCTTGGGGCGTGCTGTCGGAACCGCTGGCAGAGACCCAGATGGGCGCCATCGAACGCCTCAAGGCGCTGGGATTCCAGACCAATCCCCTGACCCGCCTGTGCGAGACGCCACAGCAGATGCTGGCGCATTACCATGATATCGAGGCGCAGCGCGCGACGCTTGGCTATGATATCGACGGGGTGGTCTACAAGGTCAACGACCTGGGGCTGCAGGCGCGGCTGGGGTTCCGTTCGACCACGCCGCGCTGGGCGATTGCGCACAAATTCCCCGCCGAACTGGCCTGGACCCGGCTGGAGGGCATCGACATCCAGGTCGGCCGCACCGGTGCCCTGTCGCCGGTCGCGCGGTTGCAGCCGGTGACGGTGGGCGGCGTCGTGGTCTCGAACGCGACGCTGCACAACGAGGATTACATCCTGGGCCGCAACAACACCGGAGAGGAGATCCGCGACGGCAAGGATATCCGCGTCGGCGACTGGGTGCAGGTCTATCGCGCCGGGGACGTGATCCCCAAGATCGCCGATGTGGACCTGTCGAAGCGCCCTGAAGGCGCGCAGCCCTATGCCTTTCCGCAGGTCTGCCCGGTCTGCGGATCGGAAGCGATCCGCGAGGAGGGCGATTCGGTCCGCCGTTGCACCGGTGGCCTGATCTGCTCGGCTCAGGCTTTTGAAAAGCTGCGCCATTTCGTGTCTCGCAACGCCTTCGACATCGAGGGGCTGGGCGCCAAGCAGGCCGAATTCTTTCATGCCATGGGCTGGATCGCGGAACCGGCCGACATCTTTACCCTGCCGGCCCGCGATGCGGACGGCGAACGCCTGGTCCGCGACCCGAAAAAGACCCTCGCGGCGCTGGAAGCCGCCGAGGACCAGCGCGGCGAGGCGATGGTCCGCATGGCCGAGATGCTGCGCGGCGCGGGCGTCCCCGTGGACGAGACCGACGCCGATCACATCGTCTCGGCCATCCGCCACCTGGCGCAGACGCCCTTGGCACAGGTCAAGGGCTGGGGCTCGAAATCGGCCGAGAACCTCTTTGCCGCCATCGACACCCGCCGGGTGATCGACCTGAACCGCGTCCTCTTCGCCCTCGGCATCCGCCATGTGGGCGAGGTCGTCGCCGGCGACATTGCAAAGCATTTCGGCACCTGGGATCGGCTGGTCGAGGTGCTGGACCAGGCCCGTGCTGCGCAGGAACGCCATCTGGCCGCCGAGGCCGCTGAAATCGCGGAACGGGCCGAGGCGAAAAGGCAAGGCCGTCGCGCCTCGCTGAAGACCGCGCGCGATGCCGTCTGGGCCGAGGCGCCCGAGGTGCCGCGCGCCTCGAAAGCCGCCTGGGAAGAGCTGGTGGGCATCGAGGGCATCGGCGCCAAGGTCGCCGCCGCCCTGACCGCCGCCTTTGCCCAGGAGGCCGAGCGCGCCTCGATCGACCGGCTGGTGGCGCAGCTGCAGATCCAGGCGGTCGAGGCGCCGCAGACCTCGGACAGCCCCGTCGCGGGCAAGACCGTGGTTTTCACCGGCACGCTGGAAAAGATGACCCGGGCCGAGGCCAAGGCCCGCGCCGAGGCGCTTGGTGCCAAGGTTTCGGGGTCCGTTTCGGCCAAGACCGACCTGCTGGTGGCGGGGCCGGGGGCGGGCTCCAAGGCCAAGAAGGCGGCGGAACTGGGCGTGGAAACGATTGACGAGGACGGCTGGCTCGCCCTCATCGGCGACGCATGAGCGGCCGTCCCGAGGCGCTTTTCCCGCTGTTCGCGCAGCTGTCGTCGCTGCAGGGGGTGGGGCCGAAGACCGCGAAGGCGCTGGAGGGGCTGCATGTCGCGCTGCCGCGGGATCTGCTGTTCGTGTTGCCGCATTCGGCCATCGACCGGCGGCGGCGCGACATGATCAACGGTCTGGTGCTGCCCGCCACCGCGACAGTCGCGGTGCGGGTGCTGCGCCATGTCCCGCCGCGCGGCCGGGGCGCCTACCGGGTGCAGGTGGCAGATGCGGAAACCCAGTTCGACCTGATCTTCTTCCATGCCCGCGCCGCCTATCTGGAACGCATCCTGCCGGTCGGCGAAGACCGCCTGGTCTCGGGCCGGCTGGAGCTTTACGATGGCCGTGCCCAGATGGCCCATCCCGATTACGTGCTGGAGCCCGGGGATACGTCCGAGATCCCCGAATTTGAACCCGTCTATCCGCTGACCGCGGGCGTCACCCAGAAGGTGATGGCCAAGGCGGTGGCGGCCGCCCTGCAGCGCGCGCCCGAGCTGCCGGAATGGATCGACACGGCGCAGAAGGCACAGGCCGAATGGCCCGACTGGAAGCGCGCGCTGACCTTTGCCCACACGCCCTCGCGCGGTGGCCCGCCTGATCCCAAGGATCCGTCTCGCGAACGGCTGGCCTATGACGAACTGCTGGCGCATCAGCTGACGCTGGCGCTGGCGCGCAACCGCAGCCGGGCTTTGCGCGGGCGGGAAAGCCATGGCGACGGGCGGCTGCGCGACAAGGTGCTGGCGGCGCTGCCCTATCAGCCCACCGGGGCGCAACTGCGCGCGGTGCGCGAAATCGCCGCCGATATGGCCGCGCCCGAGAAGATGATGCGCCTGCTGCAGGGCGACGTGGGGGCGGGCAAGACGCTGGTGGCGCTGCTGGCGCTGCTGGTGGCGGTCGAATCGGGGGGGCAGGGCGTGCTGATGGCGCCGACGGAAATCCTGGCTCGCCAGCACCTTGCGGGGTTGCAACCGTTGGCCGCTGCCGCCGGTGTCCGGGTCGAGATCCTGACGGGCCGCGACAAGGGCGCTGAGCGTCGCCGCAAGCTGGAGGACCTGGCCAGCGGTGCCATCGACATCCTGACCGGCACTCATGCGGTCTTTCAGGACGAGGTCGCCTATCACGATCTGCGCCTGGCCATCGTCGATGAGCAGCACCGCTTTGGCGTGCGGCAGCGGATGCAGATCGGGCGCAAGGGGCAGGCGGCGGACATGCTGGTGATGACCGCCACGCCCATTCCCCGCAGCCTTTCGCTGGCGCAATACGGCGATCTGGACATTTCGGTGCTGGACGAGAAACCCCCCGGGCGCCAGCCGATCCGCACCTCGCTGGCCGGGACCGACCGGCTGGACGAGGTCGTGGCCCATCTGGACCGCGCCACCGGCGAGGGGCAGCAGGCCTATTGGGTCTGCCCGCTGGTCGAGGAAAGCGAGGTCACGGACCTGGCCTCGGCCGAGCTGCGGTTCAAATACCTTCGCGCCGCCCTGGGCGAGGGGCGGGTGGGGCTGGTCCATGGCCAGATGCCCGCCGAGGAAAAGGACGCCACCATGGCGGCCTTCCAGGCGGGCGAGCTGGACGTGCTGGTGGCCACCACGGTGATCGAGGTCGGCGTCGACGTGCCCAATGCCTCGATCATGGTGATCGAGCGCGCCGAGGCCTTCGGCCTGGCGCAGCTGCACCAGTTGCGGGGGCGTGTCGGGCGCGGCGCGGCCAAATCGACCTGCCTGCTGATGTACCAGCCGCCCCTGTCGGAAACCGCGACGAAGCGCCTGGGCCTGATGCGCGAGACCGAGGACGGCTTTCGCATCGCCGAGGCCGATCTGCACATGCGCGGCGCCGGCGATCTGATCGGCACCGCGCAAAGCGGCCTGCCGCGGTTCCGCGTCGCCGATCTGGAGACCCAGCCGCAGCTGATGGCCATTGCTCAGAGCGATGCCCGCGCACTGCTGGCCCGCGATCCGGATCTGACCTCGGACCGGGGCAGGGCGGCGCGGGTGTTGCTGTGGCTGATGGGCCAGGACGAGGCGATCCGCCTGATTTCAGTGGGTTAGGCCGAGTCTCGACATTTACCCCTGATTTGTTCCCTATAGTTCTTAAAAAGTTCTTTACTGCGGCGGCGGAATATGGGAACAAATCAGCAACAAGAGTCACCGCAGGGAACAGACAGATGCTGAAACAAATCATCCACGTCTTCCGCCAGTCTCCGGCCACACTGGTGGTCGATGTCATAGGAGTGGCGGCACTTGGCGTCCTGCTGGTGGGATCGCTGTATCTGCCGTCATTCATCTGAATGGAACAAAACGGGAATTCCGGGCGGCAGGTCCGGGATCCCAGGGATCAACGGCCCCGTCCCGGTCCGTTGCTGCAAGTCGCGACGCGGCGCGCCGCACCCCCACGTGGTTCTCTGGTCTGCCTATCCCGGAGCGTCGGGTTCGCCTCATACCCCGGCGGCGCCATTCCCCCGAGCACTTGCATTCCTGGCCGCTTCGCTTGCCTGAGCGGAGCGGCCCTTTTTGACTGTATTGCAAGCGGTCTTTTCGAAGGATGTGCAGAGCGGCCCTGTCTGGCAGGCCGCTGAAAAGGTCTGAGGCGTGCGCCTCTGGCCTCGTTCCTCAGCCCCCGATGGGCCGCATTTTCCTCACCTCGACGAGGGGCCCGAAAAAGACGCCGTTCTGCGTCGAACCGGCTGCCTTTGCAGTTTTTCGGCGTCCTGCCCTCATGATCTCTGACACCCCTTTGTTTCGCGCAATATATTCCACCGCGTCCGGGCGCGGCATAGTCTGGATGCGTAAGGCAGGAGACGGAACTGAGACGACGGTTGAGCAAGCTCTCAGGCGCGGGTCGGGGACTGCATGACCCGTGGTTTCATCTTGAGGCAGCCTCGGTCCAAAAGACCAGCATCGACCGGGTCGGCCCATGACGGGCCCCCATCGCGTCCCCTCCGCAACCTTGCACATCAGCGTGATCAGGGGCCTTTCTCGGCTATGGGCGGGCTGCCGTTGTCATGGGGCGGGCTTAAGGCTCTGGCGATGGTCCAGACGCAGCCAAGCCTCTCTCGCGTGGTGGCCGTGGTGACGACCACCTTCGCTTTTCCAGCCGCGATCAGATGTCGGTGGCGTTGGCACATCCGTAGCGGTCCCGTCCAGGCAATGTCCCGCAGGGCTTTGGGCAGGGCAAGCTGCTGCAGCCCGGTATGTCGGCGATCAGTGCCGACAGGCCGGGGGCCCCTGCAACCTGATGGGCCGTGCGATGGCGTTTCGCACCAGGGTCCGCTGGATCGTGGCGGCCGGCCCTTGGCCTAGAACCGGTAGGCCAGCCGCAGCCCGCCCCAGTGCCGGCCCTTGACCATGATCGGTGCCGAGAGATCCTTCATCAGGACAAAGTCACCGCCCCCCATGTCGCGACGATAGACCTGCAACAGGAAGGGATGGCGGTTGCGCCCGGCCTTCAGCCCGACGCGATCGTCGAAAATGCGGCGGTTGCGGCAATGGGCCATGTTCCAGACCGGATCGTCGCTGGGCTCTTCGGAGAAGGCGCTGTTGTGCGTCGGCAGGTAGCCGTTGCGGTCGACGGCAGCGCAGAACACCACCCGGCGATCAAGATCCAGGGCGTCTTCCTGCAGATCGGCGATCAGGCTGTCGGTCAGCTTGGTGAAGCGGGTCGTCACCTGCTGCGGATCGGAATTGGGCACTGGTCGGTAGTCGCTGTCGAAGAGATCCGCCATGCTGGTACGCCCGATCTCGACCGCCTCGTCGAACAGGGCCGAAATCTGCGCCGCCCGCGCCTGCACATCCTTGATCAGCCGCAGGTCGTCCGAGCCTCCGCCCGCCATGACGCTGTTCTGCACCATGCTTTCGGACATGTCGATCAGGCCGGAGACGCGCTCGCAGGCCTCGCCCAGGGTGTCGGCGCTGGATTGCATCACGTCAAAGCTCTGCTCGACCTGGGGGGCGAAGCGGCGCAGGGCGTCCTCGGCCTCGGCGGCATCGTCGCGCACCAGTTTCATGCGGTGCACCGTTTCGGCAAAGCTTTTCTCGACCTCGGTGTTGCGGGCCTGGGCGGTCTGCGACAGCGCCGAAAGTTCCTGCGAGGTGCGGGCGACGGTGGTGGTTTCCGATTTCAGCGTGTGGATCCAGTCGGCCATGCGTTCGATATTGTCGCGGATCTGTTCGGCTGCGGTGCCGGTCTGCTGCGACAGCGCGTTGATCGCATCGGCGACGACGGAAAAGCCGCGGCCCATCTCGCCTGCCCGGGCGGCCTCGATCTTGGCGTTGATGGCCAGCATGTTGACCTGGGTGGCGATGGCGGCGATCTGGTCGTTGCTGGCCTGCACATCCTGCAGCACGTCCTCGACATCGGTGGTTCGGGTATCGAGCTTGCCCACCCAGCCCAGTACCTGCGCCCCCAGATGACCGGACTGGCGCGACATCTCCAGCGCCTCGCGGAAGGCGGTTTCGGTCGTTTCGAGCTGGTCATAGGCCTTGCCGATGGTCGCCATGACGGCGGCATTCATCTGCAGCACATGGCCCGAGTCCTTGCGCATGGACTTCAGCTGGGCCAGCAGCGCCTCGGTCCGGTCGGTCATTTCCTCAAGAAAGCCGCTGACATCGACGATTTCGCGTCCGATGTCCGAGGCCGTGCCCGCCAGCCGGTCGAGCGAGAGGTCCGCAGGGCGGGGATCGGGAAAGGAGATGTCGTGTTCCATGCCGGGCCGTTGAGAAGACTGCCCGTTTCGGATTAGGCCCGAATTGCCAAGATGCGGTTAAGCACAGTGGCTTTGTTCGGCCTGTTCCATCGCCTCGCAGAGCGCGTCGAGCGAGAGCATGATCGAGGCATGGCGGTTCTTGTAGTCGCGCGCGGGCAGCAGCACCTCTAGCCCGTCGAAGGGGGCGGCGGGGACGGGGCCTGCGTCCTTCAGCATGGCCTTCAGCGCGTCACGGGCGGTGATCAGCTGATCCTTGGTGCAGCCGATGACCTGTGCGCCCACCACCGAGGCTGCGGCCTGGCCCAGGGCACAGGCGCGCACCTCCTGGCCATAGGCGGCGACGCGGCCATCCTTGAGCGTGACATCGACGGTGATGGTCGAGCCGCAGAGCGGCGCGCGCTTCCTGACCGTGGCGTCGGGCGCCTCCAGCCGGTCCTGGTGGGGAATGTCGGCCGCAAGCGCCAGGATGCGGTTGGAATAGAGCTTGATCAGGTCGGTGTCGCTCATGGGGGCTCCGGGGGCTGTGGCATTGGCCGGGTTGCTGTCTTAGATAGGCCCCGGACACCGCAATGCAAAGGGCCCTTCCGGATGAGCTTTGATCCGCAGACGCTGAAATACGACGACAAGGGGCTGATCCCCGCCATCGCCCAGGATGCCGAGACCGGCGAGGTGCTGATGATGGCCTGGATGAATGCCGAGGCCGTGGCCCGCACGCTGGAGAGCGGACGGGTGACCTACTGGTCGCGCTCGCGCCAGGGGTTCTGGGTCAAGGGCGAGACCTCGGGGCATGTGCAGGAGCTGGTGGATTTCCGCGTCGATTGCGACCGCGACTGCCTGCTGGTCACCGTGCGGCAGCAGGGGCCGGCCTGCCATACCAACCGGCGCTCGTGCTTTTACACCGCGGTGCGGGAGGGCGAGGAAGTCGAGCTGATGAAGCCGATGGTCTGAGGGGCCGTGGTGGGGGGGCGCTGCCCCCATCGCGCCTTGCGCGATTCCCCCGGAGTATTTGGGGCCAGATGACAGGGAAGCCGGGGCCCGGCGGGCGCTTCGGGCCGGATCAGAGGCCGACCATCTCGCGGATGCCTGCGGGGGTGATGCCCTGGGCGCGGTAGAGCGAGAGGGCGCGGGCATCATCGCGTTTCGCCAGCCGCTTGCCGTGTGCGTCGCGGATCAGGCGGTGGTGGCGGTAGAGCGGCGTCGGCAGGTCGAGAAGCGCCTGCAGCAGGACGTGGATCGCGGTGGCCTCGAAAAGGTCCTGGCCGCGGATGACCTCGGTGATGTCCTGGGCGGCGTCGTCCACCACCACCGAGAGGTGGTAGGAGGTGGCCATGGCGGGGCGGGAGAGCACGACGTCGCCGACCTGGTGGATCAGCTGATCGGCCGGGACCGGGATCAGGCCGGTTGCGCCATCGGGGCCGGCGCCGCATTCGACGAAGGCCAGCGGCCGGGTGCGGGCGGTGGCGCGCGCCATGTCGAGCCGCAGCGTGATGCCTTCGGGCAGGGGCCCTGCGGGCGGCGTCGCGGGGCGGCAGGTGCCGGGATAGACCAGCCCGTCGGGCCCGTGCATCGGGGCGCCTTCCTGAGGGGCCGAGGCGGCCTCGGCGATGTCGCGGCGGCTGCAGAGGCAGGGATAGAGCAGCCCCATGTCCCAGAGCTGCTGCAAGGCCGTGCGGTAGGCGGGCAGGCGGTCGGACTGGCGCATCACCGGATCCGGCCAGGAGAGGCCCAGCCAGTGCAGGTCATCGAGGATCTGTGCCTCCCATTGCGGGCGGGCGCGGCTTTGGTCGATGTCTTCCATGCGCAGCAGGAAGGTGCCGCCCGCCGCCCGCGCCAGGTCATGCGCGATCAGCGCCGAGAAGGCGTGACCGAGGTGCAGCGGACCCGTGGGCGAGGGGGCGAAGCGGGTGCGCAAGGGCCTAGTCGCGGTGCCAGTCCTGCCAGCGGCGGTCTTCGCGCCGCTGGTAGATCAGGATCCAGGCCAGCAGGATGAACATCGGATGGGTCAGCCCGCCCGAGAACAGGATCGCCGGGACCCAGATCAGGAAGACCACGATCGCCACGAAGGGCCGCCCGGCGAAGAGGATCGACAGCGGCGGCAGGAACAGCGCCAGGACATAGTTCATTGCGTGACCTCCTGCGGCGAGAGCCAGGCTGACCAGAGTTCCTTGGCGCGGTCGGTATAGCCCTTGTAGCGGTCCTTGCGGCCGCGGCGGCCACCGCGCACGCCGTCGAGCGGCGGGAAGAGGCCGAAGTTCACGTTCATCGGCTGGAAGGTCTTGGCCTCGGCGCCGCCGGTGATGTGGTGGATCAGCGCGCCCATGGCGGTTTCCTGCGGCAGCGGCGGCAGCGGCCGGCCCAGGATCTCGGCCGCGGCATAGCGGCCCGCAAGCAGGCCCATGGCGGCGCTTTCCACATAGCCCTCGACCCCGGTCACCTGACCGGCGAAGCGGATGTTGGGACGCGATTTCAGCCGCATCTGGTCATCCAGCAGGGTGGGAGAGTTCAGGAAGGTGTTGCGGTGGATGCCGCCCAGCCGGGCAAAGCGGGCATTTTCCAGCCCCGGGATCATCCGCAGCACCTCGGTCTGGGCGCCGTACTTCATCTTGGTCTGGAAGCCCACGATGTTGTAAAGCGTGCCAAGCGCATTGTCGCGGCGCAGCTGCACCACGGCATAGGCCTTTTCCTCGGGCTTGTGGCTATTGGTCAGGCCGACGGGCTTCATCGGCCCGTGGCGCAGGGTCTCGCGGCCGCGTTCGGCCATCACCTCGATCGGCAGGCAGCCGTCGAAGTAACCGGCGGTCTCGCCCGCGTGGAATTCGGTCTTGTCGGCGGCCAGCAGGGCGTCGATGAAGGCCTCGTACTGGTCCTTCGTCATCGGGCAGTTCAGATAGGCCTTCTGCTCTTCCTCGGTCTCGCCCTTGTCGTAGCGCGATTGCAGCCAGGCCACGCCCATGTCGACGCTGTCGGCATAGACGATCGGGGCGATGGCATCGAAGAAGGCCAGCGCATCGGCACCGGTTTCCGCCTGGATCGCCTGGCCAAGCGCGGCCGAGGTCAGCGGCCCGGTGGCGATGATCCACTGGCCGTCCTTCGGCAGCTCGGTGATCTCTCCCGGCTCGACACTGATCAGCGGATGCGACAGCAGCCGGTCGGTGACGGCTTCGGCGAAGGGGTCTCGGTCCACGGCCAGGGCGCCGCCGGCGGGCAGGCGGTGCTGGTCGGCCATCTCCATGATCAGGCCGCCGGCCGCGCGCATCTCCCAATGAAGAAGGCCGACGGCGTTCTGTTCGTCATCGTCGGAGCGGAAGGAGTTGGAGCACACCATCTCGGCCAGGTGGCCGGTCTTGTGCGCGAAGGTGCCAACCTGGGGGCGCATCTCGTGGATCACCACGGGCACCCCGGCCTGGGCGGCCTGCCAGGCGGCTTCAGAGCCCGCCATGCCGCCGCCGATGATATGCAATGTCTGGGTCATGGGCGGCATGTAGGCGAAGGCGGGGCGATTGCAAAGGGGCTGCGCGGGGTCCGGCGCGAAAAGGGCTGTTTTCCGCAGCGCCCGATCGGGCAGGATGCCGGCAGGAGGAGACCGCCATGGATCTTGACGCGATGCGCGCCTTTCTGGCCGCCGAATTCCCGCAGGTGGCCGGGGATTACCTCCCCGGGGCCGATGCGCATGGGCTGCTGCTGCGGCTGCGGGTAGCAGAGCGGCACCTGCGCCCCGGGGGCACTGTGTCAGGACCGGCGCTGTTCGGACTGGCGGATGTGGCTTTTTACCTGGCGCTGCTGGCGCGGATCGGACCGCAGGCGCTGGCGGTGACGACCTCGGGGCAGATCGACTTCATGCGCAAGCCCGCGGCCGGCGTCGATGTGATCGCCCGCCCCGAGATCCTGAAGCTGGGGCGCGTGCTGGCGGTGGGCGAGGTGCGGCTTTATTCCGAAGGGTTGGCGGATCCGGTGGCGCGGGCTGCGCTGACCTACTCGATTCCGCCCCGGACGGGCGCGGGGCAGGGGTAATTTCATGGGGTGCTATAATACCTATTTTTCAACCAATTGATCATAAAGGAATAATTTGCCTATCAGCCAATTGACTGGCCCGGATTTGACGGTATAACCCGCCCATCACGTCGCCCGCGGGTCTTCGGATCGCGCGGGCTGCCAAATTTCAAAGGGCACCGTCATGAAAACCTTCTCTGCAACGCCTGCAGACATCGACAAGAAGTGGATCATCATCGACGCCGAAGGCGTCGTGCTGGGCCGTCTTGCATCGATCGTTGCCATGCGCCTGCGTGGCAAGCACAAGCCGTCGTTCACCCCCCACATGGATATGGGCGACAACGTCATCATCATCAACGCCGACAAGGTCCAGCTGACCGGCAAGAAGCGTGGTGACAAGAAATACTACTGGCACACCGGCTTCCCGGGTGGGATCAAGGACCGCACCGCGGGCCAGATCCTGGAAGGCAAGTACCCCGAGCGCGTCGTGACCCTGGCGGTCAAGCGTATGCTGCCGGGCAACCGCCTGTCCCGCCAGCAGATGACCAACCTGCGCGTCTACGCAGGCTCCGAGCACCCGCACGAGGCGCAAGCGCCCGAAGTGCTGGATGTCAAATCCCTGAACTCCAAGAACACCCGGAGCTGAGTCAGATGGCCGATCAAGTGAACTCCCTGGAAGAGCTGAAGGGCGTCGTCGCAGAAGCCGGCACCGTTGCTGCTCTGGATGCACCCCGCGCGCCCGTCCGTGACGCGCTCGGCCGTTCCTACGCGACCGGCAAGCGCAAGGATGCGGTTGCCCGCGTCTGGGTCAAGCCCGGCTCGGGCAAGATCGTCGTGAACGGCAAGGAAATGAGCAAGTACTTCGCTCGTCCCGTTCTGCAGCTGATCGTCTGCCAGCCCTTCGGCATCGCAGGCGTTGACGGCCAGTTCGACGTCGTCGCCACCGTCAAGGGCGGCGGTCTGTCCGGCCAGGCCGGTGCGGTCAAGCACGGCATCTCGAAAGCCCTGCAGCTCTTCGATCCGTCGCTGCGCGCCGCTCTGAAGGCCGCTGGCTTCCTGACCCGCGACAGCCGCGTCGTGGAACGGAAAAAATACGGCAAGCGCAAAGCACGCCGCAGCTTCCAGTTCTCCAAGCGCTGATTTCCGGCGTTTCGATTTCGGAAAGGGCCCGCTTCGGCGGGCCCTTTTCCTTTGCGCACCGCCTATCCGGCCCGCCCCCCGGCTTCCCTGTCATCTGGCCGGAAATACTCCGGGGGAACCCGCGCCCGGGCGCGGGTGGGGGCAGCGCCCCCCCCAACCTCACGGTCCCGTGCCAGGGCCTCCGTCTCTCCCTCCCATCCGCCTTTTCCCAAGGCTTTTCTGGCGCTTCGCTGCCGTGCCCCTTTCAAGTGAACAGGTTTCACATTACATCTTCCGCACGCCCGTCCCACGACCCGGAGGAAGCCCCTTGGACCTGCCCTTCAACGGCGCCATCAGCGCCTATTACCAGACCGAGGCCCCCGAACCGATCCGGCAGGCCATCGCCCTGGCCGACCATGGCGACATCCTGGACCCGTCCTATCCCTATCCCGAGCGCCTGTCGCGCAAGGCCTACGAGGCCGAGCTGCAGGCGCTGCAGATCGAACTGGTCAAGATGCAGGCCTGGGTGCAGGCTTCGGGCGCGCGGGTGGTCTGCCTCTTCGAGGGCCGCGACGCGGCCGGCAAGGGCGGCACGATCAAGCGCTTCAGCGAATTCATGAACCCGCGCGGCATCCATGTGGTGGCGCTGCCCGCCCCCCATGAGCGCGAGCGCGGCCAGTGGTATTTCCAGCGCTACATCAAGCATCTGCCCACCGCCGGAGAGATCACCTTCTTCGACCGCTCCTGGTACAACCGCGCCGTGGTCGAACATGTCTTCGGCTTCTGCACCCCCGAGCAGCGCCGGCATTTCTTCGCCCAGGTTCCGGGCTTCGAGCGGATGTTGACCAGCGACGGCATCCACCTGTTCAAGTTCTGGCTGAACGTCGGCCGGGCCGAGCAGCTGCAACGTTTCCTCGACCGCGAGCGTGACCCGCTGAAGCAATGGAAGCTGAGCGAGATTGACGTCCAGGGTCTGCCACGCTGGGACAGCTATTCCCGTGCCATCCACGAGACCCTCGACCATACCCATTCCGACGATGCCCCCTGGACGGTGGTGCGCAGCGACGACAAGCGCCGGGCCCGTCTGGCGGCGATACGCATGGTGCTGAACGCGCTCGATTATACCGGCAAGGATGAGCGCGTGGTCGGCCGCCCCGATGCGCTGATCTGCGGCGGCCCCGGGATCTGGGATGCCTAAAAAGCGCGGATATCACCATGGCAACCTGCGCCAGGCCCTGGTCGAGGCCGCCCTTGCCCTGATCGAGGAAAAGGGCCCCACCGGCTTTACCCTGTCCGAGGCCGCCAAGCAGGCCGGGGTCACCCCCGCTGCCGTCTACCGCCATTTCGAGGGCCGCGAGGACCTGATCGCCGAGGCCGCGCGGCAGGGCTACGTGATCTTTGCCGATGTGATCGAATACGCCTACCAGACCGGGCAGCCCTCGGCGCTGGCGGCCTTCGAGGCGACGGGCCGCGCCTATCTGGCCTTTGCCCGCCGCTATCCGGGTCATTACATCGCGATGTTCGAAAGCGGCATCTCGGTCAACCGCACGACTGAGCTGGCGCATGAGGCGCAACGCGCCCGCGCCGTTCTGGAACGCGCCGCGCGTGACCTCTCGGGGCATATTCCGGTCGAGAAACGCCCGCCGCCCTCGATGGTCTCGGCCCATGTCTGGGCGATGTGCCACGGCGTGGTCGAGCTGTTCGCGCGCAATTCCCCCGGCACCCAAAGCCCCTTCAACCCCGAGGAACTGCTGGAAAGCGGCGTTGGCATTTACCTGCGCGGGCTGGGGCTGATCGCGCCGGACCTTTAGGGGTTAAGGCTCGGGAAAGGCGAATCTGGCACCACCGGGGGGAACTGTCATTCGCACCGGGGTCCGATTTGAACACGCTCACCGCCGAACCCGCGCCGCAGGCCACGGCCCGTGGTGCCTCGATCTCCGATGCCATGAAGCCGGGGGCCCTTGGACCGCGGTTCGAACGCAGCCGACGTCAAAGCGCCCGCCACCTGGCCATGGGGTGCCTCGGGCTGGCCCTGCTGGCGCTGGCCACGGCGCTCTGGGCGGGCAATGGCACCTGGCCGGTGGCCCTGGGGATGGGCGGGCTGCTGGGGCTGGCGGCCCTGCTGCTGCAACGGCTTGAGGGCGAGCCCGCGCGCACGGGCCTGTCGCTGGTGCTGACCGGGCAGTGCATCGTGCTGAACGTCGCCTCGATGGGGACGGGGTTGCAGCCTGACAGCCACATGTTCTATTTTCTTGCGCTGGCCGGGATTGCCACGCTCAGTACCCTGCGCGGGTTGGCGGCGGCCGTGGGGCTGGTCGCGCTGTACCTGGTGCTGGCCAGCCTGTTCTTCCCCCGGCTGGCCTATCTGACGACCGATACCGGGCTGGATCTGCTGCGGACGGTCTATCTGACCGGTGCCCTTTGTGCTGCCGCGCTGTGCCTGGCGGGGATCACCCGGGTGCGCCTGCTGCAGGCCCTCTATTCCGAACACCGCCATACCCAGCTGGAGGCCGCCATGGCCGAGGCCCGCACCGCGCTGGATCAGGTCGATGACCGCGAGCGTCAGGCGATCGAGGCGGTGGAACTGGCGGAAGAGGCCTCGACCGCCGCCACCCGTGCCCGCCGCGATGCCGAAGAGCTCCTGGCCCGGGCCGAGGAAAACGCCGCTGCCACCCGACGGGCCGAGGCCGAGGTGGCCGAGACCCAGGCCCGACATCGCCGCGAGATCGAGAAGGTCATTGGCCTGCTGCGCGACAAGCTGGCGGCGCTGGCGGCGGGGGATCTGACGACGCGGATCGACCAGCCGCTGCCCGAGGATTTTGCCGGGCTTTCGGACAGTTTCAACGCCGGGGTGGCGCGGTTGGAAGAGGCAATGACCGTGGTCCAGGCCGAGGTCGTCTCGATCCGCAACCAGTCGCGCGAGATCGCCGATGCGGCCGAGGACCTGGGCCAGCGCACCGAAAAGCAGGTTGCGACGCTGTCGGCTGCGGCCAGCATGCTGCAGCAGCTGACCGACCTGATCGAGGAGATCGCCCGCGACACCGGCGCTGCCCGCACCGCGACGGAGGCCACCCGCAACGAGGCCAGCCAGGGCACGTCCCTGATGGGCACCACGGTGTCGGCGATGGATCAGATCGAGGGCTCGTCTTCGGAGATCCGCAAGATCATCACGGTGATCGACGACATTGCCTTCCAGACCAATCTGCTGGCGCTGAACGCCGGCGTCGAGGCGGCGCGGGCGGGCGAGGCGGGACGAGGCTTTGCCGTTGTGGCGAACGAGGTGCGGGCACTGGCGCAGCGCAGCTCGAACGCCGCCAAGGAGATCGACGCACTGATCAATGCCTCGGCCTCGAACGTGAACCGCGGGGTCGAGCTGGTCAAGACCACGGGGGCGGCGCTGTCAGGCATCCGCACCGCGGTCGAGCGCACGGTGGAGCGGATGCAGGCTGTCTCGGAAGCGACGGCCGACCAGTCGCGCGGCCTGCGCGAAGTCAACACCGCGATCACCGAGCTGGAGGCCTTTACCCAGTCCAATGCCGCGATCTTCGAGGAAACGCTGTCGGCCAATGCGGTACTGTCGGAAACCGCCAACACGCTGGCGTCCAGGGTGGGCGAGTTCCGCATCTCTGGCGGGGTGGATCTGAACGACCGGCGGATCGCCAACAAGCGCCTGGGCCGCGAGAATGCCCCCGAACGCCGCCGCGCCTGAGGCGGTCGGACCGGGGCGGGTGAGGGCGCGTTGTCCGGACGAAGCCGATCCGTGGGTCTGGGGTGACGGGCATTGGGACCCTGCGTCGAGGCGGGCGCGGATGGCCCGGCTGGATGGCTTGGGGCGAGATTCCCATGGAACCGCACGGGCCTCATCGGAGGGGCAGTCCGCCCGGGTCCCAGGCAGGGCTTCAGGAGGCATGTGGGGAGACGCCTTCGGGCTGAGGCCCGGAGCGGCGGATGGGACTGCGGGCGCCGGGCTCGAAGGGGCGGGTCTGAGCCTGCTCTGACGGGCGAATTGGTCTGGCGCTTTCGGGGCAAGGCCGCGTGGAAACGCGGTGCCGACGTCAGGGGGCGTGGCGGTCAGAACCCTTCGGGCGACCACAACCAAGAGAAGGGTAAATCGCATTCGTTGCGCTTCTGAGAGGGGGGCGGATTCCGTTCAGCGGGTCGCAGCCGAGGGCGATTGCGATCCGCCGCACCTGCCCGGGCGACCCTGATCCCCGGCACGCGCGCTTATTAAATCTCTGATGCAGGCCTGTACGTTCCGCGCCATGTCTCTGCGGACTTCAGTCTGTACGTCAGGATATGGGGGTTGCCCATTCCCGCCCCGATCGTTTCGAACCGGGCCCGACTGTTCAGTGGCGGCGGGATGTCCTTTGGGTTTTCTCCCGAAGGGCTATCCAAATCATCGACCAGTTCCGCTGTGGTTCAGGGTGACATTCGATGGGGTTGCCCGCCGTACAATCGTGCCCAGGCAGGCCGTCTCTGAACCAGGTGATCCAGTATAGCCGGATCGGGATGCCGCATTCCCAGCTCGTGTGGCGACAGGTCCGGTCTTCGCCCCGCGGCCGGCATGGCTGGCGTCCGCCTTTGCAAACCGTCCCCTGGCCGCAATGACCAATGCAGGCGGCTGTGGCGCAGTGGTCGCGACCACCGGCCGCGATGGCCAACGGATTGAACTGGCCGCGGCCAAAACCCTGATCAACGGCTTCATGCGGGGCGATGGACTGTGGGCGCCGCCCATCCCTTTGCGCTGAAGCGCCCGGGCATCTGGGGCGGGTCGGGACATTGGGCCATCGGCGGCGGCGTTCCCCAAGTCTGTGCCGGATGCGGCCAGAGCGCCGCGCGAGATGCGCCCTATTCTGTCGTCCTGCTGCCGAGCGATGCGGACCATCCCGAAATCGGGGCGATCAGGATCAGCCTCAGGATCGGCAGGCGATCTTGCCTTTGGTCAATTCTGGCCACGCTGGTTCACCGTTTCGAACATCGCGGGCCGTCGAGGATCAAGCAATGTCCCTTCCGCCTGCCGATCCGGCGGTACGGCTTGGCGGGATGGGGTTCAGATCGCCTCAGATGAACAGCTTGAGCAGACGTGGCCGGTCCGCCCGTTCGTGCAGCGGACGCGTGGGAGAAGTCAGGACGCTACAAAGCGTGCTCTGACCCAGAGGTCCGCGATCGGGAGAGGCCCCTACCGATCCAGCCGTCCGGCCGATCCGGGCATAGGCCCCTGACCATGATCAACGTCCTGAATGAAATCTGCCGTCTCTGCCCCCGGTCAAGTTGCGGACCCCCGGCTTGCTCTTGGCCTTGGTCGCCACCGCACACTCCATGGCAATGAAGTTCCACAGAAATCCGACCGGGCGCTTTGGGTTTGATGGCGAAGCGGTTGCGACAAGCCGCCGACATGTCGATAAGGCGCCAGATGCCGTAGCGCCGTCCCTGGCGGGCGTTCCAAGGCGGCGATCCTGATGACGGCCCTGCGCCGGTCCGAACCGGAAGGACGCCGGGCGCCGTTCCGCATGAGGCCCGCCGGTTCGGGCGCAACGGTGCCATTGCCGCGCCGATGACCATGGCCCCGCGTCCTCCGACGGGGGGCTGCGACAGGCTGTCGGCTGTGATCCTTGCGCTTTGGGGGCTGGGGCGCCGTGCCGGTCAATCCGATGGCGCAGGCGATCCGCCCCCCGGGCGGGATGCCGCAACATGCGGCATGACGGCAGGGGCCTTCTTGCGCAATGCAGTGCTGGTCGGTGCGGAGCCCGGATCCGAGGGACGCCGTGCCGGCGGATCATGCGGCGCGCAGGGGCAGCGCGTCACATGGGACACATCGGGTGCCGCGTCTAGCGGCGGGCCACAGCGCGGTCGATGGCTGCAATGACCTGGCCCCGGGCAACATGGTGGGGCATGTGACCGATGCCGGGCAGGGTGGTCAGCCGGGCGCCGGGGACCTGTGCCACCAGGCGGGCGGAGTGGATCTGCAGGCCCACGGTGGTGTCGGCCGTGCCATGGACCACCTCCAGCGGCAGCGCCAGCTGCGGATAGCGTTCGGCCTGAACGGCCAGTTCTGCGCGCAGACGGGTGCGCTGGCGGGCGTTTTCGACGAAGGCGGGCGGGCGCAGGATCAGGCCCAGGCCGATGTGATCGGCATAGCCGTCCGGGGCGGGCTGCGGTGCAAAGACGCCCCGGATCTGGCGGCGAAGATGGCGCTCGGGTACCCAGGCGCGGATCAGTTGCGCCAGCACCGGCCCCAGCAGCGGGATCGACAGCCGCGCATGGAAGGCATCCAGCCGTCCGCCCCAGGGATGGCTGGCCCCCGCGACGGAAACCACCGCCCCCGCACCACCATCGGCCAGAAGCGCCCAGGCCAGTGCCACCGCACCTCCGTAGCTGTGCCCCAGCACCACCGGCCGGACCAGCCCCAACTGCCGCGCCGCCGTAGCCAGCAGGTCGGCCTGTCGGGTGATCGAGGCCGCGCCATGGCCCAGCGGCGCGCTGTAGCCCAGCCCGGGCCGGTCGAAAACCGTGACGCGGTAGCGCTTTGCCAGCTCAGCCGTCAGTCGGAAGGTGAAATCGCGGCTGTTGCCAGAGGCCCCGTGGATCAGAACCACATCCGGCCCCTGGCCCTTTTGCACGACATGCAGCCGGTGCCCGCCGACCAGGATCAGCCGCCCTTCCGGCGGCGTCTCGGTGCGCGCGGCCGCGTCGCGACGGGCGCCGCGCAGCACGGTCGCCCCCACCAGCGCCGCGATCAGCAGGGCCAGCGCCAGCAGGCCGTCAGCCAAGGGCAGCTTCCTTGTGGCCAATGGCCATAAGATCGTAGGGGGTTTCCTGGTAGATGTAGTTGACCCAGTTGCCGTAGAGCAGATGCGCATGGCTGCGCCAGCGGTTCAGCGGCACTTTCGACGGGTCGTCGTCGGGATAGTAGTTGACCGGCACGCTGATCGGCGTGCCCCCGGCGACGTCGCGATCATATTCCTGCTTCAGCGTGTCGCTGTCGTATTCGAAATGGTTGAAGACATAGAGCGCATTGTGGCGCGGATCCTCGACCAGGCAGGGGCCGGTGTCGGCATTGCCCAAAAGCGTGCGCAGCCCCGGAGCGGCGTCAATGTCGGGCTGGCGGACCTCGGTCCAGCGCGACACCGGCACGGTGCAGGCATCCGAGAAGCCGCGCAGGAAGGGCGAGGTCGGCGCCAGGTTCACCTGCGGATAGCAGCCGAAGGATTTGGCCGGCAGCAGGTGTTTTGGCACGCCATGGAAATAGTTGATCATCGCCATGCCGCCCCAGCACACCCCGAAGGTCGAGAACACATGCCCCTGGGTCCAGTCGAAGACCTCGCACAGCTCGTCCCAATAGGTGACGTCCTCGAAGGAGAGGTGCTCGATCGGGGCGCCGGTGATGATCAGCCCATCGAATTTCTCGCCGCTGGCCTTCACCTCCTGGAACGGGCGGTAGAAGGATTCCATGTGCTCGGCCGCGGTGTTGCGGGTCTGATGCTCGCTCATGCGGATCAGCGACAGCTCGATCTGCAGGGGGGTGGCGCCGATCAGCCGGGCGAACTGGTTCTCGGTCTGGATCTTCTTCGGCATCAGGTTCAGCAGGCCGATGCGCAGCGGGCGGATGTCCTGGCGCGCTGCCTGGTCCTCGGACATGACCATGACGCCTTCGCGGGTCAGGACATCATAGGCGGGCAGGTCGGAGGGGATCTTGATCGGCATGTCTGAACCTTAACTGGGGCTCCGGGGGACCACCCCCGGACCTATGCGGCTGCGGTGCCCTGCCGGTCGATGGCCTTGGCCACCAGGGCACTGAAATCCTCGGCGCTTCGCACGGTAGCGACTTCGTCTGCAAGAACCGTTACCCCGCGACGTGCCATCGCCGCATAGCGCGGCTGGCGGTGGGCCAGGGCGCGGGCATAGGTCCAGCGGACGAAGGCGTCCGGGTCGACGGTATCGGGGCTGCGTGCGAACGCCTCCAGATATTCGGCCCAGGCCTTCCGCAGGAAGGAGGGCTCGTAATACATCGGTTTCGGCGCCCGGTCAAAGCGTCGGATCAATTCTTCCGTATGGGCTTCGCTGCCCTTGATCCAGATCAGCAGGGCGGTTTCGGCCAGGGCAGTCAGGATCGGATCCTGCGGGTCCTCGGGGTCCACCACCTCGCAGATCGAGCCGCCGCTGTCGCAGACGAAATGCGGATAGCCGTAAAGGCTGCGCGAGCGGTCGACGAAGGGCGCGGTGTCCATCAGCGAGGCGATCTCGGCGCGGCGGTGCTGGTCCTGCCGGATCATGTAATCCTCGAAGGGCAGGCCACCTTTCGCCGCATCGCCCGGTTTGCCCAGGTAGGTCGACAGCGGCGCCAGGTTGTTGAAGGTGATGTTCGAGCCGATGTAGATCGAATCCGACATCAGCAGTTCGCGCAGGAAGGGCACCTGCATGGCGTGGCGCTTGGCATTGTCGGCGATATGCTCGCCCATGTAGCGGGTGCCGATGCGGTAATCGACCGAGTAGTGGAACCAGTCGCCGCTGTCGCGCAGCAGATTGGACAGGTAGGTCTTGCCCAGCCCCGACATGCCGAAAAGCAGCACCTTCTTCTCGGCCGCGTCGTGCCATTGCTGCGCCGTCTGGTAGAGCATTCGTCCAGGACCCTTAAGATGCCCCGGTCGGGGCGGTTGTGTCGCGCCCTGCCTAGGCGATGCGGGCGGGGGCGTCAAACCCCCGCCCGGCGGCCATCACGGCTGGCGGGCCAGCGGGGTCGGGGCGTGGCCTTTGGGCCGGGTTTCTGCCCAGATATTGAGGTAATTTCCGGCAAAGATCACCGCCGCCCCCAGCAGCACCAGCGGGTCGAACGGATCGCCCAGCACAGCCGTGCCGACGATCGCCGCCAGCGGCAGGCGGGTAAAGTCGATGGGCACGACGACCGTGGCAGGGGCACAGCGCAGCGCCGAGGTGACGCAGAAATGCGCGGTCAGCCCGGCAACGCCGACCAGCACCAGAAGCGGCAGGGTATCGGCGTCTGGCAGGGTGACATGGCCGTCGTATCCGGCACAGATCAGGCCGAAGACGCTTTGCAAAGCGGTCATCCAGAACAATATGCAAAGTGTCGGGGTGGTGCGCGTCAGCCGCTTCGTGGTCAGGAAGGTCAGGGCAAAGCCCACGGCGGCGATCCCGGCGGCGATCACCCCGGGCGACAGCGGCTGCGATCCGGGCCGCGTCACCACCAGGATGCCGATGAAACCGATCACGGCCGAGGTCGCCCGGATCCGCGTGATTCGTTCCCCCAGCAGCAGCGGCGACAGCAGAAGCACCCAGAGCGGAGAGGTGAACTCCAGCGCGAAGACCTGGGCCAGCGGGATCACGGTGATGGCGAAGAACCACAGGTTCTGGGCGGTGAAATGCGCCAGATTGCGGCCGATGTGCAGGCCGAAATGCCGGGCCGAGACCTCGGGCCAGCGGCCGCGCAGGGTGATCACGGCGATCATGATCACAAGGCCGGTCAGACTGCGCCAAGTCATGATTTCGAAAGTGTCGTAGGTGGCGCCCAGGCTGCGGCCCAGAACGGCCATGGCCAGGAATGATACGATTGCGCCGCTCATCCACAGGACGGCGCGCAGCACGTCCTTGCCTTGGGTCTGTTGCGTCACCGGGGGTCCTCCTGCTTCCGACAGCCTGTGTGACGGGGTGCGGCGCGGGGTGCAAGGCTCAGCCCTGTGCGATAAAGCGCCGAAGCGTGTTCACATTGCGCATGGTCACCGGCTGGCCCAGGATGGGCTCGATCCGGGCAGCCAGTTTCGACCGGCCCAGCCCCTGCGGCAGATGCAGGTAAAGGCAGCCGGGACCGGCAGCGATCTTTTCAAACTGTGTTGCATGACTTTGCAAAGGGGTCAGATCGAAAGCGGCCTCGGGATCTGTCAGCAATGCCAGGTGCAACTGCGCCGGGTCGCCCTCGAAAGGCAGGTGGTCCAGCAGGTCCTGCAGCTGGGCCGGTGACAGGGCGCGGATCGCGGGGTGCAGGCCGAAGTGAGTGGCGATCACCCGCTGGACGAAGGCGGCAACCTTGGCCGGGGTCGCAGAAGGACCCGCGCCGCTGTCGGGGTTGGCGGTGGGAACCGCTGGGGCCCCCTGTCGGGTGGTCTGATCAGAGGTACCGTCCGGGCTGGCGACGGGAACCGCTGGGGCCCCTTGGCGAGGGTCAGAAGTACCACCCGGGCTGGCGACGAGAACCGCCGGGGCATCCTGGCGGGTGGTAGGATCAGAGGTGCCTCCCGGGCCGACGGCGGGAACCGCTGGGGCATCCTGATTGAAGGTTTGGCCTGGGGTGCCGCCCTGGCTGCTGCCGGGATCTGCACTGCCGCGCGGCCCGACGGTGGGGCCGCAGGTTTCGGGTGGTGCGACGGGGCGAGTGGTGATCTCGGGGCGTGCCGGATCCTTGTGGGCGGGGCCGGGCAGCATCCGGCGCTGCGGGGCGTCGCAGGGCAGGGCGTCACGCGACAGATCCGGCAGCGGATCGGGCAGGGTGAGGGCGACATTGCCGCTCTGGATCAGGGTGCGGACGTCCCGGGCGCCGGCCCCTTGCAGGGCGGCGCGCAGATCGGCCATCGCCAGCCTGCCCGCACCGCCCACGTTGATGCCGCGCAGCAGCACCAGCCAGCGGGTCACTGGCCCACCTTCTGTGCCAGCCGTCCCACCGTCAGCCCCTGCACCAGGATCGAGAAGATCACCACGCAGTAGGTCGCCGCCAGGATCAGGGGCTTGGCTTCGGAGTCGGGCAGCGACAGTGCCAGCGCCACCGAAATGCCCCCCTTGAGCCCGCCCCAGGTCATGATCGGGATGGTGCCGTTGCCGAAATCGCCCCGCGCCCGCAGCAGCAGGATCGGCACCGCCACCGACACCAGACGCGCCAGCAGCGACAGCCCGATCGCCAGCGCCGCCGCCAGCAGGTAGCTCGCCTTGAAGGCCACGGCGAAGACCTCGAAGCCGATCAGCATGAAGAGGACGGCGTTCAGGATCTCGTCGATCATGGTCCAGAAGGCCTCGACATATTTCCAGGTGCGCTCGGACATGGCGCGGCGGGCGCCGATGTCGCCGATCAGCAGGCCCGCGCTGACCGCCATGATCGGCGCCGACAGGCCCAGGGCATCGGCCAGGGCATAGCCGCCGAAGGCCAGCGCCAGGGTGATCATCAGCTCCAGCGCGGGCTCGTCAATGCGGCGCATGATGCGGAACACCAGATAGCCCAGCACCAGCCCGGCAATGATCCCGCCGCCCGCCTCGCGCGCGAAAAGCATGAGCGCGCCGCCCAGGCCGGCATGGGCCTCGGTCCCGGTGCCGGGGAAGGCGATCGCAACCAGCAGCAGGTAGACGACATAGCCCACGCCGTCGTTGAACAGGCTCTCTCCGGCGATGCGGACCTCGAGCGAGGGGCGCAGATGCGCGGCCCGCAGCACCCCCAGCACCGCCACCGGATCGGTGGGCGAGATCAGCGCCCCGAAGACCAGCGCCGTCGCCAGCGGCAGCCCCGTCATCCAGGAAAAGCCGTAGCCCACCACCGCCGTCGACAGCCCGACGCCCAGCGTCGCCATCAGCAGCACCATCTTCCACTGGCTGCGCAGCTCTGCCACCTTGACATGCAGCGCCCCGGCAAACAGCAGCAGCCCCAGCATCCCCTCCAGCAGGGCCTGCGAGAAATCGAAGCCGGTGACAAGGTTGCGCATCCGGGCGGCCAGGCCGTAGCCCGGGAAGACCAGATCGAACAGCATCATCCCGACCGAGGTCAGCAGCGCCCCCAGCAGGATCCCGATCGAGGCCGGCAGACGGAAGAGGAAATAATTGATCGTGCCGAAGGCGGCGGCCAGCACGATCACGAGCGAGGCGATCTGGATAATCGACATGGAACCGGAGGATCAGTTTCGGGGGCCGGAAATGCCGGCAGTCCCCGGATTAATGCGCCCCCGTCGCCGAAAGGTCCACCGTCAGCGGCAAATGGTCCGAGGCGATGCGCGCAGGCTGCACCCGATGCGGGCGCACCGGCCCCGCCTTCAGCCCGGCCGAGATCCCGAACCGGTCCAGCGCCCCCACCGGCCGCACCGCCGGATAGCTGGGCGGCGAGGGCAGCAGGTCGATAAAGCCCAGTTCCGCATCCAGATCGGTGCCCGAGCCCCATTCGTTGAAATCCCCCGCGATCAGCAGCGGCCTTGGCGCCAAGGGCTCGACCGCGCGGCGCAGGGCGGCGCATTGCTTGCGGCGCGAGCGTCCGACCAGCCCCAGGTGCACGCCGATGATGCGCAGCGGTCCGATGGGCGTCTCAAGATCGGCAATGATGGCGCCGCGCGGCTCCAGCCCCGGCAGGTCCAGCCGGTGCGTGCCGGTGCAGTGGATGCCGGGACGCACCAGCATGGCATTGCCGTGCCAGCCCAAAGATCCGCCCGGCTGGCCGAAGGGCAGCACCTGCCAGCCCTCGCGCTGGATCATGTCATGGGGCATGGCGGCGGGGCGGGGCGGCAGGCGCTTGTCGGCCTCCTGCAGGACGGCGATGGCGGCCCCCGTGGCCTCCAGCACCTCAAGGCAGCGGCGCGGATTGCGCCGCAGGTCCAGCCCCACGCATTTTTGCAGGTTGTAAGTTGCGATCCGAAGAATAGCTGAAGTCATCTGACAGGCCTGACACGAGAACGAGAGATCCGCCACATGTTCCGGGAGCAAACCCTTGTGACACGCCTGATCTGGCTGTCACTGCTGTTTTCCATGGCCGAGTCCCTGGTGCTGGGCCGCTGGCCCCTGGCCTTTGTCGCGCTGGCGACGCTGGTGCTGTCCATGGCGCCCCTCCTGGTGGCGCGCCGCATCGCGATCCGGATCCCTCCGGGCTTTTTCACGGCGATCGTGATCTTCATATGGGGCACGATCTTCCTCGGGGAAGTGTTCGATTTCTATAACCGCTACTGGTGGTGGGACATCGTGATGCACGGCGGCTCGGCGGTGGGCTTTGGCATGGTGGGGGCGGTGCTGATCCTGATGATGTTCCAGGGCGACCGCTACGCCGCGCCGCCCCTGGCGATGGCGTTGTTGCAGAAAGGCGGCCTGAGACGTGAGTGCCCCTTTCCCGTTCAGGCTCAGGCCACGCGAACAACCTCGGCGGTGCCGAGCGCGTTGAAGCGATTGATAAGAGCGACGCGGATGTGGATTTCGGCGGTTTGGCGATCGGGGTCCCTTGCAGCGATGCGCTCGCCGAAGGACTTGATGCAGCGCATCTTGGCCTCCACGCGGCTGCGAGCGTGGTATCCGGTCCACCGTTTCCAGAACGCCCGGCCGTAGTGACGTGTGGCGCGCAGGGTTTCGTTGCGCGCCTTGGCAGCCGGGCAGTCCTCTTTCCAAGCCCGACCGTTCCTTCGGATCGGTATGATTGCCGAGCCGCCGCGTGCGATGATGGCGCTGTGACATCGGCGGGTATCGTAGGCGCCATCCGCAGTCACGGTGCCGATGTCCTCGTCCTCGGGGATCTGGCCCAACAGGTCTGGCAGGATGGGGCTGTCGCCTTCCCGGCTGGGGGTGAACTCAACGGCCCGGATATCCGAAGTGGTAGTGTCCATTGCCAGATGCACCTTGCGCCATTGGCGACGACCCTGAACACCATGCTTGCGGGCCTGCCATTCGCCGTCGCCAAGAAACTTGATGCCGGTGCTGTCCACCAGCAGATTCAGCGGCCCGTCGGCACGACGATAGGGGATCTGCACCTTGAGGGTCTTCTGCCTACGGCACAGCGTCGAGTAGTCGGGAATGGGCCAGTCCAGTCCTGCGAGCCGCAGGAGGCTCGCGACCATCCCGGCTGTCTGTCTGAGCGGCAGTTTGAACAGCACCTTGATCGACAGGCAGAACTGGATCGCGGCATCCAAGAAAACTGGCGGGCGCCCTGGGCGTCCCTCATGCGGCGCGTGCCAGGCCATCTCCTTGTTCAGCCAAATCAGCAGTGACCCGCGCTTCCTGAGCGCATCGTTGTAGGTAGACCAGTTTGTCGTGTGGTAGCGGGCGGGCTTGGGCTTGCTCATGCAGCGCGTCTAACCGCATGGATTCCCGATGTGAATCCTTCACCGGCTGAGTTCTGCAACAACGCCCCTGGCGATGGCCTTCTTCGCCTATTGCTTTGCCGTCTCAATCGGCGCCACCTGGGAGGTCTTCGAATTCGCCATGGACCAGCTTTTCGGCACCAACATGCAGAAATCCGGGCTGATCGACACGATGGGGGACCTGATCGTCGATCATGTCGGCGCGATCCTCGGGGCCTCGGTCGGCTATGCCTATCTGAAGGGACAGGAGCGCGGCGGCCTTTCAGGCCTGATCCGGCAATTCGTCGAACGCAACCCACAGCTGTTCAGGCGGCTGAAGGACACTCGCCTGAAAGAGCGTTTCCGCAAGTGATCACAATGTCTTGAGGCGTGATCCTCAGGTGCCGCAAAACGTGGCGCGGACAACCTCGTCGGGCAGTGGCGGCCGGGTGAAAGGGCCGCCCTCATGCCCCGGATCGAAGGGGGTCGCAAGCGCCTGATGCAGGGCGCGGAACGGCCCCATGTCGCCGGTCTGGGCGGCGGCCAGCGCCTCTTCGACGCGGTGGTTGCGCGGGATGATCACCGGGTTCACCTGCGCCATCAGGGCCTCGGGGTCGGGCTCGCCCTGCAGCCGTTGCTGCCAGGCTGCGGCCCAGTCGAGGAACGGCGCGGGGTCGGTGAACTGTTCGGATGCTACTTTCACACCGTGGCAGAGCGCCCGGAAAAGATTGGTGAAATCCACGCCCTGATCCTGCATCAGCCGCAGCAGCGCATCGATCATCGGTTGGTCATCGGGGCCCGCCGTAGCAAGGCCGATCTTCTGCCCGAACCGCTGCCGCAGGGCGGTGTCAACCAGGGCGGGCATGGCATGGACATCGGCAGTATAGGCGGGCACCATGGCCTCGGGGTCGTCCTCCAGCGCCAGCAGCGCCGAGGCCAGCTGCGCCATGTTCCACACGATCACATGGCGCTGGTTGTCATAGGCATAGCGCCCCTGCCGGTCGATCGAGGAATAGACCGTCGTCGGGTGATAGCGATCCATGAAGGCACAGGGCCCATAGTCGATCGTGTCGCCGGAAACGGTGCAGTTGTCGGTGTTCATCACCCCGTGGATAAAGCCCAGCGACATCCATTGCGCCACCAGCCCGGCCTGCCGGGCGATGACCCCACGCAGGAAGGCCTGCGGCCCTTCGGCCTGCGGATCATGGCGTGCGATGGCATGGTCCAGCAGCAGCCGCAGCCGCACCCTGTCCTGCCGGGCGGCGAAATATTCGAAGGTCCCCACCCGGATGTGCGACCGCGCCACCCGCGTCAGCACCGCACCGGGCAGCACCGTCTCTCTCATCACCGGATCGCCCGTCGCCACCGCCGCCAACGCCCGCGAGGTCGGCACGCCAAGCGCCGCCATGGCCTCGGACACCAGATATTCGCGCAACACCGGCCCCATCGCCGCCAGCCCGTCGCCGCCGCGTGAAAAGGCCGTGCGTCCCGATCCCTTCAGCTGCAGGTCCCACCGCTGGCCATCTGGCGCCACGACCTCGCCGATCAGCAGCGCCCGTCCGTCCCCCAGCTGCGGCGAGAAACCGCCGAACTGGTGCCCGGCATAGGCCAGCGCCATCGGATCGGCGCC
Source organism: Pseudooceanicola sp. NS-SX9 (assembly GCF_057380705.1). NCBI lineage: Bacteria > Pseudomonadati > Pseudomonadota > Alphaproteobacteria > Rhodobacterales > Paracoccaceae > Pseudooceanicola > Pseudooceanicola sp. NS-SX9. The sequence goes on along the minus strand of NZ_CM170818.1, from coordinate 2,212,873 downwards.
CTCGGGCAGGGCATTGCCGGAAAACAGTGCCGCCAGCGCGTCGGTCTCTGCGGGCAGGGACAGGCCCAGCTGCCGCGCCAGCGCGTCGTTCACCGCCAGCACCGAAGGATTGCCCGCCCGGCGCGGCGCCTGGCGAGAGAAGAACCCTTCGGGAAGGGCGGCGAAGGAATTGTCGAACCGGATGCTCATGCCCCGAAGCTATGCCGCCCCGGGGCCGATGACCAGAGGCTCAGAGCGTTGCGATACGCCTGCGCAGCAACTCAAAGAAGCCCTCCGCATCGACATCGCCGATGAACATCGCATTGGGCGCGCGCCCCGACACGCCCCACCAGTCCGCCACGGTCATGCCCAGCGTCAGCTCGGACTGCGTCTCGATGCAGACATTGATGAACCGCCCCGAGAACAGCTCGGGCTCAAGCAGCCAGGCGATCACGCAAGGGTCATGCAGCGGCCCGCCGTCGGATCCGTATTTCGCCACGTCAAAGCGCTCGAAGAACTCCAGCCACCCCGTCACGGCATCGCCCACCTTCGTGCCCATCTCGGCAAAGCCCTGCACGCGGGCCTTTTTCGTCAGCACCTTATGGGTCACGTCCAGCGGCATCACAGTGATCTTCGCGCCGGATCGGAAGACGATGTCGGCGGCCTCGGGATCAACATAGATGTTGAATTCGGCTGCCGGAGTGATATTGCCCACCTCGAAATAGGCGCCCCCCATCAGCACGATTTCCCGGACCCTGGAAATGATGTCCGGCGCCCTTTCGAAGGCCGTCCCGATATTGGTCAACGGTCCCAGCGGGCAGAGCGTCACCGATCCCTCGGGCTCTGCCCGCAACGTCTCGATAATAAAGTCGACGGCATGTTGCGCCTGCAGCGGCATTTCGGGCTCTGGCAGCTCCGCCCCGTCCAGCCCCGTGGCCCCGTGCACATGTTCCGCCGTCACCAGCGGCCGACGCATCGGCGCGTCGCAACCGGCAAAGACCGGCACATCGGTGCGCCTGGCCAGCTCGCAGACCACGCGCACGTTGCGCCGGGTCAGATCCAGCGGGACGTTGCCGGCAACGGCAGTGATCCCCAGCACCTCCAGTTCGGCGGGGCAGGCCAGCGCCAGCAGGATGGCAATCGCGTCGTCCTGCCCGGGATCGGTGTCGATGATGATCTTGCGCGCCACGGCAGCGGTCTCCTTCGCTCTGACCAGTTGGTCAAAAGCCTGCCGCCGCCCCGCGCCCCTGTCCACACTTGCCGCAACGGCAGGTGTGGCTTCCGCAGTCATCTGGCCAAAAATACTCCGGGGGAGGCGCGGCTTTGCCGCGACGGGGGCAGCTCCCCCTCCGGGTCTGCCTCACTCGGCGGCCTTCGCCGCCTTCTCGACCCGCTTGGCCTCGTCCCACAGCGCGTCCATCTCGGCCAGGTCACTGTCGGCAGGACGTTTACCCATCACTTGCAAAGCATCCTCCACCGCATTGAAACGGCGCGTAAATTTCGCATTCGCCGCGCGCAGGGCCACCTCGGGATCCACCTGCAGGTGTCGCCCCAGATTCGCCATCACGAACAAAAGGTCGCCGAATTCCTCCTCGACCTCGGCCTGGGTCAGCTCGTCCCGTGCCTCGACCAGCTCGGCGGCTTCCTCGCGGATCTTGTCCAGAACCTCGGTGGTCGTGGGCCAGTCAAAGCCCACCCGTGCCGCGCGCTTTTGCAGCTTCACCGCCCGCATCAGCGCCGGCAGCGCCTTGGCCACCCCGTCCAGCGTCCGCGTCTCGGCCTTGCCGGCGCGCTCGGCCGCCTTGATCCTTTCCCAGTCGACGGTCTGCTGATCGGCACTCTTGTCGCGGCTTTCGTCGCCAAAGACATGCGGATGGCGGTGGATCATCTTCTCGGCCACCCGCCGCGCCACGTCGTCGAACCCGAACAGCCCGCGCTCCTGCGCCATCTGGGCGTGGAACACCACCTGCAGCAGCAGGTCGCCCAGCTCGCTTTCCAGCTCGTCCCAGGCCTCGCGCTCGATGGCATCGGCGACCTCATGGGCCTCCTCGATTGTATAGGGCGCGATCGAGGCGAAATCCTGCTCGATGTCCCAGGGGCAGCCCGTCTCGGGATCGCGCAGCCGTTGCAGGATCACCAGCAGCTGCGGCAGGCCCGGCGGAACATCATGGATCGGATCTCGGTCGGTTTCGGCCATTGCGGTGCCTCGCGGTTTCAGCTTTCCTGCAACCTGACCTCAGTGTCGGAAGGAGTCCAGACCATGCCCGTGATCAATCGTCTTGCCGGCCTCGCGGAAGAGATGACGGACTGGCGACGCCATCTGCATGCCCACCCCGAGCTTGGATTCGACTGTCAGGAAACCGCCGCCTTCGTGGCCTGTAAACTGCGCGACTTCGGTGTGGACGAGATCCACGAGGGCATTGCCCGCACCGGAATCGTGGCCATCATCAATGGAAGAAAACCCGGCAAAACCATTGGCCTGCGGGCCGACATGGATGCATTACCTTTACAAGAGCAGACCGGCCTTCCCCATGCCTCGACGGTGCCGGGGCGCATGCATGCCTGCGGCCATGACGGCCATACCACCATGCTGCTGGGGGCCGCCAAATACCTTTGCGAGACGCGCAGCTTTGCCGGGCGCGTCGCCCTGATCTTCCAGCCCGCCGAAGAGGACGGCGGCGGCGGCGGCCGCATGGTCGAGGCCGGGATCATGGACACTTTCTCCATCGCCGAGGTCTATGCGCTGCACAACGCCCCCGGCCTGCCCGAGGGCAGTTTCATGACCAATCCCGGCCCCCAGATGGCCGCGGTCGACACGATCCATATCCACATCCGCGGCAAGGGCGGCCATGCCGCCACCCCGCACGAGACCCGCGATCCGATCCCCGCCGTCATCGGCATGGTCTCGGCCATCCAGACGATCCCCTCGCGCAATCACAATGCCCAGCAGGATCTGGTGATCTCGATCACCCAGATCCACACCGGCAGCGCCGAGAACATCATCCCCGAAACGGCCTATATCAACGGCACGGTGCGCACCTATGACGAGGCCGTGCAGGACATGGTCGAGGCCCGCCTGAACCAGATCGTTGCCGGTCAGGCCGCAGCCTATGGCGTCGAGGCCGATCTGATCTACGAACGCTGGTACCCGGCCACGGTCAACGATGCCCGCTGCGCCGCCTTCGCCGCCGACATCGCCCGCAGCATCGCTGGCGAACGCCGGGTGCTGTGGGATCAGGGCAAGGAAATGGGCGCCGAGGATTTCTCGTTCATGCTGAAGGCCCGTCCCGGCGCCTTTCTGTTCATCGGCCAGGGCGATACCGCCGCCGTGCACCATCCGAAATACGATTTCAACGACCGGATCGCCCCCGTCGGAGCGAGCTTCTTCGCCCGGCTGGTCGAAACCGCACTGCCCCTTGAGGAGGCCTGAGCCGATGGCGCTCGAAGATGCAAAGACCCAGGTAGACCAGGCTTTCACCCGCACCGATCCGCGGGGCCTCTCCTACGAGAACGCCTTCGGCGGCGCCCCGAGCTTCCTGCGGCGGCGCTACACCAAGGACCTCGCCGGGTTCGACCTGGCGGTGACCGGCGTGCCCTTCGACCAGGCGGTGACGAACCGCACCGGTACCCGCCTTGGTCCCCGCGCCATCCGCGAGGCCTCGACGCTGCAACCCTATGATCCGCCCTATGGCTGGGGATTCGATCCGCTGGGCGAATTCGCGATCGCGGATTACGGCGACCTGGCCTTCGACTATGCCAGGGTGGCCGATTTCCCCGACACGCTGACCGCGCATATCCGCTCGATCCTCGACCAGGGCGCGGCCTCGGTGGTGCTGGGGGGGGATCACTACATCTCCTTCCCGATCCTCAAGGCCTATGCCGAGAAATTCGGCCCCCTGTCGCTGGTGCATTTCGACGCCCACAGCGACACCTGGCAGGATGACGACATGTCCCGGATCGACCACGGGACGATGTTCTACAAGGCGATCAAGCTCGGCCTCATCGACCCGGCGACCTCGGTGCAGGTGGGCATCCGCACGGTGAACGACAGCGCCTGGGGGATGAACATCATCGACGCCCCCGAGGTGCACGAGATCGGCGCCCGCGCCACGGCGGCGAAAATCCGCCAGATTGTCGGCGACCGGCCCTGCTACCTGACCTTCGACATCGACTGCCTGGACCCGGCCTTCGCCCCCGGCACCGGTACACCGGTCTGGGGCGGCCTCAGTTCTGCCCAGGCGGCGGCGATCCTGCGCGGCATCGCGGGCATTGATCTCAAGGGCGGCGACGTGGTCGAGGTCTCTCCGCCCTTCGACACGACGGGCGCCACCGCCATCGCCGGCGCCCATGTCGCGACCGAGATCATCGCCCTTTGGTGCTGGGCGCGCCGCAAGGCCTGAGGTCCCTCCCGGTGGCACGGTTGCTGCCTCCGGCGGGAGTATTTATGGCCAGATGACAGGGAACGGGTTCTTCATCATCTGGCCGGAAATACTCCGGGGGAGCCTCCGCAGGAGGCGGGGGCAGAGCCCCCTGCCACGCCCGCCCCTTGACCCGCGCGCGGGATTGAGAAACAGCAAGACATGATTTCCGAAGACAGGCTGGTCCGGCTGACGGACCGATACGAATTCATCGAGGCCCGGATGGCCGGGGGCGGCGGCGATTTCGCAGCCCTTGCCCGCGAATACGCGGAGCTGAAGCCCGTGGTCGAGGCCGTGCGCGCCTACCAGACGCTGCTGGCCGAGCTGCGCGAGGCCGAGGACATGCTGCGCGACCCCGAAATGAAGGCCCTGGCCGAGGAGGAGCTGCCGCGTCTGCGCGCGCGCCTTCCCGGGCTGGAGCATGAGCTTCAGCTGGCGCTGCTGCCCCGCGATGCTGCCGATGCCCGCCCCGCCATGATCGAGATCCGCCCGGGCACAGGCGGGGACGAGGCGGCGCTTTTCGCAGGCGATCTTCTGCGCATGTACCAACGCTATGCCGAGGGCCACGGTTGGTCTTTCGCGATCGTCGAGCAGCAGCTGACCGAACTGGGCGGCATCAAGGAGGTCACCGCCGCCATCAAGGGCGAGGGGGTCTTTGCCCGGCTGAAATTCGAAAGCGGCGTGCACCGCGTCCAGCGCGTCCCCCAGACCGAGAGCGGAGGGCGCATCCATACCTCGGCTGCCACCGTGGCGGTCCTGCCCGAAGCGCAGGAGGTCGATATCCAGATCGACCTGAACGATCTGCGCATCGACACCATGCGCAGTTCAGGGGCGGGGGGGCAGCATGTCAACACCACCGATTCGGCGGTGCGGATCACCCACCTGCCGACCGGCATCGTCGTGACCTCGTCCGAGAAATCCCAGCACCAGAACCGCGCGATCGCCATGCAGGTGCTGCGCAACCGTCTGTTCGACATGGAGCGCCAGAAGGCCGCCGATGCACGCGCCGCCGACCGCAAGGCGCAGGTGGGCTCGGGCGACCGCTCGGAACGCATCCGCACGTACAACTTTCCGCAGGGCAGGATGACGGATCACCGCATCAACCTGACGCTCTACAAGCTGGATCAGGTGATGCAGGGCGACCTGGACGAGGTAATCAACGCGCTGATCGCCGATCATCAGGCCCAGCTTCTGGCCGAGGCTGAGGGATGAGCCGCCCCTCGCTGGCCCTGAAGGCCGCCGCCACCCGCCTGTCCGAGGCCGGCATCCCCGATCCGATGCGCGATGCGCGTCGGCTGCTGGCCCATGTCCTGGGGATTGCCGCGGACCGTCTGGCGATCGACATGCCCGCGCAGCTCTCGGCGCCGCAGCTTGCCGCTTTTGATGCCGCGCTGAGCCGCCGCGCCGCCCGCATGCCGCTGTCGCACATCACCGGAGAGCGCCTGTTCTACGGGCGCCGCTTTGCCGTCACGCCCGCCGTCCTCGATCCCCGCCCCGAGACCGAGGAACTGGTGGCCGAGGCGCTTTCCGCCCCCTTCGGCTCGGTTCTCGACCTGGGGACGGGCTCGGGCTGCATCCTGCTCAGCCTGTTGGCCGAACGCCCCGAGGCCCGGGGCACCGGCGTCGATCTGTCGCCCGAGGCCCTGCAGGTCGCACAGGCCAATGCCCGCGCCCTGGGCGTTGCGCCCCGCGCGCAACTGCTGCCCTCGGACTGGTTCGCGGCCGTCGAGGGGCGCTTTGACCTGATCGTCTCGAACCCGCCCTATATCGCCGAGGCCGAAATGGCCGATCTTTCACCCGAGGTCCTGCACGAGCCGCATATGGCCCTGACGCCGGGCGGCGACGGCCTTGGCCCCTATCGCCGCATCGCCGCGGCCGCGCGCCGCCACCTGACCCCCGGTGGCCGCCTGCTACTGGAAATCGGCTGGCGGCAGGGCGCTGCCGTTTCCGCGCTTCTGGCGGCGGAAGGTCTTGAAAACATCCGCATCCGCCCCGACATGGACGGAAGGGACCGCGTCGTCTGCGCCTGCGGATAGACGCGGCGGTCCCCGGGTTCCGGCAAACGGGACAAGCAGGCCGCAGCGCAGCGGCAATCTCGCCAAATCTGGCTAAAACTCTCACTTCCCCCTTGTCATCTTCAACAAGGCATGCTTATTCCAGTTGAGACCGGGATGTGGACGCTCGCCCAAGTCAGGCAAGCCCCCCGGAACCAAGCCAGACAGGAGCCGCTCTCCAGCTTACGGTGCCAAGCCAGCGCCGCGGGGATGAGGCGGCGACGCATGACAAACTCAAGGCTAGACAGCTGACCTTATGAGATCTTCGAAATCACGTTCGCGGAACAAGTCCCGCAACCGGTCTGTCGGCAATATTGTCAATCGGGTGTTCGACTCCTCGGGCCCCGAAGGCAAGGTGCGCGGCACGCCGCAACAGATCATCGACAAATACCTGCAGCTGGCGCGTGACGCCACGCTGTCCGGTGACCGGGTTGCCACGGAAAACTTCTACCAGCACGCGGAACATTACCTGCGGATGCTGGGCGAGGCGCAGCGCGAACAGGACACCCGTCGCGAACAGCAGGAATCCGAGAACCGCAATCGCCAGGCGGATCGCGATCGCGAGCGGGGCCAGCGCCCCGAGCGTGACAGCAGCGGCCCGCAGGCCGCGGTCCCTGTGCCGTCCCACCAGCCCGAGCCTCAGCCCGCAGCCGAAGCGCCGCAGCCGCAGCCCGAGCCCGTCGTGCCCGCCCAGCCCGCCCCCGAGGCCGTCGCCCCGGCCCAGGAAGAGGCCGCGCGCCCCCGCCTGCGCGTTCGCAAGCCCGAGGGTGAGAAGACCGAAGCGGACAAGCCCGAGGCCCCCAAGGGCGCGCCCAAGCCGCGCCGCAGCCGTGCAAAGCCCGCAGCCGATGACGTGATCGACACTGGCTCGGACGAAGACGGCTCAATGCTGGTCGAAACCCCCGAGGACAAGGCCAGCAAGCCCGCACCGCGCAAGCGCAGCAGCTCCAGCCGGGCGAAAAAGCCCGCAGCGACCGACGCGGCGCCCGGTGGCGACAAGCCGTCCTCCGAAGCCGCCGAATAATCCGGCCTCGGCAGAGATGAAAACGGGCGGTCCCTTGGGGGCCGCCCGTCTGCATTTCGGGGGTTCTTCATCATCTGGCCGGAAATACTCCGGGGGGATCGGCCGCAGGCCGATGGGGGCAGCGCCCCCGCCACGCCTTCAACTTGCGGAAACGTTGCGCGCAAGGGCGCAGAACTGCTCCAGGCCGATGGTCTCGGCGCGGTCGGTGGGCTGGATGCCCGAGGCCAGCAGCCGGTCCTCGATATCGGGCGCCAGCCCCTTCAGCGCGGCCCGCAGCATCTTGCGCCGCTGGTTGAAGGCCTGGGCCACGACGCGCTCCAGCACCTTCGGGTCGGCCGGGTATCGCGGTGCGGGCAGGGCGGTCAGATGCACCACGGCCGACGACACCTTGGGCGCGGGCGTGAACGCCTCCGGCGGCAGCGAGATCGCGATATGCGCCTCGGCGCGCCAGGCACATAGGATCGCCAGGCGGCCATAGGCCTTGGATCCGGGTGCGGCGACGATGCGTTCGGCAACCTCGCGCTGGAACATCAGCGTCAGGCTTTCCCAGAACGGCGGCCAGTCCTTCGGCGTCAGCCAACGCACCAGCAGCTCGGTGCCGACGTTATAGGGCAGGTTGGCGGCGATGCGGATCGGCGGCGTCAGATGCGCCAGCGGGTCGATCTCCAGCGCGTCGCCCTCGATCACCTCCAGCCGGCCGGGATAATGCGCGGCGATCTCGGCCAGGGCGGGCAGGCAGCGGCTGTCCTTTTCGATGGCCAGAACCTTGCGCGCGCCTTCCGACAGCAGCCCGCGGGTCAGCCCGCCGGGGCCGGGGCCGACCTCCAGCACGTCGCAGCCCGACAGGTTACCGGCCTGGCGGGCGATCTTCGCCGTCAGGTTCAGGTCCAGCAGGAAGTTCTGGCCAAGGGATTTCTTCGCCGCGAGGCCATGGGTCGAGATGACCTCGCGCAGGGGCGGCAGCCCGTCGATCGCCGCCATGTTATTCGACGATCCGCGCATCCGCGCGCAGTTCCGAAAGGTAGCCATCAGCATAGGACGACAGCTGGCGGTCCTTCAGCTGGCTCATCACCTGGGCGCGGTCGACCTCGCCATTGGCACCGGCCGGGGTGCGACCGCACAGCATCAGCAGCTCCAGCGTCTGGCCGTTGTCGCGGGTGATCTCGGTCGAGATCTCGTTGTCGTCAAGCTTGGCCAGCGCCACGGCCTCGTCCGTGGGGATCTTGTCGGGCGCCAGCTGGACGCGGTCCAGCAGCTTGTCGGGCTGGCCCTTGTTGATGCCGTAAAGATCGTCGCAGGTGTCGACCTTGGCCTTTACGGCCGCAGCCCGGGCCATGGCCTCGGGGGAATGGCCGCCGGGGATGTAATAGCGGGCAAAGTCGATCTCGGAATAGCTGCGCTTGGGGGCTGCGGTTTCGCGCAGGCCGCGCAGCTGGAACAGCGCCACGGCGCCCTGGGTCTGCAGCGGCGGCGTCACCTCGCCGGGTTTCAGCGCCATGATCTGGCCTTGCAGCACCGGCGGCAGGTTCGACACCGGCATCCAGTCGACCTTGCCGCCATTCTGGGCGCTCTGGCCGGCCGAATACTGCCGGGCCGCCTGGGCAAAGGCATCGACCGAGTCGATCTGGGAAATCTGCTCGGCCAGTTTTTCGGCGCCCTGCGGATCCGAACCGGTGGGGATGAAGATCTCGGAGATCGCGACGCTGACGCCACCCTGGCTGGCCTGGGCGGCGATGGCATTGTCGACTTCTTCCTCGGTCACGTCGATCTTGGACTGGAAGCGGGCGCGCACCAGTTCCTGCCAGGTGGCGCCGGCGCGGACGAAATCGCGGAAGGTGGCGCTGTCGACCCCGGCCTGGTTCAGGCGGCTCAGGAATTCATCCAGCGACAGCTTGGTGCGGCCGGCGTAATTCGCCATCGCCTGCTTCAGCTGGTCATCGCTGAGCGAAAAGTTAAAGCTCTCGGCCGCGCCCAGTTCCAGCTTTTCGTCGATCAGCGCGTCACGGGCCAGCTTTTCGGCATTGCCCGGGGCGCCGAGGACGGTCAGCAGGCGGGCGCGCTGGTCGATCTCGTACTGGGTGATGACCTTGTCGTTGACACGGATCGCCGGGCCAAAGCTTTGTGCCGCGGCGGGCAGGGGCGCGAGCGGCGCCAGGGCCAGCACGGCGGCCAGGGCCAGGGGCGAAAGCCCACGGAACCCCGCGCGGGATCTGCCACGGAAGCGCGTCGTCGCGGTGATGCTCATGTCTGCCTGCCCTTGTTATCCTGCGCCGGGACGGCGGCCCCGGCCTGTCTTGCTCGGGCTCATGTATAGCCCTTTGGTGTCGTGTCTCAATCAGTTACTGCAAGACTTGCGCGTGCTTCCGCCTGCGTCATTGAAGGCGAAACCGCGCAGTCCCAAGGTAAAGGTGAAGTCGGTCGAGGGCGTCACCACGTCGGAGGATCCGTAGCTGCGTTCGATGCCGACGCCCACCTGCACGCATTCGTTGCGCCAGGTCACCCCCAGCCCCGTCTTCACCGGCCGCGAGGCCGCGATATCATAGCGCGCCTTGGCCGAAACACCCCAAGTGTCGTTCAGCTGGCGGCTGCCGTCCAGGCCCCATTGCGACAGCACGGTATAGCGGTCCTCGGCCTCGTCCTTCGGCAGCCAGACATAGCTGGCGGTCAGGGTGTTGCGGGTGTCCATCCAGCTGGCCAGGGCCTCGGCCTTGTCGACCTGCATGTCCTTGGAGGCATCGTAAAGCCCGCGGGCACTGATCGTCCAGCCCTGCGGTGCCGCCACCTGACCGGCGATCAGCAGGTCGGAATAGCGGGAATCGAGCCCCGAGGAACGGGTGAAATCCGTCACCTCCTGCTGGTAGACCTGGCCCACCACGCCGCGCAGCGTCCAGTCCGAGGCGGTCTCGTGCGTCCAGCTCATGCCATAGGCGGCGCGCCAGCCGCGTTCGCGCCGGTCGGGGGCGGCATAGCGGGTCAGGCCCAGCAGGTTGCCCTCGTCGAATTCCGAACGGGTGCTTTCCTCGTTGGCGACGTTCAGGTTGTGGCCGCCCGACCAGGCCAGCTGCGCCACCGGTTCGATCACGTCGCGGCTGCCGTTGGCATTGGCGCGCGCCATCGGCAGGCGCAGCGTCACCGCGCTGTAGGGCGTCAGCCCCGATTGCGAGGTCGGCAGGGTGCTGTCGTCATAGGTGCGGAAGCTGTCGGCGACCATGCCGCCCAGCGTCTCCATCCGCAGGCCATGGGCCAGGGTATAGCTGCGCCGCCAGTCGGAATAGACCGACAGGCGCATCACGTCACGGCCCTCGACGATGCCCTCGGCATCGGGGGTGCTGCTGGAGGAGATCCGGTAATGCCCGTGCAGTTCCGCGCCATAGCGCAGCTCTCCGCCCAGCCCCGAGGCCGGGAAATAGCGTTTTTCATAGCTCGCATCGCCGATCAGCGTCGGGATGGTGCTGAAATCCTCGTCCTCGCGCAGCGAGCGGTACTGCACGATCGAAAAGCCGATCCATTCGTCACGCCGGGCGCGGTCCAGCGCGATCTCGCTGCGCAGGCGATCCTCGTCGGAATAGCCGTAGTCCGACAGGTAAGAGGAATCCGACACCGACTTGATGTCGAAGGACAGGGTGAAGTCGCGCGGCATGTAGAACAGGCCCTGCGCCTCGATATAGCCGCGCCCGGAATTGGTCCGCCCCAGATCGTCCTCCGAGGCCGCCCCGATCACCGACAGCGCCCCCGTGCGGTAGGCCTTGCGGTAATTGAACTGCATCGTGCGGGTCTTGGTGGTCAGCAGCGGCGTCAGCGTCAGGTCGCTCTGGTCGCTGATCTTGTAGAAATACGGCAACGAGAACCCGGTCCCCAGCGTCGAAGAGCGGCGGAATTCGGGGATCAGGAAGCCGCTGGCGCGTTTCTGCGTCGGATCGGGCATCCGCAGCTTCGGCAGGTACAGCAGCGGCACGCCCATCAGCTCGAACCGGGCGTGGTCGAAATACAGCAGCCCCGCCTCTTCGTCATGCACCACGCTTTCCGCCCGGATCTGCCACAGCGGCGGCTTGGTCGATCCGCAGACCTGGCACGAGGTCACGGTGGTGCGGTAAAGCTGGGTATAGCGCCCCTCGACGCGGGCGACCTGGGCGGCGGCCAGCTCGACCTGCTGGTTCAGCATGACCTTGGCGCCGTTCATCAGCCCGTTCTGCATGTCGCGGTCCAGCGCGCCGCCATCGGCCACGATGACGGTCTGGCCGTCGGCCTGGGTCAGCGTCAGCGGGCCCACCAGCGTCAGCTTGCCGGTGGTCTTGTCGAAGGTCACCTTGCTGGCGCGCAGGCGGGTGTCGCCCTTCAGCGCCTCGACATGGCCTTCGGCGACCAGGGTGTTCTTGCCGGTCAGGTAGATCTTGTCGGCCACCAGCATGGCGGGGCCGTCGGTGTCCTGGGCATGGGCGCCCGACACCAGCGCCATGGCCAGCCCCAGGCCCAGGGCCAGCGGCTTGCGGAACTTGCGGGGGGGGCGAATGGCGCCACGGCGTGCGGCGGCCCGTACTGGCGGCATCAGCCGTCCTCCATCTGCAACAAGAGACCCGTCGCCAGCAGCAATGAGGCGAACGGGGGCGCCCAGGCGGCCAGAAGCACCGGGATCTGACCGGATTCCCCCAGCACCTGCGCGAAATTCCGAACGTAGTAAAGCGAGAAGCCCAGCATGATCGTCGCCAGCACCGCGATCCCGGTGCGCCCGAAGCGCGCCGGGCGCATCGTGAAGGCAGAGGAGACCATCACCAGCGCCACCAGGAACAGCGGCCGGGCAAGCTCCATCTGGAACCAGACCAGGTGGCGCCGCGCCGCGAAGCCGGCCGAATGCAGCTCTTTGATATAGGCGGGCAGCTGCCAGATCGAGATCGAGGAGGGCGCGGCAAAGCTGTCGCGGATGCGCTGTTCCGTCAGCGGCGAGGCCAGCGTGTACTGCGGCAGCGTCATGGCGCCCGCCTCGGGGTTCGACCCGGCATCCAGCGGCCAGATCTTGACGCCACGCAGCTGCCAGGCGCCATTCGTCAGGCTGGCGGTCTCGGCCTCGATGCGGCGGCTGGGGGCCTGGCCGTCGGCGCCGCCCGCGAAGGTCAGGAAGGTGACGTCGTAAAGCTCGGTCGCCTGGGCATTGGCGCGGCTGGCGCGGATCACCGTCTGTCCGGCGGCATCGCCCTGGCGCAGCCACAGCCCGTCCGAGGATACCGACATCACGTCGCTGCCGCCGGCGCGGTAACGCTCCGAGATCTCGGAATAGGCGCGCGAGGTCGAGGCCACCAGCGGGTTCAGCACCCCCACGATCACCACCCCCAGCAGGAAGGCCACGATCAGCGGCGAAACCAGCGTGCGCAGCGCCGAACGCCCGGCCGCGCGCACCACCACCAATTCGGACGAGCGCGCCAGTGACAGAAACAGCGTCACCGTCGACAGGATCATCACCAGCGGCAGGATTTCATAAAGCGCCCCCGGCGTGGCCAGCAGCGTCAGCCCCAGGATGCGCTGAAAGCTGACGCCCGCATCCGAGAACTTGCGCAGCTCTTCCACCAGGTCGATGAAGGCGGTCAGCAGGAAGAAGACGCCGAAGATCAGCAGGAACGAACGCAGGAAGCGGCGGGCAAAGTAGATGTGCAGGATCATGCGGGCACTCCGGTGCCGCGGTTGCGGATGCGCGCGGGCCGTCCGGCCCACCACAGCAGCACCGCGCCGATCACGTAGGACAGCAGCGACGGCAGGTACAAAAGCGGCCACAGGTCGCCGTCCTTGCGCACGGGGCCGGTGACGCCGCCCTCGATCCCCTTGACGACGACCAGCAGCAGCACCGCAAAGCCGATCTGCTTCCAGACGCCGAAGCGGCTGAAGCCGCCGATCTGCAGCGCCGCAAAGCCGATCAGGGCCGCGCCGATGCACAGCAGGGCCTGGGTGATGCGGCCATGGGCCTCTTGCAGGATGCGGGCGCGGGTGTTGCCGCTGAGCGTCGCGGCGGCGTCCGGGTCCTTCAGCATCGACAGGGTCGACAGGCCGCGCATCGTCGGCTTGGCCGCGCTGCCATCGCCGATAAAGCTGCCGATGTCATAGGTCAGGTCCTGGAAATGCGTGGTGAACAGCCGACCCGTTTCCTTTTCCAGCGATTGCGTCAGCCCGTCGATCATCACCAGCTTGGGCGCCGGCGTGGCATCGCCCTTGGCGGTGTTGACGATATAGGCGCGCGAGGCGGTAAAGGTCTGCGGCTGCTCGGGGTTGCGGCGATCCGACAGGAAGACATCGTGCAGCGTGCCGTCATCGGCAATGTCGCGGATGTAGAAGGTGACGCCGGTCGTCGGATGCAGGAAGGACCCCTCGGTCAGCATCCGCGCTGTGATGTTGCGGGCGATCTCGCTGTCGCGGCGTTGCATTTCCTGCTGGCTGAGCGGCACCAGAACATGGGTCAGCAGCGACATCATCGCCGCCGCGATCAGCCCGAAGACCAGCGCCGGACGCGCCAGCCGCCAGGGCGAGAAACCGGTGGCGCGCATCACCACCAGCTCGCTGTCTGACGACAGCCGGTTGGTGACATAGACCGCCGCCGCGAAAACCGAAATCGGCAGCACCGTACGGATCACCGCAGGCAGCGTCAGCGCGGAATATTCCAGAAAGACCATGGCCGTCTGGCCATCGCCCAGCAGCCGGTCGAACAGCTGCACCGCGGCGTTGATCCAGTAGATGGCCACCAGGACAAGCGTGAAGAAACCAAACAGCATCATCAGCTGCGACAGCAGGTATCTGTCGAAACGCGCCAATCTTCGCCCCCGAATGCATCCGTCCGCCTGCACTCGGGCAGGTCAGGGCACGATAGCGGGTTTGACGGGCGGGTAAAACTGCATTCTGGCCAAAGTGGCGGTGGCGCGCTAGCCTCCGTCGCGACACTGCCCGGCATCGCGCCCGGGCCGACCATCCAAGGACCCCCCCGTTTTGACCCAGCCGATCCAGCTAGCCTTCACTGAAACCGATCCCGATGCGATTGCCGATGCCCCGGGCCGCGTCGCGCTGGTGCTGGATCCCGAACGCGGCCTGTCGGCGGTTGCCCGCCGGGTCAACAAGCTGACGCGGGGGAGCCTGCAACGCCTGATCGACAGCGAGGGCTTTGCCGCCCGCAAACCCGGAGAGATCGTCACCCTGGCCTTCCCCCCCGGTCTCGCGGCCGAGGCGCTTGATGTCGTGATCCTGCCGCGCCGCCCCGACACGGCGCTGCTGCGCCGCACCGGCGGGGCACTGGCGAAACTGCTGGGGACGCCGGGGATGCTGGTGCTGGCGGGCAACCTGCAGGGCGTGACCGAACTGGCGCTTGGCCTGCTGCTGCGGGCCTATGATTACGACGCGCAGAAGACGGAAAAGGCCCGGCCGCGAGGCGTGGTTTCGGTGATGACCAGCGATGCGGGGGCCGATCCGGCGACGATCCTCGCCCTGGCCCAGGGCATCTTCCTGACCCGCGACCTGGTGAATGCGCCCGCCAACGTGCTGACCACCACCCGCTTCGCCGAAGAGCTTCTGGCGCTGCAGGACCTTGGCCTTGAGGTCGAGGTGCTGGACGAGGCCCGCCTGGCCGAACTGGGCATGGGGGCGCTGCTGTGCGTCGGGCAGGGCTCGGCCAGCCCGTCCAAGGTCGTGGTGCTGCAGTGGAAGGGCGGCCCCGCAGGCGAGGCGCCGCTGGCGCTGGTCGGCAAGGGCGTGGTGTTCGACACCGGCGGCATTTCCCTCAAGCCCGCAGCGGGAATGGAAGAGATGACGATGGACATGGGCGGCGCCGCGACCGTGGCGGGCACGCTCAAGGCGCTGGCGCTGCGTCGGGCGCCCGCCAATGTCGTGGGCCTGGTGGGCCTGGTCGAGAACATGCCCTCGGGTACTGCGGTGCGCCCCGGCGACGTGGTGACGACGATGAAGGGCGACACGGTCGAGGTGATCAACACCGATGCCGAAGGCCGCCTCGTGCTGTGCGACGTGATGTGGTACACGCAGGAACGCTTCCGCCCGAAAGGCATGATCGATCTGGCAACGCTGACCGGCGCCTGCATCGTGGCGCTTGGCCATGAAAACGCCGGCGTCTTCTCGAATGCCGACAGCTTCTGCAACGCCTTCCTCAAGGCGGCGGCAACGGAATCCGAGGGCGCCTGGCGCCTGCCGCTTTGCCAGGCCTATGACGATACGCTGAAAAGCCGGGTGGCCGACATGAAGAACGTCGGCGGCCGCCCCGCGGGCGCCAGTGTCGCGGCACAGTACCTGCAACGCTTCGTGCGCCCCGAAACCCCCTGGATCCACCTCGACATCGCGGGCGTCGCCTCGGTCAAGTCCGAGACCGGCCTTGCCCCGGCAGGTGCAACAGGCTGGGGCGTCCTGGCGCTGAACCGCCTGGTGCAGGACGGGTTCGAAGCCTGATGGGAGAGGTCTATTTCTACCACCTGACGCGCTCTTCGGTCGACGGCGCCTTGCAGGCGTTGCTCCCCCGCGCGTTGCAGGCCGGCTGGCGTGTGGCGGTCCGGGGCCGCGAGGCCGAACGTCTGGACTGGCTCGACCAGAAGCTCTGGCTGGGCCCGGACGAGACCTTTCTGCCGCACGGCCTTGACAGCAGTCCCCATGCCGAGCTGCAACCGATCCTGCTGACCCAAGGGGTGCCTGCCAATTCGCCCGACTGCCTGATGGCCATCGACGGCGCCGATCTGACCGCACCTGAAATCGCGGCCCTGAAACGTGCCTGCATCCTTTTCGATGGCCGCGACGAGGCGGCAACTGCCCATGCCCGCACGCAATGGAAGGCCCTGACCGGCGCCGGCTGCGCCGCCATCTACTGGTCCGAGGAAGCCGGCCGCTGGGAAAAGAAGGCGCAGAGTGGTGGGCAATAGACCACTTGTTCCATTTTCTTGTTCTTAAATACCTTCCGCGAAGCGATAGCGCGCAGCGCTATTTTTAAGGCCGCCCCCAGGATCTGGCGCGGCGGTGCCGCGCCAGGCCTCCGGCGGAGGTATTTGGGACAAGAAAATGGGTCAGAGGTCGCGGAACTTCGCGGCCTGGCGTGCAGTCCAGAGGACGTCGAGCTCGAAACCCGTCTCGGTCTGGCGCTCGGCCTGGACGATGCCTTCCTTGAAGGCCCAGGCGCGGCGCTTGCCGTCGGACCAGGACAGCGTGACCGTTTCCGCGTGGCGGGCCGGGTCGAGGGCACGGGTGATCTCGGCCAGAAGCTCGGGTAGGCCCTGACCCGTGACTGCCGAGATCGGCAGCACGTTTTCCTCGCGCAGCGCACGCTGGATCAGGATCGGTGCTTCTTCTTCCGGGAGCAGGTCGATCTTGTTCCAGACTTCGAGGCGCGGCACGTCCTCGGGCAGGCCCAGATCCGTCAGGATGTCCTCGACGTCGTGTTTCTGTTCTTCGCTCTCGGGGTGCGAGATGTCGCGGACATGCAGGACCAGGTCCGCTTCCAGCACCTCTTCCAGCGTCGCGCGGAAGGCGGCGACCAGCTGGGTTGGCAGGTTCGAGATGAAGCCCACCGTGTCGGACATGATGATCTCGGTCCCGCTTTCCAGCTCGATGCGGCGCATCGTCGGGTCGAGGGTGGCGAAGAGCATGTCCTTGGCCAGCACGTCGGCGCCGGTCAGGTGGTTGAAGAGCGTCGATTTCCCGGCGTTGGTGTAGCCCACCAGCGCGACGATCGGGAAGGGGGTCTTGGCGCGGGCGGCGCGGTGCAGCTCGCGGGTGCGGACCACCTGTTCCAGCTGCCGGCGCAGCCGGACAAGCTGTTCGTCGATCGCCCGGCGGTCGGCCTCGATCTGGGTTTCCCCGGGACCGCCCACGAAGCCCAGGCCGCCACGCTGGCGTTCCAGGTGGGTCCAGGCGCGGACCAGGCGGGTGCGCTGGTAGGCCAGGGCCGCCATCTCGACCTGCAGCACGCCTTCGCGGGTGCGGGCGCGGTCCGAGAAGATCTCCAGGATCAGGCCGGTCCGGTCGAGGATCTTGACCTTCCATTCCTTTTCCAGGTTGCGCTGCTGCACCGGGGTGACGCGGCCGTCGATCAGCACCAGCTCGGTCTCGGCCTCGCGGAACATCTCCTTCAGCTCCTGCACCTTGCCGGAGCCGAACAGGGTCTTTGGTTGCGGGGTCGCCACGCGCACCACCTGCGATCCCACGACATCGAGCCCCGGCAGCGCATGGGCGAGGCTTACAGCCTCGGCCAGCGCGAAACGGGGCGCGTGGCGCGTTTCGTCGCGCCGCATGTCAGGGTGGATCACGAAGGCGCGCGTGTCCGCTGCCTCATGGCCGATCAATTGGTCTCGTCGCCTTCATAAAGGGTGATCGGTTGCGACGGCATGATCGTCGAAATCGCGTGCTTGTAGACCAGCTGGGCCTGGCCGTCGCGGCGCAGCAGGACGCAGAAGTTGTCGAACCAGGTGATCACGCCCTGCAGCTTGACCCCGTTGATGAGGAAGATCGTGACCGGGACCTTGGTCTTGCGGACGTGGTTCAGGAATGCGTCCTGGAGGTTTTGTCGGTCGGAAGCCATTCTCGTTGTGCCTTTTTGTTTCTTATTGCCTGGTGCGGCTTTTCGAATTCTGGCGGAACTATGAGGGGCGGTTTCGGAAACTTCCAGCCCCGACGTTGGGTTTTTGCGCCGGTGGGCGGCCTTTGCGCCTTAATCGCGCCACAAGTCCGGGTTGAACAGCGCGATGATCGCCAGCAGCTCCAGCCGGCCCAGCACCATGATCCCGCACAGCACCACCTTGGCCCCCGGGGACAGCAGGTTCAGCTGCACCGGTTCGGCGCCGCCATAGACCGTCAGCGGGCCGGTATTGGACAGGGCGGCAACCGACAGCGCCGTGGCGTTCTCGAAGCCGATGCCGAAGAGCGACAGCAGCGCCATCGAGGCGGCGAGGCAGATCGCGAAGAGCATGAAGAAGACCCAGGCGTGGAAGGCGCCCTGGCGGCGGATGCGTCGTCCCGCCACCCCATGCCCCGAGATCGAGGAGGGGTGCACCAGCCGGTCCAGTTCCCGCCGGCCATTGAGGTAAAGCGCGTAGACCCGCAGCAGCTTGACGCCGCCCGCCGTGGTGGCGACGCCGCCGCCGATCATCGCCAGCCCCATCAGGATCATGCCCGGCGTCGACAGGCCCGACCAGTTCTGCGCCGTGTCCCAGTCGGCGCTTTCCCAGCCCGTGGTGGTCAGGAACGACAGCACCGTGAACAGCGACCCCCAGAAGGCGCGGACAGCACTCAGGACGTCCTGGTTCGCCTTGACGTCGATGGCACCCAGCCAGTGGCGCAGGAACAGCAGCAGCGGCACGATCACCACCAGCGCCAGCCCCACCCGCATTTCCGGGTCGCGGTGCAGCCCGATGCGCGAGGTCACCGTGTCCGAGGTGAATGTGATGCGCGACAGCGCGAACAGCATGAAGACCGCGATGACGAATTCCCCGGCAAAGCCGGAATGGGCATTCTGCACCCCCCCGATCGAGGAAATCCCCGAGGTCGAGAGCGTCGACATCGCATGGATCAGCCCGACCATCGGGTCGTCTCCGGCGATCAGCAGCAGCACCCACAGGATACCGGTCAGGCCCATGTAGATCGGCAGCAGCTGCAGGGCGCCGCGGATCATCCGGCGGATCACCGTGGCACGCTGGAACCGGTCAAGGCGCATCTCGGTCTGGTCGCGGCCGGCGGTGGTGACCTCGAAACCGCCCAGCGACAGCGGCGCCATCACCGCCGCCGCCGAAATCCAGATCAGGAAACCACCCATCCAGGCGACCTGCGCGCGCCACAGGTGCAGCGGTTCCGACAGCCGCCTGGGGTCGTCGAAGAAGGTCATGCCGGTGGTGGTGAAGCTGGAGACCATCTCGGCATAGGCATTGACGAAGCGGGTGTCGGGCAGGCTTTCGGAAAACGGCAGCGCCAGCAGCAGCGGCAGCAGCAGGAAGGCCGCGAACAGCGACAAGAGGGCGTGCAGGTCGCCCCGGCCGGTGTTGATCAAGGGCCGCGTGCCGCGCGCCAGCGCGATCAGGAACGACGCCGTCGATCCCAGGAAGGCAACATAGAAGAAGTTGCGCGCGACCAGGTAGTTGTCCTGCACCAGCGCGACCATGGCCGGCACCAGCATCGACAGGCACAGCGACAGCGTGACGCCCAGGAACAGGGGCTGGCTTTCGATGCGGTCGCGCATCGTCTTGGGGCGGGTCTGGGAATGATGGCCCATGGTCCGGGTCCGGCCCTAGAAGTAGTCGATGGAGACCTGCAGCAGGCGCTCCACTTCGTGGACGTCGGGGGTCAGGGCGAAGATGACGACGGTGTCGCCCTCGTCGACGATCATGTCGGCGGTGGGCTTGGTGACCTCGCCGTTCTTCATCACGGCGCCGACCAGCACGCCTTCGGGAAAGTCGATGTCGCGGATCGGACGGCCCGACATGGGCGAGGTCGACAGGACCTCGGCCTCGATCACCTCGGCCTCGGCATCGCCGATGGAATAGACGCCGCGCACCCTGCCATGGCGGATGTGCCGCAGGATCGAGCTGACGGTGGTGGCGCGCGGGTTGATGTAGGCATCGATCCCCAAGGGCGCCATCAGCGAGGTCAGCGTGGGGTCGTTGATCAGCGCGATCGCCATCGGGCAGCCCAGGTTCTTGGCGCGCACGGCGGTCAGCATGTTGGTCTTGTCGTCATCGGTGACGCACAGGATCGCATCGGCGCGGCTGATGCCTGCTTCGGCCAGCAGCGCGGAATCCAGGCCGTCGCCATGCAGCACGATGGTCCGTTCCAGCCCGTCGGCGGCACGTTCGGCCACGGCGCGGTTCTTCTCGATCACCTTGGCGCGGACCCGGCGGCCCTTTTCCTCCAGCGCGCGGGCGACAGTCAGGCCGACGTTGCCGCCGCCCACCAGCACCACGCGTTCCTGCTGGCGGTTCGACTTGCCGAAGATCTCCATCGTGCGGGGCACGTCGTCCACATGCACGCAGATGTAGCAGTCATCCTTGGGAAAGATCTGGTCGCCCGGTTCCGGGGCAAACAGGCGCCCGTCGCGGCGGATGCCCACCACGATGGCGCGCAGGGTGGAAAACAGGTCCGTCAGCTGGCGCAGGGGCGTGTTGATGACGGGGCAGTCCTCGTCGATCTGGATGCCCAGCAGCTGCGCCTTGCCGTCCAGGAACTGTTCCACGTCGAAGGCGGCGGGGGCCGACAGGCGCTGCAGCGCGGCCTCGGCCACCTCCAGCTCGGGGCTGATCACCACGTCGATGGGCAGATGATCGCGGCGGTAGAGGTCGGAATAGATCGCGTCCAGATAGCTGCGCGAGCGCAGCCGCGCGATCTTGCGCGGCACGGAAAAGATCGAATGCGCCACCTGGCAGGTGACCATGTTCACCTCGTCCGAGAAGGTCGCAGCGATGATCATGTCGGCATCGCGCGCGCCTGCGCGGTCCAGCACGTCCGGGTAAGAGGCAAAGCCCGCAATGCCCTGCACGTCCAGCGTGTCTGTGGCGCGGCGGACCAGATCGGGGTTGCTGTCGACGACAGTGACATCGTTCTTCTCGCCCGACAGGTGGCGGGCGATCTGCCATCCGACCTGACCGGCGCCGCAGATGATGACCTTCATGCGTTGGGATCCTGCTGTCTCTGGGAGTTCTGCATGGCAGAGCGGCGTGGGGGGGTCAATTCAAATCCCCCGCACGCTGTTTGCGCCATCAGCGGTTTTCGCGGCCCTGCCTCAGAGCGTCGCGTCAAGGCGGGCCATCTGATCCTGCGTCAGCTGCAGTTCGGCCGCGCGGATCAGCGTGGCCAGCTGCGCCTCGGAGGTGGCCGAGGCGATGGGCGCCGTCACCGCGGGCTTGCTGCGGACCCAGGCGATGGCGATCTCGGCCAGGGTGGCGCCGGTTTCGGCGGCAATCGCATCCATGACCGACAGGATGCCCAGGCCCTGCGGGGTCAGGTATTTCGACACGCTGCCGCCGCGGGCGCCGCGGATGTCGTCGCTGCTGCGGTACTTGCCGGTCAGGAACCCCGAAGCCAGCGCCGCATAGGGAATGACCGCCACGCCATGGGCGGTGCAGTAATCGGCAAGTGCCCCTTCGAATTCGTCGCGGGCACAGAGGTTGTATTTCGGTTGCAGCGCGCTGTAGCCCGTCAGCCCGTTGGCCTGCGCCACGTCATCGGCCGCCTGCATCATCTGCGCGCTATAGTTCGAGGCCCCGATGGCGCGCACCTTGCCGGCCTTCAGCAGGCGGTCATAGGCGCACAGGGTTTCCTCGTGCCGGGTGTCGGGGTCGGGCCAGTGCGACAGGTAAAGGTCGATCACCTCGGTCTGCAGGCGGCGCAGGGACTGCTCTACCGCGCGTTCGATCCAGGTGGCCGACAGGCCCTTTTCGCCGGGGCGTCCCATGTCGGATCCGACCTTGGTGATCAGCGTCACCCGGTCGCGCTTGCCGGGGTTGGCGGCCAGCCAGTTGCCGATGATCGTCTCGCTTTCGCCGCCTTCGTTGCCCTCGGCCCAGGCGGAATAGACATCGGCGGTGTCGATCGTGGTCAGCCCGGCCTCGGTCATCTGGTCGAGCAGCCGGAAGGATCCGGCCTGGTCGACGGTCCAGCCAAAGACATTGCCGCCGAAGATCACCGGCGAGGTCTGCAGGCCCGTGTGGCCGAAGGGAATGGATTTCATCTGGGTCTCCTGCGGGATACGGCGCGGATGTTAGCGCCGGACCGCAGGGCGTACAGGCCCCGATCCGCGCAAAGGCGGACCGGGGCGCCATGCGGCGTCACTTCTGCGGGAGGAGGTGGGTTTCGCCCACCGAAGCGGCCTTGGCCAGGGCTGTATCCAGCGACATCGGGATGTATTCCCCGCGCCGCCACAGATCGCCCAGGTCGTCGTAATGGCGCGACAGCGGATGGCCCGATTGCCCGGTCGAGATGATGAAGACCGAACTGTCGGGATCGGCGAAATCATAGACCCCGCGATAGCCCGGCCCGCTGACATCCAGGAAGGGATCGGCACCGCTGCCGCGGGTGGCACCACGGTTCAGCGTGTTGTCCCCCCCCGAGGTCTGCTGGCGGATGTTCACCAGGTATTTCAGGATCGGCACCTGACCCAGCACCGGATGGTCCTGCGCGGCCTGGTGCACATCGCCCCACCGCAGGCTTTCCAGGTTGTCGCCATAGCGTTCCTTGATCCACAGAAGCGCCGCATCCAGCGATTGCCTGGCGATCTCGTCGCAGGTCTCGACCTGCTGGGTCTGCACCACGTCGCACCATTTCGAGGCGCCGTTGATGTTGCGGAAGACGCGCTCGATGAAGACCGGCTGGACATGGGTGAAGTTGTCGGCCAGCGGGCCCAGCTCGTCCCGGATCAGCCGGTCCTGCAGGGTCGAGATCCAGACCGCGTAGATCAGCGGCTCGGGCATGTGCTCGTTCATCTCGCCGTTCCAGTCGGCCAGCATCTTCAGCGCATCCTGGCGCATCCGGTCGGGCGTGCCCTTGGGGGCGGGATCGCCGGTGTACCACAGGTTCTTGCCGATCAGCGGCAGCAGCGAGCGCGCGGTGAAGCTGACGGTATCCAGCTGCGCCTCGATGAAGCTGTCGCGGGTGTGCACCTTGCGGCTTTCCATCAGCTTCTGCCAGCGGTGGATGCGCTGCGTGTCGCCCCAGTCGAAGGTGATGTTGTGGGGGAAGGCGGCGTCGGTGACCTTGTTGTTGGTATTGCCCAGGATGCCGCTGTCGGGGTTCACGATCTCGGGGTTGTCGGCATAGGGGAAGATGCCGGTCCAGCGGTTCTCGGGCTTCCAGCCCAGCGTCGGCATCCGGCCCTGGCTGTCGTGGCCGGGATCGCGCGCCGGCACCGCCCCGATGGTCTTCATCGCGATCGAGGTCGCATCCGCCAGCATCAGGTTCTGCGCCGGGGCGATCTGCAGCTTGCCCGCGTCGATGCCCTGCTGCACGGTCTTGGCGTACATCAGATCCACCCCGGCCGAGAGCGTCGTGTCGTGATCCGACAGCGCCGTCCAGTTGATCGCCGCCACATGCCCCGGGGGCGTCACGGTGTCGAGGTTGTAGAAGCTGCCGGGCAGCACGGGGCCGTTGTCGCTCCAGCGCAGGGTCAGGGTGATGGGCTTGGCGTTCTTGATGGCGATGATGGTCTTCGCCGTGCGGAAGGGCTTCCAGCCGTCGGGGGTGCGGTACTGTTCGGGATCGCCGGGCTTCAGCTCTTCCATGTAGACGTCAAGGTCATCCAGACCGGCGGCGGTGATCCCCCAGCCCAGGAACTGCGAGCGCCCCGACAGCACCACCGGCAGGCCCGGGATGGTGCCGCCGATGACGCCCCCCTGCTGCAGCTGCAGCCGGGCGAGGTACCATTGGGACGGCGCGGTAAAGGTCATCTGGGGGTCGTTCGCCAGCAGGGTTCCGCCGGTGGCGGAACGCTGCGGCGCGGCCGCGAAGGCGTTCGATGCGCCTTCGCGGCCGGGCGCCGGGAAGGGCGACAGCGGGTCCTGGGGCAGGCCGTCATCGGTGATCGCGGCCACCTGCGCCATCCCGGGCGCCTGCATCAGCTGGGCATAATCGGGCAGGGCGGTTTCCGGCGTGCCGGGGGCCACGGGCATCAGGTCATTGACCATCTGGCCCGCGGGCAGCGCCAGCGACAGCTGGGCGCGCAGCACCTCGTTGGCCAGGGATCCGTCCTGCTCCAGCGCGATCAGCTTGCCGATGGCGATCGAATCCGCAGGGGTCCAGGGGGCGACGGGGATGTTGAACAGGAACATCTCGGGCGCGCCGCGGCCCAGGCTGTCCTTGTTGATCTCGTCGAGCCGGGCGTTGACGCCCGCGGCATAGGCCGTCAGCGCTGCCGTGGTGCGGGCATCCTGCGCCGCCACCGAGGCCTGTGCCGCCTTATAAAGGTCATAGCGCCGCATCAGCTTGTCGATGGCCACGGTGCGGGTGCCGAAGATCTCGGACAGGCGGCCCTCGACGGTGCGGCGCAGCACGATCATCTGCCACAGCCGGTCCTGGGCATGGGCATAGCCCAGGCCGAAGAACACGTCGGCATCGGTGGCGCCGAAGATATGGGGGACGTCGGCATTGTCGCGCACGATGTCGACGGGGGCGGAAATGCCCTTGACGCTCAGCGTCTTGTCGTAGGTCGGCAACGAGCGCGAGGCAAGGTAGTAGGCCAGCCCTGCGCCCAGTACCGCAATGATGACCATTGTCCCGGCAATGCGCAGCAGCCAGCGAAAGACGAATCTCATATGTTCCCCATGCCCTTGCGTTCCGCGCCATAATCGTCTGCATTCGCAGCGCGGAGAATGTTCCGGCGCACGTTTCAATACAGAGGTTTGAGCCATGGCGAAAGTCGCGTTTCTGGGTCTTGGGGTGATGGGCTATCCGATGGCCGGTCACCTTTGCGCGAAAGGTCACGATGTCACCGTCTATAACCGCACGGCCGCGAAGGCGGAAAAATGGGTGGCCGAGCATGGGGGCCGGATGGGGCTGACGCCGGCCGAGGCGGCCGAGGGCGCTGCTTTCGTGATGACCTGCGTCGGCAATGACGACGACCTGCGGGTGGTCTGCGCGGGCCCGGATGGGGCCTTCGAGGGCATGGCGGCGGGGGCGATCCTGGTCGATCACACCACGGTTTCGGCAGCCGTCACCCGCGCGCTGGCCGAAGCAGCGGCTGCGCGGGGGCTGGGCTATGTCGATGCGCCGATCTCGGGCGGGCAGGCGGGGGCGGAAAATGGCCAGCTGTCGGTGATGTGCGGCGGATCCGAGGCCGATTTCGTCTGCGTGGCCCCGGTGATCGAGGCCTATGCCAAGATCTGCCGGCTGATGGGCGATGTGGGCGCGGGGCAAATGACCAAGATGTGCAACCAGATCGCCATCGCGGGGCTGGTGCAGGGCCTCTCGGAGGCGCTGCATTTCTGCCAGAAGGCGGGGCTGGACGGCGACAAGGTGGTCGAGGTGATCTCTCAGGGGGCGGCGGGTTCGTGGCAGATGCAGAACCGCTATCGCACCATGCTGGAGGATCACTTTGATCACGGTTTTGCCGTCGACTGGATGCGCAAGGATCTGGATATCTGTCTGACCACCGCCGACCAGATTGGCGCCAGCCTGCCGGTCACGGCACTGGTCGACCAGTTCTACAAGGATGTGCAGAAGCTGGGGGGGGGCCGCTGGGATACCTCGGCGCTGATCAAGCGATTGAGCGTGATGGGCTGAGCGGCTGCGGGATTGGCGCCGGGCGGGCCCGGCGCCAGCCTCCGGCGGGCATATTTGCGGGAAAGATGAAAGGGCGGCGGCGCGCGCGGGACGCGGTTCCGCCTGCCGGCGGCCGTATTTGGCGGAAAGGTGAAGGGCCTCAGTGGCCCGAAGATTTCGAGAAGAGCTGGATCAGCAGGATCCCGGCGCCGATCAGCGCCATGCCCAGGATTGCCGGCAGGTCGAGTTTTTGCCCGAAGACGAAATAGCCGATCAGCGCGATGAAGACGATGCCCATGCCGGACCAGATAGCGTAGACCACGCCCACCGGCATCTGGCGCAGGGTCAGCGACAGCAGCCAGAAGGCCAGGGCATAGGAAATCACGACGATCAGCGAGGGCACGAGGCGGCTGAACTGCTGGCTGGCCTGCAGGGCGGTGGTGCCGATGGTCTCGGCGGCGACGGCAAGGATCAGGATCAGCCAGGCGGGCATGAGGACTTCCTCAGGTGGCGACGTACCAGTCGCGGCGGTGGTTGATGGCGATGACGAAGTTCACGATGACGGCGCCGAGGAGCGACCAGGCGAACTTGTCGAGGGGCAGCAGGAAGAAGGCCACCAGGAACAGGCAGCCATCAAAGATCAGCTGTGTCCAGCCCGCCCGGAAGCCGGTCTTTTCCTGCAGGTAGAGTGCCAGGATGCCGATGCCCCCCAGCGAGGCGCCGTGCCGGAAGAGCGCCAGAAGCCCCGCGCCGGTGACGAAGCCGAAGAGGATCGCGCCGGTCCAGGGGGTGAGGTGGGCGAAGGCGATCTGGGTCGGCAGCAGCTTGGACATGACCGACAGCAGCGCCACCGCGATGAAGGTCTTCAGCACGAAGCGCAGGCCCATGCGGCGGTAGCCCAGCCAGTAGAACGGCAGGTTCACCACGAAGAAGACCGGCCCGAACGACAGCCCCGTCAGGTACGACAGAATCACCGCCAGGCCCGCCGTCTGGCCGGTGACCAGCCCCAGATGGGTCAGCACGATGATGCCGAAGCCCGCCATCGAACTGCCGAAGAAGATCCCCTGGGCATCGGCCAGAAGGCTGTGGCCGGTGGTCTTGGTGATCGGGTCTTCGGACGTGGTCATGGGGGGCTCCGGTGGTGTCGCGTCTTGCTAAGCGGGGGGGGCGGGGCGGTCAATCGGGCCCGCGCGTCAGTCGGCGATGTAGCGGTCGCGGCGGTGGTTGAAGGCGATGACGGCGTTCAGGATCAGGGCTCCGAACAGGGAATAGGCGACGGTGCGGGTGTCGAAGAGGAAGAAGGCCACGGTGAACAGGCAGGCATCGACGATGATCTGCACATAGCCCGCGCGGAACCCGGTCCTGTCCTGGATCATCAGCGCGATCACCCCGAGTCCCCCGAGCGAGCCCTTGTGCCGGAAGATCCCCAGCAGGCCGTAGCCCGTCAGCACGCCGAAGATCGCCGTGCCGAGGATCGGGTCAAGATGTGCGAATGTCATGCCGAGGGGGATGTAATCGACCGCCACCGACACGACCGTGACGCAGAAGAAGGATTTCAGCGTGAATTCGGCGCCCAGGCGTTTCCAGGCCAGCGCGTAGAAGGGCAGGTTCACCAGGAAGAACACCAGCCCGAAGCTCCAGCCCGAGAGGTAGGCGATGATCAGCGCCAGGCCCGCCGTCTGGCCGGTGATGAAGCCCAGCGACGAGATGAACACCAGCCCCGTCGCCGAGGTCAGGAGGGCGATGGCAAGGCCCTGGATGTCCTCGATCGGGCTGTGGTGCTGGCGGTATTCGGTCGGAATCGGGATCGGTGCGGGCATGGGACCTCGGGGGTAAATGGGTCAGTAATGCTTCCGTATGTATAGATCGGGCGGCGGCGCGGGGCCAGTGCGAAATCGTGCCGGGGGCGGCACCTCGCGGGATCGCGAGGGAACCTTGGGGCGGGGGCTGCCCGTTGAATGGGCAGGGGCGCTTGCCCCATGGCAGAAAGAAAGGACGTCCTCATGCCCGATATCAGCCACGCCCGCATGGTCATCCTGTCCACCGACGGGTTCGAGCAATCCGAGCTGGAGGTGCCCCGCGACCGGCTGGCCGCCACCGGCGCCACCGTCCATGTCGCCACGCCGGACCGCCGGACGATCCGCGGCTGGGAGAAGGGCGACTGGGGCCGCGAGGTCGCGGCAGACCGTGCCCTGGTCGAGGTCTCGGTCGATGATTATGACGCGGTGCTGCTGCCTGGTGGGCAGATCAACCCGGATATACTGCGCACCCGGGGCGAGGCGGTGAAGCTGGTGAAGATGTTCCACCAGCAGGGCAAGGTGGTGGCTGCGATCTGCCACGGCCCCTGGATGCTGGTCGAGGCCGGGATCGTGAAGGGGTACGAGGTGACGTCTTATGGCTCGATCCGGACGGATCTGGAAAATGCCGGCGGCCTGTGGCGGGATGCGGCGGTGGTCTGCGACAGGGGGATCGTGACCGCGCGCAATCCCGGGGATCTGGATGCGTTCGTCGCCAGGATCATCGAGGAGATCGAGGAAGGGCGCCATGGACGCCGGGCGGCCTGATACGTGCCAAAGGCCACCGGGCGAAGCAATGGCACCCAGTTGGGCCGCGTCCGGGTGGCGTGCCCAGGGCCCGGACATGGCCCAAGTACAGGGCGCCTTGTGTGACTATATTACCTAATAAATGAAGTGCTTTGTCAGGCATTCTTCATCTGACGCATTAACGCTTCGCGATGTGAAAAGGCCGCCCTCGGAGGGGCGGCCTTTGGGATTTGCACGAAGGGGGCGGAAATCAGAGCTTCAGCGCCTTGTTCAGGTTCTGGTCGATCTTTTCCAGGAAGCCCATGGTGGTCAGCCAGCCCTGATCGGGGCCGACCAGCAGCGCCAGGTCCTTGGTCATGTAGCCCGACTCCACGGTGTCCACGACGACCTTTTCCAGCGTGGTGGCAAAGGTCATCAGCGCGTCATTGCCATCCAGCAGCGCGCGGTGCTTCAGCCCGCCCGTCCAAGCGTAGATCGACGCGATCGAGTTGGTCGAGGTCTGCTTGCCTTCCTGATGCTGGCGGAAGTGGCGGGTCACGGTGCCGTGGGCGGCCTCGGCCTCGACGATCTTGCCATCGGGGGTCATCAGCTGCGAGGTCATCAGACCCAGCGAACCATAGCCCTGTGCCACGGTGTCCGACTGCACGTCGCCATCGTAGTTCTTGCAGGCCCAGACATAGCCGCCCGACCATTTCAGCGCCGAGGCCACCATGTCGTCGATCAGGCGGTGTTCGTACCAGATGCCCGCCTTCTTGAACTCTTCGGCGAACTCTTCCTCGTAGACCTTGGCGAACAGGTCCTTGAAACGGCCGTCATAGGCCTTGAGGATGGTGTTCTTGGTCGACAGGAAGACCGGCCATTTCAGCGACAGGCCATAGTTGAACGACGCGCGGGCGAAGTCCATGATCGACTGGTCGAGGTTGTACATGCCCATGAAGACGCCGGCGGAGGGCGCGTCGTAGACTTCGCGCTCGATCTCGGTGCCGTCCTCGCCGACGAATTTCATCGTCAGCTTACCCTTCGAGGGGAAGTGGAAATCGGTGGCCTTGTACTGGTCGCCGAAGGCGTGACGGCCGACCACGATGGGCTTGGTCCAGCCGGGGACCAGACGCGGCACGTTCTTGCAGATGATCGGCTTGCGGAATACCACACCGCCCAGGATGTTGCGAATGGTGCCGTTCGGCGATTTCCACATCTTCTTCAGGCCGAACTCTTCCACGCGGGCTTCGTCCGGGGTGATGGTGGCGCATTTCACGCCGACGCCGACTTCCTTGATCTTCATCGCCGCGTCGATGGTGATCTGGTCTTCGGTGCGGTCGCGTTCCTCGATCCCGAGGTCGTAGTACAGCAGGTCGAGCTCAAGGTAGGGTTCGATCAGCTTCTTCTTGATGAACGACCAGATGATGCGGGTCATCTCGTCGCCGTCGATATCGACGATGGGGTTGTCTACCTTGATCCTGGACATGGGTGGCTCCTCGGAGGAATCGCGATGCAGTGGGATTACTGCGCCTCCTTAGACTAAGTTTTGATGAAGGTCCACGGTGGTATACTTTGGTATACGGGTGTTTCCGTGACGTGAGGGCGCCCGGAAACGTCAAAACCCCGCGACCGGGGCCGCGGGGTTCCGATAACGCTACCAGAAGGTGCGGGATCACTGGTCCTTGTGGCGCTCCAGGCGTTTCACCCGGGTCATCACCAGCAGCGCCAGCGCCGACAGGATGGTAGAGGCCAGCAGCTGCGGCAGGATCGTGCCGTCGAACAGCTGCGCCACGATGGTCGACAGAATGGCGCTGCTGATGGTCGAGATCGCCCCGATGACCGAGGCCGCCAGCCCGGCGATATGGCCCACCGGTTCCATCGCGAGGGCGTTGAGGTTGCCCATTGTCATGCCGATCTGGTAGTAGACCGCGCCCTGCCAGATCAGGTAGGCGACGAAATAGGGCAGTCCGCGCGGCCCGAAGAAGTGGAAGGCCAGCATCGCCAGGCTGATCACCAGGAAGCACGAGACCACGAAGGTGATGATCTTGCGCATCCCGTATTTGCCCACCAGCGAGGCATTCACCAGCGACGAGGTTCCCGCCAGGATGCCCAGGCCGAAGAACCAGTAGGGGAACTGGTCGGCGCGGTGGAAGACCTGCGAGAAGGCGGGCTCGATCAGCGAGATGGTGGTGAACATGGTCGACATGATCAGCACCTGCACCACCAGGGTCAGGCGGACCATGGGGATGGCCATCATCTCTTTTGCGGCGGCGCTGAGGGCGCTGACGCTGAACGGTCGGCGGCGTTCCTTCGGCAGCGGTTCCTGGATGCGGGCGGTGAACCAGGTGCCGCCGATCAGCACGAAGACCAGGAAGGCCAGGAAGATCGCGCGCCAGCCGCCGATGGCGATGATGCCCGACCCGGCCAGCGGCGCAATCGCCGGGAAGATGGTGAAGACCATCATCACGAAGGACACCAGGCGGGCCATCTCGCGGCCTGAATAGAGGTCTCGGATGATGGCGATGGCGATGATGCGGGGGGCGGCGGCGCCCAGGCCCTCAAGCACGCGGGCGGCGACCAGCAGGTTCAGCGTCGGCGCCTTCCAGGCCAGCACGGTGCCCAGGATGTAGACGGCCATGCCCAGCAGGATGATGTTCTTGCGCCCAAAGCTGTCGGACAGCGGCCCGGTGACGAAGGTGCCCAGCCCCATGCCGATCATGAAGGCCGAAAGCACCAGCTGGATGTCGTTGGCATCCTGCAGGTTCAGCGCCCGGGCCATTTCCGGCAGGGCGGGCAGCATGGAGTCGATGGAAAAGGCGACAGAGGCCATCAGCATGGCCATGATCGCGACGAATTCCACCGGATGTACGCGTTGCGCCATGAAGGGATCCTCTTGAACGGTTTGTTCCGCCGCTAGCAGGTTTTCGGACCCGTCGCCACATGCAGAACGACCCGGCGCTGTCGCAGCCGGTTGTGCATGATTGCACGTCAAACGGGCGGCTCAGTCGGCGGTGTCTTCCTCGGCCAGCTTGGCGGTGATCTCGTCGATGACCTTCAGCCACAGCTCGACCGGCTGGGCGCCGGGGACGGCATGCTGCTGGGCGACGATGAAGGTCGGAACCGAGGTGATGCCCATCGAGCGGGAATGCGCGTCGCGGTCGCGGATCGCCTGTTCATCGGCATCGGTGCGCAGCAGCCGCCCGATCAGCGCCGCATCAAGGCCCGCGCTGTCGGCTACGTCGCACAGCACGTCATGCTGGCCGATGTCGCGGCCTTCGACGAAATTCGCGGCAAAGAGGCCGTCGACCACCGCGCCCTGCAGGTTCTCGATCCCGGCCCAGTGGATCAGCCGGTGCGCGTCCAGCGTGTTGGGCGTGCGGGTGATGGCGGCGAAATCGGCGGGGATGTTCAGCGCCGCGGCCTGGGCCGCGATATTGGCATAGGTGTCCTCGGCCCCTTCTTCGCCGAACTTGGCGCGCAGGTAGGCCTGACGCTCCATGCCCTCGCGGGGCATGTCGGGGTTCAGCTGGAACGGATGCCATTCCAGGGTGAAGGGATGCCCGGGCCGTTCGCCAAGCGCCCGGTCGAGGAGCGTCTTGCCGATGTAGCACCAGGGGCAGATGGGGTCGGAGAGGATGTCGAGCTTGATGGCCATGCGCCTTGCTAGGACGCCGGTGCGGCGCTTGCAAGCGCGGCCTGATGCGGGGTAGCGTCGCGCCATGACCGAGACCAATCCCCGCAACCTGATCCGCATCGCCCGCGAGGCCGGCCCCGAGGAGGGCGCCGAGCCTCTGGATCTGGGCGAACGGGTGCGAGAGCTGCGCCGGGCGCGCGACTGGACGCTGGAATTTGCCGCCCACAAGGCGGGGCTGGCGCGCTCGACCCTGTCGAAGATCGAGAACGGGCAGATGTCGCCCACCTATGACGCGCTGAAGAAACTGGCGACGGGGCTGGGGATTTCGGTGCCGCAGCTGTTCACGGCGCCGAAGCCGGGGCAGGTGACGGGGCGGATGGTGTCGACCCGCGAGGGCGAGGGCCAGGCCCATGCCACCGCCACCTACGAGCACGAGCTGCTGGCGGCGGGGCTGTCGAAGAAAAAGATGCTGCCCTACCGGGCGCGGATCCGGGCCCGCAAGCTGGAGGAATTCGACGGCTGGGTGCGCCATGACGGCGAAGAGTTCCTGTACGTGCTGACCGGGGTGGTGCGGCTTTATACCGAGTTCTACGAGCCGCTGGAGCTGCGCCGCGGCGACAGCGCCTATTACGATGCCTCGATGGGGCATAACGTGATCTCGGTCAGCGAGGATGATGCGCTGATCCTGTGGGTGACGTCGCTGGGGTGATTTCACTGCGGTGATTTCACTGGGCTGAGGGCCCCGGGGTGAGGGCGCGGCCCGGGGCGGGCGGTGAGTTTTTCCGTATTTGGGGAAAGATGAAAGGCAGGCGGCCCGCGCGGGTGGCGGGCCGGTTTTGCATATTTGGGGAAAGATGAAAGGTCAGGGGGCGGCCGGGGCCTGCCACCAGACCTCGGGGAGGAAATAATAGCCGTCGCCGTAGAGCGGGATGTGGGCGGGGTATTTCAGATCGGCCTTGTGGGCGATGCGGCCCTTGTCGAACATGAAGATCGGGATCACGTAGCGGCCTGCCGTCAGCACCCGGTCGAGGGCGCGGGTGGCATCGGTGAAGTCTTCGAGGCTGCGCGAGGCGAGCATGGCGTCGATCATCGCGTCTGCCGCGGGGCTTTTCATGCCCATCAGGTTGCGCGAGCCGGGCAGGTCGGCCTCCTTCGAGCCCCAGTAGAGGCGCTGCTCATTGCCCGGAGAGAGCGAGAGTTCGCGGCGGAAATCGGTCATGTCGAAGTCGAAGTCCTGCACCCGCATGGCGTATTGCGCATTGTCGACCAGGGTGATCGTCGAGCGGATCCCGAGGCGCTTGAGCGCGTCCTGGTAGATGTCGATGATCGACTGGTTCTGGGTGTCGCCCTGGCGCAGCAGGATATCGAAGGTGAAGGGGTGGCCCTGGGCATCGTGGCGCAGCCCGTCGGGGCCGACCTTCCAGCCGGCGGCGTCGAGCTCTTCGGAGGCCTTGCGCAGGTCGGTGCGGTTGCGCGCGGTGCCGTCGCCCTGGGGCAGGGTGTAGCCGTCGAGCGCGCCGGGCGGCAGGCTGGCGGCGAAGGGGGTCAGAAGGGCGCGGACGGGACCCGTCGCGGGGCCGGGCTGCATCCCCAGCGTCGAATGCGAGAAATACGAGGTGATGCGGGGCTGCTTGCCGCCGGTGATCGTGCCGTTGATGTAGCCGAAGTTGAACGCCAGCAGCATCGCGTCGCGTACGCGGATGTCGTTGAAGGGCGCGCGGCGGGTGTTCATCACGAAGCCGGTCATCCCCGAGGGCCGCTGGGTGGGAATCTCCGACTTGACGATCTGGCCGGACTGGACGGCGGGGAAATCATAGTCGCGCTGCCATTTCTCGGCGTTGAATTCGCGCAGGAAAGAGATCTCTCCGGCCTTGAAGGCCTCGAAGAGGACGCCCTGGTCGCCGAAGAACTCGATCCTTATGGTGTCGAAGTTTTCCGTGCCGCGGCGCACGGGCAGGTCGTTGCCCCAGTAGTTCGGGTTGCGTTTGAGCACCACGTTGCGGCCGGCGACATAGCTGTCGATGACATAGGGCGCCGAGCCGATCGGGATCTGGTCCAGCCCCGCATTGGCGAAATCCTTGCCGTCCCACTGCGCCTTCTTCAGGATCGGCACCAGCCCCGCCACCAGTGCCAGTTCGCGGTTGTCGCCCTTGAAGGTGATGCGCACGCGGCCGGGGCCGGTCTGTTCGATCTTGTCGATCTGGCTCCAGAGGCCGGCGTAACGGGCGTTCCCCTCGGTGCCGAGTTCGCGGTAACTCCAGATCACGTCTTCGGCAGTGACCGGTGATCCGTCCGAGAATTTCGCCTTCGGGTTCAGCGTGTATTCGACCCAGTGGCGGTCGGGGTCGGTGTCGACCGATTCGGCCAGCAGACCGTAGAGGGTGAAGGGTTCGTCATAGTTGCGGATCATCAGGCTTTCATGGGTGAGAAAGCGCAGTTGCCAGGGTGGCGTACCCTTTTGCGTGAAGGGGTTCAGCGAATCAAACGTGCCGGTGTCGCCGGTGACCAGCGTGCCGCCCTTGGGCGCGTCGGGATTGGCATAGGGCAGGGCCGCAAAATCTGGGGGAAGGGCGGGCTTGCCATACATGGCGATACCATATGAGGGCTCTGCCTGCAGTGGTCCGCCGAGAATCATTGCCCCCGCGAAAACCGTTAGAATCATGGGTTTCACCCTTGCGGTGAAGCGTATGGTAAAGGTCATCCTGCCTCAGGCCCTGCTCTTGCCCTTGTTTTCTTGGCCTTTAGGCTACCTTTGGATTTACATGTTTTCAAACTTTTAGCTTCCATGCCGGCGCGAGATTGCTTATAAAGGACGTACTGCTCGATAGGTTTCTTGCCTGTATGAAACCTGCCTCAAAGACTTGACGCCGGCCTTGTGCCGGCGTTTTTTTGTCCGCCGCGTCCCCCTCCGGCCTTCGATCTGCGGGAATTTTGGGCGCGGCAGCGGCCGCGTGGCTGTTCACGAATGGCGTTCTGACGCAGATCAGAGACAGCACGGGTACTCGCCTTTTGCCGCTGCGGCATTATCTTCGGCTGCGAACGGCCCGGACTGTGCCGGGCCCCAGACGAGGAGAAGTGCCATGAGCTTGAACGGCAAGACGGCGGTCGTGACGGGATCGAATTCGGGGATCGGGCTGGGGGTCGCGCGGGCGCTCGCGGCGGCGGGGGCGGATGTGGTGCTGAACTCGTTCACCGATGATGAAAAGGACCACAAGCTGGCCGAGGACATGGGCAAGGAATTCGGCGTCACCGTGCGCTATATCCAGGCCGACATGTCCAAGGGCGAGCAGTGCCGCGCGCTGATCGAGAAGGCCGGGAAATGCGATATCCTGGTCAACAATGCCGGTATCCAGCACGTCGCGCCGATCGATGAATTCCCGGTCGAGAAATGGGATGCGATCATCGCGATCAACCTGTGCTCGGCCTTCCACACCACCGCCGCCGCGCTGCCGAAGATGCGTGCGGCGGGCTGGGGGCGGATCGTCAATATCGCCTCGGCGCATGGGCTGCGCGCCTCGCCCTACAAGTCGGCCTATATCAGCGCCAAGCACGGCATCGTCGGCATGACCAAGACCGTGGGTCTGGAAACCGCCAAGGAACCGATCACCGCCAATGCGATCTGCCCCGGCTATGTGCTGACGCCGCTGGTGGAAAAGCAGATCCCCGACACCGCCAAGGAATACAAGATGTCCGAGGAAGAGGTGATCGAACAGGTGATCCTGGCCAAGCAGCCCTCGAAGGATTTCGTCACCGTCGAGCAGCTGGGCGGCATCGCGGTCTTCCTGTGCTCGGATGCTGCGGCGCAGATCACCGGCACCACGATCAGCGCCGATGGCGGCTGGACCGCGCAATGAACGAAGGCGCGGAGAGCGAAGGTGGGGCGCCGGCCGCGATCACGCGGCTGGACCTGTCGGGGGCCGAGGTCTCTGACAGCTCGCTTGCGGGGGCGCGGCTGTCGGGGATCGACGGCCGGGGCCTGCGGATCCTTGGCGCCGATCTGTCGGGGGCGCGGTTGGAGCAGCTGTCGCTGGCGGATGCCGAGATCAGCCATGCCGATCTGACGGGCCTTGCGATTCGCGAGGCCGGGATGGAGGGGATGACCATCGACGGCATCCCCGTGACCGATCTTCTGCGCAAGTGGCGCGACGGCTGACCCCGGAAAGGACCGATATGACGATCAGGATCAACCTGGCCCTGCAGGGCGGGGGCGCCCATGGCGCCTATACCTGGGGCGTGCTGGACCGCCTGCTGGAGGAGGAAGACATCGAGATCGCCGCGATCTCGGGGACCTCGGCAGGGGCGATGAACGGGGCGGCGCTGAAGGCGGGCTGGGTGCGCGGCGGCCGCGCGGGCGCGCGCGCGGCCCTCGATGCCTTCTGGGGCGAGATGAGCCTGGTGCGCGACGGCGGCCTGTTCGGCTGGATCATGTCGGGCATCCCGGTGCCGGGGGTGCGCCAGATCGGCATGGCGGCGGAATATTCGCTGATGGGGCGGACGCTGGACGTTCTGTCGGCGGTCAGCACGCCCTATGCCTCGGGGCCGTTCTATGCCAACCCGCTGCGCGCGGTGGTCGAGCGGCTGAACTTCGACGAGGTCTGCCATGCCCAGGGGCCGCAGCTGTTCGTCAACGCCACCAAGGTGCGCGACGGCAAGATCCGCGTCTTTGCCGGCGAGGAGGTGACACCGGATGCGCTGCTGGCCTCGGCCTGCCTGCCCACCGTGTTCCGCGCGGTCGAATTCTACGATCCGCAATCCGACCGGGTCGAGGCCTTCTGGGATGGCGGCTATACCGGCAACCCGGCGCTGTTCCCGCTGTTCGACCCCTCGCTGCCCGACGATATCGTCATCATCGCCCTGAACCCGCTGGAGCGCGACGAGCTGCCGATGCTGCCGGACCGCATCCAGAACCGGATGGCCGAGATCAGCTTTAACACCACCCTGCTGCGCGAACTGCGCGCCATCGAATACGTCAAGCGGCTGTTGTCTTCGGGAATGGTCACCACGGCCGAGAAGAAGGACGTGCTGATCCACATGATCGCCGATGACGAGATCATGCGCGACCTGGGATCGGTGACGAAGGTGTTTCCGTCCTTCGGCCTGCTGGAAGGGTTGAAAGCGGCGGGGCGGGCCTCGGCCGAGGGGTTCCTGACGCAGCATCGCGATGCGCTTGGCAAGCGCTCGACCGTCGACATGGCGGCGATGTTCGGCTGATCAGCGCCCGGCGCCGCGGGCCGGTTTCGTCGGATCCTTCGGGTTCGGATAGACCAGGCCCGCGGAGATGATCAGCTTGGCCGCGTCCTCGATCGACATGTCGAGATAGGTCACGTCCTCTTCCGGCAGGTACAGCAGGAACCCCGAGGTCGGGTTGGGCGTGGTCGGCACGAAGATCGACATCAGCCGCGATCCGCCCGGGGCGCGCAGGGCGATCTCTCCCTTCGCCTCGGTCGAGACAAAGCCGATGGCCCAGATGCCCTTGCGTGGATATTCCACCAGGCAGGCGCGTTCGAAGCTGCGTTCGGACTGGGCAAAGACGGTCTCGGCGATTTGCTTGGCGCCGGAATAGACGGTGCGCACGATGGGCATGCGGTCCACCAGGCTTTCGCCGTAGCGGATCAGAGACCGGCCGATCAGCCCCTTGGCGACCCAGCCGATGATCACCGTGAAGACCAGGAAGAAGATGATGCCGACGCCGCGCAGGTTGATGCCGATGTAATGTTCGGGCTGGAAGCGTTCGGGCACCAGCGGCAGCACCACGCCGTCGATCCATCCCAGGATCGACCACAGCACCCAGATCGTCAGCGCCACCGGCAGGATCACCACGATCCCGGTCAGGAAAGAGGACCGCAGCCGGGCCAGAAGGCCGTGACGGGGATGCGGGGTGGGGATGTGATCGTTCATGGGTCTGGGGCGCCGGAAGCAGGAGGAGGACGGATCTCCGCAAGGTAAGGGGTGCGCCCGCCTGCGGCAATGGGCGGCGGCCGGGAATATGGCCACCGCCTGTTGGGGGTCAGAGCGGGTTCTGCCCCGAAACGTAGCGTGCGGCGGCCTGCAGGGCCCGGCGCAGCGCCTCTTCGCGCGGCGCGCCCTCGGCCTCGGCGACGATATGGGCGGCCATGAAGGTGTCGCCCGCGCCGGTGACGCGCGTCACCATCACCTTGGGCGGGGTCAGGGTGATCGGCCCCTCGGCGGTGGCATCGCAGGCCGACTTGCCGCCATCGGTCACCAGCGCCCGCCGTGCGCCCTTGGCCAGCAGCCCCAGGGCCGCGCTTTCGGCATCGGGGAAATCGGTCGCGCAGAGCAGCCCGGCCTCTTCCAGGTTCACATAGAGCAGCGCACCGGGATGGCGCAGGAAGGGCCGCAGCCGCAGCGCCTTGCCGGGCGAGGCCGGCGCCACCCGCAGATCCGCCTGCGCGAAGGCGGGCGAGGAGGCGATTTCCTCCAGCAGGTGCAGCGTCAGGTTGCCATCCAGCGCCACACGCCCCGCGAAGGGCTGATCCAGCGTGCCCAGCGGGCCTTCGGTCAGCGGCCGCAGGATCTTGGCGCCGGCGGCCTCAAGGGAATGTGCGTCGGCAATGGCGGCGATCAGCCCGTTGGCGCCCTCGACCGCCATGTAGCGGTCGGTGGGCAGGTCCTCCGAGCGGTAGATATGGCCGCAGTCCATGCCGAGGTCCCGGCACGATTGCACCAGCTCATCGCCCTCGGGGTCGCGGCCGATGGCGGTCAGCAGGGTGGGCTTCATGCCGAAGCCCGCCAGCGTCATGGCGATGTTCATGGCCACGCCGCCCGGCAGGCGCGTGATGCGGCCCGGCACGTCGGCGCCGCGCTCCATGTGGTTGGGCGAGCGTCCGATGATGTCCCACAGGACGGCGCCGATGCAGAGGATGGTGGAATCTTGGCTCATGCGCCATCTGTGCCGGGGTCCGGGCGAAAGGCAAGGGGCGCCTTTGCGTCTTTTGCCCGGCCGGGGTTGCCAAGGCAGGTCCCGCCGTGTAAAGGGGCGCCACTCAATCCCGCAGGCGGGGTCGGGCCCATGGGGGAGACATCCCCATGCGTCCACCGGTTGACCATCAGGTTCACACCCCCGCCAAGGCGCAAACCGGAAAGGTAAAGACCATGGCTCTTCCCGAGTTCTCCATGCGTCAGCTGCTTGAAGCTGGCGTGCACTTCGGCCACCAGACGCAGCGCTGGAACCCCCGCATGGGCGAGTTCATCTACGGCGCCCGCAACGGCATCCACATCCTCGACCTGACGCAGACCGTTCCGATGCTGGACGCGGCGCTGAACGTCATCCGCGAGACCGTTGCCAAGGGCGGCCGCGTGCTGTTCGTCGGCACCAAGCGTCAGGCCTCGGGCCCGGTCGCCGAAGCCGCTGAAAAATGCGCTCAGTACTACATGAACCACCGCTGGCTGGGCGGCACGCTGACCAACTGGAAAACCGTGTCCCAGTCCATCAACCGTCTGAAAGAAATCGACGAGAAGATGGAAGGCGGCGCCGAAGGCCTGACCAAGAAAGAGCGTCTGGGCATGGAACGCGAGCAGGCCAAGCTGCAGGCGTCGCTGGGCGGCATCCGCGAAATGGGCGGCATTCCCGACCTGCTGTTCGTGATCGACGTCAAGAAAGAGGCCCTGGCCATCCTGGAAGCCAAGAAGCTGGGCATCCCGGTCGTCGCCATCGTCGACACCAACTGCTCGCCCGAGGGCGTGGACTACATCATCCCCGGCAACGACGACGCGGCCCGCGCGATCTCGCTGTACTGCGATCTGGCCTCGCGCGCTGCGCTTGACGGCATGACCGCACAGCTGGGCGCCGCAGGCGTCGACGTTGGCGAACTGGTCGAAGGCTACGAGGAAGAGCTCGCAGCTGCCGAGGCAGAGCAGGCGTAAGCCGTCCGTTCGTTACAGAAGTGTCACCGGCCGCGTGCTAGTCGCGGCCGGAACCCTATTCAGACGTAAGGAGATCCCCCATGGCGATCACTGCTGCACAGGTTAAAGAACTGCGCGAAATGACCGGCGCAGGCATGATGGATGCCAAGAAGGCTCTGACCGAGACCGATGGCGACATGGAAGCTGCCGTTGACTGGCTGCGCACCAAGGGCCTGGCGAAAGCCGCCAAGAAGGCCGGCCGCACCGCTGCCGAGGGCCTGGTTGCCCTGGCCGTCGAAGGTGGCAAGGGTGTCGCCGTCGAGGTGAACTCGGAAACCGACTTCGTTGCGAAGAACAAGGACTTCCAGGACATGGTGTCGACGATCGTCGGCGCAGCCCTGACCGTGTCCGACATCGAGGCGCTGAAAACCGCAGAGGTCGGCGGCAAGACCGTTGACGCGCTGATCACCGACAAGGTCGCCACCATCGGCGAGCACATGACCCTGCGCCGCATGGCGTCGCTGGAAGGCGATCAGGTCGTGTCCTACGTCCACAACGCGGCTGCCCCCAACATGGGCAACATCGGTGTTCTGGTCGCGCTGAAGGGCTCGAACGAAGAGTTCGGCCGTCAGGTCGCGATGCACGTCGCCGCTGCCAACCCCGCCTCGCTGGGCGAAGCGGATCTGGATCCGGCCCTGGTCGAGCGCGAGCGTTCGGTCCTGACCGAGCAGGCCCGTGAATCCGGCAAGCCGGAAGCGATCATCGAGAACATGATCAAGGGCCGCATGAAGAAGTTCCTCGGCGAAGTGACGCTGCTGGGCCAGGCCTTCGTGATCAACCCCGACCTGACCGTCGAAGCGGCCGCCAAGGAAGCCGGCGTCGAAGTCGTGGGCTTTGTCCGTCTGGAAGTCGGCGAAGGTATCGAGAAGAAAGAAGAGGATTTCGCCGCAGAAGTGGCCAAGGCCGCGCAGGTCTGATCCTTTCGACATGTGGAAGAAGGGCCAGAGTTTCTCTGGCCCTTTTTTCATGCCTGACAGGTCTTTGCACGGCAAAGGCAAGGCTGTGGAGGCGCCGGCCACTGCGGGTTTTCGGAATGGAAAAACGGTGCCGGCTGGACGGGCCGGCACCGTGACGGTTGGGGAGGATCTTCTTGGGGATGCGAAACCTCCCGCCGATGAAGCCGTGCCTGCGGTCGACCAATAGACCGCCATGCCCGGCATCCGGTTGCCCGGTCGGAACCCGGGGCCCTGATAATGTCGGGGCGGGATCCTGTTGTTCCATGGCCAAAGGCCATCACTCAGGGAACGGCCCTGATATGCCAATTCGACGGTCCTTCGAAAAGTAAGGGAAACCTTACCATGAGGTTAATGGTAAAAGGGCAATCTGCGGTTGACAAACCTGTCCGGTCGGTCAGGCATCCAGGATGAACATCTGGTTCAGGAAGGCCGCTTTCAGCACGGCCTGGGCGGTGGTCTCGACGTTGAGCGTGTCACGGGCCAGGCGCAGGTGCTTTTCGACGGTGGCCGGGGTCAGGCCCATCAGCAGGGCGATGTCCTGTGTGGTCTTGCCGTCGCCGACCCATTGCAGCGCCTCGCGCTGGCGGCGCGTCAATTCGCGGGCGGCGCTGTTGTAGGGCAGGGTCAGGATCTTCAGATGCGCGATATTGTTCAGGATGATGATGTCGCGGCCGTGCTCGTGCCACATGGCATCGATCTGGTCCTGTGTCAGGTCGGGCCGGGCCGTCAGGGCGATCGCCCCCTTGGTGCGCGGCGACAGCGATTTGAACGACACCGAATAGCCGGCAGTGACCTGCATGGAGCGGTTGAACTCGATCACCTTGCGCTCGCTCTCGGTGATCGTCCCCGAGGCCAGCATTTCGGCCAGGATCTTCCAGGAACAGGCGCCGTCATTGTCGAGCGCCCAGCGGACCATCGGGGCGTGGAAATACAGCCCGTTGCCCAGGAACCCGTCCATATACTCCTGGGTCTGGTTGGTCAGGATGACGAAATCTTCGGGATCCCCCAAAGACGTGGCGGTCCGATAGCGGGTATAGCCGTAGATCAGCCGGTCAAAGCCGTATTCGGCCATCCGCGCGCAATGCACCGCCCAAAGTTCCTCGATGGAGGGCGCATTGATCAATTGCTCCAGGTCCTCCCGATGGGTCATGGTGCCGCCTCTCATGCTTCGGAAACCGGAGGTGGTCTTGCCGGGGTCGTCGACGGGACCGCGTGCCATCCTCGGACTTGGTGCTATGCCGGAACGGCCCGACTGTCGATATGGTCCTGGCCCTGCCAGAAAGGCACGGAGGCGATCTGGGGCCGAGGGGCCACAAATCCCCCTCGGTATGCCGCCTGAAGCACGTAAAGGCCCGATCCGGCGGCGGCGGGCCTTGGGATCGGGCATTTCGAAAGCGCCCGCTGGCTGCGCTACCAAAGGTCAGGTATCCCGCTTTCTCCATCCTCGTCCCGTTCGGCCAGGGGGGGCGGTGCGTCGCGCAGCAGCATCGAGATGCTGTCGCCCATGTCGACACTGGCCCGCAGCCGGCTGCGGCTAAGGCTCTGCCCTGGTTTCCAGGTGAAAAGAGGCCCGAATTCGGTCAGCATCCCTTCCATATCCTTCAGGGACTGGCGCATGTAGTCGATACGCTGGAAGGACAGGAAGGCGTCCTCGGTCAGCGGCTTGCAGGAACACAAACTGGCAGAAAGCGCATCCTCCAGTCCGGCGGTCAGGCCGCGCAGGCTGGCCAGTTGCCCGACGAGAACCTCGGCCATTGCTGCCGCCTCAATGTCCAGACTGTCCGAGGGCTCGTCCTGCGGGGGACCTTTCGACGGGGCCCGCATCACAGACGCCCGACGACCGCTTCGATGCAGGCCCTCAGATCGTTTGGCTCGAAGGGCTTTTTCAGGAAGTTGTTCATGCCCAGAGCACGGCCCTTGTCAATGATCGCCTTGT
Organism: Pseudooceanicola sp. NS-SX9; assembly: GCF_057380705.1. Classification (NCBI taxonomy): domain Bacteria; kingdom Pseudomonadati; phylum Pseudomonadota; class Alphaproteobacteria; order Rhodobacterales; family Paracoccaceae; genus Pseudooceanicola; species Pseudooceanicola sp. NS-SX9. Next base: position 2,170,232 of record NZ_CM170818.1, on the reverse strand, counting down.
CCGCCTTGCCGGTGATCAGGATGAATCCGACCCCCTTGGTCTTGGCGCCGGTGCGCAGTGCATGCAGCAGCTGCAGGCCGTCCATGCCGGGCATGTTGAAGTCCGAAATCACCAGGTGCACGGGCTTGGTCTCAAGCTCTTTCAGGGCCGAGGGGCCATCCGAGGTGCTGGCGACATTGCGGATCCCGAAAGCGTCCAGCGCCTGAGTAATCAATCCCCGGCTTGTGGACATGTCGTCCACCACCATGATTCTGATCTGATCTCTCAGGGCCATGTATCAATCCTTCCGGGAAGTGAGAGGCGTGGAACCGGCCACGCGATAGGCCGTCATTCCATTGGGTTCGAAGAGAGGAAGCGCGGCATCCGAGATCCGCTCGGAATGCCCGAGGAAGATCCAGCCTTCGCTGGTGAGCCTTTGCCGGAATCGCGGCCAGAGGGAGGCCTGGGTATCCGCGTCGAAATAGATCACGACGTTCCGGCAAAAGATGGCATCGAACTGGCCTTTCATGGGCCAGTCGCGCAAGAGGTTGAGTTCACGGAAACGCACCAGACGGCGGACATTGGGGGCGACCCTGAAGTGATCGCCTCCGGCAGATTCCAGGTAGAGCTTGCGCATCGCCTCGGGCACGCCGGAAATCTGCTGGCTGCCATAGGTCGCGGCCTCGGCCTTTTCTAGGATCGCCGGGTCGATATCCGTGCCGAGGATCAACAGGTCTTTGCTGGCCAGTTCCGGGGCGGCGGTCAGTAGGCACATGCCGATCGAATAGGGCTCTTGCCCGCTGGAGCATCCGGCAGACCAGATGCGGATCTTCTCGCCCGCGCGCGCCTTGCGCAGCAGCACTGGCACCAGCTTTTCGCGCAGGATGTCGAAATGGTGAGACTCGCGGAAAAAGTGAGACACGTTTGTCGTCAGCGCCGAAATCATCTGTCGGCGTTCCTCTTCGCCCTCGGGCGAAGAGACCAGCTTGCAGTAGCTCTGATAATCCGGCTGCCCGCTGGCAATCAGCCGCTTGCGCAGCCGGGATTGTACCATTGTCATCTTGCCGACCGGCAAGACCAGACCGGCCTCGGCCTTGGCAAGTGCCGAGAGCGTGGCAAAGGATTTGTCATCCATCACCATGGCCGAGGTGTCGGTTGCAGAAGGGCTCATGCGGCCTCGTCGCTGCGGCTGGGCACCACGGCCGCCAAGTCGAGCACGCGGATCATCCGATCATCGATGACGGTCAGGGCACGTACCACCGACAACTGTGGATCCGAGGAAATGTCGGGCGGGACCTGCAGGTCGTCCTCTGTGATGGCGACGATGTCGGATACGGCATCGACGAGGAGGCCGGTCAATGTCCCGTTCATCTTCACGACGATGATCACATTGCGGTCATTGGTTTCCTGAGACGGAAGGTTCAGCCGTCGCGCCAGGTCCATCACCGGCAGCACTGTGCCGCGAAGGTTGATCACGCCACGCATGTAATCCGGGGCATGGGGCATTGGCGTGGTCCGGGTCCATCCTCGGATCTCGCGCACCGACATGATGTCGAGGGAATATTCCTGGTCGGCGACACGGAAGGTCAGCAGCTCCAGGTCACTGGTCTGGCCATGTTCACTCATTTGCGGTCATCCTTTCCGAGAACATGAAATCCGAGCCGCGCATATGCCCCATGCCGGCGATGACATCCGCCGGATCGAGGATCAGCGCGATCTGCCCGTCGCCCAGGATCGTCGCGGCGGCGATGCCGGGGGCGCGGTAGAAGCTGTCGTCCAGGCCCTTGATCACGACCTGGCGCTGGTCCTGGATGCCATCGATCACAAGGGCGGCACGGCTGCCGTCCTCCAGTGAGATGAGCAGAACGATACTGCCCTCGCCGGTCTTGCGGGTGCTGCGGTAGCCCAGCATCATCCCCAGATCATAAAGTGGCACGAAACCGCCGCGTACCCGCACCACATAGGCGCCAGGGCGTAGCATCTGAACGTCGTCGGGGCCCAGAGAAAGGGTTTCCACCACCACGTTCAGCGGCAGGACCAGCGTTTCGCCCGCGACATTGACCACCATCCCGTCGAGCACTGCAAGAGTCAGCGGCAGGCTGATCGAAAACGTCGTGCCCTTGCCCGGTTCGGAATTGATCGAGATTCGCCCCCCCAGGGACTGGATCGAGGTCTTGACCACATCCATGCCGACGCCGCGACCGGAGAGGTTCGACACCTTGCTGGCAGTCGAAAATCCTGGCAGGAACAAAAGGTTGTCGATCTCACTGTCGGAAAGCTGCGCATCGGGAGAGATCAGGCCCTTGTTCGCGGCAATCTCTTGCACGCGGGGACGGTTGATGCCGGCGCCGTCGTCGGCCACTTCAATGATGACCCGGCCAGAGCGATGCGCGGCCGTCAGGGTCACGGTGCCGGCGCGGGGCTTGCCTGCGGCCAGGCGCTTGTCTGCGGTTTCCAGACCGTGGTCGACGGCATTGCGGATCATGTGGGTCAGAGGGTCGGACAGACGTTCGATCACGGTCTTGTCGACCTCGGTCGCCTCGCCTTCGGTGACGAAACGGACATCCTTTTCCACTGCGGCCGAGGATTCGCGGACGATCCGGGACATGCGCTGGAACAGCGACTTCACCGGCTGCGCGCGGATCATCATCACCGAATCCTGGATGTCCCGGGTCAGGCGCTGGAACTCCTCCAGCCCGTTCATCGCATCGGAATGCGGCGACAGGCCAGCCTCGTCGAGGCTTTGCGACAGCATCGCCTGGTTGATCACCAGCTCGCCCACCAGGTTCACCAGCCGCTCGATCCGCTCCAGGTCAACGCGGACCACGGATTTGGCAGCGGCGGCATTCTTGCGGTCCCCTTCGGCTTCCTTGCCGGACTCTGCAGGGGGGGGCGCGACGCTCTGTGCGGTGGGTTGTGGCGGCGGCGCCACTGCCGGCGCGGCGGCCGCAGCCGGCTTGGGTGGTGGCGGTGCGGTCTCGATCGGCTGCGGCGGATCCTCCGGGGCGGGGCCCGGCAGGCCATCGCCGCTGATCTCGACCTCGCACAGGCCATCGACGAATTCGAAAATATCGCGGATCTCGGGTTCCGAGGCCTCGGTCTCGAGATCAATGATCCATTGCAGATAGGGGGTTTCCGGCGCCAGCTCGGTCAGCGGCGGCAGCTCGGACATGTCGCAGCTTACCTTCGCTGTCCCCAAGCCCGCCAGGTTGCGCAGCAGCATCTGCGGCTCGTTGCCGGTGGCGAACAGCTCCTGCTCGGGCTTGAAGCGGACGGTGAAGTGGTTCAGCACCGGCCCCGCGTCGAGATCCGGCAGATCCAGCGACAGGCTGAGCCCCATCGGTGTGAAATCGGCGGACGACACCTCTTCGGCGGCCCCTTCGTCGCCCAGAAGCGCATCCAGGCGCGACAGCAGCTCTTCGCTGGTTTCCTCGGGCAGGGGCATGTCGTCGCGGCTGGCGCGCACCAGATCCGACAGCTGGTCTGCGGCCAGGAAGAACAGCTTCATCGCCTCGCTGTCGGGATGCAGCGATCCGTTGCGCACTTCGTCCAGCACGGTTTCGTATCGGTGGGCAAAGCGGACCAGCGCCTCTAGGCCGAAGGCCCCGGCGCCGCCCTTGATCGAATGGACCGCGCGGAAGACAACGTTGATGGTTTCCGGATCCTCGGAGCCATCGTCAAGCTCCTGCAGGCCATCCTGCAGCGCTTCCAGCAATTCCTCGCATTCAATGAAGAACGAGGCGCGGATTTCTGCCATCGGGTCATTCTGATCGGACATCTGCCTCTCCTCTAGCCGGCGACCATGTGCAGCGCCTTGACCAGCTTGGCCGGATCGAAGGGTTTGACGATCCAGCCGGTGGCCCCGGCCTGGCGGGCCCGCATCTTCAGTTCGGGCGCGCTTTCGGTGGTCAGGACCAGGATCGGCGTGGCACGATGCGATTCCTGGTCGCGCACCGCGTCAATGAAGCCGAAGCCATCCATGCGCGGCATGTTGATGTCGGTGATGATGGCATCGGGTTCGATGCCCTGCAGGACCTCGATCCCGTGCACGCCATCCTCGGCCAGATGCACGGTGAAGCCTGCGGGGGCCAGCGCCATGCGGATCATGTCCCGCATGGTGCGGCTGTCGTCGACTGCCAGTACTGTCAGGCCCATTCCCGACCCTCCGCCACGGTTTCGGGGGTAAAGCCCATCTGGGCCATCTGTTCCACCAGGCGGTCGGTCGCATGGAGGATGGTCATGCTGTGGCCAGCGGCGCGCAGCGAGCTGGCGGCGGACAGCAGCACCTGAAGGCAAAGTGCGCCGAGATGCGTCACCTCTCCGGCGTCGATCTGCAGGTCCGCGTCGAGGTGCCCGCGCAGCGTATCCGCGAGGGGCCCGGCGGCTGGAAGATCCAGCTTGGGGGGAAGGACCAGCGGCGCGGTCATGGGCACCTGCTCCGGGCAAGCGGGCGAAGCGAAAGCATGCCAGACTCCAATTGTTCCTATGCGTCGATAGGGTGATAGAGCGCGGGCCGTTAAGACGAAGTTACGCGGCAAGGGCGTTTCGCTCGGTTTTGAGTGAAACTGCCGGGTGGGGTTGCACCAACACGTTGCCGGAAAAGAAAAAGCGCCGGTCGGAAGGTCCGGCCGGCGCAGCGTTTTCAGAGCGGATCCAGGGATCAGCCGCGGCGGCGGCGACGCCCGCCCCGGCCACCGGCCGCGGCACCGGCGGCCTGCGCGGCCTCGGCAAAGCTGGCGCCTTCCTTCATCGCATCGGTGATGCGCGAGAAGCGGATCCACTCGCCGCCGTTCGGATCGTGATTCATCAGCAGGTTGGCGGCCTTGATCGCCTCCATCTCGCCGTGGCGGGTGGGGTTCATGATCGCCGAGGTCATGCCCGCTCCGATCGCCATCGGCAGGAAGGCGGCGCTGACGCCATGGCGCGAGGGCAGGCCGAAGCTGATGTTGGAGGCGCCGCAGGTGGTATTCACGCCCAGTTCCTCGCGCAGCTTGCGCACCAGGGCAAAGACCTGCTGACCGGCGGTGGCCATCGCGCCCACCGGCATCACCAGCGGGTCGACCACGATGTCATGGGCGGGAATGCCGTAATCGGCGGCGCGCTCGACGATCTTCTTGGCGACGGCAAAGCGGACCTCGGGGTCCTCGGAAATGCCGGTATCGTCGTTGGAAATCGCCACCACGGGAACGTTGTATTTCTTGATCAGCGGCAGCACCAGCTCCAGCCGGTCTTCTTCCCCGGTGACGGAATTGACCAGCGGGCGGCCCTTGGCGACCGCAAGGCCGGCCTCCAGCGCACCGGGAACCGAGCTGTCGATGCACAGCGGCACGTCGACCAGCCCCTGCACCAGCTCGATCATCTGGCGCATCAGCGGCGGCTCGGTCTCGTTCGGGTTCGGGTTCGAGTTGTAGACCACGCCCGCATTGATATCGAGCACGGCGGCGCCACAGGCGACCTGCTCCAGCGCGTCGCGTTCCACGGTCGAGAAATCGCTCGCCTCCAGCTCGGCCGCCAGTTTCTTGCGGCCGGTGGGATTGATGCGTTCGCCGATGACGCAGAAGGGCTCGTCAAAGCCGATGGTCACGGTCTTGGACTGGGATTCGAGGACGGTGCGGGTCATGTCTGATCCTTCTGAGGCGGCGGTTGGCGTCAGGGTATGACGGGCGCGGCGCCGGGGCGCAAGCCCGGTGCCGCGCGGTTCCGGCCCCGGGCCGATCCCGGGGTGGTTTCGGGCCCTTGCTAGTGGCTTGGCCGGGCGGCGGCAAGCGCGCTGTCGGTGTCCGGGTTCAGCCGCGTGCGCTGCGCGGCTGCGTGGCGGCGCCGCCGTGGCGGATCGCATAGTCGGCGCAGGGCTGGATGCCGCCCAGCGGGAAGAGGTGCAGCTGTTCGATGGGGAAATCCGGGTCGCTCGCGGCGGCCTGCGCCAGATCGGTCAGGATCTCGGTCGGCGCGTAAGGCAGCATCAGCTTGGTGACATCAAGGGCGCGTTTCTGCAGCACCTTCAGCGAGGGGCCGACGCCGCAGGCAATGGCGAAGCGGATCAGAGTCTGCAGCTTGGCAGGCCCCGCGATGCCAAGGTGCACGGGCAGGGCGATGCCCTCGGCCCGCAGCCGGCGCGCCCAGTCGAGGACGGGGGCGGCCTCGAAGGCGAACTGGGTGACGATGGCCATCTCGGCATCCGAGCGGTCGCGGAAGGCCTGCTTCCAGCGCAGCGCCTGCGTCACCGCGCGGTCGCTGCCGTCGGGGTCGATGTCGCGGTTGCCCTCGGGGTGGCCGGCGACATGCAGGCGGACAAAGCCCGCGGCGTCGAACAGGCCGGTCTCCATCAGTTGCATCGAATTGTCGAAATCCCCCGCCGGGCGGGCCAGTCCGCCGCCCAGCAGCAGCGCCTGGGTGACGCCGGCCTCGCCCTGGTAGCGGGCGATCCAGTCGGCCAGGGTGGCCCGGTCCGGGATCAGCCGGGCCGGGACATGCGGCATCACCTCGAACCCCTCGGCGGCCAGGCGCCGGGCGGTGGCCACCATGTCGTCGATGGGTGTGCCGTCGATATGGGCGATGTAAACCCGGGTGCCGCCGGGCAGCAGCGCCCGGAAATCGGCAACCTTGGCGGCGGTGCGCGGCATCACCTCGATCGAATAGCCCGAGAGCATCCCCTCGATCGGGGCGGGGCCGGGCGCCGGGGCGGTGGTCTTGCGGCGGAAGGGAAGTAGGGACATGGCCAGTTCCTTTATCTTGCGCCGGTTGACCATGGTCAGCCCCGCGGGGCGTCCCAGCCGTCATTGGCGATCAGCTGCTTGATCCTGTCCCGATCATACGCCTGATCGAGGCGGGCGATTTCGTCATTCGCGACCTGTTGCGGGTCGCCTTCGACAGGGAAGGGCTCTGCCTTGCGCCACTCGGCCAGATAGGCATCGGTATCCGAGGCGCCGACCTTCATGGCGGCGCGGTCGATGGCCTGTTCGAAACGTTCCGGCAGCACGGCCTTGGTGGCGCGCCGGCCCTTGCCGACGATGACCTGGGCCGGGATGTCGCGCCAGTAGACGATGGTGACGTCGGGCATGTGCCCTCCTCCTATTTAAACGAATGTATAATGAAGCACGGGGGGCCTGGCAAGGGCCGGCTTCGGATCCCTGCTGCAAAGCAGATCGGGAGGCGGGCCGCAACCGGGCGCGCGGAAGGATCTTGCGGAGGCGAGGGGGAATGATTACTCTGGTAATCAACACGATATGGAGGGCGCAACCATGGCGCCCAGGCGTCCGAAAGGTGCGGGCGCTTTCCCTAAACCGGTCGAGAGTCCCGCATCCAACCCGCCCGATCCGGCGGAGCTTTACGCTGCGCTGGATCTGGGAACGAACTCATGCCGCATGCTGATTGCCCAACCGAAGGGCAGTCAGTTTCATGTGGTCGACAGCTTCTCGAAATCGGTTCAGCTCGGCTCCGGGCTGGAACGATCCGGGCGGCTTTCGCGTGTCTCGATGGCACGTACCATCCAGGCCATGCGCATCTGTCAGCAGAAGCTGAAGCGGCACCGGGTCCGGCACATGCGGCTGGTCGCGACCGAGGCCTGCCGCCGGGCGACCAATGCGGCCGGGTTCATCCAGCAGGTGCGCCGGGAAACCGGCCTGAAGCTGGAGATCATCGAGCCCGAGGAAGAGGCCCGCCTGGCGGTGATCTCCTGCGCGCCGCTGGTGTCCACCCGGACCGAGCAGCTGCTGGTGGTCGATATCGGCGGGGGGTCCACGGAACTGGTGTGGATCGACCTGACTTCGGTGCCGCAGCGCGAGCGTCCGCGGGCGATCATGCGGCTGCATGCCGGGTTCCACCCGCCGGAAAGCCCGTTCCCCGCCGCCAAGGTGGTGGACTGGATTTCCGTGCCGCTGGGGGTGGCGACGCTGCGCGACCAGTTCCGCGACGTCGAGGACGATGCGGCGCGTTTCGCGCTGATGTCGTGGTTCTTCGAAGAGGCGCTGGCCGATTTCGCGCCCTACAAGGATGTGCAGGCGCGCGCCGGGTTCCAGATCGTCGGGACCTCGGGGACGGTGACGACGGTGGCGGCCAGCCACCTGGGGCTGAAGCGCTATGACCGGACCAAGGTCGACGGGCTGCGGATGACCTCGGACCAGATCGACCGGGTGATCCGCGGCTACCTGGAGATGGGCCCCGAGGGGCGCCGCAAGGATCCCCGCATCGGTCAGGACCGTCATGCGCTGATCATGTCGGGCAGTGCCATCCTGCAGGCGCTGCTGCGCTGCTGGCCCACCGACCGGCTGAGCGTGGCAGACCGCGGGCTGCGGGAGGGGCTGCTTTATGCCCAGATGAGCGCCGATGGCGTGCTGGAGGATGCGCCCTACTGACTGCGGCCCCGGCGGGGGACGTGGGGGCCGGTATGCGCTGTCGGGTTTTGACAAGCGCCGCGTTCTGGTATTCTACGGGCGCGAGAGCGGCCAGCGGGCCGGGGGCTCTGCCCCCGCGGCCTGCGGCCGCTCCCCCGACATATTTTTGGAAAGGCGAAAGGGCAGGGCGTGGCGAAGAAACCGACCGGCAAGAACTCTTCGGGGCGGGGCTACCGTGACCTGACCGTCAAGGTGAAGACAGCACGGGGGCGCAAGCTGTCCTCGACCCGCTGGCTGCAGCGGCAGCTGAACGACCCCTATGTGACGCGCGCCAAGGCCGAGGGCTATCGCGGGCGCGCGGCCTTCAAGATCATGGAGCTGGACGACAAGTTCCGCTTCCTGGTGCCGGGGGCGCGGGTGGTCGACCTGGGCTGTGCGCCGGGCGGCTGGATCCAGGTGGCCGTGCCGCGGATCAATGCGCTGGGCGAGAAGTCCGGCAAGTCGGTGGGCCGGATCATCGGCGTCGACCTGCAGGAGGTCGAGCCGATCCCGGGCGCCGAGGTGCATCAGCTTGATTTCCTGTCGGACGGGGCGGACGAGCTGGTGAAGGGCTGGCTGGGCGGCGAGGCCGACGTGGTGATGAGCGACATGGCCGCGGCATCCTCGGGGCACAAGCAGACCGACCACCTGCGGATCATCGCGCTGTGCGAGGCGGCGGCCTATCTGGCCTTCGATGTGCTGGCTGAAGGGGGCACCTTCGTGGCCAAGGTTCTGGCGGGCGGTGCCGAGGGGCAGCTGCAGGCGATCCTGAAGCAGCGCTTTACCAAGGTGGCGAATGTCAAGCCGCCGGCCTCGCGATCGGATTCCTCTGAGAAATTTGTCGTGGCGACGGGCTATCGGGGGCACGGCTTGCGTGCGGCTGACGACGGCGCGGACGAGGTCGACGAAGCGTGATACGGCCGAGTTTGCAAATGGGTGGGATGCCCTTTGTAACACGGTGGATGACTTTGCATACGGATCTGTGGAATTTGCAAAGGCCCTGAGAGGGGCCTTTGGCATGTGTGAAAAGGCAAACGGCATGAGCGGTGATCTGGCAGGCGGGATGAGGGAAGGGCGGGCTGTGGTGGGCTCTGGTGGGGCAAGGCCGCTGGGGGTCAGTCTGGGGGATCCGGCGGGCATCGGCCCCGAGATCGCCTTGCGGGCCGTGATGGCCGATGGCGCGCCCGAGGCAGTTCTGCTGGGGCACTGGGCCGTGGCCGAGCGGGCGCGGGCGCTGGTGGCGCCGGGACATGTGCTGCAGCGGGTATCCGGCCCCGAGGAGGCGCCGCTGTCGGATCGTCACCTGCGGCTGATCGAAACCGGTGTGCCGATGGATGTGCCCCCCGCCTATGGACGGATTTCCGCCCAGGCCGGTGCGGCGGCCTTTGCCGCGATCCGGCAGGGCATTGCCCTGGCGATGGAGGGGCGGACCTCGGGGATCGTGACGGCGCCGATCCACAAGGAGGCCCTTTCGGCGGCCGGAGTGAAATTCCCCGGCCATACCGAGATGCTGGCGCATTACGCGGGCGACGTGCCTGTGGCGATGATGCTGGCCAATGATGTGATCCGCACGGTGCTGGTGACCATCCATGTGGCGCTGTCCGAGGCCATCCGGCTGGCGGATTTCGACGCCCAGATGCGGGCGATCCGGCTGGCGCACGAGGGCTGCCGGGCCTTCGGCATTGCCGCGCCCCGGGTGGCGGTGGCAGGGCTGAACCCCCATGCCGGCGAGGGCGGCCTGTTCGGGCGCGAAGAGATCGAGATCATCGCCCCCGCCATTGCCGCGGCGCGGGCCGAGGGGATCGAGGCTTCGGGACCCTGGCCGGGGGATACGGTCTTCATGCAGGCCAGGAAGGGGGCCTTCGACGTGGTGGTGGCGCAGTATCACGACCAGGGGCTGATCCCGGTCAAGTACCTTGGGCTGGAGGAAGGGGTGAACATCACCCTGGGGCTGCCCTTCGTGCGGACCTCGCCCGATCATGGCACGGCCTTCGACATCGCGGGCCAGGGCGTGGCCGATCCGCGCTCGATGATGCTGGCGCTGCAGCAGGCCGCTGCCATGGTGCAGGCGCGCCGCGCCGGCTGATTTGCAAAGACGCGGGCCCGGCTTGCAAAAGGCCCGCCGGGCCCGCCTTTACCTTTCGCTAAGGAAGTCCCGCCTAGAACGGAGTCGCGCCGCCGGATCCCCGGAGGCGTGGCGCGGAGAACCCGCGCCCGGTCCGGGACGACGCTTTGCCCGGATCGCGACATCGCCGTGAAACGGGGGACGCGATGACGGCACAGGCCAATCTGGATCGCATCAGGCTGCAACTTCAGGGGATGGAGCGGATGATCCGCACCCTGCGGGCCGAGGTGGAAAGCCAGGTCTCTTCCTTTGCTCCGGCCGAGATCGCCGTGGCAAGCACGCTGCATTCGGGGCTGGGGACGCTGCTGACCGAGGGGGCGCCGATGCCCGCCTTCGCCGCCGATCCCTACCAGCATTTCGCCCCGGGCGTCTGGATCGGTCTGGACCCCGAGGTCGGCGACAGCGGTGCCACCGTCTGCCTGCGCAGCCTGCCCGCCGGGCCCGGCGCCGGGCCGCGGGTGTCGCGGCTGTCGGTGAACCCGGTCTTTCCGCTGGCCGCCAAGCCGCGCTGGCTGACGCTGGAATGCGCGCTGGACCTGCCGGCGCTGCGGCGGGCGAAGGCGCTGCGCCTCGACATGATCAGTTTCTTCGAAATCGGCGCCCGCAACACTGCGCAGATCCCCCGGCAACTGACGGTGACCCTGCGGCTGCAGCAGCGGGATGGCACGCGCAAGGACCATCTGAACCGACATGTTCCCGTTTCGTCCATGCCCTTCGAACACAGCATCCGCGTCGGAGAAGCGGCGCTGAAGGACATGGCCTTTGATACGACCTCGGAGGCGATCCTGATCCTGGAATTGCCTCTGGCCGGGGAATTCACCCTGCATCTGGACCATTTCGCGCTGCAATCCGAGGAGGCGTGAGCCATGCGCATCCTCTATGTCTCGCGCGAGACGCCGTTCACGCCCTCGGGCGGGATTGCCACCTACCTGGAGTACATGGTGCCCGCCATGCGCGCCGCCGGTCACGAGGTGTTCCTGTTCACCTGGACCGAGGGGCCGCAGCCGGTGCCGTTCCGCGACACGCGCCCCTTCCGGCCCGATCACGTCCATGTGGAACATCTGGACCCACGGCAGGTCTGGCGGATGTTTCCGGTATGTTCTCACAACCTCTTCGTCGGATCCCACCTGGCCCCCGCGCTGCGCCGGGTGATTGCCGACTGGCGCATCGACGTGGTTGAGGGCACCGATTTCCTGGCGCCCTGCCTTGCGGCCTATCAGGGGCTGCAGGCCACGCCGGGGGGCAGGGATCATCTGCTTGTCACCTATAACCACGGCTTCATCGAGGATTTCCACGAGGCCGACCAGATCGACATGGACCAGGGGGCCCGCATCAACCACCTGTGCGAGCGTCAGCAATGCCGGGTCTCGGATCTGGTGATCGCGCCCTCGCAGACGGCACGCCTGCGGCTGGAGGGTTATGCCATCCGCGACAATGTCACCTGTGTGCGGGAACCCTATGTCTTTGCCGCGGGGGGCGCCTTTCCCGCCCTCAGGTCCGAGATCCAGTATATCGGGCGGATCTCGATCTCGAAGGGGATCGACAAGCTGGTCTATCTGGCGAATGCCATCCAGCCGGTCCTGCCGCTGCGCCAGATCCGCCTGATCGGACGGGTGGTCGACACGCCCTTCCGCCAGCGCGACATGCAGGCCTATGTGCGCGCCCGGCTGACGCCCGCGCTGCGTGACCGGCTGTCCTTCACCGGCTATCTGCCGCGCGAGGATGCCCGGGCGCTGCTGGAACCCGGGGCCATCTGTCCCAGCCTCGGTTCGGCCGAGACGTTCTCTTATGCCTGCGTGGAATCCATCGATGCGGGGCTTCTGCCGGTGGTGCGTGACGGCACCCCCATGGCCGAGTTCTTTCCACCGGATTGTTCTCAATTTGTTCTGGATCGGTCCATGGCGAATGTCCGCACCCTGCAGACCCGCCTGACCGAGATGGCCGCCGATGCCCCCGCCATCGTCGAGCGTGTCCGCGCCCATTGCCGCGAGACCCTTGATCCCGCGAAGATCGCCGAAGAGATGGGGCAGCTATATGACGCGCGTCTGCAGCAGAAGCGGGGAGCCATGACCCATGCCAGTGCGCGTGTCCCCATGGGGCCCGAGGCGCTGACCGTGCTGATCCCCGCCTACCAGCCCGACGAAAGCTTTCGCGAGACCGTCGACAGTCTGGTCTGGCAGACCACTGCACCGCCTAGGGTGCTGATCTGCGACGATGGCTCCAGCCCCTCTGCGCTGGGTCACTTCGATTACGCCCGTGCCCTGTTGCCGCAGCTGGAGATCGTGCAGCAGCCGAACGGAGGGCTGCTGGCCGCGCGTAACACGCTGATCGAGGCCTGTGACACCCCGCTGGCGCTGTTCCTTGATACCGATGACATCCTGGCGCCCGACCTGCTGCGGCAGATGCTGGACGCCTGGAACGGCTCGCCCCTGTGTCCCGATGCCGTGATCCCCCAGAGGCGCAATTTCGGCGAAAGCGCCGAGCCCGTGCTGCAGCATCTGCTGGGGGACCATCTGCACCTTTTGGAGAACGACTATCGCATGACCGCGCTTCTGCCCACCGCCATCCTGCGCGACATCGGCTTTGATGCCACAAGGCGCAATGGCGAAGGCGATGATTGGTCCTTCTGGCTGCGCTTCACCGCGCGCGGCTATCGTGGTCTGCTGCTGCCCGAACAGGGGTTCCACTATCGCTTCCGCAAGGGGTCCATGTCCTGGCCCTGGTCGCGGGGGCAGAATGTCGGCAGTCGCGCCATGCTGCGCGACGCCATGGAGGAGATGTGCGCCGCCGATCCCGCCGCCGCGCGTCAGCTTGCCCGGGCGCTCTATGCCCAGGCTGTCTCGCGTCAGGGGGCCTAGATGAGCAGTGACCTGATCTTTGTCATTGGACGGCAGCGCAGTGGCACCACCGTCTTCCGCACTCTTCTGACCGGCGCTGGGGCGCTCAATTGCGACGAGATCTTCCATGGCGATCTCGACCGGCCGAACCGTTTCTACGCCTATGTGCGCGAACGTGTCCTGCAGCAGCCCGACCTGGTGCATCCGCAGCATCATCCGCGGCTCTTTCGCGATTACATCACCCAGCTGCGCGCTGGCGCTGGGGGGCGCAAGCTGGTGATGGACGTCAAGTACTTCGGGCTGAACCTGATCCCGCAGCGCGAGGATGTCGATGGGCGTGCACCCTTCGTGATCGGTTTCATGAAGCAGTCCGGCGCCCATGTGGTGCATATCCGGCGGCGCAACAAGCTGCGGGTCCACGTGTCCGAGCAGATCTCGATCGCGACCGGCAAATGGTCCGCCGAACGGGCCGAGCAGATGGTGCAGGAGAAGCCCAAGCTGACCCTCGACATTCCCGCCGCGCTGGGGGTGATCGACCGGCTGGAGGCGCAGGATGCCCGCGTGCAGGGGCTGCTGGCGCAGCTGCCCGGGGTGATGCGGCTGGATTACGAGGACATGTTCACCCCCGACGGCCATTTCGCCCCTGATGTCTGTACCATCGGCGGGCGGATCCTGGACGGTGCGGCGGTCGATGCCACGCCCGGCAACCTGCGCATGAATCCCGAAGGCCTGGCCGATCTGGTGCAGAACCATGCCGATCTTGTGCAGGCGCTCGCGGGCACCCGCCACGCCTGGATGCTGGAGGGCGCATGACATCCGACACCGCCGCCCCGGCCCGCGACCGCCCTTTCAGCGACTGGGCACTGCTGCGTCAGCGCGGGCAGCGGCGGCTGGTGATCGCGCTGTCGGGGATAGACTGTCCGCAGGGGCGCTTTGCCTATTACGACGTGCTGGCGCGGGGCGACTGCGACCAGCTGTTGCTGAACTGCCCCGACAACGGCTGGTTCTTCGATGGCGTGCCGCTGGGGCAGGGCGCGCCGTCGCGGGCCCGGACCCGGCAGTTCCTGCGCGGGATTGCGGCGGATTATGACGAGGTGCTGGTTTTCGGCGGCTCGATGGGGGCCTACGGGGCGCTGCTTTATGGGGCCGACCTGCCGGGCGCCAAGGTGCTGGCCATGGCGCCCGAGATCTACGGCGGGCTGCGGCGCGGTTTCTTCCTGCGCTGCGCCGGGGTCGAGGGGCCGCCGCCCGCGCTGTCGGCGCTGTTCATGCGCAACCCCGAGTTCCGCCCCTGGATCCTGGTCGGAGAGAAGGTCTCGAGCGACCTGTTCTGTCTGACCGAGGTGAATTCGCCCCGGGTGATCAGCCTGCGCAATTGCCCGCATACCATTCCGGCCTTCCTGCAGGCCCGCTTCGGGCTGGACGCGCTGGTTTCGGCGCTGGCCGAGGATCGCCTGGACCGGCTGCTGGCGCCCCTGCGCGGCGAGCTGAGCCGCTATCCCGACCTGGCCGCGCTGCTGTACCTGATGGACCTCGGGCGGCTGCCGGTGGCGCGTGCCGTGGCCTATCTGAACGCCCTGCCGGAAGACCTCTATCTGCGCGGCTACCTGTGCCTTGCCATCGCCCGCGCGCATGAGCGTCAGGACCGCCCCGACATGGCGCTGCGCTATGCCGGGATGGCACGCGATCTGAACCCCGGCGACATGGAGGCGCAGGGCGATCATGACCGTCTGTGGACGCTGCTGCAGGGCAGCCCGCCTGCGCCGCGCTTCCGGGCTCATGTGGATGCCGATCTGCGGATGGTCGAATCCTACGATGCCCAGGTGCGTTTCCTGGAGGGGCTGCACGGGCCGGGGCAGGCCACCGCCGAATCCCATCTTCACGCATCACCTTAAGTCACCCGGGCAGCCCGATGATTCTGCACGTTTTCCCGCTGCGATCCAAAGGGCTGAAACGACGACGGGGCGCCCAGCTGATGCTGAACGCCCCGTTCGGTCTTTCGGCTTGCGCCGTCTTTCCGATCCGTTGCCGGAAGGAAAGTGGCGGAGAGACAGGGATTCGAACCCTGGGAACCCGTAAAGGCTCAACGGTTTTCGAGACCGCCCCGTTCGACCACTCCGGCACCTCTCCGTGTTGGTGTGGTGAGGGGCGATTTACAGAGACTTGTGATAGGGTTCAAGGGCTTTTTGCATTGCGAAGGCCAATATTCCGCCTACCTTTGCGTAAGGGGGCCGTGACAGTCCCCCCGTCGCCGTGGAAGCCGGGTAAAAGGTCCCATGGGACACAGTATCAGAAGGAGTAAGCAGCAATGAGGCAAGCAGAGCAAAGCGGAGCCGCGATGGCGGTTCAGGCGGGACAGGCCGGTGCGCTGCGGCGTGCGGGGGCTGTGGTCCTGGCCTCGCTGATTCTGCTGGCGGCCTACGCGCTGCCGGGCAGGGCGGCCACCGATGCGCAGGTGGATCAGTTCCTCAAGGCGACCGGATTCGACGTGGCGCTGGAAAGCATCCAGCTGAGCGCCGCCGCCGGGCCGCAGATGCTGAACCTGCAGCAAAGCGATTTCGCCACCACCTGGAAGGTGCTGACCGATGACGTCTTCGCACCCGACAAGCTGAAGGCGATGGGCGCCAAGATGATCCAGCAGAAGATCACCGACCCCGACATGGATTTCGCGACCAAGTTCTACGAGACCGACCTGGGCAAACGCCTGGTCGCGGCCGAGAACGCCTCGCACATGGATACCGACCAGGACCGCAGCGCCAATGCCGAGGAAACCCTCAGTAAGCTGCTGGACGAGGGCAAGAGCGACCGCGTGGCGCTGCTCGACCGGCTGAACGCCGCGGTCGAGGCCGCCGATGATGCCGTGGCGCCGATGGCCGAGGTGCAGTACCGCTTTCTGCTGGCGGCGCGCGATGCGGGCGTGATCGACTTCCAGGTCGATGACAAGACGCTGCACGACAGCCTGGTCAACAACGCCAAGTCCAACAAGGACCAGAGCCGGATGAACGCGCTGACCAACGCGGCCTATACCTACCGCGATTTCAGCAATGCCGAGCTTGAGACCTACGCCAAGGCGCTGGAAGATCCCAAGATGCAGGCGGTCTACAAGCTGATGAACGACGTCCAGTACGAGGTCATGGCCCAGCAGTTCGAGGCCGCAGCCGCCAAGCTGAAGGGGGTCGAGCCCTCGACCGACCTCTAGGCCTCTCGATACGGTGAAAAGGCCCGCCTTTCCGGGGGCGGGCCGGTCTTCCGGGCTTGACATCGTGTCGCTGCGGAAGGATAAGCCGCCCATCCCGGCAGGCACCCGCCTTGCCGGGCATTTCAATGTCGCCCCTGGCGGGGCGCGCTGTTCGATGGCGGTGCCGGTCACCACCAACACCCGGGATCCCGGGGGGCCAAAGGACGCGAAGCAAAAGGAAGAACGTCATGTTCGCGGTTCTGAAAACCGGCGGCAAACAGTACAAGGTCCAGTCGGGCGATGTGCTGCGCGTCGAAAAGCTGGCAGCTGATGCCGGCGAGAAAGTCCAATTCAACGACATCCTGATGCTCGGCGGTGACGATGTGACCGTTGGCGCGCCCTTCGTCGAAGGTGCCGCTGTTCAGGCTGACGTCATCGACCAGATCAAGGGCGAGAAGGTCATCCACTTCGTCAAGCGTCGTCGTAAGCATTCGTCGAAGCGCACGAAGGGCCACCGTCAGCAGCTGACGCTGATCAAGGTCACCGAGATCCTGACCTCCGGCGCTGCCGACACCGGCGTGAAAGCCGCGATCGGTGCAGGCTCCGTCGCTGCAGTCGCAGCCGAGTAATCCAGAGTAGGAGAGACCAGATATGGCACACAAGAAAGCTGGCGGTAGCTCCCGCAACGGCCGCGACTCCATTGGCCGCCGTCTTGGCGTCAAGAAGTACGGCGGCGAAGTCGTCATCCCCGGCAACATCATCGCGCGTCAGCGCGGCACGAAATGGTACCCGGGTGCCGGCGTCGGCATGGGCAAGGATCACACGATCTTCGCCACCGTCGAAGGCAACGTGAAGTTCCACAAGGGCCTGAAGGGTCGCACCTTCATCTCCGTTCTGCCAGTGGCAGAGGCCGCGGAGTAAGCCGACCTTCACCAGTGATGGTTCATTGAGGGGATCGGCCAACCCGCCGGTCCCCTCTGCCGTTTTGCCGGTGGAGCGAGGGACGCAACAGCCCGAGGGAGGACCCAATGGCAGAAGACACCGCGTTCGCGCAGCCCTTCATCCGGGGCGAAGACGTCGATCTTCGTCCGCTGACCAAGGCCGATGCCGGCCTGATCGAGTTCTACGCCGCCGACGCCCGCGTCGCGCAGATGACGACCTCGATCCCGCATCCGCTGCCGCCCGGCCTGACCGAGGCCTTCCTGGCCCGTGCCATGGCGGCCGACCCGCGCGAGGTGATCTGGGCGCTCGACAGCTCTCGCGTGGGCGGGGCCGAGCTGAAGGGCATCATCAGCCTGAAGCGGATGGATGCCGGGCAGTCGGAAATCGGCTACTGGGTGGCACCCGCCTGGTGGGGTGGCAACATGGCGTCTGCGGCCGTCACCGCGCTGGTCGAGGCGAACCCGCTGGGGGATCGTTCGATCTTTGCATCGGTTTTCCAGGACAATCCGGCTTCGGCACGGGTTCTCACCAAGAACGGCTTCGAATATGTCGGGGATGCGGAAAGCTATTCGGTGGCGCGCGGCGCTTCCGTCGCGACCTGGACATATATCCGAAAACTAGATTGAGCCGCCGGGCGCGCTAGGACAGCGACCTTTGCGGCAGGGACAGTGACATGAAATTCCTCGATCTCGCAAAGGTCTATCTGAAGTCCGGCGCCGGCGGTAACGGCGCCGTCTCGTTCCGGCGCGAGAAATTCATCGAATACGGCGGGCCCGATGGCGGCAACGGCGGCGGTGGTGGCGATGTGATCGCCGAGGCGGTCGAGGGGCTGAACACCCTGATCGACTTCCGCTATCAGCAGCACTTCTTCGCCCGCAACGGCCAGGGCGGCGCGGGCCGTCTGCGCACCGGTGCCGATGGCAACGACATCATCCTGCGTGTGCCTGTCGGCACCGAGATCCTTGAGGAAGACGAGGAAACGGTGATCGCCGACCTGACCGAGGTCGGCCAGCGCGTGGTGCTGTGCAAGGGCGGCAACGGCGGTTTCGGCAACGCCTATTTCAAATCCGCGACCAACCAGGCGCCGCGTCGGGCCAACCCCGGGCAACCGGCGGTCGAACGCACCGTCTGGCTGCGGCTGAAGCTGATTGCCGATGTGGGCCTGCTGGGGCTGCCGAACGCCGGCAAGTCGACCTTCCTGGCGGCGACCTCGAATGCGCGGCCGAAGGTGGCGGATTATCCCTTCACCACGCTGCACCCGAATCTGGGCGTCGTCGGTGTCGATGGCGTCGAATTCGTCGTGGCCGACATTCCCGGCCTGATCGAGGGCGCCTCGGAAGGCCGCGGCCTGGGCGATCTGTTCCTGGGCCATGTCGAACGCTGCGCCGTGCTGCTGCATCTGGTCGACGGCACCTCGGACGAGATCGCGCAGGATTACGAGACCATCATCGGCGAACTTGAAGCCTATGGCGCGGGCCTGGCCGACAAGCCCCGGATCACCGTGCTGAACAAGATCGACAGCCTGGATGACGAGCTGCGCGAGATGCAGCGCGAATTCCTGGAAGAGGTCACCGGTACCCCGGTGATGTTCATGTCGGGCGCCACCGGCCAAGGCACGACCGAGGTTCTGCGTGCCCTGCGCGCCCGCATCGACGAAGACCGCCTGCGTCGCAAGGCGGGCGACGAAGAGGAG
Organism: Pseudooceanicola sp. NS-SX9; assembly: GCF_057380705.1. Lineage (NCBI taxonomy): Bacteria > Pseudomonadati > Pseudomonadota > Alphaproteobacteria > Rhodobacterales > Paracoccaceae > Pseudooceanicola > Pseudooceanicola sp. NS-SX9. The sequence continues at coordinate 2,151,106 of NZ_CM170818.1, read as the reverse complement.
GAAGCGCCGTGGCGTCCCTGACCGGTGCAAAGCGCGTCGTCGTCAAGATCGGCTCGGCCCTGCTGGTGAATTCCACCACGGGCCGGCTGCGCGACGACTGGCTGACCGGCCTGGCGCAGGATGTGGCCTGGCTGCGCGGGCAGGGGACCGAGGTGGTGCTGGTGTCCTCGGGCTCGATCGCGCTTGGCCGGGGCGTGCTGGGGCTGGGCCTTGGCACGCTGGCGCTGGAACAGGCGCAGGCGGCGGCCGCCGTGGGTCAGATCGGCCTGGCAGCCGCCTATGACAAGGCTCTTGGCGCCCACGGGATCACCGTGGCGCAGGTGCTGGTGACGCTGGAAGACAGCGCCAACCGCCGCCGCTACATCAACTCTCGCAATACGATGGAAACGCTGCTGTCGCTTGGCACCGTGCCCATCGTGAACGAGAACGACACCATCGCCACCGACGAGATCCGCTATGGCGACAACGACCGCCTGGCGGCGCAGGTCGCTGTGACGGTGGGCGCCGACCGGCTGGTGCTGCTGTCGGATGTCGATGGCCTTTATACCGCGAACCCGAACCTTGATCCCACGGCGCGGCGCTTTGATCTGGTTGACCGCATCACCCCGGAGATCGAGGCGATGGCGGGCGATGCGGCCTCGGGCCTGTCGAAGGGCGGCATGAAGACCAAGCTGATGGCCGCCAAGACCGCCACCCAGGCGGGCTGTGCGATGGCGATCACGCTGGGCTCGCGGCCCAATCCGCTGCGGGCGCTGCAGGAGGGCGCGGCGGCCACCTGGTTTGCCGCCGACGGTGATCCGCAGACCGCCCGCAAGGGCTGGATCGCGGCGATGAAGCCGCGTGGCCGGGTGCATGTGGATGCCGGGGCGGAACGGGCGCTGGATCACGGCCGCTCGCTTCTGCCGGCCGGTGTGGTCCGGGTCGAGGGCGGCTTTGGCCGTGGCGACGCGGTCGAGATCGTCAGCCCCGCGGGCCATGTCCTGGGCCAGGGCCTGACCCGCTACACCGCCGAGGAGGCCGCGCAGCTTGCCGGCCATCAAAGCCACGAGATCGAGGCCCTGCTGGGCTATCCGGGGCGCGCCGCGCTGGTGCACCGCGATGACATGGCGCTGCCGCAGCGCGTCGCCTGACGGAAGGGGAGTGAGGACATGAAGGACGCTCAGGACATTCACGAGGTCATGACCGGCATCGGCCGGGCCGCCCGTGCCGCCGCGGCCGAGCTGGCCTATGCCAGCCAGGAACGCAAATACGCCGCCCTTGTCGGGGCGGCCGATGCGGTCTGGGCCCGGCGCGAGGCGATCATCGACGCGAATTGCGAGGATCTGGCCTATGCCGAGGCCAAGGGCCTGTCGGGGGCGATGATCGACCGGCTGATGCTGGACGAACGGCGCATCCGCGGCATCGTCGACAGCCTGCGCACCGTGGCCGAACAGGCCGATCCGGTGGGCAAGGTGATGGCCGACTGGGACATGCCCTCGGGGCTGAACATCCGCCGGGTGCGCACGCCGCTGGGCGTCGTGGGTGTCATCTACGAAAGCCGTCCGAACGTCACCGCCGATGCCGGGGCGCTGTGCCTGAAGGCGGGCAATGCGGTGATCCTGCGCGGCGGCTCGGAAAGCTTCCACAGCTCGCGCGCGATCCACGAGTGCCTGGTCGAAGGTCTGCGCCAGGCCGGCCTGCCCGAGGCCGCGATCCAGCTGGTGCCGACCCGCGACCGCGCCGCCGTCAGCGAGATGCTGGGCATGGTCGAATACATCGACGTGATCGTGCCGCGCGGCGGCAAGGGTCTGGTGGGGCTGGTCCAGCGCGAGGCCCGCGTGCCGGTTTTTGCGCATCTGGAAGGCATCTGCCACACCTATGTCGGTGCCACGGCCGATCCCGCCATGGCGGTCGAGGTCGTGCTGAACGCCAAGACCCGCCGCACCGGCATTTGCGGCGCGATGGAATGCCTGCTGCTGGACTGGCGCTTTTACACCCAGCACGGCCCGATCGTGATCGAGGCCCTGCTGAAGGCCGGTGTCGAGGTGCGCGGTGCCGGCGAGCTGCAGAAGATCCCCGGCGTGACCCCGGCGCAGCCCGATGATTTCGGCAAGGAATTCCTGGACATGATCTGCGCGGCCAAGCTGGTTGACGGGGTCGACGAGGCGATCGAGCACATCCGCGCCTATGGCAGCCAGCACACCGAGGCGATCATCACCCAGGACCAGCAGGCGGCCGACCATTTCTTTGAGCGGCTGGACAGCGCGATCCTGATGCACAATGCCTCGACGCAGTTCGCCGATGGCGGTGAATTCGGCATGGGCGCGGAAATCGGCATCGCCACCGGCAAGATGCATGCCCGTGGTCCCGTCGGGGCCGAACAGCTGACCAGCTTCAAATATCTGGTGGTGGGCGACGGCACCGTGCGCCGCTAAGGGCATCGGCGGATGCGGGCCTGTACCGCATCCCGCGCCTGATTTCCGGGCAGCCTGCCTGCCCGGGCATCAGGTGGTGAACGCTTTACAGGGTGATGGTCAGGCTGTCCGCGCTTTCGCGGATGGTAATGGTGCCGAATCTTTCCGCCACCACCGCAGGCAGAAGTGCGAACTGGACATGGGCGGGCATCACCGTCTCGGCGCCCTCGCCGGTTTCCAGCGTCTTCCACAGCTTCGGATCGGGGCGGGCGGTCTGTGCCGGGCCGCTGATCTCCCATCCGTCGTCTTCGGCCCGCGTGACCGAGATGACGCCGCCATGGGGCATCGCGCTTTCCAGGCACAGCAGCGCCAGAAAGACCTCCTGGATCTGGGTGCGGTCGAAATCGCCGATCGGCGTCCAGTCATAGGTGACGCGGCCGTTCTGGCTCAGGTCATCAAGGATCGAGGCGACCTCGCGCTTGCCGATCTTCTGGCCCGATCCCGCCATGCCGAAGGCGATGCGCAGAAAGCGGATTTTGGCAGAGGCGGCGCTGACGCTGTCGGAAATCAGCAGCATCTCCGGGCCCCGCACCGCGCCTTCCAGCGACAAAAGTTCGATCCCGTTCTGGATGGCGCCGACAGGGGAAATCAGGTCATGGCAGATGCGCGACCCTATGAGCGAGGCTAGGAGATGGCTATTCTGCATCATGTGTAGGCTTAACCTTTTCTAAACGTGCAGGAGCCCGAAGTGAGCGCATTGAACGATCTCCTCGAACCCGGAATGCGGGTCCGCCATCCCAACCAGCCGGACTGGGGCGTCGGACAGGTGCAATCAAATATCGCCGGACGCATCACAGTCAACTTTCCGGACCAGGGGAAGGTCGTCATCGATGGCTCCCGCATCGAGCTGGTTCCCATCTTCGACTGATGGCCGAAATGTGGTTACCAAAAGGTTAACACAACCGGGACTTGCGGGAAATCGAAACCGCGTGAGGGTCCCGGGCGCTCTCTTGCACGGGCCTTGGGCATTCCCTAGAAGGTCCGAACCTGCGATCTGCCCGAACGGACCCCCATGACCCAGCCCCAATTCGAAGTGCGCCTGGCGCAGAGCGACGCCGAATTGCAGGCGGCGCAGCGCCTGCGCTACCAGGTCTTCGTCGAAGAGCTGGGCGGTGGCGGCGATCTGGTCGATCACGTCCACCGGCTGGAGCGCGACCGCTTCGATCCCTTCTTCGACCACCTGCTGCTGCTGGATCTGGCGCGGCCGGGCGATCCGGTGGTGGGGGTCTACCGGCTGCTGACCGACACGGCCGCACGCGATGCCGGCCAGTTCTATGGCGAGGACGAATACGACCTGACCTTGCTGCGCAATTCAGGTCGTCGCCTGCTGGAACTGGGGCGCTCGTGCCTGCATCCCGATTACCGCGGCGGCCCGGCCATGATGGTGATGTGGAACGCGGTGGCCGATTACGTCCGCGCCCGCGGGATCGAGATCCTTTTCGGCACTGCCTCGTTCCACGGCACCGACATCGCGCCGTTGGCCCCCGCGCTGTCGCTGCTGCACGCCCGCCACCTGGCCCCCGAAAACCTGCGCGTCCGCGCCCGGACCTTCCAGCCGATGGACCTGCTGCCGGTCGACCGGATCGACCGCGTTGCCGCCATGCGCGCCGTGCCGCCGCTGATCAAGGGCTACCTCAAGCTGGGCGGTTTCGTGGGCGAGGGGGCCTTCATCGACCATGCCTTCAACACGGTGGACATCTGCCTGATCCTCGACAGCGCGCAGCTGAACGAAAAGCAGAGCCGCCTGATCCTGACCCGTCCCTGAGGCCCGCATGAGCGACACCTGGTATTCCGACGACACGCCCCCCGAACCCAAGCTGACCGCGGCGGGCTGGGCGCTATTCGCATTGCGCGCCGTGCCCTTCCTGCTGGTCTGCGGGCTGGGCCTTGTGTGCCTGCTGCTGGTGCGGCTGGTCGAACGGCCGCTTTGCGGCGATCACCGCCCCGTCACGCCCTGGTTCCAGAAGACCGTCTGCCGGGCGTTCTTCCGCATCTCGGGGATCCGCCTGCGCGTCAGCGGCCAGCCGATGCGCCACCCGGGCGCGATGGTCTCGAACCACGTCTCCTGGAGCGACATCTTCACGCTTTCCGCCCCCCGCGCCGTCTATTTCGTCTCGAAATCCGAGGTCGCCGGCTGGCCCGGCATCGGCGTTCTGGCCCGGGCCACCGGCACCGTCTTCATCAACCGCAACCGCGCCGAGGCCAAGCTGCAGGAACAGGTCTTCCGCGACCGCCTGCTGGCGGGGCACAGGCTGATGTTCTTCCCCGAAGGCACCTCGACCGACGGCCGCCGGGTGCTGCGCTTCAAATCCTCGCTTTTCGCCGCCTTCTTTGCCGAAGGCCTGCGCGAGCGTCTGTGGATCCAGCCGGTGACGGTCCTCTACCGCCCCCCCGAAGGGGCCGAGCCGCGCTTTTACGGCTGGTGGGGCGATATGGATTTCGGGGCGCACCTGGCAAAGGTGCTGGGCCACCGCCGTCAGGGCAGCGTCGAAGTGATCTACCACGCGCCGCTGAAGGTGGCCGATTTCGCCACCCGCAAGCATCTGTCCGATGCCTGCGAGGCGGCGGTGCGGTCAGGCATGCCCTGGGACTTCCAGCAGGACCGCTGATCAGAAGGCGGCGGTCAGCCGGGCAAGCTCGGCCACCGGATCCTCGGCGCGCCAGATTTCCTCGCCGATGCCGAAGAAATCGGTGACCGGCGACAGGCGGGTGATGGTCTCGATGTCCAGCCCGCCTTCGGCGACCACCGGGATCTCGATCATCTGCGACCACCATTCGAACAGCTCGAACGGCGCCACGGTGCCATCGACCAGCGCGGTCTCGCTGGAGGGGCCGAAGCAGACGTAATCGCCGCCTGCCTCGCCCGCGCTCATGCCGTCATGGCGCGAGGTGCCGCAGAAGGCGCCAACGATGGCATCATTGCCAAGCGCCTTGCGCGCCTTGCGCACCGAGCGCGAGCCGTCGTCCAGATGCACGCCATCCAGCCCCAGCCGCTCGGCCAGAAGGATATGGCGTTCGATCACCAGCGCCACGTCGCGCACCTCGGTGACCTCGCGCAGGGTGTCGACGGCACGGCACAGCCGGTCCTCGTCATGGGTGGCCAGCGCCAGCCGCACGCAGGCGATCTCCTGGGCGTCCAGCACGCGGGCCAGCTGGACGGGGAATTCCATCAGATCGAATTCCGGCGGCGAGATCAGGTAGATCTGGGGCTTTTCGTCCTGCGACATGTCCGATCCTCTCGAAAGTTCGCGCCGCTATACCGCGCCGCCGCAACAGAGGCAAAGGGATTGCGCGGCGCCCTGCCTTTCATCTTTCCCCAAATATGCAATCCCCAAGGCTTCCCCCACGGCCCACGCAGATATGATGCGATGTGGCTTGCCACACGCCCTCGACACCTCCGGCCCACCCGGCTAGACGAAACACAACAGAGAAAGGAACCCCATGTCGCAGCCCGTTTTCGTCCTCGTCCGTCCCCAGATGGGAGAGAATATCGGAGGCGCCGCCCGCGCGATGTGGAATTTCGGCCTCGACCGGATGCGCCTTGTCGCGCCGCGGGACGGCTGGCCGAACCAGAAGGCCGTCGCCATGGCCTCGGGCGCGGGCCGCCTGCTGGACGAGGCACTGCTGACCGAAACCACCGACCAGGCGATCGGCGACTGCACCTATGTCTTTGCCACCACCGCCCGGGCCCGCGGCCTGACGAAACCCGTCGTCACCCCGGAACGCGCGATGGAACTGGCCCGAGAGAAGATCGCCGCCGGTGAAAAGGTGGCCGTCCTCTTCGGCCCGGAACGCGCGGGGCTGGAAAACGACGACATCGCACGCGCCAATGCCATCATCAACGTGCCGGTGAACCCGGAATTCGCCTCGTTGAACCTGGCGCAATGCGTGCTGCTGACGGCCTATGAATGGCGCCGCCAGACCGCTGCTGTCGAGGCCGAGCGGACCGAGCTTGCGGGCTCTGACTGGGCTTCGAACATCGAGATCCAGAAGCTTGCCGAACATTACGAGTCCCGCCTCGACACGGCCGGGTTCTTCTTCCCCGAGACCAAGGCCGAGGGCATGAAGACCGTGCTGCGCAACTTCTGGAGCCGGATGCCCCTGACCACCTCGGACGTGCAGATGCTGCATGGCATTCTGCGCCAGATGGTGCGCTGGAAGGACCGCGGCGAGTAACGCGCCCACCCCCCCCGAATTCATCTCCGGGCAGCCCCCTGTCCGGGCCGAAGGAGACTGGTATGAGCCAGAAGAGAAGCATTTTCGAAGAGGTTTCGGACACGCAGAAACCTGCAATCCGCACCGGTGCCATCGACGGCGCGCGGCGCGGGTCGCGGCGGGCGGTCCGGGTCTGGATGGCGCTGCTGTTCCTGATGGTGGTGGCGATGATCGTGCTGGGCGGGCTGACGCGCCTGACCGATTCCGGCCTGTCGATCACCCAGTGGAAGCCCCTGTCGGGGGCGCTGCCGCCGCTCAGCCAGGCCGACTGGCAGCATGAGTTTGACCTCTACAAGCAGATCCCGCAGTTCACCGAGCAGAACAGCTGGATGCAGCTTTCCGACTTCAAGCACATCTACTGGTGGGAATGGAGCCACCGGAACCTGGGCCGCAGCATCGGCCTGGTCTGGGCGCTCGGTTTCTTCGGGTTCTGGGCCTTCGGGCTGATCCCGCAGGGCTGGAAGAAGCGCTGCTTCGGCATCGGCATCCTGGGCGGCATCCAGGGCGCGGTCGGCTGGTGGATGGTGTCCTCGGGGCTGGGTGGCGACATGCTGCGCGTGGCCTCGTACCGGCTGGCAATCCACCTGGGCGTGGCCTTCACCATCCTGGGCTGCATCGCCTGGTTCTTCTACGGCCTCGGCCGCGAGGAACGCGACCTGATGCAGGCGCGCCGCCTGCGCGAGCGCAAGCTGTTCGGCATGTCGACGGGCTGGATGCATATGCTGTTCCTTCAGGTGCTGCTGGGCGCGCTGACGGCGGGCATCGACGCGGGCCGCTCGTTCACCGACTGGCCGCTGATGGGTGGGCAGTTCTTCCCGCCCTATGCCTTTGACATCCATCCGCTGTGGCAGAACTTCCTGGCGAACCCGGGGCTGGTGCAGTTCATCCACCGCTGCTTCGGCTATCTGGTGTTCATCTTCGGCACCGTCTGCTTCATCAAGTCCCGCCGTTCGCCCAATGCCGCCACCCGCCGGGCCTTTGCCTGGGCCTGGGGGGCCATGGTCGTGCAGGTGGCGCTTGGCATCACCACGGTGATGACGGCCGCCATGGTGCACGTCGCCATCACCCACCAGCTGGTTGCGGTGCTGACCTTCGCGCTGATCATCCGCGCCCGCTTCATGGCAGGCTATCCGGTGGTCGCCGGCATCCGGGAGGGCCGGGCATGAGCGCGCTTTCCGATCTGCTGGCCTTCCAGAAGGAAACCGAGGCGCTGGCGCAGGTCGCCGGCCGCCTGGGCTGGGACCAGGAAACCATGATGCCCAAGGGCGCTGCCACCCAACGGGGCGAGGAAATGGCGGCGATGGAAAGCGTGCTGCACGCGCGCCGCACCGATCCGCGCCTCGCGGACTGGCTTGCCGCCTGCGAAGGCACCGCGATGACCCAGGCCGAGGCTGCGCAGATCCGCCTGATCCGCCGCAGCTACGACCGCTCGGTCAAGATCCCGGCGCGTCTGGCAACCGAGATCGCCCGCGTCACCTCGCTGGCGCAGGGCCAGTGGGCCGAGGCGCGCGCCAATGACGACTTCGCCGCCTTCGCCCCGGTGCTGGAGCGCGTCATCGCGCTGCGCCGCGAAGAGGGCACGGCGCTGGCGGGGGACGGCACGCCCTATGACGCGCTGATCGCCGATTACGAACCGGGCACGACGGCGGCCGAACTGGGCGCGATCTTCGATGCGATGCGCCCCCGGCTGGTCGACCTGCGCGCCCGCGTGCTGGAGAAACCCGCGCCGAAGGGCACCAGCGGAACCTTCCCCGAAGCCGCCCAGATGGCCATGACCCAAGAGGTCGCCCTGGCCTTCGGTTATGACCTGACCCGCGGCCGGATCGACAAGGCGGTGCATCCGTTCTCGTCCGGGTCGGGGGATGACGTGCGCATCACCACGCGGACCAATCCCGACGATCCGTTCAACTGCCTCTATTCCACCATCCACGAGACGGGTCATGCCTGCTACGAGCAGAACATCGACCCCGACTACCTGCTGACGCCCCTGGGCCAGGGGGTCTCGATGGGGGTGCACGAAAGCCAGAGCCGGATCTTCGAGAACCAGCTGGGCCGGTCGCGCGCCTTCACCGGCTGGCTGTTCGAGCGTTTCCGCGCCACCTACGGCGACATCGGCATCGACACGCCCGAGGCCTTCTATGCCGCCGTGAACCGCGTTCAGAAGGACTGGATCCGCACCGAGGCGGATGAATTGCAGTACAACCTGCACATCATGTTGCGCTTTGACCTTGAGCAGCAGCTGATTGGCGGCGCTCTGCAAGTGGCCGATCTGCAAGAGGCCTGGAACACCCGGTTCGAGGCCGATTTCGGCTATGCCGTGCCGCGCCCATCGCTCGGGTGCCTGCAGGATGTGCACTGGTCGCTGGGGCTGTTCGGTTATTTCCCGACCTATGCCCTGGGCAATGTCTATGCCGGCTGCCTGCACCAGGCGCTGCGGCAGGACCTGCCGGATCTGGATGCCGCGCTGGCGCAGGGCGATACCCGCCCCGCCATGTCCTGGCTGAAGGAGAAGGTGCAGCGCCACGGCAGCCTCTACGAGCCGCGCGAGACGATCACCCGCGCCTGCGGCAAGGCCCCCGATGCCGAGCCGCTGCTGCAGTATATCGAGGCCAAGTTCCAGGGCATCTACGACCTGTAACAGCTGATGCATCGCATGAAGACGGTCCCGCAAGGGGCCGTTTTTCTTTGCCTATCCTGATCGCCAAAAAAATTGGGCCAGCTGTTCAGGCTGGCCCAAGTGAAGGGATTGACGGGGTAGAAGCGTCAAGCCTTATTCAGAAGATCCCTACGTTTCCAAAGAAACGCCGCTGAACAGGCATTTAAAGTGATCTTCCAAGGGACATCGGATTCCCGAAGGATCGGGATAAACTCTGCCACGGAAACTCTGTGTCGAGACGATTAAGTCACAAGCTGTACAATAACGTTTTCAAACCGGAACGCAAAGGTCTTTTCTCTCCGGTCTGTCGTTCGGGGCCGCCCGGACGCCGCTTTCTGCGCAGTGCACGGGCGGGTGTTCCCGATTTCGGATCCCCGCCGGGATCAGAGCCCCTCGATGGCGTTGAACTGTTCGGCAATCCAGTCCGCCACCAGTTGCAGCAGCGGATCCTTGCGGCGGGTCTCGTGGAAGCACAGGTAAAGCGGCGTCTGCTGGGGTTCCGACTCGGGGTCGAAGGGCACCAGGGATGTGTCCTGACGGGCCGCGATGGCGGGCATCAGGCCGGGCAGACGGGTGCCCTGGACGGTGGCCAGGACCTCGGTCAGGCTTTCCACGCGGATCACCGGATCGGTGCCGCCCAGGATGCTGCGGGCATGTTGCGAGGGGGGGTAGCGGTCGTGTTTGGTGTGCAGGCCGATCCAGCCGGCATCACGGGGGCTGTCTTCGTAGCAAAAGACATTGGTGTGGTACTTGCCGATGTAGCGCACCACCAGCCGACCCTGCTGCGGCCTCGCCGCCGAAACGAACAGGTCGTTGTCGCCCAGGGCGTCCTGATAGAACTGACCGGTGAAGGTAATTTCAAGCCCGGGGTTGTCGGCAAGGAACTGGCGCAAACCGGGGAAAAGGACGAAACTGGCGATGGAAGGAGGACAGCCGATGTTGATATGGCCGGTAACCTGATCGGGGTGCTGGTCGCGGGCGTTCAGGTAGCTTTCGATCTCGTTCTCGAAGGCAGTTATGCTTTCGATAAGATCCGTGATGGCCTCGTTCGCCGTCCACCCTTGGGGAGTCTTCAGGAAAAGATCAAATCCCAGGGTTTCCGACAGGCGCGCCAGGCGCCGCGACACGGTGGCCGGATTGGTATCCAGCAACCGCGCCGCAGCGCTCATCGAGCCTGTCTTGTGAACCGCTACCAGGTACCTCAGGTCGTCCCAATTCTTCACGTCTAATCGTCCTCAAGCGCCCGCCGGATCAATCCTCGGTCGGGCCAGCGTTTTCGGCCTCATCACCCTGGTCCACGATCCGGGCAACAGAAACAACATGTTCGTCGGCGCCGGTGTTGAACACCCGCACGCCACCTGCACTGCGCGAGCGGAACGAGATCCCATCCACCGGCACGCGGATCGATTGCCCGCGGGAGGTTGCCAGCATGATCTGGTCATCCAATTCCACCGGGAAGGCGGCGATGATCGGACCCGAGCGCATGCTCTTTTCCCAGGCCGTCACGCCCTGGCCGCCACGGCCCCGCACCGGATAGTCGTGCGAAGAGCTGACGTGGCCGTGCCCGCCGTCGGTGATCGTCAGGATCAGGGTCTCGGCGGCCGACATCTCGGCATAGCGTTCCTGGCTGAGCGGCAGGTCGGCATTGCCGTCCTCGTCATCCTGGGTTTGTTCGACATCACCGGCCATTGCCCGGCGCATTTTCAGATAAGAGGCTCTTTCGTCGCTCTCTGCAAGGAAATGCGGCAGGACGAACATCGAGGCGACCTCGTCATTCTCGGAAAGCTTCACACCGCGCACACCGGTCGAGTTGCGCGAGTTGAAAACGCGCACATCTTCTGAGCGGAACCGGATCGCCCGGCCCGAACGGGTGAACAGCATCACGTCGTCCTCGGGCGAGCAGATGCGGGCGTTGATCAGGCGCATGCCTTCATCCTCGCCCTCGAATTTCATCGCGATCTTGCCGTTGCGCATGACGTTGGTGAAATCCGACAGCGCGTTGCGGCGCACGGTCCCGGCCGAGGTCGCGAAGACGATCTGCAGATCGCCCCATTCGGATTCGTCCCGGTCCACCGGCATGATGGCAGCGATCGACACGCCCGTCGGAATCGGCAGGATGTTGACGATCGCCTTACCCTTCGAGGTCCGCCCGCCCGCGGGCAGGCGCCAGGTCTTCAGTTTGTAGACCATGCCTTCGGTGGTGAAGAACAGCAGCTGCGTGTGGGTATTGGCGACGAAGAGGGTGGTGACGGCATCGTCATCCTTCATCGCGCCGCCCGACAGCCCCTTGCCACCGCGCTTTTGCGAGCGGAAATCGGTCAGCGGCGTGCGCTTGATCCAGCCGCCCGCAGTCACGGTCACCACCATGTCCTCGCGTTCGATCAGGTCCTCGTCTTCCATGTCGCCGGACCAGTCGGCGATCTCGGTGCGGCGGGGCACGGCGAACTGGTCCTTGATCTCGCGCAGCTCGTTGGAAATGATTTCCATGATCCGCTCGCGCGAGCCGAGGATTTCCAGGTATTCGCGGATCTTGCCGGCCAGTTCCTGCAGCTCGTCGGTGACTTCCTTGACGCCCAGCTGGGTCAGGCGCTGCAGGCGCAGTTCCAGAATCGCGCGGGCCTGGGCCTCGGAGAGGTTGTAGGTGCCGTCCTCGTTGACCGTGTGGGTCGGGTCGTCGATCAGCTTGATGTATTCAAGGATCGAATGCGCGGGCCAGCGCCGCGTCATCAGCTTTTCGCGGGCATCGGATGCATCGGCCGAGGCGCGGATCGTCGCGACGATCTCGTCCACGTTCGACACGGCCACGGCCAGACCGCACAGCAGATGGGCGCGTTCGCGGGCCTTGCGCAGCAGGTAGGCGGTGCGGCGGGCGACGACATCCTCGCGGAAGTCGATGAAGGCCGACAGGAAGCCGTAGAGCGACAGGGTTTCCGGGCGGCCACCGTTCAGCGCCAGCATGTTGCAGCCGAAGGTCGTCTGCATGGGCGTGAAGCGGAACAGCTGGTTCAGCACGACATCGGGGGTGGCGTCGCGCTTCAGTTCGATCACCACGCGCACGCCGTCGCGGTCGGATTCGTCCTGGACATGGGCGATGCCCTCCAGGCGTTTCTCGCGGACCTGCTCGGCGATCTTCTCGATCATCGCGGCCTTGTTCACCTGATAGGGGATCTCGTCGATGATGATCCCGTAGCGGTCCTTGCGCAGTTCCTCGATATGGGTCTTGGCGCGCAGGATGACGCTGCCGCGGCCTTCCAGATAGGCCTTGCGGGCGCCCGAGCGGCCCAGCACGATGCCGCCGGTGGGGAAGTCGGGGCCGGGGACATACTGGATCAGGTCTTCGGTCGACAGGTCGGGGTTGTCGATCAGCGCCAGGGTGGCATCGCAGACCTCGCCCAGGTTGTGGGGCGGGATGTTGGTGGCCATGCCGACGGCGATGCCGCCTGCGCCGTTCACCAGCATGTTGGGGAATTTCGCCGGCAGGACGGTGGGTTCGCGGTCCTTGCCGTCGTAGTTGTCCTGGAAGTCCACCGTATCCTTGTCGATGTCGTCGAGAAGGTAGTTGGCGACCTTGTCCATCCGGACTTCGGTGTAGCGGAAGGCTGCCGCCTTGTCGCCATCCATCGAGCCGAAGTTGCCCTGGCCATCGAGCAGCGGCAGCGACATGGAGAAGTCCTGCGCCATCCGCACCAGCGCGTCGTAGATCGCCGCGTCGCCGTGGGGGTGATATTTACCCATCGTGTCCGCCACGGGGCGCGAGGACTTGCGGTAGGGCTTGTCGTGGGTGTTGCCGACCTCGTTCATGGCGAAGAGGATCCGCCGGTGCACAGGTTTTAGGCCGTCGCGCAGGTCGGGGATGGCCCGGCTGACGATGACCGACATGGCATAGTCGAGGTAGGAGGTCTTCATCTCCTCGGCGATGGAGACGGAGGGCACCGAAACGCTGGGCGCCGCTTTTTCGTCTTCGTTTTCAGGGGTTTCCGGAGTATCGGTCACGAGCGTCGCCTGTCTGGTCGGATCTTCTACATCTTGTTGGGGGGACTATAGCACCGGGCTTATCTTGGGTGCAATCCTTGCCCACCCCTTGCGTTGGCAGCCGGGCGGTGTGGCTGACAACATGCTGTTTTTGTTGAAAATTAATACTACCATGCCAGTCTTTCCGTGAGGTCACGTCGCAGGCAGGAGGATCGCATGACGGAAACCGAAATGCTGCTGAAGGGATACGGGCTGACGACGGCGGAATTCCTGTACCGGATGCCGGATCACCGGCATGTGCTGAACAGCTTCGTCTGGCAGGATTACGATCTGGCGCCGGACCATCCGCGGCTGTTCCGTTTCATCGCCTTCTGGCAGGAAGAGATCGAGGGGCCGCTGCATTCGGTGCGCTTTGCGCATCGCCGGCGGCTGGCTTCGGGGGAATGGCGCAATGTGGTGGGGGAGTTCCGCTATCACTGAGGCGGATGCGCCCTGGGGCGAAGAAAACCGGCCCTTGCGGGCCGGTGCCTCCGGCGGAGGTATTTTTCGACAAGAAAATGGGGGCGGGGTGCGCGCGCCCCGGGGCCCTCAGGGCAGGATGCGCGAGTATTTCAGGCCCTCGATCGTGGCGCCGACCTTGAGGCCCGCCTGCCCGAAGATCACCGCGATGACCGGCTGGGTCGCGGTCACGGTATCGGCGCGGATCGTCTGGCCCTGGTTCGAGAAGACCAGCGTTGCATCGGCGCTGGCGGCCCAGCCGTCGGAATGGCGGAATTCGGCCAGGGCGGCGTCGGTCATGAAGAACAGCACATGGGCATATTGCTGGGCGCCGATCTGCAGGCCGATGTTGGCGCGGGTGGCCGAGTAGTAATCGACCGTGGCACCACCGACGCGCAGCGCGCCGCGGCCGTAGCCGCCGCCGATGCCCAGGCCCGCCTCGGTGATCAGCGGCATGACCAGCATGCCGGCGGATTTCTGGGCGATCTCGCGCGTTGCGGGAAACTGGCTGTACATCTGGTCCAGCGTGACGTTGACGCGGGCGTCGATTTCGGCACCGGCATTGCTGCCGACACCGGTCGCGCAGGCCGAAAGCGCCGGGATGGCGGCCAGCGCGGTCAGGGTGAAGCCGCGGCGCGAGAGCCGGGTGGGGGTATTGTCGCTCATGTCACTGCCTCTGTGTTGTGTCCCCCGAAGGGGGCGGGCCGTTGTCCGGCCCTGTCAGCGCCTTGGATAGCGTGAGGACGCGGCGCTGTCACCCTTCGGGTGAACACGTTGCCGTTTCAGGCGGATCCGAACTTGCGGGCGAATTCGGGCGCGTAATAGGTCAGCACCCCGTCGCAGCCGGCGCGCTTGAAGGCCATCAGGCTTTCCACCATCACCTTGTCGCCGTCGAGCCAGCCGTTTTGTGCCGCCGCCTGCAGCATCGCGTATTCGCCCGAGACCTGGTAGGCGAAGGTCGGCACGCCGAACTGGTCCTTCACCCGGCGGCAGATGTCGAGATAGGGCATGCCGGGCTTGATCATCACCATGTCGGCGCCTTCCGAGAGGTCGCGCGCGACCAGGCGCAGGGCCTCGTCTGAATTGGCGGGGTTCATCTGGTAGGTCTTCTTGTCACCGCCCTTGAGCGAGGCGGCCGCGCCCACCGCATCACGGAACGGGCCATAGAAGCCCGAGGCATATTTCGCCGCATAGGACAGGATCATGACATTGTGGAAGCCATTCTTTTCCAGCGCGGCGCGCATCGCGGCGATGCGGTTGTCCATCATGTCGGAGGGGCCGATGATGTCGGCGCCCGCCTCGGCCTGTGAAAGCGTCTGCTTCACCAGCGCCTCGACGGTTTCGTCGTTCACCACGTAGCCGTCCTTCACATAGCCGTCGTGGCCGGTGTCGGAATAGGGATCGAGCGCTACGTCGGTCATCACCAGCATGTCGGGGCAGGCGGCCTTGATGGCGCGCGTCGCCCGGTTCGACAGGTTCTGCGGGTTCCAGGCCTCGGACGCATCGGCGCTGCGCTTGGTCTCGGGCGTGTAGGGGAAGATGTCGACAGCGGGAATGCCCAGGTCATAGGCCTCGGAGACGGCTTCCGCCAGCTTGTCGACGCTGCGCCGCATCACGCCCGGCATCGAGGGGACGGGTTCCTCGTGGTTCTCGCCCTCGCAGACGAAGACCGGCCAGATCAGGTCGCGGGTGTCGAGCTTGTTCTCCTGCACCAGGTCGCGGATCCCCGAGGAAACACGGGTGCGGCGCAGGCGGGTGGCGGGAAAGGGGGCGTGAACGGGTTGCATGGGGGACCTCTGTCACTTCGGGCTGGGGCAGGCTTGGCACGGGTGGGCGGCAAGCTCAAGGGTGACGAGGGGACGCAAGGGCACGGGCGGGCTGGGAAAGCGGTCCGGGGCGGGCTATATGCGATCCACGCGGGGGGCTTGAAGCGAAAGGAAACCGGCCGGTGAGCGCTGTGTCCATCATCCTGTCATTGCTGGACCTTAGGTCCTTCTCGAACCTGTGGTTCTGGCTGGGGCTGGCGGTTTTGTGGACCTTTGCGGGCAGTGCGCTGGTGGGCATTCCCCATGCGCTGGCGGCCGGGGCCCGGGACGAGGGCAGCGCGGCCGAGCGCGATCTTCACGATCTCGTGCGGATCCGGTCGCTGCGCGCCGAGGCGATGATCGAGCGCCAGGGCGTCTGGATTGCGGGCTTCGGCAGTTTCGGGATGACGGTGCTGGCGCTGCTGGGGTTCCTGTACGGGATCGAATTCGCCCAGGCGGCATTCCTGATCCTGTTCCCGCTGTCGCTGTGCTGGCTGATGACGCAGCGCAGCTACCGCCGCATGGGGCGCGACCGCGAGACAGCGCGCATCCTGTTGGCGCTGCGCCGCCTGCGGGTATCGATCCAGGCGGTGGCACTGGTCGCGGTTCTGGTCACCTCGGCCTGGGGCATGTATGTCAATGCCGCGCACGGAATATTTGGACGGTAGAGAACGCATGGCAGGACACCCTGGACGGATCACCCTGGGCGGCGCGCCCGAAGGTTTTGACGCGGCCCTGATCCTGAGGGAGGTCGAAAAGAGCGGCGGACCGGTGCTGCATGTCGCCCGCGATGACCGGCGGCTGGCGGCGATGGCCGATGCGCTGCGCTTCTTCGCCCCCGACATGCCGGTGATCACCTTCCCGGGCTGGGACTGTCTGCCCTATGACCGGGTGTCGCCCAATCCCGACATCGCGGCGGCGCGGATGGCGGCGCTGGCGGGGCTGGTGCACGGGATGCCCGAACGCTACGTGCTGCTGACGACGCTCAGTGCCGCGACCCAGCGGCTGCCCGAGCGCGCGGTCCTGCGAGAGGCCGCCTTCAGCGCCCGCGTCGGTTCACGCATTGATGAAAAGGCGCTGCGCAACTTCCTGGTGCGCATGGGCTTTTCTCAGGCGAACACGGTGACCGAGCCGGGCGATTACGCGATCCGCGGCGGCATCATCGACATCTATCCCCCGGGCGACAGCGGCCCGGTGCGGCTGGATCTGTTCGGCGACGTGCTGGACGGCGCGCGCCGCTTCGACGCGGTGACGCAGCGCACCCTCGACAAGCTTGAGGTGGTCGAACTGGCGCCGGTGTCCGAGGTCATCCTGGACGAGGCCTCGATCACCCGGTTCCGGCAGAACTACCGGATCGAATTCGGCGCCGCGGGCACCGATGATCCGCTTTACGAGGCCGTCAGCGCCGGGCGCAAGCAGCAGGGGATGGAGCACTGGCTGCCCTTCTTCCATGACCGGCTGGAAACCCTGTTCGACTACCTGCCGCAGGCCTCGATCACGCTGGATGACCAGGTGACGCCGGCGCGTCTGGCCCGCTGGGACACGATTGCCGACCAGTACGAAACCCGCCGCATCGCCATGGCCGATCGCAAGCGGATGGATTCAATCTACAAGCCCGTGCCGCCCAAGCTGCTGTACCTGGACGATGCCGCCTGGGAGGCCGCCACCGCCGGTCGCCGGGTCATCGCGCTGTCGCCTCTGGCGCAGTCTCCGGGGCCCGGGGTGCTGGATGCGGGAGGCCGGATCGGGCGCAATTTCTCGCCCGAGCGGCAGCTAGAGAACGTTAGCCTTTTCAAGGCTCTTGCCGACCATGTTAAGGTAAAGCTTCAAGGCGGCCCGGTGATCATCGCCTCCTATTCCGAAGGCGCGCGGGAACGGCTGGAGGGCCTCATCGCCGATGAGGGCCTGAAGGAGGCGATCCCCGTCACCGATGCCCGGCGCCTTGGCCGCACGGGGCTGCATCTGGCGGTCTGGCCTCTGGAACATGGCTTTGAAGGCAGCTGGAACGACCGGCCGCTGACGGTGATTTCCGAACAGGACGTGCTGGGCGACCGGCTGATCCGGGGCGCCCGCAAGAAACGCCGGGCCGAGAATTTCCTGACCGAGGCGCAAAGCCTCAGCCCCGGCGATCTGGTGGTCCATGTCGATCACGGCATCGGGCGCTATCACGGGATGGAGGTCATCACCGCCGCCGGTGCCGCGCATGAATGCCTGCTGCTGGAATATGCCGAGAACGGCCGGCTGTACCTGCCGGTCGAAAACATCGAACTGCTGACCAAATACGGCCATGAAGAGGGGCTGCTGGACAAGCTGGGCGGCGGCGCCTGGCAGGCCAAGAAGGCGCGCCTCAAGGAACGCATCCGCGAGATGGCCGACCGGCTGATCCGGGTCGCGGCCGAACGCGCGCTGCGCCGGGCGCCCCTGCTGGAGGCCGCCGGTCACGAATGGGACAGCTTCCTGGCGCGCTTTCCCTACATGGAAACCGACGACCAGCTTTCGGCCATCCAGGACGTGTTGAGCGACATGGATTCGGGCCATCCGATGGACCGGCTGATCTGCGGCGACGTGGGGTTCGGCAAGACCGAGGTCGCCCTGCGCGCGGCCTTCGTGGCCGCCATGTCGGGTGTGCAGGTGGCGGTGATCGCGCCGACGACGCTGCTGGCACGCCAGCATTATCAGGGCTTTGCCGAACGTTTCCGCGGCTTCCCGATTCAGGTCAGCCCGCTGTCGCGCTTTGTCGGCACGCAGGACATGGCCCGCGCCCGCGCCGGCATTGCCGATGGCACCGTCGATATCGCGGTCGGCACCCATGCGCTGCTGGCCAGCAACATCCGGTTCAAGAACCTCGGGCTGCTGATCATCGACGAGGAACAGCGCTTTGGCGTGGCCCACAAGGAGCGCCTGAAGGAGATGCGCAGCGACGTGCACGTCCTGACGCTGACCGCGACGCCCATTCCGCGCACCCTGCAACTCAGCCTGTCGGGCGTGCGCGACCTGTCGATCATCGGCACGCCGCCGGTGGACCGTCTGGCGATCCGCACCTATGTCAGCGAATTCGACGGCGTGACCATCCGCGAGGCGCTGTTGCGCGAACATTACCGCGGCGGCCAGAGCTTTTTCGTGGTGCCGCGCGTCAGCGACCTGCCCGAGATCGAGGAGTTCCTGAAGGAACAGGTGCCCGAGGTCAGCTATGTCGTGGCCCATGGCCAGATGGCGGCGGGGGAACTGGATCGCCGGATGAATGCCTTTTACGACGGCAAGTATGATGTGCTGGTGGCGACGACCATCGTGGAATCGGGGCTGGATATTCCGCGCGCCAACACGATGGTGGTGCACCGGGCGGACATGTTCGGCCTGTCGCAGCTGTATCAGATCCGCGGGCGGGTGGGCCGGTCGAAAACCCGCGCCTATGCCTATCTGACGACCAAGCCGCGCGCGCCGCTGACCGATGCCGCGCAAAAGCGTCTGCGGGTGCTGGGCAGCCTGGATACGCTGGGGGCGGGCTTTACGCTGGCCAGCCAGGATCTGGACATCCGCGGCGCCGGCAACCTGCTGGGCGAAGAGCAGTCGGGCAACATGCGCGACGTGGGCTACGAGCTGTACCAGTCGATGCTGGAGGAGGCGATCGCCAAGATCCGCTCGGGGCAGATCGACGGGCTGAGCGAGCTTGACGAACATTGGGCGCCGCAGATCAGCCTGGGCGTGCCGGTGCTGATCCCGGAGGATTACGTGCCGGATCTGGACCTGCGTCTGGGCCTGTACCGCCGCCTGTCGGGCCTGTCGAAGAAGGTCGAGCTGGAGGGCTTTGCGGCCGAGCTGATCGACCGCTTCGGCAAGTTGCCGAAGGAGGTGAACACCCTGCTGCTGTTCGTGCGGATCAAGGCGATGTGCAAGCGGGCCGGGATCGCCAAGCTGGACGGGGGCCCGAAGGGGGCGACGATCCAGTTCCACAACGACCGGTTCGCCTCGCCCGAGGGGCTGGTGGCGTTTCTGAAGGATCAGAATGGTCAGGCGAAGGTGAAGGACAACAAGATCGTCATCCGCCGCGACTGGGCGACCGAGGCCGACCGGATCAAGGGGGCGTTTTCCATCGCCCGCGATCTGGCCGAGAAGGTCATTGCGAAGGAAAAGGCGGCCAAGGGGTAAGGGGGCGCTGCCCCCGTCGTCCTGCGGACGACTCCCCCGGAGTATTTATGGCCAGATGACGCTCAGGACCCCTTGCAGCAGCGTGGGGCGAGGGGGCCTCCGGCGCAGAAGCAGGCGGCGCCGACGGCGCGGTCGGCGCGGGCCAGCGCGAGCGTCAGGCGCTGTTGCAGATGGGCGCGTTCGGTGGTGGCGCCGCGGGCGGCCAGGCAATCGTCGAGGCCCTTGAGCGCCCAGACATTGTCGGGATGGATGCGGGCGCGGCTGAGGCCCGGCACAAGCCCGAGGTCCTCGCGGAAGGTTTGTTCGGCCTCGGGGATGCGGCCCTGTTCCAGCAAGAGCGCCCCAAGGGCGTGGCGCGGCGGTTGCATCCAGCCCCAGGGTTCATCGTAGGGCAGCGCGTCATCCAGCGCGGCGCAGTTGCGGAGCTGCGTGAAGGCCGCATCGTAAGCGCCTTGGCGATACAGGATTTCTCCGCGCAGCATGGCGACGGCGATGGGCACCAGATCAGTGACGCGGTTGTTGTGCAGCAGGCGGGTTTCGGGGATGCGGGCGGCGGCCTGCAGGAAGGCCTGTTCGGTGCGGAGGGCCTGTTCGACATCACCCGTTGCGGCATGGGCGAGCGCCTGGCCGTAAAGGGTGAAGGCGGTGCCGGTGCGGTAGAGGTCGGGGTCAGCGGGCAGCGGCAGGGATTTCAGCCGCTCCCACTGGCCGAAGCGGATCAGCACATGGGGTTCGAAGGCCAGAAAGGCCTCGAAATAATCGGCCATGGGCGGGCTTTCGATGCGCAGCATGGCCTCGGGGGTGGTGTCGCGCAGCAGCTGGACGGCGCGCATGGCGGGGGCCATCTGGCCCAGGAAGAGCGCGCCATAGAGCATGAAATGCAGGTCGTGCTGGCGGTAGCCGGTGTAGAAATCCATGCCGCCGGCGCGGGTGTACCACTTCATGTCGGCCTCGATGGCGCGGGCGTTCCAGAAGGTCGCGTCCTGGTAGGCGCCGCAGAGGATGTCGATATGGGTGGGCATGTGCACCAGGTGGCCCGCGTCGGGGACGAGGGTGCGCAGGGCATCGGCCGCCGGAAGGGCGGCTTCGGGGGTGGGCGACATCTCCATCAGGTGGATGTAGAGGTGCAGAAGGCCGGGGTGAGACATGCCGCCGGCGCGCGCGAGGGCGGTTTCGAGGACCTGGCGGCATTCCAGCGTGTCGGCGCCGGGCGCGGGCTGGCCGGTGTCGAGGTCCCACATCTGCCAGGGGGTCCGGTTCAGCAGGCTTTCGGCGAAGATCGTGGCGATTTCCGGGTGGTCCGGGTGGGCGGCATGAACCTTGCGCATGGCGGCGGCGAAGGCAGTGTCCCAGGCGGACATGTCGGGGATCGGATCGGGGGCGGGGTAGCGCGCGGCGAGAGCGGCGATCAGGGCGGCCTCGGGCGGGGGGAGCCGGTCGGTCAGGGCCAGAGCGTGGGTCAGGGCCGTGCGGGCGCGGGTCAGCGCCAAGGCCTGGGTGGCGCCGTCCATCAGGCGCCAGGAATAGTTGTAATTGGGACCCGCGGCATAGGCGATGCCCCACCAGGCCATGGCGCAGTCGGGGTCGGCCTCGGTGGCGCGGGTGAAGCAGGCGATGGCCTCTTCATGGTGGTAGCCGAAGGTCCACAGCAGCCCGCGGTCGAACCAGAGCTGGGCGTCGGGGCTGCGGGTGGTGACCGGATAGCTGTGCGGGCCGAGGTCGAAATAGGGATCTGGGGTCATGGGGCCCTCTGGTGGTTGCGAGGGCGAGTGTGGCGGATCGGGACGCGGGGGGCCAGAGGGGCGGGGGCTCTGCCCCCATCGGCGCGTGCCGCGCCGATCCCCCCGGAGTATTTTTAGCCAGATGAAGGAACCGGGTCAGTCCAGAAGGGCGATGATCCGGGGCGCGATATGGTCCCACAGATGGGGGGTGGCGCGGCGGATGACCGTGCCAACCCGGGCGTCGATCATCGGGAAGGTGACGTTATTGGCCCGCCAGGAGGCGCCGTTCGAGGCGATGTTCTGCATCGGCGGCTGGAACCGGTCCAGCGCCTTTGCAAAGCGGGCGTCGGGGGTTTGCGCATCCTCGAATTCCAGCCAGAGGGCGTGGTGCGGGGCGCCTTCGCCGGCGGGCAACAGACCGAAGAGGCGGTCGGCCGCGGCCAGTTCGCTGGCTTCCATCAGGGCCTGGCTTTCGGCGGTCTGGGCGTAGAGGGGGGAATCTCCGGCGTCGATCTCGACCAGGTCGTGCAGCAGCAGCATGCGGATGACGCGGGCCGGGTCGGTGCCCTCGGGGGCGTGTTCGGCCAGCGTTAGGGCATAGAGCGCCAGGTGCCAGGAATGTTCGGCCGAATTTTCGAAGCGCGAGCCATCGGTCAGCGTGGTGGCGCGGGTGATGGTTTTCAGGCGGTCGGCCTCGGCCACGAAGCGGCAGCGGGGGGCATGGGCGGGGTGATCGTCGGTGCAGCCCGAGGTGAGGTGGGCGTGCAGATCCGGCAGGGTGTCGGCCAGAAGACGGGCGCGGCCGGTGGCAAGGTTG
Organism: Pseudooceanicola sp. NS-SX9; assembly: GCF_057380705.1. Classification (NCBI taxonomy): domain Bacteria; kingdom Pseudomonadati; phylum Pseudomonadota; class Alphaproteobacteria; order Rhodobacterales; family Paracoccaceae; genus Pseudooceanicola; species Pseudooceanicola sp. NS-SX9. The sequence goes on along the minus strand of NZ_CM170818.1, from coordinate 2,128,823 downwards.
GTCCGCGTGCCCTCGATGTGATCGGCGCGGGGCGGTTGTGCGGCGAAGGTCTGAAGGACGGGCACGGCGTAGTCGACGGACTTTGCAAGCAGGGAGTCGTCACTTTGCATAGCCTCGAATTCGGTCCAGAGGGCGTGGAAGTGGGCGCCCTGATCGGCGGGCAGCAGGCCGAAGAGGCGCAGGGCGGCGGCGGCTTCGGCCCGGGCCAGGGCCTGCGCGTCATGGGGTTCGTCGAAGGGCTGGTCGCCCGCGTCGATTTCCACCAGGTCGTGCAGCAGCAGCATCGACAGGATGCGGGTCAGCCGGTCGGCGGGCAGATCGGGCAGCCAGGCCATGGCGGCAAGGGCCGCCTGCCAGGAATGCTCGGCCGCGTTTTCGGGGCGGGACTGGTCGGTGAGGGTCGAGGCGCGGATGACGCGCTTGAGCTTGTCGGCCTCGGTCAGGAAGGCAAGCTGGGCGTCGAGGCGGGTGCTGTCCATGGGGGCTCCTGTCGCTGCAGGCGCAGGGGTAGGCCCATCGGCACCGGGGTGCAAGCCTGCCCCGAAGGGCAGGCGGCAGGGATCAGCGCGAGGTCTCGGTCAGGCGGCGCTTGACGTAGTCGGAGACCGAACCGATCATCTGGTTCATCTGCTCTTCCTCGGAGAAGAAGTGGCCGGCGCCATCGACTTCCTCGTGGGTGATGGTGATGCCCTTCTGCTCTTGCAGTTTCGACACCAGCGAGCGGGTGTCGGCAGGCGGTGCGACGCGGTCGGCGGCGCCGTTGATGATCAGCCCCGAGGAGGGGCAGGGCGCCAGGAACGAGAAATCGTACATGTTGGCGGGCGGCGCGACCGAGATGAAGCCGGTGATCTCGGGGCGGCGCATCAGCAGCTGCATGCCGATCCAGGCCCCGAAGGAGAAGCCCGCGACCCAGCAATGCTTGGAGTTGGAGTTCATCGACTGCAGGTAGTCGAGCGCCGATGCGGCATCCGACAGCTCGCCCACGCCCTGGTCATATTCGCCCTGCGACCGGCCGACGCCCCGGAAATTGAAGCGCAGGACGGTGAAACCCATGTTATAGAAGGCGTAGTGAAGGTTGTAGACGACCTTGTTGTTCATCGTCCCCCCGAACTGGGGGTGGGGATGCAGCACGATGGCAATCGGCGCATCGCGGTCCCGCTGGGGGTGGTAACGGCCTTCAAGACGGCCTTCGGGTCCGGGAAAGATGACCTCGGGCATGGAAAGGTTCCTCGCAGAAGGTGCCTTCATTCTTGACGAATTTGGTCAGGCACCTTAGAAATGTTCTAAACGGCTCTTCGGGGCCGTTCGCCGGCTTCCAGCGGAGATAGTCTGGACGCGGGCGAAGGTCAATGAAATCAGCCAGTCCCAGCAGCGGGCCAGGCAAGGCGCAGGATCGGGAGACAGACCTCGTGAAACTGAGTACCAAGGGGCGTTATGCCATGGTGGCCCTTTCGGATATCGCGCTGCAGCCGGCGGAAAGCCTGGTGGCGCTTGGCGATATCTCCAGGCGGCAGTCGATTTCGCTGCCCTATCTGGAGCAGCTTTTCGTCAAGCTGCGCCGCGCGGGCCTGGTGGTCAGCGTGCGCGGGCCCGGTGGCGGCTATCGCCTGTCGCGTCCGGCGGCCGAGATTCGCGTCCTGGATGTGCTTTCTGCGGTGGACGAAACCGTCAGCGCGATGCACAAGGGCGCGGGCGTTTCGGGCGGGCTTTCGGGCAGTCGGGCGCAATCGATGACCAACCGTCTGTGGGAGGGGCTGTCGGCACATGTCTATGTGTTCCTGCACCAGACCACGCTGGCGGATGTGGTGCGCAACGGTCTGGCGCCGTGCCCTGCGGTGCCGAGCCTGCTGGTGCTGGTCGACGAGGACGATGCGGATGCTGCGGCCCAGCCGGTGAGCGCGGCGCTGTGAGGACCCGGCGGGAGAGAGGGGGCGCTGCCCCCGTCGCTGCGCGACTCCCCCGCCGTATTTTGGGAAAGATGAAGGTGTTGCGTTTCATGCAACACCGGGTGTGCCTGTGATGAACCGAGTCTATCTGGACCATAACGCGACGACTCCCCTGCGCCCCGAGGCGCGGGCGGCGATGATCGCGGCGATGGAGGTCGCGGGCAATGCGTCTTCCGTCCATGCCGAGGGACGCGCCGCCAAGGCGCTGATCGAGCGGGCGCGGGCGCAGGTGGCGACGGCGCTTGGCGCGGACGGGGCGGATGTGGTGTTCGTCTCGGGCGCGACCGAGGCGGCGGCGCTGGCCATGGCGGGGCGGGACCTGGCCGTGGCCGATGTGGAACATGATGCCGTGCGGTCCTGGGGCCGGGCGGTGCTGCCGGTGGATGGCGCGGGGCGCGTGACGGTGACGGATCCCGTGGGATCGTCGCTGCAGATGGCCAACAGCGAGACGGGGGTGGTCCAGGACCTGCCCCAGGGGCTGGCGGTCACCGACCTGACGCAGGCTTTCGGCAAGCTGCCGCTGGCCTTCAACTGGCTGGGGGCGACGATGGCGCTGGTGTCGGCGCACAAGCTGGGCGGGCCCAAGGGGGTCGGCGCGCTGGTGCTGAAACGCGGCACCGACATTGCCTCGCAGCTGAAGGGCGGTGGCCAGGAGATGGGGCGCCGCGCCGGTACGGAGAACGTGATCGGCATCGCGGGGTTCGGGGCTGCGGCGGAAGCTGCGGCGCGGGACCTGGATGCGGGTCTGTGGGATGCGGTGGCGGCACGGCGCGACCGGCTGGAAGCCCGGCTGCGGGAGGAGATCCCGGAGCTGGTGATCGCCGGATCGGGGGCCCCGAGGCTGCCGAACACCACCTGCCTGATCTCGCCCGGCTGGAAGGGCGAGACCCAGGTGATGCAGATGGACCTTGCCGGGTTCGCGGTCAGTGCCGGTTCGGCCTGTTCCTCTGGCAAGGTGCGGGCCAGCAACGTTTTGCGGGCCATGGGCTATGACGAGGACGCGGCCTCTGGGGCGCTGCGGATCAGCCTTGGCCTTGAGACGACGGATGAAGACCTTGAGCGCCTGGCCTCTGCCTGGCTGGCGCAGCGAAAACGGCGCCGCGCGCGTGCGGCGTAAGAGATAGGACGCGAGATGACCAAGATGGACACGCCCGATACCCTTCAGGGCCCCGAAGTCAAGGAAGGCGTCGACCAGGAGACGGTGGATGCCGTCCGCAACGTGTCGACCTACAAGTACGGCTGGGATACCGAGATCGAGATGGACTATGCCCCGATGGGGCTGAACGAGGACATCGTGCGCCTGATCTCGGGCAAGAACGAAGAGCCCGAGTGGATGACCGAATGGCGTCTGCAGGCCTATCGTCGCTGGCTGGAAAAGGAAGAGCCCAGCTGGGCCATGGTCGACTATCCTGAAATCGATTTCCAGAAGCAGTACTACTATGCCCGCCCGAAGAGCATGGAAGTGAAGCCGAAGTCGCTGGACGAGGTCGACCCCAAGCTGCTGGCCACCTATGAAAAGCTGGGCATCCCGCTGAAGGAGCAGATGCTGCTGGCGGGCGTCGAGGCCCCCGAGGAGACCTCGGCCGAGCCGCGCCGCGTGGCGGTGGATGCGGTCTTCGACTCGGTTTCGGTGGGCACGACCTTCCAGGCGGAGCTGAAGAAGGCAGGCGTGATCTTCTGCTCGATCTCCGAGGCGATCCGCGAACATCCCGAGCTGGTGAAGAAATACCTGGGCTCCGTGGTGCCGGTCAGCGACAACTTCTATGCGACGCTGAACAGCGCCGTCTTCTCGGACGGGTCCTTCGTCTACGTGCCGCCGGGCGTGCGCTGCCCGATGGAGCTGTCGACCTATTTCCGCATCAACGCGGAGAACACCGGCCAGTTCGAACGCACGCTGATCATCGCCGACAAGGGCAGCTATGTCAGCTACCTGGAAGGCTGCACCGCGCCGCAGCGCGACGTGGCACAGCTGCACGCGGCCGTGGTGGAAATCATCATCGAGGAAGATGCAGAGGTCAAATATTCGACCGTGCAGAACTGGTTCCCCGGCGATGAGAACGGCAAGGGCGGCATCTACAACTTCGTCACCAAGCGCGCCGATTGCCGGGGCGACCGGGCGAAGGTGATGTGGACGCAGGTGGAAACGGGCTCTGCCGTGACCTGGAAATACCCGTCCTGCATCCTGCGCGGCGATGACAGCCAGGGCGAGTTCTACTCGATCGCCATCGCCAACAACATGCAGCAGGCTGACACCGGCACCAAGATGATCCACCTGGGCAAGAACACGAAATCGCGGATCGTGTCCAAGGGCATCTCTGCCGGCAAGGCACAGAACACCTATCGCGGTCTGGTCTCGGTCCATCCCAAGGCCAAGAACAGCCGCAACTACACCCAGTGCGACAGCCTGCTGATCGGCGACAAATGCGGCGCCCACACGGTTCCCTATATCGAGGTGAAGAACAATTCTTCCCGCGTGGAGCACGAGGCGACGACATCCAAGGTGGATGACGATCAGCTGTTCTACTGCCGCTCGCGCGGCATGGACGAGGAAGAGGCCGTCGCCCTGGTGGTGAACGGGTTCTGCAAGGACGTGCTTCAGGCGCTGCCGATGGAGTTTGCAATGGAAGCGCAGCAGCTGGTTGCGATTTCCCTTGAGGGGTCTGTGGGCTAAGGTTTTCCCGGCAGGGTTGTCCTGTCAGGGGAATCTGAAACCAGAGGGGTACGGGTCATGGTTCAGAAGGTCTTTTTCTCGGCCATCAAGAACGAGGGCCCATTCCTTCTGGAATGGATCGCCTATCACCGGGCCATCGGCTTTGATCGCCTGGTGATCTATTCCAACGACTGCACCGACGGCAGCCACGAGCTGCTGGAGGCGCTCTCGGCCGCGGGGGTGATCGAGCATCATCCCCGGGTGCTGCAGGCCGGCCAGTCGGCGCAGGTCACGGCTGCCGAGGCGGCGAATGCGGCCGGCATCATGGCGCCGGGCGATTGGGTGATCTGGCTGGATGCGGATGAGTTCCTCAATATCCACGCGGGCGAGGGGCATCTGGACGATCTGCTGTCGGCCATCGGTCCGGCGCGCGGGATGCTGATCCCCTGGCGGATCTTCGGGGACGGCGGCAACCTGACCTTCCCGGGTCAGGTCCTGTCAGAGGCCTTCGTCACCGCCGCCCGTCCCGGATTCGGCGCCAATCGCGAAAGCAAGACGCTGTTCCGGGCCGGACCGGGGATCGAGGGCTTTGCCCGCATCGGCATCAACCGGCCCCGACTGGTGCCCGATGCGCTGCAGGTCGGCGATTTCGTCAACGGCTCGGGTCAGCCGCTGGATGGCAGCAGTGCCCGCAACCTCGACTGGGTCGGCGGGCGCGACTTTGCCGCCAGCAAGATGGTCGATGCCGCTGAATACGGCACGGCGCTGGCGCAGGTGAACCACTACTGCGTCCGCACGCCGGAATTCTTCCGCCTGAAGCGTCTGCGCGGGCGGGGCTATAAGGCGGATGCCGAAGGCGCCGCAAACACCCGTCACCAGGACGATTTCTACGTGCGCAACAACCGCAACGGCACCGAAGACCGCTCGATCCTGCGGATGGCACCCGCCACCGCGCAGGAGGTGGCGCGGCTGCGCGCCCTGCCGGGTGTGGATGCGGCGCTGGATCTGGTGGCCGCGCGCACGGCCCGGGCGCTGGCGCAGCTGGAAGCCTCGGACGGGCCGGTGCGCCGTCCCGTGGCCGCCGCCGCGCTGGAGGGGGCGAAGGATGCCACCACCTCGACCGAACCCGAGACCTTCGAACTGACCCTGCCCGAGGCCGAGGCCGCCGTGCTGCGCGAAACCTATGCGCAGGCGAAGGTGATCCTGGAATACGGCTCCGGGGGAAGCACCTTCGTGGCGCTTGAAGGCCCGTCCGAGGCGGTCTTCACCGTGGAAAGCGACGCGGCCTGGGCGGATCGGATCCGCGCCGCCCTGACTGCCCGCCATCCGGGCCGCGCGGTGACGGTGCATCACGCCGACATTGGCCGCACCGGGCCCTGGGGCAAGCCGGTGAACCGCAAGGTGTCCGAGCGGTTCCACCTTTATGCCAGCGGCATCTGGGACGCGGAGGATTTCCGTCAGCCCGATGTCGTGCTGATCGACGGGCGCTTCCGGGCGGCCTGTTTCATGACGGTGCTGCTGCGCACCAAATCGCCGGTCACGGTGCTGTTCGACGACTACACCGAACGGCCCGAGTACCATTGGATCGAGGACTACCTGGCGCCCAAGCGGGTCGTCGGGCGCATGGCCATATTCGAGGCGTCTGCCATGGCGTTTCCTGCCGATGATCTCTCTCGCATCGTCGGGGCCTACGCGGACTGGAGATAGGTCGCCTTCGCGGCCGCAACATATGTACGGGCCCTTTCGGGGACCTATGAAAAGGACAAGAAAATGCTGGAAATCAAGAACCTGCACGTCAAACTTGAAGAAGAGGACAAACAGATCCTCAAGGGCGTGAACCTGACGGTCGAACCGGGCAAGGTGCATGCGATCATGGGCCCGAACGGCTCGGGCAAGTCGACGCTGTCCTATGTTCTGTCGGGCAAGGACGGCTACGAGGTGACCGAGGGCGAAGCGACGCTGGGCGGCGCCAGCCTGCTGGACATGGAAGCCGAGGAACGCGCCGCCGCCGGCCTGTTCCTGGCCTTCCAATACCCGGTCGAGATCCCCGGCGTCGGCAACATGACCTTCCTGCGCACCGCGGTGAACGCACAGCGCAAGGCCCGTGGCGAAGAGGAAATGTCGGCTGCCGACTTCCTGAAGGCCGTGCGCGAAAAGGCCAAGTTCCTGAAGATCGACGGCGACATGATGAAGCGTTCGGTCAACGTGGGCTTCTCGGGCGGCGAGAAGAAGCGCAATGAAATCCTGCAGATGGCCATGCTGGAACCGAAGATGTGCATCCTGGACGAGACTGACTCGGGCCTTGACGTGGATGCGATGAAACTGGTCTCCGAAGGGGTGAACCAGCTGCGCAGCCCCGATCGCGGCTTCCTGGTGATCACCCACTACCAGCGCCTGCTGGACCACATCAAACCCGATGTCGTGCACATCATGGCCGATGGCCGCATCGTCAAGACCGGTGGCCCCGAGCTGGCGCTGGAAGTCGAAAACAACGGCTACGCGGACATCCTCGCGGAGGTGATGTGATGACCGCCCTGACGAATGCACAGCGGGCGCGTCAGCGCCTGGCCGAGCAGAAGGCTGCGCTGACCGAGGCGCGTCTGGCGACCCTTGGCGATGTGCCGCAGGCCGGCTGGTCGGCCGAGGCGCGCGCCGATGCGCTGGCGCGTCTGCGCGCCGAAGGCCTGCCGCATCCGCGCGACGAATACTGGAAATACACCCGTCCCGAAGGGCTGACCCAGCCCGAGGCCCCCAGGGCCTCGGTCTTCCAGTCCGGCGAGGACGGCATCTTTTCGGATGTCGACCGGGTCCAGGTGACCTTCGTCGATGGCATTTTCGCGCCCGAACTGTCCTCGGATCTGGCGCTGGAAGGCGTCAGCATCGAGCGTCTGGCCGAGGCCACCAGTGACATTCACTGGGCCGCGGGTGTCTATGGCAAGCTGGAAAAGGCCGGCCAGGATCCCGTTGCCCGTCCGCTGGCGGCGCTGAATACCTATGCGGCGACCGACGGTGTGCTGATCCGTGTGACTGGCAAGGCGACCAAGCCGGTTGCTCTGGTTTATTTCCATAAATCAGAGGTTTCTGACGCGATCCTCCACCATGTCGTGAAGTTGGAGGAGGGCGCCGACCTGACCCTTCTGGAAAACGGCCCGGCGGCTGCGCGTTTCAATAAGGTGCTCGAGGTCGAGGTCGCCGATGGCGCCAGCTTCCACCATGTCCGCGCCCAGGGCCGCGATCACGAACGTCGCGCCGTGACCCATATCTTTGCCCGTCTGGGCACGGAAAGCACGTTCAAGTCCTTCACGATGACGGCGAACGGCGTGCTGACCCGCAACGAGGTGATCGTCGAATTCACCGGTGACGACGCCAAGGCTCATGTGGCCGGTGCCGCGGTCGGCGATGGCGATTTCCACCACGACGACACGGTCTTCATCACCCATGACGCGGTGAATTGCGAAAGCCGCCAGGTCTTCAAGAAGGTTCTGAAGAACGGCGCGCAAGGTGTTTTCCAGGGCAAGATTCTGGTGAAACCCGACGCCCAGAAGACCGATGGCTACCAGATCAGCCAGTCGCTGCTGCTGGACGGTGACAGCCAGTTCCAGGCCAAGCCCGAGCTGGAGATCTATGCCGATGACGTGGCGTGCTCGCACGGTTCGACCTCGGGGGCGATCGACGAGGATGCGATGTTCTACCTGCGCTCGCGCGGGGTGCCGGAACATGCGGCGCAGGACCTTCTGGTGATCGCCTTCCTGGCCTCGGCCATGGAAGAGATCGAGGATCCGACCCTGCGCGACATAATGCTGGGCCGCATCACCGAATGGCTGGAGCGTCGCCGCCACTGATGTCGCTGATCGGCAACATCGCTGCCACCTATCGCGGTCCGCGCCGCACCCTGCGCCGTCTTCTGGCGCAGGGCGTGCGCGAGGACCGCGCGCTGGCGTTGGTGATGGGTTCGGTGGTGGCGATCTTCGTCCTGCAGTGGCCAAGGCTGGCCCGAGAGGCGCTGACCACGGGCGAGAACCTGCAGATGCTGCTGGGCGGCGCGCTGTTCGGGCTGGTGTTCCTGCTGCCATTGCTGCTTTACCTGCTGGCACAGATCAGCCATGGCGTTTCGCGTCTTTTCGGCGGGCAGGGTAGCAGTTACGGGGCAAGGCTCGCGTTGTTCTGGGCGCTGGCGGCGGCCATGCCGGTGATGCTGCTGCACGCCCTGGTCGCGGGCCTGATCGGCCCAGGGCCGGCGAAGGCGCTGGTGGGCCTGGGCTGGCTGGCGATATTCCTTTGGTTCTGGCTGGCCGGCCTGTGGGAAGCGGGCCGCGGAACCCAGACAACACGAGGCTGAACGGCTGACATGCAATACTGGATCGATCTGGCACGCCAGAGCATCGTGAACCCGCGCGCGGCCGCGCCCCTGGTCGCGGGGCAGCAGCTGCCGCCCGGGGCGCTGGCGCTGCTGGTGGCGCTGATCGCGGTGGCGAACGGCATCTTCTACGGGCTGTTCCTGCCGGCGGGTCTGCTGCCGGGGATGTTCGGCCAGCCGATCCCGATGGCGGTGCTGTTCGGCGCGATCTTCGTGGCGGGCGCGGGGGCACTGACCGTGGTGGGGCAGTTGTTCGGCGGCCAGGGCAAGATCCGCGACATCCTGAAGGTCACCGTCTTCCTGCAACTGATCCGACTGGCGGTGCAATTCGTGCTGATCCTGGTCGGCATCCTGGTGCCCTTCGTGGCCACGGTCCTCAGCACGGCGGCCGGGGTCTGGGGCCTTTACATGATGATCTGTTTCATCGCTGCCGCGCACCGGCTGGATTCGCGCCTGAAATCCGTCGGTGTGATCGGCATCACGTTCTTTGCCGCGGTGATCGCCCTGTCGGTCCTGCTGTCGGCTATGGGCTATGCGCCCCTGGAGGTCTGAGATGTTCGACGTCAATGCGATCCGGAAGGATTTTCCCATCCTTTCCCGGCAGGTCAACGGCAAGCCGCTGGTCTACCTCGACAACGGGGCCTCGGCGCAGAAGCCGCAGGTGGTGATCGATGCGATCACCCGGGCCTATGCCGAAGAATATGCCAACGTGCACCGCGGCCTGCATTACCTGTCGAACCTTGCTACCGAGAAATATGAAGGCGTGCGCAACAAGGTACGCCGTTTTCTGAATGCAAAGCACGAAGAAGAGATCGTCTTTACCTCGGGCACGACCGAGGGCATCAACCTGGTGTCCTACGCCTGGGCCGCCCCGCGTCTGCAGCCCGGAGACGAGATCGTGCTGAGCGTGATGGAGCACCATGCCAATATCGTGCCCTGGCATTTCCTGCGCGAGCGCCAGGGTGTGGTGCTGAAATGGGTCGAGATGGAGGCCGACGGCAGCCTTGATCCGCAGAAGGTCCTTCAGGCGATCGGGCCGAAGACCCGGCTGGTCGCCATCACCCAGATGTCGAACGTTCTGGGCACGGTGGTGGACGTCAAGACGATCTGCGCGGGCGCCCATGAAAAGGGTGTGCCGGTGCTGGTCGATGGCAGCCAGGGCTCGGTTCACATGGCGGTCGACGTGCAGGACATCGGCTGCGATTTCTACGCGATCACCGGCCACAAGCTTTATGGTCCCTCGGGGTCGGGGGCGATCTACATCCACCAGGATCGCCTGGCCGAGATGCGCCCCTTCCTGGGCGGCGGCGACATGATCCGCGAGGTTACCCGCGACACCATCAGCTATGCCGACGCCCCGATGAAGTTCGAGGCCGGCACGCCGGGCATCGTGCAGACGATCGGGCTGGGGGTGGCGCTGGATTACATGATGGACATCGGCCTGGACAACATCGCCGCGCATGAGCGGATGCTGGCGGATTACGCCGGCGCGCGGCTGAAGGGGCTGAACTGGCTGAGCGTTCAGGGTCAGGCTCCGGGCAAGGGGGCGATCTTCAGCTTTACCATGCAAGGTGCCGCGCATGCGCATGATATCTCGACCATTCTTGACAAGAAGGGGGTCGCGGTCCGGGCGGGTCATCACTGTGCCGGTCCGCTGATGGAAACGCTGGGGATCACGGCAAGCTGCCGCGCCAGCTTTGCCATGTACAACACCCCCGAGGAGGTCGACGCCCTGGTCGATGCCCTGGAACTGGCGCACGAGCTGTTCGCCTGACGTGATTGCAGACAGCGGTGTCCGAGGCGCCGCTGTCTGGCCCCGGTTTTGGTCGGGAAGACCTCACGGCAACTGGAAAAAACCGCTTCGAGGCACACGCGGCCCATTGCAGCCGGCCGGACGAGTGGCTATAGACAGCCTCAGGCACCCGTAGCTCAGCTGGATAGAGCGCTGCCCTCCGAAGGCAGAGGCCACAGGTTCGAATCCTGTCGGGTGCACCATAAAAATCAATTACTTACAGTTTCTGCCTCAAGCTTGGTTTCTGTTACGCGTAACAGTTTCAGCGTCTTGACACCCAATCCATGGCATCTCGTGCAGATTCCATGAAGGCCGGAGAGTGGTGCCCGTAGACCTTCTCGATGGTCTCGGCGCTGGTCGCGAAAAAGCCAGCCGCCTGCCACTTGTCGACGCCGCGCTGCATGGCCCAGGTGATCGCCGTGTGCTTGAGCGTGTGCGGTGTGACGCCTTCCAGATTAGCCTCTTCCACTGCTTTCGTGAAACCCCGCTTGATGTCGCCCACGCGTGCGCCCTGGTACTCGACCGCCCACCGGCAGCCTTGGCCCTGCCAGCGGCGCAGGTGGGCCTGTAGCTTGCGTGGGATGGGGGCCGGCGTGCGCCGTTTCTTGGTGATGCGTTCATGCTCGCCCATGCGGTACATGATGCCGGCCTCCAGATCGAACCATCCGCCGACCGTGTTCGGCTCGAACCCCATGCGCAGAATCGCATCCTTCCTGGTGCCCGTGTAGATTCCAATCAGGATGAACCGCGCGATGTGCTTCGCCTTGTGTCCACGGTAGGCGGCCCAGATCAGCCGGGCCGCTTCGTCGCGCGTCAGCCAGCGCTCTTTTCGACCAGGAGGGGCGGGCAGGGTCACGATGGGGGCCGATGTGATGAAGCCCTCGCGGTGCGCGTAGTTCATCGCCGCTTGCAGCACGCCCAGCTCTCGCCGCGTGGTCCCGGCGGACTTGTCGCGCCACTTCACATAGCGGCGGCAGGTCTCTCCCTTCACATGGGTCAGCTTCAGCTCGGACCAGAACGGCAGCAGGGCCTCGATGGCATAGCCGATCCGGGCCGGGTCGGCGACGGTCTGGGCGTATTCCTCGGCATAGATCGCCAGGACCTCGCCGCAGGTTACGTTCCCCGGGTCGTTGGCAGAACCTTCCCGGCCTCGGGTCGCGATGTAGGCCGCGAGGGCTTTTTCAGCATCTTCGCGGCTTGTGCAGCCCGTTGAGCGATCTGGTTGGCCGGTATCTCGGATGTACCAGTACGGGCGGTGCTTGAACTTGTGGAGCCGTGCTCCTTTGGCTGGTCTCGGCATTTGTTGATCAGTTCTCCAAGGCGGTCACGCTCGACGCGCGTGGCGCGCCCCATCTTGACCAGGTATCCGTGTTGTTCTGCGGCGTTGCGGAGGCTGGCGGTCGGAACGCCAAGCTCTCTGGCTGCTTCCTCGATCCGCATCAAGACTGGCGCGTTCATCCTTCAGGCTCCTCGGTGGCGCAGTTCTCCTGCTGGTCGGTCATTGTGGGATCTCCCGGCGCATGCGGCGCAGCATGATCCGCATTTCGCCGGCCAGGGCGGTGCAGACGCGGCGCAGGTGGGGGTTGTCGGTCTCGTCGGCGATGCGCTGCGCCTCGTCCTTGGCGCGTCTCAGGCGGGTGATTTCATCAAACATGTCAGGTCTTTCCGGTGGTGGCTGTCACTGTCGGGAAGGGATGCGGGCTGCTCCGATCTAATCGGAGCGGCCCGTTTGCGTTGGGCAGGGGGAAGCCGCCGCCAGCCGCGTCTGCGGTGGCCTGTGCAAGGGCGGCACGGGGTGGGGGTGTCAGGCGGGGCGCTGCGCGGCGAGGGCGCCTTGCGCGCGGTCGCTCCAGCGGGCGGCGGCGGTGGTTTGGGTGCGGCCAAAGGCGCGCACGCCGTGCAGTTCGATCTGGAAGCCGCCCATGGGCGTGGGGGCGAAAATGCCGCCGGTTTCGATCACGGCATTGGCGAGAGTTTCTTCGCGCTCCTGGGCGCTGCGGCCTTCGAGGTTGCGCAGGCAGAGCGCCAGCAAGTCGTGGATCCGGGTCATGGCAGCGGCTCGATCTGGTAGTCGACCAGGCCCCGGGTGCGGGCTTCCTCGCGGGCGGCGGCGGTGTTCCGGCAGATCCACCAGCGGCCTGTCTTGCAGCAGGTCAGCAGCATTTCGGCGCCCCGCTCAGGCCGCGGCGGGCCATGATCTCGCGCACCCGCAGGAGGGCCCGCTGGGCGTGGGGCTGGATCTGTTCGGCGACGGTCGGCGGGGTGGAAGGCGCGGTGCGCAGGTAGGCCGGCGCGAGGCGTGAGAGGCATTCCGGGCTGATCGCCTCCTGGTACCTGCTGGTCGATCCGCAGAAGCGCACCCACAACTTCAAGCACGGCTACCTGGCGGGCCGCTCGGCGCCGCGGGTGCGGGTGGACGAACCCTTCGGCACGCAGGGCATGCGCATGACGCTGGAACACGACTTCGGCGTCGGCGGCGTGAACTATCGCGGCGGCTACAAGAACGCCGGCGCCTGATCCGGGCGCCGCGATCCTGACCTGACGAACGGGCGGCCCTGGGCCGCCCGTCGTCGTTTTGCCATCCCCTATCAGGAGATCCGAGATGAAGACCTATATCCAGCCGGGCGAGAGCCTGACGCTGCCCGCCCCCTATGACGTGAGCTCCGGCGGGGGCGTCCTGGTCGGCGGCCTCTTCGGCTTTGCCCAGCACGATGCGCTTGCCGGCGCAGACGTGACCCTCGAACGCCGGGGCGTCTTCACCCATGCCAAGACCGCGGCTGAGGCCTGGAGCCTGGGCGCCCAGGTCTATTGGGACGACACTGCGAAGGTGCTGACCACCACCGCGACCGACAACACCCTGGTTGGCGCCGCCACTGCCATTGCCGCCAACCCCTCCGACACGGGCGAGGTCCTGGTGGATGGGGCGGTGCGTGTATGACCTCGGTCTTTGACGGGGTGGCCGGGGTGATGAACGACATCTATGGCGCCCCGGTGACCTACCTTCCGCAGGGCGGGAGCGCGCGGGTGGTGCAGTCGGTGTTCCGGCGGATGCCGGTGGATGCGACGGATCCTGACGGGCACCCGGTGCTGGTCACCAGCCCCAGCTGGTCGGTGCCCCGGGACCTGGTGCCCGAGCTCAGGCGCGGCGACCAGATCCGGCCCGGCGACGGGCTGACCTACGAGGTGCAGAATGTCTGGCCCTCGGGATCACCCGCCACGGATGCGCGGCTCATGTGCGAGCTCTTCGAGGTGGACGGATGACCCATTACCGCAGCACCTTCCGCGCGGAGGCGAAGGCCGCGCTGGCGGCCTCGGGCGCTCTGGCCGGAGTCAGCCTGCTGTCGGCCTGGGCCGAGCAGATCGATGCCGCGACGCTGCCGGTGATGGGCGTCGCGACCCCGTCGGAGCGCAGCAGCCGCAGCGGCCATGGCGGCACGCTGGAGAAGGGCACGCTGCTGCAGGTGGTGCTCAAGCGCCAGGGCGGCAGCGACCTGGAGGACCAGCTCGACACCGATACCGCCGCCATCGAGGCCGCGGTGAGCGGGGCGCTCAACGGCGCGGGCGTCCAGTGCCTGCTGGAAGAGGTCACCACCATCGTCAACGGCGAGGGCGCCCGCCGCATCGGCACCGCCACCGCCAGCTTCCGCGTGACCTCCTGGCACGCGGCCTGATCCCCAGAGAACGGAGAATGACATGAGTACCACGGGCGTTGGTCTTGGCTACGGCGCCAGGATCCGGGTCGGGCGCGGCGCCACGCCGAGCTGGACCGAACTGGCGGGGATCGGCGACTTCGACCTGCCGGACGGGGAGGCCGACGAGGTCGATGTGACCTCGCATTCCTCGCCGAACCGCAGCAAGGAATACATCCCCGGGCTGCTGGACAACGGCACCCTCTCGGCGCCGCTCGACTACATCCCGGAAAGCCCCCAGGACATGCTGCTGCGCTACCTGCGCGCGGTGGGCGAGCTGATCCAGGTCGAGGTGACCGCCGCCGGCGCGACGACCCCCGAGGTCTACGCGGGCTTCGTCAAATCCTACGGGCGCTCGGCGCCGGTGCAGGGCAAATCGACCGCCACGGTGGTCTTCCGCATCAACGGCCTCGTCTCGGGCGAAGCCACCGACCCGGCGGCCAGCGCATGAGCAAGATGAACGGCGACCATAGCTTCGACGCCCTGGGCCGCAGCTGGACCCTGTGCTTCGACTTCAACGCCCTGGCGGACTTCGAGCAGCACTCGGGGCGCAAGGCCGCGGCCTTCCTGGCGGAGATCGAGACGGACCCGGAGGCGCTGAGCCTTGCGGACATGCGCATGATGGTCTGGGCCGGGCTGGTGCAGCATCACCCCGAGGTCACGCTGCGCGAGGCCGGCCAGATCCTGGGCGAAGCGCCCGAGGCGATGATGCAGGCCCTCGGGGTCGCCATGCCGGAGCCGTCGCAGGACCGCCCGAAGGTCCCGCCGGGAAAGCCCAAGCGCCGCAAGCGCCGCCCCTCGGGCTGAGCGATCTGCAGCGTGCCTGGGTGCTGGCGGGCTTTGCCCCCGAGACCTTCGGGCGCCAGACCCCGCGCAGCTTTGCCTTGCAGATAGAGGCGCTTGCGCAGCGCCGCCGCGAAGAGCGCCAGCGCCTGATCGAACAGGCCTGGCTGACCGCCATGCTGGGCCGCGCCGACAAGATCGTGCCGCTGCACGAGCTTCTGGCCGAGGCCCATCCCCGGGATCCCGCAGAGGTCGCGGCGGAACAGCGCGCCCGGCTGCGCGCCCTCTCGGCAACCCTTCAAAAACGGAGCTGGTCGCAATGGCTGGACACCTCGTAGGCCGGATGCAGGCGGTCCTCGGACTGGATGCCTCGGGCTTCAAACGCGCCCTCGAGGAGGTGCGCGGCAAGACCAACGGCTTCTCGCGCGAGTTGATCGGCGTGTCGCTGAAGATCGCGGCGGGGATGGCCGGCGCCATCGGCTCCATCGGCGGGATCACCTCGGCGACGGTGGCGGCGGCGAGCGAGGTCTCGCGGCTGGCGCAGGTCGCCAATGCCAGCCCGGCGGTGTTCCAGAAGTGGGCCGCCGCCGCCGGCACCGTCGGGATGGAGCAGGACCAGCTGGCCGACATCCTGAAGGATGTGAACGACCGGGTGGGCGACTTCCTGACCACCGGCGGCGGGCCGATGGCGGACTTCTTCCAGCAGATCGCCCCCAAGGTCGGGGTGACGGCGGACCAGTTCCGCCGCCTCTCGGGCCCCGA
The DNA here is from genome assembly GCF_057380705.1 of Pseudooceanicola sp. NS-SX9. Lineage (NCBI taxonomy): Bacteria > Pseudomonadati > Pseudomonadota > Alphaproteobacteria > Rhodobacterales > Paracoccaceae > Pseudooceanicola > Pseudooceanicola sp. NS-SX9. The sequence goes on along the minus strand of NZ_CM170818.1, from coordinate 2,112,844 downwards.
GGCGCTGCAGCTCTACGTCTCCAGCCTGCAAAAGGCCGGGGTCAACCAGCAGCAGATGACCTTCTTCATGGAGGCCATGGCCTCGGAATCCACCAGACTTGTGCCGCTGTTGCAGGAGGACGGCGCCGAGATGGCGCGGCTGGGGGATCGGGCCGAGGCGGTGGGCGCGGTGCTGGACGACAGGACCGTCGGGGCGATGCAAAACACCCGCAAGGCGCTCTCCGAGATCCAGATGTCGCTGACCGGGATGCGCAACCGCATCGCCACGGCGGCGCTGCCCTCGTTGCAGATGTTCGCCGATCTGCTGGCGCGGGGCAGCGGGCAGGGCGGGGTGCTGACGCGGGTGATCACCGCGCTGGCCGGCAACCTCGACCGGATCGTGGCCTATGCGGGGGCGGTGACGGTCGGGGTCGGGACCTACCTGGTCGGCGCCTTCGTGGCGGCGCGCGTCGCCTCCCTGGCGCTGAGCCTGTCGCTCAGCCGGCTGAAGGCCGGGCTGCTGGCCTCGGGCTTCGGCCTCGCGCTGGTGCTGGCCGGAGAGCTGGCCCTGCGGTTCTTCCGCCTGGTGCAGGCCAGCGGCAGCCTGGGCGCCGCGCTGGCGCTGCTGAAGGATGTTGGTGCCGAGGCCCTGGGGCGGATCGGGCTGGCCGGGCAGGGGCTGCTCTCGGGGCTGAAGGCGGTCTGGCTCGGCATCAAGGCCGCCGGCCTTGCGGCGTTAACGGGCGTCATGAACGGCGCTGTCACGGTGACAAACCGTTACATCGGGCTGTGGCGCGGCGCCTTCGCGGCCATCAAGGCGCTCTGGGGCGGGCTTCCGGCGGTGCTGGGATCGCTGGCCTACAGCGCGGCGAATGCCATCCTCGGCGGTATCGAGGCGCTGCTGAACGGCACGGTGGAGCGGATCAACAGCTTCATCGGATCGGTGAACGACAAGATCCCCGAGGGCCTGAAGCAGCGCTTCTCGATCGGGCTGGTCGGCAAGGTCGAGCTGGGCGGGATCGCCAACCCCCATGCTGGCGCGCTGGCGCAGGCCGGGGCGGCGGCGAAGGGCGCCTTCCTCGACGGCTTCAACATCGACACGATCCCCGGGATCGACACCTCGGGGATCACCGGCGCGGCAGAGGCGGCGCGCGCGGCGGCGGGTCATGCGCAGATCGCGGCGGGGGCCATGGGGGCGCTGGCCAGGGCGCCGCTGGCCTCCTGGGAGAAGCTGAAGACGGCCATGGCCGGCGGACGCGATGAGGTCGATGCCACGACCGATGCGGCCGGGCAGTTGAACACGACCTTCCAGACCGCGGGCACCGCAGGCGCCGCGGCGGGGGCGCAGGCCGCCGGGGGCGCCGCCAAGGTGCTGAAGGGCCTGAAGGATCAGCTGGCCGAGCTGCGGGCGACCGCCGGGCTGACCGATGCCCAGACCCTGGCCTGGCAGAAGCTGCAGGCGGCGGGCGTCGCGGCCACCTCGGCCACGGGGCAGCAGATCGCGGGCCTGGCCGAGGCGATCACCCGGATGCAGCAGCTCAAATCCGCGACCGACAGCGTGAGGGAGGCCGGGCGCAACGCCTTCGCCAGCCTGGTCACCGGGGCGCAGAGCTTCACGTCGGTCCTGTCGAACCTGCTGGCCAGCGCGGCCACGTTCTTTGCCAACAAGGCCTTCGACAGCCTTTGGTCCGCGGCCAGCGGCAGCAACCTGACCAGCGGGATCGGCAGCCTGTTCAAGACGCTGGTCGGCGCCCATGCCAACGGGACGACCAACTTCGCCGGCGGCTGGACCACGGTCAACGAACGCGGCGGCGAGATCCTGAACCTGCCCTCGGGCACGCAGATCATCCCGAACGACATCTCGAAGCGGATGGCGGACGGGGCGGCGCGGCAGGGGGCGGGGCAGACCGCGATCCACGTCGAGGCCTCGCCCTACTTCGACGTGCGGGTCGCGCAGACCTCGGGGCAGGTCTCCGGGGCCTATGCCAAGCGCAGCGCCCGATCGCTCGATCGGGCGTCGCGCAGCTATGACGCCAGGGGGACCACCGTATGAGCCGCGCCATCATCGACCTCCCGCGCTTCCTGCTGCGGGCAAGCCTGGTCGACTGGGACATCGACTGGCGCGGCCAGTCGGCGGGCGGGGATACCGCCGGGGGCGAACAGGTGGTCTACAACGCCTTTCCCCGCTGGGTGGGCGCGCCGAGGATCATCCTGCCGGGGCCGATGATCGGGGTCTGGCGGGCGATCCGCGCCCAGGCCGAGGGGCGGGTCAATGCCTACCGGGTGCCGATGGTCGATCCGGTCTCGCTCCGGCCCCAGGCGCGGGACTGGCGGGCAGATCTGCAGGCCTGGCAGCGCGGGATCTACCGGCCCCACAAGCCGGTGGTCACCTGCACGACCGCCGTGGCCGCCGGGGCGACCTCGATCATCGTGAACGAGGCGGTCGCGGGCCAGCCGGTGCGGGTGGGGGCGTTCCTGAGCTACGACGACTGGCCCTTCGTGGTGACGGGACGCGCGGGCGCGGGGGCGGCGGTGACGCTGCAGGTCAAGATGCTGCGCACCGCCATCCCGGCGGGCGCGGCCATCGATCTGGCGGCCTCGGGGGTGTTCCTCGGGACCTCGGACACGATGGGCAACCCCGCTTACGATACCAGTGGCGTGGCCTCGGTGGATCTCGACTTCAGGGAATGGATCGGGCGGTGAGCGCCCGGTCAAGACAGTGTTCAAACTCTCTCGGAGGACCTCATGACAAAACCTGTGATGGTGCAATTGCCCAAGATCTCGGCCAGTGATCCGATCCTGATGCCGCTCCTCAACGCGGGCGCCGCCCAGCTTATGAAGGCAGGTTGCGGCCCGGACGAATTGCCGGGCCGCTTGGCGGGACTGTTCCGCGTTCAGGCGGAATGGCAGGGCGGCGGCGAAGCGCTGCGCCTCAGCGTCACGCTGGATGAAGAGGCGTTCGCCCGGCTGTTCACTGCCGTGCAAGTGCCTGAGAGCGCTTAGGCTTCTTCCTCCAGAGCAGCGATGCCGCTGGTTAGGGGGTCGAGCTTCGACTGAAGCCTGGCAATCATCTTGGTGATTGCCTCTTTGTTTTCCTCAGAAGCATCTTCGCGGACAATCTGCGCGAGCTGAGCGAGGCCCGCTGTCACTTCAATCAGGAGCATTTCCTGGGGGCCTTTGGCCATATCGAATCCCTTTCATCAAATGGTTGTGGTGACCTGATGGTGGGGCGCGGATCTGGGCCTGTCCAGAGCCTTGGGGCGGCCATGCGTGGCCGCCCCTTTCATTCCAACATCCGAGGCCGTCATGAGCTTCTTTCCGGCGGGGTTCGATCCCCGCGCGCCGACCGCCCGGGTGCTGCGGCTGGCCAATCTCAGCACGCCCGATGGCGACTTCGGCTTTATCGTCGGCACCGAGGGGAGGTTTACCGACGTGACAGGCAAGCCTTGGGTCGGCTCCACGCTGATCACCGCGGGCGATACCGAGATGTCGCTGAACGGCACCGCGCCCAGCGGGTCGGTCACGCTGTCGTTCCTGCAGGACCCGGATGCGCCGGACCTGGGGGCGCAGGTCCGCGCGCTTGGCCCCGATTACGTGGCGGGCCGCGCGATCACCTTCTGGATCCAGCCCTTCGCGACCCTGGAGGAGATGTATGCCCCGGTCTTTGCCCCCTGCCTCTATGCGACGCGGATAATGCGCAAGATCAGCCTCACCGCCTCGGGCGCCCAGGACCGCGCGATCAGCCTGAGCTTCGAGGGCCCGTTCGAGTTCCGCAAGGGCGCCCGGCGCCGGATCTACAACACCACCGACCACGGCCAGCTGCTGGGCGCGGCCAATCCGAGCCTGACCTACATCCCGACCGACAACCGGCGGGACGAGAAGATCTGGGGATGACATGACACCACTTTACCGTTTCCTGCACCGGCAGATGTCGGTGCCCTTCGTCTGGGGCGGCTTCGGCGGCGGATCGGACTGCATGCTGATGCTGGCCGACTGGTTCGCGGACCGCCACGGATACGACCCCGCCGAAGAGCTGCGGTTCAGCTATGACAGCGCGCCGACCTGCCAGCGCGCGACGCGGTTCTTCTCTGATCCCGTGGCGGTGGTGGCGCATGTCGCGGAACGGCGCGGCGGGCTGGCGCGCACCGATGCGCCGCAGAAGGGCGACATCGCGGTGCTGCGCTTTGTCGATGCGGGGCGGGCGGTCTCGGTCGGCGGGATTTGCCTCGGCGCCGCCTGGGCGATGAAGACGGAAGGGGCGCGCGGCGGCGGGGTACACACCCGCGACGCGGCGCTGGTCGAGGTCCTTGCGGCCTGGAGGATGCACTATGTCGATCCGTAAGGGGCTGCTGCTGGCCGCCCTTCTGAGCAGCACTGCGCTGCCCGTCCGCGCGGATCCGGTGACGGGCTTCGTGGCCCTGGCCTATGCGGCGTCCAGCGCGGCGACGCTCTATGCCGGGTACATCGGCAGCGCGGCGCTGGCGACGGCGGCGGTGGCGACGACGAACTTCCTCGGCCAGGCGCTGCTGGCCCAGGGGCTGGCCTATGTGGCGGGCAAGCTGACCTCGAAGACCAGCAACCCCTATGCCAGCACCCTGCAGAACTATGCCCAGCCGATCAGCTACATGCAGCGGGGCTACGGTACCGTACGGGCGGGCGGGGTCTTTGGTTACACCGGGTTCAAGGACAACCGGCGGCATTACACCATCCTGGTCGCGGCGCATTCCACGGCGGGGCCGGTGACGCAGTACCTCTCGGACCGCGAGGTCGAGATCGACGCCGAGGGCAATGTCACCACCGACGCCATGGCGGGCTATGGCAATATCCGCCCCTTCACCGGCCAGGCCGGGCAGGGAGCCGATGCGGTGCTGATGGGGGCTTTCCCGGAGATCACCGACGCCTTCGACTTTGCGCAGCTTTCCGGCGCGCATCTCTGGGCCCGGCGGGTGAAGGTGTCGGATCTGACGACGGTCTATCCCGATGGCGACATCTGGGCCTATGCGCCGGTCTGGAAGATGAACGACCAGATCCTCGATCCGCGAACGGACGCCACCGGATGGACGGACAACCTCGCGCTCTGCCTTGCCCATGAGATCGTCCATTACCTGGGCGCCGGGGTGGATTGGGACGAGGTGGCCGAGGAAGCCGAGGCCTGCGACGTCCTGGTGACCAACGCCGAAGGCACCACGCAGCGCAAATGGACCTTCAGCCGCAGCTATACCGACGATGCCGCCTGGGATGACATCTGCGCCGAGTTCATCGCGGCGGGCGATTGCTTTGTCTATGAGCGGCCCGATGGCAAGGTGGGCTTCAGGGTCGGGCGCTGGCTGGAGCCGGAGGTGACGCTGCAGGCGGGCGATTTCCTGAGCCTGACGCTGGATATGGGCGAGGATCTGGGCGCCAACAGCCAATATACGGTCAAGTATGTCGAGCCGCTGAACCGCTACCAGGAGACACCCTCGGGCGTTTGGGTGCAGGACGAGACCGTGCCGCGCGTGGCCTCGGAGCTGCAGGTTTACCCGATCACCTCGCACAACCAGGCCAGCCGGATCAACAAGCGCCGCGCCCTGGTCGAGCATGCGCAATGGTCGCTGAGCGGCACCATCAAGCTGATTGGCTTCGAGCTGATCGGCCAGCGGGTCTTCCGCGTGGTGCACCCGGAGCTGGAGCTGGATGCGGTCTTCGAGATCGGCAAGCTGCAGATCAACGAAGACGGGCTGACCTTCGACATCGAGGCGCGCTCTGTGACCGAGGCTGACTTTGCCTTCGATGCCGCCACCGAGGAACCGCAGCGGCCCGCCTATGCCGAGGTCCAGAGCGATGACAGCGTGGCGGATCAGACCGGCTTCGCGGGCGCGGTGCTGACGGGCAATGGCGCAGCGGCGATCACCTGGAGCTGGGACGCGGCCGAGGCCAGCCTGCACCAGCAGGTGCGGATCATGTCCACGGATGCCGGGGTGGACTGGCAGATCTACACCTTCACCGAAGGCCAGACGAGCTGGGTGGCGACGGGGCTGGTGGATGGCGCGCAGTACCAGGCGCAGGTGCGCAACCAGACCGGGGCGGGCCGCGTCGGGGACTGGTTCCCCGAGACACCTGTCGCGGTGACGGCCATCGCCAATACCACCGCGCCGGGGGCGCTGTCGGGCTTCGATGCGGTGGCGGATGGATCGGACGTGGCGCTGTCCTGGACGGCGCCGAACGATGCCAATTACTTCGCCACCCGGATCTGGCGCGCCAGCTATGACGCGGCCACCACGCCGGACTTTGCCGATGCCTCGGCCATCCATGTGGAATACGGCACCGCCAGCGTCGCCGATGCCTATACCGATCCCGGCCCCGGCGCCGGGGCACAGTATTACTGGGCCGAGGCGATCAACCGCTCGGGGCTGGCGGGGACGCGCGCCGGGCCGGTCCAGGTCCTTATCTCGTAAACGGAGGCCGTCATGGCTGTATCGCAAACCCGGATCACCGGCCCCGTCGTGCTGCCCGATGGCCGTGCGGCGACCACGGGGCAGGTGGTCTTTACCCTGCGCGCTTGGGACAAGGAGGGCGAGGCGCTGGTGATGCATGGCCCCGTCGTGGCCGAGATCACCGGGGGCGCCATCGACGTGACGCTGTTCCGCACCGGCGCGGGCGCGGCCGGCACGCCCTATGACGTCTCTTACGTCTGGTGGGATGAGCGGGGAGAGCTGCGCGGCCTGTCGGTCGGGCCCATCGCGCTGGCGGGCGCCGGGCCCTTCAGCCTGGCGGACCTGCTGGCCACCTCCTACGCCCCCTCGACCCAGCCCGATGCGCTGGCGCAGGCGCTGGCGGCGGCGGTGGCGGCGGCCGCGGACCGGACGGCGGCGGGCGACAGCGCCAGCAGCGCTGCGGCCTCGGCCTATCAGGCGGCGCTTTATGACGGGCCCTGGTTCAACAGCATGAAGCTGATGATCGCGGACACCACGCTGAGCTATGCCAACACCCAGGCCGGGGCCATCCTGCGCACCCGGGAACGGGGCTGGGCCTATCTGGTGCTGAGCACGGACGCGGGCGCCTTCGGCACCATCGGCATCGCGGACAATGACCCGGATTTTCCCGGCTACATGCTGGTCACCGGCGGCGGGCTGAAGCTGCGACCGATGACGCAATGCTACAACTCGGCCATGCTGGGCGCCACGCATAGCGGTGTCAGCGAACCGGTGGGCGCGACCTTTGCCGCCGCCTTCCCCTGGCTGCTGGAGACCGACAGCTGGGACTATTTCGCGCTGGAGATCGCGGCCCGTCGCCCGGACCTCTATCCGGTGTCGCTCGATCTCGATCCCGGCACGATGGTGATCACCGGGCCCATCGGCAAGGGCTACCGCAGCTTCCTGACGACGATCACCGGCAATGCGGCCAAGGTCACCTATATCAAGCCTGATAAGACCTCGGCCCGTTGGGTCACGGGTGCCTGGGTCGATGGCACCTTTGCGAATGACATCCTGGGCGACTTCATGCTGGACTTCAGCGATGACGGCGACGACCTGATCCGCCGCTGCTTCCGGCATTTTACCATCGATACCGACGGCATGTCGGGGATCGGCTGCCTGGACACCAGCTTTACCACCAGGGCGGGCGCGGGGGCGGAACACCTTCTCGAAGATCTGAAGGTGATCACCTATGACCACCTGGCCTGGCTGGCGAAGAACAATGACGAGGCGACCTTCCTGTCCTGCCACTTCATCGCGCGCACGCCCGAGGGTGCGGCGTTCCGGCCGGTCTCGGGCTTTCGCTGTTTCGCCCCGGGCGGGCCGGTCGATCTGACCCGCTGCCAGAGCCAGGGCGCCCGGGTCGATATCGGTGCCCAGGGCATCCGGCCGTTTGGCTGCAGCCTGATGGATGGCATCGGCATCGTGAAGGACCCCGGGGCGGGCAGCGCCACCAACCACCTGGAGATGAAGGGCGGGCAGCTCGGGACCTGGAAGAATGGCGAGGACGCGACCGCGACGCCGATTGGGATCTTCCTCGACGCGGGGGTGATCAGCACCGGCATCGGGATCTCGGGCGCCGAGATCTTTGCCAATGAGAAATGGCCCGATCCCGATATCGACACCGAGGGCCCCTATGCGACGCAATACCTGCTGGGTGGGCGGGGCGGTTCGATGCTGGGCGAGATCGAGATCCAGCGCGCCCAGGGTGCCGTGCCGCCCGAGCTGGAGCCGAACCCCGAGTTCCCCTTCAAGCTGATCCAGGACTATGACGACAGCGACCCCGACAACATCATCGGCGTGAAGTCCGGCGGGGATGATCCGCACAAGGTCATCATCAACGTCGGCTACTGGGGGGACTGCGATATGTCCGACACGGCGGACTTCATGGTCGAGGTCCATAACCTGCGCGGATCTGGTGGCAACACCTCGGTTCCGGCGCTGGAACGGCTGTGGCGGGTGCAGAACAGCAATGGCATCGGCGTGCGGGGCAGTGATGGCAACGCGCCCTCGATGGCGATGCGCACCGGGGTGGATGCCACGACGGATGCCGATGGCTATTACACCGCACTGCCTGCGGGGTCCTATGTAGCGACGACGGAAGACGGGAATCTGTTGGTCGTGTGCCAGGCATCTGGGTTGAAGGGGGTCACGTTCGTGGTGTCGGATGCCGACAGCAATCGTTTCCCGGGCGTCCGGTACCGGGGCGATGGCAGCATGATTTTGCTCTCATCCGGGGCGGAGTTCGTCATGCGGACACCCGCCGGGGTCGAGGTGCCGCTGGCGATGGACAGCTTCGGCAGCCTGGCGGTCGATGGCCATGCGGTGATGCGGCGGGTCGATGCCCCGGCCAGCGCGACGGTCGCCGGGGCGCCGGGCGATTGCGCTTATGACGGCAGCTACATCTACACCTATGTCGGCGACGGCACGTCCCATGCCTGGGACCGCCGCGCCTGGTCCACCAGCTGGTAAGGGGCGCGATGACGGATCCAACGAAAGACCCCGCCGTGATCGGCGGGCTGGCCGAGGTGCTGCGCGCCTGGCGCGAGACACTGCCGGAACAGTTCTTCGCGCTGCTGCTGTCGGGGGTGGCGGGGGCCTATGTGCGCGCGGTGTTCGTGCCAGAGGTCAGCCTGCGCCGCCGCGTTCTGGAGGGCGTGGCGGGGGTGTTCTCGGCGATGACGCTGGGCTGGCTGCTGGGCAGTATCATCGACGGCATGTTCAGCGCCGGGATGTCGGCCTACTGCGCGGCGGCCTTCCTTATGGGGGAGGGCGGCATCGCTGCGGTGCGGGGTCTGCGCAAGGCGCTGCTGAAACGGGTGGAGGGCTGACCATGCTGCTGATCCTGAACCACCTGACCTCGGCCCTGGTCGTCATCGCTTGCTGGTGGCTGGCGCATCAGAACGCCCGCGTGCGCGCGCCGGGCCGCTGGATCGCCGCCGGCTATGCCGCGCTCGGATTCAGCGTGCTGCTGACCGCCATTGTCCGCCAGCTGGGCGTGCCGCCGGAATGGCTTTTCATCCTGTCGAAGGCGCTCCTGGCGGGCACGCTGTTGCTGGTGATTTGCCGGCGCACGTCGCGGGGGATGCTGTGAGAAGGTGAGGCCGGGCCTGCGGCTGAGGGGCCGCAATGTTCCGACGCGGATGTGGGAACCCGGCCTCAGATTCAGAATATCCCATCATGCTTACCCAACCTTTAATGCAGGCCTCGCTCTCGCGGGGCCTTTTTCTTTGGAGAAACCCATGCCTGAGATGACCCTCGGCCTGACCGTCGAGATCCGCGCTGCCGCCGAGGCTTACGGATGCACGCCCGCGCAGACGGCTTATATCCTGGCCACCGCCGCCTGGGAGACCGCCGCCCGCCTCGAGCCCGTGCGCGAGGCCTACTGGCTGAGCGAGGCCCGCGCCGAGGCCTACCGCAAGTCCAAGGACTATTACCCCTGGTATGGGCGCGGGTTGGTCCAGCTGACCTGGGATTACAACTACGCCGGCGCCGAGGAAAAGCTCGGCCAGGACTTCACCAGCGATCCCGACACGGTGCTGGCGCCCGAAGCCGCGGTGCAGATCCTGGTGCAGGGCAGCATGGAAGGCTGGTTCACCGGCCACGCGCTGACTGATTACGTCTCGGCGACCCGCTGCGACTTCGTGGGCGCGCGGCACGTGATCAACGGCACCGATCGTGCTGCTGATATCGCGGCCCTGGCCTCCGAGTACCTGGCCGCCCTGGCGCCCGACACCCGCCGCACCCTGCGCCGCGGGGCCACCGGCGCCCCGGTGCCCGAGCTGCAATCTCGTCTCACCGCCGCCGGCTTCGATGCGGGCGCAGCAGACAGCCGCTTCGGGCGCCGCACCGAGGCCGCCGTGGAGGCCTTCCAGACCGCCCATGGTCTCAAGCCCGACGGTATCGTCGGGCCAGCCACCTGGGGCGCGCTGCTGGCCGCCTGACCCATCCCAACCCGAGAAAGGACTCAAACCATGACCAATATCTATGTCCGCCTGATCCTCTACGTGCTCTCGCCGCTGCTGACCGCGCTGGTGGCGCTGCTGCCCGGCTGGGGGATCGGCTTTGGCGACGGCGTGCTGACCATCGACCTCTCGACCCTCGCCGGCGCCCTGGTCGCAGCCCTCGGCCTCAGCGCCGGCGTCTTCGCGAAATGGGGGATCAAGTAGATTCCTCCCCGGGAAGGGGCCTGCGCGCCCCTTCTCCCCCCGGACGGGGGCAGCGGTGCCTCAGCACCGCCACCATGCAGCCCAGTTTGCAGACCGGCTGCACCGACGACCCAGACGGATCCCGTCGCCCGACTCTCGCGAGAGTGCGGGCGTTGTGGCCGGAACTTATCATGAACACAATGCAAAAGGTGGTGCCGGCGGCGCCCGTGGCCCCCTGGCTTGGCGGAAAGCGGGCGCTGCACCGCCGGATCATCGCGCGGATCGATGCGATCCCGCACCAGACCTATGCCGAGCCCTTCGTCGGCATGGGCGGCGTCTTCCTGCGCCGCGCCTGGCGCCCGAAATGCGAGGTCGCCAATGACCTCAACGGAGAAATCACCAATCTCTTCCGCATCCTGCAACGCCACTATCCCCAGCTGATGGAGGTGATGCGCTTCCAGATCACCTCGCGCCGGGAGTTCGAGCGCCTGCGCGCCACAGATCCCGCGACGCTGACCGACCTGGAGCGTGCCGCGCGTTTCCTCTACCTCCAGCGCCTGGCCTTCGGCGGCAAGCTGGGCGGGGTGTTCGGCGTCTCGCGCGATCATCCGGCGCGCTTCAGCCTGGCGCGCCTGGAAACGCTGCTGGAAGAGGCCCATGAGCGCCTCGACGGGGTGGTCTTCGAAAACCTCGACTGGGCGGATCTGATCGCGCGCTATGACGGGGCAGGGACGCTGTTCTACCTCGATCCGCCCTATTGGGGCGGGGAGGGCGACTATGGCCGCGACCTGTTCTCGCGCGCGCAGTTCGCCCGGATGGCCGAGGTCCTGGCCGGCATCAAGGGTGCCTTCATCCTGTCGATCAATGACCGCCCCGAGGTGCGCGCGCTGTTCGCGGACTTCCGGTGTGAGGAGGTCGGGTTGACCTACTCCGTCGCCCAGGGCGGCGCGACCGAGGCCCGGGAGCTGATCCTCAGCAACCGGGAGATCCGGATGGGATTGCTGTAGCTGGAGGCGGCAGGGCCTGGGCCCGATGGGGCTCAGGTCCTGCGCTGCTGGGTTTGCTGCTGGCAGGAAGAGGGCTTTACGCTTGGCGTACGCTTCCCGCTTAATCAGGCACTTCCGGCCCTGAACGGACCTTCGCGCCAGGTAAAGCGGATGACCGGTCGCAGCTCAGGGCGGACATTCCTCGGCTTGAGATTATCGCCAGCCAGCATCCCCGGAGTAGTCATTCCCAACCTCGTGAAAAGTGATCTGATACGGCAAAGTGACAGGTTCGGGCATACCTGCCGTGTGAACCAACCCTTCAGCCACAACTCGTCAGCGACGGTTGGGTAGCCACGACCTCGGAATTGGAGGCTCCCTGAAGGCGCGTGGATATCCACATTTATCCAAGGTTTCTCTTGGGCTAAACTTTCTTATCGGGCAAGGTTCAAGCAGGTACTCAAGGGAGATCACTCTGTGGCCGAAGATCCAAACCCCAATGAGATGAAAGATGTGGAAGCCGTTCGCAGGTTACTGGCGAACGCAGTTCGCTTGAAGAGAGAAGATATCGCAAATGCGTGCCGCATTCGCATCTATGAGCTGTCTGGCAACGACTATGAGGACCCAATTGAACGGCGGTTGTGGCAGGCGGTAACCGCTTATGAGGAAACTCTTAGGGAGAAGCATGGCCGCAAACAGCAGGCAAGCTACACCCGCCGAAAGATCGCAGCCAAGGGGGCGCTACAGACCTTAACCGATTGGGCACTGGATCCAAAAGTAACCCCGGGCTTCGAGGCTTTGGTGGCTGCCAATGCCGCTAAATTTACGGGAGAATATGTCGTGGTCGAATAGGCGTTGTTGCAGAAAGGCGGCCTGAGACGTGAGTGCCCCTTTCCCGTTCAGGCTCAGGCCACGCGAACAACCTCGGCGGTGCCGAGCGCGTTGAAGCGATTGATAAGAGCGACGCGGATGTGGATTTCGGCGGTTTGGCGATCGGGGTCCCTTGCAGCGATGCGCTCGCCGAAGGACTTGATGCAGCGCATCTTGGCCTCCACGCGGCTGCGAGCGTGGTATCCGGTCCACCGTTTCCAGAACGCCCGGCCGTAGTGACGTGTGGCGCGCAGGGTTTCGTTGCGCGCCTTGGCAGCCGGGCAGTCCTCTTTCCAAGCCCGACCGTTCCTTCGGATCGGTATGATTGCCGAGCCGCCGCGTGCGATGATGGCGCTGTGACATCGGCGGGTATCGTAGGCGCCATCCGCAGTCACGGTGCCGATGTCCTCGTCCTCGGGGATCTGGCCCAACAGGTCTGGCAGGATGGGGCTGTCGCCTTCCCGGCTGGGGGTGAACTCAACGGCCCGGATATCCGAAGTGGTAGTGTCCATTGCCAGATGCACCTTGCGCCATTGGCGACGACCCTGAACACCATGCTTGCGGGCCTGCCATTCGCCGTCGCCAAGAAACTTGATGCCGGTGCTGTCCACCAGCAGATTCAGCGGCCCGTCGGCACGACGATAGGGGATCTGCACCTTGAGGGTCTTCTGCCTACGGCACAGCGTCGAGTAGTCGGGAATGGGCCAGTCCAGTCCTGCGAGCCGCAGGAGGCTCGCGACCATCCCGGCTGTCTGTCTGAGCGGCAGTTTGAACAGCACCTTGATCGACAGGCAGAACTGGATCGCGGCATCCGAGAAAACTGGCGGGCGCCCTGGGCGTCCCTCATGCGGCGCGTGCCAGGCCATCTCCTTGTTCAGCCAGATCAGCAGTGACCCGCGCTTCCTGAGCGCATCGTTGTAGGTAGACCAGTTTGTCGTGTGGTAGCGGGCGGGCTTGGGCTTGCTCATGCAGCGCGTCTAACCGCATGGATTCCCGATGTGAATCCTTCACCGGCTGAGTTCTGCAACAACGCCCTGCTGAGGCTGATGAAGAATTTCTATTTGACTGCTTCGTAGACACGGCGGCGCTTGCTGAACTAAAGGACAAAGCATCTCCCAAGATGCTACTTTTAGGAAGTACAGGAGCTGGGAAAACGGCTTTAATTCGTAAGATTCAGCGTGATGCAGACAGCGCAAACCTGATCCAACTCGATGAGATGGCGTTGGACTATCTCGGAAATAGTGACGTAATACAGTTCTTAGTGAGCATTGGGGTCAGCTTGGATATGTTCTTCCAAGCGCTCTGGAAGCATGTGATATTAATCGAGTTCATTCGACTCAAGTTCCGAATTGAAGATGAGCAGAAATCTCGTTTTGTATTTTCTCAGATTACGAGTTACTTTTCATCAGACAAAAGGAAGGAGCGAGGTCTCGCATATCTAAAGAACTGGGAAAGCAAATTCTGGATCACTATGGATGAAAATATCCGAGAGATAACACAAAACCTGGAAAACGAAATAAACTTAGAGCTCGGCGGAGAAATACAAAAGTTTAATTCTCGTGCTGGGTATGCAAGGAGTCTAAGTGCGGAGAAGAAGAGTCAGCTTCAGAGAGTGGCTAGGAAATTTGTTGCCCCACAACTCCTGACAGACCTGGCGAAAGTAATAGACACACTGGCTGAGTATGACGCCAAACAACAAGTCAGCTACATCCTCATTGATCAGCTTGATGAAAACTGGATTGACGAGTCGATTAAGTACCCCATGATCAGAGCTCTGATTGAAAGCCTGAAAAGCCTCCGAAGAATCACCGACTTGAAGACCATCGTCTCTCTGAGATCCGATCTGCTTGAAAAAGTTATTATAGAGACGCGGGATTCTGGCTTCCAAAGCGAAAAGTATGAAGACTACATTATTCGATTAAAATGGGACGCCAACCTTCTGAAAGCCTTGGTAAATAAAAGAATAAACTATCTATTCCGCAGAAAATATAGCACCCAAAACATCACGTTTGAGGACATTTTTCCAGAAAAGGTAAGCAACACCGGCACCCCACTCGCGGCAATACTTGAGCGAAGTTTGATGCGACCAAGGGATGTGATAAATTTCGTCAATTTCTGCCTTGAAGCTTCGGAAGGAAGAACTTCCGTATCACGGAAACTCTTTACCCAAGCTGAGAGAGTCTACTCAGCCAACAGATTGAATGCCATGATAGAAGAGTGGCAAAGCGTTGTTCTCGGAGTCGAGGGACTTATAAATACCCTAAAAGGAAGAAGAGCGAGCTTTCCGATGGCAGAATTATGCACATCAGCCCTCCTTGATGAATTGGTCAACTCCTTCCCAACCTCAGAAAGAAGAAGTAAGGATAAGCTTTGGAAGCTTGTCGAAGATGCCACTAGCCGTAATGTCGAACCATTCGACCTAGCAGCTTGTCTAATTGAACGCCTCCATCTGGTTGGAGCGATCGGGGTTAAATATGACTCATCTCTTCCGTACCAGTACTTCTTCCAGACACAAAAAGCTCTTCCGACTACTTATCTAGATCCTAGCACGAAGGTTAGAGTTCACGCGATGCTCCACTCAGCCTTGGGTATAATTGGCTAGACCTTCATGCGATATTGAATTGTGAAATTCGCAGACGGCAGTTTCCTGCGCTTAACAGACTTTCCTGCTGACTGCGGCGAACGGCAGCTATCCGCCCTTCTCCTTCACAAGGGGGGCGTCTGGCGCTTGGAAGACGTCCGGCCCTTCGCCCTCCATGCGAGCGCCAGCGTGACACTGGACTTCCCCAGGAAGGGCGGAGAGCAGACTTGCGGCGCAGCAGCATGGCGGCCGCAGCATTAAGCCAAAGCCGCCATCCACTCATCCCGGAGGAACGCTGCCCAAAAATCGACCAAGAGAGCCGACCATCGCTGCAAGGTACAAAGCCCGTCAAGAAGGAGGCTAAGCGGTCGTTGCTTTCCCGCGCTTGGGAGGTCAGGAAAATGGCGTTGCCATGATACTCAGCGCTAGTCATTATCCTTTAATAGATCTTAACCCTGAAGCGAAAAGCGCATCGCAACTATGTATATTAGCAAGATTGAGATTGAAAATTTTCGCTGTTTTGGCGAAGGGGAAAATAAGTTTGTGCTTCCACTCTCGCCCGGCCTGACAGCCTTGTTGGGCGAAAACGACGCAGGGAAGACGGCTGTGATCGATGCATTGCGATTCATCTTCGGAACGCGCGATCAGGAATACTACCGCGTTCAGGATAGCGACTTTCACTGGCCCGCCGGCGGTGCCGAAAGACGCAAGGAAATTCGGATTTGCTGTCGGCTTGATGGCCTAAGCTTGAAAGAGCAAGGCGCGTTCGCCGAGTTCCTGACCTATGTGGATGAAGGCGGAGAGCCCGATGTCGCGTTATACGTCCACTGGACTACCAAGGACAAAAGTGGTGTCCACAGTGGCCGCAGGATGGTCTTTTCTGAGGTTCGGACGGGAAAAAACGGTGATGGCCCGGCACTTGATGTCGAGGCGCGGGAATTTCTGCGCTCCACATACTTGCGCCCCCTGCGTGATGCCGAGCGCGCCCTGGCTGCGGGACGCGGTTCAAGGCTATCGGAGATTCTCAAGAGCACGAGGCAGGTCACCGACATAGGCGCAGACTATGATCCTGCTGCCAACCCCGCGCCGAATGTGGCCGACCTCAGCGTGCTTGGGATCGGAGATTATTCGAGTGCATTGATCGTTGAGCATGAGGGAATTCGCCAAGCACGGCAGACCCTGAACGAAACCTATCTTAGGCCGCTTTCCTTTGCGGGTAATGACCTGGAAGGCCAAATATCCGTGGGCAGACAGGGTGCCCCCGACGCGAGGCTTCGTCAGCTTCTCGAACGTCTCGAGCTTGAGCTTAGAAGCGGCGCTGCGCCGGAACTTCCTGCTAACCGGGGCCTTGGATCCAACAACCTGCTCTTCATGGCGTGCGAGCTTTTGCTGCTTAGCTCGGAGGATGTCGGACTGCCGCTATTGCTCATTGAAGAACCTGAGGCACATCTTCACCCGCAAAGGCAGCTTCGCCTGATGCAGTTCTTGGCAGAAAAATCTGGTGGATCGGGAGCGAATGGCGAGAACGAAATTCAAATTATTCTGACAACGCACAGCCCAAACCTAGCCTCGGCGATCCCCTTGGACAGCTTGGTTCTCATTCATGGCGGCAAGGCTTTCACGCTTGCACGAGGGCACACGGAGCTAAGTCCCGATGATTACCGATTCTTGCAGCGGTTCCTTGACGTGACCAAGGCAAACCTCTTCTTCGCAAGAGGCGTCATGATTGTGGAGGGCGATGCGGAGAACATCCTGCTGCCAACGCTTGCGCGGTTGATTGGGATGGATTTATCGGCCCATGGCGTTTCGATAGTGAATGTGGGTGGAGTCGGGCTACGCCGCTTCGCCAGAATATTCCAGCGCAAGGATGCTGAGGTCGACGGTGCAATAAAGGTGCCTGTCGCCTGCATCACCGATATGGATGTCATGCCGGATTGCGCCCCTGTGATTGTCGGGAAGACGGAACCATTCCCGGCCCTCAACCAGCGTAGGTGGCGCATGAAAAACGACTTCGCGGCTGGTGAGTTGGAGACGCGCCGCGAGGCGATCCGCGCGAAGGCCAGCGGCCAGTTTGTCGAGACGTTCGTTTCCGATGAGTGGACGCTGGAGTATGACTTGGCCCGTCACGGGTTGGCCGAAGATGTATGGATTGCCGCAACGCTTGCGCGGCATAATGATAAGATCAACGAGCCCGACAAGGACGAGAACATCTTCCGTGTCGCGCGGGCGGCCAAGGCAGAGTTTAAGGTAAAACAGGCGGCGTGCGGCAACGCGGAAGAGTTGGCTTCGCATGTCTATTCCCTGTTTACGAATTCCCCGAAGGCATCAAAGCCAATCGCTGCCCAATATCTTTCAGAGATTCTGGAGTGGAAGGTTGCGAGGGGCGTGCACGATGCCGCAGCCCTCGTGGGGCTTCTTCCGCCTTACGTCACAGCGGCCGTGCGCCACGCCACCGGATACGGTGGTGGCGAAGCACCAAACGGCGGTGATGAAGCGGAAGCCGCGCAAGCCGCGCAAGCCGGGGAAGTTGCAGGTGGCCCAGCGTGATCGAACTACCGGAAGTAAGCGCCCAAGACGTACAGTGGGCTTGCAAAGTCCTCGGGTTGCCTGAAAAGGCGTTTTCTGGGGCGGACGGAACGGACCCGCGCCTCGGTGTGTTGCGCGAGAACGCGAGCTTGGATGTGGAAGCGTGCCCTGGAAGCGGGAAGACGACGTTGCTCGTTGCAAAGCTGGCAATTCTCGCCCGACATTGGAACGCAGTAGAGAGTGGCATCTGCGTCCTTTCCCACACCAATGCCGCGCGGCGCGAGATTGAAAAGAAACTCGGAGCAACCTCAGAAGGCCAACGGCTGCTTTCCTATCCGCACTATGTGGGCACGATTCATGGATTTGTGAACGAATACCTCGCCCTGCCTTGGCTGAGATCAAAAGGCATTACGATTGAGGCCGTAGACGATGACATTTGCCTGAATTGGCGATGGAAGAGGCTTCCATTTGTCACGAGGCGATCTCTCGAACAAAGGCGGGAGAGTATTCATCGGCTGCGCTACAGGGATTGCGACTTCGACCTTGGTGACATTCCTTGGGGAAAGGGCGGAGTGCTTGGCAGAGCATCGCAAACCTATCAAAATATGCAAAGGGTCTGCCGTGACTCTTTTGAAGCTGGACTGTTCTGCCATGACGAAATGTTCGTTTGGGCTTCCGATTTACTTGACCGGAATCCCGAGGTTGTGCGGCATCTAAGACAGCGTTTCCCGCTACTTCTGATCGATGAAGTGCAGGACAACAGCGAGTCTCAATCCCGGTTGCTCCAGCGCATCTTTATGGCGGGCGATCATCCCGTAACGCGCCAGAGATTTGGTGACCAGAATCAGGCGATCTATGCCTATGAAGGCCAGGACGGAGCGGCGACCGATAGCTTCCCCGTCGAGGATATCAAGCGGACGCTTCCGAACAGTTATCGCTTCGGAAATAGCGTGGCGGCTCTCGCGAATCCCCTTGGCGTCTCGCCTCATGGCTTGGTTGGCCAAGGAGGCGTTGGACGCAGCGGAGAGCCAGAACTCGTGGGCCGTCACGCGATCTTTCTGCTCGATGACGATAGTGCCGAGCGCGTCATCGATGAGTATGTCGCCTATCTCAGGCAGGAGTTTGGAGCGGCTGAGCTAAGTAGCGGCGACTTCACCGCCGTGGGAGCCGTTCACCGGACCCACAAGGGCGAAAATCTACCCTATTCAATAAGGCACTACTGGCCCGAGTACGATCCCGAGATATCGGGCGCAGAGCCAAAGCCGAACACTCTGATCCAGTATTTGGCGGCAGGACGCCGCCTTGCCGAGTTGTCTGGCGCAACAAGCGATCTGGTTGAAAAGCTCGCCCAAGGACTTCTTAGGCTGGCGCGGCTGATGTCGCCAGAGACCGCCATCGGAACAAGAAAACGAAACCACCGCTACGTTATGGAACTTCTGGAGGGCAATAAGGGCGCGCTGGAGGCGTATTTGTCCTTGGTCCGAATATTCGCGGTCTCACGGCTAGTTCCAGTGCAGGATAGGTGGGACGCCGAGTACAAGCAGCTTTTCGAAGAATTGGGGCGTGTGCTGAGCGCAGCAGATGCGACACCTGCGGCGGCAAATGAATTCCTGGCCTGGAGCGAGATCGGGGCCGTTGATGCGGCAAAAGACAAACGGAGCAACGTCCTTAGGGACACAACACAAGACCCCGCTGTAAAAGTGCGCGTTGGCTCCATTCACTCGGTCAAAGGAGAGACGCATACCGCTACATTGGTCTTGGAAACATTTTACTATGCACACCATTTGAAAGCGTTAAAGCCATGGCTTCTAGGGCAAGCCCAAGGTGGGAACGGTAGACCTGATCGAGTAAAGCAACGTTTGAGGCTCCATTACGTAGCAATGACAAGACCGGCCAGATTACTTTGCCTCGCTATGCGGGCAGATTCCCTCAACGACGCCGAGATCGATATTCTGCGGGGAAAGGGGTGGCGCGTCGCTCGCATCACTCAGGATGGCATAAACTGGGTTGGATGATCGTTTGCGATCCTGGATTTCGAACCGTGCACAAACACCTTGAGACCAAGAGGGAGATTTTAATTCGTGAACTCTCTCCCATCATCCAAGGTCCGCATTGAGGACGATGCACCGCAGCATCTGGCATTGACGTCAATGTCTGCTCAGGGCTGAAGTACGCCCCATTCATCCAGAGAGCATCGAACGCCGAGGGAGGCATGTTGGGCGGTCGGGAACAGAAATTGACAGCAGGCCCCGAAGGGCATTGAAGTAAAACTTAAACCGGATACACCTTGGAGACGCTGCCAAGCTGTCCCAGAAGATGGAACCACTTCACTCTTGGCGGGAACATTCAAAAGGTAGTTGCTCCATCGGGATCAGAAGAATGAGCAAAGAACAACACAGCAACAACCTCCCAAAGTATATAGCTGAAAGTCTCAACTCGCATGGGTACTTTTTCTCAAGTGAAAATATTTTTGGCGATTTCGAAGTCGCAGAAGAATTGGTCAAAATGGGAAACAGGATAGGACAGGTTCGAAAAGGGCGGTTCGGATCTCCGGTTGAGGTTCTTTCCCCATTGAATAGCCCTGATGCGCTGCCCCACTCGCTAAGCGCTATTCACGGACATGGTGCGTTTCCATATCATGTTGATGGGTCCCATCTCACTTTTCCAAGTAGGTATTTGTTGCTCTTCTGTTCCGAAGCAACCGGGTCAACCGCACCAACGCATATCTTGCACCGACGAGACTTGGATTTGACTGCGGATGTTATCGATGCGATGCGGGCTGGTGTATTTTTGGTGCGAAATGGAAAACGGTCATTCTATGCCAATATTCTGTCCGATACTGTTTCGTTCATGCGGTGGGATGCAGGCTGTATGTTTCCAAAAGATGAAAGAGCTATGAGGGCCGCCAAAGCCCTTTCGCAGCCTGAAAATGTAACGATGAAAACAACCATAGATTGGCAGGCAGGGGCTTTTCTTATCATTGATAACTGGTCCGTTTTGCACGCACGCGGTCCAGTTTTAGACAGGACCTCACGACGAGAACTCTTAAGGGTATCAGTCCAATGAACAATGATGTACCACCTGCGCTGGCCTCAAGCGCACTATATTCCAAGTCTCAATTATATATCCAGCGGGCTTTGGTTCGGCAGGCCTCAGGTGAAACTGATGAGTATCAGCTATGGGCATCACTTGCGCTTGAGTTGCTGGGTAAGTCTGCTCTGTCGTCGATCCATCCGTCATTAATCGCTGATCCACTTCACTATCAGTCCCTCTTTGCAGCATCTGGCGTGAATGTATCGACCGATATAAAAACGATTACGGCTAAGACTTTGTTTGAGAGACTCCAGCATCTGGTCAAGCCGTTCGATGGGAAAGTAAAGGAGTTCTGCAACCAAGTCGCAAATCGTCGCAATGCAGAACTACACTCAGGGGACGCGCCCTTTGCTGCAACTCGAGCTGAAAAATGGGAGGCAGAGTATTGGTACGCCGTCGATTTAATCCTCACCTTTCAAGGTCAGACGTTTGAAACGTGGTTAGGTGCTGACGATGCGGCCATGCCGAAGGATGTATTGGAAAATGCGAAGCAGGCAAAACTTCAATTGGTTGAGGTTCGAATTGAGAGAACAGCAAGTGCTTTCAACGAGCAGAGCAAGGTCGCCAGACAAAGGGCTTTGAGGGATGCAAGCCTCAAAGACTTCGACGACTACCCGCGCCTCTTCGCACACACTTGGGATGCTTCGTGGGAGGCTAACTGCCCTTCATGCGAGGCTAAAGCATTCGTCGTTGGAGAACTTGATTATGAGGATGTTATTGACACTCAAGGCGATGAATTTGGCGTCTGGGAAACGGTCCAGAGAGACTATTCTGGTTCAGCGTTTCGATGCCCCACATGCGGACTGAAACTGGACGGCTACGATGAACTGGCTTTGACTGAACTACCTCTTGAGTATAGTGATACTGACGAGCGCCAGATGGAGTATGAGCCTGAGTATGGCAACGACTGAGACTAGTTGTAGCGAATAGCGGCTTTGATGATTTGTACTGCGGCATACCGGGCCCAAAGCCAAAGGCAGCTATGGGCCGTGCCTACCATTACGTCTGCCGCGACATCAACGAAACCGCGAACGCCGGAGAGCCACTTTCTTGCAGGCCTAGCATCCGGTAAACTCTGGCTAGAACGCATAAGGTCAGGCATTCAGGTTTTAGAGTTTTCGATAATTTTTCAATGATTCTGGAGACGACCAATGTATCGTGATGACATAGTTAATCCCGTTCCGATTAGCAGCCCTCTCTTTTTTGATCAGGGAGATGAGTCTTGGTCGCGCTTCACGCTGGCGGCCTACCTATTGCTGGCTGGTTTACTTTTTGTTGAGACTGAGCAGCCCTTGGGTGAGCGCATTGACCTTCCATCGAATGAAGAACTCGAAATTCTTGGTATCAACCGCGAAGTGCGAGAGCATGTGTCTCGCAGGGAACTGGACTTCAGGGAGTTTTCAGGAGACGCTGCGGATGGATTCCCTGCCGGTGCTCTGGCCGACTTTGCGGTGCAGGCCAATGAGATGGGCAGTCCGCTCGATGCTGCACGTCTGGTCGCGTTGGGATGCCGCTCAGATGATGAGTTGATCCGGGTTTGTGCCCTGGGGTCCGCCGTTGATTTCTTTAGGCCGGAGACCATCGGCATCCGCCGCCAGCTTGCATGGTTTTTTGAGAACGCCCACGAGCCAGAAACATTCGAGCTGCTCTTTGTGCTAATAGCGCGCGTTTTTTCGGTTGCGGCTACGGGAAGTGTCGCCCCCTCGTCAGCCGCGCCTGGCGCGGCATCGACCGGTCTTATGGCGGTTCACGGGACAGTCCTTCCGTACTCCCAGGCCAACAGGCCCGAGTGGTCCGTCCCGCCAAACGGCAGCCTTTTCTCTCACATCAAAGCCTTCCGGAACGATATCTACGGATCACGGGACTATTTTAGGTGGGAGGGCGGATATACAGACTACGCGCGCGAAGTGGCGATCAGTAGCCTCTGCGACTGGATCAACCGGCGCGGCCTCAACGGAATAGATGTCGTTGCCCATAGTCATGGCTGCAATGTGGTGATGGGCAGCACCTTAGCCGGTATCGCCTTCTCCAAAATTGTTTTGTTGAGTTGTCCGGTTCACTGGAACAAATACAGACTTCCACCGGGCATGATTACGAAAGATGTGGTCTCGATCCGCACTAGGTTCGACTTTGTCATCATGATGGATCGCGGCGGCCAAAGGTTTCCGCAGGGCACAATCCAAGACATCATTCTACCGTTCTGGTTCACCACGCACAGCGTGAGCACGAAACCGAAGACATGGACGTCACAAAAACTGGATCGGTACCTTCTATGAGGGCCCGTTAGAACCCGAAAGCCCGAGAACTGCAGATGCGACTGCCGCGGTTTCAAATGAGCAACGAGGCCGCGCCAAGGATAGCCCCCAACACAGTGAGGCCAAGAGCAACTGCCGCAATCCACGCAGGCACGTGGACGGCGGGATCGGGCGTCTTGAAGTACCACCGCAATTTGCCGAATTTCCCAACCTTCTCAATCGAGAAATCTAGCTTGCCTCCCTTATCGACTCCGAGCGCCCGGCGGATATCATACGGCATGTAGATCGCGCCATCTTCGTCATGTCCAAGGACGAGCACAAGAAGCGACTTGCTGTTTTCTGTGTTGGAAAGTCTTGCGATGTCGTATCGCGCAATGCCGTCTTTGTAGCTGTCGTGTAAACGCACGAGAAGACGCCCTCCATCTCCAGGAGGAAGCCCTTTTACTGGCAGTTTAGCCATTTTCATAACCACATTACTCACGATCGCAGTGGACCCCGAATAGGCGTCCGTTCTTGGAAAGTCACGTTCGCGTAGACTGCGCGTATCTGCAAGCGTGAGAGCGGAGATATTTTCAATAGCCGCTCGGTCCCGTACGGCCGACCTTCGATCGCCGAAAATGCTGCGCTAAGGATGAATGGCCGCTTTGGCGAAGCTGCACCGCAGCGCCGGTCGACTTGGCGAGAGTAACCGGTGTTTCCGCCCCACGCGTGTTCAGCTTGACGGGGTGAAGTTCCATGGCAGGAGCTCGTCGATCCGTCTGGCCGGATGACCGGCGGCGATCGCTTCGAGGGTCGCCTTCAGATAAGCGAAGGGTTCCACGCCATTGACCTTCGCGGTGGCGATCAGGGAGGCGATGCGGGCCCAGGTACGACCGCCCTCGTCATGTCCTGCAAAGAGGGCATTCTTTCTCGTCAAGGCGATCGGCCGGATCAGGTTCTCGATGGCGTTTGAGTCGATTTCGATGCGACCGTCGTGGAGGAAGGTCTGCAGTCCGCCCCAGTGGCGATGGATGTAGGTCAGCTTTTCACCCAGCCGCGACTTGGCCGAGATACGCAGGCGTTGTGCCTGCAGCCAATCACCGAACTCGGCCACGAGGGGCACGCTGCGGGTCTGGCGGGCCGACAGGCGCTGACCGGGGCCCATGCCGCGGATCTCGGCCTCGATGCGGTAGAGCTCGGCAATCCGGCGCAGTCCCTCGGCAGCGATCTCGGATCCATCCCGGTCGAAGACCTCCTTCAGCTTCCGGCGACCGTGTGCCCAGCAATGCGCGACCGTGATCGGCGCGCCGCCCTTGCGGGAGGGGCGCGTCAACCGATCGTAACCGGTGTAGCCGTCCAATTGCAGGATTCCGTCGAAGCCCTGCAGGATCTGTTCCGCGTGCGCGCCTGCGCGGCTGGGATGGTAGGTGAAGACGACACCGGGCGGATCCTCTCCGCCCCAACCGCGGTCATCACGCGCCAGAGCCCAGAGGTAGCCGGTCTTGGTCTTGCCCCGACCGGGGTCCAGCACTGGGGCGGTGGTTTCGTCCATGAACAGCTTGGTCGATCCTTTCAGGTGTTCGGTCAGCCGGTCGACCACGGGGCCGAGGTGGAACGCGGCTGTGCCCGCCCAGTCCGCCAAGGTGCTGCGGTCGATCTGGATGTCGGAGCGGGCAAGGATCTGGCTTTGCCTGTAAAATGGCAGGTGGTCCGCGAACTTGGACACCAGGACGTGCGCGATGGCGCCCTCGGTCGGCATCCCGCCTTCGATCAGCCAGGGCGCTGCGACAGCCTGAGTGACCCCGTCCGTGCAGATCCGACAGGCATACTTCGGCCGGATGTCGACCAGCACGCGGAGCTGCGCCGGGACGATGTCGAGGCGCTCTGTACGATCTTCGCCGACCCGGTGCATGCGACCGCAGCCACAAGGGCAATCGAGGCTCGCCGGTTCGATGACGCGCTCAATGCGCGGCAGATCCGCAGGCAGATGGCCGAGGTTGCGCTGACGCGTTCGGCGCGGCGTCGTGGTGGACGGCGCAGCCTGCTCCTTGCGGGTCTCGGTCTCGGCGATGGCCGTTTCCAGGTCCTCGAAGGCCAGCTGCCGGTCGTCCTCACTCAGCTTCTCGGAGCGTTTGCCATGCACGACATGGTTCAGCTCGGCCACGAGATGCTCCAGCCACAGGTCTCGCGTCCTTCAGCGCATCACGCTCCTGCAGCAGCGCCAGAACAGCGGCGCGCTGGCTCTCGGGGATCGCGGACAGGTCGATGGGCGAGGCGCTGGACATGGCCGGATGATACCGCGCTTCAGGCCGTACTGCGCGGATATTCCCCAGGCCGAGTCACTCTGCCACAGCCGGACGGCGCACCTCCAGCGATCGCACCCGGCGCCAGTCCAGGCCTGCGAACAGGGCCTCGAACTGCGCCCGGTTCAGCGTCATGGCGCCGTCGCGGATGGCAGGCCAGGTGAAGGTGCTTTCCTCCAGGCGCTTGTAAGCCATGACCAGACCGCTGCCGTCCCAGAACAGGATCTTCAACCGGTCAGCCCGCTTTGAGCGGAAGACAAATACCGTCCCCGTGAAAGGATCTTCGGCCAGCGTGGACTGGACCAGCGCTGCGAGCCCGTCATGGCCTTTCCGAAAGTCTACCGGCTTCGTCGCCACCAGGATCCGCACGCCCTGAGACGGCATCAGCACGGCGTCATCCCGAGGGCATGAACAATCTCCGCGATGCGGACCGCAGGCGTGTCATGCGCCAACTCGATCACGACGCCGCCATGGGCAATCTGGATCGGGGACAGAACAGGCCCTGCCTCATGCGTCCCAACATCTTCGGCAGGATCGCAGACCACGAGAGGCGAGAAGACCGGTTCGTCGGGAGCAGCGGCGGGCAGCACCAGCTTGCCGTCCTTCGCAAGCCGTCGCCATGCCGAAAGCTGATTGGGACGGATGCCGTACCGCTCGGCCACGGAGTTCACAGTCACGCCGGGCTTCAGCGTTTCCGAAACCGCACGGGCCTTGGCCCCATCCGGCCAGCGCCGATGACCCGAGGCATGGACCTCGACGCCCAGAGAATTGAGAAACGATCTGATCGCGCACATTGCGAAACGCACTCCCCATCATGAGATGCGTATCACTTCGCAATCGACGCCACACACGGCAACGTGGGCTACAGACACCGGTTACTGGCGAGTGACCGCTCAGGGCCGATGTGTTCCAAGCGCGAGGAAGGCCAGCCTGGCGCTTTGGGCGGGGAGACGCGACTTTCGCTGCGGTCACGACGAGCGGCAGAAGTGCGCGGAAGGGCGTTGTTGCAGAAAGGCGGCCTGAGACGTGAGTGCCCCTTTCCCGTTCAGGCTCAGGCCACGCGAACAACCTCGGCGGTGCCGAGCGCGTTGAAGCGATTGATAAGAGCGACGCGGATGTGGATTTCGGCGGTTTGGCGATCGGGGTCCCTTGCAGCGATGCGCTCGCCGAAGGACTTGATGCAGCGCATCTTGGCCTCCACGCGGCTGCGAGCGTGGTATCCGGTCCACCGTTTCCAGAACGCCCGGCCGTAGTGACGTGTGGCGCGCAGGGTTTCGTTGCGCGCCTTGGCAGCCGGGCAGTCCTCTTTCCAAGCCCGACCGTTCCTTCGGATCGGTATGATTGCCGAGCCGCCGCGTGCGATGATGGCGCTGTGACATCGGCGGGTATCGTAGGCGCCATCCGCAGTCACGGTGCCGATGTCCTCGTCCTCGGGGATCTGGCCCAACAGGTCTGGCAGGATGGGGCTGTCGCCTTCCCGGCTGGGGGTGAACTCAACGGCCCGGATATCCGAAGTGGTAGTGTCCATTGCCAGATGCACCTTGCGCCATTGGCGACGACCCTGAACACCATGCTTGCGGGCCTGCCATTCGCCGTCGCCAAGAAACTTGATGCCGGTGCTGTCCACCAGCAGATTCAGCGGCCCGTCGGCACGACGATAGGGGATCTGCACCTTGAGGGTCTTCTGCCTACGGCACAGCGTCGAGTAGTCGGGAATGGGCCAGTCCAGTCCTGCGAGCCGCAGGAGGCTCGCGACCATCCCGGCTGTCTGTCTGAGCGGCAGTTTGAACAGCACCTTGATCGACAGGCAGAACTGGATCGCGGCATCCGAGAAAACTGGCGGGCGCCCTGGGCGTCCCTCATGCGGCGCGTGCCAGGCCATCTCCTTGTTCAGCCAGATCAGCAGTGACCCGCGCTTCCTGAGCGCATCGTTGTAGGTAGACCAGTTTGTCGTGTGGTAGCGGGCGGGCTTGGGCTTGCTCATGCAGCGCGTCTAACCGCATGGATTCCCGATGTGAATCCTTCACCGGCTGAGTTCTGCAACAACGCCTGTTCCCGCACAACCCGGTTGCCTCGCTGGCGGTGGCGGTGAACGTGCTGGCGGGGATCACCGGATCGGCCTCGGGGGGGATGTCGATCGCGCTGGCGGCCCTGGGGGACCAGTTTGCCCAGATGGGGCAGGCGCAGGGTATCAGCATGGGGCTTCTGCACCGGGTGACGGCGCTCAGTTCGGGCGGGTTCGACGCGCTGCCGCACAACGGGGCGGTGATCACCCTGCTGGCGATCACCGGTCTGACACACAAGAAAAGCTATGGCGACATCTTCGTCGTGGCGGTCGCCATCCCGGTTCTGGCCACGATCATGGTGATCGTGCTGGGCTCGTTCGGGCTGTGACGCGGCGCTAGCGTCCGGGCGGGATGCCAGTCACCAGATCATAGCTGGTGCTGCGCCCGCCCGCCTCCTGCTTCTGCAAGATCCCGAGGGCGACCAGTTCGGTGATGTCGCGCAGCGCGGTGTCGCTTGAGACCTTGGTCATCTTCGCCCATTTGCCCGAGGTCAGCTTGCCCTCGAACCCATCGAGCAGCCGGTTCAGAACCGCGCGCTGGCGGGGGTTCAGCGGATGCAGGCGCAGCTGTTCCCAGGCCCGCGCCTTGGCCAGCACCCCCGCCAGCATCGCATCGGCCCCCGACAGCGCCCGGTCGAGGCACCCCAGGAACCAATGCAGCCAGCCGGTGATGTCCAGATCGCCCCGCTGCGTGCGCTCCAGCATGGCGTAATAGGCGTCGCGCTCCTGTCGGATCTGCGCGGACATGCTGTAAAAGCGCTGCGGGCTGGCATCCGAGCGCGCCAGCATCAGATCGGCGATGGCTCGGGCGATGCGGCCGTTGCCGTCCTCGAACGGATGGATGGTGACGAACCACAGATGTGCGATGGCGGCGCGCAGGACCGGGTCGGTGCCGTCTGGGCGCTCCAGCCAGGCCAGAAAACGCGCCATTTCGGCGGGCAGGCGTGTGGCTGCGGGGGCCTCGAAATGCACCGTTTCGCGACCATAGGCCCCCGAGACCACCTGCATCGGCCCGGCACTGTCGGGACGCCAGTCGCCGACAGTGATCCGGCGGATGCCGCTGCGCCCGGTGGGAAACAGCGCCGCATGCCAGCCGAACAGCCGATCCCCGGTCAGCGGCTGGTCGAACCTGTGGGTGGCGTCCAGCATCATCTCGACCACGCCTTCGACATGGCGGTCCGTGGGCGCCAGCGCGCCGATGTCGAGCCCCAGCCGCCGCGCGATGGATGAGCGCACGGCCCGGCTGTCCAGCTGCTCGCCTTCGATGTCGCTCGACTTGACGACATCCTCGGTCAGGGTCCGCAGCAGCGCCTCGGCGCGCAAATCAAAGCCGAGCCCCTCCATTCGGCCCAGCAGGCGGCCCTGCCGGTGCCGCAGCGCCGCCAGTTCGACCGCCAGCGCCTGCATTGACCATCGAAAGTCCGGCCAATCCGGGATCTGGTGAATATAGGTCACAATCGCCGCCCTCCATGCGGTGATTGTGGGGGTATTCGTCGCAGAGGTCCAGTCTTAATCACCGCATATGTTACGGAGATTAAGGACTGCATTCGCCGCAGACCCTAGTCGGGACCGTAGAAATCCAGGAAAGCGCGCAGCGCCGGCCGCATCTGCCGCCGCGACGGATAGTAGATGTGGAAGCCGTCGAAGGGCGGGCACCAGTCGGGCATCACCGCGACCAGGCGGCCGTCGGCCAGGTCACGGGCGACGGTCTGTTCGAACAGGAAGGCCAGCCCGACACCGCCGCGCACCGCCCGCAGGATCAGGTCCTGCTGGGGCAGGATCAGCGACCCGCGCACGGCGACGGTCATCTTGTGGCCGTCCTTCTCCAGCTCCCAGCGGTAGAGGGCGCCACTGTCGAAGCGGCGGCGGATGCAGTTGTGATCGGCCAGATCGCGCGGGTGCTGCGGCGTGCCGTGGCGCTCCAGATAGTCGGGGCTGGCGACGATCACCGCCCGGCGCGGCCCTCCCAGGCGCCGCGCGATCATGTCGGCCTCCAGGCTTTCGCCCAGCCGGATGCCGGCATCAAAGCCGCCCGTCACCAGGTCCTCGAACCGGTCGTCGGTGTGCAGTTCCAGCTCGATGCCGGGATAGGCGTGGCAGAAGGCGGGCAGGCGGTCCATCACCACCTCGTCCGCCGCCAGCCGCGGCATCGTCAGCCGCAGCGACCCGGCGGGCGCATCCTCGCGCGTGGCGGCCTCTTCCAGCGCATCGGCGATATCGCCCAGGGGGGTGCCGACGCGCGCCAGCAGCCGCGCCCCTTCCTGGGTGGGCCGCGTCGCGCGGGTGGTCCGTGCCAGCAACCGCACCCCAAGCGCCTCTTCCAGCGCCGAGACCGCATGGCTGACGGCCGAGGGCGCGATCCCCAGACGGTCGGCGGCGGCGCGAAAGCTGCCGGTATCGGCCACCGCCACGAAGACCACCAAGCGGGACAGGTCGGTGCGCTCCATCATCGTCTTTCATCCAAAATTTGGAACAGGCTGATCGGCATTCTGCCGGTTATCCCCTCCTATCCGGGGATCTATCCTGCCGCCATCCCAGAATGACGGAGAACATCATGAACAATCGACAGATCGGCCCGCTGCAGGTTTCCGCCCTGGGGCTGGGCTGCATGGGGCTGAGCCAGGCCTATGGCCAGCAGGACGAGGGCGCCTCGGAACGCACGCTGCACCGGGCGCTGGATCTGGGTGTCACCTTCTTCGACACGGCCGAGATCTACGGCCCGCTGCGCAACGAACGCCTGCTGGGGCGGGCGCTGAAGGGGCGCCGCGACGGGGTAGTGATTGCCACCAAGTTCGGCATTACCTACCGCACCGACCGCGACGATTTCGGCGAGGCCACCGGCACCGACGGCAGCCCCGCCAATGCCCGCGCCGTGGCCGAGGCCGCGCTGCGCCGCCTGCAGACCGATGTGATCGACCTTTACTACCTGCACCGCCTCGATCCCGCCGTGCCCGTCGAGGAGACGGTCGGCGCCATGGCCGATCTGGTGACCGAGGGCAAGGTCCGCGCCATCGGCCTGTCCGAGGTTTCGGCCGCGACGCTGCGGCGGGCCCATGCGGTGCATCCGGTGGCGGCGCTGCAAAGCGAATATTCCCTCTGGTCGCGCGAGGTCGAAACCAATGGCGTGCTGGCCACCTGCCGTGAACTGGGCGTGGGTTTCGTGCCCTTCAGCCCGCTGGGACGCGGTTTCCTGACCGGCACGGTGCCGCCCGTCGACCAGCTGGAGGCCGGGGATTTCCGCCGGACCCTGCCGCGGTTCCAGCCGGGGAATGCCGAACGCAACGCCGTGCCGCTGCAGGTCGTTCAGCAGATCGCCGGGGCGCGCGGCGCGACGGCCGCGCAGGTGGCGCTGGCCTGGGTGCTGGCGCAGGGCGCCGATATCGTGCCGATCCCCGGCGCCAAGCGCATCGCGCATCTGGACCAGAACGTCGCCGCCGCTGATCTGGTCCTGACCGCCGGGGACCTGGCCCTTCTGGATCAGGCCTTTGCACCGGATCACATCGCCGGAGAGCGCTATCCGGCGGTCTGGGCCGCGATGACCGAGGATTGATCCCGGGCCGGGTCGGCTTTTCCGGCCCGGCTTGACATGAATCATGGTTGCGCCTTTTCCCGCTGCGGCACACTGGCCCCGACTGCGACACGGCTGAAAGAGGGGCAAGATGCGCAACACATTGGGCAGGATCATTCAGATCGGGGGCCCGCTGCTGGCGGTGACGGCGGTGGTCGCCTGTACCGAGGCCGCACGGATGCCAGACGGCCATGACGGCGCGCTGTTCTTTGCCGACAACTGCACCGCCTGTCACGGGGCGGATGCGCGTGGCGATGGGCCCTTGGCTGGGGATCTGCGCAAGAAGCCGGCCGATCTGACGCTGCTGGCGCGCGGCAATGGCGGGCGCTTCCCGGCGGCGCAGGCGCTCAGCTACATCTACGGTGATCCCAAGCAGGGCCACCTGGCGCGGGTCATGCCGCAGTTCGGCGGCGCCATGGCCGAAGACCTGGTGCCGGTGAATATCGACGGCACGCTGACGCCCACCCCGCGGGAACTGGCAGGGCTGCTGGCCTATCTGGAAAGCATCCAGCGTTAATCGTGGCGGCCCCATCACCCGGGGCCGCCCTTTGCCCCTCAGAACCGGTCGGCCCGGTAGGGGGCGGGGTCGATGGTGGGGCTGCGGCCCTCGATCAGATCGGCCAGAAGCTCGGCCGTGGCGGGGGCGGCATTCACCCCCACATGGCCATGGCCGAAGGCATGGAACAGCCCCTTCACCTTCGGCGAGGGCCCGATCACCGGCAGCCCGTCCGGGGTCGAGGGCCGGTTGCCCTGCCAGCGCCGTACCTGCGCCGGATCGACCGTCAGCCCCGGGAAGAGGCGGCGCAGATGCGCCAGCAGCACCTCGGCGCGCTGCCAGTTGGGCGCTGCATCGGCCGAGGCCAGCTCGACCTGGCCCGAGGCCCGCAGCCGCCCCGCCAGCGCGGTATTGGCCATCTTGCCATCGCTGGGCATGATCGGCCGACTGACCTCGATATCGGGGTCGGGTACCTCGACGTGATAGCCGCGCTCGGCCTCAAGCGGGATGCGGTCTCCGGCGGTGCGCGCCAGCCGGGCCGAGCGGATGCCGGCGGCGATCACCACGCGGTCGGCCTCCAGCAGGCCGCTGTCCAGCCGCACGCCGGTGACGCGGCCGTTGAAGGTGCCGATGGCGGTGGCGCGCGCGCTCAGCCGGGTGACGCCCAGGGTTTCGGCCAGGTCCGCGATGGTGGCGGTATAGACGCCCGGATCCAGGCATTGCGCGCCCTGTTCGACGAAAATCCCCAGCCGATAGGCGGGGCCAAGGGCGGGTTCCAGTGCCTGCAGCGCCGGGCCCTCGACCTCGGTCCAGTGCAGCCCGAGGGATTTGCGCAAGGTCCAGACGCGGGCCTCGGCCTCGAAGGCGGCACGGTCGGGATAGACATACATCAGCCCCGAGCGCCGGATCAGATCGGGCCGGCCCAGGCGGTCTGCCAGCGCCAGGTGGCGTTCCGGCCCGTCCTTCAGCAGCGCGTTGAGCGCGGTCGCGGTGCGCGCCAGCCGCGCTTGCGTACAGCCCGCCAGCACGAAGCGGATCAGCCAGGGGGCCAGACGCGGCAGCGCCAGCGGCCGGATCGCCAGCGGTCCCAGCGGATCCATCAGGAACCCCGGCACCTTGCGCCAGAGCCCGGGCACCGACATCGGGATGACCGAGGCCGGGCTGATGAAGGCGCCGTTGCCATAGCTTGCGGCCTGGGGGCCACCGGCGGGGTCGGGCTCGATCAGGGTGACGCGCAGGCCGCGGCTGGCCAGTTCCAGCGCCGCGGTGGCACCGACGATGCCGCTGCCGATGACCGCGACATGCAGCGCGGCGGTATTCGATTGGGTCTGCATCGCCTGGGCGATCCTTCCGTGTGGTGTCGTCCCCGGCCCGGGCGGACCGGACCGGGGTGGGGCCTCAGGCCGTGGCGAGGACGCGGGCGTTCTCTTTGATCGAGGCGCGGCTGACGGAAATTCCCAGGCCCGGCCCCTGCGGCACGACCACATGGCCTGCGACATTGGGGATGCGCTCTTCCAGCACGTCCTCGGTCAGGACGTGGTGGGGCATGTAGAATTCGCAGCCCAGCGACATGCCGGGGGTCGCCGCGATGAACTGGGTGCCGGCGGCCAGCGCGATGCCGCCCTCCCACAGCGTGCCGCCATAGCCCGGGATGCCCGCGGTATCGGCGATCGCCATGATGCCCTGCGCCTTCTGCAGCCCGCCCGCCTTCATCAGCTTGACCGAGATCGCATCGGCCGCGCCCAGGCGGATGATCTCCATCAGGTCGCGGGCGTCAAAGCAGCTTTCATCCGCCAGGATCGGGCTGTCGAGCACGGCGCGGAAGCCCGCCATCGCCGCCAGCGCATCGCGCGGCACCGGCTGTTCGATGAAGGTGGGGCGGAACTGTTCGACATCGCGCAGCACCCGCAGCGCGCCGAAGGGGGCAAGGGCCTGATTGTAATCCAGCCGCAGGTCGATGGCATCGCCGAATTCCCTGCGCATCGCCTCCAGGTGTTTCATATCCACATCATGGGGTTTCACGCCGGTCTTCACCTTGAAGATGATGTTGCCCTCGGGCACCATCTTCTGCATCCGCGCCATGTCGGCCTCGAAATCGGGATCCGCGATCGAGAAGGACAGCGGGATGGTGTCGCGCACGCGCCCGCCCAGCAGTTCCGCCACCGACAGGCCCGCGCGCTTGCCCAGGATGTCGTACATGGCCATTTCGATGGCCAGTTTCGCCTCGCCATGGCCGACGATGCGGCGGTCCATCGCCTGCATCAGCCCGCGGATGTTCGACAGCGGCCAGCCAATGACCAAGGGCCGCAGATAGGTGTCCAGCGCGGCAAAGGCGGCCTCGGCCGTGCCGGTGAAGACCTCCCAGGGGGCGGCCTCGCCCCAGCCGGTGACACCCTCGAAGGAGGTCAGTTCGATCAGCACGCGCTTGACGGTGCCCTTGACGTCGCCGACGCCCTGCTGGCGCGCCATCATGATCGGGCTTTCGATCAGATAGACGGAGAGGGCGGCGATGCTGTCGGCCGCGGCCGACAGCGGGGTCGGTTGAAGTGTCATGACGCTCAGTCTCTTTCTGGGTCGGCGTGGAAATGCGCCAGGAAGGCGCGGGTGGCCTCTTCGCGGGGGCTGTCGATGACCTGCCGCGCGGGGCCTTCCTCGACCACGATGCCATCGCGCATGAAGACCACGCGGTCGGCGACATCGCGGGCAAAGGCGATTTCATGGGTGACGATGACCATGGTCATGCCCTCGCGCGCGAGCTGCTTCATGGTGGCCAGAACCTCGCCCACCAGTTCCGGATCCAGCGCCGAGGTCGCCTCGTCGAACAGCATCACCTCGGGTTCCATGGCCAGCGCCCGGGCGATGGCGACACGCTGTTTCTGCCCGCCCGACAGGGTGTTGGGCATCTGGTCGGCGCGGTCCGCCAGCCCCACCTTGGCCAGCTGTTCCAGCGCTAGGGCACGGGCCTTGTCCTTGGGCATCTTGCGCACCTGGACGGGGGCCTCCATGACGTTCTGCAGCACGCTCAGGTGGCCGAACAGGTTGAAGTTCTGGAACACCATCCCGGTGCGGGCCCGGAAATCCGCCAGCGCCCTGGTGCGCGGCTTGCTGGCGCCCTGGCCAAAGCTGAAGGCGGTCTGGCCCACGCGGATGGCGCCGTCATCGGGGATGACCAGCAGGTTGATGCAGCGCAGCAGGGTCGATTTGCCGGACCCCGAGGGACCGATAAGGGCAACGACTCCGCCGGGTTCGACGGTGAAGTTGATGTTTCGCAACACCTCCAGCTTGCCAAAGCTTTTGCGCAGGGCCGAGATCTCGATCATCGGCTGCCTTTCGGGGGCGAGGTTGGTGGCGGACATCAGCGGGCGCTCCCGAATTTCTTTTCGCGGTAGCGAACATAAAGGGTCAGCGGCAGCAGGACGATGAAGTAGCCCACGGCGACCGCGGTATAGGTTTCCAGCGGGCGGAAACTGTCATGGGCGGCGATCTGGCCCTGGTAGACCAGATCGGGCACCGCCAGCACCGACACCAGAGAGGTGTTCTTGAACTGCAGGATCGACTGGTTCATCAGCGCCGGCACCATGCGGCGGATGGCCTGCGGCAGCACGATGCGGCGCATCGCCAGCGCCGGCGTCATGCCAAGCGCCATGCCGGCCTCGTTCTGGCCGGTCTCGATCGACAGGATGCCGCCGCGGATGATCTCGGAATAGAAGGAACCG
This sequence comes from Pseudooceanicola sp. NS-SX9, assembly GCF_057380705.1. Lineage (NCBI taxonomy): Bacteria > Pseudomonadati > Pseudomonadota > Alphaproteobacteria > Rhodobacterales > Paracoccaceae > Pseudooceanicola > Pseudooceanicola sp. NS-SX9. The sequence goes on along the minus strand of NZ_CM170818.1, from coordinate 2,077,830 downwards.
CCGTAGCACGACAGCGCCAGGATGGACGCGGTGATCGGCGTCAGTTCGATGCCGGCCAGGATCGGCAGGGCGTAATAGCACCAGATCAGCTGGACCAGGATCGGGGTGCAGCGGAACAGTTCGATCACGGCGATGGTGACGGCGTTCAGGAACCGATTCTTCACCAGCATGCCGGCGGCGCCCAGAAGGCCCACGAACAGGCCCCCCAGCACCACGGCCACCGTCAGGCCCACGGTCATGCCAAGGCCCTGCAGGAACAGCCAGCGATAGGTCCAGAGGATACTGAAATCCCAGTGATACATGTCGGTCTCCGGAGAGAGGGAGGCGGCGGCAGGGATGAACCGCCCTGGGAAACGGGCCCCTCCCGGCGGGAAGGGCCCCCTGGCGGATCAGATGGTGAAGCCTTCGGGGAACTGGGCCGGGGTCACGCCCACCAGCTCCATGTTCTTCATGATCGCCTGCTTGATAAAGCCGTTGTCGCGGTGCTCTTCGATCCACTTGGTCACGAAGTCTTCCCAGCTCTTGTCGTCCTCGCGGCGATAGCCCGCGTTCGAGGTCGTGGCGTCGATCGGATCGGGCACCACCAGCGTGCCGATGGCGGGGTTCTTGGCGACCAGCGCCAGCGACAGGATCAGCACCAGGCATTGCGCATCGGCACGGCCCGACATGACGGCGGCGGTGGCGTCGCTCTGGGTTTTCAGGCGAACGATCTTGGCCTTCGGCAGGTTGCGGGTGACGGCCGCGTCATGCGAGGACCCGGCATCGACGGCGATGGTGATCTCGGGCTTGTTGAAATCTTCCCAGGTCTTGCCTTCCAGGCCCTTCTTGGTGACCAGGGTGAAGGCGTTCTTGAAGACGGGGCCCGAGAAGTCGATGACTTTCTGGCGCTCGGGCGTCGGGTTCAGGCCGAAGAACACGTCCAGCTTGTCGGCCTGCAGTTCCAGAACCGAGTTGCCCCAGGTGGTTTCCGTGATGTCCAGCTTCAGCCCCAGATCATCGGCCAGCTTCTGGCAGATGTCGATGTAGAAGCCCCGCCATTTGCCGTCGGCGATGCCTTTCTGGTAATAGGGCGCGCCGTCGGCGATGCCGCCGATGCGCAGCGTGCCCGAGGCCTTCACGCGCTCCAGCGCGCTCTGGTCTGCGGCGCCGGCGCGGCCGGCGGCCATCACGCCCAGGGCAGACAGGCCCAGGGCGGCAAAGTCGCGTCGATTGATCATGGTGCAAATCCTCATCTGTTGGAGGCGCGCCGTTACATGCGATTTGATCATGATTAATCCGAGGGCTTTCGGTGGGTGTGCTGCCCGCGAATTAATCTGTCACGTATATGTGCCTGTCGGTGCGCGTTTTCTTGGCCGTCTGGTGAAGAGGGGTCTCTTCTGCATCTTGTGTATCGGCTGCGGGTCTTTCGCTAAAACGCCTTTAGCTGTATGTTGGATGAGTTAAACTCATCCAGGGACCCGATGCGCCGCTACATCCCCTCGCTGTCCGACCTGCTGGCCTTCGAGGCCGCAGCCCGGCACCTGAGCTTTACCCGCGCCGCAGACGAGCTGGGCGTGACCCAGAGCGCGATCAGCCGCAACATCGGGAACCTGGAAAAATTCCTGACTTTGCCGCTGTTTGACCGGATGGGGCCGCGTCTGGTGCTGACCGAGCTGGGCCAAAGCTACTATGCCGATGTGCCGCAGTTGCTGGACCGGCTGGAGGAGGTTTCCATTGACGTCGTGCGGGGCTGGCGGGTGGCCAGCGCCCTGCAGGTGGGGACCACGGTGACCATGGCGGCGCGCTGGCTGATCCCGCGGCTAGGCGGGTTTCTTGCCGCACATTCGGGCATCCGCGTCGAGATCCGGGTGATGTCTGGCGAAGAGGATCTGACATCGGGGGTGATCGACGTGGCCTTGCTGCGCGGCAGCGGCCAGTGGCGGGGCGCCCGGGCGACGGAATTGTTCCCGGAACGTCTGGGCGTGGTCTGCGCGCCGCGCTGGCAGCCCGAGGTGACGGATCCCGGCTGCTTCGCCTTCGACCGGCTGCCGGCGCTGCAGAATGCGTCCCGGCCCAGCCTATGGCTGACCTGGCTGCGCCAGTCCGGCATGGCGCATAGTGGCACGATCCAGGGGCATCGCCTGGCCAATAGCGAGATGCTGGCCGCTGGCGCCCTGCGGGGCTTGGGCTTTGCGGTCCTGCCGGAGCATTACGTGGCCGAGGAGATCGCGGCGGGCACCCTGTGCCTGCCATTCGGCGGCCCGGTGCCCTCGGGGGCGGGCTACTGGCTGGTCACACCCGAGCACAAGCAGCAGGATCACCGCGCCCGGCTGTTCCGTGCCTGGATCATGTCCGAGCTGCGCCGGTCGCGGCCGTTATGACGCACAGTCGGACGTGATAACGCACGCGGGGCCTCAGTAACCGCGCTCCGGGTCGATGATGTCGGCGACGGTGCCATTGGCGGCAAAGTCCAGGATGTTGCGGGCGACGATGGCGGCGCCGGTCTCGGCATCGATCATCGAGGCGACATGCGGCGTCACGGTCACCTTGGGGTGCTGCCAGAACCGGCTGGAGGCGGGCAGGGGTTCGGTGCGGAAGACATCGAGCGTGGCATGCGACAGCTGCCCTGAATCGAGGGCCGCCAGCAGATCGGCCTCGACCACATGGGCGCCGCGGGCGGCGTTGATCAGCGAGGCGCCGGGTTTCATCTGCCCCAGAAAGCGCGCGTCGATCAGGTCGCGGGTCCGGGGCGTCAGGGGCAGCAGGTTGACCACGATGTCGGACTGCGCCAGCAGCGCGGGCAGGGCATCGGGGCCGGCATGGCAGGCGACGCCCGGCAGATCGCGGGCCGAGCGCGCCCAGCCCGAGGTGGCAAAGCCCAACCCCGCCAGCGCCTGCGCCGCCGCCGCCCCCAGGTTCCCCAGCCCCAGCACCGCGACGCGGCGCTGCTGGGCCACCGGCGGCACGATCTGCTGCCAGTGATGGGCGCGCTGCGCGGCGGCCAGCGCGGGCATCTCGCGGTGGTGGCGCAGCACCTGCAGGACGACATATTCCGTCATCCTCTGGGTCAGGTCGCGGCCGATGGTGCGGATGATCGGCACCTTGCGGGGGAAATCGCGATCGGCCAGCACATGGTCGATCCCGGCGCCGCAGGACACCACCGCCTGCAACCCGGCAAAGCCCGCCAGCCAGCCGGTGGGCGGGGCCCAGACCACGGCGATGTCGACCCGGGCCGGGTCTTCGACCTGCTCGGGCAGGCAGATCTGGTGCCCGGACAGGTGGCGCCTCAGGGCGCTCTGCCACCAGAGGGTTTCCTCGGGGTCGGAGAGGCGGACGACGATCTGCATGGGCGCTCCTTCGGGGGTGCCCTATGGGTCGGGCATCGCGGGGCGAAAGGCAAGGGGCCCGGCCTAGCCGTGGGGCCAGCTGACAGGGTCGAGGTGGAAGAGGGTCGAAAGCTGGGCGTAAAGTTCGGGTTCCTGATGGCGCAGGGCGGCGGGGCGCTCGAAGAAGACCTCGACGGCGACGGCAAAGAATTCCTCGTGCCCCTCAATGCCATAGGGATCAAGGACCGAAGCCCGCCCGGCCGCCACATCCGCCTGCAGGCGATCATAGGCGGGCAGGAAGGCGTGGGCCCAGGCTGCCAGGCTCTGGTCGTGGTCCAGCACCGGTACGCCGTCGGTCTGCCCCGACAGGCTGTCGATCTGATGGGCGAATTCATGCAGCACGACATTGTGGCCGTCGTGGCTGTCCTGCGCGCCGGCGCGGATATGCGGCCAGGACAGCACCACCGGCCCCGAGGGCCAGCTTTCGCCGATCCGCACCACCTCGCGTTCGGTCACGACAAAGCCGTCGTGGCGGGCCTGGCGCGACTTGAAGGCGCCCGGATAGATCAGGATCGTCGCCAGGTGGCTGTACCAGGTGTCGCTGCCGGCGATCAGCAGGCAGGCCTGGGCGGAGATCGACAGGCGCATCTCCTCGGTCACATCAAGACCGTTGCAGCCGATGAACTCGACCTGCTGGAGGAAGGCGTTGATGCGCCCCTCGTAGCCCGGGCGCAGGGCGGCGGGCAGGTGGCGCGACAGCGGCACTTCGGCGGCGATGATGGCGCGCTGCCGCGGATCGAGCGGGCTGGCCAGTGCCCGCGCCCGCGCCTGTGCGCGACGATGCCAGCGCCAGCCCAGCAGCGCCAGGGCGATCAGCGGAAGAAGCAGCAGCGACAACATCATGGGCAACCTTCCTTGGGGGCGGATCCGACCCACATAGCCCGCCCCGGCCACGGTTGCGAGGGGCGGGGCACACCGCTAGGCTGCCCTTGCACCGCAACCGGAGAGGCCGATGACCGAAGATCCCAACCTGCACGAAGGCGGCTGCCACTGCGGCGCCGTGCGTTTTCGCGTCCGCCTCAGCCAGGGGTTCGACAGCAACCGCCGCTGCACCTGTTCGTTCTGCCGGATGCGCGGGGCCATCGCGGCCTCGGCGGCGCTGGCGGACCTGACCTTCCTGAAGGGCGAAGAGACGCTGACCCTCTACCAGTTCAACACCGGCGTGGCGAAGCACTATTTCTGTCCGGTCTGCGGCATCTACACCCACCACCAGCGGCGTTCGGATCCCACGCAATTCGGCATCAACGTGGCCTGCCTTGACGGCATCAGCCCGTTCGATTTCGCGCGGGTCCAGGTGACCGACGGGGTGGCGCATCCCAACGATACCGGCGTGTCGCGGGTGGCCGGGTGGCTGCGCTACGACCCGGCCTGAGCGCTCCTATGCCAGCGGCAGTTCCTGCTCCACGAGGCCCGCGAAGAAGCGGGCGGCGATCGGCAGGATGTCGTCGTTGAAGTCGTAATAGGGGTTGTGGGGCATCGGATCGCTGTCGCTGCGGCCCGCACCCACCAGCAGGTAGGCGCCGGGGCATTCCTGCAGCATGTAGGCGAAATCCTCCGAGCCCATCATCGGGCGGGTGATCTCGATCACGTTGTCGGCGCCCAGCTGGGTGATGGCGGCGGCCTGGGCGCGGCGGGCCTGGGGTTCGGCATTGACCAGGGTCGGATAGCCGCGTCGGTAGTCCAGGTCGATCCGGGCGCCATGGGCATCGGCCAGGCCCGCGCAGATCTGCGTCATGCGGGTCTCGATGCGGTCGCGGATCGCGGGGTCAAAGCTGCGGGCGGTGCCGCCCAGCACCACGGTTTCGGGGATGACGTTCCAGGTGTTGCCGCCATGCACCCGCGTGACCGAGACGACACCCGCATCCAGCCCCCCGAGGTTGCGGCTGACGATGCCCTGCAGCGCCTGCACCAGCTGCGCCTGGATCAGCACCGGGTCGACGGTGCTTTCGGGCACCGCGCCATGGCCGCCGCGGCCGGTGATGGTGATCTCGAAATTGTCGTAGGCGGCGGCGGCGGCGCCGAAGCACAGGCCGATCTTGCCGGTGGGCAGGGCGGGCATGTTGTGCACGCCATAGACGCTGTCGATGCGGAAGCGGGTGAACAGCCCGTCGGCGATCATGTCGCGGGCGCCGCCCAGGTTTTCCTCGGCCGGCTGGAAGATCAGGTGCACGGTGCCGCGGAAGGGCCGGTGCCGGGCCAGGTATTCGGCACAGCCCAGCAGCGTCGCGGTATGGCCGTCATGGCCGCAGCCATGCATCTTGCCGGGCACCAGGGATTTCCACGGCACCTCGCCCAGCTCGTCCATGTCGAGGGCATCCATGTCGGCGCGCAGCCCGATCGAGGGGCCCTCGCCGTTGCGCAGCACGCCCACCACGCCGGTGCCGCCCAGGCCGCAATGCACCTCGTAGCCAAGGTCCGTCAGGGTGGTGGCGACGATGCCGGCGGTGCGGTGTTCCTCGAAGGCGGTTTCGGGGTGCTGGTGGAAATCATGGCGCCAGGCGACCATGCGTGCCAGCGTATCTGCCTCGAAGGCGGGAAGGGAGTTCGACAGCATGAGGGGCTCCGTCAGGATCAGTGGAAGGTTTCGGCGACCAGCACCGAACCCAGGAAGGTGGCGGCCTCGGCGGCCAGCGAGACGACGACGATGCGCCAGCCCAGGCGGCGGAAGACCGGCAGGTCACGCGCCACCGAGAAGCCCGCCAGCGCCAGCACCGGGGTGGTGAAGGCCAGGAAGTTCATCTTGGCGGCCAGCGCCACCAGCGGCGCCAGCGGCGGCACCAGCCCGGGCACTGCGACCAGGGCGGCGGCCAGCGACAGCACGATCATCTCGGGGAAGCGGGGGAAGCGGGCGCGCAGCAGTGCCGCCACGACCACCGGCACCATCAGCAGCAGGCACCCCGCGAGCGAGGTCACCAGCCCCACGCCATAGCCCAGGTGGTTGGCCAGCGCCGCGCCCAGCACGATGAAGGCCCAGGCCAGGATCCGGTCGGACCAGCCGAAGGCGGGGGTGGCATCGCGGGCCACGTCCTGCCCGGACAGGTCGGCGCGTCCGTAGCGGGTCAGCCGGCCCAGCACCGGCTCCAGCCGGACGTAAAGCCAGGCACAAAGCGGCAGCGACACCAGCATGGTGAAGTAGAAGCCCACGACCCCGGTCAGCATGTTGGCGGTGGCGGCCAGCGCCGTCAGCTGGTCCTGCAGCGCGGGGTCCGACTGCGCCATGATGGCGCCAAGTGCGGCTGCCATCAGGCTGGCCGAACCGACACCCGCCCCCATGGCCAGCGACCTGGGATCGAAGATGCCGAGGCTGGCCAGGAAGCCCGCGACGCTGGCCAGGAAGATCGCCCCCAGCACGGTGCCGGTGATGTATTCACCCAGCACCCCGCGGCCCTCGGCGCTGTTCAGGCCGTAGCGCTCGCCGATGATCATCAGGCTGCCCTCGCGCCCGATCGAGAAGGTCGCCCCGATGGCCTCGCGTTTCATGCCCAGCACCAGCGCCAGCGGCAGGCCGATGACGATGGTGCCCAGGAAATGCCCCAGCTCCTGGAAGATCAGGGCGGGGCCGGCGGCGATCACCGTGGGCAGCGACTGGCCCACCGTCAGGCCCATGCGCGCCAGGAACAGCATGACGGACACGCTCAGGGCCGCGCCCGCCCAGGCCTGGACCTGCGGCCGCACCGCCAGCGGCGCCGGCAGCACCCGGTGCAGCCCGCCCCACAGCGCCGCCATCAGCAGCGCCCACAGCATCGGCAGCAGCGTCACCTGGCCCGGCCCGATGTGAAAGCTGACGCGGCCGATTTCCTCGGCCAGACCCACCAGCAGCAGGCCTCCGATCATCAGGCGGGCCTTTCCGGCGCGCATCGGGGTCAGGCCCTGAGGGGGGGCGATATCGGTCTGGCTGGTGGTCATGGGAGTCCCGTCGTTGATCTTGTGGCCGCCCCCTGTCCGTCCGGGGGCCTGAAGGCCAGTCTACCCGCTGGTACAGATTGCTCCCATGACATGGAAGACCTAGTATCGTTGCATTTCCTGCAACGGAGGCGTCATGCCGGAGCAGTCGCTGTCGGGCCGTCGCCTGGCCTATTTCCTCGAGGTGGTCGAGACCGGATCGGTGCGCGGGGCGGCGGACCGGCTGGGCATGGATGCCTCGGCGGTCAGCCGGGCGGTGGCGGCGCTGGAGGCGGACTCCGGTGCGGTGCTGCTGCGTCGCCAGGGTCGCGGCGTCGTCGCCACCGAGATCGGAGAGTTGGTCGCCACCCATGCCCGCCACCAGGCCGAGCGCGAGGGCCGCCTGTTCGAGCGCATCCGCCGCATCCAGGCCGCCGAAAGCGGCCATGTCGAGATCGCCCTGGGCGAAGGCTTTGCCGCCTGGTTCGCAGGTTCGGGCGTGGCCGCGTTCCTGCAGGCGCGGCCGGGCATCACGCTGAACCTGACGGTGGAAAGCACCCGAGAGATCGCCGCCCGCATCATCGATGAACAGGCCGATATCGGGGTGGTTTTCCAGCCCCCCGAAAGCCCCTGGTTGCGGCGCCACTGTGCCGTGTCGCACCGTCTGGCGGCGCTGGTGCATCCCGATCACCCGCTGGCCCGGCAGGGCCCCGAGATCGGCCTGACCCAGCTTGCAGCGCATCGTGGCATCCTGCTGCAGGACCAGTTGGGGGTGCGGCAGATCCTGCGGCTGGCAGAGTTGGCCGAGGGCATTTCACTGCCGGCGCTGGTGACGACGAATTCCTTTCAGGCCGCCTACCGGCTGGCGGCCGAGGGGCTGGGCTATGCGGTTACCGCGCTTGGGCGGGGCGGCACGGCGGGATCGGCACCGGGGCTTCGGGCACTGCCGCTGCGCAGCGCGGCGCTGGCGGCCTCGCACAGCTGCATCGTGACGCGACAGGACGCGGCGATGACCCCGGCGGCCTCGGCGCTGCTGGGGGTGCTGGTGACGGCAATGCGCGAGGGGATGTAGCGCCGCGCCGTAGGGCCCTGTGCGCGCAGAGGCAATGGGACATGGCGGGTCGCGGCTGATGCTTCCGGTGGCTTCGGCGTGACCGGGGCGATGCCCCGGCGCGGGGACAGGTGACGGGCCCTGACCGGATCCCCGCGGGTGCGGTCGGCCGGGGCGATCTGCAGCAGCGCAGGGGCCGCCCCCAATGGGACGGCCCGCTGGCCGGATGTGGTGCCTAGCCTTGGTGCGCGCGGCGCCGGGGGCGGGCCGCCCCGGCCAGGGCCTCGTGCAGGAAGCTTGCCACGCGGGTGTTGACCTCGGGGGTGTCGAACTCGGGCGTGGCATGGCCGGCGTTCTGCACGAATTGCAGCCGGGCGCGGCCTTCGCCGGCCACCGTCGTGATCTTCTGCGACAGCACCACCGAATGCTGCACCGGCACGATCGGGTCCATCGGCGCATGGGCCAGAAGGAACGGCGGGCAGTCGGGCGTCACCCAGGTTTCGGGGTTCGCGGCGATCACCATCCCGGGCCGGTCCGTCGGCACGCCGCCCAGCAGGCGGCTTTCGGGGCTGTCGGGGTGCATGTGGTCATCGTCACCCGCACCGGTCTGGCGGATGTACTGGTCCATCTGGTCCAGCCGCGTCGGCCCGTAGAAGCTGACCACCGCCTGCACCGCGCTGGAGGCCCCGGCATGGCCCATCGACAGGTCCTCCATCAGGGGCATGTCGTTGGTGGTGCCGGCCAGCGACACCAGATGCCCGCCCGCCGAACAGCCCCAAAGGGCAAAGCGGTCGGGATCCAGCCCGTAATCCCCGGCATGGGCCCGCAGGAAGCGGATCGCGGCCTTGACGTCGAAGATCTGCGCCGGGAACTGCGCCTCGGAGGACAGGCGGTAGTTCACGGAAGCCACCGCAAAGCCCTGATCCAGCAGCAGCAGCGGCGAGGTCAGCTGCACGTCGCGCTTGTCGCACATCATCCAGGCGCCGCCATGGACGAAGATCAGCAGCGGCCAGCCGCCGTCGGGCGCTGTGCCTTCAGGCAGGTACAGGTCCAGCTTCTGGAAGGCGCTGGCCTCGGCATAGGTCAGGTCCAGGTGCCGGTTCGGCACCCCGGAGATATCGGCGAAGGGAAGGACGTAGATGCCGTTCGGTCCGTCGGGAGAATTCGGATCGGCCATGGCTCAGGCTGCTTTCTTTTTCTTGCGGGGGGTGTTCTGGAAGGTGTCGAAACCGACCGCCGCCAGCAGCACCGCGCCCTTGACGATGTATTGCGCATAGGTGTTCAGGCCGACCAGCTGCATGCCGTTGCCCAGCACGCCCAGGATCAGCACGCCGGTCACCAGGCCCAGCATCTTGCCCTCGCCGCCCTTGAAGGAGATCCCGCCCAGAACGGCTGCGGTGATGGCGGTGAATTCGGTCCCCGGACCCGTCGCCGAGGAGGCCGAGCCCGAGCGCGCGAACAGCACGATGGCCGCCACCGCCACGAAGAGCGAGCACAGCGAATAGGTGATCACCTTGACGCGGGTGACCGGGATGCCGGTCAGATAGGCCGCGTCCTCGTTGCCGCCGATGGCATAGATCTGGCGGCCGAAGCTGGTGACATTCAGGATGAAGGCCGCGATCAGCACGCAGAGGATCATCAGGATGACCGACACGGGCAGCCAGCCCCACAGGTAGCCCTGGCCGATGAACTTGAAGGATTTCGGCAGGTTGATGATCGCCGTCTGGTTCGAGATGATGTAGCTGAGGCCCTGGTACACCGTCAGCGTCCCCAGCGTCACGATCAGCGAATGGACCTTCAGCGTGATCGACAGCAGCCCGTTCAGCAGACCCATGGCGACGCCGCAGGCGATGCCCGCCATGATCGAGGGCGCGACCGGCACGCCGAACCATTTCATGAAGACGGCGGTGACGACGCCCACCACGGACATCTGGTAGCCGATCGACAGGTCGATCCCGCCCGAGATCATCACGAACGACAGCCCGACCGCGGCAATCACCACATAGGCGTTCTGCGCCAGGATGTTGGTCAGGTTCTGCACGGTGAAGAAATAGGGCGACAGGACGGAAAACAGCCCGATCAGCGCCAGCAGCACCAGCGGGATCACGAACTGGCGCAGCCTTGGCAGCAGGGCGCCCTGCGGGGCGGCGGGAGAGGCGGTGGTATCGCTCATGCGGCGGCTCTTTCGGTCAGGCCCGAGGCAAGCGCCAGAACGCGCTCCTGCGTGGCCTCGTTGCGGTCGATCAGGCCGGACATGCGGCCCTCATGAAGGACGAGGATGCGGTCGGACATGCCCAGAAGCTCTTCCATGTCCGAGGTGATCATCAGAATGGCGATGCCGCTGGCGGCCAGATCGGCCATCAGCTGGTAGACCTCGGCGCGGGCGCCGATGTCGATGCCGCGGGTCGGTTCGTCGAAGATGATGATGCGGGCCTCGGCGGCGAGGGTCTTGGCGATCACCACCTTCTGCTGGTTGCCCCCCGACAGCGCCTTGACGCGGACCTCCATGCTGGGGGCCTTGATGCGCATCCGCTCGCGGTAGGTTTCGGCCAGGGCGTCCTCGGCGCGGCGGTCGACGCGCAGGCCACGGACCAGCTTCGACAGCGCGCCGATGGCGACGTTCCAGCGGATCTCCCGGTCCAGGAAGACGCCTTCTTCCTTGCGGTTCTCGGGGACCAGGCCGATGCCGGCCTTCAGCGCCGCGCGCGGCGAGGCAAAGGTCATCTCCTGGCCGTGCACCAGCAGCCTGCCGCCATCGGCGGGGGCGGCGCCGTAGATCACCTTGGCCATCTCGGTCCGGCCGGCGCCCACCAGCCCCGCGACGCCCAGGATCTCTCCCTCGTGCAGCTGAAAGCTGATCGGCGCGTTGCCGTTGCCGGAAAGCCCGTCCAGTTCCAGCGCCACGGGCCCGTGCCGGGCCACCCGCGGCGGATAGGCATGGGTCAGCTGGCGGCCCACCATCAGGTGCACCAGCTGGTCGCGCGTCGTGTCCGCCGTGATCAGCGTCGAGACATACTGGCCGTCGCGCAGCACGGTGATGCGGTCGCAGATGGCAAAGATCTCGTCCAGGCGGTGCGAGACATACAGGATGCAGGTGCCCCGCGCACGCGCCTTGCGGATGATGGCGAACAGGCTTTCGACCTCGGCCAGCGACAGCGGCGCGGTGGGTTCGTCCATGATCAGCACCCGCGGCGACTTGGCCAGGGCCTTGGCGATCTCGACCAGCTGCTGCTGGGACGAGGGCAGGTCGCGAACCAGCATGTCGGGGTCGATGTCGACGCCCAGTTCCGCCAGCAGGTCGCGGGCATGGCGGCGCATCCGGCCGAAATCGGCCCGCCAGCCGGTCGACTGGCCCATGTAGATGTTCTCGGCCACCGACAGCGTCGGCACCAGGTTGAATTCCTGGTAGATCACCTCGATCCCGAGCGAGCGGGAGCTTTGCGGCGTCATCTCCTGCGCCTGGCCGGCCACGACGACACGGCCCGCATCGGGGCTGATGGCGCCCGCGATGGTCTTGATCATGGTGGATTTTCCGGCGCCGTTCTCACCGATGATGGCATGGACCTCGCCGGCCTCGAAGCTGGCCGAGACATGATCCAGCGCCACCACCCCGGGATAGGTCTTGGTGATCCCCTCCAGCGCCAGAAGGGGGGCGCCGCTGCGCCCCCCGGATTGTACGGCATTATTCATGGGCCTTGGGTCCCGCGGGCGCCACGCTGTCCTGGATCCAGTTGCCATAGGGCGTTTCGCCTTTCAGCAGGGCGCTCATCACCATCCAGGTGGCATCGGGCAGGTCGACATGCTTGCCCTCCAGCACCGGGCCGGTGATCTGCATGGTGCCGCGGAAGACGCTTTCGTCATCGGCGGACATGTCGATGGTTTCCTGAACGGGCGGCGACCAGTCCCCCGAGAAGACGCCAAAGCGCGCCTTCTTCAGCATTCCCTGGCTCATCATGTATTCGTTGACGCCCATGGCGGTGTCGGCATTGTACGTCATAACGGCCGAGGCATCGGGATTCTGCAGCCACAGCGTTTCCATGACCGAGGTGCCCGATGCGGTGGTGCGCGCCTCGGTGGGCGAAATCACCAACCGCGCCTTGCCCCATTTCTGCATCGCCTCGATCATCCCGCCCGAGCGGTTCTTGGCGTCGATCGTGTCGGTGGCGGGAATGGCGATGACCTTGGGGGCCTTCTTGCCGGTGGGCAGGCCTGCCTCGGTGCCATCCTTCGAGAAGGTCTTGACCAGCCAGTCGATGGTCATCTGCGCGATCTGTTCGCCGCAGGCGTGCTGGTCGATGTTCTGCATCACGTCGTAGACGCCGGTGTCGGTGCCCTGGACAAAGACCTTGATGCCCTGGGACTGCGCGCGCTTGATGATGTCCTGCACGTTGTTGGGATCGACCGGCATGATGTCGATGACCTTCACGCCCATGGCGATGAAGTTCTCGATCTGCTCCATCTGCTTCAGCGGGCTGTTGCCCGAATCCGCGATTTCCAGCCGCACGCCGTTGTCTTGGGCCGTCTTTTTCACCGTGGTGGTCAGCCAGCCCAGGAACGGGTTGGTGGTGTCGGGCACGGAAAAGCCGATCTCGACCGCGCCCTCGGCCCGCGCCAGGCGCGGCAGGGCGCCGGAAATCAGCCCGGCCACCGCCAGCGTGCTGGTGCTGCGCAGGAAGCTGCGTCTGTCCATAGGATGTCCCCCATATTCGGCGGCCGCCCTTGCAGGATCCGGCGCCGCCTTCCTCCGTTTGCCGGGGGACGGGACAGCCCGGGCCCTGGGACCCGGCTTGCGCTGCCGTAACCTGTTTGTCATCCTCCCGGTGTCCGAAACCTCAATTCGGACCATTTGGATCGTAGTGAGGGGTATTGGTTCGAGTCAATCCCATATATGATCCAAATGAAACGAATGAAGCGGGGGCGCATGGACGACATCGGCAAGAGCGAGGCCAGGATCATCGGCATTCTGCGCGAGCGGGGCGAAAGCAGCGTGGCCGAGCTGGCGCAGCTGACCGGCATGGGCAAGGCGACGGCCTCGCGGGCGGTGCGGGCGCTGCGCGAACGCGGCCTGGTCGAGGAAACCGGCGCCGACTTCCGCCGCGCTTCGCTGGGGCGGGCCGGGCGTGCGGTACGGATCCGGCCGGAAACCGGGCTATATCTGGGACTTGCGGTGGGAAGGGGCTCGATCGGGGCGGTTTTGGCCAATGCCGCGCGCGAGGTGCAGTTTCACGCCCGCTACCCGATGGAGGCCGATCTGCGCCCCGGCGCCGAGCAGGTCATCGCCATTGCCCACCATGCCCTGCAGGATGCGGGCCGCGATCCCGCGGGCCTGAGTGGCATTGCCGTGGCGGTGGCGGGGGTGATGGATCCCGTCAGTCACGAGATTGCCGGTTCGGTGATGATCCCGGACTGGAGCGGCCTGCGGCTGCAGGACGGCGTGGCGGCGCATTTCGACGTGCCGGTGCTGGTCGACAACGATGCCAATTGTTCCATTCTGGCCGAATTGCTGTGGGGGGACGTGCCTGCGGACGGCAGTGCCGCCTACCTGCGCTTTGACGGCGGGGTGGGCGGCGCGGTGATCATCGGCGGGCAGGTCTGGCGGGGCCGGTCCGGGCGGGCGGGGAATTTCGGCCATGTCAGCTATGACCGGATGGGGGGCTACTGCCGCTGCGGGGGCCGCGGCTGCTTCGAGCATTTCGTCTCGGTCCCGGCCTTCCTGGAACGTGTGGCCCCGATCCATGGCAGGCTGGAGCTGGACCAGGTGATCGCGCTGCTGCAGGGCGGCGACCGGGCGATCCTGCGTGCCGCCGAGGAAACCGGCTTTATCGCGGGGGAACTGGCGGCTGTCGTCTCGCGCACGGTCGACCCGGAGCTGATCCTGTTCGCCGGTCCGCTGACCCGTCTGGGGGCGCCCTTCCTTGAGGCCGCGCGGCAGCGTCTGCAGGCGCTGAACCCGCGCGCCGCGCCGATCCGGCTGGCCTCGGCCATGGCCAATATCGGTCAGGCCGAGCTGCGCGACGAACCGGCCCTGGGCGCCATCGGCCTGCTGCTGCGAGAGCCCCCGATCCCCGGCTGACCCCTCGCCGCAGGCACGGCCGTGTGCTAGCCTTGGGGCATGACCCAGAACCGTTTCCACACCCTGGGCTGGCACCACGGGATCGAGCTGTACCAGGCCTCCTTCAGCCGCCAGACCTTTTCGCGCCATGCCCATGAGGGCTTTGCCATCGGGGCGATTGCTGCGGGGGCGGGCGGCTATGTGTGCCGGGGCGAATCCATGGTGCTGCCGGCGGGGTCGCTGTCGCTGATGAACCCCGAGGAGCCCCATACCGGTCATGCTGCGGCGGGCAGCGTGCGCTACAACATGGTCTATGTCTCCGAGGCGGCGGTGCAGGCGGTGCTGGGGCTGCGGCGGCTGCGCGGCTTTGCCACCATCGCGCCGCGCGACCGGGGGCTGGGGCTGACACGGGCGCTGGCGCGGCTGGCGCTGCGGCTGGATCAGCCCGCCGACCGGCTGGGAACCGAGGAAGCGGTGCATGAGGTCCTGGCGCGCGCCTTTGCCTGCTACGGCGGCGCCCATCTGCGCCCGCCGGGATCCGAGCCCGCCGCGATCCGGCGCCTGCGCGCGATGATCGTGGCCGGGGTCGAGGACGGCCTGCCGCTGAGCCTGGCCGAGCTGTCCGAAGCGGTGGGCCTGTCGCCCTCCTACCTGATCCGCGCCACGGTGCGGGCAACGGGGCTGACGCCGCATGGCCATGTGCTGCGGGCGCGGGTGGCGCGGGCCCGGCAGCTGCTGCAGACCGGTACGCCCGCGGCCGAGGCCGCCGTGGCGGCGGGGTTCTGCGACCAGGCGCATCTGATCCGCCAGTTTCGCCGCCATTACGGGGTGACCCCCGGCGCCATGCAGCAGCACTGAGGGCCTTCGCGGCATCGGGGAAGCGAAACGGGCGCCCCTGAGGACGCCCGTTCGATGGTTCCGGCCGGGACCTTGCCCGAAGATCAGCCTCTTGCCAAAAGGCCAGCTCCTTGCCCAGGCCCCCGCTTGAAGGCCGGGCCCTTGCCGGGCGGCCAAGGCCTTACCTGGAGGCCAAGCCCTTACCAGGAGGTCAGGACGGTGCCGTGGTACTTGTCCTCGATGAACTTCTTGACGTCATCGGAATGGTAGGCGGCGATCAGGGTCTTGACCCAGGGGGCGTCCTCGTTGCCCTTGCGCACGACGATGATGTTCACGTAGGGGCTGTCGGGCTTTTCCATCGCGATGGCATCGGTCTTGGGGTTCATGCCGGCGGCGATCGCGTAGTTGGTGTTGATCATCGCAGCCCCCAGATCGGCCAGCGAACGCGGCAGCTGCGCGGCGTCAAGCTCCTGGAACTTCAGCTTCTTCGGGTTTTCGGTGATGTCGAGGACGGTGGGCACCAGGCCGGTGCCGTCGGCCAGCTTGATCAGCCCCAGATCCTGCAGCACCAGCAGCGCGCGGCCGCCGTTGGTCGGATCGTTCGGAATGCCGATCGTGTCGCCCTTCTTCAGCTCGTCCGGGGATTTCAGCTTGGCGGAATAAAGGCCCATCGGCGTGGTGATGGTGGTGGCCACCGGCACCAGGTCAAAACCGCGGTCCTTGATCTGGTTGTCCAGATAGGGCTTGTGCTGGAACGAGTTGGCGTCGATGTCGCCATCGGCCAGCGCCTGGTTCGGCACCACGTAGTCCGAGAACTCGACCACCTTGATGTCGAGGCCCATGGGCTTGGCGACCTTGGCCACCTCTTCCATGATCTCGGCATGTTCGCCGGGGGACACGCCCACCTTGATGTCCTGCGCCATGGCCGCGGTTGCGGACAGGGCCAGGGCGGAAACAAGCGTCAGCAGCTTATTCATGACATTGGTCCTTCGATGTTAGGGTCAGGCGCCGCGGTTGCGGGGCGCCCGTTTGTCGACGCGCCGTGCGATCCATTCGCCGATGGTCTGCACCAGCTGCACGAGCACGATGAGAATGATCACCACCATCGCCATCACGTCGGGCATGAAGCGCTGGTAGCCATAGCGGATGCCGAGATCCCCCAGCCCCTCGCCGCCAACGGCGCCCACCATGGCGGAATAGCCGATCAGGCTGACCACGGCGAGCGTCATGCCCAGGGTGATGCCGGGCAGGGCCTCGGGGATCAGCACCTTGCGGATGATCTGCAGCGGCGTCGCACCCATGGCGCGCGCCGCCTCGATCAGGCCGGCGTCGACCTCGCGGATGGCGTTTTCGATCAGCCGGGCGATGAAGGGGATGGCGGCGATGGTCAGCGGCACGATGGCGGCGCTGGTGCCGATCGAGGTCCCGGCGATGAAGCGGGTGAAGGGGATGATCGCCACCACCAGGATGATGAACGGCACCGAGCGCGTGGCGTTCACCACGATGCCCAGCACCCGGTTCACCAGCGGCGCCGACAGCAGTTCGCCCCGTTGCGAGCACGCCAGAAAGACGCCGATGGGCAACCCGAAGAGGGCCCCGAGGATCGCCGCGACGGCGACCATGTACAGGGTCTGCCCGGTCGAGGCGATCAGCATGTTGATCAGGTTAGCCGACATAGCCCAGCACCTCCGTGCGCTGCTGATGGGTTTCCAGATAGGCGCGCGCCTCGGGGCCGCGATCGGCCGGAACCGAGACCAGCAGGTTGCCGAAGGGGCGCGGCCCGATTTCCTCGATGGCGCCGGCCAGGATGTTGACGTCGAGGCCCATCTCGGTGGTCATGCGCGCCAGCAGCGGATCGGTCGCCTGATCCCCCAGGAAGGTGATGCGGATGACCTCTCGCGCGGGGCCGGGGGGCCGTGTCGCGACCATCTTGTCGGCGATGAAGCGCGGCAGGGTGACGCCGGTCACGCCCGACAGGAAGGACCGCGTCGTGGGATGCTGGGGGGCGGTGAAGATGTCGTAGGTCAGGCCGGCCTCGACGATGCGGCCGCCGTCGATCACCGCCATGTGGCTGGCGATGTCGCGGACCACGGCCATCTCGTGGGTGATCAGCAGCACCGTCAGCCCCAGGTCGCGGTTGATGTCGGCCAGAAGCTTCAGCACCGTCTGGGTGGTCTCGGGGTCGAGCGCCGATGTCGCCTCGTCCGAGAGCAGCACCTTGGGTTCCGTGGCCAGCGCCCGGGCGATGCCGACGCGCTGCTTCTGGCCGCCCGACAGCTCGGCCGGGTAGCGGTTCGAGAGCGCCTCAAGACCCACGCGGGCCACCAGATCGCGGGCCCGGGGCTGGATCTGCGCCCGCGGAATGCCTGCGATTTCCATCGGCAGGGCGACGTTTTCCAGCACCGTGCGCGAGGACAGCAGGTTGAAATGCTGGAAGATCATGCCGACTTCACGGCGGATCTGGCGCAGGGCGGCGCCCTGGGCCGCGCCCACGTCGCGCCCGCCCACGGTGATCCGCCCCGAGGTTGGTTTCTCCAGCCCGTTGACCATCCGCATCAGCGTCGATTTCCCGGCGCCCGAGCGCCCGATGATCCCGGTGATAGAGCCCGCGGGCACCTCGAAGGAAATCCCCTCGAGGGCCATCAGGGCGGGGCCCGCCTTCTGCGGATAGGTCTTGCCGACATCGGCAAAGGAAATCGCCGCGCCGGCGCTGTGATCACGTTGCATCTGGATACCCGGTATTCCTGTGAATTCGGATTGGGGGTCCATAGAACGGAAGCGCGGCGCGGATACAACCCCCGATTACCGCCCTGTGCCGCGCGGCGACGAAGGGTCAGGTCAGCGGCGTCATCACCCCCTTGCGGTAGGCGGGACGCTGTTGCAGCCGGCCGTACCAGTCTTCCAGCGCCGGCAGGTCGGGGCGCGGGATCGGCAGGGTGAACCAGGCATAGGCGATGCAGCCCAGCGGGATATCCCCGATGCCGCAGCCGTCCCCCGACAGCCAGCCGGTGGGTTCCAGCGCCCGGTCGGCCATCTGCAGCAGCTGGCCGCAGGCCGCGACCCCGCGGTCGACGGCGGCCATGTCGCAATCCTCGGGGGCGGAGCGCACGAGGTTCCAGAAGATGTCGCGGAAGGGGCCCGAGAGGGCCGTGCTGGTCCAGTCCATCCATTTCTCGGCCGCGGCCCAGGCGGCGGCGCCTTCGGGGGCAAAGGGCGGCTGGCCGTATTGCCGCGCCAGATAGCGCACGATGGTGTTCGATTCCCACAGCACCAGATCGCCGTCCTGCAGGCAGGGCACCAGCCCGTTGGGGTTCATGGCGCGGTACTCGGGCGTCTTGGTCAGCCCGAAGGCGCCGCCCGCGGGCGTGTGTTCGTAGCTCAGCCCCAGTTCCTCGGCGCACCACAGCACCTTGCGCACGTTGGTCGAATTGTCCCGGCCCCAGATCCGCATCATCGCGTCCTCCTTGAATGATGCGACAGGGGTATCGGGATCGGGGCGCGGCGCAAGGCCTGTCCGCGCCCCTTGGGGACACGGGCAGGCTTGCACAGGGGCAGGTTTGCAGGGGGGGTAGGCTGGCCGCGCTCAGTCGTAGGCCGCTTCGTGATGGGCGGTGATGTCCAGGCCCTCGTCTTCGGCCGCCTCGTCGACGCGCAGGCCGATCAGCCGGTCGATGACGGTCAGGATGATCCAGGTCAGCACCCCGCAGTAGAGGATGGTAAAGACGACGCTGGCCGCCTGGGCGCCGATCTGGGTCAGCATCGGCACGCCGGTCACAGTGCCCCCCAGCACCGGCATGGCAAAGGGGCCGGTCAGCAGCGCACCCACCATCCCGCCCACGCCATGCAGGCCGAAGACGTCAAGCGTGTCGTCATAGCCCAGCCGGGGCTTCAGCCAGCTGATCGCGCCATAGCAGACCAGCGCCGTCACCAGCCCGATCACCACGGCCCCCCCGGCGCCCACGAAGGCACAGGCAGGCGTGATCCCCACCAACCCCGCCAGCGCGCCCGAGGCCGCCCCCAGGGCGCTGACGGTTCCGCGGGTCGCGATCTCGGCCAGGGCCCAACCCAGGATGCCCGCGCAGGCGCCCAGCTGCGTGGTCAGCATCACCCGGCCCACGCCGCCGTCGATTGTCGCCCCCGAGCCGATGTTGAAGCCGAACCAGCCGACCCACAGCATCCCCGCGCCCGCAAGCGTCAGCACCAGGTTGTGCGGCGGCATCGGCATCCGCGGATAATGCCTGCGCCGGCCGACCATGAGGCAGGCGATCAGCGCCGCCACGCCCGAGTTGATATGCACCGCCGTGCCCCCCGCGAAATCGAGCGCCCCCCAGTTGTGCATCAGCGATCCCGGGCCGCCCCAGACCATATGGGCCATGGGCGCATAGACCAGCAGGAACCAGGCGCCCATGAAGGCCACGGCGGCGGCGAATTTCATCCGCTCGGCAAAGGCGCCGGCGATGATGGCGGGGGTGATGATGGCGAAGGTCATCAGGAAGACGGTCAGCACGCCTGAGGGCATCCCTCCGATGATCTCTTCCGGGGAAACGCCCTTCATCAGGATGTTTGCAAAGCCGCCCACGAAACTATGCAGATTGTAGGTGCCGTCCTGCATCCCGGTGGTGTCCATCGCCAGCGTATAGCCGATGGCGACCCACAGGACGCCCACCAGCCCGGCGTTGACGAACATCTGGGTGAAGATCGACAGGATGTTCTTGGCCCGAACGATGCCGCCATAGAACATCGCCAGCCCCGGCAGGCACATCAGCAGCACGAACATCGCCGCCACCATCATCCAGGCGGTGATCCCGGTATCCAGGACCTCGGGCGCGGGGGTGTCCCCGGCCAGCGCCGGGGCCGCGGGCAACAGCACCGCAAGGGTAAGCATCAGGAAACGGATCATCTGGGGTCCTTGGGCAGGCGCGGGCCCGGCAGGGGCATCCGCAAGAGAGAGGAGGAAAGCGGCACCCGAAGCAGCGCGGGCGCCCACAGGATCACCCCGGTCAGCAGCATCACCATGCCGCCCAGCCGCTGATCGGCGGCGCCGACCGGCAGCCAGGGGGCGGCCATCTGCATTCCCGGCATCGGGTAGAGCGGCGGCAGCGCCAGCAGCAGCGCCCCGGTCAGGATCTGCGGCGCGACGATCACCAGAACCGGCGGCAGCCAGCAGGCGGGGCCGCGGGCGGCATAGCTGCAATACAGGATCCCGCTAAGCGCCATGGCCCATTTCATCCCCGCATAAAGCGTGCCGCTGGCCATGAAGGCGGCGTTGTTGCAGAACTCAGCCGGTGAAGGATTCACATCGGGAATCCATGCGGTTAGACGCGCTGCATGAGCAAGCCCAAGCCCGCCCGCTACCACACGACAAACTGGTCTACCTACAACGATGCGCTCAGGAAGCGCGGGTCACTGCTGATTTGGCTGAACAAGGAGATGGCCTGGCACGCGCCGCATGAGGGACGCCCAGGGCGCCCGCCAGTTTTCTCGGATGCCGCGATCCAGTTCTGCCTGTCGATCAAGGTGCTGTTCAAACTGCCGCTCAGACAGACAGCCGGGATGGTCGCGAGCCTCCTGCGGCTCGCAGGACTGGACTGGCCCATTCCCGACTACTCGACGCTGTGCCGTAGGCAGAAGACCCTCAAGGTGCAGATCCCCTATCGTCGTGCCGACGGGCCGCTGAATCTGCTGGTGGACAGCACCGGCATCAAGTTTCTTGGCGACGGCGAATGGCAGGCCCGCAAGCATGGTGTTCAGGGTCGTCGCCAATGGCGCAAGGTGCATCTGGCAATGGACACTACCACTTCGGATATCCGGGCCGTTGAGTTCACCCCCAGCCGGGAAGGCGACAGCCCCATCCTGCCAGACCTGTTGGGCCAGATCCCCGAGGACGAGGACATCGGCACCGTGACTGCGGATGGCGCCTACGATACCCGCCGATGTCACAGCGCCATCATCGCACGCGGCGACTCGGCAATCATACCGATCCGAAGGAACGGTCGGGCTTGGAAAGAGGACTGCCCGGCTGCCAAGGCGCGCAACGAAACCCTGCGCGCCACACGTCACTACGGCCGGGCGTTCTGGAAACGGTGGACCGGATACCACGCTCGCAGCCGCGTGGAGGCCAAGATGCGCTGCATCAAGTCCTTCGGCGAGCGCATCGCTGCAAGGGACCCCGATCGCCAAACCGCCGAAATCCACATCCGCGTCGCTCTTATCAATCGCTTCAACGCGCTCGGCACCGCCGAGGTTGTTCGCGTGGCCTGAGCCTGAACGGGAAAGGGGCACTCACGTCTCAGGCCGCCTTTCTGCAACAACGCCCATGAAGGCCATGTGCAGGGCGGGCAGCATCCAGACCAGCACCATCGACAGGAAGGCGCAGGCCAGCAGCCCCTCGATCCAGGGCGTCAGGCGCGCGGGCAGGCGGGTCAGGGCGCGCGCCGGGCTGTGGCCCGCCGCCACCAGCAGCATCGGCGCCATGTGGTGCACCAGCACCGATTGCACCGCATGAAGAAAGACCGAATGGCGCGCCAGCCCGTCCAGCCCCGGCGCCATGCCGAGGGCCAGCAGCGCAACCCCCAGCCCCGAGGCCAGGGGCGCGCGACGCCAGGCGCCGGGAGAGGCGGCGCTCCAGATCAGGAGGAGGGCAATCAACCCCCATTCGGGCAGGGCCTGCGGCCCGCCCGGCGGCGGCATATGGGACATGTCCATGGGAAGGCTCCGCAAGGGGAAGGGCGCCGCCGCGGGGGCGGCGCCGGGGGGTCAGCCGTGCTTGCAGCAGGACCCGGTGTCGGCGCCCGCATGGACGCTGGCCTGGTCGGTGCCTGCGGGCAGGTCCATCGCCGGGTTCGCATCGAAGAAGTTGTTCGGCGACAGCTTGAAGCCCACGTACATCACCGGCATCACCGGAAAGTCCTCGGGCTTGCAGACATGGGTGTGGCCGAAGGTGTGCCAGACGACGATGTCCTGGTTCGCGACGGGCCGGTCCTGCTGCGCCCAGACCTGCACGCCGTCCCCCTTGTTCTGGTTCGGGAATTCACCGGAGCCATAGCGCTCTGCCGGATCGTACTGCGTGACCCAGAGGTGCTTGCTGGCAAAGCCCGCGCGGCGGCCGACGGGGCTGTCGGGCTGGGCCAGCATGACGGGGTTGTGCTCGGCCATCAGCTTGTAGCCGGGATGGTTGCCGACGCTGTTGCGGATATTGGGATTGACGATCTTCCAGTAGCGGCCCTTGGCCCCGTCCGCTTCGCGCGCGGCTTGAAGCTCGGTCTCGAGAGTGGTCGTTTCCGCGTTGAAAACATTGCCCCAGGTGTTGTCCGGCCCGATGGGTTTCGGAGAGAAGTTGGTTTCCGTCACCGCGTTCTTCTCGCCATCGACCATCATGTGCAGCCGGGCCGAGAAGAAGTGCTGGTGGGTCGGCCCGTAGATTTCGGGCGTGACCATGCCACCGGCGGGTGTCTGGCCGGGGGTGACGGCAGCGGTCTGGATGATGCCGGTCAGCTTGGCCTCAAGCTGGATGGTGCCGTCCTGATAGAGATACCAGTAGAACCCGTAATCATAGTTCGCCACCGTGCAGAAGAAGCTGATCACCAGCCGGCGAGAGCGGCGAACCTCGAAAACGCCGGTGCGGAATTCATAGTGCTTCCAGAGGGTTCCGAAGTCCTCTTCATGCATGCACACAGCATTCTTCATGGTCATCGGGCGGCCCAGGTCATCGACCGTGGGAATGTCGAAATAACGGATCGCCCCCAGGCAGTCGCAGCCCAGCTCCAGCTGGTTCGCCAGCCGCCCCAGGCCGTATTCGCCACCGTCGAAAGCGCATTTCCAGTAGTGGTTCAGCGCATTGTCGGAATAGGGCACGCCCATGTCGGTGACGCTGGCGCGGTACATGATCGGCCGGCGGCGCCCCTTGTCGTGATAGCCCAGATCATGCAGCACCAGGCCTTCGCGCGGGGTGAAGCCGACGCGGAACTCCCAGTTCTGCCATTTGACGTTCCAGCCATCGACCTCGAAGGAAACGCCTTCGGGCTGGACGATATGCAGCGGTTTCAGCCCCTCGCGCGGGGTCCCGAGCGAGGGCGTGTCGTAATTGCGCAAGGTCTGCGGCACCGGGGCGGCGGGGCCGTCGTCCAGCAGTTCGATCACCTTGCCGGCGTTCAGGTCGATGATCGCCACCAGCCCCTCGACCGGGTGGGCATAGCCGTTGTCGGTCAGCGCGCCGCGGTGGAAGGCGACGCCGCGCATCAGGCGCTTGCCGCGGTATTTCGGATCATCGCCGAAATGGCCGAAGGACCAGGGGTCGAACTGGATGCGCTCGATATCGGCATCGCTCAGGCCGCGGGCGCGGACGGCGGCGCGCCAGGCGGGGTCGTTCTTGACGATGTCGACGCAGGTGTCAAATTCCTCGATCATGATCGGCGCCTGGCCGCGGGCCTCGATGTCCAGCTTGTCCCAGCGGGTGACGGTGCCGGTGGTCAGATCGACGATGGCCTCGTGGGTCTCTTCGCTGGCACGGTCGAGGATCAGCGCATAGGCCTCGCGGCGGAAGGGCTGGCCTTCGGCAAAGGCCAGGACCTCGGCCTTGGGGGGCTCGTTCAGCATCAGGTAGGGAAAGCGCGCGCTCTCGCCCAGGGCTTTTTCGCTGCGCAGGATGTCGGCGGCGCGCTTCAGCTCGGCCAGGCTCAGCGGATCCAGCGGGTGGCGCGGCGCGGTGGTGGTGGTCGGATCGACGGGTTTGTTCATGGCACAGGTCTCCTGTCCCGCAGCGGAGGAGCGCGGGGGATGGGGTTGCGGGCCCGGGCCGCCACGCCGCAGGGCGCAGGCGGCCTTTCGTTGGAAAAGTCGCGTTAATTCAGCTTGCTGGCGCCCGTGGCTGATGTCCGGTGGCGGTCAACCTGCCAGGGCGTCCTTGGGCAAAATGTCCCATGCGGAGCGGATGTGGGATTGCAATATGTGCCAAATACATGACAATTCGCGACAGATGAAATGTTTTGCATATGTGCCTGCGGGGCACGGAGGACCCTCATGAAGCCGGCCCGGGACCTGCGTCTGACGAAAAGCTACGAATCAGGTGGCCATCCGATCGCCTCGATCCGATCCTCGGTGCTGAAGGTCGTGGTCGATGCGCTGGAGCGTGAAGGTCTGGACGCCGATTCAATGCTTTATGCGCAGGGCCTCACGCGGGACATCATGATGGACCCGTATAATACCACGCCGCTTGCGCGCTATGTGGCGCTGTTCGAAAAGGCGTCCGAGCGGCTTTCTTGCCCCTATCTGGGTGTCAAGCTGGGCGGTGCGATCCGCCCCGAGGACCTGGGGCCGATCGGTGTCCTTTACACGATGCACAAGACCCTGCGGCTGGCGATCGAGAGATTCAGCAGCTATTTCCCTGCCCTGCAAAGCGACACGCGGATCGGTCTGGAAAGCGATGCGGCGGGCACCTGGTTCACCTATCAGATCGAGGATCCCCGGATCTGGCCGCGCCGGCAGGATGCCGAATTCACCCTGGCGCTGATCACCACCTTCACCCGCACCCGACTAAGCCCCGCCTGGACGCCTGAGGAGGTGCATTTCGAACATGCCCCCGGACGCGGCGCGGCCGAGACGCAGCGGTTCTTCGGCACCATCGTGCGCTATGAACAGCCCGTCAGCCGGATGCTGCTGCGCGCGGCCGATTTCGACGCCCCCCTGCAGGGCGTCAACGCCCCCGCCATCGCGATCATCGAACAGCATCTGGTCGATCTGATCGGCGCCCCGGTGCAGCAGGACTTCCGCACTGCGACGCTGAATGCCATCCAGCGCTGTCTGGGACGGGGCGAACCCAGCCTGCAGGCGGTGGCGCGGATGATGGGGATCAGCGGGCGCACCCTGCAGCGGCGGCTGGCCGAAGAGGGGCTGGTGTTCCGCGATCTGGTGCAGATCCGCCGCCGCGCCGCAGTCGAGATGCTGCTGAGCGAGGGTCGCCTGCCGCTGTCGGCCATCGCGGCCTTCGTGGGCTATGCGGATGCGGCGGTGCTGTCGCGGGCGTTCAAGGGCTGGCACGGGCAAAGCCCGCGCGACTGGGTGAAGGCGCGCCGTTCAGGCTGAGCGTTTCCGGCGCAGCCAGATCCAGAAGGCGCGGGTGTCCATGGCGGCAATCGCCACGCCCAGCGGGAACATCCAGAACCCCAGCACCGGCAGAAATCCAAGGATGCCGCCGATCATCAGCAGCACCCCCAGCGGCAGGCGGAACCCCGGGGGGACCCACCTGCGCACATGGACCAGCAGGCGCCGCAGACGCGATTTCAGGCTGCGGCGCGGGCTCATCAGTCTTCCATGGCTTCCAGTTCGTCGATGAAGCCCTCGATCATCGACAGGCCCTTGTCCCAGAAGGCGGGATCCGAGGCATCAAGGCCGAAGGGCGCCAGAAGTTCCTTGTGATGCTTGGAGCCGCCGGCCTTGAGCATCTCGAAGTACTTCTCCTGGAAGCCCTCGGGCTGGTCCTCGTAGACGGCATAAAGCGCGTTCACCAGGCCGTCGCCAAAGGCATAGGCATAGACGTAGAAGGGCGAATGCACGAAATGCGGCACATAGGCCCAGTAGGTCTCGTAGCCGTCCATGAATTCGAACGCCGGGCCCAGGCTCTCGGCCTGGACCGACATCCAGATGCCGTTGATGTCGTCGGGCGTCAGTTCGCCACCGTGGCGCGCGGCATGCAGCTTGCACTCGAAGTCGTAGAAGGCGATCTGGCGGACCACCGTGTTGATCATGTCCTCGACCTTGCCGGCCAGCAGCGTCTTGCGCTGTTCGGCGGTCTCGGCCTTGGCCAGCATGGCGCGGAAGGTCAGCATCTCGCCGAAGACGGAAGCGGTTTCCGCCAGCGTCAGCGGGGTCGAGGCCAGCATCTCGCCCTGGCCTGCGGCCAGCACCTGGTGGACGCCATGGCCCAGCTCATGCGCCAGCGTCATCACGTCGCGCGGCTTGCCCAGGTAATTCAGCATCACGTAGGGGTGCGCGTCGGTGACGGTCGGGTGGGCAAAGGCGCCGGGGGCCTTGCCGGGCTTCACCGCCGCGTCGATCCAGCCCTTGTCGAAGAAGGGTTGCGCGATCTCGGCCATGCGGGGGCTGAAGCCTGCATAGGCGGTCAGCACGGTGTCGCGGGCCTCGTCCCAGTCGACGGTCTTGGGGGCCTCGGTCGGCAGGGGAGCGTTGCGGTCCCAGACCTGCATCTTGTCGAGGCCCAGCCACTTGCGCTTCAGCTCGTAATAGCGATGCGACAGGCGCGGATAGGCGGCGACGACGGCGTTGCGCAGCGCCTCGACGACCTCGGGTTCGACATGGTTCGACAGGTGGCGCGCGGTCTGTGCGGTGGGCATGCCGCGCCAGCGGTCGATGACCTCTTTCTCCTTGGCGGCGGTGTTGTGGACCCGGGCGAAGGTGCGCAGGTTCTGCGACAGCACGCGCGCCAGTTCCTTCGCGGCCATTTCGCGCTTGGTGCGGTCATGGTCGGTCAGCAGCGTCAGCGTGCCCTCGATGTTCAGCTCTTCGCCGCCCAGGGTGAAGGTGAGCCCGGCGATGGTTTCATCAAAGAGCTTCTCCCAGGCGTCGCCGACGACCCCCAGATCATGCAGGAATTTCTCCAGCTCGTCGGACAGCTGATAGTCCTTCATCGCTCGGATGCGGTCGAAGACCGGCTTGTAGCGCGCCAGTTCCGCGTCCTGGGCAAAGAGGCCCGCCAGGAAATCCTCGGGCAGGCGGTTCAGCTCCAGCGTGAAGAAGACCAGCGGCGTGGTGAAGGTGGTGATGCGGTCCTGCATGTCGGAGAGGAACTTGACCCGGTCTCCGGCGGTCGACAGCTGGTAATAGCGCAGGCCGGCATAGGACATGATGCGCCCGGCGACGGCGCTGATGCGTTCGTTGCGCTTCACGCAGTCCAGGAAGGCAGGCGCATCGAGCGTGCCAAGCTTGCCTTCGAAATCCTCGGCGAAGGTGCGGCAGGCGGTTTCCAACCAGTCGAGGTCACGCTTCATCTCGGGGGCATCGGGGGCGGTGTAAAGGTCCGACAGGTCCCATTCGGGCAGGTTGCCCAAGGGGCGCGCCTCGCCTCCGTGATCGGCGGCATTGGCATCGGGCAGCGGCGCCGGGAACATCGGGGCGGTAAGGGGCAGGCGTTTCATTCGTCCTCCTGGATTAGCGAACCGGTATCAGAGATAGGCCGCCTGCGGGTCCGCAGCAAGTCGCCGGCGGCGCTGCCCTTGCTGCGGTGCCGCTTGCCAAATCGCGCGCCCTCGCAGAGGGTCGCGCCAGATTGCAAGGCAGGAGTAGCTGATGCGTTACCTTCGTTATGGCCCGCGAGGTCTTGAAAAGCCTGGACTTCTTGATGACAAGGGCCAGATCCGGGACCTGTCGGGGCTGGTGCGGGATCTGGGCGGTGCGGTGCTGGCGAAGCTGCCTGCGCCCGATCCCGCCACCCTGCCGCTGGTCGAGGGGACGCCGCGTCTGGGCATTCCTGTCGCGGGGGTGGGCAAGATGGTCTGCGTCGGGCTGAACTATTCCGACCACGCCGCCGAGGCCGGCATGGCCGAGCCCTCGGAACCCATCCTGTTCATGAAGGCCACCAGCGCGCTGTGTGGACCCGATGACACCGTGCGGCTGCCGCGCGGCGCCACCAAGGGCGACTGGGAGGTCGAGCTGGGCGTCGTCATCGGCCGCCGTGCGCAATATGTGACCGAGGCAGAGGCGCTGGACTACGTGGCAGGCTACACGATCGTCAACGACGTCTCGGAACGCGCCTTCCAGATCGAGCGCGGCGGCACCTGGACCAAGGGCAAAAGCTGCGACACCTTCGGCCCCGTCGGCCCCTGGCTGGTGACCCCGGACGAGGTGGGCGACCCGCAGGACCTGCGCATGTCGCTGGAACTGAACGGCGTGCGGATGCAGGCGGGCACCACGGCGAAGATGATCTTCGGGGTAGCGCAGGTGATTTCCTACATCAGCCAGATGATGACGCTGCATCCGGGCGACATCATCGCCACCGGCACGCCTCCGGGCGTGGGGATGGGGATGCAGCCGCCGCGCTTCCTGAAGGAGGGCGACGTGATGGAACTGGCGATCGAGAATCTGGGCCGCCAGCGCCAGGAGGTGGTGCAGGACTGACGCCGCCCGGCGCCCGGGTCTCAGGCGATCCGGGCGTCGAACAGCGCGCAGCTGCGATCAAAGGCCAGGGTGCGGATGGCCGGGCTCTCCATCACGACCTCGTGGTAGGCCTCGGGGACGCGGATCAGCTCGGCGCCCGGCCAGCGCGCCATACGGGCCTCGATCCGGGTGGCCGAGACGATGCTTTCCTGCTCTCCGAGGAAGGTCAGGCAAGGCAGGTCGGGCGAGGCCCTGGACCCGAGCGCCGCGGTTTCCCTGAGCCCCGCCAGCAGCCAGCCCATCGAGGGGCCGCCGATCAGCGCCTCGGGATGGGCTTCGGCATAGCGGCGCATGTAGTCGAACATGTCGCGGTCATGGGTCAGCTGGTTGTTCTCGAAGCTTTCCCACAGCACGTAGGTTTCGGCGCGGGTGCCGGGCGCGCGGGCCTCCTGGCGGCCGAACTGGCTGGCCAGCCACGACACGCCCCAGGCGACGGGCTCCATCAGCGCCGACAGGCGGATGCCCCACATCGGCGCGGTGAAGGCCGCGGCCCGAACGGGAAGCCCCTCGTAGAGGGCGCGCAGGCCGATGCAGCCGCCCATGGAATGCGCGAGCAGAAACAGCGGGCCGTCGATGCCCAGGGCGGGCAGGGCGCCCAGCCAGCTTTGCACGTCGATCTGGTAATCCGAGAAATCCGCCACATGCCCAAGGGCGGGATCGCCCGCCACCCGGTCCGACAACCCCTGGCCGCGCCAGTCGATCGTCATCGCCGCATAGCCGCGCGCCGCCAGATCGGCAGCGGCACGGCCGTATTTCTCGGCATATTCGGTGCGGCCGGTGAAAATCATCACCGTGCCGCGGGCGCCCTCGCAGGGCCAGTGCACCAGCCGCAGCCGCAGGCCATCGGGCGTCCGCAGCCAGACGGCACGGGCGGCGGGGCCCTCGGCCTCGGCGGCGAAATAGGGTGCCGGGGGCAGGGCAATGGGGGTGGCGCTGGTCATGATCAGGACAGGACGCTGCCCAGCTTCATCGCCAGGCCCATGCTGCCGTCCAGCTTCAGCTTGCCGGTCATGAACGCCGAGGTGGGGCTGAGATCGCCCGCCAGCAGGTCCTCGAAGACCTCTTGTTCGGCGGTCAGGGTGACGTCGGCCTCTTCATCCTCGGCGGCGGCGCGGGCGCCTTCGGCGTCGATGATGATCGCGCCCTCGCCCAGGATCACGAATTTCGCCACCGCGTCAAAGCGGCCCTCACCGATCTTGCGGTTCAGCGCCTCGACGGCGGCGGGGATCACTTCGCTCATGACGGCTTCCTTCAAATTTACGAAATTGGGCTATGCAGGCCGGGTGCAGCAGCTAGAGTAGGAAATTATGGTCGCTCTGAACATATACCGCAAAGTGCTGACGGCGGGGCTTTTCGCCACGTCACTTCTGTGTGCGTCGGGCGTCCTGGCCGAGGCCAAAGTCGACGACCGCGAGCAGGCGCTGGTGGCCGCGCTGAAGACCGCGGATGCGGGCGATGCCGCGCAGATCGAGCGCGAGCTTCAGATGATCTGGTCGCGCTCGGGGTCCCCCAGCATGGACCTGCTTTTGCGGCGCGGCGAGGATGCGATGGCCACCGGCGATACCGGGGTGGCGATCGGGCATTTCTCGGCGCTGATCGACCATGCGCCCGATTTCGCCGAAGGCTATCACCAGCGCGCCCAGGCCTTCTACCAGCAGGGGGAATATGGTCTGGCGCTGCAGGACCTGGCGAAATGCCTGTCACTGAACCCCTCGAACTTCGAGGCGGCTTTCGGTATCGCCATGATCCTGGAGCAGACGGGCCGAGTCGACGCGGCCTGGCGCGGTTTCCGGGCGGTTCTGAACGTCTATCCCGGCCATCAAGGCGCGCGAGAGGCGATGGAACGGCTGAAACCGCTGATCTCGGAACGGGATATCTGAGGGGCGCAGACCCTTCAGGGAAAGGCATGAATGTCCGGGCAGGGACGGATCGTGGCGGTCTTGGGACCGACCAACACCGGCAAGACGCATTACGCGATCGAACGTATGCTGGGCCATCGGACAGGCGTGATCGGCCTGCCGCTGCGGCTTCTGGCGCGCGAGGTCTATGACAAGATCGTCGCCATCCGCGGCCCCTCGGTGGTGGCGCTGGTGACCGGCGAGGAACGCATCGTGCCGCCGCGCACCCAGTACTGGGTCTGCACGGTCGAGGCCATGCCCGAGGGGATGGGCTGTGATTTCCTGGCGGTGGACGAGATCCAGCTGTGCGCCGACCCCGAGCGCGGCCATGTCTTCACCGACCGCCTGTTGCGCGCGCGCGGCACCACGGAAACGCTGTTCCTGGGGGCCGAGACGATGCGCGGCGTCATCGCCGAACTGCTGCCGCAGGCGCAGTTCGTGCGCCGCGAAAGAATGTCGCAGCTGAGCTACGCGGGATCGCGCAAGATCTCGCGGATGCCGGCGCGCTCGGCCATCGTCGGGTTCTCGGTCGACAACATCTATGCGATGGCGGAACTGATCCGGCGCCAGAAGGGGGGCGCGGCCGTGGTGATGGGGGCGCTCAGCCCGCGGACCCGCAATGCCCAGGTCGAGCTGTATCAGAACGGTGACGTGGATTACCTGGTGGCGACTGATGCGATCGGGATGGGGCTGAACCTTGATGTGAATCACGTCGCGTTTTCGGCGCTGATGAAGTTCGACGGCCGCCGGATGCGCGAACTGGCGCCGAACGAGCTGGCGCAGATCGCGGGGCGCGCGGGGCGCGGCATGTCGGACGGCACCTTCGGCGTGACCGGCGAGGCCCATGCCCTGGACGAGGAGGTGGTCGAGGCCATCACCGAGCACCGCTTCGCCCCGATCCGCAAGCTGCAGTGGCGCAACACGCGGCTGAATTTCGGTTCGATCGAGGCGCTGATCCGCTCTCTGGAAGAGATGCCCAAGGACGAGCGCCTGCTGCGCGCGCGCGACGCCGACGACCTGATCGCGCTTAAGAACATGGCCCGCGACGCCGAGGTGACGGCGCGCGCGACCTCGACCGAGGCGGTGAAAAAGCTGTGGGACGTGGCCCGCGTGCCGGATTTTCGCGGCATCAGCCAGAACGAGCACGCGACGCTTCTGGCGCGCATCTTCGACTTCCTGCACGAGCGCGGATCGGTCCCGAACGACTGGTTTGCCCGCCAGGTGAACCGCATCGACCGGGTCGACGGCGACATCGACGCGCTGTCGAAAAGGCTCGCCTTCATCCGCACCTGGACCTACGTTGCGCAGCGCAAGGGCTGGGTCGATGACGAAAGTCATTGGCGCGGCGAGACAAGGGCGGTAGAAGACCGCTTGTCGGATGCGCTCCATGCGCGGCTGACCCAAAGATTTGTGGATCGGCGTACCAGCGTACTGTTGCGGCGGCTCAAGCAGAAGGAGGCCCTCTTGGCCGAAGTGAGTGAAACCGGCGAAGTGACCGTCGAAGGTGAATTCGTGGGACGCCTGGAGGGCTTCCGGTTCCGCCAGGACAAGGATGCCCAGGGGCAGGAGGCGAAGACCATTCGCCAGGCCAGCGTGCAGGCCCTGGTCCCGCATTTCAACCTGCGGGCGGACCGTTTCTACAACGCGCCCGATACCGAGATCGACTTCACCGAGCAGGGTGGCCTGATGTGGGGCGCCGAGGCTGTGGGCAAGCTGGTCGCGGGATCCGAGCCGATGAAGCCCCAGGTGGTGGCCTTCGTCGACGAGGAAGCGGGTGCCGATGTGGCGCAGAAGGTGCAGCGTCGCCTGCAGCACTTCATCGACCGCAAGGTGGCCGCGCTGTTCGAGCCCCTGCTGAATCTGGCCCGTGACGAGGCCCTGACGGGTCTGGCGCGCGGCTTTGCGTTCCGCATGGTCGAGAACCTCGGGATCATCCCGCGCGGCGAAGTGGCCGATGACGTGAAGCAGCTGGACCAGGAATCCCGCGGTGCCCTGCGCAAGCATGGCGTGCGGTTCGGCCAGTACACGATCTTCCAGCCGCTGCTGCTGAAGCCCGCGCCGACCCGTCTGCGCCTGGTGCTGTGGTCGCTGTCGAAGGACCTGCAGGAATTCCCCGAGGCGCCGCCTCCGGGTCTGGTGACAGTGCCTGCGTCGCGCGATCTGCCGCAGGGCTACTTTGCCATGGCGGGCTACCGTGCCGCCGGCGAGCGCGCGATCCGCATCGACATGCTGGAACGCCTGGCCGACATGCTGCGCCCCGAGGATTCGAAGGCGGGCTTCGAGGCCAAGGCCGACATGCTGTCGATCACCGGCATGACGCTGGAACAGTTCGCGGACCTGATGCAGGGCCTGGGCTACCGGGCCGAGAAGGGCGAGCGCGAGAAGACCAAGGTCGAAGCGGCCCCGGGCGCGGCCATCGAGGCCGCGCCCGAGGCGGCGACCGGGGAAACCCCGGCCGCTGAGGCCCCCGCGGAACCGTCGGAGCCCGCGCCGGAGGCCGTTCAGGCCGACGCGGCCGCCGAGGCTCCGGCAGGGGCCGAGGCGGGCGCCCCCGAGGCAGAGGTGTTCTACACCTTCACCTGGGGTGGCCGCGCCAACCGCCAGCCGGCCCGTGGCGGTCGTCCGCAGGGTCGTGGCGCCCCGCGCGACGGTGCTGCACCGCAGGGCGAACGTCCCCGCGGCAAGGGCGGCAAGCCCGGCCAGGGGCCGAAGGGCAAGGGCGGCAAGCCGCCGCGCCGTGACGGCGACCGCCCGGACCGGGGCGACCGCAACAAGCCCAAGGTCTTCGAGGCCGCACCGCCGAAGAAGAAGGACCGGATCGATCCCGACAATCCCTTCGCCGCCGCGCTGATGGGGCTGAAGGACAAGAGCTGATCTTGTCGGATCCGGCCGCCCCCCGCATGCGCGTGGACAAATGGCTGTGGCAGGCCCGGTTCTTCAAGAGCCGGAGCCTTGCCGCCTCCTGCGCCGGGGGCGGCCACCTGCGCATCAATTCCCAGCACGTCTCCAAGCCCTCGGCCAATGTCGGCCCCGGGGACGTGCTGACTTTTCCTCAGGGACATGCCGTGCGCGTCATCCGCGTGCTGGCCCTTGGCACACGCCGTGGCCCCGCCCCCGAGGCCCAGTCCCTCTATGAGGATCTCTCGCCCCCCGAGCTGCAGGAGAAACCCGTTCCGCCGATCGCCCGGATCGAAGGCAATTCTCGTCCAACGAAGCGCGACCGCAGGAAACTCGATCTTGATCGCCGTGGGGCGCTTGAATGATCCGGGGGGGTGGTCTAGTCACGGCTTCAAGCGAATTCGAGAGAAAGCCATGACATACGTCGTCACCGAGAACTGTATCGCCTGCAAATACACTGATTGCGTGGAAGTCTGCCCTGTGGATTGCTTCTACGAGGGCGAGAACACCCTGGTGATCCATCCCGACGAATGCATCGATTGCGGCGTCTGCGAGCCCGAATGCCCCGCCGACGCAATCCGTCCGGACACCGAGCCCGACATGGACAAATGGGTCGAGTTCAACCGCAAATACGCGGAACTCTGGCCGGTGATCATCACCAAGAAGGAGCCGATGGACGGCTATGCCGAACGCGATGGCGAATCCGGCAAGCTGGACAAGTACTTCTCCGAGGCGCCGGGCGAGGGCGGCTGAGGCCCCCCTTTCCCGCATCCAGATCCCTGTGGCCGGTCCCCGGGACCGGCCCTGGAAGGGACAGGCCTGACCTGCCGTAATCCAGCGGCCAGGGGCGGCATCTGTGCAGAAGGCTTCCAAGATGGCTGATTCTGTGCTATAGCTCGTGTCTACACATGACAAAGCTTGCCCCTTCGGGGTCCCGGCGCGCGCCCCGCGCCCCGACCCGCTTCTGAAAGAGAGATCAGACACGTTTGGCGCTGAATTCCGGCGCCGGGCGTTTTCGTGCTCTCTGTGACCAGGGTATCTGAGGAAGAACCTGTATGACCAAGTCCAAGTCCCCCGAGTTCCGTCCGAACGAATTCGTTGTCTACCCGGCCCATGGCGTTGGCCAGATCATGTCGATCGAACAGCAGGAAATCGCCGGCATCTCGCTGGAACTGTTCGTGATTTCCTTCGAGAAAGACAAGATGACCCTGCGGGTTCCGACCCATAAGGCGACCGAGGTCGGCATGCGCAGCCTTTCGACCCCCGAGGTCGTCAGCCAGGCGATGAAAACCCTGAAGGGCAAGGCCAAGGTAAAGCGCGCCATGTGGTCGCGTCGCGCCCAGGAATATGAACAGAAGATCAACTCGGGCGACCTGATCGCGATTGCCGAGGTCGTGCGCGACCTGCACCGCAGCGATGATCAGCGCGAGCAGTCCTATTCGGAACGTCAGCTTTACGAAGCGGCGCTGGAACGTCTGACCCGCGAAGTCGCGGCCGTGTCGGGCGCGGATGAGGTTGCCGCCGCCAAGCAGGTGGATGAGGTTCTGGTCGGCCGCGCTGCCTGACCCGCATCGCCCCTGACGGGGCCGGATGATCAACAGGGGGCGTGCCTGCCGGGCGCGCCCCCTTGATTATATTTGCCTTTATTTCATTGATCCGGATTTCACCGGCCTTGATTGTCCCGGCCGTGTCCCGGCCCAGGGGTGCCTTCCCGGCTTCAACGACTGTAACGCACCGTCCTTGGGGCGCCGGACAGGCCGGCACGTGATCGGGCTCCGTTGGACGCCGCCTCTGCCGCAGAAGGCGTGAGGGCCTCTTGTTCCAAGGGCTCAGGCCGGCATCAACACCAGCAGGACGGCGATTTCGGCCACTTGCTGGCTGGCGCCCAGCACGTCTCCGGTCTGGCCGCCGATCTTTGCCATGGCCAGTCGCGCGACCGCCAGAACCGCCAGCGCGGCGCCGATCAGCGGCGCGATCCCCGCAAGGCCCCACAGCCCCAGCACGACGGCCAACCCCAGGGCACAGGCCGCAACCGCCTGCAGTGCATCGGGCCGTCCCACGGCCCGCGACAACCCGTTCACCCGCGCCGGCGGCAGCGCCGCCATCACCGCAGCCATCGCCCCGCGTGACAGCGCCCCGGCGGCGACCATCCCGGCGATCCCGGCACCTGCGCCCAGCCCGAACAGCGCCTGCAGAGCGGCCCAGCGGGCCAACAGCGACAGCACCAGCGCGATCACCCCGAAGGCACCGATCCGGCTGTCCTTCATGATCTCAAGCCGCCGCGCCACGGTCTGCCCGCCCCATAGCCCATCCGCCATGTCCGACAGCCCGTCCTCGTGCAGCGCGCCGCCCAGCATCACCGCAGTGGTCAGCGCCAGCGCCGCCGCTGCCCCGGGTGCGAGCCCCAGCCCCAGCAGCACGGCGCCTGTCAGCCCCGCGATCGCCCCCAGCACCACGCCCGCCAGCGGCCAGGCCCAGGCTCCTGCGGCGCCGCGTGCCTGATGGGCGGGCAGGGGCAGGCGGCTCAGCAGGCTCAGCGCCCCCAACAGGTCATTCCATGCTCTCACGTCAGCCCTCTTTCCTGTTGCCCCATGCGCTGCAGGGGTTATTCACGCAGGGGCCACCAATTGCAACGGATGGACCATGACCGACGCCTTCTCCTCCCTCGATGCCTTCCGCGCGGCCCTGGCCGCCGCCCCCGCCGCCGATGCCGTGGCCTCTGCTTCGGCGGCAGCGCGCAACGTGACGCTGACCAAGCCGCCGGGTGCCCTCGGCCGCCTGGAAGAGCTCGCGATCTGGTACGCGGGCTGGCGCGCCGATGCGACGCCCCGCATCACCGCGCCGCAGGCGCTGGTCTTTGCGGCGAACCACGGCGTGGCAAAGCAGGGCATCTCGGCCTTCCCCGCCGAAGTCACCGCCCAGATGGTCGAGAACTTCCGCCACGGCGGCGCCGCGATCAACGCGCTGGCAGGCCATGCGGGCTGCAAGATGTCGATCCACCCGATCGAGCTTGACCGCCCCACCGCTGATTTCAGCGAAGGCCCCGCAATGACCGAGGCCGAGCTGCTGCAGGCCCTTGCCATCGGCTGGAACACGGTCGATCCGCAGGCCGACCTGCTGATCACCGGAGAGATGGGCATCGGCAACACCACCTCGGCCGCCGCCATCGCGCATGCGCTTTACGGCGGCGAGGCGGCCGACTGGACCGGCCGCGGCACCGGCCTCGATGACAAGGGCGTTGCCCACAAGGCCCAGGTCATCGCCCGCGCCGTTGCGCTCAATGCACCGAAAACCGGCCTGGAAACCCTGCGCTGCCTTGGCGGCCGCGAGGTCGCGGCGATGGCGGGCGCCATCGCCCGGGCCCGCGTGCTGCGCATCCCGGTGCTGCTCGACGGCTATATCTGCAGCGCCGCCGCCGCCTGCCTGGTGACGGATGTCCCCTCGGCCCTCGATCACGCGGTTGCAGGCCATGCCAGCGCCGAGGCCGCCCATCCCGCGCTGCTGGAAAAGCTCGGCAAGGCGCCGCTGCTGACCCTCGGGCTGCGCCTGGGCGAAGGCACGGGCGCCGCGCTGGCGATCAACATCCTGGCCGCAGCCCTTGCCGCCCATTCCGGCATGGCCACCTTCGCCGAGGCCGGCGTCTCCGAAGGCTGACCGGTTCTTTCATCTGACCGGAAATACTCCCGCCGGAGGCTGGCGCGGTCCGCAAGGGCCGCGCCATTTTCTTGTCCCGCACGCTAGGCAGCGCTGTCCTCGCGCTCGCCCTTCTGGGCCAGCAGCGCCGCCTCCAGATCCTTCTGCAGCTCTTTCGAGCGCGCGATATAGGCGGCGTTCTTGGCGGTGGGCACGCTCGGGTCCCATAGTTCGGCCAGCTCACGCACGGCCTTGCGGTCGTGGTGGAAAAAGATCTTCTCGGCCTCGGCCGCCTCGAACTCGGTCAGGCCGATGTTCTCCAGCACATAGCGCCCGGCGCGCAGGGAGCTGTCGAAGGTCTCGCGCACGATGTCGTCGGCCCCGGCCTTGTACAGGCGGAAGACATGCGGCCGGTCATAGGCGCGCGCGATGATGTGCAGATCGGGGCGCTGCGCCCGGGCATAGGTCACAAGTTTCGTCACCGCCTCGGGATCATCCAGCGCCGCCACCAGCACCCGCGCCTCTGCCAACCCCGCCGCATGCAGGATGTCGGGCCGGGTCGGATCGCCGAAATAACCCTTGAAGCCGAAGCGGCGCATCAGCTCGATGGTTTCCATGTCGTGGTCCAGCACCACGGTTTCAAAGCCGGAACTCTGCACCAGGCGGTTGACGATCTGGCCGAAGCGGCCAATGCCCGCGATGATCACGGGGCCGCGATCCTCGATCGTGTCGGCCTCGGGCGTCTCACCCGCCTCGCGCATCCGTCCTGAGATCACGTCGTAGAAGATGAAGAACAGCGGCGTCAGCAGCATCGTCAGGGTGATCGCCAGCAGGATGCGCTCGGCCAGGGCCGCGGGCAGCACCGACAGCCGCTCCGAGAAGCTGACCAGCACGAAGCCGAATTCGCCGGCCTGCGCCAGCGCCAGGGTGAATAGCACCAGGTTGCGCATCCGCAGCCGGAAGATCCGCCCCAGCAGGAACAGGATCACCCCCTTCAGCGCCATCACGCCGACGGCGATTCCGATGATCGGCAGCGGATCGCGGACCAGCACGCCGAAATCAATCCCCGCGCCAACGGTGATGAAGAACAGCCCCAGCAGCAGCCCCTTGAAGGGCTGGATGTCGCTTTCCAGCTCATGCCGGAAGGCGCTGTTGGCCAGCACCACGCCCGCCAGGAAGGTACCCAGGGCCGGTGACAGACCCACCAGGTTCATCACGAAGGCGATGCCGATGACGATGGCCAGGGCGAAGGCGGTGTACATCTCGGGCAGGCGGGCGGAATGGATAAAGCGGAACACCGGCCCCACCAGGTAGACGCCCACCAGCACCACCACGCCGACCGCACCCAGCGTCACCAGCGTCGCGCCCCAGCCCGGCAGGCTGTCGATCAGGGACCGTGCGGCCTCGACCGCTTGCGGCGCATCGGAACTGCCGTGCAGCGCCGCCTGGGTGCCGGGTTCCAGCGCCAGCAGCGGCAGGAAGGCGATCATCGGGATCACGGCAATGTCCTGGGTCAGCAACACCGCGAATGCCGACCGGCCGCCCTGCATCTGGATCAGCCCCTTTTCCGACAGGGTCTGCAGCACGATCGCGGTCGAGGACAGCGCCAGGATCATGCCGGTGGCCAGCGCCTCGCGCCAGCCCAGGCCCAGGGCCATGCCCGCGCCCATCACGGCAAGCGCCGTCAGCACCACCTGCAAGCCGCCCAGCCCCAGCAATTTGTGCCGCATGTTCCATAGCGCGCGGGGCTCCAGCTCCAGTCCGATCAGGAACAGCATCATGACGACGCCGAATTCGGCAAAGCTTTGCAGGGAATGGGTTTCCTGGCCGACCAGATGCAGCGCCGGGCCGATCAGGATGCCCGCGGCCAGATAACCCAGCACCGATCCCAGCCCCAGCCGGGCGGCGATCGGCACGGCGATCACCGCGGCCAGAAGATAGATCGTGGCCTGGTAGAGGAAATCGTCCATGGTCTCTCCTGCGGGGAAGGCGGCGCGAGGCGATGATGACGTCAGGGGGCGCCGCAGGCAACAGCCGCAAGTCCGGCCTTACGGCAGTTCCAGCGCCACGTTGCGGCCGCGGCTGAGGTAGCGCAGCTGGGTTTCCCCGATGGCCAGAACCCGGCCGCCGTCCAGCGTGTCGCCGACCTTGACCCGCACGATGTTGCCATCGGCCAGCCGGACCAGCGCCACCCGCGATTTCGATCCGCCCGAGATGCCCAGAAGGTTGATTTTCTTCAGGTTGATCTCGTCCTTGTCGGTGGCAGTGCTGGCGACTTTGGCGGGCGAGGGCCGGGGCAGCGTCACCACCTGAGAGGCCGGGGTGCGTGCCGGTGGCGCATTGGCGGCGGCGGCCTGGGCGGCGGCGACCTTGGCCGAGAAATTGCCCGGCCGGGTTTTCGGACGCACCGCCTGCTCGGCCGCGTAAGAGCCCTTGGGCACCGGCGGCGCTTCGGGTTCGGGGGGCACCAGGCCCGCGGGGCGCAGCCGGGGCGAGACCGGTGCCTCGACGGGGCCATTGTCGATAACCGGGGTTTCGGCGGCGGCGCTGTCCTCGGCCACATCGGTGCCGCTGTCCTCGGCCGGGGTGTCGGTGCTGGCGGGGCTGCCCGAGACGACGGTGGCGGGCGGCCGCTTGTCGGGGCGCCCGGCATAGACGGTCACGCCCTGGGGGGTCTCGGTGCCATCGGTGGTGGCGGTCACCAGCCCCCGGGAATCGAGGTGGAACGTGTCATCGGAGGCGGGCGGATTGGGCACGGCGCCGGGGGCTGTGCCGGGGGCGGCGGCGCTGGCGAGCGCTCCGGCCGAGGCCGCGCGGCCGGCCTCAGTGATCTGCGGCAGGGCCACCGGGGTGGTGCCGGTGGGCAGGGGGGCTTCGGGCTGGCTGGGGGCGCTTTGCCAGATGCCGGTGGCGTCATAGCGCTGCCGGGTTTCGGCCGGGGTCGGCACCTGGGACTGGATCCCGGGGGACGCTGCCGTGTCGGCCGCCGGGGCGGGGGCGGCAACAGAGGCGGGGGCCGCAGCAGGGGCGGGGGCTGTGGCTGGGGTCAGCAGTTCAGAGGTGTTTTGTGGCGCCCGGAACGGGGACCAGAGCGCATCGGGCCCGCGCAGGGCCGCCCAGCCTCCGGCGGCGGCCAGACCCAGCACCAGCACGACCAGCAGGCGGCGCAGCAGGCGCGTGCCACCGGGGCGGCGTTGTTGGGCGCGTTCGCCAAAGACGGTCAGGCGCAGGGATTCGTCGCTCTCCCCGGCACTTGGCTGGGGGGCTGCGAGGGCCAGGGTGGCATCGGCGCTGCGCAGGCGGGATTCGGCCTGTCGCACGACGCTGTCGGTGCCGCTTTGCTGCGGCGCGGCCAGCGGCTGGGCGCGCTCGGGCGGGGTGACATCGGGGCCGGGGGTCAGCGGAAAGACCGGCTGGCCGGGTTCGGGTTCGGGCGGCTCGCCCTCCAGCAGGGTGGCGGCGCAGAGCGTCGGGCCGAACCAGGGCGCCTCGGGAAAGAGCGGATCCGCGGGATCGCCCTGCGCCATGAAGCTGACCGGCGCAAAGCCCTGGGCGATGGCGAAGGTCTCGGCCTCGTCAAGGGTTTCCTGCGCCACGGCGGCGATGCGCAGGCGGCCATCGTCATCCTCGTGCCAACAATAGGCCAGTTCGTCCAGATCATAGGGCGTGGCCCCCTGCAGCCGGGCGCGGACCTGGTCGTCGATGGGTTCGGTGCCGATGACGATGGTTTCCAGGAACCGCACCTGGTCACGCGGCACCACCAGCGTGCAGTAATATGGGGCGGGATACAGCTGCGCGGCATGGGCCTTCAGCAGCGCCACGCCCTCGGCGAAGCGGGGGGCGGCAAAGGCCACATGGCCAACGGTGTCCCAGCGGTCCTGGCCGCCGCGCCCCGGGATCTGACGATGCAGAAGGTCCAGCCCGTCGGGCAGGAAGTTCAGGGCAAAATTCGGTCGCATGCTCGGCCTGGGTCTCGTCGGTGGCAGTGTGGCGGGGCACGGGCCATTCGCCCGGTCACTCCGGCTGGTACGCAGGCAGGGCACCGCTTCCGTCGGTACGCCGGCCGCCCGTGCCGGAGGCGCCCCATCTTAACGCGCCTGCCCGCGCGGAGAAAGCCGGTCCGGTGAGGTCGGCGGAAAAGCGACGCGGGGGAAGGCTGCTAGCGCAGCCACATCCCGGCGCGCTTCAGGCGGTTGCGCAGCGCCTGTTCACGGCGCGGCAGGCCTTCGGCAGCGATCAGCGCGCGCACCTTTCCGCCACGGCCCTGGTACAGCATCCGGCGCATCGCCTCGTGCCGCTTGAGCACCTTCTTGACGCGGTTGGGGGCGGTGATTTCCTCCAGGGCTGCGACGACCGCGTCGCTTTCACGGGCATAGAGCAGCGGCAGAAAGCGGTAGTGGCAGCTGACGCGGCCGTCGATATGGCCCGCAGGCAGCGCATCGCGTCCGCCGCCCAGGGCATGGATCACCAGCGGCAGCGCCACCTGATCCAGCCAGGGATCAAGGGTCTGGCAGACCAGTTCGGGCGGGGGGGTGTCACGGATCCGGCAGGCAAAGTCGCGGAACAGGGTGCCAAAGCGGGCCGGGTCGC
The DNA here is from genome assembly GCF_057380705.1 of Pseudooceanicola sp. NS-SX9. Lineage (NCBI taxonomy): Bacteria > Pseudomonadati > Pseudomonadota > Alphaproteobacteria > Rhodobacterales > Paracoccaceae > Pseudooceanicola > Pseudooceanicola sp. NS-SX9. The sequence goes on along the minus strand of NZ_CM170818.1, from coordinate 2,036,457 downwards.
GGTGCCAGAAGACCCCGGCATTGTAATAGGGGTAGCGGCGCCAGTATTCCTGCGGCTGGGCCGGATCCAGGGCGCTGTCGACATCCATCCCGAAGAGCGCATAAAGGCTGCCCCAGATCTGGTGATAGCCGGGGCCGTACAGCTCGATCGCGGGCCAGGTGCCCTCGACCTTCAGCGAGGCGCCGGGGCGGTCGAAATCGAAGGGCACCGAGGTGACCTCGTCGAGGATCAGCGTGTCGCTGTCGAAGAAGACGAAGGGGGCGTCGGGCAGGGCGGCCAGGCATTCGATCTTGTTGCCCTGGGGGTAGGCGGCGCCGAAATGGTGGCTGTCGAAGGGCAGGATCTCGGCGTCGAGGGCGGCGAGCAGGGCGCGCACCTCGGGGTCCGAGATCCGCGGATCGCCGGGCCAGAGCGGGCCGGGCTGGGGTTCGGCCACCAGCAGACGCCCCGTAAAGCGCGGGGAACGTGCCCGCAGCGAGGCCGCGAACAGCGCTGCCTCGTATTGCAGCCGTCCCGCCTGGGCGATGAGGACGACATTGAACTGCTGCTCGCTCACCTGGCCTCCGAAGCGCGTGCTGCTATGGCCTGAGGATAGGCGCGGGTTTGGGCGACGCCTAGACGGATTTTGCACGCAAGGGGAGAGTTTTGCGAAAAGGTGACGACGGGCGGGAGTGCCCGTCGTCACGAGGGGTCGCATGGGTGAGAGAGTCGGTGGACCTTGTCAGGGACGGATCGTCAAAGACCAGGAAACCGAAAGACGCGACATGCTGCTTATGCACGGTCGAAGCTTAACAGTTCGTTAACGGCCCCGATGTAAAAATGCACAGGCATTTGAAAACAGGACGTTTTATGATTTTCTGCACCCGCGTGATACGGGGCGCATTCCGTTAGCCGGCGCGGCATAGCCGTTGTTCCGTGCCGCCCATCTTGGCCTCGAACAGCGAGGCATCGGCGGCCTGCAGCGCCTGTTCCAGCGTCCACAGATCCCCCGGCCAATGCGAGGCGCCGATGGTGGCGGTGATCTCGATGTCGGTGAAGGAGGTGAAATCGCGGATGGATTTCTGGATGCGCGCGCCGATCGCTTCGGTGGCCTCCAGATCGACATTCATCAAAAGGATGGCAAATTCGGCCTCTCCGGTGCGGGCCAGCTCGTCGGTGGCGCGGATGCAGTCGCGGATCGCGGCCGAGGTCCGTCGCAGCGCGACCTCGCGGAAGGCGCGGCCATGGCGGCGGCTCTTGTCGGCGAAATTGTCGATCTCGACCAGCAGCAGGCAGCGGCCGTTGGGGGTGCCCTCGGCGTTGCGGCTGGCAAAGACCTCGTCCAGGCCGGTGCGGTTCAGCACGCCGGTCAGCGGGTCCAGGTTGACGCATCGCTGCAGGTAGCGTTCGCGCCGGGCGCGGGCACGTTCGAATTCCAGAAAACCGCCGAAGGCGATGCTGGCCAGGATGTAATAAAGCAGCATGTAGGGCACCACCTTGGCCAGCGCCGGCAGGACCTTGGCGTCGAGCAGGAAGAAGGCCGGCACGATGGTCAGCCCGAAGGTCAGCCCCATGACGGCGCGGTGCAGCAGCGTCACCGGATCGGCGCGCAGTACCGGCAGCGACCAGACCAGCCCCAGGGCCGCGCCGATGGCCATGCCGGCCAGTCCCGTCATCATGCCCTCGCCGCCCAGCCAGATGCGGAAGGCCGCCGAAAGGCACAGGGCGATGGCGGTGGCGATGGGGCCGGCGAACAGGCCCGCGAAGCCCAGAAACAGCGTACGTCCGTCGGTGATCACGCCGGGGGCCAGGGTCAGCGGCGTCTGCATCGCCGTTATCGCCGCAATGCCGAAGGCCAGGCCCAGTACGACATGCCGCTTCCAGCGCACCGAGACGGCCTGGTGCACGTAGCTATAGACAAAGGATATCAGGGCCATGAGACCCATTTCCAGAATGACAAAGGCCAGGTTCGCCATGATGCGCTCCGATGCGGTCTTCTGGGGCTAGCCGGTTTCGGCGTCGCAGTAATTGATGCAGATTAAGTGGAGATTTTTACGACCCTCCGGGACGCTTGCAAGGGGCGTCGCAAATGGTGGGAACATAATGTTGCGTCAGGACGGCCGGGTTCTGTGCCCGGGGCGGCGCGATGACGTCGCGACAGAAGGTTGGGGGGATGGTAGGCCCGGCAGGATTCGAACCCGCAACCAAAGCGTTATGAGCGCTCTGCTCTAACCGTTGAGCTACAGGCCCATCCGGGAACTACCGATAGGGTGCGCCGCGGCGGGGGTCAAGATCATGCGCAGGCTGCCGCCGTGAATGCCGTTGCACGGCGCCGGGCGATGGGCTAACCGGGGCCAAATTTCTGCCGCCGGGGAAGGAACCAGCGATGAGCGAGAGCAAGAACGGCATCACCTACGCCGACGCGGGCGTCGACATCGACGCCGGGAACGAACTGGTCGAACGCATCAAGCCGGCGGCCAAGCGCACCAGCCGTTCGGGCACCATGTCGGGCCTGGGTGGCTTCGGCGCGCTGTTCGACCTGAAGGCCGCGGGCTATCAGGATCCGATCCTGGTCGCGGCGACCGACGGCGTCGGCACCAAGCTGCGCATCGCCATCGACACCGGCCATGTCGACACCATCGGCATCGACCTGGTGGCAATGTGCGTCAACGACCTGGTCTGCCAGGGCGCGGAACCGCTGTTCTTCCTGGACTATTTCGCCACCGGCAAGCTGGAGCTGGAACAGGCAACCGCGATCATCAACGGCATCGCCAAGGGGTGCGAGCTGTCGGGCGCGGCGCTGATCGGCGGCGAGACCGCCGAGATGCCCGGCATGTACCACAAGGGCGATTTCGACCTGGCGGGCTTTGCCGTGGGCGCGATGGAACGCGGCGAGGATCTGCCCAGGGACGTGGCCGCGGGCGACGTGCTGCTGGGGCTGGCGTCCGATGGCGTGCATTCCAACGGCTATTCGCTGGTGCGCAAGATCGTCGAGATCTCGGGCCTGGGCTGGGACGCGGACTGCCCCTGGGCCGAAGGCAGCCTGGGCGAACAGCTGCTGACGCCGACCCGCCTTTACGTCAAGAACAGCCTGACGGCGGTGCGTGCGGGTGGCGTTCATGCGCTGGCGCATATCACCGGCGGCGGCCTGACGGAAAACCTGCCCCGCGTGCTGGAGGGCCTGGGCGCCCAGATCGACTTTGCCGCCTGGGACAAGCCCGGCGTCTTCCAGTGGCTGCAGCAGGTCGGCGGGATCGCCGAGCGCGAGATGCTGAAGACCTTCAACTACGGCATCGGCATGGTGCTGGTGGTGGATCCCGCCCGCGCCGACGCCCTGCAGGCGCTGCTGTCCGAGGCCGGCGAGACCGTCTGCCGCCTGGGTCAGGTGACGGCCGAGGCCGGCATCCGCTACACCAACCTCGACTGAGGCGAACCGGTGAGCGCACAGAAGAAAGTCGCCATCCTGATCTCGGGTGGCGGGTCCAACATGGTCAAGCTGCTTGACTCGATGGGGCCCGACCACCCGGCGCGTCCGGTGCTGGTGATGTCGAACGATCCGAAGGCGGGGGGTCTTGCGAAGGCGGCCGAGCGGGGCGTCGCCACCGATGCGGTCGACCACCGGCCCTTCGGCAAGGATCGCGCCGCCTTCGAGGCCGAGCTGATCGCGCGTCTGGATGCGGTGCAGCCCGACATCATCTGCCTGGCGGGCTTCATGCGGATCCTGACGGCCGATTTCATCCGCCGCTACGAGGGGAAGATGCTGAACATCCACCCCTCGCTGCTGCCGAAATACAAGGGCCTGCACACCCATGCCCGCGCGCTGGAAGCCGGCGACACCGAGGCAGGCTGCACCGTCCACGAGGTCACGGCCGAGCTGGACGACGGCCCGATCCTGGGCCAGGCCCGCGTCGCGATCGAACCCGGTGACACGCCGGAAACCCTGGCCGCCCGGGTACTGGTCGAGGAACACCGCCTTTATCCCGCGATGCTGCGGGTCTTTGCGGCCCGCTGACCGCAGGCCCTGAAAACGACAAAGCCCGGATCGCAGGATCCGGGCTTTTTTCGTCTGGGGGCAGGGATCAGCGGATGGCGCTGATGGTGCCTGCATTGCCGCGCCAGCCGATCTGCGGCTCGGCCGGGCCCTGCGGGAACAGGGCGGATCCCAGCAGCAGCACGGCAAGGGCCGCTGCGGCCACGACAGGGGCCAGCGGCAGGCGGTGGGGGGCATCATAGGTCAGCGCGATCTGAGTCGGCATGGCGTGTCCTTTCGGGGCAGCCCCGGTGCCGGGGCGAGAGAGAGCGTTGACCCACAGATAGGCTGTCCTACCGCACAACGGAAATGAATGATTGATCTGAACCGCATCACGGATCGTGATGCTCTGTGCCCCTAGTGACCCGCCGGTCCCGCCCGCGTCCTGCGCGCCTTTTCAATCCCGGCCCGATGCAATATGCCTGTCGGATATTCCGAGCGGCAGACCTGAGAATGATCACCATCACGACCACCGAAGACCTTGCGGCGTTCTGCGAGACGGCGAAGACGAAACCCTATGTCACCGTCGACACGGAGTTCCTCCGCGAACGGACCTATTACTCTCAGCTTTGCCTGGTGCAGCTTGCGCTTCCCGGCCTGAAGGAGGACGAGGGCGGTGCGGTTCTGGTCGATCCGCTGGCCGAAGGGCTGTCGCTGGAACCGCTCTATGAACTGTTCCGCGATACCAACGTGGTCAAGGTCTTCCACGCCGCCCGTCAGGATCTTGAGATCTTCTTTGTCGATGCAGGTCTGATCCCGGCGCCGCTGTTTGACACCCAGGTCGCGGCCATGGTCTGCGGCTTTGGCGAACAGGTTGGCTATGAAACCCTGGTGCGCAAGATCGCGCGCGAAAGCCTCGACAAGTCGTCGCGCTTCACCGACTGGTCGCGCCGCCCGCTGACCGAGGCGCAAAAGCGCTACGCGCTGGCCGATGTGACCCATCTGCGCAAGATCTACGAATTCCTCTCGGCCGAGCTGAAGAAGGCCGGGCGCGAGGCCTGGGTGGCCGAGGAAATGGGCATCCTCACCAACCCCGAGACCTATATTTCCCGCCCCGAAGACGCCTGGGAACGCGTGCGCACCCGCACCAACTCGGGCCGGTTCCTTGGCATCCTGCGCGAGCTGGCGCAGTTCCGCGAGGCTTATGCCCAGGAAAAGAACATTCCGCGCAACCGGGTCTGCAAGGATGACGCCCTGGTCGAGCTGGCCTCGACCAAGCCCGCCAACATTGCCGATCTGGGTCGCTCGCGGCTGCTGCTGCGCGAGGCCCGCAAGGGCGAGATCGCCGATGGCCTGCTGGCCGCGATCAAGGCCGGGGTCGATTGCCCCGATGCCAAGTTGCCGAAGCCCGACAAGGACAAGGAAAAGCTGCAGGTGAACCCGGCGCTGGCGGATCTGCTGCGGGTGCTGCTGAAGGCCAAATCCGACACGGCGGGTGTCGCGCCCAAGCTGATCGCGGCCACCTCGGAACTGGATGCGCTGGCGGCGGGCGAACGCGACGTGCCGGCGCTGCATGGCTGGCGCCGCGATGTCTTCGGCAATGACGCGCTGCGGCTTTGCGATGGCCGGATCGGTCTGGCGACCAAGGGCCAGCGCGTCATCACCTTCGAATTGGACTGAACCGGACGGGGCGCGCCGCACAGCACGCCCCTTCGGACAGCCTCAGGGGCGCACGGCGACGCTGTTGTCGGCGCCCTGGATCACCACTTTCGACACGCCCGCCAGCGCCTCGGTATCCAGCCGCACGGCGGCAACGATCTGGCGGGTGGCCGCGGGGCCCACGACATTGATCGGCGTACCGTTGCGATTGAAGGGCGTGTTGGCGACCAGCGTATAGGTCAGCGCCCCATCCACCGGGCCCTTCTGCTCGGGCGCCTTCAGCGCCACGTCGAAGGATCCCTGCACGGCGGCGGTCGCGGTGACCTCGATCACCGTGCCGCCGGGCATCCGCCGAGAGACGACCTTGTCGATATGGGCGACCAGCGCCCGGGTGTCGGGGGCAGGCGCCTTGGCATCGGCGGGCAGCAGGGGGTTGGCGCCGGGCGTGACCGGGGCGACCGGAACCTGCCGGTGCCCGCAGGCCGCCAGGGCGAGCGTGGCGATCAGGATCGGGACGAGCGTCTTGCGCATGGGAAAGCCTTTCCGGGAAATCGGTTTTTGCCTACCGCATCCGCGCCGCGAAGAAAAGCGGCCGCAACGGCGGGCGGTGGCCGGCCGCCTGTCCGTGGCCTCTGGACCTTCGGCGCCGTCGGGCTTACCCCTGCCGCACGACCACCAAAGAGGCAGATCATGGCGCAGGACGCATTCGAGGACATCGTCGCGGATTTCGACTTTCTGGACGACTGGGAAGACCGTTACCGCTACGTGATCGACCTGGGCAAGGCGATGGATCCGCTGCCCGAGGCGCTGAAGGTGCCTGCAACCAAGGTCGACGGCTGCGCCAGCCAGGTCTGGCTGCATCCGCGCCCGGAAAACGGTATCTTCTATTTCGACGGGGAAAGCGACGCGATGATCGTGCGCGGCCTGATCGCGGTGCTGCGTGCGCTCTACAACGGCACGCCGATGGCGGATCTGGCCCGCATCGACACCCGCGCCGAGCTCGCTCGGCTGAACCTGGAGGACAACCTTTCCTCTCAGCGTTCCAATGGCTTGCGCGCCATGATTCAACGGATACGCGAACAGGCTCCGGCCTGATCTTTCAGCTTTCCCCAAATATGCCCGCCGGAGGCTGCCGCCCCTGCAGGGGCGGCATTCCCTCAGTGGCGGGCCACGTAGCGGCGCAGCGACCGGATGAAAGCATCAATGGCGGCCTCGGCCCGGCTCTGGGGGAAGGCTTCGGCGATCTCGGGCGTCAGCGGCGCGGACAGTTTTTCCAGATGCGCGACGCGGATGGCTTCATCGCTGTCTGACAGCGGCAGCCTGGCCGCGGCCTGCAGCAGTTCGATCCGCTGGTGGATCGCGCGCATTCCGGCGAAGGCCAGGATCATCGGACGCGCCAGCTTCGGCTCTTGCCGCCAGTCGCGGCCGGGGAACAGCTGCTGGGTGACGCGCTGGCCGGCCCCCAGGCAGTCATAGGCCCGGCAGCCGGAAAACCCCTTCTCATCCAGATCCTTGTGGATCGAGCAGGCAAAGCCGTCCAGCATCGGACAGGGCAGGCCCGCGGGCTTGTCGATGGCAAAGCTGTCGCCCTTGTCGAGGGCCAGGGCCATGCAGCACAGCGCCGCGCACTGGCCGCAATCGGCCTTCAGTTCGATCATTTCCGGGCCTCCCGGGCCAGTTCGGTTGCCAGGTCGCCATAGCCGGTCGGACGGTGTTCAAAGGTCAGGCCCAGACGCGCGGCGGCCGCGCGGGCGCGGGCCAGCAGCGCCGCGTCTTCGGTCTGGGACAGGTAGACCAGCGTTTCGTAATGGCCGAAATATATCGGCAGCAGCTGCGGATGCCGGTCGAGGCCCAGGGGCTCCCAGACGAAGGCGTCAAACTGCCGGGCCAGGAAATCGGTCAGGTAGAAGGCGGTGATCTCGTCCCGGGCGGCGAAGGCCTCGACCCCTTCGAAGAAAGCGTAGCAATGCGGCCCCTTCAGCAGGCCGACGCCCAGCCGGTCGCAGGTGGCCTGCAGCAGCCCCCCCGTTCCACAGTCAGCGTAAAGCACGAAGATCCGGTCGTAAGAGGTTTGGTTTTCCAGGATTTTCTCTTCGACGGCCGCGGGTATCTTTTGCGGCGCATTGTGCAGGATCGCCGGCAGGCAGATCAGGTCCAGGTGGTCCCAGCCATGATGTGCTTTCAGCGCCAGCACTTCGCGCGCCAGCGCCCCGCAGGCGATCAGCAGCAGCCTTTGCGGCGCCCCGTCGCGCAGGTCCGCGCCCTCGCGGGTCAGGTGGGCGTCGCTGGGGATCACAGGCGCGGGCCGGCCTTCAGCCGCGCCAGAAGCGCCAGGGCAATGAACACCATCGGCACCCAGAGCCCCTTGGTGCCAAGCGCCGTCAGCGCCCAGATGGTCAGGCCGCCGGCAATGCCCGCAGACAGCAGCACGACGAAGAAGACGCGGAATGGCATGGATCACCTCCTGTAGCTGGTCCCGCAGATAGGACGCCCCGCCCGAAAGCGCAACGGGCGCCGCAGGGCGCCCGTCGGTCCGATGCCGGTGCGCGGGTCAGGCCTGCGGGCGGTTGTGCTTGCGCGCCACGAAGGTCTTGGCGGTTTCCACCGCCACGGCGGCGTCGCGGCAATAGGCATCGGCCCCGATGGCGCGGCCGAATTCCTCGTTCAGGGGGGCGCCGCCCACCAGCACGATATAGTCGTCGCGAATGCCCTGTTCCTTCAGCGTGTCGATCACCACCTTCATGTAGGGCATGGTGGTGGTCAGCAGCGCCGACATGCCCAGGATGTCGGCATTCTGTTCCTTGAGCGCGGCAATATAGTCCTCGGCCGGGTTGTTGATGCCCAGATCGACGATCTCGAATCCGGCGCCTTCCATCATCATGGCAACCAGGTTCTTGCCGATGTCGTGGATGTCGCCCTTGACCGTGCCGATCACCATCTTGCCGATGGTGGGCGCCCCGGTTTCCGCCAGAAGCGGCTTGAGGATCGCCATGCCGCCCTTCATCGCGCCCGCAGCCAGCAGCACCTCGGGGACGAAAAGGATCCCGTCGCGGAAATCGTTGCCGACGATGGTCATGCCGCCGACAAGCGGCCGGGTCAGCACGTCGTAGGGGGCCCAGCCGCGCTCCAGCAGGATGTTCACGCCTTCCGCGATCTCTTCTTTCATGCCATCGTAGAGGTCGTCCATCATCTGGTCGACAAGCTCTTCGTCGGACAGTTCGGAGAGGATGATTTCGTCGTCTTCGTCGGACATGGTCGGTCTCTTTTCAGTTGGGGCGCGCCTTTGGCCAAGGATGCGCCCCGGGCGGGGGCGCGACTTGGCGGAAAGCGACGCCTCTCGCGGTTGACACGACTTATACCTGAAGGGTCAAAAAGAGATATTGAAAAAGACTCATGGAGATCATGGGGCAAGCCGCGTATGTTCGCCCTATGTTCACGCCCGAGTCGCCCGCCGCCCACCATCCCGTCGAAAAGGACCGCCGCAAGGGGCGGGCCGCCGCCAGCAATCAGGCCGGGCGCTACGAAAGGCATGCCCGCACCCCCGAGGCCGACGGCTGGGACATTCCCGAAGAGACCCCCGTCCTGCGCACCGAGCTGCGCGAGGAACAGGCGCGCAGCCTGATCACCTACAACCGCTCGCCGGATCTGCCGTTCGATCGCTCGATCAACCCCTATCGCGGCTGCGAGCACGGCTGCATCTATTGTTTCGCGCGGCCCTCTCATGCCTATCTGGGGATGTCTCCGGGGCTGGATTTCGAGACCCGCATCATCGCGCGCCCCAATGCCGCCGAGGTCCTGGCGCAGGAGCTGGGCAGCAGGGCCTATCAGGTCGCGCCGCTGGCGATCGGCACCAACACCGATCCCTACCAGCCGGCCGAGGTGAAGCTGGGGATCATGCGCGCCTGCCTCGAGGTGCTGTGGGAGCATCGCCATCCGGTGGCGATCGTCACCAAGGGCACGGGGATCCTGCGCGATCTGGATATCCTGCGGAAGATGGCCGAGCTGGGGTTGGTGCGGGTGGGGATTTCCGTCACCACGCTGGACCCCGAGATCGCCCGCCGGATGGAGCCCCGTGTGCCGGCGCCGGCCAAGCGGCTGGAGGTGATGCGGACGCTGACGCGGGCGGGGGTGCCGGTGCGGGTGATGGTGTCGCCGGTGGTGCCGGGGCTGACCGATGCCGAGGTCGAGGCGATCCTGGCGGCGGCGAAGGAAGCGGGGGCCGATGCGGCCAGCTGGATCATGCTGCGCCTTCCGCAGGAGGTATCCGCGCTGTTCCAGGACTGGCTGGCCGAGCATTACCCGGAGCGCGCCAAGCGGGTGATGACGCGGCTGCGCGAGATGCATGGCGGCAAGGATTACGATCCCAGCTGGCATCGGCGGATGCGTGGTGAGGGGCCCTATGCGGCGATGATCGGGCAGCGGTTTCGGACGGCGGCCAAGCGGCTGGGGCTGGATGGCCCGACACCGGAGCTGCGCTGCGACCTGTTCCGGGTGCCGGTGAAACCGGGCGAGCAGTTGTCGCTGTTCTGAGGTCGGTGGTCCGAATTGCGTGTTTCGAATCGGAAGTTCGGGGGATCGCCCTGCGCGCGACGCTTCGCGGACCGTATTTGGGGAAAGATGAAAGCCGGTGCCGCGAGGGGCAGGCGAAAGGGAAACGCCCTGCCGGTGGCAGGGCGTTGGTGCATATTTGGGGAAAGATGAAAATCAGCTGCGGCGGCGGCGGTTGCGGCGGGCCGGGGCGGCTTCGGCCGCGTCGCCGGTGCCGTCGGAGGCAGAGGAGAAACCACCGAGCTTGGCCGCGATCTCGTCCAGGGTGGGACGTGGGCCGCGGGGGCGGGTCGAGAGGGCTTCGTGCATCTTTTCCAGGTGCTCGGGCATGGTGCCGCAGCAGCCGCCGATGATCGTGGCGCCGCAGTCGCGCGCCATGACAGCGTAATCGGCCATGAGCTCGGGCGTGCCGTTGTAGTGGATGTGGCCGTCTTCGTATTTCGGGATGCCGGCATTGCCCTTGGCGATGATCGGACGTTCGACGCCCATGGCCGAGAAGCCCAGCACCGTGCGCAGCAGGTCCGAGGCGCCGACACCGCAATTGGCGCCATAGGCGATCGGTGGGTTTTCCAGTTTCTCGACCATCTTGACCATGGCCTCGGAGGTCATCCCCATCATGGTGCGCCCGGCCGTGTCGAAGGACATGGTGCCGCACCAGGGCATGTCGGCGAGTTTGAAGGCCTCGGCCGCGGCGCGGTATTCCTCGGGGGCAGAGATGGTTTCCAGCCACAGCACATCGGCGCCACCGGCCTTCAGGCCTTCGGCCTGTTCGTGGAAGATCTCGACCGCGAGGGCATGGGAGAGCGGGCCCATGGGTTCCATGATCTCGCCGGTGGGACCGACGGAGCCGGCGACGATCACCGGGCGGCCGGCCTTGTCGGCGACCTCGCGGCCCAGTTCCGCGGACATGCGCGACAGTTCGCCCGCGCGATGTGCGGCGTCGTGCAGCTTCAGCCGCGAGGCATTGCCGCCGAAGGAATTGGTCAGGAACAGGTCCGAGCCCGCGTCCACTGCCGACTGGTAGAGTTTGATGATCCGGTCGGGGTGCTGTTCGTTCCAGAATTCCGGCGCATCGCCCGAGCTGAGGCCCATGTTGAACAGGTTGGTCCCGGTGGCGCCATCGGCCATCAGCCAGTCACGGGTTGCCAGCAGGCGGGTGAGAGCGTTGGTCATCGCGGGCTCCTTGCAGGTCAGCGGTGCCGCCTTCTGGCGGCGCAGTTGCCATCGTCTTACGATGCCTCGTCGCTGGTTGAAAGGGGATCTGCCTCTCCGGCGGGGCGGCGCATGGCGAGGGCCAGGTCGATGGCCGAAAGCACCAGCGCCAGGGTCGAGGGCGCGGCCATGTAGAGCGGAGCGCGACGGGGGGCGAAGCTGTCCTTGAAGCGGCACAATCCGTCGCCGCCGGAGCGATGCGCGATGCGGGCGCGCAGGCGGGCCAGCCAGGGGTGTTCGCGCACGTCGCGGGCGGGCATGGCGGCCAGCGACAGGGGCACGCCCTCGGTCGTGGCATCGGCAATGGCGGCGACAACCAGGCTGTGCATGGTGCCATCGGGCAGGTCGGGGCCGTGGCGCATCAGGTCCAGGCAATATTGCCGGGTATTGGCGTGGAAGGTGACATAGGCCACCAGGATGCTGCCTTGCCAGGCGCAGTAGACCCGTTGCCGGGCGACGTAGGATGGGGCGAAACGGCCGGTCGAAAGGCCGCGCGCCAGGCCATGGCTGGCCTTCCAGGCGGCATCAAGACGTGCCATTTCGACCAGCGGCAGGTCGAGGGGGCGGGTGATCCGGATCCCGGCCTTTTCCGCGTGCCGCAGTTTGCGGCGCAGCTGACGATGGCGCGGCGTGTCGAGCTGGAAATCGCCCGTGTCGATCATCGCCTCGTCAGCGACGCGGGCGATTTTCCAGCCGGCGCGGCGCGCAAGCACCGCCTGGCCGGCGCTGCACTTGTAGACCGTGGCCAGCCGATTGCAGCCGCGGGCGGCGCGGTGCAGCGCCGGCAGCAGACGGTCGAGCGGCCCTGACAGCGGATCGAACAGCAGCGTCAGTGTCTGCGGCGTGTCGATGCACAGGGCGCCGGTGCGGCTGTCACCCAGCAGCCGCGCACCGTTCTGACGAGCCACACCGGATTCGGCGCGCGGGGCATGGAACAGCAGCAGCTCGGGGATGCCGCGCGCGACATGGGGGCGACTGTTTTCGGCGGTGCGGTCGCGGTTGCGCAGCAGGCGGGGGGCGGCGGCCAGGGCCGGCAGGGCATAGTAGACCAGGCGGAAGGCCAGAACGGCGGCCAGAAGCTCGGGTTCGGGAAGGGCGGGCAGGAAGGCCAGCAGTGTCAGCTCGAACGGGCCGACGCCGCCGGGGGTGCCGCCGAAAAGGCCCGCGCCGAGGGCCAGAAGGAAGATCGGCAGGACCTCGGTGAAGGGCGGGGGGGCGGGCAGCAACGCATAGAGCGCGGCCGAGGCGGCGCTGGTGTCGATCACGGCGAAGACCGTGATTGCGGCCATGGCATGCAGCGAGGGCAGGCGGAAGCGCCAGCGGGCAAAGCGCATTTCCGGCAAGAACAAGGCCAGGGCCGGCAGCATCAGTATCCCGGCGAGGGCGGCCATCAGCATCCAGCCGGGCAGCAGGCGCGGGGCCAGCACCAGGCAGGTCAGCGCCGTGATCAGCGCCCAGGCGATCAGGAACGAGGCGGAGACCGCCGCCGTCACCTGCGCCGCACGCAACGGGCCGATGGCAGGCAGAAGCCGCCAGCGCACCAGAGCACCGGTCAGCACGCCAAGCCCCAGCACCTGGCCAAGCGCAATGGCCGAGGCGCCTGACAGCTGTGCCTCCAGTGGATCGACGCCGGTGCGCAGATGGCGGTGGATCACTGCATCGTAACGCCCGAGCGCCCAGAAGCTGATGATGGTGGCGGCAGCCGAGGCCAGCCACTGGCCGGGGCGCACGGCACGGAAGGCCTCCCAGACCAGTTCGGGCTCCAGATGCGACAGCCGGCCTGCCAGCAGCCACAGGCACAGCGCGCCGATCCCCAGCGGCAGCGCGTATCGCAGCCAGACCCGACCCGTGCGCTTGCGCGCGGCGATGGCGAGTGTCATCCCGATCCCCTTTCCCTGCGGTTCCACCATCTTCTGGGGTAGGCCCTGTTCCTTGCCGGGCTCTTAAGCAGGGGGCGGGAAATACCATGGTTTTAAGATACTTCCCGCTTGCCTTTTGCGGCAGGTATCAACCGATACGGCGCGGCGCGGGGTCGGCTGCCTCGGCGCGGCGCGCAAGGTCCAGGTAATGGATGTAGCGTTCGGTCACCTCGGCGGCGGTGGCGCGGCCGGCGAGGGCGGCATGCACCGCCTCGGGGACGGTGAAGCGGCCCTCCAGATCGGCCAGCAGCTGACGGCTGATCGCGGTCTCGGTTTCCTCCTGCGTCATGTCCTGCAGCTGGCAACTCCAGCGGGCAAGCTCGCGCTTGGCGCGCGAGACGATGCGGAATTCGGCCTCGGCAGCATTGACCCAGCGTTGCTCGGCCGCACGCTCGCGGTCTTCGAAAATCGTCATGGTCTCCTCCTGTGGCGCTGCGGCCTCCTCTGCCGCCCCGGGCTGGGGTGAGGGGGAATATATCATGATCTGTGCCAGAGGGGGTAAACGCCGGTGCATTTCCGGCGATTTTCCCGAAAAAGACCGGGTTCGGCCTTGTTTTCAAGGCCCGGCGCCCGGCATCGACCCGGGCCCGCTTGCGGCAGCGCGCGGGTTGGACTAAGAGGGCGCAACCAGAAGACTCTCCCCCTAAAGTCAACAGAGGCCCCAAGCCAATGGCGCGACGCAAGAAAATCTATGAAGGCAAGGCCAAGATCCTGTACGAAGGCCCCGAGCCGGGCACGATCGTCCAGTATTTCAAGGACGACGCCACCGCGTTCAACGCGCAGAAGAAGGCCACCATCGAAGGCAAGGGCGTGCTGAACAACCGCCTGAGCGAATTCTTCATGACCGGCCTGAACAACATCGGCGTGCCGACGCACTTCATCCGTAGGCTGAACATGCGCGAGCAGCTGTGCCGCTCCTGCGAGATCATCCCGCTGGAAATCATCGTGCGCAACTTCGCCGCAGGGTCCATGTCGAAGCGTCTGGGCATCGACGAGGGCACCCAGCTGCCGCGTCCGATCGTGGAATACTGCTACAAGGACGATGCGCTCGGCGATCCGCTGGTGTCGGAAGAGCATATCGCGGCCTTTGGCTGGGCCAGCCAGCAGGACATGGACGATATCGTTCACCTGGCGCTGCGGGTGAACGACTTCCTGTCCGGCGTCATGATGGCCGTGGGCATCAAGCTGATCGACTTCAAGATCGAGATCGGCCGCGTCTACGAGGGCGATTTCCAGCGCCTGGTCGTTGCCGACGAGATCAGCCCCGACAGCTGCCGCCTGTGGGACATCGAGACCGGCGCGCACCTGGACAAAGACGTGTTCCGCCGCGACCTGGGCAGCCTGACCGATGCCTATACCGAGGTGGCCCGCCGCCTTGGCGTGATCCCCCAGACCACCGGCGTGACCAAGCCCACGCTGATCAATTGAGGAGAGACCTGAAATGAAAGCCCGAGTCCATGTCATGCTGAAGAACGGTGTGCTCGACCCGCAGGGAGAGGCGGTGCGTCACGCGCTCGGCAGTCTCGGCTTTGCAGGGGTCGAAGGCGTCCGCCAGGGCAAGGTGATCGAGCTGGACCTGGCCGAGGGCACCTCGGAAGACACCGTGAAGGAGATGTGCGAAAAGCTGCTCGCCAACACGGTGATCGAAAGCTACTCGGTCGAGCTGGTCTGAGGCGCGGGGCGCGCCCCGACCGATCGGTTCCGGACCCCCGCGTGGCAAAGGCCGCGCGGGGGTTTTTCTTTGGCCTCAGGCTTCCGGGGACGAGACGTTCATCAGCACGATCCCGGCGATGATCAGCCCGGCGGCGATCATGCGCGGCGGCGTCGCGGCCTCTCCCAGCAGCAGTACGCCGATGATGAAGGCGCCGACCGCGCCGATGCCGGTCCAGACCGTGTAGGCAGTGCCCAGCGGCAGGCTGCGCATGGCCAGCGACAGCAGGCCGAAACTGGCGAGCATGGTGACGATGGTCATCACCGTCGGGCCGAGCTGGCTGAAGCCGTCGGATTTCTTCATGAAGAACGACCAGACGATTTCGAGAAAACCAGCGAGTACGAGGCAGATCCAGGCCATGGGGGGTCCTTCGGGAATGGGGCTGGACCGTGCTAGCAAGGCGGCTGCGGCGGGGCAATCGGTGTGGGGCCTTCGGATGCGGTGCGCGGATGGATTTTTCATGGGCTGCCGGAAACCGGCGCAGGCGCCGGTGCCTCCGGCGGGCATATTTGGGGAAAGCTGAAAGGCGGGGGCGCGATTCCTGGGGCGGGGGCACGAATCCTGGGGCGGGGGCGCAATTCCTGGCGGCGGGGTGCGGGTGGCGCTTGAACCGGGGGGCAAGCGCGCGTATCAGCGGGGCGAAATTCCCCGCCACGCCAGATGCCGGAGCCCCGCCATGAAAGCCGCCGTCCTCGTCTTCCCCGGGTCCAACTGCGACCGTGACCTCAAGACCGCCTTCGAAAAGGCCGGCGCCGAGGTCACCATGGTCTGGCACAAGGATCATGAGCTGCCCCAGGGTATCGACATCGTCGGTGTGCCCGGCGGGTTTTCCTACGGCGATTACCTGCGTTGCGGCGCCATCGCCGCGAATTCGCCGATCTGTGCCTCGCTGAAGGCGCATGTCGAGCGTGGCGGCTATGCCCTGGGCGTTTGCAACGGCTTCCAGATCCTGACCGAAACCCGCATCCTACCGGGCGCGCTGCTGCGCAATGCCGGGCTGAAGTACATCTGCAAGCATGTGCCGCTGGTGGTCGAGACTTCGGACAGCGTGTTCACCCGGGCCTATAATGCCGGCGCGCGGATCTCGATCCCGATCGCGCACCATGACGGCAACTACCAGGCTGATGCCGAGCTGCTGGCCGCGCTGCGCGGCGAGGACCGCATCGCCTTCACCTATGGCGAGAACCCCAATGGCTCGGCCGGCGACATCGCGGGTGTGCTGAGCGCCAACCGCCGCGTGCTGGGCATGATGCCCCACCCCGAGCGCGCCGCCGATGCGGGCCATGGTGGCACCGACGGCACGGCGATGTTCAGCGGTCTGATGGACGCGCTGGTCAGCGCCTGATCCGGTCCGCATGTGGCGCTTCCTTGCCGAAGCGCCGCCGCGCGCGCTCAGCCTGTGCTTGAGCGCGCATTGCGCCCGGCGTAATCTGGCGCCATGTTTCCGAAGCGATCTTCCCGACCCTTGAGGGGCCGTACGGTCAGTTGGCGGGCGCGCATCGCGCTCGCCTTCTTTGTCGCCATGGTCATCGTCGTGGTTGCGGTGACCAATGGCATGTTGATGGATCGCTTCACGGCCAATACCCGCACCCGGGCCGAGCTGCGCCTGGCGTTGTTCGGGGCCAACCTGGTCAGCGAGCTGCGCCGCAATTCCATCGTGCCGCAGCTTCTGGCCCGCGACCCCGAGCTGATCGGGGCTCTGAATTCCGCCGATTACAGCCGTTCGACCCAACGTCTGATGTCCTTTGTCGACGAGATCGGCGCCGCCAGCCTGATGCTGCTGGACAAGGACGGCCGGGCCGTCGCCAGCACCGATCGCAACCGGCTGGGCGAAAACCACCGCCAGGATCCGTTCTTTGTCGATGCGCAGCGGTCGAACGACACGGTGTTCTCGGTGCTGAAGGGGGCGTCTTCGGGGTTCACCTTCACCTATTCGCGGCGGATCGAGGATCACGGCACCCTTCTGGGGGTGATCGTGGTGACGGTCGACCTGCAGAAGTTCGAACGCTCCTGGTCGGGGATTTCGGATGCGCTTCTGGTGATGGACAGCGAGGGGCAGATCATCCTGTCGACCGAACCCGTCTGGCGCGGCGTCAAGGAGGACGAGGCCGTCAGCCGCGAGCCGCCCAGTTCCGCCATCCAGCGGGCGCTGCTGGCCACGGCCGACTGGGCGCCTTCGGTCGATGGCTATCTGGGGGGCGAGGCGGTGATGCGCGTGTCCAGCCGCATTCCCTTCCGCGGCTGGCAGGTCGCCAGCTATACCAGTTACGCCAGTGTTCGCGAGAAAGTGAACGGCGTGCTGGCGCTGGAAATCATGGGGTTCGCGATCCTGCTGGCGCTGGCCTTCTATGCGCTCAGCCGCAAGACGATGCTGCGGCTGGCCTTCACCCAGGAGGAATCGGCGGATCTTCGCGCATTGAACGAACGCCTGCAGCGCGAGATCGCCGAGCGCGAGCGCATGAAGCAAAGCCTGCACGTCGTTGAACAAAGCCTGGCGCAAAGCCAGAAACTGGCCGCCCTGGGCGAGATGTCGGCGGCCGTCAGCCACGAGCTGAACCAGCCGCTGGCCGCCATGAAGACCTATCTTGCCGGTGCCCAGCTGCTGCTGCGCCGCAACCGCCCCGAAGAGGCCCTGGCCAGCTTCCAGCGGATCGATGACCTGATCGGCCGGATGGGCAAGATTACCCGTCAGCTCAAGAGCTTCGCCAGCAAGGGGGGCGATCAGCTGACGCAGGTGAACATGGGCGATGCGCTGGCGTCCGCCCTGTCGATGATGGAACCGCAGCTGCGCCAGCGGCGGGTCAGGATCACCCGGGCGCTGCCCGAGAAACCGGTGATGGTGATGGCCGATCAGGTGCGGCTGGAACAGGTGATGATCAACCTGCTGCGCAATGCGCTGGACGCGACGGCCGCGGTTGAAAATGCGCAGATCGACATCATCCTTTCCGCCGGAGAGACCGCGACGCTGACCGTCCGGGACAATGGCACGGGGATCAAGGACCTCGACGAACTGTTCGAACCTTTCTATACCACGAAGCCCCCGGGCGATGGCACGGGGCTGGGTCTGGCGATCTCTTCGGGGATCGTGAATGACCTCGGGGGCCGACTGACCGCACGGAACGCGGAAGGGGGCGGGGCTGTTTTCGAAGTTCAGCTTCCTATCTTGTCCGAAGACATAGAAGCCGCAGAATAATCAGAGGCGGAGACGCAGATGCAAAAAGCCATGAAGATCGCGATCGTCGATGACGAGCAGGACATGCGCCAATCGATCAGCCAGTGGCTGGCCCTGTCGGGCTACGACACCGAGACCTTCCCGAGCGCCGAGGAGGCGCTGAAGAAGCTCGGGCCCGATTATCCGGGCATCGTGATCTCGGATATCAAGATGCCGGGCATGGATGGCATGGCCTTCCTGAAAAAGCTGATGGGCACCGACAGCGCGCTGCCGGTCATCATGATCACTGGCCACGGCGACGTGCCGATGGCGGTCGAGGCGATGCGCCTTGGCGCGTTCGATTTCCTGGAAAAGCCGTTCAATCCCGACAAGATGACCCAGCTGGCCAAGAAGGCCGCCAATGCGCGCCGTCTGGTGATGGACAACCGCCAGCTGCGCAAGGAACTGTCGGACGGCGGCCAGATCATGAAAAAGCTGATCGGCACCTCTCCGGCGATGGAACGCCTGCGCGAGGACATCCTGGACCTGGGCCAGGCCGACGGCCATGTGCTGATCGACGGCGAAACCGGCACCGGCAAGACGCTGGTGGCCCATGCGCTGCATGCCGTGGGGGCACGGGCGGGCAAACGCTTTGTGCTGATCTCCTGCGCGGCGTTTGAGGAAGACGCGCTGTCGAAGCGCCTGTTCGGCCCGATGATGCCCGAGGATTCGCGCCTGCCCGCCATCGAGGAAGCCCGCGGCGGCACGCTGGTGCTGGAAGATGTCGAGGCGCTCTCGGATCAGCTGCAGGCCCGCCTGCTGAGCGCCATCAACGAGCAGGGCACGCCCGGTGAAACCCGCATCGTCGCGATTTCCAACCTGCAGGAGCAGAACCGCACCTGCGAGGACGTGCTGCGCCCGGACCTGTTCTATCGCCTGGCCGCGCTGCGCATCACCGTGCCGCCGCTGCGCCAGCGCGGCGAGGACATCCTGACCCTCTTTACCCGCTTCAGCGAGCAGTTCAGCGATGAATACGGCTGCGACAGCCCGCAGGTTTCGGCGCAGGAGGCCGCGCAGCTGCTGCAGGCGCCCTGGCCGGGCAACGTGCGCCAGCTGATCAACGTGGCCGAACGCGCGGTGCTGCAATCGCGCCGGGGCTCGGGCACCATCGCCTCGCTGCTGATGAGCGAGAACGAGGACATGCAGCCCGTCATGACCACCGAGGGCAAGCCGCTGAAGGAATATGTCGAGGCATTCGAACGGATGCTGATCGACAATACGATGCGGCGGCACAAGGGCTCGATCGCTTCGGTGATGGAGGAACTGTGCCTGCCGCGCCGGACCCTGAACGAGAAGATGGCGAAATACGGCCTGCAACGGGCCGATTACCTGGCCTGATGAACAGCCGGGAGGGGGCGGACCCCCTCCCGTGCGGCCTCAGCTATGGGGTGGCAGTTCGACCGAGAACCAGGCGAACTGGTTCACCTCGCCATGCGAGAAGTTGTTGTCGGCTTCCAGGATCATGCTTTGCTTACCATCGACGACGGGGCCGAACTCGATGCCTTCCAGGTTGTCGACGGGGGCCTTGAAGGGATTGTGGTCCTTGTCCAGCTGGAACCACAGGGTCTTTTTCACCGGCACGTCGTGGGCCAGGTCCAGCTGGTCCTGACCCGAGACATCGGTGGCACCGTCGAAGCTGACGATATAGCCGCGGATGTTGTCGCCGACCCCGGCGGTATAGCTGCGTTCCAGGATCACGTAGCGGCCATCGGGCAGGGCGGCCATGGCGCTGACGCCATTGTCGGCCCAGTCACCATCCTTGAGCGGCGCGGCGGGGATCTTGTCGACATTGTAAAGGTACTGGGCGCCGGGTTTCAGCGTCTCCAGATCATAGGTCAGGATGCGCGCCGGGCTGCCAGCATCGACGGTGGCCTTGTTGCCATCCTGCTGCAGGGCGTTTTCGGTGGCCGCGACCAGCAGCTTGCCGTCGGCGCTGACCGTCAGCCCCTCGTGGCCAAGGTTCGGATAGACCCCGTGATGCCCCGAGGCATCGGGCAGGAAGGCAGCGGGCATCTCCAGCTTCTGGCTGTCGGTGCCGTCGGTCTTGGCGACATAGATCGCGGGCACGTCATGTTCGTCACGTTCCGAGCTCCAGAACATGCGGTCATGCGCGGGATCCAGCGCGATGCCTTCGGGATCGGCGCCATCGGGGCCGAAATGGGTGTTGCCGGGGGCCATCAGCTCGTGCATGCCGGCGATGTCGAGGCCCGCGATGCGGCCTTTCTTGAAGCTGAGACCCAGCGTGTAGAAACGCATCGGCCCGTATTGCCCCTTGTCGTCCGATATCGCCACGAACTGGCCGGTTTTTGCGTCATAGGACAGGTCCGACAGGCCACCAAGGCCGACCCCGTTGATGGACAGCCCCGAGACCAGCTCGTAATCGTCCATGAATTGCGGGGCAGGCAGGTCCTGGGCCAGCAGCGCCTGCGGCGCCACGGCGAGGAGAAGCGGGAGAAGTCTTTTCATATCCGGTCCTTGCGGAAAAGCTTTGGGTGACATCGCAATCTCGCGATCCCGTGACGATGGAATGACAGCGCGGGCCGGATCGCAAGGTGTCACGGCAGGGTGATCGTGGGCTGCCCGATCCGGCGCCGCTTTTGGTGTGATCACACCGGTCTCACCGTGGCGTGGGGTGATTCCTCCTGCGGTTGTGACATTTTCTCCATTGTCATAAGGCCATGATGCACCTTATGTTCATAAGACGACTTTAGGGCTATCACCCTGAACGAGAGAGTTTCCTGGCTCCGGGCGCACGGGTCTCCCGACCCCGGCTCCAGATATTGTGAACCCGAAGGGGTTCAGGGCTTGCCGCATGGCTGACCAGCCGGACCGGTAGTAAATTGGCGCGGTGCCTGCCGCAGGTGGCTGACCCGAGGACGGGTCGCCCCCGTGGCGGGTCCCGCGTCGGAGAAGAAACGCGATGAGGCGTGCGAGGAACGAGGCAATCAGGACGGGCGGCGCAAGCCGGACCCTCTGCTTTGCCACACCCGCCGACCTGATCGCCCCTGACAGACGCAATGCTGCCACGGCCCCTCCCACGGGAGGCGGCCGTGTCGTCATGCGCAATTGGATCCAATGGCAAAGAAAATGCTCATCGATGCCACCCACGCGGAGGAAACCCGCGTCGTGGTGGTGGACGGAAACAAGGTCGAGGAGTTCGATTTTGAATCCGAAAACAAGCGCCAGCTTGCTGGCAACATCTACCTGGCCAAGGTAACGCGGGTCGAACCCTCGCTGCAGGCGGCCTTCGTGGATTACGGCGGGAACCGTCACGGTTTCCTGGCCTTCTCGGAGATTCATCCCGATTACTACCAGATCCCCGTCGCCGACCGCGAGGCGCTGATGGAGGAAGAACGCGCCTATGCCGAGGCCATGAAGGCGCGTGACGAGGAAGAAGAGCGCAAGCCGCGCCGGTCGCGGTCGCGTCCCGCCAAAGCGTCCTCGACCGACAGCGACGATGCCACCGCCACCCGCGAGCTCTCTGAGATCAGCGGGATGGAGACCATCGACCTGGAGGATGAAGCGGTCGAAGAGGGCAGCTCGCCCATGGAAACCGTGCGCGACACCCCCGTCGAGGAGCCCGTCACCGACGAGGCCGCCGAGGCCGAGGACGACAGCGAGGACGAAGCGGAAGACGAGGGCGGCAACCGCGGCTCGCGCCGTCGCCGCACGCGCTCGCGTCGGGGCAAGCCCGAGGCCGACGAGGCCGACGGCGACCCCGCCGACGAGATCGAGAGCGTCGCCGATGACGACGATCACGAGGATATCCGTCCGCCGCGCAAGCCGCGTCCCAAGCGCTACAAGATCCAGGAAGTCATCAAGGTCCGCCAGATCCTGCTGGTCCAGGTCGTCAAGGAAGAGCGTGGCAACAAGGGCGCTGCGCTGACGACCTATCTGTCGCTGGCCGGTCGCTACTGCGTGCTGATGCCCAACACCGCCCGTGGCGGCGGCATCTCGCGCAAGATCACCAACGCGGTGGATCGCAAGAAACTCAAAGAGATCGCGGCCGAACTTGATGTGCCGAACGGTGCTGGCCTGATCGTGCGGACCGCCGGTGCGAACCGCACCAAGTCCGAGATCAAGCGCGATTACGAATATCTGCAGCGGCTCTGGGAACAGATCCGCGAGCTGACGCTGGAATCCATCGCGCCGGCGAAGATCTACGAGGAAGGCGACCTGATCAAACGCTCGATCCGCGATCTCTATTCGCGCGATATCGACGAGGTTCTGGTGGAAGGCGAACGCGGCTACCGCAACGCCAAGGACTTCATGAAGATGATCATGCCGTCCCACGCCAAGAACGTGAAGCTTTACGGTGACCAGCTGCCGCTGTTCGCGCGCTACCAGGTCGAAAGCTACCTGGGCGGCATGTTCAATCCGGTGGTGCAGCTGAAATCCGGCGGCTACATCGTGATCGGCGTGACCGAGGCGCTGGTGGCCATCGACGTGAACTCGGGCCGCGCCACGAAGGAAGGCTCGATCGAGGAAACCGCGACCAAGACCAACCTGGAAGCCGCCGAAGAGGTCGCCCGCCAGCTGCGTCTGCGTGACCTCGCGGGCCTGATCGTCATCGACTTCATCGACATGGACGAGCGCAAGAACAACCTCGCCGTCGAGAAGCGCCTGAAGGACAAGCTGAAAACCGACCGTGCCCGCATCCAGGTCGGCCGCATCTCGGGCTTCGGCCTGCTGGAGATGTCGCGCCAGCGCCTGCGCCCCGGGATGATCGAGGCCACGACCCAGCCCTGCCATGCCTGCCACGGCACCGGGCTGATCCGCTCGGACGACAACATGGCGCTGAACATCCTGCGCCAGATCGAGGAAGAGGGCACCCGCCGCCGCTCGCGCGAGGTTCTGGTGAAATGCCCGGTGGGCATCGCCAACTACCTGATGAACCAGAAGCGCGAACATGTGGCGCAGATCGAATCCCGCTACGGCATGGCCGTGCGGATCGAGGGGCATCCGCATCTCATCTCGCCCGATTTCGAGATGGAGAAGTTCAAGACCGCGACCCGCACCGTGGTCGAGATCCCCTATGTGGTCTCGGTCGATGCCTCGCTGATGGATGACGTGGACGAAGAGGCCGAAGCCGAAGCGCTGGAAGCCGAACGTCTGGCCGAGGAGGAGGCCGAGGCCCGCGAAGCCGCCGAGGTGGCTGTGGTCGAGGCGCCGCCCGAAGCGCCCGAGGCCCCGGAGGCCGAGGGGGAAGAGCAGCCGAAGAAGAAGCGTCGTCGTCGCCGTCGCCGCCGGAAGGGCGCGCGTCCCGAAGGCCAGTCGGGGGATGATTCGCTTGATAGCTCGGGGGATGATGTGCTGGGCGCGTCCGAGGATGGCTCGGATGAGGATGCTGATGAGGACGGGATCGAGGCTCCGGCAACCGAAGAGGCACCTGCCGCTGAGGTTGCCCCGGTGGCCGAGGCCCCTGTGGAACCGGCTCCGGCCCCCGAGGCCGTCGCCGCGCCCGCAGCTGTTGAGGTCGAACCGGCCGTCTCCGAACCCGTGGCTTCGCCCGCGCCCGTCGCCGAACCGGTGCTTGCCGAGGCCGAGACCGAGGGTGAAGAAGATCCCAAGCCGAAGAAACGCGGCTGGTGGAGCGCCTGACAGGCTCCGCCTCTGTAGACCGGAAAGGGCGCCCTGCAGGGCGCCCTTTCTGTTTGCCCAACCGGGCAGCAGCGCACGGCGGCTTCGTCCCGGCCCAATAGGGTGCGCGGCCACATCCGGGCCGCCATGCCCCGCTCTCAGCTTCTCTCCGGGCCCCGTCGGATGCGGAACCTGCCGCAGGATTGCTCCAGCAGCAGGTGACCGGCGCTGTCACAGAAATGCGGCATGTCGATGGCGGCCATCGGGTCGTCGGCCAGCACCACCAGTTCGTCGCCCGCCGCCATGTCCAGCAGCCGCTTCCTGGCTTTCAGCACGGGCAGGGGGCACAGCAACCCCCGCGCATCCAGCTCCTCCATCACGTCCTCTCCTTGCATTTTCTTGTCTGAAATACCTCGGGGGAGGCAGCCGAAGGCTGACGGGGGCAGAGCCCCCCTGCAACCCCGGGTTCCCGCCCTTGTTCCTGACACGATCCCGTGTGCCTTGGGCAGGTGACGCGGCGCCGCGTCCGCGCTAATCCTAGCCCATGTTCGGAATCGAAATCATGGATGCGGCGCTTCTGCCCGCGATGGTCGTGGCGGCGCTCGCGGGCCTCGTCTCTTTCCTCAGCCCCTGCGTGCTGCCGATCGTGCCGCCGTATCTGGCCTATATGTCGGGCGTGTCGCTGCAGGACATGGGCCGTCACGGTGCGCGTGGCCGGGCCCTGCTTCCGGCGCTCTTCTTCGTGCTGGGCCTCTCGACGGTCTTTCTGTTCCTGGGCTTCGCCGCCTCGGCGGCGGGCGCGCTTTTCCTGCAGCATCAGGGCGCCTTCAACACCGTCGCGGGCCTTGTGGTCATGGTCTTCGGGGCGCATTTCATCGGCATCTACCGGATCGGCTTCCTGGACCGCGAGGCCCGCCTGGACGCCGGCGACCGTGGCGGCAGCGCCTTCGGAGCCTACGTCCTGGGGCTCGCCTTTGCCTTTGGCTGGACCCCCTGCATCGGCCCGCAGCTGGGCGCCATCCTGTCGCTGGCGGCGCAATCGGCCTCGCTGCCGCGGGGCACGCTGCTGCTGGCGACCTATGCGGCGGGCCTCGGCATTCCCTTCCTGCTGGTGGCGGCCTTCCTGCCGCGGCTCACCGGGCTGATGGGCTGGATGAAACGCCACATGGCGCAGATCGAACGCACCATGGGCCTGCTGCTGTGGACCATCGGCCTGCTGATGCTGACCGGCGGGTTCTCGCGTTTTTCCTATTGGCTGCTTGAAACCGTGCCCGCTCTGGCCAAACTGGGCTAGGGTCGGGCCCCTGGTCCCGGACGACACTGCAACCTCGGGGAGGAGGAGAATGCGCAGTCCGCCAGAGCAAGGCACCAGCGATCCCGCCAGCGGGACGGCACCGGTGCGCAGGCGGCATGTCTTCTATCTGCCGGGTTACGACCCGGTGCATCCCCGCCGCTACCGGGAGCTCTATCGCCGCGAAAGCGCCATCCAGGGCGCAATCTCGGGCTATGAGGTGACGCTGCGGGCCCGTCATGGCACCGGCCCCTACGGCTGGCATGTCGAGGGTCATTTCCACGACGGCGCGCGGGAAACCCATGTCGAGACCGAGGTCGAGGTGCTGCTATGGACCGACATCGTGCGCCATTCCATGGGCCGCACCATTGCCGCCACCTATCTGCAGCTGGCGCGCACCGCCTGGACCTATATCGGCACCGGGGCCCTGTTCCGGCTGATGAAGCTGCGCAAGGGGCCGGTGCTGGCGGCGCTTTATCCGGTGGGCTTCCTGCTGCTGCAGCTGCTGCTGGCGCTGCTGGTGGCCTGGGGCCTGGGTGCGCTGTTCAACTGGGCCGCTGACGGGGCCGAACTCGCGGCCTTCGATCCCTGGATCGGCATCGGCGTCGGGCTGGCCGTGATCCCGCTGGTGCTGGAATGGTTTCGCCGCCGCGACGGCCGGTTCTACGCCTATTACTTGATGCACGACTATGCCTTCTCGGCCCGTCACCGCGGCGCCACCCCGCCGGAACTTGCCGCCCGCATCACCGATTTCCGCCACCGCCTGGCCGAGGTCCTGACCCGTGACGACCTGGACGAGGTGCTGGTGGTTGGCCATTCCTCGGGGGCGCATCTGGCGGTCTCGATCCTGGCCGAGCTGATCCGCGCGGGCGAGGGGCCCGGTCGCGGCCCGTCCCTTGGCCTTCTGACCCTGGGCCAGGTGGTGCCGATGGTGTCCTTCCTGCCCGAGGCCCACCGCCTGCGCGCCGATCTGGCCTATCTCTCGACCCGGGACGAGGTGTTCTGGCTGGATGTTTCGGCGCCGGGGGATGGCTGTTCCTTCGCGCTCTGCGATCCGGTGGCGGTCAGCGGCGTCGCCCCCGAGGGGCAGAAATGGCCTCTGATCCTGTCGGCGGCCTTCACCCAGACCCTGTCGCCCGACCGCCGGCAGGAACTGCGCTGGCGCTTCTTCCGGCTGCATTTCCAGTACCTTTGCGCCTTCGACCGGCCGGGGGACTACGACTATTTCCGCATCACCGCCGGACCGCGCAGGCTGGCCGACAGCTACCGTGACCGGCCGCCCTCGAAAAGCCGGATCACCGCGCCGGTCAACCGCTAC
Organism: Pseudooceanicola sp. NS-SX9; assembly: GCF_057380705.1. Classification (NCBI taxonomy): domain Bacteria; kingdom Pseudomonadati; phylum Pseudomonadota; class Alphaproteobacteria; order Rhodobacterales; family Paracoccaceae; genus Pseudooceanicola; species Pseudooceanicola sp. NS-SX9. The sequence goes on along the minus strand of NZ_CM170818.1, from coordinate 2,010,059 downwards.
CGGAGCCTCGGGCCGTGACGCCGCCGGACGGGCTGCCGCCGAAACCGCCCGCCCGTCCCGACCGGCTGTCGCTGCGTGCGCGTGCGCGGCTTTTTCGGCAGAACGTGCTGGCCGCCCAGCCCGACCGCCTCTACGGCGCCTGGATGGCCGAGTTCCGCACGCCCTTCTTCCGCTCCTACCTGGTGAACGAACCGGCGCTGCTGCGGCTGATCCTGAAAGAGCGCCCGCAGGACTTCCCGAAATCGCACCGGCTGGGGCGGGGGCTGGCGCCGCTGCTGGGCCAGTCCGTCTTCCAGACCAACGGCGCCACCTGGGCCCGCCAGCGCCGCATCATCGACCCCGCCTTCGAAGGGGGCCGTCTGAAGGACACCTTTCCCGCGATGCAGGCGGCGGCACGGGCCTCGATCGCGCGGATGGCGCAGGCCCCGGGCCCCCTCGACATCGAGGCCGAGACCAGCCATTTCGCCGCCGACGTGATCTTTCGCACTCTGTTCTCGCTGCCGATCGAGGACCAGACCGCCGCGCAGACCTTTGCGCTGTTTCGCGCCTATCAGCGCGCCCAGCCCATCCTTTCCGCCTCCGAGCTGATCCCGCTGCCGCGCTGGCTGCGCCGTCCCCCGGCCGAGGCCCGCCGCCTGGCCGCCCGGATCCGCGAGCTGATCCGCGACCTGACCCGGATGCGCATGGACCAGATCCGCGCCGGCACCGCGCCCGATGACCTGGCGACCAAGATCATGACCACGCCCGACCCGGAAACCGGCGCCTGCTTCACCCTTGAGGAAATGGTGGATCAGGTGGCGATCTTCTTCCTTGCCGGGCACGAAACGTCGGCTTCGGCGCTGTCCTGGGGTCTTTACCTGCTGGCCACCCATCCCGACTGGCAGGACGCCGCCGCCGCCGAGGCCCGCGCCGCGCCGCTGGATTTCGCCCGGGTGGGCGCCCTGCGCCTGACCCGCGACATCTTCCGCGAGACCCTGCGCCTTTATCCGCCGCTGCCGATGGTGCTGCGCGAAACTGCCTGTCCGATGCATCTGCGCCGCCGCCGGGTGCCGAAGGGCGCGCAGGTGGTGATCAGCCCCTGGCACCTGCACCGGCACCGGTTGCTCTGGGAAAATCCCGATGCCTTCGATCCCGGCCGCTGGCAAACCGAGAACGGCCGCGCCGGCCTGCGCGATGCCTTCCTGCCATTCCTGGCTGGGCCGCGGGTCTGCCTGGGGGCGGGCTTTGCAATGATCGAAGGACAGCTTTTCCTGGCCGAGGTTCTGTCGCATCTGACCCTCGCACCTGTCGCTGGCGACCGCCCCGAACCGGTGTCGCATCTGACCCTGCGCAGCGCTTCGGGGATCCATCTGCAGATCAGCCCCCGCGACCGAGCGTCCCATCCTTTGCAAAGCCCTATTCCCTAGATTGCAAAGGGGGTAGGGGCGACGTTAACCTTCTTTAACGCTCCCAAGGGAAGTTCCATGCGCCGCCTCCCCTCTGCTTCTGTCAGGCCCCTGCCTGGTTCCAGTCCTGCGATGGCCGTCTGTTCTGCCCAGCCGGAAACATGGGGTGCGGGCCACAGCGATGGGCGGCCCGGTGCCCCGGGGGATCTGTGGCCAGATCAGGGTCCGGCGACGGCTCTGGGTGACAGATCTGGCCTCTCTGAAATCCGCCCGGATCGGGTATCGGGATCCCGGCGTGGCGCGCCTCGGCGGTCCGTGGCGCCGAAATCAGGACCAGGATGCCGATCCATCGCCCTGCTGCTGACCGGGCTGGCGCTGCTGCTGGGAACCCCGGCTCAGGCGCTGCCGATGGGCACATTGCCGCACAGCTTGCCCGTCAGCGATACGGCAGCACTTTTGCAAATGCTTGATCTTCAATCTGCAAAGTCCGTACAGGCGGCCTGCTGCAAGGTCTGCCATGCCGGCAAGGCCTGCGGAAATTCCTGTATCTCGCGTGACCGGGCCTGCCACAAGGGAAGTGGCTGCGCCTGTGACGGTTGACCCCCTTTTCCCTCTCGAACAGTGACCTAGATCCAGAGCGATGAACGCCGGACCCACGATGCTCCCCTCTCTTCTGCGCAGGCTCCACGATATCTCCCGCCGCCTGGTCGTGCGCATTCTCCTGATCGCGGGTCTCGCGGTCCTGGCCGTTGCCCTGTCCCGCCTGGGCGGCCGGCTGATCCCGCCGGACCTTGCCGGTCTGATCGGTACCGATGCGGTCGACAAAATCCTGTCGATCATCGCCAATTCCATGCTGTCGGTGACGATTTTCTCGCTTACGATCATGTCTTCGGTGCACCGCTACGTGGCCGGTCAATGGACCCCGCGCGCGCATCAGGCTCTCTTGCAGGACACGGTGACGCAGACGGTTCTGGCGACCTTCGTCGGTGCCTATCTCTATGCCCTTCTGGCGATCATCCTGCGCGAGATGGGCGGCTTCGCCGGCCCCTCGCGTCTGGTCCTCTTCGTCACCACCCTGGTCGTGGTGGCGTTGATCGTGCTGGCGATCATCCGCTGGATCACCCATATGGAGCGGCTGGGCTCGCTGATCGAGACCTCGGCCGGAATCGAGGACCGCACCACCGAAGCCTTCAAGCTGCGCGCCGCCTGGCCCAGCCTCGGCGCCCGCCGCCTGATCCGCACCGAGATCCCCAAGGCCACGCATCAGGTCGCCGCCTGCACCAGCGGCTACGTGGGGCAGATTTACCAGGACCGGCTGCAACAGGCCGCCCTGGACGCGGGCGCCCATGTCTGGATCCTGCATCCGGTGGGGGCTTTCGTGCACCGCGGTCAGGCCTTTGCCCGCACCGAAAGCGAGGACCCGGCGCTGCTGGCGGCAATCGCGGCCAATATCGTCCTCGACCCCTTGCGCAATTACGACCAAGATCCCGAATTCGGCTTCACCTGCCTGCGCGAGATTGCCGTGCGCTCTCTTTCGCCCGGGATCAACGATCCCGGCACCGCCGAGAATATCCTGCGCCGCATCGCCCGGGTCTTCATGACCATCGATGCGCCCGCCGACGGCGAAGGCCAGCCGCTGAAATACGACCGTCTCTACATTCCGCCACTCGACACCCGGCGGCTGACCGAAACCATCCTGCTGCCCATTCTCAAGGATGGCGCCGAACGCCCCGAACTGCGCGACCCGTTCGAAGAAACCCTGGGCGCCCTGGCGGCCCATGTCGATTCCGGGATCGCCACGGCTGCCCGTGACCTGCGCGCGCGCCTGCACCGCTCCCTGGCCGAGGAATCCCGCCTCAGCCTGTAAGCGCCCGGTTCTTTCATCTGGCCGGAAATACTCCGGGGGGGAGGTGCGCAGCACCGGGGGGGCAGCGCCCCCCGACCCGGGGCCTCAGCCCGCCAGCGGCCGGATCTTCAGCCGGGTGATGCGGTTGTCCTTGCGCGCTGCGACCTCGAAGCGGAACCCATGGAACGAGAACACCTGGCCTGCCACCGGAATGGTCTGCGCCTCGTGGATCACCAGCCCCGCGATGGTGTTGGCCTCGTCATCGGGCAGTGTCCATTCCATCGCCCGGTTCAGGTCGCGGATCGTCATCGCGCCATCGACCACGTACTGGCCATCCTCGGTGCGCCGCACGATCTGCTCGGCGGCAGCCGGGTCGAATTCATCGGCGATTTCACCGACGATTTCCTCCAGGATGTCTTCCAGGGTGATCAGCCCCTGAAGGGCGCCGTATTCATCGACCACCAGCGCGAAATGCGTGCGCATCCGCAGGAACTGGCGCATTTGCTCGTCCAGCGGCGTGGTCTCGGGGATGAAATAGGGCTTCATCATGATGTCGGCGATGCGGAAGTCCTTCAGCACGTCGGCGTCATCGCCGCCCGCCCGCGTTCCCTCGGTGGCCAGCCGGTAGGTGGCGCGGAACAGGTCCTTGGCATGCAGGATGCCGATGATGTTCTCGGGCTCGTCCTGGTAGACCGGCAGCCGCGTGTGGTTCGAACGCAGGCACTGGCCCAGGATTTCCTGCGCGGGATCGGCGATGTTGATCGTCTCGATCCGCGAGCGGTGCAGCATGATCTCCTCGACCGTGCGTTCGCTCAGGTCCAGCGCACCCAGGATGCGGTCACGGTCCTCTTTCTCGACCACACCCTCGGAATGCCCAAGCTGCAGCGCACCGGCGATTTCCTCGCGCACGGCCAGGATCTGGCTGTTGGGATCGGTCTTCACCCCGAAAAGGCGCAGCACCAGCCGCACGATCAGCCGCACCATGGCGACGAAGGGCGCGGTCAGGCGGATGATCACCGCGATCGGGCCCGACACCCTGGCGGCCGCGGCCTCGGCATTGGCGATCGCATAGGTCTTCGGCAACACTTCCGAGAAGACCAGCACCAGGATCGTCATCACCAGCGTCGCCAGCGCCACGCCGCCATCGCCCAGCACCCGCGTGAACAACGACGTCGTCAGCGAGGTCGCCAGGATGTTCACCAGGTTGTTGCCCAGCAGCACCGAGCTCAGCAACTTTTCGCTGTCTTCAGTGACTTTCAGTGCCCGCTCGGCGCCGCGGTTGCCCTTGTCGGCCTGGCTGCGCAGTTTCCCGCGCGAGGCTGCCGTCAGCGCCGTCTCGGACCCCGAGAAGAAGGCCGAAAAGACCAGCAGCAGCAGGATCGCTCCGGCCGTGATCCAGAATGCGCTGTCCAGTGCCCCAGTCGATCCGTCCATGATGGTCCTCGCAAGCCGTCCGTTTGCAACGGGTTATGGGGATGCGCGGGCCGGGGTTCAAGGCCCGCCTTCGGCAAGGGCGGGCGCATGGTGGCCCGTTACCGCCAGGCAGGCCTGCTGGCCAGCCAGGCTGCCCGATGCGGCGCAGGCGGACAGCTGCTGCAAGGTATTGCTGCGCGCTGAAAGGGCCACGCCGATCAAGGCATCGGTGACCTCGTCGCAGCTGCCCTGGGTCAGCGTGTCGTCGATGATCCCCTTGATCGGCCCCGAGCCATTGCCCGAAACCTGGATCGAGAAGAAATCCGTTCCCTTTGTGACCATGATGCCCTGGGGCCCGGTTTGCACCTGCGCCTTGGGCTGCCCCATCAGCTGCATCGGCGCGCCGGATCCGTCGGCCTCGAAGATCATCAGCTGGGTGCGCATTTTGCTGACCAGGCTGTTGCGCGGATCCTGGGGGAAGCTGCACAGGAAACCCCGCACCTGCAGGGCCGGCGGCGGCGCGGTGGGCAGGGCGACGGCTGCGGTAGGGGCTGTCGCTTCGCGGTCCGGATGGCCGATGATGCCCAGCCCAAAGCCCAGGCCGCATCCCATGAGGACCAGCAGCAATGACCTGCCAAGAACCGGTACCCGATGATTGTGTACAATCTTTGGCGGCACGAGGGGAGAGACGAGGGTTTGCATGAAACGCGACATGGCGTTTCCTTATCCCGCGATCCTGATCCGATAAATGTACTTGTTGCCGCAGCGAGAAGAAGTGCCGCAGTTCCGCCTATTATTTGCCCTTGTATTTCAACGTTCTCACGAGTCCCGCCCGTTCCGGCGGCTGAGCGGGTGGTGGTCTTCCACCAAAGATTGCAGGCGTGCTTCAAGAACATGCGTATAGATCTCGGTGGTGGCCAGGTCGGCATGCCCCAGAAGGGTCTGGATCGCCCTCAGGTCGGCGCCGTTCTCAAGAAGGTGAGTCGCGAATGCATGTCTCAGCCGGTGCGGTGTCACCTTGTCGGGCGATATGCCCGCCGTGACGGCGATTTCCTTGATCAGCGTGTAGAAGCGGATCCGCGACAGATGGCCTTCCTTGCCACGCGAGGGGAACAGGAACCGCGAGGGCGTGCCGCCCGCCAGCCGCACCTGTTCCTCGCGCGCATCGCGCAGCGACAGCCACACATCCAGCGCCGTGCGCGCGGGTCCCGACAGCGGCACCAGCCGCTCCTTGCCGCTCTTGCCACGGATCAGCAGCATCTCGGGATGGCCGCGGGCAGCGGCGGCCGGCAGCGAGACCAGCTCGCTCACCCGCATGCCGGTGGCATAGAGGACCTCCAGCAGGCAGGTGTTGCGGACCCGGTCCTCTTCGCGGCGGCCCTGCTGGCGGGCACCGTCCAGCAGCGCATCGACCTCGGCCGGGGTCAGGATCTTGGGCAGGGTGCGCGCCTTGCCGGGGCTGCGGATCTGGATCGCCGGATTGTCGGGCCGCCAGCCTTCCTCGAAGGCGAAGCGATAGAGCTGCTTGACCGCCGACAGCCGCCGCGCCCGGGTGGCGCGCTTCAGCCCCTCGGCATCGCAATGCACCAGGTAACCCTCGACATCGTCGCGGCTGGCATCGTGCCAGTCGCGACCCTGCGCGTTCAGCCAGCCGCGCAGGTCCTTCAGATCGCGCCCGTAGGCCAGCAGCGTGTTGCGCGCGGCGCCGGTTTCAGCCGCCAGCGCGTCCAGGAACGCGGGCAGCCAGCGGTCGGGGTTCGGATGCTCTGTCATCGTTTCAGGTCCGGTCGTCCAGCAGCAGCAGTTGCAGTCCCGCCTGCCGTGCGGTGTCTTCCAGACCCATGGCGCGGAAGCCGGCAAGCGCATCGGGCAGTTTCGACAGATCGCCTGCCTGAGCCGCCAGATACAGATCCATGGCCCCCAGAATGGCCTCGCCCAGCTGGCCCGAGCGGATCAGCTCCAGCATGTCGGCTGGCGGATGGGCGTCTTCGGCAAAGCCTGCGGCGATGGCCCGGGCGGTGGCATCCGGGGGTTGGGCCGTCTGGGGCGTGCCCTGGGCCAGCGCCAGCGCGAAGGCCTCGCGCGGGTCGTGGGGCTTCAGCATCGGCGCCAGGGCCTTGTAATCGGGGGCCAGCAGGGCCGCCGTGGCGGCGATCTGCCCGGCGGGTCCGGGGGCCGCCGCATAGGCCGCCAGGGCGCCGCCGTAAAGATGCGCGAAAGGCACCTGCAGCCCGGCCTCGGCCATCGCCGACCAGACCGCGGGCAGGCGGTCCAGCACCTTGGCATCCAGCGGCTTGCTGCCGGCGGCGGTCAGGGCCTGATCAAAGCTTTGCAGGGCCGCCACCCGGTCCCAGACCCCGCCCGAGGCCGAGGGCCGGCCGCTGGTATAGATCCCCAGCAGTGCGTTTTCCGCCAGCGCTCCGGTGCGAGCCAGCCGTTCGGCCGCATCCAGTTCCGCCTTCCACCCCGACACGCCCCGCAGGTCCGAGGCCGCATAGGCGCGCGGCAAGGAGGTGGTCGCCATGGGCTCGCCGATCGCCTCGGACAGGCGGAACAGCAGCGGCGTCACGATGGCGGGCGGCGGCAGCGCCACCGCGTCGTCATCGGTCGTCACATCCAGAAAGCGCGTCAGCAGGTGGGTTTCCGACGGGCCCAGCGTGCCAAGCGCCGATCCCGCATCCAAGAGCAGCGCCGCCGTGTCCCAGTCATTGCCGCGCGCCAGGCAGAAGATCCTGGCGCCCAGACCCGGTGCCAGCGTCGGCTGGGCGGTGATGCGGGCGCAGGGCGCGTCCTCGGTGCCGTTCAGCAGCGACAGGTCGAACCAGCGCGCGAAAAGCCGCGGATCGCTGTCGGGCCCGGCGCGTTCGATCAGCGCCAGCGCCGGATCCACCGCACCCAGATCCCGCAGCTTGTCGATGCGTGCCAGCAGCAGCGGATCGCCGTTCTGCGCCGTGTCATCGGCGGGCGGGTCGGCCTCGGCCAGCAGCAGGGTATAAAGCAGCGATTGCATCGCCGGGCTGCCGGTCACGTCGATCTGGCGCAGGCGCGTGGCGATGCCCTGCGCCGCAGAGCCCGACCACAGGCTGGTCGGCAGACCGGTGACGGATCCCGGCAGCAGCCCCACCGCATCGGCCTCGACCCGGCCCAACGGCCCGCTCGAGACCTCGGGGCTCAGGGCGTCGCGGCTGGTGGGCGGCTCGGGGCTGGGCTGGGCGTCGGGCATGGTCAGCCCGGCCGCGCTCAGCACGTTCAGCCAGTCGATGGCCGACATCGGATGACCGGCCCCGGGATCGGCCGCGCTCTGGGCCTGGGCACCCTGCACCAGACCCAGCCCAAGGCTGATCGTCACTGCCAGAAGAGAGGGTCTCAGTTTCCCGTCACTCCGCATTCAGCGTTACGGGCGTGTGGACTTCCTGCGCGGGCGGCGCGAAATCGGCCCCCAGCCACGGCCCCACATAGGCATAGGCCACTAAGGCGATTCCCGCCACAATTGCCAGGTAGAGGAGCCATTTCAGCACGCGCAGCATGTCGTTCCCGCCTCGTTCGCTTGTGTTTTGACCAACTTATAACTGGCATTTTCGGCAAGATCACGTCATTCAGTCGCAAAATCACGCGAATGGCAAAGCGGTGCTGCATGCCGCGGGGGCAATGGGCTGGGTGCTTAAGAAGACGGTTGTACTGGTGGGGATGATGGGCGCGGGCAAGACTTCGGTCGGAAAAGCCCTGTCGACCCAGTTGGGAGTGGCGTTCCGCGACACGGATGCAGAGATCGAGGCGGCGGCGAAAATGTCCGTCCCCGAGATCTTTGCCCGCGACGGGGAACCGTTCTTTCGGGAGCGCGAGACCCGGGTGATCCGGCGCCTGCTGGACGAGGCGCCCTGCGTCCTGTCGACAGGCGGCGGCGCCTTTCTGGCGGCGCGCAACCGTGAAATGATCACGGCACGCGGCATCTCGGTCTGGCTGGACGCCGATCTGGACATCCTGTGGAACCGGGTCAAGCATCGCGATTCCCGGCCGCTTCTGCGCACCGCCGATCCGCGCGCGACACTGGCCGGCCTTTACCAGCAACGGGTGCCGATCTATGCGCTGGCCGATCTTGCGGTGAAGGCCGACCCGAGCTTCTCCGTGCAGGACATGAGCGATCGGGTCGTGGGGGCGCTGCAGCTGCGCCCCGATGTGCTGGAGGTGGCGTGATGCGTGAAACGTTGCGGGTAGAGCTGGGCGAACGCAGCTACAATATCGAGATCGGACCGGGCCTGCTGGCCGAGGCAGGGGCCCATATCGCGCCGCTCCTGCGCCGCAAGCGCGTCGCCGTGCTGACGGATGAAACCGTGGCGGGCCTGCACCTTGAGGCCTTGCGCGAGGGGCTGGCGGGGCAGGGCATCGACATGGTGTCGCTGGCGCTTCCGGCGGGCGAGGCCACCAAGGGCTGGCCGCAGTTCACCCGGGCTGTCGAATGGCTGTTGGACCAGAAGGTCGAGCGTTCGGACGTGGTGGTGGCGCTTGGCGGCGGGGTGATCGGCGATCTGGCGGGCTTTGCGGCCTCGGTGCTGCGGCGCGGCGTGCGTTTCGTGCAGATCCCGACGACGTTGCTGGCGCAGGTCGACAGCTCGGTCGGGGGCAAGACCGGCATCAACGCGCCGCAGGGCAAGAACCTGGTGGGCGCCTTCCACCAGCCCGCGCTGGTGCTGGCCGATACGGCGGTGCTGGGGACGCTCGCGCCGCGCGATTTCCTGGCCGGTTACGGCGAGGTGGTGAAATACGGCCTGCTGGGCGATGCCGCCTTCTTCGACTGGCTGGAAAAGATGGGCCCGGCGCTGGCTGCGGGCGACATGGCGGCGCGCGTCACCGCGGTGAAACGCGCGTGCCAGATGAAGGCCGAGATCGTCGCCCGCGACGAGACCGAGCAGGGCGACCGCGCGCTGCTGAACCTTGGACATACCTTCGGCCATGCGCTGGAATCCGCGACGGGCTATTCCTCGCGGCTGCTGCATGGCGAGGGGGTGGCGATCGGCTGTGCGCTGGCGTTCGAGCTGTCATCGAAGCTGGGCCTGTGTTCCCAGGAAGACCCCAGCCGCGTGCGCGCCCATCTGCGCGACATGGGCATGAAGGTCGATCTGAAGGACATCGAGGGCGATCTGCCCGATGCCGATGGCCTGCTGGAGCTGATGGGCCAGGACAAGAAGGTGCTGGACGGCAAGCTGCGCTTCATCCTGGCGCGCGGCATCGGGCAGTCCTTCGTGACCTCGGACGTGCCGCGCGACGCGGTGCACAGCGTGCTGGCAGAAGCGCTGCGGGGGCGCTGACCGACTTCGTGTTCCGCTTGCATTCCAGATCGCAGAACGCTGAAATCACGGCGTCCTGCGAGTCCGGAAAGCGAGGAACCGATGATCACCCCCGCCTATTGCCTGACCATGGCCCGCTACAATGCCTGGCAGAACGGCTGCCTGCGGCGGGCGATGGCGGGCCTGTCGCCCGAGGCGCTGCAGCAGGACCGCGGCGCCTTTTTCGGCTCGATCCTGGCGACGGCGAACCATCTGATCTGGGCCGATGCGATCTGGCTGGCCCGGCTGACCGGCGCCCCGCGTCCCGAAGGCGGCGGCCCGCGCGGCCTGACGCTGTGCCCCACCTTCGCCACCTGGTCGACGGAACGCTACCGGCTGGACGGCCAGCTGCTGCTGTGGTCCGAGGACGTCCAGGCCCTTGATCTGACAGGCGATCTTGTCTGGACCTCGGGGGCGACCGGGGTCACCTCGGCGCGGCCCATCGGGCAGGTGCTGATGCATCTCTTCAATCACCAGACCCATCACCGCGGCCAGATCCATGCCATGCTGACTGCCCTCGGCCTGCCGACCGAGGACACTGACCTGATCTACATGCCGCAGCAGGGTCCCTGGCTGTGACGCGACGAAACCGACAATTTGATGTCGCTTTCGGCAATTTCTCGCGGTCTTGCCCTTGAATTGATCACGATCGCCTTACCCTTTTTGCCAAGCGACCGGACCGGGCGGCGCTGAGCGCTGCCCTGCAGCCCTGCTGGGCTGCGCCGATCCATTCGCTGTTTTCGCGCCGGGCCCTGGCCCCGCGATGGCCCCAAGCGGGGTCCGACCTGACGCCTGAGGGCCTTGGGTCATCTTCGTGCGTCACATGAGGAGAGTGTCGCAATCAGTTGTAATAAAAGAAAGGTCAACACGAACATGAGTGCAACCGAGGAACAGGGTATTCCCGCCCCGGAAGGCGCCGCCGAGGTGATCGATACCGATTACGAGATCGGCCAGGACAATATCGACGGCCAGCTTGGTCCCTTCGGTTTCGACATCCACAACCCGGTCTTCCTGGTCTCGGGCCTGTGCATCGTCGCCTTCGTCTTCTACACGCTGGCGCTGCCCGATCAGGCGGGCGTGCTGTTCAAGTGGCTGTTCAACAGCGTCACCCAAAGCTTTGACTGGTTTTTCCTTGGGGCGGCCAACATCTTCGTCATTTTCTGCCTGGTGCTGATCGTGACGCCGCTGGGCCGGGTGCGCCTGGGCGGTGCCGAGGCCACGCCCGACTACGGCTACGTCGGCTGGTTCGCGATGCTCTTTGCCGCCGGCATGGGCATCGGGCTGATGTTCTACGGCGTTTCCGAACCGATGAGCCATTTCTCCTCCTCGCTGGGCGGGGTGAAGATGGGCGACGACGGTCTTCGCACCGACTGGGCCCCGCTGGGGGGCGCCCAGGGCGATCCGCAGGCCGCCATCCGCCTTGGCATGGCCGCGACCATCTTCCACTGGGCGCTGCACCCTTGGGCGATCTACGCGGTGGTGGCCCTGGCGCTGGCGCTGTTCAGCTACAACAAGGGCCTGCCGCTGACGGTGCGCTCGGCCTTCTACCCGATCCTGGGAGAGCGCGTCTGGGGCTGGCCCGGCCACATCATCGACATCCTTGCGGTCTTCGCGACGCTCTTCGGCCTGGCGACCTCGCTTGGGTTCGGGGCGACGCAGGCCAATGCGGGCCTGGGAGAGCTGTTCGGCATCCCCGTCAACCATACCGTCGAGGTGCTGCTGATCACGCTGATCACGGCGATCGCGCTGTTTTCCGTGCTGCGCGGCCTTGATGGCGGGGTCAAGCTGCTGTCGGAGATCAACATGGGGCTGGCCTTCGTGCTGCTGGTCTTCGTGCTGGTCGCGGGCCACACGCTGGCGATCCTGACGGGCTTCTGGGACTACCTGCTGGCCTATTTCGAATACCTTCCGGCGCTGTCGAACCCGATCGGGCGCACCGACACCAACTTCGTCCAGGGCTGGACGGCCTTCTACTGGGCCTGGTGGATCTCCTGGTCGCCCTTCGTCGGCATGTTCATCGCGCGGGTGTCGCGGGGCCGCACGGTGCGCGAATTCGTCACCTGCGTGCTGCTGATCCCGTCGCTGGTCTGCGTGCTGTGGATGTCGGTCTTCGGGGGCGTGGCGATCCAGCAGGTGGTGCAGGACGGCTATACCGCGGCCAAGGACGCGGACCTGCCGATCCAGCTGTTCAAGATGCTGGACCACCTGCCGCTGGACTCGATCACCTCGCTGGTGGGGATCGTGCTGGTGATCGTGTTCTTCGTCACCTCCTCGGATTCGGGCAGCCTGGTGATCGACACGATCACCGCCGGCGGCAAGGTCGATGCCCCGGTGCCGCAGCGCGTCTTCTGGTGCGTCTTCGAGGGCGCGGTGGCGATCGTGCTGCTGCTGTCGGCGGGCGGCCTTGCCAGCCTGCAATCCATGGTGATCTCGACCGGGTTGCCGTTCACCGTGGTGCTGCTCATGATGTGCTGGGCGATCTTCAAGGGCCTGCTCAGCGAACATCGCGCCTGATGCCCGAAGGCCCCGCCCATGTGGCGGGGCCTTTTCCTGCGCGTGCCGTGCCTTATGTGATCCGTCCGGACCCCGCGCGCGTATCCCCGGGGCGCAGACGAACAGGACGATCCGATGACCAACCCCACTCTTCTCTGGCTGCGCCGCGACCTGCGCCTCAGCGATCATCCGGCGCTGCAGGCAGCGCTGGCGCGCGGCGGCCCGGTGATCCCCGTCTACATCCGCGACCACGCGGTCGATGCCCTGGGCGCGGCCTCGAAACTGCGCCTCGAGATGGCGCTGCAGGCCTTTGCCGAGCGGCTGAAGGGCGCGGGCAGCCGGCTGATCCTGCGCTCGGGCCCCGCGGCCGAGGTGCTGCAGGCGCTGGTCGCGGAAACCGGCGCCGGGGCCGTGCTGTGGCAGCGCCTCTACGAGCCCGCCTCGGTCGAGCGTGACACCCGCGTGAAATCCACCCTTCGCGATGCGGGAACGCAGGCCGACAGCTTTGCCGGGCACCTGCTGTTCGAACCCTGGACGGTCAAGACCGGGCAGGGCGGCTGCTACCGCGTCTTCACCCCCTACTGGCGCGCGGTCAAGGATCGCGACCCGGGCGATCCGGTCAGCGCCCCCGCGCAGATCCCCGCACCGACACACTGGCCCGAAACCGAAACCCTGACCGACTGGCATCTGGCCGCCCAGATGCGCCGCGGCGCCGCGGTCCTGCGCGCCCATGCCGAAGCCGGAGAGGACGCCGCCCTCGCGCGCCTGTCGGTCTTCATCCGCGACCGTATCGCCGATTACCAGGGCCAGCGCGACATCCCCGCGGCCCAGGGCACTTCGGACCTCTCGCATCACCTGACCTGGGGCGAGGTCTCGGCCCGCCGCTGCTGGCACGCGGGCCTGCGCGCCATGGCGGACGGCAAGCCCGGCGCCGAAACCTTCCTGAAGGAGCTCACCTGGCGCGACTTCGCCGCCCATCTCGCCTGGCACACCCCCGAGATCCTGACCGACAGCTGGCGCCCGGACTGGCGCGACTTCCCCTGGAACACTGACGCCACCCGCCCCGAGGTCATCGCCTGGCAGCAGGGCCGCACCGGCATCCCCTTCATCGATGCCGCGATGCGCGAGCTTTACGTCACGGGGCGGATGCACAACCGCGCCCGGATGATCGCGGCCTCCTACCTCACGAAAAACCTCATGGCCCATTGGCAGATCGGCCTGCGCTGGTTCGAGGACACGCTGATCGACTGGGATCCGGCCTCGAATGCCATGGGCTGGCAATGGGTCGCAGGCTCCGGCCCCGATGCCGCCCCCTATTTCCGCATCTTCAACCCGATCACCCAGGCCGAGAAATTCGACCCCGACCACCGCTACCGCCGCCAATGGCTGGCCGAGGGGCAGGCCCATCCCCCCGCCACGGCCCTCGCGTTCTACGATGCCATCCCCGAACGCTGGACCCTCGCGCCCTCGGACCCACCACCGCAGCCCGCCGAAGACCCGAAAACCGGCCGCCAGCGCGCCCTTGATGCCTATGAAAGCTTCCGCGCCGCCCGGGAAGAGGCCGCGTCCTAGCCCACCCCTTGCCCCCATCCCGGGCCGCGTCCTAGACAGGGTCAGAGCATTCCGAAACGCCGGCCGCCCCTCGCGCCCGGTTCTTTATCATCTGGCCCCAAATACTCCGGGGGGAGGCGGCCGCAGGCCGACGGGGGGCAGCGCCCCCCGCAACGCCCGCCCGCCACACCCCGGCCAAGGACAAAAGACGATGACCGCCAACATCTTCCTCTACGGCACGCTGCTGCACGACCCGCTCCTGACCATCGTCGCAGGCTACCTGCCGCCACGCGAAAAGGCCCTGCTCGAAGGCTACCGCGTGGCGCCTTCGGGACGGGCCAACTGGCCGCTGCTGGTGCAGGAACCCGGCGCCCGCACCCGCGGCTACCTGATGCGCGACCTCTCGGCCGATGTCGTCGACCGGCTGTGCCATTACCTTGGCGCCTATGGCTATGCGCCGCAGCCCTGCACCGTACAGCAGGATGGCGCCATGATCGCCGCGCAGCGCTTCGCCCCCCGCGATGCCCGCCGCGTCGATCCCGGTGAATGGGACCTGACCGGATGGATTGCCGGCGCCTCGCGCGCCGACATCCATGCCGCCCGCGAGGTCATGGCCCTCTGGGGCCGCTTCTCGGGCGCGGCGCTGCAACTGCGCCTGCCGCAGATCGAGGCCCGCGCCCATGCCCGTGTCCGCGCCGAGGACGAACCCGCCCCCCATCGCATCGCCACCGGTCCGGCCGATCCGCAGGTCACCATGCTGTCGCGGCGCGACGATCACGCGGGCTATTTCTTCACCCGCAGCTACGAGCTGACGCACCGCACCTTCGCGGGGGGCACCTCGGCGGTGATCCGGCGGGAAACCTTCCTGGCGCCCGACGCGGGCATCGTGCTGCCCTATGATCCGGTGCGCGACCGGGTGCTGCTGGTCGAACAGTTCCGCATGGGCCCCTTTGCCCGCGGCGAGGCGCTGCCCTGGATGCTGGAACCCGTCGCCGGTCGTGTCGATCCCGGCGAAACCCCCGAAGCCTGCGTGCGCCGCGAAGCGGTCGAGGAGGCGGGCGTGGCACTGAAGGATCTCTTTCACATCGCCTCGTGCTACCCGACGCCGGGGTGCTCCAGCGAATATTACCATGTCTTCCTCGGCACCTGCGACCTGCCGGATGGGATCACCGGCCAGCATGGCCTTGATGAGGAGGCCGAGGATATCCGGACGCATGTCCTGTCCTATGACGCCGCCATGGAACTCCTGACCAGCGGAGAGGCCCAGGCCGCACCACTCTTCCTGACCCTGATGTGGCTGCAGTCCAAGCGTTCCGAGTTGCGGGGCGCGGCTTGAGTTGGCCGCCCCGCGGCGATACATCTGAGCGACCCCTCAAGACGAAGGATATACCCATGTTCGTTGCCCAGGACCTGGCCGAGGCCGTCGGTCACACGCCGCTCATCAAGCTGAAGCGCGTCAGCGAGGAAACCGGCTGCACCATCCTCGGCAAGGCAGAGTTCCTGAACCCCGGTCAGTCGGTCAAGGACCGGGCCGCGCTCTACATCATCAAGGATGCGATCGCCCGCGGCGAACTTGAGCCCGGCGGCACCATCGTCGAGGGCACCGCCGGCAACACCGGCATTGGCCTGGCGCTGGTCGGCGCCTCGATGGGCTTCAAGACGGTCATCGTGATCCCCGAGACCCAGAGCCAGGAAAAGAAGGACATGCTGCGGCTGGCCGGTGCCCATCTGATCCAGGTGCCCGCCGTGCCCTACCGCAACCCCAACAACTATGTGCATTACTCGGGGCGTCTGGCCGAAGAGCTGAAGAAATCCGAACCCCACGGCGCGATCTGGGCCAACCAGTTCGACAACGTGGCAAACCGGCTCGCGCACGAGGAAACCACCGGCCCCGAGATCTGGGAACAGACCGGCGGCAAGGTGCATGGCTTCGTGGCCTCGGTGGGCTCGGGCGGCACGCTGGCGGGCACGGCGGCGGCGCTGCAGCCCAAGGGCGTCAAGATCGGCCTTGCCGATCCGATGGGCGCCTCGCTCTATTCCTATTACACCACGGGCGAGCTTTCGGCCGAGGGGTCCTCGATCACGGAAGGAATCGGGCAGGGGCGCATCACCGCCAACCTGCAGGGCTTCCGCCCTGACTTCGCCTACCAGATTCCGGATGCCGAAGCGCTGCCCTATGTCTTCAACCTGCTGGCGGAAGAAGGCCTGTGCCTCGGCGGATCTTCGGCGATCAACGTCGCCGGCGCGGTGCGGCTTGCACGTGACCTTGGCCCGGGCCATACCATCGTGACCGTGCTGTGCGACTATGGCACGCGCTATCAATCGAAGCTCTTCAACCCCGACTTCCTGAAGGAAAAGGGCCTGCCGACGCCGCCCTGGATGGCCGAAGCACCCCGCTCCATTCCCGGAGTCTTCACCGAGTAAGCATGACCTTCCTGACCCGCCGGTTCCTCCTCCGCCTCTGCCTGATCTTCACCTTCGTGATTGCCTTGCAGGGGACAGGACCAGGGCCGGCGCTGGCGCAGGACGGCAATGCCCTTGATACCACGCTGGCCAGCATCCTGCCCGGGGCCGACAAGTCCGGGCAGGACAAGGCGGACACGGATGCCAAATCCGCCAAGACCACCGCGGCGGCCGATCCGGCCCCCGAAGCCGTGGCCCTGAGCGCCCAAGATTACAAGCAGTGGGACAGCTTCGCCACCAAGGCCGAGCAGTCGATCCAGGAAAACCAGGCCTCGGCATCCGATTTCGAGGCGCTGCGCAGCCAGCTGGTCAGCTGGCGCGACAAGTTCCAGGGCCAGGAAAGCGCCAATTCCACCGCAATCAGCACCGTGCAGGCGCAGCTGGATGCCCTGGGACCCGCGCCGAAGGACGGGCAGGGCGACGGCGACGCCAAACAGCGTGCCACGCTGGAGGCCAAGCTGACCGAGCTTCAGGCCCCCGCCAAACAGGCGACGCTGGCCTACAGCCGGGCCGATGCGCTGATCAAATCCGCCGATGCCATCCTGCGTGATCGCCAGACCCAGGCGCTGATCCAGCTGGGCCCGTCGCCCCTTGATCCCACCAAATGGCCCGATGCGATCGAGGCCGTGGTGACCTTTGTCGGCAATGTCGTCACCGATTCCGTCACCGCCTGGAATGATGACAGCCACCGCTCGGTCTTCCGGCAGAACCTGCCGCTGGAACTGGGCCTGGTGATTGCGGCCGTCTTCCTGCTGTTGCGCGGCCGGGACGTGATCGAGCGGCTGGCCCTGCGGGTGCTGGGATCCGAACGCAGCGCCTCGCGCTGGCTGATCAGCTTCATCGTGTCGCTGGGGCAGATCCTGCTGCCGGTGGCGGGGATCCTGATGCTCTACATGGCGGCGATGATCTCGGGGCTGATGAGCGACCGGGTGCAGGCGCTGGCGCGCGCGGTGCCCGACATCGGCCTGCTGTTCTTTACCGCCCGCTGGGTGGGGGGCTATATCTTCCCGGTTTCCGACAAGGCCAGCCCGCCGCTGGATCTGTCGGGCGGCCAGCGCCGCGAGGGGCGCGTCTATGCCAATGTGCTGGGCGGTCTGATGGCGCTTTACTACCTGCTGGAAAGCGTCGCCGATTTCGAGGACTGGTCCCCCGCCACCGTGGTGACGCTGGTCTTCCCGATCCTGGTGGTGATCTCGCTTTTCCTGCTGCGGCTGTCGCGCTTCCTGATCGCCCATGCCTCGGCCGCCGATGGCGAGGGCAACGACCCGGGCTTTCGGGCGCAGCTGGCCATGGTGCTGGGGCGCATCGTCTTCATCATCGCCATCGTGGCGCCCATCCTGTGTGCCATCGGCTATTTCCAGGCCGCAAGGACGCTGATCTTCCCCTCGCTGCTGTCGCTGCAGCTGATCGCCTTCCTGGTGATCCTCCAGCGCCTGACCGAGGAAGTCTACGTGCTGGTCACGGGCAACCGCTCGGGCGTGTCGGATGCGCTGGTGCCGGTGCTGATCGACATGATGCTGGTGGTGCTGTCGCTGCCGGTCTTCGCGCTGATCTGGGGCGCCCGCGTCACCGACCTGACCGAGATGTGGACCCGCTTCGTCGCCGGCTTCTCGATCGGGGGCACGCATATCAGCCCCGCGGACTTTCTGACCTTCGTGGTGATCTTCGCGGTGGGCTACGTGGTCACCCGCATGGTCCAGAAGGCGATGAAGACGACGATCCTGCCGAAGACCAAGCTGGACATCGGCGGGCGCAACGCGGCGGTGTCGGGCATCGGCTACATCGGCATCTTCCTGGCGGCGCTGGTGGCGATCACGCTGGCGGGGATCGACCTGTCGTCGCTGGCCATCGTTGCGGGCGCGCTGTCGGTCGGTGTCGGTTTCGGCCTGCAGACCATCGTGCAGAACTTCGTCTCGGGCATCATCCTGCTGATCGAACGGCCGATTTCCGAAGGCGACTGGATCGAGGTCGGCGGCAAGCAGGGCTTTGTGCGTTCGATCTCGGTGCGCTCGACCCGGATCGAGACCTTCGACCGCACCGACGTGATCGTGCCGAACGCCGATCTGATCTCGGGTCAGGTGACGAACTGGACGCGGGGCAACCTGATCGGGCGGCTGATCGTGTCGGTGGGGGTGGCCTATGGCACCGACACCCGCCGCGTGCAGAAGATCCTGCAGGAGATCGCCGAGGCCCAGCCGCTGGTGCTGTTGAACCCGCCTCCGGGCGTGGTCTTCCAGGGCTTCGGGGCGGATTCGCTGAACTTCGAGATGCGGATGATCCTGCGCGACGTGACCCAGGGTCTGTCCACCAAGACCGAGATCAACCACCAGATCGCCGCCCGCTTTGCCCAGGAGGGGATCGAGATCCCCTTCGCGCAGCGCGACATCTGGCTGCGCAACCCCGAGGCCCTGCATCCGCCGGCCAGCAGCTCGAAACCGGTGCCGCCGGGGGTGGCGCAGGGGCCGACGCTGGCCGACGGACCGGCGCCTGCGCATATGCGCGACGCCGATGCGGCGGGTGACGGGGATGGTGGCGGCGACGATCGCTGAAGCTGTCGCAAGGTCATGGCGAGGGGACTGAAAAAAGGTGCAAAAAATCCGTTTCACCCCCTTGCGAGCCCCAGCAGGCACGGCTAAAGACAGCGCCATGGAGAGGTGGCCGAGTGGTCGAAGGCGCACGCCTGGAAAGTGTGTAGGCGGGAAACCGTCTCCAGGGTTCGAATCCCTGTCTCTCCGCCACAACATTGTGGCTTTCAGAAAAAGGCTCCCGGTTGGGGGCCTTTTTCTTTTTCCGAACAGGGGACTGGGGGCCGATGCTGATGTTTCGCATCAAGGCGCCGGGCAGGCAAAAGGCCCGAACCAGAGGCTCGGGCCCTGACGTGCTGTGACCGGGATCAGGACAGGGCTGCGACCAGGTGATAAGCGGCGAAACTCGCGATCCAGGCCAGTGCGAACATGTAGAGCGTCGCGACCCACATCCAGCGGTTGCCGCCGGTCTCGCGCCGGATGACCGCCAGGGTCGACAGGCATTGCGGCGCGAAGATGTACCATACGATCAGCGACACGCCGGTCGCCAGGCTCCATTGTGCGGCGAGCGCGCCGGCCAGCGCCCCATCACCGCCCGAGACCGCATAGACCGTCGACAGGCCCGCCACGGCGACCTCCCGGGCGGCCATGCCGGGCACCAGCGCCACGCAGATCTGCCAGCTGAAGCCCAGCGGTGCCAGCAGCGGGTGCAGCAGATGGCCGATCATGGCGGCAAAGCTGTAGCTGATCGCGGGTTCGGTGGCGTCGGCGGGCGGATAGGGGAAGGTCGACAACACCCAGACCACGACGCTGGCCGTGAAGATGATCGTCCCGGCGCGGCGCAGGAAGGCATGGCCGCGCTGCCACAGCCCCAGCAGCACGCCGCGCGCCTGCGGCACCTTGTAATCCGGCAGGTCCAGCATCAAGGGCGAGGCGACCTCGTTGCGGCGGAATATCAGGCGACTGACAAAGGCCACCAGCAGCGCCGAGACGACGCCCGCGGCAAACAGCGCGAACATCACCAGCCCCTGCAGGCCGATGCCGGGGCCGATGCTGCGGGCGGGCACGAAGGCGCCGATCAGCAGCGTATAGACCGGGATCCGCGCCGAGCAGGTCATCAGCGGCGCAATCAGGATGGTCATCAGCCGGTCGCGCTGGTCGTCGATGACGCGGGCCGACATGATGCCGGGCACGGCACAGGCAAAGCTGGACAACAGCGGGATGAAGGCGCGCCCGTGCAGCCCCGCATGGCCCATGATGCGGTCCATCAGGAAGGCCGCGCGCGCCATGTAGCCCAGGTCTTCGAGGATCAGGATGAAGGCGAACAGGATCAGGATCTGCGGCAGGAAGACGATGACACTGCCGACGCCCGCGATCACCCCGTCGACCAGCAGCCCGCGCAGCAGCCCTTCGGGCAGCAGGGCGGTGACGGCGGCCGAGACCGCATCGACCAGCATGGTCAGCCCGTCCATCAGCGGGGCGGCGCCGGCAAAGACTGCCTGGAACATGGTGAACATGATCAGCAGCAGGATCACCGGCCCGGCCACCGGATGCAGCAGCACCCCGTCGATGCGCTCCGACACCGAGCGGCGGCGTTCGGGCAGGCGGACACTGCGGGTGATCAGCCGGTCGGCCTCGCGCAGGGCGCCGCGCAGATCCCCGGCCGAGGGCGCCTGCCACTGCATGGGCTGCCGCTCGGGCAGCCCGCCCGCCGCCAGCGCGTCAAGGCGCGCCCAGAGGCTTTCCATGCCCGCCCGGCGCACCGCGGTCGAGGCCACGACCGGCAGCTCCAGATCGGCCGAGAGGCGGTCCAGGTCGATCTCGATGCCGCGGTGGCGGGCGATGTCGATCATGTTGACGACGACCAGCAGCGGCAGGCCGGTGCTGCGCAGCTCGCGCGCCAGGCGCAGCCCGTGGCGCATCTGGGTGGCGTCCACCACCACCATCAGCAGGTCGATCGGTTCGGCATCGCGGCGGGTGCCCAGGATCACGTCGCGCGTCACCGCCTCGTCCGGCGAGCGCGCCCGCAGGCTGTAGGTGCCGGGCAGGTCGGTGATGCGCAGGGCCTGGCCGCCGGGGGTGCGGGCGGTGCCGATCTTGCGCTCGACCGTGACGCCGGAATAGTTGCCGACGCGCTGGTTGGCGCCGGTCAGCGCGTTGAACAGAGAGGTCTTGCCGCAATTGGGCGCGCCGACAAGGGCGATGCGGGTCACCCCGTCGCCGGTCTGGGTCTGGATATCGGTCATCTGGGAATCGCTTATTCGGTCAGGATCGCCATGGCGTCGCGGCGGCGCAGGGCGACGGTGGCATGACCCACGCGCACGGCAATCGGATCGCGGCCGAAGGGCCCTTCGTGGATGACCGAGACCTCGACCCCCTCGATAAAGCCCATCTCGATCAGGCGGCGCTCCATCTCGTCGGCCGCGAGGCGGCCTGCGCCGTCGAGGGGCAGCAGGCAGACAACGCGCCCCCGGTATCCCCGACGCGCCTCGCCCAGCGAGACCGAACGGTCGATGGCATCAAGCTGTCTCAGTTCCATGGCGTTCCCTCGAAAGGTGGCTGTAATCTGATAAGATCAGTCGGATTAAAAAAGCAACCTTGTTCCTGATCAAATCGGTGGGATTTTACCGGTGAGCCGCAGCGACAGGGTGACGCAGACCAAAAGGCCCCGGACGTTGGTACGTCCGGGGCCCCTCTGGTTCGTGCAGATCTGCGGTTTAGCTGGCGACGCAATCGGCGAAGTAATGCACCACGCCGTCGGCATCGGTTTCCTGAACCAGTCCGTGAATGTCGGTCTCGAAGCCCGGGCATTTGCGGGCAAATTCACGGTTGAACTTCAGGTATTCGACGATCTTGCGGTTGAAGACTTCGCCGGGGATCAGCAGCGGGATGCCCGGCGGATAGGGCGTCACGAGGCTGGTGGTGATGCGGCCTTCCAGATCGTCGATGGCGACGCGCTCGGTGGTGCGGCGCGCGATATGGGCGAAGGCATCCGAGGGCTTCATCGCCGGGGTCAGATCGCTCAGGTACATCTCGGTCGACAGCACCGCCACGTCGTATTTCGCATAAAGCGCATGGACGTGATCACACAGATCCTTCAGGCCCATCTGCTCGTAGCGGGGGTGCTTCTGGCAGAATTCGGGCATGATGCGCCACATCGGGGCGTTCTTCGCGAAATCGTCCTTGAACTGCTGAAGCGAGGTCAGAAGCGTGTTCCAGCGGCCCTTGGTGATGCCGATGGTGAACATGATGAAGAACGAATAAAGTCCCGTCTTTTCAACGACAACGCCATGTTCGGCCAGGTATTTGGTGACGATCGAGGCGGGAATGCCCCAGTCCTCGAAGCGGCCGTCCAGGTTCAGGCCGGGGGTGATGATGGTGGCCTTGATCGGGTCCAGCATGTTGAAGCCCGGCGCCATGTCGCCAAAGCCATGCCAGCTGTCGTCGCCGGTGGTCTCGACGCCCTCGGCATCGGTCTTCTTCAGCACCCAGTCCTTGGCCTTGCCCATGCCGTCTTCGCTGTTGCGATGAAAGTCCTCGGGGCCCCAGACCTGGAACCACCAGTCATCGCCGTATTCGCCATCGACCTTGTGCATGGCGCGGCGGAATTCCAGCGCCTCGACGATGCTTTCCTCGACCAGGGCGGTGCCGCCCGGGGGTTCCATCATCGCCGCCGCCACGTCGCAGGACGCGATGATCGAATATTGCGGGCTGGTCGAGGTGTGCATCAGATACGCCTCGTTGAAGAGCGCGCGATCGAGCTTGGTTTCCTCGGCATCCTGGACCAGGACGTGGCTGGCCTGGGAAATGCCCGCCAGCAGCTTGTGAATCGACTGGGTGGCGTAGGTCACCGATTTCTTGGTGCGCCCGCGCTTGCGGCCCATGGCGTGATACTGGCCATAGAAGGGGTGGAAGGCGGCGTGGGGCAGCCAGGCCTCGTCGAAGTGCAGGTTCTCGATCTCGCCGTCCAGCAGCTCCTTGATGACCTCGGTGTTGTACAGCACGCCGTCATAGGTGGACTGGGTGATCGTCATGATGCGCGGCTTGACCTGCTCGGCATCGACGCCTTCCAGCAGCGGGTTGTTGCGGATCTTGGCGCGGATAGAGTCCATGTCGAATTCCGACCGCTGGATCGGCCCGATGATGCCCCAGTGGTTGCGCGTGGGCTTCAGAAAGACCGGGATCGCGCCGGTCATGATGATCGAATGCAGGATCGACTTGTGGCAGTTGCGGTCCACCACGACGATATCGCCGGGCGCAACGGTATGGTGCCAGACCATCTTGTTGCTGGTCGAGGTGCCGTTGGTCACGAAGAAGCAGTGATCGGCGTTGAAGATCCGCGCAGCGTTGCGTTCGGAGGCCCCGATGGCGCCGTTGTGGTCCAGCAGCTGGCCCAGTTCCTCGACCGCGTTGCAGACATCGGCGCGCAGCATGTTTTCACCGTAGAACTGGTGATACATCTGGCCGATGGGGCTTTTCAGGAAGGCGACGCCACCGGAATGGCCCGGGCAGTGCCAGGAATAGGACCCGTCCTCGGCATAATCCAGCAGCGCCTTGAAGAAGGGCGGCTGGATCGATTCCAGATATCCCTTGGCCTCGCGGATGATGTGCTTGGCGACGAATTCCGGCGTATCCTCGAACATGTGGATGAAGCCGTGCAGTTCGCGCAGGATGTCATTGGGGATATGGCGCGAGGTCTTGGTTTCGCCATAGAGGTAGATCGGAACGTCGGCGTTCTTCCAGCGGACTTCCTCGATGAACTTGCGCAGGTTCATCACCGCCGGGTCCAGATCGGGACCGGGGGTGAATTCCTCGTCATCAATGGAGAGCAGGAAGGCCGAGGCCCGGCTTTGCTGTTGCGCGAATTGCGACAGATCCCCGTAGCTCGTGACGCCGAGGATCTCAAAGCCCTCGTCCTCGATGGCCTGGGCCAGGGCGCGGATGCCGAACCCCGAGGAGTTCTCGGAACGGAAATCCTCGTCGATGATCACGATGGGGAAGCGGAATTTCATGAGGCACTCCTCTTGAAAGGAAGGGTCCGGAAACTTGGAGCCGGAGGTTGCCATGTCTCTCCGGGCCGATGCCCGGAGGTCTTCGGGTCGTCTTTATCCTGTCCTGTCCGCCACATACAGCGGCAATTTCATGACAGGCACACGGCCGTCAGGACAGTTAACTGCGCTTTTCCCGGCCGCGGGCAAGGCCGCCGCCGATCAGCGCGACCAGATCGGCGGTGACGGCCACCAGATTGGCCCGGGGCGGCAGCGCCACATAGACCGGTTCCCAGTCGGGATCGAACTTTTCCTTGAAGCTGCGCAGCCCCTCGAAATTGTAGAACTGCCGGCCGTGGCGATAGACGAAGGCGCCAAGCTGCGTCGAAAGCGGCGCACCGCGACGCGCCTCAAGCCCCGACAGCGGCGCATTGCCCAGCGAGAATTCCGCGAAACCTGCCTCGCGGTAATGCAGCAGCAGGTTGGTGAAGAGGAACTCCATCACCCCCTGCGGCGTGTCATCGACGTGGCGCATCAGGTCCAGCGTGGCGCGCGTCTTGGCCTGCGTCTGCCAGATGTTGGCGAAGGCGACGATGCGGTCTTCATGGCGCAACAGGGCGATCGGGGTGCGGTTCAGGTAGGCGGGATCGAAACTGCCCACCGAAAAGCCCTTTTCCGCCCCCGCCTTCGAGGTCAGCCAGGCGTCCGAGATCGCGCGCAGTGTCTCCAGCAGCTCGGGGGCATAGGGGGGCGCCAGGACCTCGAACGACAACCCGTCGCGCAGGGCGCGGTTGTAGGTGGTGCGCAGGCGCTTGCGGTGGCTGCCCTCCAGGCTGAAGGCCGGCAGCTTCACCACCGCTTCCTCGCCCAGCTTGTGAAGGGCCAGGCCCATCTGCAGCCAAAGCGCCGCCGATGCCGCGCCGACGGCGTAAAAGATCGGCCGGCCACTGGCGGCATAGGCGGCGTCGTGAAAGCTCCAGGCAAGGGTCGCGGTCTGGGCGGGCGGGCCCACCGGTTCGTGCAGGGCGATCCAGCTGCGGCCATGCACGCGGTACATCACGAAGCCGTCTCCGGTTTCGGAAAACATCAGCGCCTTGTCCCCGGTCAGGGCGACGCAGGCCTCGGGGTCGGTCTGGGTGTCGATGATCAGCGCGGCGCGGTCCAGATCCTCGGGGGTGGCGGGGGCGGTGTGCAGCCGGCCGGGGCGCAGCGCGTAGCGCAGCAGCAAGACCGCCAGCACCACCAGCGCCACCAGTTCCGCCCGCAGCGCCCGGGGCGCCGCCTTGTCCGAGGCAAACTGCCACCACAGGTCGGTCTCGTAGGGGGTGGCCTTGTGGGAAAAGAACAGCACCGCCAGCAGCGCCAGCATCAGGCACAGCACCAGCAGGAACCACCGCAGGCTGAGGACATTCTTCGTCAGCCGGGTGGCGCGGTAGAATTCGCCCTTGGTGGGCAGCAGGATCGCCATGGCGATCAGCAGGATCACCGCGCGGTCGATGTCGATGCCGTTGGCAAGGCTGGCGGCGATGCCGCCCGTCAGCACGGCGATCGACAGCCACCAGGCGCCCTCGACCCGGCGCAGCAGGCCATGGGCAATGACCAGCAGGCTGGCGCCAAGCGCCGAAGACACCAGCGCGCCGCTTTCCACGAAGGCAAGCGGCAGCAGCAGCTCCAGCTCTTCGGCGGCATGGCTGGTGGGCGGTATCAGGGTGGCTGCCATCATCATCGCCCCCGAAACGAAGACCATGGCGGCCATGGCGATGGGGACGATGGCGCTCATGGCGCGGAACAGCGGCTGCAGCAGCGCCAGCCGTTCCGGCGCGATGCGGCGCGACGCCATGCGCAGCTCGCCCAGGGCCAGCAGGACCAGCGCCAGGGCGAAGGGGGCAAGGTAGTAGATCAGCCGGTACAGAAGCAGCCCCGCCGCCGCCTGGCCTGCGGGGACCGAAGCCGGAAGGGCGGCGACGATCACCGTCTCGAAGACGCCGACGCCGCCCGGCACATGGCTGATGACGCCGGCCATGACGGCGGCGGCAAAGACCGCCAGGAAGGTGGCAAAGCCCAGGTCATGCGCCGGCAGCAGCAAATAAAGCGCCGTCGCCGACAGCAGCGTTTCCGTGGCGGTGAAAAGGAATTGCCCCGCCATCAGCTTTGGCGAGGGCGCGCGCAGGCGGAAGCCGCGCACGGTGAATTCGGCCCGCCGGGTGGTGACCAGCGTCAGCAGTGCCAGCGCCGTGGTCAGAAGCACCAGCGCCGCGATGCGGATGGTCGCGCCGGGCAGGTTGATCAGCGCGCCAAGGGCATGGGGATGCCAGGCCAAGGCGCCGACGCCGATCATCGTGGCGCCCAGCCCGAAGGCCACAGAGCCGAAGACCGAGATCCCGGCGATGTCATAGGCCGACAGCCCGAGCGCCGAATAGACGCGATAGCGCACGGCGCCGCCGGTGACGGGGCCGACGCCCACGGTATTGCCGATCGCATAGCCCAGGAAGCCGCCGGTGGCGATCACCGGGAAGGGCAGCTTCTTGCCGATGTAGCGCAGTGCCGACCAGTCATAGCCGATCAGCGCCGAGAACCCCCCGAGCGTGCACAAGAGCGCCAGCCCGATGGTGTCGCGCGGGGTATGGCGGACCAGGCGCATGACCTCCCGCAGGCTGACCTTGTCGAGCAGGTGATAAAGCGCATAGGACCCGGCCGCAAAGAGCGCAGCCATGACGATATAGGGCAGCATCGGGCCGATGCGGCCCCGCAGGTCAGTCAGCAAGTGGTGTGTCCCGTCATTCCCGCCCGGTTGACGCCGGGCCCGACCGGAATGCCACGTCCGGGCGGTGGCAATCAATGCCGAACTGGCGCATGGGGGCGGCTGAGTTCTATCTGGGGGCGAATTTATCTGGGGA
Organism: Pseudooceanicola sp. NS-SX9; assembly: GCF_057380705.1. NCBI lineage: Bacteria > Pseudomonadati > Pseudomonadota > Alphaproteobacteria > Rhodobacterales > Paracoccaceae > Pseudooceanicola > Pseudooceanicola sp. NS-SX9. Next base: position 1,983,174 of record NZ_CM170818.1, on the reverse strand, counting down.
TGAACATCCGCCGCAACACCCCATCGCGCAGGATGAACTGATGCACCAGCGCCACCAGCGCGTGCAGCCCGGCAAGGATCATCAGCCCGTTGGCCATCAGCGCATGCAGGTCGCCCAGCAGATGGACGCCGCCGAACCAGGCGGCCATGCCCGCCAGCGGCACCAGAAGCAGCAGGAGGTACAGCAGCCGGTGGGCCCAGATCGCGACCTGTTGCGCCCGGCCTTCGCCGGCCGCTTCCGGGGCGCCGGTCAGATGGCGCAGCGCGATCCGCAACAGCACCGCCACCAGCACCACGATGCCCACCACGACATGGATCTGCGGCAGGATCTGCAGCCCCGTTGCGTCGCCGCCGTCGAGGCGGATGTGCAGCGCCCGGCCCATGCCGTCGCTGTAGATGTAGTTGAACAGGACCAGAATGGCGGTCAGCCAATGCAGGCCGATCTGCGGGGCGCTGTAGCCGTCGGTGCGTGTCATGGCGGGTCTCTCCCTTCGCTGCTGCCACAGTGGTGCCTGCCGTCCCCATCGGGCAAGGGGCGCGGGGGATCCGGGCGGATCTGTCGCGGTCGGCCGGGACCGGGAAGGTTGTGCCGAGCCATGCGCGGGGCGCAGGCAAATCCATGCTCTGGATGCATGACGGGGCTGACCAAACGGCGTTGGCGCGCGGGCCGGGGCCTCGCTATCTAGGGGGCAGGCAAACGAAGACATTCAACCGGAAGGGACCCGAAAATGGCCGCACATACCGCACATATCCACGCCGCTCCGATGATCGACACCAAGGGCATCATGGGCTTTTTCTCGATGATCGGCCGCGCCATGCAGGCCTCGCGCATCAGCGCCGAGCTGAACAGCCTGTCCGACCGGGAACTGGCCGATCTGGGCATGTCCCGCGCCGACATCCGCACCCGCGTCGCCGAAGTTCTGGGCGTCAAGGCCGCCTGAGGCGTTCAGGACCGGGACGACCGGAAACGGTCGGACGAAAAAGGGCGGGCCGATGGGCCCGCCTTTTTCCATTTGCAGCCTTGCCGCGGGGAGACCCGGAGGGCGGGGAGACCCGGAGGAGAGGGGATGCCGGTGGAGAGCGGGCCGGGGGCGCTGCCCCCATCGGCGCGGGCCGCGCCGATTCCCCCGGAGTATTTTCGGCCAGATGACGGGGAACGGCGCCTCAGATCCGACGCAGCATGCCCTTCGCCTGGGCGAGGTCGCGCATCCGGTTCTGCAGTTTCTCGAAGGCGCGGACCTCGATCTGGCGGATGCGTTCGCGCGACACGCCATAGGAGGCGCTGAGGTCTTCGAGGGTCACCGTGTCCTCGGTCAGGCGGCGTTGGGTCAGAATATCGCGCTCGCGCTCGTTCAGCACGTCCATCGCCTCGACCAGAAGCTCGCGGCGGGCGTCCATCTCGTCGCGTTCCTCGTAATCACCGGCCTGGTTGGCGTCTTCGTCTTCCAGCCAGTCCTGCCATTGCATGGCGGAATCGCCCTCGGAGCCGACGGTGGCGTTCAGCGAGGCATCGCCCCCCGACATCCGTCTGTTCATCGAGGTCACTTCCTCTTCGCTGACGCCCAGGTCATTGGCGATCTGGCGCACGTGTTCGGGGCGCAGGTCGCCTTCTTCCAGCGCGCCGATGCGGGCCTTGGCCTTGCGCAGGTTGAAGAACAGCTTCTTCTGCGCCGAGGTGGTCCCGAGCTTGACCAGAGACCAGGAGCGCAGGATGTATTCCTGGATCGAGGCGCGGATCCACCACATCGCATAGGTCGCCAGGCGAAAGCCCTTTTCCGGGTCAAAGCGTTTCACCGCCTGCATGAGGCCCACGTTGGCCTCGGAGATGACCTCGGCCTGCGGCAGGCCGTAGCCGCGATATCCCATGGCGATCTTGGCCGCCAGGCGCAGGTGCGAGGTGACGAGCTTATGCGCCGAATGGGTGTCCTGGTCCTCCACCCAACGCTTGGCCAGCATGTATTCCTCTTCCGGCTCCAGCATCGGGAACTTGCGGATTTCCTGCATGTAACGGTTCAGACCACCTTCCGGGGTCGGAGCCGGCAGATTGTTGTAATTGCTCACGTCCACATCCTTCCACTGACCAGCGCGCCTTTTTATGTAAATGCGCTTAACATGAACTTAGGTGCGCTGGTGGGTGCGTTCAAGCACCTGTCATGCAAGTTCTAACGAGGGGTTAATGATTGTCCGTCGGGAAATATCCGGATGTTTCAGGATCTCACGTCGGTTTGTTCGCGCCGAGGATAGGCCTGGCCGGACCGGAACCGCAAGGCGAAGGGTCTTCGCAAAAATGCACATGAGCGTGGTCCTTCGTGAGGAATGACGCTCATGTGCAGGGTTGGGTCAGGCTTGAAGAGGCTGCAGCCGGTCAAGCAGGGCCTGCATGTCCGCGGGCAGCGGGGCTTCGAAGGTCATGCGCTCGCCGGTGGCGGGGTGTTCGAAGCCCAGGGTGGCGGCATGCAGCGCCTGGCGGGGGAAGGCATCGATCAGGGCTGCGACCTGGGCGCCAAGGGCGCTGGCCGAGGCGCGGCGGCGCCCGCCATAGGTCGGATCGCCCACCAGCGCGTGGCCGGCATGGGACATGTGGACGCGGATCTGGTGGGTGCGACCGGTTTCCAGCCGGCATTCCAGCAGCGCGACCGAGGGCGGCGTGCCGAATGCGGCCAGCGCCCGGGCCCGCGTCACCGCATGGCGGCCATGGTCGAAGAACACCGCCTGTTTCTGGCGGTCGGTGCGGTGGCGATCCAGAAGCGTGGTGATCTTCAGGACGCCGCCCGGCTCGAACGAGGTGCCCTTGATGCCGCGCAGCCGCGGATCGCCGGGATCGGGCACGCCGTGGCACAGCGCCAGATAGGCGCGTTCGGCCGAGTGCTTCTCGAATTGCGCGGCCAGGCCATGGTGGGCGCGGTCGGATTTCGCCACCACCAGCAGGCCGGAGGTGTCCTTGTCGATGCGGTGCACGATGCCGGGACGCTTTTCGCCGCCGATCCCCGACAGGCTGTCGCCGCAATGGGCCAGAAGCGCGTTCACCAGCGTCCCCGTGGGCGAGCCGGGCGCGGGATGCACGACCATGCCGGCGGGCTTGTTGAGCACGATCAGGTCGTCGTCCTCGTACACGATGTCGAGAGGAATGGCCTCGGCCACGGTCTCGACATCAGTGGCGACGGGCACGGTGATCTCGATCACGTCGCCTTCGGCCACCTTTTCCTTGGGATTGGTCAGCGGGATGCCGTCGCGGGCCACCTGGCCCTCGGCGATCAGCCGCGCGAGGCGGGTGCGCGACAGGGCCGCGTCCTCTGGCACATCGCGGGAAAGCGCTTTATCAAGGCGGGCAGGCGGGTTGGCCGCGATCAGGACGTGAAGGATAGTGCTGCTCATGGCGCAGGAAGAGACCTCCGAATATCAGGAACCGGCGAACCTGCGGCTGCTGCGCCGCCTTGTCACGCTGCTGATGGTGGTGATGATTATCGGCGTCGTAAGCATTGTCGGCCTGGTTGTCATCCGCTTTTCCGCCACGCCCGAGCCGCTGATGCCCGACAGCCTGAGCCTGCCGGACGGCGCCACCGCCGAGGCGGTGACCATCGGTACCGGCTGGGTGGCCGTTGTCGCCAAGGGCAAGGATGGCAAGGAGCAGATCCTGATCTATGACGCCACCACCGGTGCCCTGCGGCAAAGCGTCAAGGTTGGCGACTGACCCTGAAACCGCGCTTTTTCAAACCCTTGCGGACCGGACGTCCAGCAGGGCCCGGGCCGAGATGAAGGGGGCAAAGCAGCGCCCCCGAAGCCCAAAAAGCCACGCCGTCGTGGCAACAAAACACCGCAGCGGCATTTCCGCCTGCCTCTGACGAAGGAGATCCTCGGCCTTGGTGTCAGGGCTGCAGTGAAAGGCCTTCGCGGGAAGGTGCCGCGAGATCGTTCGGGCGGACCATCTGCCTGCCATGTCCTATGCCGACCTCGCCATCGTGACGCGGAACCTGATGATGGACCACTCAATCGCGAGCCGCGCCTATCTTGTCGTGGATTCCTCTGGCGTCGGGCGCGCCTTCTGCGATCTGCTTGACACTAAGTCGGTCCAGCACATCCGCGTTCAGATGGTCGCCGGTGAGAATGAGACCGAGACTACTGAACGTGGGCGCACCTTCAACAACGTGGGGCGCACCCGGCTCTTGTCAGCGCTGAACTCGGCAATCCACACGGGCGACCTGTCCATCGGTAACTTCGATGCCCGCGACCTCATGCGGCAAGAGCTTGAGAGCTTCGAGGCCGATGTGGGGTCAAGCGGACGAGTGAAGATCGAAGGTGGCACGAAGTTCGGCCACGCGGACCTTGCCGTTTCCGCAGCGCTCGCCCTATGGCTCTCTGATCATCGCAGCGTCGGGGTGCACATCGGTCAGGTACCGCTCAAGGGCTACTGGTAGAGCGCCCCCAGAACTGGGGTAGCAGGCGATGACTTTCCGCTTACCTATACTGACGTTACTTGGCGGCGATGCCCAAGCTCTGATGTGCTCTCTGCGGCACGCACCGCATGGCGTAGACGCGACCCACACGTCCGCTTCGATGCGGCCGGCAAGATGGTCGATGGTCGGCAGATGATCGAATATCAGTTCGCGCGTCTCGCGTTTGACCGGCGTTGTTGCAGAAAGGCGGCCTGAGACGTGAGTGCCCCTTTCCCGTTCAGGCTCAGGCCACGCGAACAACCTCGGCGGTGCCGAGCGCGTTGAAGCGATTGATAAGAGCGACGCGGATGTGGATTTCGGCGGTTTGGCGATCGGGGTCCCTTGCAGCGATGCGCTCGCCGAAGGACTTGATGCAGCGCATCTTGGCCTCCACGCGGCTGCGAGCGTGGTATCCGGTCCACCGTTTCCAGAACGCCCGGCCGTAGTGACGTGTGGCGCGCAGGGTTTCGTTGCGCGCCTTGGCAGCCGGGCAGTCCTCTTTCCAAGCCCGACCGTTCCTTCGGATCGGTATGATTGCCGAGCCGCCGCGTGCGATGATGGCGCTGTGACATCGGCGGGTATCGTAGGCGCCATCCGCAGTCACGGTGCCGATGTCCTCGTCCTCGGGGATCTGGCCCAACAGGTCTGGCAGGATGGGGCTGTCGCCTTCCCGGCTGGGGGTGAACTCAACGGCCCGGATATCCGAAGTGGTAGTGTCCATTGCCAGATGCACCTTGCGCCATTGGCGACGACCCTGAACACCATGCTTGCGGGCCTGCCATTCGCCGTCGCCAAGAAACTTGATGCCGGTGCTGTCCACCAGCAGATTCAGCGGCCCGTCGGCACGACGATAGGGGATCTGCACCTTGAGGGTCTTCTGCCTACGGCACAGCGTCGAGTAGTCGGGAATGGGCCAGTCCAGTCCTGCGAGCCGCAGGAGGCTCGCGACCATCCCGGCTGTCTGTCTGAGCGGCAGTTTGAACAGCACCTTGATCGACAGGCAGAACTGGATCGCGGCATCCGAGAAAACTGGCGGGCGCCCTGGGCGTCCCTCATGCGGCGCGTGCCAGGCCATCTCCTTGTTCAGCCAGATCAGCAGTGACCCGCGCTTCCTGAGCGCATCGTTGTAGGTAGACCAGTTTGTCGTGTGGTAGCGGGCGGGCTTGGGCTTGCTAATGCAGCGCGTCTAACCGTATGGATTCCCGATGTGAATCCTTCACCGGCTGAGTTCTGCAACAACGCCCCGTTGATGGCTCGGAATGGCACGTGACCTGGGAAAGGGGTAAAACCATCGTGACCCGCACGCAGCGGTTCACCAATCCCTGACTGCCACTTGCATCGACAACGGGGCCGCGCCTTCGAATGCGGCCCTTTTCGTTGTAGAGACCCCAATGTTGCAGAGTTGTTGCAGAGGCCCCTGAAACGACAAAGGCCCCTCGCGAGAGGGGCCTTTATGCCAGTGATCTCTTAGAGAGATTTGGCTCCGGCGGTAGGGATCGAACCTACGACCAATTGATTAACAGTCAACTGCTCTACCGCTGAGCTACGCCGGAACATGTGGGGCTGTATAGCGATGGCTTTCGGGGCGCGCAAGGCGTTTATCGACCTTTTGGGGCGATTTTCAGAACGACCTTACGGAAGGTGGTTTTCGTATGGATAACAAGGGCTCAGCCGAGAAAGCTCAGGTGCCAGAGAGGTGAAAGATGGCAGTTTCGCCCAAGGGACCGCTGCGCTCGACGCGACCCTGCTGCAGCAGGTCGATCAGATGGGCCAGCAGATTGCGCCGCGCCGCCGGATGCAGCGCGGGGGCGACGTCGGCATAGACGCGGGGCACCAGCTCGTGAGGGGTGGCGGGGCCGGCGGCCAGGGCCTCCAGCACGGCGCGTTCGCGGGCCAGCCGATGTTCGATCAACCATGCGAGGCGCGCGGCCGGATCCTCGATCAGGCCGCCATGGCCGGGCAGCAGGCGCCGTGCACCAGCCGCGGCCAGACGGCGGCACGAGGCCATGAAATCGCTGACATCCCCATCGGGGGGCGAGACGATCGAGGTCGACCAGCCCATCACCAGATCTCCGGTCAGAATGTCGCCTGTCCCAAGGTCGAAACAAAGATGGTTGCCCATGTGGCCAGGGGTCCAGAGCGCAGTGACCTGCCAGTCCTCGCCGCGCAGGGTGGCGCCGTCGGGCAGGATCCAGTCAGGGGCAAAATCCTCGTGCACGCCCTCGCCGCCGCCCAGGGCGCCGCCTTCCTCCACCAACCGGCTCATTGCCTCGGACCGACCGGCGGTGGCGGTGCCGAAGGCCAGAACCGGGGCGCCGGTGGCCTGCGACAGCGCCGGTGCCAGTTCGGAATGATCCCGGTGGGCATGGGTGACCAGGATGTGGCTGACCCTCTGGCCGGGCTCCAGCGCATCCAGGATCGCCTGCAGATGCGCCTGAGAGGCCGGGCCCGGATCGACCACCGCCACCTCGCGCCGCCCCAGCAGATAGGTATTGGTGCCAGGCCCGGTGAAGGCCGAGGGATTCGGGGCAAGGATCCGACGGATCGTGCCGGTGATGGCTTCGGCTTCCCCGGGGCGGGCCTCGAAGCTCCTGAGCGGTGCCATGCGTCTTTTCTCCGTCCTGCGACCGGCTTAGGGTAGCGCATGTCTTTCGAATGGCTCAAACGTTATGTACCGCACGGGTTGTATGGACGTGCCGCGCTGATCCTGGTGTTGCCGGTGGTCACGCTTCAACTTGTAGTGTCGGTGGTGTTTATCCAGCGACATTTCGAAGATGTGACCGTGCAGATGACACGTTCCGTCAGCTACGATCTAGGGCTGGTGCTACAGGAACCTGATGGCGGCGACGGGCCGCGGATCGCCCGGGCGCTGCAGATCACGCTGAAGCCCGTGGCGGCGGATGCGGTGCCCGCGGGCGACCGGCTGCGCTGGTACGATCTGTCCGGCCGCGTCGTCATCCGCACCCTGCGCGAAACGGTCCCCGGCGTCCAGGAAGTCGAGCTGCCGGATGATTACACCGTCCATGTCTATGTGCATCGGGGCGACCGGGCGCTGCAGCTCAGCTTTGACCGGCGGCGGGTGTCGGCCTCCAATCCGCATCAGCTGCTGGTCAACATGGTCTTCTTCAGTGCGCTGATGACGGTCATCGCCTTCCTCTACCTGCGCAACCAGCTGCGTCCGATCACCCGGCTGGCCGAAGCCGCCGAGGCCTTCGGGCGCGGCCGCCACATTCCTTACCGCGCCGGTGGCGCCGTCGAGGTGCGCGCCGCCGGCAATGCGTTTCTTGACATGCGCACCCGGATCGAGCGCCATATCGAGCAGCGCACCCTGATGCTGTCGGGGGTCAGCCACGACCTGCGCACGCCGCTGACGCGGATGCGGCTGGAGGTCGCGATGCTCGACGGCCCCGAGCGCGCCGCGCTGGAGCAGGATATCGACGACATGCAGGGGATGCTGGACGAATTCCTGTCCTTCGCCCGCGGCACCGGAGAGGAGGTCGCGCAGGATGTCGACCCGATCGCGCTGGTGCGCACCATCGTGGCGGATTCGCAGCGCGCGGGGCGCGACGTGACGCTGATCCATGCCGAGGGCACGGGCACGCTGCCGCTGCGCCCCATCGCCATCCGCCGCGCGGTCGAGAACCTGGTGGGCAATGCGGTGCGCTATGGCACCCGGGCCGAGGTCTCGGTCGATCTGTCGGCGAAATCCCTGCGCATCCGCATCGAGGACGACGGCCCCGGCATCCCGGCCGAGCGCCGCGAGGAGGCGACGCGCCCCTTCACCCGCCTGGAGGCCGCCCGCAACCAGAACCGCGGCCCGGGCGTGGGTCTGGGTCTGTCGATTGCCACCGACATTGCCCGCGCCCATGGCGGGGTGCTGCGGCTTGGCGACAGCGACACCTTGGGTGGCCTGCGGGCCGATATTGTGATCGCACGTTAAGATGACATCCCATCCCATTGAAGACAGGCAAAAGATCATGACTCCAGAACAGGCTCCGCTGGCCGAATGGCTGGCCCTGGCCGAAACGCTTGCCCGCGATGCTGCAGCCATTGCCATGCCCGGTTTCACCGCGACCGAGGCCGACCGGCAGGTTCGCCTGAAGGGTCCGGGGGATGTGGTGACGCTCTATGACGGGCTGGTCGAGGATTACCTGCGTCGCGCCCTGCTGGAACGCTTCCCCGATCATGCCGTTCTGGGCGAGGAAGCGGGCGGCCAGATGGCCGACTGGACCTGGGTGATCGACCCGATCGACGGCACCGGCAACTTTGCCGCCGGTATCCCGTTCTGGTGCATCTCGATCGGGCTGATGTATCGCGGCCGGGTGGTGCTGGGGCTGGTCTATGATCCGAACCTGGACGAGATGTTCACCGGTCTGCCCGGTCAGGGGGCCTGGCTGGATGGGGTCAGGATCGACCTTGCCGCCGCGCCGGTCGAGGGGCGCCGGGTGCTGGGCTTTGGCGTGGTGTCGAAACGCCCCGTGGCGCTGACCTTCGACACCCTGGCCGAGCTGATGGCCGAAGGGTTCCGGCCTCGGATGCCGGGCGCAGGGGCGCTGGCGCTGGCCTATGTGGCGGCAGGTCGCTACCACGGCTACCTGGAGGCCAACATGTACCTGTGGGATGTTGCAGGCGCCACGGCCGTGATCGAGGGTGCCGGTGGCTGGATCGTCACCAATGCCGATCCCACGCAGCCGCAGCAGCCTTTCGCCACCTGCGCAGGCGCCCCGGGGCTGCGGGAAACCCTGCTTTCGAAATGCCACAGGATCTTTTGATTTCAGGTGCTTGAGTGGCGATCCTAATCCAAAGCATCAAGGGGCGGCAGCGCCGCCCCCGGGGGGATCAGACCTCGACCTCGACCTTGCCGATCGGATGCGAGCAGCAGGCCAGGATGTAGCCTTCGGCAATGTCGTCATCGGTGATGCCGCCATTGTGGACCATGTGGACCTGACCCGAGGCCTTCTTGATCTTGCAGGTGCCGCAGACCCCGAAGGTGCAGCCCGAGGGGATGTTCAGACCCGCAGCCCGCGCCGCCGCCAGAACCGTGTCGGTTTCCTTGCAGCTGTGGGTGACGCCCGAGACCGCGAAGGTGACCTCGGCCGTGGCATCGGCTTCGGGAACGGTATCGTCCTCGGTCCAGTCCTCGGCCTGTTCGGGCGTGGGGGCGCCAAAGCTCTCCTGGTGGTAATGATCCATGTCGAAGCCCAGACCCTGCAGCGCGTCGCGGACGGCCTGCATGAAGGGTTCGGGACCGCAGCAGAAGACCTCGCGCTCCAGGTAGTCGGGCGCCATCAGGCCCAGCATCAGCTGGTTGAAGAACCCCTGGTAACCGGTCCAGGGCGAGAACGGATCGGTGCCCTCGACGACCCATTTCAGGTCGATCCCCGGGACACGGGCCGCCATATGCTCCAGCCGCTCGCGGAAAATGATCTCGGAAGGGCGCTTGGCGCAGTTGACGAAGACGATGTCGGCGGGGCGGCCCTGGTCGAACATCCAGGTCGTCATCGACATCATCGGCGTGATGCCCGAGCCGGCCGAGATGAACAGGTATTTCTTCCCGAACATCTCGTGGTTGGTGAAATGGCCGCCGGGCGCCGTGGCCTTCAGTCGCATTCCGGGCCGCAGCTGGTCCAGCATCCAGCGGGTGCCCAGGCTGCCATCCTGCGCCTTGACGGTCACGGTGATCGACATCGGCCGCGAGGGCGAGGACGAGATCGTGTAGGTCCGGTAGAGCGGCCCGCCTGGCACCGGCAGTTCGAGGGTGACGAACTGGCCGGGCTTGTAGGAGAACAGCGCGCCCGAAGGCGCCTGGAAGCAGAAGCTGGCGACATTGGGCGCCTCGGGGATGACCGAGACGCATTCCAGTTCCTCGGTCCCGTCCCAGACGCGCAGCGGATGCGAGAGCGTCGGGGTCATTCCGCCGCCATCCGCGTGGGGGTTAGCCGGTCCGACAGGGTTTGCGCATACCAGTCGACAAAGCCGATCACGCCGGCCTCCTGCAGCTCGGAATAGGGGCCGGGTTCATAGGCGGGCGACAGGATGCCCTGCTGGTTGTCCTCGACCACGCGGCGGTCCTCGTCGTTGGTTTCTTCCCAGACCTGGGTCAGGTTCTTGATGTCGTAATCGCGGCCTTCGACGGCATCCTTGTGGACCAGCCAGGTGGTCTGGACCTCGGTCTCGGTCGGGCTGATGGGGGTCACACGGAAGGTGATCGAATGGTCGGGCAGGAAGTGGTTCCAGGTGGTCGGATAGTGGAACTTCAGCAGCGTGCCGGCATCCAGGAAGGGCACCCGGCCCAGCCGCTTGCTGACCGCGATCTTGCCGTTCATCGTGTAGCTTTCGGCGCCGTCCAGCAGCGGCATCCGCGCCAGGCGGTATTGGCCGGCCGGGTCGATGCGGTAGGTCGAGGGGGTGTTGGCGGCTTCCAGCCGGTCGAAATGCGTCTTCAGCTTCGGCGGGATTTCCCCGGTGGCGGGGATGAAGGTGACGGAAGGGTCCTCGGGGTAGGTGCGGCACAGCGAGGGGTGGTTGCCACCGCAGTGATAGCATTCGCGGTTGTTTTCCCAGACCAGCTTCCAGTTGCCCTTCTCGATGATGGTGGACTGGAAGGCGATCTTGGCCTCGCCCAGGTCATGCACGTCCAGATAGGGCTGGGCGAGATTTGCAAAGGCGTCGAAATCGGGGGCTTCGTCCGCCAGGCAGATATAGACCAGGCCCGACAGGACGCGGCAGTGCACGGTTTTCAGCCCATGCTTCGAGGGGTCGAATTCGGGCCCCATGTCGCGGGCCCACAGCAGACGGCCGTCCAGTTCGTAGGTCCATTGGTGATAGGGGCAGACCAGCTTTGCAACCTGACCCTTGGCCCCTTTGCAAATCACAGAGCCGCGGTGACGGCAGGTGTTGTGGAAGGCGCGGATCTGGCCGTCGGCGCCGCGCACGATGATCACGCGGTAGACGCCCAGCTGATAGGTGACATAGGCGCCCGCCTTGGGCAGGGCGCAGGCAGGGGTCACGAACAGCCATTCCCGATGGAAGATCGTGTCCATGTCCAGGGCGAAGATGTCGGGATCGGTGTAGAAGGGCTGCTCGAGGGCATGGGCCGGCTTGCGGCGGTCCAGCAGAATGCGCGTCTTGGCCTGGGCGTCCATGGCCGGTCTCCTTGGCGACGGGGTATCCCGGATGAGGGTGGGGCTTGGCGCCCCGGGAACAGGTGGGAGCGCCGGAGGGGGATCCGGCGGATGGCCCCAGATTACGCGGCCGATCGGAAACGGGATTTCTGTTTGCGACACATCCGGGGGGGAAATCGGCCCGAGGCGATTTCGTCTGGCGGTGTCAGCCCGGCAGCAGATGGTCGGCGCGCAGCGCGGCCTCGGCCGGGCGGCGGCGCAGCATCGGGGCGGCAGGATCGGGGGCAGGCCCCATCAATGCGCGCACCCGGATGCGATCCGACATCCGCAGCGAGGCCATGGCCTGGGGGCCGGGCCAGAAACTTTCGCAGATCACGCCCTCGGCCTCGATCAACTCGTGACGGGGGCAGACCAGGTGCACGTAGTCGATCCGGCGCAGCTGGCGCTGGCTGCCGATCTTCGGCAGCACGGTCAGGGCCCGGGCGGGCACCAGCGCGGCCAGGCGTGGCACGAAGACGCGGTGCTGCGGCGACAGCAGCAACGCCCGGCCGGGCATCTGGGGTGTCAGGGTTCCCGGCTGCAGGCGGACCGGCGCCTGCTCCAGGCTGCCGTCCAGCACATGGCGTCGGCGCAGGATCATCTGCAGGTCTGCGGTGCCGCCTCCGGCGCGCACCAGCCTGTCTCCGACACGCAACTGCCGCGCCGGTACGGGGCCGCGATCCGTGGCGATCAGGGTGTCGGCGGCGAAACAGGCGGGCAGGGTCGTGGCATAGGGCCAGACCCCCTGGATATTGTCATAGGTTTCGACCACCGTCAGCGGGGTATCCCAGGGCGGCATGGTGCCCAGGACGGTAAAGCCATGCGCCGCCCAGGCATCATTATCGAGCGAGACGATCTGCAGATAGTAATTGTTGCCGTCGCCATCCTGAACGCGGATCACGTATTCGGCCTCGATCTCGGTTCCGGCGCTGTGGGTGCTGCCGTCCAGCACCAGGTCGTTGACCAGCGTCTGTGTCTGGTCATCGTCGAAATAGCCGTCGGCATCCTCGATCAGGGCTGTTTGCGAGGTGACGCCTGAATTGATCGTCACCGTGTCGCTGCCCAGGTTGAACTGGTAGCCCCCATTGTCGTCGAACGTATAGGACGTGGTCGACAATCCCGACAGTTCGAAGATGTTGAGGGAATATTGTGTCATCCGGACCTGGCCCCGCCGCTGAACCGCGAGGCTGCCACAGGTTGATTTCCACTGTCTTAACGGCTGATCGGCCGGCGCTGGCGGATCCGGTGCCAGGACATCGACACATGCGCCCGGTGCAGCAGCGCGGCGGCCTGCAGGTCACCGGCCTGCAGCGCGCGGGTCACGGCCTCGACCTCGTCGGCGAACAGGCGGATCTCCTCGGCCCGGTCCAGCGCCGAGGCCTGCAGGGAATGCAGCCAGATCCGCGCCGTCTGGACATAAAGCCGGGTGGCGAATTCCGTCAGCGGCACATTCGCAGAAAGCGCCTTCTGGGCCAGAATGTAATCCAGGATCAGCCGGGCGAAGGCACGCGGCGTGCCGGCGTCCTGCGGGTCGAGGGCGCGGGTGCGCCGCGTCAGGGCGCAAAAGCCCGCGATCTGCGCGGCCGTGGGGGGGACCGGTTCCAGCTGACCGGCCAGCTGCGCCAGTTCCAGCCGCAGGCGATAGATCTGGTCCAGTTCCTCGTCGCGCAGGTCGGTCACGAAGGTGCCGACCCCGTGGACCGAGACCACCAGCCCGGCCACCTCCAGCCGCGCCAGCACCCGGCGCAGCGGCGTCCGGGAGATGCCGAATTCCTCGGCCAGCTCGGTTTCCGACAGCCGCATGCCCGGAGGGTAGTCGAGCAGGCAGATGCGGTCGCGCAGTTCCTCCTCCAGGGCTTCGGCGCGGGTGCGGGCCGTGGGTTCGCTGCTCACGGGTGGGCCGCCAGGCTGTCGGCCAGGCGCAGCAGCAGGTCCTGGCCTGCCGCCAACTGATCCAGGTCCAGGTATTCGTCGGGCTTGTGTGCCTGGGCGATGTCGCCGGGGCCGCAGACGATGGCCTGCAGCCCGAGGCCCTGGAACAGCCCGGCCTCGGTGCCGAAGGGAACGCAGGCCGGACCGGACCCGGTCAGCCGCTGCACCAGATCGCGCAGGCGGTTGACGGGTTCGGGGGTCAGGCCGACGACCTCTCCGATGACGGTCGTGTCTATGGTAGACCCTGGGATTTCATTTTGAAGAAATCGGGTTAGGCGTGTTACCTCATCCAGGACGTAAAGATGATCCTCGGGGGTGACAGGGCGCATTTCCCATTTCAGCGTGGCGCGGCCGGGGATCACGTTATGGGTGCTGCCGCCCTGCAGGGCCCCGATGTTGATCGTTGTATGGGGGGGATCGAAGGGGCTGTTGCCGGGGGCGCGGGGCACGAGGTCGGCGCGCAGGTCCAGCAGGCGGGTGGCGTAGCGCACCGCCAGTTCCACCGCGTTGATGCCCCGGTCAGGGGCGGACCCGTGCCCCTCGGCGCCGGTGAAACAGACGGTATATTCGCAGCAGCCCTTGTGGCCCTCGATCACCTGCATCCGCGTCGGTTCCCCGATCAGCGCCAGCCCCGGGCGATGCGGCCGGGTGGCAAGCGCCTCGACCAGCCGCCTGGCGCCCAGGCAGCCGGTTTCCTCGTCATGGGTGAAGGCGAAATGGATCGGGGTGTCGCGGGCGGCCTGTGCCAGGCGGGGTGCTGTGGCCAGGCACAGCGCGATAAAGCCCTTCATGTCGCAGGTGCCACGCCCGTACAGCCGCCCATGGGCCTCGCGCAGGCGGAAGGGATCGCCGGACCAGGGCTGATCCGCCACCGGCACCACATCCGTATGGCCCGACAGCACCAGCCCGCCCGGCGCATCCGGGCCCAGGGTGGCCCAAAGGTTGGCCTTCAGCCCGGTGTCGTCGCGCAGCACCTCGACCCGGGCGCCGGCGGCCGTCAGGATGTCGGCACAATAGGCGATGATGTCCAGATTGCTGTCGGCAGAGATGCTGGGACAGGAGACCAGCCGGTCGAGATGCTGCTTGGCAAGGCTCAGATCCATCGCTCAGTCCTTCACGAAAAGCTTTCGTTCCACGTTGCAAAGCGTTTCCGCTGCGCCATTTTCTCGGATCAGGATGGTCTCGGTCGTCTCCAGCCCCCAGTCCTGCATCCAAAGGCCTGGCATGAAGTGGAAGGTCATCCCCGGTTGCAGCACCGTCTGGTCCGAGGCGCGGATCGACACGGTATGCTCGCCCCAGTCGGGCGGATAGGACAGGCCCACCGCATAGCCCGCGCGGTTCGGACGCTCGATCCCGACCTTGCGCAGCGCGGCATCCAGCGCATTGGCGATGTCGCAGGCGCGGCTGCCGGCGCGGGCGGCCTCGATCCCGGCATTCAGCCCCTCGGTCAGCGCCTCGGAGGCATCCGACATGAACTGTGGCGGCTTGCCAAAGAAGATCGAGCGGCAGAGCGGCGCATGATAGCGCCGGTAGCAGCCCGACTGTTCGATGAAGGTGCATTCGCCGGATTTCAGCGCCTCGCCGTTCCAGGTCAGATGCGGGGCGCTGGCATCCTCGCCCGAGGGCAGCAGCGGCACGATGGCGGGATAGTCGCCCCAGCTGTCGGCCTCGCCCTGGACTGCGGTCTTGAACAGTTCCCCCACCAGATCGTGCTTGCGCAGGCCGGGCTCGGCAATTTCGATCGCGCGGCGGATCACCAGCTCCGAGATCCGGGCGGCGCGGCGCATGAAGGCGATTTCTTCGGGGGATTTGATCAGCCGCTGCCAGTTCACCAGCGTCGAGGCATCGACCAGCGTCGCCCCGGGCAGGCTTGCGGCCAGCATGGCATGGGCGCGGGCGGTGTAGAAATAGGTCTCCATCTCGACGCCGATGCGGGCCTGGCCATGGCCCAAGGCCTGCAGATGTTCTGCCAGATCCTGCATCGGATGGATGTCGGGGGCCTGGATGTAGCGGTCGGGATAGGACAGGATGTGGTCCTCGGCCATCCAGACGGTGCGCCGGGCGCCATTGGCATCCTGCAGCCGGCCCCACCAGATCGGATCGCCCTCCTGCGGCAGGATGACCCCCTGATGGACGTAGAAGGACCAGCCGTCATAGCCGGTCAGCCAGAACTGGTTCGAGGGGTTGGTGACGAACAGCACCTCGATCCCGGCCTTGGCCATGGCCTGCCGGGTCAGCCGGATCCGCCGCTGGTATTCGGCGGCCGGGAAGGGGGCCTTGCTGACGGACATGCGCGGAATCTCCCTGTTTGTGTACATCGCAATCGGATTGATCAGGGGAGCGTCCATTTGCGCCGGAAATACGGCCTGTTGATCGCGATTCGATCCCCGTTTCCGCCCTGTTGTGCACATCTTTCGAAGGCGCCGGGTGGGGCGTCAATTGCCGGGATGCCCGGGCAGGGCCGTTGTGCCGTTTTGCCGGGAGTCTGCCCGAACCGCAGGCAGCAAAAGACCCGCGCCCTGAGGGTGCGGGTCCTTGAAAGGGATCGTCGGGTGCGGGCCGCGCGGCCGAAGGGCCGGGCCTCAGGCGCCCCAGCTGCGGATCGGGCCGCAATCCATATGGACGAAATCGGAATGCGAATACCGACCGACGCCACCGGCGTGGCAGCTGCTGGCCGCCCGCGCGATCTGGCTGACCGAGCGCGACGACAGTCGCAGATCGGCGGCCTGCGCCTGGATATGCAGCGAATGCTTGGCAACGCCGCTGGAGCGCGACCGCAGCATCGCATTGGTCTTCGGCGTGCGATACCCGGACAGAAGCATGTAGGGTTCGTTCACATCGAGCAGCTTGTGCGTCGCGGCAATGATGTCGATGGTGCGCGGATCGATCGACTTGACCTCGTTCTGCCGCCAGTCGCGCATGAAGCCGGAAATCTCGGTCAGCGCGTCCTTGATGTATTGCCCATCCACCCAGTAGATCATGTCGATCTTCTCGCCCGTCCGGGAGGAGTACATTTTAACGCGCCGGATATCGCCGCTGCCCCGCAGCAGTCCGGCCGCATTGGAATAGGTGGGTGCGGCGACCACGGCTGTTGCCATGAACGCACCCAGAAGCGAACGCCGCGAAACGCGCGCAGTCTTCTGCTCTGTCATCGGTTTGTCTGTCCCGTCGTGTCTGCCTGAGTAGTCTTTTTGTTCGGACGCGACCGGTGGCCGGACGTGCCCTCTTCATCCCCAAGTATGCGTGGTTTATGGCACAGGGGTAAAATTTCGCAAACCAGCCATTTTCCGGCAGGCCGGGGATGCGGCAAAACCGGCAAGATCTCGCGCAGCGTTTGCAGGCATTTCATCGTTAATCCGCTCATGACCCGTCGGACAGCAACCCTGCCGCAACGGGTTGAAAGGATCTTGCGCGGGCTAGTTTTTCGGGTAGACGCCGGACGCGCCATCCGAAAAACTGCATTCCGCGGCGCGCCTCCCCGACGCCTTTGCGCCGAATCCCGTTTGTAAGGAGCCCCTTATGGATCTCTGGACCCCGATGTCGTCTCTCAAGAGCGCCCTGCGGCCCGCCCGCGCCGGGTTGCTGGCGGCCGCCGTGGGCCTTGGTATGCCCTGTTTGTCAGCATCTGCTCAGGAATCGACCTTGCCGCCGCCCGCGGCGTCGGATCTGCAGGGCATGTCCTTCCGTCAGGGGGTCGCTTCGGCCCTGGCCAATGCCGACAGCCGCATTGCGGATTACTACCGCTCGCGCGATTTCGCCCCGATCTGGACCGGTTCGGGCGCGGCCTATGACGACCGCCGCAGCGCGCTGCTGGAGGCGGTGCGGATGATGCCGCAGAACGGCCTGCCCGCGTCAGTCTACACGGTGCAGCAGCTGGTCAACCAGATGGGCGCCGCCCAGACTGGCGAAGACCGCGGCCGCCTTGACGTGCAGCTGAGCGTGGCCTTCATCACCCTCGCCAAGGATCTGCAGACCGGCATTCTGACACCCAGCAACGTGGTGCCCGAAATCCTGCGCAAGGTGCCGCTGCGCGACTATTCCCAGTACCTGGATCAGATCCAGGGCCCGGATCCGATCCGCTACGTGCATTCACTGCCGCCGCAGAGCACGCAATATGCCAGCCTGATGAAGGCGCGGATGCAGCTGCAACAGGTGATCGAGGCCGGCGGCTATGGCCCCAAGGTCGGCGCCAACGTGCTCAAGCCCAACTATTCGGGTGCCGACGTCGGCGCGCTGCGCAACCGCCTGTCGGTGCTGGGCTATGACAGCGGGTCGCTGTCGACGGTCTATGACGGCTCGCTGATCGCCGCGGTGAAGGCGTTCCAGCATGATGCCGGGCTGACCGAGGACGGCGTGGCAGGGCCTGCGACCATGGCGCTGATCAATCGCTCGGCCGAGGACAACCTGAAATCCGTCATCGTCGCCATGGAGCGCGAACGCTGGATCAACCGCCCGCTGGGCAAGCGCCACATCTGGGTGAACCTGGCCGATTTCAGTGCCGAGATCGTCGATGACGGCACTGTCACCTTCGAGACCCGCGCCGTGGTCGGTGCTCGCGAGGAAAGCCACCAGAGCCCCGAGTTCTCGGATGTGATGGAATACATGTCCATCAACCCCAGCTGGAACGTGCCGCGCTCGATCGTGGTGAACGAATATCTGCCGCAGATGCAGCAGAACCCCGCCGCCGCCAGCCAGCTGGAGCTGATCGACAGCCGCGGGCAGGTGGTGCCGCGGGGCTCGGTGAACTTTGCGCAGTACAATGCGCAGAACTTCCCCTACGACCTGCGCGAACCCCCGTCCGAGCGCAACGCGCTTGGCCTGGTGAAGTTCATGTTCCCCAACCCGAACAACATCTATCTGCATGATACGCCGTCGAAATCGCTGTTCGGGCGCGACATGCGCGCGGCCTCGCACGGGTGCATCCGGCTGCAGCAGCCCTTCGATTTTGCCTATACGCTGCTGGCCCGTCAGGTCTCGGATCCGGAAACCTACTTCCAGGAGAAGCTGGCCACCGGCAAGCAGGTGCAGGTCAACCTGAAGCAGCCGATCCAGGTGCATCTGGTCTACCGCACCGCCTTTGCGGATGGCTATGGCCGGATGCACTATCGCTCGGATGTCTATGGGCGCGATGCCAAGATCTGGCAGGCGCTCGCGGCGGAAGGGGTAGCCCTGTCTCCGGTTCGCAGTTAAGACTTCCCCGAACTTTCAAGGAACGGGGTCCGGTATGGCACATGCAATCAGCGAGATCGCCCAGGCGCTTGGCGCCGAGGTCCTGGGGGATGGCTCGATCCTGATCGACAGCCTGAAGGAGCCCGCCGATGCGGGCCCCGACGATCTGGCGCTGGCGATGAAGCCCGAATTCGCCGAGGCCCTGCCCAAGGGCCGGGCGCGGGCCGCGATGCTGTGGCAGGGGGCCGACTGGCAGGCGATGGGGCTGAAGGCCGCCATCGTCGCGCCGCGTCCGCGCATGGCGCTGGCCGGGCTGACGCGGATATACGACCGCGGCCATGGCTATCCGACCGGCATCCATCCTTCCGCCCTGATCGACCCCACGGCCGAGATCGGCGAGGGCGTCAGCATCGGCCCGTTCTCGATCATCTCGGCGGGGGCGAAGATCGGCGCGGGCTCGCTTCTGGGGCCGCAGGTCTTTGTCGGGCCCGACAGCGTGATCGGGCGCGATGCGCTTTTGCATGTGGGCGTGCGGATCGGTCCGCGCGTGACCATCGGTGATCGTTTCATCGGCCATCAGAACTGTGTCGTTGGCAGCGACGGCTTCAGCTTTGTCACCCCCGAGGCCGGCAGCGTCGAACAGGTGCGCTCGACGCTGGGCGGTCAGGTCGAACTGCGGCCGCAGTCCTGGGTGCGCATCCATTCCCTGGGCGCCGTGGTGCTGGGGGATGACGTTGAACTGGGCGTGCAGACCTGCGTTGATGCCGGGACCATCCGGCCGACCCGCGTGGGCAGCGGCACCAAGATCGACAACCTGGGGCATGTGGGCCACAACGTCGTCATCGGTCATGACTGCCTGTTCGCGGCCTTTGTCGGCATCGCCGGATCGACCACGATCGGTAACAACGTGGTGTTCGGTGGCCGGGTCGGCCTGTCGGACAATATCACCATCGGCGACGGCGTGGTCTGCGGCGGCGGCACGGCGGTGATGACATCCGTGCCTGCGGGGCGTGTCATGCTGGGCTATCCGGCCGTCAAGATGGACACGCATATCGAAACCTACAAGCTGACACGCCGCCTGCCACGGCTGTTCAAGCAGGTGGCAGAGCTACAGAAAGCGGTTTTCAAGTCGGAGAAGAACGACTAAATCGGCACCAGTCCGGGGAAGCGGGCGCGTATCAGAAGGGGACGATGCATGTCTGAGGTCAGGGATAAGGTGATCGCGATCATCGCCGAGCAGGCGGTTCTCGAGCCATCCGACGTGTCCATGGAAAGCACGCTGGACGATCTGGGGATCGACAGCCTTGGCCTGGTCGAAAGCATCTTCGCCATCGAGGAAGCCTTCGACATCAACGTGCCCTTCAACGCCAACGAACCCGACGCCAGCGATTTCGACATCACCGATGTCGCCTCGATCGTCGCCGGGGTCGAGAAACTGGTCGCGGAACAGAATTCGTGAAGCGCGTTGTCATTACCGGGGCGGGCACGATCAACGCCCTGGGTCATAACGTTGCCGAAACGCTGCAGGCCTTCCGCGAAGGCCGCTGCGGCATTGCCGAACTGGACGTGCGGGATTCCGAACGCCTGTCGGTGACCATCGGCGCGCAGGTCAAGGGCTTCTCTTCCGAGGGTCTGTTCAACCGTCAGCAGATGGCGCTTTACGACCGGTTCACCCAGTTCGCCCTGGTCGCCGCCCGCGAGGCCATTGCCCAGTCCGGCCTGACCTTCGCCGGAGAGCTGGCCCACAAGACCGGTGCGATCCTTGGCAATTCCGGCGGTGGCATGACCACCATCGACGACAATTACCGCTCGGTCTACGAAGAGGGAAAGAACCGCGTTCACCCCTTCGTCGTGCCGAAGCTGATGAACAACGCGGCCGCGTCGCATGTGTCGATGGAATTCAACCTGAAGGGGCCGACCTTCACGGTGTCCTCGGCCTGTGCCAGTTCGAACCATGCGATGGCCCAGGCCTTCCAGATGGTGCATTGCGGCATGACGCCGGTGATGATCACCGGGGGCTCTGAATCCATGCTGTGCTTTGGCGGCGTGAAGGCCTGGGAAGGCATGCGCGTCATGTCCAAGACCGCCTGCCGCCCGTTCAGTGCCAATCGCAACGGCATGGTCCAGGGCGAGGGCGCCGGCATCTTCGTCTTCGAGGAATACGAGCACGCCCGTGCCCGGGGCGCGGAAATCCTGGCCGAGGTGGTAGGCTATGCGCTGACCTCGGATGCGTCCGACATCGTGATGCCCTCAAAGCAGGGCGCCGCGCGGGCGATCATGGGGGCGATGCGCTTTGCCGGGATCACCCCGGAGCAGATCGGCTACATCAACGCCCATGGCACCGGCACCAGCGCCAATGACAAGACCGAAAGCGCCGCGGTGGCGGATGTCTTCGGACCCCATGCCGATACGGTGATGATCTCCTCGACCAAGTCGATGCACGGCCACCTGATCGGCGCCACCGGCGCGGTCGAGCTGCTGGCCTGCATCATGGCGCTGCGCGACGGGGTGATCGCGCCGACCATCGGCTACGAGGAACCCGATCCCGAATGCGCCCTCGACGTGGTGCCGAATGCTGCGCGCGAGGCGAAGGTGGAATATGCCCTGTCGAACGCCTTTGCCTTCGGCGGGCTGAACGCGGTGCTGGCGCTGCGCCGGGTCTGATCCTGATCCTCCAGCCTTCGGAATGAAAACGCCGCGCCCCGAAAGGCGCGGCGTTCGCATGTCCGGCGACGGATCGGGGGATCAGTTGCCGGCTTCGATCGTGGTGGCGTCAAAGGCGGCGGTAAAGCCCGACAGCGACATTTTCAGCGGCACGGTGACATCAGGACGCGAGAACGGCCGGATGGTGACGTTGGCGATCTTGCCTTTCTTCAGCGCGGCCAGCTCGTCCTGGGTCAGGCCGACGCGGGCGATGCAGCCCACCTGGGTGCAGACGGCGAAGGGGTACTTCTTGTCGGCCGAGCCATCGATGTTCATCAGAACGCCGGCCGGCAGCAAGGTTTCCAGCGGCACGATGATATTGGCACCGGCGACGGCGGGGCCATTGCCCGCGGGCACGCGGAACAGGGTCACTTCCGCGACCGAGTTGCCTTCCTCGCCCTTCAGCACCTGGACCATGTGGCAGGGGTCCTTGCCCTTGTCGGCCTTGACGCACTGGATGGTCCAGTCGCCTTCGGTGGTCTTGGTGTATTGCTGGCCGACCTGGGGATCCTTGTTGGGATCCTCTCCCATCGACAGGTCGGGCTTCGCGGGTGCGGTGGCCTGGCTGCCGGCGGTCGACGTATCCGTGGCCGCAGTGCCCGAGGCCGCGTCCTGCGCCGAGGCTGCCCCGGCCATCAACGCGATCACGGCAAAGGCTGCAGCGGTTTTCGAGACAATAGACATGAACATTCCGTTTCTGGTTCCCTGCAGCCCGATTACCATGCAGGCCCGCCAGTGTCAGGTGCAAACCTGGCCCCCGGATGGCTGGTCCCAAAGCTGTGAGCCCGGCCATAGGCGGGGAACTGCCGGCGGGGCGGGGCCTCTGAAAGGATTGGGAAAACCCATGTCGGGGAAGAAGGAAAAAGGGACCGGATCCGGCCCCTTTCCCCAATTCTTGCTCCCTGTCGGACTGGCCGACTTGTGTTTGAACGGGACGCTAAGATTTTTGTGACACCTCGTCAACAGGGAAACGACCCCGGAACGGCAGCCCTGTGACACTGGCATGATGATGGCGGCAAAAGCCCGGAAGAGTGCCTTTTTCATGGCCATTCCCGCCCTGTCCTGGCTTTTTCGCCGGGCTCGCGCGGCCAGGGATCCTCCCATTCGGGATCCGGGAAAAACGCCGCGCCCCGCAGGACGCGGCCAGTCTGACAGGGAGGAAGTTGCCCGGCGGAAACGCATCCACCACCGGACAGCCCCAGACTGGCATGAAACCATTAAGCAACAGTATGCGGCAATGCCCTCGAAAGCGGCAGCGCCCTCCGCTTTCGCCATTTTCTTGTTCAAAATACCTCGGGGGAATCGGCGCGACCCGCGCCGATGGGGGCAGAGCCCCCTCTGCCGTCGATCGCGGGCAAGAACTGCCGCGAGGGCGCAGAGCCGGACCTGTCCACCACTGTCCACCACCTGGCCGGCCCCGCCCGCGCGGCGGGCCGGACCGCGCCGGCGTCACACCTGCTCCCGCGTGCCCTGACTGCCGCGTTCCCGATACGGCGTGGTTTGATACTGCGCCCGGTAGCATTTGGAAAAATGCGACGGGCTGGCAAAACCGCAGGACAGCGCCACGTTGATCACGCTCATGTCGGTTTGCATCAGCAGGTTTCGCGCCTTTTGCAAACGCAGTTCCATGTAGTACCGCTTGGGGCTGCGGTTCAGGTAGCGGCGGAACAGCCGCTCCAGCTGGCGGGTCGACATGCCGACATCGCGGGCCAGGATGGCGGGGCTGATCGGTTCCTCGATATTGCCCTCCATCATCCGGATGACCTGACTAAGCTTCGGATGGCGCACACCGATCCGGGTCGGGATCGACAGCCGCTGGGTGTCCTGGTCGGTGCGGATCGAGGAATAGATCAGCTGGTCGGCCACGGCATTGGCCAGGTCCTCGCCATGATGATCGGCCACCAGCTTCAGCAGCAGGTCGATCGAGGACGTGCCCCCCGCCGTCGTCAGCCGGTTGCCATCCGCCACGAAGACCGATTTCGTCAGATCGACCTCCTCGAATTCCTCGGCAAAGCTGTCGTGGTTCTCCCAGTGGATGGTGGCGCGCTTGCCGTCCAGCAGCCCGGCCTTGGCCAGCACATAGGCGCCGGTGCAAAGGCCCCCCACCGCGATTCCCTTGCGGGCCTCGCGGCGCAGCCAGTTCAGCAGCCGCCGCGTCGTCTCGACCTGCACGTCCAGGCCGCCGCAGACCAGCACGATGTCTTCGCGCGCCAGCTCGCCCAGCTCGCCATCGGTGGCAAAGGCCGCCCTGGCCGAGCATTCGACCAGCCCGCCTGCCTCGCTGCGCAACTCCCAGCTGTACAGCTTCTGGGCCGACATCCGGTTGGCGATGCGCAGGCATTCCAGCGCACTGGAGAACGACAGCAGCGAAAAATTGTTGAGAAGCACGAAGATGAAGCGCCGTGTCCGTGCCGGGGCAACGGGAACGGTCTGCACCGAATGAGAGCTATCCGGCATGTCTTAGCCTGTGGCAGAAGGGTCCTTGGACAGGGGCCCTGTCCGATTCATCCCAGCATCAGCGCATTGCTTTTTCGCGACGTCAAGGTGTCGCAAAAGAAGTGTGGCCCCCTGGGGCAACTTTCGCTATAGGCTTGACGCCTCAACAAGCGAATGACCCCGTGGAGGACAAGATGGGTGCATGGCAGAAATCCGACTGGCGCAACAAGCCGCGGGTGCAGATGCCTGACTATCAGGATCAGGACGCGCTGCATGCCGCCGAGGCACAGCTTGCGAAATATCCGCCCCTTGTCTTTGCGGGCGAGGCCAGGCGTCTGAAACAGGCCCTGGCCGCTGCCGGCCGCGGCGAAGCCTTCCTGCTGCAGGGCGGCGACTGTGCCGAAAGCTTCGACCAGTTCAGCGCCGATGCGATCCGCGACACCTTCAAGGTGCTGCTGCAAATGGCGATGGTGCTGACCTTCGGTGCCAAGGTGCCGGTGGTGAAGGTGGGCCGTATGGCCGGCCAGTTCGCCAAGCCGCGCTCGGCCCCGACCGAGGTCCTCAATGGCCTTGAGCTGCCCAGCTACCGTGGCGACATCATCAACGACCTGGCCTTCACCCCCGAAGCCCGGATCCCCAACCCCGGCAAGATGCTGCAGGCCTACACCCAGGCCGCGGCGACGCTGAACCTGCTGCGCGCGTTTTCGACCGGCGGCTATGCCGACGTGAACCAGGTGCACCGCTGGACGCTGGGCTTCACCGCCTCCGACAAGGCCGAACGCTTCCGCGACATGGCCAACCGGATCTCGGACACGCTGGACTTCATGAAGGCGGCGGGCATCGATTCCGCCTCGAACCATGCGCTGAAGACGGTGGACTTCTACGTCAGCCACGAAGCCCTGCTGCTGGAATATGAAGAGGCGCTGTGCCGCAACGATTCCACCTCGGGCAAATGGCTGGCGGGCTCGGGTCACATGATCTGGATCGGTGATCGCACCCGTCAGCCCGACGGCGCACATGTGGAATTCTGCAAGGGCGTGCTGAACCCGATCGGGCTGAAATGCGGCCCCTCGATGACCTCGGAGGACCTCAAGGTCCTGATGGCCAAGCTGAACCCGACCAATGAAGAGGGCCGCCTGACCCTGATCGCGCGCTTCGGGGCCGGCAAGGTTGCGGATCATCTGCCGCGCCTGATCGACACCGTCCGCCGCGAAGGCGCCAACGTGGTCTGGGTCTGCGACGCGATGCATGGCAACACCATCAAGTCCTCGACCGGCTACAAGACGCGCCCCTTCGACAACGTGCTGCGCGAGGTCCAGGACTTCTTCCGCGTGCACCGCGCCGAGGGCACGATCCCCGGCGGTGTGCATTTCGAGATGACCGGCCTCGACGTGACCGAATGCACCGGTGGCGTGCAGCCGGTGACCGAAGAGGACCTGTCGGACCGTTACCACACCGCCTGCGATCCCCGCCTGAACGCCTCGCAGTCGCTGGAACTGGCCTTCCTGGTCGCCGAAGAGCTGAATGCCCTGCATCAGGAGCGCATGGCCGAAGCCGGCTGAGCCCTGGC
Organism: Pseudooceanicola sp. NS-SX9; assembly: GCF_057380705.1. Taxonomy (NCBI): domain Bacteria; kingdom Pseudomonadati; phylum Pseudomonadota; class Alphaproteobacteria; order Rhodobacterales; family Paracoccaceae; genus Pseudooceanicola; species Pseudooceanicola sp. NS-SX9. The sequence goes on along the minus strand of NZ_CM170818.1, from coordinate 1,957,769 downwards.
AGACCGCAACAGGAAAGGGCCGCCCCTGGGCGGCCCTTTTTCCATGCACCGGCAGGGGTTTGTCCCCGATGCGGGATCAGTCGCGGGTTTCCACCACCTGCAGGTAGGGGCGCGGGCCGGGACGCAGGGTATAGGTGGTGTCGGCCTCGGCCGGACGGAAGGGTGCGCGCGGCGCGGACAGGCCGGTGGGGGCCGGGCTCGGGGCAGGGGTCTCGGCCTTGGCCGTGTCGTCATTGCGCGGCGTCAGGAAATCCCCCAGCAGCGGCGTCACATGGCTGTCGGTGATGTCAAAACGGCGCGGCGTGCGGCCGATGTCGCCGGCGGTCACGAAGCAGCCCAGCATCCTCGAGATGTCGCCCAGGTCGCTTTTCATCGGCAGCATGATCATCCGGGCCTCGATATGGGGCTTGCCGATGGCACGTTCGGATTCCAGCTCGATCACCGCCTTGGCGGGGCTGTCGAAGACCTCTTCCAGGATCTCTCCCAGCAGGTTGCGCGAGGTCGCGGTCATGAAGGCCGACAGCGGCATCCCGCGCACTTCCATCCCCATCAGGTCGGAAAGGTGGGACCCCGCGATGCGCAGGCGCGCGATCCCGGGCGCCACGCGCTCCAGGATGAAGGCGTATTCCAACGCCCGTTCGATCCCGCGCGGGTCGATATCGGACCGGCGCGGCACCAGACGGCCCGCCCGGATCGCTTCCCAGTAGGCCTCGACTTCGCTGATCGCGCCGAACCGCGCCGCGCTCACGAAGCTGGACATGTCGATGACGGTCCTGCCGTCGCGACCATCCTGTCGCATGTGACTTCTCCTGATGTGATCATGCCGCCCCCTGCGCTATGCTCACGTTGCGGACCGTCCCGGACGGCGCACAAGGTTAATGGTAGCTTCACAGAGGTTACCGAAGTTTTAATATCACAGGGTTTAGGCAAATTTCGCTCGAAATCCCCGCCGTTGGTTAACATCGGTTGGATCCTGCCGGGTGAAGGCTGCCGGGAAGGCACGGATGACGCGATCGATGACGGCTTTTGCCGCCGCACAGGGCACGGGCGCAGGCTATGGCTGGAGCTGGGAGCTGCGCTCGGTCAATGGCAAGGGGCTGGATCTGCGGCTGCGGGTGCCGGACTGGGTGCCGGGGCTGGAAGGGGCGCTGCGGGCGCGTCTGACGGGGGCGGTGGCGCGCGGCAATGTCACGCTGTCGCTGCGCCTCGCGCGCGAGGAAACCCAGGCCGCGCTGCAGGTCAATGCGGGCCAGCTGGCGGCGGTGCTGAGGGCGCTGCGGCAGGTCGAGGCCGCGGCCGAGGACGCAGGCCTGGTGCTGGACCCCAGCCGCGCCACCGATATCCTTTCCAGCCGTGGCGTGCTGGAGATGGCCGCACCCGAAGACGACACCGAAGCCCTGAAAACGCTGCTGATCGCGGATCTGGAGCCGGTCCTGACGCAGTTCCTGAAGATGCGCGCCGCCGAAGGGCGCGCCTTGCGCGACGTGCTGCTGGGCCAGCTGTCGCAGATCGAGGGGCTGGTCGCCCGCGCCTGCGATGCCGCCAGCGCCCGCCTGCCGCGCCAGCGTGCCGCGATGGAGGCCGCCCTGGCGCGGGTCTTGGGCGAGGCCGCGACGATGGACCCGCAGCGCGTCGCGCAGGAACTGGCGCTGATCGCCATCAAGGCCGACATCACCGAAGAGATCGACCGCCTGCGCGCCCATGTCGGTGCCGCCCGCGACCTGCTGGCCGAGGAGGCCGCGGTGGGCCGACGCCTCGACTTCCTGATGCAGGAGTTCAACCGCGAGGCCAATACCCTGTGTTCCAAGGCGCAGGACCCCGATCTGACCGCCGCCGGGCTGGAGCTGAAGACAGTGATCGACCAGATGCGCGAGCAGGTGCAGAACGTCGAATGATGCCTCTCCATTGCCCCGGGCGGGAAAACCTGCATAACCGGCCGAAATTCCATTCCAGCGGAGGCGTCCCATGAGCCAGCGGCGCGGGCTTCTGATCATCATTTCTTCCCCCTCGGGCGCGGGCAAGTCGACGCTGTCGAAACGCCTGCTGGCCTGGGATCCCGACATCCGGTTCTCGGTCTCGGCGACGACGCGGGCGCCGCGCCCGGGCGAGGATCACGGCGTGCACTACTTCTTCCACGACCGGTCGGAATTCGACCGGCTGGTGGCGGACGGGCAGATGCTGGAATATGCCACCGTCTTCGGCAACCGCTACGGCAGCCCCCGCGCGCCGGTGGAAGAGGCGATCAATGCCGGCAAGGACCTGCTGTTCGATGTCGACTGGCAGGGCGGCCAGCAGATCCGCGCCTCGGCGCTTGGCAAGCACGCGCTGTCGATCTTCATCCTGCCGCCCTCGATGAAAGAGCTGGAGCGCCGCCTGGTCAGCCGCGATCAGGACGCCGCCGAGGTCATCGCCCAGCGGATGGAAAAATCCCTGGACGAGATCAGCCACTGGTCGGAATACGACTACGTTCTGGTCAATGATGATCTGGACGCGACGGAACTGCAATTGCGCACGATCATTTCCGCCGAACGCATGAGATTGTCACAACAACCCGCTATCGTCGACCATGTGCGCACCCTGAACGACGAATACGAAGAGAACCCATGACCCTCTATGCCCTTGACGGCCACGCGCCGGTCTTGCCCGAAGACCTGGATTTCTGGATTGCCCCCGATGCCAACGTGATCGGCCGGGTGGTGCTGGAAAGCGGCACTTCGGTCTGGTTCGGCGCGACGATCCGGGGCGACAACGAGGTGATCACCCTGGGCGCGGGCAGCAACGTGCAGGAAAACGCGGTGCTGCACACCGATATCGGCTATCCGCTGACCATCGGGCAGGGCGTCACGGTGGGCCACAAGGCGATGCTGCACGGCTGCACGGTGGGCGACAATTCCCTGATCGGGATGGGCGCCACGGTGCTGAACGGCGCCGTCATCGGGCGCAATTGCCTGGTGGGCGCGGGGGCGCTGGTGACCGAGGGCAAGGTGATCCCCGACAATTCCATGGTGCTGGGCAGCCCGGCAAAGGTCGCCAAGCAGCTGGGCCCCGACTGGGAGGACCGCCTGCGCGCCTCGGCGCTTGGCTATCAGCAGAACATGCGCCGGTTCCGGGACGGGCTGAAGGCGCTCTGATCCATGCCAGACGCACTCACGGCTTTTCTGGACGCCATCCCGCTGCCGGCGCTGATGGTGGCCCCCACCGAACGGGTGATCGCCGCCAATGATCTGGCCCAGGCGATGTTCGGCAACACCATCACCGACCGCCATTTCATCACCGTCATCCGCCAGCCCGCGGTGCTGGACGCGGTCGAGGCCTGCCTGGCCGACCACCAGCGCCACACCACGCGCTACCTGGCGACGCGGCGCGGCCAGGAGACCCACCATGCGGTGACCTGCGCCTATGTCGACAGCGCCTTGGGCCGGGGCGTGGTGGTGACGCTGCAGGACACCACCCAGCAGGACAAGACCGAACAGATGCGCCGCGATTTCGTGGCCAATGTCAGCCATGAACTGCGCACGCCGCTGACCGCGCTGATCGGCTTCATCGAGACCCTGCGCGGCCCTGCGCGCAACGACGAACCCGCCCGAGAGCGCTTCCTGGAGATCATGGGCCGCGAGGCCGGCCGGATGGAGCGCCTGGTCAAGGATCTGCTGTCGCTCAGCCAGGTCGAGGGCGCGGCACGCATCAAGCCCACCGAGCGGGTCGAGCTGCACAGCCTGCTGGATTCGGTGCGCCATGCGCTGGCGCCCCTGGCCGAGGGCGCGGGCGTCGAGATCGTGGTCGAAAGCGCCGTGCCGCAGGTCCATGTCCAGGGCGACGAGGATCAGCTGCGCCAGGTGCTGATGAACCTGACGGAAAACGCCATCAAATACGCGCGCTCGGGCAAAGAGGTGCGGCTGAGCCTCTCGGCGCCGGCCGAGATGAAGGAATTGCAGGGGCAGGGCGTGGCGCTGACGGTGGCTGATCGCGGCCCCGGAATCCCCGAGGTCCACCTGCCGCGCCTGACCGAACGATTCTACCGGGTTGATTCGCACCGCTCGCGCGAAATGGGCGGAACCGGGCTGGGACTGGCCATCGTGAAGCATATCGTGAACCGTCACCGTGGCCGGATGCGGATTTCCTCGAAACTGGGCGAGGGCACGCAAATTCGCATCAGCCTGCCGCTGGGCTAGGGCGGGCAGGGCACGGAACCTTCAAAATAAGGCACTTTCATGTGAGGTCGCAGGCAACTGCGGCCTTTTTCCTTTTTGAAATGTGACAGCGACGCAGGGTAAGCTGGGGTGTCGTCATGAAACTGTTACGTCGGCGTCACAAAAGGCTCATCGACCGGGCCTAGCAGGGCTTCAAGGCCGCCGGGGATGGCGGCCACGACCAGTGAAACAGGAGCACTCCATGTCCTTCATGAAACTGACCGCCTCGGCGCTTGCGGTTGCTGCCGTCTCTGCCTCGGCTGCCGCGGCCCGCGACCAGATCCAGATTGCCGGCTCCTCGACCGTGCTGCCCTATGCCTCGATCGTGGCAGAGGCCTTCGGCGAGAACACCGATTTCCCCGCGCCGGTCGTCCAGTCGGGCGGCTCTTCGGCGGGTCTGAAGCAATTCTGCGAAGGCGTCGGCGAGAACACCATCGACATCGCCAATGCCTCGCGTCCGATCAAGGACAAGGAAATCGCCACCTGCGCCGAAAACGGCGTCAAGGACATCATCCAGGTCCGCATCGGCTATGACGGCATCGTCTTCGCCAGCCAGATCGACGGCCCGGCCTTCACCGCCTTCACCCCAGCCGACATCTACAACGCCCTGGGCGCCAAGGTGCTGAAGGACGGCAAGATCGTCGACAACAGCTATGCCAAGTGGAATGAATTCAATTCCGCTCTGCCCGACGCTGACATCCTGGCCTTCATTCCGGGCACCAAGCACGGCACCCGTGAAGTCTTTGAAGAGAAGGTCATGAAGGCCGGCTGCGAGGCCACCGGCGCGCTGAAGGCGATGGAAGACGGCGGCATGTCCGCCAAGGATGCCGAAGCCGCCTGCCTGAACATCCGCACCGACGGCAAGTCCGTGGACATCGACGGCGACTACACCGAGACCCTGGCCCGCATCTCGTCGAACCCGAACGGCGTCGGCGTCTTCGGCCTGGCCTTCTACGAGAACAACACCGACAAGCTGAAGGTCGCGACCATGTCCGGTATCGCCCCCAGCACCGAGACCATCGCCTCGGGTGACTACCCGGTGTCGCGTCCGCTGTACTTCTACATCAAGAAGGCCCACATCGGCGTCATCCCCGGCCTGAAGGAATATGCCGAGTTCTTCGTCTCGGACGACATCGCAGGCCCCGATGGCCCGCTGGCCGAATACGGCCTGGTCTCGGATCCCGAACTGGCCAAGACCCAGGACATGGTCGCCAACGAAACCACCATGGCGTCCAACTGATCCACAAGCGGCGGTCCTGTGACGGGACCGCCGCCTCCGCCTCGCGCTGATTGCGCGGGGCGTTTTCATTCCCTGACTTCCAGCGAGTATTCAATGCCGGCATCCTGGATTTTCCTGATCGTGGTGGTGCTTGCCGCCATCGGATACGTGCTGGCCCGCCGCCGGGCCCTGGCCTCGGCGATGGGTGACAGACGCAAGCTGCATTCCCTTCCAAATTATTATGGCATGAACGCCGCGCTGCTGACGGCCGTGCCGGCGCTGATCGTGCTGGGTCTGTGGCTGGTGCTGCAGCCTGCGGTCATCGAAAAGCGTGCCCAGGCCGAGATCCCGGCCGATGCCTATGCCAATGCAGGCGAGCTGAGCCTGATGATGTCGGACGTGCACCGCATCGCGCAAGGCCTTGATCTGGCAGTCGGGCAGGGCGTCCTGACCGAGGCCGCCGTGACCCGGCTGACCGCCGCCGACGACGTGCGCGGCAGGCTTTCGCAGGTGGGCGTGGCGCTTGGCTCGGATGTGGATGCGGCGGAACTGAACGCCGCCCGCGACTACCGCGCCCTGACCCATGCAGGCGACCGGATCCGCGATGCGGTGATCGTGCTGCTGGCGCTGGCGGGCTTCGGCTGGGCGCTGAAGCAGACCGACCGCGATTTCCGCGCCCGCAACGCGGTGGAAAAGGGCATCAAGGCGCTGCTGGTGCTGGCGGCCTCGCTGGCGATCCTGACCACCATCGGCATCGTGCTGTCGCTGCTGTTCAACACGATCGAGTTCTTCAAGCTGTATCCGGCGCAGGATTTCTTCTTTGGCCTGACCTGGTCGCCCAGCTTTGGCGGCGGCTCGCAGCTGGGGATCCTGCCGCTGCTGTGGGGGACGCTCTATATCTCGTTCATCGCGCTGCTGGTGGCAGTGCCGCTGGGCCTGTTTGCCGCGATCTACCTGTCGGAATATGCAACGCCCGCCATCCGCGGCATCGCCAAGCCCCTGATCGAGGTCCTGGCCGGCATTCCGACCATCGTCTACGGCCTGTTCGCGCTGGTCACCATCGGTCCGCTGCTGCTGAAGGTCTTCGGCGAAAACGGCGGTATCGGCTGGATGCAGGGCGGCACGGCCGTGATGACCGCGGGCCTGGCCATGGGCATCATGCTGATCCCCTTTGTCAGCTCGCTGTCCGATGACATCATCAACGCCGTGCCGCAAAGCCTGCGCGACGGCTCGCTGGGGCTGGGTGCCACGAAATCGGAAACCATCAAGCAGGTGGTGCTGCCTGCGGCGCTGCCGGGGATCGTGGGGGCCATCCTGCTGGCGGCCTCGCGCGCCATCGGCGAGACGATGATCGTGGTCATGGGGGCAGGGGCCGCAGCCAGGCTGTCGCTGAACCCCTTCGACGCGATGACCACCGTCACCGCCAAGATCGTCAGCCAGCTGACGGGGGATGCCGATTTCGCCTCTCCCGAGGCGCTGGTGGCCTTCTCGCTGGGCATGTCGCTTTTCGTGATCACGCTGGCGCTCAACATCTTCGCGCTGTGGATCGTGCGCAAATACCGGGAGCAATACGAATGACCGACGCGACCCAACAGGGCGCAACGCCCGCACCGAAAAGCTCGATCCTGACGCTGGACAAGCGCACCCGCAAACGCAACGCCGCCGAAACGCGCTTTCGCCTTTACGGCATGGGGGCGGTCGCGGTGGGGGTGCTGTGCCTGGTGGTGCTGCTGGGCGCCATCGTCAAGAACGGCATCCCGGCCTTTACCCAGACCTACATCACCCTGCAGGTCGATCTGCCGGCGGCAAAGCTGGACAAGAAGGGCAATCGCAACCCCGAGGACATCAAGAAGGTCACCACCTTCGGCTATAACGACATCCTGGGGGATGCGCTGACCAAGGTCCTGGCCGACAATCATGTCGAGACCACGATGAAGGCGGCGGATCTGCGCAAGATGCTGTCCTCGTCCGCGGCGGCGCAGGTGCGTGACGCGGTGATCGCGGATCCCTCGATCATCGGCACGACGCAAAGTTTCCGCCTGCTGGCCGCGTCGCGCGTCGATGGCTACCTGAAGGGTCGCGTCACCCGCGCAAGCCTGGAGCGCGACAAGAACCTGGACGCCGCGCATCTGGACATCGTGGACCAGCTGAAGGCGGACGGCATCGTCACCCGCAGCTTCAACTGGGACTTCATCTTTGGCGCCGATGCCTCTGAAAGCAGGCCGGAACAGGCCGGGATCGGGGTGTCGATGGTGGGGTCGCTGTTCATGATGCTGGTGGTGCTGGTGCTGTCGCTGCCGATCGGCGTCGCGGCCTCGATCTACCTCGAGGAATTCGCGCCGAAGAACCGCTTTACCGACCTGATCGAGGTCAACATCTCGAACCTGGCGGCGGTGCCGTCGATCGTCTTCGGCATCCTTGGCCTTGCGGTCTTCATCCAGTTCGTCGGCCTGCCGCAATCGGCGCCGCTGGTGGGCGGGCTGGTGCTGACGCTGATGACGCTGCCGACCATCATCATCTCGACCCGCGCGGCGCTGAAGGCGGTGCCGCCCTCGATCCGCGATGCCGCCCTTGGCATCGGCGCCTCGAAGATGCAGTCGGTCTTCCACCATGTGCTGCCGCTCGCCATGCCCGGCATCCTGACGGGCACCATCATCGGCCTGGCGCAGGCGCTTGGGGAAACCGCGCCGCTCTTGCTGATCGGCATGATCGGCTACATCGCCTCGACGCCGCCCGACGGCATCGTCGCGGGCTTCCTGTCGCCGAACTCGGCCATGCCGGCACAGATCTACGAATGGGCCAAGCGCGCCGATCCGGCCTATTACGAACGGGCATGGGGGGGTATCATCATCCTGCTGATCTTCCTCATGACGATGAACATCATCGCCATCATCCTGCGCCGCCGCTTCGAGCGCCGCTGGTAAGAAAGAGGAGGGGACCCATGTACGACCAGCCCGCCCTGGAGAAGAATTTGGACAATCAGACCATCAAGATCGCCGCCCGGAACGTGCAGGTCTTCTACGGTGAGACCCACGCCATCAAGGACGTCAACGTCGAGATCCAGGACAAGACCGTCACCGCCTTCATCGGCCCCTCGGGCTGCGGCAAGTCGACCTTCCTGCGCACGCTGAACCGGATGAACGACACGATCGACATCTGCCGCGTGCAGGGCAGCATCCTGCTGGACGGCGAGGATATCTATGATCCGCGCGTCGATCCGGTGCAGCTGCGCGCCAAGGTGGGGATGGTGTTCCAGAAGCCGAACCCGTTCCCGAAATCCATCTACGACAACGTGGCCTACGGGCCGCGCATCCACGGTCTGGCACGCAACAAGGCCGAGCTGGACGAGATCGTCGAGAAAGCCCTGCGCCGCGGCGCCATCTGGAACGAGGTCAAGGACCGCCTGCATGCGCCGGGCACGGGCCTGTCGGGCGGGCAGCAGCAGCGTCTGTGCATCGCCCGTGCGGTCGCCACCGAACCCGAGGTGCTGCTGATGGACGAGCCGTGCTCGGCCCTCGATCCCATTGCCACCGGCCAGGTCGAGGAACTGATCGACGAGCTGCGCACCAATTATTCCGTGGTCATCGTTACGCACTCGATGCAGCAGGCGGCGCGGGTCAGCCAGAAGACCGCGTTCTTCCACCTGGGCAACCTGGTGGAATATGGCGACACCAGCCAGATCTTCACGACGCCAAAGGACCCCCGGACCGAAAGCTACATCACCGGCCGGATCGGCTGAGGCAGGACACCCAAAGATGACCCAGCATATCACCAAAAGTTTCGACCGCGACCTGGAGGCCGTCCAGGCGCGGATCATGAAGATGGGCGGCCTGGTGGAACAGGCGATCAGCGACGCCGCCACCGCGCTGGAAACCCGCGACGAGGAACTGGCCGAGGCCGTCCGCCGGGGCGATGCCGCCATCGACGAACTCGAAGAGCTGATCCAGGAAGAGACCGCGCGCATCATCGCGCTGCGCGCGCCCACCGCATCGGACCTGCGCATCGTGCTGTCGATCATGAAGATCGCCGGCAACCTGGAACGCATCGGCGACTATGCCAAGAACATGGCCAAGCGCACCACGGTGCTGGTGCAGATGGCACCGATCCAGGGGGCGAACTCGGCGCTGCGGCGGATGGCGCGCGAGGTCGAGGCGATGCTGCGTGATGCGCTCGACGCCTATATCCAGCGCGACCTGGCGCTGGCCGAGGACGTGATCGCCCGCGACCGCGACGTCGACCAGATGTACAATGCGCTGTTCCGCGAATTCCTGACCTTCATGATGGAAGACCCGCGCAACATCACGCCCTGCATGCACCTGCATTTCATGGCCAAGAACACCGAGCGCATGGGCGACCACGTGACCTCGATCGCCGAACAGGTGGTCTACCTGGTAACCGGTTCGACCCCGGAAGAGGCGCGGGTGAAGGGTGACAAGACCTCGACCGATGCCTCGGTCGCGCCCGATGCCCCGATGGGAGACGGCTGATGGCCGCAGATCAGCAACCGACCGTCCTGGTGGTCGAGGACGAGCCCGCGCAGCGTGAGGTCCTGGCCTACAACCTGGAAGCCGAGGGGTTCCGCGTCAGCCGCGCCGAGAACGGCGAAGAGGCGATCCTGCTGGTGGACGAGATCGCGCCCGACATCATCGTGCTGGACTGGATGCTGCCGAACCTCTCGGGGATCGAGGTTTGCCGCCGGCTGAAGATGCGTGCCGAGACGCGGGGCGTGCCGATCATCATGCTGTCTGCGCGTTCCGAGGACGTCGACCGCGTGCGGGGGCTGGAAACCGGGGCGGATGACTATGTGGTCAAGCCGTATTCGGTGATCGAGCTGATGGCCCGCGTGCGCGCCCAGCTGCGCCGGACGCGGCCCGCGGCGATGGGCGAGCGGCTGACCTACCAGGACATCGTGCTGGACGCCGAGACCCACCGAGTGAACCGCGACGGCCAGGAGCTGAAGCTGGGGCCGACGGAATTCCGGCTGCTCTCGACCTTCATGGAAAAGCCCGGCCGCGTCTGGTCGCGCGAGCAGCTGCTGGACCGGGTCTGGGGGCGCGACATCTATGTCGATACGCGCACCGTCGACGTGCATATCGGCCGGCTGCGCAAGGCGCTGTGCGTGCATGGCGGAGACGATCCGCTGCGCACCGTGCGCGGTGCAGGTTACGCCCTGGGCTGAGGTTTCCGCGCAAACCCAATAAAATAAGGAAAAAAGCGCCGCAGGAGAGATCCTGTGGCGCTTTTTTCTGGCCGCGTCCTTAGCGCATAACCTTAAGATCAACGTCTAAGTTGTTAACATATTAGTGATTTTCCAGATGTTGGAGGGGTATCAAAGATACCCCTCCAACATCTGGATAATCACTATTATGTAATTATAACGGATGAGCACAGAACGTGACAAGCCCCCGGATGCGTCTTCGGTCCTTCGTTTCCGCTTTTGCAACTTCGGCGTCTTGCATGTCGGTGCCGCGACAGCCATCTCGGGTATTCCACGAACGTCCCACGTCAAGGAGCGACATGGACAAGATTTTTCTGCCCGAGCGCGCCGGCTGGCGCGACAAGGCACGCGACCTGGGCTTTACCTTCGCCGACATGCACGGAGAGCCTTACTGGGACGAAACCTCGGCCTACCGGTTCACGCTGCGCCAGATCGAGGATGACATCGAAGACCCCTCGACCGAGCTGCACGCCATGTGCCGCGAGGCCGCGGCCCGCATCTGCGCGTCAGAGGAACTGCTGCGCAAGCTGGGCATCCCGGCCGAGTACCGCGACCTGGTGGCCGACAGCTGGACCCGCGCGGACCCCGAACTCTACGGTCGGTTCGATCTGGCCTATGACGGTCACGGCCCGGCAAAGCTTCTGGAATACAACGCCGACACGCCCACCTCGCTCTATGAAAGCGCCTCGTTCCAGTGGAGCTGGCTTGAGGACCAGATCGAGGCTGGCGTGCTGCACCCGGGCGACGACCAGTTCAACGGCATCCACGAGGCGCTGGTGGAACGCTTCGGCGCGCTTTTCCCGCAGAATGCCGATCTGCACTTTACCTCGGTTGCCGGCAACGAAGAGGATTACGGCACCGTCGAGGCCCTGGCCTGGGCCGCGCGCGACGCGGGCCTTGGCGCGCAATATGTCGAGCTGGAGCAGATCGGCTTGTCAACCGACGGCCAGTTCATCGACGAACAGGATCGCGTCATCGGCACTCTGTTCAAGCTCTACCCGTGGGAAGACCTGCTGCAGCAGGATTATGCCGCGCAGATCGCCACCGCGCAGTGCCAGTTCCTGGAACCGGCGTGGAAATCGGTGCTGTCGAACAAGGGGCTGCTGCCGGTGCTGTGGCAGATATTCGAGGGGCATCCGAACCTCCTACCCGCCTATTTCGCCGACGATCTGGAACGCGGAGATGTTTCCGCAATGTTCCCGGATGGTTATGTTTCCAAGCCGATCTTTTCGCGTGAAGGCGCCTCGGTTCGGATCTTCGAGGGCGGCCACAAGGTTGAGGCCTCGCCCGATGACGGCTATGGCCAGTACCCGAGGATCATCCAAGGGTACGCGGCCCTGCCGGTCTTCGACGGGTTCCGCCCGGTGATCGGATCGTGGATCGTGGGCCAGTCCTGTGCGGGCATCGGCCTGCGCGAGGACCGCGGCCGCATCACCCGGGACCTGTCGCGGTTCAAGCCGCATTTCATCCGCGACTGAGGGGGAGCATCTCATGAGGAAACGTTCGAAGACCGTGGCGCTGGCCATCGTGGGCGCCGCCGCCTTCACCCTGGCGGGTTGCCGGGACGAAAAGGTCGATGCCCAGGCCTTCCCGGATCTGCAAAGCTGCAAGGAAGCCTCGAACACCGGCGGCAATTTCAGCATTCAGGACTGCGAAACCGCCTTCCAGCAGGCGCAGGAGCTGAACGTGGAAACCGCGCCGCGCTACGACAGCCAGGCCACCTGCGAGGCCGAGCACGGCACCGGCAATTGCGAGACCGAGGCCAAGGCGATGTCCGGTGGCTCTGGCAGCATCTTCCTGCCGCTGATCGCGGGCTACCTGCTGGGCAACCTGATGGGCGGACGCACCGGGATGGCGGCGGCGCAGCCGATGTACCGCACCGCCGACGGCAAGTTCACCACCGCCGCGGGCGGCGCCACCTATTCGTCGAATTCCGGCAAGACGAAGCTGAGCGAGTCGTTCTTCAAGAAGCCCCAGACCACCGTCGGCAAGGCGCCGATGACGAAGGCCACGCTGGCCTCGCGCGGTGGCTTCGGCAGCACCAAGACCAGCCGCTCCAGCTTTGGCGGGTGACGGACAGGGGGTCATGCACCCCCTGCCCGGCTTGCCTTACTTGGCGGGTTGCCAGGGCTTCAGCGCGTCCTTCTTCATCTGGCGGCGCGCATCGGGCGATTTCGACCAGTCGCCACCGAAGGCCGCCGATTCCCAGGACCCGTATTCCGGGTTCGGCAGCATGATCCAGTCCTTGCCCCAATGGTCCTGGCTGGCCTTGAAGAACTCGTCCCGGTCTTCCAGCGACCCGCCGGCGGCATCGGTGAAATCACCCAGGTTGTCGCCCATCAGCAGCGCCACGCGGTATTTCTGCGCCACAAAGGCGATGCGGCTTTCCTTGTCCGAGCCCCAGTCCTTCTGGTCGCCCTTCAGCAGCACCGTGTCGGTGCCCTCGGTCATCGGGAAGCCCAGCTTTTTCAGGTTGCCCAGCGTGCCGTCCTTCTCGATCGACTTGCGGTTCGAGACGTAGAAGATCGTCACCCCCTTCGAAGCTGCGTATTTCAGGAACCCGAGCGCACCCGGCACCGCGGACGAGGTCTGGGAATTGACATAATCCGTCCATTCCTTGGAGCTGTAATCCACCCCGCGGGTGATCAGCGAGGCCTCGTAATTGCCGTTGTCCAGCAGCGTCTCGTCCAGATCCGACACGATCGCGACGGGCAGGTTTTCATAGCCCTGGGGTTCCTTGTCGGGAACGGCCGACCAGCTCTTGTCGGCCAGCGCCTTGTCCAGCTGAACCTGCGCCTGCTTGAACAGCTGCGAAACCGTCGCCTTGTATTCGACCGAGGTGTTCATCCAGACGGTGGCGTTCAGCAGATCGTCGGGCGCGACCTTGGCATCCTGCGCCTGGACCGGGCCGGAAAGGCCCAGAACCGTGGCGCTGATCACCGCAAGGGCCGAAACGGAAAGGCTGAACCGCGAGGGGCTGAGACGCATGGAAATCATCCTTGAACGTGTAAAATGATCCAAATCCTGACCCGGACGTCACAAAACTGTCAAATGGCGTTTCCCTGCCAAGTGAGTGGCATGCTTCACATTCCCGTCACTGCCTTTGCCTTGATCCGCCCTGCCCGCCTGTCCGGCGGGCAGTCCTGCGTCACGACGCGGCACTTTCCCGTGATCGCCCCTGCCTGCCCCTTGACCTTCCGCAGCGATATGCCTCGCTCGGGGCAAGGGACGGTCCTTTCCTTTTCCGGGACACGGCTCTAGCCTCGCCTTGAACGCGAGTTCCAACACGGGAGTATCTCATGAAAAAGCTTCTTCTGGCCTCGGCCGCGATGGCGCTTGTCGCCTCGGCCGCCTCGGCCGAGGACGTCAAGATCGGCGTCCTGCTGGGCTTCACCGGCCCGCTTGAATCGCTGGCCCCGCCGATGGCTGCGGGCGCCGAGCTGGCGATCAAGGAGGTCTCGGAGAGCGGCAAGCTTCTGGGTGGCGACACCGTCAGCGCGGTGCGCGGCGACAGCACCTGCGTCGATGCGGCGGCAGCCACCGCCGCGGCGGAAACGCTGGTCACTTCGGATGGCGTGAAGGGCATCATGGGGGCGATGTGCTCGGGCGCGGCCTCGGCCGTGCTGCAGAACGTGGCGCTGCCCAACGGCATCGTCGAGATCTCGCCCTCGGCCACCTCTCCCGCGCTCTCGACGGTCGAGGACAACGGCCTGTTCTTCCGCACCGCGCCCTCGGATGCCCGTCAGGGCGAGGTCATGGCCGACGAGATCCTGGAAAAGGGTATCAAGTCCGTCGCCGTCACCTATACCAACAACGACTACGGCAAGGGCCTCGCCGACAGCTTCGACAAGGCCTACGAGGCCAAGGGCGGCAAGGTCACGATCTCGGCCGCGCATGAGGACGGCAAGGGCGACTATTCCGCCGAAGTGGGCGCGCTGGCCTCGGCCGGTGGCGATGCGCTGGTCATCGCGGGCTATATCGATCAGGGCGGTTCGGGCATCCTGCGCGGCGCGCTCGACACCGGGGCCTTCGATACCTTCGTCTTCCCCGATGGCATGGTCAGCCAGACCCTGCAGGACAATTTCGGCAAGGAAATCAATGGCTCGTTCGGGCAACTGCCCGACAGCCAGGGCCAGGGCATGGACGATTTCCTGAAGATGGCCAAGGACGCGGGCTTTGACGGCAGTTCGGCCTATGCCGGTGCCTCCTATGATGCGGCGGCGCTGATGCTGCTGGCGATGCAGGCGGCCGGGTCCACCGATCCCAAGGTCTACAAGGACAAGATCATGGAGATCGCCAATGGCCCCGGCGAAAAGATCTATCCCGGCGAGCTGGCCAAGGGCCTGGAGCTGCTGAAAGAAGGCAAGGCCATCGACTACGAGGGCGCCACCGCTGTCACGCTGGTCGGCGGCGGCGAAGCCTCGGGCACCTTCCGAGAGATCGAGATCAAGGACGACAAGATCGAAACCGTGAAATACCGCTGAAGACGGTAAGGTTTCAGGACAGCCCGGCGAAGACCCGGGCTGTTTCACATTTATAACAACATCTTGCGGCGCGAATTTCGCGTAACGCCAGAGATCAGGGGCGCCCATGATAAGGGTCGATAATCTCGTCAAATCCTTTGGCGGCTTCAAAGCCGTCGACAATGCCAGCCTGCAGATCGCCACCGGGTCGATCACCGGGCTGATCGGTCCGAACGGGGCCGGAAAATCCACGCTTTTCAACGTCATCGCCGGGGTGCACGAACCGACCTCGGGGCGCGTCACCATGGATGGAGAGGACATCACCGGGCTGAAGCCGCACGAGCTGTTCCACAAGGGATTGCTGCGCACCTTCCAGATCGCCCATGAATTCCCCTCGCTCAGCGTGCGCGAAAACCTGATGATGGTGCCTGCGGGCCAGACCGGGGAAACGCTGTGGAACAGCTGGTTCCAGCGCGCCCGGATCCGGGACGAGGAAGCGGCACTGCTGAAAAAGGCCGATGAAGTCCTGGACTTCCTGACCATCTCTCATCTGAAAGATGAGAAGGCGGGGAACCTCTCGGGTGGGCAGAAAAAGCTGCTGGAACTGGGCCGCACCATGATGGTCGAGGCCAAGATCGTCTTTCTGGACGAGGTGGGCGCGGGCGTGAACCGCACGCTGCTGAACACCATCGGCGACGCCATCGTCCGGCTGAACCGCGAGCGCGGTTATACCTTCTGCGTCATCGAGCATGACATGGATTTCATCGGCCGCCTCTGCGATCCGGTGATCGTCATGGCCGAGGGCAAGGTGCTGGCCGAAGGCCCCGCCGCCCATATCATGGAGAACGAGGCCGTGATCGAGGCCTACCTGGGCACCGGGTTGAAGAACAAGGTGAAGGCCGAAGCACAATCGCCTGCAATGCAACAGCAATCTCAGGGTGCAACACCCGGCACGGGGGACGCATCATGAGCTTTCTGAACGCCGCCGCCATGACCGGCGGCTATGGCAAGGCCGACATCCTGCACGGCTGCACCCTGACCGTCGATCAGGGCGAGATCGCCGTCATCGTCGGCCCCAACGGCGCCGGCAAGTCGACCGCGATGAAGGCGGTCTTCGGGATGCTGCCGCTGCGCGCCGGATCCGTCACGCTGGCGGGCGAGGACATCACCGCCCTGTCCCCGCAGGAGCGCGTCCGCAAGGGCATGGGGTTCGTGCCGCAGGTCAACAACGTCTTCCCCACCATGTCGGTCGAGGAAAACCTTGAGATGGGCGCCTTCATCCGCAATGACGATTTCCGCCCCACGATGGAGCAGGTCTATGATCTGTTCCCGATCCTGAAGGAAAAGCGCCGCCAGAATGCGGGCGAGCTTTCGGGCGGGCAGCGTCAGCAGGTGGCCGTGGGTCGCGCGCTGATGACCCGGCCCAGCCTTCTGATGCTGGACGAGCCGACCGCCGGCGTCAGCCCCATCGTCATGGACGAACTCTTTGACCGCATCATCGAGGTCGCCCGCACCGGGATTTCCATCCTGATGGTCGAGCAGAACGCCCGCCAGGCGCTGGAGATCGCCGACAAGGGCTATGTGCTGGTCCAGGGCGCCAACCGCTATACCGACACCGGCGAGGCCCTTCTGGCCGATCCGGAGGTCCGCCGCACCTTCCTGGGGGGCTGAGAGATGGATTTCCTCAACGCGCTGATCGCGATCACCAATTACGTCATCATCCCCGGCACCGCCTATGGCGCGCAGCTGGCGCTTGGTGCGCTTGGCGTCACGCTGGTCTACTCGATCCTGCGGTTCTCGAATTTCGCCCATGGCGACACCATGGCCTTCGGCACCGGCATCGTGATCCTGATCACCTGGGGTTTCCAGAGCCTCGGGATCAGCTTTGGTCCGCTGCCGACGGCACTGCTGGCCCTGCCCTTCGGCATCGTCATCACCGCCGCGCTGCTTTTGGGCACCGATCGCGTGGTCTACCGCTATTACCGGCGGACCCGCGCCGCGCCGGTGGTGCTGGTGATGGTCTCGGTCGGGGTGATGTTCGTGATGAATGCGCTGACGCGCTTTCTGATCGGGGTCGACCAGATCAACTTTGACGATGGCGCACGTTTTGTGATCACAGCCCGGCAATGGAAGGACTGGACCGGCCTGGCCGAGCCGCTGACGCTGCGCTCGACGCAGGTGATCACCGTGGTGACGGCCGTTATCGTGATGGCGGCGCTGTTCTGGTTCCTGAACCGCACCCGCACCGGCAAGTCGATGCGCGCCTTTTCCGACAACGAGGACCTGGCGCTGTTGTCGGGCATCGACCCGAACCGCGTGGTCACCGTCACCTGGATCCTGACCGGCGCGCTGGCGACCATTGCGGGCACCCTCTATGGCCTCGACAAGTCCTTCAAGGCGTTTACCTATTTCCAGATCCTGCTGCCCATCTTCGCCTCGGCCATCGTCGGCGGCATCGGCAGCCCGGTGGGCGCCATCGCGGGGGGCTTCGTGATCTCGTTCTCGGAGGTCGGTCTGACCTATGCCTGGAAGAAGGTCGCGGGCTACCTGCTGCCGAACTGGCACCCTGACGGGTTGGTCCAGCTTCTGTCCACCGATTACAAATATGCGGTCAGCTTCACCATCCTGATCCTGGTGCTGATCTTCCGGCCAACGGGCCTGTTCAAGGGGAAAGTGGTATGAGCACCTCTCGTCAACCGGGGCAGACATCGGCCCTGCGGGCGCCGCTGTTCTTTGCCGTGCTGGCGCTGCTGCTGATCTTCGAGGGCGTCACCTCGGGGTGGAATTCGGCGCTCGGGATCCTGAACATGGGACTGATCTCGGCGATCATGGCGCTTGGGGTGAACCTGCAATGGGGCTATGCGGGGCTGTTCAACGCCGGTGCCATGGGGTTCCTGGCGCTTGGCGGCATCGCACCGGTGCTGATCTCCATGCCGCCGACGCCGGGCGCGTTCCGGGCGGGCGGCATGGGGCTGATCGCGGCCTTTGCCATTGCGATCATCGCCGTGCTGCTGGCGGTGCTGGCCTGGCGCCGGCTGAAGATCCGCGGCCGTGGCCTGCTGGTGACGCTGATCCTGCTGGTGGGGTTCTTCGCCTACCGGGGCTTCTTCGATCCGGCGGTCGAGGCGATCGAGGCGATCAACCCATCGGCGGCAGGCAATCTGGGCGGGCTGAACCTGCCGACGCTGGTCAGCTGGCCGGTGGGGGCGCTGCTGGCGGCGGGGGCGGCCTGGCTGGTCGGCAAGACCGCACTTGGCCTGCGATCCGACTATCTGGCCATCGCGACGCTCGGCATTGCCGAGATCCTGGTGGCCATCCTGAAGAACGAGCAATGGCTGGACCGCGGCGTTCTGAACGTCAACGGCATCCCCCGGCCCTGGCCCGTCCCGTATGAGATCGACCTGCAGAACAGCCCCTCCTTCGTCCACATGGCGCAGGGCTGGGGGATGGATCCGGTGCTGGCCTCGACGCTGACGGTGAAACTGGCCTATCTGGCGCTGTTCCTTGTCGTCGTGCTGCTGCTGATCTGGGGCTGCGAGCTGGCGCTGAAATCGCCCTGGGGCCGGATGATGCGCGCGATCCGCGATAACGAGGTCTCGGCCGCGGCGATGGGCAAACATGTCACCCGCAGGCATCTGCAGGTCTTCGTGCTGGGCTCGGCGGTGATCGGGCTGGCGGGGGCGATGATGATCTCGCTCGATGGGCAGATGACGCCCTCCAGCTACAACCCTCTGCGCTATACCTTCCTGATCCTGGTCATGGTGATCGTGGGGGGCTCGGGCAACAACTGGGGCTCGGCGCTTGGTGGCGTGCTGATCTGGTATCTGTGGGTCAAGGCCGGAGACTGGGGCCCGGACCTGATGGGGCTGATCGCGGCACCCCTGCCCGATGGCGGGCTGAAGGCCCATCTGGTCGATGCCTCGGCCTACATGCGGATGCTGGTCATGGGGGTGCTGCTGCTGCTGGTGCTGCGGTTCTCTCCAAGGGGCCTTCTGCCCGAGAAATGATCCACGAAGGGGCGCCTGTCGGGCGCCCCTTACTTGCTGCGGTCGCGGTAGTCGCGCGGCGTGCAGCCCAGCAACCGGCGGAACATGGTCGAGAACGCCGCCGGGCTGTCATAGCCCAGATCCATCGCGATCGCCGTCACCGCATCCCCCTTCACCAGCCTGGGCAGCGCCCCCAGCACCAGCGCCCTCTGGCGCCACTGGTCGGGCGACAGGCCGGTCTGGTCGCGGAAATGCCGGGTAAAGCTGCGCCGGCTCATCGCGGCCTGCGCGGCCCAGTCCTCCAGCGACAGCCGGGCCGAGGGCGCCTGCAAGGCCTTCTGGCATAGCCGCCACAGCCGTGGATCCTTTGGCAAGGGCAATGCCAGGGGCTGTTCCCGCAGGCACGAGATCTCCTCGACCAGCAGCGCCATCAAAAGCGCGCTGCGGGTGTCGGGGCGTTCGGTATCGGGGATGGCGTGGACCTCGACGATCAGGGCCCGGGCCAGATCGCTGACCGACAGAACCCGTGGCCGGTCAAAGACATGATCCGACACCCCCCGCTTCAGATAGGTCGAGCGCATCCGCACCGGCCCGAACATCTCGACCGCATGGACGCAGCCTGCAGGGATCGCCAGCGCGCTGTCGGGCGGCACCATCCAGCTGCCCTGGTCGGTCTGCACATGCACCACCCCCGAGAGCGCATGCATCAGCTGGTGCCGGGCATGGCTGTGCGGCCGTATCGTCGTGGCCACGGGATAATCCGAGGCCAGGCTGACCAGCTGGCTGTCGGCCTGTTCGACCTTGTCGATGCGGAGGAACAGGTCCACGGGTACCTGCTGCGGCATGGCTGACCTCTACTTTGGCCCGATTGCGAATGTTTTGGACCAAACCACGAAAGACGGACCCCTGCAACATGGGCTAGCTAGGGCAAAAAAAAGGATAACCTCCATGACAGATGCCACTTCCGGCAGCCTCCCGAATGCGGCCCCGCGGGACGCAGCCCGCACCAGCTACGTGATCCTTGCCGCGATCAGCTGCTGCCACCTGCTGAACGACCTGATGCAGTCGCTGCTGGCGGCGCTCTATCCGATGCTGAAGACCGAATTCGCCCTGGCGTTCTGGCAGATCGGCCTGCTGACCTTTTGCTTTCAGCTGACCGCCTCGCTGCTGCAGCCGGTGGTGGGGATGGTGACCGACAAGCGGCCCTTCCCCTATGCGCTGCCCCTGGGCATGGCCTCAACCATGGTGGGGCTGGTGACGCTGGCCTTCGCGCCGGGCTACGGCCTGCTGATCTGTGGCGCCGGGCTGATCGGTCTGGGATCTTCGGTCTTCCACCCCGAAGCCAGCCGGGTCGCGCGGGCGGCCTCTGGCAGCCGCTTCGGGCTGGCGCAGTCGGTCTTTCAGGTGGGCGGCAACTTTGGCACGGCCATCGGTCCGCTGCTGGCGGCCTTCGTGGTGGTACCGCTGGGTCGGCCCTCGGTCGCGGCCTTCGCCGGGGTGGCGCTGGTGGGCATGGTGATCCTGACCGGGGTCAGCCGCTGGCATGCCCGCGAACATGCCGTGGCGAAAAAACGCAAGGCGGTCCGGGTGCAGACCCTGTCGCCACGCCGCGCGGCTTTCTCGGTCGCGGTGCTGCTGGTGCTGATGTTCTCGAAACAGGTCTACATGGCCGCCATGAGCAACTATTTCACCTTCTTCCTCATCGACCGGTTCCATCTGTCGACCACGGATGCGCAGCGCATGCTGTTCCTGTTCCTGGCGGCCGTCGCGGCAGGCACCGTCATCGGCGGCCCCGTGGGGGACCGCATCGGCCGACGCACGGTGATCTGGGTGTCGATCCTGGGGGTGTTGCCCTTCACGCTGATGCTGCCCTTCGCCTCGCTGTTCTGGACCGCGGTCCTGAGCATGATCATCGGCGTCATCCTGGCCTCGGCGCTGCCTGCGATCATGGTCTTCGCGCAGGATCTGCTGCCGGGCCGCGTGGGCACCGTGGCGGGCCTGTTCTTCGGCGCGGCCTTCGGCTTTGCCGGCATCGCGGCGGCGGGCCTGGGCTTTCTGGCGGATGCCACCAGCATCCGCTTCGTCTTCGACCTTTGCGCCCTGCTGCCGGTGCTGGGCCTGCTGACGGTCTTCCTGCCGAAACGGGACGAACTGTCCTGATCCCCCGCGCAAGGGCGTCCGCGCCCTTGCCTGCGCCCTGGGCGCGCTCTACCCCCGGGGGCATCTTTGCAAGAGAGGTGCCCCCATGATGCAAACTGCCCCCCGAACCCTGCTGTTCGATCTGGACGGCACCCTGGTCGATCCTGCCCGCGGCATCGTCGGCGCCTTTCGCCTGGGACTGGAAGAGCTGGGCGTTGCTGCCCCGCCGGCCGCGGATCTGACCTGGATCATCGGGCCGCCGCTGCGCCGCAGCTATGCCGCATTCCTGCCCCCCGATCAGGTCGAGGCCGGTGTCGCGGGCTATCGCCGCCATTACAACGCCGGCCTGATGTTCGACGCGACCGTCTACGCCAGCATCCCCGAAACCCTTCACGGCTTTCGCGCGGCCGGGCACCGCATGATCATCTGCACCGCCAAGCCGCGTCCCTTTGCCCTGAAGGTGCTGGGGCATTTCGACCTTCTGCCGCTTTTCGAGGCCGTCTATGGCGCCGAGCTGGACGGCCGTTTTGATGACAAGGGTGACCTGATGGCGCATCTGCTGCAGGCCGAGGGCCTCGGGCCCGAGCAGACCGTGATGGTCGGCGACCGCGCCAATGACACGCTGGCCGCGCATCGCAATGCGGTGCCCTCGATCGGCGTCACCTGGGGCTATGGCAGCCCCGAGGAGCTGACCTCGAACCACGCGACGCTGCTTTGCGACCGCCCCCAGGACCTGCCCGAGGTGATTGCGCAACTGTGACAGCGAATTCAGCGTCCTGTCGGCCTGCCTTCAAGTCCTGCCTTAGCCCAGGATATTGAAGCCGCCGTCGATGTAATGCACGCCGCCGGTGACATTGGCG
The DNA here is from genome assembly GCF_057380705.1 of Pseudooceanicola sp. NS-SX9. Taxonomy (NCBI): domain Bacteria; kingdom Pseudomonadati; phylum Pseudomonadota; class Alphaproteobacteria; order Rhodobacterales; family Paracoccaceae; genus Pseudooceanicola; species Pseudooceanicola sp. NS-SX9. The sequence continues at coordinate 1,935,694 of NZ_CM170818.1, read as the reverse complement.
GCCTCGCGACTGGCCAGGAAGGCGGCATAGGCACCGCAATCCTCGATCGTGGCCAGCTGGTGGGTGGGCGCGCGGGCGGCCGTGGCCTCCATCAGCGCATCGAAATGGGCGATGCCACTGGCCGCCCGGGTCTTCAGCGGCCCGGGCGACAGGGCATGCACGCGGATCTTCTTTGGACCCAGTTCGGCTGCCATGTAGCGGGTGACGCTCTCCAGCGCCGATTTCACCGGGCCCATGATGTTGTAATGATCGACGACCTTCTCGGCGCCGTAGAAACTGACTGTCATGCAGGTGCCCCCCTGCGGCATCAGCGCTTCGGACCGGCGCACCAGCTCGATAAAGCTGCCGACCGAGATATCCATGGCCTGCTGAAAGCCATTGCGGGAACAGTCGGTGACGCGGCCGTGCAGATCGTCCTTCGGGCAGAAGGCGATGGAATGCACCAGCGTATCTAGGCGCCCCCAGCGGGTTGCGATCTGCTGAAACAGCGCCTCGATCTGGTCCGGCTGGCTGACATCCAGCGGCGCGATGATCGGGCAGTCCAGTGCCTCGGCCAGAGGGCGAACATGAGGTTCTGCCTTTTCATTCAAATATGTTATGGCCAGTTCTGCACCCTGCGACTTAAGGGCGCGGGCACAGCCGTAGGCGATGGAGCTGTCATTGGCGATACCGACGATCAGGGCCTTCTGGCCCGCGAGGGAAAACATGCGGTGTCCTTTCCGGGGCAGGTCGCGGCCATCCCAACCCGTTCCGCCGGGCGGCACAAGATCCCCCTTCGGGACCTGCCGCATATGCCGCAGGCTCCGCCGGAAATTCCGGCAGGCTCAGACGTTGCCGATCCGGTCGAGCCGCGCCGTTGCCATGGACGGCAGGGTCAGCGCGGCGGCAACGTTGGCGCGCTGATACGCTTTGGAACAGATATCGGCGATCAGCAGCACGTTCGGGCTGCGGGCCAGCAGCCAGCCACGCGCAATTTGCGGCGGAAATCGGCCTCGCGGTTCAGGAGCCGGTCGTCTCGGTCATCGCGCCAGGCACCGTTCCGGGTGACCAGGGGCAGAAAGATCCGCCCGGCGCAGATTGGTGCGCCATGTCGCCTTGACCTGCGCAACCCAAGGCTGCACTAGCTGGACAAGCCCTTGCGCGCAATGCCGGGGCCTTCACCTGTCAAGTTTCACCAGTACATTCACGGATCGCTCTATGTCGTTCAAAACCATCGGCCTTTCGCTGGGCCTTCTGGTCGCCTCGCTGGGCCATGCCTCGGCGCAGACCCTGTATTTTTCGGCCATTCCCGATGAGGACGAGACCAAGCTGGTCGCGCGCTTCTCGAAAGTGGCCGACTACCTGTCGACGACCCTGGGCGTCGATGTGAAATTCGTGCCGGTGAAAAGCTATGCCGCCTCGGTCACGGCCTTCCGCAACAACCAGATCCAGCTGGCCTGGTTCGGCGGGCTGACCTCGGTGCAGGCGCGGCTGGCGGTGCCGGGGGCGCAGACCATCGCACAGGGCAAGGAAGACCCGACCTTCATTTCGTATTTCATCGCCAATGTCTCGACCGGCCTGACGAAGGGCGACGCCTTCCCCGAAGCCGCCAAGGGCATGAGCTTTACTTTCGGCGCCAAGACCTCGACCTCGGGGCGGTTGATGCCGGAATATTACATCCGCAAGGAGACGGGCCTTGCGCCGGAGGACTTCTTCTCGAAGGTGGGCTTCTCGGGCGATCATTCGCAGACGCTGCGGCTGGTGGCCTCGGGCGCCTATGACATCGGCGCGCTGAACTATGCCGTCTACGACAAGGCCGTGGCCGAACATGACCCGGACACCGAGAAGGCCAAGGTGATCTGGCAGACGCCGCCCTACCCGGATTACAACTGGACGATCCGCGGCGATGTGGACGCGACCTTCGGCGCGGGCTTCATCCAGAAGGTCCAGGACGCGCTGGTCAACCTGCACGACCCCGAAATCCTGGCGGCCTTCCCGCGCGAGGCCTTCATCCCCGCCAAGAACGCCGATTTCGATCCCGTCGAGGTCACCGGCAAACAGCTTGGCCTGCTGGAATGAGCTACGCGCGGCTTGATGGGGAATCGCTGGGCTATGGTCAGACCACCATCCTTCGGGAGGTGCGCTTTGACCTGAGCGCGGGCGAACACGTGGTGCTGCTGGGCCGTTCCGGTGCCGGCAAATCCACCCTATTGAGCCGCGTCTACAGTGATCTGGCGCCGCGCGAACGCGTGGCGCTGGTGCCCCAGGATCATGCGCTGGTGCCGCAGTTGTCGGTGGCGCGCAATGTCCACATGGGTCGACTGGACGATCACGGAGCACTACGGAACCTGCGTGATCTGATGTGGTTGCCGGGCGCAACGAAAGCACTGATCGAAGATTGCCTGACATCAGTCGGCCTGCAGGGACTGGCCGCGCGCCGGGTCGAGGCGCTGTCGGGTGGCCAGAGGCAGCGGGTGGCGCTGGCGCGGGCGCTGTACCGGGGCGGCGCCGCGCTGATCGGTGACGAGCCCGTCTCGGCTGTCGACGAAACCCAGGCTGTGGCGCTGCTTGAGACCCTCCAGAACCGTTTCGACACGACGCTCGTGGCGCTGCACGACGTCCGGCTGGCGCGCCGCTTTGCCACCCGGCTGGTCGGCATCGGCCGCGGCCGGATCCTGTTCGACGCCCCCCCACAGGAGGTCAGCGATGCGCATCTTGCCGATCTCTACGGCTGAGCGTCCCCGCCTGAGGGTCATCCTGCTGTTCGCGGCGCTGGCGCTTTTGGCGCTGCCCTTTGCGGATCTGGGGATGGCCGACCACAACCCCTGGCCGGTGGTCGGGCGGATGCTGGCGGGCTTTCTGCACCCCGATTTCGGTGCTGTCGACCAGATCGGGCGGGCGCTGTGGCTGACGGTCTGCTTTGCGGTGGCGGGTGTCGCGCTTGGCGGCACGGTGGGGCTGGGGCTGGCACCCTTCTACCACCTCGGGCCGGTGCGGGCGGTCTGCATCGCGCTGCGCTCGGTCCACGAACTGTTCTGGGCGCTGATGCTGATGCAGGTGCTGGGCATCGCGCCTGCCACCGGCGTCCTGGCCATCGCCCTGCCCTATATTGGTATTTTCGCCAAGGTCTTCTCGGAGCTTCTTGAGGAAGCAGATCAACGGCCCGCCCGGGCCCTGCCGCCCGCCACCGATGCGCTGTCGCGGTTCCTTTGGGCACGGGCACCGATGGCGCTTCAGGCGATGGCCAGCTATACGCTCTATCGGCTGGAATGCGCGCTGCGATCCTCGGCGGTGCTGGGGTTCATCGGGCTGCCGACGCTGGGCTTCCAGCTGGACAGCTTTTTTGCCATCGGCAATTACGGCGCTGCCAGTGCCATCATGATCTGCTACGTGGCGATGATCGCCTCGATGCGGCTGTGGATGCGGCCGCGGCTGGTGCCGCTGTGGCTGCTGGCGGGGATCTGGACGCTGGCCACCTACCCCAGCCTGCCGATGGGACAGGGCGCGCTGACGCGGTTCCTGACCCATGACATCGTGCCCGCACCGCTGCGCCAGGGCTGGGATGCGGGCGCCCTTTGGGCCTGGGCCAAGCCCTTGCTGCTGACCGAGGCCCTGCCCGGCCTGATCGCCACGCTGCTGGTGGCGCAGATCGCGCTGGCGCTGACCGGGGCGCTGGCCTTCGCGGCCTTCGGGGTGCTGGTGCCGCGCGTCACCGCCCGGCCGCTTCGCTGGATCGGCCATCTGGGGCTGGTGGTGCTGCGCAGCTTCCCTGAATACATGCTGGCCTACCTGTTCCTGCAGGTCTTCGGCCCCTCGATGCTGCCGGCGGTGCTGGCGCTGGCGCTGCACAACGGCGCCATCATCGCGCATCTGCTGGGCCGCCAGGGGGAAACGCTGGTGCCGGGCCTGCGTGCCGATGCACCGCGCGGCCTGACCCTCTGGGGCTACGAGATCGCGCCGCGCCTGACCGGCAGCTTCCTGGCGCTCTGTCTTTACCGCTGGGAGATCATCCTGAGGGAAACCGCCGTCATGGGCCTGCTGGGGGTGGCGACGCTGGGCTTCTTCGTCGACAGCGCCGTGCAGGAACTGCGGCTGGATCGCGCGCTGCTGCTGCTTGTCGCGACGGGGGGGATGACGGCGGTGGTCGATGCGCTGTCGCGGCGGCTGCGGCGGCGCATCGGCGGGCCCAACAGTTCGCGGACCCGCGCCGATTGCTGCTGATCAGTGCGGATGATGGTGCCCGCCCAGGTCGCTGTAGAATTCCGCATGATCGGGCGGCGGCGCACCGGTGGGGCGAACCAGCTCGTAGCGGATCAGGAACTTGTCGCCCTGATGCAGGGCGCGCAGCTTGTCGACCAGCTCGGCGCCGGCAACGGTGCGGCGCTGGTGGTGGCGGACATGCTCGACCCAGGTGGCGGTGCGGTAGCGTTCCCACCAGATCTCGGGGTCGATCATGTCGCGGGCCAGGATCCAGCCCCGGGCCCCATCGCGGATCCGGCGGCGGCGGCGTTCACGCATCAGGATAAGAAAGTCGCGTATATCTGCCTCTCGAATGCGATATCCGACTTCGGTGACGATCGGGCCGCTGTTCGGACGGATGTCCAGCGCCATGGCGGGCGGCGTCCAGGTTGTATGGGCATCGAGGCGGCTGGGGTCGAAATCCTTCAACGTCACGTAGCGCCCCAACACCGCGCCTGCCGCCAGCACCGCCCCCGAGATCAGCAGCGACGCGGGCAGGCTGATCTGTTCCGCCAGATAGCCCCAGACCCAGCTGCCAAGCGCGTTGCCGGCAAAGCACGAGGTCTGATAGAGCGCATGGCACCGGCTGAGGACCCATCGGGGCGAGGACAGCTGGATCGTGGTGTTGAAGGTCGAGAGCGTCAGCAGCCAGCTGGCCCCGGCGCCCGCGGCACCCAGGATCGTCAGCACCAGCCAGGGGCTGAGCGCGATCACCACCAGGGCTGCAGCAAAGCACAGGAAGCCGCCGCGGATCAGCCATTCCAGCGACAGTTTCTCGCGCAGGCGGGCGGCGCCCAGGGCACCGCTGACGGCACCGGCGCCGAAGCCGCCGAAGATCAGACCATAGGTCTGGGGGCCGCCATGGACCAGTTCCTTGGCAATGAGCGGCATCAGCGCCATGACCGAGATCCCGGCAAAGTTGAAGATCCCGGCACGCAGGTTCACCTTCAGATGCCTCGGCGACAGCGCCACATAGCGCAGCCCGGCAATCATCGCGCCACCCATGGGTTCGGGCGGCAGGCGGTTCGGGTCCTCGTTGCGCTTCCACCGCGAAGCCACCAGCATCACACCCAGATTTGACAGCGCGTTGATCGCGAAGGCGGCGAAGGCGCCCAGGAAGGCCACCAGCGCGCCGCCGATGGCCGGGCCCACGGTGCGCGCCAGGTTGAACCCCATCGAGTTCAGCGCGATGGCGGGCGGCAGGTCTTTCTTGGGGACGATCTCGGCGGTCATGGTCTGCCAGCCGGGATTGTTCAGCGCCTTGCCGGCGCCCACCAGGAAGGTGAACAGCAGCAGCAGCCAGGGTGTCAGCCACTCCAGATAGGCAAAGACCGCCAGCGTGGTCGAGACCACCAGCAGGAAGGCCTGCGACCAGATCACCGTTGTCTTGCGCCCGATGGCATCCGCCAGCGCGCCCGCCGGCAGCGAAAACAGCATCACCGGCAGCGCCACCGAGGTCTGCACCAGCGCCACCATCTCGGCCGAGCCATGCAGAGAGGTCATCAGCCAGGCGGCGGCGACCATCTGGATCAGCCAGCCGAAGTTGGCGGACAGCCCGGTCAGCCAATAGGCCAGATAGGCGGGATTGCGCAGCGGGGCAAAGGGGCTGGGGCGGTCACTCATCGGGGGAAGGTCCTGAGGGCGGCTGTCTGGGCTACGCCGCATCTGGCCCTCGCCTGACCGGAAGGTCAAGCAAGGGCCAGGGAAAAGGCGCCTGTGGCCCATGGCTTGGGCGGTGTCGTTACGGTGGCGCCTTAGCTGTTACCTCAGGCCGTCAGGGCGGCAGCGGCCTTGATCGGGTTGAATTCGGTCACCCGGTATTCGGCCAGGCCGTTCTGGCGGAACGGGTCCTCGTCCAGAATGCGCTCCAGCTCGGCGCGGCTTGCGGCGGTGGCCAGGATCACCCCGCCGGTGCGCGGCACCTTCGGCCCCGAGGCAATCATCGTGCCACTGGCATAATGGCGATCCAGGAAATCCCGGTGCGGCGGCACGAAGGGATCCAGCCTGTCGAGCGGCACGAGGTAATGCAGATCGACGACGAACAGGGTCTGGTCTGGGGGCAGAAGGGGCATCGGGCGCTCCGGGTCGTTTGGGATCAGGTCTGGGGGTCCTGCAGGCTGCGCGCCCAGGTGCGGGCGGCATCCGACAGCGGCAACAGCGCATCAAAGACGGTGCGGCCCAGATCGCTCACCGCATAGCCCTCGGGGGTTCTGGTGACGAAGCCTGCGGCCTGCAGTTCCTTCAGCCGGGTGTTCAGAACGGTCGGAGAGATGCTCTCGCAGGCGTCCTGCAGGCTGCGGAAGGTCATCGGCCCCTGCCGGGCCAGCGTCCACAGCACCCCCATGGCCCATCTTCGGCCCAGAAGGTCGAAAAGCGCCATGATCGGGTTGCCGCTGCGCGATCCGCGCACGGCCTCGCCGGGTCTGGGGAAATCCATCGGTGTCTCCGCGTTGCTATGGAAATGATAGCATCCACCCTGCCCGGCGTCCGCTATTATTTTCGTAGCACTCGGGTCTGCACGGATCGGCCATGAAAAAGGCCCCGTGCCGGATGACACGGGGCCCGATCAGATGCGGCGGGGCGACGGATCAGTCGCGGGCGCGCTCGACATAGGTCAGATCGGCGGTGTTGATCACCACGCGGGTTCCCACGGCGATATGCGGCGGCACCATGATGCGCACGCCGACGTTGGTGATCGCGGGCTTGTAGCTGGAGGACGCGGTCTGGCCCTTCAGCACCGGCTCGGTCTCGGCGATCTCGACGGTGACGCGCTGCGGCAGTTCGATCGAGATCGGGTTGCCTTCGAAGGTCTGCAGGAAGACGCGCATCCCCGGCTCCAGGAAGGCCGAGCTGTCGCCCACGACGTCGGGGGACGCGGTGACCTGCTCAAAGCTTTCGGGCTCCATGAAGTGATAGCCTTCGCCGTCGTCATAGAGGAAATCGTATTCGCGTTCGTCGACCAGCGCCTTTTCGACCTGTTCGGTGGTCTTCCAGCGCATGGTGACCTTCACGCCGTCCTGGATGCCGCGCATGTCGACAGAGGTGGTGGGCGTGCCCTTGCCGGGGTGGAAGTTCTCGGCCTTGAGCACGACGAACAGTTTGCCGTCCTGCTCGACGACGTTGCCCTTCCGGAGCGAGGAAGCGATGACTCTCATCGGTGTTGTTCCTTGTGGGTGGCTTCGGCGCAGGGTATGCGCCCGATCGTGCCCGGCCCTAGCCGAAGATCACAGGAAAATCCAGACTGCAGGTGCATTTCATGTCCCATTCTCCCTGGTGGACCCCGTCCCGTCATGCGGACCGCCGTCCGGCGCTGCTGGCCCGCAACCGTGCACAGGCCGCGATCCGGGGGTTTCTTGCGACGCAGGACTTTGTCGAGGTTGACCCCAATGCCCTCGTGCCCAGCCCCGGAAACGAGACGCATCTGCATGCCTTCGCGACGCAGATGATCGGCAATGATGGCGCGGCGCGGGTGATGTATCTGCACACCTCGCCGGAATTCGCGATGAAAAAGCTGCTGGCGGCGGGCGAGCCCCGCATCGCCGCCTTCACCCATGTCTGGCGCAACCGTGAACGGGGGCACAGGCACAGCCCCGAATTCACCATGCTGGAATGGTATCGCGCGGGCCAGGATTACACGGTGCTGATGCAGGACGTGGCGCAGATGGCCCGGCTGGCCTGCGATGCCGCCGGCAGCACGCTGTTGCGGCACCGCGATCTGACCTGTGATCCCTTCCTGCCGTTCGAACGGGTCTCGGTCGCGCAGGCGTTTCGCGATCATGCCGGGATCGACCTGCTGGCGACGCTGTCGGCGGATGGCACCACCGACCGCGCGCGTCTGGCGGCGGGCGCTCGGGCCGCGGGGGTGGTTCTGGCCGCAGATGACACCTGGTCCGACATCTTTTCCCGCGTGCTGTCGGAACGGGTCGAGCCGCACCTGGGTCAGGGCTGCCTGACGGTTCTGGACCGCTATCCGGCGGCCGAGGCGGCGCTGGCGCGCACCTGCCCCGACGACCCGCGCGAGGCCGAGCGCTTCGAGGTCTATGCCTGCGGTGTCGAGCTGGCGAACGGGTTTGGCGAACTGACCGACCCCGCCGAACAGCGTCGCCGGTTCGAGGCGGAAATGAACGAAAAGGAACGGATATACGGCGAACGTTATCCTCTGGACGAAGAGTTTCTGGCGGCGCTGTCGCTGATGCCCGAGGCCTCGGGGATTGCCATGGGGTTTGACCGGCTGGCGATGCTGGCCACCGCCGCGCCCTCGGTCGATCATGTGATCTGGACGCCGGTTGCGGGTTAACGCTCGCCCCGGCGGTAGGGCTGCATCAGCGCCTGCGGCACCCGGGCGCGCCGCGCCATGACGATCAGCGCCAGGATCGACAGCAGATAGGGCAGCATCAGGAACAGCTGGTAGGGCACGCCCTCCACCACGGTTTGCAAACGCAGCTGGAACGCATCGCAAAATGCAAACAGCAGCGCCCCCAGCAGCGCCCGCCCCGGCCGCCACAGGGCAAAGACCACCAGCGCCACGCAGATCCAGCCGCGCCCCTGCACCATGGTCGGGAAGAAGCTGTTGAAGGCCGCCAGCGTCAGGAAGGCGCCGCCCATCCCCATCAGCGCCGATCCGGCCATCACGGCGCCGATCCTCAGCCGGATCGGATCTATGCCCTGGGCATCGACCGCATGGGGGTTCTCACCCGTCATCCGCAGCGCCAGCCCCAGGGGCGTGCGGTACAGCACCCATCCCAGCACCGCGACCAGCACCAGCGCCAGGTAGGTCGGCGGCGTCTGGTCGAACAGCACCGGCCCCAGGAACGGGATCTGCGACAACCCGGGCACCGGCCAGGGCTGGAACGGCACCACCGTCGGCGGGCTGGAGGACGTGGGCACCGCCAGCCGAAAGACATAATAGGCAAAACTGGAGGCAAACAGCGTGATCCCCAGACCCGTCACATGCTGCGACAGCCCCAGCACCACCGTCATCACCGCATGCAGCAGGCCGAACAGCGCCCCTCCGGCGGCGGCGGCCAGCATCCCCAGCCACAGATCGCCGCCCCCATGCACCGTCAGCCAGCCCAGCATGGCGCCGAAGGTCATGATCCCCTCGATACCAAGGTTCAGCACCCCGGAGCGTTCGCACAAAAGCACCCCCAGCGTGCCAAAGATCAGCGGCGTGGCGATCCTCAGGACCGCTTCCCACAGCCCGACCGAGGCCAGGATATCCCAAAGAATGCTCATCTGCGGATCCGGTATTGTGTCAGGAACAGGGCCACCAACATGCACAGCAGCGACAGTGCGACGGTGACATCGGCGATGTAGGACGGGATCGCCAGCGCCCGCGACATGCTGTCGGCGCCGACGAACATGACGGCCGAAAACAGCGCCGCCGCGATGACCCCCAGCGGATTGAGGTTCGCCAGCATGGCGATCACGATCCCCGAATAGCCAAAGCCCGGCGACAGATCGGTGGTGACATAGCCCTTGACGCCCAGCACCTCGACCGCGCCCGCCAACCCCGCCAGACCGCCCGACAGGCAGGCCACGATCACCAGCGTCCGCCCCAGCGGTACGCCGGCAAAGGCCGCGGCCCGGGGGTTCAGCCCCGCGGCGCGGGCCCGCATTCCGAAAACGGTCCGTGCCTGGATTGCGGCGACAACAAGCGCCGCCCCCACCGCGATCAGCAGCCCCGCATGCAGCCGGGTCCGGGCCATCAGCCTGGGCAGCATCGCATCATCCGGCACCGGCACCGATTGCGGCCAGCCGAAGGCCAGCGGGTCCTTCATCGGCCCCTCAATCATCATCGACACGAACAGCACCGCGACAAAGTTCAGCAGCAGGCTGGTCACCACCTCGTCGACGCCAAAGCGCAGCCGCAGTCCCAGCGGTACCAGCAGCAGCACCATCCCGGCCACGGCGCCGCCCAGCAGGCAGAGAATTGTGATCACAGGCCCCGGCAGGGTCGTCACAGCCGGGATCATCGCCAGCGCGGCAACGCTCAGCGCACCCAGATAGAACTGCCCCTCGCCCCCGATATTCCAAAGCCTTGCCCGAAAGGCCACCGCAGCCGCCAGCCCCGTCAGCATCAGCGGCGTCGCCCGCGTCAGGGTTTCCGAAACCCCCAGCCGCGAGCCGAGCGCCCCTTTCAGGATCAGCCGATAGGCATCCGGGACATTGGCCCCGGCGATGGCGATCAGGATCCCGGCCAGAATCAGCGCTGTGATCACAGCACCAAGCGGTGCCAGCAGCGTCATCCAGACAGGCACGGCCGCGCGGCGTTCAAGGCGCATGGGTGACCTCCAGGCGGGCGGCTTCGTCCCAGTCGCCCGCCATCATCAGCCCCAGCAACCGGGGCGAAGCGGCCTCGGCCGGGATCGCCGGGGACAGCCTGCCGCCGACGATCGCGCGGATGCGATCGGACAGCGCCATGACCTCCTCCAGATCTTCTGAAATCAGCAAGATGCCGGCGCCCCGGGCGCGGGCCTCCAGCAGGCGGGCATGGACCGCGGCAATCGCGCCCTCGTCCAGGCCCCGGCTGGGCTGAGCGGCCAGCACGATCTTGGGACCGGCCTCCAGCACGCGGCCCAGGATCAGTTTCTGCATATTGCCCCCCGACAAAAGCCGGATGCGGCCGTCGGGCCGGGCACCGCGGACATCGTAATCGTCCAGTATCTTTTGGGCAGCAGCCCGGGCCACCCCGCGCCGCACCACCCCATGATATGAGAATTCCGGGGCCCAAAGCCTTTCCAGTACGGCATTTTCCCAAATCGTCATGTCGCCTATCGTGCCCTCGGCATGGCGATCTTCGGGAATGCGGCCGATGCCTGCTGCCATGGCATGGGGCACGTCATGGCGCTTTGGCACCTGCCCGCCGATCCTCAGCTGGCCTGAGGTCGGTGTGATCACACCGGACAGGATCCCGGCAAGCACCGTCTGCCCATTGCCTGAGACACCGATGATGCCCAGCGTCTCGCCTTTGCAAAGTTGAAATGTTGCGCTTTGCAAACCGGGCGCGTGCAGATCCAGGGCCTCCAGCAGAACGGGCCCCTTCTGACCTGGCAGACGCCGGGGGCGTGTCACCGCATGGCCCACCATCAACTCGGCCAGCTCCTCCCGGGTGGTGTCAGCGGTGCGCCGTTCGGCCACCACCCGGCCCCTGCGCAACACCACCACCCGGTCCGAGGCCGCCATTACCTCGGGCAGTTTGTGGCTGATGAAAATCAGTGACAGCCCCTGCCCGGCCATATGCCGCAGGGTTTTAAAAAGGCTTTCGGATTCCTGCGATGTCAGAACCGCCGTCGGCTCATCCAGGATCAAGACACGGGCCTCGTTATAAAGCGCTTTCAGGATCTCGACACGCTGGCATTCGCCGACCGACAAATCCGCCACCCGGGCCTCGGGGTCGATCTTCAGGCCAAAGCGTTCCGACAGGGCCACCAGCCGCGTCCGCGCGCCTTTCCGGTCAGACCGCAGGCGCCACAGAGGCTCGGTCCCGGTCATCACATTGTCCAGCACGCTGAGGTTCGGCGCGAGAGCGTAATGCTGGTGCACCATGCCGACGCCGGCGCGGATCGCCGCGCGGGAGCGGCCCGGTGGCAAGCGCTGGCCATCAATGCGTACCTCGCCCGAATCTGCGGTGTAGTGACCGAAGAGGATCGACATCAGCGTCGTCTTTCCGGCACCGTTTTCTCCAAGCAGAGCAATGATTTCACAGCGCCCGAGGGTCAAAGAGACGTCTTCGTTCGCGGTGACGGGACCAAAGCGCTTGGTGATGCCGCGCAGTTCCAGGACCGGGGTCATGTGGCGCCTCCGAACAGCGCGATTGGGTGCTGCCAGCGTCCCTCTGCCTCCAGTGTTGCGGCGAGGGTCAGCAGCCGCAGGTCGCCTCCGATCGGCCCGATCAGCTGAACCGGCAGCGGCAGTCCGCAGGTATCGACACCGAAGGGCAAGGTCAGCGCCGGGGCGCCGGTGACATTGGCCAAAGCCGCATAGGGCGCAAACCGATCCATGCGGATCAGTTGCAACTCCGGGTCCTGGTGATTGGTGGGAAAGGCGCCCAGAGGCGGAGGTGCCGTGGACAGCATCGGCGTCAGCAGTACATCGACCGTCTGGAAAATCTGCCACAGGGCATGAGCGGCCGAAACACCGGCTTCTTGCGCGGTCCACAGATCCCGGGCGGATAGGGCCATACCCCGCTTTGCAAAAGCCTGGGTCAGGGATTCGCAAATTGACAGATCCAGGCCCGCTTCCTGAAGCGCGGCCATGTTGGTGCTGATGATGCGGTCAAAGGCACGGGCACTTATGCGCCGCAGCGGCTCCAACTGGCGGGCGGGCACGGGGACAAGACGATGACCTGCGGCTTCCAAGGCGCGGCCGGCGTCTTCAAGCACCTGCAGCCGATCATCGGAGATACCCTCGGCTTCGCTCAGCAGGCCGATGGCAAAGCGGCCGTCATCAGGCCATTGCATCGGATCGGCCGTGGCACCGCATGCCCTTCCGGTGACGCAAGGCCAGAGCGCGCGGGCATCGCGGACGCTGCGGGTCACCGCGAATTCGGTGGCAATGCCGCCCAGATGGTTGCCAAAGCCCGGCCCCCCCGGAATCGCCCCGCGCGAGGGTTTCAACCCAACCAGCCCGCAGGCCGCGGCCGGGACACGGATCGATCCTCCGGCATCCGTGGCATGGGCCAGAGGCACGATCCCAGCGGCAACCGAAGCTGCCGCGCCACCCGAAGATCCGCCCGCACTGCGTTGAGGATCAAGGGGATTTCGACAAATCGGCCCAACATCCGGCTCCGCCGACAACGACAGGCCGAATTCTGGAACGGTGGTGGCGCCAAAGGGCCGGAAACCGGCGGCCCGGAACCGCGCCGCCAGATCACTGTCTGCCACCCCCTTCTTGCCGGCCAGCGCGGCCGAACCTGCCCGCATCGGAATCCCCGCGAAAGGCCCGCCCAGATCCTTGACCAGCAGCGGCACCCCGGCAAAAGGGCCTGACAGAGGGCCGTCCAAGACCGGTTCCTTGGGCCTGAGCCAGGTGATGGCGCCCAGATCCGAGACCTTGGCCGCCTGCGCGCGGGCCAGGGCCATCGCCCCACCCGCGTTCAGTGCCCCCGAGGCGATCGCCCGCGCCAGATCCAGCGCATCGGTCAGCGGCGGAACAGACGTCATGGGGCCTCAGGCCGGCGCGTCAAAGTTGCGCGGCACGTCGAAGGTACCGGCCATGATCGCGGCCCGGGTCTCCAGCATCTTCTGCACGGCCGCATCGGGGGCGACGCCCTCGACGAACTTGATGTCGCTGCCACCATCTTTCATCAGGCTGAGGGGCGTATAGGTCTTGCCCACGGGATTGCCGCTGGTGGCATCTTTCAGCGCTGCATCAAGAAGCGGCCGGAAAGACCACATAGCATTGGCGAAAACCGTGTTCGGGTAACGCGGCGTATAGTCAATCAGAGACCCGATGGCCTTGATCCCGCGTTCCTGGGCCGCATCTGCCGTGCCGATGCGTTCGCCGAACAGGATATCAGCGCCGCTGTCGATCTGCGCCAGCCCGGCCTCGCGCGCCTTGGGCGGATCGAAGAAGGTGCCGATGAAGCTGACAACGTGCTTCGCCTCTGGATTCACTGCTTTGACGCCGTCGCCGAAGCCATTGATCAGCATGTTAACTTCAGGGATCGGCATCGCCCCGACCGAGCCTACGGTGCCGGTCTTGGTCATCGCTCCGGCCAGCATGCCGCAGAGATAGGCCGCCTCCCAGTTCCAGGTGCCGTAGACGCCGAAATTCTCGCCCGAAGGCGCGGCGGAAGAGCCCATCAGGAAGGCCGTATCGGGATAGTCCTTGGCCACCGCGCGGGCTTCGCGTTCGACGGCATAGGCTTCGCCCACGATCAGCCTGTTGCCAGCTTCGGCATATTCGCGCATCGCACGCGGATAGTCCGTGGCCGACACCCCTTCAGAGAAGGTATAGTCAATGACCCCCTCTTTGGCCGCCGCCAGCATGGCCGCGTGCAGGACCGAATTCCAGGCGTTCTCGACCGGCGAGGCATGGATGCCGGCCACCTTCACCGGGGTCGATTGCGCGCGCACCGCCGGGGCCAGCAGCGTGGTCGCCCCGAAGGCGGCGCCGGTGCCCAAAAGCCGCCGGCGGGTCATCAGAAATCGTGTCATGAGGCTCTCCCTGTGGCCGGGTCCGGGCCCGGCTCTGTTGCCCGTTCATCGGGGCGCGGGGGTGACGCAGTGTCAAGCCTCGCCCCCCGCAGTCCCCCCTGCAACGGCAGGCAGTGCCCCGGAAACAGGCAAATCCTGACCGGTTGATCAAACGGCGTGACGGGGCGCGTATTGCGCGGGATCGACCTGGGCGGGCCGATCGGCCAGCGACAAAAGCGTAACCTCCGGAGCGGTTTCCGCGATGATCCTGCCGCGACGGATGACCTTCAGCCGATGCGGGCGCAAGCGGATGGCCTCGGCCGGGTCGCGGGCCTGCAGCAGCACCATGTCGGCCGGGTTGCCAACCTTCAGCCCATAGCCTTCCAGCCCCATGATGGCGGCGGAATTCACCGTCACCGCATCGAACAGCGCCCGCTTGTCCAGGCCTGCGCCCATCTGCGTGGCATGCACGGCCATATGGGCCACATCCAGCAGATCGCCCGAGCCCATGGAATACCAGGGATCCAGCACGCAATCCTGCCCCAGCCCCACGGTCAGGCCCGCAGCCATCAGTTCGGGGATGCGGGTCAGGCCACGCCGCTTTGGATAGCTGTCGTGGCGGCCCTGCAGCATGATGTTGATCAGCGGGTTCGGAATGACCTGAAGCTCTGCATCAACCATCAGCGGGATCAGCTTGGAAACATAGTAATTGTCCATCGAATGCATCGAGGTCAGGTGGCTGCCTGCCACGCGCCCCTGCAAGCCAAAGCGCAGGGTCTGGGCGGCAAGCGTCTCGACATGGCGGGACATCGGATCATCGGTTTCGTCGCAATGGATATCGACGCGCAGCCCGCGGTCGGCCGCGATCCGGCACAGCACCTCCAGCGAGCGGGCGCCATCTTCCATGGTGCGTTCGAAATGCGGGATGCCGCCCACGATATCGACACCCATGTCGAGCGCCCGCTCCAGCGCCGCCGCGGCCCCGGGGCTACGGTAATAGCCATCCTGGGGAAAGGCCACCAGCTGCAGGTCGATATAGGGGGCGACCAGATCGCGGACCTCCAGCAGGGCCTCGGCGGTGACCAGGCGCGGGTCTGAAACATCGACATGGCTGCGGATCGCCAGCAGGCCCTTGGACACGGCCAGATCGCAATAGCGCAGGGCACGCTCGACCAAAGCGTCGCGGGTCAGGGTCGGGCGCAGTTCCCCCCAAAGCGCGATCCCTTCCAGCAGCGTGCCCGAGACATTCATCCGCGGCAGCCCAAGCGACAGCGTCGCATCCATGTGGAAATGCGGATCGACGAAGGGCGGGCTGACCAGTTGGCCGGCGGCGTCGATCACCTGCCCGGCCTCGGCGGTAATGGCGGGCTCCAGCGCGGCGATCCGGCCGTCGCGGATCCCGATGTCCTGGCCGGTGCGCCCGTCGGGCAGCGTGGCGTTGCGCAGCAATAGGTCGAACATGTCTTCAGCCTTTCCGTCCATCTTTCCGCCATCCTTGCCGCAGACGACGGCCCTGTCACCGGGGCGTTTGTGCCGCCCGGGCCCGCCGTTGCCGGGAAACCCGTCTGCCGGACCTCGCCTTGCGAGGTTTTTGGGCGGTTTCCGGCAGGCAGTGGCCCCGGATGCAGTCCGCACTGTGCGGCACGGCGAATTTCCTTCATGCTTGAAGCATCTGTTGCGGAGCTGTCGATGATCCCCGCCCTGCCCGATCCCCTGCCACTGGCCGCCTGTGCGCTGGTCGATACCACCGATCTGGACGAGGCCCGCAGCGGCGTCGCCCGGGTGTATTGTGATCACAGGCTTGAGCGGATGGGCCGCGTCCCCTTTCATGCCCGGCAGAACCGGGTGGCGGGGCGGCTCTTGTCGATCAACGTCATGTCCTATGGCGCCCGTACGTTGATCGCGCCGGGCGAACTGGGGGATTTCTACCTGTTGCAGATGCCCTTGCGGGGGGCGGCCTCGATCAGCAACGGCGCCGACCAGTACGAGATCGGCCCCGGTCGTGCTGGTGTGCTCAATCCCGACCGGCGCACCGCGATGATCTGGGACGAGGGCTGCACCCAGCTGATGCTGCAGGTCGACCGGGCCGGGCTGGAGGCGCTGGCGCGCAGCCATTACGGTCTGGCACCGGGGCGGCCGCTGCATTTCCGGGGCCCGGCCGGGCTGTCGAAAGGGGCCGGTCAGCGCTTTCGCGAGCTGCTGCTGTTTCTGGTGCGCGCGGCCGAAACCGGGGCCGGGCTGATCGGCGGCGAGGGGCTGATGAGCCGCCAGATGGAACAGGCGCTGCTGCTGGGCCTTCTGGAGGCGATGCCGCATGGCCTTTCCCCCTGCGAGGGCGCACGGCCGGCGCCGCGCGCGGTGCGGCAGGCCGAAAGCTATATGGCGGCCCATCTGGGCGACCCGCTGGACCTGGAGCAGATCGCGCGGGCGGCCGGGGTCAGCGGCCGGGCCCTGCAAATGGCCTTTCGCGAGGCCCGCGGCCACAGCCCGCTGCAGCGGCTGCGCGACATGCGGCTGGAGCGCAGCTGGCAGGATCTGTCGGCCCCCGGCCCCGACACCAGCGTCACCGGGGTCGCCACCCGCTGGGGCTTTTCCCATCTTGGCCGGTTTTCGGCCGCGTTCCGCTGCAAATATGGCTGCACCCCGGTCGAGACGCTGCGGCAGGCGCGCCTCTAGCGATGTGATCGCGAAACCCTGACGCCGATTTCCCTTTCCTGACCGGCCCGGCACGCTACAAGTGTAGCTCACGCCGTTCCGGCGCCCTGAAGGATATCTCGCGCGGTCGCATGATCTTTGTCGTTCTCGCTCCGGTTCTGCTGCTGCTCGTTATCGCCACGTTGCGAAGCCTTTATCCCTTGCCGCCGAACGCGGTGCGCCGCGGCTCTCGGCGGCTGTCGATCTCCGACCGGACCCGGCTGGGCGCACGGATCCTGGGGCTGATGCACCACCACCCGGCGCGATCGGGGGTGCGCTCTCTGGCGGATGGGCGCGAGGCGCTGGCGGCCCGGGTCCGGCTGGCGCGCGCCGCCGAAGAAAGCCTGGATCTGCAATATTACATCTGGCAAACCGATACGACCGGCTGGCTGCTGCTGGATGAACTGCGCGCGGCGGCGGACCGGGGCGTGCGGGTGCGTCTGCTGCTGGATGACAATGGTATCAAGGGGTTCGATGACGTTCTTGCAGCACTGAACGAACTTCCCAATTTCGAGATCCGCCTGTTCAACCCCTATGTGCTGCGCCGGCCGCGCGGGCTGTCCTATCTGTTCGACTTCCTGCGGCTGAACCGCCGGATGCACAACAAGGCGATGACGGCCGACGGTGCGGTGACGATCATCGGCGGGCGCAATATCGGCGACGGCTATTTCGCCTATGGGCCGGGCGTGCATATCTTCGACGTCGATGTGCTGGCCGCAGGCAAGGCGGCCGACGAGGTGGCGCAGGCCTTCGACCTTTACTGGGCCTCGGCCGCCGCCTACCCGGCCGAGATCATCCTGCGCGAAGGTCATCCGGCCGGGCTTGACCGGTTGCAGGCCGCCGCCGCCAATGCCCGTGCGACGCTTCAGGGGCAGGATTACCTGGCGGCCATCCAGGCCTCCTGCGTGGTGTCGGACCTGTGGGAACTGGCGCCCGAGCTGGAATGGACCCGCGTCACGCTATACTGCGACGATCCCGCCAAGGGCACCGGGGCGCTGGCGGATGAGCGGCTGCTGATCACCACCCTGCGCCGCCTGCTGGAGCGCGCGCATCATTCGGTCGATGTGACCTCGGCCTATTTCATTCCCGGCCCCCCCGGCGCCGAACAGCTGGAGGGGCTGGCGCGGCGTGGCGTGCGCACCAGGGTGCTGACGAATTCGCTGGAAAGCACCAATGTCGCCTCGGTCCACAGCGCCTACATGCGCTACCGGCCGGGTCTGCTGCGCGCGGGCGTGACGCTGTTTGAACTGCGCGCCCACCCCGCCTTTCCCCATGAAACGCTGGTGCGCCATGCGCTGACCGGCTCGACCGCCAGCCTTCATGCCAAGACCTTCGTGATGGATGGCGAGCGCGTCTTCATCGGCAGTTTCAACTTCGATCCGCGCTCGGCCCGGCTGAACACCGAGATGGGCTTTCTGATCGAAAGCCAGAAGCTGGCCCGGGCGCTCAGCCGCACGCTGGATCTGCCCGCGACCTCCTATGCGCTGACCGAGCCCAGGCCGGGGCGGCTGGAATGGCGCGCCAGCGACAGTGACGGCAACGAGGTCCGCTGGCATCACGAGCCGAACACCCGGCTGGTCAACCGGCTGCGGATGCGGCTGCTGCGTCTGTTGCCAATGGAATGGATGCTGTAGACGCGCGGGGGGATCGCCCGCCCCGCGCGCGTGGTCATTGTGTGGCGGCGAATTCGTCGTAGCAGGCCAGCGCCTTGGCGCCATACATCAGCCCCGGGCCGCCGGACATCTGGATGCCCATGGCGATCACGTCCGACAGTTCCTCGCGGGTGGCTCCGATCTTTACCAGGGCCTCGACATGGCTGACGATGCAGGGCTCGCAGCGCATCACCAGGGCCATGCCGGTGGCGATCAGTTCCTTTTGCTTGTGATCAAGGACACCGGCCTCTTTCACCGCCTTGCCAAGGCCGCCGAAGGCCTTCGTGGCATCGGGGGCCGCCTTGTAGAGGGCGCGCAGGTCGTTGCGCATGTCCTCGGATTTTTCCTTGTAGGTCATCGCTCTCTCTCGCAACGGAAAACGCCGGGCCCGTTGCGGGCCCGGCGTCTGGGTCAGGTCAGTTGTCTTCTTCGGCCATGCGCCGGTCGCGCTGCAGCTCGACCCACATGGCGTTCATGACGGCGAAGACGGCGGCCAGCGGCAGGCCCAGAAGCCAGGCGAAATACCACATCGTTCGGTCCTCTCAGTAGACGGTTTCGGAATTCTTCGCGACGTCCTCGATCGTCACCTTGCCCCACAGCACCTTGTAGACCCAGGCGGTGTAGAGAAGGATGATCGGCAGGAAGATGATCGTCGCGCAGAGCATGATGAACAGCGTCAGGTGCGAGGACGAGGCGTCCCAGACCGTCAGCGACGCGGTGGGGTTCAGCGAGCTGGGCAGGATGAACGGGAACATCGTCAGCCCGACCGAGGAGATCGCACCGAAGATCGCCAGCTTCGAGAACAGCAGCGTCGTGCCTTCGCGGCCGGCCCGCAGACCCAGCACCGTCAGCGCCATGCCGCCAAAGGCCAGCACCGGGGCGATGATGATCCAGGGACGGGTCCCATAGGCGGCCAGCCAGCTGCCGCCGCGCGCCACTTCGGACCACAGCGGGTTTGACGGGCCGTCGGTGACGACGGGGCCGGTGAAGTGGTAGGCGGGGATGCCGAAGGCCAGCCAGATGCCCGCCAGCGCATAGCCCGCGATGAACACCAGACCCGTGACCGAACCGATGGCGCGGGCGCGTTCAGCCACGATGCCATCCGCCTTGAAGGACACCCAGGCGGCGCCGTGGGTCAGCAGCATGGTCAGCGACACGACACCGGTCAGCAGCGCGAAGGGGTTCAGCAGGAACAGCAGCTTCAGGATGAAGTTGCCCGGGTAAAGCGGGATCAGCTCGTCCGTAAAGGTGAAGGGCACGCCCTTCAGCACGTTGCCGACGGCCACACCGAAGATCAGCGCGGGCACGGCTCCGCCGATGAACAGGCACCAGTCGAAGTTGTTCCGCCACCGCGTGCCTTCGCGTTTCGAACGGTACTTGAAGGACACCGGACGCAGGATCAGCGAGGCCAGCACCAGGAACATCGCCAGGTAGAACCCCGAGAAGCTGACCGCATAAAGCGGCGGCCAGGCGGCGAAGATGGCGCCACCGCCCAGGATGAACCACACCTGGTTGCCTTCCCAGACGGGACCCACGGTGTTGATGACCTGACGGCGCTCCATGTCGGTCTTGCCGATGAAGGGCATCAGGGCCGCGGTGCCCATGTCAAAGCCGTCGGTCATGGCAAAGCCGATCAGCAGCACGCCCAGCAGCACCCACCAGATGACGCGCAGGACTTCGTAGTCGATCAGATTGGAAAGGATCATGTCTCTTACTCCCCTGCCGGAACTGCGGCGTAGGGTTCATCGCCAGCATTGGATTTCAGGCGGTTTTCATGCCGTTTCATCCAGGCTTCGGTTTCCTTGACGTCGATATGCGGACCCTTGCGGATGTATTTCAGCATCAGGCCCATCTCGATCACGAAGAGGACCGAGTAGAAGGCGACAAAGCCGATCAGGGTGAACAGCAGGTCACCGACCGTCAGCTGCGAGGCCGAAAGCGCCGTCGGCAGCACGCCGTCCACAGTCCAGGGCTGACGGCCGAACTCGGCCACGACCCAGCCCATTTCGGCGGCGATCCACGGGAAGGGGATCACGATCACTGCAAGGCGCAGCGCCCAGCGGGGATAGTCCTGACGTTTGAAGGACGAGCGCCAGAAGAAGTAGATCATCACGGCGATGAACGAGAAGCCAAGCGCGACCATGATGCGGAAGGCCCAGAACAGGATGCCGACGCCAGGAACAGTGTCATTGGCGGCCTGGTCGATCTGGGCGGGCGTCGCGGTGCGCGGATCGTCCACGTAGCGGTTCAGCAGCAGCGCATAGCCCAGGTCGGCCGAATGGTCCTCGAAGGTCTTGCGGACGTCTGCGGGGGCCTTGTCCTTGTCGGCGCGGATGGTCATCAGCGCGTCATAGGCGATCAGACCGCTTTGGATGCGTTCCTTGTTCTTGGCCACCAGGTCGTTGATCCCGGGGATCTGGGTATCCAGCGAACGGGTGCCGATCAGGCCCATGACCCAGGGAATGTGGACGGCGTAATGGGTTTCACGCTCGGCCTTGTCGGGGATGCCGAACAGGGTGAAATGCGCAGGCGCCGGTTCCGTGTCCCACATGGCCTCGATCGAGGCGAGCTTCATCTTCTGGGTTTCGCCAGCGGAATAGCCGGATTCGTCCCCCAGCACGACGACCGACAGCGCAGCCGCCAGCCCGAAGGAGGCCGCGATGGTGATCGAGCGTTTCGCCAGTTCCAGATGGCGGCCCTTCAGCAGGTACCAGGCCGAGACGCCCAGCACGAAGCAGGCGGCAGTCACATAGCCCGCGGACACGGTGTGCACGAACTTGGCCTGCGCGACGGGGTTGAACAGCACGGCCATGAAGTCGTGCATTTCCATCCGCATCGTGTCGGGGTTGAAGGTCGCGCCCACCGGGTGCTGCATCCAGCCGTTGGCGATCAGGATCCACAGCGCCGAAAAGTTCGACCCGATGGCGACCAGCCAGGCGACGGCGCAGTGGGTGACCGGGCGCATCTTGTCCCAGCCGAAGAAGAAGAGGCCCACGAAGGTCGCTTCCAGGAAGAAGGCCATCAGGCCCTCGATTGCCAGCGGCGCACCGAAGATGTCACCGACATACTGGCTGTAGTAGCTCCAGTTCATGCCGAACTGGAACTCCATCGTGATGCCGGTTGCGACACCCAGCACGAAGTTGATCCCGAACAGCGTGCCCCAGAATTTCGTCATCTGCCGCCAGATGGGGCGGCCGGTCATGACGTAGACCGTCTCCATGATCGCGACGATGATCGAAAGGCCCAGCGTCAGCGGCACGAAGAGAAAGTGGTAAAGGGCTGTCGACGCGAATTGGAGGCGCGACAGCTCGACGACACCTATGTCCATTCCCGGTTCTCCTTGGTTCAAGGCGGACCCCGGATCAGTATACACGCTTTACGTGAAAACTGAATCCGGGATCCGTCAATTGCCGGGGACCATAGTCACCCGCCCGGAATAGTCCCTGTGACAATATCACCTACGGGGTTTCATGCCGTAAGGGAAATACGTGTCGTGAACACGTCATGGGCGGCCCCGCGGTGCAGCGCGACCAGCAGGGCGGTATCGGGAAGAAGGCTGCGCAGACCGTGGATCACCCGTTCGGCTGTCGCTGCGTCAAGGCCCTCGGTCGGTTCATCCAGCAGCAGCAGCCGGGGCCTTTGCAGCAAGGCCCTTGCAAGGCAAAGACGCCGCGACTGGCCGCCCGAAAGGCCCGCGCCCGCCTCGCCCAGCGGGGCATCGAGGCCCCCCCTGGCGCGGATTTCAGACCCGAGGTCAACCGCCTCCAGCGCCGCCCACAGGGCCTCTTCGGGGGCGTCCTGGGCCAGCGTCAGGTTGTCGCGGAAACTGCCCCGGATCAGGGCGCTGCGTTGTGGCAGCATGGTCACATTTTTTCGGAAATCGGCCTCGGGCCAGGTCGAAATATCGTGACCCATCAGCCGGATCTCGCGGCCGGGATGTGAGTCGAGCAGCCCCGCAACCTGCAGCAGCAGAGTCGTCTTGCCCGCGCCGCTCGGTCCCGTCAGCGCAATTGCATCCCCCGGTTGCAGATGGATGGACAGGCCGGGTCCAGAGACCTCCAGAAGCGGCGCGCCATGCCGCGGCTGCACCGGCGCGCGCGCCGCAGGGCGCGGTGTGTCACCCGCGATCCGACCCGCCGCGTCGGCCATCCGCCCCAGCTCGGACACGCCCCGGCGCAGCGGCAACAGCGCCTCGGCCAGCGCCAGCGTGGCAAAGACCGCGACAGCCGCCGCCGCTGCCCCCGCCTGCCCGGCCGCGACCAGCCCGCCCGCCAGCACGATCGCCAGCGCCACCGCCCCCCCATGCAGCAGCCCAAGCGCCGCCCCCGCACCGCGATCCGCCCGGTCAAGCTGGCGCGCGGCCGCGCGGGCCTGGGTATCGGTGGCCTGCAGCGCCGCCTGTCTTGCCGGCAGATCGCCCGCCAGGATCAGCGCCTCGCGGTCCCGGATCATGTCGATCAGGCCACGGCGCAGGGTTTGCAGGCGGTCCTCGGCCCGCGATGCGGGCGCCAGGCCCCGCCGCGCCAGCACCAGCAGGATCAGCGCCGCCCCCGGCAGCAGCAGCACCGGCAGCAGCACCGCCACCGGCCAGCCCACCAGCGCCCAAAGCGCCAGCGCCGTCAGCACGATGGTGCAGCCCCCCGCCAGCAGCGGCAGCAGCAGCCGCAGCACCAGTCCGTCCAGCGCGTCGACATCCGCCACGATCCGCGTCAGAGCCTGTTCGCCGCGCAGTCGTGCCAGCGCGCGGGCGCCGCTTTGGGCCTGGCGGCGCAGCAGATCGACCCGCAGCGCCGCCAGCGCCCTGAGTGTCGCGTCATGGGTCAGCACGCGCTCTCCGTAGCGCGCCGCCGTCCGGCCAAGCGCCAGGAATCGCACCCCGGCCGAAGGCCGGAACACGTCGAAGGCGATCCCCACGCCCGCCACCCCCGCGATCCCCGTCGCGGTGATGAACCAGCCCGACAGCCCCAGCAGAGCGGAGCCCATCAGCAGCACGATCAGCGACAGCGCCGCGCCCCGCGTCATCGCCCAGGGCGCGGCCGTCAGCAGCAGCCGCATCATCTTCAGCATCGGTTTCATGCCTCTACCTCCACGGCGCGATCCATCGCGGCCACCAGGGCGGGATCGTGACTGGCCACGATCAGCGTGCGGCCTGCGGCGCGCAGGTCCAGAAGCGCCCGGATCACCCGGGCGGCGGTGTCTTCGTCCAGATCGGCAGTGGGTTCATCCGCCAGGATCAGCTCTCGCCCCGAGGCGACGGCCCGCGCGATCAGCAGCCGCCGCGCCTCGCCGCCCGAGACCCCGCCACCGCGCGCGCCCAGCTTGGTCTCCAGCCCCTCAGGCAGGCGGGCGACGATGCGGTCGGCCTGCGCCAGCCGCAGCGCGGCCTCGGGATCGGTGCCGCCCAGGAAATCGCGCAGGCTCTGGTCGGCGAAATGCGGCGCCTGCGGCAGGAAGGCCATGCGGGCGCGCCAGCTGTCGGCGATTTCGGCGTCCAGCGGCTGGCCGCAGACCTCAAGCTGGCCCTCGGCCAGCGGGATCAGCCCCGCCAGCACCCGCAGCAGCGTCGATTTCCCGGCCCCCGAGGGCCCGGTCAGCGCCAGCGCCTCGCCCGGGGTCAGGTCCAGATCGGGCAGCGCCAGCCGCCGCCCCGGCAGCGCCACCACCCCATCGCGCAGCCGGATCGACAGGAAACCGGGCAGTGCCTCGGCCGGGGCACCCTGCCCCAGCACCGCGATCCGGTCCGCGGTCTCGGCCTCGGCCAGTTCCTGCGCCACAGCCAGCCCCGAGGCCCGGTCATGCCAGGCGGCGGCCAGATCGCGCAGCGGCTGGAAGAATTCGGGCGCCAGCAGCAGCAGGAACAGCCCCTCGTCCAGGGTCATCGGGCCGCGCCAGGTCCCGAAATGCAGCACGTGCAGCAGCGAAAAGCCCACGTAGACCGCTACCATGGCAACGCCGATGGCGGCGAACAGCTCCAGCACGGTCGAGGACAGGAAGGCGATGCGCAGCACCGCCATGGTCCTGTTGCGAAGTGTATCGGCGCGATTTGCAAAGTCATCGGCGGCGCGATCCGTGGCGCCCAGCAGGCGGATGTCCTGCAGCGCCGACAGCCGGTCCATCAGCATGTCGTTCATGCTGGCGATTTCCCCCAGCTGCTTGCGCGAGGCGTCCTCGGCCGCCATGCCGACCAGCGCCATGAAGACCGGGATCAGCGGGCCCGAGACCAGCAGCACGATGGCCACCGCCCAGCTGTACCAGGCCGACAGCGCCAGCAGCAAAAGCGGCAGCACCAGCACCTTCAGCGAGGCGACGCGGTAGCGGGTGATCCAGGGCTGCAGCATCGGCAGCTTCTGCACCGCCAGCGCCGCCACCGAGGCCGAGCCCTGCGGCCCGGGGTTGAGCGCCTCGCGCGCAAGGATCCGGGCGCGTTCGCCGGAAATCACCCGGTCGGCGGCGGCAAACAGCATCGCCCCCGCCCGGTGATCCAGTGCCACCCGCAGCGCCGCACAGACCAGAAAGATCGCCGCCGCCACCAGGCTGCGCTGCATCACCTCGGTCCCCGACGCCCAGCCCGAGACCGCCCAGGCCAGGCCGCCCGCCTGCACGGGCCACAGCGCCCCCGACAGGACCGAGAGCATCCCTGCCCGTTTCAGATCCCCTGCCACCGGCGCGATCAGCCGCGCCTCGGCCGCGCGCGCGGCCTTCCTGTCCGATGAGCCCGCCATCGTCCATCCTTTCCCATTCCACCCGGCCCGCCTATCGCGGATGGCGGCGGGGCAGAAGGACCCCAATCGTCACATGGGCGGCACATCTTTCGGCGCCGCCTCGGGCCGGGTGAACATTTCCCGAACATTCTCTTGCGCCGGGGCCCCGGCCGGGGCACTGTGGCCGCATGAGTTCGATCCAGACCATCCGCAACCTCGGGCCCGCCATGGAAGAGGCCTTCCTGTCCGCCGGTATCACCACGGCCGAGGCGGTGCGGGCGCTTGGGGCCGATGCCGCCTACGGGGCGGTGGTGCGCAGCGGGCGGCGGCCGCATCTGATGGCCTTCATCTCGCTGGTGATGGGCTTGCAGGAGCGGCCCTGGAACAGCTGTGACAAGGCCGAGCGCGCGGCGCTGCGGCTGCGTTACGAGGCCGTGCTGGCGGGGGCGCAGGAGGCCGCCCCCGATCCCGGCGCCCTGCCGGGAGAACTGGCCAGCTTCCTGGACCGTCACGGCATCCGCGCCCGCGCCTGAGGGCCTGCGCCTCGGGCCGCTGGACTGAGGCATCGGCCGGTCGCCACCGCGGGATCCCGGCAGACCGAATGCCGGGCCGCCCGGACGCGGCTGTCGGGTGGCGCCGGGAAAGGGCCGCACGACCGGCGGTGGAACCGGCAGGGGCCCTTGCCCGTTAGGTCAGCAGACCGAAACGGAGGGCATCATGGCCTATCAACGTACTGATTCCATTGGCGGGGATTTCCTGCGTGTCATCCTTTCCATCATCCTGCCGCCGCTTGGGGTGTTCTTCCAGGTGGGCTTTGGCAAGCATTTCTGGATCAACATCATCCTGACCCTGCTGGGCTATATCCCCGGCATCATCCACGCGCTCTACATCATCCTGCGGGACTGAGGCGATGGTGGCGCTGCATGATGCGGGGCTGCGGGTCAACCGGGCGGATGACCTGATCCGCCTGCAACGGCTGGAGCGCCTGGCCCGCTGGCTGGACGCCGCCTACCGCATTCCCGGCACCCGCATCCGGCTGGGCTGGGACGGCATCCTGGGGCTGGTGCCCTGGGCGGGCGACACGATCACCCTGGCTCCGGCGCTGTGGATCGTCATCGAGGCCTGGCACATGGGCCTGCCCAAGCGCGTGCTGCTGCAGATGGCGGGCAACGTGGTCTTCGACTGGCTGCTGGGGTCGGTGCCGCTGCTGGGCGACATCTTCGACATCGGCTGGAAGGCCAACCTGCGCAACGTGGCGCTGATGCGGCGGGCGCTTCACGCCTGATCGTGGGCGTGAAGCCTGATCCGCCCGAGGCATAAGAAAACCCCCGGCAGGGCCCTGCCGGGGGTCTTTTCGTCAGGCGATCACCGGGATCCGATCGCAGGGATCCGATCAGCGGGATCGGAACATCGGGATCAGCCCTGCAGCAATCAGCCGACCAGTTCGAGGCCGGAGAAGAAGTAGGCGATTTCCTGAGCGGCGGTTTCCGGCGCATCCGAGCCGTGGACCGAGTTTTCGCCCATGGAGAGCGCGAATTCCTTGCGGATGGTGCCTTCGTCGGCATTCGCGGGGTTGGTCGCGCCCATCACTTCACGGTTCTTCGCGATTGCGCCTTCGCCTTCCAGGACCTGGACGACGACGGGCTCGGAGGCCATGAACTCGACCAGTTCGCCGTAGAAGGGACGGTCCTTGTGGACTTCGTAGAACTTGCCGGCCTGTGCTTCCGACAGGTGCAGGCGCTTCTGGGCGACGATGCGCAGGCCTGCCTCTTCGAACTTGGCATTGATCTTGCCGGTCAGGTTGCGGCGGGTGGCGTCGGGCTTGATGATCGACAGGGTGCGTTCGATGGCCATTTTGCGGTCTCTCATTCAGATGGGCGGGTGCCCGCGTGAAAATCGAGCTTCGGGTAGCATGGGGTCGGGCGATTGAAAAGCCGTCAAATCGCCCGTCTTGCGGCAGCGGTGGCGGGGGGCTCTGCCCCCGGCGCGGGCGGGCCCGCGCCTCCCCCGGGGTATTTCCGGCCAGATGAGGGAACCGGGCGCGCGCGGGCCGTTGACGGGGATGCGGGGATCGGTCAGAGAGCCTTCATGCTGCGTATCCAAGATATCTCCTATTCCGTTGCCGGCCGCCCCCTGCTGGAGGGCGCCTCGGTCACCATTCCCGATGGTCACAAGGTGGGCATTGTCGGCCGCAACGGCACCGGCAAGTCGACCCTGTTCAAGCTGATCCGGGGCGAGCTGGTGCTGGAGGGCGGCGAGATCACCCTGCCCGCCCGCGCCCGCATCGGCGGCGTGGCGCAGGAGGTCCCCGGCAACGAGGTCAGCCTGATCGACACCGTGCTGGCCGCCGATACCGAGCGCGCCGCGCTGATGGCCGAGGCCGAGACCGCGACCGATGCCGCCCGCATCGCCGAGGTGCAGACGCGGCTGGCCGATATCGACGCCTGGTCGGGCGAGGCGCGCGCCGCTTCGATCCTGAAGGGGCTGGGGTTCACCGACGAAGAGCAGAAGATGCCGTGCTCGGCCTTCTCGGGGGGGTGGCGGATGCGGGTGGCGCTGGCGGGGGTGCTGTTCTCGGCGCCGGATCTGCTGCTGCTGGACGAACCGACCAACTATCTGGACCTGGAAGGCGCGCTGTGGCTGGAAAGCTATCTGGTCAGCTATCCGCATACCGTGCTGGTGATCAGCCACGACCGCGGGCTGCTGAACCGGGCGGTGGGATCCATCGTGCACCTGGAAGACCGCAAGCTGACCCTCTACCAGGGCGGCTATGACACCTTTGCCTCGACCCGGGCCGCCCGTCTGGCGGTGGCCGAGGCCGAGGCCACCAAGCAGGATGCGCGCCGCGCCCACCTGCAAAGTTTCGTCGACCGTTTCCGCGCCAAGGCCAGCAAGGCCAAGCAGGCGCAGTCGCGTCTGAAGGCGCTGTCGAAGATGACGCCGATCACCCGGCCGCAGGAGGCCGCGCTGCGCCGCTTCAGCTTCCCCGCGCCCGAGGAACTGTCGCCGCCGATCCTGCGGATCGAGGGCGGTGTCGTGGGCTATGACGACAAGCCGGTGCTTTCCAAGCTGGATCTGCGCATCGACCAGGATGACCGCATCGCCCTGCTGGGCCGCAACGGCGAGGGTAAATCCACCCTGTCGAAGCTGCTGGCGGACCGGCTGGCGCCAATGTCGGGCAAGGTGACGAAATCCTCGAAGCTGCGGGTCGGGTTCTTTGCCCAGCACCAGGTCGAGGAACTGCACCTGGACGAGACCCCCATCGACCACATCCGCCGCGAGCGCCCGACCGAGGCGCCGGCGCAGCTGCGGGCGCGGCTGGCGGGCTTCGGCATCGGATCAGAGCAGGCGGAAACGCTGGTGGGGCGGCTGTCGGGGGGCCAGAAGGCGCGGCTGTCGCTGCTGCTGGCGACGCTGGATGCGCCGCACATGCTGATCCTCGACGAACCGACCAACCACCTGGACATCGAAAGCCGCGAGGGGCTGATCGAGGCGCTGACCGACTATTCCGGCGCGGTGATCCTGGTGTCGCACGACATGCACCTGCTGAGCCTGGTTGCCGACCGGTTGTGGCTGGTCAAGGACGGCCGCGTGGCGCCCTATGAGGACGATCTGGACAGCTACCGAGAGATGCTGCTGCAGGGCGCCAAGCCTTCGAACCCGCGCAAGGAAGCGGCGAAGGAAAAGCCCAAGAAACCCTCGCGCGATGTGGTTCTGGGCCTGCGCGCCGAGGTCCGCAAATGCGAAGAACGCGTGGCCAAGCTGAACGAGATGGGCGACAAGCTGGCCAAGAAGCTGGCCGATCCCGCCCTCTACGAGCCCGAGAAGGTCGGCGAGCTTGAGGTCTGGAACCGCAAATATGCCGAGCTGCGCGCGGCGCTGGAAAAGGCCGAGGCGCTGTGGATGGCCGCGCTTGAGAAGCTGGAGCAGGCCGAGGTCGCCTGAGGCGTCAAGACGGCTTGGCAAGGCGGGGATCGCAGGCGATAAGTCGTGATGGACAGCGCCTTTCTGATCACCGCCTTCGCGACGCTTTTCGTCATCATCGACCCCGTCGGTCTGACGCCGCTGTTCGCGGCGTTGACCCAGGGGATGCCCGCGCATCAGCGCCGGGCCATTGCGCTGCGGGCCTGTGGCATCGCGCTGGCGATCCTGGCGCTGTTCGCGCTGTTCGGGGAACATGTGCTGGGCTTCATCGGGATCTCGATGCCGGCCTTCCGCATTGCCGGGGGGCTTTTGCTGTTCCTCACCGCGCTTGAAATGCTGTTCGAGAAACGCACCAAGCGCCGCGAGGGCCAGACCGACCACCCCGAGGCCCCCGATCCTTCGGTCTTTCCGCTGGCCATTCCGCTGATCGCGGGGCCTGGCGCCATTGCCTCGGTCATCCTGCTGTCGGGGCAGAAGCCGGGCCTTGCCGGCGTGGCTCTGGTGCTGGGGGTGGTGATCGCGGTCCTTTGCGTCGTCTGGCTGCTGTTCCAGACCACCGGTCTGCTGGAGCGCGCCCTGGGCAAGACCGGCATCAACGTCATCACCCGGCTGATGGGGATGCTGCTGGCGGCGCTGTCGGTGCAATTCGTGCTGGACGGGCTGAAGGCCTTCGGTTTTGCCGCAGGCTAGGCCCCGGTGACGCGGGCGCGCAGGATCCCTATATTCGGCACATGAGTGAACAGGATTACGGACATCTGGCCTATCTGCTGCTGCTGCTGGCGGTGATCGGCCTTTATGTCATCATCGGCAACCGGCGGCGCCTGGGGCAGATGATGCGACATGCGCTGCTGTGGGCGCTGATCTTCATGGGGGTCGTGGCCGGTATCGGCATGTGGGACCGGGTGAAGACCGTGCTGCTGCCCCGGCAAAGCGTCAGCGCCTCGGGGACCGAGATCACCCTGCCCCGGCAGCCCGATGGCCACTATTACGCCACCGTTTCCGTCAACGGCACCCCGGTGCGCTTTCTGGTGGATACCGGCGCCAGCCAGATCGTGCTGACCCGCCAGATCGCCCAGGACATCGGCCTGACGCCCGACCAGCTGGTTTATTCCGGCGTTGCGGGCACCGCCAACGGCAAGGTGCGCACAGCGCCGGTGCGTCTGAAGAACATGACCCTGGGCGGTGTCACCGACCACAACGTCCGCGCCATGGTCAATGACGGAGACCTGGTGGCGCCGCTGCTGGGCATGGACTACCTCGACCTGTTCCGCCGGATCGAGATCACCGGCAGCACCATGCGGCTGATCCGCTAGGGGCGCACTGTTGCGGCCCCCGACGGGGTCCCGCTGCGGCTGCTGCCCGGCAGATCAGGTCGCTGCCGGGGCACCACGGGTTATGGGGCAGCTTGGCCCGGCAAGATCACTCTGCGGCTTCAGCCTCGTCCATTTCATCGTCGTACTGGGCAATGCGCGCCCCCGAGCGGCTGGTGGTCACCACGTTCAGCGACTTCAGCTTGCGGTGCAGCGCCGAACGCTCCATGCCGACGAACTGTGCCGTCTTCGAGATATTGCCGCCAAAGCGATTGATCTGGGTCAGCAGGTATTCGCGTTCGAAGGCCTCGCGGGCCTCGCGCAGCGGCAACATCGCCAATGTGCCCGAGATCACCACCCGTCCGTCATCCAGGCCCCGGCGTTCCTCGTCCCCCGGGACCTCCTCGGCCGAGATCGCCCCGGTGCCGTCGCCCAGGATCAGGATCCGCTCGATCACGTTGCGCAGCTGGCGCACGTTGCCGGGCCAGGCCAGCGTCTGCATCAGCGACGACGCCTCGTCTGACAGCGCCCGCTTCGGCAGGCCCTGGGTGCGGTGCAGCACGTCGATGAAATGGCGCGCCAGATAGGGCACGTCCTCGCGGCGTTCTGACAGTTGCGGCACCCGGATCGGCACCACGTTCAGCCGGTGATACAGCTCTTCGCGCAGCCGGCCGGTCAGGATCGCATCCTCAAGGTCCTGGCTGGTCGAGGAAATCACCCGCAGGTCAACGCGGACCTTCTCGGTGCCGCCGACGCGCATGAACTGCTGGTCGACCAGCACCCGCAGGATCTTGGACTGGGTGCCGAAGGGCATGTCGGCCACCTCGTCGAAATAGACGACGCCGCCATGGGCCTGTTCCAGCAGACCCGGTTCGATGCCGCGTTCGGGGCTTTCGCGGCCGAACAGCACCTCTTCCATGCGGTCGGCCTCGATCTGGGCGCAGTTGACCACCACGAAGGGGGCATCGGCGCGCGCCGAATGGGCGTGGATATAGCGCGCCGCCAGTTCCTTGCCGGACCCCGGACCGCCGGTCAGCATCACCCGGCCGTTCGATTTCGTCACCTTTTCCAGCTGCGTGATCAGGCCGCGGAAGGCGGGCGCCTCGCCGATCATCTCGGCGGTATCGCCGCCCTGGCGTTTCAGCGCGGTGTTTTCGCGGCGCAGGCGGCTGGCCTCCATGGCGCGGCGGATCACCACCAGCAACTGGTCGATATTGAAGGGCTTTTCGATAAAGTCGTAGGCGCCCTGCTTGATCGCGGCGACGGCGATTTCGATGTTGCCATGCCCCGAGATGATGATGATCGGGATCTCGGGATGGTCGCGCTTGACGGTCTTCAGGATGTCGATCCCGTCCATCTCGCTGTCCTTCAGCCAGATGTCGAGAACCATCAGCGCGGGGGGCGCGTTGCGCACCGCCGCCATGCAGTCGTCGCAGTTGCCGGCCAGCCGTGTGGCATAGCCCTCGTCCTGCAGGATGTCCGAGATCAGCTCCCGGATGTCACGCTCGTCATCGACGATCAGAATGTCCGACATCTTGCCCTCATACCTCCACATTTTCTGCGTGTTGTGCCTTGTCGGCTGCCGGGCCCGAGGTCTGCGCCGGCGGCGTCAGGACCAGACGGATCACGGCCATGGCGCCTCTGGGGGCGCCTTCCTCGAAGGCGGGTGCGTCCTCAAGCGTCAGCACGCCGCCATGTTCCTCGATGATCTTCTTGACGATCGGCAGGCCCAGACCGGTGCCCTTGGCGCGGGTCGTCACATAGGGTTCGAACAGGCGCGCGCGGTCCTCGGGCAGGCCGATGCCGTTGTCGGCGATGCGGATCACCGCCTGCGGATCGGCGGTCGCGCCCTCTTCCAGCTGCAGTTGGACGCGGATCTGCGGCGCCCAGTCGCCCGGGGCCTGTTCCGCGCGCGTCTGGATCGCCTCGCCCGCGTTCTTCATCAGGTTGGTCAGCGCCTGGTTGATCATCGTCGCATCCAGCAGTGCCGTCAGCGGGCCCTCGGGCAGTGACACCTGGAAGGCCACGTCGGGCTGGCCGCTTTGCTGCAGCAGCGCCGCGTCGCGCACCAGGCGCACCAGGTCCTCGGGCTTGCGCTGCGGTTCCGGCATCCGCGCGAATTTCGAGAACTCGTCCACGATGCGGCGCAGGTCGTCGGTCTGGCGCACGATGACCTCGGTCAGGTTCTGCAGGTTGTTGTCCTGCTCCTCGTCCAGGTAGCGGCCGAACTTGCGCCGGATGCGTTCCGCCGACAGCTTGATCGGCGTCAGGGGGTTCTTGATCTCGTGGGCGATGCGGCGGGCCACGTCGCCCCAGGCCGCCATGCGCTGCGCCGCCACCAGATCGGTCACATCATCAAAGGCCACCACATAGCCTTCGCCCGCGCCCTCGGCATTGCGGCGGGTGGCCATGCGGACCAGAAGGTTTTCCAATTTGCCACCGCGGGTTACGCGGATTTCTTCCTGCACCACTTCACGATGGCTGCAGACCAGTTCGCGGTAAAGCGCGGCGAATTCCGGCACCGCATCCTCCAGCAGCAGCGCCTGCTTGCGCTCGTGCCAGTCCAGCAGACGCTCGGCCGAGCGGTTGACGAAGGTGATCCGCCCCTCGGCATCCAGCCCCACCACCCCCGAGGTGACCGAGCCCAGCACGCTGTCGAACAGCCTGCGGCGCTGTTCGATCTGGTCGGTATTTGACAGCAACTCTTCACGTTGATGACGAAGTTCGCGCGTCATGTGGTTGAAATAGCGAGACAGTTCTGAAATCTCGTCATTGCCGCCGTCTTCGTAGACCCGGACGTTCAGATCGCCCGCGCCAACCTGCTGGGCGGCGGCCGTCAGCCGCCCCACGGGCCGCGACAGCCGTTCGGCGAACCACAGCCCCAGCCAGATCGCCGCCAGGATCAGGATCACGGCAAAGCCCAGATACAGCAGCGCGAATTCGAACAGCACCCGGCCGCGCTCGTGCTCCAGCTGCTGATAAAGGCGCACGGTGGCCTGGGTGTCATCGAGCAGCGACAGGATCTTGCCGTCGACATCGCGGGTGACATACAGATACCGGTCGGGGAAGCGTTTCAGCGCCACCAGGGCGCGGAATTCGTTGTCGTCCCAATCCTCTATGACCGAAAGGCCGCTTTCGCGGGCCTCCTTCATCTGGGCGACGGTGGGCTTGTCGTAGTCGAACAGATAGGATCGGTCGCCGCGCGCCTTGATCGTGCCGGCGCCGTCGATCACATAGGCCTCGCGCAGGCCGCGCTGGATCTGCGCCTGACCGCTGGTCAGCACCTGCCGCAGCTCTCCGTCGCCGATGTAGAAGGACGCATCACGGGCCGAATCCAGCAGGTTTGCCAAGGCGTTGGCATCCTGCACCAGGGCGTCGCGATGTTCTTCCTTATAGGCCTGCGCCGCCTCCATCGAGGTGCCCACGACCGAGCGGACGCGCTCGGAAAACCAGCCTTCAAGCCCGATGTTGATGGTCAGCGCCGCAAAGACCGCGACCGAAACGGTGGGGATCAGCGCCATCAGCGTGAAGACCCCGGTCAGCCGCAGGTGTAGCCGAGAGCCCGCCGACTGCGCCCGCCGCGCGGCGATCATCCGCGCCACCCGCTGCAGCACCAGCGCCGCGACGACGGTGACGTAGACGAAGTCGGCCAGCAGCACCAGCCGCAGCGCCGTTGCCGAAGCCCCCTTGTCGAGGGGCCCCAGCACCATGAAGGTCGCGAGCACCAGAACCGGGCCCAGAATGACCAGTCCGAGGGTGGCGAAATTCTGCCACTTGCGCAGGCGCCGCATCTGCGTGATGCGGTTCCAGGTCATTCGTCGTGTCCGGGCCGCCACAGGCCACTCCCGCGCTGATGTGGTGCTGAAGGGCACCAACCGCCATATTTTGTGGCAGATCAGAGGGTCTGTCCCCGATCGGCCACGGTCCTGTGGCGATTTTACATCAACTTCCGACGACGTGTCACGCGAATATCAAGATCGGTGATCTTCTTGCGCAGGGTATTGCGGTTGATGCCCAGCAGGTCCGCGCATTTCGCCTGGTTGCCACCCGTCGCTTCCAGCGCGATCTCGATCAGCGGCATCTCGACCTCTTTCAGGATGCGCGCATAAAGGCCCGGAGGCGGCAGCATGTTGCCATGTAGGTCGAAATAGCGCCGCAGGTGACGCGCCACGGAGCCCGAGAGCTTTTCGCTCTCGCCGCCGCCGCCCGACAGCAGGGGTTCGGTCTCGGGCTGGTTGCCCAGCACGCTTTCGACCTCGGCGCGGCTGATTTCGTCGGTGCGGGCGGTCAGCACCAGGCGGCGGATGGCGTTTTCCAGTTGGCGAACGTTGCCGGGCCAGGAATAGGTGCGCATCATCTCCAGCGCATCCTCGGCCAGGTAGCGGCGCATCGCCCCTTCCCGTTCGGTGCGTTGCAGGAAGTGATCGACCAGCAGCGGGATGTCGTCGACGCGCTCGCGCAGGGCGGGGACGTTGATGGTGGCGCCGGTCAGGCGATAGAACAGGTCCTGGCGCAGGCGCCCCTCTTCCATGGCGCGGTTCAGATCGGTCTGCGAGGTCGCCATGAAGCGCGGCAGGGTGTCGGCGGGGCCATCCATCATGCGCACGATGCGGGCCTGGACCTCCTGGTCGATATCGGCGATCTCGTCGAACAGGATCGTGCCGCCCTTGGCGCGGGCCAGAACCCGGGCGGGGCCTTCCAGATCGGTCAGGTCCTGCGCGGAAACGGCGACGAACGGCAGGTTGCGGCGGTCGCTGAAATCGTGAATGGCCTTCGCGATCAGCGACTTGCCGGTGCCGCTTTCACCGGCGATCAGCACCGGCAGATCGGTGTTCATCACCCGTGCAACCAGCCGGTACAGCGCCTGCATCCCGGGCGTGCGGCCGACCAGAGGCAGCTCGTCAGGGCGTTCCTTTTCCTCGACCGGGCCCTTGGCGGGGATGCGCTGGCGCTGCTCCAGCGCGCGGGCGGTGCGCTTCATCAGGTCCGGCAGGTCGAAGGGCTTGGGCAGATAGTCATAGGCCTGGGCCTCGGCCGCCTGGATGGCGGTCATGATGGTGTTCTGCGCCGAGATCACGATGACCGGCAGGCCGGGACGGTCCTGGCTGATCTTGGGCAGCATCTCGAGGCCGTTCCCGTCGGGCATCATCACGTCAGAGATCACCACGTCGCCCTTGCCTTCGCCCACCCACCGCATCAGCGTGGTCAGCGAGGAGGTCGCGTGCACCTTGCAGCCTGCGCGCGTCAGGGCCTGGGTCAGCACCGTGCGGATCGTGCGGTCGTCGTCGGCAACCAGGACAGTACCGTCCATCAGGAATTCTCCTTCTCGATAAGTTCTTTGGGCGCCCGCGGCAGCGAGATGCGGAACACCGTCTTTCCGGGGACCGACGAGACCGAGATCCAGCCTTCGTGGTCCGAAATGATCTTGCTGACCAACGCCAGCCCCAGGCCGGTGCCGTTTTCACGCCCCGAGACGAAGGGTTCGAAAATGTCGTTGGCGATCTCGGGCGGCAGGCCCGGACCGTCGTCCTCGATCTCGATCTGCAGCGGCAGGGAGCGCCCCTTGCCATCCGCGCGGCGCAGTCGGAAGGAATGTTCGAAATAGGTGTGCAGCCGAATCCGCCCGCCGTCCTTGCCCGCGGCCTGGGCCGCGTTCTTCAGCAGGTTCAGCACCACCTGCAGCAGCTGGTCGGCATCGCCCAGACACAGCGGCAGCGAGGGGTCGTAATCCTCGATGATCTTCATGTTGGCGCCAAAGCCCAGCTGCGCCGAGCGCCGCGCGCGGTCCAGCACGTCGTGGATGTTGACCGGCTTGAAATCGGGCAGCGTCAGGTTACCGAACTGCTCGACCTGTTCCAGCAGCTTCACGATGCGGCGGCTTTCGGCAACGATCAGGTCGGTCAGCTCGCGGTCCTCGGCCGAAAGGCCCATCGACAGCAACTGCGCGGCGCCGGTGATGCCCGCCAGCGGATTCTTGATCTCGTGGGCCAGCATCTCGGCCATGCCGATGGCGGATTTCGCCGCCGACTTGACGCTGTGGTCCTGGGTCATGCGGCCGGCCAGTTCGCGCGGGCTGATCAGGAAGATCATGAAGCCGGGATAGGTCGACAGCGGCGCGATCTGCAGGTTGCAATGCAGCGGCGAGCGTTCGCCCGTGCCCACGTCGACATCATTGACGAACAGCGGAGACGAGGTTTCGCGCGCCCGGGTGAAGGCGTCCTCCAGCGGGCTGTCGACCATCACGCGCTCCCAGACATGCTGGCCGCGGA
Organism: Pseudooceanicola sp. NS-SX9; assembly: GCF_057380705.1. NCBI lineage: Bacteria > Pseudomonadati > Pseudomonadota > Alphaproteobacteria > Rhodobacterales > Paracoccaceae > Pseudooceanicola > Pseudooceanicola sp. NS-SX9. The sequence goes on along the minus strand of NZ_CM170818.1, from coordinate 1,898,787 downwards.
TGGATTTGGTCGAGGTGTTCAGGAACCCCTCGGCCGCCGAGTTGATCGACACGATCAGGTCGTTTGGATCCAGCAGCAGCGCCGGGACGGGAAGCGAAGTCCAGATCTCGCTGGATTCGACCTCGTCCACCACGGCGGTGATCTGGTCTGTGTCGGCTTCGAGCACACGAGAATTCATGCGGCTGCGACCTCCGGTTGGGTGTTGGTATTCGGGCCCGCGGCCAGCGCCTCGGGCAGGAGTGACAGGACCTCTTGCGGGTCCATGGCGCGCAGGATCCGGCCGCGCAGCAGGTCGGGCGTTGCCGCCGTATCCATGTACCAGCCCAGATGCTTGCGGATCACCTTTCGGCCCAGCTCCAGCCCGTAGAAGGACAGGGAGGCCTCGTAATGGGTGCCGACCATGTCGGCGAAGGCGGCAGGCCCCGGGATCTGCGGCGCGGCGGTGCCGCGCAGCCCCGCGGCGACCTGCGCCAGCAGCCAGGGGCGCCCTTGCGCGCCGCGCCCGATCATCACGCCGTCGGCGCCCGAAAGCTGCAGCGCGCGGCGGGCGGTGGCGGTGTCGATGATGTCGCCATTGGCGATCACCGGGATCGACACGGCGCGCTTGACCCGGGCGATGGCGGACCAGTCGGCCTGGCCCTTGTAGAACTGGCAGCGGGTGCGGCCATGGACCGTCACCATGCGGACCCCGGCGGATTCGGCACGCGCCGCGATCTCGGGGGCGTTCAGCAGGTCGTCGTCCCAGCCCAGCCGCATCTTGACCGTGACCGGCACGCTGACGGCATTCGCCACCGCTTCGATCAGGCGCAGGGCGTGGTCGGGTTCCTTCATCAGCGCCGAGCCCGACAGGCCGCCCACTACCTTCTTGGCGGGGCAGCCCATGTTGAAGTCGATGATCTGCGCGCCCTGCCCCTCGACCATGCGGGCGGCTTCGCCCGCCCAGTAGGGATCGCGCCCCGCCAGCTGGACCGAGGTCGCGGCCGCGCCGAGGCCCAGCTCGGCGCGTTCGCGCACGCCGGGTTTTGCCTGCACCATCTCCTGCGAGGCGACCATCTCGCTGACGACAAGATCCGCGCCGAAGCCCGCGACCAGATCGCGGAACGGACGGTCGGTGATTCCGGCCAGAGGGGCCAGGCAGACCGGGGGAAACGCGGATGTGAACGGAACTGCAGTGACCATGCTCAAACCTTGGGCAAGAGCCTAACGTTTAGACCAGACGCAGGCATCAAACAACAAAGCTGGCACAAAGACCAGCGGCTTGACCTATTACATGCATAATTTTTAATCATCCCGCAAGGGAGGCCACGGATTGCCCTTCCCCGGGCCTGCCCCTATTCCAAGGGCCTGACAACGGAGGGCCGGAATGCAGGACGCCGCCATCATCGTCGCCGCCGGGCGCGGCACAAGGGCCGGAGGGGATCTTCCGAAACAGTGGCAGCCGCTTGCGGGCCGCCGGGTGGCGGACTGGACGATCGAGGCGATCCGGGCTGCGGGCCTGTCGCCCATCGTGCTGGTGCTGCATCCCGACGACATGGGAACCCCGGGTCTGCCCGCGGATCTGATCCGGGTGGCAGGCGGCGCCTCGCGCGATGCTTCGGTGCGGGCGGGTCTGGCGGCGCTGGATCCCGAACGGGTGCGCAACGTGCTGATTCACGACGTGGCACGGCCCTGCGTGCCCGCCTCCGTCATCGAGGGGGTGCTGCAGGCGCTGGAAACCCACGAGGCCGCCGCCCCCGGCCTGCCCGTCACGGATGCGCTGTGGATCGGCACTGCCGGTCAGGTCGCGGGCATCCAGCCGCGCGAGGGGCTGTTCCGGGCGCAGACGCCGCAGGGGTTCCGGCTGGCGCCGCTGCGGGCCGCGCATCAGGCGCATCCCGGCGGCGCTGCCGATGATGTCGAGGTCGCCCGCCACGCGGGCCTTGCCGTCGCCATCACCCCCGGTCACGAAGACAACCTGAAGATCACGCATCCCGGCGATTTCGCCCGGGCCGAGAAGATTCTGAGAGGACAGATGGACATACGCATGGGCAACGGCTTTGACGTGCACGCCTTCGAAGAGGGCGATCACGTCTGGCTCTGCGGGGTGAAGGTGCCCCACGACAAGGCGCTGAAGGGGCATTCCGACGCGGATGTGGGGATGCATGCGGTGACGGATGCAATCTACGGAGCGCTGGCCGAAGGCGACATCGGTCGGCATTTCCCGCCGTCGGACCCGCAGTGGAAGGGCGCGCCCTCGGACATCTTCCTGAAACATGCGGTAGAGCTTGCCGCGGCGAAGGGCTACCGTATCTCTAACGTCGACTGCACGCTGATCTGCGAACGCCCCAAGGTCGGGCCCCATGCGGATGCGATGCAGGCAAGGATGGCCGAGATCATGGGGATGGAGCCCGCCCGGGTCTCGGTCAAGGCCACCACATCCGAGCGGCTGGGCTTCACCGGTCGGGAAGAGGGAATCGCGGCCATCGCGACCGCGGTGCTGATCGCATGAAGGCATCTCATTTCATCGCCACCTTCGCGGGGGTCGGCCATCTGAAACCGGCGCCGGGCACATGGGGCTCGGTCGCGGCCCTGCCCGTGGCCTGGATCCTGTCGCTGATCGGCGGGCCGCTGCTGCTGGCGGTGGCGGCGGTGGCGCTGTTCTTCGCGGGGCTTTGGGCGACGCGCGTGGAAACCGCGGGCAAGGCGAACCACGACCCTTCCGAGATCGTCGTGGACGAGGTCGTCGGCCAGTGGATCGCCTTCTTCCCGGTGGTCTTCGGCGCCTGGCACGTGGGGTTCCCGCTGATCGACCTGTGGCCGGGCTGGGTGACGGCGCTGCTGGCGTTCCGGCTGTTCGACATCTGGAAGCCCTGGCTGGTCGGCCGCGCCGATCGCCGCGACGATGCGGTGGGCGTGATGCTGGACGATGTCTGGGCCGGCATCTTTGCCGCCGTGGTGGTGGTCGCCATGGCCGCCCTGTTCCATCTTGTCCTGATGCGCTGAGGCCCCCGATGCCCCGTTCCGATGCCCGTTCCGATGCCCGTCCTGATGAATGCCTGGCGGCCGCGACGCTGGCCGCCTGCCGTGCCGCAAAGCTGACCCTTGCCACCGCCGAAAGCTGCACCGGTGGGCTGGTGGCGGGGGCGCTGACCGATGTGGCGGGCAGTTCCGACGTGGTTCTGGGCGGGGTCGTGTCCTATTCCAACAGCGTCAAGATCGCGCTGCTGGGCGTGGCCCGGGAAACCCTTGCCGCCCATGGTGCCGTCTCGGAAGAGGTCGCGGCGCAGATGTCGAAGGGGGTGGCGCGCGTGACAGGGGCGCAGGTGGCGGTCTCGACCACCGGCATTGCCGGGCCCGGCGGGTCGGAATTCAAGCCCGAGGGGCGGGTCTGCTTTGGCATCACCAGCCCCGCGGGCACCCGCACCGAAACCGTCGAGTTCGGCGCAAGGGGCCGCGCGGAGGTCCGCCGCGCGGCGGTCGATCATGCGCTGACGCTGGTGCTGACCTGCGTCGAGACGCTGTGAAATTGGGCGCTCAGCGTCCGTAAAGCTCGGCTGCGCGGCGTTCGAAGGCGCGCACGATGCGCTGCATCGCCTCGTTGAAGACGACGCCGATGATGCCCTGCAACACCGCGTTCTTGAATTCGAAATCGACGAAGAAATCGACCTCGCAGCCGCCTTCGGCATCGCGGAAGGCCCAGCTGGACTTCATGTAGCGGAACGGCCCGTCCAGGTATTCGGTGTCGATCTTGCGCGCCTCGGGCCACAGCACCACGCGCGAGCCGAATTTCTCGCGGAAGACCTTGAAGGAGATCACCAGGTCGGCCTCCATCACCTTGTGGTCCTCGACCGGGGTGATCCGGCGGATGCGCGCGGCCGCGCACCAGGGCAGGAATTTCGGGTAGGTTCCCACATCGGCCACCAGATCGTACATCTGCTGTGCCGTATAGGGAAGCTTGCGGGTCTCTGAATGGGTTGGCATATCGCCCCCTGAAGTCGTTCGGGTTCACGCGCAGGTGCTCTCGGGGGCTTCGTTTCTACCACCACGCCCGGACATTCAAGGGGGAAGCCGCGATGTCGCGCCCATATGTCATCGACCAGATGATCTCTGCCAAAGAAATCGCAGCCCGTATCGAGGCGCTGTCGCGGGAAATCCGCAAGACCTTCCCCACCGGCGAACGGCTGGTGGTCGTGGGTCTGCTGCGGGGGTCCTTCATCTTCATCGCCGATCTGGTGCGGGAATTGCAGGACCGCGAGGTCGAGGTCGATTTCCTCGAGGCGTCGTCTTACGGGAATGCGATGGAAAGCTCTCGCGAGGTGCGGATCCTGAAGGACCTGCGCGGCGAGATCGGCGGCCGCAACGTGCTGGTGGTCGAGGATATCGTCGATACCGGCTATACGCTGAGCCACGTGGTTGCCCTGCTGAAATCGCGCGAACCCAAGCAGCTGAAGACCATTGCGCTGCTCGACAAGCCGTCGCGCCGCGAGGTGAATTTCAAGGCCGACTGGATCGGTTTCGAGATCCCCGACGAATTCGTCGTGGGCTATGGCATCGACTATGCCCAGAGCAACCGCAACCTGCCCTTCATCGGCAAGGTGCGTTTCACCGATTGATCCGGCAGGCCGTGGAATGGGCGGTTTTCCGACATTTCGCGGCCCCATGCAGGATGTGCGCTTGCGCCGCGCCACACGGACGCTAAATCTTTCGTGAAGAGCCCGCGATCCGGGCGTGATCCCGAAGAGGCCCGCTTGCGCAAGCTGATCCTTCTTGTTGTCCTGCTGGCCGTGCTGGGGGGCGCCGGCGCCTGGATGCTGACCGGGCCGCGGCGGCTGGCCCCGGAGGCCACGGCCGATCTGTCGGGCGATGCCGCCCATGGCGAAGAGGTGTTCTATGCCGGCGGCTGTGCGTCCTGTCATGCCGCACCCGGCGCGAAACCGGGGGACGAGATGCTGGTGCTGGCGGGGGGGCGCAGTTTCCCCACGGCCTTCGGCACCTTCCATGCGCCCAATATCTCGCCGGATCCGGTGGCGGGGATTGGGGGCTGGAGCGTGCAGGACCTGGCCAATGCGATGAAGCGCGGTGTCGACCCCGAGGGGCGGCACCTGTACCCGGCCTTCCCCTACACGACCTATACCCATGCGACGCTGCAGGACATCGCGGATCTGTTCGCCTTCCTTAGGACCCTGCCCGCCGATCCGACCCCCAGCCAGCCGCAGGAGGTGTCGTTTCCCTTCAACATCCGCCGCGCCATCGGGGCCTGGAAGATCCTCTACCTGAACGACGGCTGGGTCGAGGACGCACCGAGCCCCGAGCTGGTGCGGGGGCGCTACCTGGTCGAGGCGCTTGGCCATTGTGCTGAATGCCACACGCCGCGCGACGCCCTGGGCGGGCTGGAGCGCGATGCCTGGATGGCGGGTGCACCTGCGGCCAGCGGCACGGGCAAGGTGCCGAACCTGACGCCTGCGGCGCTGACCTGGTCCCAGGCCGAGGTGGCGGAATACCTGGGCAGCGGGTTCACGCCGGATTTCGACGTGGCGGGGGGCGAGATGGCCGAGGTGGTGCAGAACCTCTCGCATCTGAGCGAAGACGACCGGATGGCGATCGCGGCCTATGTGAAGGCCCTGCCGGCGGTCACGGACTGAGGGCAAGGGGGGGGGCGCTGCCCCCGTCCGCCGGAGGCGGACTCCCCCGAGGTATTTGGGACAAGAAAATGCAAAGGCCGCCCGGATTGGGGGCGGCCTTTTCGGTTCGGGTCGTAGCTGGGTCAGGCCTGGCCGAGCTTTTTCAGCCGCGCATCGCGCAGGCGGGCGAAGTCGTCGCCGGCATGGTAGCTGGAGCGCGTCAGCGGCGTGGCCGAAACCATCAGGAAGCCCTTGCCCCAGGCGGAGGTCTCGTAGCCCTTGAATTCCTCGGGGGTGACGAATTTCTCGACCGCGTGGTGTTTCGGGGTGGGCTGCAGGTACTGGCCGATGGTCAGGAAGTCGATATCGGCGGCGCGCATGTCGTCCATGACCTGAAGGACCTGCGGGCGGTCTTCGCCGAGGCCGACCATGATGCCCGATTTGGTGAAGATCGTCGGATCCATTTCCTTGACGCGCTGCAGCAGGCGCAGCGAGTGGAAGTAGCGCGCGCCGGGGCGCACCGAGGTGTAGAGCGCGGGCACCGTTTCAAGGTTGTGGTTGAAGACGTCGGGGCGCGCCTGGACCACGGTTTCCAGCGCCGAGGGGGCGCATTTCAGGAAGTCCGGGGTGAGGATCTCGATCGTGGTGGAGGGCGAGCGGTGCCTCACCGCGCGAATGGTCTGGGCGAAATGTTCCGCCCCGCCATCATCGAGGTCGTCACGGTCGACCGAGGTGATCACCACGTGGTTCAGCCCCAGCTTTTCCACCGCATGGGCGACGCGGCCCGGCTCGAACGCGTCAAGCGCATCGGGGCGGCCGGTGGCGATGTTGCAGAAGGTGCAGCCGCGGGTGCAGATCTCGCCCATGATCATCATGGTGGCGTGGCCCTGGCTCCAGCATTCGCCGACGTTCGGGCAGCCTGCTTCCTCGCAGACGGTGACCAGCTTGTTGTCCCGCATGATCTTGCGGGTCTCGGCATAGGCCTTGGAGGTGGGTGCCTTGACGCGGATCCAGTCGGGCTTCTTCGGCTGGGCGTTGTCCGGGCGATGCGCCTTCTCTGGGTGACGCTGCTCGGGGATCTTGAGGTCGCGCATGATCTGCCTTTCCTTTCGGACTGGCCCTATCATAGTCGGCGGAAAGATGAAGGACCAGTGGCGCAATTCCGACTTGCACCGCGCGCATGGCCGCCATGCAGGGGCGGAAAGAGGCCCTGCGCCAAAGGCTAAATTCCGGGCAGCCATGGCGGGGTGGCCCCGGGGAAAGCGGAAAGCGCCTTGAGGATATTTTTGAACAATTCTAGAAAATTTCCGAGTCTTTTCCCGCGACTTCCAACCTTGAGGATTGATCCATGCAACCCGGCTCCAAACTTCCCGCCGTCACCTTCCGCACCCGCGTCCGTGACGAAAGCGTGGGCGGCCCGAACCCGTTCCGCTGGCAGGACATGACCACCGACGACTATTTTGCCGGCAAGCGCGTGATCCTGTTCTCGCTGCCGGGCGCCTTCACGCCCACCTGCTCGACCTACCAGCTGCCGGGCTTTGAGAACAACTTCGCCAAGTTCCAGGAGCTGGGCGTCGAGAAGATCTACTGCATGTCCGTCAACGACAGCTTCGTGATGAACCAGTGGAAAAAGGCCCAAGGTATCGAGAACGTCGATGTCATCCCCGATGGCTCGGGCGAATTCACCCGCCGCGTCGGCATGCTGGTGGCCAAGGACAACCTGGGCTTTGGCATGCGGTCCTGGCGCTATGCCGCCATCATCAATGATGGCGTGGTCGAGGCCTGGTTCGAAGAGCCCGGCATCAGCGACAACCACGGCGAAGACCCCTATGGCGAATCCTCGCCCGAGAACCTGCTGAAATACCTGGAAGACGCCAAGGCTTCGGCCGCCTGACAGGCCGCCTGAGGCAGGGACAGCGGGCCCGGGGGAACGATCCTCCGGGCCTTTTCACATCGTCGGCCGTGGTCAGCCGGACAGGGTGTCGGACCGGGTGGCGGCGACCAGCCGGGTGCCGACATCGGACAGCACGCGGGCCAGCGCGCGGAACCAGCCGTCCTCGGGGCCCGAAGCGCGGCAGACCAGCACGATGGAGCGGGCCGGTTCGGGGCTGGCGAAACGGCGCAGGGCCAGACCCGCAGCATCGGTGGACAACGACAGTTCCGGCAGCAACGTCAGGCCGAACCCCGCCGCCACCAACCGGCTGAGCGTCGCCAGAGACGAGGCCCCCATGTTGATCTGCGCATGGCCCCTGCCCCGGCCGCAGACCGCCAGCGCCTGGTCGGTCAGGCAATGGCCGTCTTCCAGCAACATCAGCTGGGCGGCGCCGATCTGTTCGGGGCGCAGCGCCTCGGCCTGGCCTTCCAGTGCCGCCAGCCGTGCATCGGTGCCGGCCAGCAGGAAGCGGTCCTCGAAAAGCGGCAGCTGGCGCAGGCCCTCGGTTTCGTCAAGCGGCAGGGCCAGAACCGCCGCATCCAGCTGGCCGGCCCGCAGATCCGCCAGAAGCCGCGTGGTCATGCCCTCCTGGATCTGCACCGACAGGCCGATGTCGCGGGCACGGATTTCGGCCAGCGCATCGGGCAGAAGGTAGGGGGCGACGGTCGGGATGATGCCCAGGCGCAGCTCTCCGGCCAGGCCGCTGTTCCAGCGCGCCAGATCCGACAAGGCGCGCATCTCTTCCAGGACGCGTTCGGCCTGGGCCAGGATCATCCGGCCGAAGGGCGTCAGCACCACGTCGCGGCTGCGCCGTTCGACCAGCGGCGCGCCAAGGGTCGCCTCCATCTCGCGGATCTGGACCGACAGCGCGGGCTGGCTGACATGCACCGCCTCGGCCGCGCGACCGAAATTGCGGTGGCGCGCCAGGGATTGAAAATACGAGAGCTGGCGGAGGGTGATATTCATAAGACCGGCTTATCGAAGGGCTGGATTTCGCCCGATGGGTCCTATGAATACGGGGCCGGGTCCAGCCGCACAAGGGCCTTACGGGACGGGGCCATGGCAGGGATCGACAGAAGGCGAGCCATCATGGGGCTTGGGGGACCGGTCCGATCCGGGCCTGCGTCCTTGGGGAATCGGCGGCGGGGTGCGGGGACCGTTTGCCCCCGGGAACCATCGCCGCCGGATTGTTTCCAGAACTGTTTCCCGGATTGTTTCCAGATTGGCGCGGGCCTTAACCGATCAGCCCACTGTCACTTGGCAGAGCCGCATAATGCCGGTGCAGGCGCTCCAGCGCGATCCGCAGCACGATCTTGCCCGAGCGCGCCGACCAGCCCATCTTGCGTTCGGCAGCCTCCAGCCCCTCCAGGTGGCAGCAGCAGCGCAGCACCACGTCGCCCAGCCCCGGGCCCAGGTCACGCAGCGCTTCGGCGACGCGGCGACGCGCACCATCCGGCCCCCGCGACGGCCCCGAGGACGCCTGCCCGCCCGACACGCCCGCAGTCATGAAACGACCCCAATCCTGGGTCACCCGCGGCCCCATCTGCGCCAGTTCGAAATCCTCGCGCAGGCGTTCGCCGGCACGCACATGTTCGGGCCGCAGGAAGGGTTCGCCGTCCCGGTCCCGGCGCCGCGCCAGCGCCGCCACCGGCGTATCGGCCTGATAGCCACGCCCCGCTCGACCCGAGGCCTCCTCCTCGGTGTCGGCCTCGACCGGGACCGCACCGCGCATATCGAAGCTCGCCATGCCTTCCGCAAACCCACGGGCAGCATTTTCCTGCTTTGCAATCAGTTGGTTGAGTGCAGTCCGGCCCAGCGTCGTGATGTGGTAGCGGGCGATCCGGCCGGGCGCATTGCAGGCGATCCAGTCCTTCAGCGCCAGCGCCTGCGCGAGGCCGCGGTCAATCACGTCCAGCTTCTCGGGCGCCCCCTGCGCCCGGTCCTGAACCACCACTGCCTTCTCCATCTCGGCGGCCACCGCCAGAACCGTGCCGGGCCGCGCCAGAAGGCGCAGCACCGGCAGGGCCTGGCGCGCGAGCGCCACCTCGGTCATCGGCAGGGCCGCCGGAACCGAGCTACGGAAATCTTCAGAAAAAGTCGCCTTCATCTTGCATCGCTCCATTGCAGGCGATGCCCTGTGCCAGTCATCCCTCAACCGGGCCAGGGCATCGAGCGCACGATCCACCAGAGGATCGCCACGCAGGGTTTCGAAGCGCCGGATCTGTCGCAAGACGGTCGAAGCGTGGCAGCCCGCCTCTCGCGCCAGCTGGCGAATGGAAACCCCGTCCCGCGTGTAGACTATGTAGTGCCGTGCGGAATCCGGTAGCCAGTCTGGCCAGTAGGACTCTGCCGGGCGATCGGGTGCAGACATCGAGATAGCCTATTGGCATTACACTCATTTTGGGACTTCTCCCAAGTTGTCCACATAACAGGGCGTTTAGGTTTCCAAAGGGTTAACAATTAACCCTCACTGCAATAATTGTTTCGATATGATAAACTAGTCTAACCCTACCGCACGCATCGTATCAAACCGCGCAACACTCATCAGGCTTGTTTCTCTCATATAGGGTCGATTGACCCCGGATCGAGGAGAATGACGATGCAAGACCTGACCGCGATGCTGGCCACCCTGCGCCGCCCCGCACTGCTGGTGCGCGCCGCCACCCTGGCCGCCCAGGATTACAACCGCGAACGTCATCTGGCGCGCGTCCTCGGCCATCACGGCCTGCCGCGCCGCGGTGTCCTGCTGATGCAGCTGCTGGAGCTGGAATCCGAGATGAACCATGCCCGTCGGCAAAAGCGCGCGGACTATTCCCCCGCGCGCCATGTCGATCTGCTGGCCTCGCTGATCGCCGAGGCGCGCCACGACGCCCTGCCCGCCTGACAGCCTGCCAGATCAGGAAAAGGCGTCGGGCATCTCGGCCTTGCGCCGCGCCACGTAATCCGAGAGCGCCTCGGCCACGCCCGGATCCAGCTGCGGCTGCTGGTAGCTGTCCAGCATCCGCCGCACCTTCGCTGCCGCCAGCGCCTGGGTGTCACGCGCGCCCTCGTCCGTCCAGGTCTCGAAGGGCTTGTTGTCCAGCACGTCGGATCGCCAGAAGGCGGTCTGGAAGTGCCGCTGGGTATGGGCGCAGCCCAGGTAATGGCCGCCGGGGCCGACCTCGCGGATGGCATCCATCGCTTGGCCCTCCTCGTCCCAGCTGACGCCCTGCGCCAGACGGTGCAGCACCCCCAGCTGATCGGCGTCCATGACGAATTTCTCGAAGGACGAGACCAGCCCGCCCTCCAGCCAGCCGCAGGCGTGCAGCATGAAGTTGACACCCCCCATCAGAGCCGCGTTCAGCGTGTTGGCGCTTTCGTAGGCGGCCTGGGCATCCGGCAGTTTCGATCCACACAGCCCCCCGCCCGAACGGAACGGCAGATTCAGCCGCCGCGCCAGCTGGCCCGCACCATAGAGGATCTGGCTGGCCTCGGGGGTGCCGAAAGTGGGCGCGCCGGAATTCATGTCGATCGAGGTCACGAAGGCGCCGAAGATCACCGGTGCCCCGGCGCGGATCAGCTGCGAATAGGCCACGCCCGCCAGCACCTCGGCCAGCACCTGCGTCAGCGTCCCCACCACCGACACGGGCGCCATCGCGCCGCCCACGATGAAGGGCGAGATGATGGTGGCCTGCATATTGGCCGCATAGACCTCTAGTGCACCCATCATCGTGTCGTCGAAGGTCAGCGGAGAGTTGATGTTGATCAGCGAGGTCATCACCGGCTGGCTGGTCGCGACCTCCTCTCCGAACAGGATCTTGCACATGTCGACGCTGTCCTGCGCCCGCGAGGGTTCGGTGACCGAGCCCATGAAGGGCTTGTCCGACAGCGTCATATGGGCCAGCACCATGTCGAGGTGGCGCTTGTTGACGGGGATGTCGGTGGGCTCACACACCGTGCCGCCGGAATGGTGCAGCCATTTCGACATGTAGCCAAGCTTCACGAAATTGCGGAAGTCCTCCATCGTCGCATAGCGTCGGCCGCCGTTAAGGTCCCGCACGAAAGGCGGCCCGTAAACTGGCGCCAGAACAAGGGATTTCCCGCCGATGTCGACATTGCGCTCGGGGTTGCGCGCCAGCTGGGTAAAGCGCGCGGGCGCGCTCGAGCACAGCCGGCGCGCCAGGCCGCGGGGAATGTGCACCCGGTCGCCCCGGACATCGGCGCCGGCCTCTTGCCACAGGGCCAGCGCACGGGGATTGTTGGCGAAGGTGACGCCGATCTCTTCCAGCACCGTCTCGGCATTGGTCTCGATGATCTGCAGGGCCTCTTCGGGCAGCATCTCGTAGACAGGGACGGCACGCTCGATGAAGCGGGCGGTGTCAAAGCTGACGGCGCTGCGGGCGGCACGACGGGCGGCACCGCCGCCTCCGCGGGTACGCCTGGGGGCGGCTGCGTCGGTCATGGGCCTGCTCCTTCTCTGCTGGTCCGGGATCATCTTCCGGCAGATTACCGCAGCACGCGAGGGGCGCTTCGGTCGCATGCGGCATCGGTGAGGCAAAAGCGACATGTCGCGTCGCGGTTGCGCCCCGCCGGGATCCGGCCAGGGTCGGCGGGCCAACGACGCAGGGACTTGCCAATGCCAGCCCGCGACCGCGCCGCAGCCTGGCTGGCCTACATGGCCGCTGCCCTGTTCTTCCTCTATGAAATCGTCGCCCGATGGCCCCCAGCCTGGCGCCGCAGACCATCGGGCAGCGGCGGGCTTGCGACGCTCTCGGGGCTGTTCTTCTGGGTCTATGCCCTGATGCAGATCTTCCCGGATCTGGCGCTGGCGCCTTCAGGGGGGCACCGCCCCAAGGAAGAGGCGATCATCGTCTCCAGGACCGGGCAGGATTTTGCGACCGTGGCCGTCATCGGGATGGACATCGGAAAGGACGTCTTTCACCTGCTCGGGTTCCGTTCCGACGGCAACCTCGTGCTGCGACAGAAGATCAAGCGCCCGGCTCTCGTGGCGCCCCTCCAGAAGCCGCCGCCTTGCATCAATGGCAAGGTGGCAAGTCTTAGTGCGCATTTCGTCCGTCGGGGGCTGAGGGGAATGGGCATCGCGCCCCGGTTCATCCCGGTGATCTAAGCGAAGCCGTTCAACAAGGGCCAGAAGGACGACGACAACGATTCCTAGGCCTACTGCTGCAGGCTGCCGACGGCCGTTCCGGACTGGCCATGCGGACGCTCCGCGGCTGCACCCTGGCGACCACGCTAATGGCGCTGCGGCTGTGCCCGCCGGTGCAACCTGACCATGCCGCCGATCCGGCCTGCAACCACCGTTCACTTCGGGCTTCAAACCGGGGCCGAAACCCCCTATTCGAAACCCTTAACCCCGCGCGGTCTGAACGCCGCCCCCGGGAGGTCCTCTCCGGGGTGCACGTGAAGGCTTGCGCAGTTCCACGACTGGTTCTATGGCGAGGCCATGCTAGAGACATCCCACGACCGCCTCCTGATCATCGACTTTGGATCCCAGGTGACGCAGCTGATCGCGCGCCGCCTGCGCGAGCTGAACGTCTATTGCGAAATCCACCCCTACCAGAACGTCACCGCGGCCTTCCTGAAGGACTTTGCCCCCAAGGCAGTCATCTTCTCGGGCGGGCCGGATTCGGTGGTGCGCGAGGGCTCGCCCCGCCCCCCGAGAGAGGTCTACGACCTGAACGTTCCGATCCTCGGGATCTGCTATGGCCAGCAGGTCATGATGCAGGACCTGGGCGGCAAGGTGGAAGCCGGTGAAAGCCACACCGCCGAATTCGGCCGCGCCTATGTGACCCCGGCCAATGCCAAGCTGGACCTGCTGTCCGGCTGGTTCCTGGAAGAGCGCGAGCAGGTCTGGATGTCGCATGGCGATCACGTCAGCGAAATCGCCCCGGGCTTTGCCGTCTACGGCACCTCGCCGGGCGCGCCCTTCGCGATCACTGCCGATGTCGCCCGCCGCTTCTACGCCGTGCAGTTCCACCCCGAGGTGCACCACACCCCGAACGGCGCCACGCTGTACCAGAACTTCGTGCGCGAAGCAGGCTTCACGGGCGACTGGAACATGTCCGCCTACCGCGAGGAAATGGTTCAGAAAATCCGTGATCAGGTCCGCGACGGCAAGGTCATCTGCGGGCTTTCCGGCGGCGTCGACAGCTCGGTCGCGGCGGCCCTCATCCACGAGGCCATCGGCGAGAACCTGACCTGCGTCTTCGTCGATCACGGCCTGCTGCGCCTGAACGAGGGCGAACAGGTCGTGCAGATGTTCCGCGACCACATGAACCTGAAGGTCGTCCACGCCCAGGAACAGGACCTGTTCCTGAACGCGCTGGAAGGGGTTTCCGACCCCGAGGTCAAGCGCAAGACGATCGGCAAGCTGTTCATCGACGTGTTCCAGAAATACGCCGACCAGATCGAGGGCGCGGCCTTCCTGGCGCAGGGCACCCTCTATCCCGACGTGATCGAGAGCGTCAGCTTCTCGGGCGGTCCCTCGGTCACCATCAAGTCGCACCACAACGTCGGTGGCCTGCCCGAGAAGATGGGCCTCAAGCTGGTCGAACCGCTGCGTGAACTCTTCAAGGACGAGGTCCGCGCCCTGGGTCGCGAACTGGGCCTGCCCGACAGCTTCATCGGCCGCCACCCCTTCCCGGGGCCGGGCCTGGCGATCCGCTGCCCGGGCGAAATCACCCGCGACAAGCTGGAGATCCTGCGCAAGGCCGATGCGGTCTATATCGACCAGATCCGCAAGCACGGCCTCTATGACGAGATCTGGCAGGCCTTCGCGGCCATCCTGCCGATGCGCACCGTCGGCGTGATGGGCGACGGGCGCACCTATGATTACGCCCTGGCGCTGCGCGCGGTGACCTCGGTCGACGGCATGACCGCCGACTACTACCCCTTCACCCATGATTTCCTGGGCGAGACCTCGACCCGGATCATCAACGAGGTCAAGGGCATCAACCGCGTCTTCTACGACTGCACCTCGAAGCCGCCGGGCACGATCGAGCTGGAATAAGCCAAAGGCAAGGCCGGGTCCCCACCCGGCCTTTTCCTTGTCCGCCGCCCGTGGCACCCTGCCTTCGGGAGGACATCATGATCAGACTGACAGGCCACATGGACTGCCCCGCCGAACGTCACGCGGCGGTTAGCGCCGCCCTGCCCGAGCACATCCGCCTGACCCTGGCCGAACCGGGCTGCATCGATTTCGTCGTCACCGACCTCGGCGACCGGTTCCAGGTGCACGAGCTCTTCCGCGACCGCCCGGCCTTCGACGCCCATCAGCATCGCGCCGGCACCAGCGCCTGGGCCCGGGTCACCGAAGGCCTGACGCGCCACTACACGATCCACGACAGCGCGGCACCTGCGGACGGGGCCTGAACGGGTCCCTGTCATCTGACCGGAAATACTCCGGGGTGAATTGCGCGCCTGCGCGCAAGAGGGGCAGCGCCCCTGTCGCCCTGTCCGGTGCCGATTTCACCGTTTATCGCAAACAGTTGCCGCCGCCCCCTTTCCACGGCGCAAGCGGTCTAATATGACTTCCGCGAAGGCATTTTCACCGAAAGGGACAGCGCCCAAATGAGCACCATCATTGATATTCACGCCCGCGAGATCCTCGACAGCCGTGGCAACCCCACCGTCGAGGTCGACGTCATTCTCGAGGACGGCACCATGGGTCGCGCCGCCGTTCCCTCGGGCGCCTCGACCGGCGCCTACGAAGCGGTGGAACGCCGTGACGGCGACACGTCCCGCTACATGGGCAAGGGCGTCCTGGAGGCCGTCGCGGCCGTCAACGGCGAGATCGCCGAAGCCATCGTCGGCATGGACGCCACCGATCAGGTCGGCATCGACCTGACGATGATTGAACTGGACGGCACCGACAACAAGGGCCGCCTGGGCGCCAACGCCATCCTGGGCGTGTCGCTGGCCGTGGCCAAGGCCGCTGCCGATTTCACCTCGCAGCCGCTTTACCGCTATGTGGGTGGCACCTCGGCCCGGGTCCTGCCGGTGCCGATGATGAACATCATCAACGGCGGCGAACATGCCGACAACCCGATCGACATCCAGGAATTCATGATCATGCCGGTGGCGGCTTCCAATATCAAGGAAGCGGTCCGCATGGGTTCCGAGGTGTTCCACACCCTGAAAAAGGAACTCTCGGCTGCCGGCATGTCGACGGGCCTGGGAGATGAAGGCGGCTTTGCGCCCCAGCTGGGTTCGACCACCGAGGCGCTCGACTTCATCCTGAAGTCCATCGAAAAGGCCGGCTACACCCCGGGCGAGGACATCTACCTTGCGCTCGATTGCGCCTCGACCGAATACTACAAGGACGGCAAGTACGAGATGAAGGGCGAAGGCCTTTCGCTGACCTCGGCCGAGAACGTCGCCTATCTGAAGAAACTGGTCGATGCCTATCCGATCATCTCGATCGAGGACGGCTGCGCCGAGGATGACTGGGAAGGCTGGGCGCTGCTGACCGCCGAGCTGGGCGACAAGGTGCAGCTGGTGGGCGACGACCTGTTCGTCACCAACCCCGAGCGTCTTGCCATGGGCATCGAGAAGGGCGTGGCGAATTCGATGCTGGTGAAGGTGAACCAGATCGGCTCGCTGACGGAAACGCTGAAGGCCGTCGATATGGCCCACCGCGCGCGCTACACCAACGTGATGTCGCACCGCTCGGGCGAGACCGAGGACGCCACCATCGCGGATCTGGCCGTGGCCACCAACTGCGGTCAGATCAAGACCGGCTCGCTGGCGCGCTCGGACCGGCTGGCCAAGTACAACCAGCTGATCCGCATCGAGGAAATGCTGGGCGACACTGCCGAATATGCCGGCCGTTCGATCCTGAAGTGATCAGATCGGCCTTCGAATGACGACGCGCGCCCCGGGGATCCCTTCGGGGCGCGTTTTTCATGGCGAATGGGGCCTTTGGCCCCATGCCTCCGGCGGGCATATTTGGGGAAAGCTGAAATCAGCCGTGTCGTTCCTGTTCCCGTACAATGGCGCGGTTGGTCAGCATCGACAGCCTGAAGGCCAGCGGGCCGACGCCGAGGGAGAAGACGAAGGCGATCGGCCAGGCGGTCAGCCAGCGCTGCATCCACAGGCCGAACCAGCCGGCTTCGTGCAGGGCGCCGGAAAAGGCGATGGACATGGTGAAGGTCATCAGCAGCGCCATGAAGCAGGAGATGAAGACCTGGGCGATGATGACGATGGATTTCGAATTGGGCATGGCGGGCTCCGTTGGATACGGGGGTGCCCTGGACATGCTGAAGGCATGGTTCCACGACACCCGGGTTGGGGTCTGCCGTGGGTTCGGAAAATCGACTAACTCCCGAGGGGGGCCTCGGTGACCGGGATAACCAACCGGTCCTGCGCTTTTCGGCCTGAGCGGTTTACCCCGCCTCGCGGGTTTCGGTCAAGCGCGAGGGCCATGTCCGCGCTGCAACCCTGGGCCGCAGTCCTGCACGCCATGCAGGGCTTGCCTTTCCCATCCCCAGGCCGGACCCTGCGGCGACAAAGCCGAGGACCCCATGACTGCAGACGAGATCATTGCCCTGCTGAACCTTGCCCCGCATCCCGAGGGCGGGCATTTCCATCAGACCTGGATCGCGGGGGCAGACGGGGGCGCGCGCCCCGCCGGGACCTGCATCTATTTCCTGCTGCAGGCGGACGAGGTCAGCCATTGGCATCGGGTCGATGCGACCGAGGTCTGGCATCACTACGCCGGCGCGCCGCTGGAGCTGCGCATCGCCGCCACCGAAAGCGGTCCGGCGAGGGCGCTGACCCTGGGCAAGGACCTGGCCGCCGGAGAACGGCCGCAGGGCATTGTCCCCGAAGGCCATTGGCAGGCGGCGCGGCCGCTGGGGGATTGGGTGCTGGTCGGCTGCACCGTGTCCCCCGCCTTTGATTTCAAGGGGTTCGAGCTGGCCCCGCCGGGTTTCGACATTCCGGCCTGACGAAAACGGCCCGGGAGGACGATCCCGGGCCGCTTTGCAAAGTGGGTTTGCCTATTTGCCGGCGCGCAGCGCGGCGATCAGACCGGCGGTGGAGCCATCCTTGCCCTCGGTGCCCTGCTCTCCGGCGAGGATCGGCGACAGTTTCAGCGCCAGTTCCTTGCCCAGCTCCACGCCCCACTGGTCGTAGGAGTTGATGCCCAGGACCGCGCCTTCGACGAAGACCCGGTGTTCATAGAGCGCCACGATCTGGCCCAGCACGTAGGGCGTCAGTTTCGGATAGACCAGCGTGGTCGAGGGCCGGTTGCCGGGGAAGACGCGATGCGCCGCCTGGCGGGCCAGCTCGGTGCCTTCCAGCCCCTTGGCCGCCATGATCGCGGTGGCCTCGGCCAGGTCGCGGCCGCGCAGCAACGCCTCGGACTGGGCCAGGCAGTTCGCCACCAGCAGGTCGTGCTGATGCGCCAGTTCGGGCTCGTGACCCTCGATGCCCACCATGAATTCGCACGGCACCACCCGGGTGCCCTGGTGGATCAGCTGGTAGAAGGCGTGCTGGCCGTTGGTGCCCGGCTCGCCCCAGACGATGGGGCCGGAATTCACCGTAAGCGGGCTGCCGTCCATGGCGACGCGCTTGCCGTTGCTCTCCATCTCCATCTGCTGCAGGTAGGCGGGCAGACGGGCGAGACGCTGTTCATAGGGCAGCACGGCGCGGGTCGCATAGCCCAGGCCCTGATTGTGCCAGATCCCGACAAGGGCCAGCAGGACCGGCAGGTTCTGCTCGAACGGGGCGTCGCGGAAGTGCTGGTCCATGGCGGCGGCACCGGCCAGGAAGGCGCGGAAATCCCCCGGCCCCACGGCCAGCATCACCGACAGGCCGATCGGGCCCCACATGGAATAGCGGCCGCCGACCCAGTCCTCGAAGCCGAAGACGCGTTCGGGGGCGATGCCCCATTCACCGGTCTTTTCCGTGTTCGAGCTGAGTGCGGCAAACTGCGCGCCGGTGTCCTTGACCTTTTCCGCCATCCATTTCCGCGCGGTTTCCGCGTTGGTCATGGTCTCGATGGTGGTGAAGGTCTTCGAGGCGACGATGACCAGCGTGGTGCGCGGATCCAGCCCCTTCAGCGTATCGGCGATATGCGCGCCATCGACATTCGAGACGAAATGGCAGCGCGGCCCGTCAACATAGGGCTTCATCGCGATCTCGGCCATGGCCGGCCCCAGGTCCGAGCCACCGATGCCGATGTTGATCACGTCGGTGATCTTGCCACCCGCGCCCTGGAAGCGCCCGCCGCGCACATCCGAGGCAAAGGCCTCCATCCGGCGGTAGGTGCGTTCGACCCCGGGCATGACATCCTGGCCATCCACATAGACCGGCGCGCCGCCCAGATTGCGCAGGGCCGTGTGCAGCACGGCGCGGCCTTCGGTGTCGTTGATCTTTTCGCCGCCAAACATCGCGGCGCGGCGACCGGCCACATCGGCGGTCTCGCACAGATCCAGCAGCGCGGTTTTCACCTCGGTGCAGATGTTGGTCTTGGAATAGTCGAACAGCAGCCCGTCATGGCTGGCCGAGAAGGCCGCAAAGCGATCACCGTCCTCGAACAGGTCCAGGATCGGACGGTCGGCATGGCTGGCAGCGAGCGAGGTCAGCTTTTCCCACATGGGATCAATATCCATTTTTATCAGAATGTTGTGAAAAAATCTTCAGGTAATGCATGAAGCCTTATTCCGCCCAGTGCACGGTGGCACCCGACAAGATCGCGGCCACGGGCGCCTCTTCCGGCTTGAGCTTGCGGGCCTTTTCAAGGGCCTCGCGTTTTTCCGCGCCCATGATCACCAGATGGGTCGACAGCGCGCCCTTCAGCCAGGGGGCGGTGATGGTGATGCGGGGTTCCCCCGCGCCATCGGCGCGCATCGGCAGCAGGATCGGCGCATCATCCGCCAGCGCCTGCGAGAGCTTGTCGGCCCCGGGGAAAAGGCTGGCGGTGTGCATGTCGCCCCCCATCCCCAGCAGCAGCACGTCGATCGGCATGTGTGGCTTCAGCGCCTCGGACAGCGGCGCCAGGCCTTCCTCGGGGGTTTCGACATCCTGGTGCAGCGGCAGCAGCGTGGCGCTGGCCGCATGGCCCGTCAGCAGGCGGCGGCGCAGCAGCGCCGTGTTCGAGCGCGGCGAGGTTTCGGGCACCCAGCGTTCGTCGTTCAGCACCACGTCGACGCGGTCCCAATCCAGCTGCACCGCCGTCAGCGCATCGAAGATGGGCCCCGGCGTGGTGCCGCCGGGGACGCAGAAGGTGACGCGCTCTTCGTGGCGCAGCGCAGCGCCCAGCTCTGAGGCCAGCAGATCCGCCAGCTTCAGCGCCAGCATGTCGCGATCGGGGTATTCCTGGAAGTTCATACCTTGATCTCCCGCCAGCGGCGTCCGTCCCGGTGCATCAGCATAAGCGCATCTTCGGGGCCGGTGGAATAGGCCTCGTAGGGGACGGGCTTGATGCCGTTCCTTTCCCAGGCCTCGATGATCGGATCTGCCCAGCCCCAGGCGGCCTCGACCTCGTCGCCGCGCATGAACAGCGTCTGGTTGCCGCGGATCACGTCCATGATCAGCCGTTCATAGGCATCGGGCACGTCATCGGCATCGGGGCCGAGCGCATCGGCAAAGGTCATGTCGAGCGGCACGTCGATCAGCCGCATGCCGCCGGGGCCCGGTTCCTTGATCGTGACGCCCAGATCCATGCCCTCGTTCGGCTGCAGGCGGATCGTCAGGATATTGCGATGGCGCCCCGATTCCGGCCCGAAGATCGAATGCGGCGTTTCCTTGAACACCACGGCGATTTCCGAGGTCCGCGCCTTCAGCTTCTTGCCGGTGCGCAGGTAGATCGGCGTGCCGGCCCACCGCCAGTTGGAAATCCGCACCTTCATCGCGATGAAGCTTTCCGTGGCCGAGGAAGGATCGTTCACATCCGCCAGATAGCCCGGCTCTCCGTCATCGCTGGCGGCGTACTGGCCGCGCACGATGTCCTCGGCGGGGGGGATGTCGAGGGCGCGGATCACCTTCAGCTTCTCGTCGCGCACGGCGTCATGGTCGAATTTCGCCGGCGGCTCCATCGCGATCAGGCACAGCAGCTGCATCAGGTGGTTCTGCACCATGTCCCGCATCGCGCCGGACTTGTCGTAATATTCGCCACGCCCGCCCACGCCCACGGTTTCCGCGACGGTGATCTGGATGTGGTCGACATATTGCGCGTTCCAGAGCGGTTCGAACAGCATGTTGCCAAAGCGCACGGCCATCAGGTTCTGGACGGTTTCCTTGCCCAGATAATGGTCGATCCGGTAGATCTGGCTTTCGTGGAAATGCTCGGCCAGCACGGCATTCAGCGCCTTGGCCGAGGCCTGATCGCGGCCGAAGGGCTTTTCCACCACGATGCGGGTCGCGTCATCCGACAGGCCGTACTTGTGCAGCCGTTCCGCCAGCGCCCCGAAAAGCGAGGGCGCGACCGAGAAGTAGAAGGCGCGGATGCGGTCCGAGTTGGTCAGCTCGGCCAGCTCTTCCCAGCCGCCGGTGCCGAGGGCGTCGATCTGCACGTAATGGATATGCTCCAGGAAGCTTGCAAGCTCGCCCGGGGTATAGCTGTGGCCCTTGTTGAATTCCTCGATGGCCGCCGCGACGAAGCTGCGGAATTCGGCCGTATCATGCTCCGAGCGCGCCGCCCCGATGATGCGGGACGGTTCCTCCATCTGGCCGGCGCAGAAGCGCCGGAACAGGGCGGGAAGGATCTTGCGCCGGGCCAGATCGCCGGTGCCGCCGAAAATGACGAGGTCGAACGGTTCGACCGGTATCACGCGCGAAACCATGAAAGCTCCTCTTCGCATGTGCCTTGCGCCGGGCGGCAGCGGGTGCTGCACCGCGGCGGTTCGGGGGCACCATAGCAGATGATCCGGGCATCACAATGGCGACCGTTAGCGGTAACTTATGGCGTGGCCCGGGGGGCACGCGCCGGTTCAGGCGCGCAGCAGTGCGGCATCGGGGGCACTGATGCGCCCGCCACAGACCGGATGGGCCACGCCGGTGGTGCCCGCACAGGAGGTGGGCAGGCCCTTCAGCACCCGCACGGCCAGGTAGGCAAAGGCCTGGGCTTCGAGCATGTCGCCATCGAGGCCGACATGCTCGACTGCGACGGCTTCGCAGTCGCAGCGCGCCCCGATCATCGCCATGAGCACGGGATTGAGGCGGCCTCCGCCGGTGACCAGAAGGCGCGAGGGGCGGACAGGCAGCAACGACAGCCCCGCCGCGACAGAGGCCGCACAAAGCGCCGTCAGGGTTGCCGACGCATCGGCATCGCCCAGATGCGCCACCAGCGCCGCGGTATCGCCGAAATCGTTGCGATCAAGCGACTTGGGCGCGGGACGGGTGAAATAGGGATGGGTCAGGAAAGCCTGGACCACCGCTTCGTCCACCCTGCCCTGCGCCGCCAGCGCCCCGTCGCGGTCCACGTCGCGCCCCAGGCGCAGCTGCATCAGGTCGTTGACCGGCGCATTGGCGGGGCCGGTATCAAAGGAAATCAGGGCACCGGGGGTTTCGGGCGCCTCGATCGCGGGATCGACCCAGGTCAGGTTGCCGACGCCGCCCAGGTTCAGCACCGCCACCGGCGCATCCGCCCCGATCCAGCGGACGCAGGCGTGGTGGAAGAAGGGGGCAAGCGGCGCCCCCTCGCCCCCTGCCGCCACATCGGCGCTGCGGAAATCCCAGACGACGGTGCGCCCGAGACGCGCCGCCAGCGCCGCCCCGTCGCCCAGCTGGAAGGTGCCGCGGCCATGCGGCTCATGCGCCAGGGTCTGGCCGTGAAAACCCACGACCTGCGCCTGCGGGAAGGTCGCAAGCAGCTCAGCATGGGTATCGAGGACAACCCCAGCGGCCGCGGGCGGCTCCTGTCCGGGCCAGCAGCCCAGGCCCGCACGCAGCACCGTGGCCTCGGACGGCCGATAGGCGCGATAACCCGAGGCGCCGAAGGATGTGATCACATGGCCATCGGTCTCGATCATCGCGGCATCGACGCCATCCAGCGACGTCCCCGACATGGCCCCCAGGGCGCGCAGCACCCCCGTTGCAGTCTGCGGATGCGACATGGTCTTTTCCTTTCCCGGCCTCGCAACTATAGAGTGCCCCATCATTCAAACCCGGGACAAGTGCCATGACCTATACCCCCAAGTCGGAATTCCTGAACGTGATGCAGGAACGCGGATACGTCGCCGACTGCACGGATTACCAGGGCCTCGACGAGGCGCTCGTGAAGGGGGTCGTTCCCGCCTATATCGGCTATGACGCCACCGCCGCCTCGCTGCATGTCGGGCACCTGATGAACATCATGGTGCTGCGCTGGCTGCAGAAGCTGGGCGGCAAGCCGATCACGCTGATGGGCGGCGGCACCACGAAGGTGGGCGATCCGTCCTTCCGCTCGGACGAGCGTCCGCTGCTGTCGGCCGAACAGATCGACGCCAACATCGCCGGCATGGGCAATGTCTTTGCCAAGTACCTGAAATACGGCGACGGCGCGACCGACGCGCTGATGCTGAACAATGCCGAATGGCTGGACAGCCTCAACTACCTGGAATTCCTGCGCGACATCGGCCGCCATTTCAGCGTCAACCGGATGCTGTCGTTTGAATCGGTGAAATCGCGCCTCGACCGGGAACAATCCCTGTCGTTCCTCGAATTCAACTACATGATCCTGCAGGCCTATGACTTCCTGGAGCTGAACCGCCGCTACGGCTGCGTGCTGCAGATGGGTGGCTCGGACCAGTGGGGCAACATCATCAACGGCATCGACCTGACGCGTCGTGTGCTGGACCATGAGATCTACGGCCTGACCACGCCGCTGCTGACCACCTCGGACGGGCGCAAAATGGGCAAGTCGGCGAACGGCGCCACCTGGCTGAACGACAAGATGCTCAGCCCCTACGAGTTCTGGCAGTTCTGGCGCAACACCACCGATGCCGACGTCGGCCGCTTCCTGAAACTTTATACCGAGCTTTCGGTCGAGGAATGCGAGCGCCTGGGCGCCCTTGGCGGCTCTGAGATCAACGAGGGCAAGATCATCCTGGCGAACCAGGTGACGGCCCTGCTGCACGGGGCCGATGCCGCCGCTGCCGCCCAGGCCACCGCCCGCGAGGTCTTCGAAAAGGGTGGCGTCGGTGACGATCTTCCGACGCTGGAGCTGACCCCGGAAGAGGTCGGTGAAGGCATTTCCGTCGCCCAGCTGATCGTGCGCTCGGGCCTCGCCAAGACCGGCAAGGAGGCCAAGCGCCTGATCGCCGACAACGGCGCGCGCATCGATGACGCCCCCCTGACCGACGCCGGCATGATGCTCGACCGCGCGGCACTCTCCTCTCCGGTCAAACTCTCGGCCGGCAAGAAGCGCCACGCATTGATCAAGCTCGCCGACTGATCCCTGCCGCCGACAGCTGCCCAGCCTGTCGGCGGTTCCAACCGGGCAGTGTCGTCGCTATATTCTTCAGGCAGGAGGACATTGCGATGATCACCACCACGTTCGACCCCGCCACCGGCCTTTTCGAGGCCTCGGCCACCAGCCACGTCACCGCGGAAGATTACGAAACCATCCTGATACCTCGCTTCGAGGCTGCTCTGGCCCAGCACGGCCCTCTGAAAATGCTCTATCACCTCGGCCCGGATTTTCAGGGCTTCACGCCCGGAGCCATGTGGCAGGACCTGAACCTGGGCCTGCATCACCTGCGCGATATCGATCGCCTTGCCGTCGTGACCGACAATGCGCTCCTCTCTGCCGCCATCGCAGGCCTCAGCTGGATGATCCCCGCGCCCACGCGCCTCTTCCCCGAATCTGGGCTCTTTGCCGCCCGCAGCTGGCTCAGCGCCTCCAAATGACCGCCTCATTTTCTTGTCTGAAATACCTCGGGGTGAATTGAGCCCGGAACGGGCTCAAGAGGGGCAGCGCCCCTCAGGGCCTTGCCGCCACGCCACCTTTCGCATTTTCTGAAAATCCCCCTTCAAATCCGCCCACGCGCGCCCTATATCTGAGACGTTCCCACGGGAACTATGGGCATAAACGCGCATGGAATAAGCGGATCGGACCCGGGGGCGGTACCCGGCGGCTCCACCAAATATCCCTTGTTGGGGGATCATGGGGTCGAAACAGGATCGACGAACGTGTAAAGATGTTGCTTTGCTTCGGTGAGATACCACCGTTATCGGTTCACATAGTACAATTGCCAACAACAATCGTGCTCCGGTTGCCCTGGCTGCGTAAGCAGTCCGGAATACCGAAATCTAAGTCCTTTCGCTTAGCGGCGTAAGGCGGGGTTCGCAGGTACCTGGCAACAGAAACCTGCACTTCCCATCTTCTTGTCGATGCGCTGGCTGATCCGGCGAAAGGGGCTCTTCCCCTTCTTGGCCTGCGGCCAATTCATCCCCGAGGTATTTGGAACAAGAAAATGACGACATGGGGCCTCGCCTTGGCCGGAGAAGGCGGCTATCCAGCCGGCATGAGCGAGACATTCGAGATCTTTCTGCAGGTGGCCCCCGGGCTTGAAGACACGCTTCGGGATGAGGCACGCGAGGCGGGATTT
Organism: Pseudooceanicola sp. NS-SX9; assembly: GCF_057380705.1. NCBI lineage: Bacteria > Pseudomonadati > Pseudomonadota > Alphaproteobacteria > Rhodobacterales > Paracoccaceae > Pseudooceanicola > Pseudooceanicola sp. NS-SX9. The sequence continues at coordinate 1,873,720 of NZ_CM170818.1, read as the reverse complement.
CCCGATGCCCAGGCCACGCCCGGCGGCGTGAGCTTTCAGGGCGGCTGGCCGGAGGTGTGGCGGGCGAACCTGTGTCTGCGCGGCGCCGGCAGGGTCCTGGCGCGGATCGGCAGCTTTCCGGCGGTGCATCTGGCGCAGCTGGACAAGCGGGCGCGCAAGTTCGACTGGTCGGCGATGTTCCGTCCCGATCTGCCGGTGAAGGTCGAGGTCACGACGCGGAAATCGAAAATCTACCATGCCGGTGCTGCCCGGCAGCGCATCGAGGGCGCTCTGGAGGCCGCGGGTATTCCGCTGGCCAAAGAAGGCGGGATCGGCCTGAAGGTCCGCATCGAGGACAATATCGTCACCTTCTCGGTCGACACCTCGGGCGAGGGCCTGCACAAACGCGGTCACAAGCCCGCCGTCGGCAAGGCGCCCATGCGCGAGACGCTGGCCGCCCTGTTCCTTCGGCAGATGGGCTATCGCGGTGATGAGCCGGTGATTGATCCGATGTGCGGCTCTGGCACCTTCCTGCTGGAGGCCGCCGAGATCGCCCTGGGCCTGCAGCCCGGACGAGACCGCGATTTCGCCTTCCAGCAGTTCCGGTCCTTCGATGCCGAGGCCTGGGCCGCGATGCGGGCCGAAGGCGCCCCGCGTCCGGCGGCACTGCCGCTGTTCCGTGGATCCGACCGCGATGACGGGGCCATCCGGGCGGCCGGCCAGAATGCCGTGGCGGCCGGCCTGGGCGATTTGATCAGCTTCCACCGCCATGGGGTGTCGGAGCTGCCGCGCCCCGAAGGCGCACCAGGGATCGTGATCGTCAACCCGCCCTATGGCGAGCGGATCGGCACGCGCAAGCTGCTGTTCTCGGTCTACGGGGCGCTTGGGAAGACCCTGGGCGAGCGGTTCTCGGGGTGGCGGGTCGGCATCGTGACCTCGGATGCGGGGCTGGCACGGGCCAGCGACCTGCCCTTCCTTCCGCCGGGCCCGGCCGTGTCCCATGGCGGCCTGAAGGTCACGCTGTTCCGGACCGCGCCACTGCCCTGACCCGCCATTCCTGCGGAGCCGTCAGAGCGGGGCGCGCAGAAACTTCGCGCCCCACCTTTCGTTTTGTTCCGAATCCCCTATTCTCCTCCGAAAGAACTGCGGAAAAAGCCATGCAACGCACCATCGACTACGGGAACCTCATGCATCGGGCGATGCGCAGCCTGATCCAGGATGTGCTGACGGACGTGTCCGAGAATGGCCTGCCGGGCGCCCATCATTTCTTTATCACCTTCGACACCACCCATCCCGAGACCGAGATGGCGGACTGGCTCAAGGAACGCTATCCGCGCGAGATGACCGTCGTGATGCAGCACTGGTTCGAGGACCTGGAAGTTGACGACCAGGGTTTTGCCGTGACGCTGAACTTTGGCGACAGCCCGGAACGGATGTACATCCCCTTCGATGCGATCCAGACCTTCGTCGATCCTTCGGTGGAATTCGGCCTGCGCTTCGAAACCCAGGAGCAGGATGACGAGATGGACGAGGATGACGACGATCCGACGCCGCCCGACGCGCCGCGCCCGCTGCGGGACCGGACCAAGAAGGACAGCGCACCGGCCGAGAAGAAATCCGGTCAGGATGCCGAGGTCGTACGACTGGATTCCTTCCGCAAGTAAAAGCAGGCCGCTTTGAAAGACCCCCCCGGGACAGTCTTGTCCGGGGGGTTTCGCTTGGGAAGAAGAACTTGCAAAGATCTCTGCGGCTCTTTGCAAAGCCAGGAGGTGGCAATCCGAGTTTGAAAACTGGATAGCTAGGATTTGCAAAGGAAGGCCCCCACCCAGGCCCTTGCGAACACATAGGGGTGTTTTTGCCCTGTCCTGCGGCTCGGCGTCGTCCAATCCCGCGGCATCGGTCTGGCCCCACCTGCGCATCAGCGTGACCCTGTCCCGCGCGGCGGTGCGGCCCGTCCTGCGCGGCGATGCGGCCCGTCCTGCGCGGCGATGCGGCCCGTCCTGCGCGGCGATGCGGCCCTGTCTCGCGCGGCGATGCGGCCCTGTCTCGCGCGGCGATGCGGCCCTGTCCCGAACGGGACGTGGCGGACAGTGATGCGCCATTGGGCGGATCCTCTTCCGGAACGGTTCGCGGTGGCTTCCCCTCGCGCCTGCGTTGCAGATCTTGTCCTGTTGGCGCGAACGGCATTGAACCCCCCGGGATTTCAGGGCAAACCACCTGCGACCATCCTTTGGGAGAGCAGACATGACTGAAACCCGCACCGAAACCGACAGCTTCGGCCCGCTGGAAGTTCCCGCGGACAAGTACTGGGGCGCGCAGACGCAGCGCTCGATCATGAACTTCCCCATCGGGTGGGAAAAGCAGCCGGTTCCGATCATCCGTGCGCTCGGCGTGATCAAGAAGGCCTGTGCCATGGCCAACAAGGACCTGGGCGCCATGTCCCCCGAGATCGCCGATGCGATCATGGCTGCGGCAACCGAGGTCATCGAGGGCAAGTTCGATGACAACTTCCCCCTCGTCGTCTGGCAGACCGGGTCGGGCACCCAGTCCAACATGAACGCCAACGAGGTGATCTCGAACCGCGCGATCGAGATGCTGGGCGGCAAGCTGGCGTCGAAATCCCCGGTGCACCCGAACGACCATTGCAACATGGGTCAGTCCTCGAACGACACCTTCCCGACCGCCATGCACGTGGGCATCGCCATGCAGGCGCGCGACGTGCTGATCCCCGGCCTGGAAAAGCTGGCAGCCGCCCTGGAAGCCAAGTCGGAAGAGTTCAAGGACATCATCAAGATCGGCCGGACCCACACCCAGGACGCGACACCGCTGACCCTGGGACAGGAGTTCTCGGGCTATGCGCACCAGGTCCGCAAGGGCATCGAGCGCGTGAAATCCGCCCTGGGCGACATCTACGAACTGGCGCAGGGCGGCACCGCCGTCGGCACCGGCCTGAACACCAAGAAGGGCTGGGCCGAGATGGTCGCGAAGAACATGGCCGAGATCACCGGCCTGCCCTTCGTCACCGCGCCCAACAAGTTCGAGGCCCTGGCCGCGCATGATGCGATGGTCATGTTCTCGGGCGCGCTGAAGACCGTGGCGGCGTCGCTCTTCAAGATCGCCAACGACATGCGCCTGCTGGGCTCGGGTCCGCGGTCCGGTCTGGGCGAGCTGATCCTGCCGGAAAACGAGCCGGGTTCGTCGATCATGCCGGGCAAGGTGAACCCGACGCAGGCCGAAGCGCTGACCATGGTCTGCGCCCATGTCATGGGCAATGATGCAGCCATCGGCTTTGCCGGCAGCCAGGGCCATTTCGAGCTGAACGTCTACAACCCGATGATGTCCTACAACGTGCTGCAGTCGATGCAGCTGCTGGGCGACTCGGCCAGCGCGTTCACCGACAACATGGTCGTGGGCACCCAGGCGAACCTGCCGCGCATCGACAAGCTGATGAAGGAAAGCCTGATGCTGGTGACGGCGCTGGCCCCCACCATCGGCTACGACAATGCCACCAAGGTCGCCAAGACCGCGCACAAGAACGGCACCACGCTGAAGGAAGAGGCCATCGGCCTGGGCTTCGTCGACGAGGAAACCTTCGACCGCGTCGTGCGCCCCGAAGACATGATCGGTCCGAAGGACTGATCCCTGCGGCGGATGTCCGGCCCCTGGCGGGCCGGGCGTTTGCATATTTGGGGAAAGATGAAAGGGGCGGTTCCGCGAGGGGCCGCCCCTTTGCGCTGGCTGGACGGGGCGCGCGCGGCGTGGCATCCTGCGGGCATGAGCAATGTCACCAACCTCAACCAGTTCCGCAAGCAGAAGGCCCGCGACGCAAGGCGTGTGCAGGGCGATGCCAATGCGGTGAAATTCGGCCGGACGCTGGCCGAGAAGCGGCAGACCGAGGCCGAGGCGGCGCTGGAGGCGCGGCGGCTGACCGGGCACCGGCTGGACGGCCCGTCGCAGGATGCACCTTCGGAGGATGAGCCGCAGGCATGAGCGCCCGGCCGGTGAAACGCTCCCTGACCCTGCGGGGGCACCGGACCAGCGTGACCCTGGAAGATCCCTTCTGGAAGGAATTCTGCCGCCTGGCCGCGCGCGACGGCCTCGCGATCAACGAGCTGGCGGCGCAGATCGACGAAGGGCGTGATCTGGAGGCAGGGCTGGCCACGGCGATCCGTCTGCATGTGCTGGAGGCGCTGAAGCGCGAGGCCGGGCGATGAGCCCCTGGGTGCTGATCCTGGGCGCCGGGGCGGCATCGCGGATGCGGGGCGGTGACAAGCTGCTGGAAGAGGTCGAAGGCCTGCCGCTGATCCGGCTGCTGGCGCTGCGTGCCCTGCCGTTGGCGCCCGTGCTGGTGACGCTGCCAGATCTGGCGCATCCCCGGGCGCAGGCGCTGCAGGGGCTGGCGGTGCGGCAGGTCTCGGTGCCGGACTGGCAGGCGGGCATGGCGGCGTCGATCCGGGCGGGGGTTTCGGCGCTACCCGAGGCGCAGGGGGTGCTGATCCTGCCGGGCGACATGCCCGAGATCACCGAAGCCGACCTGCGGAAAATGATCGAAGGTTTCGACGGACAGGCCATCCTGCGCGGCGCTTCGGGCGGGCGGCCGGGCCATCCGGTGCTGTTTCCGGCCGATCTGTTCCCCGAGCTGCTGGCGCTGGAAGGCGATGAGGGGGCGCGTTCGGTCCTGAAGCGCCATGCCGGGCGGGTGCGGCTGGTGCCCCTGCCCGGAACCCATGCGCTGACCGATCTGGATACCCCCGAAGACTGGACGGCCTGGCGTGCGGGAGGGAGGAAGGGAAACACGCCAGGCCGTGAGGGCTGATCGGGATCAGCCCGGCCCCGCGGCACCGGGCGGGGTGCCGCAAGGAGATCTCAGACCACCAGAAGCTGCGCTTCGTGGCGGCGCAGGGTGCGGCGGGCGGCCGGATAGGCCTGTTGGCCGGCCGGGGTCTTCAGGCTGGGGAACAGCGTCAGGATCTCGGCCCGCTGATCGGCATCGAGGCTGCCCAAGGTCTGGTGCCCCGGCTGGAAGCTTTCCGACCAGGCGCCGTTCGACAGGACCACCTCGTGATCGGCGAACATGAAGTGGATATAGGTCACCTCGTCGACCTCGGCGCGCTCGATCCCCTCCATGCCGACCAGGTGCTTGGCGGCGACCAGGACCTCTCGTTCCTCGAAATAGAGGGCGGTGCGGTCGTTGCTGATCAGCATCCGGTGGTTCGGGCTGACCATCATGTCGCGTTCCGGCAGGCCATGGCCCAGGGCGCCGCGGCGGATCAGAACCGGCGACAGATGGGGATGCGCGGCCAGTTCCGCCGCCGAAAGATGCCGGGTGCCGATCCAGGCCAGCGGCTGGATGCCGTTGTCGCGGGTGATCACCCGGTCGCCGTCCTTCAGATCCTCGACCCGCATCTCGCCGCGCGGCGTGGCGATCAGGGTGCCGGGGGTGAAGCAGGGCACGATGACCTCGATGTCCTCGAAGCAGGCGGTGCCGGTCAGGCTGTTGTCGGCGGCGTAGAAATAGATCGTGCCGTCCTCGGGGTTGTCGCTGTCGCGGACGACCTCGAGATGGCCGCCCTCCGGGGCGGACCCCTCCAGGTTCAGCACGTCCCAGTCGTCGCCCGAGGATCCGCCGTTGATCACGTCGCCGATGCTGGCGCCCTGGATCGTGTCGCGGTCGGCGCCGCCATAGATCAGGTCGGCCCCGGCGCCGCCCGCGATCAGGTCATTGCCGCCCTCGCCATAGATCGTGTCGCGCCCGGCCCCGCCCGAGATCACGTCATTGCCATCCGCCGCCGTCGTCGCCGTCAGCGCCGCGGCATCCGCGACCGGTTCGTAGGAAATGTCGGTCAGGGTGATGCCTCCGGCGGTCGGGCCGGTCTGCACATGGGTGATTTCCAGCCGCGTGACCGGGCCGTCGATGCTGATCAGGGCGGAATAGTTGCCATCGGTCGGCGTGCTGCCGTACCAGGCGGTGCCGCTGGTCAGGGTCTCGGTCCCGGCGGTGCCGTCCAGGTCCTGGGCCTGCACCAGGCAGCCGGACTCAACGCTGACCGGAACCTCATTGCCATCGGCGTCATAGGCGTGGATCTCGACCTTGGAGCCATAGTCGATATCGTTGATGCGGAAGGACACATCGCCAACGGATTGCGAGAAATCAAAGCTGTAGGTGGCGCTTTCGCCGGCGCTGTCGACGACGGAGGCCATGCCGGAGGTGCTGTCGACGCCCGAGGCATCGCCCTCGATCCCGGCAACGTCCTGATGGGTGTCGGTATAATAGGTCGAGGGGGTGCCGTGGTTGGTCTGGCTGGTCATCGTCACAGTGACCTGGCCGGTGTCCTGCACCTGCACCCCCGAGATCCGGTCGCCGTTGTCGATGGCGCCGCCGTTGCAATCGGGATCGGCCAGCTTGTCCCAGCTGAACGTCTCGCGCGCGGTGGTCGCGGTGCCGCCGGTGTCGCCATAGATCACGTCGTCGCCCGAGCCACCCGCCAGCGTGTCGTCGCCAAGGCCGCCCGACAGGGTGTCGTTGCCGCTTTCGCCCAAGATCCGGTCATCGCCCGACTGGCCTTCCAGCAGGTCATCGCCCGAACCGCCATAGATGTCGTCCTGGCCCGCGCCCGCCAGCACCGTGTCATCGCCCGCGCCCGCCAGCACGATGTCGTCATTGCCGGCCTCGCCCGGAAGGATCGCGTCATTGGCGTCAATCCGGTCGCCCTGCGGATCGCCGGTATAGGCCGTGGTGATCAGATCGGCGCCCGAGGTCCCCTCGACATAGCCATCAGCCGCCGGGGTCGTGGTGGTGCCGCAATCGCTGTCATGGTGGTTCGTCGTCATCGTCTTCATCCCTTCCTGCCGGAGCCCGCCGCTCCGCACCCTTGCCCTTGGCCGGGCCTCCCGTGACCTGACGAAGGACAAAGCCTGCCCGCGGCGCGACGGAAGACATCCGGCGCACCGAAGCAAGCTGCCCATCGCGCCGGCACGAAATCCGTGCCGGCCTGCGGGATCACCTCCCGCGCATCACCGGATGCCTGACAGTGTTCGGGCCGCCCCAACGGCCCCGTTGACCCCCCAGTCGGGTCAGGATGGTTCTAACCCGATCGCCCCACCGGACAAGACAAGACCAAGGTACGAGCCCCGCCCCCCGGGTCGAAATACCGAGGTTTTTCGAGAAATTTGGCGGTTTCTCCGGGGGTATTGTTTCCGGGGAAATGGTTAAGGCCGGGCGGAACGGGGGGCCATTTCCGGTGAGCGTCCCAAATCTTACCTAACCATGAAGATTTGGGTTTCGCTCTCCGGCACAATTAACCATTTCGCACGATTTCCACCATGCGCGCCCGGTCTCTACGCCCTTGGTCGCAGAGTTCGTGGCGGGAATGCGGCAGCTGTTGCGTGCGCTGCATGGCCGCCCCCTGCCGGACGAAACCCATTGGCCGGGACAGGCGAATCGCCGTGACCTCAGGCAAGGGCGCGCCAGTAGCCGCGGGTGAACAGCACGAAGACCGTCATCATTTCCAGCCGGCCGGCATACATGCCGAAGGAAAGCTCCCATTTCACGGCATCGGGCACATCGGCAAAGGTGCTGGAGGGGCCGATATGGGTGCCGATCCCCGGCCCCACATTGGCCACGGCCGTCAGCGCGCCGCTGACCGCGGTCTCCATGTCCATGCCGTGGAAGGCCAGCATCACCGCGAGGGCAAAGACCGTGGCCGCATAAAGCACGAAGAAGCTGATGACACCGCTCAGCACGTCGGGTTCGACCGCCCGCCCCTCGTAGCGCAACGAGAAGACGCCATGCGGGTCGCGGATCATCCGCAGCTTCATCTTCATCGCCCGCGCCATGATGATCCAGCGCATCACCTTGGCCCCGCCCGAGGTCGAGCCCGTGCAGCCACCCACCACCGTCAGCAGGAAGAAGGCCACAACCGCAGGCGCGCCCCAGGTCGTATAGTCGGTGGTGGCAAAGCCCGTGGTCGAGACCACCGAAACGACGTTGAAGGCGACCAGGCGCAGGGTTTCAAGGATCGGGGTTCCGGCGCTCCAGACGCGCCAGGCGGTGATCAGGCCGATCGCGACCGCCAGGCTGAGGACCAGCATCTTGACCTGTTCGTTGGCAAAATCCCGACGGCGCAGGATGCGGATGTACCAGGCGAAGGGCAGCGATCCCGCCAGCATGAAAAGCGTGCCGGACCATTGCAGAAAGCCGCTCTGGAAATGCCCGAAAGAGCTGTCCGAGGTCGAATAGCCCCCCGTCGACAGCGTCGCCATGGCATGGCAGATCGCCTCGAAAAAGGTCATGCCACCGGCCAGGAAGGTGGCGGTGCACAGCAGCGTCAGCGCGGTATAGACCTGAAAGCTGGCCATGGCAAAACGCGCGGTGCTGGTCATTTCCTTCTCGCCCAGCTCACTGCTTTCGGTGCGGAACAGCTGCATGCCGCCGACGCGCAGGATGGGCAGCAGCGCAAGGCCGGTGACCACAAAGCCGATGCCGCCGATCCATTGCAGCAGCGCCCGCCAGAACAGGATGCCGTGCGCCGTATGATCGAGCCCGGTCATCACGGTCGACCCCGTGGTGGTGATGCCCGACATGGCCTCGAAAAAGGCATCTGCCGCCGAGAGCTTCCACAGCCACAGCGGCACCGCCCCCGCGGTGGCCGCGGCAATCCACATACCGGCAGTCAGCAGAAAGGCGTGCAGGCGGTTCAGCTCGTGCAGGCGGGCCGAGGTCGACAGCGCCAGGGACGCCCCCACCAGCACGACAAGGACGCCCCCGGTCAGAAAGATCCGGGCAGTGTCGGGAAAGATGGCCGCATCCGCGAACATCAGCCCTCCGAAGAGGGCGATCAGCAGACCGATGACATGAACGACGAAACTCAACCGGACGTCCTCTTTTGAACTTGGTCCGATATAAGGGCCGGGATCGGCCAGAGTCGATGGTCAAGCGTACAGGCCGCCCGGGATGTCAGGCAGCAGCATCCGCATGCCCCTACCAGCCGCGATCTGCCGGATTTTCAGGGCACCACGGGGGGGGGAACGGGACAGCTCGGCCTGCGCCCCCTGCCCAAAGGCTGCGCGACGCGCAATCACATCCTGTTGAAGCCTCGCGTCATCTTCCATGGCCAGAGCCTCCGGCCCCCGTCCTGTCCACGGGGCCGGGGTCAGACGCTGGCCCGTTTCCGTGCCGGAATGGGGTTGCCGATCCTGGTGGCCAGCGCCCCTGTCACACCTGCGCGGGTCCGCTCCCCGCCGGGCGGCAGGCCGGTCACCTGGCCCGCACGGCGGAACATGTGGCGCCCTGGTTCGCCAGAGACCTGCCGGACCTGTCACAACCTTACGTGTCTGGTCTGCAAGAGGTGACGGCGCAGGTCCACCCGGCCCCAGCCTCTCTGAGGTCCGGCTCTGTCTGATCTTGAAATCCGGCACCGCGTCACCCGTGCGCCTGGCCAGGGAAAAGAGGGTCCGTATGGGTGCACGCATCCCCTTGGACGTTTTTGCGGGAGAGAGATGTTTCGCCCCCATTTCGGCACCCTGGGGAAGCGGTCCGGGGCGCCAGCGCCAATCCCGCCTCAGTGCCCATTGGGCTCGGGATCCAGCGCGGGACGGAACACCGGCCAATCCCAGCATGCGCCCTGAAAGCCCCGATCGCCGTGGACCTGTGCATTGTCTTTCCGCTTCGCGCGCCAGAGAGGTCAATGACGTCGGGCGGGCCCTTGCGTTCCAATGTCCCGAGAGGCCAGGCAACCGGCAGGGGCAAATCGGTCGTCATGAGACAGTATGCCAACCCTCCTGTCAGACGGCGGTGCATCGGATCGTTGACGACGCACGGGACACTCATCCTTCTTGGGGGCGTACGTAAGGTCACCACCCAGAGGCGAACAGGCTCTGGCCGCGTGGAGGACCCCGACCAGATGGTGAACTGAGGGCGGCGTCCTGCCAAAGGCGCCGCATCGGCATCTACAGCCCGACTGTTCCCTGATCCGCCCAAGGATGTCTGCCGCACAGCCCGGTTTCCCAGATCTTCCGGCCCTGATCCGCCAATCTTCGGCGCCCCCGTCCATTCTGCGCATTGCCGCGCCGGTTAAGGAATGGTCCTGCCGATGGCCGATGGCCAGATGTGCTGATTGGGCCTGACGTGCACCCGGCTCTGCGCGGCCGGCCGACAGTGCCGTAAACCCTGCACAAGGATGCTCGGGGAAATGGAGGGACATCAGCCGAACTGAAAACACCCGCCGGAGATCTGCGACGCACGGGGCGCCTTCACTTTGCATGCTGCGCGAAGAACCCGCCCCCTTTTATCCGGGCCTCCCCGGATCATCCCCGGTTCCAAATGTCGCCCTTCCACCGTCGCTCTGGAACCTCCTGTTGCAATCCTTTCCTCTTATCCTCATGACACAGGCCGCTCTTTCCTGTCACCTCTCCGGACGGCTTCCGCCAGGCGCCGGCTGAATGGGGGCCGAGCGATGGAATGGCCGGGACATTTCCGCAGCAGATCCCCGCACCCTGGTTCTGATGCCCCGCATCCCACCTGACATCGCCGCCCTCTGCTGTGCTTCCCTTCTTTCCTTCTCACCCTCAGGTAGCAAGGCGCATGCCGGGACCAACGGGCGACGCACAACATCCCCAACTGGCGCTGATCCCGCAGTGGATCGCCCCCCCGGCACAGAGGTCTCGCGGACAAGGCACCTCAGAACAGTTCCACGCCATTGCGCTCTTCGTGAACGGGCTTGGGCTTGGTCTCCAGATCCGGCGGCGCCGCGACGGTGCGCTGCATGGCCCGACCTTCGGCCGGGAAAAAGCGGATCTGACGAGCTGCCCCGCCACCGATGCTCTTGCCCAGAACCGGAATGCCCTCCCGCTCCAGGAATTCCAGAACGAAGGTGGTATTGGCATGGCCGATGTCTGACAGGCCGTTGATCATCGCCGCCCCGCCAAAGACCTTGGCATTCAGGCGGCTGCGCTCTGCGCCGATCCGCACCAGCCCGTTGATCAAAAGCTCCATCGCGTTGGTCCCGGCATAGTCGTTCACCCCGAGCGCCGTGTGCGAGCGCGCCACCAGAATATGATTCATGCCCCCCGCCTTACGGACCGGATCCCAGATACAGGTCGCAACGCAAGACCCCAGGATCGTCGTGATCACGCCATCATGCATGTCCGACACGGCGAACTCGTCCTGTGTAATGTTGATGTTGGGCCCTCGGCCCGTCGCCCGTCTCACATCGCTCTCCGTTTTCAGCCCCGTCCTGTTTCACAGCTGGCGCAGATCGCCTGCGCGATGTCGCCCAGAGGCAGCTGCGCATCCAGGATCCCCAGTTCTGCCGCCGCCCGCGGCATGCCGTAGACGACGCTTGTGGCCTCGTCCTGAGCAATACAATGGGCCCCCCTGCGCTTGATCTCGCGCATGCCTTCCGCACCGTCCTTGCCGATACCGGTCAGCAGCACGGCCGTCACCGTCTCGGCGCAATCACGCGCCGAGATGAACAATTCATCTACCGATGGAATATGACCATTGCGTTTCGGCGCGGAAATTTCCGCTGTCTCATAGCGGCGCCCGGCGCGACGGATACCGGTGTGCACTTCGCCGCCCGGCGACAGGTAGATGTGGCCCTGCAAAAGCTCCAGCCCGTCGGTCGCCAACTGCACCGTCTGCGGCAGGATATCGTTCAACCGACGGGCAAAGCTGACCAGAAAACTGGCGGGCATGTGCTGCGCAATGACGATCGGTGGACAATCCGGCGGCATCGCGCGAAGCACCGTCTCGACCGCGGCAACCCCTCCGGTCGAGGCGCCGATCAGCACCGCATGGCCATTCCAGCGCTTCAGCGTGGCAGCCTTGCCCGGCGTGGACGCCACCGGCAGCAGCGCCGCTTCACGGGAATTTCGGCGGAACCGGGCGGCCGCCCGCACCCGACGTGCAAGCTGCCCCAGCAGGTCCTCGTTGATGCCGCCCAAAGGCTTTGGCAGCACATCGACCGCCCCCAGCGACAGGGCCCGTATCGCCGCCTCGCTGCCCGATGTGGTGATCGATGAGAACATGACCACCGGCATCGGCCGCAAGCGCATCAGCCGTTCCAGAAAATCCAGCCCGTTCATCCGCGGCATCTCGACATCCAGCGTCAGCACATCCGGCGCGAGCTTCTTGATCATGTCCCGGGCCATGTAGGGATCATCCGCGACACCGACAACCTCGATCCCTTCGACCTTGTTCAGCGAATAACGCAGCAGGTTCTGTACGCTGTGCTGATCATCCACGATCAGCACGCGAACCGCCTGCCGGGCCCCGTCATGTTCCAGGGTGATCGTCATCAGAAGTCTTCCCAGCCCGAGGCCTCAGGCACCTGCGGGTCCGGCGCAGTGGCGAGGTTGCCGCGGCTGACCGGCGCACGACGTGGTGCGGTGGGCTTGCGCGGTGCCCGGGGTTCGGACACAGCATCACTGCCGACGCGGAAGTGGCCAATGGTCTCGGACAGGCTGTTGGCGCGTTGCGCCAGCGCATGGCTGGCAGAGGTCGTTTCCTCGAACATCGCGGCATTCTGCTGGGTGACATGATCGATCTGGTTCACGGCCGAGTTCACCTGCGCCAGGCCCACCGACTGTTCCTTCCCGGCCTGGGCAATCTCGGCGATGTAATCCGAGATCTCCGAGATCGAACCGACGATCTTCTTCAGCGTCTCGCCGGTGACACCCACAAGCTCGACCCCGCGCGAAACATGCTGCCCCGAGACGCTGATAAGCTGGTTGATCTCGGCTGCCGCATTGGCACAGCGCTGCGCCAGGGCGCGCACCTCGGTGGCGACGACGGCAAAGCCGCGGCCCGCCTCGCCCGCCCGCGCCGCCTCGACCCCCGCGTTCAGCGCCAGCAGGTTGGTCTGGAACGAAATGTCGTCGATCACGCTGATAACCTTGACGATTTCTTGGGATGAGGCCGCAATCTCGGCCATCGCCTTTTCGGCTTCATCCACCACACCGCCGCTTTCTTCGGCCCGGCTGCGCGCCTCGCTCACCACTTCGTTGGCCCGCGCGGCTCCGTTTGCGGTCTGGGTAATGTTGGTCGTCAGCTCGTCCAGCGACGAGGCTGTCTCCTGCAGGGTCATTGCCTGGCGTTCGGTCCGCAGAGACATCTCGTCCGCGGCCTTCACGATTTCCGAGGTTTCATGATGCATGGCACTGGTCTGGCTGGCGACGTTGCGCATCGCCTGGGTCAGGTTCTCCAATGCCTCGTTGAAGTCACTGCGCAGTTGTTCGTATTCCGGCGCGAAGGGACGGTTCAGCCGCGAGGTCAGATCCCCACGGGAAATGTCCCGCATGCCGACGCTCAGCGCCTCGACGACACCGCGCTGCGCCTCCTGCATGGCCTGCTGACGGGCCTCGGCGGCGCGCAGTTCGGCCTGTGCCGCCGTGACGTCAGAGCCGATCATCGTCACCCCGGTCGTATCCCCGCGGCGGTCGAAGACCGGGTAAAGCCCACCTTCGATGATGGCCTCGTCCCCTTGGCTGCGCGGGATCAGGAAGCGCCCCTGCAGGGCTTCGCCACGCCGCAGGATATCCAGCACCCCCTCGCCCGAAGGCAATTCCCCCTGGAAATGCAGCAAATCCGGCAGATCGAGACTGAACAGCCCATCGCGGCTACGCCCGGTCAACGCCAGGAAATTGTCGTTCGTGCGCACGAGGCGGCCGGTCATGTCGCATTCCGCCAGGATCTGGCCCTTTTCGATGGCCGACAGAACGGCGGTCTTGCGGCGTTCCTCGGTGACGTCGATCCATTCCACCACCAGCCCGGCAAAATTGCCGTCGGCGCCATAGACCGCGTTCAGTTCGATCTGGACACGGGCATTGCCGACACGGATATCGGTGCGGAACGGCAGCTTTCCCGGCTGCTCCACCAGCGCGCGGATTTGGGCGGGCTTGGCATGGAAGATGTCCATGTTCACCCCGATCAGCTTTTCGGGATCGAAGGTCTGGGCAATCTTTCGGAACTCGGTCAGCTGGGTGCGCATCATCTGCCGCACGGCCTCGTTCACGTAGGTGATGGTGAAATCGTCATCAGTGATCATCAGCGCCGCCGAGGTCGATTCAAGGGCCGCGCTCTTGAAGGCCATTTCATGGGTCAGCGCCTGGGCATCCGACAGCCGCGCCCGCAACGCCTCGATCGAGCGTCCGATATCGCCGATCTCGTCCCGGCGCCCGACATGGGGCACATCGACGTCATAGACCTCTTGACGGACGTTCTCGATACTGCGGGAAATGTCGCGCAGCGGCAGGCTGACGCCAAGGGCGATCAACAGCCCGACCGCGCCCGACACGGCAAGGGTGATGGCCCCATAGATCATCATCATCTGGCTGAAGCTCGCGACTGCGGCCAGAAGTTCATCCATCTTCTCGGAGACGATGACGATCCAGGTGCTGCCGAAGATCTTGGCTGGGGCAAAAGCCGTCATCTCGTCGGTCAGATCGCTTTCGATCAGGTCGTCGGAGGTCAATCCTGACTGCCCGGCCAGGGCCGGTGCCAGGGGTGAGTCGGCCGCGATGGCCCCCCCCTTCCAGCCATGCGTCTCAGAGCGGGCCTTGCCATCGGTGCCGATCACGAAGACCTGCCCCGAAGGACCAAGCCCCCCGACATGTCCCACCTTGGCGGTGATCGTGGCGATGCTGATCCTGAAGGCGATGGCCCCCATGATCTTGCCATCCGGCCCCGTCACGGGGGCCATCAGGAAGGCAGAGGGTTCGCCGGCCAGGCCATATTCGGCGAAATCGATGAAGCGCGCCGTGCCGGGCTTGGCGGATTGCAGGTCTTGATGCACCCCGGCAAAGAAGGCCCCGCCCGTGGGCGCATCGACGCTTTGGGCAAAATCGTCCTGCTTGGCCACCGAATAGACGATACGGCCGTTGGCATCGAAAAGGTAGATGTCACGGTAGTCGCCCCGCCGCATGAGGGAGCGGAAATGATCGTGGAACCGTGCATGAACCCTGGAATAGACCGATCCGTCCCCGGCATCCTCCAGCTCCTGGCGCTGGAAGGGCGCAAGGCCCGCGCGCTCGATGTAGAGCCTGCGCAGATCGCCAGCGGCGGTGGGCCCCAGCGTGTCCCAGGCGGCAGAGAAGGATTTCAGCGCATTCGCCAGCAGCGGGCTGCGCGCCTGCATCAGGATATCTGTCTGCACACCTGCGGCCCAGGCTTGCAGGGTTTCGACGCGTTCCGCCGCGACCCCCGACAGTTCCTCCTGCCCGGAGACCATCAGCGTGGCCTTGGCCGAGCGGTAGGACACCGCCGCAAGGATACCAAGCGAAATGGCCACGATCAGCAGGAAGGCGACCGGGAGCCTGAAGGCGATGCGAATCCGGGAAAGGCCCATCTTTTGTCCTTGTGATTGCCTCGAAAGGGTTCCGCGCGACGGCGTCGGGACGGGACCGCCGCCCGGGATCCCCGGCACCACGGCCCGACAGAGGTATGGAAGCCCAGCCGTGAAGATTGGTTTAATCGTGCTCTGGCACGGCGCATCGCAGGCCCCGGAATATGCGCAATTTGCGGCAATCGGGACGATCCGGTGCGGCTAGAGGGAACATTAAGGACTCATCGTTAGCACGGGGAGAGAGGCAGGGCCGTGGCCCGCATGCCGCCTCCCGGTGTTCCCGATCTGCAAGAGGCTCCGATGATCCGACCAGGAAAGACCCTCGCCGCGCTGTTGCTGGGCGCGAGCCTGACACTGACCGCCCTGCCCGCCGCTGCCGATGCGCCGCTGCTGAGCGTGACGCTGGACACCGGGCAGGTCGTGTTCGACCAGGCCGGGCTGGCCGCCCTGCCCGCGACCGAAGTCGACACCACCACCATCTGGACCGAGGGCCTGCAACATTTCCGCGGCGTCCGGATGACCGACCTGCTGGCGCATCTCGGCATCACCCATGGCGATCTGCACCTGACAGCGGCCAATGACTATACCATCACCATCCCCGTCTCCAGCTTCCGGCCCGATGGGGCCGTACTGGCCTATGAACGCAACGGCGCCGCCATGAGCCTGCGTCAGAAGGGTCCTCTCTGGCTGATCTATCCATATGATTCGTCTCCAGATTTCCAAACCGAGGTGATCTATTCCAACTCCATCTGGCAGCTCGACCGGATGTCGGTGACCGAGTAGCACAGATGCCCCGGTTCCCCCCTGCCGGGCCCACAGGTGCCCCCCTGGGGGGATGGCGAAGATGACCCTTCAGACCGAGGGGCGGAGCGGCCTCGATACCGGGGTGGTCCGGCTGACGGTGCTGGGGCTGATCCTGGCGCTGTGCCTTGGTGTGGTGCTTTACATGCTGACCGACGTGCGCGAGAAGCTGACCGAACTCGGCTCGTCCCGGCAGGACAACATCCAATGGACGCTCAGCCAGCTGGAGGTCGAATTCCTGAAATTCGAGGCTGCAGTCCAGGCCACTCGTCTCTCTGAGGCGCTGTCGCGCGACACTGGCAGTCTGCCGGATCTGACCGACCTGCGCACCCGCTACGACATCCTTTACAGCCGGTTCGAGACCCTGTCGCGCGGCCGCGCCTATCTGAGCGCCCTGCACGACCCGAAGGTCGCCGCCGATTTCGACCAGATCCGCGACCGGGTCTATGCGATGATCCCGCTGATCGACGGCGGCGATGCGGCACTGCTGCAGCGGTTGCCAGAGATCCAGACGGTCCTGGAGGGCAGCCGTCAGGACGTGCGGCGGATCCTGTCGGTGGGCAACCAGCTGATGGTGGCGCAATCGGACGCCGCGCGCGAAGGCGTCTTCGTGGTGCTGCGGGGGCTGGCGCTGGCAACTTCGGGGCTGATCACGGTGCTGGGCGCGATGGTGGTGCTGTTCCGCCAGCTGGCGCTGGTGGCGCGCCGCCGCCTGCAGGAAGGCCAGGCCGCCGCCGCGCGGCTGGAAACCATCTTCCGCACCTCGCGCGATGCAATCATCGTGCTTGATCCGCGCGGTTGCCTGCGCAGCGCCAACCGGGCCGCCCAGCAGATGTTCGGCTTTGGCGAGGTCGAGCACGGCGACATTTCCTCGGGCGACTATCTGCGCCGCGACACCCCCGAAGGGCCCGTCAGGGTCAGCGCGGCCGAGCTTTTCGCCGCCTGCGAAGAGGGCGCGCACACCGGCTACCGGCTGACCGGGCGGCGTCAGCAGGGCGGCGGCTTTCCGATCGAGATATCGATGACCGCGGCCGACAACGACGGTCCGGTGCTGGTTTGCGTGATCCGCGACATTTCCCATCAGGTGGCGATCGAAGCGCAGCTGAAAGCATCGCGCGATCAGGCGCTGGCGGGCGAACGGGCCAAGGCGCGCTTTCTTGCCGTCATCAGCCACGAGATGCGGACCCCGCTGAACGGCATCCTGGGCACGCTAGATCTGGTGCAGGAGGCACCGGAGGGCCGCGAATGCACCACCTATCTGGGCGTTGTGCGCAACTCTGCCGAAACCCTGCTGCAGCTGGTCAATGACGTGCTGGACATCACCCAGATCGAGGGCGGAGATGTCACGATCCATCGGGCCCCCTTCGATCTGGACGCGCTGATCGAGGACATCCTGACCAGCGAACTGCCGCGGGCGCTGCGGTCCGGGAACCGGTTGCATCGGACCGGCACGCCGATGCTGGGCTGGGTCGAGGGCGACGCGACGCGCTTGCGTCAGGTGCTGCTGAACCTGGTGTCCAATGCCGTGAAGTTTACCGAGGGCGGCGAAGTGGCCGTCAGTGCCGAACGCGACGGGCCGCGTGTCAGCTTGCGGGTTCGGGACACCGGGATCGGCATGACCGAGGAGGAACGCGGCCGCATTTTCGACGATTTCGTGCGCCTTGATGGGGCGGTGCACCGGCAGATCCAGGGAACCGGCCTGGGCCTGGGCATCGCGCGTCAGCTGGCGCTGGCAATGGGGGGCAGCATCTCGGTCGACAGTACGCCGGGTGAGGGCAGCCTGTTCACACTGGACCTGCCGCTGGCGGTCTGCGCCCCCACGCGACTGCCCGGCCCCGATACCGCCCCGGCCCCCCTGCGCCCCCTGGATATCCTGCTGGTCGAGGACAATCCGACCAACCGTTTCGTCGCCCGCCGGATGCTGGAACGGGACGGCCACCGCGTGACCGAGGCCGAAGACGGTGCCCTGGGGGTCACCGCCAGCGAGGCGCATCGCTACGATATCATCCTGATGGATGTCTCGATGCCGGTGATGGATGGCTTTGAAGCCACGCGGGCCATTCGGGCGGGACAGGGCGCCTCGGCCCGGGCGCGGATCGTGGCGCTGACGGCCCATGTCGGTGGAGAGGTCGCCGACAGCCTGCGCGCGGCCGGCATGGATGACGTGATCGCCAAGCCGATCCGCGCCCAGGTGCTGCGCCGTCTTCTGGCCGAAGCCGCCCAGGGCCCCCGCGTTGGCAGGCGGCGCGCGCGCCGGGATGGCTGAGCGCGCGCCCCCGGCGGCGATGGGCCCTAGCTGTCGCGTTCGGTGATGAAGGACAGCGGATGCCCTGCCCGGCGGCCCTCGTCATTCGCCCGCAGGCATTTTTCCTCGGCCACCTCGCGGGTGAAAAGCGCCACCACGCAGGCCCCGCAACGATGGGCGGTCAGCATGACCCCGAGCGCTTCGGCCTCGGTCATCCGAAAGACCACCCCAAGGACCCGCACGACAAAGTCGCGCGGGGTGAAATCGTCGTTGAGCAGGATCACCTTGTAGAGCCGCGGCCGCTCCGCCCGGGCGCGGACCACGGTCTGGCGGCGGGGGACGGTGGTTGCCATCTCCGGGTCTCCGCTGGGGCGTGCAGGGGCAGCATGACAGAGGCGGGCGCCCCGGACCAGCCCCCCCGGGGCCGCTCAGCGCGACAGCACCAGATCCGCGCCGCAGCTTTGGTCCAGCACGTAACGCGCATTCGGAATGTCGTTGCCAAGCGCCCGCGCCCGCGCCGCATCCGGCGCCAGCCCATGGTCCAGCCAGCGCCGTACCAGGCGCTGTTCCAGCACCGCGATCGGCGGTGACAGCAGCACCGCCGCATCGAAAAGCGGCCGCAGATTGCACCAGGGTGCGGCGCGTGACAGCAGGTAGTTGCCCTCGGTCACCACGATGCGGGTCGTGGCGGCCAGCAGGCCCGCATCGGGCAGGCTGCAATCGGCGGCGCGGTCGAAGGTCGGGTAGGACACCGGCCCGTCATCGGCGCGCACCCGGGTGATCAGCGCCAGATAGCCTTCGGCATCGAAGGTCTGCGGCGCGCCCTTCACGGCGCTCAGGCCGCGGTCCTTCAGAACCGTGTTCGGCAGGTGGAAGCCATCCATCGGCAACAGCGCCGCCTGCCCCGGCTGGGCGGTGTCCAGCGCCTGGACCACGGCCTCGGCCAGAGTGGACTTGCCCGCCCCAGGCGGCCCCGCAATGGCCAGGATCACCCGCCGCGCCCCACGCGGCACCGAGGCCAGCAAGGTCAGCACCGCGGCCGTATCGACTGCAAGATCACCCATGTGTCTTCCCCGTTCACCCGCTGTCACCCTAATAGCAACACCGCGTTATACAAGCGCAATACGGGGGACCAAGGCGGGACAGGCGGGCCTGCAATGCTGCTGCGGGCCCGCGCGCCGTTAGCGCATGACGAAGGGATCGGGGATCGGGTCGTCAGACAGCCGCAGCCAGACCGCCTTGACCCGGGTATAGTCAAGCGCCGCCTCCAGCCCCCCTTCGCGGCCATGCCCCGACAATCCGGCCCCGCCGAAGGGCGCGATGGGCGAGACGGCGCGATAGGTGTTCACCCAGACGATCCCGGCATCCAGGTCGCGCATCATCCGGTGCGCACGCGTCAGGTTGGTGGTGAAGACCCCGGCGGCAAAGGCGTAATCGGTGGCATTGGCCAGCTCCAGCGCCTCGGCCTCGGTCTCGAAGGTCTGCAGGGCCAGTACGGGGCCGAACAGTTCCTGGCTGATGACCGGCGCACCGGGCGCCCGGCGGCAATCCAGGATCGTCGGCGGATAGTAGCGCCCCGGCCCTTCGGGAACCGCGCCGCCGGTCAGCAGGCGTGCGCCCATCGCGACGGATGCGTCGACCACCGACTGGATCCGGTCGCGCTGGCGCAGGGTGCACAGGGGGCCCACCTCGGTTGCCATGTCATCGGGGGAACCGATGACGATAGCCTCGGCCTTCTGACGCAGGCGGCAGGCGAATTCATCGGCAACGCTGGCATGGACCAGCAGCCGCGAACCGGCGGTGCAGCTTTGCCCCGTCGCGGCAAAGATCCCCGCCACCTGGGCATTGGCGGCGCTGTCCAGATCTGCATCCTCGAAGACGATGAAGGGTGACTTTCCGCCCAGCTCCAGCGAGGTCGCGGCCAGGTTCTCGGCGCTGTTGCGGACGATCTGGCGGGCGGTTTCCGGGCCGCCGGTGAAGGCCACGCGGGCGACCTTGGGATGGGTCGTCAGGACGGCGCCGCATTCTGCCCCGAAACCTGTGATCACATTGACCACGCCCGGCGGAAAGCCCGCCTCGTGCACCAGTTCCGCAAAGGCCAGAAGCGGCGCCGGGCCTTCCTCCGAGGCTTTCAGGACCACGGTGCAGCCCGCCGCCAGCGCCGGGCCCAGCTTGACCGCCGAGAGAAACAGCTGGCTGTTCCAGGGCACGATCGCTGCCACCACGCCCACCGGTTCGCGGCGCAGCGTGACCTCCATGTCGGGCTTGTCGATGGGCAGGCAACTGCCTTCGATCTTGTCCGCCAGCCCCGCGTAATAGCGATAATATTCCGCCACATAGGCAATCTGGGCCGAGGTTTCGCGGATGATCTTGCCGGTGTCGCGGGTCTCGTACAGGGCAAGCTTCTGCGCATCGCGTTCGACCAGATCGGCCAGTTTCAGCAGCAACTTGCCGCGGGCCGAGGCCGTCAGCCCGCGCCATTGCGGCGCCTTCAGCGCCCGCGCCGCGGCCTCGACCGCGCGGTTCACGTCGTCGCGGCGGGCCTCGGGCATCCGGGCCCAGACGGCACCGGTGGCGGGATCGGTGCTGTCGAACCGGGCACTGCCCGGCTCGAAGGCGCCGTCGATATAGTGGTTGAACTGTTCCATTCGGTCCTCTCAGGCGAAGGCGGGCATGACCTCTTCGATGAAGCGGGTAAGCGAGGCCTTCTTGCGCTCGAAACTCATGCCGGTGTCGATCCAGAAGGAATATTCGTCAAAGCCCTGCGCCTCGTAGGCTTTCAGGCGGTCGATCACCTCGGGCGGCTGGCCAACGACGCAGTTGTTACGCATCCCCTCGGCCGAGAACATCGGGTTGGCGGCGATTTCCGCATCGCTCAGGGGCGCGATCAGGCCCTGGCTGATGGGACGTTCGTTTTTGAACCAGGCCCCGAAGTAATTGTAGAAGACGTTGATTTCGCTGGCACCCAGATCGGCGTCGGCGGCGCTGTCGGCGACATAGGTGTGGCGCAGCAGCATGATCTTGGGGCGCGGCACCTGCGGGTTGGCGGCGCAGGCGGCGTTGAAATTGCCCATCAGCTTGTCGACCTGGGCATCGGGCGCGGCCAGCGGCGTCACCTGCACGTTGCAGCCGTTGCGGACAGCGAAATCGTGGCTCTCGGGTTCACGGGCGGCGATCCAGATCGGCGGCGCCGGCTGTTGGCGCGGCTGCGGCGCCGAGGTGGTCGCGGGGAACTGCCAGTACTTGCCGTCATGGGCATAGTCGCCCTTCCACAGCGCCTGGATGGCGGGCACCATCTCGCGCAGGCGCTCGCCGGCGGTGACGGCATCCATGCCCGGAACCATGCGTTCATATTCAAAGGAATAGGCGCCGCGGGCGATGCCCAGTTCCAGCCGGCCATCGGTCAGAATGTCGGTCATCGCGGCCTCGCCCGCCAGGCGGATCGGATGCCAGAAGGGGGCGACAACCGTGCCGGTGCCCAGCCGCACGTTCCGCGTGCGCCGCGCCAGGTCGACCAGTTGCAGGAAGGGGTTCGGCGCGATGGTAAAGTTCATGCCGTGATGCTCGCCCACCCAGATGGCGTGCATGCCGCCCCTGTCGGCGATCTCGCACAGGGCAAGGAATTCTTCGTAAAGCTGCTGTTGCGGCTGGTCGGCGTTCAGGCGTTCAAGGTGGATGAAAAGCGAGAATTTCATGGGCTTTGTCCTTGGGACGGGATCTGTGGTTCGGGGCCTGGCCCCGGCGGTCAGCGTGCGACCAGATCCAGCCCGTGCCAGCACATGATGGCCGCGCTGACTTCGTCAGGGGCGGTCATGGGGACCATGTGGCGATGGCCCTCGACGATCTTCAGCTGGGCACGCGGCGCGGCATCGGCCATGGCGCGGGCCATCTCGGGGGTCGAGTTCGGATCGCCATCCGCCGTCAGCACCAGCACCGGGCAGCCCAGCTGCGGCCAGCGGTCGGCATAGAGGGAATCGCCCTCGGCGAAGGCGCGGTAGACGGTGGCATAGGCCTTGGGATTGACCTCGGTCAGCCAGTCGCGGGCGCGCGCGGCGCTGAGCTGTTCGGTGGGCGAGGCATCGAACCAGCGGGCAATCGGGCCGTCCACGTCCTTGATCCCCTGGACCATTTCGGCCGCCCGGGCGATCACGGCGGCGCGCGCCGGAGCGCTGCGGCGGAAGACGCCGTTCAGCACCGCCAGGCGGGCGACCAGATCCGGGCGTTCGATCGCGGTGCCGGCAGCGATGAGGGCGCCCATCGAATGACCCGCCAGGCTGACCGGACCGCAATCCAGGGCCTCGATCACCCGGGCGGCCCAGGCGACGAAATCGGGCAGCAGGCTGCCTTCGGGCAGCGGATCGCTGCCGCCGTGGCCCGGCATGTCGACGGCGATGACCCGCATGTGCGGCGCCAGCGCCGCAACCTGCGCATCCCAGGCCGCCTTCTGAAGACCGACGCCGTGGATCAGCAGCAGCGGATCGCCCTGCCCCTCGTCGCGGATCGCGGCGCCCAGGCCGTCAGACAGCCGCAGGGTTCTCAAGGTCATGGCCCATTTCCTTCAGGTCCTGGTAACGGTCGCCGATGCGGTGATGCGGCCGGCCGGCATTCGAGGCACCAAGCGCCACGACGATCTCGTCATCGGCGGGAGCATCGGGGATCGCCAGCTGGATGGTCAGGTAATGCGAGCGCCGCCCGCCGTCGTTCTTGTCCATCAGCGGGATCAGCAGCGGCGCATTGGCCCCGCCGCGGGTGTTGCAAAACGACAGGTAGGACTTTGCACCAACGGCAGTGCGGTAATGATTGCCGAAACGCAGGGTGTGGATCAGCCCCGAGGCATGTTCGACCTCGCCGCCCAGACCCACGATGGCCGCCTTGCCATAGCCCTCGACCTTGTCGCCGCCGCCGCAGGCATCAATGATCATACCAGTCAGAAGCTCCCCCAGGCCGGGTGCGACATCGGCGATACCGGGACGCAGATCCTCAACGAAACCAAGGCCGTACCAGGGGTTCTTGACCACCGCCACGGCGGCGATCAGCTCCAGCGGGACGGGCGCTGCGCGGCCACCCTCGATAAAGGTGGTTTCCTTGTGAAGCAGGGTCTTGCGGATGATCGCGGGCATGTCTCTCCCTCGCATTGGTGATGCTTGTATGTTGGTATGCCATAATACCGTCTGTCAATTCGCAATTGGCAGCGACGGGGGGACAGGCTATCGTGATGCCATGGAAAGCAGCACCTCTCCCCTCTCCCTGAAGATCGACCAGCCGCCCCAGACCCTGCGAGAGATCGCGGTGACACGTCTGCGCAAGGCGATTCTCGACGGGCATTTCAAATCCGGCGACCGGCTGGTGGAACGCAGCCTGTGCGACCAGATGGGCGTTTCGCGCACGGTGATCCGGGAAACCCTGCGCTACCTTGAGGCCGAGGGCCTGGTCGAGATCCAGCCCAACCGTGGCCCGATCGTGGCGCGGCTGGACCTGGGCCAGGCACAGCAGATCTACCGGATCCGGCGGTTGCTGGAATCGGATGCGGCGCGCGATTGCGCCCTGCGCGCTGACCCGGCGGTCAAGCTGCGGCTGCGCGCCGCGCTGATGCAGCTGGAGGTCGCCTATGCCGACCCGACGCCCGGCGTTCTGACCCAGGCCTCGAGCGATTTTTACAAGACGATCTTCGATGCCGCGGGGCATGACATCGCCTGGGACGTGGTGCAGCGGCTCAATGGCCGGATCAGCCGGCTGCGGGCGATGACGCTGGCCACCACCGACCGGCACCGGTCAGGCTTTGCCCATATGACGACGATCTGCGAGGCGATCCTGGCCAATGATGCCGAGGCCGCAGCCCAGGCCGTTGCCGCCCATATCGACGAAGCCTCGGCCATTGCCGAACGGCTGTTGCAGCAGGAGCCCCCGGCATGACCGCCTACTGGATCGCCCATGTCACCGTCACCGACCCCGAGGCCTATGCAGGCTACATGGCCCAGGCCCCGGCCGCCTTCGCGAAATACGGCGCCCGGTTCCTGGCGCGCGGCGGCGCCTCGGAGACATTCGAGGGCACGGCCCATGAGCGCCAGGTGGTCATCGCCTTCGACACGATGGACCAGGCGCGGGCCTGCTACGACAGTCCCGAATACCGCGCCGCCCGGGATGCCCGCGACGGCGCCTGCATCGCCCATATCAGCATCGTCGAAGGTATCTGACAGGAAAACGCCCCAGAGACAGGATCTTCGGGGCGTTTCTTCATGTGGTGCGTCAACTCAGGCCTGGCGTGCTTCGGACCGATCCAGCAGGCGGCGCACGAAGCGGGCGACGATGTTCTCGATCACCAGCCAGCACAGCGCATAGGCCCAGACCGCCAGCGCCCAGCCCCAGCCGATGGGCGCGATCAGCACGCCGTAGACGGCAAAGAGCGTCCCCAGGACCTGCGTCGTTTCCGTCGTCACGAAGAGGCGCAGCGACGGCCAGGGGCGCGTCCAGACCCACCCCTGCGAGCGCGTGATGTAGAGGGTGAAATGCCCCGCCACCAGCAGCTTGAGGAAGATGATCGACTGGATCGTGTCACGCGGCAGCTTCAGCACCGCATCGGCGAACCAGAACAGCAGGAAGGTTTCCAGCACCCCCGTCAGCCCCAGGCAGGTCGCCAGCGTCAGCACACGCTTCATCCGCCAGCGCACCGGCCGGTCCGAGACGCGGGTGTTGTCATAGGCGATCATCATGATCGGGAAGTCGTTCAGCAGCGCCAGCAGCACGATCATCACCGCGGTGACGGGATAGAAGTTGAAGACCAGGATCGAAAGCGTGGTGAAGATCAGCACCCGGATCGTTTCCGAGATGCGGAAGGTGGCGTAGGACAGCATCCGCTCGAAGATGCGGCGGGCTTCCTCGACCGCGGCGGCGATCACCGACAGGCCGGTGCCGGTCAGCACCACATCGGCGGCCGCGCGTGCCGCATCCGTCGCGCCTGAGACCGCGATCCCCGCATCGGCCTGTTTCAGCGCCGGGGCATCGTTCACCCCGTCGCCGGTCATGGCGACGATATGGCCCTTACCCTGCAGCGCCTTGACGATGGCGAACTTGTGCTCGGGCAGGACGCGGGCGACGCCATCGGCGCCGTCGATGCGGCTGGCAACCTGGGCATCGCTGCCGTCGAACATCCGCGCCGCCGAGCCGATATCGGCCCCCAGCCCCAGCCGTCCGGCGATCTGGCGGGCGATGGCCTCGTGATCGCCGGTGATCATCTTGATGCCCAGACCCATCCGGCGCAGCGTGGCGATGGTTTCGGCGGCATCCTCACGCGGGGGGTCGAAGATCGGGATCAGCCCCAGGAACTGCCAGGCGCCCCCTTCGGGCTGTTGCGCCGCACCAAGCGCGCGGTAGCCGTCGGCAGCCAGCGCATCAACGGCGGCCTCGATCCGGGCGCGGTCCTCGGGGGTGGGCTGGCACAGATCCAGCATGACCTGCGGTGCGCCCTTGGAAAAGGCGATCTCGGCCCCGTCGATGCGCATCCGCGAGGCGGCACGTTTCGACACCGGATCGAAGGGGGTAAAGTCGATCAGCTGGCCCTGAACCGGGCTGCTGCCCGCAAGGATGGCGCTGTCGATCGCATCGGGATCCTCGGCGTTGCACGACAGGCGCGCGGCGCGCAGCAGATCGTCGGGGGTGACGCCGGATTCGGGCTTCAGATCCGCCAGCGTCAGCTGGTTCATCGTCAGCGTGCCGGTCTTGTCGACGCAGGCCACGTCGACGCCCGCCAGCTCCTCGATCGCCACCAGCCGAGAGACGATGGCCTTGAGGCCCGCCAGCTTTTCAGCGCCAACCGCCAGCGTCACCGACAGCACCGTCGGCAGCGCCACCGGGATCGCCGCCACCGTCAGGATCAGCGCGAATTGCAGGGTTTCCCAGAACGGCGTGCCGCGCAGCGCCGCCGTCACCAGGATCACCGCCACCAGCCCCAGCGTCACCAAGATCAGGAAGTTGCCGATGCCCAGCACGGCCTTCTGGAAATGCGATTTCGTCTCGGCCGACTGGACCATGCGGGCGGTCTTGCCGAAAAAGGTCTGCATGCCGGTGGCGGTGACCACACCGCCCATCTCGCCCATGCGGATGGTGGCGCCGGAATAGGCGGTATCACCGGGTTTCTTCTCGGCCGGGAGGGATTCGCCGGTCAGCGCCGATTCGTCCGCCGTCAGATAGCTGCCCGACACCAGCGTCACATCGGCGGGGGTGATGTCGCCCAGCTTCAGGTGCACCACGTCGCCGGGCACCAGATCGGCGGCCGGAATGTCCTGCCAACTGCCATCGCGCAGCACCCGCGCCGTCAGCGCCAGCTGCGCCTTGAGCGAGGCAATCGCGTCGCCCGCCTTGCGTTCCTGCCACCAGTCGACGGCGGCATTGATCAGCAGCATCGCCAGGATGATCGCGAAATCGGGCCAATCGCCCAGGATCGCCGACAGGATTGCCGCGATCTCGATCATCCAGGGGATCGGCCCCCAGAAGAAATGCTTCAGCCGGTCCAGCAGCGTCTCGTGCTTTTCATCCAGCGCATTGGGGCCGTATTGGGCCAGCCGCCGGGTGGCCTCGTCGGCGCTCAGGCCCTTGGTCATGTCGGTGTCGGGAACGGGCGCCCCGCCAGCCCCGGGATCGGCGGCAAGCTCTGTCTGGGTCATTTTCTGGTCCTTCCGGTCCTGAGAGAGAGGTCGCCCTGCCCGCCTGCCAAGGAGGTACCGCGAAACGAAGGACGGCCGGAAATATGATCACAGCTATGACCATAGGGCAGCCCGCGACTTGATCGGTGTCAAGTTCGCGTGCCCGGGCGCGCAGGTTTCACGCAAGCGTGCTGTCGCGTGATGCAGCGCACCCGCCTGCCGCTACGGCAAGGTGTGGGGGTGGACATAAGGCTCTCTTGCCGGGGCGCGGACCGGCTGGCTAGGCTTTGACGGGCAATGCTGCGTCGCGAAAGGGCGGAAGATGGCGGAGTTTCTTGTTTTGGGCGCCGGCATGGTCGGCGTCAGCACGGCACTGGCGCTGCAGGCGCGCGGCCATGCGGTGACGCTGGTGGACCGGCGCGAACCGGGTCGCGAAACCAGTTTTGGCAATGCGGGCTTCATCCAGGTCGAGGCGGCCGAGCCCTACGCCCTGCCCCATGACCTGCGCACCCTGCTGGCCTATGCCTCGGGGCGTTCGAACGATGTTGTCTGGACCCCCGCATCGGTGATGAAGCAGGCCGGCGCGCTGCTGGGCTACTACCTGCGATCCGGCACCAAGGCGCACCGGGCGCTGTCGGTGCATTACGCGGCGCTGACCATGCGCGCATCAGAAGACCATGCGCCGCTCATCGAGGCGGCGGGCGCCGACAACCTGATCGCGCGCGGCGGCTACCACGTGGTCTATCGCTCGGCCCGCAAATTCGAAGCTGCGGCAAAGGATTTCGAACGCATCAGCAAAAGCTACGGCCGGCTGGGCCGGGTGCTGGATGCCGAGACCTACCGCCAACAGGAACCGGCCCTGATCGCGGCCCCCGCCGGGGCGGTGCACTGGGCGCAGGCCTGGACCTGCAGCGATCCGGGCGGGTTGACGGCGGCCTATGCGCAGCTGTTCCAGGACCGCGGCGGCCGTCTTCTGGCGGGCGATGCTGCGACCCTGGCGCAGGACGGGTCGGGTTGGCATGTCACCACCACCGAGGGGCCCGTCCAGGGCAGCCAGGTGGTGATCGCCCTGGGGCCCTGGTCGCCCGAGCTGCTGAAACGCTTCGGGTACCACATCCCGATGGTGATGAAGCGCGGCTATCATGGCCATTACGACGCTCCGATGATGCCGCGCACGCCGGTGATGGACAATGGCTATGGCGTCGTGCTGTCGCCGATGCGCGCCGGTCTGCGGGTCGCCACCGGTGCAGCCCTTGTCGGCATGGAGGCGCCCTCGGACCCACGGCAGCTGGAACGCGGGGTGGCTGGCGCCCGGGAGCTGTTCGCCATCGGCGAGCGTCGCCCCGAAACCCAATGGTTCGGCACCCGTCCCTGCATGCCCGACATGCTGCCCGTCGTCGGCGCCGCACCGCGCCATCCCGGCATGTGGTTCCATTTCGGCCATGGCCACCAGGGCTTTACCCTGGGCCCGACCACATCCGAGCTGCTGATGCAGGCGATGGAGCACAAAAGCGACCCGCTGCTGCAGGCGATCTCGGCCGAGGCGCGGCGCTATTAGGGCAGCCAGTCGTCCAGGATCCGCGCCAGGGTGTCGGCGCGGGTCAGTTGCGGCACGTGATCGCTGTCAAGCCGCACCAGATCCAGGTTCCGCTGCCCCGAGGCCATGCGCCGCTGCGCCTCGGGCAGCACCGAGCGGTCGCGCTCTGCCAGGATATATAGCTTTGGCATCGCGTCAAAAGCGGCCTGGAACTGCGGCCCGCGTGGGATCTTCAGCCGGTGCCCTGCACTGGGCTGCGGGGTCAGGCGCCGCGCCGCAGCGCGCGCCAGATCCGGCGGCGCATCCTGGAAGAAATGCGTCATCGCGATGTCTTCCGGCACGCGGCTAGAGCGCCCGTCTTCTTCATGCACCACATGAGGTGTGACGCCGAAACGCTTGCCCTGCCCCAGAATATCGTCCTGCAGGTCATCAAAGGTCTGGCCTTCGGGCAGCAGCATTCCGGCCAGCCAGATGGCATGGCTGATGCGCGGGGCGAAGGCGGCAATGGCCGCGCTGACCAGCTGGCCACCCCCCGAATGGCCCAGGATCGCCACCTTGCCCGGCCCCGTGCCGATCAGATCGGCCAGCGTGTCCAGGTAATCGCCCGGGCGCACGTCGGGCAACGCGATCGGGTGATGGCCGTTGCCCGGAAGCTCGGCCGCGATGGCGGTGCGGTTCAGGGCCGCGAGCGCGGGCACCAGCCCCTCCCAGACCCAGCCGCCCGCCCAGGCACCATGGATCAGGATAATGCGGTCGGGGGTGTCGGTCATCGGATCTCGGCCTCTGCGGCACGGATTTCGCGGGCGATCAGCGCCACGCCCTCTTCGATCCGCGCCGCCGGGATCGAGGAATAGGCCAGCCGGTAATGCCGTTTCGCCTGCGCGCCCCCGGCAAAGAAGGCCTCGCCCGGCTCGATCAGCACCGAGGCCTGCCGCAGCCGCAACGCCACCTGCCCCATGTCCACCCCCTCGGGGCCGCGCATCCAGAAGGACGAGCCGCCAAAGGTGCCGGGGCGGTCGGGATCCAGCAGGCCATGGGCGGCCAGAGCCTCTTCCATCACCGCGCGGCGCTGGCGATAGCTGCGCGCCATGCGGGCGATCTGGGCGTCGAAATGCCCCAGCGACAGGAAATAGGCGGTGGTGCGCTGCATGTGTCCGGGCGGATGGCGCAGCACCATCGAGCGCAGCGCCCGGGCTTCGGTGATGAAGGGTTCGGGCGCCACCATGTAGCCGATGCGCAACCCCGGAAAGATCGACTTGGAAAACGAGCCCATGTAGACCACCGCCCCCGACCGATCGAGGGATTTCAGCGCCGGAGAGGGCGGTTTCAGGAATGACATCTCGAATTCATAATCGTCCTCGACGATGACGAAGCCCTCTGCCTCGGCGCGGGCCAGCAGGGCGCGGCGGCGCTCCAGCGGCAGGGTCACGTTGGTGGGGCAATGATGCGAGGGGGTGGTAAAGACCACGTCGGCGCCCTGCGGAATGGCCTCGGGCGGCAGTCCGTCACGGTCAACATCGACATTGTGCACCCGCGCCCGGGCCTGCTGCAGAATATGCCTCAGGCCGGGGTAGCAGGGGTTTTCCAGCACTGCGGTGCGTTCGGGGCTTAGCAGGATCTGCGCGGTCATCCACAGCGCGTGCTGCGCGCCCATGGTGATCAGGATTTCTTCGGGGCGGGCCTCGATGCCGCGACGGGGCAGGATCTGGCGCAGCAGGAATTCCACCAGCAGCGCATCGTCGCGTTCGTAATGGTCGATGGCCAGGCTGTCGAAATCGCGCCGCCCAACCGCACGGATCGCGCAGGCCCGCCAGTTGGCGTGATCGAACAGCTTCGGATCGGTCTGCCCGTAGATGAACGGATAGCGGTAGTCGGCCCAGTTCTGCGGCCGCAACACCGGCATCGCCTGGGCATGGCCCTGCCGCAGCCGCCGCGACCAGTCGAAGGGCGCGGCCGGGCCCTGACCTTCGGGGCGGTGCATGGTGGGATGCGGCGCCGTTTCGGCCACGTAGAAGCCCGAACGCCCCCTGGCCAGCAGATATTCATCCGCCACCAGATCGGTAAAGGCATTGGTCACGGTGATCCGCGCCACCCCCAGATGCTGCGCCAGATGCCGGGTCGAGGGCATCTTTTCCCCCGGCAGGCAACGCCCCGACAGGATGGCCTGAGAGACAAGCTGCCGGATCTGCTGCTGCAGCGTACCCTGGCCGTCGGCGGGCAAGAAGAAGGTCTCGGCAGGAATGGCCATCTGGATCTATAAGCTGAGGTTTCTGGCCCCATCCTACCCCCTCTGCCGGGACGCGAAAAGGGATCCGCGCAGACCCTGCCAAAGGTGGCGTAACGGCATCCGCAAATGCGCAAAAAAGGCGACATCTGCGTCTTGCGCCCCCCGAAAGCCATCGCTATACAGCCCCACATGTTCCGGCGTAGCTCAGCGGTAGAGCAGTTGACTGTTAATCAATTGGTCGTAGGTTCGATCCCTACCGCCGGAGCCAAATCTCTCAAAGAGATCAATGGCATAAAGGCCCCTCGTAAGAGGGGCCTTTGTCGTTTCAGGGACCTCTGCAACATATTCACATTGCCATCGGCAGCCCCGCTCACTGCGATGCCTCGTGCGCTCCGAGCCATAGAGATCGGGCGCCACCCACCGCCGCCCCTTCATGAAGATGCATGTGCGCCCACAGCGCCGGAAGCCCACAAAGCTGCTCCGGTCGAGGCCAGGGCTGATGTATGAGGGTTTCACTCGCAAATTGACGCAACCTCCCCTCAGCTTCGACGGATGAAAGGTGACGGCATGCCTCCCCTGCTGCAAGCTTGATCCGGGTGACGACCCATCAATGGACCGGGGACGCGGGACTGACATGTCGGCGCTGTGGCGTGTCGCGCCCGACGCTCTGAAATTGGCGGCACCGCCATGAGGCCGAGGGTGAGGCCCCGCAGGGTCATCCCGATCACCTTGCCCAGCTCGTCGCGCGGCACCGGGCGCATCCGTTCCACCCGGACGCTACTCTCGTCGCCGGGCGATGCCCGCTGACAGATCCGGGCATGGCAGCGCGGGACTTGTCCGGCTGCTTCGAAGAGAGATTAGCCCAGTTCGCGGATATTTCGCTCGAATGCGATCCGACCCTGGAAATCCGGCAATGAATGCTGTCTGACAGGGGCAGAACCCGTCGATGCATCTGGCGATGGCGCATCACCCCTTTGCTCCATCTGCATAATGCGACGCAGGGCAAGCAACACAACCGCATCACACCTTACGATGCGCACCACACCGTCAGATCGGATAAGGCTCCAAGGGGGGAGTGGTACCGCCTCCCCGGCTTGAACGGGGGACCTCTGGATCCACAATCCAGCGCTCTAACCAACTGAGCTAAGGCGGCACTGAGAGGGGATTTACCGGTGCCGCACGACCCGTGCAAGAGGAAATCCGCATGCCCCTCCCCAGGGTCACTTTCCGAAATCGCAGACCCACGCGCCACGACAAACGGCGCGCCACTGGCACGCCATCAAACTATTTTCGATGTCAGGAAATTTGTGGTACCGCCTCCCCGGCTTGAACGGGGGACCTCTGGATCCACAATCCAGCGCTCTAACCAACTGAGCTAAGGCGGCACTGAGGGGGATTTACCGGCGCCATCCGGGGCGCGCAAGAGGAAAGCTGCACAAAAATTCACGACGTATGGTCAGCCGGCCGCTCCGCAGCTACTCTTGCCAAGACCCAAGTCCCGCGCTAACCAGCAAGCCTTAGTTTTGGAGGCTCCCATGGGCATCGATACCGAACGCGACATCGAGGCAAACCTGCAGATCGGCCCGACCGACCAAGGCATGGTGCGCCTGTTCATCGAGGCCAACGGCCTGGAAATTCCGATGGATTTCGAACCCGACGAGGCGATCGAAATCGCGGAAGAAATCAAGGCCGCCGCGCAGGCTGCCGAACAGGCCGGCAAGTCCGGCGGCAAGGGCAAGACCAAGCGCTGAGCTGCCTCAGACCCTCGGGTCGCGGTACCCCTGAAGTCGTCGCGCGGCATCGCGCGCAAACTTCAGGGTGACAGCCTTGCGCCGGGCGCCTGCCAGCTTTTGCTCGGCGGGCATCCGCAGGACCTCTCCGCCCCAGGCGTCGCAGAGGATCAGCCCGCAGTCCTCTGGCAGCAGATCGACCGGGAAATCCTGATCCACGGCCCAGAAAAAACGATCCCCCCATTGCAGATAGCCCTCCCACTTCATGTCCGACATGAAGTCCGCCCGGGAGGATTTGCACTCAATGATCCAAAGCTCCCCCTTTGGACCCAGGGCCATGACATCCAGACGCTTGCCGCGCTCGGGGACGAATTCCTCAAGGCAGGCAAAGTCGTGGCTGGCCAGAAGACGGCAGACACCCCGCGCCAGAAGCTGGCCGGGCTGCGGTGGAGCGGGATCGGGGGACAGGGGCGTCAGGGGCATGGGCGCATCATGAACAATCCATGAACGCCCCGCAAGCCCCCGGCGGCGTACCGCCGGGGGATGGGATCAGGCCATCTGGTGGACCGGACGACCGGACCTGCGGCTGAGCGACACGCCTGCCGCGACCAGCGCCAGGAAGGCGGCAAGGGCGGCTGCGGCCTCCAGATTGACCCCGCCCGAGACGGACATCAGCACCGAGGCCCCGGCCGCACCCACCGACTGGCCGATCAGACGCATGGCAGACTGCATGCCGCTGGCCCCGCCCGCGCGATGTTTCGGCGCCGAGGACAGGATCAGCCGGTTGTTCGGCGACTGGAACAGCGCAAAGCCCGCGCCACTGACCGTCATCGACACCAGCACCAGCGCCTCGGAGGGATGCAGCGTCAGCACCCCCACCCCCAGGAAGCCCGCGCCGAACAGGATCATGCCGATCGTACCCAGCCAATCGGCGCTGTGGCGATCCGCCAGCCGGCCGACAAAGGGCGCCATGACGGCGGTCGCGACCGGCCAGGGGGTCATCAGCAGGCCGGTGGTGACCACGGAATGACCCATGACATCATGCAGGTAGAACGGCAGCGTCACCAGCATCAGGAACTGCGCGAAGAAGGCACAGAAGGAACAGATCATCGATCGGCTGAACTGGCGGATGCCGAACAGGTCCAGCGGCAGCATCGGGTGGCTTTGGCCCAGGTTGTGACGCAGGAAGAAGACCCCCGCGACCAGCGCCACCGCCAGCTCGGCCAGGGCCAGCCGGGCGGCGCCGGGATGGCCGAAGGTCCCAAGCGCGGTGATGAACAGGCCAAGCGTCACCGCATTCAGCAGGGCGCCGGTCAGGTCGAAACGCCGCCCCGACCCGGCGGCGCGCGGCAGGGTGAACCAGCCCAGCAGCAGCGCCGCAAGACCCATGGGAATGTTGATCAGGAACAGCCAGTGCCAGCTGGCCACCGCCATGATCCCCGCGCCCAGCGACGGGCCCGCGGCACCGGCAATGCCGATGATCATGGAAATACCGCTCAGGCCGCGACCCAGACGGTCCTTGGGCATGATCTGTCGGACCATGGCGCTGTTGAGGCTCATCAGGGCGCCGCCACCGATGCCCTGCAGACCGCGCGCGAAGATCAGCGCGTGGATCCCCGGCACCAGCGCGCACAGCGCCGAGGCCAGGGTAAAGAGCGCGATTCCGAACAGGTAGACGCGGTGGAAACCGATCTTGTCGCCCAGGGCGGCGAAGGGCAGAATCGTCATCACCAGCACCAGCTGGTACACGGTCACCGCCCAGATCACGGTCGAGGCGCTGACCGCCTGTTCCTGCGCGATCACCGGCAGCGCCTGGTTGACGATGGCGCCGTCCAGCACCGCCATGGCGATGGTGACGATCAGGGCGACAAAGGCAAGGCGGCGGCGGCCGGTCGGCAGGCCGTCCTCGGCGGGAACGGTGCGGGAGGGGGTCTCCGTCATGGTCTATCCATATCTGGTCGGGCCGCGCTCCTCCCCAGGTGCGGTCCATGGCTGCGGCACCCGATTGTGCCCGAGTGGGATCACTGGCTGCGCCCGTCGGGGCAGTTCGGCAAAGGTCGTTCGAAAATCGAAAGGATCGCAGCCGTACCGGACGCCTCGCTCCTGCGGGACGTGCCCCGGCCCGTCGCACGACGAAAGGGCGGCGTCCCCGCCACGATGCGGCGGATCCCCTTTGGGATATGCGCCGGAGCACGGAAAAAGGCAAGCCAGCCGCCCATCTTTTCCTGACTAGTCATGCAATCGGCACAGGGCAGGCCTGTCCGTCACCGCCAGCCCCGCCGTAAGACGCCCGAAAATTCGGCCGCTTCACGCCGCTGCCCCCTTGCCGCAGCCCTGCCAAGCCACTACCTGTGGATCCGACGGGTGCTGCCCTTCTCGTGTACGGGTGCATTCCGGTGGCCTTAAGCAACTCCGAGGGAGCTGGCTCTGTCCGGGCTGTGGTCCGGTTACCTGGCGCCCACCTGTATATACAGGTCCTCGGGAATGCGTCACCCAAACGGCTGCGTGCGGGCCCGTCGCTGATCTTCCTTCACCGCCACCCGGGCGGGCTGAGGAAGACGATTGCCGCCGCGCGGCCCCTGCTCTTCGGCCATGTTCATGATGGCAATGGCAAATTGCACGCCGGCAAAGACGATCCCGTTCGAGAAGAAGATCAGGAAGGCCCCCAGCCAACCGTCGCGTGACGTCAGCACCAGATGTTTCAGCCCCATCACATCGAACCAGACCAGTCCGGCGGTGAATAGCGCCGACAGGCCGAAGCCGATGAGGCAGTGCAGGATGTAAAGACGAACAAGCCTTGGCATTGATACCTCCGGGAGAGAAGAGAGTCCCCCGGACTTATACCACAGGTTGTTTTTCCTGTCCGCCATAACCGCCGGGACGTGCTGTCGCGGGGGTCAGGCGGGCTCGAATGTGCATTCCATGCGCCAGATGTCAGCGACATGGCCGTTGCGATCGGTCCAGCCCGCGGGCCAGAAGGTTTCCCGGTCAAAGCCCGAAGTTCGGTAAAGGTGACGCGCCGGATCGTTGCCGACCACCACCTTCAGCCAGACCGAACGATAGCAGCCCTCGGCGCGCAGGGTCTGCACCAGCGCCGGGAAGACCTGACGGCCGACGCCCTGCCCGCGCTGCAGCACGGCGAATTCCTCGATCTTGGGGCTGTCGGTGTCGCAGCCCGACACCCAGGCAAAGGCGGCAATGGCCCCCGGCGCACCGCTGACCAGCATCCGCTCGGGTCGGGTGCCATCCAGAGAGGCGCGCAGACGCACCGGATCGACCGCAGCAAGGCGGTCGAAGAATTCCGGTTCGGCCAGAAGGGTTTCGATGGCGGGCAGATCCGCCGGGCACGCCAGGCGCCAGGGATCCGAAAGCCCCGCCATCAGAAGGCCTCGGGGCGTGCCTCGCGGGCCATGTGATCCAGGACCGCATTGACGAACTTGGGCTCTTTTCCTTCGGGGAAGAAGGCCTTGGCCACGTCGACGAATTCCACGATCACCACCTTCGGGGGGGCTTCGCCCTCGACCAGCTCGGCGCCGGCGGCGCGGAACAGGGCCCGCAGGGTCGGGTCGATGCGGGCGATCGGCCATTTCGCCACCAGCGCGCGGTCGGTCATCTGGTCAATCTTGGCCTGCCAGTTGACCGCATCGCGCATGGTCTTGCGGAACAGCGTCACGTCGCCTTCGATAAAGTCGCCCTCTTCGTAGGAGGCCCCGAAGCGATGATCCTCGAATTCAGTGATCACGCGGTCGACGGTCTGTGCGCCCACTTCCATCTGGTAGAGCGCCTGCACCGCGTAGAGACGCGAGGCAGAGCGCATCTTGCGCTTCTGGTTCCCCGACACGGGGTCGGCAGGCTGCGGGTTCTGGATCTCGTCGCTCATCTCGGGGCCTATCGGTGGGGCCGGGCTCAGGCGGAAGCGGTTCCGCCGGCCAGCTGGTATTCATCGGTCGCAGGACGGAATCCCACACCGCTTTTCGGAGCGCCCCATTTGCGCGAAAGCGCGAGAAGATGCAAGGCCGCTGCTGCGGCGCCGCCGCCCTTGTTCTGATCCGCGACCCGGGCGCGCACCAGCGCCTGCTCGCGGTTCTCGACCGTCAGGATGCCATTGCCGATCAGCAGGCCCTGCAGCCCCAGCAGGGTGATCCCGCGCGAGCTGTCGTTGCAGACTGTGTCGTAATGGGTGGTTTCACCGCGGATCACGCAGCCAAGTGCCACATAGGCGTCGAAATCGGCCATCCGGCCCGCCATGGCGATGGCGGTGGGGATTTCCAGCGCGCCGGGGACCTCGATGGCCTCCCAGGTGGCGCCCCAGGCCTCGATCTCGGCCTTGGCGCCGGCGATCTGCTCGTCCGAGATGTCCTTGTAATAGGGCGAATAGACGATCAGCACCTTGGCAGGCTTGTCCAGCGTGCCGCGCGGCATGATGTGGTGCAGTTCAGAGGCAGCCATGGGTGCTCACTCCTTGATGCGGCGGGTGCCGGTGATTTCCAGCCCGTAGGCCTCCAGGCCGATGATGTTGGGGCGCGGAGAGTTGGTCAGCAGTTCCAGCTTGTGCAGCCCGATCGACGACAGGATCTGGGCGCCCAGGCCATATTGGCGCAGCGTCTGCGGCGAGACTTCCTCGACATCCATGATCTTCATCGTCAGGTCGCGCAGCAGCACGACGACGCCGCGGCCTTCTTCGGCCACCTGGCACATGGCATGACGGAATTCATCCGCCCGGCCCGCCTTGTAGCCCACCACGTCGCGCAGCGGATCCAGCGCATGCATCCGCACCAGAACCGGTTCGTCGGTGGTGATGTCGCCCTTGATCAGCGCGATATGCTCGGCGCCCTGGGTTTCATCGGTGAAGACTTTCAGCGTCCACTCGCCCCCGAAATCCGAGGTGATGGTCTTTTCTTCGCGTTCGCGCACCAGGTTGTCGTGGCGGCGGCGATAGGCGATCAGGTCCGAGATCGTGCCGATCTTCAGGTTGTGACGCTGTGCGAAGGCGATCAGTTCCGGCAGACGGGACATGGTGCCGTCTTCGTTCATGATCTCGCAGATCACACCGGCCGGCTGCAGGCCCGCCAGACGCGAGACGTCGACGGCGGCCTCGGTATGGCCGGCGCGCACCAGCACGCCGCCCTCGCGGGCGCGCAGCGGGAAGACGTGGCCTGGGGTGGCGATGTCGGCGGCACCCTTGCCGCGGTCGATGGCCACCGCGATGGTGCGGGCGCGGTCATGGGCGGAAATGCCGGTGCTGACGCCTTCGCGGGCTTCGATCGAGACGGTAAAGTTGGTCTCGTGACGCGAAGAGTTGTGCGAGGCCATCAGCGGCAGGCCCAGCTGGTCGACGCGCTCGCCGGTCAGCGACAGGCAGATCAGGCCGCGGCCATGGGTGGCCATGAAGTTGATCGCCTCGGGGGTCGCCATCTGCGCGGGGATGACCAGATCGCCCTCGTTCTCGCGGTCCTCGTGATCGACGAGGATGAACATGCGGCCGTTGCGGGCCTCTTCCAGGATCTCGTCGACCGAGGAGATCGCATCGGACCAGTTCTGTTCCACGGGGCCGGGGTTTTCGTAAGCGGTTTCAGGGGATG
Organism: Pseudooceanicola sp. NS-SX9; assembly: GCF_057380705.1. Taxonomy (NCBI): domain Bacteria; kingdom Pseudomonadati; phylum Pseudomonadota; class Alphaproteobacteria; order Rhodobacterales; family Paracoccaceae; genus Pseudooceanicola; species Pseudooceanicola sp. NS-SX9. The sequence goes on along the minus strand of NZ_CM170818.1, from coordinate 1,835,639 downwards.
CTTCGGGCATGGGCCAATCACTTTCGGTCGTGTTGCCGTGGGGAATAATATACTCCACCGCCATTTGAAAGCGATTGCCACTCTCAACCGGTGCAAAGCGGTTGTGCAAATGCGGCAGGGTCAATCGGTGCCGAAAAGTGCCATGCCGGGCAGCGACGCGCCCAGGCGGCCCGCGCTCACCCAGTCCGCTTCCAGCTGCAGGGCCGTCACCGCCACCAGGCCTGCCGATGGAAGGCGCCCCTGGGCTGCGCGCAACCCCTCGCGGATACGGGCGAAATCGGCCAGCAGCGGCGGCGCGGGCCAGGCTTCGTCCAGGTGTCCGGCCAGGTCCATCAGCGCCTCGGGGGTCAGCGGCGCATGGGCGAGGCCAATGCGGCGCACATGGCGCAGCCCGGCCAGAACATCGCGCACCCCCTCGGGCGCCACCTGCCCCGGCCGCAAAACGCCAAGCGCATTCGACGACAGCAGATAGCCGCAGATGTCGCGCCCCGAGGTGCGCCGCACCGAAGCATAATCGGCATAAGCCAGCCCCAGTTCGCGCGCGCGGGCGATGCGCTGGCGCACCAGCGCGGGCGGCAGCCTGGCCTCGGGGTGCTGGGCCTTGGCGCGGGTCCACATATGGATGCGCCAGGCCTGGCCTGGCTCCATCGAGGGACCCTGGTTGTGTCCGATGCCGGGGATCAGGCGCGCATCTCCTGCAGGCGGGCGACATAGCGGGCCAGGGTGTCGATCTCGAGGTTGACGCGGTCGCCCGCCGCCAGCATGCCCAGCGTCGTCACGGCACGTGTGCGCGGGATGATGTTGACCTCGAATTCCGCGCCCTCGACCGCATTCACCGTCAGCGATACGCCATCGAGCGCCACCGCCCCCTTCTGCGCCACAAAGCGCGCCAGCGCCTGCGGCGCGCGCAACCGCACCTGCAGGCTTTCGCCCGCGGGGATGACCGAGAGCACTTCGGCCACGTCATCGACATGGCCCGACACGATATGGCCGCCCAGTTCGTCGCCGACGCGCAGCGGCCGTTCCAGATTGATCCGCGTGCCCTCCAGCCAGTCCGACAGCGTGGTGCGCGCCAGCGTCGCCGCGCTGACATCGACCGAAAACCAGTCATCGCCCTTCGCCGTCACCGTCAGCCGCACCCCGGCACAGGCGACCGAGGTGCCCACATCCAGCCGGTCCAGATCATAGCCGCAGCGGATACGGGCGCTTTGGCCCGGACCGCGGCTCAGGGCCGAAATACTGCCGATATCGGTGATGGTGCCAGTGAACATGGGGCCTCCGGGTCTGGTCTGGGCAAGGGGTAGCGCCCCGCGCAGGCCACCGCAAGCGCGGGACGGCAAAGACCTTTTGACAACCGGGGACGGCAGAGTGCAGGATTCTTCAATAGATTGTTCATGCGGATCTATCACACCTTGAGGATGAGCAACCAAGCCGACGCAGACCGGGTCTTTCTGTTCCTGCAGGGGCCGCATGGACCGTTCTTTCATCAGCTCGGCCGGCTGCTGCGCCAGGCCGGGGCCCAGGTCTGGCGCGTCGGTTTCAATGCCGGGGACCGGGCCTTCTGGCCCGACCGTGACAGCTACATCGCCTTTCGCGGCCCGGCGCAGGACTGGGACAAGACCTTTGCCGCGCTGGCCGCCGCCCATCGCGCCACCGACATCGTGCTTTATGGCGACACGCGGCCCATCCATGCCCGCGCCATCGCCCGCGCCCGCACTGCCGGGCTGCGCATCCATGTCTTCGAGGAAGGCTATCTGCGCCCCTATTGGGTGACCTATGAACGCGGCGGCTCGAACGGGCATTCGCGGCTGATGCAGCTGTCGGTGGCAGACATGCGGGCCATGCTGGCCCTGTGCGACCTGGATGCGCCGCTGCCCCCCGCCCGCTGGGGGGATCTGCGCGAACATGTCTTCTATGGCGCGCTGTATCATTGGTTCGTGATGTGCCTGAACCAGGGCTACCGCGATTTCCGCCCCCACCGTGCCCTGTCCGTCGGCCAGGAATTCCGGCTGTACCTGCGCCGGCTGTTGCGCATGCCCTTCAGTGCCGCCGAGCGGCGCCGGGCCTCGGCCCGGATCCGCCGCGGCGGCTTTCCCTATCACGTCGTGCTGCTGCAGCTGGCCCATGATGCCTCGTTCCGCAGCCATTCGCCCTTTGCCTCGCTGGCAGAGTTCATCGACCGCGTGATGGCAGGTTTTGCCGCCGGCGCGCCCGGCCACCACCATCTGGTGCTGAAGGCCCATCCGCTGGAGGACGGCCGCACCCCCCTGCGCCGGGAAATCGCGCGCCTGACCCGCGCCCACGGGCTGGAGGGGCGGGTGCATTACGTGCGCGGCGGCAAGCTGGGGCCGCTGCTGAACGATTGCCGCAGCGCGGTGACGGTGAATTCGACCTCGGCGCAGCAGGCGCTGTATCGCGGCATCCCGCTGAAGACCTTCGGCACGGCGGTCTACGACAAGCCGGAATTCGTCTCGGCCCAGCCGCTGGCGGATTTCTTCGCCTGTGCCGCGCGGCCCGATACCCGCGCCTACAAGGACTATCGCCGCTTCCTGTTCGAGACCAGCCAGGTCGCGGGCGGCTACTATTCCGCAGCCGGGCGGCGGCAGCTGCTGCGCCAGGTCGTCGACATGATGCTGGCCGAGGACGACCCCTACGACGCCCTGCGCGCCGGCACCGCGGCCCCCCGGCAACAGTTGCGTGCCGTTCCGTGAAACCGGGGCACGGCAACGTTTCATTTCCCTGTTTGCGTGTAACGTGACGCAGAGGCAGCCTGAACGAGTCCGCAAAGGACCAGGAGATCGACAGTGACCGTCCGCCCCCTTCACCCGACCCTTTCCCGCCGCATGGTTCTGCTGGCCCCGCTGGCTTTGGCGGGCTGCAGCACCCTGCCCCGGATCGGCCCGAACAAGTCCGATATCTACGAAGGGTCGGTACTGCGCAAGGGCGATGCCTTTGTGGTCACGGTGAACGACCGGGTGACGCGGGCCACGGCGGTGATCCCGAAACTGGGCTTTTCGGCCGCCTTCCGCGGCGCCGGAGAGGTCAGTTCGGATCTGATCCGGCCGGGCGACACGCTGAACCTGACGATCTGGGAAAACGTCGACGACGGGCTGTTCGCCACCGCCGGGGCGCGGGCCACGCGGTTGTCGGGCATTCAGGTCGATGATGACGGCTGGATCTTCGTGCCCTACGCGGGCCGCATCAAGGCCGCCGGCAACACGCCAGAGGTGATCCGCAGCCAGATCTCGGTCAAGCTGGCGGAACAGACCCCCGATCCGCAGGTGGAATTGCAGCGCGCGCCGGGCGACGGCGCGACGGTGACGCTGGTCGGGCAAATCGCGGGCCAGGGCGTGCACAAGATCGAACGGCCCACCCGGCGGCTGTCGGGGATGCTGGCCTCGGGCGGGGGGCTGTCGATCGACCCCGAGGCGGCCGAGGTCACGGTGATCCGCGGGCGGCAGCGGTCCTCGGTCCGGTTCCAGGACATCTTCGATAATCCCGCCGATGACATCGCGTTGCGCAACGGCGACCGCATCCTGGTCGAGGAAACCGTGCGTTCCTTCACCGTGCTGGGGGCGGCGGGTGCGCAGAAGATCGTGCCGCTGGAGCGTCCCTCGCTCTCGGGGATCGAGGCCATTGCCCTGGCGGGCGGCCTGCGCAGCAACGCCGCCGATCCGACCGGCGTCTTCGTGATGCGCAACGAAGCCCCCGAGATTGCAGACCAGGTGCTGGGCCGCAGCGATCTGACCGGCCCGCAGCGCATGGTCTACGTGCTGGACCTGACGCAGCCGAACGGGCTGTTCCTGGCCGGTGATTTCCTGATCCGCGACGGTGACCTGCTTTACATCACCGAAGCGCCCTTCGCCCAATGGGACAAGGCCGTGTCGGCGATGCTGGGGTCGCTCAGCGACTTCAACACCGCCAGCGCCGTGCTGCCCTGAGGGTTACTGCGTCGGGCGCAGCCAGCGGGTCATCACGTCGGGACCGATGCGGCGTTCCTCGGCCAGGGTCAGGCGCGGCGCCTCGGCCAGCCGGTCGATGCCCATGGCCCCAAGACCCGGGCGCCCTTCGGCCCCCAGCAGCACGCCCGCGTTCATCACCACCAGCTCGTCCACCAGGTCGGCGGCCAGCAGCGTGGCGGCCAGCGCGCCGCCCCCCTCGCAGAAGACCCGCGTCAGGCCATGCGTTCCAAGCCCCTGCAAAACCGACAGGATATCCAGCTGACGCCCCTGCAGCGCGCAAGGAATCAGCGTCGCCCCCAGCTCTTTCCAGGCGGTGATCAACTTGGCATCGGCATCCCGGCCGTGGCAGATCCAGACCGGCACATCACGGGCCGTGCAGGCCAGCGAGCCCAGCAACGGCAAATCGATCCGACGCGACACCACGACCCGGACCGGCTGGCGCTCGACCCCGAGGCCGCGCACCGTCAGGCTGGGATCGTCAATCCGCGCCGTGCCCGCGCCCACCATCACCGCGTCATGGCGCATCCGCATGGCATGGACCTCGCGGCGGGCTTCGGGGCCGGTGATCCACTGGCTTTCGCCGGTCGCGGTGGCGATCTTGCCATCCAGCGACAGCGCCAGTTTCAGCGTCACCCGGGGCCGCCCCTGGGATCGGTTCAGGAAGAACCCCTCAAGATCCTGCGCCGCCTCGCCGGTCATCAGCCCGGTGTCGACGGTGATGCCGGCATCGCGCAACATGGCAAAGCCGCGCCCCTCGACCCGCGGATCCAGGTCGGCAAAGGGCGCGACGACCCGCACCACCCCCGCCGCGATCAGCGATTTCGCACAGGGCGGCGTCTGGCCGTAATGCGAGCACGGCTCCAGCGAGACATAGGCCGTGGCGCCCCGCGCCGCCTCGCCCGCCTGGCGCAGCGCCACGGTTTCGGCATGCGGGCGGCCGCCCGGCTGGGTCCAGCCCCGGCCGATCACCCGGCCGTCCTTGACCAGCACGCAGCCGACGGCCGGGTTGGGCCAGGTGTTGCCCTGCCCGCGCCGCCCCAGCGACAATGCCAGCGCCAGCCAGCGCAGATCCTGCTCGCGGGTCACTTGTCGTGCGGGATGTTCGGGCGTAGTTCGCTGACGAACTTGTCGAAATCGTCAGCGGCCTGGAAATTCTTGTAGACCGAGGCAAAGCGCACATAGGCCACCGTATCGATGCGCGCCAGCGCCTCCATCACGATCTCGCCTATGACCTTCGAACGGATGTCGGTCTCGCCCATGCTTTCCAGCCGGCGCACGATCCCCGAGATCATCTGGTCGATGCGCTCCTGCTCGACCGGGCGCTTCTGCATCGAGATGCGGATCGAGCGTTCCAGCTTCTCCCGGTCGAAATCCTCGCGTCGGCCGCTGGACTTGATCACCACGAGGTCGCGCAGCTGGACCCGTTCATAGGTGGTGAACCGGCCGCCGCAGGACGGGCAGAGCCTGCGCCGGCGGATCGCCACATGATCCTCGGCCGGGCGAGAGTCCTTCACCTGGGTGTCGATATTTCCGCAGAACGGACAACGCATGTTTCTGCCGGGCCCCCACTTCTTGCAGCCCCGGTTCGCAGCAGCAGCTATGGGGCCCCCGTATCTTATCCACAGGCAGTATAGGGGGTCTACAGCGGATTGGGTAGTCGCGAAATACTACATCTAGATATGCTGCGCATTTGCCACGCTGCATTACCCAGGGGCAGTGCCGGGCCGGAAGAAGCAATGCTGCGCGCGGCCCATCTTTTTCGAAGCATAAAGCGCCGCATCCGCATCCGCCAGCATCTGATCGGACCTTGGGTGATCGTAGAAGCTGGACAGCGTCGTGCCCATCGAGCACGACACCCGGCAAGTGGCGCTTTCAAACAGGATCGGGCGTTCCAGCCGGGCGATCAGGCGATGGGCGATTTCCTCGATCCGGGCGCGGCGCAGCAGGCGCGGAAACAGCAGCACGAATTCGTCGCCGCCGATCCGCGCCACCGTGTCCTCGTCACGGGTTTCCTCGACCAGGGCGCGGGCGACATGCTGCAGCACATAGTCGCCCGCCGCATGGCCATGGGAATCATTCACCGCCTTGAACCAGTCCAGGTCCAGATGCATCAGCGCAAAGGGCTCGGCCCCACGGATCAGCCGGGCCAGCACGTGATCCATGGCGCGGCGGTTCTTCAGCCCGGTCAGCGTGTCGGTATAGGCCTGTTCCTCGGCCGCGATCTTGGCGCCCTGCAGGCGCAGGTTCAGATCCTTCCAGCTGTCCAGAACCGCCAGCTTCGCCTCGGTCAGGTACAGCATCTCGATCGCCAGGTCAGTGGGGGCGAAGTCATTGGAGTGCAATGAATAATCCCTGAGCGCCTCATCAATGGAAATGCCGAAGGACAGGTTCAGGATCGCGCCCCGCGTGCCATCTGCCGCAGCCTCCAGCGGCACCAGCACCGCCTTCAGCCCGGTGCGGGGATGGTCCCGCAACCGCAGGTGCAGGCGGGTTCCGGCCGCGGCCAGCAACGCCTCCATCGAACCGGAGATCCGCGGGCGCAGCACCTCGAACAGATCCAGAAAGGCCCGCCCCGTGACCTCCTGCCCCGGTCGCAGCTTGCGCAGCGTCGGGCCGGCATGGGTGATCCAGCCCCCGGCATCCAGCACCAGATGCATCGGGCACAGCAGGTCCAGCGACATCTGCGGCAGCGGTGGAACCAGCGCCTGCCCCGGCGGCGGGCAGACCGGCGTCAAGGGCGCGCTCATCCCGTGCGCGCCCCAAGGGCGAATTCCCGGCCTTCGGCAAAATCGCTTTCCACCAGCCGGACCTCGATCGTCTCGATGCCCTGATGACTGCCCAGGTGGTCCATCATCACCAGCGCCCCGTAATCATCCGCCATGGCGCGCAGCACGCCGATCAGCGCATGGCCGAAGCCCGGCAGCCCGGGGCCGCAAGTCAGCACGAAACGGTTGCCGGATTGCTGCACCAGCTCCAGCGGCGGGATCATCAGATCGCCCACCGCCAGCCGCGCCCGGTCCGGCAGGTCGTCGAGGGAATGCAGGAAGTCCTCGAACCCTACGCCGGCAAAGCGCAGCAGGCGCCGCAGCCCCTCGTTGCTGGGATGCGAGACAAGATAGGTGCCGACATCCTCCAGCAGGGTCGAGCTGGGCTTTTCCAGCAGCGCCACAGCCGCATCCAGGACCCGCCAGGTCAGCGCGTCCTCGTAGATCAGCATCGCCTCGAAGGCTGCGGCGGGAAGGTCCGCTCGCAGGGCGACATCCGCCCACAGCCCCTCGCCATAGGTGTCGCGCAGGAAGCATTCGATGGATCTGTTGATCAAGCCGTGCATGGTCCGGGGTGCCGTCCTTTTCCGCCACCATGCCCGGCGCGGCTTAACAACGCCTCAATATATCCAATTGTCTGTTCAGGATCAGGCCGCAAGCCAGTCCGGCAGATGCCCGATATCGGGCAGCACGGCATCGGCCAGGGGCGCCAGATCGCCGGGCCCGGCCATGCCGGTCAGCACCGCCAGCGTCTGCATCCCGGCGGCACGGCCGGCCTCAAGGTCATGGGTGCTGTCGCCGACCATGACGACCTCGGCCGGGGACAGCCCGGTGGCGCGGGCAAAGGCCAGCAGCGGATCGGGCGCAGGCTTTGCGCCATGGCCGGAATCAAAGCCCGCGATGAAGTCGAACAGATCCAGCACCCCCGCCGAGGTCAGCTGGCTGCGGGCGCTGAATTCGGTGTCGTTGGTCATCACCCCCAGCCTCAGGCCGCGGGCGCGCAGCCCCTGCAGCAGCGGCGCCAGCGGCACCGGCGGCACCAGCGCGGCCGTGGCGGCGCGCTGCGACAGGAAATCCTCCAGCGCGGGGGCCTGCCAGCCGGGCAGATAGGGCAGGATCAGCGCCGCCGCCTGGCCGTTGGTGCCGGCGATGACCGGGCTGCTGGGGCGAAAGCCCCCGCCCGCGCGGTCGTAATGCAGCGCATCGGCCATGGCCTGGGCCCGCGCGTCATCCCCCTCCGACAGGTCCCGCAGGATGCCCGCCGCCCAGCCGTTCCAGGTGGCGCCAAAATCGAACAGCGTGCCGTCCTTGTCGAAGAGAATGCCGCGTACCGGTCTGCCCGAACCCATGATGTCCTGCCCTTGCAATGTCGCCGCGACACTGCCGGGATCGCAGCCCAAGCACAAGGCTGCGCAAGATTTGCAAACCAAAGCCGTCCGTTATGCAAACCGGCTGCCGCTTGACTTTCGCGGGACGCTCGGGCTTCTGGCCCCATGGATCCGCAGAACACCCCCTATCGCCTTCACAACTCGCTCGGCTACTGGCTGTCGCTGGCCGCGCGCATCCAGGAACGCCGGATGGACGAGCGCCTGCGCGGTCTTGGGCTGACGCGGATCACCTGGTGCATCCTGCTGGGTCTGGCGAATGAAGGCCTGACCCAACCCTCTGAGCTGGCGGATTTCGTCGGCATCGACCGCACCGCGACCTCGCGCGCGCTGCGCCAGATGGAAGAGGCCGGCCTGCTGTCGCGCGATCCCGGCACCGGCGACCGCCGCACCCGCCAGATCGGCCTGACCCCGGCCGGTCACGAGGCGCTGGAACGCGCCATCCCCTATGCCCTGCAGAACACCGCCGTCATGACCGACCGCCTTGCCCCCGGCGAGAAGGAAGAGCTGCTGCGCCTGCTGGCCAAGGTTTCGGAAGGCGACAAGGGCGGGCTGCGGACCTTCTGAGGCCCGCGCGCATCAGGTCCAGTGCACCTGCTCGCCACCGGGCAGGGCCGCGCGCGCCTGCATCGGCTGATCGAACGGCATCCCCGCACTGCGGCAGAAGGCCATGACCCAGGCATCGTCCATGGTCAGGAAATCCAGCACGGCCCCCAGGAATTCCGGCGTCTGCGCCGCCTGACGCAGATCGTCCGGCGACAACCCCGTCGAGCCCATGAATACCGGCAGAAGCTCTTCGTTGCCAGCCAGCCAGGCCAGCGCCTGGACCGCGGTATCCTCGGCCTGCTTGCGCGTCATCACGTTCCCGTTCCTCCCCCGAATGATATATCTTGTTAAAGGATTTGTTAACCATTTTCAGGCCACCCTCCTTCTAGGACGCCCGCTGACAAAGTGCCATGCGGCGCGACGTGACAGGAGGGGAAATGCCGGCACGGATCCTGATCGTGGACGAGCATGTGACCCGCCGCATCACCCTTGCGGCGCGCCTGTCGGGCGATTTCTACGACATCCGGACCGCCGCCACCCCGGCCGAAGCCCAGGAGCAGGCGCATCACTGGCAGCCCCAGGTGCTGATCGTGGCGGACGACATGCAGATGATGCCGGCGGGACGGCTGATCCACGCGCTGCGCAGCGCGCCGCAGTTCGCCGATGTGACGATCTTTGTGGTGACGGCACCGGGCCATCACATGGGCCGGGCGGGTCTGCTGACAGCGGGCGCCGACGATGTCATCTCGCGCGCCGAATCCGAGGATGTCTTCCGCGCCCGGCTGCGCGCCCATGACCGCGCCCGAGAAACCCTGGAAGCGCTGAAGCCACGGGGCGATCTGCATGAGCCTCCGGGCCTCGCGGAAGGCGCGCTGCGCTTTCTGGGCCAGAGCCGCGTCATCGCCCTGCCGCCCGATGCGGCGACCGGGCTGCTGTGGCGGCAGGCGCTGAACGCGCAGCCCGGGCTGCGGCTGGAGCTGGCGGGAACCCTGCGGCGCGGCGATCCCGCGCGCGACGCTCCTCCGCGCGATCTGCCACGGCACGGGCTGTTCCTGATGGCCGCCGATCCCAACGATGAACAGCACAGCCTGCGCCGCCTGGCCACCTTCCAGAACCACCGGGACCGCCTGTCAAGCGAGGTCCTGCTGCTGGCCACGGGCTGCAGCCGCAGGCTGCGTGCGGCGGCCTATGACATCGGTGCCAGCGCAGTGATGGAAGGCCCCTTCGACCCGGCCGAGATCGCGGCGCGCCTGCGGGGCCTGCAGGGGCGTCTGGCGCGTCGGCGGCGCCTGCAGGCGGTGCTTTCCGAGGGGATGAAGGCCTCGGTCACGGATCCGCTGACCGGTTTGCACAATCGTCGCTTCGCCCTGCCAAAGCTGGCGCTGGCGGCACGGGCAGCCGCGCTTGAGGGGCGGCCATTTGCCGTGCTGTTGGCCGATATCGACCATTTCAAGCAGGTCAACGATCACTTCGGCCATGCGATGGGCGACCAGGCCTTGCAGCTGGTGGCCAGGGTGCTGCAGGACAGCCTGCGCGGCAGCGATGTGCTGGCCCGCATCGGCGGCGAGGAATTCCTGGCCCTGCTGCCCGACACCCCTCCGGCCGAGGCCCGCATCGTGGCCGAAAGGCTGTGCACGGCGGTGCGGGCACGTCCGCTGATCGCCGATGGCGTGCCGCAGGCGCTGACCATCTCGATCGGAGTGACCTGCGCGCGCCACGGCACCCGCACGCCCGAGCATTTGCTGGAGGATGCCGACCGCGCGCTCTACCGTGCGAAGGCCGCGGGACGCGACTGCATCGCCCAGGAACCCGAAGATCCCCGCCCCCTGCCCCAGGCCCGTATCCTGTATCTGCCCCGCTGATCTTCGGAAAGGCCGCACGGACATCCGTGCCACGGGCCGGATGCCCCTCACGGCTCACGGCTCACGGCTCACGGCTCACGGCTCACGGCTCACGGCTCACGGCTCACGGCTCACGGCTCACGGCTCACGGCTCACGGCTCACGGCTCACGGCTCACGGCTCACGGCTCACGGCTCACGGCTCACGGCTCACGGCTCACGGCTCACGGCTCACGGCTCACGGCTCACGGCTCACGGCTCACGGCTCACGGCTCACGGCTCACGGCTCACGGCTCACGGCTCACGGCTCAGAAAGCCATCCGTCGCCTGCCCCCGCTTTGCAACCGGAAATCCCCGACCGCAGAACAGCCAGAGATCCGATGCCCCGCAGAGCGGACCGGCCGGCGTCATTCCAGTGGGGGCGGTGCCTTATGGTCGCCATCCTTGCCCTTCCCCTTGTCGCGATCGGGGCGCAGCGCGTCCGGGCCCTGGGTCTGCAGCTTCTGCACCGCATCCTGCAGGCGATCGGCGAAGGCCACGCGTTCGTCCCGGCTCATCTCAGAAATCCGCTGCAGCAGCATCTGCTGGCCGACATCCTGACGCCGCATCGCCTCGTCCAGCTGCCGCTTCAGGCTTTGCGCCACCACGGTGCCGTCATAGGGATCGGCCCGCAGCGCCGCGATGATCTGCTGAAACTCGGCCTGGACCTGGCCGCGGTCGGGGCGGTTCTCGCGCATGTCCTTCCAGACCGCGCGGCCGATGGCACGGCGGTCCGCCTCGCTCAGGGCATAGCTCAGCGCGCCACCGATGCGGTCGACGCGAGGCGGGCCGTCAGGCCCGTCGGGACGGTTGTGCAACACCGAGCCCACGACCAGTCCGGCCACCGCAAGGTTCACCGCCAGCGAGGCAAAGAGCAGCACCCGAAGCCCGGTGCCCGAGCGCGGCATCTGGGGCGGGCTGGCAAGGGGATCGGTCATGGTCAGCCTCCGGTCGTCTGGGTCGTGTCGGTGTCGAAAAAGTCGAAGGCGCTGGTGCTGTCGACCATGTAGGGGCTGTAGCTGACATCCGTGCCCAGCACCGCCTCGACGCCGCTGGTCACAAAGGCGGGCGGCATGATACCGATCCAAAGCCCCGCCGCGGTCGCCGCAACCAGTCCCGCCAGGGCAGGCGTACCGCCCACACCGCGCACAAAGCGTTGCCACAGGCCGGGCCGGCGCGCCGGCGTCACCGGCTGCGGCGCCGGGGCAAGGCGCGCCTGCATCAGGGCATCGGCATCGGCCAGGATGCGCGCCTGCAATCCCGCCGGCAGCTTCGGTGGCATCAGGCGGGCCTGCGCGAACATCGCGTCCAGCGCATCGTCCTGGAAGGCGTCTCCTGTTTTCCGCTCAGTCATCGTCGTACCCCAGTTCATCGCGCCGCCCCTCTAGGATGCGGGCCAGCGCCCTCTTGCCCCGGGCGGTCAGGCTCTCGACCGCCTCGGTGCTGATCTCGAGGATCTCGGCAATCTCGGGATTGCCCAGCCCCTCAATATGCCGCAGGACCACTGCCTGCCGCTGCCGGTCGGGCAGCTGGTTCAGCGCATCCTGCAGCGCATCCATCCGGGCCGCCGTCTGCATGCGCTGGTCTGCCGAGGGCGCCTCGTCGGCGATCTCGGGCATCTCGTCCATGTCGCGCGGACCGCCACGCCGGCGGCGCAGACGGTCGGTGCACAGGTTTGCCGTCACCCGGTAAAGCCAGGTCGTCACCTGCGCCTCGCCCTGGCGCCAGTCGGGGGCAATGCGCCAAAGCCGCAGCATTGCCTCCTGGGTCACATCCTCTGCCTCGGCCCGGTCGCCCAGCATCCGGGCGGCCTGCGCCAGCACCCGCGGCGCCAGCCGCGTGGTCAACTGCCGTGCCGCATCCGCGTCCCCGTTGGCATACAGCACCAGGAGCGCATCATCGGGAATGGCATTGGGATCGTCGAAGGCCATGTTGCTCATGCTCCAGCGGCGTATCCGTTTCCGTCACCCGGGGCAATCCGACAACGGATCGCCCCGGCAAGTCTACCTTTTTCCGCCCGAAATCGGATCACCGGGCGGCCGCCCCCTGCCTTGGGGAGCGGCGCAGGGTTCAGCCCTGGCTGTCGTCGGACGCCTTCGGCGCCTGACCATCGGCCGGGGCATCCTGCGGGCCGGGCTGGCCGTTCGGAGCGGGCGGCATCATGCGGTTGTGCATCTTGCGCATGTCACCGCCCTGACCACGATCGGCACGGCGCATGTCGCCACCGCGTTGATCCATCATGTCGCAGCCGGGGCCGCGGTCACGGTCAAAGCCGCGCCCCATGCCGCCGCCATCGCGATCCATCATGCCCATGCGCGGGCCATGGTCACGGTCGAAACCCCGGCCCATGCCACCGCCGTCGCGATCCATCATGCCCATCTGCGGGCCGTGATCACGGTCGAAACCCCGGCCCATGCCACCGCCGTCGCGATCCATCATGCCCATCTGCGGGCCCATGCCGCGATCCATGCGCTGCTCGGCCATCTTGGCAAAGCCTGCCTCGAATTCCTCTTTCGAGACCTGCCCGTCACCATTGGTATCGAGGCGCGCGAAGGCGGCGTCGGCCGGCGATTTCGGCTTCATTTCCTCGGCCGACAGCTTGCCGTCGCCATTGGTGTCGAGGCGCTTGATCATGTCCTCGGCGATCTGCGTGTCGCGAGCCTGTTCACGGGCCTTTTCCTGGGCGGCCATGTAGGCAACCAGCTCGTCCTGGGTCACTTCGCCATCGCCATTGGTGTCGGCGGCGGCAAAGCGCTTGGCGGCGGCGGCATCCCGCTCTTCCTGCGAGACCTCGCCGTTGCCGTCGGTGTCCATCGCCTTCATCCGCGGCGGCAGCGGCTTGGCAGGTGCGCTGACCGGTGCCGGAGCCGTCGTGGTCGTGTCGGCGGCCTGGGCGGACACGCTGGACGCGAATGCCGTCAGCGAAAGGGCGGCGATGCTGCCGAGAAGAACTGCGCGTTTCATAAGGTCAACTCCTCTAGTCTCTTCGGGTCGATGGGGGGCGTCGCCCTCCGTCATCTGCAGGTAAATACGGGCCAGCCCGGGGCTTCCGTCGCCGAAGGGTCGTTTTTTTCCGCCGCCCGCGATCACGGATTTGCGACATGGCGCCGCAAGCGGGTCGCCCGGGCTTTTCAGACAGGCCGCGCCGCCGCATCCTGCAACCGGAAGTAATGTCCCCGCAGGAGCCCGACGTGACCCAGAAGACCGAGGATCATCCCCCGGCGCCCCTGCGCCCCGGGGAGGACCCGGAAGAGCGGCCGCTCTGGCCTGCCCTGCGCCGTGGCTGGCGGCTGCGCTGCCCGAACTGCGGCTCTGGTCCGCTGCTGAAGGGCTACCTGAAGGTGCGCGACATCTGCCCGGTCTGCCGGCAGGACCTGCGCCATCACCGTGCCGACGACGGCCCCGCCTATCTGACCATCCTGGTGGTCGGCCATCTGTCGGCGCCGCTGCTGGGGGCGGTGTGGATGGCCTGGCAGCCGGATCCGATCATGCTGTTCACCGGCTTTGCCATTTTCGCCGTGGCGCTGACGCTTTACACTCTGCCCCGGATGAAGGGCGTGCTGATTGCCGTGCAATGGGCGCGCCGGATGCACGGATTTGCCCAAGACCCCTGACGCCCTTACCCCGCCTGCATACTGACCCCGCCTGCACAAGGAGGCCCCGATGACTGCCCAGCCGAAAGACGCCGCCACGATCATCGCCCTGCGCCGCAGCCCGGAAGGCCCCTGCGTGCTGATGGGCCAGCGCGGCCAGAGCGCGGCCTTCATGCCGGGCAAGATGGTCTTTCCCGGCGGTGCGGTCGAGGCGGGCGATGCCGGGGTGCCGCTGGCCCGTCCCCTGCCCGAGCGCGCACAGAGACTGCTGGCCATGGATGCCGATCCCGCCCTGGTGCCGGCGCTGGCCGCCGCCGCGCTGCGCGAATTCGCCGAGGAAACCGGCCTGCTGATCGGCCGCCCCGGCCTCTGGCCCGCACCGCCGCAGGACCCCGCCTGGGCCGCCTTCGCCGCGGCCGGACTGTTGCCCGATGCCGGGGCGCTCGGCTTTTTCTACCGCGCGATCACGCCGCCGGGGCAGGCGCGGCGCTTCGACGCCCGTTTCTTCCTGCTGGAAGACAGCGCAATCCACGGCGACAGCGACGACTTCGGTGGCGCCTCGGGAGAATTGTCGGACCTGGCCTGGGTGCCTCTGGCGGCGGCGCGGCGGCTGAACCTGCCCTTCGTCACCGCGGTCGCCCTGTCGGAACTGGCCGCCATGCTGCGCCGCGGCCGCGCCCCCGAGGCAATCCCTTTCTTCGACCAGCCGCCCTCGGGGCCGGTGTTCCGCGGCCTGGTGGCCTGAGGCTGCTGGCCTGAGTCTGCTGGCCTGAGCAGCCCGGGCCCTTGCCCCGGGACCGGCACACCGGCAAGGGCGGGTCCGCCGTGACACGGGACACACCGCCCCAAGGGGCACAGGGCGGCCATGGAAACCACCAGGGGGCCTGGTGACCGGCCCCCTTCGGGACCGGCCGGATCATCGCCCCTTGGGATCAGTAGGGCATCGGATGCTTGCGATGCACCGCATCCAGATCCTCCAGCACCTCTTTCGACAGGGTGACATCCAGGCCGTCCAGGACATGGCCCAGCTGCGCCATCGTGGTGGCGCCAAAGATGACCGAGCCGTTGAAGCGGCGGCTGGCGCAGAAGGCCAGCGCCATGTGCACCGGATCCAGATCATGCTTCAGCGCGACGTCCAGATAGTCGTCGACGGCAGGGAAGACGCGAGGGCTTTTCCGCCCGCCCAGATCGCCGTTGATCGCCATGCGCGAGCCCGCAGGCACCGCATTCCCCTGGTACTTGCCGGTCAGCAGGCCGGTCGCCAGCGGCGAATAGGCCAGCAGCCCGACCTCTTCATAGACGCAAAGCTCGGCCAGGTCGGTGTCGAACAGGCGGCAGAGCAGCGAATATTCGTTCTGGATCGAGACAGGACGCGGCGCGTTCAGCTCTTCGGACAGGCGCAGCCACTGGGCCATCCCCCAGGCGCTTTCGTTGGACAGGCCAAAGGCGCGGATACGGCCCTTCTTCTGCTGGGTCTTCAGCGTCTCAAGACAGGCGCGCATATTGTCGAGCACAGCGTCCTTCGACTTGCGGCCGCCCTTGGGGTGAAAGCCCCAGTTCTGGCGGAAATGATACGACCCGCGGTTCGGCCAGTGGAACTGATACAGATCGATGTAATCGGTCTTCAGCCGCCGCAACGACCCCTCGATGGCTTCCTCGATCGTCTCGGGGGTGATGGGGGCACCTTCGCGGACATGTTTCAGCCCCTCGCCACTGGCCTTCGAGGCCAGCACCATCTCGTGTCGGCGATGCGGGTATTTTTCCAGCCAGAGGCCGATGATCCGTTCCGTCCGGCCGATGGTTTCGGCCTTCACCGGGTTCACCGGATACATCTCGGCGGTGTCGATCAGGTTGATCCCGGCGTCGAGCGCCGCGTCGATCTGTTCATGCGCCACGGCGCTGCGTGTCTGGTTGCCCCAGGTCATCGAGCCCAGGCAATAATCGGAAACCTCGATCCCGCTTCGTCCCAGCTGGTGTCTGCGCATTCTTACCTTCCTCATCCCGAGAACCATCGTTAGGGGCCGAACCTTACCATTTCCCTGCCCGATGCAAGGTCCCGGGGCACCTTTCCGTGTCGTCAGCCCTGTCAAAGGCCATTCCGCGGCTTGAGAACATTTTAAGAACACTCTATCCTGGGACCATGAGTCCCGATCCCTCTCTGCTGCAGCGCCGCCCCTGGCAAAGCGCCCCTGAACTGGCCCTTGCCCCCGAGGCCGGCCTGCGCCTGAGCCGCCTGCACGAGGCCTGCGGGCCGGGGCGCCATGCCTTTGCCCATTTCGTGGGCGCCCGCGCCCTGGCGGCGGCGCGGGCGCGCGGCGATGACGAGGCACCGATCTACTGGATCGCCCCCGCCTGGAACCGCGCGCCGCTGCATGCCCCGGGGATGGCGGCGTTCCTGGATCCCGGGCGGGTGATCTTTGCCGCCCCCCGCCGGGCCGAGGACATCCTTTGGGTGCTGGAAGAGGTCCTGCGTTCGGGACTGGTGCCGCTGGTGGTGGCCGAGCTGGAGCGCCCGCCCGCCCTGACCCCGGTGCGGCGGCTGCATCTGGCCGCCGAAACCGGGGCCGAAACCGGCGCCTGCGCGCCCCTGGGCCTGATCCTGACGCCGGGTGACGGCGGCGCCCAGGGGGTCGAAAGCCGCTGGCACTGTGCCCCCGACCACCTGCGGGCCGATCCGCTGCTGCTGGCCTTCGGGCATCGGCTGTGGCGGCTGGAACGGCGCCGGGCCCGGATGGCACCGCCCCGCCGCTGGGCGCTGCATCACCGCTACACCACCGATATCGCCGAGCGCGACGCCACCGGCGGTTTCAGCCTGACCCCGCCGCTGCCAGAGACACCGCCCCCCGACATGTCGGTCAGCCCCGTGTGGCGGATGACCTGACGTTCCCGCCGCAAAAGCGGGTAAAAAGCATGCAATATGCCGGAAACGTCACATCATGTCGAAAACGGGCGGGCAAGCGGCGGACATGGAGGGGACAGCACGGACATGCGCACGATCATCTCCTTCTCCGCCCTCATTCTTTCGGTCATCCTGCTGCAACTTTCCTCGGGCGCGGTGTCGCCGCTTGATGCCTTGTCGGGGCTGGAGCTGGGCTTTAGCCGGGCCCAGATCGGGCTTCTGGGCTCGGCGCATTTCCTGGGCTTCTTCATCGGCTGCTGGGGCACGCCGCGGCTGATGGGGCGGGTCGGCCATTCGCGCGCCTTTGCCGCGCTGACAGCCCTGGGGGCGATCGCGACGCTGATGCACATGATGATCGTCAACCCCTATGCCTGGGCGCTGATGCGGGTGGCCTCGGGGCTGTGCATCGCGGGCTGCTACACGGTGATCGAGGGCTGGCTGATGGCGCGGCTGTCGAATGCCGACCGCGGCCGGGTGACCGGGGTCTACCGGCTGGGCGACATGGGCGGATCGCTGGTGGCGCAGCTGCTGGTCGGCGTGCTGAGCCCGGCCTCGTACCTGTCCTACAACATCCTGTCGATCCTGTGCTGCGCGGCGCTGCTGCCGCTGGCGCTGACCCGCGCGCCCGCCCCTGCCCTGGGTGCGGCCCCCCGGTTGCAGCCGGGACTGGCGCTGAAACGCTCGCCCCTGGCGGTGGTGGCGGTGATCGTCTCGGCGCTGTCGGCGGCGACCTTCCGGATGATGGGCCCGGTCTACGGGCTGGAGATGGGCCTTGATGCCCACCAGATCTCGTATTTCCTGGCGCTGTTCCTGGTCGGCGGCGCGGTCGCGCAGGTGCCGGCGGGCTGGCTGGCGGACCGCTTTGACCGGCGGCGGGTGCTGGTCGGCGTCTCGATCCTCACGATCCTGAGCTGCGCGGCCTCGATGCTGTCGCCCTCGGGCATCGGGCCGGTGCTGATCAACGTCTTCTTCTTCGGCCTGGCGACCTATCCGGTCTATTCCATCGCCTCAGCCCATGCCCATGACTTTGCCGAAAGCCACGAACGGGCCGAGCTGTCGGCGGCGCTGCTGTTCTACTATGCCGTGGGGGCAATGGCGGCGCCGCTGCTGGCATCCGAGCTGATCGGGATCTTCGGGCCGCGCTCGATCTACGCGATGGTGGCAGCGGGGCACGGGGCGCTGCTGCTGTATGGCCTGGGGCGGATGAGGGTGCGCCCGACGCCGGCGCGGGGGCTGCGCACGCGCTTTACCTATGCGCCGCGGACCTCGTTCAACATCGGGCGGCTGTTGCGCAGCACCCGCGAGGAAGATGAGCGCGGCGCCTGAGGCCCGCCCGGCGGGGGGCTATGCCCCCGGCCGGCGGCCTCCCCCGCCGTAGTTGGGGAAAGATGAAGGCGCGGGCCTTTTGCTTTGTCCCCGGGCGGGATATGAGGCGGAAAAGCGCGGTGGCGCAAAATCCGAAACAGCTTCAGGAGGCGTCCATGGCGCGGCATCTCATCACCTCGGCCATTCCCTATATCAACGGGATCAAGCACCTCGGGAACCTCGTGGGGTCCCAGCTGCCCGCCGACCTGTTCGCGCGCTACCAGCGCGGCCGCGGCAACGAGGTGATGTTCCTCTGCGCCACCGACGAACACGGCACCCCCGCCGAGCTGGCCGCGGCCAAGGCCGGCAAACCGGTGGCCGAGTACTGCGCCGAGATGCACGAGGTCCAGGCCGGGATCGCCCAGGGCTTCCGGCTGAGCTTTGATCACTTCGGGCGGTCGTCCAGCGTGCAGAACCGAGTGCTGACGCAACATTTCGCGGGTGTTCTGGCAGAGCGTGGGCTGATCCGGGAAGTGTCTGAAAAGCAGATGTATTCGCCGACCGACGGCCGCTATCTGCCGGACCGCTACATCGAGGGCACCTGCCCCAATTGCGGCTTTGACAGCGCGCGCGGCGACCAGTGCGACAACTGCACCAAGCAGCTGGACCCGGTCGATCTGATCAATCCGCATTCGACGATCTCGGGCGCCACCGACCTGGAGATGCGCGAGACCAAGCACCTGTACCTGCGGCAATCCGCGATGAAGGAGGCGCTGGCGGACTGGATCGATTCGAAGACCGACTGGCCGGTGCTGACCACCTCGATCGCCAAGAAATGGCTGAACGACGGTGACGGGCTGCAGGACCGCGGCATCACCCGCGACCTGGACTGGGGCGTGCCGGTCAAGAAGGGCACCGAGGACTGGCCGGGCATGGAGGGCAAGGTCTTCTACGTCTGGTTCGACGCGCCCATCGAATACATCGCCTGCGCGCAGGAATGGGTCGAGGCCGGCAAGGGGGCCGACTGGGAACGCTGGTGGCGCACCGACAAGGGCGCGGCGGACGTGACCTATACCCAGTTCATGGGCAAGGACAACGTGCCCTTCCACACCCTGTCCTTCCCGGCGACGATCCTGGGCTCGGGCGAGCCGTGGAAGCTGGTGGATTACATCAAGTCCTTCAACTACCTGAATTACGAAGGCGGCCAGTTCAGCACCTCGCGCGGGCGCGGGGTCTTCATGGACCAGGCGCTGGCGGTGCTGCCGTCGGATTACTGGCGCTGGTGGCTGCTGAGCCATGCGCCCGAAAGCTCGGACAGCGAATTCACCTGGGAGAACTTCCAGGCCTCGGTCAACAAGGACCTGGCGGATGTGCTGGGCAACCTGGTCAGCCGGGTCACCAAGTTCTGCCGCTCGAAATTCGGCGAGGTCGTCCCCGAGGGCGGCAGCTATGGCGAACAGGAAGCGGCGCTGATCGCCGATCTGGCTGCGCGCCTGGGCCGCTATCAGGCGGCAATGGACGCGATCGAGGTCCGCAAGGCCGCGACCGAGCTGCGCGCCATCTGGGCCGCCGGCAACGAATACCTTCAGACCGCCGCCCCCTGGTCCGTCTACAAGGAGGACCCCGAACGCGCGGCCGCCATCGTGCGCCTGTCGCTGAACCTGATCCGCCTCTACGCCATCCTGTCGGCCCCCTTCATCCCCGACACGGCCGAGACGCTGAAGGAGGCGATGCAGCTGCCGTCGCTGGACTGGCCCGAAGATCTGCCTACGGCACTGGATGCGCTGGCCCCGGGTGCAGCCTTCATCGTACCGGAAAATCTGTTCCGCAAGGTCTCGGACGAGGAACGCGAGGACTGGCAGTCGCGGTTCAGCGGCAAACGGGACTGATCCCCAGACGGGAAAAGGCCGCGCCGTTGGTGCGGCCTTTTCATTTGGGCTGGCCCTTGAATACGGCCTCATTATCTGGGCAGGACCCTCGGTCTATTGCGGCAGAGCCCTTGGGCGTCGTCCCCTTGTGGGGGCTGCCCCCTGTTTCTTTGATCTGCGCCCGATGGCGATTTGCTATGGGTCTTTTCGTGAAAGGGCCGTTCCCGGAGCCGAGGCGCGCCGCAAAACCAGCCGGTCTGGCCGCCGTCCCCCTGCGCTGCGTCAGAATTCTTCCCAACTGGGAGGCGATCCATCCCCGCCTCCGCCTACGACCTTGCGCCGGGGTTCGGCAGCCGGCCGACTTTCGGCGCGCCGCGGCGCCTTGCGCTGCGGGCTGCGGCTGCCGCTGACGCGGAACTTGCCAGCGGCTTCGACCAGTGCATTGGCCTCGCTGGTCAGGGCATGGCTGGCGGCCGTGGTTTCCTCGAACATGGCCGCGTTTTGCTGGGTCACCTGATCCAGCTCGTTCATGGCGCTGTTGACCTCGTTCAGACCGGTGGACTGTTCCCGGGCCGAAGTCGCGATCGAGGTCACCCGCTTCGAGATATCGACCACGGCCGTGACGATCTCGGACAGGGCCGAGCCAGTGCGATCAACCAGTTCCACACCAGATTTCACATGGTTGCCCGAGGCCGAGATCAACTGGTTGATTTCGCGGGCAGCTTCCGAGGACCGCTGGGCCAGGGCCCTGACCTCGGTCGCGACGACGGCGAACCCGCGCCCCGCTTCGCCCGCCCGCGCGGCCTCGACACCTGCGTTCAACGCCAGCAGATTGGTCTGGAAGGCGATGTCGTCAATCACCCCGGTGATCTTCGAGATCTCGCGCGACGAAGCCTTGATAGCATCCATCGCCTCGACCGCCTGGCGGGCGACGTTGCCCCCCTGCACGGCCTTGGCCTGGGCATTTTCCGCGATCTGGCTGGCTTCGTCGGCGCCCTCGGCGGCCGATTTCACCGAGGCCGTCAGCTGGTCAAGCGCTGCGGCGGTTTCCTCCAGGGTGGCCGCCTGCTTTTCCGTCCGGCGCGCCAGATCGTCGGCGGCATTGCTGATTTCACCGGTCTCTCCACGGATCGATTCCGCGTTCTGCACCACCGCGGACATGGCATCGTGCAGCGATTCAACCGCCTGGTTGAAATTGCCGCGCAACTGTTCGTATTCGCTTCGGAAGGGCTGCTCGATGGCCGAGGTCAGATCCCCCTCGGCCAGGTTCTGCAGGCCGATCTTCAGCGTATCGACCACCAGTTGCTGCTGGCGAGCGGTTTCCTGGCGCTCGTCTTCGGCCGCGCGCATGGCCTGCTGGCTGGCGGTGATATCGGACCCGATGAAGACCACCCGCTGGATCTTGCCGTCCCGCCCCAGGATCGGGCTGAGGCTGCCCTCAAAGCAGGCGCCGGATCCTCCGGCATGTTCGAACTTGCCGGTCACCGCCTTGCCGGCCTCCAGACGACGCAGATGGTCCTGGCGCTCGGCCTCGGAGGTTCCAAGCCCGCGGATCAGATCCGCCGCAAGACGCCCCTTCAGCGCCGCGGGATCCGCGCTGATCGCATGGGCAAAGCCCGCATTACACGACAGCAAGCGATGCTCGCCATCGAAATCCAGCCGCACCTGATGGGCCTCGATCGCCTCAAGCACCGCCGCATTCAGCTTGTCCAGAGACACATCCTTAAGTTCGGCCACATAGCCGATGGTGGCGCCGCCGGTGCCCAGCACACGATCCAGCCGGACCGAGATCCGCGCCGAGGCCCATTTCAGTTCGACCTCACGTGGCAGGCTAACGGCACCGGCGGCGATATCGGTCAGCACGCCGCCCAGCCCAGGCAGGCTGTGGGCGGGATGGCCCGAGACCTGATCCGCGCGGAACCCCGGCCAGCTTTCGCAGATGGCATGCTCAAACCCCTGCATCATCGTCAGGCAGGCGGGGTTCGCGAAGACGATCTTCATCTCGGCATCCATCAGCAGCTGGGCCGCGCCAGAGCTGTCGATGGCCGCACTGCGAAAGGCGTTCTCGCGCTCGGTGGCGCGGGCGGCTTTCAGATTGTCGCGGAACTGCGCCAGGCGCAGGGCCAGCACGCCGATCTCGTCACCGCGGGCCGTGCCATGGATCTGGGTGTCGTAACGGCCTTCGGCCACGGCGCCCATTTCCAGAGCCACCCGTTGCAGGGCGCGCGAAAACAGCAGGTAGAACAGCCCCGCCGCCAGCGCCAGCGCCGCCAGGAAGACCCCCCCCGCCACCAGAAGCGAGCCGCGCCGGGCATGCAGGGCGCTCGCCGTGCGCGGTGCCGCGGTCCATTGCGTCACCAGCGCGCCCACGACCGTATTGTCGGGACCGAAATGCCCCGGGGCGGCCCAGATCAGCCGCGCCGGATCGGACACGACCATCCCCTTGCCCATCGCGGTCTCGGCCAGCGCCCGGGCCGCATCGGCATCGAAGCCGGGGCGGGTCTTTTCGGCCAGGACCGAGCCATCGGCCCGGATCGCCAGCACGCCCAGCAGATCCTCGGGGACGGCGGCGGCGAATTTCTCAAAGCCCTCGGCCACCGGACCTTCGGTGCCAAAGCGCATCGCGCCAGAGAACTGGCCGGCCAGCCCCGTCGTCGCCTCGGTCGCGCGCACGCCGGTCCAGTCGCGTACGGATTGGCGCACCTTCGACACGGCGATCAGTTCGGTCGTGGTGACCACCATCAGGATGCAGATCGCCACGAACACCGTCGCCCGGAAGAAGGCACTGCGATGGAAGGCCACCCGCAGGGCATCCCTGCCAGCCGAAGCCCCGGGATCAGGCGTTCTGGGGTTCCGGGTCACCGCGTCGCTCTTGGCCATGTCGTCATCCTTGTTGGACCGCGTTTCGGGCAGGCGACCGCGCGCCTGCCCAACCTCTTGCAGGGACGCCTCAGTAGAGCATTTCCGCGTTCAGGCCGATGGTCATCGCGCCCAGCAATTCATGGGTCTCCGGATCGCTCAGGCTGACCGAGATCTGGCCCTGATGGGTCTGAGAGCTTTCGTCGAACTCGATCTCTCCGACATGGATGGCACCCGGTCCCTTGCCGTAGGTGTCCTGAAACTTGGCCTCGTCGCCCTGCCAGTAGTCCGATGTCGCCCCGGTGGCAGCCACGTTCAGCCCGTGGCTGTCCATGACGAAGATCTCGGTCACGGTCCCGGCGGAATTCTGTTGCTGGACGCGCAGGAAGTCCGCCAGCGGATTTTTCACCACCTCATCCACCAGCGGTTCGCTGGCCGAGCCGACCTGGCTGCGCCAGTCCGCATCCATCTTGTCGATATCGGACTGGGTGACGCTGGCATGGGCCTTGTTCTGCGCCCGCACCGCATCCAGCACCTGCGGATCGAAGGCCCACATCAGCACTTCGCTTTCCAGGTAGTCGCGCATCGAGGCCTCGTAATCATTGGCCTGCAGCGGAAGCGCAAGGGTGGTGGCCAGAAGCAGGCCGGCGGCAAGGTGTTTCATCTGCTTATCCTCGGTTCGCGATGACGTTGATCGCGGACCTTGGCGCAAAAGAATTGCCCCGCCCTTAATTTGGACGGGGCCTGCGGGACCGGGTTTTCTAAAATCCGAACGGCAGCGTCAGCCGCTGGCGCTGTCGAGGCGCCGCAACTGCGGGAACAGCCGCGCCCAAAGCGCCACCACCGCCAGGGTGACGCCGCCGCCGATGACCACCGCCGCAGGGGTACCGGTGACGCTGGCCATGACGCCTGCGCGGAAATCGCCCATCTGGTTCGAGGCATTGATGCAGACCGAATTGACCGCCGCCACCCGGCCGCGCAGGTCGTCTGGCGTGCGCATCTGCACCAGCGTCTGGCGGATGTTGACGCTGACCATGTCGGCGCCGCCATAGACCGCCAGCGCCAGCACCGACAGCCAGAACCAGTGCGACAGGCCAAAGACCAGGATCGAGGCGCCATAGACCGCCAGCGACAGGAAGAATCCCGGGCCGGCGCGGAACGGCATGCCAAAGCGCGCCAGCGCCGTGCCGACGACCAGCGCGCCGATCGCCGGGGCGGCGCGCATCACCCCCAGGCCTGCGGGCCCGACATGCAGGATGTCATGGGCATAGACCGGCAGGATACCGACGATGCCGCCGAACAGCACCGCCACCAGATCGACCGAGATCGCCCCCAGCATCGCCTTCGTCTCCCAGATGTGGCGAAAGCCGCCGAACAGCAGCTCCAGCCCGAAGGGTTCGCGCCCGCGCACATGCAGGTCGGTGCGCATCAGCGCCCCCGCCAGCCCCGCCGCAAGGAAGAACCCCGAGGCGACCCAGTAGACATGCACGTCAAGGATCGCCAGCAGCACCCCCGCCAGCGCCGGGCCGCCCAGCTGCGCCACGGTGATCACCATCGACGACACCGCCACTGCCCTCGGGAACACCTCGCGCGAGACGATGCCGGGCAGCACCGCCTGCAGCGCCGGCTGCAGGAAGGCCTGGGCGCTGCCGCTGGCCGCCAGCATCGCGAAGACCGGCCAGAGCGCGCTGCCGCCCTTCAGGAACCACAGCCCCATGGCCACCATCAGCGCCGCATGGACCAGGTTGCACAGCGTCAGGATCCAGCGCCGGTCCACCCGGTCCGCCACCACCCCCGCCACCAGGAACAGCGCCAGGAACGGCAGGAACATCGACAGGCCGATCAGGCCGAGGTTCAGCACATTCTGGCTGCGCTCGTAGACATGCCAGCCCGCCGCCACGGAAAGCACCTGGAAGGCCATGGTCGAGCCCCCCCGTGTCACCAGGAAAAGAAGAAAGTCCCTGTCCCGCGCAAGGTCTCCGCCGGTCCGTTCTGCGTGCACTGTCATTTGTCCGTCATGAAGCCGTCATCGGCCTCTCGTTAGCCCGGTCGCAGGACGGGGGCCACGGGTCGGGACCCGCTGTACGGCGAAAGCCCGGGTCCGCGAAAACCGTGGGCAAATCCTGTGCGCACGCGCCCCCCAAAGGATGCGCGCGCAGCCAAAGCCCCGCGCGCGGCAGGTCCGGCCGGGCCCGCGGGTGGCAAGGCCCAGGCACCTCGAAGCCCGGTGTGCACGGCACGTCCCGGAAAGTCCCGGAAAGTCCCGGCAGGGTCACGGCAAGTGCGCGTCAGGCTTCGGGATAGGCCTCGGCATAGGTATCGCGCAGCGCCGCCTCCAGCAGCCGCCCCTCCTGCCAGGCCGAAAGGGTCGCCGGGCGCAGGACGCCTTCGGGACGGCGGGCACAGGGTTCGGGTGCGCCCAGAACGGTGCGCAGGGGGATGCGCTCGGCATGGATCGGCAGGGCGTAATCGGCCTCGTCATCGCCGATGCCCTTGGCGCGGATCTTGGCCGAGGCCTTCTCGATCTCCATCACCACCACGCCGGTCGCCTTCACCTCCTGGGCGGTGGTCGGGCGCAGCTGGGCGGTGCGATCAGGGAAGAAACGGTCGACCATCATGCGCAGCGCGCGGTCCTTCTCGGCGGGGTCGGTGACCAGCCGCGCCGTGCCGAAGGCCATGACCGAACGGTAATCGGCAGAATGGTTGAAGGCACTGCGCGCCAGCACCAGGCTGTCGAAATGCGTCACCGTCAGGCAGGCCGGTTCCCCCTGCGAAAGGTTGCGCAGCATCCGGCTGGCCGAGCTGGCGTGCCAGTAAAGCCGCGTGCCCTCGCGCCAGAACAGCGTCGGCGTGCAGAAGGGCTGGCCGTCAATGACATAGGCCACATGCGCCAGCATCGCGGCATCCAGCAGATCATGAACGGTGGCATGGTCATAGGCGCCGCGTTCATGCACGCGCTTGACGCGGTTGGTGGCATCGACGGGATAGGACAGGTCGGACATGGGGAGGCCTCGTTTTGCTTGCCCCGCCGGTCTAGATCGGCAAACTGGTTTCAAACAGGTCCACTAAGGGGGCAAATTTGCCAACCACTTTCCTGCCCCTGCCGCCGCTTGCCCTGGATCCCGCAATCCCCGGCCAGGCACGGCGGGTCCATGCCGCGCTCAGGGCCGCGATCCTGGACGGCGGGCTGGCCCCGGGCCGGGCGCTGCCGTCGTCGCGGGCGCTGGCCGCGCAGCTGGGCATCGGGCGCAACATGATCGTCGAAGCCTATGACCAGCTGGCCGCCGATGGCCTGACCGAGGCCCGCCACGGCGCCGGCACCTTTGTCGCGGCCGATCTGCCGCCGCCCGCCTCGCCCGCGCCCGCGCCGGTGCCACAGCCCGATCTTCCGGGCCGCGCCGCCTTCGCCCTGGGCCAGACGACCGTGCCGCCCGCGCTGCTGCAGCAGCTGGGCGCGGCCACCCGGCGGCAAATCACCTGCGCCGGACCGGCCGAGCTGACCTATGGCGATCCGCGCGGCACACGGGCGCTGCGCGAGCAGATCGCGGCCTTCCTGGCGGCGCACCGGGGGCTGGTCTGCGATCCCGACTGCATCGTGGTGGTCAGCGGCACACAGCACGGGTTGCGCCTTTGTGCCGATGCGCTGCTGCCCGCCGGCGCCCCGGTCTGGATGGAGGACCCGGGCTATGTCACCTCGCGGCGGACGCTTCAGGCGGCGGGGGCGCGGATCGTGCCGGTGCCGGTCGGGCCGCTGGGGCTGGAGGTGGCCTCGGGGATCGCTGCGGCGCCGGACGCGCGTGCGGCCTATGTCACCCCCTCGCATCAGTTTCCGCTGGGGCGCACCATGGCCATGGCGCAGCGCGTGGCGCTGATCGACTGGGCGCGGACCCGTGATGCCTGGATCCTGGAGGATGATTACGACAGCGAATTCCGCTATGACGGCCCACCCCTGTCGGCACTGGCGGGGCTGGCGCCGGATCACGTGATCTATATCGGCACCTTTGCCAAGATGGTGTTTCCCGGGCTGCGCATCGGCTATCTGGTGCTGCCGCCCCGGGCGCTGCTGCCCGTGCTGCAGGCCCGCGCCGCCTTCGACCGCTTCCAGCCGCCCTTCCTGCAGGACGCCCTGGCGGCGCTGATGCAAGAGGGGCACCTGGCCCGCCACCTGCGCCGCGTCGGTCGCGGCTACCGCGAGGCCCGCGATCTTCTGGCGCAGGTCCTGACCCAGGCCTCGGGAGGGGCGTTGCAGCCCGAGATCCCCGGCCAGGGTCTGCACATGGTCGTGCGCCCCGGCCCCGGGCTGAGCGCCGCAGCCCTGCACGCATTGCCCGCCCGCGCCGGGGTCACCGCGCAGCGCCTGTCGGACTGTCGCCTGCACCCCGCCCCTGACGAAGCGCTGATCCTGGGCTTTTCCGGCCACAGGCCCGACCAGATCCGCCGCGCGGCCACCGCACTTGGCCGCAGCGCCCGCGCCTTGCTGGATGGCGCCGCGCCCGATAAGCTTGGTTAACCCACCGCAGGAGCCGCCATGTCCCAGCCTCGCCTGATGATCGTCGATGACGATGCCGACCTCTCCGAGATCACCGCCGAGGCCTGCGCCCTGCTGGGCTATCCCGCCGTCGTCGCCGCCGATGGTGCCAGCGCCCGCGCGGCCCTCAGCCAAAGTCCCGACCTGGCGCTGGCACTGGTCGACATCCGCCTGGGGCGCGGCGAAAGCGGCTTTGCCCTGGCCGAGGATCTGCAACGCAGCAAAGGCGAGCTGCAACTGCGCTTTCTGTCCGGTTACGGCGATGCCGCCGCCCGTCCCGCGGGCTTCGAAGCCGCTGCGGTGCTGCGCAAACCCCTGGGCCTGCCGCAGCTGAAAGCGCTGCTGGAAGAGGTCCTGGGACCGGCCGCCTGACCCCTGCGACGCCGCGCCGCAGCATTTTCCGGGAAAGGGTAAACACGCTGCTAACGTCGTTAACAGGGCGTTAACTTCTAAGCCATAGCTACATCCGGGATACCTCTTTCGGACAGGAGCGGCCTCCCCGTGACCTCCCCCACACCCCCCCTGACCGTCCAGCGCGTGCTGGGCGGACGGATGCAAGCCAGCGACGACGGACGCCTGACCCGCTGCGAGATCGAGCTGATCACCGACGAAGGGCCGCGCCTGCTGGTGCTGGACCCGGCCTGCACCGATGCTCTGCTCGGGTTTCTGCGTGCAGCCCGCACGGACTTTCAGTGAAGCAGAACGGCGCAAAGCCGGGCAAACCGGCAGATTTCCGGCAATCCGGTCTTTTTCACGTATCGAGATCAATTTTCCTTGGAAATCGATACGGGATGGGGCTATTCACGCCGCAACTTCTCCCCAAGACTCCTCCAGACCAGTCGCCTTCCCCTGCTGCGGGACTGTCGTGCTGCATTTTTGGCGGAACAGGCTGCGTGCCGGGCGACCGGTACTGAAAGGGTCCGGCATGAGCGTCAGTTTCCTGATCGTCAGCGCCATCGCGATGGCCTACCTGGTCCTGATCGCGGCGGCTGCCTGTCTGGTCGTCTGGCACAGCCGGCTGGACGCTTTCGCGACGGGGCCGGAATTCGACTTCTGGCAGTTCGATGCCCCGGACGGCAGCGTCACCTGCATCATCGCGGTGCGCAACACCGGCACCGTTGCCGTTGACCTGCTGGAGCTGCGCTGCTCGAACGGGCGCGCGGCGCTGGAGCTGCGCGAGGCGATCAGCCGGGGCCGCCTGCTGCTGGAACGCACGCTTTTGCCGCCCCCCCGCATCGACTGTCCGGCGGGGGCGGCCAATGCCTCGGATTTCGCCCGGCTGGAGGTGCGGCTGCAAGGGGCACAGGCGGGCGACCGGCTGCGGCTGTCCTGGCGCCCCGAGGGGGCGACGCGGCGGGCCCGCCGGCACAGCTTCCGCCTGCAGGACTGGCCCCGTGGCACCGTGCGCGTCTAGATTTCCGCACGGCCCGCTCTCGCAGACGCGGACGGGCCAAACCGCCGGAATGCGCGCTGCCGGGGCGGAAACCTCTGGGTTGATAACCCGATCACAACACTTCCTCGTCTAACCACAAAGCAGGCGTCCCGCAGGGCGGGGCGCAATCGTGGCATTTCTGGGGACCGGGACCATGCCGTCACTGCTGCGCACGGATGTTCTGCTGCCCGCGCTGGCCTGCGCGGCACTGATCCTGGCGACCGGCGGCAGCATCGTGCCGGCCGTTGCGGGCGGCGGCCTGACCGGGCTGCTGATGCTCCGGCTGCGTCGCCAGGTGGCGCGGCTGGCGCAGGATCTGGCCACCGGTCAGCCGCTCCCGATGGCCCCGGGATCGCCCCTGCAACCGCTGGTCCAGGCCATCGCCATGCGCAATCTGGATCTGGACCGCCAGCTGGCCCGCGCCCGTGCGATCTTCGACGGCATGGCAGAGGGCATCGTCGTCACCGATGGCAAAGGCCGCATCGAAGAGGCCAATCCCGCCATGGAACGCCTGTTCGGCCATCCGCCCGAAGCCCTGCACGGCCTGCCGATCGAAGTCCTGATGCCCCCCGAGATCGCCGCCGAACACGCCCGCTGGCTGGCCAGTACCACCATCGGCGGCGACATGATCCTGATGGGCGACGGGCGCGATCTTTACGGGCGCCACCGCGATGGCCATGGCGTCGATGTCGACATTTCCGTCAGCCGCATGCAATCGGCCGAGGGCGCGCGCTTTATCGGCGTCATTCGCGACGTGACCCGCAGCCGCGCCGCCGAAGCCCGGCTGCATGACCTGGTGGCCGAGCTTGAGCGCTCGAATGCCGAGCTTGACACCTTCGCCTACGTCGCCTCGCACGATCTGAAGGCGCCGCTGCGGGTGATCGACAATGCCTCGCGCTGGCTGGAAGAAGACCTGGCACCGCATCTGACCGAGGATACACGCGACAGCCTGCAGCTGCTGCGCAGCCGGGTGACCCGGATGGAGCGCCTGCTGGACGATCTGCTGCAATATTCCCGCATCGGCCGGGTTCAGGACGAGGGTCGACGCCGCGTCACGGGCACTGAGATGTTGGAAACCATTCGCGCGCTGATCGCCTGCCCCCCCGGTATCAGCGTCACCGCAACCCCGGCCTTCGAAGCGCTTGAGCTGCGACAGATGCCGCTGCAGCGGGTGCTGCTCAATTTGGTCAGCAATGCGGTGCGTCACCATGACCGCCCGACCGGCCAGGTCATCCTGTCTGCCGAACCCGCCCCCGGGGCCACGATCTTCACCGTCCTCGACGACGGTCCCGGCATCCCCCCAGCCTATCACGAAAAGGTCTTCGAGATGTTTCAGACCCTGCGCCCAAGGGACGAGGTCGATGGCAGCGGCATGGGTCTGGCGATGGTCCAGAAGACCGTGCAACTGGCAGGTGGCACGGTCACTCTGCGATCGGACGGCCAGCGCGGCACCGAATTCCGGATCCTGTGGCCACATGAGACCGCCACCCCGCCCATGGACGGGAGCGCCACATGAGCCACCCGCCCCGGTCACCCGAGCCAATGTCGGAACCGCTCAACATCATCCTGGTCGAGGACGACGACGGCGATGCCAAGGCGGTGCGCCGCGCCTTTGCCAAGGCCCGCGTGGCCAATCCGATCCTGCGGCTTCGCGATGGGATCGAGGCACTCGACTTCTTGCGCGGCAAGACGGGCACTCCGCCCGAGACCTACGTTTTGCTGGTCGACATCAAGATGCCCCGGATGACCGGCCTGGAGCTGGTGGCCGAGATCCGACGCGATCCCGACCTGCACCAGGCCGTCGTCTTCATCATGACAACCTCGGGCGACGAGCGCGACAAATGCGAGGCCTATGCCCAGAACATTGCCGGTTACATCCTGAAGAACCGCGCCGGGGCGGACTTTCTCGACCTGGTGGGCACACTGGACCATTACTGGCGGGTGATCGAACTGCCGCGCATGCCCCCCCCAGGAGGCGCCGGCTGATGTCCGCGATCCGGGTGCTGATCGTCGATGATGATCCGGGCGACCGCAAGCTGCTGCGGCGCCTGCTGACCGGCCTGCCCACCGAGATCATTCTGGACGAGGCCGCGACCGCCGATGCGGCCATCGCCCCCGAAACCCCGGTCCCGGATCTTGTGTTCCTGGACCAGCTGTTGCCCGGCACGACGGGGCTGGCTTTGCTGCCTGTGCTCCGCCAGCGTTTTCCGCGCACCGCCGTGGTTCTGATGACCGGTCAGGGCAGTGAAGACACGGCGAAATCCGCCATCCAGCAGGGCGCCGTCGATTACGTTTCGAAAAAGCAGATGACCGCCTCCTCGGTCGAACGGATCCTGCGCCGCGGGCTGGACACGGCGCGGATGCAGCTGCAGCTCGACGAGCAGCGCCGCGAGTTGGAGACTTTCGCCCATGTGCTGGTACATGATCTGCGGGCCCCGGTGAATTCGGTCCGAGCCCTGAGCGAGATCATCAGCGAGAGCGCTGCCGAGGGCGATCTGGAAACGGTGACCCGAGAAGCTGCTCTGGTCCAGCGGTCCGCCGCCCTGATGACCGAGCTGATCGACAGTCTGGCGCGCTATATCCGCATTGACCGGGTGCCGGTGCGCATCCCGGCCCTGCCTGAAACGCTGGTCACCTCGACCCTGACATTGCTGGAACGCGAAATCACCCTGCGCAATGCTGAAATCAGGACCGACCTCTGCGACACTGCTTTTTTCTGCGACCCACCGCAGATCAGCCTGCTGCTGCAGAACCTAGTGGCCAACAGCCTGCGCTACACGCCGGGCCGGATCCCGCGAATCACCATCCGCGCCATGGTCCAGGGCCAGGACATGTTGTTCGAGGTGACCGACAACGGCACCGGCATCCCGGCCGACAAGCGAGAGGAGGTTTTTCAGCCTTTCCTGCGCCTGAAGGGCGCCCGGGACAGCGCGGGGACGGGGCTGGGACTGGCGACCTGCCGCAAAATCGCAGATCGGCACGGTGGCCGGATCTGGTGCGACAGCCCGCCTGACGGCCTGGGCACCCGCTTTCACCTGCGCTTGCCGATGGGTCTTCAGGACAGTCCGGCGCCAGGCCACATTCCCCTGGCCGCCCCACAGACGTCGCGTGGTGCAGTCCCCCCGTGATGGCGCAGCACTGTCCTTGGGCCGCATGGTCCGGCAGCCGCGAAGCGAACTGCCACGGAACCACGGAACCACGGAACCACGGAACCACGGAACCACGGAACCACGGAACCACGGAACCACGGAACCACGGAACCACGGAACCACGGAACCACGGAACCACGGAACCACGGAACCACGGAACCACGGAACCACGGAACCACGGAACCACGGAACCACGGAACCACGGAACCACGGAACCACGGAACCACGGAACCACGGAACCACCTCCGCTGGGAATTGCAAGAGGAATGCCTCACAATTAACTGATTTTAATATTATATTTTCACATCACAATTCCAGGATGACGCTCAGCCCGCCCGCCTCCGGCGGCTCGAACCGCAGCCGGCCTCCCAGCCGTTCCAGGGCACTGGCCGTGATCGACAGGCCCAAGCCGCTGCCGCCAGCGGCGCCGGTGGGGCCCCGGGTGAAGCGTTCCGTAACCCGCGCCTGCAGCGCTTCGGGCAGACCCGGACCGGCATCCGTGACACGGATCCGCGCCGGGCGGCCCGCCGCCGGATCCGCCGGTTCGGCCACGACACGCACCCGCGTGCCCGGGGGCGAAACCTGCAAGCCGTTCTCGACCACATTGCGCAGCGCCGCCTGCAGAAGGAAGGGCGTGGTCGCCACCTGCCCCGCACCCGCCGCCTCCAGCACGACACCGCGCCGCGCCGCCAGCTGCGCCAGCCCTTCACAGGTTTCCGCAATCAGCGCCGCAAGATCGCAATCCTGACGGCGCGGCTCGGCGCGATCGACCTCGGCCAGCTCTAGCAGCTGGCGCACCATCCGGTCGGTCCGGTCAACCGAAACCTCGATGGCGCGCAAGGCCGCCGCCCGGGTCTCGGTATCGGGGGCCAGGCGCATCACCTGGGCCTGGGTGCGCAGCCCCGCCAGCGGCGTCTTCAGCTCGTGCGCGGCATAGCTGGTGAAGTCGCGCTCGGCCTCGCGCGCGGCCGCAAGGCGCGCCAGCAGATCGTCGAGCGCCGCCCGCACCGGGCGAATTTCGGCGGGCGCCGGACCGGCCGGAAGCGGCCCCAGGTCGCTCGGCGCCCGGTCCCGCAGGGCGCGCGTCAACCGGTCAAGCGGCGCAAGGCCTCGGGCCACGCTGAACCAGATCAACAGTGCCAGCAGCGGCAGGATCACCCCCGCCGGCAGCAGCAGCCCCTCGATCACGTCGCGCACCAGCTTGTCGCGCACCGACAGGCTGTCGCCCACCATCACCCGCAGCCCGAGCGCGGCATTGGTCAAGGCGTAGACGCGCCAGCGCTCGCCCTCGACCCGCGACACCGAGAACCCGTCCGCCACCCCGCCAAGCGCCCCCTGAGGCGCCCCGTTCGAGCGCCCCACCAGCTGCCCGGACAAAGACCAGATCTGGCACGACAACTGCCGGGTCAATGCCTGGTCCGACAGGCTTTGCAGCGGCTGTGGCACCGCCCCGGCATCAGCCACCGCAATGCGGTGATCCGACAACAGGGACGAGACCATCAGCGCCGCCTCCTCCAGCCGCCGGTCCAGCACATGCTCGACCTTGGCGCGGGTGGAATGCTCGATCCAGACGACGGCCGACAGCCAGACGGCGCCGGTGGCCAGGCACAGGATCAGGATCAGTCTCAGCCGGATCGAGATGGCACTGCCTCCGCCGCAACGCGGTAGCCAAGGCCCCGCACGGTTTCGATGAAGCCGCGCCCCAGCTTGGCGCGCAGCTTGTGGACATGGACCTCGACGGCGTTGCTGTCGATTTCCTCCTGCCAGCCATAAAGGCGGTCTTCCAGATCGCCGCGCGACAGGATGCGGCCGGGATGTTCCATCAGCGCCTGCAGCACCGCGAATTCGCGCCGCGAGAAGGCCAGAGGCTCGGCCCCGCGGTGCCCCGACAGCGTGGCAGGGTCGATCGACAGGCCGTTCCAGGTGATCCAGGCCTGGCTGCGGCCGTCGCGGCGGCGCAGCAGGGCGCGCAGACGCGCCGCCAGTTCCTCCAGGTCGAAGGGTTTGCCCAGATAATCATCGGCCCCCAGGTCCAGCCCCGCCACCCGGTCGCGGACCCGGTCGCGGGCGGTCAACAGCAGCACCGGCAGCGGGTCGCCGCCCGCGCGCATCTCGCGCAGCAGATCCAGGCCCAGCCCGTCGGGCAGCATCACGTCCAGGATCATCGCATCAAAGCGCGCGGTGCGCAGGGCGCTGCGGGCCTCGTCCAGGGTGCCCACGGGATCGGCCGTGAAGCCGCACAGCCGCAGCCCCACCTGCAGGCCATCGGCCAGCACCGCATCGTCCTCGACGATCAGGATCCGCATCTTGCCTCCGTCTACACCGCCACGGGATCGCGCGCCGGGCTTAAGGCAGTCTTAAGCCCCGGGGGCGGGGGCCGCCAAGGCCCCGGGCAAGACCCCGCCGGTGCGAGGGGCGCCTTAAGGCTGGCTTAAGGCAGGAATGCAGAACCGGCCTCATCGAGCAGAAAGGACAACGGATGACCCCTCTTCTCAGCCGGCGCCGGGCGCTGATCACCGCGGCCGCCGCCGCCACAGGCGTGGCGCTGCCGGGGCTGGCGCGCGCTGCCGGCACCACGCCTCAGGGCGCGCGGCACAATATCTCCAGCTTCATGGCCCAGGACTGGCGCGACCATTTCGACAGCCTGAAGACCGGCGCCATTGTCGCCGATACCGAATCCCGCGCCCTGCACTACTGGAACCATGACGGCAGCGATTACCGGATCTACCCGACCTCGGTGCCGATGTCGGCCGACCTGACCCGGCGCGGCTACACCCGGATCGTGCGCAAGAAGGCGGGGCCCTCGTGGACGCCCACACCCTCGCAGCTGGAACGCCACCCCGACTGGAAGCCAATCCCCCCCGGCCCCGAGAACCCGATGGGGCTTTATGCCATGTACCTGACCTGGCCCGCCTATGCGATCCACGGCACACCCGACACGCGCAAGGTGGGGCGGCAGTCCTCGGATGGCTGCATCGGTCTTTACAATTCCAAGATCAAGGAGCTGTACGATCTCTGCCCGCTTGAGATGCAGGTGCGGGTGATCTGAGGCACCCGGGCGCCCCCGCGCGGCATGGCTGCGCAGGGGCCCTCCGGGATATTGACACGCACCGGGAGCGTTTTCATCCTCTGGCGCAGGTCCATCGCCACGGAGCGCCCCGGATGCCGCCTCGTCCAGCCCGGCCCCTCAGCCATCACGAGATCTACGACGCGGCCCTGGATGACGCGCTGTTCGATACGCTGCCCGCACGGATGGCGGCGCAGATGAACGTGCCCTCGGCGGTGTTTTTCTGGATACATCCCGGGGATTTCCAGGAAATCAGCGCCGATTCGATGCCCGACATCCACGCCTATTACGCCGAAATGCTGGAGCATGACCTGTGGATGCACCAGGTCACGGACGATCTGGCGGGCATCGGCGCCGTCCGGCTGTCGAAATTCGTGTCGGCCCAGACCTACCGCGACAGCGTGATCTACAACGAATTCGTCCGCCGGACCGGCCAGGACCGGTTCTGGTGCCTGGGCATGGTGCAGGACACCCGCGACGGCCGGGTGGTGACGGCACTGCACAAGGGGCAGCGGGCCGAAGATTTCTCGGACGAGGAAATCGCCTGCCTGCAGCATGTCAGCCGCGACCTGGAACGCATGCACGGCATCCGCCGAGAGCTGGCGCGCAGTGCCGTGCACCGCATCGCCGCCGCCGATCACAGCCTGGAAGACGGCGCCCCGATGTACGAGCTGGACCACGAGGGCCGCCTGCTGCGTCTGAACGGCCCGGCCGAGGCGCTGCTGTCGCTGCATCCCGGCCTGGTGCTGCAGCACCGCCGGGTGCTGATGGCGGGCGGGCGCGCCGGGGCGGTGCGCTTTGCCCATGCGGTGGGCGCTGCCACCCGCGACCGCCCCGAGGCCGCGATGCTGGACCTGGCGCCGGCGCGCGCCGCCGACGGACGGCTGCTGCCGGCGCTGCGGCTGAACCTGCTGCCCCGCACCGAGGGCGGTCGGCGGGTGCTGATCATCGTGACCAGCGACACGCCTGCGGCCGTGGCCGCAGCCCTTGCCGCGCCGCAGGACCATCCCGGGCTGACGGCGCGCGAACGCGACGTGCTGCGCGGGCTGGTTCAGGGGCGCCGCCGCGACCAGCTGGCCTATGATCTGGGCATCACCGTGCCGACGGTCGACCTGCACAGCGCCAACCTGCGCCGCAAGCTGGGCGCGCGTACCCTGCTAGAGGCCGTCGCCATCGCCTGCAGGCTGCACCTGGTCTGAGGGCCAGCGGTCTTCAAAGATCATCTGCTCAAGCGGCAGGCGGCTGCGCCAGCCGTGGATTTCCAGCTCGGGGGCGGAATACAGCTCTCTGACGCGGCCCAGGCACAGATAGGCCACCGGCACGACGTGATCGGGCAGGCCCAGGATCGCGCGCAGCTCGTCGTCATGGAAGATGCTGACCCAGCCCACCCCGATGCCCTCGGCGCGGGCGGCCAGCCACAGGTTCTGCACCGCGCAGACGGTGGAATACAGATCCGTGTCCCGGCAATGCGTCCGCCCCAGCACCACCTTGCCGCCGCGCGTGCGGTCGCAGGTGATCAGCAGGTTCAGCGGCGCGTCCTCGATCCCCTGCAGCTTCAGCTTGGAATAAAGTTCGCGCCGCTCGCCCTCGAACATGTCGCGGGCCTCGTCATTGGCGCGCTCGAAAGCGGTGCGGATGCGGGCGCGGACCTCGGGGCTGCGCAGGATCAGAAAGTTCCAGGGCTGCATGAACCCCACCGAGGGCGCCGCATGGGCCGCCCCCAGCAGCCGCATCAGCACCTCATCGGGGATGGGGTCAGGCAGGAACTGGCTGCGCACGTCGCGCCGTTCGTTGATCGCGCGGTAGACCGCGTCGCGTTCGGTTTCGGAAAAGGGACCTGCCGGCCGCAGCCCGCCTGGTAGCATCATGACGTAACCCCCGTCTGACAACATGCAGCCCTGGGTGCCGTCCGCGCACCCGGGCCCGTCCTGCCTGGCCGGTCTTCTGACTTGGCTTCGCCCCGTGCGGCGCCTTCCCGGCCCCGGGGGCCAGTGGCATCGTGCCGCCCGGTCCACCTTACAGCGTTGGGCACGTCGCGGATTTGCACCGCGTTCCCGATTATCCCCCCCATAAGAGACGGGGCACCAGACCCTTTCGGGATACGCCAGGCCCCATGCTGCGACAAGGGCCCAGCCATCGGATTTCGTGCAGACCCCACGTCCGCCCAGGCCACACAAACGGGGGCGCAGATGGCGCCCCCCGTGGTCATCGCCGTGGTCATCGCCGTCAGGCTGGATCAGCCGGCCTGGCCCAGCGGCAGCAGCACCCGGTCGATCACATGCACCACGCCGTTCGACTGGTCGACATCGGCGGTGGTCACGGTGGCGACGCGGCCGTTCTCGTCCTTCAGCTTCAGCGCGCCGCCTTCCATGTAGGCCTGCAGCTTGCAGCCCCCCACCGTCGGCACCACATGCATCCCGCCATCATCCGAGATCATCCCCGCGATGGTGGTCGAGAACGCCTCGGCCGCCACCACATGGCACAGCAGGATCTGCTTCAGCTGCTCCTTGTGCGAGGGCATCAGCAACTGGTCCATCGACGCCTTCGAGATCATCGCGAAAGCCTCGTTCGTCGGCGCGAAGACGGTGAAGGGCCCCGGGCCCATCAGCGTTTCGGCCAGCCCTGCCGCCTGCACCGCCGCCACCAGCGTGGTCAGGTTGGGCGCGGCGCTGGCGTTCTCGGCGATGGTCTTGTCGGCATACATCGGCGCGCTGCCCACCATCGGGTTGTCGGCCATGCCGGCCGCCTGCACGGGACCAAGGGACAGCGCCGCCAGCGTGGCGGTCAGGGCGAATGTCTTGAACATGGGATCCTCCTCCGTTGCTCCGGTCGCCTGCAGCGCCGGAATGCAAGGGATACGGGAGAAGATGCCCGCCGGTTCAATCTTTCCGAAAGTTTTTGTCGGCCCCCCTCAGGGGGCGGTCAGCACCGCGTCCAGCAGGCCGGGAAAGCGCCGGTCCAGCGCCTCGCGGCGCAGGCTCAGCAGGCGGCCGCGGCCCTGGGGTTCGTTGCGGATCACGCCCGATTCGCGCAGCACCTTGAACAGGTGGGATTTCGTCGATTTCGCCACGTCGGGATCCATCAGATTGCAGCGCGCCATCAGCACCGGCCCGTCGCGCAGCTGCCGCACGATGTCCAGACGTGCCGGATCACTGAGCGCAAACAGCACCTGCGTCAGAACAATCGCCTCTTCCGGCGGATGGACAAGATCGGGGCTGGTGTTTTCCGTCGACATGGTTCGAATATACTTGAACCTTCGCGGGAAGGGAACTAGGCAATGGTTCGAAACATATCGAACCATTGAGGCCCTCATGCCCCTTTCCCCGACCTTCCCCATCACGCGGGACCACGCGGGCTTTGCCATCGTGCTGACCGGCAGCGCGCTGATGATGGCCAGCGCCAGCGCGCCCTCGCCATTCTATCCGCTGCTGCAAAGCCAGATGGGATTTTCGGCCTTCATGATGTCGGCGGTCTTCGCGATCTATGCGCTGGTGCTGCTGGCGACGCTGCTGGTGCTGGGATCGCTGTCGGACCACCTGGGCCGCCGCCCGATCCTGAGCGCGGGATTCGCGCTGCTGGCCGCGGCCTCGGTGGGCTTCGAGATCTCGGGCACCGTCACCCAGCTGCTGTGCGCACGGGCCTTGCAGGGGGTGGCCTGCGGGCTGCTGATGTCGACGCTCTCGGCCACGATCACGGATCTGGAACCGCCCCGTCTGCCCGGCATCGCGGCGGTCTGCAATTCGGTCATCCCGCTGGTCGGACTGGCCCTGGGGGCGCTGGCCTCGGGCTTTGCGATGGATCTGCTGGTGGCACCCAAGGCGGACATCTTCCACGGTCTTGCCGTCATCAGCCTGGTGCTGGCAGTGCTGATCTGGGCCCTGCCCGAGACCTCGCCCCGGCACGAGGGGCTGTGGCAGGCGCTGCGCCCTCAGGTGGGCCTGCCGGCGGCGGTGCGCGGACCGTTCTGGAAAGGGGCACCGGCGCTTTTTGCGGGCTGGGCAACGGGGGGGCTGTACCTGTCGCTGGGGGCGCTGATCGTGGGCCATGTCTTCGGCATCCACAGCGTCGTGGTGCAGGGCCTGGTGGTGACGCTGCTGTCGGGCATGGGGGCGCTGTCGTGCTTTCTGGCACGGCGCTACAGCGCGCGTCAGGTGGTGCTGTTCGGCACCTCGGCGCTGGCGCTTGGCACGCTGGGCACGCTGGCAGGCGTGCTGGCGGGCAGCCTGACGCTGTATCTGGTGGCGCTGGCGGTGGTGGGCATGGGCTTTGGCACCTGCTTCTACGGCTTCATCCGCTCGATCATCCCGCTGGTCCCGCCAGAGATGCGGGGCGAAACCTTCGCCGCGATGTTCTGCGTCAGCTATCTGGCCTTCGGCGTGCCGGTGGTGATCGCGGGCCTGCTGGTCCCGGTGCTGGGACTGCAGGAGACCGTGATGGCCTACGGTCTCCTGATTGCGGCAATGGCGGCGCTGGCAGGGGTGCTGCGCCGCGCCTCTCAGGCCTGAGCCAGCGCCGCTTCGGCCTCGGCCACGGCAAGGTTGGCCATGGTCACGATCGCCTCGCGGGATTTCGCGGCGGCAATGAAGCGGCCGTTGTGGCAGAAGATCGCCCCCTCGGTGCCACAGACGGCATCGAGGTCGGCGCCCGTCAGACCGGCCCAGGCGGCCGGCAGATCGGCGCGCAGGGCAAAGCCTTCGTCGGCCAGCCGGATGCCGCCCAGCGTCCATTCATCGCCGCTGCGCGGGGTGATCACGAACCACAGGTGATCGGCACCCGCCTTGATCACCGCCGGGCGGAAGGGCATCCCCATCGGCAGCTCCAGGATGCGGCCCTGGCCTGCGGCCGCGATCGCGCCCTGCACCAGCGCCTCGGCGCGCAGCTTGGCGGCCGAGCGCGCCACGCGGGCCTCGACGAACTGGCGGGCGATGGCGACGGCGGCATGAAAGGCGCCGGTCTCGGCCTCGGGGTCCTGTTCGTCGAAGACGGGCTTCAGCGTCTCGATCAGCCCCGGCAGGGTCAGCGACGACAAGGGACCGGCCTCGG
Source organism: Pseudooceanicola sp. NS-SX9 (assembly GCF_057380705.1). Classification (NCBI taxonomy): domain Bacteria; kingdom Pseudomonadati; phylum Pseudomonadota; class Alphaproteobacteria; order Rhodobacterales; family Paracoccaceae; genus Pseudooceanicola; species Pseudooceanicola sp. NS-SX9. The sequence continues at coordinate 1,795,360 of NZ_CM170818.1, read as the reverse complement.
ACACGCTGACGGCGCCGTTGTCGACCAGATCGACCGGCAGCACGAAGCCGCGGTCGAACGAGGCATGGACGCTGTCGAGGTGCTCTTCGGGCACGCCCGAGGCGCGCAGGTAGTCCATGCCGAAATGCTTCCACACCAGCCCGAACGAGCTGTAGGGCTTTTCATCCTCGCGCAGCGGTGCGCCGCGCTGGTGGTGATCAAAGATCCCGGCCTCGGCATCATAGGCGCCGCCGACATCGTAGACGATGCGGTCGGCCCCGGGGGTGATCCATTCGGGCGCCCGGCTGCGCACCAGCTGCGCATCGGGGAAAAGCCGCGTCAGGATGACCGAGGACAGCACCTCGTCGGCATGAAAGCCGCCGGAATGCGTGACGAGGTAGGCTGGGGACATGGGAACTCTCTGCTCGGAAGGAATGGCGCGGTGATAGTCCGCGCCCGCCCCGGAAGGCAAGCCATCGGTGGTTGAATGCGTGCAAGGGGTGCGCCATCCTTGCGCGACACGCCAGGTCGGAGGGATCGCCATGTCGCGCTGGTCACGGGAAATCGCCGCGCTGGATGCCACGACGCAATATGAACGCATCGTCTTTCTGCTGAGTTGCTGCGAATTCGCCTGGGACATCGAGAAGGCGCTGGAATTCGCCCTGTTCCGCACCTACGGCGTGCCGTCGATCTCGGGGGTGCTGGCGAAGACCGGGGCGTTCCGGCGCGACACCCGCAAACGCTATGACGATACCGAGCTGATCCTGTCGGAAATCGCCGAGAACGGTCAGGACAGCGCCCGTGGCCAGGCGGCGCTGGCGCGGATGAACACCATGCACGGCCATTACCGGATCGCCAATGCCGACATGCTTTATGTGCTGGCAACCTTCGTGATCTGCCCGAAGGACTGGCTGGATCGGTTCGGCCGCCGCCCGCTGAGCGCGCATGAAATCACCGCCTGGACGCAGTATTACCGCGCGCTTGGCACCCGCATGGGGATCACCGGCATTCCCGCAGATTACCAGGGCTTTGCCGCCTATGCGCAGGGCTACGAGGCGCAGCATTTCCGCCCCGCCCCCAGCAATGCCGAGGTCGCCTGCCTGACCCGCGACCTGCTGCTGTCGTTCTACCTGCCGCGGGCACTGGTGCCGCTGGGGCGTCCCGCGGTCCATGCCTTGTGCGATCCGGCGCTGCGCCGCGCCATGGGCTTTGCCGATCCCGGCGCCCGCATCGAACGCATGGTACTGACGGGGCTGAGGCTGCGGGCGCGGCTGCTGCGCTGGCTGCCCGCCCGCCGTTGCCCGCGCCGGATCACCGCGCGACGGCGGCCGGGCTATCCCGACGGCTACCGGATCGAAGAGCTGGGCACCTTCCCCGATCGCCGCCCCTGAAATGGCAAACCCCCTCCGGTTCGGAAACCGAAGGGGGCAGCGCCGGGTCTTGTTGGGACAGGGGACCCAGGGCGCACGGGCCCTGCCCCCGCCTGGAACCCTGGGGAAAGGGTCGGGAACGGCGGCGGCAGCGGGGGGCGTCCCGGCACGGGGAGGGATGCAGACTTCGTTTGCACCGAAACGCCCCTGACGGCCCGAGCCGTCAGCTGGTCAGGTCGAGCACCATGCGGCCTTCGATCTGGCCCTTGCGCATCCGGTCGAAGACATTGTTGATGTCTTCCAGCGGCGCCTTGGCGATGGTGGCCTTGACCTTGCCGTCGGCCGCAAAGTCCAGCGACTCCTGCAGGTCAAGCCGCGTGCCCACGATCGAGCCGCGCACCGTGATGCCGTTCAGCACCATGCCGAAGATGTTCAGCGGGAAGTCGCCCGGGGGCAGACCGTTCAGCGACACGGTGCCGCCGCGGCCAACCATGCCGACGGCCTGTTCAAAGGCCTTTTCGCTGACCGCCGTCACCAGCACGCCGTTGACGCCACCGGTTTCACGGCGCACGAAGCCCGCCGGGTCTTCCTGGGTACGCGCGTTGACGGTCATCTTGGCGCCCAGACGCTTGGCCAGGTCCAGCTTGGCATCGTCGATGTCGACCGCCACGACGTTCAGCCCCATCGCCACGGCATATTGCACCGCCATGTGGCCCAGGCCCCCGATCCCCGAGATCGCCACGGTGTCACCGGGCTTGGTCTCGGTCATCTTCAGGCCCTTGTAGACCGTCACACCGGCGCACAGGACCGGAGCGATTTCCGCGAAATCGGAACCCGCAGGCAGGTGACCCACATAGTTCGGATCGGCGATGACGTAATCGGCAAAGCCGCCGTTGACCGAATAGCCGGTGTTGTGCTGGCTTTCGCACAGGGTTTCCCAGCCGCCCAGGCAGTGACGGCAGCAGCCGCAGGCGCTGTAAAGCCACGGCACGCCCACGCGGTCGCCTTCCTTGACGTTCTTCACGCCCTTGCCCACGGCCGAGACATAGCCCACGCCCTCGTGGCCCGGAATGAACGGCGGGTTCGGCTTGACGGGCCAGTCGCCTTCGGCGGCATGCAGGTCGGTGTGGCACACGCCCGAGGCCTGGATGGCGACCTGGATCATGCCGTCGGACACTTCGGGGATGGCGACTTCTTCGATATCGAGGGGGGCGCCGAACTTGCGCACCACCGCGGCCTTCATCGTCTTGGCCATGTAGGGATCCTCCCATTCTGGATCGTGAGTGTTGCAGGGACAGGGCCCGAACCCGGCGCGTGCCGGTCGGCGGGGCTGTCCCCTGCCAGGGAACGAGACGGCAGGCGACGGGCAGCCCGGATGGCCGGACGGACCGGGGCACCGGGGGCACGGCCGGCGCAGGGGCCGGGCGCGAAAGCTGTCGCCGCGCAGGACGTCCTGATGTTCACGACAGGCCTCCTCGCAACTGCCGAACCTCCGGGCGCGTCTCCGTCACGCCCTGACAGGATGGTTCTGCCCCCCCGGCCGCGGTGTCGCAACGGGGGTGGACCAGATGGCAAGGCGGAAGTGTCTCAGATCCGGGACAGGGATAGGCCGTGGGCGTATGGTTGCAGGATCAGGGATCTTGCCCCGCAACCCTGGGGTGTTCCAGCGCCGTCAGCCCAACGGTTTCGCAAAGTCGTAGACATGGCTGACCGGCGCCTTCGAGAACGGATTGCGCGGCGACTGCGGCTTGACCCAGCCGCGGGCGGCCAACGCCTGCAGCACATCCCCGATCCAGCTGTCACCGGCGAAAGGCTGCGGCCCAAGGGCCTCCTGCAGCGCCCCGGCGGTCAGGCCCTTCTTGCCTGCGGCCATCAGCAGGCGGATCATCTGCCGACAGCGGGCGCGGGCCTGCGGCTGCGGGCAGATCTCGTCGATGTCGCGGAACAGCGCAGGGGCACTTAACAGCTCATGTTCCATCAGGCCCGCGTAGATGCCTCCCTGCACCTTCGGCAGCGCCCAGCCCGCGATCACGCCCTTCCCCTGGCGGATCCCCCAGACCCCGACATCGGGCAGGAAGGGCAGCACAGCGCGCAGCGTCTCGGCAAAGCGGGGGTCGCCGATCAGCCCCTTGATGCGGGCCCGCGCCGCCTTGATCACCGGCGCAAGCTCCCCTTCGGTGATCTGCGGCCAGAGCGGCAAGCCGACCTGCGCCCCCTGCCCGGGATCGACGATCCGCCCCGTGGCCGAGGCCCCGCCCAGCACCTTGTTCTTCGGATCCAGCAGGAAGTGCCGTTCCAGGAACCACTGGCAGTTGCGCTGCCCCAGGACAAAGTCATGCTGGCGGAAATCGCGTTTCAGGAAGCCGCCAAAGCCCCCCAGGCTGCCGCAGGCGATGGCCCGGGCGCCATCGGTCCGGGGCAGATCCAGCGCATCGTCCGAGCGCACGGGCGAGATCAGGAAGCGCGAATGCACCGTCTTGTCGCGCGCCAGCAGCACCTCGGTCGGCTTGAAGCGCGCCTGCGAGATGAACAGCCCCATCAGCCGTCCGATCACCCCCGACAGCCCCGCCTGCGGCGCCAGATCCGCGCGGCGGGCCAGCGCATAGGCATCGGCATTGGGGAAGGGATCGATCAGGATCACCGCCCGGTCGGCCTCCAGCGCGCCGCGCGGATTGTCCTGCAGCGCCGGGCCGCTGGCCCCTTCATTACCCCGGCGCAGGGCGAAACGGGCATATTCGAAGGGTTCGTTATTGACCGTCCCGCCGTCGATCGAGACATAGGGCGCGGCCGTATTCGCCGCGATGCCCGCCGGGAAGACCTCTGGCAGCGGCAGACCCAGGTCCAGATCGACCGGCATGGCGCCGCCCTGGCGGCGGCCATTGGCATCTGTCACGCCCTGCTCTCCGGCGGTGGCCTCGATATAGCGGGGCGGCAGGCCAAAGGGGAAGGCGCCGGTGGCGATGCAGGCCACCGTCAGCTTTTTCCAGGCCGAGGCGCAGTTCACATCCGTCAGCGGGATCATCGGCGCACCGCATTGCCGGGGATCCAGGGCAATCCCCTCGTCCTGCCAGCGCGCCAGCCAGGCCGAGGGCAGATCGGGCCCCGCCCCCAGCCCCGTCATCCGAAAATGCCGCACCAGCGAATGCTGGGTCATCGGGAAGGTCTGGTTATTGGCAAAGGCCACATCCATCACCACCCCCGCCAGCGAGGTCGTGGTCAGGAACAGCTCGAACGTGCCCGAAACGAAGCTGTAGCCGCTGACTTGCGACGTCCATTCCGGGATCGCCTTCAGCACGTTTTTCGCCGCCGCGTCGATGGCGCCGCCATTCAGCAGCGCCTGCTGCGGCAGCGACACCGGGGGCTTTCCGCTCCAGTCAAGCGGCACCGGCGCCCCAGATTCCAGATCCGACAGCGACAGCAGGCCCTTGCCGTTCTCGTACAGGTACAGCTCGTTCACCCAAACATCGAAAACCGGGCCCAGAACCCTTTGGAATTCGCCCGAACCACCCGATTGCAGCGGGTATTTTGCGGTCAGCGGGGCATCCCAGATGGCGGCATTCTCGCCGCCGGCGTCCAGCAGGCTGGCGACGATCAGCCCCGCCGTGGTGCCGCCCGCGGACGAGCCGCTCATCACCTTGACCACCACGCGATGCGCGGGCCCGCCGGGGGTGCCGACGCGGGCATTATGCGCCCGCATGGCGCGGAACAGGTAATCCACCACCCCCGCCGTATAGGCCCCGGCCGAGATCGCCCCGGCCATGGTCAGCCCGATGACAAAGACCTTGTCCTGCGAGGGATCGGCAACGGATGGAATGGGATCGGGCATGGGGCACCTCCGGGTTGGAACGACAGGTCGAACACCTGTCCGCAGGGTAATGCCACCCGCCGGTCCTTTATACGGAATTCCACCACCGTGCGCTGGCATGCCCGCAGATTGCCCCGCCCCGCGCCGAACGCCCGGCCCGCAAGCACCGGACGAGCACGGCTGCAGCATACAACCCCTGGGCCCGAACTGCGACAGACGGGCTTGCGCCAGATCAAGGCGCAGATCTTATGCCCTCGTATCATCCAGCCATATGCATTGAACTGGACGACCGAAATGACACAAGACAGCCGCAGCACAGACGTACTGGTCCTGGGCGCGGGCGCCGGAGGCCTTGCCGCCGCCCTGACGCTGGCGATTGCCGGCAAGCAGGTGCTGGTGCTCGAGAAGACGCCCGTCACCGGCGGCCGGGCGAATTATGCCGAGGGCGTCTTTGGCGTCGAGACCGAGATGCAGCGCGCCGCCTGGGTGAACCTGAAGCGCGACGAGACCTTCCGCGAGGAGATGCAGGAAACCCGCTGGTCGGCCAATGCGCCGCTGGTGCGCCGCTTCCACAATGCCTCGGCGGCGACGATCGACTGGCTGCAGGAACAGGGTGTGGAATTCGAGGGCCCCGAGACCATCGAATGGACCGCCAACCGCACCTGGCACATCGCCAAGGGCCACGGCAAGCAGCTGTGCCGCACCCTGTTCGAGCGGCTTGAGACCTTCCCCAATGCCACGCTGATCCGCAACATCTCGGCTAGGGCGCTGCTGACGGATGACACCGGCCGCGTCACCGGCGCCCGTGCCGTCACCGCGGATGGCAACGCGCTGACCGTCACCGCCCGCGAGGGCGTCATCGTCGCCACCGGCGGCTTTGCCAACAACCCCGCGATGCTGGCGAAATACACCGAGGCGCCCGACCCGGTGCAATATGCCCCGATCGGCTCCGAGGGGGACGGCATCACGATGGTGCAGGCGCTTGGGGCGGATCTGGATTCCATCGCCGCCACGATGCTGGCACCGGCCCTTGACCAGCATGTGAAGAAGATGGGCTGGGAGCAGATGAACCTGTGCATCCTGGGCTGGCAGCCGCGCGCGGTCTGGGTGGATCTGGCGGGGGAACGCTTTACCGCCGAGGACGTGGCCGTCGATTTCATCCATGCCGGCAACGCCCTGCACCGGGTGCGCCATGCCTGGACGATCTTCGACGCCGCCACCCGCGAGCACCTGATGCAGAAGGGGTTCGACGTGGGGCTGGGCGTGCTGATCCCCGCCACCACGAAAGTGACCGAGTTCGACGCCCTGCTGGACTACGGGCTGAAGAACTGCGAAGGCGCGGTGGTCCGGGCCGAGGGTCTGGCGGATCTGGCGCAGCAGACCGGCCTGCCGCTGGAGGCTCTGACGGCCACCTTCGCCACCTATAATGACGACGTGGCGCATAACAAGGACAGCGGCTTTGCCAAGGACAGCCGCTACCTGGTCAAGCTCGAGACCGACGGCCCGCTTTATGCCTTCCGCATGACCTATGGCATCTTCACCACCATCGGCGGCATCCGGGTGAACCGCGACCTGCAACCGGTGCGCCCCGACGCCAGCGTCGTGCAGGGGGTCTATGTGGTCGGCAACGATGCCGGGGGGATCTCGGCGCGCGACAGCTACACGCTGGGGGCGGCCTCGGGGACCAGCTTCGGCTTTGCGGTCAACAGCGGCCGCATCGCCGCCCAGCAGATCCTGGGCACCGCCCGCCCCGCCAGCGTCGCCGCCCGCTGAGCGTCCTGCAACGCAACGCCCCCTGCCGGACAACCGGCGGGGGGCTTTCTGCTGCGCCGGTTGTGCGGCGGGGCGGTTCGGGCCGCCCGCCCGCAAGATCCGGGGCATGGTTTGCCGCGCCACCGGGGACGGCCCGCCCACCGCGATGCGACAGGATGAAAGGCCCGACAGCGGTGTCCTGCGCACCGGTCCGGGTCCGGCAGTGCCCCGCCGGGACATGCGTCCGGCTGGCCCCGGGCAGGGCTTGTCGTGCGAGCGGGGACGGTCCGCCGAACCGCAACGCGACGAAGGGTCCGACAGCAGCGCCCTGCTTGCCGCTCCGGGTCTGGCGATGTGACGGGGGAATGCCCGCAGGCAGCGCCCGGGTATGGTTTGCCGCGCCGCCGTGGACGGCCTTCGCACCGCGAGGCGACATGCCGAAAGACCCGACAGCAGCGCCCCCCCACCGCTCCGGGTCTGGCGATGTGACGCAGGGACACGCGCCCGGCAGCGTCCGGCGCGCCACCGGGGACGCCCGACGCACCGCGAAACGACGCCACGAACGGCCCGCCACCGGCGCCTTGCCTAAGGCTCCGGGTCTGGACGTGTCACGCTGGAACACCCGCCCGGCAGGTTCCGGGCGGCCATCTCAGGCCCGAACGGGATCGCCCGCCCGCGTCACGGCCTGTCACGACGGCACGCAAGCCCGCCGCCAATCGCCCGGAAGGGGGGCTTTTGCCTGTCAAGCGATGCGGACCGAGACGATCTCGTCTCCGCCGCCGCCCAGCACATGCGCCGCGCAGGCCATGCAGGGATCAAAGCTGTGGATCGTGCGCAGCACCTCCAGCGGCTGGTCCGGGATCGTCAGGACGTGATCGTCCAGCAGCGCCGCCTCGTAGGGGCCCGCCTGCCCCATCGGATCGACGGGACCCGCGTTCCAGGTGGTCGGCACCACGGCCTGGTAATTGGTGATCCGGCCGTCCTCGAAGCTCAGCCAATGGGCCAGCGCGCCGCGCGGCGCCTCGACATAGCCCACGCCCTGTGCCCGCTTCGGCCAGGCCGAGGGGTTCCACGCCCGCCCGTCAAAGGTCTTCAGATCGCCCTTGGCGATATTGGCCAGCAGCGCATCCAGCCAGACCTGCATCCGGTCCGCCATCATCTGCGCCTCGATGCCGCGCGCCAGGATCCGCCCCATGGTGGAATAGACCGCCTCGAAGGGCATCCCCAGCCGGTTCAGGATGCCATCCGTCAGCGCCTTCGAGGTGGCCTCGCCGCCCGCGCGCATCAGCACCAGACGCGCCAGCGGGCCGACCTCGACCGGGTGATCGCGCCAGCGCGGCGACTTCAGCCAGGAATAGCCCCTGGCCGGATCGAGCGTCTGGAACGGCGGCTGCGGACCGTCATAGGCAAAGGTCGTCTCGCCCGCATAGGGGTGCAGGCCCTGGCTGCGGCCGCCCTCGTAGCTGTACCAGGCATTCGAGATGAATTCGCGGATCTGGTCGCCATCGCCCAGGTCGACAGGCTCGATCCGGGTCAGGTCGCGGTCCATCACCACGCCGCGCGGCACGCCGAAACCATTGTCCACCGTGCCGCCGAAATCCCCGTAGGACAGGAAGTTGCGCACCCCCTCGCCGCGGGTGAACCAGTCGGGATACTGACCCGCGATCAGCTCCAGATCCGGCAGATAGACCCGCGAGACGAACTGGCGCATCAGCGTGATCAGATCCTGCACCTTCTGCAGGCTGGTCAGGTTCACCGCCGTCGCATCGCCGCCGCCCGGCAGCGTGCCCTCTCCGGCGGCGATGGCGCAGGGCACGCCCCCCACCACCAGATTGGGATGCGGGTCCTTGCCGCCGAAGACCGCCATGATCTTGCCGACCTCGCGCTGCCATTTCAGCCCGTCGAGGTAATGCGACAGCGCGATCAGGTTCACCTCGGGCGAGAGGACATAGCCCGGATGATCCCAGTAGCCGCCGCGAAACAGCCCCAGCTGCCCCGAGCCCACCAGCCCCTGAAGCTGCGCCTGCACGGCGGTGAAATGCGCGACCGAGCTTTCGGGATAATCCTGCGCCTGCGCCAGCCGCGCCGCCGCCGCCGGATCCGCCTTCAGCGCCGACACCGGGTTCACCCAGTCCATCGCCTGCAGGTGATAAAAGTGCATCACGTGGTCCTGCACCAGCTGGCAACCCGCCATCAGGTTGCGGATCAGCTGGGCGTTCTGCGGGATCTCGATCTTCAGCGCATCCTCGACCGCACGCACCGAGGCCAGCCCATGCACCAGCGTGCAGACACCGCAGATCCGCTGGGCAAAGGCCCAGGCATCGCGCGGATCGCGGCCCTTCAGGATGATCTCGATGCCGCGCACCTGCGTACCCGAGCTGAGGGCGCGGGTGACACGGCCGCCGTCATCCACGACGGCCTCGATCCGCAGGTGGCCCTCGATCCGGGTCAGCGGGTCGACGACGATGGTCTTGCTCATGGCTTGGGTCCGTTCGGGGTAGGGTCGAGTTGCTCGGCCACCAGATCCAGCAGGCTGCCGACGCGGGTGTCGCGGCCGCGATCCTTGAAGCCGTGTTCAAAGGTCTGGCGGCAGCCGGTGCAGGTGACATAGACGGTGTCGGCGCCGGTCTGTGCCACCTGCCGGTCCTTGATGTCGAAGGCATGGTCGCGCAGGGGCTTGGCGCGGCCGATCAGCGCCACGCCACCACCGCCACCACAGCACCAGCCATCGGGGCCATGATCGGCCAGCTCCTGCAGGTCAAGGCCCAGGGCCGCCATGATCCGGCGCGGCGCGGCACTGCGGCCACTTCGGCGAGAGACCTGACAGGGATCGTGGAAGGTGACGCCCTTGCCCTGCCCCTCCGCCGGCACGGGACGCAGGTGCAGAAGGCCCTGCGACAGGCCTTCGTCCAGGTATTCCGACATGTGCAGCACCCGGAACGGCAGGGCGCGGCCCAGGGTATTGGCCGCCTCCCACCGCATCTCGGTGTAGGAATGGCCGCATTCGGGCAGGATCAGCACCTTGGCGCCACAGGCGGTCGCGGCGCTGACGATGGCCTCGGTCACGGCGCGCTGGCCGTCACGGTCGCCCGCGGTCAGCGACACGTTGTCGGCATCGAAGCCGCGGGTCATGAAGCTCCAGTGCACGCCCATGTGGTTCAGCACCTTCGCCGTCGCCGCGATCGAGGCCGGGTACATCTTGAGGTCGATCGAGGACACCGCAGGCACCACGTCGGCGTGGGCCTCGTCGACATGCATCTCGACGCCGTGCTGGCGGCCGATCTCCAGCAGGCTGTCATGCATGGCCGAGGGCGCGATGCCGAAGGGGCTACCGGTCTCGCGTTCCTTGCCCGCCAGCGCGCCCAGATAGTCGGGCGGCACCAGGCCGGCCTCGAACATGCCGTGGCGGGCCTTTTCCACCAGATCGGCAATGTCGATCCCCGCCGGACAGACCAGAGAGCACCGCCCGCACATGTTGCAGCTGTCATAGAGCAGCCCCTGCCAGCGTTCCAGCTGATCCAGCGTCACCTCGGGCGTCAGCCCCAGCAGGCGGAACAGCGGCGCAAAGGGGCCCATCTGGCGGCTGTAGGCCTGTTTGAAGGGCTCGATCTTCCAAATCGGCGTATAGGCGGGATCGCCGGTTTCGACGTAGAACTGGCAGGCCTCGGCGCATTGGCCGCAATGCAGGCAGGCCTCCATCCAGGTGGCGGCGGTGGGGCCGAAATCGCTGAGGAACCCCTTCATCGCCGATTGCAGGCGGGCGGGATCCTCGGCCGCGCGGGCTGCGGCGATGCGGCGGGTGGCGGGCCGCAGGACCGGCGGCGCCGAGGGAGGGCGGCTCATGACAAGGCCCCCCGGTGGCCCTGGCGAGCACCCGCGACGGCGCGCGCGGCCAGGATCGTCGCGACATGCGACAGCTTGCCGAAGGGCAGCCAGACCATCATCGCCTCGACCGACAGGATGTGCCAGCCCAGCAGGGTCGCGTAGCTGGCCAGGGTTTCCTCGGCCAGCAGGATGCCGGTCAGCACCACCAGCAGCACCAGCAGCAGCGACAGGTAGTCATCGACATTCGACAGAAGCCGCAGCACCGGATGGATCATCCGCCGCAGCAGCGCCGCCAGCAGCGCCACCAGCGTCACCGCGCTGGCCAGCGCCACGATGCCCTTGGGCAGCGGCGCCCAGCCCAGCCCCGTCGATTGCGTCAGCAGCAGGATATGCGGCGCGCCCCCCAGCACGATCACCGCAAGGCCCAGATGCATCGCATAGCCCAGCGTCACCGGCACCCAGGTCCGCCCCAGGAAGGCGCGGCGCGGCCACATCCGGGTAAAGACCAGCCGCAGCGCCCCTGCGGTGCGCCCCGGCGCGCCCTCCCCCGGCGCCGAGCGTTCGGGCCGCGCCGGCAGCAGCAGAACCGCCGCCATCCGCCAGACCAGCCCCGCCACCATGATCAGCACCGAGGCCGGCAAGGCCGGACCCCGGGCAAAGTCCAGAACCGTCATCCCCGGTCCTCCTGTTCCGGCGCCGCGGGCGCCATCTGCCGTTCCACCGCCGCCCGGGCCCGCCGTGCGGCCAGTGCCGCCCCCGCGCCAAGCGCCACCCCCGCAGCCCCCGCCCCCGCAACCGCGGGCCAGGACGTGCCCTCGCCCCCCGAAAGCGAGGTGTAGAAGCTGCCGCGATCCCAGAAATCGGGCTCGGAGCAGCCAAGGCAGCCATGGCCCGACTGCACCGGGAAGGATGTGCCGCCATTCCATTTCAGGCTGGCACAGGCGTTGCGGGTGGTCGGGCCCTTGCAGCCCAGCTCGAACAGGCACCAGCCCTGGCGGGCGCCTTCGTCGTCGAAACTGCGGGCGAACTTGCCCTGATCGTAATAGGGCCGCCGGTAGCACTGGTCGTGGATCGTCGTGCCGTAATAGGCCAGCGGGCGGCCCTGGTCGTCCAGGTCCGGCAGGCGGCCGAAGGACAGGAAATTGACCAGGATGCCGGTCAGGACCTCGGGGATGGGCGGGCAGCCGGGAATGTTGACAATGGGGCGATCGCCCACCAGCCCGGCCAGACCCCGGGCGCCGGTGGGATTGGGCGCGGCCTTGGGCAGGCCGCCATAGGCCGCGCAACTGCCGATCGCCAGCACGGCGGCGGCGCCCTCGGCCAGCTCGCTCAGGATCGCCTGGGGGCTGCGGCCGCCCACCATCGCATAGATCCCACCATCGGCCACCGGCACCGAGCCATCGACCGCCAGCAGGTACTGCCCGTGGTTTTCCTGCGCGACCTGGCGCAGCACGTCATCAGCGGCGGTACCGGCCGCAGCCATCAGCGTCTCCTGGTAATCGAGCGAGACGAAATCGAAGATCAGCCGCTCGATCCCCGGCGCCTCCGAGCGCGTCAGCGCCTCAAGGCAGCCGGTGCAGTCCTGGAACGACAGCCAGATCAGCGATTGACGTCGCGCCTGCGACAGGCCTTCGGCGATGGCAGGCGCCACCCCCGGCGGCAGCGCCAGGCTGGTCGCCACGGCGGCCGCGAATTTCAGCAGCGCGCGACGGCTGATGCCGCGGGCCGCCAGGGTTTCGCCCAGGGTGTCGGTCATTCTGCCGCCCTTTCCTTTGGTGCCAGTTGCATCAGCCCGTCCCGGATCGCCGTCCGGTCGGCAGGCACGATGGCGGGCACCCGCGCCACCTCGATCAGCTCGGCCAGCAGGCGGCCGGTACGGTCGCGGTGTTCGACCCACCACAGGCCGGGAATGGCGGTTTCCTGCAGGCGGCTGGAGCCCTCGGCGTCCAGCGTGATGACCACCTCTCCGGTGCCAAGGCGGTCGCGCAGCGCGGCGCGGCGTTCGGGCGGCATCGGCAGGCGCATCAGGTCGACCAGCGCGCCAGAGCCGTCGTCCAGCAGGCGCTGCAGATGGCCGTGCAGTTCCGCCAGGAGGGCATCCAGAAAGGGATCAGCGGGCATCATGCCAGTCCTTGCAGATCGCCCGGACCATGGCACAGGCGCGCGGCAGGGCGGCGGCCACCGGATCGCTGAGGGTTTCGGACCAGCCCAGATCCTGCGGCTGCACCGCCACCAGCGCCAGCCGGTCCGGCAGGCGGTCTTCCAGCCGCACCAGCGCCAGCAGGTCCAAAAGCCCCGCCGCATGGGCCGAGGTCCCGCCACCGCGGGCGCCAAAACGCTCATCAATGGCCGCAAGGTCCAGCACATCGACCGTCCCGGGGGCGGCCCCCAGATCGGCGCCATCGACCAGGATGCAGGCGGGGGTCGCGGCGATCACCCCGGCCAGCCGAAAGCCCATCGTGCCGCCGTCGACGGCCATCATACCGGGGCTGCCCATCAGGGCCTGCGCCACCCGCACACCAATGCCATCATCGCCCAAAAGCGTGTTGCCAAGCCCCAGCACGGTGACCACGTGCCCGGCGTCAATGTCTGGGATCCGTTCCATTCGACCTTCCGCCCCACCGCCCGGAGCGTTGGAAATCCGCAGGATTTCAGCAGGCTGAGGCGGGGTGCCGCAGCTTCGGTCCGGCAGCGCCGGGACACAAGTCAAAACACGTATCACCCGCCCGCGGCGCACTGCCGCAGGGCCTTGCCTTGGTCGCCCATCCGGCGCAAGCATGCCGGATGTGCCAGGCCCTTCCCCTTCGCATCCTGACCCGGTCGGATCTTGTCGCCCATTGCACCATGCATGGCGTCACCCGAGAGGTCTCGCTGCTGATGCTGCAGGACGTGCCGCTGGCGCCCGGCGATTACGTGCTGGTGCAGATGGGCTATGCCGTCCAGAAGATCCCCGAGGCCGAGGCCCTGGCGACCTGGGCGCTGCTGGACCAGATCCTGGCGGCACAGCCCTGACGGACCGGCCTCAGTGCGGCCTCTGCGGGCTGAGGGCCATCAGCTGCGCCCAGCCATCGCGGGTGGCTTGCAGGCTGCGTTCGGCCAGAACACGGCGACTGAGCTGCGTCAGCGGCGAGGGGGCGGCGGTCTCGATCGCGTGGCGCAGCGCCGGGACCGAGCCCGGTTGCACCAGCGTCACCCCAAGACCGGCCTGATCGCGCAGCCCGTCCAGATCGCTGGCAATCAGCGCCCGCCCGGCCACCCGCGCCTCCAGCGCCGCCAGCCCGAAGGCCTCCCAGCGGGACGGCATGACGATGGCCTGCATCTGCGCCATGGCGGCACAGGGATCGGCCGCATGCCCCCGCAGGCGGACCCGCAGATCGGCCCCCGAGCGCGCCAGCAACGCATCATGCTGGGTTCCGGCACCGAAGATATGCAGCTGCATGTCGGGATCGGCCACGGTGCGGAAGGCGTCGATCAGCGTATCGAGCCCCTTCTGCCGTTCAAGCCGCGCAAAGGTGCCGAAGATCCGCGGCCGCCCGCATGGTGCCTCCAGCGCCGCGAAATGCGCCAGATCGACCACCGGACGCAGCACACTCAGCCGTTCGGCGGGAACCAGGCCACGGGCGCGCAGCCAATCGCCCTGGGCGGCGCTGACCGCGATCACCCGGTCAAACAGCGCATAGGCCGTGCGCAGCAGCGTCTGAAACCGCGGCCGCGCCGCCACGTTGAGGGCCGTGAAAGCCTGGGTATAGCTGTGCTCGACATGCAGGATCCGGGTTGCGGGATGGCGGGCGCGCAAGGCGATCAGCCGTGGCAGGCTGCGCCAGCTGACCGTCAGATGCGACACGATCACCTCGGCCTCTGACTGCAGGCGCCCCAGACGGCGCGGATCGACGGGCTGGACGACATGGTGCGCGGTCTCGGCCAGGCCCGGATCGCCGGACAGGAAATCAAGATAGCGCATCACCCCGCCCGGGGTGGTGTCATCCACCAGATGCAGGGCGCGCGGGCGCAGGGGCAACGGAAATTGGCAGGTCATGGCAGGTCTCCTCCGGGATCGGGTCAGGGTTCGGCAGGGCGCGTCGCCCGGCGGTGCAGCCGACGGCCCAGTGGCCGGTCGATCAGCAGGGCGGCGGCGGCGGTGGTCAGGCTTTTCACCGGCTCCTCGCACAAGGGCCGGACCGAGCAGGCCAGCGCGGCACGCAGCAACCGCCGCGCCTCGGGGCCGCGGCCATCGCTGGCCGCCCGCCGCGCCAGGTAACGCAGCTGGTAGGCCCGCGCCGCCGGGGCATGACGGGCGAAGAAGGCGGGATCCAGGGGCCTCAGCTTGTCGACCATGCGCTCCCATGCGGCCAGCTGCCGGTCGGTCGCCGCACTCAGCCCGCCCGAGGACACCCGGTAGCGCGTCAGCAGCCCCGGCACCCCCTCGATCGTCCAGTCGGTGGTCAGCGCCAGCCTCAGCCAGCATTCGATATCCTCGGACTGGCGGAAGGTCTCGTCAAAGACCCAGTCGCGTGCGGTTTCCCCCTGCGGCCGCCAGGCCAGCGCCCGCAGCACCTCGCGGCGCAGCACCGCCGCCGAGCCATTGCCGACCGGGTTGCGCCGGAACACATGGCCGGCATCGATGCCGCGCAGCCGAGGCCGCTGGCAGCGGTGCAGCAGCTGCCCCGCCTCGTTCATCAGCACCGACCCCGAGAACGACAGCCCCACCAGCGGATCGGCGCCCAGATGTGCCACATGGGCCGCCAGCTTGTCCGGCGCCCACAGATCATCGGCATCGCAAAAGCCCACCACCACGCCGCGCGCCGCCGCGATGCCGCTGTTGCGTGCCCCCGCCAGCCCGCGGTTGGCCTGGCGCAGCAGGCGGATGCGGGGATCGTGGCGCGCCATGGCTGCGGCGATCCCGGCGGTGTCATCGGTGGCCCCGTCATCGACCACGATGATTTCCAGCTCGTGGAAGCTTTGGCGGGACAGGCTGACAAGGGTCTGTCGCAGCGTCGGGGCGGCATTGAAGGCCGGCACCACGATCGAGGCCACCGGAGGCGCGGCCTGGACCACCGGGGCGGACAGCGGGGGGGGCGGGGTCATGGGGGTCATCGGGACCTCTCCTGTCTGGGACGGTTCAGCGGGTGAACAGGGCGCGGCGCAGCGGCGCCGGCAGGATCGGGGTGGCCAGCGCGGCGGCCAGGGTGCCGCCGCCGCGATGCAGCGGATGCAGGAAGCCGCGCGGTGCCAGCCTCAGCCCGCGCAGCGCCAGCCGGGCCGGACCCAGGCCACCCTGCCCTACCCGCAGCGCGCGGCGCGCCAGGTAACGCAGGTGCACGGCCTCGGCGGTGGCATCGGGATGGTGACCGAAACGCGCCGCACTGCGCAGTGCCTCGGCCCGGCCCCGGGCCATCGCCTGCAGATCCGCAGACAGCCCGCCGGGCGAGGTCCGGTAGCCCACCAGCACCCGGTCGACCGGCAGCAGCCGGGCGCCATGGCCAACCAGCCGGATCAGCCATTCCAGGTCCTCGTTATGCACCATGTCCGAGCGCATCCCGCCCACCGCGGCCGCGCAATCCGCCCGCAGCACCAGGTTCGACATCGTGCAGACGGGGTTTTCGGCCAGTAGCATCGGCAGCCCCAGCGGCCCCTGCGGAACGCCAGAGACGCTGCGCGCATCCTTTGGATGATCGCGGAAGAAGGCGACGCGGGCGAAGGCCCCGTCGCAGGCCGGGTCCTGCAGCACCGCCGCCATCTGCGCCAGCTTGTCGGCCCGCCAGATGTCATCGGCATCGCAAAATGCCAGCAGCGGCGCCCGGGCCTGCTGCATCCCCAGGTTGCGGGCCTGCGACGGGCCGCGACCGGTGTTGTGCAGCAGCCGGATCCGCGCATCGCGGCGCGCCCAGGACGAAACCAGTGCCCGGGTGCCGTCGTCGGAGCCATCGTCGATGCACAGCGCCTCCCAGTCGGTCAGGGTCTGGGCGCGCAGGCTGGCCAGGGTGTCCGGCAGTGTCGTCTGGGCCCGGTAACAGGGTAGGATGATCGAGAATTGCGGCATCGGATCAGCTCCTTGCGGGGGAAAGGCCAAAGCCCGCGACCAGCGCCGGCCAGGAGGCCGCGCCCATGCCCAGGCAGGTGGTGAGCAGATAGCCCCAGGCCAGGGCCGTCAGCCCGTGCGGCGCCAGCACCAGGGTGTTGACCAGCAGTGCCAGCGTCAGCAACGCCGTGGCCCGCAGTTCCTGGGCCGTGCGCTGTTCGGCGCGCAGCCAGCCCGCAGCGCTGGACCACAGCGCCATGGGGATCGCCGCCAGGCACAGGATGCTGACCACGGGCGCGATCCCCTCCCAGCCGGCTCCGAACAGCACCGGCACGTAATAGGGCGCCAGCGCCGCCTGCAGCAGGACCAGCGGCGCAATCACGGCAAGGCCAAGCACGATGCCCTGACGCAACGCCTGGCGGCGGTCGCGGGCGCGGCTGAGATGCGGGAAGATCACCACCGACAGCGCCACGGAAAAGGACGTCGCCAGCCCCAGCCCCGCGTTGAAGGCCAGGAAATAAAGGCCAAGCACCTCGGGGCCCATCAGCAGCCCCACCAACAGCTTGTCGGCCTGCAGCCGCAGCGCCTTGACCAGCTCGATGGCCAGAACCGTGGCGCCGAAACCGGTGAAATGGGCCAACGGCATCCGCCCGGCGGCCGGATCGGGGCGCCAGGGCCGCAGGCGGCGCATGCACACCAGCCACAGCGGCGCCGCAGCCAGCCGCGGCAACACCAGCGCCAGCGGCCCCGGCCACAGCAGCGCCAGCACCGCCGACAGCAGGTTGGCGCTGACCACCTGGCCACCGGCGATGGCGGCGGTCTGGTGCATCCGCCCCTCGCGCATGGCCAGCGCCGCCTGCACCAGTCCGGCCGGCATGAACAGGTACTCCAGCCCCAGCAGCGCCACCAGCAGACCGGTCTGCGGCTGCGCCTGCCACCACGCCAGCCCCACCCCCACCGCGCCCTGCAACAGGCACAGCCCCAGGCACCAGCCGGTGAACAGCCGCCGGGCGGTCGCACAGGTCGCCTGCAGGCGCCCGGGCGGGGCGGCGATGATGCGCTGACCGATGCCGTTCTCG
Organism: Pseudooceanicola sp. NS-SX9; assembly: GCF_057380705.1. NCBI lineage: Bacteria > Pseudomonadati > Pseudomonadota > Alphaproteobacteria > Rhodobacterales > Paracoccaceae > Pseudooceanicola > Pseudooceanicola sp. NS-SX9. The sequence continues at coordinate 1,777,531 of NZ_CM170818.1, read as the reverse complement.
GTCAGGGCCTTCAGGATGTCCGATGCCGCCAGCGCCGCCGCGGCAATGCCGATGGCCCCGGCCTCCATGGTCCGCGCGACGGTGATCACCACCAGCAGGCGAGACGCCTTCGAGGCCATTTCAGAGGCGCCGTAGGACAGCAGATTGCGGGCCAGCGGCGCTTGCATCAGGGCCAGGCCAGGACGGATGAGGGGCAAGGGAACGATACCTCTGGTCGGGGTCGGATTGCGGTCGAAGGGCAGTCTGCGACGGATCCGTTGCGCCGTCCCGGCCCCGCCCGGACAGCGTACGGTCCCGCACGGACAGCGGCCAATCCGATGGGATACTTCAACAAACCGACCGGGGCGTGGACCGCTGCGCCTGCGCTGTCCTATCCAGAAAGGACCCCCAGTTCCGGCCCCAATTGCAGGAGGACCCGCATGTTCCGGCCCGACTTCAAGACCGTTCCGCTGATCCTCGCCCTGTCTGTGGCGGGCTGCACGACCTACAAGGCCCCCGCCAATCTGGCGCCGGTGTCGCGCGGTCATGACTACCAGGCGCAGTGGCGCGCGCCAGAGGTCAGCCGCGCCCGTGGCCGCGACAGTTTCCTGATCTCGGCGACGATGAACGCCCAGGGCTGCCAGCTCGCCCGCGGCGGCGCCCAGGGGCCGCTGGGCAAGGGCGCCGGTCTTGCAGCCCTGGCGCTGCGCGGCGAAAGCCTGTCGCGCGGCGATCTGCTGGACATCCGCGTCGAAGCCGATGCCACCTTCAACGGCGCCTACGAAGTGTCGCGCGCCGGCACCATCCGCCTGCCCTTCCTGCCCGCCGTCCCGGCCCAGGGCCGCAGCATCGACCAGGTCGAAGCCGCACTGGCGGCAGCCCTGGTGGCGCAACGCTTCTACGATGAACGGCCGCGCGTCTCGGTGCGGATCATGGACCTGGCCCCGGTCAGCGTCGGTGTCTCGGGTGCGGTTTTCGAACCGCATGAGGTCGGCATCGGCCCCGGCGGCGGGCTGCAGCGCGACACGGCCCGTGCCGCCGCCATGGGCGCCTCGACCGAGGCCCGCAACCTGTCGGCCGCCCTGCGTGCCGCGGGCGGCGTGCGTCCCGATGCGGATCTTTCGGCGGTGGAACTGCACCGCAACGGCCATGTCCACCGCATCGACATGCGTGGCGTCCTGGAGGGGCGCAGGGTCGTCGACGTGCTGCTGCTGAGCGGAGACGAGATCGTCGTGCCCAGCCGCGCCTGTTTTCAGGAGGCGCTGATGAGGCCCTCTCCGGTCAGCCCGCCGGGGGTGTCGCTGTTCCTGTCGAACCTGACCCAGCCGGCCAGCGGCAACGCGATCTCGGCGGTGGGTCAGGAGGTGCGCGAAGTGCCCTGGGGCACGCGCTTCATGCAGGCGGTGGTGGACACCAACTGCGTCGGCGGGCCGCGGGCCACCAGCGCCGACCGCTCGGCCCTGCTGATGAGCCGCAATCCGGTGACCGGGGTTTCGGTGGTGATCGAACGCAATATCGAGGACATGCTGCGGCGGGCGGATCGGGACGATTACGACCCCTATCTGCTGCCCGGCGATGCCATTGCCTGCTATGACAGTACGGTGACGGATGTCGGAGAGGTCGCCCGGGTGCTGGGCATGGTGGGCGTCGTCGCCATGCTGCCCTGAGCGTCGTGGGTCGGGGCGCGCGGTTCCTGGCGAGGCGCGCCCTGGTCGCGCGCCTGCGCCACCTCGCGCAGATGCACCCCCAAAAGCAGCAGGGCCGGCCAGAACATATAGGCCTCGATCTCCAGGTTCTCGCCGAAGGACAGCAGCACGATGGTCATCAGGATGCCCAGCGGCAGCCGCCCGCGGGGATGGCGGGCGGCATCCACGACGGTAAACAGGATATGCGCGACCAGCGGCACGAAAAGCGCTGCAAACCCCGCCAGCCCCTTCACGAACAGCAGTCCGTACCAGGTGTGATGGCTGCCGATCGGCATGTATTCGACGATATGAGCACCAGGCTGCACGGTGCCATGGCCGAACCAGACGGCCTCGGCGCGCCAGCGTTCCTGGGCAATGCGCTGCAGGGTTTCGCGCACCCGGGTGCTGTCAGCCCGCGCGCCCTTGAAGGCCGCGATCCCGGCCCGAGCGCTGGTCAGCAGCCAGGTACCCACCACCGCCAGCGATGCCGTCAGCCCCGCCAGCGCCAGCCAGGCGCTGCTGCGCGCCACCAGCGGCAGCATCCGGGGGCCCACCGTGCAGGCGGTCAGCCCGACCAGCCCCATGCGTGATTTCGACGCAAAGATCATCAGCATCCCCGCCGCCACCCCGGCTGCGCGCCAGCCCCGGTGGCGCTCTTCCAGCGAGAAGATCACCATCACCACCCCGATCAGCGCCGCGAAGGGCGACCATGGCAGGTAGAACTGCCAGCGCGGCGTCCAGCTGGCCGGATCATAGGTATAGAAATAGACCGAGAAATACTCGGGCCCCGGTCCCCCGATGGCCTTGAGCGGCGAGACGAAGATCCGTTCTGGCAGGCCCATATGCGGCGCGGCCAGCATCACCGGCGCCAGCACCAGCGTCCAGAAGCCAATGGCGCACTGGCCGCGGATCAGCACTTCGCGACGGATCGGCAGGATTGATCCGGCGGTGATGAACAGCGCCACCAGCGCCCAGCCCTTGGCCCAGCCGATCGAGGATTTGATGGTCTGCCGGACCCCCAGCCCCCAATTCAGATGCCCCGCCCAAAGCGCGACCAGCATCACCGCCATGCCCAGCAACCACAGCGCCGCGATCCCCGGCAACGGGCCGGTTGCGCGCAGGTCGGGCCGGATCGCGGGGCCAAGATAAAGCGACAGCAGCGCCATGCCCAGCAGCGTCCATCCCATCACCGGCCCCACCACGTAAAGCGCGCCGAGGCCGTAGAAGACCCAGGTCATCACCATGACGCGCCAGACCAGCGCCTCGGCCGGGGTCATGCCGGCGGGCCGCGCCCGCCCGGTCATGCCCGTCCCCCGGGACGTCCCAGCGGCCGCGCCAGCACCCGGTTGATCAGCGGCCGCCGGATCCAGCCCAGCAGCAGACCGAACAGCAGCATCAGCGTCGCCGCCCCGCCCGCCGCCAGCGCCAGCTTGCGATTGGGGGAACTGGGCCGGTCCGGCAGCGAGGGGTCCTCCAGCGCCTGCACCAGCGGATAGGAGGCATAGATGTCGGCCTTCGAGGACTGGCTGCGCGCGATAGCCGAGGCAAAGACGGCCTCGGCCACGGAAAAATCACGCTGCAGATCTTCGAGCTGCGCCGCCAGCGGCGCCAGGCGGGTCAGCCGGGCGCTTTCCGCCGCCAGCCGCGCCGCCATCTTGCGATGTTCAGAGCGCAGACCGCGGCGGGCGGCATCGCTGCGCACCAGTTCGGCCAGCAGCTCGGCCCGGGCGCCGGGATGCGCCAGGTCGAGCGCCTGCACCGCAGCCGCGTCCAGACCGGTCAGCGCCATCGCCCGGCTGCGCGCCATGGTGCGTGCCGCCGCCAGCCCCGCCTGGGCGCCGGTCACATCGGGATGCCGCAGGCCGACACGGGCGCGCGCCTGGGCCAGGGCGGCCGTGTGGCGGGCGATCTCGGCCAGCAGGGCGTTGTAATCGGCATCGGCATAAAGCTTCAGCGTCACCGCCGCCTGTTCGGGGGCGATGCCCAGCGTCCGCGACAGCGCCGCCACGGTTTCCTCCTGCTGCGCCAGATCCGAGGTCAGCCCGGCCAGTTCAGCCCGCAGGGCGTCATTGGCGCCAACCTGCTGATCGTATTGCCCAAAGGATACCAGCCCGGTGCGCGCCTGCAGATCGGCGATGGCGCGACGGGTCTCGGCGATCGAGGCGCGATAGTCCTCGATCGCGGTCAGCGCCCCGGTTTCGCGCACCGAAAGCTCGTCATGGCGCAGGGCGTCGACCTCGGCGTAGAAGGCGCGGCGCAGGGCCTCGGTGCGGGCGCGGGCCTGCTCGGGGGTGGCACCGGTCATGCGGATGCGGATCAGTCCGGTCAGGTCCACCAGCTCGACCTTGGGGCGGCCGAACGCCCGGGGTGCCTCGTCCAGCGCCGCGGCGGCAGCCCCCAGGATGCGGTCGGCGCTGATCAGCCGCTTGTAGGTTTCCGTCGGGCTGATCGAGCTGGAGGAAAACGCCGAATTGGCCGAAGAGGACGCCTGCCCGATATTGGCAAGATTGACCGAGGCCGCCGCCCCCGATCCCGGCAGGATCAGCGACATTTCCGAAGTATAGGACAGGGGCGCGGTCTTCAGATAGGTCGTGATCGGCGCCCAGATCCCGACACCGCCCAGCCCGGCCAGCACCAGATAGCGCGGCAGGCGCAGCAGATCCGACGGACGCCCGCCGCTGAACAGGCGCCAGATCGACAGCTGGCGCGGCGGGGTGCGCAGAAAGCCGGGAATGGGGGCGCGGCTGCGGCGGGTCGGAACGGGGGTGTCGGTCATCGGCGTCTCCTCTCGGGCGTCAGGCTAGCGGGGCCGGGCGCGCCGGTCGCGGCCAAGGCCGGATAGCCGCGCCCCCCCGTTCCGCCGCCCGCCTGCCCCCCGGGACGGGTCGGGCTATCCGAAGGGATCAGGCCAGGCCGACATCGCGCGCAATCAGCGCCGCCTGGGTCCGGTTCGCCGCGCCGATCTTGCGGTAGAGCGTCTTGACATGCAGCTTGATCGTCGGTTCCTGCAGCTGCAGGTCGCGGGCGATTTCCTTGTTGGACTTGCCTTCGGTCAGGCCCTTGGCGACCTGCCGTTCGCGCAGCGACAGCCCCTCGGTCATCGGATGCGGCGCCTCGATCAGGCCCGGCGCCGTCATGAAATCGAGCGGCGCATAGACCTCTCCCATGGCCATGAAGCGCACGGCATTCAGCAGGCTGCGCGCCGGCAGCGTCTTGGGGATGAACCCCGCCGCCCCCATTGCCAGCGCGGCCTCGGCGACATCGCGGCGCGCCTCGCCCGAGATCAGCGCCACCCGGGGCGGATCCGGCAGCGCCAGCAACTGCGCCACACTGTCGAGCCCCTGCATCTGGGGCATGTTGAAATCCAGCAGCACCAGATCGAAGGGCGGCTGCGCGGCAAGGCAGGCGCGGGCCTCTCCGAAGCTGGCGGCGGTTTCGACGGTGATGTCCCCGGCCTGTTCGAACAGCAGCACCAGCGTATCGCGCAGCAGTTCATGATCATCGGCAATCAGCAAACGCATCCTGCCTCCTCCCTCTTCTGGTCGTCAGAAATTCTTAACCATCTTATCGCGACGTCGCGGAAAGGGCGCTGAAAAAGCGCTGTGCCATCCGACTGCACCGGGGCCTATCCCATTGGATCGAAACGCCTGTCCGCTAGGTCACGCGGCCTGTTCCGGCGGCGGCGCAGGGCCGATCCAACGGCCCTGCCCCCCTGTGCCGGCGGTGGGCAGCTGCGATCCGGCCGGCCGGTCCCGCCCGCTTTCCGCGCCGCGCGCCTGTCCCGACGCGCGATTGAGCGCGCACCCCCGGGCCGCAACCCTGAAGCGAGACATGCTCAGGGAGGAGCCCGATGAAACACCTGTCCGACACCGATTTCCTGCAGTCCCGGCCGCTGCCCGCCACCTGCCGCCTGCCGCGCCGCGATGTCTTGGGCCTGCCGCTGGTCGATGCCCCGGCCGAGGCCGCGATCGAGGCCATCCTGGCCCCGGGACAGCGTACCATTGCCTTCCTGAACGCCCATTGCGCCAATGTCATGGCACGTTCGCCCCGCTATGCGGATGCGCTGCGCAGTGCCGACATGGTGCTGCCCGACGGGATCGGGGTCGAGCTGGCCGCCCGGATGACCGGCCCCGGGCTGAGCGCCAACCTGAACGGCACGGACCTTGTGCCTGCGCTGCTGCAGCGGGCCGCAGCGCAGGGCCTGTCGGTCTTTTTGTTCGGCGCCAGCCCCGGCACTGCCGCGCGCGCCGCGCAGCGCCTGCAACGCGACATCCCCGGCCTGCGCATCGCCGGTACCCGCGACGGCTTTGCCGGGGCCCGTGACGATCTGAGGGCGATCGCCGAGATCAATGCCTCGGGGGCGGATATCCTGCTGGTCGCCATGGGGGTGCCGCGCCAGGACCTGTGGCTGGCCGAACATGGCCACCTGCTGGCGCCGCGTCTGCGGCTGGGTGTGGGCGCGCTGTTCGACTTTCTGGCCGGCAATGTCCGCCGCGCGCCCCTGATGGTGCGGCGCCTGCATGGCGAATGGGCCTGGCGGCTGGCGATGGAGCCGCGCCGCATGGCGCGCCGCTACCTGATCGGCAATGCCACCTTCCTGGCCCGCGCCGCCCGCCATGCCCTGTCGGCCGCCGATCCCGGAGCGCGCCGCAAGCGGCTGCTGGACCTGGCCCTGGTGCTGCCTGCCCTGCTGCTGCTGGCGCCGGTGATGCTGGCCATGGCGCTGGCGATCCGGCTGGACAGCCCCGGCCCGGCCCTGTTCCGTCAAACCCGCATCGGCCGCGACGGCAAACCGTTCCAGGTGCTGAAATTCCGCTCGATGCAGACGGATGCCGAGGCGCGCCGCCCGGCGCTGCTGGCGGGATCGGACCGGGCGGGTCTGTGTTTCAAGGCGCACAACGATCCGCGCATCACCCGGATCGGGCGGTTGTTGCGGCGCAGCTCGATGGACGAGCTGCCGCAGATCCTGAATGTCCTGCGCGGAGACATGTCGCTGGTGGGCCCCCGCCCGGCCCTGCCCAGCGAAGTGGCCGCCTATCCGGCCCCGGCCCTGGGACGACTGGCGGTCAGACCCGGCATCACCGGACTGTGGCAGGTCTCGGGGCGGGCGGACATCGGTTTCGACAAGATGGTCGACATGGATCTGGCCTATGTGCACAGCCGCTCGTCGGTGCTGGACCTGATGCTGATCGCGCTGACCTTCCGCAGCATCGCCTCGGGACGCGGCGCCTACTGAGGGCGGCACCAGTGGCAGGCCCTTCCCCCCCGGGCCCGCTCGGGTGGGGGCATCGCCCCGGTGGCCAGCCCTTTGATCACCGCCCCGCAGGATGGGCCCGCGACCAAGGGCCCAGCTGTTCAAATGCCCGCCGTTCAAATGCCCGCCGTTCAAATGCCCGCCGTTCAAATGAATGTGCATTGCGCCCCCGCCCCCGGGGCCGTGACAAGGACGGGATACCCGCTGGCCGGGCATGTTCCTTGATCCTGCACGAAAGACCCTCGTCATGCTGTCTTCCCCGCTTCGTCGTTCCCTCCCGGCCGCCGCCCTGCTGCGCGGCGCCGGGCTGACGCTGAGCCTTGTCGCCGGGCTGGCGGCGCTGCCTGCTCTGGCCCAGACCACAGCCGCGCCCGCCCCCGCCCCCGCCGCCGTCAAAAGCATCGATCTCCCCGCCCCGGTGAAGGCGACGCTGGACAAGCTGACCCAGGGCCAGGCCAAGGTCCTGCAAGCCTTCGAGGCCCCCGCCGGCCTGATCGGCCTGGCGGTCGAGCTGGGCCCGCACAAGGACACGATCCTCTATGCCTCGGCAGATGGCAAATACCTGATGCAGGGCATGATCATCGACAGCGACGGCCAGAACGTCACCAATCTGGAAGGCGCCAGCGTCCTGCCCAAACCGCCCTCGGCGGCCGAGAACTTTGCCACGCTCGACAAGACCTCGGGCTATGTCTGGGGCCAGGCCGATGCCCCGAAAGAGCTGTGGATCCTGTTCGACCCGAACTGCATCTACTGCCACAAGACCTATGACGATCTGAAGCCCGCCGTCGCGGCCGGCAAGGTCAAGGTGCACATCATCCAGGCCGGCTTCCTGAAGCAGAGTTCTCTGGCCAAGGCTGCCGCGATCATGGCCGCCAAGGATCCGGCCGCTGCCCTGGCCGAGGACGAGGACAAGTTCGACGAGGCCCAGGAAGAGGGCGGCATCGCCGGCGACACCTCGAACGCGGATGCGGTGGCCAAGGTGAAGGCCAACAACGAATGGATGCAGGCGCAGGGGATCTCTGGCACGCCCTACCTGCTGTTCAAGGACAGCAGCGGCGCCGTGCAGGCCATCGGCGGCTATGATCCGGACGTCAAAGGCCTGCTGGCCAAGATCGCGGGCTGAGCAATTGGCCGGGGTCGCCAGGCGCCACGCCTGCCCGGCCCCGCGGCCTGTGGCCGTTCCGGGCGGATGCTTCCGGGGCGGCGCGCCTCCTCCGGGGGCGCCATTGACCTGAGGCATCCCGGCACCGGACCCGGCCGATGCGGTCCCGTGATCGGGCCTCCGGGTCGGTCCATCCCGGTGCGGCGAAACGAATTTCAAGTCCATATTTTTATTACTTTTCAGATACTTGAATGCGCATCACAAACCATTGGCGTCGTGGTGGTGTCGTGGTCTGAAAGGTGGCCCATGTGTCTGCGGGCGGCATCGACCTCAAATCTGCGCGCACCAAAGTCATCAGATCGAGGGCGCCTGCTCTGCCCCCTGAAACCTGGCGCGTTTGAAGCTGGAGTTTTCGGCTACTCTTTCTTGGCTGGGAGAGGAGCGGAAAGGCATGAAGGCATCGAAGTTCACGGAGGCGCAAAAGGCCTTCATCCTGAAGCAGGGCGAGCAAGGCACGCCGGTTGCTGAGATCTGCCGTAAGGCAGGGATCAGCCAAGCGACCTACTTCAACTGGAGTGCAGGCGGATGAAGAAAAGCGTCCAGTGGACGGTTTTCCCGCCAAACAAATACGGCGGCTTGCTTCCGGACGAGATGCGTCGGTGGAAGGCACTTGAGGACGAGAACACGCGGCTGAAGAAGATCGTGGCGGACCTGACGCTTGACCGGGAGATGTTGCAGGACGTTATCCGGCGAAAGCTCTGAAGCCTGGGCGTCTGCGAGAGATCGTGACCGGGATGTGCGTCGACTGGGGCGTGTCGATCCGGAAGGCTTGTGGGGCCATCTGCTTCGACACGTCCAGCGACCACTACAAGTCCCGGCGGACGCACCAGGCTGCCGTCGAGAAGCGGATCAAGGAGATCTGCGAGACACGCGTGCGGTATGGCTACCGGCCTGTGCATGTCCTTCTGCGACGGGAAGGATGGGTGATCAATATGAAAAGACCCGCATTTACAATGAGTTGGGCCTTCAGCTGGGCAACAAGCACCCGAAGCGCAGGGTGAAGGCGAAGCTGCGAGAGGACCGCCAGGACGCCCGCGAAAAGTTGGAAGCTTGGCGTCGACACTACAACGAGGACCGACCCCACAGCGCGATTGGATACAACGTCCCGATTGCCATGCATTATCCCGATGGCGTCACCGGCCCGTCATCGTGAGGCAGCTGAAAAATCCAACTTCCTGCGGTCCAAGTTTGGGGAGCAATGCAGCGGGACTGCGGTCTCTAGTTCGAAACTGTGGATCGAACGGGACAGCGCCCGTGCCTCCTCGATTAGCGCCGAGACCGCGCCGCCGGTCTTCTGCACCGCCTCCAGGTTGCTTTGCGCGATGCGGTCCAGGTCCTGCGTCGCCTCCGAGATCGTGCCAATGCCTTCGGCCATCTCGTTCGAGGCCGTGACAATCTGGCGGATCTGAGCCGTCGTCCCCTCGATCCCGCCGACGATCTCCTGGAAGGCCCGCCCCGAGGCCTGCACCAGTTCGACCCCGCGGCCGATGTTCACCCCAGAGGCCTCGATCAGCCCGGCGATCTCGCGGGCGGCATCGGCCGATCTTTGCGCCAGCGCGCGGACCTCGGTCGCCACCACGGCAAAACCACGCCCCGCCTCGCCCGCCCGTGCCGCCTCGACCCCCGCATTCAGCGCCAGCAGATTGGTCTGGAACGAGATTTCATCGATCACATGCAGGATCCGGCCGATCGCCTCCGAGGATGTCTGGATCTCGTCCATCGCCTCGACAGCGCGGCGCACCACGTCATGGCCGCTGTCCGCCTTGCCCGAGATTTCCTCGACCGAACGATAGGCGGTCTCGGCAAAGGCGGCCGCCGCCGTCACCGTGCCGGACATCTGCTGCAGTTCGGCCGAGGTTCCCTCCAGCATTTCTGCCGCCTTGCCAGCCCTTTGCGCCATATCCTCGGCCGCATCGGCGATCTGGCGCGTCGATCCGTCCACCCGCCCCGCCGAAGCCGAAATCCCCCCAAGCGTCCCGCCAAGCGTCGCGCAGGCAATGTTCATCTCTGTCGCGATCTCGGCGAAGATGCCCGACAGATCCTCGGGCATGCGGCGGCGCAGGTCGCCCGCCGCCATCTGCTGCAGCCCCTGCAGCACTGCGCCCAGACCTGAATTGGCGGCCTCGCCCACCCTGTTCAGCCCGGCACAGACATCGGCCAGCACGCCGCTCTTGTCCTCCACCCGCAACGCACGAGAGAAATCGCCCGCCGCACAGGCCTGCACCACGGCATCAATTTCAGCGATGATGGCCTGGTCGCGCGCCTGGGCGGCAGCCTGGTCCGAGGATCGCCGGGCCGCTGCCTCGGCTTCACGCTCGGCCGCCTCAAGGCGCGCCGCCTCCTGGGCGCGCTGCTGGGCCTCGGCCTGGGCGTGCGCAGCGCGTTCGCCCGCCTCCCGGGCACGCACCTCGGCGGCACTGCGGCGGAAGGCATGCAGCGCACCCGCAACCGGTCCCAGTTCGTCCCGGCGGTCGGGATCCAGGCGGAAGGCCGTCGCATCGTCGCGCTGCATCACCAGCGCAATGTCGTGATCGAGGTCGCGGAAGCTGCCGGTCAGCACGCGATAAAGGTGGATCACCCCCGCCAGCGTTCCCAGCAGCGCCACCGCGGAAAACAGCGCCACCTGCCAGATCAGCCGCATGTTCGAACGCTTCACCGCGCCGGTGATCGCCGTCAGCTGGTCCGAGAGCTGGGCGCTCTGGTCATGCATCCCGCTGATCAGCGCATCCAGCGCCGAACCGATCGCCTCGGCTGCAATATCAAAGGCCTCCATCTGCGGATTTCCCCCCGCAGGGCCCCGGTCGATATAGGCCTGTGCCATGGTCCGCCCACCGGCATAGAAGGCCGGAAAGGCCGCCGCCACCTGATCAAGCGCCGCCACCACATCCGGCAGATCAAGCGCCCTGGCATGGTCCCGCGCCACCTCCAGATCGGCGGTCAGGCGTTCGGCAAAGGCTGCGGCCTCGGCAAAGCCGTCATCGAAACCGGGCGCGGCACGGGTGGCAGAGATGTCGGTCAGCCATTGCTGCACCTGAATGACGTCGATCTTGACGGTCTCGACCCGCTCGACCAGCGGCAACAGGCGTCCGGTCAGCTGGGCCGCCAGCCGGGTGCCGCGATCCATCTGCGTGTTGTGTACCAGCAATTCCGAGATCACCGTCAGCAATCCGCCCCAGGCCAGCAGGGTGGCCAGAGCAAGAACACTGAATATCTTGGTCTTTATGGTCATTTGGAAAACCCGGCAGTTGTGGCAAGGCAGTTGCCCCCGTCCAATCCCATGTCCGCCTTGATTTTTTCTGAATGTCCGCCCACCGCGCGCGCTGCGATCAAGGGTCGCGGCGGCGGCCATGCCCGGTACCCGATGCGGCCTTGCGAAATTCCCCAACCATTCCAGAGACCTGCCGCTGCCACCCGGGAAACGTCGCCGCAATGACGGCCTTGCAAATCTGCGGCATTTCTCGTTATAGGGCGCCATGAGCGATACCCTGCCCCCGTGCCCCGAATGCCATTCCGCCTATACCTATCAGGTCGAGGCGCTGCTGAACTGTCCCGAATGCGGCCATGAATGGTCTGCGGAAAGCCCGGCCGAAGCGGGCGGCATCCGCGACAGCGTCGGCAATCTGCTGGCCGATGGCGACACCGTCACCGTGATCAAGGACCTGAAGCTGAAGGGCACCTCTTCGGTCATCAAGGTCGGCACCAAGGTGCGCGGCATCCGCCTGGTCGAGGGCGACCACGACATCGATTGCAAGATCCCCGGCATCGGTCCGATCGGGCTGAAATCCATCTTCGTGAAAAAAGTTACCGACTGATCACGCAAACCTCTGCGCGCGCAGGGCCCTGCCGGCCCGCGCGCCGGATCTTGGCGGATGTTCGCCCCGCGCTCTCGCGCTGCTCACGAAGTCGTTGTTCCCTGGCATACATATCGCTAGCCGGAACGAATGACACATGTTCTTGCTCATTCGATGTGGCGCACCGGCAGCACGGCCCTGGCCCGGTGCTTTCTGGACTCGGACCGTCACATGGTCTTCTACGAGCCCTTCCACGAGATGATCGCCTCGCCCGAGCGGATCCGCTGCGAGGGCGCCCGGCAACGCCGGGTCTCGGCCGGGTTGCGGCATCCCGACTGGCGGGGCGGCTATTTCGACACCTACCTGCTGCGCGATCCGGAAACCGGCCAGCCGCTGCATGCCCTCTTTGATCGCGACGTGGCGATCGACCGGGTCTATCGCGACTGTCCCGGAGAGGCCGCGCGCGCCTTCCTGCAGGCCTGCACCCGGGTCGCCGAAGCCCATGGCCGCAGCGCCTTTTTCGGCTTCTGCCGATCCGGCCTGCAGCAGCGCGGCCTGGCCTGCGACGGCAGCCGCTGCGCCTTCTACCTGCGCCGCGATCCAGAGGCGCAGTTCGCCTCGTACAACTGGCCGCAGAACGACTATTTCCTGCCGCGGACCCTACTGCAGCTGGCCCGTTCCGCGCGCACACGGCCGCTGCTGCGACAGCTGGTGCCAGCGACACTGCACAGCCGGATCGCCGTGATGGCATTGCCGGTCCTGCGCCGGCAGATCGCGCGCCGCAGCTTCCTGCGCGACACCACGGCGCGGCTTCCCCCCGAGGACGCCTATGCGGTCTTCTACCTCAGCCACCTGCTGAGCGAGGCCGCGGCCCGGGCACGCGGGCTGGACTGCCTGTCGACCTGCGACCTTTGCGGACCGGATCGGGCGCGTCACGAAGCCCGCTTCGGCGTCTCTTTCGCGGCCCTGCGCGCCACGCCCCCGCCCCGCGGCAAGCTGCCCTTCAGGGCCCGGGTCGAGGCCCGCGTCGAGGCATTGGCCGCCCCGCTGCTGACTGAGCTGCAGGCGGAACGCCCCCTCAGCCCCGGGGAAATCGCAGCGTGACGCAGGCCTGAGCGTCGCGGATGCTGTCCTGCAGGCTGATCCGGTTCAGCCGTGCGATGGTCGCCACGATCGACAGCCCCAGACCGCTGCCCGCCGATCCCGGCCCCCGGGCAAAGCGGCCATGGCGGAAGGCGGCCCCCTCGGCCACCGGGTTCATGACCCGCAGTTCGGTCTCCGAGACCAGCTCCAGCCGGACGCCGCCGGTGCCGTGTTCCAGCGCATTGTCGATCAGGTTCGACAGCAGGATCGCCAGGCTGTCGGGATCGGCCGCCACCCAGGCCTGCTCCAGATCATGATCGTCAAAGCGGATCGGCCGGCCCGGGCGCTCGCCGATCAGCAGCAGCAAGAGCGCCACCAGATCGGTGCGCCCCTCGCCCGGGGCCAGGTTCGCCTCGGCGCGCGACAACTGCAGAAGGCGTGACACCAGATGGCCCAGACGTTCCAGCGCGCGGACCAGGCGCTGCAGATCCTCGGGGGCCTCGGCCTCGGCCGACAGCAGCTGCGCCTGCGCCAGCGCGATGGCCACCGGCGTGCGCAACTCATGCGCGGCATCGGCGGCAAAGCGGCGTTCGCTTTCCAGCAGGGTTTCGATCCGTGCCAGATAGGCGTTCAGCGCATCGCGCATCGGCACCAGTTCCTCGGGCAGGCCGGTATCGGCCATGGGCTGCAGGTCGCTGGCCTGGCGCGCGCCCATCCGGCGGGCGAAATCCTGCGCCGGCCGCAGGGCGGAACGGGTGCCGAACCAGATGCTGCCGCTGCCGACCAGCAGCACCAGGATCATCAGGATGACGAAGGCGCGCACCGTCTCGGACAGCTCGTCGCGCCGCTTCAGCGCACTCTGGCCGATCTCGATCACATGGCCCGTCTCGGGGTCGGTCAGGCGCCAGACATGCCAGTCGCCCAGGCTGTAATGGCCATCCGCGTCCTGCGCGGGCCAGGGAATGGGGCGATCACCGGCAGCCTGTCCGGCAATGCGCAACCGCATGTCGCCCGGCAGATCGGGCATCGTCCCCCCCGCCTTGTCGAGCGCCATGACCAGTGGTGCCACGCTGCGCAGCTCGTCCGCCAGAAGCTCGCTCATTTCATGGGCAATGGTGTAGATGCCAACCCCCAGGCTAAGAATCCACGCCCCCGCCAGCGCCATCAGCACCCGCCGCGTCAGCCGTCCGCGCAGCGACCAGCGGGTCATTGCAGCTGGTATCCCAGGCCGCGCCGGGTCGTGATCACATCCGCCCCCAGCTTCTTGCGCAACCGCGAGACATAGACCTCGACTGCATTGCCCGAGATCTCGGCGTCGAAATCATACAGCCGGTCTTCCAGCGCGCTGCGGCTGAGGACCCGCCCCCGGCTGCCCAGCAGCGCATCGAAGATCGCCCATTCCCGCGCCGTCAGCTTGACCGGCTGCTCGTCGCGCCAGATCATCGCCCGCGCCCGGTCGATGCGCAGCGCGCCGATGCGGGCGATGACCTCCGGGTCGCCCTCGGCGCGGCGGGCATGGGCGCGCAGCCGGGCCGCCAGTTCGCCCAGGTCGAAGGGCTTCACCACATAGTCATCGGCGCCGCAGTCCAGCCCCGCGATGCGGTCGCTGATCTGGTCGCGGGCGGTGGCGATGATCACCGGCGTGCGGTCGCCGCCCCCGCGCAGCGCGCGCAGCAGCTCCAGCCCCGAGCCATCCGGCAGCCCCAGGTCCAGCACCAGACCGTCATATTCGGCCACCGCCAGCGCGCTTTGCGCGGCTTCGATGTCCTCGGCCAGATCCACCGCATGGCCTTCCCGCACCAGGTAACGGCGCACCGCCCCGGCCAGATCGGCTGCATCTTCGACAACAAGAATTCTCATGCCTCTGGCTAGCCCGATCCCGCCGTCACGGAAAGGCCAAAGGCGCGTCGTAAGCAAAGTGCAAGGTTTCGCCCCGAAGATCGATGCGCAGCAACAAGAAACGACGGACAGACCATGGCTCTTCTTCCCCTTCCCGCCGGCAAGGCCAGCCCCGACAATGCCCAGCCTGCGGACGCAACCGTCGCGCGACCGCGTCGCCTGCTGCGGCGGATCCTGCGCAGCGTCGCGGCCGTGACCGCCGTGGCAGGGGTGGTCCTGCTGGCCGCCGGGGGCTGGGCCGGCTGGCTTGCGCTCAGCGGCAATTTCCACACCGTCATTCCCGGCGTCCTTTACCGTTCGGCCCAGCCCGGCGCCGAGAGCCTGCGCGCCGATATCGAGAAATACGGCATCCGTTCGGTGCTGAACCTGCGCGGGCCCAACCCCGGCAAGGACTGGTACGATGCCGAGGTCCAGGTCAGCAGCGACCTGGGCGTCACCCATGCCGATTTCGCCATGTCCGCCCGCCGCATCCTGCCCGACGACCGCGTGGCCGAGCTGACAAAGCTGATGGAAACCCTGCCGAAACCGCTGCTGATCCATTGCCAGCAGGGCGCCGACCGCACGGGCCTGGCCACCGCCATCTATGTCGCCAAATTCGATGGCCGCAGCGAGGCCGCCTCGGAACATCAGCTGTCGTTCCGCTACGGCCACCTGTCGATCCCCGGCGTCTCGGCCGCCTGGCCGATGAACGAAACCTGGGAACGCATCGAATCCAGCCTGGGCTTCAAGCGCTCCTGACCCTGTTCCTTCCGGCGGAAAGTCCCTTTTCTGCCCGCCCGACTGCCCCGGCCGCGCCGCCCGCGTCCGGGGCCTTTTCCGTCCGCCCCCGCCAGTGCCCCCGGCGCGACCTGCCGATCCGCCCCGGCCCGTCCATCTGCCGGACCATCGGGCAACCGCCCCGACCCCGCCCGGCAGGTTTATCCGTATGTCTCTGGAAACGATTGATAATCCAGTTCGCAAGACACAGCCGCAGTGTCAGGAACGTACACGTTCCCGCATCCCGACCGGACCGGACGCAGGCCCGGCATGTCCTGTCGTGGGGGCTGCGACGGCCCTTGCCCTTGTCACGCTCATGGCACGGGCCGGGGCGCTGCAGGCGGCGGTCGTCCACGGCGGGACCGCGCCCAGGGATTGGAAGGTCAGCAGAGGGATCGCTGTCCATTTCGTCACCGTCCGCGGTACCTGAGTCGATCCGGCCCAAACGCCGGCTGCGATTGCCCGCCAGGTCGCGCTGCACCGCATCACCGCCAAAGATCCGCCGCTCCATCCCGGACCCGCAGCCAGCCTGATGCGCCGGGCGACAAGCGCATATGTCCCCGGCCCTTGCCACAGGTGGCGCAGATCATGTCCTGACCGAACCCCGCCACCCTGCGACGCCCGCCGGTCAGGATCATCCGGGGTGTCTTCCCCGGATCGGCTGCGGCATTGGCAGGCCGGGTGTTCGGCGTGACTGCCGCGACGCCGCTGTTGGCCCGGCACGGCACGACAACCGCCGATCATGTCGCCAAAACCGCGGCCAAAAAAAGCCACCGACAAACCGGCAGCCCGACGCGCGCCAGCGAAACCATTTTGCCAGCAGCGCCGACCAGATCGCCCGACCTGATGGAGCGCCCGCAGCTGCCCCTTGCGGGAAGGGACCCGGGCCCGGTGGTGCCCCCGGGCATGATGCAAAGCAGGCAAGGAGCGCTCCGCCCCGCCTATATGGCAGGCAGAGCTGGCTGACCCGCGTTGCGCGGAACCAATGCGTGATGTTCAACGCGCGCAGGACGGCAAGGCAGGTCAGGAACCCGGGGCCCGGGTCCGCTCCCCAAACCAACCCGGTCATCGGCCCGGCGATCCTGCCGGAACGGCCGGGCCGGGGTACAGGCGGGCGTGCGACCCACTCAGTTCGTTGCCGGGGCGGTGCCCGCAAGACGGATGCCGTTGTCGTCGATATAAACGCTCATCAGATCCTCGCCCATCACGATGCGGCCGTCATAGCCCTTGCGGGCGCGGGCCAGGATCTCGGCCTCGGAGGGGCCGGCGGGCCCGCCCGGCAACTGCACGATATGGCTGAACAGGGCGAGCTTGGGCTGCGCCTCAGCGAAGATCTGCGCCGCCTCCTCCGGCGCGGTATGACCGGACATGACGACCTTGAAGAAGGGGTTGTTTTCCTGACCGGCGGCGACGGCGGCCACCTCGTGCACGATCACGTCCGATCCCTTGCCGTATGTCGCCACGTTCTGGTCAAAGGCCGTATCCCCCGAAAACGTCACCGCATGGCCCGCGCAATCGACCCGGTAGCCGAAGGTTTCCGCGGACGGGTCGTGATGCACCTTGAAGGCGGTGACCTTCAGCCCGTCGTGATCGAAGACCACGCCCTCATGCACCACATGGGGGTCGATCCGGGTGGCGGCCTCGGGGATCGAGGCGGCGGCGCGCTCTTCCAGATCCGAGGCATAGGCCTCGGTCAGCCCCTTCGCCAGCCGGTCGACATGCTCTGGCCCGTATAGCTGGAACGGGGTGGTGCGGCCGCCGAGCGGCAGCGGCACGTAGCCCGACAGGTAAAGATCCGGCAGGCCGTTGGTATGGTCGGAATGGAAATGGGTCAGGAAGACGGCATCGATCTCTCCGGCGGGGATGCCCAGCTGGCCAAGGCGCATGGTCATGCCGCGCCCGGCATCAATGACGATGTCCTGACCGGCGCATTGCACAAGGCTGGACGGGCCGAAACGGTTGATCCGCAGCGCCGGGCTGCCGGTGCCCAGCAGCGTCAGCTTGATGCCATCGAAGGCCTCGCGCTGGTAGGCGAAGGGGGATTTCGGGGTGTTCTCGGCCCGGGCGGGAGCGGTCAGGGTCAGCGCGGTCAGGGTCAGCGTGGCAAGAACGGCGAGGGCTTTGTTTTTCATGCGAAATGTCCGGTTCATGGCAGTCAGTGAATGGCAGGCCGTCAAAAGTCCTGCAGGTCGGTTGCGAAGGTGACCGGACCTGCGTAATGGCTGGCGATGGTGCGGGCCCAGCCGTCTTCCTGTGCGGGGGTGATGCTGGCACCGGCCACCAGATGGGTGGCAACCACCGCCTTGACCCCGGCTGAGGCCGCCATGAGACCCAGGGCATCCGGCGTCAGGTGGTGGGTCGAGAGGTGCCGGGCCATCTCCTTGAGGATCTCGGGCGGCTGGTCCGGGCGCTGCGCGCGGATCTGGCCGGTGACGGCATCCAGGTCGATCATCTCGGACACCAGCAGGTCGGCGCCCTGCGCCAGTTGCGTTACCGCCGGGCTGGGGCCGGTGTCGCCGGTATAGACGATCGAGCGGTCAGGCGTATCGAAGCGGAACGACAGCGACTGGAACCGGGCGTCCATGTCAGATCCGGGCGGGAACGAGTAATGCGTGTTCTTCACCGCCGTCACCCGGGTGCTGCCGATGGTCAGGCTGTCGCCATCCTTCAGGTCATGGGCCTGCACCAGTGCATCCGGGGTCAAGGTCTGTTCGTCCGGCAAGCCGTAGGCGGCCTCCATCGCGGGGCCCATGCCGGTCAGCAGCCCGGCGACGGTGGCCTGGGTGCCGGGCGGGCCGTAGATCTGCAACGGCTTGCCCGCGTTCAGCTGAAAGCGCTGGCCCAGCACCGCCAGAAGCCCGCCGAAATGGTCGAAATGCAGATGGCTGATCAGCAGGCTGTCGATCTGCCACAGCGGCACCTGCTTGCCCGCCAGGCGGTCGGTCACGCCGTCTCCGGCATCGACCAGGATATAGGTGCCATCAACGCTCAGCAGGTTGGCGGGCTGGGATCGGTCGGCGCGGGCATTGGGCCCGCCCGAGGTGCCCAGCGTCGTCCAGCGGGTCTGGGCCAGCGCCGGCTGGGCCAGCGGCAAGAGCGCACAAAGCACTGCCACGGCAAAACGTGTCATCGAGGTCCTCCTCCTCCTCATGTTCGCAAACGGGGCCCCGCCGGTGCACGGCAGGGCATGGGGCCCGGCCATGGGGTCCGGTCATTCGGCGGGATGCGCCCCCGCCACCGGCCCGGCCGAACGGCGGGCCTTCAGGAACAGCGCCGCGCAGACCAGCCCCACCAGCAGCCCGGTCAGGCCGATGGCGGCAAAGCCCCAGAGCTCGACCAGGGCGCCCCCCAGGAAGGGGGCCACGGCCGACCCCGTCATCAGCATGGCAGGCGTCGCCGCCACCGCCCGCCCCGAGGGGTCCTGTTCGGCCAGGAAGCCGAAGACGAAGGTATGGGTAAAGATCAGCACGGCCGCGAAGAAGACCGCCGGCAGGGCAAAGCCCGCGAAGGCCGGCGCCGCCATGATCGACAGCGCGAAAAGCCCCTGCACCAGCGGCCCCAGCGGCGCCACGGTCATGGCCCGCACCCGCGTCTGCAGCAGTGCCGCGATGACCGGCGGCACCAGGTTGACGACGCCCAGCACGATCAGCACGATCTCGACCCGGTGGGTCCCAAAGCCGCGCGCGGTACCAGCCTGCACCAGGAAGCTGAACACCATGCCCTGCACCAGCGCCATGCCCATGATGCCCGCAATCGCCAGCCGCACATGGCGGGGCAGCGGGCCGGTCGCGGTCTTGCGCAGCAGCGCCGCGCGCTGCGTCTGCGCCGGCATCAGCAGCGCCGTCACCAGGGCCGCCACGATCATGATGCCGCCCACGGTCACGAAGAAGGCCTGGGGCCCGGCGGCGGTGATGATCTGCGGCACGGCGCCCAGAAAGACCATCGAGAACACGCCAAAGCCGACGCCCGCACAGGCGAAGGCGCGGTGCGGATTGGCGCTGCGCCCCAGCGTGCCGTGCACGATCGACAGCGCACTGCCCACCGCCAGCCCGCCCAGCCCGTGCAGCAGCAGATGCGCGGCAAAGCTGTCGGTGCGCGTCACCCCCAGCAGCGCCAGCGCCGCCACCGCATAGCCCAGCGGCGTCACCAGCCGCCGGTTCACCCGCTCGAACAGCCGGCTCATCACCAGCGAGGCCAGCACCACCCCCAGCAGGAACACGGTCGGCAGCATCCCCGCCATGGCCGGGCGATAGCCGTAGCCCTCGATCAGCGTGTTCACCCAGACCGGCAGCGAAGCCAGGTCGATCATCCCGGCCACATGGCCGATGATCAGCGCGAAGAGCGCGCCCTTGGACGTCGGTCGTGTCATTGCAATCCCTCCCCTCGGGCCGCGATGGACCCGGTCACATGCGCGGCCCCTCCCGGCGGCGCAGGATCGGCGGGCCGGGTCGCCCCGGCCGGCCATCGGCCCGTGACGGGCCCCCGGGCTGCCGCGATGCGGCGCCCGTGACAGGCGGCCCCGCAAGGCCGCCCCGTGCCTGACGCGATCCGGTCAGGCCAGCGTCGCGTCGATCCCTTCGGGCACTTGCTCCAGACGGGCATCGCCCCGGGTGACATGGCCGAAATCCCCGGTGGGCGTCCCGACGGCATCCCAGACCGACAGCCCGTTGCCATGCGCCGCCGCCAGCACCCATTGGGTGTCATGGCTGATCACCCGCGTTGCATAGGGCGTACCGGCGGGAATGTTGGCCGCATCGCCTGCGCTCAGGACGTAATCCTCGCCCTCCAGGGTCAGTGCCACGGTGCCGTCGATGACATAGAGGAAGACATGCGTCCGCGCATGGCACAGCACCGGCATCTCGGCGCCCTGCCCGCCGGTGATGGTGCGCATGTCGACCATGTCGCCGGTGATCTCGCGGGTCAGCAGCGCGGTCGAGATATGGCCATTCAGGCGGCTGCGGCGCCCATAGCCCGCCTGCAGCACGTAAGAGGCCGGCGCCTCGGGCAGCACCCGGTCGGTGTCGTCGCCGCAGGTGACCTCGGCATAGCTGGCGCCCTCGACCCGCATGATGCGGTGCTTGCCCATCGCGGGCCCCATGCGCGAGAAATCGAACGGATGGTTTTCCGGCGGCAGCGCAGTGTCGGTCCAGGCCTCGCCCGCATCCTCAAAGAAGACCTCCCAGCCGCCGGGGGCGACGATGCCGAAGAACTGGCTGCGCGGCGCCACGCACTGGTAGGAATGCACGCCGCCGGGCTGGACATAGGCGAAATCGCCGGGCGTCAGCACGCGGCAGATGCCGTCGCTCCAGACCTTCATGCGGCCACGGGTGCACAGCCAGGTGTCGTGCTCTTTCTCGTGGTAGTGGAGCGGGATCGCCTGGCGGTCGATGCTGGCATCGCACACCATGGCGCCAAAGCCGCCAGCGGTTTCCTCGATCCCGGCCAGGGTATGGACAACCTGCCCCGCGACCAGGTTACAGCGCCCCTCACCCGCCTTCAGCACATAGGCCACGGCCTTGCCCGGAAGCGCCGTCTGGATGTTTTTCATCAGCATGATCAATACCTTTCGGTCTCAGGTGAAGGGAATGGCAAGCTGCGCCTGCTTGCACTGGTCGGACTTCAGCACGGTGATGCCCCACTGGTCGGACCGCCCCTGCGGCCAGGTCCAGTCGGCCGGGCCGCCAACGCGGTAGCTGTCGTCGACCTCGAGGATCTCGGCGGTGTGTTCGATGACAAAGCCGTTGTCGTCAAGGAAGTAGGTAAAGACATTGTCGCCCGGGCCATGGCGGCCGGGGCCCCATTCGATCTTGCGGCCGCTGTCGACCATGCGCCCGGCCGCCACCATGACCTCTTCCCAGGTGTCGTGCAGGAAGGCGATATGGTTCAGCGTGGTGACATCCGCGCGCGCCAGCACCACCGCATGGTGATCGGGATTGCAGCGCACGAAGCCCATGATCGGGGTGACATCGGTCAGCTGAAAGCCCATGCCCTCGACAAAGAAGGCCAGCTCTCGTTCCTGGTCGGGGGTGTTGATGTTGACATGCGCCAGCCGCGTCGGCCGGGCCTGAGCGGCCTCGCCCAGCACCGGCACCAGCAGCCGGTCGTCCTGCACCACGCGGATGCAGCGTCCGAACGGGTCACGCAGGCTGAAGCCGGTGCCGCCGCCCGCCAGCGCCACCGGCCCGATCTCTCCGGTATCGCCACCCGAGACCGAGGCCCCGGCCGTCAGCATACGCGCGCGCAGGGTCGTCAGGCAGGCGCCGGGATCGGCGCGGTAGGTGACGCTGCGGATCGCCGGGGCGCCTTCGGACAGCGCCACCAGATAGGGGTCCATCCCGGTGCCCCGCAGGTAGACGCAGGCCGCATCGCGCGCGCTTTCCTCAAGGCCCCAGGTCTGGGTGTAGAAGGCCACGGCGGCGGCCACGTCGGGCACGCTCAGCTCGACGCTGCGCAGCGCGCAGACCGGAAACCGTGGCTGGGTCTGGATATTCAAAATGCATGCCTCCCTCGGCTGCGCCGGGGTGCATCGCCCCGGCCGCCCATGCTGACAGCGTCCATCCGGTGATGTCGTCTGCCCCCCCCTCGGCGGCCCTCCCAGCCGTCAGAGGAAGTATCCTCCGTCATTCCCGGCGCGTCCAAGAATGAAACATCTGATCAGCATAAGCTGTGGTAATGGAAGGACGGCCCGGCGGGCCGCCCCCGGGGCCGGTTCAGGCCTCTTCGACGATCCGGCTGGACAGGGTTCCGATGCCCGAGATGACGACCTCGATCGTGTCGCCGGGCTTCATCCAGACCGGCGGGGTGCGCTTGGCGCCGACGCCGCCGGGGGTGCCGGTGGCAATGACATCGCCCGGGCGCAGTTCGGTGAAGGCCGAGACATAGGCGATGATCTCGGGGATCGGGAAGATCATGTAATCGACCGTCGCTTCCTGCATCACCTCGCCGTTCAGCACCGACTTGACCGAGACCGCCGACAGATCGCCGATCTCGTCCGGGGTAACCAGTTCGGGGCCGAAGGGCGCGGTGCCGGGAAAGTTCTTGCCCGGGATGAACTGGCGGGTGTGCCACTGCCAGTCGCGCACCGAGGCATCGTTGAAGCAGGCGAACCCTGCCACATGGGCCATGGCATCGGCCTCGGGGATGTGGCGCCCGCCCTTGCCGATGACGATGGCCAGCTCGGCCTCGTAATCCAGATCGGACGACACCCGGGGCCGGATGATCGGGTCATCGGCACCGGTCAGCGTGTCGGCGAAGCGGGTGAAGATCGAAGGGTGGTCGACCTTGGCACGGCCGGTCTCCTGGCGGTGGGATTCGTAATTGTGCCCCACGCACAGGATCTTGTCGGGGTTCGGCACCACCGGCAGCAGCCGGACATCGGCCCGTGCGATCACCGGGGCATCACCTGCGATCTGCAGCGCATCGGCGGCCAGCGCCGCCTTCAGATCGGCGGGGGCCCCGGGCAGCGCGCCCAGATCGACGATCATGTCGCCCTCGACCCGGCCCCAGGAGGCCTTTCCCTCATGTACGAAACTGACGAAACGCATCTCGTTCTCCTGTCGTCTTCTGTTCTTTCAGCGCCCGGCCGAAGCCTGCGCCGGCACGGGCGCGGCCAGCGTCAGGGCCTGTCCCAGCCGGATCAGCACCTCCGAGGCAGAGGCCCCGTCGGCCGCCAGCGCGGCAAGGTAGAAATCGGGGCGGATCAGCGCGACCTCGGCCCCCTTGCGGGCGAACCAGGCGCCCAGGTGTCCCTCGTCATCATGCAGATCCGCCCCCAGCGTCACCACCGCCGCATCCAGCAGCGACAGCACGGCATGGGCCTCGGGGGCAAGGTCGGGGGGCGTCGTGCACAGCAGCACCCAGCCGCCGCCCGTGACATCATCCAGCAGCCCCGGCCCCGCCGGACCGGTGACGGCCGGGTTCACAAAGCGCTCGCCCGCGCCGGGGCCGATCAACCCCGAGGCAATCGGCGCGATCAGTTCGGCGGCGGTGCGCATGCCGGTCTGGGACCGGATGCGGGCATCGCGGTCCGCCGCCTTGGCGGGATCAAGCTCGCAGATATAACGGCCGGCCTCGATCGCGGCGCCGATCACGTGGCGCACCTGGGCATCGCGTTCCGGCTGGTAGCTGTCCAGCAGCGCCGACCCGGCCAGGCCACGGCACACCAGATCCAGCTTCCACGCCAGGTTGGCCGCGTCGCGCATCCCGTGGCACATGCCCTGGCCGAAGAACGGCGGCGTCTGATGCGCGGCATCCCCGGCCAGAAAAACCCGACCCCGCCGCCAGTCCCGCGCCACCAGCCCGTGAAAGCGATAGGTCGCGGCACGGATCATCCGGTGCGGCGTGTCGCCCAGCCAGGGCGCCATCAGCGCGGCCACGCTTTCGGGCTGCGCCATCTGCGCATCGTCCTCGTGCGGCAGCAGCATGAATTCCCAGCGGCGGTGGTTGCCGCGCCCGGGCACGATGGTCGCGGGCCGGGCCGGATCGCACATCATCAGCGACAGGTTCTGCAGGTCCGCCCCCTCCGGGACGCCGGTGAAATCGGGAAAGCGGATCGGGCCCTCGACCTCGGCATCGGCGACCAGCCAGGGTTCCTCGAACTGCAGATCGTCCAGCGTCACCCCAAGCGCCTTGCGGATGGTCGAACGCGCCCCGTCCGAGCCGATCACCCAGGCGGCACGTTCCTGGCTGCCATCGGCAAGATCGAGCGTCACGCCGGTGTCGTCCTGGGTCAGGCCCGTCACCTCGGCGCCCAGGCGCAGGGTGACATTGGCAAAGCGCTCCAGCCCGGCGCGCAGACCGGCCTCCAGCTCGGGCTGGTAGAAGAAGTAGTCATTGGCATAGCCGAAGGGGCGCGGCTGGCCGGCGGCCGACAGGAACCGGATGACGCCGTGATCGGCGCCGATATGGATATGGCCGTCGCCGGCATGCAGCCCCGCGCGCAGCGCCTCCAGCAGGCCGGCATCGGCCAGCAGGCGCAGCATCTCGTGGTCGATGTGGACGGCCCGCGGCAGCGCATAGGGCGCGGTGTCGCGGTCAAGAACCAGCACCCGCAGACCGCGGCTGCCCAGCAGGTTGGCGGCAAAGGCGCCGACGGGGCCGCAGCCGGTGATGATGATATCCCAGGGGCGGGTCATGTGGGCGCGACCTCCAGCTGTTGGCACAGAAAACGGGTCAGCGGTCCGGCCACGCGGGCCGAATGGCTGGTGGGATCGGCGATGTCTTCCTCGCTGAACCAGAAGTGGTCGGCATCGGGCAGTTCCAGCACCCGGACCGGCGCACCGGCCTGGCGCATCGCCAGCGCCATGGCGGCCGATTGCGTGGGCTGGATCACCCGGTCCTGATGGCCCCAGACAAAGAAGCTGGGCAGCGCATTGGCATAGGTGATCTGCCGCAACGGCGAGGCATCGTGATAGAGTTGCGGATTGTCATAGGGCGTACAGCCCAGCATGCGCTCGGTCCGGTCGGTGCCCGGGCGGGCATTGCCGATCAGGTCGGACTGCCAGTGCGCCACCAGGTCATAGACCCCGTAGATGCAGGCCAGCGCCCGGGGCCGGGGCACGTCGAAGGCCGCCGACAAGGTCACCAGCGACGACAGATGCGCCCCGGCCGAGACCCCCAGCAGCGCGATGCGCGCCGGATCAAGGCCCAGCCCGGCGCCCTGCCCCGAGAAAAACCGCAGCGCTTCGGCCACGTCCTGGGCATTGCCCGGATAGGCGATGCCGTCGGCGGATTTGCGATAGTCGATGCTGGCCACCGCCAGCCCCCGCGCCGCCAGATAGTGCCCCCAGTGCGCCAGCGCCCGGCGATGTCCGCGGACCCAGCCGCCGCCGCAGACGGCGATGACCAGCGGATGGGGGCCCGCACGGTCGGGGCAGTAGAGATCAGCCAGCAGCGGCGCGTCCGCGCTGCCACCGAAGCGGATTTCGTGGTGCATTCATCCTCCTCATCCCCGTTTTCCTCCCGGGGATGAGGGCATCTTCACGGGGCAGTGCTCCAAAGTAAAATAATGATAAAGGGCAAATCCATTAATCTGGATTATGCTCAGAGGCCGCCATCGCCTGAGCCGCCTCCAGGAACAGGGCCGTGGCGGGGCTGGGATCATCCTCGCGCATGCGCCAGGCCGCCAGACGCCGCGCCGGGGGCGCACCGGTCAGCGGCACGCTTTCCAGCTGCCCCGCCGCCAGTTCGGCGGCAAAGACAGACGCCGGCAACAGCGTGATGTAACCGCCCAGCCGCAGCAGCTCTTTCATCGTGGCCAGGCTGTCGCAGCGCACCGCGTTGCGCGGCACCGGCACATCGGCGGACAGAAAGACGGCCTCCAGATGGCGCCGGGTGGCGCCCTCGGCCAAGGGCAGGATCCAGGGATAGGCGGCAGCCTCGGCGACGCTCAGCCCGGCCTTCGGCAGGCCCAGCCCGGCCCGGCCGACCAGCACGAAGGGTTCGCTGCGCACGACCAGTTCCTCGACCCCGGCGGGCAGGTTCTGCCGGCTGGCGGTGCACAGCGCCAGGTCGATGCGGCGGCCGCGCAGAAGTTCGGCCAGGTCTTCATCGCGGGCCTCCTGCAGCGACAGCGGCAGCAGCAGCCCCTCCTCGCCCAGCCGCGCCATGACCGGCGGCACCAGCGACATCAGCGCCCCCGGCGTACCGCCGATGACCAGCGGCCCCTCGATGCGGTGGTGATGCAGCGCCACCTCCTGCACGGCGCGTTCCAGCACCGTTTCGATGGTGCGGGCGCGGCGCAGCAGGACCTCTCCGGCCGCGGTCGGCACGGCACCCTTGCGGTCGCGGATCACCAGCGGCAGGCCGACACGGTCCTCCAGCTGGGCAATGGCGATCGAGACGGCGGGCTGGGACATGTTGAGCTCGTCCGCGGCGGCGGTGAACGAGCCCGAGCGCGAGACGGCCAGCAGAATGCGCAGGTGGCGCGGATCGATGGGCAATGGGGGGTCCTCCTTGCCCGCAGGAATACACCGGGTGCCGGGAAACGGAAACCGTTCCCGCCCCCCGGTCCCATCGGGCCCGCGCCCGCCTGGGCGCGGACCTTCAGGCCTGGATGATTTCGGCATAGACCGCGGCACTGGGCCGGATGCGGCGTTCGAAGGTCTCGAAATCGACGGAATACAGGCCATATTTCGGCCCGTAGCCCGAGATCCATTCGAAATTGTCCAGCAGAGACCAGACGCAGTAGCCCAGCACCGGCACGCCATCGGCCATCGCCGCACGCAGCCCGGCGATGGCCTCGGGCAGGAAACGCGCCCGCAGGCTGTCGTCCGAGGTGCCAATGCCGTTCTCGGTGACGAAGACCGGCACACCGGCGCGGGCATGGGCGTAGCGCACCGTACCTTCCAGCGCGCGCGGCCAGAATTCCACCCCCGCCTCGGTCAGGGTGGCACCGGCAGGCGGCGGCAACGGGCCATCCTTGCCCCAGCGGGTGCGCTCATAGGTCTGCACGCCGACGAAATCGTCCTCGCGGGCGACCTCCAGCCAGCTGTCGTAGCAGGCGGCGCGCACCGCGTCGCGCATCGAATCCGCGCCCTCGGCCTGGTCGTCGATGAGCGCCAGCGCCATGCCCACCGGCAGATCGGCCCGCACAGAACGGATCGCGGCGCGCCCGGCCTTGTGCCCGGCCATCATCCCGGCCTCCATCTCGGGCAGGTCCTCCAGCCCCATGACATTGGCACAGACGAAGCGCGGCACGTTCAGCCGTTCGGCGGCGCGCTGGTTGGTCAGTGCCTGGATCTGCCAGACCTGCGGCGGCAGCTTGTGGGTCAGCACACGCATCAGGTTGGGTTCGTTCAGCGTCAGCGCATAGGCGATGCGGTCGCCGAAGGCCTGGGTGACACGCGTGCAGTAGCGGGCGAACAGCGCCGGGGCCTCGGGGTTGGTCCAGCCGCCCATCGCGGTGAACCACAGCGGCGCGGTGAAGTGGTTGTAGGTCACCACCGGCGCCAGGCCGCGCGCCAGGCAGCCGTCAACCACCCGGGCATAATGATCCAGCATCGCCTGCGAGAACCGCCCCTGCACCGGTTCGATCCGGGCCCATTCGATGCCGAAGCGGTAGCAGCCCAGGCCAAGCGCCCGGGCCAGGTCCAAATCCTCTTCCCACAAGGCAAAGCTGTTGCAGGCATCCCCCGAGGGTTCGTGGAAGATGGTGGGCTGCTGGTTCTCGATGAACCACAGGTCGCTGGCGGTGTTGTTGCCTTCGACCTGGTGCGGCGCGGTCGAGGCCCCCCACAGAAAGTCCCCGGCCGGGGGTGCGCCGGGCGCCGGGGTCGTGGCGGCCAGCGCCGGACGCGCGGCGGCCGAGGCGGCGGCCAGCGCCAGAAGGGTGCGGCGGGTGATCATGGTCTGTCCTCCCTGGACGGTTTCAGAAGGTGGCCCGCAGGCCCAGCTCGACGGCGGGGCCGCGGGCAGAGGTGACGGGCGGCGGGAAATGCTTGGGATCGAAGCCATTGTAGGCGGCATGGCCGCTGTCGAGGCCGATCAGCAGCTCATAGGTCTTGCTGATGTGGTACGAGAGCTCGGCTGCGGTGTCGAAATCGTCGTCGACGCTCAGGCCCAGCTGCCAGGTCTCGCCGCCGAACCAGGCCGAAATCACATAGTCCATGTCGTGGTCGTAGTGATCATAAAGCGCAAAGACCCGGCGCAGCGGCCCGTGGAACTGCGGGATCCAGTTGACCACGACATTGGTCATCCGGGTGTCGAAATCATTGTCGCCCACCTGCTGGCCCAATGTCAGCGACGCCCCCGGCAGCATGTCCTTCCAGGTCAGCGCATAGACGCTGTCGCCGATGTCATTGGCCATCACCAGAAAATCGAGATGCTGGCCGTGCAACGTCGCCGAGGCCTCGGCGCGGGGCAGCCTGTTGCCGTCGGAATCGCGCACGTCACTGCCCGAGACGGGGCCGTATTTCATCTGCGGATCGGCCCGCACCATGACCGAGACAGGCCCGAAGTCATTGTCATATTGCAGGTAGCTCGCGCCGTCGGCGCGCACCACCTGGCCATTGTGCAGCACCCCCGTCAGGTCCGCCACGCCCTGATAGAGCGGCGAGATGACGGCAAAGACCGACAGGTCGCCGCGGTTCTCGATATCGCCGGTCACCCAAGGGTAGCCGGTGTAGCGGCTGAAGGACGACACGGTCAGCCGGCCGCCGCGACCGAAATCCAGCACCGTTTCCAGATCGAGCGGATCGTCATCGACATAGCCCAGATCATCCTGGTCGCTGCGCAGCCGCAGCCGCCCATGCAGGCTGAGCGTGGCGACATCGCCCAGCTGGTAACGGCTGCGCGCATCCAGCGTGCCGATCGCCAGCGCGCCGTCATGGTCGCCGGTATTGCCCCACCCCAGATAGAGCTGGCGGGTATAGTCGATGCCGTCGGCACGGGCGGCGGCAGGCAGGCCTGCGGCCAGGACGAGAAGGCTGAGAAGCGTCTTTTTCATGTGTGGTGATGACCTCTTGCCCGGACCCTCCGGGCGATGTCGGCAGGCAGGCGACAGGGGGCATCGGGCCCGCCAGGACCGCAGCCTGCGAGGGGATCGGAAACGCGGCCGCCGGGCGCACCCGGTCAGGGCGCGTCGGGGCTGCACGATGTCGGTGAATGGGGACGCACGGGACGCGCCCGGTCCGGGGTCACGCCGTCACGGCGGACCCCTCGGATGATCTGTGATGCATGGTTCCTCCCTTGCCGGGTCTCCTCCCCCGGCTGCATCCGATGGTTGCATGGCAACGGCTTCAGGCAAAATAATAATTATGCCGATTTCCATAGTCTGGATTTATGGTTGCAGGCCGGGTCCGACCGGCCTGCAACCGGTGTCAGTCCGCCAGCGGAACCCGGCGGTAGGGGATCAGCGTCACCGGCCCCAGAAGGCCGGTCTGCAGCGGCAGGCGGGGCCCGAAGGGCAGATGCGCAAAGCGTTCGGGCTGCAGATGCAGCAGCGTGTTGTTGAGGGGCGTCGCGACACGGACCTCGATATGGTTGTCTCCGGCCTGCAGCAGCCCGCCCAGATCGATGCGGCGCGCCAGCTGGTCGACAGGCCCCAGCGGATGGCCGTTCACCGACAGCGCCACGGTATCGGCATGCAGGCCCAGCTCCAGCCAGGCGCCGGTGTCGGGGGACCAGTCGGCCAGGGTCACCGTGGTGTCATAGGTGCCGATGCCCGCGGCATCGCGCAGCCCCTCGATCCCGGTCCAGGGCCGCAGCCCCTGCAGCCGCACCGGCCCGAGCGCGGTCTTGCGGATCGCGCTGACGCTGTCGCCGGGGCCATAGGCCTCGACCTGCAGCGTCCAGTCGGTCAGCGCCTGCGGCCCCGGCACCCCCGAGACCGTCGCACGCACCGTCTGACCATCCGCCAGCACCGCCTGCACCGGACCGTCGTGACGGACCTGCAACACCGGGCCCGCGGCCGTCATCACGGCCGGCGCATCGGCCTGCAGCAGATGCGCGGGCGCAGGTCCCGGTTGCAGCGCGATCAGCGCCGCCTGATGCGGATCCAGCGCCACCGGCAGCCTCACCCGCCCGTCCTGCGCCTGGTAGACGGCGACCGGCGCCGCCCGGCCGGTCCAGGGATCCAGCTGCCAGGGCACCCCCGCCCCCTTCAGCGCCATGGACATCGCCACCGGCGCATCGCTGTCGTTGAAAAGGTAGTAATACGAGACCTCCCCCGCCGCCCGGTGCACCGCGCGCAGGGGACCTGCGGTTTGCGGCTGCATGTCCGGGGCGATCCCCATCGCGGCCAGCCGCGCCGGCAGATCGGCCGCGCCCTGCCCCGCGCCCAGCCGGATCACCGGCAAGCCCGCCGCCTGCAGCGCGCTCAGGCGGGCCTCGGTCGCAGGGCTCAGCCGCAGCCCCTCCGGCACGATCAGCGCCCGGTAGCCCGGCCCGGAAGCGTTCAGCGCCCCGCCCTCGACCCGGGCCGAGGGCAGATCCAGCACCGCCGGGCTGAGGTAGCCCAGCGTATAGCCCGCCTGCTCCAGCGCCGGATCCTGCAGATAGCCGCCGTCCAGATCCATCTGCGTGCGCAGCACGGCCACATCGGTGCGGTTGCGCCCCTGCTGCAGCACGTTCTGCACCCGGCTGATGTAGCCCGACAGCGCCCCGATCATCTGCCAGCTGGGCTGCTTGGCGTTCCACGCCTCCGAGAACAGCGTGCCGAAGGGTGCGAAACCGGGCCAGGGCTGGCCCGGCGCCACATCATAGGCATAGCCGTGCAGATACAGCTGGTTCACCCCGAAGGCGAAGTTGCGGTTCATCTCGGGCAGCATCTGGCTGGTCCATTGCGTGGCATAGCCGGTGAAGAAGGCACCGAATTCATCCGACAGCAGACCGCCGCCCGCCATGTCGCGCCCGGCGCGCAGGGCCTGGAACTTGCCCTCCTGGCGGCCAAAGCCCAGGGATTCCCCCTCGGGCTGGCCGGTCATCGCCGCGGCCAGGATCGGATCCACCGGCCCGCCATAGGCCTGGCTGCGCCAGCCCAGCCCCAGCGAGGCCGCCCAGTCGCGCAGCGGCACCAGGTGATGACGCTGCCACAGCCCGGCCATCGTCCGGGCCCAGTCCTGACGGATCCGTTCATCCGCCTGCGCATCGTCGAAGGTGAAGGCCCGGGTGCCGGGGGCGGTAAAGCTTTTCAGCGACTTGAACAGCAGCGCCGGCAGGTCGGGCCGCGGGTCATAGCCATGGTCGGCCTGAAAGGCCGCCAGCGCCCCGTTGGTCCAGTCCTGCAGCGCCTTCAGCTCCAGCGAATCCTCGAAGATGGCGCCACCTGCGGCCTTCAGCCCGGCGCGGACCTCGGGCGTCAGCAGGGTGGCGTTCCAGAAATCGATCACCGCCGCCGATCCGGCGGATCCGAAATGATCCACCACGTAAGAGGCCGGATCGGTGACCGGGCTGGCCCCCGGCGCCATGTCGAACAGATTGACCCGCTGGCCGGTGGTGCGCCCGTAGATCGCCAGGATCATCCAATGGCCCGCATCCGGCGCCTGCCAGTCCAGCCGGTCATCGTGCACCTGCGCCGTCAGGTCCCTGACCGAGGCGCGCTCCAGCGTGACAGGCCCGGCGCCGTCACAGCCGGCCTGGCAGCGCACCGCCAGCACCGCCAGCCGCCAGGCACGCACCTGCGGATCGGGATTGGCCTGCGTCACCCCCGAGGGCGGCAGTCCGGGCTGTGGCACCGGGCCGCTGAAATGCCCGTCCGTCCCCAGCGTCACCGCGCCAAAGGTCATCTCTTTCGCGGCGGCCATGTCCTGCGGGGTCACCGTTGGCAATGCCGAGGGCCAGTGCGGGCCCACCGTCAGATCCACCGTCAGCCCGGCCCGGGCCGCCGCCTGCAGCGCCACCGCCACCGCCGCGTTCCAGCGCGGCGTGCCCCAGCCCCGCGTCACGGGATCGATGGCGCCCGGCACCGCATCATAGACATCCGCGATCTCGACCCCGCCGAACCCGGCGGCGGCGATCTGGGCGATCTCGGCCTTCAGCGCCGCGTCCGAGACATCCGCCCCCGGCCACCACCAGCGAAACCGCGGCTGCGCCGCGCGGTCCGGCGGCAACACGAAGCCCGCCGGTACGCCCTGCTGCGCCCCCGCGGGCAGCGCCAGGGCGCACAGGGCCGTTCCGGCCAAAAGGCCGACCAAGGATGATGAACGCATGCGATGTCCTCCCGAAGCATGTGGCTTTGCAGGCTAGAGAGGCGGGTTTCATATGGCCAATATATTGCAATTCATCCCGTCATATCGTTTCGATATCAAAATGGACCTGCGCAGACTCAGATACTTTCTGGTGCTGGCCGAAGAGCTGCACTTTGGCCGCGCCGCCACCCGGCTGCGGCTGGCGCAGCCCGCGCTCAGCATCCAGATCCGCAAGCTGGAGGACGAGCTGGGCGGCGCCCTGTTCCTGCGCGCCCCCCGCCAGGTGCAGCTGACCGCCGCGGGCACGCTGCTGCTGCGCGAAGCCCGCGAGATCCTGGAGCGTGCGGCGGCCGCCGAAACCCTGGTGCGCGCGGCCCTGGCCGGGGATCGCGGCCGGGTCAGCATCGGCTATTCCGCCATGGCGGCCTTTTCGGGACTGCTGGCGTGGGCCTGCCGGCGGCTGCGTCAGGCTGCCCCCGAAATCGAGATCGTGCTGAAAGAGGCCGATCCGGTCAGCCTGCTGCTGCAGGTGCGCGACGGCCGGCTGGATCTGGCGCTGTCGCCGACCCGGATCGGGGTGACGCCCGAGGGTCTGCAGATGCTGCCGCTGGCGCAATGGCCGTTCCGCCTGGTGCTGCCGCAGGATCATCCGGCCCGCGGGCCGGTGCCGCGCGCGGCGCTCTTGTCGGAAACCATCGTGCTTTATGCCGCGACCGAGGCCGACGGCATCGACGGTTTCCGCAGCCTGATCGGCTTTGTGCCGCGCCGGGTGGTGCTGACCAGCAGCCCGCAAATGGTGATGGCGCTGGTGGGCACCGGCGCGGGGATTTCCTTCCTGCCGTCGCTCTGGGCCGGCATGGCGACCTCGCTCGGGTGCCGGTTCGACACCTGCCCCGAGGTCGAGGCCGCAATGGACTGCGCCCTGGTGCGCCGCGCCACATCCGGCGAACCGGCGCTGGAGCGCGTCTGGCAGCTGCTGGCCCCCGAAGCCCAGGCCCGCGCCGCCGTCAGTCCGGCAGCCATTCCTCCAGCGTGACCTCGAAGGTCATGCAGATCGGGTTGCCTCCGGCCACGAAGGGGCCACCGTGGATGCGCCCCTCGGGATCGGCCACCACCCCGGAGAGCGAGGCCTCGACTGCGCCGCCCGCCAGGGTGCGCACCTCGCCCGCCAGGCTGACGATCTCGACCGCGGGACCGCGGACGTGGATCTCGGTGCCGTCATTGGCCTCGACGCAGGCGTCGACCAGGCTGCCCAGGGCCCCCCGCACGAAGGCGTTCTGGAACCCCTCGGCCAGGCACAGCTTTTCGATGCCGCGCACCAGGTCCTCGTTCGGGGCGATGCGGGCATAGGCGACGCGGCCCATACGGCCGCTTTCGACACAGGTGCCGGGGGTGTCAGGCATCAGAAGCGTCATGTCGGGTCTCCCGATAGGGTTGCAGCAGGGGAATGTTGGTTTCCGGGTCGAAGGTCTGGCGCAGGCCGAAGCCCTCGAAGGCGACGACCAGAACGGGGATCGGGCGCGGCCCGACGATGCTGTCCTCGGGCAGGATGTGGCCGCCGCGATACTGCCCGTCGGCGCCGCGGATGGCGGCATGGCAATGCACCAGTGGCCGCCCTGCCGAGGACACGCCCAGCGTGGCATTGCCGAAGATCATGCAGGTCTCGCCCACCGCCATCGGGGCCGAATAGGCGATCACCGCCCGCCCCGAGGGATCGGGGGGCGCGACGCAGTAGCTGAGGGCACTGAAGCGCCCCCCAAGGATGGTCATCGAGGCGCTGCCCACCCCGGCCGCGCGCAGCGGCAGGGTGATGGCGTCATGCAGGCTTTGACCGGGGGCGAGGCTAAGCCGCAGGTGTCGGCCCATCTGGTCGCGGTCGGACTGGATGCGCACGGGGTTGAAGCCGCCGGGATGGCGCAGGATGCGGGGCCGGTGGCGGGCGATCTGGCGTTCCATGGGCATGGGCACCTCAGACCGGAAGCGGACCGGCCAGCTGCGACGCCTGCCGCATCTGGTCCCGGTAACGACGCCAGCGGCGGCGATAGGTCGCCGCGCCCTCCAGCAGCCCGGCGCGCGCCGCCGTATCGAGCATCCGCACCACCCGGCCCGGCGCGCCCATGACCAGCGCGCCATCGGGGATCTCGCGGCCCTCGGGCACCAGGGCGCCGGCACCGATCAGGCAGCCCTGGCCGATCCGCGCCCCGTTCAGCACCGTCGCCCCCATGCCCACCAGGCTGCCGTCACCGATCCGGCAGCCATGCAGCATGGCGCGGTGGCCGATCGTGCAGTCGCGGCCGATCTCCAGCCGGTCGCCGGGATCGACATGCAGTACCGCATTGTCCTGCACGTTCGATCCCTCGCCCACCAGGATCGGGCCGTCATCGGCACGCAGCACCGCGCCGAACCAGATGCTGGCCTCGGCCGCCAGGCGCACATCTCCGATCAGCACCGCCCCGGGCGCCACCCAGGCCGTGCCTGCCGCCGGACCGCGCGGCTGCAGCAGGTCCAGCGCAATATAAAGGGGATCCGCCATCATACCGCCTCCCGTAGCCGGGCGTCGGACGCGGTGTCGCGCGGTGCCACCCCGGTCAGCACCCCGCCTATGGTAAAGCCGCCATCCACCGCCAGCACCTGGCCGGTGATATAGCCCGCGCGGTCGCCATCCAGCAGGAACAGCACCGCCTCGGCGATCTCCTCGGGCTGGCCGTAGCGGCGCTGCGGCACGGTGTCGATCCAGCCCTGGCGCATCTCGGGCGTGTGCATGTCGCGCACCATCGGCGTCTCGACCGGGCCCGGGGCCACGGCATTCACCCGCAGGCCCAGCTCTCCCAGTTCGACCGCCATGACCTTGGTCAGGGTGATCACCGCACCCTTCGTCGCGCCATAGGCCGCGCGCCCCACATTGCCCCGCATTCCCGAAACCGAGGCGATGTTGACGATGCTGCCCGCCTGCTGCGGCAGCATCCGCCGCGCCACCGCCCGGGCGACCGTGAACGATCCGATCAGGTTGACCTCGACCACGCGGCGGAAATCCTCGACGCTGGTGTCAAGCGCCCGGGCATCAACGCCGATGCCGGCAGAATTGACCACCCCGTAAAGCGGCCCGAACTGCGCCTCGGCCTGGTCACACAGGGCCTCGACCGCGGCTTCGTCGGTGACCGAGGCCACCCCCGTCAGCACCTGCCCGGGTTGGCCTAGCGCGGTCCGGGCCGCCTCCAGCGTCGCCGCATTCATGTCGAGCAGCACGACCGGAAAGCCCGCCCGCAGGCAGCAGCGGGCCACGGCAAGCCCGATGCCCGAGGCGCCGCCGGTGATCAGAATGGGTCTGGATGTCTTCATGGAACACTCCTCCTGTCCATGCGATGACGCGGCGGGCCTCAGGCGGCCAGCAGCACCAGTTCCGAGGTGACCGAGACGCGCCCGCAGCCGGGGGCCAGCACGCCTTCGAAGCAGTTCGCGGCGCTGTCGATCACCGCGATCTCCAGCAGGGCCTCCTCTGGCCCTGCCGTTCCCTGCCGCAGCAGGAATTCGCTGACCGGATCCTGCATGGTCGCAAATCCGGCAAAGCCCGCGCCGTTCAGGCTGCCCAGGCCCAGCACCCGGGCCCGCCGCAGCCCATGCGCCCGGCACAGCGCCATGCACAGGGCGGGCAGGTCCTCGTTCGGGCGGGCGGTGACCACGATGGCCTCGGGGGGTGAACCGGCCGGGGCCCCCGGGCCTTCGGCGCGAAACAGATCGAAGCGGGTTTCCGGGTCGGCGCGGCGTTCCAGCCGGGCATCGCGGAACCCCAGGGCCCGCAGCCGCTGACCGGCGGCGGGCCAGCTGCGATCGCCCAGCAGATGGCCCATGGCCGGGCGGCCGTCGGCCAGGCGCCAGGTGCCGTGGCAATGGATCGCCCCCGCCCCGCCGCTGCGCCCGACCGAGACATGCCCGCACAGCATCCTGACCGGCCCCTGCGGGCTGCGCGGCGCCGAATACCAGGCCAGCCGGTCGGGGAATTCCGAGGTCGCCGGGATCACGTAGTCCATCCGGTCGAAGGCCAGTTCCCCGATCGTCAGGCAGCCCGCCGCCAGCTGACGCTGCGCAAAGGCCTGGGTGATCGCGGTTTCGAAGGGCTGGCGGCCGTCAAGCGCGATGTCGAAGGCCTCCAGCCGGGTCGTCACCGCGTCGAAACGCGGCTGCTGCAGCGGTCCGGGATGCCGCAGCGGCGGCCGCACCCCGGGCCGCGCGCCCCCTGCATCTGCCGGCGGTGGCGGATCGGATCGCGCCCGGCCGGGGCTTTCGGCCCGCAGATCCGGCTCGGGCCGGGCGGGATCTGGCACCGGGGCACCGGCAACCGGCGCGGTCATGCCGGTTCCCCGATCACCAGCAGGCCGCGTTCCACCAGCGTGTCCCGGATCAGCTTCTTGGTGATCTTGCCGTAGCTGGTCTTCGGCATCTCGTCGAAGAAGAACACCTGCCGGGGCAGCTTGTAGCTGCTGACCTTGCCCTGCAGGAAGGCCGTCACCTCTTCGGCGCTCATCCGGGTGCCGGGGCGGGTGACGCAGACCGCCACGCCGACCTCGCCCCATTTCGGATCCGGCACGCCCAGGATCGCCACCTCGGTCAGCGCCTCGTGGGTCAGCAGCTTTTCCTCGATCTCGCGCGGGTAGACGTTCGAGCCGCCCGAGATGTACATGTCCGAGCTGCGCCCGGTGATGTAAAGGTAGCCCTCGGCATCCAGATGCCCCAGGTCGCCGGTGCGGAACCAGCCGTTGCGGAAGGATTTCGCATTGGCCTCGGGGTTGTTGTAATAGCCGGCAAAGACCGCCGGGCCGCAGACGCAGATCTCGCCGGTCTCGAAGGGCTGCAGCTCCTGTCCGGCCTCGTCCTGGATCGAGACCTGCATCCCCGTGCGCTCGACCCCGCAAGAGCCAAGGCGCATCGCCGCGTCCTCGATGTGATGGTCCGACGGTGGCAGCACGGTGATGTTGCCGGTCACCTCGCCCAGGCCGAAATACTGCACCAGCACCGGCCCCAGCACCTGCAGCGCCCGCACCTGGTCGGCGCGGTACATCGGCGCCCCGGCATAGATCACGTGCCGCAGGCTGGAGCGGTCGAACCGGGCGACCGAGGGGTCCTCGACCAGCATCTTCACGATGGTGGGCACGGTGAACATGTTGGTGACGCCGCAGGTCTCGACCAGGCGCCAGGCCTCGGCCACCTCGAAGCGCCCGGCCGGCATCAGAACGGTGCGCCCGCCCGCCGCCAGCTTGACCAGCTGGTGGATGCCCGCGCCATGCGACAGCGGCGCCACCACCAGCGACACGTCATGCGGCCCCGATCCCGGCATCAGGTCATTGAGGTGGTTGAGCACCACGAAGGACATCTGCCCATGGGTCAGCACCGCCGCCTTCGGCCGCCCGGTGGTGCCCGAGGTGAAGAAGAACCAGCACGGATCGTCGCGATCCACCGCCGCATTCGCCACCGTCTGCCCCAGGAAGGCCGCCACCAGCGCGTCGTGGCTGTCGGGTCCGCCGCCGCCGATGCGGATCACCTGGCCGATGCCGCAGGCGGCGACATGATCGGGGAATTCCGACCCGCAGATCATCAGCTC
This sequence comes from Pseudooceanicola sp. NS-SX9, assembly GCF_057380705.1. Lineage (NCBI taxonomy): Bacteria > Pseudomonadati > Pseudomonadota > Alphaproteobacteria > Rhodobacterales > Paracoccaceae > Pseudooceanicola > Pseudooceanicola sp. NS-SX9. The sequence goes on along the minus strand of NZ_CM170818.1, from coordinate 1,739,701 downwards.
GGCCCCCGAGGACTGCGCCAGCCAGGCGACCTCCTCCGGGCTCTGCCGGAAATTCGTCGGCACCCAGACCGCCCCCAGCCGGAAACAGGCCAGCATGGTCTCGAACATCTGGTTGCAGTTCTGCGACTGCACCAGCACGCGGCTGCCCTTGCGGATGCCGAACCGCGCCTGCATGGCGGCGGCCAGCGCCGAGACGCGGGCGTCCAGCTCGGCCCAGCTCCAGTCTTGGCCCTGCCAGCTCAGGGCGATGCGGTCGGGATGGCGGCGGGCATTGCGGGTCAGGAAATGCGCCAGGTTCGACACCCGGGTCGACCGCGGCGCCAGGCCGCCCAGCGGATCGGGCGAGGTGGATGCAAAGCTCATTTCACGCGCTCCAGGATCGAGCAGTAGTTGGCCACGGCCGCCCCGCCCATGTTGAAGACACCGGCGATGTTGGCATTGGCCGCCTGCAGCCCCTCGGGGGCCTCGCCCGCCAGCTGCATCGCCGCCATGACATGCATCGACACGCCGGTGGCGCCGATCGGATGGCCCTTGGATTTCAGACCGCCCGACAGGTTCACCGGCAGGCGGCCGCCGGGCTGGGTGATGCCGTCGCGGATCACGTCGGCGCCGCGCCCGGGCGCCGCAAGGCCCATGGCCTCGTATTCGATCAGCTCGGCGATGGTGAAGCAGTCATGGGTCTCGACCAGATCGAGATCATCGAGCGTCAGCCCCGCCGCCGCCAGCGATCCCGCCCAGGCGCGGCGCGGGCCGTCAAAGGCGATGGGATCGCGCCGCGACAGCGCCAGCACGTCGTTGGTGTGGGTGGTGGCCCGGAAGGCCACGGCGCGCGGCAGATCCGCCGCCACCCGCGCCGACACCACCACCAGCGCCGCCGCCCCGTCCGAGATCAGCGAGCAGTCGGTGCGCCGCAACGGCCGGGCGACATAGGGGTTGCGCTCCGAGACCTCGTTGCACTGCGCCACGCTGAAGGCCTTTTGCATATGCGCATAGGGGTTGTGGGCGCCGTTGGCATGGTTTTTCGCCGCGATCATCGCCAGCGCCTCGGACTGGTCGCCATGGGCCTGGAAATAGCTGGCGGCGATGCGCCCGAACAACCCGGCGAAACCGCCTGCCACCCCGGCTTCCTCGGGGCACCAGCTGGCGCCCAGCAGGATCTCTCCGACCTCGGCCGTGGGCAGGGCCGTCATCTTCTCGACCCCGATCACCAGCGCCACCTCGCCGCGGCCGGCCTCGATGAAATCCAGCGCCGCATAGAGCGCGGCCGAACCGGTGGCACAGGCGTTCTCGTAGCGGGTGGCGGGCACATGGGCCAGTTCAGAGGCCACCATGCCCGGCAGCGCCGCCTGGAAATCCTGCCGCGAAAAGCCGTTGTTCATGCAGCCCACGAAGATGCCGTCGACCTGGGATGCGGGCAGGCCCGCATGTTCCAGCGCGGGCAGCGCGACCTCGGCCATCAGGCCGGCCGTGTCCGGCGCCTCCGAGCGGCCAAAGCGCGTGTGCGCCCAGCCGGTGATCCGTGCCGTAACCATTTTTCTCTCCTCCTGTGTTGCCACCGGCGAAGGGCCCTCCTGCCCCGCGCCGGCCGTCGTCGCTAACGCGCCGGGGTGCCCTCCTTCGGCCGCATCCGGGCAAAGACCTTGGCCAGGCGCGCCTCGACCTGGGTCACCGCCTCGGCGATCTGGCCCGCCACCTCCTGCTGGCGCAGCGGATCCAGCCGGCTGTCGATCGCCGCCACGCTGAGCGCGCCGCCGATGCTGCCGTCGGGCATTCGGATCACCTGGCCCACCGCCCAGCTGTTGGCCAGCACCATGCCGGGGTTCAGCGCCCAGCCGCGCGTGCGCGTCTGATCCACCGCCGCGCGCAGCAGCGCCGGCGAGACCCGCGGATATTCCGCCTGCATCAGCGCATCGTTCTGTTCCAGGATCTCGTCGATCTCGTCATCCTCCAGCGCCGCCAGCATCGACAGCGACCCCGCCCCGACCCCCAGCGGATGCCGGTAGCCCACCTGCAGCGCCTGCACGCGGATCGGAAAGCTGCCCTCGGCCTTGTGCACGCAAAGCGAAAACGCATCGCGGCGCAGCGACAGGAAGGCGGTGTCCTCGGTGCGCTTGGCCAGCTGCTCGACGCTGCCATGGGCCACGTCCACCAGCCCGAACCGCCGCGCCGCCAGCGTGCCCAGCACATAGGTTTCCTCGCCCAGCAGGTAGCAGCGCGTGCGGGGATCCTGCTCGACCATGCCGGCATGGATCAGCGACAGCAGCAGCCGCCGCGCCGTCGGCCGGCTGAGGCCGGTTTCCTCGACGATCTCGCCCAGCCCCAGCCCGCCATCCGGGTTGCGCCCGATCAGCGGCAGCAGGCCCAGCGCGCGGGCGACGCTTTGCGCCCCGGCCACGGCACCCTCGGCTTCGGGCAGGCTTAGTCTGGGTTGCTTCATCAACAGGTCCAATTCTCGATCCGGGAACGAACGGGGCCGCCCCGGAGGGCTGCGGAGCGACCAAACGAGTCGCCTCCATGTCCACAATATGGACACATGTATAGGATGCGGGACGGGACAGTCCGGCGTCAAACCCTTTTTTCCCAGCGCAGGCCTGGCATATCCCACAAGAATGGGTATGCGATTTCCACCTTTGTAGAATTTCCTCTTGCAATGACGTCCACATTATGGCCGCTTTGGGGCGGCTGTTGGAGGACGGCCATTTTCACAGGGAGGACTGCGTGATGCATTTCACGAAACTGGCCGCCACGGCCATCTTTGCCGTGGCCTTTGGCCATGTGGCCGGCGCCGAGACGCTGCGCCTGTCGCACAACACCAGCGAAACGACGACCTGGCAGAAGGGCGCCGAGCGCTTTGCCGAGCTGGTCAAGGAGGACACCGGCGGCAAGATGACCGTGCGGATCTTCCCCAATGCGCAGCTGACCGGCGGTGACCAGATGAAGCAGGCCGAGATGGTCGGCCGCGGCTCGATCGATTTCGTTGTCACCTCGGCGATCAACGTGACGCCTCTGGTGCCCGAGATGGCCGTGTTCTCGCTGCCCTATCTCTATGCCAATTACAACGAGGTCGATGCCACGACCGAAGGCGATCCCGGCCGCAAGATGGGCGAGATCCTGGAGGGGCACGGGCTGCATCTTCTGGCCTGGGGCGAGAACGGCTTTCGCGAGATCACCAACAACGTCCATCCGATCACCCGCCCCGAGGATCTGAAGGGGCTGAAGATCCGTGTCGCCGGGCCGATGTACATCGACGTGATGAACGAACTGGGCGCCAACCCCCAGCAGATGCAGTGGACCGAGACCTATTCCGCGCTGCAGCAGGGCGTGGTCGATGGCCAGGAGAACCCGATCGGTGCCGTGATCATCCCCCAGCGCGTCTATGAGGTGCAGAAGTACATCACGCCCTGGCACTATTCCTACGATCCGATCTTCATCGCGGTCAGCGAAAAGCGCTGGTCGGGCTGGGATGCCAAGACCCAAGCCATGGTCACCGATGCCGCGCAGCAGGCCATGACCTACCAAAAGCAGATCACCCGCGAGGCCACCGCACAGGGGCTTGAGGTGCTGGCGCAGAAGGGCATGCAGATCCACGAGCCGACCGAGGACGAGCTGAAGGCCTTCAGGGCCGCGACCACCACCGCCTTCGGCACCTGGTCGGCCAAGGTCGGCCCGGATCTGGTGAAGCTGTTCCAGGACACCATCGCCACCAGCGACCAGGCGGCGCTGCAATGACCGCCGCAGGCGCGCCCCGGTGGCGCGCCGCTTCCCCTGCCTGTCCCGGAGGGGCCTCCCTCCGCCATCCGTTCCGGAGGGATCCATGAAACGGCTCTTAGACAATTTCGAAGCCTACGTCTGCTGCGCCCTGCTTCTGGCGATGACGGCCGTCGGCTTTGCCAATGTGGTGGTCCGCTACCTGACCAGCTATTCCTTTGCCGCCTCGCAGGAGCTGCTGCTGACCGGCTTCCTGCTGCTGACCGTCTTCGGCGCCTCCAGTGCCGCGCAGAAAGGCCAGCATCTGGCGGTGACCTTCTTTGCCGGGCTGTTCGGCCGCCGCGCTGAAATGGCGTTCAAGCTGTTCTCGGCCGCCTGTGGCGTTGCGCTCTTGCTGTTCACCGCCTGGTTCTGCCTGCAGCTGGTGGACAATCAGATCCGCTCTGGCGTCACCTCTCCCGGGTTGCAGGTGCCGGCATGGTACTATTCGGCCGGCCTGCCGCTGGGCTTTCTGCTGACCGCGCTGCGCACGCTGCAATTCGCCCTGTCGGATCTGGCGCGATACCGCAGCGGACAGGAACAGGATGTGAACATCGAAGGCGCGGAGTATCTCGATGCCTGAGCTGACCGCGGGCACGCAAATGCTGATCCTCTTCGCCGTTCTGCTGGCGGTACGGGTTCCGGTGGCCTTCTCGCTGGGACTGTCGTCGCTTTATGCGATGTGGCAGATGGGCTTTGGCCTCGACATGGTGGGGGATCTGATCTCGTCCGGGATCACCAAGTTCTCGTTGCTGGCGATCCCGTTCTTCATCCTGGCGGGCATGCTGATGGGCAGCGCCGGGCTGGCGGACCGGATGATCCGCTTTTTCCGCATCGCCATCGGCTCTCTGCCCGGCGGCATGGGGGTGGTCGGTGTCGTGGTCAGCCTGTTCTGGGGCGCAGTGTCCGGATCCGGCCCGGCCTCGGTCGCGGCCATCGGGCCGATGATCATGCGCGGCATGGTCGAGGACGGCTATTCCCGTGCCTATGCCGCAGCCCTGGTCTGCACCGGCGCGGCCCTTTCGATCGTCATCCCGCCCTCGATCGGGCTGGTGATCTACGGCGTCATCGCCGAGGTCTCGATCGGCAGCCTGTTCATCGCCGCCATCCTGCCGGGGGTGATGATGGGGGTCATGATGCTGGCCACCCTGCCCTTCGCCCGGCGCGGCAGCCCCCAGGTCCCCGAGGTCCTGGCACAGCGCCAGGCCGCCGAGGTCAACTGGAGCGATGCCCCCTGGCGCGTCCAGCTGTGGCACAGCTTCCGCGAGGCCTTCTGGGGTCTGCTGACCCCGGTGGTGATCCTGGGCGGCATCTATGTGGGTATCTTCACCCCCACCGAGGCCGCCATCGTCGCCGCCGTCTATGCCATGGTGCTGGGGCTGTTCGTCTACCGCTCGCTGTCGCTGCGGCGGTTGATGGAGACGGTGCAGGATGCCGCGCGCTCCTCGGCGGTGGTGCTGATGGTGGTGTGCTTTGCTGGGCTTTTCGGCTGGGTGATCACCGTCGATGACGTGGTGGGCCGCTATTCCGAGGCACTGCTGCATTTCTCGAACCAGCCGATGGTGATCCTGCTGGTGATCGCGGTGGTGCTGCTGGTGGCGGGCATGTTCATGGATGCCATCACCATCATGTTCATCTGCCTGCCGATCTTCCTGCCGGTGGTGCACCAGATGGGCTGGGATCCGGTCTGGTTCGGCATCTTCCTGTCGATCAACCTGGCCATTGGCCTGTTCACCCCGCCGGTCGGGATCAACCTGTTCGTCGCCGCCAACATCACCGGCCTGACGCTGGAGCGCATCGCCGCCGCTGCGCTGCCGTTCCTGATCACCAGCCTTGTGGGCATCGCGGTGATCGGTGGCTGGCAGGACCTGACAGGGTACCTGCTGAACTGGATGAAATAGCCCCAGCCTCGGGGGGACAGCGGGCGGCCCGGCCTCAGGCCAGGCCGCCCGTCAGCCAAGGGCGCCAGCCACAGGACGCTCATCCAAAAAGATCTTCTGCCCGAAAGCCGATGCCCAATATGTCACGCACGAGCCCCGTGAAGAGGCGCGCGAGTTCGCGAGGGAGTGCCGCAAGGCCAGGGCCTGCAAGGTGTCACGCGACAAGCGGAAAACGGTCGAGATGCTCTTTGCGCACCTCAAGCGCATCCTTGGTCTGACACGGCCGCGGCTACGCGGACCAAATGGCACCAGGGACGACTTCCTGCTCGCCGCCATCGCCAAGAACCTCCGAAAGCTCGCGAAGCATCAAACAGGAGGCCGCAGCATGAGCTGAACGGCCATCATACCGCCTTGAGGCGGAGGAACGGGCGATCGCCCGAATGCAACGGCCTGGCTCAGCGACGACGAGCCTCAAAATCGGCGTTCTCAGCCGACCTTTTCAACTACATCCGCCCAGAGGGGCCGTTTGGATATTGCCCATCCGCTGAACGCAGAACATCCAGAGAACCCCGGCATCACGCCCGCTGTCCGGCCCGCCACCAGTCTGCACTGGATGCCCCCGCCGCAGCCGGACGCCGCGCCATCGGACAGGGCGGCCCCGCACACCGGCACGGCGCTGCGCTATTGCAACCTCGTCCTGCTGGCCCGGTCACGACGCCACCCGCCCCCCCAATCCCATTGCGGGCCTCAGGCCGCCCGGCCACGGCAGTACGCGGCCACGGCACCCGTCGGCAGCGGCCGCGAGAACAGGAAGCCCTGGAAGGCATCGCAGCCGATCTCGGCCAGCAGGGCGTGTTGCTCGGGGGTTTCGACGCCCTCGGCAATGACCGACAGCTTCAGCCCCTGCGCCATGGCGGTGATCGCCGCCACCAGCGCCCGGCGCCGCGGATCCGCGGCCGCCGGCGCCACGAAGCCCCGGTCGATCTTCAGCGTGTCCCAGGGCAGCACCGGCAGGAACGACAGCGACGAATAGCCGGTGCCGAAATCATCCACCGCCAGCTGCACCCCCAACGCCTTCAGCCGTTCGAAGACCGGCAGCACCTCGCTCTCGCGGCCCAGGAAAACGGTCTCGGTCAGCTCGACCTGCAGGCGCCCGGGCGGCAGGCCGGTGGCCCGCAGCGCCTCGGCCACCTGCCCCACCATATCCGCCTCGCGCAGTTGCAGCGCCGAGACATTGACCGCCAGCTTGCCCACCGGCACCCCGGCCGCCAGCCAGGCCGCCCCGTCGCGGCAGGCCTGCCACAGCACGAAACGCCCCAGGGCGCCGATCAACCCGTGCTCTTCGGCCAGCGGGATGAATTCAGAAGGCGAGATCGGCCCCAGCTCCGGGTCGCGCCAGCGTGCCAGGGCCTCCAGGCCAAAGACCTGCCCGTCGCGGCCGATCTGCGGCTGATAGGCCACCGTCACCGCCCCGGCCCGCAGCACGCCATCCCCGGCCATCTGGGCGCTCAGCGCCTCGCGCAGCCGCAGCCCCAGGGCCAGGCGCCGCTGCGCCGCCCGGGTCAGCCCGGCATGATAGACCCCCAGCGTGCCCCGGGCGCGCTGCTTGACATCGTAAAGCGCCGCATCGGCACGGGCAAAGAGCGCCTCGCCCGTCTCTTCTGCACCCAGGCTGCCGCCCCAGGTCGCGCTCAGTGCCACCGCCGCACCGTTCTGCAGCCGAAAGGGCGCCTCCAGCAGCGCATTGCGCGCCGCGACCGCCGCCTGCAGACCCGCCGCATCGGCCCCCGGCAGCAGCAATGCGAATTCGTCACCGCCAATGCGGAACAGCGCGGGCCCGTCGCCGGGCACCGGCGCCTCCTGCAGCCGCTCTGCCACCTGCCGCAACAGCGCATCCCCCAGCAGATGCCCGAAGCTGTCGTTCACATCCTTGAACCGGTCCAGGTCCAGGATCGCCAGCGCCGCGGCGCCCTGCAGCCCACGCAGCGCCGCATCCAGCGCACGCCGGTTCGGCAGGCCCGTCAGCGCGTCATGCATCGCCAGGTGGTCAAGCTCGGCCTGGACGCGCTTTTGTTCCGAGATATCGGTCAGCGAACAGACAAAGGTCGCCTCGTCGCTGCCGCTGACCGGCACCGGGGTCACCGACAGAAGACCCTGAGCCTGCCGCCCGGCACCAAAGCGGACCTCGCCACGCCAGGCGGTGCCATCGCCGGGCGGCAGCGCCAGCCGCCGGCCGCCATGTTCGAACCAGCCGTCGGGCGTGGGCCCGCCCGCCCCGGTCAGCCGCAGGAAGGCCTCGTTGGCGCGCCGCAGCCTGCCATCCGCCCCCAGCACCGCCAGCCCTTCCTTGGCGCTGCGGAACACCGTCTCGGCCTGGCGCAGGGCCCGCGCGCTTTCGCTCAGTTCGCGGATCAGATCACTGGAGGTCGACACGAAGACCCGCCAGCTGAAGACATCCGCCCCGAGGTAGCTGACAAAGCGCTGCCGCCAGAGCGTCATGAACAGCACCAGCGGCACCGAGAAGGCCGTCGCGGACAGCACCTTGCCGCCCAGCCCGCCCCAGACCACCGCCACCACCTCGGGCGAGACGCCGAAGGCGATCAGCGGGAAGGCGATGCCATCGGCACAAAGCACCGCCACAAAGCCCGCCAGATAGGCCAGTTCGATCCAGGGCGCGCGCAGATGCCAGCGCTTCAGCCGCTCGAACCAGAAGAACAGGGCCAGAAGCTCGGTCAGGATCAGCCCTCCGCCCAGCAGGATCTGCGGCACCGACTGGCGGAACAGCGCCGCCGGCGTGCCGTTGGGATTGCTGATCCCCGGATCCGAAAGAGCGGCGCTGGCCAGACCCGAGAAGGCGATGTTGAACAGGTCCACCACGATCACCAGCCGGATCAGGTGGCGCAGGATGAAAATGTCGCGCTCGCTCAGCACGAACAGCACCGCCGTCATCATGAAGGCGCCGTAGCACAGGTTGCCCCCCGACACCGCCAGCCCCGGCGCCAGGGGCAGCCCGTAGGCATTGCCCAGAAAGCCGCCGATCAGCAGCAAAAGGGACAGATACAGGTAGAAATGCACCCTGCGCACCAGAGGCTCAAGCGTCGAGAAATACAGTGGAAACGCCGAGAACAGCACCACGTGCCCCAGAAACAATGCCGACATTGTGCCCCTTCGCGATCATCCTGAAGACGGGGCCAGTCACCTGCCCTGCGGGTCCTGCCTGACCCGGGCGCCCCCTGGCCGGCACGCTAGCCTCCGGCCCCTGCCGGGTCCAACCTTTTGGGCCCTGCCACCGGGCTTCCCCAAGGGACCTGCGCCCCCGGCGCCTCACCCGTGCCCGCCGGAGGGCCACCTGCGACATAGGGGGGGGCCAGCCGCCCTGCGGCAAGACCGGCGCAGACCCCAAGGACAGGACCGCGGGCAGCGGCGTGGTATCCCCCGCCTCGCCATCGCAAGGATCCCCCCCTGTCGACAGCCCCCGCGCCGGACGCGCATCGCCCGCCGGTAAGCATCGGGCGACCTGCGCCCCCTGCACCGCGCCCTGCCCGCCTGTCCGCAGCCCCCCGGGGCGCGGATCTTGCATTCAGGGGGGGTTCGCGGGATACCCCCGCGCATGCCCCCCGGAACGATCCATAGCCCCATGCCAAAGACCGACCACCTGAAGACCGACTGTTCGAAATGCGCCGCGCTGTGCTGCCTGGCGCTGGCCTTCGACAAGGGCAAGGACTTTGCCTTCGACAAGAACCCCGCCGAACCCTGCCGCAACCTCTCGGGGCATGGCTGTTCGATCCACGACCGGCTGGCCCAGGACGGCTTTGCCGGCTGCGTCGCCTATGATTGCCTGGGCGCCGGCAACCGGGTCGTGCAGGAGGTCTTCGCCGGGCGCTCCTGGCAGAGCGATCCGCGCCTCACCCGCCCGATGATGGAAGCCTTTTCCGCCATGCGCGAGGTCCACAGGCGCATCGACCTGCTGCGCGCCGCCGAAACCCTGCCGCTGACGCCACGCGACGACCAGAGGCGCCGGGAATTCCTCGACCGGCTGGAACGGCACCGCTGGAGCGGCCCCGAGCTGAACGACTTTGAGGTCGAGCTGGCGCTGGAGATCGACCTGTTCTTCCACGCGCTGCGCGATTGCCTGCCGGCAGAGCTCATGGAGGCCTGGCGCGGCTGATCCCCGCGCCGCGCCGCCTCAGGCCGCAGTGCGCAGCCGCCGCGCCCGCACATGCATGTTGACCGGCGTGTTGCGCAGCACATGCATCACCAGCCGGTCCAGGAAACCGGCCGGATCCAGCCCCTCGGGCACGCGGTCCGGCAGGATCTGCACCGCCGGCAGGCGCGCCAGCACCGCCTCCGGGTCCTCTGGCCCGGCGGCGGCATCCGGCCCCGCCGCATCGGCATAGTCGATCAGCAGGACGCAGGTGGCATGATAGGCGTCATCCTCGCGCCCCAGCTTGGCGATCTGGTCGAACAGCCATTCCGCGGTCTCGGGTTCCTTCTGCAGGATCGTCGCGCGAAGGCCGAACAGAAAGCCCAGCGCCGCAATCGGATGGCGCAGGCGCAGGTTCTTGGCATCGCCATAGGATTCCTCGATCCGGTTCGGAGCATTCTTGCCGAACGAGGAATCCATCCGCTTGGTCGAGATCAGCAACTCGGGGCCGGTGGCCCAGTCCGTCATGATCACATCGACCTGCTTAAGGTAGTTCTTGCCCAGGATCGACGCGCTGGAGGCCGTGACCCCCGGGATCGCGCCGGCTTTCGCCAGCCGGGCCAGAAGGCTGGCGCGCTCCTGGCGGGGCAGCGCGTTCAGCAGGTTCGCCACCGGCATCGGCAGGATGCGCGGATGTTCGGGACGCGGCCAGACCTGATCGGGGCCGAACCCCGCCCGGCGCAGCTCGTAACTGAGCCAGACATCAAGCGCCAGCGCCGGGATGCCCGATTGCGTCGCCGCCCCAAGATACAGTGGCACGCCCAGCAGCCGTTTCAGCACCTCGAAATCGGGGACGAAGCGCAGCGGGCCCTCGGGGGGGCGCTGCCAGGGGTTGCTGTGTTCCCCCCCGGGGGCAGCCATCGCCACGATATGGTCGAACAGCGGCCAGGCCCGGGATTTCAACGAGATATCAGTCGCCATAAGGCCCCCTTCAGCGCCCCTGGGGGCGCGGATCGGCGGTGTAGTGGCGCCAGTGCTGCAGCTCGGTGACGCTTTGGCGCGCCAGTTCGACATCCAGATCCGCCAGCGCGTCCGGGTCCGGGATGGCAATCCGGGCGGCCTCGCGCGGCTCAAGCTTCAGCATGCCACCGCCCAGCGGATGCCCCTCGATCTCGCAGGACAGCTGGAAGAACGGCGTCGCCCGCGCGGCACCGATGGCGGCCATGTCGGCAGGATCGCTCAGCGTCAGGCAGTGCAACGTGTTCGGACAGGTCGCCCGGGCCTCGTTGCGCACCAGCCCGACCGCCCGGCCGGACATGTAGCTGAGGAAGAAATGCGGCACCTTCACATCCGGCACCGCATACCAGGGATCGCGCATGCGGCACTTGTAGGCCATGCGGGCCTCCTGGCCGGCGGGGCTGTCAAGATAGCGCTGCACCGCCGCCGGCACATCCTGGCCGCGGTGCAGCCGCAGCAGATGGATCGGCGCATCGGCCTTGATCAGGCGGGTCAGCGTCGCGCGGCTCAGGACCTCGGTGGGCAGCATGCGGCCATTGCGGATCGCCGGTTGCAGCAGCTTTGCCGGAATGCGCCAGCGGGCCACATCAGAGGGGCGCAGGTGGAAAAAGTCGTTCGCGCCGCTGACATAGCCGATCCCGACCGACCCCAGCGCGCCCAGCCGCCGGGTCGTCGGACGTTCGGCCAGATCGACATAAAGGGCACGCGCCCGGGCCGAGAACAGGAACGGGCGCAAACGGCGGTTCCAGGTCGTGCGCCAGTCCTCCAGCGGCACCTGCACCGAGACCTCGGGCGGCGCGTTCGAGGCGGTGAAACGCTCCAGCACCGTCATGCCGATCCGTCCGGTTCGCCCGCCCGCCCCTTCGGCATAAAGCAGCCAGCAGTCCTCGGACAGATCGGGGAACAGCTTTTCGCGCACCGCCACCACCTGGACATGGGCAAAGCGGTCGCACAGCCATTCGATCAGCGGTGCCGCATAGGGGGCATGGCCGATCTCGGCGGGCACGACAAAGGCCATGCGGCCACCCGGCCTGACCAGGCTGCCCGCCGCCACCAGAAACGGCGCCCAGGACGAGGCCAGCCCGCTGAACTGCGCGCCATGGCGGGCGCAAAGCTCCAGCGCGGCACGCCGGGCCTCGCCCTTGAAGCGCTGGTAGCGGATGAAGGGCGGGTTGCCCGCCGCGCAGTCAAAGCGCGCCTCGGTATGGGCGGCCCAGCGAAAGAAATCCCCTTCGTGCACCAGCGCCCCCGGGGCCTTGGCCTTGGCCACCGCAGCCGAGCGCGGATCCTGTTCGACGCCCACGGCATTGACATGCCCCATCAGAAAGCGCCCGTCGCCGCAGGACGGGTCCAGCATCACGTCCGTCTCGTCCCGCACGGCCCAGGACACCAGAGAGCGCACCACGGCATCCGGCGTGTAATAGGCGCCGTTCGCCTTGGCGTCCTCGGGGACATAGCTGGAGGGGTCTACGGGGGGGATCGTCATGCAGGCACATTGTCAGGGGCAGGTCAGAATTGTAACTGGAACATACGCGGAACAAAGCCCGGTGCCAACCGAAAGACGCAACGGCCCCCGGCGCATTGCGCGCACCGGCATGACACCGCCAGATCCGGCCTGTCGCACGTGTCCCCCTTCGGGCGGCTGCTCGGCATCCGCGCCCTGACCGGAACGAACGCCCCCGGCACCGCGCCGGGATGCGCCCCCCCGGAAGGCCGGGCGCCCCGCCAGTGCGGCGGACCCGGTCACGTCATGCCTGGTCCTGCCCCCTTGCCACCACCGCCGCCAGCGTGTTCAGCCCCCAATGTTCGGCATAACGCCCCCCGGCGACGCGCACGATGTCGATCACGTCGATGCGGATCGGCGCCCCCGTCGGCGCGGCCCCCAGCAGCGGCCCCCAGCAGCGGCCCCGTATGCAGCCCCTCGATGGATTTCCGGGTGGTGACCTTGGCCCCGTCGCTCAGCTGGTCATGGATCACCACCCGCAGCCCCGAGATCGCCGGCCGCAGCACCTGCTCGAAGGTGGTCCACATCCCTTCGGCGCCCGTCGGCGTCCCCGGCAGAGCGGCATGATTGACGAAATCCGCCGCCATCAACGCCTCGAAGGCCCGGCGATCACCCTGTTCGATGACTTCGCGGTTGAACCGGCGCACCACAGTTGCTGCATCGTCCATCGTCAACTCCTTTCGAATCTATACAGATATACTGTATAGATTATCTCTTGATCCCATGCACCTCAAACCGCTACCCCCTGGTCAGGACCGGAGGACCCGATGACCGAACCGCATGATCTTGAGCTGGCCGAGCAGATCCGACAGGCCACCGGCGCGCTGGTCCGCAAGGTGCGCCTGCACGCCGGAACACCGTCGGATGCGCGTCTGGCGACCCTTGGCCACCTGGACCGCGCCGAGCGCCCGCTGACCACGGCCCAGCTGGCCCGGCTGCGCGGCGTGACCCATCAGACCATGCGGGTGCTGCTGGCCGATCTCTCGGCCGGGGGGCTGATCACCGGAGCCCCGGATCCGGCCGATGCCCGGGCGGTGCGTTTTGCGGTGACCGAGGCCGGCCAGAGCCTGCTGCACCACGCCCGCGCGGCCCGGGCGGGCTGGATGGCGGATCTGTGGATCTCGGGGCTGACAGAGCAGGACAAGGCGGTGCTGCGCGCCGCCAGCCAGGTGATCGCCCGCTTCACCGCCCAGCCCGATTGACCGGCCGGTCCCGCCCGTCCTACCGGACGCCCCCCCGCGCAATCGGACGTTCCCGCGCAACCGGGCGCCCCAGCCCAACCGGACGCCGCCACTCAACCCGACGCCCCCGCACAACCGGTCGACTCCGCGCAACCCAACACCCCCGCCCAGCCAGACGCCCCCGCTCAACTGGCAGGATCACGCCGGGGCACCCGGCCCGAAGCAGCAAGCCGCCGGTCCGCCCTGCGATCCCGCAAGCTTTCGCCGACCCCCCGCCCGGATGTTGATTTCCGGCTGGGCCGCTGAATCCTTGTGGGCATGAGCCAGACCATACCTCTCGCGCTGCGCCCACTCCTTGCCTGCCTTGCTGCGGGCCTGCTGCTTTTGCCGCTCGGCAGCTGCGGGCCGCCCGACGATACCTCGACGGTGGTTCCCCAGGCCGAGGTCGTCCGCAAGGCCCGCCATGCCCTGACCGGTTTCAGCAAGACCCGCATGCGGATGTGCGCGGGCTTTCCCACCGCCACCGTCCAGATGGACGACGACACCGACATCTGGACCTATGCCAAGAGCGGCACGCGCAGCGGCGTCGCTGTCTCGCTGCCCTCGGTCGATGCCGGACCGCTGGAAGGGTCGGCCGGGACGGTTTCGGTCAGTGGCGGCGCGACCTGTTCGATGCAGGTGCGCTTTGTCGACGACAAGGTGGCCGAGGTCGATTTCGCCGGCGACAGCAACACCCATACCGAGCTTTACGCCTATTGCGTGCCGCTGGTCGATAATTGCGTCCGCGAGGCCCAGCTGAAACAAAAGCACAGGCGATAAGACGCCCCGCACGCCACCCGTCTGGAGAATGCCCATGGGGGCGCGCGGGTCTGCCCAAAACCTCGTCATCGCGCCTTGGAACCCGGCCCGGGCCCGGCCCGCCGATTGACGGCATCCGACCCGCCCCGCACCCTGATCCCGAGGCCGGGCACCATTCCCTGCGCCGTTCGGGATCCCTCACCGGCGGAACGGTGCTGGCCCGGTCTCAGCCCAGGCTCCCCGGATCGGATGGGCCGCCCCCAGCCAGCGCCGGGCTGTTCCTGCAGGACATTGGATCGTCCACATGCAGGCCCTCGGTTGCCCCTGTGACCGGGCGACGCGCGGCCGGCTCTTGACCTGGCACCGCGTTCGGCCAATCCCGCCTTTCCCTGACAGCCCGCGCCCGATATCGGCCGCCGCGACGCGCCGGGGCTGCTGGCGCCTTGCGGCCGCGTCCCACGCGTGCGCCATGGACCCGAGCCCCGGGGCTGCCTGCGTTCCCGGCGCCTGGCGCGGCTTTCTCCGGCGGGGTCTTCACCTTGCCGTGATTTTCCGGCCCGGTTCCATTATTTTGGCCTTGTCTGCCGGCGCGGACGCTTCCACCATCGCGCGGTTTTCATCAGCGCAGGCAGAGAGCCCGGCATGCCCCTGAACGGCCCACCCGAGGCAGTGAAGATCTACCTTCGAAGGCGGCTCGGCCCCTGCGCCGAGGACCTGCTGGTGGATTGCCTGGCCCTGGCCATCGTGCGCCGCCGCGACGAGATCGGCGATACGGTCGAGGAGGAGGCCGAAAACCTGATCCACGGGCTGGGCGGGCGGCCGCATATCTACCTGGTATCCTGACGCCTGCGGGACCTGCCCGGCCGCATCCGCAACAGGTCGTGTCGCAGAGCCCGGACCAACGCCCGAAGATGTCCCTTCCGTACAGGGCGACGGCAGGACATGCCCCGTTCCCGCCCCCTGCAGGCCGGTTGCGCCGATCCGCTTATCCAAAGGCCCGGCCGGGTGCCGCCCTGTGCGCCCCTCCGGCAGTTGACCTTCCCGATAGGCGGCGGCCCCGGCCGGCCCGTCCTGCGATCCGCGGGCCAGAGGCCTTATGATCCGCCGCGGAAAACGCTATCGCCCGGCGGGTCGGCACATCCAGATCCCGCCCGGGCCGCATTTTCCCGATCACGCAGGTCCGGCAGCAGGACGACCGCCGGCCCACCCCGGCAAAGGCGCAACGACGGCTGCGGCCCGGGCGGCAAGCGCTGGCAGACGCGGGCAGCGAAGGACCTGTCGCTTTCCGGTCCGGCGCCACATGCAACCTTCGCGACATCCTCAGCGAGAGCGAAGGGGCGCAACGACGGCTAAGTCTCTCGGATGTTCGACCGGCTGAGGCCCGCCGGCAACTCGGCACCGTCGGCGCCGAGTTCAAGACGCTGGGCGCCTCGGCCGAGGCCACCAACCACGAGGCGGGCCTGGCGGGCAAGGCCATCGAGCAGGCCGGTGCCGCCGCCCAGGGTGCCGCCCTCGGGGTGGCGGGCGCAGGCGCGTCCATGGCCTCCCTGGCCAACGAGGCGGCCAACGCCACCGCGCAAATCGGCCGAAATGCCATCGCCACCGCCGGGGCCCAGCAGCCCCTCACGGTCCTGGCAACCGCGACCCAGGCGAACACGCAGGCGTTCACCGCTCTGGCCGCCAGCATGTCAAGCTCGGACACGGCAATGCTCTCTGCCCGCAATGCAGCGACCGGCCTGACCCGGACGATCAGCGCCCAGACGGCAGCCGTGATTGCCGAGCAGCGCCCCTCGGCTGAAGGCGCAGGCGGTAGCCGAGACGCTGGAGCCCGGGGCGACGGTGTCGGGTGTCGCTGCGCGCTATGAGATCATGCCGAGCCAGCTGACGGCGTGGCGACGGCTCGCAAAGGACGGCAAGCTCATTTTGCCTGCGGTCGAGATCGACGAGGCGGTTTTCGCGCCTCTTGTCATCCGCGATGAGATCGCGGCTGCCTCTGAGCCCGAACTGCCCTGCGCCGGGGCACCGCTCAGGATTGTACGGGGTACGGTCGTCATCGAGCTCGCGCAGGATGTGCCTGTGTCCCGGATCGCCGAGGTCGTCCACGCCTTGGAGGCGCATCCATGTTGATGCCCTCGCAGGGCGTTCGGATCCTGGTGGCGACGAAGCCGGTGGACTTCCGGAAAGGCCATGACGGTCTCGCAGCCTTGGTCCAGTCGACGCTGGCCGAGGACCCATGCACCGGAACGGTCTTCGTGTTCCGCTCGAAGCGCGCCGACAGGTTAAAGATCCTGTTCTGGGACGGCAGCGGTTTGGTCATGGCTTACAAACGGTTGGAGGAAAGCAGCTTCACCTGGCCGGCGGTCCGCGACGGGGCGATGACGTTGAATAGAGCACAGTTCGAGGCCATGTTCGCCGGGCTGGACTGGCGCCGGGTGCGGTCACTGGAGGTCCGCCGTCCGGCTGTGGCAGAGTGACTCACCGCGCTGAATAGCCGGACATCGGCACCCCGGGCGCGGTATAACCCGCCCATGTCCAGCGCCCCGCCTATCGACCTGTCCGCGATCCCCGAGAGCCAGCGCGCCGCTGTGCGTCTCAGCCAAGTCGCGCCTTGGCGAGAAGCTGACCTACATCCACCGCCAGTGGGGCGGGCTGCAGACCTTTCTCCACGACGGCCGTGTCGAGATGGCCTCCAATTCCATCGAGAACTTGATCCGTCCGATTGACCTGACGCGAAAGAATGCGCTCTTCGCCGGCCACGACGAGGGCGGCCGCACCTGGGCCCGCATCGCCTCCCTGATCGCGACCGCGAAGATCAACGGCGTGGAGCCATTCGCTTATCTCAAAGCGACCCTGGAGGCGATCGCAGCTGGCCACCCGAACTCCAGGATCGATGAGCTCCTTCCCTGGAACTTCAGCAAGTCAACCTGATCCCCCATGGGGCGAAGACAGCGCTTACGTTTTTCCTGGATCTGAGGGGATGAACGGCAGATGGAGCGTAAGAGGGCGGAAATCGCCTCAGAGAGGCCCTGGCCCGCTAATTTTGTCCGCACGAGGGAAATCGACTGCTCCGGTGACGCCCGTCCTGGGCTCTTCTTTGCCGTCGCACGACGCCTGTAAGGCGTAACCGGTGTTTCCGCCCCACGCGTGTTCAGCTTGACGGGGTGAAGTTCCATGGCAGGAGCTCGTCGATCCGTCTGGCCGGATGACCGGCGGCGATCGCTTCGAGGGTCGCCTTCAGATAAGCGAAGGGTTCCACGCCATTGACCTTCGCGGTGGCGATCAGGGAGGCGATGCGGGCCCAGGTACGACCGCCCTCGTCATGTCCTGCAAAGAGGGCATTCTTTCTCGTCAAGGCGATCGGCCGGATCAGGTTCTCGATGGCGTTTGAGTCGATTTCGATGCGACCGTCGTGGAGGAAGGTCTGCAGTCCGCCCCAGTGGCGATGGATGTAGGTCAGCTTTTCACCCAGCCGCGACTTGGCCGAGATACGCAGGCGTTGTGCCTGCAGCCAATCACCGAACTCGGCCACGAGGGGCACGCTGCGGGTCTGGCGGGCCGACAGGCGCTGACCGGGGCCCATGCCGCGGATCTCGGCCTCGATGCGGTAGAGCTCGGCAATCCGGCGCAGTCCCTCGGCAGCGATCTCGGATCCATCCCGGTCGAAGACCTCCTTCAGCTTCCGGCGACCGTGTGCCCAGCAATGCGCGACCGTGATCGGCGCGCCGCCCTTGCGGGAGGGGCGCGTCAACCGATCGTAACCGGTGTAGCCGTCCAATTGCAGGATTCCGTCGAAGCCCTGCAGGATCTGTTCCGCGTGCGCGCCTGCGCGGCTGGGATGGTAGGTGAAGACGACACCGGGCGGATCCTCTCCGCCCCAACCGCGGTCATCACGCGCCAGAGCCCAGAGGTAGCCGGTCTTGGTCTTGCCCCGACCGGGGTCCAGCACTGGGGCGGTGGTTTCGTCCATGAACAGCTTGGTCGATCCTTTCAGGTGTTCGGTCAGCCGGTCGACCACGGGGCCGAGGTGGAACGCGGCTGTGCCCGCCCAGTCCGCCAAGGTGCTGCGGTCGATCTGGATGTCGGAGCGGGCAAGGATCTGGCTTTGCCTGTAAAATGGCAGGTGGTCCGCGAACTTGGACACCAGGACGTGCGCGATGGCGCCCTCGGTCGGCATCCCGCCTTCGATCAGCCAGGGCGCTGCGACAGCCTGAGTGACCCCGTCCGTGCAGATCCGACAGGCATACTTCGGCCGGATGTCGACCAGCACGCGGAGCTGCGCCGGGACGATGTCGAGGCGCTCTGTACGATCTTCGCCGACCCGGTGCATGCGACCGCAGCCACAAGGGCAATCGAGGCTCGCCGGTTCGATGACGCGCTCAATGCGCGGCAGATCCGCAGGCAGATGGCCGAGGTTGCGCTGACGCGTTCGGCGCGGCGTCGTGGTGGACGGCGCAGCCTGCTCCTTGCGGGTCTCGGTCTCGGCGATGGCCGTTTCCAGGTCCTCGAAGGCCAGCTGCCGGTCGTCCTCACTCAGCTTCTCGGAGCGTTTGCCATGCACGACATGGTTCAGCTCGGCCACGAGATGCTCCAGCCACAGGTCTCGCGTCCTTCAGCGCATCACGCTCCTGCAGCAGCGCCAGAACAGCGGCGCGCTGGCTCTCGGGGATCGCGGACAGGTCGATGGGCGAGGCGCTGGACATGGCCGGATGATACCGCGCTTCAGGCCGTACTGCGCGGATATTCCCCAGGCCGAGTCACTCTGCCACAGCCGGACGGCGCACTTCCAGCGATCGCACCCGGCGCCAGTCCAGGCCTGCGAACAGGGCCTCGAACTGCGCCCGGTTCAGCGTCATGGCGCCGTCGCGGATGGCAGGCCAGGTGAAGGTGCTTTCCTCCAGGCGCTTGTAAGCCATGACCAGACCGCTGCCGTCCCAGAACAGGATCTTCAACCGGTCAGCCCGCTTTGAGCGGAAGACAAATACCGTCCCCGTGAAAGGATCTTCGGCCAGCGTGGACTGGACCAGCGCTGCGAGCCCGTCATGGCCTTTCCGAAAGTCTACCGGCTTCGTCGCCACCAGGATCCGCACGCCCTGAGACGGCATCAGCACGGCGTCATCCCGAGGGCATGAACAATCTCCGCGATGCGGACCGCAGGCGTGTCATGCGCCAACTCGATCACGACGCCGCCATGGGCAATCTGGATCGGGGACAGAACAGGCCCTGCCTCATGCGTCCCAACATCTTCGGCAGGATCGCAGACCACGAGAGGCGAGAAGACCGGTTCGTCGGGAGCAGCGGCGGGCAGCACCAGCTTGCCGTCCTTCGCAAGCCGTCGCCATGCCGAAAGCTGATTGGGACGGATGCCGTACCGCTCGGCCACGGAGTTCACAGTCACGCCGGGCTTCAGCGTTTCCGAAACCGCACGGGCCTTGGCCCCATCCGGCCAGCGCCGATGACCCGAGGCATGGACCTCGACGCCCAGAGAATTGAGAAACGATCTGATCGCGCACATTGCGAAACGCACTCCCCATCATGAGATGCGTATCACTTCGCAATCGACGCCACACACGGCAACGTGGGCTACAGACACCGGTTACTGTAAGGCCCGGACACAACGTCAAAAGACGCCTTGCGACACCTGACGACGCCTAGCGACGGATACTGCCGGCTGGTGTCCTCTTTGGACCCCTTAATTATGTCCGATTACAGCAGCCAGGACGCCCGACACAACATCAACACAACGCGAAATCTTCTTACAACGAAGAAGCCCGCCAGTGCTTGATTAAGTGGTCGGGGCGGCGAGATTCGAACTCACGACCCCCTGTACCCAAATCCAGAACCTTTCCGAATGTGGATTTAATATCAGCCCCTTAGGAATTAATGTTGTGATGTGCCGGAAGGCCGTGCCCGATCACAGAAGGCGCCGGGCCGTGAGGATCGGGCGGCGTCTGTCGCCCGGTCCCCCTTCTGTTGGCCGATGCCAGATTATGCCCCGACTGTTGCAGGCGTGCAAGGGAAGGCGCGCAGGCGGCCCAGAGCCGACCTTCGTGCGAGGCACGGCAGATGACCGGTGTCAGCCCCGAATTGGACGGTCAGGCTAAGCGTGGTTAAGGACGGTGCTCTACGGGCAGCTGAGAACCGGCGCCAAAAAAGGGCCGGTTTCGCCCCCCCCTACGCCGGCTTTCCACTTGATCCGACTGGCAGCGGTAAGTCGTCTCCCAATCTCTACCTGTAGCAAATACGTCAAAAATTTTGGATACCTATTCCACTCTTGGTGTACTCTTTTTAGTTGTGCTGATTCGAATTGGCACAATCAATGGATATGGCAAAAATGATATCTAAGAGGGAGTTGGAAGATGGCAGTGAAACATACCCCGACAAATGAGGTCCATAGCGGGACAAAAGGCGGCAAGACTGGATGCGGCTTCGATACGAAAGCCAACCCAGACCACTGGGTGAATTCGCACGAGAAAATTACGTGCGACAAGAATGGTTGCAAGAACTAGGTTCAAGCCTGCCGGACCTGCGCTACTGTAGGAGAGTAGGTCCGGTGCTTGTCACGTTCACCCCGATCTAGGACAATCCCTATCCGCAAATCGTCCCCGGGCAATTCGATGGTCTTCCTGGACATGAGGTGACCAAAATCAGCTTGGCGAACCGCAGCGTTCATACCCACCTACTGCCGCTACTCAAGCCCACAGCGACTGACGGCTGTCTGCCCTTGACGACGCGGATGCTCTCAGATCAAGTCCGGCCCAGACCTGCCGTTCAGTCCCTGGCCAACCGCCGCGGTGCAGCTTCACCAGACCGGCCATTCGTCCATCGCGCAGCATTTTCGGAAGATGAAGATCGGCAGGGCGGACCTTCTGCCGTTCGCCGCACGTGCAGCCTGCGGCGGGTCGTGCGTCCGCAATGCGCAGCTAGCGGACCGACCATTAGGTGTTCTTGGCAGACGACAAGCGCAGCATGTACGTGGCAGCACTAGCCGAGCTAGAGGGACTTCGCATTCAAATTGAGTTGCAATTCTTTATCGCTTGGAAGGAGGAACGGCGTGCTTAGCTCAGTGAAGTCGCTCCTCCATCTTCGCAACGGGATCGCCCGCGCGGTCATCAGCCATCGAATCGGTACCAATGGGCTTGCCCGAAGCAATTCGACCACTTTCCTATCGTCACCGACCAACGGGTACGCAGCAACCACCATGGCAGTTAGCTGTGAATGCCAAGGGTGCATGGAGGCTACAAACTGAAACGAAATCATACGCAAGCTGAATTTATATTCTCGAAACGGAAGTCAGCCTTTAGCATTACCATACTGTTAAAGGAGAAATAGTCACCGATGCTTCCTAGAAGAAAAGACACACTGGTCGCTCTCTTTTTGGTCCTGTCCGCACAGGCTGGCCACGCGCAGTCTGATGAGCCAAAGAACTGTCACACTTTGTCTGGCGCTCAGGACAGGCTGACATGCTACGATGAAACCACCGGGTACATGCCGCAAAAACCTGCCGAGGAACTGGCGCCGGAAGTCGCAAAAACTGACGATACATCACCGCAGGGTGGACAGTGGATCTATTCGGACGAAGAAAGCGCGCTCGACGGTCGCAAGGATGTTTGGCTCAGTGTTTTAAGTGAGAATACCCAAGGGAACCAAATCAATCGACCGGAGAAAGCCAGACTGTGGATTCGGTGCATGAAGAACAGCACTAATATATTCATATCATTCAATAATTACACAACGGAAAACCAGACCGTACGCTATCGCCTTGACGAAGAGGGAATGAAGACGGTTTGGATGCAAACCATGACTGGTGGAGATGGCATTGGCGTTTGGTCCGGTGGCCGAGCGATCCCGCTAATCAAGAGCATTTTCGGAAAAGATAAACTCGTGCTAGGTTATTCATCATACAGCAGCAATAATCTCGAATTCACTTTCGATGTATCGGGGCTGAGGGCGAGAATTGATCCCCTTGCCGACAGTTGCCAGTGGAAACCCTGATCTGACTAGACCACTACCACCGCCCAACAGTGGTGTTTAGTACCGGGAACGGCGTTGTTGCAGAACTCAGCCGGTGAAGGATTCACATCGGGAATCCATGCGGTTAGACGCGCTGCATGAGCAAGCCCAAGCCCGCCCGCTACCACACGACAAACTGGTCTACCTACAACGATGCGCTCAGGAAGCGCGGGTCACTGCTGATCTGGCTGAACAAGGAGATGGCCTGGCACGCGCCGCATGAGGGACGCCCAGGGCGCCCGCCAGTTTTCTTGGATGCCGCGATCCAGTTCTGCCTGTCGATCAAGGTGCTGTTCAAACTGCCGCTCAGACAGACAGCCGGGATGGTCGCGAGCCTCCTGCGGCTCGCAGGACTGGACTGGCCCATTCCCGACTACTCGACGCTGTGCCGTAGGCAGAAGACCCTCAAGGTGCAGATCCCCTATCGTCGTGCCGACGGGCCGCTGAATCTGCTGGTGGACAGCACCGGCATCAAGTTTCTTGGCGACGGCGAATGGCAGGCCCGCAAGCATGGTGTTCAGGGTCGTCGCCAATGGCGCAAGGTGCATCTGGCAATGGACACTACCACTTCGGATATCCGGGCCGTTGAGTTCACCCCCAGCCGGGAAGGCGACAGCCCCATCCTGCCAGACCTGTTGGGCCAGATCCCCGAGGACGAGGACATCGGCACCGTGACTGCGGATGGCGCCTACGATACCCGCCGATGTCACAGCGCCATCATCGCACGCGGCGGCTCGGCAATCATACCGATCCGAAGGAACGGTCGGGCTTGGAAAGAGGACTGCCCGGCTGCCAAGGCGCGCAACGAACCCCTGCGCGCCACACGTCACTACGGCCGGGCGTTCTGGAAACGGTGGACCGGATACCACGCTCGCAGCCGCGTGGAGGCCAAGATGCGCTGCATCAAGTCCTTCGGCGAGCGCATCGCTGCAAGGGACCCCGATCGCCAAACCGCCGAAATCCACATCCGCGTCGCTCTTATCAATCGCTTCAACGCGCTCGGCACCGCCGAGGTTGTTCGCGTGGCCTGAGCCTGAACGGGAAAGGGGCACTCACGTCTCAGGCCGCCTTTCTGCAACAACGCCACCGGGAACGCCCGAGGACCGCATAGAAATTGGGCGACGCCCTCATCCATCCGAGAAGAGTATGCATCGCCTGCCCAGAATCGGGCTCATTTAAATGCAAGCGGTGCGTATTTTAGAACTGCATCTGCACGAATGTCGCAAATGGGACTCCAAGCGGCCATGCGGCAGGCTCCTCGCCCAGGTGAGCCGGGTCCGCGGGACGTGGACGGCCCCGAAGCTGACCTTCTCCAGGTTCGACTTTGCCGCGACGCAGCTTCCCCAAACCAGCCATCCGTGGCATCGTGCAGCAAGGTCTGGCACGCCAAGGTCCGCTCCGCGGACCGAAGTGAGCTTTCGCGGCGCCCAGGACGAACGGCAGTAGTGCGCAGGAAGCAGAGGTTTAGCGCGCTGCCCTGAACAGGCAGGACGGCGCAGAACTTCGCCGTATAATCAAGTGTCGAGCATGTCCCATTCGTCTCCCAAGACCCAACGCAGAGCGGAGAGCTTGCCATTCAGCATACCCCATTCAAAATCATCCCACGGCCCGAGGTTTTCTATTCCGACCTCCTGACGAGTTCGTTCGCCAGCAGCAAGTGCCTTCTCCCAGACGGTATCAAGTATCTGGTCCGATCTGTATGGGCCTCGAGAATAGTGAGGCTCAGGCACCACCTTCGTAAGTCCCTGCTCCACGCGGTAGCGAAGGTTCATGTGTCGGTTATACCAGACTTGTCGGAAAAGAAGGTTCTCCGCCTCGGTCAGTTCCGTCAAGGTGCGGAATTCAGGGCTATAGCCCAGTTCGAAATCCCCCAATTCAAGTGCGCCGGGGTCTGTCTCTTCGACGAACCTGCCAATGTCCAAAATGTATTGGGACCGATCACCGAAGGCGTAAGCCAGTTCGGGATGCGGCGTGCGGTTGTCACCTCGGGGGTCACTAAAATCGGTATGATTGGTTGTCGCGAAACCGAACGCGATGTGATCCCTGACAGGCTCCTGTCGCATTTCGTCATAGACCTCGAAGAGGATTGCATCGGCGATACTGCCTTTGTCACGATGGCAAGGTGCTTCGCCATACAGGGAGCGACTTGCCGCCCTTGCTCGGTGGAAAATGGAAGTTTCGACATTGATGTTCTCGCCGTGATCCATCAGTTCCTGCACCTGATCCACGATGCTAATCTCTTGAGTAGCGTTCGAAAAATCTATGCCCCGCAGGACGTCCAGAGCCTGCTGAGCGATGTCTTGGTCTGCATGTCCTGTCAGAGCGTAACGGAGCGATTTCAGGTGGGATTGCAGGGCCTTCGTGGATTGCGTTGCCACCCTATCCTTGTTTCGGGAGAATTCTTCGCGAACGATATCAGGCACAATTATTTCGAGTTGAGCGTTGTCACACATCTCGTGCAGAGCGCGGACCAGTGGCGCAGCTCGATAGCTCCCCGCCATGTCCAGCCAAACGCTGGTGTCGATCAGCACCCTGTAGAGCGATACTGGCATTCTCATTGCCCCCTAAACCAACCGTTGGCTTGTCAGCACGGGTGCAGTGGTGAGCTTCTTCATCGGACGCCTTTTCGATCGCAGACCTGGGTTTCAGGCAAGTTCAGTATAGCGAGCGGTCGCACGTAGTGGAAAGCCGTCATTCAAACATAACGCGGCATCCGACGATTTGGGCTCCAAGCGGCCATGCGGCAGCGCGGCAGGTTCCTCGCCCAGGTAAGCCGGGTCCTCGGGGCGTGGACGGCCCTAACCTGCCGTTCAGTCCCTGGCCGACCGCCGCGGTGCAGCTTCACCAGACCTGCCATTCGGCCATCGCGCAGCATTTTCGGAGGATGAAGGTCGGCTCCGCGGACTGAGTATACCTTCGATGAAAGGCAGCTATCGATCCGGGACAGAAACGGTCGTTGCCGCCAGTGACAGAAACGTATGAGTACTGGCCAGTTCCGGCGGCCGCGGTGCAGACTGTTCGGACATTGACCCTAAGTCAGAGTCGGGCGGAAGATGGGCGTCAGCGAGAACTCCGGATGTCTTTGATCATTTCTTCGACGGTTGCCGCAAACTCATTCGGTTGCCGAACTGTTTGCTTCAGGCGCTCGGGCCAATCGGGGTTGGTACGTTCCCACGCGATGAATTCGTCCACGGAAACATCTCGGTGTTTGAAAAAGAAGTTGGAGATTTTAGCCGGCACAGCCGCGATTACGTAGGAGGAATTGCTTGGTTTTGCGCGTGCCAAGAAGACCACAGCTTGCGAAAAGCCAATAAGATCGTCCTCGTCCGCCAACTGGCTCATAAGCTCAAGCACTGCCCCGGAGGGAGTCATGTAGGCTTCCGAGCCATGCTCGGCGATTGCCCGACCGATCCGGGCTTCGGTCTCGATAGACACGGTCTTAACCTCCTGACTTAGGCCACCGAGCCTTTCTGCCCGATCGCGCATCTCTGAAGCAATTTTCCGGACTTGGGCTGCATCGGCCACCGTAGGAACCCACACTGCAACGAGCTGCCACCCTTCGCTAGTGCGCGCCTCTCGTTGCTTCTTAACTCGGGCGCTAGCGGTCTTATCCTTCATGTCCCCTCCGTAATCATATTACGTAGCCTATGGTGTAGTATGATTTTCGTCAAGGCTGAAGACAGAGGGCGGTCCACCAATGAATGAAGTTCGTCTCACGAACCCATGGACAAGATTGTGCGGTCAAAGACGGTCGCTTCTGTCCCTCCCTAAGGGGGTTGCGTCTACAGAAGGTTAGCCTGGACGAAACCCCAAGGCAAAAAAACATGTGATTTTAGCACGTTATTAGCTGCTCGCGAGAGCGACCGTTCGCTGTAGTTCGTCGAATGAGCAGGAAGGGCTCGGAGCGGACCTGCGGCGGTACTGCGTGTTGAACACCCAGGTGAGGCGGCCCGTCCGGTAGAGACGGCCCTATGCCGTCGTTGGCCAAGCTGGCACTTCTGCGTCACAGCATCCGCGAACCAGTCCTTCGTGGCAACGTGCAGCAACGTACTCCAGCCCAGGCTCCCCAGTGCGCACTTTTCTGTCTTTCGCGGCTCGTGCATAAAGATTTGGCCTTGATGAACCTATGGATTAAAATGGGTCGACATTTTTCATCTCTGCCTTTTCTATGAATTGAACAACCAGCATAAGCAGAGAGTAAGAAGCTTGATACTTATTTTCATAGGCATGATCGCCAGTGGAATCTCCGCCCGCGTTACGCTCTTGAGCCATCGGGGAGGATGGTTCTTGCAAGATCAGGCCAGAAAGTCGACTGGGATGGTCATTTTTGACCTAGTCGGAACTATTTCTGGGATAGCCGGCTTCATAATCAGCTTCTTACTATTTGACTGGTGGTGGCCTTTGGTCGCGCTCGCCCTTGGATATTGGCTCGTTGCGCCATTTGTTGTCACGCGAAGCAGCTACGCCTTCTTCTATCAGACCCGGTTCGCGACGGCTCTGGTTGCGTTAGGTTGCTCTCTCGGAATCTGCGGCATCTATTTTCAGATATTCTGAAAATTTGTTGCTGAGCGCCTCTCAGCCTGCAAGATGCGCGGTGAAGTCATGCAGCTGAGCAGATATCCGGAGAAGCGCAGCATTCGTCGCTCGGAGCCAGGTCCGGTCAGGCCGCGAAGGAACCGGCCGAGACCAGTCTCAAGGCGGGCGGCTTGGCATTCGCGGCCCCCTGCGGACCTTCGGGCCTTACGCAGCGGATGGCCGCTCCAGTCCCGAGGTAGACGTAGGCATCAGTTGCATCTTAGCGTGGCAGTCAGTCAACGAGCGATATGCCATGACTTGCGGTTATCGGACTTCAGTAATGTTCGCTGATCAGTCACGCTAGAAGGCTAAGCCGGTAGCCTCCATTGCGCTCCAACAGTTGATTGAAATTGGTGATGAATGGCCTTGAACGCTTCTGACCATCACCTTGCTCTTTCCTGCCGACCTGGCCTGCGCCTTCAGCACTTCTATAGCACGACTAGCAGTCGGGACCGGATCCCACATCTTGTTTCGGCAATCTATTCCGGTCATCAAGATTGCCGATTTGGGTGCATAATCCACAACCTCAACTCCAGAGGTGTCCATCCCGGACGTGCCTACTACATTGATTGGAGCGCTTGCGTTCGTGTTTGGAGCAAAGGAACCACAGGCCGAACAGCTAAGAAGCCCAACCAAGCCCAGAGTCAGCTTAATTTTTTCCATCACCGTTCTCCAAGTCAGGCACATCAAGTGTCTGAAAAGACTTTCCATGTTCCGCTCATCAGGTCAACGGTGAACGCCTCCCGTCACCGCGAACTACTATCACGCCTCCGCGTGAGCCAAGGGAATATGCGCACCAAGCGAGACGAACGTATTGGCCGGCCCTTACCGGACCTAAGGGCAGCGCGCTGGATGACCGTTCACAGCCACTTTTACAAGGCCAAGGTGGGTGCGTGGCTTTGATTTCGGCTGATTTTCTAAAAAAAAATTGCGCATCATCCACGGTAGCACACGAAAACCCCTCGACTCACCAAGCTCAAAACTCTTCAATACCTGCATCAGAATCGCTCATTGTAAATTTTTTGGATCGGATTCGGAAAATTTTCAGGGGCAAATTTATATTCCTTGGCATGAATGCACGAAGGTGGCCGCTGTTCATGTCCTTGCATGCAATGGCCCCGTGGAGATAGATATGGCGAGATGCACTGCACCAGTTCGGGGACATAAATCTGCGGCGGCTGCAGCAAACTGCCCTGCGTGCGGAAGAGGCGGCAGTCGCTGGGGTTATAGAAGCAGTGGATATGGCGGGTACGGTGACTACAGTTCGCAGTCTTTCCGCTCAAACCCCTCCTTAGGGGCCGTCAGTTCTTCAGGGAGAGGCAGTGGCGGTGGTAGATCAGCACGAAAGACCTCTAAGCCGCGCTGGTCTGCGACTGGATCGTCTGTCTGGTATACTCCAGAGCAGGTGCAAGCGCTTACTCCCGTAAGGGAAAATGTGGAACAGCTCTCTGTTTCCCAGCCTGATCTGCGGGATGTTTTTCTATGCCATGCGTGGGATGATCGACGCGAGGCAGCCAAAGAGCTACACGATCTTCTTGAAGCACAAGGCGTACGAGTTTGGTTCAGTGAGAAAGATCTCGGTCTTGGCGTCCCAATGATGCGGGCAATTGATAAGGGGCTGACAAACTCACGCATTGGTATCGTTTTAGTTACCCCTGCAATGCTGCTGCGCCTTCCCGCTGAAGGTGTCGCAGACAAAGAGCTGTCCGCTCTTCTACGGCGCGAGCGCCTAATCCCAGTCGTTCACGGGACTACCTACGAAGAGCTTGAAAAGGTAAGTTTGCTGCTGGCTTCCAGGGCTGGCATGAATACTGCCGAAGATAGCATGGCAGAAATCGCAATGAAAATCTCCGAACTGGTATCTGTTTAGTAAACCAGACTGGGCAAATAGCGCCTACACCACTTCTTTGCACTAAGGCCTTGCGAACCATTAGAGGCCCAATATGGTCGTATCATCTCTGCAGCGCACCTATTGCTTTGAGACCAGCGCGGCCTCGTCGTGTTGGAAAAGTTGACCTAACTTCGTTCTCTGATGTTGGGATGAATGCTTGATGGCGAGGGAAAGTGCCTGGGTATTGTCACCTAATCTGTCCACTTCTTCGCTGGCTTTGATGCTCATCGCTGCCATTCGATCTGGGCGCAGCGAAGGTCGGCTCCCCGCCCTTCTGGTCGTTTTTTGGGCAGAGTTCCCCCGGGGTGAGTGGATGGCAGCTTTGGCTTAATGCTGCAGCCGCCATGCTGCTGCGCCGCAAGTCTGCTAACCGCCCATCTTGTCGATGCCTGGTGTCTTGCTGCGGCGAGCAGGAAGGGCGGCATGGAGTATCGGCTGTATGGCAGAGGTCAACTGACGGCCAATAGCTCGGCCGCCAGTTCTCTTGACGCTAACGCGCGTTGTCAGCTGGTCGCCTTGCGTTTCCGGCTGACGGCAACAAGCACTTCGACCGCCGCAAGGATCACCATCGACAGCCCAACCAGCGGGAAGAAGATCCCTGCGGCCACGGCCATTACCAGGAGGGCGCGGGGGATGCGCCAGTCCGACGGCATGGTCGGCACGCCGAGTGCGCCCTTGGGCCGTCGTTTCCACCACATCACTGCTGCCGACAAGCAAAGCAGGACCATGGCAGCACAGGCCATCAGCAGCACGATCTGGTTCGCCAGACCCCATTCCTGCCCCATGTGAACACTGATCCCCCATTCGGCCCACCGACCAAAGGTCCCGAGATCTTCGAGGCCGGCGTCGTACAGCACCGCGCCGCTGTACTGGTCAAGGTGGATCACCCGTTCATAGGTGATGTCGTCTGGATAAACCGAGGCGGTGAAGACTCCCTTCGGCCCGTTCGGCATGGATAGCGCGTACCCCGGCACGATACCGAGGGCTTCGACCTTTGCAACGGCTGCGTCGAGCATTGCCGGCACGCCAGCCGGCCCCGCGTCCATGGCGGCGTCATGGCCTGCGTGAAGACCTCCGTCCGACTCCGGGATCGGCTGACGCTCCATGATCCAGGGCGCGCGATCCACGACGTCCTGGGTCGGAATCGTGGAGAGGGGAACGCCGGACCAGTATCCGTCAGGCATGCCAATGCCGAGCGCATAGGCGGTGTCGTAGAACTTAGCCCCCCAGACGCCGGACCAGGGCAGGCCGGTCAGGGCGAGGAAGACGATGAAGACGCCGGTGTAGATCCCGGTCACCGCATGCAGGTCACGCCACCAGGGCCGGCCGCGTGTGGCCTTGATCCGGATGGTCCCCACGTGCCTGCGGCCCCGGGGCAGCCAGAGGTAGATCCCGGTGCCCACAAGGAGGATCATCCAACCCGCGGCCGCTTCGATCAGCCGGTTGCCAAACCAGCCGACATATTCCAGCGAATGCAGCTTGCGCACGACATACATCGCGGGGCTGCCAGCCGCGCCGCCATCCCAGAGAGTGCCCAGCACCGTGCCATCATGAGGGTCCACGTAGATCGTGTCGCGCAGCCCGTCCGACCCGAGGATGTCGACCTCTGCGCTGCGGTTCGGGGCAGAGGGCGGTGAATAGGCCTTGAGCGTGCCGGGGTGCTCCTCCAGCGCGGCCGCGACGATCTGCGACGGCAGCAAGGTCTCCCCGCTGGTTTTGACAAAGCGCAACGCGTGGTGGGTGGTGTTGTTGATCTCATCCTTGAAGAGATAGATGCCGCCGGT
This sequence comes from Pseudooceanicola sp. NS-SX9, assembly GCF_057380705.1. NCBI lineage: Bacteria > Pseudomonadati > Pseudomonadota > Alphaproteobacteria > Rhodobacterales > Paracoccaceae > Pseudooceanicola > Pseudooceanicola sp. NS-SX9. The sequence goes on along the minus strand of NZ_CM170818.1, from coordinate 1,709,170 downwards.
CACCGCGAGGATCAGGACGAATGGCAGGACCAGCAGCCCTGCGATGAAGTGCCAGCGCCAGACAGCGCGATAGAGTGCGGAACTGGCCGCACGGGAGGTCGTTTCAGTCATTTCGGTAAAGTCCACCTGGCCCGCCGGGCATGCCGTCAGAGGCATGTCCCGCAAGACGGGCATGAAAGTGCGCCCCGCGCGATCCCGCGCGGGATTTGATGACAGGCTCTCAAGTGAACTGTGGAGGCGCCCTGGTGGAATGGCGGACGTTGCGCCCCTGTGTCGCGCGTTGCAGCGCTTCCCTTGCGCTCCAGTCGTCCTGGGGGATGAAGGCGCGCGTTAGCAGCGCGAAGACCACGGGCGAGGCGTCGGGCAACGCGTGACAGAAGGGGCAATGATGCCCGTGCCCGTTGTGGCTGTCGCCGCAAAGATCGGTTGGCAGCGCGCCAAAGGTCAGTTCGTAGACTTCGCGCTCGGAACTTGCTCGGTCAGGCGCCATCATCTTTGCCGAAACGATGCTCGAAATCGCAAGGCAAAAGCCCAGCGTCAAAGCACAGAGTATCGGCATTCGGAACGTCATGAAGGTCACCTGCCACGAATTCATGGAGGCAGGAAGGGGCGATTTTTACGCGGAGTTTTCTTGGGGCGAAGCCACGGGCAGCTGTTGATGTGCTCGCAAATCCACTCCTAGGCACTGTGGTCTAAGGCGCCCAAGGGTTAAGCCCTGAGAGGAGGTGGGGGCGCTGTGCTCGAAGTACCGCTTGGGGCGGATAGCGGAAGTTCGCTGCTGTCTGAACGAACGGCAGCTATGCGATGCAAGCAGACTTACAAAAGTGGTCGTGTTGGCGCATACTTGAAGGGGGTGCAAGTCCCGTTCGCCTTCGCTGACGTCCTATGATGTCTCGTCTTCTTCCTCAGCATCATCAAGGTCTTCTGCGTAATCGGCCTTGAGTTGATCAATCAGTTCTTCGGTTATCCATTGGTAGCCCATCCGCGAAACGCTCCGATAGTGCCTTGCCTTGAATGAGGCGAGGGCCGACTTAAATTGAACCATGACAAGAACGGCATCGCTGACCTGCGGCAAGTCGTCGTCGTCTAGAGCCTCAAGATATTTTGCGTCGGGTTGACCTTCGAGCACGACCAACAGGTTTTCAAGAACGCGGTTCACGATCTTGACTTTGCCTGCACTCATAGAAGCGTCGGGCTTTTTCTTTGAAAGCTCTTTCACTTCGTCGAGCAAGGACGAGAACACATCGTGGCTTGCTTCATACTCAGCGACTTTGGCATCTGTCGTGATATAGGAGAAATAGTAGTCGTCTTCAAATGCCATTATTTTCTCCCGATCTTTGTCGGTGGGCCAGATCGAATCTCGCTCGGCTCCCCATTCACAACATACTTCCACACACCATTCGCGAACCGAACATTGTCGGAGCGAAACCTCTCCGCTTCTTCCATATACTGAGAAATGACCATCGTAACGTCACTCGTAGAAGGCGCGTCGTCAGGCTCGAATTGATCGAACTCCTCAAATGGTTTGTATTTCTGGCCAAGCACTTCGTTTCCCATCGCTAGGACGCGATTGATAAACTTGAGCTTGAATGTATTCACCGCATCATTCGGGCTCTTCTTGGCGAGCGTGCCGATTTCCGCATATAGGCCTTGCAATTGACCAACTAGCTTTTCCAGCCGCTCTACATCTTCTTTGCTGTCCATGATCTCTCCTATGGGCAAGCTCGCCGAAACTCGACGTATTTTTTGTTCAAAATGTCAAGCGGCGCGCGTTGTTTACTGTCAAAGACCTCGACCATCTGCTCTAAGTCCGCATCGGTGAGTGTGATAGCGGCCTTTCGCTGACCAGCCCATAGATTGATCGTGCGCTGAAACTCAGCACGCTTGAGCGGCTTTCGGGTCACAAACACCCCGAACTTGCCAAGCTCGTCTGTCAAGTAGCGGTTGATCTGGTCGATGTGGGTTCGCTCAATCGCCGCCACGTTTTTCATCTCGAAGGTGATTTGCCGCGACCCGTAGTCATCCATTAACTCTTGCAGGAGGGGCGTCGAGCGGGTGTTGTAGAAGATCAAGTCGCGGATGGAAACGCCGTCATCCGTGCGCGCCTGCTCCTTTGCAAAGTCAAGGTTCGGATAGAACAGCGAGGGCAACAACCTTCCGACCAACTGCTCATACTTCACATCTGCGCCGTTAGTTTTCCCTGTCGGCAGCTTCTTTATCTCAGCAAAGACCCGCTTTGCCGAAGTGACGGGGATTTGCGAGAATAGTGGATCGCTCGCACAATCGTCTGCCGTGCGTTCCTTTAACTGGATATATTGATCAATGACGCCGTAGTTTTGCCGATTAAAGCCTAGAACCTTAACTCGCGTCAGTTCCTCTGGCTTGTGCGAAATCTCGTCCTGCGGGCAGTGCTTTTCAAAGTAATCGTCGTAACTAATCCACGGGGCAAACCGGAGCCACCGCTTTGGCACGAAGATAATCGGTGAGCCTTTTTCAGGGTTCACAGGTAATGGAACGCCAAGTTCACGTTTAAACATGCCTGAGCGAGCATCGTAAATATGCTCGACAGTGCAATCATGAGTTGGAATGCCGAGCTTGTGGCATTGCTCAATCGTGAAGTCGATCAAGAACGACTTCAGGAAGTTGCAGCCAATATCAGAAATGCGGTCCTTTGATACTCCTTCAATGAAGAACTGAATCTCCTCGAAGTGTCTGAAGCCGCTCTGCTGATAGCGCGGAATCACTTTGAATAGGTCAATTATCTCGCGAGCCTTACTTGCCCCAATCCGCTTTCCCTTTCGGGTAAGGGACGTGCCCAAGCCGACTTCGTCGCACTCGGAGGCGATAATCAAAGTCTCGATTGCCTGCGCTTCTTTGCCTTGCGCGGCAAGAACTCCAAGGTGATTGAAGGCGTTGATTAGGCCTATGTGTAGCCCATGATCCTGCTGAGAGGGCGACCGCCAGAGCATGAAGGGGTCAAGGTAGAGGGGAATGTCCTCGTCAAGAAACGGAATAGCAAAGTCGAGATCAGCCTGTGCGGCGTGAATCCCATGATAATCTGTCAGACGAGGACGAATAAGCAACGATACAGCCGTATGCTGGGTTAGGTTGCTCTACCGATACCAAATGCTGTGTGTATTTGGCAACCGGGGGGGTGCCGGTGTGTGTTGTTCGATCTGTCCCTCTTTGGGACCTGTCCTACGTTTTGATCGTCTGCTTTGCCTTGGGAGCGGTCATTCGTTGCGGCAGGCAGGAAAGTTCGCTAAGGGGCCGTCTTTGCCGGGCAGACTCATTCGCCTGGGCGTCCAGCATGCCGCGCCGCCGCATGACCGGTTCGAGCCCGAAGCTGTCATTCAGTAACGCACCTCTACCTTGGGGTCTACGATGTCCAGTCACCGGAAGGGGTCTCGCGATAGACTGGCTTTCCGCGGCTATACTCCAAGGTTACGTTGCCATCAGCTTCGTACTCGCCGACCGAGTGCGAATCTTTGTAATAAATCAGCTTTATCAACTTAATATCCTCAGCTTCGCTTAGCATCTGGATGGCGCTTGTGCTTAGATTGAAGCTCTCAGCGGACTCACCAACGAGGCAAAGAAGCAGCCGGGAACCGTATGCCTTGTTCCCGGGGAGGTAGCGCAAGACATCGCTGATTTCATCTGCCTCGAACCGACCGTACCTCGCATATAGCCAATGGACCATTACTTGTTCGTTCTCGATCTTAATGAGGTGATGGTACCAATGGTAATCGCGGGGCATCTCGAAGATGCCGCAGAACTCCACGCGTTCGGCGTGACTTGCATGAATCCAAGCTTGAACTGCGAGATTCAGAACGCCATCCACGTGGTTTCTGCGGGCGATCCGTTCCAAGTCAAATCTGGCCTCATGCAAGCGGTTCTGCTTGGGAACACGTATTTTCCACCCCTTCTTGAGCCGCTCGACAGCAGCGTGGCTAAACTCCGTCCAGTAAGCTTCCTTGGTGTCAGGGTGGCAAATGACGATGAGGACGGGCAAAGAAAAATCTGACCAGTACTCTAAATGCTTGCTTTCGCCTCTGTAAACAAAGGCATCACCATCCGTCTCATTGAAAAAGCTCAGGCCGCATTTGATCTGGACTGCTATAAGCCGCCCAGTACCACGGCGCTTTTCGTCGGTAGTCTCAACGAGTTCAATTTCTCCATCGATGCCCAGGTCGAGCCTCTCGCGGGGTCTGAATACATGATGAAGAGCTTCATGCACGGTAGCATCGACGATGCGCACACCCATGGCTCCGAGGTCTGCCTTGTCTGTAACAACCGGTAGTGCCATTTATCCCCCGCCGCGCTTCTTGTCCTCATATGTCACGATTAGCACAGGCCTTTTCCAATGTCCGCTCCGTCCGCACTGCTGACTTTGGCGTGCCAGACCGTGCTGCAGGATGCCACGGATGGCCGGTTTGGGGAAGCTGCGATGCAGAGGAGCCAGCTTGGCGAACGGCAGGAGAGGGCCGGACTGCCCCATCATGGCGACCCGAGCCCCACTGGGCTCAGGTCACGCGTCATGGCGCTACAGCAGCCCGGTCCGCACCTCTCGGTTGCTCAGGATCAGTTCCCGCGCCTCGGTCGCGCCGCCCTGGGCGACGGTATAGGTCAGCCCGACCTCTTCGCACAGGAAGCCCGAGAACAGCTCTCGCACCTCGGGGCGGTCGTTGATCGACAGGATGAAGGCGCCTTTGAGGCCCGCCAGGACCTCGGCCATCTGCGTGAACTGGTCGCGCGAGAACAAGCCGCGGCCATAGTCAGCCTCACCGCCCCAGTACGGCGGGTCCAGGTAGAACAGCGTCCCTGCCCCGTCATAGCGCGCGATCAGCTCCTTCCAGTCGAGGTTTTCGAAGACCACGCCGTCGAGGCGCTCGTGGGCCTCGGCCAGCAGCGGCTCCAGGCGCGACAGGCTGAAGCGGCTGGGATGGTCGCGGGACACGCCGAACACCCCGCCCAGCTTGCCTCCGAAGGCCAGGCGCTGCAGGTAGAGGAAGCGCGCGGCGCGTTCCAGGTCCGTGAGGGTCGCCGGATCCGTGGCACGCAGGCGTTCGAACTCGCGGCGCGAGGTGATCTGGTAGCGCATCACCTCCATCAGCTGCGGATAGTGGCGCTGCAGGATGCGGAAGAGGTTGGTGATCTCGCCGTTCAGGTCGTTCGCCACCTCGCAGCGCGGCCGCCAGCCGCGGCGCAGGAAGACCCCGCCCATGCCGACGAAGGGCTCGGCATAGGTCTGGTGCGGGATCGCCTCGATGCGCGCGATGAGGCGCCGGTGCAGCGCCTTCTTGCCGCCAAGCCAGGGGGCAACCGGCGCGGCCGGCGCAACTTTTTGCATTGTGTTCATGGTAGGTTCCGGTCACAACGCCCGCACTCTCGCGAGAGTCGGGCGACGGGATCCGTAGGGGTCGTCGGTGCAGCTGGTGTGCGAACCTGGGCTGCATGGTGGCGGTGTTGACGCACCGCTGCCCCCGCCCGGAGCGGGGAGGAAGGGGCGCGAGCGCCCCCTCGCGGGATCAGGCCGTGGCGGTTCCCAGCACCTGCGACAGCTTCGCGCGGATCAGCTGCTGCAGCAGGCCGTCGCTGGGCTGCAGGGTGGCCAGCGCATCGGGGACGCTTTCCTTCACATAGGCCAGCACGGGGCCGTAGATCGCCGATGGATTGTCGATCTTGCCGTCCTTGGCATAGTCGACCAGGGCGGCTTTCACCCCGCTCAGGATGGCGGAATGCAGATCGGCCTGGGCCTTGGCCTGCAGGGTGATGCCAAGGAAGTCCCGCACCTGCTTGGCGGTATAGCCAAGAAACGCGGTGAGCACCGCGCCGAGGATCGACAGAATCAGCGGCATGGCCAGGTTCAGTGCAATGGCATTCATGATAGGTCCTCCGAATGCGTGTGATGTGGTGGTAATCAGGCGGCCCGCAGGACGCCCCAGGTGGCGGGCCCCGCGATGCCGTCGGGCTGCAGGCGGTGGGCGGTCTGGAAGGCCGTCACCGCGGTTTCGGTGCGCAGGCCGAAGCGGCCGTCGGCCGGGCCCGGGTCAAAGCCAGCGGCCGCCAGAAGGGATTGCAGCTCGGGCACCGGCGCCCCGGAGGCGCCACGGCGCAGGGTGCGGCGGGTGTCGGGCTGCAGCGCGCTCAGGTACTCGACCGCCAGCGCCGCGATGTCGGCGGCGCGGTCGGTGCCGTTGATGACCGCCCGTGCGCCCGGGAAGTCGCAGCGCGTGGCCGAGACGTAATCCGTCAGCGCCTTGCCGGTGAACCAGCCTTCCATCGAGCCCTGCACCAGGATCTGGGCGGCGGCCTCGGGCGCCATCACCGCATCGGGGTCGGTCAGGAAGTCGGCGCCCAGCTTCTGGCCGGCCATCAGGTAGTTCTTCTGCCAGGTCAGCTGCACCAGCCCGCGCCCGTACCACGGGTAATAACGCAGGCCCTGTCGATAGGCCTCGGCCTTGTTGCCCAGGTAATAGGCCTCGCGCACGGGCTGCAGGCTGGCGGCGGTTTCCCAGGCGGCGGTCGCCAGGATGTAGGCCGTCTGCGCGGGCGTGCAGCCGTAGGCTTCGGCCGCGGCAAGGATCTCGGCGGTCAGGCCGAGGGTCATGTCAGGCATGGGTCTCTCCAATGCAAAAACCCCGCGAGAGCGGGGCTGTGAAGACCTGTCGGCGCCCTCGCCGGCAGGTCGGTGTTGGGATGTTTCAGGAGGGGGGCGAGGCGGCGCAGGCGGGCCTCGGCCTGCCGCCGGGCGTGCCGCGGGGCCAGATCCGCCGATCCGGGGGCAAAATCCCGCCCCGGATGCAACTTAAGATTGCGTTAAGGTGTATTTTAGATATTTCATATAGAGGAGGCTGGCGGTTTCCCTCTACCAAGGCACCCCTACCGACTTGTTATCCGTCGTAACGAGTTGCGCCAGCCTCACCCCCCACCCCATGGCAGGGCGCCCCCTGGGTTCGGCATTGACGGCCAGGCGGGGAACGGCTTTCCTGAGCGCGGGGCTGACCTTCCATCCAATGCGCTTGCTGAGGTCGTTCACCTGCCCTCTTCAGCACTGTGTCGGCCCCACCCCTCAGGGCAACCCGCGCCTTGTGCGGCGCAGGATGACCAGCAGCAGGGTGACCGCCAGGATCGCCTTCGACAGGATGAAGAGCGCCTCGGGAGGCACGCCCAGCTGGCGGACGATCGCGGTCAGCAACACGCTGAAGCCAAGCGCGGCATAGCCGGCCGAGATCCACCGCCCCGGCGGCCGCGCCCGGGCGTTCTGATGCGCCAGCCACCAGCAGGCAATGACCACCAGGGCCGAAGTTAAGTGGTTGCAGATCAGCAGCATGGTCAGCCCTCCACCCGTTTCAGCAGGGCCTTGCGCAGACCCCGCACCGCGGCGATGCCGCCCTCGCCCATCAGGAAGGCCGCGGCGCAATAGGCCGACATGCCGGCGCTGAACATGCCGTCGATGATACTGCCCAGCAGCCAGCCCAGCGTCATCGCCGAGAACACCCCCGCCACTCCTTCCAGCACCCGCCGCCCCAGGCTGACTTCGGGCACGAAGACGGCGCGCACATAGGCCCCGGCGACGCCGGACAACAGCAGCGCGAAGAACTGTTCGGGCAGACCGGCCCGCCAGGCGCGCAGGACCTCGGCCAGCCCGACCAGCGCGGTCGGGTCTTTCGTCGGATCGGTCATCGCGCGCCCTTACCAGCTGGTGGACCAGGCGCGGCGGTCCCAGGCATGGGACGCGCCGTCGCCGACATAGGTGTAGATGTAGCTGCCATCCCAGGCGACATCGCCCGGCACCCCGGCCGCCGTCGCGCTGGCCGGGGCATCGACCCGCCGCATCACCGCATGGCCATCGACCGCCAGGCGGCCGAAGCTGTCCATCGTCAGCGCCACCTCGACCCCGGCGGGCGTCTTCAGGACCAGGGGCGCCCCCGCCTGCAGCAGGATCGCGCTGCCGTCGCCACGGAACCGGGCCACGGGGAAGCGGTTGCTGCTGCTGTCAGACGCCCCGATGGTAAAGCTCTTCAGGCCGCTGGCCTGAGGCACCGCAAGCATGTTGCCATCGGTCGTCGTCGCGACATAGGACCCGGCAGGCAGCGCCGTGTAGCTGCCGCTGCCATCCGTCGTATTGTCCACCCCGGTGCGCATCGCCATCGAGGGCGCGTTGCCATCACTGCCCCGCACGCCGATGCCATTGCTGTTCTGCACCCGCCACAGCCGTTCCAGCGCCGGCACGGCGGTGTTGCCGCCAGAACCACGCAGATTGTGGACCTCAACCATGAAGTCCGCCGTGTCGGACATATCGCAATCGCCCCAATAGCCGACATTGATGATGACCTTGTGCGGATCATCCCCGCCGGACTTCACGCCGATGATGTTGTCGGGGTCGCTGTCGTCATAGTCCTGGATCAGCTTGAAGGGGAACTCGGGGTTCGGCTCCAGCTCGGGCGGCACGGCACCCTGGGCGCGCTGGATCTCGATCTCGCCCAGCATCGAACCGCCCCGCCCACCCAGCAGGTATTGCGTCGCATAGGGGCCCTCGGTGTCGATATCGGGATCGGGCCATTTCTCATTGGCAAAGATCTCGGCGCCCGAGATCCCGATGCCGGTGCTGATCACCCCCGCGTCGAGGAAGATCCCAATCGGTGTCGCGGTCGCGTCCTCGCCATTCTTCCAGGTCCCGAGCTGCCCGCCCTTCATCTCCAGGTGGTTGGTGGCGCTGCCCGCCCCGGGGTCCTTCACGATGCCGATGCCATCCATCAGGCTGCAGCCAAACGGCCGGATGCCCTGGGCACCGATATCGACCCGGGCGCCCTGGCTCTGGCAGCGGGTCAGATCGACCGGCCCGCCCGGGGCAAAACAGCGGAAGGCCGAGACGGGCCGAAAGGCTGCACCCTCGGGCGTGCGCGCGATGAAATGGCAGGACAGGAAGGTCGCCTCGTCATTGTTCTGGGCCAGCCATCCCAGGTGGTCATAGGTGATCACCTTCAGGTCTTCGAGAAGGTGCTCGGCCCCTGCCCCGGCCTTGGTAGTATAGCTGGTGTCCAGGCAGCCGATCCCCGACATGCCGTCGGTGTCGATGGTAAAATGCCGGAAGCTGCGGCGGATCAGGCTGTCGCCGTCATCGCTGAAATCCAGCATGAAGTCGCCAAGCGTGTCATTCGCGAAGGTGCCATCTACCCAGGCACCCGTGACCCAGCGGTCCGAGGTCTTGTCGGGCTTGATATAGGTGGCCTTGGCCGCATTGCCGGCGATGGTCGTCAGATAACTGACGTAGCCCTTGCCGATGGGCCCGGTGATGATCATCGTGCCGGGGTCGAGATCCAGCGACACCGGGAACAGGTCCGGGCGGCGGGCCGCGATCTCCAGCGCAAAATAGTCCCAGCTGTCGGTCTCCCGCAGCCACGAAAAGGAGGCAGCGAAGGTCTCACCCACCGGTTCGCTGACACCGCTTTGCGTGGCGCCCAGCATGGCCGAGTTGTAGCATTGCGTCATCGGCAGCAGCTTCAGCCCGCCGCCGGTGACCAGCATGTAGCCCGGGAAATCGGGGTCATCGTCCTCGATACCGATGGTGCCGAATTCACCGGCGTCAGCGCTCAGCACCAGGTAGGCCCAGCCCCGTTCCCGGGTGCGCAGGATCGCCCCGGCCTGGGTGTTGGCATAGCTCAGCGTCGTATCCGCGATCATCAGCTTCATGCTGTTGAACCAGGGCCCGTCGTAAAGCGCCGCCTGATAGGCCGAGGCCGCAGCGCTGCTGGCGCTGTCACCCGCCGCCGTCCGGTCCGCTGCCGCCGCGACCGCCGCCGCCAGCGCCTGGGCCAGCGCATCGGGCTGGGTCGAGGGCACGTAGGAGGTCGCCAGCAGCTCGGCCAGGCTGAAGGGCCCCGCGCCTGACAGTGCGATTGGGCCGATCGAGAGCCCCCGCAGTTCCCCCAGCTCATCCCACCAGACGTAAGAGACGTCATAGGGCGTGCCGGCCGCGCCCGCGCCGGTGCGGAACAGCGTCACGTCGATGGCCCCATCCGAGATCTCGGCCACGACGGGGCCATGCATCACCAGCGCGGCGCCCTCCTTGTCCCAGCCGCGCAGGGTAAAGACCACCTGCCCCGTGGTCGCCGCGCTGCCATCAGGCAGCACGACGGGGCCGGTGATCCGGGTTTGCGATACAGCCATGACGGCCTCCGTTTACGAGATGAGGACCTGGACCGGCCCGGCGCGCGTCCCCGCCAGCCCCGAGCGGTTGATCGCCTCGGCCCAGTAATACTGTGCCCCGGCGCCGGGGCCGGGATCGGTGAAGGCATCGGCCACGCTGGCCGTGCCGTATTCCACGTGGATGGCCGAGGCATCGGCAAAGTCCGGCGTGGTCGCGTCGTCGTAGCTCGCGCGCCAGATCCGGGTGGCGAAGTAATTGGCATCGTTCGGCGCCGTCCAGGACAGCGCCACGTCAGACCCGTCCGCGACCGCATCGAAGCCCGACAGCGCCCCCGGCGCGGTGGTGTTGGCAATGGCCGTCACCGCCACGGGCACCTCGGGGAACCAGTCCCCGACGCGGCCCGCCCCGGTCTGGTTGCGCACCTGCGCCTGGTACTGCGCGCCATCCACCAACCCCGTCGCCACCCAGCTCGTCTGGCCTTCCGTGAAGGTGTAGGTCTGCCAGTCCACCCCGGCATCCGAGGACATGATCCGCACCTGCTGGTGCAGGCTGCCGTCGGCGGCGTCCCAGCTCCAGGTGATCGCCGCCGCCCCGTTCGAGGTTGACAGCACCGCGCCCGCGAAGCCGGTCTGATCATCCACGCTGTCATCGCTCTGGACCTCGGCATAGGCGGGCCGCTCCGGTTCCTCGGTCGCGGCATCGAAGGCAAAGTCGGCCTCGGTCACAGACCGCGCCTCGATGTCGAAGGTCAGCCCATCGGCATTGATCTGCAGCTTGCCGATCTCGAACAGGGCATCCAGCTCCAACTCGGGGTGCACCACGCGGAAGAATCGCTGGCCGATCAGCTCGAAGCCAATCAGCTTGACCGTGCCGCTCAGCGACCATTGCGCATGCTCGGCCAGGGCCCGGCGCTTGTTGATGCGCGACGCCTGGTTGTGCGAGGTGATCGGGTAGACCTGCAGCTCCGAGGCCACGCGCTTCACGGTGTCATCCTGCACCCAGACGCCCGAGGGCGTTTCCTGGTAGCGGTTCAGCGGCTCGACATACTTGATCGTATATTGGCTGTTGGCCCCCAGATCCTCGCCCATATCCAGCGAAAGACTAATGAAGTCATCCGCTTCCAGCGTCACCTGCGGGTCCAGCCAGCGGCCGACCTTGAAGCCCACCTTGCCGTCGGGCCGCTCATAGACAAAGCAATCCCCGGCCGCGATGAACTCGGCGCAGATGTCGTCCCAGGCCGCATCGTCGGTATAGCTGCGGTTGAAGGTCCATTTGCGCTGCGTGGTACCTTCGGCGTTCGTCACAGTCACGTCGCAGGCGTCTGCTTCCTCGGCCACCTCATCCCAGTCCACCCCGGCGCCCAGGTAATGGACGATCTCATGCGCGAAGCAGAGCGCAAGGTTGTCCGTCCATCCGGTGGCGTCCGTTCGCGGATCAAGGATCTGGTCGTTCATCTTCCAGACCGGCGCATAGGCCCAGATGTCGCCATCGGGATAGACCGTGGTCAGGTCCGACACCTTCACCCGCTTCGCCCAGAGATGCGCGCCGGAAAGCTGCGCAAAGTCGAAGTCCGACGTGATCTCGGGGAAGGCGTCCATCAGCACTGCATCGACCGCCTGCCCGGCCTGGCCGGTGAAGGGGCGGATGTTGCCGTAGCCGTCCATGCTGTCGGTCGTGACATTGCCCTCGGCGTCGATCTCGACCTCGCGGGCCGAGAGATAATGCGTCACCGGCCCCGCCGTGGAATGCGCCGCGACCAGGATGGTGTAATGCCGCCGGTTGTCCACGAACCCGGTGAAGCCAAAGACCCCGCCCGCCCGTACGGTGCCGTAGCCGCGCTGCATGTAGCTGATCGGCTGGGCATAGTTCTGCAGGGTGCTGGCATAGGGATTGCTGGTCTTCGAGGTCAGCTTGCCCGCCACATAGGCCAGCCCCTGGGCCAGCAGCGCCTGGCCCAGAAAGTTCGTCGTGGCGATGGCCGCCGTCGCCAGCGCCGCGCTGCCGATATAGCCCGCATAGAGCGTCGCCGCGCTGGAGGCCGCATAGGCCAGGGCCACGAAGCCCGTCACCGGATCCGCGCGGGCGGGCAGTGCGGTGCTGCTCAGAAGCGCGGCCAGGATCAACCCCTTACGGATCGACATAGTTCATACCCCATGCTGCGATAACCTCGACCAGCGCCGCGTCGCGGGTGTGCACCCCGCCGCCGCGCGCCCCTTCCGTCTTCATCGCCCAGGCGGCGCCAAGGCAGATCCCGCCGACCGAGACCGCCCGCCCCGCATCGACAAAGCGCAGCACGGCGATGTCGCCCTTCTGCGGCGCGGCCACCCGGGCGAGCCCCCCGCGGCGTTCCGCGACATGGGCCACCACGGCCACGGGATCAGAGAAGAACCGCGTCGCGCGCTGACAGGTCGGGGCGCTGTCGTAGCTGAACCGCAGCTCTTCGGCCGGGTCATAGCCATGGCGGTCCGCGAACCAGTCGGCCAACATCAGCATGCAGTCCGATCCGCCGCCGAAGCCGCCCCAGACGAAGGGCACCGACAATTGCCGGTGCAGGAAACGGTAAAGTGGTGTCATGTCATCCCCAGATCTTCTCGTCCCGCCGGTTGTCGGTCGGGATGTAGGTCAGGCTCGGGTTGGCCGCGCCCAAGAGCTGGCCGTGGTCGGTGGTGTTGTAGATCATGCGCCGGGCGCCCTTCCTGAACTCGAACGGGCCTTCAAACGACAGGCTGATCGCGCGGTCCTGCGCCCCCGAGGCGGTGATACTGATCTTGCGCATCACCCTCGTCGCATAGAGGCAGGGGGCGAAGACCGGCGCATACATCTCTTCCAGGGTCGCGAAGGGCTGGATCCAGAAGGTAATCGCCCGCCCCGCCACGTAGTCGGGGCCAAGCGCGCGGATCTGCGCCCCCAGGTCCGGCGCCTCCGGGTCCTGCAGGAACGACAGCGTGACCGACCCGCTGGGCGCGGTGCCGTTCAGCGACATCTCGGTATCGCCTGCGGTGATCAGCGTAGAGCCGACCCACGCCTTGCCGTTGATATCCGTGAAGCGCCCCTCGGTGCCCACGATAAAGCCGAAGTCGCCGTCAGGCGTGCTGAGATTGGCCAGCCGCAGCACCCGGGCGGCCGGTGCGCGGGGGTCGAACCCCGCCGGAAAGAAGCTCATCGTCCGATCCATTCCCTGAAGTCGAGATCCACCGAGGCCACCCCGCTCAGGTCGTAGGCGGGGTTGCCCATCGTGTCGGAGGTCCCGAGGAACACCCCCGAGGCCGCCAAATCGATGGCCGCGCCCGCCGGGATGGCGGTGCGCAGCATCTTGACCTGCAGCGTCACCGCCGCCCCCGCGCCCGCGCGCCCCGTCACCACGAAGGGCCAGTCGTCGTAGCTGAGGTACGCGCCCACCCGCACCGGCTGGCCCGCGACCGCCTCGTTCACGGTGATCGAGGTCGCGCCTGCCGCCACGGCCGCGGTGCAGGTGACCACCGGCCGGTGCGGCCGGTAGATCCCGCGCTGATACGCCTGCAGATCCGCCCGCCAGTCCCGCGCCTGCGGCCGGACCGAGACCGGATCGACCATCGGCACCCGATAGGCATTGACCCGCCCCTCGGCCTGGGCGCGGATCGCCCGCCAGACCCCGATCATCGGCCCCGGCAGGAGGATCGTCGGAGACCCCACCCAACGGGGAAAGGCGTTGTAGACCACCTGTTCACCCCCCGCAGTATCGCCGCCCGCCGACTGGCCGCGCCAGTCGATGTCCCAGTCGACCAGGCTTGCCCGCAGCAGGAAGCGCGGGATGTCGATGATGGCGCGGCTCATACCGTGGTCCCCCGGGCATCATAGCTGCGCGACGCCCGGTCCAGCGACCGCGCGCTGCGCTTGGTATAGACACTCGCCACCTGCCCCGAGGTCTGCGCCACCCGCACATCAAACCAGGGCGAGGCCTCGACCTGGATCGAGGTCTGCCCCGCCCCCTGCCGCGCCGCCCCGTCCGCCATCCGCTTCGAGATGTCGTTCGGGATGATCTGCGTCCCCTTCGGCAGGTTCATGATCTCGCCGCCGCGTTCGTTGACGGTGGTCCAGCCCCCGGCCCAGTCGCTGGTGCCATTCGCGTTGGCGCCCACCAGCGACTTGAAGAGCCCGCCGAGGCTGGCCCCCAAGCTGCTGCTGGCCGCGGTGTTCCACAGGCTGTTGAAGGCCTTGTTGGCAAAGAAGTTCGCCGCGCTGCTCAGCAGGCTCGCCAGCGCCCCCTTGAGGCTCTGGGCGCCGGTGACCAGGCTGGCAAAGGCGCTGCGGCCCGCGTCCTTCACGCTGTCGGTGGCAGCCTTCAGCTTCTGCATCTGGGTAATCCCCTCGGCCAGGCCGCCGATTTCCTGACCGATGGCCGAGGTCGCCGAGACCCCCGCCTCGTGCATCTTCTGCCAGGCCAGCGTCTGCGCATCGGTCATGCCGGCCGTCGCCTTCAGCTCGGCCAGCTGGTCTTTCAGACCCTTCAGCACCTTCGCCGCGCCCTCGGCCGCCTTGGCGCCCGCCGCGGCGCCTGCGGTGCCCGCGGTCTGGAAGGTCGTGTTCAGCTGCCCGGCCGCATCGGTCGTGGCATCGACCTCGGCCCGGCCGCCCGCCATGGCCTCTTTCAGCTTCGCCCAGGAGGCCAGCGGCGCCGTGGCCAGCGCCCCCATCGCGCCTGCGGCCAGCCCGGCATTGCCGGCCGCGTCCCGCGCCGCATCCGCCGCCCCCGTCAGGCCCGAGGTATCGAGCTGCGGGATCGTGTCGGTATTGAAGCCGTCGAGGAACGCCCCCTTCGCCGCCGCCCCGGCCTTACCCAGGGCGCCGGCATAGGGATTGGCGATGCCGCCCAGCTCGACCTGGCCCACCAGCCCGATCGAGAACCGCTCCTTCAGGCTGTCGGGGATCTTGTCGTTCACCGCCCCGAGGAAGCCGTTGATGCGGTCGACCACGCCGTTCAGCAGCACCTCGACCCCGCCGATGATGGCATCGGCGGCGCTGTAGGCGACAGACCCCAGGACAGCCGGCAGCCCGCCCCAAAGCGCCTTGATGGCCCCGAAGGCCCCCCGGTAGATGCCGATGTAGCGGTTCGCGAAGGTCACGCCACCGCTGACGATGGCCGCAAAGACATCGAGGCCAGCCGCCTTGATCCCCAGCCAGACCGCCTTCAGCTCGGACCACAGCGCCTGCCCCGCAAGGCCCAGCCGCTGCAGCGCCTCGGTGCCCAGATCCTTCAGCAGCGCCAGCGCCCCGCTGACACTGCCCGCGCCCTGCACCAGCCGGGTGAACTGCAGGGCCAGCTCTCCGGCTGCAACGACGGCGGCTCCGATCCCCGTGGCGACCAGCGCCGCCCTCAGCCGGGTGATCGACAGGCCGAGCGACAGCGCACCCACCCGCGCCACCACGAAGGCGCCCGCCAGGTAGGTGCCAACGGCCACCGCCGCCGCCCCCGCATAGGCCACGATCCGGTCGAGGTTCCCGGCCAGCAGCGTGACGACCTGCGTCAGCACCCCGCCCTGCCCGCTGTTCCGCGCCAGCATGTCGGCGAACATCTGCAACGAGGGCAGCGCCGCCGTGGCGATGCGATTCCTGAGGCCGGTCATCGACATCTGGATCTCGGTCAGCGCCTTGCGGGTGTCGGCCATGGCGGCGATGGTCTTGTCATCCAGAACCGCGCCCACCGCCTCGGCCCGCTCGCCCAGGCGTTTCATCTCGGCACCGCCGTCCTGCAGCAGCGGCACCAGCTTCGTCGCCTCGGACGAAAGAGCCTCCATGAAGAAGGTCATCTGCTGCTGGTTGACGCCCGCCTTCTGCAGGCTTGAGACGTAAAGCTGCAGCGCCTCGGGACCGGACAGGCGGCGGAACTGGTCCGCCGTCACGCCCACCCGCGGCGCGATCTGCTGGAAGAAATCCGCCATCGGCCCGCCGCCGGTGATCAGGAAATCTCCCACCCGGTCATTCATATCCTTCAGCATGTCCGCCAGCTGGTCCTGCTCAACGCCGACCGTCTGCGCTGCGGCCGCCCATTTCTGGAAGATGGCGGGCGTCGCATTGGCCACCTGCGACAGCCGCGAAATCTCGGTCGCAGCCGATACCGTCGCCACAGTGATCCCGCCAACGGCGCCCACGACCCCGGCGAGCCCCGCCGCCACCTTGACGGAGGTGCTGATCAGCTCGCGGGAAAACCCCGAGGTCTTGCCGCGGACCTCTTCCAACGAGCGTTTAAAGCCCGCGGCATCCAGTCCGAGGACCGCCTGCATCCGGCCTACGAGTGTTCCAGCCATTCCGACCAGCTCCGTTTCTGAAGGGTTGCAGAGAGGGTGCGCAGCCGGGCGCGCTGTTCCGCCGCGACCTCTGCGGGGTCACGGGGATGGACATCGGCCAGCAGCTCGTGCAGGGGCACGATCTTGTCGGCGCGGCCCAGCATGGCGGTCAGCCAGGCCTGTTCGATCAGGTGCTGGCGGGCCGCGCGGCGGCGCGCGGCCACCGCTTCCATCTGCAGCGCGAAGGCACGCGGGGTCTGGCGCCCGAAGGCCTCGGGGGCAAAGCCCGCCATCACCCAGGCGCGCTGCAGGCCGCTCAGCCCGAGCGGCGACGCTTCCGGCGTTTGGGCTTTCCCGGCAGGGCCTTCGGGCCGTCCTTCGATGGCTCCGGCATGGCGGCGCCCAGGGCAAGCATCATCGCCTCGGGGGCTTCGCCGATGATCTGGCCTGCGTCGCGCAGGGTGGCCTCGGGGTGGTGCTGCAGCAGCCCCGCCCAGATCATCATGCGCATGTCCGACAGGCTCAGCGCCTCGGGGTCGCGGTCGATCTCGGCCAGGAAGGCCCCGGCCGTGCGGCCCGAGTGCTGTTCGAAATCCGCCAGCGCGTTGAAGTCGATGCGCATCGTCCAGCTGCGGCCGAGGGCTTCGAAGGTATAGTCGCCGTTCATCGAGGTCATGCGCTGGCCCCCGGATCGGTGGCTTCGCCCGAGACGATGCCGTTGATGCGGAAGACCGCCGTCGCGGTCGCCTTGCCCTGCACCGGCGCCGAGCGGCCGTAGGACTTGACGAAGCCCGCGTAGACCTCGGGGGTGGTGGCACCGGCGGCGGTGATCTCGATCTGGATCAGCTCGCCCACCGCGCGCAGGTAGCGCAGCAGCATGTCCTGGGGGCTTTCCGGGATGTAGTCGAGCGGCGCCGACAGGGTGCCGTTGTCCAGAAGCCCGGGGATATATTCCTTCGTCCGGTTCGGCGAGGAATGCGAGGTCACATCGACCTCATCCGCCTCGCCCGTGGGCAGGTCGAAATCGCCGATGCCCGTCAATGCGGTCCAGGCGGGCGTCGCGCCGCGCCCGATCCGGATCTTGGCGCCATAGCCAAGACCTACGCCCGTGGTGCTCATGTCGTTCTCCTAGGTTCAGGCCGCGCGCCAGCTGGTCACGCGGAAACTGGCGGTGGCGGTGCCGATGCGGCGGGCGCCCTCGCCGTTGACGGTGGTGGTGACCTCTTCCAGCAGGCACTGGACGGTCGGGCTGCTCAGCGCGGCGGTGATCGCCGCCTCGATCGCGGCGGTGTCGGCGTCGAGCTGGTCCTCGATGTCGGCATCGCCCCGCCGCTTCAGCACCACCTGCAGCAGCGTCGCTTTTTCCAGCGTGCCGCCATGGCCGCTGCGGGTGCTGCGTTCCGAGGGGGTGGCGACGCCGATCACCGGCAGGGTCGCGGCGTCGATGTTCTCGGCCCAGGCCGACAGCGCGGTGATGCCGGGCAACCCCGGCGCCGCCTGCAGCGCCGCCAGCGCCGCCGCGCGGTAATCGGCGCGGTAATGGCTCATCCGTCCACCTCGAACAGTTCGCACATGACCCGCGCGTCGGTCGCGGGCGACCCCGAGGGCCAGACGTTCTGCACCTCGTAGGTGCGCCCGTCGCCAGGCCGGATCTGGTCGCCGCGCTTCAGTTCGGGCACCAGGTCGCGGGGCACCGACCAGCTTGGGCTGGTGACCAGAACCGGGTGGTGATCGGGGTCGATGGCCTCGACCGGCATCCGGCGGAAGATCGACTGCACCACCCGCGAGCTCCCGCCCTGCGGCAGGTAGGTGACCGCATCGCCGAAGAGGTTGTTCATGACCCCGGCCACCCCGTCGAAGACCGGCGCCATCAGCGCACCGTGCCGTCCAGCAGGACCTCGCCGGTGTCCGAGGGGTTGGCGGCGGTGGCGGTGGCCGCGCCGACCAGGGTGTTGTCGGTCGCGGTGGTGGTCAGCACCTTGGCGGTGTCGTCCCAATAGACCTTGGCGCCCAGGGTCCAAGCCTCGGCCGAGGTCTTGGCATGGGTGAAGACGCCGCGGCGTTCGATGGTGACGGCCTCGCCCGACAGCGCGTCGTGCTGGGCAAAGCCGAAGAGGCCGCCGACCAGCACGCCGCCGCCAGAGGCGACATCATAGGGGGCGGCAAGCGTCAGGGCATGGCCCGGCTGGATGAAGGTCTTCATCTTGGATCTCCTTGCAAGGGATGCGGAAACGACGACGGGCGGCCCAGGGCCGCCCGTTCGTCAGGTCAGGATTGCGATGCCCGGATCAGGCGCCGGCGTTCTTGTAGCCGCCGCGATAGTTCACGCCGCCGACGCCGAAGTCGTGTTCCAGCGTCATGCGCATACCTTGCGTGCCGAAAGGTTCATCCACCCGCACCCGCGGCGCCGAACGGCCCGCCAGATAGCCATGCTTGAAGTTGTGGGTGCGCTTCTGAGGATCGACCAGCAGATACCAGGAATTGTCCTCGATCTGCTCTGTCACCACGGGGCGCAGCTCGCCCGAGAAGATGTTGATGTCGGCATTCTTCGTCGCCAGCAGGTTCTGCGACAGGAACTGCTTGGCCGCCATTTCCTGCGCCGGGCCCACCAGCAGGATCGAGGGCGCGTTCGACAGGATGTTGCGCTTGCCATCCGCCGCCTTCATCGTGCGCAGCGCCTTGTAGCCCGCCCCGACCGAGGTCACGCTGATCGCGGCGGCGGTGCCGAGGTTGCCGTGATCGGCATGGAACATCGCCTTGCCGTCCGAGAGCTTGGCGTTCGACAGGAAATAGGACCAGAAGGTCGCTTCCTCAAACTCGGGCACGATGGCACCGGCGCTGTCGATCACCGCCTGGATGGCGCCCAGGTCGTCGTTCACCAGCGCCTGGCGCGAGATCGCGAGCCCCGTGGCATAGGCGCCAAGGGCCACCACCTCGGCACTGTCGCCGATGGCGCCGAACTTGATCTCGCCCGCCTCGGTCACCTTCTGCAGCGTCGGGAATTCATCGGCGCGCACCACGTCATGTTCGCGGAAATCGTTGAACGACATCTCGCGCGAGACGGCGGTGAAGGTGGGCTCGACCAGGTCGTAGGTCGAGGCCAGGATGCGGTTGACCGAGGTCGACAGGATGTTGGGGAAATCGCTGGTGGTCTGCATCGCCTGCATGAGGATGTCCTCGCGCTGCGCATAGCCGCCCATGGCGGGGCGTTCGCGCCCCATGGTCAGCGCCGCCAGCTCGTGCATGGCCAGGCCCGCATAGGGCCGCGCGCGATCGTCGGCGGGGGCCTGGCCGGTGAACCGCGCGGTCAGCGCCTCGGTCATGCCGATGACGCGGGTCTCACGGTCATCGCGCAGGATCCGGCTGCGCGCCCCGCCCATCTGGACATTGCCCTGCCCCGGCGCCGCCGAGAGCGCCTGGAGCATGCGCACCGAGGCGGCCTCCATGCTGAGCCCCTCGGTGATCAGCCCGTCCACCATGTCCTGGCTGAGGGCGCCGCTGGCCAGGTGCGTGCGCGCCGCCATCTGGATCGCGACGATACGCTGGCGTTCGGCGGCGATGCCGTCCTGCATGCTGGGCACCGGCGGGGTCACGGGCGCAGCGGGCGGCACGGGGGGCACGGGGGGCACGGGGGCCTGGGTCTGTTCGGGCATCTCTGCCTCCTCGATTGCGGCCATCATGGCCAGTTGCGGGGCGCCGGGAACGCCCCCTTGCGGCGCCACCGGCACCGTCATCGCGACAGCCTGGAAGGCCTGCATCCTCTGCGCCCAGGCCGCGCGGGCCGAGGCCATGGCGACCCCGGGCAGATCCGGCAGATCGATTGCCATGATCCCGTCGGCAAAGCCCTCGGAGACCGCGCGCTGCGCGTCCATCCACAGCTCTTCGCGCATGATCTGGCGCATCGCCGGGACGCTCCTTCCGGCCTTGGCCGCGTAGACCGCGGCATAGGCATCGGCGAGCGCGTTCAGCACCAGCATCGCCTGTTCATGATCGGCCACGGTGCCGAAGGTGTAGCTGCTGGGGTCATGGATCATCATGACCGAACCCGAGCTCATCTCGATCCGATCCGCCGACATGATCATCAGCGAGGCGGCGGAACAGGCCTGCCCCACCACCTGCACGGTGATCCGGCCAGGGTATTCCGCCAGCATGACGCGGATCGCCTCGCCCTCGCGCGGGTCGCCCCCGGGCGAGTTGACCCGCACCGTCAGATCGCCCGTCGCCCCCTGCAATGCCGTGCGCACCTGGGCGGCGCTGAAGGCCCCGGGGCCGTACTGGGCGATGTAATCCTCGGGAACGAGGGTCCCTTCCAGGGCCAGGATGCCCTCCACCACGGCGGGCACCGGACGGGGCGCGCGGCCCGCGTCGTCCTCAATCGGCATCTTCTGCTCCTTCGATTGCCTCTGCGGCGGCGATCCCGGAGAGCGCGCGCATCGCGTCCCCGGGGGCGGCCTCATCATTGGTCAGGTTGACCGGCTGGCCGGCCTGGGCCTGGGCGTCCTCGACGCGCTCGCGCAGCACCACGGCAGGATCGAGGCCCAGCTGGCGCTGCACCCGCTGGCGGCTGGTGATGCCCGCCTCCATCTCCGCGACCAGCGCCGGGACCTCCTTGGTCGGGTCGATCAGCGCGCGGCGCGGCGCCGTCCAGGTCACTGCAAAATCCGCCGGGCCCAGCCGGGGCCGCATGGTCCAGGCCTCGCGCAGCCAGCGCTCGATGCCGCGGCAGAACTGGTCGATCATCAGCAGCTGCTGCCAGGTCTCGATATTGCGGTCCATCTCCATCCGGCCCATGCGGGCCGAGGAGAAGTTCACCCTGCTCAGGTCCCCGGCGAGGGATTCATAGGTCAGCCCCAGCCCCATCGCGACCGCCGAGAGGTTCTGGCGCATGAACTGGTCATAGCCGCCGGGCACCTGCGGCGGCGTGGTGAACGAGACGCTGCGCCCGGGCGGCAGTTCGGTGATCGTGCCTGGCCCCATCTCGCCCAGGCCGAGGTCCCGGGCCCCCTGGTCGGGGTCGAGCGCATCGCCCGCAATCGGTTCCTCGCTGGAGACGAAGGCCGCAAGCAAAGCCGCGATCTTCTGCTTCAGGATCTCGCCTTCCTGGTAGTCGCTCATGTCGCCCAAGGTCAGCATGACCGGGGCGAACCAGCTGATGCCGCGCACCTGGCCGGGCCGGTCGGCGCGGCGGATATGCAGCACATCCGCCGCCGGCACCCGCACCGAGTCCAGCGCCAGGCGCCGGCTGGCGGCGCCGGGGTGCTGACGCAGGATGTGATAGGCAACGACCGCGCCGGTGGGCCCGTATTCCACGCCCTCGACGATCTCGTTCTGACCATTGGCGACCTTCGCCTGGTCAAGGTAATCCGCCTCCAGAAGCTCCACCTGGAACGGCAGCGCCAGCCCGGCCCCGTAGGGCCCGACCCGCCAGCGCCGCCGCACCAGCACCTCGCCATCCTCGACCACGGCGTTCATCGCGGCGCGCTGAAGGCCCGGCAGGGCATGCTGGCCCATGGCGTCGATGGCGACCGTCAGCAGGTGGTCGCGGACCAGCTGATCAACCCGCGCCTTGCGGTCCGGATCATCATGCGAGATCGACGGCAGGATGCCCGATCCCACCACGTTGCCGGTGATCACCGACACCGCCCGGGCCGCGAAGGGACGGTTGCGCACGAAGTCCCGCGACAGGTTGCGCAGCTGCGCCCGCGCCCCGGCGTGCCAGCCGGCGGCATCTGCCGAGCTGAGCGGCGCACGCCAGCCGCTGGTGCGCCGGCCCCGGCTGGCGGCATCATAGTTCATCATCACCGAGAGCTGCGCCTTGGCGCGGATCCTGCGCAGGCCGCGTTCCGGCAGCACATGGGCGATGGTCCGGTCCAGCAGGCTGGGCCGGAACCCGGTGTCGGTCTTGCGTGCCATCAGAGCCCCCGGTTGGTGCGCGGCGTCGCCTGGCGCAGCGCCGGGCGACGGCTGCGCCCGGCGAGTTCTGCCTCAAGATCGGCAATGATCCGGTCCATCTCAGCGAGCGAGCGATAGGAGATCGTCCGCCCGTCTTCGGACAGCTGGGTCACGCCAAGGGCTCTGGCGGTCCGCAGACGCGCCAGCTGGGTCGCTCGATCGACGGACATCAGTCCCTCCGTAGGAAATTGATCTTCTGCGCCGGGCGCTTGCGGCGCGGCGGCATCTGCACCGGGGCCTGCGGCGCCGGACCCTCGGGCACGATGGGCACCGCCACATCGAAGAGGTCGGGCTGGGCGCCTTCGGGCGGGCCGCCGCGTTCGCCGTCCAGCCGGTCCCAGGCCCCGTCCGAGAGGTAGGTCCATTGCTTGAACCGCGCGCCCGCCTCGGCATAAAGCATGGTATCAAGGCCCTCGTTCCTGCGCCCCGCCTCGGCGATGATCCAGCGGCTGACCATGGCGCCGGAACTGGCCCGCTTCAGCACCCGCACCTCCGAGGTGATCTGGCGGTAATACTCGTCCCCCAGCCCGGTGGCGAAGGCGACATGGCCACGTTCCGCCGGATCGGCCTTCTCGAGCCAGCTGTAGAAGTCCGCCTTCAGCTGGCTGACCCCGACCACGAAGCCCTGCTGGCGCTTGCGCCGGGCCATCCGGTCGGAGCGACGGTCGAACTCCATGCGCTTGAGCGCCGGGGCCGAGGCGCTGGTGCCGCCCTTGATCGCCATGACCCGGGTGTAGGGATGGCGCATCGCCCAGTCCCAGACATCCTCGGTATAGGCGCCGGTGTCGATCGCCAGCACATCCAGGCCAAAGCGCCGCCCGGCCCGGGTGCGCCAGGTGGATTTGAGGATCTGGTTCAGCGCCGCGCGGCACTCGGCGGTGCTGATGTGATGCGGGATCACCTGGTAGTCGATGGCCCAGCGGCGGTAGTTGCGCCCGAAGGCCACGAAGTGCACCTCGGTCCGGTCGCCCTGGCAATCGACGCCCGCCGAGAAGATGAAGCCGCAATCGGGCAGCATCCCGCGCGGCAGCGGCTCGGCGACCTCCGGGTCGGCCTTCTCCACCCGATCACGCAGCTTCTCCCAGTCCGGGCCGCGGCTGGCCTGTTCATAGGGCAGCCCCAGAACATCGTTGTAAAACGTCTGTTCGGTCTGGGCATCGGCGACGCTCTCCGGGGTCTCTGCCGTGTCGGTGCTGACCTCGACCCGCCCGGTCCAGCCCATGACCTGGGCGTATTCCAGCGCGATCGAGGCCCAGTCCCGCTGCGGCACATAGGCCCGCCAGAGGTGAAACCCGGGGTGGTCCCCGTTCGGGTTGTGCGCCACCCACCGCCCGGCGGCGACCATGGCGACCTTGTGTTCATGCCCGATCACGCCGCCGCAGGTCTCGCAGGTAAAATGCGCGGCCCGCAGGCGTTCGGGGTCGAGGTTGCGGCGGAAGTTCTCCCAGGTCAGCGGCGCCAGCGTCCCGCAATGGGGACAGGGCACGTGGTAGAACTCCTGCGTGGAGCGCGTGAAGGCCCGCGTCACCCGGCAGGTGCCGACGATCTGCGGCGTGGATACGCGGCCGATCTTGGCATCCTCGAACCCCGCCGCACGGCTCACCGCCATCATCTCCGGATCGCCCTTCGGCGTCATCTCGAACTTCGACACGTCATCCAGCAGCACCAGCCGCCGCGTCGTGCCCGCCAGGTCATCGGGCGAGCCGGCGCTGGTGACCTTGAGCGTGCCGTCGCGGCGCAGGGTCTCCTGGTTGTGCAGCGTGTCGGTCTGCCCGGCCCCGCTGCCCAGCCCATCACCAAAGATCACCCGCAGCCCCTCGGCCTCGCGGCGCAGCGGCATCCACTTCGCCCGCACCCATTCCGTGGCCGAGGAGGAGGTCGGATGCACCACCAGGCTGTCGAGGGGGCCGTATTCGTGCCAGGCCGCCACCGTCGGATTGATGATCGAGACCGTCTTGCCCCATTGCGCCGAGCCGCGGATCGTCACCTCACGCGCGGGATGTTCGGGCGAGAGCACCTCGTGGATGCGGCGCAGGAAGGGGAAGCGTTCGATCTGGAACTGGCCCGGGAAGGGCGAGCGTTCGTCGAACCGGATGTTGCGTTCGCACCAGGCGGTGATGTCGGGCGGCGGCGGCGGCTTCATGGCGCGGGCAATCCCGCGCAGCACTGCCGCCTCTGCCGAAGACAGGAATCCCATCAGCCGTCTTCCTCGCGTTCTGCATCGCTCAGCTCCGCCAGCTCGGCGGCACGTGCCAGGGCGCGGGCCCGGGCGGCCCGATGGTCGCGCCAGACACCCAGCAGCACGGCCCGGACCGAGCGGTAGTCCAGGTTCTCGGTATCGGCGATCTTGCGGGCTCCATCGCGCAGCGCGGCCTCGAACTGGCCGATCTCGCGGGCGACCAGCGCGGAGGCGCTGCGTTCGGCGGCCTCCGCAAGGATCCAACGGCCCTCCTCGCGTTCATTGTCGCGCCGCTTGCGGCGAAGATCCTCCTCGGCGTTCAGGATCCGCGCCAGCTCGTAGCGGTCGGGTTCCTTCGCCGGCAGACCCCGCTCGGGCTTGGGCAGGTCCGCAGGCGTGCTTTCCCCCGCGCGCAGCACCCGCCGGGTCCTGGCGCCATTGCCCAGCATCTGCGCCGGATCGAGGTTGCGCCCGAGCGCCGCCATCGCCCGGCCCAGGTCAAAGCGTCGGCCGCGCCCCTCGCCGGTGAAACAGCCATCGAGGACACCGGCGCGGACCCATTGCGTGACCCGCGGGCGCGAGACCTCCATCCGCTCGGCCAGTTCAGCGGCGGTCACCTGCATCGTCCCCTCCGGTTCGTTAAGCCCCTGCGTTAAGGCTCCAAGTTAAGGCTGCAATCCGGGTTAAGCGGGGCGCGACCCCCGGGGTGCGAATTACCCCCGACACGGGCCTTGCGGGGAAGGACCCACGAAGGCCCGGGGGCCCTCAGCCCCCTGCCCGGCCCGCCTTCTCGGCCGCCTTCGCCAGGGTTCGGCGCAGGTGCACCGGCAGACGCGCCGCGCGGACCTCCTCGGCGCCGTCCAGGAACCCCAGGCGGCGGTCGTAATGCGGCGCGAGCGCGGTGAAATGCACCACCTTGGTGAGGGTGCCCTTGCCGTCCCGCTTCCAGATCCCGGCCGACAGCTTCGACCCCGCACGGGGCACGAAGAAGCCCGCGCGCTTGCGGTTGCGCTTGCGCGCCGCCTCGGTCGTGTTCGCCGTGCTGTCCCGCTGCGCCTGCACCGCCGAGAGCGCCTGGTTGCGTTCCCCCACCTGCCAGTTGCCATAGGCGTTGAGCTTGGCGCCGCTCGCCGGGATCACGCTGCGCAGCTGGCCCGCATAGGCGAGGCGGCTGTCGAGCATCTTCTCCAGCCCGGTCTGACCGCGGGTGCCGCCCGTCTCCTGGATCTTCAGGTAATGGCGCCTGCCCACCGAGGGGCGTTCGATTACGCCGGCTTCCAGCTTCTGCGGTGTCGCCCGCCAGACCATCAGGGCATTCTTGGTGAACCGCGTGGGCTTGTCGAAGACGACGTCCATCCGCGCCTGGACATGCGCCAGTACATCCTGCGCCGTATCGGTCAGCGCATAGGCTGCCGCCTTGTCCAGATCCTTCTTGGCCAGCGCATCGACCCCGGTCAGGAATTGCGATGCGTCCAGCTTCAGCGAGACTTTGAACACGGCACCCTCCGGACACAAAAACGCCCGGCAGCGAGGGTTCGCTCCGGGCGCAATTGGTGATGATGATCCTTCTATGCCTCCGGGGTGATCTAACCGTCAACCCCCTTTCTGAGGGGGCACCAGATCAAACCCCTGCATCCGGTCCAGCGCCGCCCCCAGGGCCACCCTAAGGCCCTCGACCGCCTTGCCGGACTTTTCCCAGCCGTGGGCGTCCAGCACCTCGGTCAGGGTCAGGCCGCCGATGCAAACCTGGTCGACCAGCCGCCGGGCATAGATCGCACCGCGCTTGCGCCCCGCGGGGCGGATCCGGCGGACCTCCTTCGCCAGACCCGGGCCGATGCGGCGGTGCCAGAGCCTAAGCTGTTCGAAATCCCGGAAGATCGCCGCCTCGCGGTCCCCGGCCGTCCCGCCGGAACGGCTCAGGGTCTCGAAGGAGGAACAGCGCACGCCGCTGGCGGCACAGCGTTCGGTCAGCGCGGCATAGTCCCGCGCGACCGCAACCTGCCCGACCGAGAACGGCGGCACAAACGCCGGGGCAACGAAGTCCCTGCGACCCGCCGCCTGCCCTTCCGCAACCGCCTGCGCGTGGGCCTCCCGCGCCAGCTTCACCTTGCGGGGATGCGCGCGCAGCGCCTGGGCTTCCATCAGATCGAAGGCATCGGCGGTGCGGGCGGCGCGGTGGCCGTCGTGACCGGCGGCGTGGCGGGTGAAGCGGCCGTCGGGCTCGGCCTCCATCCGCACCGGCTGGACGGCGATCATCGGGCCGCGGGCGGGGGCGACGGGGATCTCGGGGCCGCAGGCTGCGGGCGGGGTGGCGCGGGAGAGGATCTCGGCCACCACGCGGTCCGAGGTGCGGATCCGGTCGGCGGCAAAGCTCGCGGGCCAGGTGTCGACCCAGGCGGTCTGGCGGGCATCGACGTAGACCGTGCGGGTCGGGCCGATGCCGGGGCGGCGGGGGAAGGAGGGGCGGATGCTCATGGGCGGGTCTCCGGGATCAGGGTGCGGGCGCGGGCGTCGTCGCGGGTGTAGGCGTCAAGCCAGGCGAGGTCGGCGGCATCGAGGCGCCAGCCGCGGGCCTGCTTGTCGCGCAGCCGTGCCAGGCGGTCGGCGGCGTCGCGGGACTGGTCGGCGATGCGGCGGCGTTCGGGGTCGTTCATCGGCGGCCGGTGGTGGCGCAGCCAGAAGCGGTACTCGGCCACCAGGCGTCCCTCGACCAGGGCCTGCCGGCCGGCCAGGCTGCCAAACCAGCTGGCCAGCCCCGGCAGCTCGTGCAGGGGGCGCGGCTGCGCGAGCTGGGCAAAGGCCACGAAGGTCGCGTGCACCGGCCAGAAGCGGCGGGCGCTGCCCTCGCCCTTGTCGCGCAGGGCCTCGCAGAGGCGCGTGAGGTTCGCGTCGCTCAGATAGGCCAGGTCGTCGGCAATTCGGTCGAGGCGCTTTTGCCCGTCCTCGGCCGCGGTGGCCTTCGGAAAGCGAAAGCCCATCTCGGCCAGCGGCACCAGCAACAGGCGGCGCACGCGGGCGCGGTTCGTCTCGGGTTGGGTGTGTGCGTCCATTCTCAGCCCCTTTCCTCGATCAGGCCATGAGCCCGCAGCTCGGGATCCGGCAGATGTCCTTCGGCCCGCAGGCAGGCGCGCACCCGGCCCGAGACCGCCTCGGGGCGGATCGCGCCGCCCTGGCGGATGTGGCGGGCGATGTCCTGGGCCTCGGCGCGTTCATCGGCGGTGAAGAACCCGGGGCCCCTCGCGGGTGCGCGGGCCCGCGCGGGGGCGCGCAAGGTTCCCTTCGGGTTATATTCAGGTTCGTGTCCGACCGTCCGGACACGGGATTGGCCAAAATCCGGACACGGCTTTGCCCGTTTTCCGGACACGGCTCGGCCCGTTTTCCGTGTCCGGATTTCGGACACGGGGGCCGCTTTTCCCTTGTTTTTCCGTGTCCGGTTTTCGGACACGGCATCGCCCTCTTCCCCTGTCCGATTTCCGGACACGGGGGTTTGGTCCGCCTCGGCCCCTGTCCGGATTTCGGACACGGGCTGCGCGGCGGCCTCCTCCTGGAAATCACAGCCCAGCAGATAGAGGCTGGAGAGCTGCTTGCGCGTCTGCTTGTCCGAGCGCTGCACCCGGCGGATCAGGTCCAGGCGTTCCAGCTCGTTCAGGTGTACGTTGACCGTCGAACGGCTGATGCAGCACTCCTCCGCCAGGGTCTGCTGCGAGGGGTCGCAGCGGCGGGTGTACTGGTTGTGGCAGTTGGCCAGGAAGACCAGCACCAGCTTGGTCGCCGGTTTCAGATCCCGCTGGGCGAAGGCCCAGTTCATTGCCTCGATACTCATGCTTGGGGGTCCCGATGGTCTGGGGCGGCCTGGCCGTGGCCGGTCCGCAAGGGGAAAGGCGCCGGGTCCGAGGACAGCAGCGCAAGCGTCAGGTTGTGGCGGATGGCCCAGGCGGCGACGCCCCAGACCTCGGCCGAGCGGCGCCAGCCCGCGACCTGCGGCACGACAACCGCGGCACTGGCGAGCAAGAGGCGCAGAGACCAGGCCGACCAGAAGGCGGGGTGCCGGGGGATCTCGGCCAGCGGCCCGGGGGCGGCGGTCATCGCCGCGGCCATGGTCAGGGGCGACAGCGCGGTGATGCCCCGGGCGGCACAGAGGCCGCACCAGAGCGTCGCCTCCTCCGCCGGATCGCCGGGGCGGCCGGGCGTTGCCAGATAGGCCACCCGGCCCCGCAGATGCGCAGCCGCCACATCCAGCGGCGCCGCGATCAGCAGCCCGGACCCGAGCGCCCTTTCGCAAAGCCCCGCCCAATCGGGCGGTGCGCCGCGGCTCAGCTCAAGCCCCATCGCGCAGCCCCCGGGGATGCAGCACCACCGCGCCGGTCATCTGCGCCAGCATGGCGTCATAGGCCGCCAGGGCCCGCCCCGCCCGGTCCACCACATCGGCGGTTTCCTTGCGGGCGCGGATCAGCGTCTCGCGCGTCGGGCCGGTTTCGGCATGGGCCATCGCCTCGACCATCTCGGTCGCCTCGCGCAGGTGGTCGAGGTGACTGCCCACCCCGGCCTCGGCCTGGGCATGGGCCACGGCGCGGGCGCGGAAGGCGTGGAAACAGCGGTTGCCGGTGGCATCCTCCAAGGCATAGGCCCAGGACAGAGGGACCTCAGCATGGCCATTGGCGATCTTCGACACGGTGCCGATGCTGACCTGATGACCAACGGCGGCCGAGATCGCCGCCTGCGCGGCATCCACCCCGCCCAGCTGCTGCACCAGGCTCTTGAACATGTGCGAAAACAGGTCGTGTGGCATGAGAAAGCTCTTTTTCTTCAAGTTTTGACCAGTGGAACCGAAGACGGTTCCAAGGGAGGCGGCATGGCGCGCAGATCACGGGGACAGGGCATGGGTCGCTCCCACAGGGGCGCCGCCCGCATCGGCGGCAGCCACCCGGCAGAGGTCTTCTGCCTGCAATGGGATGCTCCGACGACCGGCGGCGCTCAGAATGGCAAGGAAGAATTCGGCCCGGATCTTGCCCGCGGGCGCGGCCCACTTGTGCACGCGCACCAAACTCACCCCGAGGTCGGACGCGAAGTCCGACCGCGAGGGCCAAAGGCCGATGACATCACGAAACGTGGACAAATCTTCCATAACGCTTCGTTAATGGACGTTTCTTCCATGCGTCAAGGATGGAAATATCTTCAATGGAAGATTTTCCCATGAGCCCGATGATGCAGGCACTCTCCCACACGAGCATGAGTGACCACATGAACACCTTCGACCCCGAAGAAGTCGGAAAGCGTCTCGTGCGCCTGCGCGAATATCTGGACCTGAACCAGGGAGAGTTTGCCGACTCGGTCGGAATCGACCGTTCCAGCTACTCGAAAATCGAGCGGGGCTCTAAACCTCTAAAGGCTGAAATGGCTTACGCCATATCTGAAAGGTGGGGCGCCTCTATGGACTTCCTCTATCGGGGGCGCCTGACGGATTTGCCACACAGGATGGCAGAAGCCCTCATGGCTAGTCGCCCGGGCCAGAAGCGGTAAACCGCGTCGATCGACACTCCCAAGAAATTTGCTGCCAGAAAAAGCAGCCTCTCCTCCAGCCCATACCCCCTCCGCATTCCGCCCCTCAAGAACAAAAAATGAACCGAGACCTTTTGCCCGATTCTGTAGCAGGAATGCAATGGGCGTTTTTTCCATTTATGTGTTGACTGTGGAAGTTTCTTCCACAAATGATGCGACCATCACCCCCGATGGAGACGCCCATGCCCCTGCCCGATCCCCTCGACTGCCGCGCCCTGCTCGGCACCCCTGAGCTGGTGGCGGATTGCCCCCGGATCGCCCTCGCCGCCTGGTCCAGCGCCAAGGCGGCGCGTGGCCAGGCGATCACGCCGGAGCGTCTGACCCGGCTGGCTCCGGCCCACCTGATCGATGCCCCCACCCGCCCCGGCACCCTGGCCGACCAGATCGAACCCCATGCCCAACGCGCCCTGCTGCGCGTGCGCGAGATCATGGCCCGCCGCGGCCTGAGCGGGGCGCCGACATGCTGCTGACCTGCTGCAAGACCGGCCGCTGGTGGCGCTGCTGCGATACGCCCGAGGCCTTCCGCACCGCCCGCGACAAGGGCCTGGTCGATTACCAGATCGAGGCGCTGCCATGACCCCTCTGCACGATCCCCTCGCCCAGCTGCTGCGCAGCCTCGACGGCCGGTCGGCCTCGGAACGCGACGACACGCTGGCGAATGCCGCCATCGAGACCGGCGGCACCTTCGCCGAAGGCGCCCTCGGCAGCTTCCGCATCGACCTGCTGGGCGTGCGCGCCCACGGCCGGACCCGGCCCCAGGCCGTCGCCCGCTGGGCGGACCGCGCCCGGGCGCTGGTGCACCATGACACCGATGTTTCGATCACCACCACCGGCCATCATCCCCATGCCGGGCGCAGCTTTCCCGCCCGGGTGACGCTCTGCCGCGATGGCGTTGCGCTGACCTACACCCCCGCCTGATCCACGCCGGCCCCGCCGCCCGACAACGCCCCCGCGGATGCGGCCGGGCGGCGGCCGCCCCATGCCCGGAGATACCCCATGAAGATCCTGATCGGCTGCGAGACCAGCGGCACGATGCGCCGCACGGCCGATGCCGCCGCCCGCCAATGGGGCGACCACGCCCTGCACCAGGCCGCCTGACCCGCCATGGCCCCTTCCGCACGCCGGCAGCCCCGGCAGAAAGGCTCGAAGATGTTCGACGAATACACCCGCCTCAAGACCGCCAAGGACCAGGCCCAGCAGCTGGCCGACGAAAGCGACAACCGCCACGTCCGCCGGGTCTGCACCGCCCTCGCCATCGAAATGCGCAAGATGCTGCGCGACATGAAACGGGAGTTCTGAGGATGCACCGCAACGAAGACCCCCAAGGCCCCGAAGCCCGCCGCGACCTGACCCCCGGGATCGCCGTGCTCTTCGCCTTCCTCGCCGCCGCGCTCATTGCCGCCGCGACCGGGCTCGGGGGCGCACATGGCTGATCACTCGCTGACTGCCGAGGCCGCCTGCGGCAGTTCCAAATGGGCGGCGCAGTTCCTGGGGCTCAGCCCGGGCGCCTTCTCGGACCGGCGCCGGACGCTGGAGGCCAAGGGCTTTCCCCAGCCCGACCCGCTGCTGAAACTGTACATCAAGGCCGATGTCATGGCCTGGCTTGAGACCCGCCGCCGCATCCGGGACGGCGACAAGATGCCCCAGGACGGCGAAAGACCCCGCCTCAACCTCGGCGCGCTCTGACCTGCGCATTTCTTCAGAACGAAAGTGAACCAATGGCTTACAAGGAAGCCCTGTGGGACGGGTCCGACCCGTCCTATGCCCCGGGTGCGGTCAGGGGCCGCAACTACTGGTACTGGAAGCCCAGCGGCAAGTTCCGCCAGATGGGCTACCCCAAGACCTCGGTGCGGCTGACCGGCGAACACGGTGACGGCCAGGACCTGCTGCGCGCCCGCGAATGCCGCGAGCTGACCCGAGAGATGCTGGCCTTTTTCGGCGTCTCCATCGACAAGCACGAACCGGGCACCTGGGGCTGGCTGATCCACCGCTACAAGACCGACCGGCACAGCCCGATTCACGGGGTCAAGCAGAACACCCGCGAGGGGTATCTCTGGGCGCTGGATCGCTGGGATGCGGTCCTTGGCCATGTGCTGGTGTCGAAGACCGATTACGTGATGATCTGCGACCTGCGCGACGCGATGAAGGCGAAGGGCAGGAACGACGGCTATGTCTCAAGGATGTTCGACCGGCTGCGGACGGTCGCCAAATACGGCAAGTTGGTGAAATACGCCCCGGCCCGCGAGGTGTCCGAGATCCTGGGCGACATGCGCTTTCAGTCGGCGCCGCGGCGCTCGGTCACGCCCACCCGCGCGCAGATCCGCGCCATCGTGGACGAGGCCGACGCCCGGGGCCTGTTCGGTTTTGCGACCGGGCTGCTGATCCAGTGGGTCTTCTGCCTGCGCGCGGTCGATGTGCGCGGCCAGTGGCTGGAATGCGATGCGGATGCCCCCGGCATCGTCCGCAAGCGCCCGCGCGACCGCAAGAACCGGCACCTGCCCGACAGCCACGAACGCTGGCAGGACGGGCTGACCTGGGACATGCTGGACCCCGGGCTGACCTGTTTCGAGAAGGTGATTTCCAAGACCGCGAAATCCATGCCCGACCCGATCCGCTTTGCCCTGACAGACACGCCCGAGATTCGCGCCCGCCTGTCGATCCTGGCGCTGCGCGGCCGCAGCGGGCCGGTGATCACCAGCGAACGCACCGGCCTGCCCTATACCCGCTATGGCTGGAGCCAGGTCTACCGGCGCATCCGCGACGATCTGGGCCTGCCGAAGGAGCTGACGGTGATGGATACCCGCGCCGGCGCGCTGACCGAGGCCAAGAACCTGGGGGTGGATCCGTTCATTCTGCGGGACGCCGGACAGCATCTGCACGTCTCGACCACCGACCGCTATGCCCGTGGTCGAAGCGAGTCGATTGCCAAGGTGGTGAAGCTGCGCAGCGGCAGCTGACGCTTTCGTCACAACGGCCGTCACAACGGCACCAAATGTCACAACGGAAGCTTCCGTAAGTCTTTGATTTATGGTCGGGGCGGCGAGATTCGAACTCACGACCCCCTGTACCCAAAACAGGTGCGCTACCAGACTGCGCTACGCCCCGGACCATTCCCTCCTCTAACGAAGCAAAACGGGATTGAAAAGAGCGAAGCTGCGTCAGCCGTCGCAACGCCAGGCCGCCACCTTCTGATCCAGCAGCGGGCTGCGCATTACCGTGCCGGGCGCAATCCCCATCCGGTCCGCCAGCCCGCCGTTGATTTCCAGCACATACTGGCTGCCAGGCGCACCCATCAGATTGGTCTCGTCGCCCGGACGCGCCCGCTTGGCGATCGAACGCACCGTCCCCGCCGGATCCAGGAAAATGATATCCAGGGGAATCAGCGTGTTCTTCATCCAGAAGGCAATCACCGGCTGCGGCCGGTCGTAGACGAACAACATCCCCGCCCCGGCATCCAGGTGGGGGCGCTCCATCAGGCCATGGGCGCGCGCTTCGGGACTGTCCGCGACCTCGACCGAAAAGCGCATGACGCCGCCCGGGCCCTTCAGCTCGACCCGGTCCGCACGGCAGGCCGCACCCGCCGTTCCCGCCAGAACCGCCAGCACAAGGGCTGCGGCACCGATCTTCCACATGTTCAGAAACTCCCGCGGGACCAACCCGCCGGACGCCAAGGTGGCATCCAGCGGGAAAAGGTCAATGGGTCGCGGTTTCCCAGGCGCAGATCTCGGTCGCCATCAGGCCACGCTTGCCGTCGATGATCCGCAGGGCCACGGCCTCGCCCGGCGACAGATCCCCCAGCCCCGAGGCCCGCAGAACCTCGACATGGACGAAGATGTCCTCGTCTCGTCCAAAGATGTTCGCAAAGCCGAAACCCTTCGCCTTGTCGAACCATTTGACCCGTGCCGGCATCAGCGGCACCGATCGGATCTGATCCTGGTCCAGCGCCCTGAAGTCCTCCAGCGCCGCCTTGTCCGAATTCTCTGGCGGAAGGATCTCGATCACCTCGATCGCCTGCACCCCCCGCGGCGTCACCTGAGAAACGAGCTCTACCCTCGCGCCGTCGGCCACCGTGCTTTGTCCGAAATTCCGCAGCACATTCGCGTGCAGCAAGATATCCGGACCGCCCTCCTCGGCCACCACGAATCCGAAGCCCCTCGCCGGATCGAACCACTTCACGCGGCCGGTCACGGTCCGGGCATCCTGGTCGTGCATAATCACACCCAACTCCATAATTTTCAGAGGGCGGCCCGCTGTCCCGACGCGCCTCCCCCTGCCCAAATACAGGCCGCAAACGCGGCTAGCCCCTCCCCCAACGCCGCGACAATTGCGGTTTCAGGGGTTGAGGCGACTAATCTTCCAATCCGCCGAGGTCTCCTCCCGAGTCCAACGGAACCGGTCATGCAACCGGAACGCACCGTCCGCCCAGAATTCGATCTCGACGGGTACCAACTCATACCCACCCCAGAACGGCGGACGCATGGGCGCCAAACCCTTCTGAGCCGTAACCTTGGCCACTTCCGCCATCAGCGCCGCCCGGGATTCCAGCGGACGGGACTGCTGCGACGCCCAGGCGCCCAAACGGGACTTGAGCGAGCGCGATGCGAAATAGGCATCGGCCTCTTTGCCATCAAACCGCGTTACCTGTCCCCGAACGCGAATCTGACGGCGCAAACTCTTCCAATGCATCACAAACGCCGCTTTGCCGCTCAGGTCAAGCTCGCCAGCCTTGGCGCTTTCATAATTTGTGTAAAAGATGAAACTACTTGCTGTAATTTCCTTCATCAAGACCATGCGCACATTCGGCAGGCCATTGCCATCCACGGTTGCAAGGGCGATGGCGTTGGGATCGTTGACTTCGCTCTGGGTGGCTTCGTCCAGCCACGTCTGCGCCAGGCGGAACGGATCCTCGCCGGCGAAAATCCCGCTGCGGTCCGACATCTGTGGTACTCCCGATAATGTCACCGGGGCGCCGGACCGGCGGCCCTGCCGCCCGCTAAGGCAGGCTTGAAGCGCCCCAGCCTATCGCTTAAGGGAGTTTGACCGAAAGTTACAGGGCGGAGAGCGCGACAATGGCAAACACCCTCATGGCTGGCAAACGCGGCCTGATCATGGGCCTGGCCAATGACAAATCGATTGCCTGGGGCATCGCGCAGGCGCTCGCCGATGCAGGCGCCGAACTGGCCTTCAGCTACATGGGCGACCAGTTCAAAAAGCGCGTCCTGCCGCTGGCAGAGCAGCTGGGCGTGGACAAGCTGTACGATTGCGACGTCTCTTCGGAACAGTCGATCGACGCCTGCTTCGAAGCGATCAAGGCCGACTGGGGCAGCATCGACTTCATCGTGCACGCGATCGGCTTCTCCGACAAGAACGAGCTGCGCGGCCGCTATGTCGATACCTCGCGGGCCAATTTCAACATGACGATGGACATCTCGGTCTATTCCTTCACGGCCGTCGCACAGCGCGCCGAGAAGCTGATGCCGAACGGTGGCTCGATGCTGACGCTGACCTATTACGGCGCCGAACAGGTGATGCCGCATTACAACGTCATGGGCATCGCCAAGGCCGCGCTGGAAGCGTCGGTCAAATACCTGGCCGAAGACCTGGGCAAGGACGGCATCCGCGTCAACGCGATCTCGGCCGGCCCGATCAAGACGCTGGCGGCCTCGGGCATCGGCGATTTCCGCTACATCCTGAAATGGAACGAGCTGAACTCGCCGCTGCGCCGCAACGTGACCACGACCGATGTCGGCAAGTCGGCCCTCTATCTGCTGTCGGACCTCGCATCGGGCGTCACCGGCGAGAACCTGCACGTCGATTCGGGCTATCACATCGTCGGCATGAAGGCCGTCGACGCCCCCGATATCGACAAGAGCTGACCCCGCGACCGGGTCCGCGACCCGGCGCCATCGCAGACACGGGGCCGCCCGGCAGACCCGCCGGGCGGCCCCTTTGCCGTCTGCCCCCTCCCCTCAAGAGCCCCCAGATGACCCAGATCCTGCTCACTGTCTTTGCCGTCCACCTGCTGGCCGCGATCTCGCCCGGACCGGCCGTGCTGATGACCATGCGCACCGCGATGACCGGAGGGATGCGCCGTGGCGCGGCCCATGCCGTGGGCATCGGCATCGGCGCGGTGATCTGGGCGGCAGCGGCGGTGCTGGGGCTGGCCACGCTGTTCCAGATCGCGCCCAAAGTGCTGATCGCGCTGCGGCTGATCGGCGCGCTCTACCTGCTGCACATGGCCTGGAAGATGTGGCGCGGCGCCGCCCGGCCGCTGCAGATCAGCGCCACCGAAGCGGCGGCAACGGCCACCCCGGCCGGCCCCCGCGCCCTGCTGCGCTGCACCCTGCGCGCCGTCCTCACCCAGCTTTCCAACCCCAAGGGGGCGATCTTCTTCGGCGCCGTCTTCGTCACTCTGGTGCCGCATGACGCCTCCGCGGGCCTTTTTGCCGCGATCCTCGCGGTGGTCTTCGCCAACGAGGTCGCCTGGAACCTGCTCGTGGCAAGGATTTTCTCGCTTGAACGCACCCGTGCAGGTTATACACGTCTCAAGTCCCCGATCGACCGCGTCCTGGGCACGCTTCTGGCCGGCCTCGGCCTGAAGATCGCCGCCTTCTGACCACCGGCCCGCAAGACCAAACGCAAGAAAAAGAAGAGAGACCGCCATGACCGACCGCCTGCCCCACGAGAAGGGCTTCCATGTCTCCTGGGACCAGATCCACCGCGACGCCCGCGCCCTTGCCTGGCGCCTCGACGGCCAGGGCCCGCTGGAAGGCGGCGCCTGGAAGGCCGTGGTCGCCATCACCCGCGGCGGCATGGCGCCGGCGATGATCATCTCGCGCGAACTCGACATCCGCACCGTCGACACGATCTCGGTCAAAAGCTACGACCACCAGACCCAGTCGGCCGCCCATGTGCTCAAAAGCCCCGACGCGGCGATCATGGGCGACGGCACCGGCATCCTGGTGATCGACGATCTGGTCGACTCGGGCCGCACGCTGGAACTGGTGCGCTCGATCTACCCGAAGGCACATTTCGCCACCGTCTACGCGAAACCCAAGGGCAAGCCCCAGGTCGACAGCTACATCACCGAAGTGTCGCAGGACACCTGGATCTTCTTCCCCTGGGACATGGCGCTGCAATACGTCGAACCCTTCCGCGGCACCGTCTGACACGCCGCCTCCCGCATCAGGGCGCCCCGGTCTCCGGCGGCGCCCTGTTCATTTTCTTGTCCCAAATACCTCGGGGGAGGCGGCGCAGCCGCCGGGGGCAGAGCCCCCACACCGCCCAAGCCCCCCACACTGCCCCCCCGGCACGACCCGCCCATATCACCGCCCTTCCGCCACGTCGCCCCGCCCCGCGCCACCGCCGCGCCTCTTCCGGCGCCGCGCCCCCGCTGCTAGCCTCACGCCCGAATATCCCCGGA
Source organism: Pseudooceanicola sp. NS-SX9 (assembly GCF_057380705.1). Lineage (NCBI taxonomy): Bacteria > Pseudomonadati > Pseudomonadota > Alphaproteobacteria > Rhodobacterales > Paracoccaceae > Pseudooceanicola > Pseudooceanicola sp. NS-SX9. The sequence continues at coordinate 1,671,641 of NZ_CM170818.1, read as the reverse complement.
GAGCGCCATGACCCCCACCCGTACCGCCGCCACCTTTGCCCCCCCGGTGATGGAGGCCCGCCGCTGGATCGCAGGCCTCACCTTCCCGGGGGACCGCCCGCTCATCAACGTCAGCCAGGCCGCCCCCGTGGCCGCCCCGCCGCCCGCCCTGCGCGCCGCCATGGCGGGCTTCCTCGAAGACACCGAAACCCATCTCTACGGGCCGGTCCTGGGTCTTCCGGCCCTGCGCGCGCGCATCGCCTCCGACTGGTCCGCCGCCTATGGCGGGCAGATCGCCCCCGATCAGGTCGCCGTCACGGCAGGCTGCAACCAGGCCTTCTGCGCCACGATCTTTGCCCTGACCCGGGAAGGCGACGAGGTCATCCTGCCGACGCCGTGGTATTTCAACCACAAGATGTGGCTCGACATGTCGGGCGTCCGCGCCGTGCCTCTGGCAACGGGTGCCGACATGCTGCCCGATCCCGAAGCCGCCGCCGCCCTGATCACCGATCGCACCCGCGCCATCGTCCTCGTAACCCCCAACAACCCCACCGGCGCCGAATATCCGCCCGACCTGATCGCCGCCTTCCGCGACCTGACCCGCGCCCGCGGCCTGCGGCTGATCGTCGATGAAACCTATCGCGACTTCCATTCCGAACCCGGCGCCCCGCATGACCTCTTTGCCGATCCCGACTGGGATGACGTGCTGATCCAGCTCTATTCCTTCTCCAAGGCCTACCGGCTGACCGGCCACCGCACCGGCGCCATCATCGCCAACCCCGCCCTGCTGGCCGAGATCGAGCGCTTCCAGGACTGCGTGGCGATCTGCGCCCCCACCTTCGGCCAGCGCGCCGCCCTCTGGGGGATGGAGAACCTCTCGCAATGGCTTGCCGGCGAACGAGCCGAGATCCTGTCGCGCCGCGCCGCCGTGCTGGCCGCCCGCGACCGGCTGGCGGATGCCGGCTGGACCCTGCATGGGGCGGGCGCCTATTTCGCCTATCTCTCGCATGGCCGCGCCGGTGTTTCCTCGGCCGATCTGGCCCCGGCGCTGGTGCGCGAGAAGGGCATCCTGATGCTGCCCGGCACCATGTTCAACCCCGCGGACGATGCCGCGGGCGCGGCCCAGATGCGGGTGGCCTTCGCCAATCTCGATGTCGCGGGCATCGAAGCCTTCGTCGCGCGCCTGACCGCCTGAGCGGATCGTGAAACCGGCAGGACCCGGGCCGCTTGCCCCCTCCTGCCTCAGGCTTTAACAAGAGCCGACCTCGCCGGGGCCCCCGCCCCGGCGCAACCATACAGGCGGCCTCCGGCGGACCCCCGCGGGCCGCGACACAAGCGGAGGAAACCGCATGGCGGCCAAGAAGAAGTCGAAGTCCACCACCCTGGTCTGGGCGCTGATGCTGTTGCTGATCGTCGGCCTGGGTGGCTTTGGCGCGACCAATTTCAGCGGCACGGTCACCAATATCGGCAAGGTCGGCGACAAGCCGATCCGCGCCTCGGCCTATGTCAACGCCGTGCAGAGCCAGATGAACAGCATCGGCCAGCAGATGGGCAACCAGCTGACCTTCCAGCAGGCACAGATGTTCGGCATCCCCAATGCCGCGATCACGCAGCTGGTCGAACAGCGCGCCCTGGATGTCGAGGCCGAAAAGGTCGGCCTGTCGGTGGGCGATGCCAATGTCGCCAAGCAGATCGAACAGATCCAGGCGTTCCACGGCCTCGACGGCAAGTTCAGCCGCGACAATTACAACGAGGCGCTCAAGCGCGTCGGGCTGAAGCAGGCGGATTTCGAATCCGACCTGCGTGACGAAAGCGCCCGCTCGATCCTGCAAAGTGCCATCGTGACCTCGGCCAAGATGCCCGAGACCTACGCCAAGACGCTGGCCAGCTACATCGGCCAGACCCGCGCGGTGACCTATGGCGTGCTGACCTCCGAGGATCTGAAGGCCACCGTGCCCTCGCCCACGGATGATCAGCTGCAGGCCTATTACAAGGACCACATCGCCGATTTCACCGATCCCGAGAAAAAGCGCATCACCTATGTGATGCTGTCGCCCGACAGCCTGCTGGACGAGGTCCATGTCGACCAGGCCAACATCGATGCCGAATACGACAAGCGCAAGGACGAGTTCGAAAAGCCCGAACGCCGTCTGGTCGAACGGCTGGTCTTCCCCGATGCGGCCTCGGCCCAGGCGGCCAAGGCGAAACTGGATGACGGCAGCGCCGATTTCGACGCGCTGGTCAAGGACCGTGGCCTGCAGCTGTCGGATATCGACATGGGCGACGTGACCAAGGACCAGCTGACCACCAAGGCGGCGGGCGATGCGGTCTTTGCCGCCAAGTCCGACAGCGTCGTGGGCCCGGTGCAGACGGGCCTGGGGCCGGCGCTGTTCCGCATCAACGGCATCCTGGCGGCCGACACCACGCCGCGCGCCGAGGCCGACAAGCAGATCCGCGAGGAACTGGCCCAGGACGCCGCCCGCCGTGCCGTCGCCGCCAAGCAAAGCACCCTGGAAGACGACCTGGCCGGGGGCGCGACGCTGGAGGACCTGGCCAAGGACAGCAAGATGCAGCTGCAGTCGATCGACTGGTACAAGGGCATGACCGACGGCATCGCGGCCTATTCGGGCTTCGGCACCGAGGCCGCCAAGCTGACCAAGGACGACTACCCCGAGATCAAGACGCTGGATGACGGCTCGATCTACGCGATGCGCCTCGACAAGGACGTGCCCGCCGCAGCCCAGCCCTTCGACGACGTGAAGACCAAGGTCGCCGCCGCCTGGACCAAGGCCCAGACGATGAAGGCGCTGGATGCCCAGGCCCAGGACATGGTCAAGCAGATGACGGCGGGCAGCCTGACGCTGGATGCCTCGGGGCTGCAGCTGGCCACCGAAACCGACGTGGCGCGCAACGGCTCGGTCGCGGGCACGCCCGATGGCTTCAACGCTGCCGTCTTCGCCATGAAGAAGGGCGCATACAAGGTCCTCGACGATGACGAGCGGGTGCTGATCATCCGCCTCGACAGCGTGGCCGAGCCCGCCGAGACCGATCCCGATGCCCAGCAGATGGTGGCCTCGATCGACAGCCAGGTGTCCAGCTCGCTGGCGCAGGATCTGTACCAGGCCTATGTCACCGACGTGCGCAACCGCGTCGACGTGAAGATCAACGAAGATGCGGTGAAGGCGGTGAACGGCCGTTTCCGCTGATCCGCGCCGCGTTCGAACAGGAAAGGCCGGCTGCCTCGCAGCCGGCCTTTTTCATTGGAACCCGGTGACCGTTCCTGCGGCCGTTGCGGTCGCTGCCGCCCTGCAGCACTCGGACGGCCAGGGTTTTCGGCGTGTCACCGGGGATCGATATCCACCATGGGTCCGCACAGGCGAAGGGTGTGGCGGCTGCGCTGCTATGGCGCCCTGCATGGGTCCTGCGCGGGGGTGAGAGCATCGAAACGTCCGCTTCACCGGGGGGGCCGCGCCGCGTAAGGCAGCGTTCCGGTCCGGGCTGCGGCCCGGAACGCGGTCCAGATCAGCGCGCCTGCAAGGGGACGCCCCACAGCATCAGGACATGGCTTGCGTCAGGACGTGGCTTTCGCGCCCCCCTTGCTTTCAGAAGGCTGCGCGCCTGCCCGAGCCGCGCCTAGGGCCGCGCCAGAAGCTGCGACACCGGAACCAGCTGGACGGCCCTTGCGGCGGGCGACAGCCCCCAGGCCAGCAGCGCCGCCAGCGTTTCCCCGTCAAGGGGCAGCTGCACCACCGTACCCGCCGCACCGGCCAGCGCCGCCGCTCCGGCCGGGTCCGAGGCGCGTTCCATGCGGGCTTGCGGCAGATGCCCCGCCCGCGCCGCCTGCGCCAGCGCATCCTCCTGGGACCACAGCAGCCCATGGCCACTGGCCGCCAGCAGATCCGCCAGGCCCGAGGGCAGATCGCCCGGCGCGGCCTCGGCCAGGGCGACGGCGGCGGGCAGCGCGCTGCGCCAGCCGCGGAAGGCCTCAAGGGGATCCCCGTCCGTCTTCGGCGCCCGGATGACGACCTCCAGCCCGATCTGCCGGGCCAGCTGCATCGGCCCGGGCGTGCCTGGCGACAGGGCCACGGACAGCGGTCCGGGGAAGGCGCGCAGGGCGTTCAGATCGGGCGCACCAGGCCCCGCGACCAGCAGCAGCGCCAGCATCGGACGCCCGTCCGGGGCGACATGGGGCGCGGCATTGGCCTGCCAGGCGGGGGGTGCGACGGGACGATCGGCGGCCAGCTGCGGCAGGGGGTCGGCGGGGCTCGGAGGTGTGCCGGGCCCGGGCAGCGACGGCAGCGCCACATCGGGGCGCAGGGCGGCCTTCGGGGCGGGCGGCAGCGGCTGGGCCGGGGTCGCGGCCTCCGACAGGCTTGTCTGGGGCGCGGCGCGGGGCAGCGCCGCCTCGGCCGGGGGGGCCGAAAGGCCCGCGAGCCGCGCAGCCCCGGCGCCAGCGGCCGGCTGGACCGGCGCTGCCTGCGCAACCGCGGGCCCTTTGCCTTGCTCCACGTCCGTCCCCGTATCTGACCCCGTGGCCAAAGCCGCCGGAGCGGCGATGCGCAGCCCCGGCACGCTGCGCGGCAGGGCCTGGGGCGCGGGGGGCGCGGCCGGACGGGCCGCCAGCACCGGAGTATCCGTACCGGGCTGCGGCACGGCCGGGGCCTGCACGGGGGCCGTCGTCTCGATCTGGTCGGGGGTGACGGCAATGGTCGCCCCCGGCGCCGCTGCCCGCGCCGCCGCAAGGCCCGAGGGCGGTGCCTCGGGCGCCAGAACCACCTTGTCCGGCCCGGCGGTCCCGGGCCCGGTTCCGTCCGTCACGGCGACGGGGTTCGGCGCTGCCACGCCCGGGGCCTTGGGGGGCGTCACGGGGGAAACCACGGGGGACGCTTCGGGGGCGGGCCTGGCTGCGACGCCAGGCTGCGGCCCCGCGCCATCGGGCCCGGCATGGGCCGCCACGGCGCTCTCGATACCGCGCCGGATGTAGCCCACCTGGGGCATGCCGCTCAGCCCTCCGGCCAGCACCGCCACGCCCAGCAGCGTGCCCCATCCCAAACCGCTGCGAAACCCGGCGCTGAACCCGCTGGCCATCCCTGTCATACCTCTCTGCCCGGGGCCTCGCGGCCCGGGTCCTGCCTTCCCTGCCGTCAGCGCCTCTTGACGCTGCCGGGCTGGCGCGGGATCAATGCCCCGCAGCCGGCCGACCGCGGCCTGCGCTGCGGGGTCGGAAAACTATAACACCTTATCCGCCCGGAAAAAGAGGCCCCCACCCGAGACAGGGAAGGAAGACAGATGTCCGATGCCATCAAGCCGCTGATCGCCGCCGCCGCGGACCGCCCGCTGAGCGCCGCCGAGGCCGAGCAGGCCTTCACCATCCTGTTCGAGGGCGAAGCAACCCCCGCACAGATCGGCGGGCTGCTGATGGCGCTGCGCACCCGCGGCGAGACGGTCGACGAATATGCCGCCGCCGCCGCCGTGATGCGGCGCAAGTGCAAGAAGGTCACGGCCCCCGCGGGCGCCATCGACATCGTGGGCACCGGCGGCGACGGCAAGGGCACGCTGAACATCTCGACCGCGACGGCCTTCGTGGTGGCGGGCGCGGGCGTGCCGGTGGCCAAGCACGGCAACCGCAACCTGTCGTCGAAATCGGGATCCGCGGATGCGCTTGGCCAGATGGGCGTCAACGTCATGGTCGGCCCCGAGGTGGTCGAGCGCGCCTTTGCCGAGGCCGGCATCGCCTTCATGATGGCCCCGATGCACCACCCGGCGATGGCCCATGTCGGCCCCGCCCGGGTCGAACTGGGCACCCGGACGATCTTCAACATCCTGGGGCCGCTGACCAACCCCGCGGGCGTCAAGCGCCAGCTGACCGGCGCCTTCAACGCCCAGGTCATCCGGCCGATGGCGGAAACGCTGGGCAAGCTCGGCTCGGAAAAGGCCTGGCTGGTGCATGGCTCGGACGGCACGGACGAGCTGACGATCACCGGCATCAGCTGGATCGCCGCGCTGGAGGAAGACGGCCAGGTCCGCGAGTTCGAGCTGCACCCCGAGGATGCGGGCCTGCCCGTGCATCCGTTCGAAGCCATCGTCGGCGGCACTCCGGCCGAGAACGGCCAGGCCATGCGCCGCCTGATGCAGGGCGAACACTCTGCCTATCGCGACGCGGTGATCCTGAATTCGGCCGCCGCGATCGTCGTTGCGGGCCGCACCCTTGACCTGAAGGAGGCCGCCGCCATGGCTGCCCAGTCCATCGACAGCGGCAAGGCCATGGCCTGCATCGAGGCCCTCGCCCGCGTGACCGCAGCGTGAGCGAACCCCTGCCGCCTGACGCATGGTCCGCCCTGCCGTTTTTCGCCGAGGATTACCCCGCGATCGCCGCCGCCCTTGCCGCCGAAACCCGGCAGATCCTGCCCCCCGCCCACCAGCGCTTTGCCGCGCTGCAGGCGGCCGCACCCGATGACGTGCGGGTGGTGATCCTGGGCCAGGACCCCTATCCGACGCCCGGCCATGCCCATGGGCTGGCCTTTTCGGCCGAGGCCGATGTGCGGCCTCTGCCGCGCTCTCTGGGCAATATCTACAAGGAGATGCAGGCGGATCTGGGCGCCTGTCCGCCCGATGCGGACCTGCATTTCTGGGCCGAACAGGGCGTCTTGCTGCTGAACACGGCGCTGTCGGTTCCGGCGGGCGAGGCCGGGGCGCACGCGAAACTGGGCTGGTCGAAACTGACCGCGCAGGTGCTGGAGCGCCTCTCGGACCGGCCGCGCGCCTTCGTGCTGTGGGGCAAGCCCGCGCAGGGCTTTGCGAAACACATTCGCGCCCTAAATGGTGATCGCGATCACCTGATCCTGACTTGCGCCCATCCCTCGCCCCTCTCGGCGCGGCGGGGTTTTTTCGGCTCACGACCATTTTCAAAGGTCAACGAGTGGCTTAAGGCAGGGGGTGACACGCCGATCAACTGGACGCACCCCGGAGGACGCTGATGAGCGAAACGGTTCTGGACCGCATCAAGGCCTACAAGCTTGAGGAGGTTGCCGCCGACAAGGACAAGACGCCCCTGTCGGAGGTCGAGGACGCCGCCCGCGCCGCAGATCACGTCCGCCCCTTCGCCAAGGCCCTGCTGGAGGCGTCGAAGACCGGCTACGGCCTGATCGCCGAGGTCAAGAAGGCCTCGCCTTCCAAGGGTCTGATCCGGCCCGATTTCGATCCCGCCACCATTGCCGCCGCCTACGAGGCCGGTGGCGCGACCTGCCTGTCGGTGCTGACCGACACGCCCTCGTTCCAGGGCGACAAGCAGTTCCTGGTCGAGGCGCGCGAGGCCTGCGCCCTGCCCGTGCTGCGCAAGGATTTCATGTACGACCCCTATCAGGTCACCGAGGCCCGTGCCCTTGGCGCCGACTGCATCCTGATCATCATGGCCTCGGTCAGCGATGCCCAGGCCCGCGAGCTGGAGCATTGCGCCCAGACCTGGAAGATGGATGCCCTGATCGAGGTCCATAACGAGGAAGAGCTGGAGCGCGCCTCGGCGCTGGAAAGCCGGTTGATCGGGGTGAACAACCGCGATCTGAAGACCTTCGAGACCTCTCTCGACAACACCCGCCGGCTGGCGCGGATGGTGCCCGAGGACCGGATCATCGTCTCGGAAAGCGGTCTTTACACGCCGCAGGACCTGGCCGACATGGCGCTGTATGGCGCGCGCTGCTTCCTGATCGGCGAAAGCCTGATGCGGCAGGCGGATGTCGAACAGGCCACCCGCGACCTGCTGCGCGATGCCTCGGCCGGGCGGGTGATGTAGGATGGCGCTGACCCATTTCGACGGCAAGGGCGATGCCCACATGGTCGACGTCTCGGAGAAACCCGTGACGGCGCGCATCGCCACTGCCGCCGCATGGGTCCGTATGCTGCCCGAGACGCTGGCGCTGATCACCTCGGGCGAGGCCAAGAAGGGCGACGTGGCGGGGGTTGCGCGGCTGGCGGGGATCATGGGGGCCAAGAAGACCTCGGATCTGATCCCGCTGTGCCATCCGCTGCCGATTTCCAAGGTCACGGTGCAGATCACCCCCGATCCCGACCTGCCGGGCCTGCGGATCGAGGCCACCGTCAAGACCACCGGCCAGACCGGCGTCGAGATGGAGGCGCTGACCGCGGCCTCGACCGCGGCGCTGACGGTCTACGATATGGTGAAGGCCGCAGATCGCGGCATGGAGATCGGCGGCCTGCGGGTGCTGCTGAAGGACGGCGGCAAGTCCGGCCGCTACGAAGCCCCGTGATCGCCGTCGCCGAAGCCCTTGCCGCGCTGATGGATCTGGCCCGCCCCCTGGGCACCGAGGTCATCCCCCTGCGTCAGGCCGCCGGCCGCGTGCTGGCCGAGGATGCGGTGGCGCGCCGCGACCAACCGCCCTTCGACGGCTCGGCCATGGATGGCTATGCGGTGCGCTCCGAAGATGCCCGCCCCGGCACCACCCTGACCGTGATCGGCGAAAGCGCCGCCGGGCACCGGTTCACGGGCAGGCTGGGTCCGGGTCAGGCGGTGCGCATCTTCACCGGCGCCCCGGTGCCGCAGGGCGCGGGCCATGTGGTGATCCAGGAAGATGTCGCGCGCGACGGGGACCGCATCACCATCACCGACCGCCTGGGCGAGGGCACCAACATCCGCCCCGCGGGCGGCGATTTCCGCATCGGCGACCGCCTGGCCGCGCCGCGCCGCCTGACGCCGCGCGACGTGGCGCTGCTGGCCTCGATGAACATTCCGCAGGTCCGGGTGGCGCGCGCGCCGCAGGTGGCGCTGATGTCGACGGGGGACGAGCTGGTCCTGCCCGGCGACACCCCCGGCCCCGACCAGATCATCGTGTCGAACACCTTCGGGCTGGATGCGCTGTTCCGCGCCGCGGGCGCCGTGCCGCGGATGCTGCCCATCGCGCGCGACACCCGCGACAGCCTGCGCGCCACGTTCGATCTGGCCCGCGATGCCGATCTGATCGTCACCATCGGTGGCGCCTCGGTGGGCGATCATGATCTGGTGGCCCCGGTGGCCGCCGAACTGGGCCTGGAACAAAGCTTCTACAAGGTCGCCATGCGGCCCGGCAAACCGCTGATGGCGGGGCGCATGGGCGCGGACGGGCCGATGATGATCGGGTTGCCCGGCAATCCGGTCTCGGCCATGGTCTGCGGCACGATCTTCGTTGCCCCGGTGCTGGAGGCGATGCAGGGCCTGTCGCCCGCCGCCCGCCCCCGGATGACCGCCCGGCTGACCCATGACCTGCCCGCCAACGGCCCGCGCGAACATTACATGCGTGCCCGCGTCGAGGGCGGCGCGATCACCATCTTCCCCAGTCAGGACAGCTCGCTCCTGACGCTGCTGGCCCAGGCCAATGCCCTGGCTGTGCGCCCGCCCGGCGCCCCCGCGCTGCCCCCCGGCGCCGAGGTCGACTGGATCGCCTTCTGAACGCTTGCGGAACAAGACGCTATCCCGTTGACACAAAACAGGAACGGCGGTAGAACATCCCCAAGCAAAACAAGGAGTGGCGGATGCTTACACGGAAACAGCTCGACCTGCTGGAATTCATCCACGAGCGGATGCAGCAGGACGGCGTGCCGCCCTCCTTCGACGAGATGAAAGAGGCACTGGACCTGCGCTCGAAATCCGGCATCCACCGGCTGATCACGGCGCTCGAGGAACGCGGCTTCATCCGCCGCCTGGCGCACCGCGCCCGCGCGATCGAGATCATCAAACTGCCCGAGGCCCTGGGCAACAAGGCCGCTGCCAAGGCAGAAGCCGCCAAGGCCGAGCCCCCCCAGCCCGCCGCCCCCGAACCCCGCTTCGAGGACGCCGCAGCACTTGAGCTGCCGGTGATGGGCCGCATCGCCGCCGGCGTGCCGATTGCCGCCATCAGCGAGGTGGCGCGCCATGTCGCGGTGCCGGGCTCGATGCTGTCGCGCAACGGCACCCATTTCGCGCTGGAAGTATCGGGGGACTCGATGGTCGAGGCCGGGATCAACGACGGCGACGTGGTGATCATCCGCGAGACCTCCAGCGCCAATGACGGTGACATCGTGGTGGCGCTGGTCGAGGACCAGGAAGCGACGCTGAAGCGGCTCTACCGCCGGTCCGGCAAGGTGGAGCTGGTGGCCGCCAACCCCGCCTACGAGACCCGCATCCTGCCCGCCGACAAGGTCCGCGTGCAGGGTCGCCTGGTCGGGCTGATCCGCACCTACTGAAGACAACGGTTGCGGCCGGGCGGATTGCCCGGCCGTTTTCCTGTGGCCCTTCCGCGCGGGGATCCGACCGGTCATCGGGACCGGCGCCCCCTGGAAATCCGCGCGCGCCCTAGCCCCTTCGGCCCACCGGAACGTCCCGCCCGGCCGGAAGCCCGGAGCCGACAGGGCCGACAGGGCCGACAGGGCCGACAGGGCCGACAGGGCCGACAGGGCCGACAGGGCCGACAGGGCCGACAGGGCCGACAGGGCCGACAGGGCCGACAGGGCCGACAGGGCCGACAGGGCCGACAGGGCCGACAGGGCCGACAGGGCCGACAGGGCCGACAGGGCCGACAGGGCCGACAGGGCCGAGAAGCCTTGTTCTGCCACCCGCCGCAAGGCTCATCCCCAACTTTTCTCTCCCGCGCCGCGCCCCGCTCGTCCGCCTCCGGCTCCTATAGAACCGGCCCGCCCCCTATGCCCGATCCAGGTGCCCGATCCAGGTGCCCGATCCAGGTGCCCGATGGGGCAATCCGTTCTGCCGGCCGCGCGCAAGCCCCATCTGACAGGCTGGCCGCGCGCGCCCCGCCTGATCCCCCCCCCCCGCGCCTCTCATGGCGGCCTGACACGCCCGAAGGCCTCATCCCGGGCGAAGGCCTTGCCGGGATCCGGACCTCAGGGGCGGCAGGTCAGCGCCGGTCCGCCGCCTGCGAAAACCGCACAAGCCGATGCCGGGCGATCCGGCCCCCCGGAGCCTGCCCCCCCGGGGCCGCCCGCCATCGCGAGGGCCGATCAGCGGTCACCCTGCGCCACAGCAGGGGCCTTTACTGCGCCGCCGCCCGCGTGCTGCGCCCCCACCTCAGGTCCGCCACCTGCACCGCCAGCCCCGGCAGATCGGGGCTGTTCCACATCCGCCTGCCCGCCCGTTCGCGCACCGTCTCCAGGCGGTGGGTCTCGGGCCAGTAGGCGATGGCGCCGGTCGTCCTCAGCTGCGCGGGATCGAGGATCGTGCAGCCCTCGGCCCCCGTCGCCAATGCCGCCGGAACGTTCAGCACCAGCAGTTCTCCGGCGTGGCAGGGCCCCTCGGCGGCAGCGGCGCGCTTGCCCGTGGCGTGGCGCACCGGCGGATCGGCAGGCCAGCGCAGGGCGGCCTCGGCCTGCGGGGCGGGATCTGCGTCGTTCTCCAGCCAGATCGCGGCGACGAAGCTTTCCGAACGCTCGCGGCTGAGGCCCCGGCCCGCAGGCGTCAGGATCCCCACCAGCCCGCCCGTGTCCGAGATCAGCACCGGCGGGCGGTCCGCCTGGGTCCACAGCAGGAAGGCCGCCGCCACCGGCCCGACCCCCAGAAACCGCGCCCGGCCCCGCCACAGCACCGCCCAGAGGGCCCCCAGCACCATCACCGGCAGCACCAGCCCCGGCGGCGCCATCACCATGCCGCGCGCGCCCTTCAGCCCCGCGACCCAATGCGCCACCCCCAGGATCCAGTCGAGGCCCAGCCCCATGACCCACATTGCCGGCGCCTCCAGCCCCAGCGGCATCAGCAGCACAGAAACAAAGCCCGCCGGGATCACCACCGTTCCCATCACCGGCACCGACAGCAGGTTCGCCACCAGCCCGTAATGGGCGATCTGGTTGAACTGAGCGGCGGCCACCGGCGCCGTCGCCAGCCCCGCCACCCCCGAGGACAAAACCAGCGTCAGCGCCCGGCCCCGCCAGCCGCGGAACTGCCAGGCCAGATCCCGGAAGGCGCCGAAGATCGCCACCAGCGCGATGGTGGCCGCGAAGGACATCTGAAAGCCCGGCGACAGCAGCGCCTCGGGGCGCATCAGCAGCACCACCACCGCCGCCAGCGCCACCCCCCGCATCGAGATCGCCCGGCGCAGCGCCATCACCCCCACCAGCGCCATCGCCACCATGACATAGGCGCGTTCCGTCGCGATGGCCCCGCCCGACAGCATCAGGTAGCCGGTGGCGGCCACCAGCGCCAGACCCGCCGCCAGCGGCTTCACCGGTGCATAAAGCGCGATGCGCCGCGACAGCACCAGAAGCCGGCGCGCCGCCATGAAGACGAACCCCGCCAGCAGCCCCATGTGCAGCCCCGAGATCGCCAGCAGATGCGCCAGGTTCGACACCCGCAGCGCCAGCAGCGTCTGCTGCCCCATCCCCGAGCGATCCCCCGCCACCACCGCCGCGGCAAAGGCCCCCGCCTCGCCCGGCAGACCGGCGCGGAAGCGTTCCGCCAACGCCATGCGCAGCCGGAACAGCCGCAGCGCCCCCGGCTCGGGCGGTTCAAGCAGCATCAGCGGCACCGAGGTATAGCCGACACCCCCCAGGCGCTGGAACCAGGCGTGGCGCTGGAAATCAAAGCCGCCGGGCTCGGCCGGGCCGGCGGGGGCGGAAAGATGCGCCGTGGTCATCACCAGCGCGCCCGGCAGGGGCTGCGTGCCCTCGGGCCCATGCAAGGAAATCCGCACCCGCGCGGGCGTGCGCGCGGGATCCATCCGGTCCAGCCGCACCCGGTCCAGCGTCAGCCGCACCGCATCCGAGGCCGAACGGTCGATGGCAATGATGCGCCCCTCGACCGGGCCGTAATAGCGAAATCCCAGCACCGGGCCCGCCACCCGATCGGCCCGCCAGGCCGCCAGCAGCCCGCCGCACAGCACCAGCGCCAGCCCCAGCACCAGCGGTTGCACCGCCAGCGGCAGCCGCACCGACACCGCCACCAGCAGCACCGCAAGCGCCGCCAGCAGGATCAGGGGACCCAGGCGCGGCTCTTGCGGCAGGGCAAAGAAGATCCCGATCCCGGTCCCCAGGGCCACCGGAACCCAGCAAAACAGGTGTCCGCGCTGTTCCAGCAGGGCTCCGGCCATCACGGCAGCTGTCCGGCGCACTTGTCTCCCCTCCGGCCCGCCTTTATTCAAGGTCCGAACGCTACTCGGCGCTTGGTTAAGCAAAAGTTAGGATTACCCCGTGACTGGACAGGTCGTCACCCGTTTCGCCCCCTCGCCCACCGGCTACCTGCATATCGGCGGCGCGCGTACCGCCCTGTTCAACTGGCTTTATGCCCGCGGCCGCGGCGGCAAGTTCCTGCTGCGGATCGAGGACACCGACCGCGCGCGCTCGACCCCGGAGGCCACCCAGGCGATCATCGAGGGCCTGCAATGGCTGGGCCTCGACCATGACGGAGAGATCGTCAGCCAGTTCGACCGCGCGCCGCGCCACCGCGAGGTCGCGCTGGAGATGATGTCGCGCGGCATGGCCTACAAGTGCTTCTCGACCCAGGAGGAAATCGAGGCCTTCCGCGAGAAGGCCCGGGAAGAGAAACGCTCGACCCTGTTCCGCTCGCCCTGGCGCGATGCCGATCCGGCGACCTACCCCGACGCGCCCTACGTGATCCGCCTGAAGACCCCCGAGGAAGGCGTCACCGCCATCCGCGACGAGGTCCAGGGCGAGGTGACGATCCGCAACGACCAGCTGGACGACATGGTGCTGCTGCGCTCGGACGGCACGCCGGTCTACATGCTGGCGGTGGTGGTCGATGACCACGACATGGGCGTCAACACGGTGATCCGGGGCGACGACCACCTGAACAACGCCGCGCGCCAGATGGGCATCTACACCGCCATGGGGTGGGATCTGCCGACCTATGCCCACATCCCGCTGATCCACGGCCCCGACGGCAAGAAGCTGTCGAAGCGTCACGGCGCCCTGGGTGTCGAGGAATACCGCGACATGGGCTATCCGGCGGCGGGGATGCGCAATTACCTCGCGCGGCTGGGCTGGAGCCATGGCGACGACGAATTCTTCAGCGACGCCCAGGCGCAGGAATGGTTCGGCTTCGCGGGCATGGGCAAGTCTCCGGCGCGGTTCGATTTCAAGAAACTGGCCAATATCTGCGGCCAGCACATTGCCGCAACCGGGGACTCTGCGCTGCTGCATGAACTGCAGGCGTTCCTCTCTGCGACCCATCAGCCGGACCCGGGTCAGGCAAAAATTTCTTTGCTGGAAGCGGCTATGCCATTCCTCAAGGAACGCGCGAAGACTTTCCCGGAACTAATTGATAAAGCACATTTCTGCCTGGCCTCCCGGCCCATAGAATGTGACGACAAGGCGGCCGCTGCCCTCGATAGTGTATCCCGCGGTATACTGGGTGAATTGACGCCGCATCTGCAAAGTGCTAGCTGGACCCGACAAGAGTTGGAGGGTGTTCTGAATGCTTTCGCCGAAGCGCGGGAGATCAAATTCGGTCAGCTGGCCGCACCTCTCCGCGCCGCGTTGGCTGGACGCAGCGCCACTCCGAGTGTCATCGACATGATGCTGGTTCTCGGCCGCGAGGAGACGATCCTTCGCCTCGGGGACACCACAGGGACCGGAGCGTCTTAACTCCTCGTTGAGACGCCCGAAATAATCAGGGCACCGGTGCGCCCGGTGCGGGAAAAGAGGAAGGGAAATCCACGAATGTCTGAAACGAACAAGACTGCGAAGATCACGCTCGGCGAGCAGAGCTACGAGTTCCCGGTTCTGTCCCCCTCCGTGGGCCCGGACGTGATCGATATCCGCAAGCTCTATGCCACCACCGGCATGTTCACCTACGACCCGAGCTTCACCTCGACCGCGTCCTGCGACAGCGCCATCACCTATATCGACGGTGAAAAGGGCGAGCTGCTGCACCGGGGCTACCCGATCGACCAGCTGGCGTCGAAATCCCACTACCTCGAAGTCTGCTACCTGCTGCTCTACGGCGCGCTGCCGAACGCCGCCGAGCTGGAAGATTTCGAAAGCCGCGTGACCACCCACACGATGGTCCACGAGCAGATGCACCGCTTCTTCACCGGCTACCGCCGCGACGCCCACCCGATGGCGATCATGGTCGGTACCGTGGGGGCGATGTCCGCCTTCTACCACGACAGCACCGACATCAACGATCCCTGGCAGCGCGAGGTCGCCTCGATCCGCCTGATCGCCAAGATGCCGACGATCGCCGCCATGGCCTACAAGTACACGATCGGCCAGCCCTTCGTGTACCCGCGCAATGACCTCGACTATGCGTCGAACTTCCTGCGCATGTGCTTTGCCGTCCCGGCCGAGGAATACCAGGTGAACCCGATCCTGGCGCGCGCCATGGACCGCATCTTCACCCTGCACGCCGATCACGAGCAGAACGCCTCGACCTCGACCGTGCGCCTGGCGTCCTCCTCGGGGGCGAACCCCTTCGCCTGCATCGCGGCCGGCATCGCCTGCCTCTGGGGCCCGGCCCACGGCGGCGCCAACCAGGCCTGCCTGGAAATGCTGCGCGAAATCGGCACCGTGGATCGCATCCCCGAGTTCATCGCCCGCGCCAAGGACAAGAACGATCCGTTCCGCCTGATGGGCTTTGGCCACCGCGTCTACAAGAACTTCGACCCGCGCGCCAAGGTGATGGCCGAGTCCGCGAAAGAAGTGCTGGAACTGCTGGGCGTGGAAAACAACCCCACCCTGCAGGTCGCGCAGGAACTGGAACGCCAGGCCCTGGCGGACCCCTACTTTGCAGAGAAGAAGCTGTTCCCGAACGTCGACTTCTACTCGGGCATCATCCTGGAGGCCATGGGCTTCCCGACCTCGATGTTCACCCCGATCTTCGCGCTGTCGCGCACCATCGGCTGGATCTCGCAGTGGAAAGAGATGATCGAAGAGCCCGGCATGCGCATCGGTCGTCCCCGCCAGCTCTACATCGGCGAGACGCTGCGCGACTACGTCGACGTGGAAAACCGCTGACCGGAAGGCCTCCGCGCAGCGGTGGCCTGACCGGAAAGGGCGGCGCTCGATGCGCCGCCCTTTTCGCATTCCGGCCGCTCTCATTACTGCGGCTCGCATTCCGGCCGCTCGCATTACTGCGGCTCGCATTCCGGCCGCTCGCATGTCGGACGTTCCCGTGTCGGCCGCCCATATGTCTGCATTTCATGTTCCGGCCGACCGCGCTGGCATGTCCCCCACCACGGGCCAGAGCCGTCGGCCCCTTGGTTGACCGCCGCTCGCCCTGCTGGCCCGAACCCGGGCAGCAGGCACATCGCCTGCCCGGCGACGCAGCGTCTCAGCGCCCTTCAAAACGCGGCGGGCGTTTTCCCAGAAAGGCCCGCAGCCCCTCGCGGAAATCCTCCGTATCGCCACAGATCCCCTGGGCACGCGCCTCGGCCGCCATCTGCGCCTCCATATCCCGCGACAGGCTGTCCCGCATCAGCGCCCGGAT
The DNA here is from genome assembly GCF_057380705.1 of Pseudooceanicola sp. NS-SX9. Taxonomy (NCBI): domain Bacteria; kingdom Pseudomonadati; phylum Pseudomonadota; class Alphaproteobacteria; order Rhodobacterales; family Paracoccaceae; genus Pseudooceanicola; species Pseudooceanicola sp. NS-SX9. The sequence goes on along the minus strand of NZ_CM170818.1, from coordinate 1,655,245 downwards.
CTGCAGATAGGCCTGCGTCGGCCCCCGCGCCAGGGTCTCGGCCCGGGCCTGCCAGCAGGCCTCGAACGCGGCATCCGGCACCGCCTCCCAGATCATCCCCCAGTCGACCGCCTGCCGGGCCGGGATGCGCTCGGCAAAAAGCGCGGCCCCCATCGCCCGCGCCAACCCCACCTGCCGCGGCAGGACCCAGCTGACCCCGGCATCCGGCACTAGCCCGATGCCCGCAAAGGCCAGGCTCAGCCAGGCGCTCTCGGCGGCAATCACCACGTCGGCGGCCAGCGCAAGGCTCGCCCCTGCGCCCGCCGCCGCCCCGTTCAGCGCCGCGATCACCGGCCGCGGAGTCTCTCGGATCGCGCGGATCATCGGCAGGTATTCCTCTTGCAGGATGCGCTGCAGATCCGGCCCCGCCAGATCACCGCCATCCCCCAGATCCTGCCCCGAGCAGAAGGCCCGCCCGGTTCCGGTGATCACCAGCACCCGCACCGTATCGGGCAGCCCGGTCACCGCGGCCGTGATCGCGGCCCGCATCGGGGCATTCAGCGCGTTCAGCACCTCGGGCCGGTGCAGCCGCAGCACGGCCACCGGCCCGGTGATCTCCAGTTGAATGGTCTCGGTCATGGCGCGGTCCTCCCTAGGGCAGCAGAGCGGCCCCGGCCCGCGCCGTCAAGCCGGGCCTCAGCCCTTCAGGATGTCCTTCAGCCGCGCCTTTTCCTCGGCGCTCAGGCTGTCGTCCTCGGGACGGGCACCGCGGCGCCGGATATAGACCCCGGCCAGCCCCAGCCCCGCCAGCAGCATCAGCGGCCCTGCCCCCCAAAGGACCCAGTTCGCGCCTTCCAGCCGTGGCTTCAGCAGCACGTATTCGCCATAGCGTGCCACCAGGTAATCGACCACCTGCTGGTTGGTATCCCCCGCCTCCAGCCGCTCGCGTACCAGCACCCGCAGGTCATGCGCCAGCGAGGCATTGGAATCGTCGATGTTCTCGTTGCGGCAGACCAGGCAGCGGATCCCTTCCGAGATCTGGCGCGCGCGGGCCTCAAGCCCCGGATCCTTCAGCATCTCGTCGGGCTGCACCGCGCGGGCGGGCGCCGTCAGCATCACCAGTGCCAGCGCCGCCAGCTGCAGCCCCAGCAGGGCCTTCATCGCACTCTGTCTCATTCTGCCGCGACCTCCGCACCCTTGCGGGCCTTGGCCGCGCCCGCCGCGACGCGGAAGCGCCGGTCCGACAGGCTCAGCAGGCCACCGAAGGCCATCAGCAGCGCGCCGCCCCAGATCCAGTTCGCCAGCGGCTTGACGTAGCTGCGCATCGCCCAGCCGCCGCCCTGCTGCGCATCCCCGATCACCACATAGATGTCGCGCAACACGCCATTTGTGATCGCGGCCTCGGTCGTCGGCATCCCGGCCACGGGATAGAAACGTTTCTCGGGGTAGACATGGGCGACCTGGCGGCCGTTGCGGGTGATGTCGACCTCGGCGCGGGTGGCGGCATAGTTCGGCCCCTGCACGTCTGACACGCCCTGCAGCGTGATCGTATAGCCCGACAGATGCACGCTGTCGCCGGCCTTGACGACACGGATGTCCTCGCTCTGCCAGGCCAGCATGCCGCAGATCCCCATGATGCTGATCCCCAGCCCCGCATGGGCCACAACCCGCCCCCAGTCCGAGCGCGGCAGCCGCAGCAGCCGCCCCGGCCCGCCCGATCCGGTGCGCGCATAAAGATCCGTCAGTGCCCCGGCCACCAGCCAGGTCCCCAGCAGCATCCCCAGCGGCCCAAGCGCCGAGCGCCCGCTCTGCATCGCCCAGACCAGCGCCCCCACCGCCAGCGCCAGCACGAAGGCCGGCACCAGCAGGCGCAGGATGCGGCCCGTCTTCGCGCGCTTCCACGGCAGCATGGACCCCACCGGCAGCACCACGCCAAGCAGCGCCATGAACGGGGTGAAGGCCAGGTTGAAGAAGGGCGCGCCGACCGACAGCTTCTTGCCCAGCACCATCTCGGCCACCAGCGGCCAGAGCGTACCGGTAAAGACCACGAAGGCCGCGACCACCAGCAGGATGTTGTTCAGCACCAGCACCGATTCCCGGCTGACCGTGCCGAACACCCCCTTCGAGGCCAGCACATCGCCGCGCGCGGCATAAAGCGTCAGCGCGCCGCCCATGAAGATCGCGATCAGGATCAGCAGCGCCGCGCCCCGGGTCGGGTCACTGGCAAAGGCATGCACCGATGTGATCACACCCGAGCGGGTGATGAACGCCCCCACCAGCGAAAACCCGAACGCCAGGATCGCCAGCAGCACGCACCAGCTTTTCAGGCTTTCGCGCTTTTCCACCACCACGGCCGAATGCAGCAGCGCCGCCGCCACCAGCCAGGGCATGAACGAGGCATTCTCGACCGGATCCCAGAACCAGAAGCCGCCCCAGCCCAGCTCGTAATAGGCCCACATAGAGCCCATGGCGATGCCCACCGTCAGGAACAGCCAGGCCGCCAGCGTCCAGGGCCGCACCCAGCGGGCCCAGGCAGCATCGACGCGGCCCTCGATCAGGGCGGCGACGGCGAAGGAAAAGCTCATCGAAAGGCCGACATAGCCGGTGTAAAGGAACGGCGGATGGAAGGCCAGGCCGGGGTCCTGCAGCAGCGGGTTCAGCGACTGGCCGTTGAAGGGCGGCACCGCCAGGCGCAGGAACGGGTTCGAGGTGAAGATCTCGAACACCAGGAAGGCGAAGCCGATCAGCCCCTGCACCGCCAGCACCCGGGCCCGGAAGGCCGCCGGCAGGTTGCCCCCGAACAGCGCCGCCGCCGCCCCGAACAGCGCCAGGATCAGGATCCACAGCAGCATCGAGCCCTCGTGGTTGCCCCAGATCCCGGTCAGCTTGTACAGCATCGGCTGGTCGATGTTGGAATTCTCCCACACCAGCTGCAACGAGAAATCCGACACCACGAAGGCGCGCACCAGCACCGCGAACGAGAACCCCACCAGCAGGAACTGGATCAGCGCCGCGGGTTCGGCCACGGCGATCCAGCCGTTCCAGCGGCGCGCGGCGCCGATCTGGGGCACGGTGGCCTGCACGAAAGCCACCACCATGGCCAGGATGAGGGCGAAATGACCGAGCTCGTTCAACATGGCACCGTTTATAGGATGCAGCCCCCCGCCCGCCAATTCAAATCCCCGCCACAGCCGAAACCCGATCGCCAGGCGCCTGACGCACCCCCCTTTCATCTTTCCAAAAATATGCCCGCCGGAGGCGGAAGGCCCGCGCCCGCGGGCCCCTTGCAGTGCTGACGACCGACCGGCCCGCGCCGATCAGACCTGCCGTTCACCCCTTGTCGGCGCCCTCGTAGACGCCCTGTTCCTTCAGCGCGTCCTTCAGTTCCTTGGGCATGTAGTTCTCGTCATGCTTGGCCAGGATTTCCTTGGCATGGAAGACGCCGCCGGCATAGGTGCCGGTGCCGATCATGCCCTGCCCCTCGCCGAACAGATCCGGCAGGATCCCCGTGTAGACCACCGGCACCGAGGCCCCGCCATCGGTCACGGTGAACTTGACCGTATCGCCCCCCGTCTTGTCGAGCGTCCCCTTCTCGACCAGCCCGCCCAGCCGGAAGGTTTCCGAGGCGGGCGGGTTCTCGGCCAGCACCTGAGAGGGCGAGCGGAAGTAGTTGATCCCATCCCGCAGGGAATATCCGATCAGACCCGTGGCCACCGCCAGCGCCACGAAGGCGGCGGCGATGATCTGGATCCGGCGTTTCTTCTTCAGCCCTTTCATCGGACCTCCCGCGGTTCAGGGAAACAGCGGGGCCAGCATCAGACCATCGGTCTCGGGCAGGCCCAGCATCAGGTTGGCATTCTGGATCGCCTGACCGGACGACCCCTTGCACAGGTTGTCGAGGGCGCACACCACGATGGCGCGGCCCGCGATGCGATCCCCCGTCACCCCCAGATGCACGAAATTCGAGCCCCGCACATGATGGGTCGAAGGGGTCTCGCCGAAGGGCAGCACCTGCAGGAAGGGCTCGGCCGCATAGGCGGCCGCAAGCGTGGCATGGATCGCCTGCGCATCGCCGCTGACATAGGCGGTGCACAGGATGCCACGGTTCGCCGGGATCAGGTGGGGGGTGAACTGCACCTGGACGGGCCGCCCCGCCAGGGCACTGAATTCCTGGTCGAATTCACCCAGGTGCCGGTGCTGGCCGCCGACCGCATAGGCATTGGCGCCTTCCGACATCTCGGCATGCAGCAGGTTTTCCTTCAGTGCCCGACCCGCCCCCGACACGGCGCATTTCATGTCGAGGATGATGTCATCAAGCCCGATCACCCCGGCCCCGATCAGCGGCCGCAGCACATATTGTCCGGTGGCGGCATTGCAGCCCGTGCCCGCGACCAGCCGCGCCGCCGCAATCTGCGCGCGGTAGAATTCGGTCAGCCCATAGACGGCCTCGGCCTGCAGCGCGATGGCGGCATGGGCATTGCCGTACCATTTCTGGTATTCATCGGGATCGGCCAGCCGGAAATCCGCCGACAGATCGACGATCTTCAGGTCGCGCGGCAGGTCCCGGATCACCTGCTGGCTGGTCTTGTGCGGCAGGGCGCAGAACGCCAGGTCGATGGCAGCAAAGTCGATCTGATCGACCGTCACGAGATCCGGCAGATCAAGGTGGCGCAGATGCGGATAGACCTGCGCCATCGGCTGGCCGGCCTTGGCATTGGCGGCCAGTGCCGCGATCTGCATCCCCGGATGGGTGGCGATCAGGCGGATCAGTTCGGCCCCGGTATAGCCCGAGGCGCCGATGATCGCGATCTGCTTCCTGTTCTCAGCCATTCCTGCCCTTTCGACACTGCAGCGGCCCGCGCTTTTGTACCGTATCCCGCCCTGCCGCAACCTGACGGGGATCAAATGCCCGCGACGGGCGCCGGGTCAGGCGGCGTGGAAATCGATCCGCCGCTTCAGCGCCTGCGTCGCATGGGTCGACACCCGCGCCGGATCGCCCGTCGTCAGGAACATCGACACCTCGCCCGGGCCGCGCTTGTCGGGATGGCGGTTGAGGTAATCCTCCAGCGAGGCGGCAACCAGATTGGCCTGCGAATAGACCTGCACCTCGGGGCCCAGGGCCTCGCGGAAGGTGGGTTCCATCAGCGGATAATGGGTGCAGCCCAGGATCGCGGCCTGCGGATGCGGCATCTTGCGCTTCAGCGCCTCGACATGGCTGCGCACCAGCGCCTCGGCCAGGATCATGTCGCCGTCCTCGATCGCATCGACCAGACCACCGCAGGCCTGAGCCTCGACATCGACACCGATGGCGCGGAAGGCCAGTTCGCGCTGGAAGGCGCGGCTGGCAACGGTGGCCGGAGTGGCGAACAGGGCCACATGCTTGACCGCGACCTCGCGCGGGGCGGAATTATCGCCCCACTGGCGTTCGGTCAGCGCCTCGATCAGCGGCACGAAGACGCCCAGCACGCGCTTGTCGGGGGTCAGCCAGGTTTCCTGCATCCGCCGCAGCGCGGCAGCGCTGGCGGTGTTGCAGGCCAGGATCACCAGGTCGCAGCCGGCATCGAACAGCCGCTGCACGCCGATCTTCGTCAGATTGTAGATGTCATCCGCGGTGCGCACGCCATAGGGCGCGTGGCAGTTGTCGCCATAATAGACGAAGGGCACCTGCGGCAGCCGCTTGGCGCAGGCATCCAGCACCGTCAGCCCGCCCAATCCCGAATCGAAAATCCCAACCGCCATGTCCGTATCCCGGTTATCCGTGTCCTGCCGCCCGTGCCGACCGCGCCCAAAGCGCCGGGCCGGGGCCTTGCCGCCCGCTCTTACGTCGGTCGGGGCGGGAAATCCATCGCCGCTTTCGCCCGCGCCGCCGCGGCAGCGGGATTGCAGGCGGTACCGGCCGTCAGTCTAGGCCCAGTGCCCCCCGCGCGCCAGCCTGCCCTGCCCGTTCACTTCTGCGTCAGACCGCGCGGCGCGCCATCCCTCTGACGTCCGGCCCCGCGCGGATCCCGACCGGCCCCGCCCATCCCCCCGCATGGGCGCCAAACCCCTGCCTGCCCGGGCCCTGCGACCGGCGGGGCCGCCTGCGCATCCCGGCACGCTCGTCTTCCGAAAGTCACAGCTTGGCGCGGATCCGGCTGCGGGCGCAGAAAATTCCCGCAACCACCTGTCCTTCGGCTATCATGCCGATTAAGAGACCGGCGACAAACCCCGGTACACCCATAAGACCGGATTATCGCAACAAGATCGGCAGATTGCTTTCAGATGGACTGGGACAAACTTAGAATTTTCCACGCTGTCGCCGATGCGGGCAGCCTTACGCACGCGGGCGATGCCCTTCACCTTTCCCAATCCGCGGTCTCGCGCCAGATCCGCGGGCTTGAGGAAAGCCTGAACACCACCCTCTTCCACCGCCATGCCCGCGGCCTGATCCTGACGGAACAGGGCGAACTGCTGTTCGACGCCACGCGCGCCATGGCCAAGCGCCTGGAAACCGCCACCGCGCGGATCCGCGACAGCGAGGAAGAGGTGTTCGGCGAACTGCGCGTGACCACGGCCATCGGCTTTGGCACCCTGTGGCTGGCCCCGCGCCTGCCCAAGCTTTACGAACAGTATCCCGATCTGAAGATCGACCTGATGCTGGAAGAGCGCGTGCTGGACCTGCCGATGCGCGAGGCCGACGTGGCCGTGCGCATGAAGGAACCCAGCCAGGCCGACCTGATCCGCAAGAAGATCATGTCGATCCGCATGCGCTGCTATGCCTCGACCGGCTATCTGGAACGCTACGGCCGCCCGGAAAAACCCGAGGATCTGAACCAGCACCGGCTGATCTGCCAGACGCCGGCCTCGCCTCAGGTGACGGGGGGCGCGATGCTGGTCAGCCAGCTGATGTCGCATGACGTGCGCTCGACCCTGACGGTGAACAACTATTTCGGCGTGCTGCAGGCGGTGGTGCATGATCTGGGAATCGGCGTGCTGCCCGACTACCTGATCGAGGAATTCCCGACCCTGCAGCGGATCTTCCCCGATGTGGAAAGCACCGAAGTGCCGGTGTTCCTGGCCTATCCCGAAGAGCTGCGCCATTCCAAGCGCGTGGCGGCCTTCCGCGACTTCGTGCAGGAGGAAATCCTGCTGCACCGCCGCACCATCCGCGAACTGCGCGAGCGCGACGAGACGGAGTGATCCGTCCCGTCGGCGCCCGCCGTCGCGAATCAATCCCCCCGGAAATGACCCCGAGTCGCCCCGTGATTCGGCGGGATTTGCAACTGATGCATAGCTGCAATGCGGCGATTGCGGTAAATTGGGGCTTGATCGTTCAAACATCGGCGCATATTTCGGCAATCGACGGTGATGCTGCTTAGCGGCACATCATCTTCAACCTCCCTGTTGGACCTGGCCGGACCTTGTGTCCGGCCTTTTTTTTGGCCCGACGCCCGGTCTGCCTGACGCCTCCCCCTCGCGGGGGGCCGTCGTCGCCGGGGGCGCTGAAAAAATGCCCCGGCTGTCGGAACCTTTCCCCCTGCCCGATCATTGTTCCTGCGAAGAGACACTCGGCCACATGAAAGGAAAGACCATGAAAACCTTTGGTAAAATCGTCTCCGGTGCGGCCCTTGCCGCGATCCTGCCGCTGTCCGCCATGGCGCTGGACAGTCAGTCGATGACCGACATCAAGTCGGGCCGTGCCGATACCCCCGAAGCCGTCATCGTGTCGCGTCCGGCGATGGAACCCGCCAAGCTGAAGACCAAAGAAGCCGACTTCAAGGCCTTCCTGGCGGGCGCCCGCAAGATCGACTCGCCGCTTGACCGCACCAACGTCCTGAGCACCGACAACCAGGTCGTGGGCTATGTCACCGACGTCTACGACATGCCCGCCGGTCCCGACTATGCGATGGTCGACACCTACGAGGACCAGTCCACCTACAAGGGCAAGTTCCTGATGCCGATCGAGCACATGACCAAGGGCGGTCAGCTGCTGATGGAAGGCACCCAGTCGGAAATCCGCCAGGCGCTGATTCCGGACATGGAAGAGCTGCCGAACCCGACCCCCGCAGAACAGCCCAGCTGATCCCTGCACCATCCCCTGCCCGAAGGGGCGCGGAGCAATCCGCGCCCCTTTTCGCTTGCCGCAGGGGACACTGCACCGGTTTTTCCGCCGCAGCCCCTTCCCCAGCGGGCGGCTCTCGCGTAAATCGGGCCGCAATCAGCACAGGGGATCCAGATGCAAGAACCCGCCATCACCGAAGACCTGATCGCGAGCCACGGGATCAAGCCCGAGGAATATGCCGAGATCCTCAAGATCCTGAACCGGGAACCCACGTTCACCGAACTCGGCATCTTCTCGGCCATGTGGAACGAGCACTGCTCTTACAAGTCCTCGAAGCGCTGGCTGCGCACCCTGCCGACCGAAGGTCCGCAGGTCATCTGCGGCCCGGGCGAAAACGCCGGCATCATCGACATCGGCGACGGCCAGGCTGTCGTCTTCAAGATGGAAAGCCACAACCACCCGTCCTACATCGAACCCTACCAGGGCGCGGCGACAGGCGTCGGCGGCATCCTTCGGGACGTCTTCACCATGGGCGCGCGCCCCATCGCGGCGATGAACTCGCTCTCGTTCGGGGATCCGGCGCTGGCGAAGACGAAACAGCTGGTGCATGGCGTCGTGGCAGGCGTCGGCGGCTACGGCAACTGCTTTGGCGTGCCGACCGTGGGCGGCGAAGTGCGCTTTGACCCGGCCTACAACGGCAACTGCCTGGTGAACGCCTTCGCGGCGGGCCTCGCGGATGCGGACAAGATCTTCTATTCGGCCGCCAGCGGCGTCGGGATGCCCGTCGTCTATCTGGGGGCAAAAACCGGCCGCGACGGCGTCGGCGGCGCCACCATGGCCTCGGCCGAATTCGATGACACCATCGAAGAGAAGCGCCCCACCGTCCAGGTCGGCGACCCGTTCACCGAAAAGCGCCTGATGGAAGCCACGCTGGAGCTGATGGCGACCGGCGCCGTGATCTCGATCCAGGACATGGGTGCGGCGGGTCTGACCTGCTCGGCCGTGGAAATGGGCGACAAGGGCGGCCTAGGCGTGCATCTGCGCCTTGATGACGTGCCGCAGCGCGAAGTGGGCATGACCGCCTACGAGATGATGCTGTCGGAATCCCAGGAACGGATGCTGATGGTCCTCAAGCCCGAGCTTGAAGCCGAAGCCCGCGCCGTCTTCGAGAAATGGGACCTGGATTTCGCCATCGTCGGCGAGACCATCGCCGAGGACCGCTTCATCATCGAGCATGGCGGCAAGGTCTGGGCGGATCTGCCGCTGTCGAAACTGTCGTCCTCGGCCCCTGAATACGACCGTCCCTTCGTGGAAACCGCGCCCGCCGCACCCTTGGGCGATGTGCCCGCGGTCGATCCGATCGACGGCCTGAAGGCGCTGATCGGCGCGCCGAACTATGCGTCGAAACAGTGGGTCTACGAACAGTACGACACCATGGTCATGGCCGACACCACCGCGGGCCCGGGCCTGGGTGCGGGTCTGCTGCGCGTGCACGGCACCGACAAGGTGCTGGCCTTCACCAGCGACGTGACCCCGCGCTATGTCAAGGCGAACCCCTTCGAGGGCGGCAAGCAGGCCGTCGCCGAAGCCTATCGCAACCTGACCGCCAAGGGCGCCCTGCCGCTGGCCACGACCGACAACCTGAACTTCGGCAACCCCGAAAAGCCCGAGATCATGGGCCAGTTCGTCGGCGCGATCAAAGGCATCGGCGCGGCGGTTGCCGCCCTCGACATGCCGATCGTGTCGGGCAACGTCTCGCTTTACAACGAGACCGACGGCCGCGCGATCCTGCCGACGCCGACCATCGGCGCCGTGGGCCTGATCGCCGATGCCGCAACCGCCATCACCGGCGCGGTGCGCGATGGCCACGTGGCCCTGCTGGTGGGTCAACCCGGCGCGCATCTGGGCCAGTCGGCCCTGCTGGCCGAGGTGTTCAACCGCACCGAGGGCGATGCCCCCGCCGTGGACCTGGCCACCGAGAAGCTGCATGGTGACTTCATCCGCGCCAATACCGCGCTGATCAAGGCCTGCACCGATCTGGGCGATGGCGGCCTGGCGCTTGCGGCCTTCGAGATGGCGGAATCCGCCGGCGTGGGCGTCAGCCTTGAAACCGCAGATCAGGCGGAACTTTTCGGCGAGGACCAGGCGCGCTACCTCGTGGCCTGCAACTTTGACGAGGCCGAGGCCCTGATGGTTGCCGCCGGCAAGGCGGGCGTCCCGGTCGCCACCGTTGGCAAGTTCGGCGGCACCGAGGTCAGCCTTGGCGGCGCTTCGGCCCCGCTGGCCGAGCTGTCGCAGACCTTCCGTTCGACCTTCGGCGCCACCTTCGCCTGAGGCCCCGGACCGATGACCGACCGCGCGCGGAGCCCCCGGGCTTCGCGCGTTGTCATGCGTGGCGCTTGCGGGCCCACGCGCCCTCGCCTAGATTGAAAGAAAATGACGGAGACCCCCATGTCCCTTGAGGCCCACGATATCGCCGCCCTGATCCGCGAAAGCTTCCCCGATGCCAAGATCGAGGTCCAGGGTGACGACGGCCAGCATTTCTCGGCGATGGTCGAGGACGAAAGCTTTCGGGGCAAGAACCGGGTCCAGCAACAGCGCGCGGTCTATGCGGCGCTGAAGGGCAAGATGGACGGTGCGCATGGCGAACTTCATGCTCTGGCGCTGACCACCCGCGCCCCGGACTGATCCTCTTTTCCCTTCAGCGTCAACACCTTGCACCGCGCGACCAAGGCGCGGGCGCAGGGCTTCATGCCCGGCTGTGCACCCCGCTTCGGGTATGATGTATCGCTTGTGCTGGATTCCGGCGCCGGTTCGCTGTATCCAGCGACCAAAGGGACTTTTCGAATTCCGCCGCAAGGAGGCGACAATGACCACCGACGCAAAGAGCCGTATCGAAGATACCGTAAAAGCCAATGACGTGGTGCTCTACATGAAGGGCACCAAGGAAATGCCGCAGTGCGGCTTCTCCTCGCGCGTGGCGGGCGTGCTGAACTACATGGGTGTCGATTTCGTCGACGTGAACGTCCTCGCCGATCCCGAGATCCGCCAGGGCATCAAGGACTATTCCGATTGGCCGACCATTCCCCAGCTCTACGTCAAGGGCGAGTTCGTCGGCGGCTGCGACATCATCACCGAGATGACCCTGTCGGGCGAGCTGGACACGCTGTTCGACCAGTCGGGCGTGGCCTATTCCAAGGACGCTGCGGACAAGATCCGCTCGGCCAACAGCTGATCCGCGATCACTTTGCGGTTTCGCAGAAGGCGAAGAGGGTGACCTCTTCGCCTTTTTCCTTTTCGCCGGCCGCGGGATCGAACCACGACAGCCGCGCCGACCGGCCCTTGGACCACCACTGGTAGCCCGCCGCCCCGCCATAGCGTGCGCCCGATCCCGACACCGCTTGCGCCAGGACGATCTGCTGCCCCTCGGCCTGCAGCACCACGTAATTGCCGTCCGACGTGTTGATGTAGCTCGCGGGGATCTGCACGCCGCGCTCGCAGGTATAAAGCGCCTGGATCACCTGCCCCGCCTGTGCAGGCGCCAGCCCCGTCAACAGCCCGGCGATCACCCCCAGGGACCTCAGCGCCGGACCGCCAGGCCGCAGCCGCCCGGGAAACGCCGGGATCCCCCCGCGCACCGCCGCTCTCGCCCGCACCTTGCAGCCCAGCTGCGTTTCGCGCAGGGCGGCCATCGGCCATGACGCACGGGGCCCGGCAGCCCGGCGCAGCGATGCGCCCTCCGGCAAGGGCACGCAGGACCAGCGCCTTATGGCCCGGATGGTCCAAAGGCCGACCCGCGCCGGACGACAGAATTGCGCCATACGCAGGGCGACGGCCACCGGCCATGGCGCACCGATCCCCGTAGACCGGCCCACCGATGCGCCCTGCGCCAAATGCAAGCGATGCCAGCCCCTCATGGCCCGGAGGCCCCAAAGGCCGACCCGGGCCGGACGACAGAGCTGCTGCCAGAGCCGCGCAATGCCATTCGCCAGCGGCGCGGCCGCCCGACCCGCCCCGCGATTGCCAGGCGCAGTAACCACGGGCCGCCCAACAGCCACATCCGGTTCCGCAACCGCCCGCCGGACAGTAGCGGGGCCGATGCCCGGTCCCCGAACGTCCCGCACGCCACCCCTCAGGCCTCGTCGGCCAGGGCCTCGCCGTCGTCTTCCGGTGCTCCGGCCTTGGCCTCGACCTGCATGGCCAGGTATTCGGCACGCTCGGCCAGTTCCACCAGCGCCTGGCGGACCGAGGGTGGCACGATCTCGCGGACCACCTCGACCTGAACCTCCTTGATCACCTCGATCTGCTCGGGCTGGGGCGCGGGCTGGTTGCGCAGGTTGGTGATCTCCTCGCGCAGAGCCTCGATCTCGTGCTCCAGCGTGGCGATGCGTTCCTCGCCACGGCCCGTCCGGTCGGCCAGCATCAGCCCCGACATCAGCAGCATCGTCGGTTCCGGAATGCGCCCCGTCGCCGCCAGCAGCGCCTGGGCCTCCTGGTCCAGCTGCGCTGCCGCGCGCCGCAGGAAATCCTCCTGCCCGGCCTCGCAGGCCACGTCGAAGCCGCGGCCGCCGATCATCACCGTCACGTTGGGCATCATGCCTCTCCCCTCGCCTCGTCCCGGGCCAGCATCGGCCGCAACACCGCCATCACCGAGGCGGCTTCGGCGCGGGCCGCCGCGTGATCGGCCCGCAGCGATTCAAGTTCCGCCAGCACCCCTTCGGCCAGCAGTTCGGCGCCCGCGGCCTCGTGGGCCTCGCGCAGGGCACGGTTGTTGGCCCGCAGCTGGTCGTTGACCGCGCGCAGGCGGCCCAGCTCTTCCTCGACGATGGCCAGGGCTTCCAGCGCCTCGGCGGGCACCTGGACCTCGGGCTCGGTCTCGGCGGCGGGGCTGGTGGCGATCGCGGCCTCCAGCTCGGCCACGCGGGCTTCAAGGGCCGCGCGCTCGGCCTGGGCGCGCTCCAGTTCGCGGTTCAGGGCGGCCTTGCGGTCCTGGGCGCGGGCCAGCTCGGTCTCCATGGCGGTGCGGCTGCCCTGCAGGCGCGCCACCTCGTCCCTCAGCGCCGCCTCGGCCTCCGCATCGGCCCGGGGCGCCGCGGCGGCCACCTGGACCGGCCAGGCATCAAAGCCCGCCTCGATCCGGTCGAGCGCCGCCAGGATACGTCCCTGCACTTCATCCAGCTCTTTCATGTGCTCTCTTCACTGCGGTTCAATCTTTACCTCACCGACCTTATCCTGTCCGCGCGCAACCCGGAACGCCCCTTGCGCCGTTTCGTGACGCCATGGGCCGAATCGCGCGCCCCTGCCTGTTCCCCTGATCCTAGTCTAAACCCCTGAGAAATCCCAAACGGGGGCCAAATTCGGCCATTCATCCCCCATTGCACCCGTGCTGCGCTTGCGTTTCACGCCTTGGCTGGTATGAGCGCTAACACCGACGGGCACCCGCCCGCGCCACCTTTCCGCCACCCTCGAAGGGAGACCCAAGTGGATATCGAGGCCCTGCGCAACGCACATCCCGAACACTGGTCCAAGGCCGCCGCGATCCGCGTGCTGACGCTCGATGCCGTCGCCGCCGCGAATTCCGGCCATTCCGGCATGCCGATCGGCATGGCAGACGTCGCCACCGTGCTGTTCGAAAAGCACCTGAAGTTCGATGCCTCGGCCCCGAACTGGTTCGACCGCGACCGCTTCATCCTGTCGGCCGGCCACGGTTCGATGCTGCTCTACTCCCTGCTGCACCTGACCGGTTACGAGCAGTTCCCCCTCGAAGAGGTCAAGAACTTCCGCCAGTGGGGCGCCCGCACCGCCGGCCACCCCGAGAACTTCCTGGCCAATGGCATCGAGACCACGACCGGCCCGCTGGGTCAGGGCCTGGCGATGTCGGTGGGCTTTGCCATGGCCGAAGCCATGCTGCGCGCGCAGCTGGGCAAGAAGGTGGTGGACCACTACACCTATGTCATCGCCGGCGACGGCTGCCTGATGGAAGGTGTCTCGGAAGAGGCGATCTCGATCGCCGGCCGCCACGAGCTGGAAAAGCTGGTGGTCTTCTGGGACAACAATAACATCACCATCGACGGCACCGTGGAGCTGTCGTCGCGCACCGACCAGGTTGCGCGCTTCAAGGCGAACGGCTGGCACGTGCAGGAAATCGACGGCCATGATCCGGTCGCCATCGACGCGGCAATCGTTGCGGCGAAGAAATCCGGCAAGCCCTCGATGATCGCCTGCAAGACGCATATCGCGCTTGGCCACGCGGCACAGGACACGTCCAAAGGCCACGGTGCGCTGACCAACAAGGATCAGAACGCCGCCGCCAAGGCCGCCTGGGGCTGGACCGCCCCCGCCTTCGAGATCCCCGCCGACATCAAGTCCGCCTGGGAAGAGATCGGCCGCCGCGGCGCCGCCGAACGCTTCGCCTGGGACGAGCGCTTTGCCGCCCTCTCGGAGCGCAAGCAGGCCGAGATCACCCGCCGCATCGACGGCGAAGTGCCCGCCAAGCTCGCAGCCGTCGTGCGCGCGCTGAAAAAGCAGCACTCCGAAGCGCTGCCGAACGTGGCGACCCGCAAGGCGTCCGAACTGGCGCTGGAAGTCATCAACCCGGTGCTGCCGGAAACCATCGGCGGCTCGGCCGACCTGACGGGGTCCAACAACACCAAGACCGGCGATCTGGGCATCTTCGACACCGACAACCAGAAGGGCCGCTTCGTCCACTGGGGCATCCGTGAACACGGCATGGCGGCAGCGATGAACGGCATGGCGCTGCATGGCGGCCTCAAGCCCTACTCGGGCACGTTCTTCTGCTTCACCGACTACGCCCGCCCGGCGATGCGCCTGTCGGCGCTGATGCAGGTCGCCCCGGTCTACGTCATGACGCACGATTCGATCGGCCTTGGCGAAGACGGCCCGACCCACCAGCCGGTCGAGCATCTGGCGATGTGCCGCGCCACCCCCAACACCCTGGTGTTCCGCCCGGCCGATGCCGTGGAAACCGCCGAGGCCTGGGAAATCGCGCTGACGCAGAAATCGACCCCCTCGGTGCTGTCGCTGACCCGCCAGAACCTGCCGACCCTGCGGACCGAGTTCAAGGCCAAGAACATGGTCGCCCAGGGCGCCTACGTGCTGGCCGAAGCCGAGGGCAAGCGCCAGGCGATCCTTCTGGCCACCGGTTCCGAAGTTGCCATCGCGATGGAGGCGAAGGCCCTGCTGGAGGCCGAAGGCATCGGCACCCGCGTCGTCTCCATGCCCTGCTTCGAGCTCTTCGCGCAGCAGGACGAGGCGATCCGCAAACGCGTGCTGCCCGCCGGCCCCGTCCGCGTCGCGGTCGAAGCCGGTGCCCGCATGGGCTGGGACCAATGGCTGCTGGGCGAACGTGGCCGCGAAGCCAAGGCAGGCTTCGTCGGCATGGAAAGCTTCGGCGCCTCGGCCCCGGCCGAAGTCCTCTACGAGAAGTTCGGCATCACCGCCGAGGCCGTCGCAGCCAAGGTCAAGTCGCTTCTCTGACCCGCATCGGATCCTGCAGGGGGCCGGCCGCCGCGCCGGCCCCTTCGCATTTCGCCCCTCCGGGGCGAAGCCTCCGGCGGGAGTATTTATGGCCAGATGAAAGAACCGGGCGCACCCGGGCCCCGGCCCTTCCTGCCCATTTTCTTGTTCCCAAATACCTCGGGGGAGGCGCGCGGCACGCGCGGCGGGGGCGGAGCCCCCTGCACCGCCTTCCACCCTCCGATTCTCAGTCATCGACAAACGATGCTGCCCTGCAGCACGAGTTAGCGCCACCGGCAGCGCAAAGGTTAGCGCAACCATGGGCAGTGGGTAAATGTTTTCGCTAACATATTGTCAGGAAATGGATTTTCCCCTTACCCGGCCACAGCCTTTGGACTATCTAACCCTCAGGTTCGTTAGCAGGAGACACGGGACATGACGGTCACTCTGGCAATCAACGGTTTCGGTCGGATCGGCCGCTGCACCCTTGCGCATATCGCAGAGGCCGCGCGCAATGACGTGCAGGTCGTCAAGATCAACGCCACCGGCCCGATCGAGACCAATGCCCATCTGCTGAAATACGACAGCGTTCAGGGCCGTTTCGGCAACGAGGTCAAGATCGCCGGCAACACCATGGACATCGGCCGCGGCCCGATGGAGGTGTTCTCGACCTACAATCCCGACGAGCTGGACTGGGAAGGCGTCGATGTCGTCCTGGAATGCACCGGCAAGTTCAATGACGGCGAAAAGGCCAAGATGCACATGGCGCGCGGCGCCAAGTCGGTGCTGATCTCGGCCCCTGCCAAGAACGTCCAGAAGACCATCGTCTACGGCGTCAACCACCGCGACCTGGTGGAAGGCGACACGATGATCTCGAACGGGTCGTGCACGACCAACTGCCTGGCCCCGCTGGCGAAGGTGCTGAACGATGCGATCGGCATCGAGTCGGGCATCATGACCACGATCCATTCCTACACCGGCGACCAGCCGACGCTGGACCGTCGCCACAAGGACCTCTACCGCGCCCGCGCCGCCGCCATGAGCCAGATCCCCACCTCGACCGGTGCCGCCAAGGCCCTGGGCCTGGTGCTGCCGGAACTGGCGGGCAAGCTGGACGGGTCGGCCATCCGCGTACCGACCCCGAACGTGTCCTGTGTCGACCTGACCTTCGTGGCCAAGAAGGACGTCACCGTCGATGACGTGAACGAAGTCGTCCGCGAAGCCGCCGCTGGCCATATGGGCCACGTGCTGGGCTACGACCCCGAGCCCAAGGTCTCGATCGACTTCACCCATACCGAGCAATCCTCGATCTTTGCCCCCGACCAGACCAAGGTCATGGGCAAGCGTCTGGTGCGCGTGCTGGCCTGGTATGACAACGAATGGGGCTTCTCCTGCCGCATGGCCGACGTGGCCGCCGCCCTCGGCCGTCTGCAGAAGTAAGATATCTCGCGCCGCCGCAGGGCGGCGCGGCATGCCAGGGAGGGCATGTGACCCCCGGAGCGCGCGAATTGCGCCTCCGGGGGTCTTTCGTTTGTCCCTTCTGCGCCGATCCTTCAATTCAGAAGTGCCTCTGGACAAACTGTTAGCGCTAGCGGTATCAAGGCGGCGACCTCCCCGTTCGCGGGGGATGACGCTGCAACTGAAATTGCACCGCACAGGCGGTGCCGGAGGATCTCACATGGCCACCACTGTCGCGATCAACGGGTTCGGACGCATCGGGCGCAACGTGCTGCGCGCCATTGCCGAAAGCGGCCGTACCGATGTCGAAGTCGTCGCCGTCAACGACCTGGCGCCCGTGGACACCAATGCCCACCTCTTCCGCTACGACAGCGTCCATGGCCGCTTCGCAGGCGAGGTGACGACCGGCGAAGACTGGATGGATGTCGGCACCGGCAACAAGATCAAGGTCACCGCGATCCGCAACCCCGAAGACCTGCCCTGGGGGGACGTCGACATCGCCCTGGAATGCACCGGCCTTTTCGTCACCCGTGATGCCGCCGCGCGGCACCTGGCGAACGGCTCGGGCCGGGTGCTGGTCTCGGCGCCCTGCTCCGGGGCGGATGCCACGGCCGTCTTCGGCGTCAACCACCTGACCCTCAAGCCCGAGCACATGGTCGTCTCGAACGCCTCCTGCACGACGAACTGCCTCAGCCCCGTTGCCAAGGTGCTGAACGATCTGGTCGGCATCAAGTCGGGCTTCATGACCACCATCCATTCCTACACCGGCGACCAGCCGACGCTGGACCGCACCCACAAGGACCTGTATCGCGCCCGCGCCGCGGCGATGTCGATGATCCCGACCTCGACCGGTGCGGCCAAGGCCGTGGGCCTGGTGCTGCCGGAACTGAAAGGCAAGCTGGACGGCACCGCGATCCGCGTGCCGACGCCGAACGTCTCCTGCGTCGACCTGACCTTTACCGCCGGCCGTGAAACCACCGCCGAGGAAATCAACGCCGCCATCGTCGCCGCCGCCGATGGCCCGCTGAAGGGCATCCTGGGCTACACGACCGAGCCGCTGGTTTCGGTCGACCTGAACCACGACGCGCATAGCTCGACCATGGCGCTGGATCAAACCAAGGTGCTGGATGGCACGATGGTGCGGATCCTCAGCTGGTACGACAACGAATGGGGCTTCTCGAACCGCATGTCGGACATGGCCGCGCACATGGGCAAGCTGCTCTAGGAAACGTTTCCGTTTGTAAAATTGGGGGGCTGTTCGGGAGAGGATCTTGAACGGCCCCCTTTGCTTTGGCAGGATCGGCAGCCGGAGGGTGAAGATGTCGAACAGGCTGGCGATCATTCTGGGGCTGATCATCCTGGGTGTCCTGGGCTGGGACCATCTGTTCAATGATGGCCGGGCGGCGCTGTTCCTGCTGCGCAAATTGGCCGACTTCCTGTGGTGGATCGCCTTCTGGCGCTAAGGAGCAATCTGAGATGTTGGGGTTGGAAATCCTGGGCACGGCGGTGCTGCTGGGCCTGGGCGGGCTGGTCGGCAACAGCTGGCTGTGGAAACGTCGGGCCGAAGGCCTGGTGCCGCCAAGGGGGCGCTTCACCACCCTGTCCACCGGCCGGCTGCATTACGTCGAGCGCGGCACCGGCCCTGCCATCGTGATGGTACACGGGCTGGGCGGACAGCTGGGCAATTTCGATATGGGGCTGATCGACATCCTGGCCCGCGACCATCGGGTGATCGTGCCCGACCGGCCGGGCATGGGCTGGTCCGAACGGCCGCTGGCGGCCCCGGCCACGCCGGCCGACCACGCGGCGCAGATGCTGGAGCTGATGGAGGTCCTGAAGATCGAGCGCCCGCTGGTCGTCGGCCATTCTCTGGGCGGCGCGATTGCCCTGTCGATGGCGGTGCAGGCGCCCGAGCGTATCCGGGGCCTGGCGCTGATCGCCCCGCTGACGACCCCCGGCCAACCCGCCGCGCCTATCTTCGACAACCTGAACATCCGGCTTGACCTGCTGCGCTGGCTTTATGCCTGGACCTTCGCCACGCCGGGTGCGCTCTATGGCACGAAACAGCTTCTGAAGGTGCTCTACGGCCCCGAGGCGCCGCCCTTCGACGCTGCAGTCCAGGGCGGTGCGCTGCTGGGTCTAAGGCCCCTGCACTTCTATCACACAAGCAAGGATTATCGAAGCTCAACCAAAGGGTTGAATGCCATAGCTAAGGTGATGGATGAACTTCCTATGCCGATCTCGATCCTGTTCGGAACGGGGGATCAGGTGCTGGATTCACAGGTTCACGGGAAGGCCTTCCGCGAGGCCCATCCGAAGGTCCGGCTGCAGCTTGTGCCCGGCGGGCACATGCTGCCTATGACCCAGCCCGAAACCTGTGCCGGGCTGATCCGGGACCTGGCGCGTGCCTGACCCCTAGCCCTGGCGCGCCAGCCGTGTGATCAGCCGCTGCGCCACCGCGGGGGTGACAAAGTTCGACACGTCGCCCTGCAGCCGCGCGATCTCCTTCACCAGTTTCGAGGCAATCGCCTGGTGATGGGTGTCGGCCATCAGGAAGACCGTCTCGATCGAATTGTCGAGCATCCGGTTCATGCCGACCATCTGGAATTCATATTCGAAATCCGTCACCGCCCGCAGGCCGCGCACGATGATCGATGCACCAACGTCATGGGCGCAGTGAATCAGCAGGTTCTCGAAGGGATGGGCGACGATCTCGATGCCCATCTCTTTGGAAAGATGGCCGCATTCGGCCTCGATCATCTCGACCCGCTCCTCCAGCGAGAACAAGGGCCCCTTGTCGCGATTGATCGCGACACCGATCACCAGCCGGTCCACCAGGGCCGAGGCACGCCGGATGATGTCCAGGTGCCCAAGGGTGATCGGATCGAAAGTGCCGGGGTATAGACCGATACGCATGGGGGCCTCCTCGGGTTGCGTCCGAGGCGCACGCAACAATATCACGCCGCCGTTTGCAAGCCCCGCAGGACGCAATGCGGGCATTCGCCCCAGGGGCATCCGCCGTCCGCAGCCCTTCACATCAGGCCGCAAGGCCTTGCAGTGCAGGGATTTCGTCTGGGTGGTGAAATTTCGATGACAGCGAAGACAGATGACGGGACAAGGACGCCGCGTCAGCGAAAGGGACGTGCCCCGGCCCGCCAGGCAGCGGGATGCGGCCTGGCGGGCCGGGGCATGTGACAGGACGGCCCCGCATCCATCTCAGATGGCTCCCCAGCGTAGTCGGACCGCCCTGCCGATCCGAAAGCCGCATCCGGTCACGGCTTTCGGATGTCCGGGCCCTTGGACCCGGGCAACCTGAGGCACCTAGTAGCCCATGATCATGCCTTCAAGGGCGTCCTTCTCCATCGACAGCTGATCCAGCCGCGCCTTCACCGCATCGCCGATGGTGACGATACCGACCAGCTCGCCGTCCTCGAGGATCGGCATGTGGCGAAAGCGCCCCTCGGTCATGCGGGTCAGCACCTCGATCACCTGGGTGTCCGGGGTGCCGCATTGCGGATTGCGCGTCATCAGCGCCTCGGCCGGCAGATCCAGGATCGCCGCCCCGCGCGAGGCCAGGCCCCGCACCAGGTCGCGTTCCGACAGGATGCCATCCGCATGCTTGCCGGTATAGCTGATCACCACCCCGCCGATACGATGCGCCTTCAGCAGCTCGGCCACCTCGCGCACCGGGGTATCCGGCGTCACGGTGATCACCGCGCCACTGCCCTTTGCCTTCAGAATCTGCTGCACAAGCATCCGATTCCTCCCTGTTCTGAACAACTCCTCCAGCCTCAAGGGTCGATGACAATAGCCTGTCGTGTCAAGAAAAGGCTTCGCGACGCTGGATCTCGCCACGCAATCTTTCGGATAGCAGCGTGGCAAAGCGGTTCATCCGTTCCAGCCGGGTGTCATCGGCATGGCGCACCAGGTAGAAACTGCGCCGCAGGCTGATCCGGTCGGGCAGCACCCGCACCAGATTGGGCTGATGCGGCAGCGAGAAATCGTGGATGATCCCCACCCCCGACCCGGCGGCGATCCAGTTGAACTGCACCGAGACCGAATTCGACGCCAGCGGCACCCGTTCGGCGCCGACCTCGCCCAGATAATCCAGTTCCTTGTCAAAGATCATGTCGGGGATATAGCCCACCAGCCGGTGGTGGCGCAGGTCCATCACGTCGCGGATCGGCGGCGTGCGCGCCAGATAATCCTTCGTGGCCGCCAGATGCAGGTGGTAGTCCGAGATCTTCTTGACCATCAGCCGCCCCGCCGTCGGCGCCGACACCGTGATCGCCACATCGGCCTCGCGCTTGGTCAGGTTAAAGAGGCGCGGCAGGGCGATGATCTGCACCTCAAGATCGGGATTGTCCTCGACGATCGAGGCACAGACCTGCGGCAGCAGGAAATTCGCCACCCCGTCCGGCGCCCCGATGCGGATCTGCCCCGACAGGCCCGCAGCCCCCTGGCCCGCGACCTCGGCCTCGCCCGCGGCCAGCGCCGCCTCGGCGCGCGCGGCATGGCCCATCAGGCGCTGACCCGCCTCGGTCAGGGCATAGCCCTGGGGCGACTTGGCAAACAGCGCCGCCCCGATATCCTCTTCCAGACGGCCAATCCGCCGGCCCACCGTGGCCGGGTCGATGCGCAGCTGCCGCGCCGCCGCCGAAAGGCTCTCCAACCGGCCGACGGACAGGAAACACCTCAGGTCATCCCAGTTCATACATGCATTCCCGCAAAGCTCCTTTGTGTTATTTCCGGTTCCCCACGCAAAATTGCAATAGTAACGTCACATCCAAAGACAGGAGGATCCAATGCAGGAACTGACCCATTTCATCAACGGCGCCCACGTCAAGGGCACCTCGGGCCGCTTTACCGACGTTTCGAACCCGGCAACCGGCGAAGTCATCGCCAAGCTGCCGCTGGCCAGCGTGGCCGAGATCGAGGCCGCCATTGCCTCGGCTGCCGAAGCGCAGGTCAAATGGGCCGCCACCAACCCGCAGCGCCGCGCCCGGGTGATGATGAAGTTCGGTGCGCTCATCAACGAGCACATGGACGAGCTGGCCGAGCTGATCTCGAAAGAGCACGGCAAGACCATCCCCGATGCCCGCGGCGACGTGCAGCGCGGCCTGGAAGTGGTCGAGGTCTGCATGGGCGCCCCGCACATGCTGAAGGGCGAGTTCATGGACAACGGCGGCCCGGGCATCGACCTTTACTCGATGCGTCAGGCGCTTGGCGTCGTGGCCGGCATCACCCCCTTCAACTTCCCCGCGATGATCCCGCTGTGGAAGATGGCCCCGGCGCTGGTCTGCGGCAACGCGATGATCCTCAAGCCGTCCGAGCGCACCCCCTCTTGCGCGCTGCGCCTGGCCGAACTGATCCAGGAAGCCGGCCTGCCCGATGGCGTGCTGCAGGTGGTGAACGGCGACAAGGAAGCCGTTGACGCGCTGCTGGACAGCGACGTGATCCAGGCCGTGGGCTTTGTCGGCTCGACGCCGATCGCGCAGTACATCTACGGCCGTGCCACCGCGACCGGCAAGCGCGCGCAGTGCTTCGGCGGTGCGAAGAACCACATGATCATCATGCCCGACGCGGACATGGACAAGGCCGCCGACGCGCTGGTGGGTGCGGGCTATGGTGCGGCGGGCGAACGCTGCATGGCGATCTCGGTCGCGGTGCCGGTGGGCAAGAAGACCGCCGACACGCTGATCGAAAAGCTGCTGCCGCGCATCGAAAAGCTGAAGGTCGGCCCCTACACCGCCGGCGAAGACGTGGATTACGGCCCCGTCATCACCAAGGCATCGCAGGACAAGATCAAGGGCCTGATCACCTCGGGCGTGGAACAGGGCGCAACGCTGGTGCGCGACGGCCGCGACTTCAGCCTGCAGGGCTATGAAAACGGCTTCTTCGTCGGCCCGACGCTGTTCGACAACGTCACCCCCGACATGGAGATCTACAAGCAGGAGATCTTCGGCCCGGTCCTGAGCCAGGTCCGCACCGACAGCTATGAAGAAGCCCTGCAGCTGACGATGAACAACGAATACGGCAACGGCACCGCGATCTACACCGCCGATGGCGACGTGGCCCGCGATTTCGCCAGCCGCGTGAACGTCGGCATGGTCGGCATCAACTTCCCGATCCCGGTGCCGCTGTCGTACTTCACCTTCGGCGGCTGGAAGAAATCGGCCTTCGGCGACCTGAACCAGTACGGCCCCGACGCCTTCCGCTTCTACACCCGCACCAAGACCGTCACCGCGCGCTGGTTCTCGGGCATCAAGGACGGCGGCGAGTTCAACTTCAAGGCCATGGACTGACCCTCCCCCCGAAGTCCGGTCTTGCAGAGGCGGTCCCCCAAGGGGGGCCGCCTTTTTTCATCTTCTTGAAAACTCAGGCATACAGGATCATGAAAGCACACGCGGAAGGTGCATTTCGCGAATATATTCATCCCGTTAGCCGATCATCGGCCAAATCACGCTGACGCGAGGGAATGAAAAAATATCGGGAACGGAATCGCCCATCCCGTGCGTTTTATCCTCGAACACCGATTAACAGGAGGATGCACCGATGCAATCCAACCGTCTTCGCCGCCCGCTCAGCGCCGCCCTGATCGCTTCTCTGTGCCTGGGCATGGTTGCCGTTCCCGGCATCGCTTCGGCACAGGGGGGGGCCGATTGTGGCCGTGACAGCCATTGTTCGGGGCCCAAACGCTCGGACGACCACAAGGACCAGGGCGAACGCCACACCAACCGCGCACCGGCGCCGGCCGCGAAAAAGACCTCGGGCCACCATGACAATGGCCGCGACCTGCCCCGCATCGAGGGCGGCCGCTACAAGAAGCTGCCGCCGCTGCCCAAGGGCTACAGCTACCGTCGTGACGGCGACCGCGTGGTGAAGGTGCGCGACAGCTCGGGCGAGATCATCGCAGCCATCGGCCTGTTCGCCGCACTGACGGCGATCGCCAACAACTGATCCCGCACCCAGGATCTGACGAATTCGTGAACCGCCCCGGAACCTTCCGGGGCGGTTTCGCGTTTACTAGGCAGAAAACAGCCTGCCACGGCCAGACCTTCCGGAGGATGCCATGTCGCGTCAAATCCCCCTTGTCCTGTCGCTGAGCGCCCTTCTGGGGCTTGGCGCCGTCCTGCCCCAGCCCGCTGCCGCTTTCGCCCCCGACGATATCTACGAGGCCGATCTGCTGCAGGTGTCATCGAACGGCTGCCCGCCGGGGCTGGCCAAGAAATCGCCCGCCTGCGTGCCGCCGGGCCTTGCCAAGAAGATGGCGCCCTATGCGGTGGGTGACCGGCTGGATCCGCGCCGCGACGGCGTGGTGATCGTCCGCGATCCGACCATCTACGGGCTGGACCGCCACCGCACCTATTACCGCGTCGGCGACCGCATCGCGCTGGTCGATGGCGACACGATGAAGATCCTTCGCCTGATGGATGCCGTCCGCGACGTGCTGAACTGATCCCGCCCCCCCGGGCGCCTTTTTCCCAAGATCCATTTCACGGAGACCCCGATGACTCATCTGTCAGCGGGCCTGGTCCTTGCGGCCGGCCTTAACCTTTTCGCCCTTCCCGCCCTGGCCCAGCAGGCGCAGATCCTGCCCGTCTCGGGGGGCGACGCGGCCCTGACGGGGCCGAAGATCGTTCAGGGCGTGGCCCCGGGCGACGTGCTGCCGATGAAATACATGGTGCTGCTGAACACCGAGCGCCGCGGCCTGCCGCACCCCGAGGACGGCTGGGTCTATTTCGATGTCGACGGCCAGGTGGTGAAGGCCGATCTTGCCACCCGAGAGGTCATCGGAAAGGTGACCCGGAATGGCAAGACCATGATGATCCGCTGATCACTCGGCCGCGGCGCGCGGCCTGAGCATATCGACAAGGTAGCGCCCGGTATGGCTGGCCTCGACCTCCGAGACCGCCTCGGGCGTGCCCTCGGCCACCACCCGGCCCCCGCCATCGCCGCCCTCGGGGCCGATGTCGATGATCCAGTCGGCGGTCTTGATCACGTCCAGATTGTGTTCGATCACCACCACGGAATTGCCCTGCTCGACCAGTTCATGCAGCACTTCCAGCAGCTTGCGGACGTCCTCGAAATGCAGGCCGGTGGTCGGTTCGTCCAGGATATAGAGCGTGCGGCCGGTGGCGCGCCGCGACAGCTCCTTCGACAGCTTGACCCGCTGCGCCTCGCCGCCCGACAGCGTCGTCGCCTGCTGGCCCACCTTGATGTAGCCCAGCCCCACCTGCATCAGCGCATCCATCTTTTCCCGGATCGAGGGCACGGCCTGGAAGAACTCCTGTGCCTCTTCCACCGTCATGTCGAGGACATCGGCAATGGACTTGCCCTTGAACTTCACCTCCAGCGTCTCGCGGTTGTAGCGCTGGCCCTTGCAGGTCTCGCATTCCACGTAGACGTCCGACAGGAAGTGCATCTCGATCTTGATGACGCCATCGCCCTGGCAGGCCTCGCAGCGGCCGCCCTTGATGTTGAAGCTGAAGCGCCCGGGCTTGTAGCCGCGCGCCTTGGATTCCGGCAGCCCCGCGAACCAGTCGCGGATCGGGGTGAAGGCACCCGTGTAGGTCGCCGGGTTCGACCGCGGCGTTCGCCCGATCGGGCGCTGGTCGATGTCGATCACCTTGTCCAGATGTTCGAGGCCCTTGATCGTCTCGCAGGGGGCGGGCGTCTGGCGGGCGCCGTTCAGCCGCATCGAGGCGGTCTTGAACAGCGTCTCGATGGTCAGGGTCGACTTGCCACCGCCCGACACGCCGGTCACGCAGACGAACTTGCCCAGCGGGAAATCGACGGTCACGTCATGCAGGTTGTTGCCGCTGGCCTTCTCGATGCGGATCGCCTTGCCGCTGCCGGCGCGGCGGGTGTCGGGGACCTCGATGGCGCGCTTGCCCGACAGGTACTGCCCCGTCAGGCTGGCGGGATCGGCGGCGATTTCCGCCGGCGTGCCCTTGGCCACCACGTTGCCGCCATGCACCCCGGCGCCGGGGCCGATGTCGAAGACGTAATCGGCCTCGCGGATGGCTTCCTCGTCATGTTCGACCACCAGGACCGAGTTGCCCTGATCGCGCAGGTTCTTCAGCGTCGACAGCAGCCGCCCGTTGTCGCGCTGGTGCAGTCCGATGGAGGGTTCGTCCAGCACATAGAGGACCCCCGTCAGCCCCGAGCCGATCTGGCTGGCCAGACGGATCCTCTGGCTCTCGCCGCCACTTAATGTACCACTTGAACGTGCGAGCGTAAGGTATTCAAGACCCACGTTATTCAGGAAACCAAGACGCTCTCGGATTTCCTTGACGATGGTGCGGGCGATGGTCGCCTTCTGGGTCGAGAGCGCCTCCATCACTGTGTCGATCCAGGCATAGCTTTCGCGGATCGACATGGCGGTGACCTGACCGATGTGCAGCTGGGCGATCTTCACCGCCAGCGGTTCGGGCTTCAGCCGGTAGCCGTTGCACTGGCCGCAGGGACGGTTGTTCTGGTAGTTCTCGAATTCCTCGCGGACCCAGTTACTGTCGGTCTCGCGGTAGCGGCGTTCCATATTGGGGATGACGCCCTCGAAGGTGCGGGTGACGTTGTAGACGCGGCCGCCCTCGTCGTAGCGGAAGGGGATTTCCTCGTCGCCCGACCCGTACAGGAACACCTTCTGGATCTTCTTCGGCAGGTCCTTCCAGCGGGTATCGGGATCAAAGCCGTAATGCCGCCCGAGGGATTCGATGGTCTGCTGGAAATAGGGGCTCTTGCCCTTGCGCCAGGGGGCCAGCGCGCCGTCGCCGATCTTCAGCTGGGCATCGGGCACCACCAGGCGTTCGTCAAAGAACAGCTCGACCCCCAGCCCGTCGCAATGCGGGCAGGCCCCATCGGGCGCGTTGAAGGAGAACAGCCGCGGCTCGATTTCGGGGATCGAAAAGCCGCTCACCGGGCAAGAGAACTTCTCGGAGAAGGTCAGACGCTCCGCCTCGCCCTCCTTCGGGGCGGTCTCCAGGATGGCGATGCCCTCGGCCAGGTCGAGCGCGGTGCGGAAGCTGTCGGCCAGCCGCGTCTCCATCCCCTCGCGCACCACGATCCGGTCGACCACCACGTCGATGTTGTGGCGGAACTTCTTGTCGAGGGCGGGGACCTCGGCGATCTCATGGAAGGTGCCGTCGACCTTGACGCGCTGGAAGCCCTGCTTCTGCAGCTCCTGGAATTCCTTGCGGTATTCGCCCTTGCGGTCGCGCACGATGGGGGCCAGCAGATAGCCGCGCGTGCCCTCTTGCAGGGCCATCACGCGGTCCACCATGTCCTGCACCTGCTGCGCCTCGATCGGCAGGCCGGTCGCGGGGCTGTAGGGGGTGCCGGCGCGGGCAAACAGCAGCCGCAGGTAGTCGTAGATCTCGGTCACCGTGCCGACGGTCGAGCGGGGGTTCTTGCTGGTGGTCTTCTGCTCGATGGAAATCGCCGGCGACAGGCCGCTGATGTGATCGACATCGGGCTTTTCCATCATGTCCAGGAACTGCCGCGCATAGGCCGACAGGCTTTCGACATAGCGCCGCTGGCCTTCGGCATAGATCGTGTCGAAAGCCAGGCTCGACTTGCCCGACCCTGACAGCCCGGTGATCACCACGAACTGGTCGCGGGGGATATCGACGTCGATGCCCTTGAGGTTATGCTCCCGCGCACCGCGGATCTCGATCTTCTTCAGCTCAGGCATGGAGGCCCCCCGATGGCCGGCAAAACACTTCGTTAAGATAGAGGGGCGTGACGGCAGGTCCAAGGGGAAAGTAAGAACATTCACGGAACTTTTCGCAGCGGCAGCGCCGGACGCAGGGCTGGTCCCGCAAATGGAACGGGCGCCACAGGGGCGCCCGCTTTCAGATCAGGCCCGGTAGCCTTCGAGAACCGGGGCGCGATCGTCGGCGCGGCGGCGGGCGGCCATCCAGCTGTGCACCAGCACCCCCAGCAGGCTGAACGGCAGCGCAAAGACCACAAGGCCCGCGACGCCAAAGCCCTGGGTGGCCGCCACCAGGATCGGCGTGCCGATGGTGGTGCCGAGGTTCCCCAACTGCGACATCGCCCCCGAGGCCAGCCCCTGGTCCCCCGCATCGGGGTTCAACTGCGGAATGGCGGCAAAGCTGGCGCTTTGCACCACGCCCAAGGCGGTGGCGACGATCAGCATCAGGATCTTCTCGGGGCCGGTCTGGCCCCAGACCATCCACAGCACCACCGCGCCCACCAGGGTCACGGCAAACGACAGCTGCACCAGCCGGATCGCCGGCATCACCTTCAGCAGCAACACCGCCAGCACCAGCGACAGCACGATCGAGGTCATCGGCAGCACCGTCGCCACCCAGGCGCGGGCCGGTTCCTCGACCATCAGCGGCAGGACGCTGAACAGAGCCACGTACTGGATGGTGTAGAACAGAAAGCCCAGCGGCGGCGCGGCAATGCGCGCCGAGCGGTAAAGGTCGATATGCTGCTGCAGGAACGAGGTGTTGCGCCCCGTCGAGGACGCCACCCGCTGATCCTTCGGCAACATGATCCACAGCACCACCGCCAGCACCGCCATCACCAGCGCATGGCCGATGAACATGCCCGCAGGCCCCGCCATGCCGGTCAGCCAGGGCATCGCCCAGCCCGAGACGGCAAAGCCCACGCCCATGAAGCTGGCCCAGAGCGACAGCACGAAACCGTGGTGGCGCTTGGCGGAATGGATGCTCATCAGCACCGGGGCGACGACGACGATGGCCATCTGGCAGAACCCTTCCAGGATCCGCAGCAGCATCATCGGCAGATAGGCCGGCAGGCTCGATTCGATCAGCGAGAAGACGGCCCCCACCGCCAGCCCCGTGCAGATCACCCGGCGATAGCCCAGCCGGTTGGCCAGCAACCCCGCCGTGGCGCCGAAGAAGACGCCCGCCAGGCCGACGATGGATTCCATCAGCCCAAGGTTTGCATTGGGGTAAACGGCGCCGAGCTTCTCCATGATCACGGCGACTTCACCGAACTGTGCGGCCGAGGCAAGCCCCGCCAGCCAGACCACCAGCACGATTCCAAAATGGGTATTCGATCGTTCAGACACGATTGCAGTTCCTCCCAGGCTTGCCGGAAAGACCGGCCCACACCACGAGAGAGCGCGGTGTCCTCAACGGACCGGTCACATCGGCATTGCGTGACTTTCCTTTGAGACCACAAGAAAAGGGCGACCCACAAGGCCGCCCCTCACAAGTTTATGTGAAAAGTCATCTACCCGGATGGATCGTTCAGATCCCTGTCCGAAGGCGCCCGATCAGATGTGGATCGCGCGGCCGTAGGCGTTCAGAACCGACTCGTGCAGCATCTCCGACAGGGTCGGGTGCGGGAAGACGGTCTGCATCAGATCCTCTTCGGTGGTCTCCAGCTGGCGGCCGACAACATAGCCCTGGATCAGCTCGGTCACTTCCGCGCCGACCATGTGCGCGCCCAGCAGCTCGCCCGTTTCGGCATCGAAGACGGTCTTGATCAGACCCTCGGGTTCGCCAAGCGCCACGGCCTTGCCGTTGCCGATGAAGGGGAACTTACCGACCTTGACCTTGTAGCCCGCTTCCTTGGCCTTGGCTTCGGTCATCCCGACCGAGGCCACCTGCGGATGGCAATAGGTGCAGCCCGCGATCGAGCCCGGCTTGATCGGATGCGCATGCTTGCCTGCGGCCAGTTCGGCCACCATGACGCCCTCATGGCTGGCCTTATGCGCCAGCCAGGGCGCGCCCGCGATATCGCCGATGGCATAAAGGCCCTCGACCCCGGTGCGGCAGAACTCGTCCGTCACCACATGGGTGCGGTCGATCTTCACGCCCAGCCCTTCCAGGCCCAGCCCCTCGACGTTGCCGACGATGCCCACGGCCGAAATCACCGTGTCGAATTCCTCGGTGATGATCTTGCCGCCGGTCTCGATATGGGCGACCACCTTGCCCTTGCCGCGGTCCAGTTTCTTGACCCCGGATTTCTCCATGATCTTCATGCCCTGCTTCTCGAACTGCTTCTTCGCAAAGGCCGAGATTTCCGCATCTTCCACCGGCAGCACGCGGTCCATCACCTCGACCACGGTCGTATCGGCGCCCAGCGTGTTGTAGAAGTTGGCAAATTCGATGCCGATCGCGCCCGACCCGATGACCAGCAGCTTCTTCGGCATCCGCACCGGGTTCAGCGCATGTTTGTAGGTCCAGACCAGATCACCGTCGGCCTCAAGGCCCGGCAGCTCGCGCGCCCGTGCCCCGGTCGCCACGACGATGGTCTTGGCGGTCAGCTCCTCGGTGCCAGCTTCGGTCTTCACCGACACCTTGCCCTTCGCCGGCAGCGAAGCGGTCCCCATGATGACCTCGACCTTGTTCTTCTTCAGAAGGTGCTTCACGCCGCCTTCCATCTGCTTGGCCACCCCGCGCGAGCGTTTGACCACCGCGCCCAGGTCGAAACCGATCTTCTCGGCGCTCAGACCGTAATCCTTGGCGCGTTCCATGAAATGGAAGATCTCGGACGAACGCAGCAGCGCCTTGGTCGGAATGCAGCCCCAGTTCAGGCAGATGCCCCCCAGGTGCTCGCGTTCGACGACGGCGGCCTTCAGGCCCAGCTGCGCCGCGCGAATCGCGGCAACGTAACCGCCGGGACCGGCCCCGATGACGATGAAGTCGAAAGATTTGGCAGACATGTGCCCCTCCGCCGGAAGCTGAATTGCAAGATAGTTTGACGTTAAACTACTTTTCGAAAGGCTTCAACAAAGCAAGCCTGCCTGCCGCGCGATGTCGCGCCCGGCGCCTTCCCCGCAGTCACGTCCTCCCGCCGGCACCATGCCCCGCCCCCGCGCCATTGTAAAACCCGCAATCGGACATGAAAACGGGCCGGCGCTCCTCCTCGCCGGCCCGTCCCATTTTCTTGTTCCAAATACCTCGGGGGAGCAGGCCACAGGCCTGCGGGGGCAGCGCCCCCTCTCTCCCCGGGTTGCCGCCTTCACTCCGCCGGGGTCAGTGCCCGCACCGTCTCGCCATAGCCGCCCGCCTGCATATAGCTTTCCTCGGGGCCCGTCGGGCGCCGCGAGAGCGCGGCATTGCGGTAGGGGAAGCGGCCGAACTTGCGGATCACCTCGCGATGCGCCTGGGCATGCAGCAGGTTCGACCGGCCGGTCTCGGGCATCCGCTCGACCATCAGGCGCACGCAGCGTTCCTGGTCGCACAGGTTCTCGGAATGCATCATCGGCATGTAGAAGAACTGCCGCGCAGGCTCGTCGATGCGCATGTCCCATCCTTGGGTGATCGCCAGCTTGGCCGCCGCCAGCGCCATGCGGTCGCTGTCGAAGGCGCGGCCCTGGCCACGGAACATGTTCCGCGGCAACTGGTCCATCAGGATGATATAGGCCAGAGCCCCGCTGGGATAGGTCAGCCACAGGCCGTAGCCGCCTTCGCAAGCGTGTTCCCAGGCCGCCGCGAACCGGTCGCGGATCTCCTGGTCGAGCGCATCGCTCGTGCTGTACCAGCCGGCCGGGCCAACTTCGTCCAGCCAGAACGTCAGCAACTCCTCGGGGGCAATCATGGCGGTCTCCTCTCTATCTGCCAGTGCACCTTGTTTCAGCCTGACAGAGGATGTGGGTTGTGGAAATGATGCTTTCGCACACCTTAGGTGTTACGTGCGCGTTGTGTCCGGTTCGCCATCTTTTGTCGCATCCTCGGCGGCTTCCTGTGCCCATTCCTGCGCCGCTTCGACGGCCACGGGGGTGGCCGACATCAGCACGGGGGCAAAGGGACCGGTATCCTGAACCGCGATGGCGGTCGGGCGACGGGTCATCCGGTAGACCGCATAGGCGGACATGATGAACAGCAGGGCTGCGATGAAGGTGAAGAAGCCCCCCGATCCGGTGGTGGTCATCACCCAGCCGGTCAGCAGCGGCCCGCCGATGGAACCCAGCCCGTTGACGAACAGCATGCCGGAACTGCCCGCCGCCATCTGCTCGGTCGCCAGATAGTCGTTCAGATAGGCCAGCAGCAGCGAATAAAGCGGGTTGGTCATGCCGCCGACGATCAGCGCCGAGACCAGCAGCGCCACGTAGCTGTCGCCAAAGACCAGCCCCAGCAGCGCGCCCGCGCCGCCCACCGCGGCCTCCAGCGCGATCAGCATCCGCCGGTCCATGCGGTCCGACAGCCAGCCCAGCGGATACAGCGTCACCACCGCACCGACATAGAACATCGAGATGAACAACGAGATCTGCGGCAGCGTCAGCCCTGCCTTCGACCCGAACACCGCCGCCATGCCGAACTGCGCCGAATAGGCCCCGCCAATCAGGAAGACGCCGACGATCGACAAAGGCGAGGCGCGGAACAGCGCCACCAGCGACATCGGCTTGGTGGTGGCAAAGGCCGGGGTCGGCGCCACCGACAGCAGGATCGGCGCGAAAGAGATCGACACCAGCACCGAGGGCACGATGAACAGCACATAGCCCGCCGGATCCCCCAGCAGCAGCACGCCCTGCGCCGCCATGATGCCGATCACCTGCACGAACATGTAAAGCGACAGCGCCTGGCCGCGGGTCTCGTTGGTGGCGGAATTGTTCAGCCAGCTTTCCGCGGTCACGTAGACCCCCGAGAAGCAGAAACCGATCAGCATCCGCTCGACCGTCCAGGCCCAGGGCTCGGCATAGGAGGGATAGAGGATCAGCACCGCCGAGATGAAGCTGGCGAGCGCGGCAAAGACCCGCACATGGCCCACCCGGCGGATCATCTCGGGCGCCAGGCGCGACCCGCCCAGGAAGCCCGCGAAATAGGCCGACATCACCACCGACATCTGGAAGGTCGAAAAGCCCTCGATCTCGCCGCGCACCCCCAGAAGGGTGCCCTGCAGGCCATTGCCCAGCATGAGCAGCATCAGGCCCAGCAAAAGGGCCCAAGAGGTTCCGAGAACCTGCATCATCCGCGTCTCTCCCGTTTGTCGTCCGTCAAGGGGCAAGGGCGCGCGGCCCCCGGTTGCGTCCTGCCTGTCATGTCCCGCTCAGGGGATCAACAGCGAGGCATCTCCGTAAGAGAAAAACCGGTATTTTTCCTCAAGGGCATGGGCATAGATCTGCCGGATGCGATCGGCGCCCATCAGCGCCGAGACCAGCATCATCAGCGTCGACTTCGGCAGGTGGAAATTGGTCATCAGCCCGTCGGCGACGTGAAAGTCGAAGCCGGGGTAGATGAAGATGTCGGTCTCGCCCTGCCAGGGGGCGATGGCGCCAGTGGCGCGGGCCGCGCTTTCCAGCACCCGCAGCGCGGTGGTGCCGACCGGGATCACCCGGCCGCCGGCGGCCTTGGTGGCGGCGATCTCGGCCGCGGCCTCGGCGCTGACATTGCCCCATTCGGCGTGCATCCTGTGGGTCGTCACGTCCTCGACCTTGACCGGCAGGAAGGTGCCCGCGCCCACATGCAGCGTCACCTTGGTGAAGGCGATGCCGCGCGCCTCAAGCCGCGCCAGCAGCTCGGCGTCGAAATGCAGCGATGCGGTGGGCGCGGCGACGGCGCCGGATTTCTCGGCCCAGACGGTCTGGTAGTCCTGCTTGTCCTGCTCGTCGGGGGCGCGCAACGCGGCGATGTAGGGCGGCAGCGGCATGTTGCCCGCCTCGGCCAGCGCATCGTCGAAATCGCCCACCGCCTCGAAGCGCAGCAGACCCTGCCCGTCCTCCTTGGCCTCAAGCCTCGCCCAGAGCCGGTCGGAAAAGCGGATGACCTCGCCCTCCTTCACCTTCTTCAGCGGCTTCAGCAGCGCAGCCCAGGTGCCCTCGGCGCGCGGCTCCAGCAGGGTGACCTCGATATGGGCCTCGGTGTCGCCCTGCGCCGAACTGCGCGCCCGCACCCCCGACAGCCGCGCCGGGATCACCTTGGTGTCGTTCAGCACCAGCCGGTCGCCGGGGCGCAGGAAATCGCCCAGGTCGCGCACGATGGCATCCGTGATCGCATCGGGCCCCGCCACCAGCAGCCGCGCGGAAGACCGCGGGCGGGCGGGACGGGTGGCGATCAGCCCTTCGGGCAGGTCGAAATCGAAATCGGAGAGCTGCATGACGGGCTCCTGGTCAGATCAGGCCCCGCCGCTACACCCGCAGGGCCGGATGCGCAAGCATCACCGGCTCACGGCCCCGGGCGCCTCGGTCTCCGACGCCTCGGCATCGGGGGCGGCGGGCACCGGCAGGGTGGGCGCGGGCTTGCGGAACAGCTCCCGCAGGAAGCCCGGCAGCAGGATCGACAGCGGGTTCACCTTGACCTTGGGCTGGGTGGCGGGCCCGGTCAGGGTAAAGCTGACGCCCATCACCCCCTCGCCCTTGCGGGTCATGAAACTGCCGATGCCATTGAGCAGGTAGAAGGGCGACAGCACCCCCTGCATGTCCAGCACCTTGTCGGCCATCCGGTAGGTCCCGTCCAGCGAGATCCCGATCGAGGCCCCGGTGGCGCTGGAACGCCGCAGCACCAGCGCATCGGGGGTCAGGCGGAAATAGGCGTCGGCCTCGTCGAAATGCAGGCCCTGCCCGGCCATCTGCTCGAACAGGCCGACGACCGAGACCGCGCTCAGCAGGTCCGCCATCGCCGGGGCGTTCATCACCGAGATGTCGCGCAGCTGTGCATGGCCGTCGTAGCTGCCCTTCGGCCCCAGCGGGTTCAGCAGCAGCCCCAGCGTGCCGCCACGGGCGTTCTGGAACAGCCCCGCCGCCTTCAGAACCGCCCCCGCATCCAGCGCCTGCAGCAGGATCTGGCTGCCCTTCGCCACCGCGGCCAGCTGGCCCGTGACCTCGGGGCCGCCGTTCAGCTGGCCGCGGAAGGTGCCGTTCAGCCCGCCCTTGCCGTTGAAGCGGCCATGGAAGGCAGTCAGCTTCAGCGTGGGGGTGATGCGCAGCTCTCCCAAGGTGACGCGCACGGGGCCGCCCTGGTCATCGCTCTTGGTCTGCGGCAGTTTCGACACGTCGATCCAGCCGCGCGTCACCACGACCTCGGGCGGGACATTGCGGCCGCGGCCGCGCAGCTCGACCGTGGCATCCATCCAGTCGCCCGCCACCAGGCGCGCGAAATGCGCCACCTTCAGCGTACCGTCGGCATTCAGCGTCACCGTCCCCTCGGCCTCAAGGCCCGGGCCCTTCAGCACCAGCTTGCCGATCTGCGCGGGCGGCCCCAGCGTGCCCTCCAGCAGCAGCGATCCGGTGGTGCCCGCAGGCAGCACCCAGCCCAGGCTGTCCAGCCGCAGCCCCAACCCCTTCAGATCCGAGCGCAGGGTGAACTGCCCGCCGCCGCCGGTCTTCGGCAGGCTGAGCGCGAAATCGGCCGTCGTCTGCCCCGAGAGCGCATCCGCAGGCAGCGCGATCCCGAAGGCCTGCACCCCGCCCGGCGTCAGCCGCAACTGCGCCTGCAGCGTCGAGGGGCCGCTGTCCTGGCCGAAGGGCAGCGTGAAGGTGCCGTCGAAGGGCACGCCATCGACCGCCCCCGCACCGCTGACCCGCAGGCCGTGGTCGTCGCCGTCCAGATCCAGCGCGGGCGCGGCCAGCTTGCGGCCCGGCACCAGCGCGTCGCTGGCCACATCGCGCAGGCGGGCGCTGTAGCGGGCCGAGATTTCCTCGGGCGCGATGGGTTTCTTCATCGGCCAGGACAGCTGTGCCTCACCCGTCACCTGGCCCTGCGCCAGATCGGGGCTGCGCCCGGCCTTGCTGAGGAACCGCCAGGGATCGACATCAAGCGCCGCCAGCAGATCCGGCACCGCCCCCGCCACCTTCAGATCCAGCTGCGCGGTCGCGGGTTTCTGGTGGATGTCGGGCACCTGGAACTGCGTGCCCGACACGTCCAGCACCCCGCCCCCCGGCATCTGCATCCGGCCGCTGTCGGCGCGGATGGTAAAGCGGTCGTCCATCAGCGTCGCGGCGCCGCTGGCCTGCGTCGCGGGCGGCAGCGCCGGCACCAGCGTCGCGGTCAGATCGTCAAAGCCCCAGGACAGGTAGATGTCGGGCGCGGCCCCTTCATGGGCGCGCAGGGCGAATTGCAGGTCGCGCAGGCGGGCGCTGTCGATGTTCTGGGCCACCCAGTCGCGGGTCTTGGTGGCCAGGACCTCGGGCCAGTAGGTCAGCAGGGTCTGGGCGCTCATGTCGCTGGCGCCGCCCGCAAGGGTCAGCGCCCAGCCCTTCTGGTCGGTGCGCAGCCCGCCCTGCAGATGCAGGTCCAGCCCCTGGTTGTGCAGCGTCAGGCTGCCCAGCGTCAGGCGGAAGGGATCCAGCTGCAGCTTCATGTCCAGTTCCGCACCGTCAAGGCGCAGCTTCTGGGCAAAGACATCGCCCGGGTTGGCCTCGAGGCTGGTCAGGCGCAACTGGCCCACCATCGACAGCGGCCCCCGCGTCAGGTCCGACAGCCGCGCCGCGCCCTCGGCCGTGGCCTTCAGCGCCGGGCTGTCGACGGAAAGCTGCGAAAAACTGATCTGCGCGGTGGCGGGATCATAGGCGAAATAGGCGCTGGCGCTGTCAAAGGGGATGGGTTTCGCGGCCTCCGAAGGGCGCAGCACCCCCTTGCCGCTGCTGAGCGTCGCATGCAGCGGCCCGACCCCGCCCCGGGCATCAATGGCCAGCCGCAGCGCCCCCGAGAGCGGCGCATCGACCAGCCCCAGCCAGGCCAGCGCCGGGCTTTGGGTGGCCAGATCGCGCGAGGGGGCGTCCTCGATGTTCAGCTGGAACTGCGCGGCGGGGCTGGTCAGGGTGGTGGTGTAGCTGGTCTGCACGGTGGTGGCATAGTCATGCCCCCCCAACAGGCTGAAATTGCCGCTGAAGGTCAGCTTGCGGCCATGGCGCGTCATGCCCAGCTGGCCGCCGTCGACCGTCCAGTGGCGCGCCGCGCGCAGGTCGTCATAGGTGACGGTCATGTCGGTGGTTTCGACCTCGGTCAGGTGGTTCAGACCGGGCGATTGCAGCAGGCGCTTGAATTCGGCCATGGCGGCATCGGCCTCGCGGCCGGCCTGCTGCGGGCTGGGGGTGGCGCCGGGGGATTGCGACAGCAGATCAAAGCTGCCGTCGGCCAGGCGCCGCAGCCGGATGCGCACCCCCGCCACCTGCACCGTCTTCGGCACCAGTTTCAGCCCCAGCAGCGGCCGGCGCGAGAAATCGGCCGAGAGCCGGTCGACCGACAGCTGCATCACGCCGCCATCGGCCGCCAGATGCACGTCGCCCATCTGGATCAGCGGATGCCAGGAATGGCCGAAGGTCACGGTCAGCCGGTCAAAGCCGATCGACAGGTCGGGCAGCTGGGCGTCGATGCGGGCCTCGATCTGCTGGCGCAGCCAGGCGGGGACCTCGAAGGTGCGGTCGCGCGTGACCAGGGCGCCCGCGCCGCCCAGCACCGCGACCGTGCCCAGGAAAAGGCACAGCCTGGCGCCCCCCAGAAGGCAGATCCGGACGCGCCCGGGGGCGCGCGGCGGCGGTGCCGCCTCGCTGCTGTCTTGCCTGTCCATCTTGCCCCGTTCGTGCCTGCCTGCCGTCCCGCCCGTCCTGGCGTCGCGGCAGGTGTCGGAGGAGATGATGCATTCTTGCCCGAGGCTTCGTAAGATGGAAGCCGGATATCCCTGACGGAGACGCAAGATCATGCCCATCGAAGGCGAGCTCGCCCCGGACTTCAGCCTGCCCGCGGCCTCGGGCCGCGACGTCACCCTGTCGGCACTGCGCCCGGCCAAGGTGGTGCTGTATTTCTACCCCAAGGACGACACCCC
The DNA here is from genome assembly GCF_057380705.1 of Pseudooceanicola sp. NS-SX9. Lineage (NCBI taxonomy): Bacteria > Pseudomonadati > Pseudomonadota > Alphaproteobacteria > Rhodobacterales > Paracoccaceae > Pseudooceanicola > Pseudooceanicola sp. NS-SX9. The sequence continues at coordinate 1,617,588 of NZ_CM170818.1, read as the reverse complement.
CGGCTGCACCACGGAAAACAAGGATTTCTCGGCGCTGGCCGCGGAGTTCGAGGCCGCCGGAGCGCAGCTTTTGGGGGTGTCGAAGGACACGCTGGCCAAGCACGGTAAATTCATCGAGAAGCACGCCCTGGCAGCCGAGCTGCTGTCGGATGCCGAGGGCGATGTCTGCGAGCGCTACGGCGTGTGGAAGGAAAAGAAGATGTACGGCAAGACCTTCCTGGGGATCGAGCGGTCGACCTTCCTGATCGGCCCCGACGGGGTGGTGGCGCGGGCCTGGCCCAAGGTGAAGGTCGCGGGCCATGCCGAAGAGGTGCTGGCGGCGGTGCGCAGCCTGTAGGCGGCGTGCGGGGGGCGGAGGTGGTTCGGGGGGCTCTGCCCCCGGCGGCTGCGCCGCCTCCCCCGAGGTATTTGGAACAAGAAAATGACGAGGGACAGATGGGGCAGAGCCTGAGCGAGATGGCGGTCGAGGTGCTGAACTGCGCCGATGGCCGCGAGAAGACGGCGCTGAGCCATGCCCATGCGGCGCGCTGGTTCGCGGCACGGGCGGCGGGAGAGGAGATCCCGATCGGATCGGCGCGCCCGCCGCTGCGGCCCGCGCGTCCCGAGCGGCCCGAGCTGAAGGATCCGCGCGAGATGCCCAAGCGCCGCCCCGGCAGCCCGCATGGCCGCATCGCGCTGCTGCATGCGGTGGCGCATATCGAGCTGAACGCGGTCGATCTGCATTGGGACATCATCGCGCGGTTCACCGATGTGCCGATGCCGATGGGATTCTACGACGACTGGGTCAAGGCCGCGGACGAGGAAAGCAAGCATTTCAACCTGATGTGCGACTGCCTGGAGAGCCTTGGCAGCCATTACGGCGCCCTGCCCGCCCATGCCGGGATGTGGCGTGCGGCCGAGGACACGGTGGACGACTTCTTTGGCCGGCTGGCGGTGGTGCCGATGGTGCTGGAGGCGCGCGGGCTGGACGTGACGCCGGGCATGATCGAGGTGTTCCGCAAGGCCGAGGTGAGCCAGGCGGTGGCGGCGCTGGAGACGATCTATGCCGAGGAGGTGGGCCATGTGGCCTATGGCTCGAAATGGTTCCATTTCCTGTGCGGGCGCGAGGGCAAGGATCCCAAGCCCGTGTTCCACGCGCTGGTGCGGCACTATTTCCATGGCCGCCTGAAGCCGCCCTTCAACGAGGAAAAGCGCGCCGATGCCGGGCTGCCGCCGGATTTCTACTGGCCGCTGGCCGAGGAGATTGCCGACCAGGTGCCCGCCGCGCTGCGCTGAGCGCGGCCCGACACTGGGGCGGGAATCGCCCGTAGCGGCAGGATCTCGCCCAAATTCCCGTGCCACGGGCAGCCTGCCGCCGGTCGGGCGCGAAACTGTTGCCCGCTTGCATCCCTGCCGCTAACAGGTCCGGGGCCGTCCGGTGTGGGGACAGCAGGCGGCCCGATAGACGACGGGACCAAGGGAACGACAACGTGAAACGACGCACCGGCTTTGGCCTGCACCTGCTGCTTGAGCGGCATTTCCCCGAACGCCGATTGTTCCTGCGCTCTGACACCGAGACCCGCTTTATCCGGCTGAAGCCCGGCGTGCAGTTCCTGGGACTGGCGGGGGGGGCTGCGGTCTTTGCCTGGACGATCATCGCCACCGCCATCCTGATGATGGATTCCATCGGCGCGGGCAATTACCGCAGCCAGGCGATGCGCGACCAGACCACCTATCGCCAGAGCCTGGATGCCATGGCCGAGGAACGCGATTCCCGCGAGGTCGAGGCGCTGGCGGCGCAGAAACGCTTTAACACCGCGCTGGACCGGGTGTCGGACATGCAGACCGAACTGCTGCAATCCGAGGCGCGGCGTCGCGAGCTGGAAACCGGCATCGACGTCATCCAGAAGACCCTGCGGCGGACGCTGAAGGAACGCGATGCGGCGCGCGCCGAGCTGGCCTCGGCGCAGGCGGGGGCGGCGGCGTCGGGTCCGCCCGCCCTGCCCGATTACGCCCGCGACACCCTGGGCTACCTGAGCAGCGCCCTGACGCAGACCGCGACCGAGCGCGACGACAAGGACGCGGAGGCCGCCCGCGCCATCCGCCAGGCCGACGAGATGCAGAACCGCATCGCGCTGATGCAGGACCAGGATGATGCGATCTTCCACCAGCTGGAGGATGCGATGACCGTCTCGATGGATCCGCTGAAAAAGATGTTCCGCGCCGCCGGTCTGAACCCCGACAGCCTGCTGAAGGAGGTCAAGCGCGGCTATTCAGGCGCGGGCGGCCCGCTGGAACCCATCGCCTTCACCACCTCGGGCAATTTCATGAACGCCCCCGAGATCGCCCGCGCCAATGCCATCCTGTCGGATCTGGACAGGCTGAACCTGTACCGCATCGCCGCCACCAAGGCGCCCTTCGCGATCCCGCTGGAGAACACCTTTCGCTACAGTTCCCCCTTCGGGGTGCGCCATGATCCGAAGAACGGCACCCTGCGGCACCATTACGGTGTCGACATGGCCGCCCCCATCGGCACGCCGATCTATTCCACCGGCGACGGCGTGGTGACCTATGCGGGCTGGTCCACCGGCTATGGCCGGCTGGTCAAGATCCAGCACGATTTCGGCATCGAGACCCGTTACGGTCACATGTCTCGCATTCGGGTGAAGGTCGGACAAAGAGTCTCGCGCGGGGACCGTATCGGTGATATTGGCGTGAGTGGACGAGTGACCGGCCCGCACGTTCATTACGAGGTGCGCGTGGACGGAAAACCCGTGGATCCGATGACCTACATTAAGGCGGCACAAGATGTTTTCTAAGAGCAAGATCAACGATTCCGGCCAGAAGGCCGCGGAAAGCAACACCCCGGCAGCCCCCAAGCCCGACGCAGCCCCCAAGGCCGCAGCGCCTGCGGATTACAAGCCGGTTGCGCCCAAGGCCAAGCCGCCCGCCTCGGTTCTGTCGTCGGACCTGCACATCACCGGCAACATCAAGACCACCGGCGACATCCAGATCGAGGGCACGGTCGAGGGCGACATCCGCGCCCATCTGCTGACCGTTGGCGAAAGCGCCACGATCCGCGGCGAGCTGACCGCCGATGACGTGGTGATCAACGGCCGCATCGTCGGCCGCGTGCGTGGCCTGAAGGTGCGGCTGACCTCGACCGCCAAGGTCGAAGGCGACATCATCCACAAGACCATCGCGATCGAAAGCGGCGCCCATTTCGAGGGCTCGGTCCAGCGTCAGGAAGACCCGCTGTCGGCGGCGCCGAAGGGCACCACGACCTCGGTTCCCTCGACTGCGGCAGCCGCCCCCGTCGACACGCCCTCGGGGGTCTGATCCCCGGCCGGACCGCGTTCAGGCCCCGCTTCGGCGGGGCTTTTTCATGCCCGCCCCCCGGAAGGTGAACATGCTGTCGCAGATCGAAGGACGGTTCTGGCGTATCCAGCCCGAGGCCCATGGCGATCAGGTGCTCGCGCCCGCGCGCAGCCCCGAGGGGCGCTTTCATCATGATGGCGAAGCGACGCTTTACATGTCGCCCAGGCCGGGCTGGGCCTGCCATGCGATCGCGGCCTATGTGCGCCCGGAGGATGCGCCAAGACGCATCTACGAAATATCGCTGCCGCCGCTGCGGGTGCTGGACCTGCGCAATGCAGTGCAATGCGCGGCCCTGGGCGCTGATCCGGCCCTGGGCGCCGTGCCCTGGCTGCCCGAGCGCGCCGCCGGACGCCCGGCCAGCAGCTGGCAGCTGTCGGATCTGGCGCGCCGCCATGGCGCCGACGGCATGATCTACACCGCCCGCAGTGCGCCCCTGCGCTGGCATCTGGTGCTGTTCCGCTGGAACGGCGCGCAGCTGACCGGCCACAGCCTGCCCTATCCGCTGTCCGGCGACGGGACTTCGGGACCGGACGATCCCGCACCGATGCCCTGATCGTCCGGGGCGGTCCTTGAAGCGCGCGCGGGGATCATGCGGATCCGGCGCCCGAGGGGTGCCACAGCCTCACGCTGGACTTGCCCGGCAAAAGCAGCAAGCCCGACTGAGAAAGCAGAAGGGGTTCCATGGACTTGCCCGGAAAATGCGGAGAGCCCCAACTGAGGAGCCAGGAGGTGTTCTATGGGCAATGGGAACAGACCGATGCCGGAGTTTCGTCGTGAGGCGGTGCGGCTGGCACTGAGCAGCCGCCGGACGCGGCGGGAGATCACGGAGGATCTGGGGATTGGCTTGTCGATACCGACACGATGGCTGAGCCCTGAGCACTGAGCCCTGAGCCCTGAGCCCTGAGCCCTGAGCCCTGAGCCCTGAGCACTGAGCACTGAGCACTGAGCACTGAGCACTGAGCACTGAGCACTGAGCACTGAGCACTGAGCACTGAGCAGCAGTCTCAGGGCAACTGTCAAGATCCGGCGCCTGGGCCGTTCCGGGGTGGCGGCGGCCCTGCGCGGCAGCCGCACCGAACGGCGGTGCGGGCCCGTGTGGCACGGGCCAGAGCACAGATCATGCCCCGCCCGGTTCGCACTGCACCCCACCCGGATGCCCCGCCCCCACGCTGCAGGGCGCACAGCCCCCGGATGCCCCGCCGCCCGCGTCAGGGCGACGGGATCAGCGGGTCCCTAGCTCTGGTGGACGTAGGTCCCCGGTGCCTCGCAGAGCACCGGATAGGCGGCCGCCCCCATGCCGGGGGGTGCGGCCATGTCGGGCGCCTGCGCCTTCAGCCAGTCCAGCCAGGGCTCCCACCACGAGCCCGCCTGCACCGGGGTTTGCGCGATCCAGTCCTCGGGCGCCAGATAGCCGTCGCCGGGCGCCCGGTGGCTGATCCGATAGTGGCGGTGGGGATGCCCGGGCTCGCTCAGGATGCCGGTGTTGTGGCCGCCGTTGGTCAGCACCATCACCATGTCGTTCGTCGTGAACAGGCTGGTCTTGCAGACCGATTTCCAGGGCGCGATGTGGTCGGTCTCGGTGGCGACGACAAAGGCGGGGGCGGTGATGTCCTTGAGGGCGATGACCTCACCGCCAACGGCAAAGCGGCCCGCGGTCAGGCGGTTCTCTAGGAACAGGCCGCGCAGGTATTCGCCATGCATCCGCGCCGGCATCCGGGTGGTGTCGGCCGCCCAGACGCCCAGGTCATCGGCCAGGTCGTCCTGGCCCAGGAAGTAGCGGCGCACGGCGCGGGAATAGATCAGGTCCTCGGTCCGCATCACCGCGAAGGTGCGCGCCATCTGTGGCCGGTCCAGATAGCCCTGCGCCCACATCATGTCTTCCAGCAGCGCCACCTGGCTTTCATCGACGAACAGCAGCAGTTCTCCGGCTTCGGTGAAATCGACCTGGGCGGCCATCAGCGTCAGGCTGGCCAGCCGGTCGTCGCCGTCGCGCGCCATGGTCGCCGCCGCCAGCGCCATCATCGTGCCGCCCAGGCAATAGCCGTTGACGTGGATCTTGCGCCCCGGAACGATGGAGCTGATCGCATCCAGCGCCGCCATGACGCCGCGCTGGCGGTAATCCTCCAGCGACAGCTCCGCCTGATCGCGCCCCGGGTTGCACCACGAGACCGCGAAGACGGTAAAGCCCGCCTCGACCAGATAGCGGATCATCGAATTGTGCGGCGACAGGTCCAGGACATAGTATTTCATGATCCAGGCCGGCACGATCAGCACCGGATCGGCATGCACCTGCGGGGTCTGCGGGCTGTACTGGATCAGCTCGAACAGATCGTTGCGGAAGACCACCTTGCCGGGGGTGACGGCCAGGTCCACCCCGACCTCGAACCCTTTCGGCGGCGGGCGGTGATCATCGGTCAGCAGATGCGCCAGGTCATCCAGCCAATGCGCCCAGCCCTGCACCAGATTGAGGCCCGCCGTCCGGCGCGTTGCCTCCTGGATCTCGGGGTTCAGCGCCGGGAAATTCGACGGCGACACCAGGTCCAGCATCTGGCGGAACAGGAACTGCATCCGCTCGCCATCCTGGGGACGCAGGCCGCGGAATTCCCGGGTGGCGTAGTTGCACCAGTCCTGCGCCGCCAGGAAGCCCTGCTGCCACAGGCTGAAGGGCGCGCGCGACCAGCCTTCGTGGGTGAAGCGGTGATCGGTATGGGCGGGGTGGAAGGGCGCAGGCGCCTCGGCGCCGCGCAGGCTGGCGGCAGCATGGGTCATCAGCCGGACGCCGTTGGTCATGGCGTGAAGGGCCAGATCGGACTGGCGGCCGGGGGCGCGGGCGGTGTGCACCATCCAGTCCGCCACGGCCTGGCCGAAGGACCAGGGGGACAGACCCATCGTCGCCTGCGCGATCATCGCGCGCGCCTGACGGTCGAGGATCTCGGCCGGATCGACGGCAGGAACGTCTGTCGCGGCGGCGGCGGGGTCACACATCGGGACAGAGGCGGGATCACGGGCCGGATCAGCGGCGGGGTCACCGGTCGGGGCGGCGGCGGAACGATCCTTCCCCTGCCCGGGCGCGGCAGCCCCGGCCTGACCGGATGCCGAAGCCTCGCCCGGCGCGGGCACCACCGGATCGGCGGTGGAAGAAAGGCCCGGATCCTGCGCGGCGCCCGGTGCCCCCGGCGCCGGCCCGAAACCTGCACTGTCGTCATGTCGTCCGTCGGGCATCCTGTCCTCCACCGTTACGAGGCGAAAGTCTGGAGGCAATCCTGGATCCGGGACTTGACCCAGATCAAGGCTGGCATGGCGAAGAGGCCCCCGCCGGCGCAAACCCGCAGATGCGGGGCTTAGTCCTGTTCCAGCTCGGCATCCCAGTAGAGGTAGTCCATCCAGCTTTCATGCAGATGGTTCGGCGGGAACTTGCGGCCCTGGTTGCGCAGTTCCTCGGCCACCGGGGCGCGCGGCGGTTTGCACAGCGACATGCCCGCCCGGCGCAGGCTTTTTGACCCCTTCTTCAGGTTGCACGGCGCGCAGGCCGCCACGACGTTTTCCCAGCTGGTCACCCCCCCCGAGGCGCGCGGCACCACATGGTCAAAGGTCAGATCGCCCTTCGATCCGCAGTACTGGCAGCGGAATTCGTCCCTGAGGAAAAGATTAAAGCGCGTGAAGGCCACGCGCTTTCTGGGTTGGACGAAATCTTTCAGCACAACGACCGAGGGGATCCGTATCTCGGTACTGGGGCTTCGGACCCAGGCGTCGTATTCGGCGACGATGTCGACCCGGTTCAGCCAGGCCGCCTTGATCGCCTCCTGCCAGGGCCACAGCGACAGGGGGTAATATGACAGGGGGCGGTAATCCGCGTTCAGCACCAAGGCCGGGTGCTGCTTGAGGGCCGCTGGCTCTCTCACGAATTCCGTTCTGAAATCTCCGTCCATCTGCGACTCCGTTCCTGCCCTGACTGCCCGTTCGGCACCAGAGCGGGGAACCCGCCCCAGCGTCAACTTACTATATATCGCGGCGTCACCCAGGCAAGCCTCATGATATATAGATGTTCATGGAAAGGCCTACCGCCTCAGCGTAACGCACAAATGACAAACGTTTCGTTCCCGGGGGGCTGACGGCGCGCGGCCGCGCCCTAGATCATCTGCGGGTCCGGCGGGACCGGTCCCGGAAATGTCGCAGCAAGGACAGGAGGCGGTTTCATGACCGAGGGGATCAGTGCTCCGGCGGCGCTGCTGGAAGCGGCGCTTTATGCCGACGACCTGGGCGCGGCCGAAAATTTCTACGGCACCGTCCTGGGGCTGGAACGGGTCAGCCGGGCCGAGGGCCGGCATGTCTTTTTCCGGCTGGGCCAGACGATGCTGCTGATCTTCCGCGCCGAGGCAACGCTGCTGGGCAGCGCCGATCTGTCGCTGCCGGTGCCGCCGCATGGGGCCACCGGCGAGGGGCATCTGTGCTTTTCGGCCTCGGCCGCCTGCATCCAGGCCTGGGCCGAGCGGCTGCGCGCCTGCAACATCGCCATCGAGGCTGATTTCCACTGGCCGAACGGCGCGCGCTCGATCTATTTCCGCGACCCGGCGGGCAATTCGCTGGAATTCTCAGAGCCCCGGCTCTGGTTCCCCGAGGCCTGAAGCGGCGGCAGGCCGATGACATCGGTCATGGCGCTTTTTTGCAGCAGCGCGCTCATCGCCGGGTCGATCAGGTTCAGCGTCATGTGGCGCAGCGTGCGGGTGGTGACCTCGATATCCTCGGGCGGCACGCCGCGCATGGTCAGCACATCCAGATAGAGCGCCAGGCGGACCAGTTCCGCCATGTCGGTGGTGCCCTGCGGTGTCAGCTGGACCAGCGTGCGGCGGCGATCGTCGGGATCGGCATGGCGCTGCACCCGCCCCTTGCGCACCAGCCCGTCGATGATCCGCGTCACCGTGGTGCGGTCACGGGCGGTTTCCTGCGACAGTTCGCTGGCCGTCATGGCGCCGTGCCCAGACAGGATCAGCAGATAGACCCATTCCTCGTGGGTGACATCATGGCCATGGGCCAGAAACAGCTCGGCCATCCGCTTCCGGGACTGGAAGCCGACATTGTTGATCCAGCGATAGATGATCTGTTCGAGGTTCACCGTCATGTCCGAGACCTACCCTGCGGCGAATATCCGCGCAACGGAGGGCAGGCTGCGCGTTTCGCCGCAGCCCGCCGCGCCGCCTCTGGCCGGGCGCCCCTCAGGGGATCATGCGCCCGGTGTCAGAAGCCGCACTTGTCGCGCAGGAAGGCCAGCGCCACCGACAGCCCGTCGGGGGCGATGCCGTGGCCGGTGCCCTTCATGACATGGGCGAAGACCTCCTTGAAGCCCGCGCCCTGCAGCGCCTCGGCGGCGGCCGGAAGGCTTTGCGGCGGCACCACCTCGTCCATGTCGCCATGCACCAGCAGCACCGGGAAGGTGCACTGCACCTCGTCCTCCAGCAGCTCGGAGCGCAGCAGCCGCCCCGAGAAGCCGACGACACCGGCAAAGGGGTCCTCGCGGCGCGGCGCCACGTGCAGCGACATCATCGTGCCCTGCGAAAAGCCCACCAGCGCCACCTGTTCGGGCAGCAGGTCCTCGTCCACCATCAGCGCATCCAGGAAGGCGTCCAGGTCTTCGGTCGCCGCCATCAGGCCGCGCTCGGCCTCTTCCTCGGACGAGCCGTCGATCCAGGGGATCGGGAACCACTGATAGCCGAAGGGCGCGCCCGGCACGCTTTCGGGGGCGTCGGGGGCGATGAACATCGTGTCGGGCAGATGTTCGGCCAGCGGATCCGCCAGGCCCAGCAGGTCGGCACCATTGGCCCCGTAGCCATGCAGGAAGACGACGACAGACCGTGTCTCTCCCGAAAGTGCCTCGCGTCGTTCCGCGTTCAGAACCCGTGTCATTGCAGCCCTTCTCTTTTCGTTTCCGCGCGATACCACTGCCACAGCAGGCGGGCCGCGACACTGCGCCAGGGGGCCCAGGCAGCGCCCCTGTCGCGCAATGAGGCCTCGGTGGGCCGCGCGTCCAATCCGTAGAGGAGGCGCGTGGCCTCCTGCAAGGCCAGATCGCCCGCCGGTAGGACATCCGCGTGACCCAGGGCGGTCAGGGCATAGATCTCGGCCGACCAGCGCCCGATCCCGGGCAGCGCGATCAGCTGCGCGATGGCGGCGTCGGGCGGACCCGCAAGCGCGTCGAGATCCCCGGCGCGGTCGGCAATCGCCAGGGCATAGCGGATCTTGGGGCGCGACAGGCCGCAGGCGCGCAGCGCATCCTCGCCGCCCGCGCGCACCGCCTCGGGGGTGGTCAGGCCCGCGGCCTCCAGCCGGGCCCAGATCGCCGCGGCACTGGCGGTCGAGACCTGCTGGCCGGTGATGATGTGCAAGATTGCCGCATAGCCCGGCGGACGGCGGCGCAGCGGCGGCATCGGCAGGGTGTCGACGACGCGGGCCAGACCGGCATCGCGGGCGGCCAGCCAGGCCATGCCGCGCTGCAGATCCGCGGGGGTGTCGATCCGGGTCGAGATCCGGGTCATGGGACCTGCAAGGCCCAGGGCAGCGCGGCGGCCACGCTGTCGAAGACCGGCACGCCTACGGGCTCGGCGGGGCGGCTCAGCAGCACGACGCCCAGCCCGAGGGTCCGCGCCGCATCCAGCTTGGCCCGCCCCGGCCCGCCGGAATCCTTGGCCAGGATCCAATGGACCTGCAGGGCACGAAACAGCGCCTCTTCCGCGCCCTGGGCAAAGGGCGGCCGCGCCACCAGCCAGCGCCCGCCGGGATGGGGAAAGGGATCGCCCCGGTCCTCGACCACCCGCACGATCAGGCGGCGGTCGGCCAGACAGGCGAAATCGGCCAGCGCCTGCCGCCCCGAGGCCATGAAGACATGCGCGCCGACGGGGATGATCGCCGCCGCCTCGTCGGGCGTATCGATCCGGTGCCAGTGGTCCCCCGACCCCGCCTGCCAGCCCGGCCGCGACAGACGCGCATAGGGCAGGCCCAGACCCGCACAGATCCGAACCGCCCGTCCGGTGATCCGCGCGGCAAAGGGATGGGTCGCATCCAGCACCCGGGTGATCCCCGCGCGCGCCAGGTAGTCGGCAAAGCCCGCATCACTGCCGAACCCGCCCAGACGCATGGGCAGGGGCTGGGGGGCGGGGCTGCGCACCGCCCCCGCAAGCGAGACGACGGCGGGCCTGCCCGCCTCGGCAAGCTTGCCCCCCAGAACCCGGGCCTCGGCCGTGCCCCCCAGCAGCAGCAGCGTCATTGCGCCCGCCCCACGATGGTCCCGGCCCGGTCGATCACCACCACATCCGCCGCGATCCCCGGCGCCAGCCGGCGCCGCACCTCGACCAGCGCCCCCTGTGCCACGTAGTCCCCAAAGCCCGGCACCGTCTCCAGCACCTGCAGCGCGGTGCGCATCATTTCGACCTCGGGCCGCCCCAGCTCTTCGGCCAGACGCGCGAAATCCACCTGGCTGCGGCCGGAATGCAGATCCCCCGCCCCCTGTGCCAGCTTCACCAGCTTGCCCACGCCGCCACCGATCGTCACCCGCGCCACCGGATGGGCCGAGACATATTTCAGCAGCCCCCCCGCGAAATCCCCCATGTCGAGCATCGCCATTTCGGGCAGGCCATGCAGCGCCTGCACCACCCGCTCGGACGTGGCCCCGGTGCATCCCGCCACATGCTCCAGCCCCCCGGCCCGCGCCACATCCACCCCCCGGTGGATCGAGGCAATCCAGGCCGCGCAGGAAAACGGCCGCACGATGCCGGTCGTCCCCAGCACCGAAAGCCCCCCCAGGATCCCCAGCCGCGGGTTCCAGGTCTTGCCGGCCAGCGCCGCCCCCCCGGGAATCGAAACCGTGATCTCGGCATCCATCTCGTGCCCGGTCTGCGCACAAAGATCGCGCAGCACCTCCTCCATCATCTGCCGCGGCACCGGGTTGATCGCGGCCGCGCCCACCGGCAGCGGCAGGCCGGGCCGCGTCACCGTCCCCACGCCCTCGCCCGCGACAAAGCGGATGCCCTCGCCGCCCGGACACACCCGCACCCGGATCAGCGCGCCATGGGTCACATCCGGATCATCGCCCGCATCCTTGATCACCCCCGCCTCGGCCCAGCCCGCGCCCCGGCGCTGTTCGGACACCTGGAACACCGGTTCCTCGCCGCGCGGCAGGCGGATCTGCACGGTGTCGACCGGCGCCTTCCACAGCGCCAGCAAGGCGGCCTTCAGCGCGGCGGTGGCACAGGCGCCCGTGGTCCAGCCACGGCGCAGGGGGGTATCGGGGATCCGGCTCATGCGGCGGGATCATAGGCCCGCCCGCGCCCTGCGCCACGGAAATCTGCCCCGCACAGCCCCTGCCCCGACGAACACCGTTCCGCACAGCCCAAGCCCCGGAAACCACCCGGACTTATTGGCCGCACCACCTTCCCGTCGCCGCCGCCCGGGGGCATAATGCCCCCCATGAACGACTCGATGCTTCCCTCCGGCGCCTGGCCGGTTCTCGAGCCCGGCTGGGTCTGGCTCTGCGGTGCCGGTCCCGGTGATCCGGGCCTGCTGACGCTGCATGCGCTCAATGCCCTGCGCCAGGCGGATGTGGTGATCTACGACGCCCTCGTCGCCGAAGAGATCCTCTCCTGGGCGCCCCAGGCCGAACATGTCTATGCCGGCAAGCGCGGCGGCAAACCCTCGGCCAAGCAGCGCGACATCTCGCTGCGCCTCGTCGACATGGCGAAAGAGGGCAAGCGCGTGCTGCGCCTCAAGGGCGGCGATCCCTTCGTCTTCGGCCGCGGCGGAGAAGAGGCCCAGACCCTGATCCAGCATGGTGTGCCCTTCCGCATCATTCCCGGCATTTCCGCGGGCATCGGTGGCCTGGCCTATGCCGGCATCCCGGTGACGCACCGCGACGTCAACCAGTCGGTGACCTTCGTCACCGGCCATGACCAGTCGGGCGAAACGCCCGGATCGCTCAACTGGCGCGCCATCGCCGAGGGCGCCCAGGTTCTGGTGATCTACATGGGCATGAAGCACGCCCGCCGCATCGCCGATGAACTGATCGCCGCAGGCCGCCCGGCCGACGAACCGGCAGCCGTGGTCTGCAACGCCACCACCCCCGACCAGCAGGTGCTGGAAACGACCCTGGGACGGCTGGCCGACGACATCGACGCCTCGGGGCTGGAACCACCGGCGATCCTGTGCATCGGCCGCTCGGTGCTGATGCGGCAGGTGCTGGACTGGCAGGCCCTGGCCGCAGGGGCCGCACCGCGCAACCTCGACCCGCTGGGCCGGGGCCTGCCGGCCGAGACCCCGTGAAGGGGCTGATCCTCGCCGCGCCCTCCTCGGGCGCGGGCAAGACCACCCTGACGCTGGCCCTGCTGCGGCTGCTGGCCCGTCAGGGCCAGGCCGTCCGCGGCGCCAAGTCCGGCCCCGACTACATCGATCCGCGCTTTCACGAGGCCGCCACCGGCACCCCCTCGCTGAACCTCGACGCCTGGGCGATGGCCCCCGACCGCATCGCCACCCTGGCCCGCTCGGCCCCTGCCGACCTGCTGGTCATCGAAGGCGCCATGGGCCTGTTCGACGGCGCCCCCCCCGATGGCCGCGGCGCCGCCGCCGATCTGGCGCGCCAATTGAACCTGCCGGTGGTGCTGGTGGTCGATGCAGGCCGCATGGCCCACAGCATCGCCCCGCTGGTCGCAGGCTTTGCAAACCACGACCCTTCGGTTTGCATAGCGGGCGTGATCCTGAACCGCACCGGCTCTCTGCGCCATGTCACCATGCTGCGCCGGGCCCTTGCACCCCTCGGCCTGCCGGTGCTGGGCACCCTGCCCCGGCGCACCGATCTGGCCCTGCCCTCGCGCCACCTGGGCCTTGTCCAGGCCGAGGAAACCGCCGATCTCTCCGCCTTCCTCGACCGCGCGGCAGATGCCCTGGCCCGCGGCACCGAAGGCGATACCCCCTTCGACACCGAAAGGCTGCTGGCGCTGGCCCGGCCGCTGCCCGACAGTCCCGCCGCACGGCCCCTGCCGCCCCCCGCCCAGCATATCGGCATCGCCCGGGACGCGGCCTTCGCCTTCACCTATCCGCATCTGCTGCAGCAATGGCGCGCAGCCGGTGCCCAGATCAGCTTCTTCTCGCCCCTCGCGAACGAACCCGCGCCCCGGGCCGATTTCCTCTTCCTGCCCGGAGGCTACCCAGAACTGCATGCCGGCCGCCTGGCCGCCAACACCCGCACCCTCGACAGCCTGCGCGCCCATGCCGCCCACAACCCGGTCTACGGCGAATGCGGCGGCTACATGATGATGGGCGACACCCTCACCGATGCCGAGGGCACCACCCACCGCATGGCGGGCCTGCTGCGCCTCGACACCAGCTTTGCAAAACGCCGCCTTCACCTCGGCTACCGGCATCTGCAAACCGCCACGCCCCCCTTCACCGGCCCCTGGCGGGGACATGAATTCCACTATGCCACCACGCTGCGGGCCGAGGGCACACCCCTCTTCACCGCCACCGATGCCGAAGGCACGCCCCTGCCGCCCATGGGCCTCATCCAGGGCCATGCCATGGGCAGCTTCGCCCACCTGATCGACCGCGCCTGATCCCCGCACCACGCGGTTCTTTCATCTGGCCCAAAATACTCCCGCCGGAGGCCTGAGGCGCGCAGCGCCTCAGATCCCCGCGCCGCAATGCCGCACCGGCGGTAACAGACTCTTGTCGCCTGACGCAGCGCAAGCTACCGCTGCCCCATGAGCGACACAGCCCTCCTCCCCGATGACCGCCGCGCCCGGCGCAACGTGACCGTCCTGGTGCTGGCACAGGCCGTGCTGGGCGCCCAGATGCCGATGATCTTCACCATCGGCGGCCTGGCCGGGCAAAGCCTGGCCGGAAATCCCTGCTTTGCCACCCTGCCGATCTCGCTGATCGTGCTGGGCTCGATGCTGGCAGCCACCCCGGTTTCCGCGCTGATGCAGCGCTACGGCCGCCGCGCGGGCTTCTGGACCGGCGTCACCTGCGGCACCGCGGGGGCGCTGGTGGGAGCGACGGGGCTGTACCTTGCCTCCTTCCCGATCTTCCTGCTGGGCTCGCTGCTGACCGGGGTCTACATGTCGGCGCAGGGCTTCTACCGCTTCGCCGCCACCGATACCGCCTCCGAAGGGTTCCGGCCCAAGGCGATCTCCTACGTGATGGCCGGGGGGCTGGCCGCCGCGGTGATCGGGCCACAGCTGGTCAAGCTGACCTCGGATGCGATGGTGGTGCCGTTCCTCGGGACCTACCTGACCATCGTGGTGATCAACCTGCTGGGAGCGGGGCTGTTCCTGTTCCTCGACATTCCGCGCCCGCCCGCACCCCATGCCGATGCGCCCCGCGGCCGCAGTCGGCGGCAGCTGATCACCACCCCGCGCATCGCCGTCGCGGTGATCTGCGCCACGGTCTCCTATGCGCTGATGAACCTGATGATGACCTCGACGCCGCTGGCGGTGGTGGGCTGCGGCTATACCCGCGGCAATGCCGCCGACATCGTGACCTCGCATGTGCTGGCGATGTATGTCCCCAGCTTCTTCACCGGCGCGCTGATCGCCCGCTTCGGGGTCGAACGCATCATGGGCCTGGGCCTGCTGATCCTGGCCGGTGCCGGCATCGTCGCGCTGAGCGGCGTACACCTGGGCAATTTCTTCGGGGCGCTGATCCTGCTGGGGATCGGCTGGAACTTCGGCTTCATCGGCGCCACGACCATGCTCGCCTCGGCCCATGCCCCCGAGGAACGCGGCCGGATGCAGGGGCTGAACGACCTGATCGTCTTCGGCGGCGTGACGCTGGCCTCGCTCGCCTCGGGCGGGCTGATGAACTGCTCGGGCGGCAGTCCCAAGGCAGGCTGGGATGCGGTCAGCCTGGCGATGGCGCCGCTGATCGTGCTGGCGGGGGCCGCGCTGATCTGGCTGGTGCTGCGCCCAAGGGAGGCCCCGACGCAATGATCCTGGAAATCACCCTCTTCTGCGCCTCCGTGCAAGAGGCCGACCGGATCGCCTCGACCCTGCTGCAAGAGCGCCTGATCGCCCAGGCCTCGCGCGCGGCGGCCCAGGCGACGGTCTTTCGCCGCGACGGCCGGATCGTGCAGGAAGAGGAATTCCCCCTGACCCTGCTGACCCGCCCCGAACTGGCACCCGAGGTCGAAGCCGTCATCCGCCGCCTGCATTCCCACGCCATTCCGGCGCTGCAGCGATGGGAGGTTTCGACCAATGCCGATCACGAGGCCTGGGTCCGCACCGAGACCCGCGCCCCCTGACCCCCTACCAGCGCCCGAACAGCCCCGCCTTCAGCAGGCCAAAGCGCTGCGCGAAGGGCGCCACGTCCAGTGCCCCGTCCTTGACCCGCGCCGGTGTCGCCGCCGCCAGCTTCAGCACCGCTTCCGCCATCGGCAGACCATAAAGCAGCGGCGCCGCCGCGCGGTCGACGCTTCCCCGCGCGCGCCGCAGATCCGCCAGCGCCGCAAGCCCCTCCTGCGCCAGTGCCGCCACCCGTTCGGCCCGGCCATCGACCAGCGGCTGCCGCCCCGAGCCCTCCAGCGCCGGCACTGCGCGGAACCAATTCGCCAGCCCCAGCACCAGCCCCGCCTGGCGGGCGGCAGTCTCGGGCAGGTCGGCCCTCAGCATCCCCGCCCCCGCCCGCAGCAGATGCCCCGAGGTCGCATCCAGGTAGTCTCGGAAGGCGTCCTCGTCCTCGAACGGGTCCTTCCAGACATCCCAGCGGCGCGCCGCCACCAGCCGGTCCAGCAGATGTGCACCGGTCGCATCCAGATGCTGCGACAGCGGCGTCACCACGTCATGACGCCGGATGCCGGTGCCACGGCCGATCTCTTCCAGCGCGTCACGCCACCATTGCAGGCGCATCTCGGCGATCATCGGCTCCTGGGTGACCCAAGGGGCGCGGCTGACCTCGATGTTGAAGGCATAGAGCGGGAACAGCACCGCGCGCACGGGCACCGGGGCCGCCATCACCGCACGGAATCGCTCGGGGTCGCCGCGCTCGACCAGGGCGGCGCAGGCGGTCAGGTCATCGGACCAGTCAGTCGTCGTCTCGGGTGCGGTCAAGGAACTCTCCGACCAGTTGCGCGACCGAAGGAGCATCGACCAGGTCGAGATGCCCGATCTCCGGCAGCAGGTGATAATCGCCGCGCCGGGTGACGGCGGACATGGCAGGGGCATAAAGGCCGGGGCGGAAGGCCTCGTCCTTTTCGCCCACCAGCAGAAGGAACCGCGGCAGCGCGGCGACATCGCGCGTCCAGTCGCGGCGCGGCGTCAGAGATTGCACCATGCGCCAGGAATAGGCGGTGCGGCGCAGGGCGCCCTCGGGACCTTCCAGCAGGCGCCGGGGCAGGTCGAACTGCAGCACGGTCAGCCGGTCGAAAGCATGGACGCGCATCGCGTTCAGCAGCCGCAGCCCCGCCATCCGGCGGCGCAGCACCCGCGCCCAGCTGGACACGCCCGGCCGCGCCGTCGGCGCCCGCAGCCCCAGATCCGGCGCCAGCAGGACGGCGGCATGGATGCGCTCTCCGAAGGTGCCGCCGGCAAAGCGCACTGCCAGCCCGCCGCCGGCGCTGTGCCCCAGCAGCACGACCTTCTGGCCGGGCCGGGCACAGGCGCCGATCAGATCGACGATATCCTCTTCCAGCTGGCCGGCGTGATCGACATCGCCCCGCCGCCCCGGCGCCGCCCCATGGCCGCGCAGGTCCGGCACCACCACATCGGCATGATCGGCCAGCGCATGGGCCAGCCCGTCGAACTGGCCGCCATGCCAGCCGGGGCCGTGCAGCAGGATCACCAGCGGCCCGTCCTCCGGGCCTATCAGGCGGCGCACCGGCAGCTCCAGCCCGTCGCGCAGGGCAATCCGGCCCACCGGCAGCGGCGGGCGCAGCGGCCCGGCCAGCCGGTCAAAGTTCAGCCCGCCCCGCCCCGGCATCCGCCAGCGCCACTGCGACAGGATCAGCGCGGCGGGCAGCACCACGCCGACCACCGCCACCCGCATCACCGTGTCCGAAATCCCGTCGAGGCTCATCCCCCCGCCTCAGACCTCGGCCGGCACCCGGGCCTGCTGGGCATGCAGCAGCTTCCAGGTGACGGCATCGACCAGCGCCTCGAACGAGGCATCGACGATGTTGGCCGACACCCCCACGGTGGACCACCGCCGCCCCTCGCCATCCATACTGTCGATGATGACGCGGGTCACGGCCTCGGTCCCGCCTTGGGTGATGCGCACCTTGAAATCGACCAGCCGCATGTCGTCGATGACGCATTGGTACTTGCCCAGATCCTTCGCCAGCGCCTTCGACAGCGCGTTCACGGGGCCCCGGTCATTGCCCTGCGCATCGAGGCTTTCCGAGACCGACAGGATCTTCTCGCCCTCGACATGGACCACGACCACCGCCTCCGAGACGCTGATCACCTGGCCCTTGTCATTCTTGCGCCGCTCGATGGTGACGCGGTAGCGCTCGACCTCGAAGAAGGTGGGCAGCTGGCCCAGTTGACGCCGCGCCAGCAGTTCGAAACTGGCCTGGGCGCTGTCGTAGGTATAGCCCTGATCCTCGCGCGCCTTCACCTCGGTCAGGATTTCGGCCAGGGCGGGATGGCCCTTTTCCACCGCCAGCCCGGCATCCGCCAGCCGCCGCCGCAGGTTCGACTGGCCGGCCTGGTTCGACATCGGGATGACCCGTTCGTTGCCGACGATCGCCGGATCGACATGTTCATAGGTCGAGGGATCCTTCAGGATCGCGCTCGCGTGCAGCCCCGCCTTATGCGCAAAGGCCGAGGCCCCCACATAGGGCGCCTGTTTCACCGGCACCCGGTTCAGGATGTCATCCAGCTGCCGCGACACCGTCACCAGGCTGGCCAGCGCCGAACGCGGGACGCCGGTTTCATAGCGGCTGGCATAGGGCTCCTTCAGCAGCAGCGTCGGGATCAGGGTGATCAGGTTGGCGTTGCCGCAGCGCTCGCCCAGGCCATTCAGCGTGCCCTGGATCTGGCGCACCCCGGCATCGACGGCCGCCAGCGAGCAGGCCACCGCATTGGCGGTGTCATTATGGGTGTGGATGCCCAGCCGCTCGCCCGGGATGCCGGCCGCGATCACCTCGCGCACGATCTCTCCGGTCTCGACGGGCAGCGTGCCGCCATTGGTGTCGCACAGCACGATCCAGCGCGCCCCCGCCGCCAGCGCCGCCCGGATGCACTCCAGCGCATAGTCCCGGTTGGCCTTCCAGCCGTCAAAGAAATGCTCGGCATCGAACAGCGCCTCGCGCCCCAGCGACACCAGGTAGCCGACCGAGCGCGCGATGTTCTCGACATTCTCCGCCAGCGAAATGCCAAGCGCCGTGGTGACATGAAAATCATGGGTCTTGCCCACCAGGCACACAGCCCCGGTCCCGGCATTCACCACCGCCGCCAGCACGTCGTCGTTCTCTGCCGAAACACCGGCCCGCTTGGTCATGCCAAAGGCCGTCATCTGCGCCCGCGTCGCAGGCGCCGCCTCGAAAAAGGCGCTGTCAGTGGGGTTCGCCCCCGGCCAGCCGCCCTCGATGTAATCGACCCCCAGCAGGTCCAGCATCGCCGCGATGCGGATCTTCTCGGGCGTGGAAAACTGCACGCCCTGGGTCTGCTGCCCATCGCGCAGCGTGGTGTCATAAAGATAAAGACGTTCCATCAGGCTCCTCCCGCCGGGGCCGCCGCAGCGCCCCGTCCCTGATCATTTTCTTGTCCGAAATACCTTCGGGGGTGAATGGCGCGCGCCCGCGCGCCAGAGGGGGCAGACAGCCCCCTGACCCGGCCTGCCGGATGCGTCACGCCAGCCCCTCCAGCTTGCCCGCGTCGAACCCCGGCCCCGGGATCAGCTCGACCCCCGCCTTCGACATCCGCACCTCGACACCGGCCGCGACCAGCGCCTGCTTCAGCCGGTCCACCTCCGAGAAATCCTTGCTCTCCATCGCCGCCGCGCGCACCGCGCTCAACAATTCCTTGTAGGGGTGGAGCACCACGACCGCCCCGACATCCACCTTGAGGCCATCCTCCCAACCCTCTCCAAGCCCCATCAGCTTCAGGTTGGCAAAGAGCTGCTTCAGATCACCATCGGCCGAAAGCTTGTGAAGACGCGCCATCGCCAGCGGAGTATTCAGATCATCCGCCAAAGCCGCCAGAACAGACTCCGGACCAACGGCAGGCCTGGCCGTGCTTTCAACCCCTTGCAACTGAGCGCGCCACTTGCGCAGCGTCTTCTCAGCTTCCTGGCGCTTCTTCTCTGTCCAGTCCATCGGCTTGCCGTAATGGGTGCCAAGGAAGACCATGCGGATCACCTCGCCCGGCACGCCCTGGTCCAGCAGATCGCGCACGGTGAAGAAATTGCCCAGGCTCTTGGACATCTTCTTGCCCTCGACCTGCAGCATCTCGTTGTGCAGCCAGAAACGCGCGAAATCGGCCTCGGGATGGGCACAGCAGCTTTGCGCGATCTCGTTCTCGTGGTGCGGGAACTGCAGGTCGATGCCGCCGCCATGGATGTCAAAACTCGCCCCCAGCAGTTCATAGCTCATGGCCGAGCATTCGATGTGCCAGCCCGGACGCCCGCGGCCCCAGGGGCTGTTCCAGCCCGGAAGATCGTCCGACGAGGGCTTCCACAGCACGAAATCCATCGGATCGCGCTTGTAGGGCGCGACCTCGACCCGGGCGCCCGCGATCATGTCCTCGACCGAACGCCCCGACAGCGCGCCGTAATTCTTGTAGCTGGCCACCGAGAACAGCACATGGCCCTCGGCCGCATAGGCATGACCGCCCGCGATCAGCCCCTCGATCATCGCGATCATCTGGCCGATGAAGGCGGTGGCGCGGGGCTCGTGATCGGGGCGCAACGTGCCAAGCGCATCCATGTCCTGATGATACCAGGCGATCGTCTCTTCGGTGCGCTCGGCGATCAGCTCCTCCAGCGTGCCGGGGGCGCCCGCCTCCTTGCGCGCCAGCGCCGTCGCGTTGATCTTGTCGTCGACATCGGTGAAATTGCGCACATAGGTCACGTGATCCGGCCCGTAGACATGCCGCAGCAGCCGGTAGAGCGTGTCGAAGACCACCACGGGGCGCGCATTGCCCAGATGCGCGCGGTCATAGACCGTCGGCCCGCAGACATACATCCGCACGTTGTCTTCGGTAATCGGAGCAAAGACCTCCTTCTTCCGGGTGCGGGCGTTGTGCAGCTTGATCTCGGTCATGTCTCGCTCCTGTGGGGCCACCTCGGCACCGGGCTGTCCTGAAGGCACGTCGCCCGCGGGCGGCTTTCAGGATCCTTTGCGACAGGGAAACGAGGAAGCGGCCCGCGAGAAAACTCTCAGCAGGGAATAATGCAGCCGGTAATGATGCAGCGCTTCGTCATGGGGGCGTTCATAGCGAAGCCCCCCGCGCCTGCCAAGCCTTCAATTGTCACAGCGATGTGCGTCAGAGGAATCCGGTCTCGACCGCGCGGGCCCAGTCCCAGCGGGCATGGGCGCGGGCGCGTCCGACCATGGCCGTGGTGTCGTAGGGCACGAAGCGCTGGCTGATCGACCAGTGGCCCTCGCGGCGCTCGACCAGGGCCCAGGCGGCATGGGCATGGCCGGTCTCGATCACATGCGGCACCGGCAGGTCGTCGCGATAGGCCGGGCAGCCGACCGATCCGGGGTTCAGCAGGATCTGCCCGCCGGGCAGGCGCATGGTCACCGGCAGATGGGTATGGGCACACAGGATCAGCGAGGCCGTGATGCCGGCCTGCGCGACCTCGGCCGCGATATCGTCGACATGGCGCAGCACGACGCTGCCGTCGGGCTGCACGGCATGGGTCCAGTAGCGGTTGTCGTCCCAGGGCATCGCGTGGCAGGCCCAGACATCGCCGAAATCCAGCACCTCGGGCAGATCGGCCAGCCAGGCCATCGCACAGGGATCCAGCACGTCGCGCGCCGCCCGGTCCGATGGCGCCAGATCGGCCTGCGGCTGGTCCAGCAGATAGCGGTCATGATTGCCGCGCAGCGCGATGAAGGGCCGCCCCAGCAGCTGGTCGGCCGCCGCCGCCGCATCCAGGGGCCCGCTGAAGTGATCGCCCAGCACCAGGATCTCGCCGGGGGCGAAGTGGTCGATATCGGCCAGCACGGCGCGCAAAGCATCGCCGTTGCCGTGGATGTCGGCCATCACGGCAAAGCGCCCCCCGAGCGGCGCCAGTCTTCTTGCGGCAAGCGTCCTCATGTCGCGGAGCCTTGCCGTTCCGCGGCATTCTGGCAAGCCCAAACCCCTTGCAACACGCCGGGATCTGCGAAACCCTTCCGCAACAGAATGTCCAGGAGGCGAAAGATGCACGATCCAGGTCCCGCGTTCCGCGCGCTGCACCAGCCCGGCCACCCCTTTGTGCTGGCCAATGCCTGGGACGTGGGATCGGCCCGGATGCTGGCCGCGATGGGCGCCCAGGCCATCGGCACCTCTTCCGCGGCCTTCGGCTTTACCATCGGCAAGCCCGACGGTCAGGTTACCCGCGACGAGGCCCTGACCCATGCCGCGGCCATGGTCGCGGCCACCGACCTGCCGGTCTCGGCGGATCTTGAGAACGGCTTTGGCGATGATCCCGACACGGTGGCCGAAACCCTGCGGCTGGCGGCGGATACCGGGCTGGCCGGCCTCTCGATCGAGGATGTGACCCGCGGCGGGGCTGCGGCCTATGATCATGCCCTGGCGGTCGAACGCATCGCCGCGGCCGCCGCCGCCATGCGCGCCCTGCCCCGCGACATGGTGCTGGTGGCGCGCGCCGACGGGCTGGTGCACGGCCATTACGACCTGGAAGAGGCGCTGGCGCGCATCAAGGCCTTCGAGGAGGCCGGCGCCGATTGCGTCTATGTCCCGGGCCTTGCCAGCTTCGAGGACCTGGAGCGCGTCGTGACGCATGTCTCGGTGCCGGTGAACGCCATCGCGATGGGCACGCTCGCCAGCTATGCCCGCGCCGATTTCGCCCGCATCGGGGTGGCGCGGATCTCGCTTGGATCGGCGCTGGCGCGGGTGACGCACCGGGCGATCCTGGACGCGATGAACGAGGTCTACGAGGACGGATCCTTCTCGCGGCTGAAGAAATCCGTCGCGGGGCCGGCCATCGACCACATGCTGGAAACCGGCGCGGCGCGGGGCTGATGCGGGGCCTGCGCGCGGCGGCCTGCCTGGTGCTGGTCTGCGCGGGTCCGCTGGCCGCGCAGGACCTGCCCGCGCGCCAGTGCGGCTACGTCAGCGACCTGGCTGGCCTGCTGCCCCCGGATCAGGCGCAGACGCTGAACCATGCGCTGCAGCAGGCCCGGCGCCAGCTGGGCCCGCAGATCGACATCGTCACCCTGCCCGACACCCGCTACTTTCGCCCCGGCGAGACCCTGGAGGCGTTCAGCCAGCGGCTGTTCACCGACTGGGCGATCGGCGATGTGCGGCGCAAGGACGGCATCCTGGTGCTGCTCATCGCCAGCGAGCGCCGTGCCCGGAT
Source organism: Pseudooceanicola sp. NS-SX9 (assembly GCF_057380705.1). Taxonomy (NCBI): domain Bacteria; kingdom Pseudomonadati; phylum Pseudomonadota; class Alphaproteobacteria; order Rhodobacterales; family Paracoccaceae; genus Pseudooceanicola; species Pseudooceanicola sp. NS-SX9. Next base: position 1,594,728 of record NZ_CM170818.1, on the reverse strand, counting down.
CGAGCTGGGCGCGGGCTATGGCCCCCGCTGGGACCGCATCGCCCGCGAGATCCTGGAAGGCACCCTGCAACCCGACCTGCGCCAGGGGGCTTTTGCCCCGGCGCTGACGCAGGCCGCCCTGGCCACCCGTGACCGCATCGCCCGGCCCCATGCCGAGGGCCTGCCCCCCGCAGGCAGCCACCGGGCGTTGCATCTGACGGGGCTTGCGGTCTTCACGCTGGCGTTTCTTGGGGCACTGCTTTACCGGCGGGCGGCCAGCCTGCGGCTGGTGGCCAGCGCCTGCCCGCAGTGCCACCGCCGCGGTGGCCTGCGCCGGGCCCGTCGGATGGTGCTGCGCCCGGTACCGCGCCTGCCTGGCCGCGCCCTGCAGGACACCTGGTGCCTTTATTGCAGCTACCACGACCGGCGCCAGATCGTGCTGCCCGAACCCGGTGGCCGCCTTGCACAGGCCCACGACACCGCCCCGGACCACCCCTGAACGCGCCAAGTTGCGCCCCGCCGGGAGTGAAACGTCCGCCATAGCGGCCCGTCCGGTCCCGTGGCCCTGATCCCCGGCAACGGCAACGGCAACGGCAACGGCAACGGCAACGGCAACGGCAACGGCAACGGCAACGGCAACGGCAACGGCAACCGTGCCCTGGCGGCCATGGCAAGCCGCCAAACGTGCCGGTTCCACAGCCCCCGCCAACCCGGCCCCGCAAATGGCAACGGGCGGGGAAAACCCCGCCCGCTCCGATCCTTAAGGATCAACCGTCGCCTCAGGGGGTGACGGTGACTTTGACCATGCGGTCGGGCTCGCCGATGACCGAGCCGTTCTGGCCCATGCCGCGCTTGATCTTGTCGACCACATCCATGCCCTTGGTGACTTCGCCGATGACCGTGTACTGGCCATTCAGGAAATCGCCCGGCGCGAACATGATGAAGAACTGCGAATTGGCCGAGTTCGGGTCCTGGCTGCGCGCCATGCCCACGGTGCCCCGCTTGAAGGGAATGTCGCTGAATTCCGCCGGCACATCCGGCAGATGCGAACCGCCGCGACCTGCCATGCGCAGATCGCCGCCCACCTTGCCGTATTGCACGTCGCCGGTCTGTGCCATGAAGCCGTCGATCACGCGGTGGAAGTAGACGTCGTTATACGCCCCTTCCTTCGCCAGCTCGACCACCTGCGCCACGTTCTTGGGTGCCTTCTTGTCATAGAGGTCGATATGGACGGTGCCGTTGGCCTCGCCCGCGATCTCTATGTCCAGACCGGTCGCCGCAGCCGGGCCCGCAAGCCCCGCCACGCACGCAACGGCCATCAGAAGCTCACGCATCCGCGGCAACCTTGACCGTGATCATCATGTCGGGATCTGCCGGCGGCTCGCCGCGCACGATCGCATCCACATGTTCCATGCCCGAGATCACGCGGCCATAGACCGTGTACTGCCCGTTCAGGAAGTGGTTGTCGTTGAAGTTGATGAAGAACTGGCTGTTGGCCGAATTCGGGTTCTGGCTGCGTGCCGCGCCCAGGGTGCCGCGGTCATGCGGCAGACGCGAGAATTCCGCCGGCAGGTTCGGCAGGTCGGAACCGCCCGTGCCCGCCATGCGCAGGTTGAAATCGCCGGTCTTGTTGCCATTGGCCACGTCGCCGGTCTGCGCCATGAAGCCTTCGATCACGCGGTGGAAGACCACCCCGTCATAAAGACCCGCCCGCGCGAGTTCCTTCATCCGTTCCGAGTGCTTGGGCGCCACGTCCGGCAGGAGCTCGATCACGACGGTGCCGTTCTTCAGCTCCATGAGGATCGTGTTCTCGGGATCCTTGATTTCGGCCATTTGCCTCTCCTTCCACATGTTTGCGCCAGCAATATTGACTGATGCACCGATTGCCAAGCACAGCCTGTTGACCCCCGTCCCGGGGCAGGCGAGAAATCTCGCAAATTGGTTAAAGGAGATTGCCTCATGGGCTGGAAAACCCTTGATGACATGGATCTTTCGGGCAAGCGCGTGCTGGTGCGCGTCGACATCAACGTGCCGGTCGAAGATGGCCGTGTCACCGATGCCACGCGGATCGAGCGAATCGTCCCCACCGTGCAGGACATCGTGGCCAAGGGCGGCCGGGCACTGCTGATCGCCCATTTCGGCCGTCCCAAGGGCAAGGTCGTCCCCGAGATGAGCCTGAAAATCACCCTGCCCGCGCTGGAAACGGCCCTGGGCCAGGACGTGGCCTTTGCCGAGGATTTCGCGGCACTCGACACCATCGACGCCCCCGTCGTGCTGCTGGAGAACATCCGCTTCTACCCCGGCGAAGAAAAGAACGACCCCGCCTTCGCCAAGCAGATCGCGGCGCTTGGCGACATCTATTGCAACGATGCATTTTCCGCCGCCCACCGTGCCCATGCCAGCACCGAGGCCCTGGCGCGTGAACTGCCCGCCTGCGCCGGCCGGCTGATGCAGGCCGAGCTGGAGGCGCTGGAAGGCGCCCTTGGCACGCCCGTGCGCCCGGTGATCGCGGTCGTCGGCGGCGCCAAGGTGTCGACCAAGCTCGACCTTTTGGAGAACCTGATCGAGAAGGTCGACAAGCTGGTCATCGGCGGCGGCATGGCCAACACCTTCCTGGTGGCCCAGCACCTGCCCATCGGCAAGTCCCTGGCCGAGGTCGACATGGCCGACACCGCCCAGAAGATCATGCTGAAGGCCCAGGACATCGGCTGCGAGATCATCCTGCCCTCGGACGTGGTGGTGGCGCGCGAATTCAAGGCCGGTGCCGCCTGCGAGACCGTGGGCGCGGGCGAATGCCCCGAGGATGCGATGATCCTCGACGCAGGCCCCGAGGCCGTGGCCCGCATCGCCGAAGCCTTTGCCGAGGCGAAGACGCTGATCTGGAACGGCCCCCTTGGCGCCTTCGAGATCGAGCCCTTCGACACCGCGACCAATGCTGCGGCGCTGCAGGCGGCCGCGCTGACCAAGGCGGGCCAGCTGACCTCGGTCGCGGGGGGCGGTGACACGGTGGCGGCGCTGAATGCCAGCGGTGCGGCGGCCGATTTCACCTATATCTCGACCGCGGGCGGCGCCTTCCTGGAATGGATGGAGGGCAAGACCCTGCCCGGCGTTGCGGCGCTGGAGGGCTGAGGGGCCGGAAATCGCCCCCCGTCCCGGCGCGTTAGCGCAACCCCGATTGAAGTGTCTACCCCTGTCGCCTAGACAGGGGTAAGCGGGCGGAGGAGAGCCCCGCCTTTTCATGAACCCCTTAATTTCAGGCGATTGATATGAGCGACATGATGCAGGCCGAAATGGTCAAGACCGATCCGGCGATGGCCGAGCAGATCCGCAGCGGCGACGGCTTCATTGCCGCCCTCGACCAGAGCGGCGGCTCGACCCCGAAGGCGCTGAAGCTCTATGGCATCGAGGAAGACGCCTATTCCTCGGAAGAGGAAATGTTCCAGCTGATGCACGACATGCGCGCGCGCATCATCAAGTCCCCCGCCTTCAACGGCGAGAAGGTGATCGGCGCGATCCTGTTCGAACGCACCATGGACGGCGAGATCGACGGCCTGCCCACCGCCGAATACCTGTGGAAGGAAACCCAGGTCGTTCCCTTCCTGAAGGTCGACAAGGGCCTTGATGATGCCGAGGACGGCGTCAAGCTGATGAAGCCCATGCCCGAGATCGACGCCCTGCTGGCCAAGGCCGTGTCGAAGGGCATCTTCGGCACCAAGATGCGTTCGGTCGTCGATGCGGCGAACCCGGTGGGCATCAACAAGGTGGTCGAACAGCAGTTCGAAGTCGGCAAGAAGATCCTGTCCTATGGCCTGATCCCGATCATCGAGCCCGAGGTGACCATCACCATCGCCGACAAGGCCGAGGCCGAAGACCTGCTGCGCGACGCGCTGCTGGCGGCGCTGGACGCCCTGCCCGAAGGCATCGAGGTCATGCTGAAACTGACGATCCCCGAGGTCGACAACCAGTACAAGCCCCTGGTCGATCACCCGAAGGTCATGAAGGTCGTGGCGCTGTCGGGCGGCTATTCGCGCGAAGAGGCCAACGACCGCCTGTCGCGCCAGACCGGCATGATCGCCTCCTTCTCGCGGGCGCTGACCGAAGGCCTTTCGGCCCAGCAGTCGGATGCCGATTTCGACGCCACCCTGGCCGCCACCATCGACGGCATCTACCAGGCATCGGTCGCGGGCTGAGGCCCCGGCTGCAGAACGACTTCCGGGTCCCTTGCGGGACAGTCCGGACAGGGGGCGACTTGTCGCCCCCTTTTCTTTTGCCGGTGCGAAAGGGATTCCCCTGTCGAATCGGCTGTGCCATATTACCCAGGCACCGTCCGCCCGAGACGGGCCCCCAAGGGACGCCTCCAAAGGCGCCCCCTCGGGGCGCACAAGGAGTTGAGGCCATGAGCGCGCAGTCACGCCCCGGGTTCGGGATGTTCATCTATTTCAGCATCGTGCTGATGCTGGGGCTCTACTTTGCCTTTGCCGCCATCCAGGGGGAATTCGGCATCTTCGCCCGCGCCGAGGTCGAGGCCGACACCGCCCAGCTGCGCAACCGTCTGGCCGCGCTGCAACAGCAGATCGACGTCATCGACAACCGCAGCCACCGGCTGACCGACGGCTATCTGGATCTCGATCTGCTGGATCAGCAGGCCCGCGACATGCTGGGCCAGATCCGCGGCGACGAATTCGTCCTTCAGTAATCACCGCCTTTGCGCATTCCCGCGCCCCGGGGCCCGGCATTGCCGGGCCTTTTCTGCATCTGCACGGTCATTTCCGCTGCAACGCGGCAATTCCGCGGCGCGCTGCCGACGGCTGCATTCCATGCAAATCCCTCTTGCGGAACGGGAAAGCACGCCTAGGCTGCCACTTGCGTCAAATTCGCCCTCGCATCCCGCGGGGAATTGCTGTAGGGGATAGTTTAATACTAAACTATCCCAAGATCGCTTACCGATTCCACGGTCAATACGGGGAGGACACCTGATGGCGACCCGCAAATCTGCAGCCAAGCCGAACATCTCGGCCGATGAGCTGAAGAAGTACTACCACGACATGCTGCTCATTCGCCGCTTCGAAGAGAAGGCCGGGCAGCTTTACGGCATGGGTCTGATCGGTGGCTTCTGCCACCTCTACATCGGCCAGGAAGCCGTTGTGGTCGGCCTTGAAGCCGCAGCCAGCGAAGGTGACAAGCGCGTCACCTCGTACCGTGACCACGGCCACATGCTGGCCTGCGGCATGGACCCCGATGGCGTCATGGCCGAGCTCACGGGCCGCGAAGGCGGCTATTCCAAGGGCAAGGGCGGCTCCATGCACATGTTCTCGAAAGAGAAGCATTTCTATGGTGGCCACGGCATCGTCGGCGCGCAGGTGCCGATCGGCGCGGGTCTGGCCTTTGCCGACAAGTACCTGGGCAACGACCGCGTGACCTTCGCCTATTTCGGCGACGGCGCCGCCAACCAGGGCCAGGTCTACGAGACCTTCAACATGGCGGCCCTGTGGAAGCTGCCGGTGATCTTCGTGATCGAGAACAACCAATACGCCATGGGCACCGCGCAGAAGCGCTCGACCTCCTCGGCCGAGCTTTACAAGCGTGGCGAGGCCTATGGCATCCCCGGCGAGCAGGTGGACGGCATGGACGTGCTGGCCGTCAAGGCTGCCGGTGAAAAGGCGGTCGAGCACTGCCGCGCCGGCGAAGGCCCCTATATCCTCGAGGTCAAGACCTACCGCTACCGCGGCCACTCCATGTCGGACCCGGCGAAATACCGGACCCGCGAGGAAGTGCAGAACATGCGCGAAAAGCACGACCCGATCGAGGGCGTCCGCCAGATGCTGCTGACCGGCGAACACGCGACCGAGGATGACCTGAAGGCGATCGACAAGACCATCAAGGAGATCGTCAACAAGGCCGCCGAGTTCTCGAAGGAAAGCCCGGAACCGTCGCTCGACCAGCTCTGGACCGACATCTACGCCGAACTGGCGCCGCAAGAGCAAGACGCCTGAGGGAGACGACAAGAATGCCCACCGAAATCCTGATGCCCGCCCTCTCTCCGACCATGGAGGAAGGCACCCTCGCGAAGTGGCTCGTCAAGGAAGGCGACACCGTCTCTGCCGGTGACATCCTGGCCGAGATCGAGACCGACAAGGCGACGATGGAATTCGAAGCCGTCGACGAAGGCGTCGTCGGCAAGATCCTGATCGCGGCCGGCACCGAAGGCGTGAAGGTCAACGAACCGATCGCCGTGCTGCTGGAAGAAGGTGAATCGGCCGACGACATCGGCGCCGCCCCCGCGGCCGCCCCCGTCGCCGAAGCCCCCAAGGCCGAAGCGCCCGTGGCCGCCCAGGCCGCAGCGCCCGCCCCTGCCGCGCCGAAATCGAAGGCCAGCCCCGATTTCCCCGAAGGCACCCCGATGAAGACCCAGACGGTCCGCGAAGCCCTGCGCGACGCGATGGCCGAGGAAATGCGCTCGGACGAGACGGTCTTCCTGATGGGCGAGGAAGTCGCCGAATACCAGGGCGCCTACAAGGTGTCCCAGGGCCTGCTGGACGAATTCGGCGCCAAGCGGGTGATCGACACCCCGATCACCGAACACGGCTTTGCCGGCATCGCCGTCGGCGCCGCCTTCGGCACGCTGAAGCCCATCGTCGAGTTCATGACCTTCAACTTCGCCATGCAGGCGATCGACCACATCATCAACTCGGCCGCCAAGACGCTCTACATGTCCGGTGGCCAGATGGGTGCGCCGATGGTCTTCCGTGGTCCGAACGGTGCCGCCGCCCGCGTGGGCGCGCAGCACAGCCAGGACTACGCCGCCTGGTACGCGATGATCCCCGGCCTGAAGGTCGTCATGCCCTATTCCGCCGCTGACGCGAAGGGCCTGCTGAAGTCCGCGATCCGCGACCCGAACCCGGTCATCTTCCTGGAAAACGAACTGCTCTACGGGCAATCGTTCGAGGTCCCCGACCTGGAAGATTTCACCATTCCCTTCGGCAAGGCCCGGATCTGGCGCGAAGGCACCGATGTCACGCTGATCTCCTTCGGCGTCGGCATGAAATATGCGCTGGAAGCCGCGGACAAGCTGGCCGAGGAAGGCATCTCGGCCGAGGTCCTCGACCTGCGGACACTGCGCCCGATCGACTACGACTCGATCCTCGCCTCGGTGATGAAGACCAACCGCGTCGTCACGATCGAGGAAGGCTTCCCCGTCGGCTCCATCGGCAACCACCTGTCGGCCTACATCATGGAAAACGCCTTCGATTACCTCGATGCGCCCGTGATCAACTGCACCGGCAAGGACGTGCCGATGCCCTATGCCGCCAACCTTGAAAAGCTGGCGCTGACCACCACCGCCGAAGTCATCGAAGCGGTGAAGAAAGTCACCTACCGGTAAGGGAAGAGAGAGACATGCCCACGGAAATCCTGATGCCTGCCCTCTCTCCGACCATGGAGGAAGGCACGCTGGCGAAATGGCTGGTCAAGGAAGGCGACACCGTCGCCGCCGGTGACCTGCTGGCCGAGATCGAGACCGACAAGGCGACGATGGAATTCGAAGCCGTCGATGAAGGCGTCGTCGGCAAGATCCTGATCCCCGCCGGGACGGAAGGCGTGAAGGTCAACGCACCGATCGCCATCCTGCTGGAGGACGGCGAATCCGCGGCAGACCTCGGCAAGGCCCCCGCGCCCGCCGCTGCCGCTGCGCCGGAGGCGGCGCCTGCCGCCGACGCCGGTGCCAAGGCGGCCCCCGCAGGGGGCTCCGCGGCTCCGGCCGCCCCGAAGGCAGCTGATGGCGGGCGCATCTTCGCCTCGCCGCTGGCCCGCCGCATCGCCGCCCAGAAGGGCCTCGACCTTGCGACGCTGACGGGCTCCGGCCCGCATGGCCGCATCGTCAAGGCCGACGTGGAAAACGCCGTGGCGAAACCCGCCGCAGCCCCCGCCGCCGCAGCCCCCGCTGCCAAGGCCGAGGCCGCACCGGTCGCCAAGGCCGCCCCCGCCGGCCCCTCGGCCGAGCAGGTCATCAAGATGTACGAGGGTCGCGACTTCCAGGCGGTCAAGCTCGACGGGATGCGCAAGACCATCGCGGCGCGCCTGTCGGAAGCCAAGCAGACCATTCCGCACTTCTACCTGCGTCGCGACATCAAGCTCGACGCGCTGCTCAAGTTCCGCTCGCAGCTGAACAAGCAGCTCGAAGGGCGCGGCGTGAAGCTGTCGGTCAACGACTTCATCATCAAGGCCGTGGCGCTGGCGCTGCAGGCCGTGCCCACCGCCAACGCGGTCTGGGCGGGTGATCGTGTGCTGCAGCTCAAGCCCTCCGACGTGGCCGTCGCCGTGGCGATCGAGGGTGGCCTGTTCACCCCGGTGCTGAAGGATGCGGACATGAAATCCCTCTCGGCCCTCTCGGCCGAGATGAAGGACCTGGCGAAACGCGCCCGCGACCGCAAGCTCGCGCCGCATGAATACCAGGGCGGTTCCTTCGCGATCTCCAACCTCGGCATGTTCGGCATCGACAATTTCGACGCCATCGTGAACCCGCCGCATGCAGGCATCCTGGCCGTCGGCTCGGGCGTCAAGAAGGCCGTCGTCAACGACGCCGGCGAGATCGAGGTCGCAACGGTGATGTCGGTGACCATGTCGGTCGACCACCGCGTGATCGACGGGGCGCTCGGCGCCGACCTGCTGAAGGTCATCGTCGAGAACCTGGAAAACCCGATGATGATGCTGGCCTGATCCGGCATCGCAGCAAGGCAAAGGCCCGCTCCTCTGAGCGGGCCTTTTCATGTTGGCTCGCCCCGTCCCGATCCCCCGCCGCCTCCGACGGTCGATCCATCCCGGCCCATGGCAACATCGGGCCGCAGCCCGACAGCAGCTGTCATTCCGTCGCGATCCCAGGCAGCGCCGCGCCGTCGCCGTGGTCCCCTTCGTCCGTGCATCCCGGTCTCCGGCGCCACACCACGACAGCCCCCTCATCCCCCGGTCGCGCCCCTCACCGGCAGCCGTTGCAGCACCATTGGCCAACTCATTCAGGGGGGCGGGCGAAGGCGGGCCGCATCCCGATATCACTCGGCAAGCCGTCCCGACCACGGTCCGATGGGTTCGCCGCAGATCGTTCCATGCGAGGCCCCCTGGTGCTTGGCCAAGGTTCAGCGACGCCGATCAATCGTCAGCCTGGCCGAAGCCGCCACGGCCGCCGTCGCCAGCTGGAACCGTTCGGTGGCAAAAACACTGACGATGCTGCCCTGGCCCGCCTGCACCACCGTTGGTGCATCCGCCCAAACCGTCTTTGTCGAGACCGAAACCAGGATCTCTCCGCGGGCCACGCCCCGGGTCATCTCACGGATCATCTTCTGACGCCGGCCAACCCGCGCCGCCTCTTGGCCAAGCGTCCTCAGCTTGTCCGGCGCGGTGGTGTCCCCGGCCCCGAACAGCGACAGCATGGCCTGGCTGCGCGTGCCATTGGCCTGTTGCAGGACCGCCTCGGCGGCCAATTGCGCATCGACCTGCCCGGCAATGGCCGCGCGCACATACACGTCCCGCATCCCGCCCGTCAGCCGGGAGGGGGCCGCATCCCCGGCAGACGGCACCGCACCGATCGTCAGATCCCGGATCAGCGCCGCTCCGCCGGGCGGGGCCCGGATTGAGGCCGAGGTGATCTCGGCCCCATTGTGCCGGGAACCGCGCGAAAAACTGACAGCCACGACATCGCGCACCCTGCCCGCCTGCCAGCCAAGAGCCCCGAACGCCGCAGTCATCGAAGTCAGGCCCATGATGCATCCTCCTGCCGCAAGGATCCGACAGGAAGATGGATCAAGGATGAACGATGATCTTCACATCTGCAGTTCGCGCATCTGTCGCGGCGGCAGGTCTTCCATGACATGCGGTTCGTTCACCCGACCGAAGGCCTGCGGCCCATGGCATAGGAAGCGGCGCAGCAGGTGCGAGAAAAAGCTCATTTCGTCATGACGGTCGCGCAATTCCTTCAACTGGGCCGCCACCGCCCGCGCCTGATCCGCCTTCAGTGGCTGCGATGCATCCAGCGCCGCCAGGTTCAGGCAGGGGCCCATCAGATCCACCAGCATGCGTGCCGCCTGCGCCTCCATCTGGTTGGTCCCGGTGCTCTCGGTACGCAGTCGCGGCGCAAGGATCGACATCACCGGCCCGAGCGCATGCTGAAAGCGCAGCATCATGTGCTCGACCCGATCCCGGGCCTTGGACATCAAAACCCGCATTTGGGCCAGCTGCAACGGCCCGAAATCAAAAGGCCCGGCGGCGGCCAGAACAGCTGGCGTGGCCTTGGCGGGCGGCAGGTAGTCGCGGATGATCCTCATGAAGCCCGGCGCGAACGCCTGCGACACTGGCACGGGCTCGTCGCAGCGTATCACGTTGCTGACCCCCTGCCATTTCACCTTCATCCAGTCCAGATACCAGTCCCCACTTCCCTCGGGGCGCTTCAGGGAGATTTCGATCACGGTACGTTCCGACTCTTGATCCCAAATCTTATTCATTGCTCGATTTGCCTTTCAGCATGTCCTCTCGATAGACAGAGATTTGCGGGCAAATTGGTAAAAAACTTTCTAAAAAGTTCTGCACCCGCGCCGAAAAACGAAAACCCCGCCTCCAGTCGGAGACGGGGCCCTGAAACATCTGGAAAACGGCTCAGACGCCGTGGATCTGGTCCATGCTGACCGAGGGCTGATCACAGCCGGCCTCTCCGACGATGCGGGCCGGAACGCCGGCGACGGTTGTGCAGGGCGGCACCTCGTGCAGCACCACCGACCCCGCCGCAATGCGCGAGCAATGCCCGACGCGGATATTGCCCAGCACCTTGGCACCCGCGCCGATCAGCACGCCGTTGCCGATCTTGGGATGGCGGTCTTCCTCTTCCTTGCCGGTGCCGCCCAGCGTCACCGAATGCAGCATCGAGACATTGTCGCCCACCACCGCGGTTTCCCCCACCACGATGGAATGCGCATGGTCGATCATGATCCCCTTGCCGATGGTCGCAGCCGGGTGAATGTCGACGCCGAACACCTCGGATGAGCGCATCTGGAAGAAATAGGCCAGATCGACCCGCTTCTGCGTCCACAGCCAGTGGCCGATGCGATAGGACTGCACCGCCTGGTAGCCCTTGAAATACAGCAGCGGCTGCAGGAAGCGGTGGCAGGCCGGGTCGCGATCATAGATCGCCACGATATCGGCCCGCGCGGCCTCGGCGATGGCGGGATCGGCCTGGATCGCCTCGTCGCAGATCTCGCGCAGAAGCTGGCCCGGCATGTCGTCCGAGGCCAGCTTCATCGCAATGCGGTAGGACAGGGCACGCTCGAACGAGGCGTGGTGAAGGATCGTCGAATGAACCATCCCGCCGAGCAGGGGCTCATCCGCGATGGCGACTTTTGCCTCGCGGGTGATGCGGTCCCAGACGGGGTCCAGCTCGGCGAGCTTTGCTTGCGTGTTGGCCATGGCGCTTATCCCAAGTTTGGCGGTCAGGTTAGCAGATGGGGCCGCGCTTGGAAAATGCAAAGCCGTCCGGGGCCGGTTCACGAAACGGAATGGTTTACAGGCTGAAGGCCAGCGTCGCCGTTCCCCCTGCCCCGTAGCTGGCCGAAAGCTGCGCCACCTCCAGCGTGACGGCACCGCTGATGCCGTCGCTGGCCTGCTGGGCGGCGGTGTAGCTCCAGCCCGCCTCCGTCACCTCGACCTCGCGGAAGACCGTGCCGCCGCTGCGCAGGCGCAGGCGGAAGGCCAGGCTGTCCTCGCCCAAGGGGATCTCGGACAGGTCCCAGGGATCGCCCTCGATGCGGCTGCGGCGGATCCAGCTGAAATCAAGCCCCCCCGTCCCCTGTTCCGTCACCGCCAGGTGGCAGGGCGCATAGGGCCGCAAGCCGTTGCCGTCGAAGGCCAGCGCATAGTGGCGATAGCTCGGGTCATCGACCGCCTTCAGCGCCGGGCCCACCCTGTAGTGCCGTTCCAGCCGCCGCTGGCTGGGCGCGAGCGAGATCTGCTCGGGCACGCCGTTCATCAGCACCACGTAGGATCCCACCGGCCAGATGTCGGGCATCACCGCGTCGCTGCCCGCCTGGCCGCGCAGCCGGTGGCCGAGGCTGTAGGAGCGCACCCCCGTCACCTCGGCGTCGCGGAACTGGAACAGCTCCCACTTGCCCGGCGTGCCGTCACCGATCGCCATCAGGTTGGCGCCGGCCAGCAGCCCGGCCTCGTCCGTGGACGAAAGCGCCCCGGCGGTCAGGCTGACGCCCAGCCCCTCGCCGCGATCGACCCGGCCCAGGGCGGCGCGCGGCAGTTCTGACGTGGTGATCCCGATGACCGAGCGCGCCGACAGCACGCGGTCCAGCTGGTATCCTGCATCGCTGGCCGAGGCATAGAGCGCCGCGCCGCCGCTCCAGGGATCGGCGGTGACGGCGATATGGGGCGCATGGGGGACCTCGTCGCCGCGCATCAGCGGCAGGTCGAGGAACAGCGGGAAGACCGGCACGGGGGCCGCATAGACAGGGCTGCGCGGCGCCTCTTCCGCCAGCGCCGCGCGCAGGTAGATGTCGGGTTCGACCCGTGTCGCGTCACAGATCGCGGCCTCGGCGAATTCGGCCCGGTCGATGCGGTAGAACGCCTCGTCCTCGCCATCGCGATAGGCCACCACATCGCCCGGCCCCACGTCACGGCGCGACGGCGGCAGGGCAAAGCGCAGGGTGTCGCGGGCCACGCGGGTTTCCCCCAGCCAGCGTTCCAGGACCTGGCGGGCCTCGGTGCGGCTCATCGACAGCGACAGCTCGCTGCCGGCGACGACGCGGCTGGTGTCGCCCGGCAGGATCGCCTCTTCGGTGATCGCATCGTAATCGGCATCCGCCTCGATGAAGCGCAGCCTCATGCGGCCGGCGATCTCGGCCTCGGGGGCGCGGCTGTGTTCCAGATCGGCCTCCAGATCCTCGACCACGGCCAGCCCCTCGGGGGTGATGACCGCATCCGCCCGGCCGGTCCGCATCCGGAAGCTCAGCACGCCCTCGCGTTCGACCACATCGAAGCCGTAGCGCAGCATCAGCGACTGCAGCGCGGCGCGCGGCGCCGTCACCTCGTCCACCAGGAAGCCGCCGACATAGCCGTAAAGCCCCGATGTCTCGACCTCGGTCACGCCGGCATCGCGGCAGATTTCCTCGACCACACGCGCCAGCGACCGGCCGCCCACGCGCCCGGTGATCCAGTGCCCGGCGGTGTAGTTATCGCCATCGCTCCAGAGGTCGGTGTTACCGGGAAAATACGGGAAGGGCCGCGCGTCCCAGGCCCAGACGAAGGCGCGCGACATGTCGATCATCGGCCCGCCATAGACCGCGGACACCGGGTTCTTCGCCGCATCGTTCCAGTAGCCGTGCATCACCGACAGGTAGCATTGCTGCATCAGCTCGTCGCGCTGGCCGTCGGAATAGAACGGCAGCGCGGATTCCGAGCTTTTCGGATCGAGGAACTTGTTTGGCTGGTTGGTGCCCTTGTCGATGGCGGCGCAGCCCAGTTCGGTGAACCAGATCGGTTTCGACTGCGGCACCCAGGCGGTGGCCGAGGCCTGACGCACCCCGCCAATGCGCTCGTGATGGGCATTCGACCACCAGTTGCGGATGTCCTTGACGCGCCAGATCCAAGCCTCGCCCTGACCATCGGTGATGGGCGTGCGGATCTGGGCATCGCGATCTTCCTGCGAGGCATAGTACCAGTCGTAAAGTTCGCCCCCCTCGACATTCGAGGCCAGGTAATCGGCATCATAGATCGTCTTCACCGTCTCGGCGTCCAGATGCTCTATCCCCGAACGCCAGTCCGACAGCGGCATGTAGTTGTCGATGCCGACAAAGTCGATCTCGGCATCGGCCCAGAGCGGATCGAGGTGGAACAGCCGGTCGCCCGACCCATCGGCGGGCTGGTAACCGAAATATTCGCTCCAGTCGGCGGCATAGCCCAGCTTGACCGAAGCCCCCAGAATGGCGCGCACCTCGGCGGCAAGCGCCCGCAGCGCGGCAACCGCCGGGAAGCTGCCGGCGCTGCCGCGGATCTGGGTCAGACCGACCATCTCGGAGCCGATGCAGAAGCTGTCGACGCCACCCGCGGCCTTGCACAGAGCCGCGCAATGCAGCACGAAACGCCGATAGCGCCATTCGTCGGGGCCCGCATAGCTGACGGTATCCCCCGCGACGGTGAAATCACTGGCCTGAGCCGTGCCGAAGAAGGCCGCGACTTCGGTTGCGGCGGTGGCGGTGCCATCGGGGGATCCGGCGCGGCCGGGGGCCTCGGAACAGGTGATCCGGCCGCGCCAGGGCAGCGCGGGCTGGGTGGTGGCATCGCTCCAGGGGTCGGGCAGGCTGTTGCCCTCGGTCTGGTCCATCAGCATGAAGGGATAGAACATGACCGCCTGACCGCGCGCGGTCATCTCGCGGATGGCCTCGATCACCGAGGCATCCGCCGGTGTGCCGCCATAGATCGGCCGGTCCGAACCATCGCCCGACACGATCTGCGCGGTCGCGCGCGTCAGGCCACTGACCGACCATGGCATCTCGGCGCCGTCGAACTCGGCCTGCTCGACCTTGGGGCGGATCTCGCAATCACCGCAGCGCAGGTCGTTGCCGAACCAGCTGACGATCAGCGAGACCGCGCCGTTGTTGGGCAGCGCGGCCTCCAGCTGATCGAGCGAGGTTTCCACGTCGCTCTTGCCCGAGGGGGTGTTGACGTTCTGCAGCTTGCCGCTGCCGGCGCCGTAATCGTGGCGCACAGGCGTCGTGGCCAGGGCATATTCGCCGCTACCGGGCATCATCGCGACGCCGCGGATCGCATGGGCGGGTTCGGTTGCGGCGCCCGCCAGCGACAGAGGCGCGGGCCGCAGAACCTCGAAGGTGAACTGCGGCACCCGGTTGCCGAACAGCGTCAGGTCCAGGTCCTCGAAGACGACATAGGCGGTGCCGCGATAGGCCGGCACGGAACCCGCCCCCTCGATCGCCTCCATGCGGGGGTCGGGCAGCTGGTCCTCGGATCCGACATAAAGGCGCATGTTCAGCGCATCGGGCGCCACTTCAGCCCCATCCGCCCAGATCCGCGCCACGCCCGAGATTTCGCCCTCGCACAGCGCCACCGCCAGGTTCACGGTATAGCCGTACTGGGTGCTCTGCGGCGCCGAGGTTCCCTTGCCGCCGCCGGTGGTGGTGGCGGTCTCGGTGAATTGCGAGGCCCAGATGACCTGCCCCGCGATCCGCATCCGCCCGTAAAGGCGCGCAACCGCATCGCCCTCGCCTGCGTTCGACAGCCGGAACCGTTCGACCCGGCCGCTTTCGACCGCATCCGAACCCCCGCCCAGAATGCGCTGGTCGATCGACTGGCCGATGGCGGCACCGATGAAGCGGCCGATGGCAACCGAGGACAGGCCAAGCGCCGTGCCCCCGACAGAGCCGCCGATGGCCGCGCCGGCGGCAGACAGGATAAGGGTGGCCATTCAGATCTCCTCCTGCGGCGGAAAGGCGAAACGGGCGACGATGCGGCGGCGCCAGGGGGCACTCAGCGGACTTTCGACGACCGCGTGGCGGGAATAGGCGTGGATGAAGCTGGCCCGGGCGCCGGTTTCACCGGCAATCCCGAGGTGCTTGGCGACCCCGCCGGCGCGCATGCGAAACAGCAGCACGTCACCGGGGTCTTCGGAACCCGGTGGCTTCTCCACCAGGTGTCGGGCGGCGGCCTGCCACAGGCGCTCCTGGCGCTGCGGCTCGGACCAGTCGGCGGTATAGGGGGGGACGGGTTCGGGTTCCTGGCCGTAAAGCTCGCGCCAAAGGCCGCGCAGCAGCCCCAGGCAATCCGTCCCCGCCCCCCGCACCGAGGCCTGGTGGACATAGGGTGTGCCGATCCAGCCCCGGGCAGCCAGGACGATGCGCTGGCTCATCTCAGGCTCCCGCCCGAGGATTGCCCGGCGCGCGCCGGCACCACCATCAGCCAGTCGTCGCCCGGGATGTCCGGAAAGCCGCGGAAGTTCACCGCATTGGCGAATTTCTCCTGGCAGGTGGCGAGCCGCTTGTCGCAGCCCGCCTCCAGCCGCAGCGCGGGCGTCGCACCGGGTTCGACCGGCAGCGGCATCCAGAGCTCGATCACCCGGGTGCTGCCCTCTGCCCAGTCGCGCTTGACCGGCACCGAAACGCCCGCCGCCGCCCCATCGAGGACATGCAGCATCCCGCGGGCAAACCAGCCCGCCTCGTAGCCCGTCAGCCCCTCGATCCGGAACACCCGCGCGCCCGTGACCGACGTGGCCGTGGCTTCGGCGCGGAAGGCGGGATCGCTCAGGTCGACCCCGCAGGCGCCATCGCCCAGGATCGCCGCGCAGGGCGTCTGGTAGGATCGGCCGACGGGCTGGTTCAGCGCCTCGGTCAGGCCGCGCAGCTCGGCCTTGAAGGCGCCGCCCGCGCGGGTGATCTCTCCGATGGTGCCGCGGAAAATCATCTGCCGCGCTGTCACATCCTGCCAGTTCACCAGCCAGGCGCGGACCTCGGCGCCATCGAAGCGCCCCGCCGCAATGTCGGTATCCGAGATCGCCGCATCGCTCAGCGCACCCATCGCCTCGGTATTGTCGACCGAAACGCCCGTGCCCTGCTGCAGCGCCGAGGCCGTCAGCCCGGTATCCGCGCGAAAGGCGATCCCCTCGAAGGTCAGATCGACGTCATGGTCGGTAAAGCCCAGCACAGCACCATCGTGCCGGGTGATCGCCCAGGCATTGCAGGTGGTGGTGATGCCGCCCGCCAGATGGGCCGCAAGTTCGGGATCGAAGGCCATCAGCGCACCTCCACCACGGGGACACTGGGGACATCCCCCGCCTGGAAGGACGCGACCGACACATGGATGCGGTCGGTGTCGAAGCGGACCGGCACGTCGAATTCAAAGCCCGCCGTCACCGCGGCGCCGGTGCCGGGCGGGGTTGCGAAGGTGATCTCTCCTGTGCCGTAATCCACCGTGAAATCGGGGCCTTCGGTCTTTTCGGTGCTGCTGACGGCCGCGCGCAGCGTGCCCATCACGGGTTTCGTCACCGGCCGCAGGTAGCTTGCATTGCCAGAGGCATAAAGCTTGGCCAGCACGAAGACCGTCGTCGCGCCGTCGCCGGTGCCGATCAGCTGGTCCTGGGCGGTGATCTGGGCACTGGGGGCGCAGGACTTGTAGTCGGACCAGTCCTTCCAGCGAAAGCCATAAAGCTGGCCGCGGCGGGCCTCGAAGAAGGCGATCAGCGCCTCCAGATCATCAAGCGAACGCATCGCCACACCCGCGTCGTAGCGCCGCCGGGAATGCTGCCAGCGCGAGTTGCGCTCCTCGTAGCCATTGGCCAGCGTCACCACGTCTGTGCGCCGCTCCGGCCCGCCGGTCGAGCCGAAGGAGAGCGTGGTGGGGAACCGGATCTCGTGAAAGCTCATGGTCGTCTCCTCAGCGGTTGCGCTGGCCGCGGGCAATGGCGCGGCCCATCTGGGCGGCGATCTGGGATGTCGAACGGCGGAAGCCTTCGGCATCGGGGGTCGAGACATGCATGACCACCTGCACCGCGCGGCCGCCGCCCTCGCTGCGGATGCCCAGTTGGCCGTCGGCGCCGCGCGACAGCGGCACGATGGCCTCGGGGCCGGCTTCGCCCATCAGGCCAGTGCCGCCGCGCATCGGGAAATAGGTCGGCGCATTCACCACGCCACCCTGAGCAAAGGGCGTGGCGCTTTGCATCAGCGCCCCCAGGCCTTGCGCGATCAGCCCGCCGAAACGGTCGGTGATCGGACGGGATGCCGCGGAATAGGCGACACGGCTGGCCGTGCTCGCGACCCCCTGCAGCGCCTCGCCCGCCGAGGCGCCGTTGAACAGCACCCCGTCCAGCGCCTTGCGCAGACCGCGCGACAGGCCACGCTCCAGCGTCTGCATGTCCTTGCCGGTGTCCTCCATCGCCGCGCGCATCCGCTGCAGCTCGGCGCCGAAACCCGCCGCCACCTCGGCCGCATTGCCCAGGCTTTCATCCAGGCCGTCGACCTGCGCCTGAAGGTCCGTGACCCCGTTCAAATCCGCCATCTCAACCCTCCTGCCGGGCGCACCCGGTCGTCATTCCTCTGGCGTGGTATCGGGGAAGGCCGCCAGCAGTTCCTGCAGCCGCCCCTTGCCGAAGACCGGCGCGGCCCCCGGCAGATCCCCCAGCATCAGCCGCAGCTCGGCCGGGGTCAGCTGCCAGAACTCGCGCGGCAGCAGGCGCAGCCCGCAGATCCCCGCCCGCATCAGCGCGGGCCAGTCCAGCCCGCTCATCCCGTGTCCCCCGGCAGCACGAAGGCGCGGGCCAGAAGTTCCGCCGCCCGACGCGAGGCCTCTAGCGGCCCGCCCGCGATCTCGGCGCTCAGCAGGTCGCGGGCGGTACCGTTCCAGCCCCCGCCCCGCAGCCCCGCCACGATCAGCGCCAGCACGTCGCGGGTGGTGAAGGCGCCCTCCTCGAAACGCTCGACCAGCGCCGCCAGCGACCGGCTTTCCAGCCCCGCCTCCAGCTCGGCCAGCGCGCCCAGGGTCAGCTTCATCACGCGCCGCTCGCCATCGACGACCAGCGCGACCTCGCCTGCCAGCGGATTTGCCATCACAGCGCCGTGAACGTCAGCGCCCCGGCCGAGGCCAGCGCCAGCTCGTAGGTCGCCTCGCCGTCATGGGCGCCGGCATATTCGATCGAGGTGATCAGGAACGGCCCCTGCACGATGCCGAAATCGGGGATGATCACCTGAAAGGCCGGCGTCTCGCCCTCGAAAAAGATCTGCCGGGCGCGTTCGTCGCTGGCTTCGTCGCGGAAGACGCCCGAGCCGCTCAGCCCGGCCGAGCGCACGCCCGCCCCCGCCAGCAGCTCGCGCCAGCCACCGGTGCTGTCGAGGCTCGTTACATCGACGCTTTCGGCGTTGAAGCTCAGCCGCGAGGCCCGCAGCCCCGCCAGCGTCTGGAACGAGCCCCCGCCCGTCATGTCCACCTTGATCAGAAGGTCCTTGCCGTTCTGGGCCACCATGTTCGTCTCTCCGTCCAGGGATCAGCTGTCTTGCACGCGGGCGCGGAAGGTCAGGTCGATGCGGCGCAGCCGCCCCTCCCTGCGGGCCCGCGCCTTCAGGAAATTCAGATAGATCAGGCTGCCGCGCGTCAGCGCAGGCACACCCGCCGCCAGGGCATCCGACACCGCCCCCGCCACGGCCTTGGCCGCGTGGAAGCCGTCCTGCCCCGCCACGACCGAGATCACCACCTCGTGCAGCGCGCCCGCGCCGCTCTTGTCGGAGGCATCGCGCGCCGTCTCGGGGCCAAGCGCCACCCAAAGCGCCGGCGGCGTACCCTGGGGCGGCGCGTCAAAGATCGCGTCCCCCACCAGCGACAGCAGCGTGGCATCGGCGCTCAGCGCCTCGTAGATCGCGCTCTGCAGCGCGGCGGAAACCGCATAGCTCATGGGGCAAGCTCCTCGTGGGCGAGGCAGGTCAGGTAAAGACCTGTCGCATCGGCCTCGGTGACGGCGTCGATCAGGTAGATGCGGCTGCCGCACAGGAACCGCTCGCCCGGCACCGGCCGGTTCGAGGCCCCGACCGGCGCCCCCCGCACGGTGATCGCGACACGCTGCGCATGAACCGGCTGGTCGGCCAGATCCGTCACCCCGCCGCTGCGCGGCGCCACCTCACCCCAGAGCGTCCCGAGCGCCTGCCAGCTTGCGGTGCTGCCGCCCGCGCCATCGGCCAGGTGGCTCAGCGCCTCAAGGGTCAGCCGGCGGTTCAGCCGGGGGCTCATGCGCGGATCCCCTTGCCCAGCCGGATCGGGCGGTAGCGTTCGATCAGGGCGGTGACGCCGAAGGGCATGCAGCCCCGCGACAGGCCCGGATCGTTGCGGTATTCATAGTAATGCGCCGCCAGCAGCAGCACCGCCTGCGCCAGATCCGCCGGCAGCACCGCCCATTCCGTGGCCGCGCCCGCCGTCATCAGGACCTCGGCCTTGCCAGCGTCGGGGATCGTCGGCAGCAGCCCCGACACCCGGCGGAAGACCGGGAAATAGGAATCAGCGGTGATGCGGAACTCATCCCCGGTGATCGAGGTATAGCTGGTGTCGTCCTCGTAGATGCGGACCTCCTGCAGGAAGCGGATCGGGGTCACCGGGACGCGCACGCCCTCGGGATCAGACCATTCCTCCAGCGTCCAGATGAAGTCGCGCTGCAGGAAGACCTGACCGGTGCGCCCCTCCAGCGCCGCGATGGCGGCACGCAGATAGGCTTCCAGCACGCCGTCCTGCAGATCGTCCTCGGCAAAGCCCGATCCCAGCCGCAGGTGATCGCGGAAGGCCGCAATCGGCAGCACAGCGGCCGCGACCTGGTTCGTTTCGACTAGCAACATCAAATTTCTCCCGTGATCCCGGGCCTCTGCCCGCCCTCATCCCACGCCGGAGGGGTCCCCCCGGCGCGTGTCTCCCAACGTTGCTCGGACGGAGGGAGCAGCTGGACAACGCATGCAGGAGACACGCGCCCGGCGGGGCCACAGACCCGGCCCCGCCGACCCGCCGCCCTTACGAAGCGGCGAATTTCAGCAGCTTGATCGCCGCGAAATCGCTGACATCACCGCCCACGCGCTTGGTCGCGTAGAACAGCACATGCGGCTTGGCGCTGAACGGATCGCGCAGCACGCGCAGGTCGGGGCGCTCGGCGATGGTATAGCCGGAATGGAAATCGCCGAAGGCGACCGAATAGCTGCCGGCCGCAATGTCGGGCATGTCCTCGGCCACCAGCACCGGATAGCCCATCAGGCGTGCGGGCTCGCCCGCGGCCAGGCCGTCCGACCACAGGAAACGGCCGTCGGCATCCTTCAGCTTGCGCACCGAACCCGCGGTTTTCGAGTTCATCACGAAGGTGCCGTTGGCGCGGTAGCGTGCGCCCAGGGCATAGACCAGGTCGATGATCGCATCTGCCGGCTCGGTCGGGTCGAAATCGCCCGAGGTCCCGGTTGCGACATAGCCCAGATTGCCCCAGCTCCAGGACGCATTGGCGACCTTGGTGTTGATCAGGAAACCGGTCGGCTTGTCGGCACCATCGCCCGAGACGAACGCGGCCGCCTCGGCGCGCGAGAACTTGTCGGCAATACGCTCGGCCAGCCAGCCCTCGATGTCGAAAGCGCTGTCGTCCAGCAGCCGCTGCGAGGCCTTCGGCAGTGCCGACAGCTCATAGAGCGGGATCGAGATGCGGTCGATCGAGGGCGTGGTGGTCTCCGAGACCGAGCTCTCGTTGCTCCAGCCCGAGCCGATGTCGGAGGTATCGATCAGCACGTCGTAGGAGGTCGCGTTGACGGTCACCACATTGGCGACCTGACGCAGCGAGGCGGCGCTGCGCAGGACGGTGCCGACGCTGGCCGAGGTCACCGGATCCACCAGATAGCCGCCGTCGCCCGACACGGTCGAGATCGCCTTGCCTTCCAGCTCCAGGCCACGCAGGCCATCGTCGTCGCCATTGCGCAGATAGGCGTTGAAGGCCTTCTGATGGGGGGCCGCGATGTCGGCAGAGGCGGCAAGCGCCGGGCGCGCGGCGGACAGGGATTTGCGGTCAAGCATGGTCAGTCGGCTTTCCTGTTGTTGAAGTCGTTCCTTGATGTCGAACTGGAAGTCCTTGAACTCCCGCACGAAATCCGTGATCGCAGATTTCACCTCGGCGACCGGAGACACGATCTCTCCGGCCCGAGAACTCTTCTCGGTCATACCCATCGACTACCTCTCGATTGGAAGATGAGAGCGCCCTAGCGGCCGCCCAACTCGGCCCCCGCGGCCCTCAGGGCCGCTGCCAATTCGCGCAGCGGCTCCTCCAGGGGATCCATCCCCTTGGCGGCCACACGCGCACTGGGCAGCATCGGGAAGGTCACCAGCGACACCTCCCACAGCTCCAGTTCCGTCAGGAGCCTGCGGCCCCCGTCATCCTTGGCCGCCCGCTTCGTGCGATAGCCGATCGACAGCCCGTCGATGGCCCCGGCACGGATCAGCTCGGCGGCCTCGCGGCCCCGGGCGACGCCTTCCAGCAGGCGCCCCTTGACCCACAGGCCCGTGGTGTCCTCGCGGATCTCGTCCCAGATGCCGATGGGCTGGGCGGGATCGTGCTGCCACAGCATCTTGACCCGCCGCCCCTCGGCCGCCAGACGCGACAGGCTGGCCGTGTAGGCGCCTGCCTGCACGATGTCGCCGCCCTGGTCGCAGGCCCCGAACCGCGAGGCATAGCCCTCGATGGTCAGCCCGTCGGACTGCACCGTCAGGTCCTCGTCAAAGCGGCAGAACTTCTGCTCCAGCCCCGAGGCCGCCTCTTTCATCTGTTCGTACATGGTCATGGTCTCCGATCAGGGAAGCTGGTCCAGGATGGACTGGAAGGCCTGGGCAAGGATCGCGCCGACGATGCCGAAGACGGTCAGCCACAGGCGCTTTTCCAGCCGCTCGACCAGGGCCTCCAGCCGCGCGATCCGCTCGTGCAGCGCATCGTTTTGCAACTTCGAGACCTTCTCGTGCGATTGCAGCCGCAGCGAGGGGCCGCATTCGAAATCCTCGTAGACGGGACGCGGATCAGGCATCGCCATCCTCCAGAGGCGGCAGGCCAAGGGCGGCGCGCTTCTCGGCGCGGGTCAGGAAATCCGCCTCGCCGATGCGCTTCCACTGGCTGTCGCGTTCCGCCGACAGGGCGGGCACGCGGTCCAGGTCCGGGCGCAGCTCCAGCTGTTCACCGCTGAAGCGTTCCAGCCATTCGGCCACGGCGGCGGTGACGCGGGTCGCCAGCGGCAGCACCGTCAGGCGGAAGAAGGCGCGGTGGGCCTCCTGGTAATTGGCATAGGTGGCCTCTCCGGGGATGCCCAGCAACATGGGCGGCACGCCCAGAGCAATCGCGATCTCGCGCGCGGCGGCCTCCTTGGTCTTGTGGAATTCCATGTCCGAGGGGCTGAAGCCCATGGGCTTCCAGTCAAGCCCCCCCTCCAGCAGCATCGGCCGGCCGGCATTGGCAGCGCCCTGATGATACATCTCCATCTCGGCCACCAGGCGGTCGAACTGGTCGGGGCTCATGGTGCTTTCGCCATCCCCGCCCTTGTAGACGATCGCCCCTGAGGGCCGCGCAGCATTGTCCAGAAGCGCCTTCGACCAGCGCGAGGCCGAATTGTGTACATCAAGCGCCTGCGCCGCCGCCTGCAGGGGCGACAGGCCGTAGTGATCATCCTGCGGATGGAAGGTCTTCAGATGCAGGATGGGCGAGCGCGGCCCCGACACGTCAAAGCGCACCTTGCTGGAATTCACCGTGTAATCGAAAGCCACCGGCCAGCCATCAGTGCCGGGCACCAGGCTCATCCGGTCCGAACGCAGCACGTACAGCTCGACCGGCGTGCCTTCCTCGGCGGCGACGGCCTCCAGATAGGCGTTCCCGGTCAGCAGCATCTGGCCATAGAGCGCCTCGAACAGCTCGGCCCGGCCCTGCATCGGGTTGGGGTTGCGCAGCAGCGACAGCACCGGGTGCTGGTCATAGCGGCGCGCCTCGTCCTGCAGGATCAGCGGCAGCGAGGCCGCGGCCTCGGCCACCAGTTTCACCGCGCGGAACACCACCGGGTTGGCGGTGAAACCGGTGCGCGTCAGGCTTGCGGTATCGCGCGCGGACCAGGCGACGCGACCGCCGCTGGCATAGGCAACGATGCGCCCCGTGGCCGAGGCCTTCCGCTCCGGCGCGCCCTTCACGGACGACCCGGCATCCTTGCGGAAATAGTCGATGACCCCCATGCGTCTCTCCTTGCTTGCGTCGCGTCCCGCCCTCGGGGCGGTGGCCGGGGTCGTCCCGGGCCGTGCGAGGAATGTGCTGGAAATGGATTAAATTCACCTCAGACCACCGTGCGGTGGGTCACAGGACCCGAAGTTGCGGCCGCACCGCCGGGCGCTGTGCCAGCACCAGCTCGTGCAGCGCCCAGACCAGCGCATCCAGCCGGTCGGGGCTGCCGCGGCCTTCCCAGCCGCGCGTCGTCATCTGCGCCAGCTGATCCTCCAGCGCGCCCAGACCCCGGGCGTGATGCACCCGGCCGCGCTCGTAAAGCATCGCCACCGGCTCGGCCCGCGCGGCCTTCCCGCGTGTCGCCCGCACCGTCTTCAAAGGCACCAGCGGATCGACCTGCCGCAGCACGCTTTCCACCAGATCGCCGCCCTGGTTGACCTCGGCCACGATCCGGTCAGCACCGTGCCGCGCCATGGCGGCAATCGCGGCCTCGGCCCATTGCAGCGGTGACGCCGCCCGCACCGAGGCATCCTCCAGCACATAGGCCTGCCAGTCGCCCAAGGGCCCCTTCTGCACAACGCCCGCGACGATGATGCCGCATTCGTCCGACCCCTCGTGGCCGGTGACCGGCGGGTCGATCGCCACCACGATGCGATCCAGCGGCGGAATGTCCCTGACCTGCGCCGCCTGCAGCATCGCCTCGGTCCAGAGCGCCCCTTCCGCATCGGCCATCAGGATACCGTCCAGCTCCTGCCGGCCCAGCCTTGTGCCCGCGTAGCGCGCCCGCACCTCCTCAAGGAAACTGTCGGCAAGGTTGGCGCGGTTCGCCTCGGTCGGCGCATGGGTCACGACCGTCGACGGGCTTTCGAGCAGCTTCTTCAGCACGCCCACGTTGCGCGGCGTGGTGGTGACGCAGACGCGGGGATCCTCGCCCAGCCGCAGCGCGAACTGCAGCATGTCCCAGGTGTCCTGCGCCTTCTTCCACTTGGCCAGCTCGTCCAGCCAGGCGCCGTCGAACTGCGGGCCCCGCAGCGCCTCGGGCTCACTGGCGGAAAACGCCTGCGCCTCGGCCCCGTTGGGCCAGATCAGCTTGCGCTCGCTCGCCTTCCACAGCGGACGGCGATCGGGGGGCGAACAGGCCATGATGCCGCTTTCGCCAAAGATCATCACGTCGCGCACCTGGTCAAAGGTCTCGCCCACCAGCGCAAGGCGCCTGCAGCGCCCCGGCTCCAGCGGCAGGTTGCCCTCGACCTGTGTCCGCACCCATTCGGATCCCGCC
The DNA here is from genome assembly GCF_057380705.1 of Pseudooceanicola sp. NS-SX9. NCBI lineage: Bacteria > Pseudomonadati > Pseudomonadota > Alphaproteobacteria > Rhodobacterales > Paracoccaceae > Pseudooceanicola > Pseudooceanicola sp. NS-SX9. The sequence continues at coordinate 1,569,739 of NZ_CM170818.1, read as the reverse complement.
CGCGATTTCCCCGCGCCGCGCCCGCCCATGATGACCCAGCTGCGCCAATTGCCATCTGGCGGCAGCTGATGCGGCAAGGCCCAGAATTCAAACAAAAAAGGGAGAGCGCGAAGCTCTCCCTCATCAAGGTCATCCAGGAATGCGTTCTGGATGTCCGCACCTGCGGAGGCGATCCAGGCGGCACCCGATCGAAGCCCTTGCGGCCCCGATGTCGATGTCTCCGCCTGGCCGATGTCCCTGTCTTCCATCTTCAAGCTTCGCCTCCATTTCCATAGCAAAACCGATCCATTTGCGGATCTCCTGACACATCTTGGTGGTCTCCCCGACCGCCGCGACATCGCCGGCGCGCACCCTGTCCTGCAGCGCCTCCAGATCCCTGGTGATGTCGCCGATTTGGCGGTCGAGCCTGTCGATAGTGTCCCGCAGCCGGGTCTCGTCTCTGTCGGACCGAGTTTTCATTTTTTTGCCTCGTGCGTTATCGTTGTCCCTCCGACGCGCAGCACGAAAAAACGGCCCAAGGGTTTCCCCCAGGCCGTTTGCCCATGTGTTCCAGCATGTCACAACCTATACGGGAAACCGTTCGGTGGGTCAAGGCCCCCCAAAGGACGAAGGCGGAACGCCTTGTTAACGCCCCGCCTTCCCCGTTCATGCAACCGATTGAAACCGATCAGTTATTGCCCTTCTCGGCTTCGATCTGGCGCCATTTGGCGACGTTCCGGTTGTGCTCGTCCAGGGTGGCGGCAAAGGCGTGACCGCCCGACCCGTCGGCGACGAAATACAGGTAGTTCGTCTTCTCGGGGTTCACCGCCGCCTCGATCGAGGCCCGGCCGGGGTTGGCGATCGGCGTCGGCGGCAGCCCGTCCACCACATAGGTGTTGTAGGCATTGTTGGCCTTCAGCTCGCTGGCGCGGATGCCACGGTCCAGGATGCCCTTGCCCTTGGTGATGCCGTAGATCACCGACGGGTCGGTCTGCAGCCGCATCCCCTGTTCCAGCCGGTTCTCGAAGACCGAGGCGACGACGCGGCGTTCATCGGGAACACCGGTTTCCTTCTCGATGATCGAGGCCATGATCAGCGCGTCCTCGGGGGTCTTCAGCGGAATGCCGTCGGCCTTCTGCGCCCAGGCGGCATCCAGGATCTGCATCTGCTCGTCCTGCATCCGCTTGATCAGACCCGACCGCGCATCCCCTTTCGAGAACTCGTAGCTGTCGGGCGCCAGCGTGCCCTCTTTCGGCAGATCGCCGATATCGCCCTTCAGCACATCGACATTGTTGAGCATCTGCACCACCTGCCAGGCGGTGACGCCCTCGGCCAGGGCGATGCGATAGCGCGTGTCGGGCTCTTTCTCGACCTCGGCCACGACATCGGGAACCTTGTCGGTGCCGGGCACATAGCGGGCTTCCTCGACATATTGCGAAGTCGCCGGATCGACCGAGCGCACCAGCACGTCAGACTGCCGCACGCCGACCCGGTACAGGATCTCGGTGCCGCAGGTGCTGGCGCCGCCGCGCGTCACCAGATCCACGATATCGGCCATCGAGGCCGAGGCGGGCACCAGGAAGGCCCCCGCCTTGAGCTGCGCGGACTTGTCGGCGTAATCGGCACCGATGCGGAACAGCATCCCGCTCGAGACGGCACCGGCCTTGTCCAGGTCCTCGCTGAGGCCCCGCATCGTCTCGCCCTGCTTGACGCGCAGGCACATGCCCTGCGCCAGGGGACCCGGCGCGGCATATCTCTGCTTGCCCCACATGATGGCGCCGCCCAGAAGCATCGCACCCACGATCAGCAGCGTCAGCCCGTTCGAGGCGATGGATCGCCACATCTCAGCGCACTTTCCCGAACACGAGGCTCGCGTTGGTGCCACCGAACCCGAACGAGTTCGACAGGGCCACGTCGATCTTGCGTTCCCGCTTGGCGTTGGGCGCCAGGTCCATCTTGGTCTCGACCGCCGGGTTGTCCAGGTTGATCGTGGGCGGGGCCACCTGATCGCGGATCGCCAGGATCGAGAAGATCGCCTCGATCGCGCCCGCAGCCCCCAGCAGGTGCCCGGTCGCCGACTTGGTCGAGGACATGGTGACATTGGGCGCATGATCGCCCATCAGGCGTTCCACCGCCGCCAGCTCGATCGTGTCGGCCATGGTCGAGGTGCCATGCGCATTGACGTAATCCACATCCGCCGGCGTCAGCCCGGCGCGCTTCAGCGCCATTTCCATGCAGCGGCGCGCGCCGTCGCCGTCTTCCGACGGGGCGGTGATGTGATAGGCGTCGCCCGACAGGCCATAGCCCAGGTATTCGCCATAGATCTTGGCGCCCCGCGCGACGGCATGTTCGTATTCTTCCAGCACCACGATGCCCGCGCCCTCGCCCATGACGAAGCCGTCGCGGTCCGCGTCATAGGGCCGGCTGGCCTTCTGCGGATCATCGGCGCGCTTGGTGGACAGCGCCTTGCAGGCGTTGAAGCCCGCGATGCCGATCTTGCAGATGGCGGCTTCGGCGCCGCCCGCGATCATCACATCCGCATCGCCCCACTGGATCAGGCGTGCCGCATCGCCGATGGCATGCGCGCCCGTGGAACAGGCGGTCACCACCGAATGGTTCGGCCCCTTGAAGCCATGCTTGATGCTGACCTGACCGGAAATCAGGTTGATCAGCGCGCCCGGCACAAAGAACGGAGACACCCGGCGGGGGCCCTTCTCGGCCATCAGGATGGCGGTATTGGCGATCGAGTTCAGCCCCCCGATGCCCGACCCGATCAGCACGCCGGTGCGCTCCTGATCCTCGGGGCTGGTGGGTGCCCAGCCGCTGTCGGCCACCGCCATGTCGGCGGCCGCAATGCCGAACTGGATGAAGGTGTCGACCTTGCGCTGTTCCTTCGGCTCCATCCACAGATCGGCATTCCAGGTGCCATCGGTGCCGTCACCGCGCGGCACTTCGCAGGCGTAGGTCGTAACCAGCCCCTCGGTATCGAACTGCGTGATCGGACCCGCACCCGATTTGCCGGCCAGAATCCGGCTCCAGCTTTCCTCGACCCCGACGGCCAGGGGCGTAACCAGCCCCAGCCCGGTGACAACGACACGACGCATGTAATCCGCCCCCAAAATTTTCTTCACTGCCGCTCATACCCGAGGCCGCCCCCAAGGGGCAAGCCTCGGCCGTCCCGCCCGCAACCCTCCGCCACCGCAATATCTTCATCTTTCCGAAAATAGGCAGGGCGCGCAGGCGCAGCACGGCGGGGGCAGCGCCCCCTGCCCCAGATGGGGCGCCCCGACACAAAAGCAAACCCCCTGCCGCAACGGCAGGGGGTTCTCACCCATCCGGGTGCATCCGGCGCCGTCCGAAGACGGCTCAGATCATGCAGCTTCCGAGATGAACTTCACCGCGTCGCCGAAGGTCTGGATGTTTTCTGCAGCGTCGTCCGGGATCTCGATGCCGAACTCTTCTTCGAACGCCATGACCAGCTCGACGGTGTCGAGGCTGTCTGCGCCCAGGTCGTCGATGAAGGAAGCGTTCTCGGTCACTTTCTCTTCTTCCACGCCGAGATGCTCGACAACGATTTTCTTCACGCGCTCTGCGACATCGCTCATAGGTTTTCCCTCTGTCAGGTGGGCCAGCGGCCCGGTTCTTGCCTCACCCCTTGCGGGGCCGATTGATGGGATCTCGCGATCCCGGTCTCCCCGCAGAGCGAGGCGCGGGACAGGCCTTGCGACCCCCGCTGATCTGCGCCGCCTATAGCACATGCTTCACACGACGCAAACGCTTTCGAGACCTGCCCCCTCGCCCCGGAAATTGCAAGGTGCGACAGCGTCCTTTGCGCCGCGCCGCCCCTTGTTTTCATGCGGCAGCGCGGCAAATCTGCTGGGCCCGAAGGCTTACAGCATGGCCATCCCGCCGTTCACATGCAGCGTGCTGCCCGTCACGTAACCCGCCTCGGGGCTCGCCAGATACAGCACGGCGGCCGCGATCTCCTCGGGCGTGCCCATGCGCGCGGCGGGGATCTGCACGTTGATCTTGGCCTTCTGCTCGTCATTCAGCTTGTCGGTCATCGCGGTCGCGATGAAACCGGGCGCCACGCAATTCGCCGTGATTCCCCGGCTGGCCACCTCATAGGCGATGGATTTGGTCATGCCGACCATGCCCGCCTTGGCGGCCGCATAGTTCACCTGGCCCGGGTTGCCGGTCGCGCCGACAATGGACGAGATGTTGATGATCCGCCCCCAGCGGGCCTTCATCATCGGCCGCATCACGCCGCGGCACAGCCGCATGGTGGCGGTCAGGTTGACGTCGATGACGCTGGCCCAGTCCTCGTCGCTCATCCGCATGAACAGCTGGTCGCGGGTGATGCCCGCATTGTTCACCAGAATGTCGAGGCTCCCCATGGCGGCGATCGCCGCCTTCGGCAGCGCCTCGACCGCCTCCGGATCGCCCAGGTTGCACGGCAGCACATGGGCGCGCTCGCCCAGTTCCGCGGCCAGCGCCTCCAGAGGCTCCACCCGGGTGCCCGACAGCCCCACCGTCGCACCGGCGGCATGAAGCGCCTTGGCAATCGCCCCACCGATGCCACCGCTCGCGCCGGTCACCAGCGCCGTCTTGCCCGTCAGATCGAACATAGGTCTCTCCCGTCGGCAGGTCGCCCTGCCATTTTCTTGTTCCAAATACCTTCGGGGGTCCGGGGGCAGACAGCCCCCGGCCTCACCACCGGCAGCCGGCCTCAGCCCTTCAGGGCCTCGGCCGCCACCACCACGTCCTCGGGCGTGCCGACCTGCGCGCAGGCCACGGATTTCTCGATCCGCCGCACCATGCCCGACAGCGCCTTGCCGGCGCCGATCTCCCAGACCGCATCGACACCGCGCACCGCCATCCAGGCGATGCTCTCGCGCCAACGCACCGATCCGGTCACCTGCTCGACCAGCAGCGCCTTCAGCGCCTCGGGATCGCTCACCGCCTCGGCCCGCACGTTGGCCACCACCGGCACCACGGGCGCCCGGAACGCGACCGCCGCCAGCGCCTCGGCCATCACCTCGGCCGCGGGCTGCATCAGCGCGCAGTGGAAGGGGGCCGACACCGGCAGCATCACCGCGCGCTTGGCACCGCGCGCCTTGGCGATCTCGACCGCGCGTTCCACCGCGGCCTTGTGCCCCGACACCACCACCTGACCGGGATCATTGTCGTTCGCGGCCTGGCAGACCTCGCCCTGCGCGGCCTCCTTGGCCACTTCCATCGCCGCCTCAAAGCCCAGCCCCAGCAGCGCGGCCATCGCGCCCACGCCCACCGGCACGGCCTCCTGCATCGCCCGCCCGCGGGTGCGCAGCAGGCGCGCCGCATCGGCAATGCTCAGCGCACCGGCCGCCGCCAGCGCGGAATATTCGCCCAAGGAATGGCCCGCGACGTAATCGGCGGCGGTGATCGCCACGCCCTCGGCCTCCAGCGCACGCATCGCCGCCAGCGAAGTCGCCATCAGCGCCGGCTGCGCGTTCTGCGTCAGCGTCAGCGTCTCCTGCTCGCCCTCCCAGATCAGCGCACTCAGCTTCTCGCCAAGCGCGTCATCGACCTCATCGAAGACGGCCTTCGCCGCCGGATAGGCATCAGCCAGGGCGCGGCCCATGCCAATGGTCTGGGCACCCTGGCCCGGGAAGACGAATGCGCGGCTCATCGCGGCCTCCTTCAGATCCTCTGCGCCGCCCCTTCGGACGGCCTTTGCGCGGGCATAGCCAATGCCGCCCCGCAAGGCAATCCGCTCGCCTGCGCGCTGCGGTTGCAGCACCCGCGCACAGACCCTGCGCGCTGCCCCCGGATTGAGCCCCCCGCCCACCGCCGTATCCTGTCCGGGCACATGCCGCCTTCCCCGCACCTCAGCAGACCCAGCCCTCTGCCAGCCAAGGACATCCCATGCCCCTGACCGACAGCCCCGACCGCTATGGCCCCGTCACCCGCACGATCCACTGGCTTAGCGCCCTTCTCATCCTCGTCGACTGGCCCCTCGGGCTTTATGCCCACAGCCTGTCCGAACGCCTCTCCTCGGCCGAAGCCGCCGACCAGGCCGCCCTCGTCGGTCGCACCGCCCTGCTGTTTTCGGTTCACAAGACCCTTGGCGTCGCGGTGCTCGCGCTCTCGCTGCTGCGCATCCTCTGGGCCCTGACACAAAACCGCCCCGGCCTGGTCGACACAGGGCACCGCGCCCAGGCGCGGGCCGCCCAGCTGGTGCACTGGCTGCTTTATGTCTGCCTGATCGCCGTGCCGCTCACCGGCTGGCTCCACCATGCCGCCACATCGGGCTTTGCGCCGATTCTCTGGCCCTTCGGCCAGCACCTGCCCTTCGTGCCGCAATCCGAAGCGGTCTCGACCCTCTTCTCCAGCCTGCATGCCACGTTCACCTGGTTGCTGCTGATTGTCCTGGCCCTGCACGTCGCCGGCGCCCTGAAGCATCACCTTCTGGACCGTGACGCGACCCTGCGCCGGATGTGGCGCGGAACCCCGGCCGCCAGCGCCCCGCAACAACCCGGCCCCCTGCTGCCCGCTCTCGGCACTGCTTTTGTCCTGCTCCTCGCCACCGGCATCGCAATTCTGGACCGCCCGCCCGAGGCCCGCCCCGCCGCGGCCCCGCAACTGGCCCGGGTCGAGAGCGACTGGCAGGTCACCGAAGGCACCCTCGGCCTCTCGGTCACCCAGTTCGGCAAGACCGTCGCCGGCAGCTTCGCCGACTGGACCGCGCGCATCACCTGGGACGCCAGCGTGACGCAGGGCCCCGCCGGCCATGTCACCGTCACCATCGCGATCCCTTCGCTGACGCTCGGATCGGTGACGAAACAAGCGCTCGAAGCTAACTTCCTCGATGGCAGCCACCATCCGACGGCCGTCTTCGATGCCGAATTGCTGAACACGGCCGAAGGCCCTCGTGCCGAAGGCACCCTCACCCTGCGCGGTCAGGACGTGCCGCTTGCCTTCCCCTTCACCCTTGCCATCGACGGCACCACAGCCCGGGCCAGCGCCAGCTTCGCCCTAGATCGCCGTGCCTTCGGGATCGGCGACAGCATGCCAGACGAAAAGACCGTGTCCTTCCCCGTCAAGATCCGCTTCGACCTCACCGCCAAACACGCCGCCGGCGTCTGAACCCATCGCCGGGTCCGCCTCCGGCGGGAGTATTTATAGCCAGATGAAAGAACCTGCCCCGCCCCACGGCGCAACCGGTTCCTTTCATTTTCTTGTCCTGAAATACCTCGGGGGAGCAGGCCACAGGCCTGCGGGGGCAGAGCCCCCGACCCGACCAACACCCGCACACGGACATGACAAAGGGCGGCCCCGCGGGACCGCCCTCTTTCCTTCCAGCGCCAGGGATCACTCGGCCTTCATGGCCTCGATCGAGATCGCCAGCTTGACCTCGTCGCTGACATAGGGCGCGTACATGCCGAGGTTGTAGTCCGAGCGGATCAGCGTGGTGGTGGCGCTGAAGCCCGCCCAGGGCTTGCCTTCCATCGGGTGCTCGCCGGCCTGGTTCAGCACCGCGTCCAGCACGACGGGCTTGGTCACGCCGTTCAGCGTCAGGTCGCCGGTGATCAGCGCGGTCTTCTCGCCCGTCACCTCGATGCCCGTGGACTTGAAGGTCACCATCTTTTCCGAACCGTCGGGCGCGGCAAAGAAGTCATCCGACATGAAATGCTCGAAGCGCGGCTCGAAGCCGGTGATCATCGAGCGCACCGGGAAGCTGACCTCGACCGTGCTTTTCGCCGGGTCTTCCTGGTCGAACTGGATCGTGCCGTCGAACCCCGAGAACATCCCCGTTCCGGTCGAGAAGCCGAGGTGGTTGTAGCTGAACACGATCTGCGAATGCCCGCCGTCCAGCGTATAGGTTTCAGGGGCGGCGAAAGCGGCCGGAGCGGCCAGGGCCAGGGCGGCGGCCATCACGAGGGATTTCATCTTTACCAATCCTTTTCAAATGGATGCATGATGCGGTCATGCGGGTCGTCGCATATCCCTTAGGTGAACTCACGAAAGCGTGCGCTCAATTGGCGATGGCTCCACAGAATATGTGGAAATCCGAACACTGCCCATTTGCCCCTGCCCGTCCCGCGCGCCCTTGTGCGGGCGGGCGAAATGGTCTAAGGGCAGGCTTCCTTCCGCTGCAAAGCCATCAACCGCGCAGCCTCTCGTGGACGGGATGCGGAAGGTTCGCCCGTCCTATGAAATGCGCCTCGACATAAACAGGAGTGCACATGCCTCTCTACGAGCATGTCTTCATCTCGCGCCAGGACCTTTCCAACGCGCAGGCCGAAGGTCTCATCGAACATTTTGGCACCGTCCTCTCGGACAACGGCGGCAAGCTGGTTGAATCCGAGTACTGGGGCGTCAAGACGATGGCCTACAAGATCAACAAGAACCGCAAGGGCCACTACGCCTTCCTGAAGTCGGACGCTCCCGCCTCCGCCGTCCAGGAAATGGAACGCCTGATGCGTCTGCACGACGACGTGATGCGCGTCCTGACCATCAAGGTCGACACGCACGAGGAAGGCCCCTCGGTCCAGATGCAGAAAAAGGACGAGCGCGAAGAGCGCCGTTCGCGTCGCTGATCTCCCGGTTTCAGGAAAGGACATAAATCATGGCCGCAAAACCGTTTTTCCGTCGTCGCAAGGTCTGCCCGTTCTCGGGCGAGAACGCGCCGAAGATCGACTACAAGGACACCCGTCTGCTGCAGCGCTACGTTTCCGAGCGCGGCAAGATCGTTCCGTCCCGCATCACCGCCGTCTCGGCAAAGAAGCAGCGTGAACTGGCCCGCGCCATCAAGCGCGCCCGCTTCCTCGCCCTGCTCCCCTACGCCGTGAAGTGAGGAGCTGACCAATGCAAGTGATCCTTCTCGAACGCGTCGCCAAGCTCGGCCAGATGGGGGACGTCGTCTCCGTCAAGCCCGGCTACGCCCGCAACTACCTGCTGGCACAGGGCAAGGCCCTGACCGCCTCCAAGGAAAACATCGCGCAGTTCGAAACCCAGAAGGCGCAGCTGGAAGCCAACAACCTCGAGACCCGCAAGGAAGCCGAGGCCCTGGGCGAAAAGCTGGACGGCCAGAAGTTCGTCGTGATTCGCGCTGCTTCCGATGGTGGCAACCTCTACGGTTCCGTGTCTCCGCGTGACGTCGCCATCGTCGCCACCGAGAACGGCTTCACCGTCGAGCGCAAGCAGGTGATCATCCCCGATCCGATCAAGGAACTGGGCCTGCACGAAGCCAAGGTCACCCTGCACCCCGAAGTCGAGGTCACGGTGATCCTGAACGTCGCACGTTCGCCGGAAGAAGCCGAGATCCAGGCACAGGGCAAGTCGATCCAGGAACTGGCCGCGGAAGAAGAAGCCGCAGCCGAGTTCGAGATCTCGGAACTGTTCGACGATCTGGGTTCGGCCGCGTCGGACGAAGACGAAGCCGGCGAAGAGAAGTAATTCTCTCTGCCACCGCTTACGGAAACCGCGCCCTCGGGCGCGGTTTTTGCGTTTCAGGGGGCGCTGCGCCGCACCGGCTGCGGCTGGGCATAAAGCCCCGACAGCAGCGGAAAGCGCGCATGCAGCGCGGCAATGTCGTCGGGGGCAAGCTCGGCCGAGGTATCGAACATGCCGCGGCTGTCGTTATGGGCGTGGACGGTGCGCAGGTAATAGGGCTTCAGGTCGTCGATCACCCGGGTCACAAAGCGGCGGTTGACCTTCTTGTGCGCCACGGTGAAGGGCGTGAAGCGGGTCGCGGCGGGGGCCATCAGCGTCAGCCCCAGATTGGTGAAAGGCACGTTACGCCGGAACATCCGCGGCAGCTGCCCCTCGTCCAGCAGCAGGCTGCAGCCGCGCGGGAAGGACAGGAACACCTGCTGCGTGCTGCCATCCAGACAGGCGCGCGCCGCGCGGGCCTCTCGGGCCAGGACCTGGGTGAAATCCGACGCCACCGCATCGTCATCGTCCAGCACGCATTGCAGCACCCATTCCGACGCCGGAAAGCGCGCCTTCTGGAACGCCAGCAGCGGCGGCGAGGCCGAGCCGCGCGGTTCCGCCAGCACATGCGCCCGCTCGCCCAGGATATCCCCGCAGATCTGGCGCAGACGCGACAGCTCGGGCGCGGGCATGTGGCTGGAGGTCAGCACCAGCAGCGTGAAGGCCGGGGCCTGCTGGTCACGCAGGGATGGCAGGGTGATGGTTTCGAAGATCCGCAGCCGGTCGGCCAGGCGGTCCGGGTTGAACAGCAGGCCCGGGTCCTTGCTGGCGGCCGAACGCCACCCGGACTGCCCCCAGAACGAGAACCGGGTCTGGAACAGGATCTGCATCGGGGCTCCCCTTCTGGCTGCCTGAGAGATCTTTAAATCAACCTTAAGACGTTTTTTGTGCAAATCAAGCACCTGGCCGAATGCCTTGATCCAACCGTTGGCAGGGCCGCCACCGCCTGCCCGGCCGGCATTCAGATGCCAACCGCGACCCGGCAGCGCAGAAGAACGCCCGGCAGATCGCGACCGAGGTTGTGCAAACCGCGGTCGGGCATGCCATCGAGCATCATCGCAGGAGAGTGCACTTCTTCTCGACCATCGAACTCGTCGACGCTCGCGAGCAGGAGAAGGCCAAGGGAAAAGCCGGACACATGGCGGAGCCTCTCACCCGCCTCGACCTGGTGATCCTGGACGAGCTCGGATACCTGCCGTTCAGCGCTTCAGGAGGCGCCTTGCTCTTCTGAGCAAGCTCTACGAGCGCACCAGCGTGATCATCACCACGAACCTCAGCTTCAGCGAGTGGGCCACAGTGTTCGGCCCCTCTCGTGACTTTGCTGCGCAAAGCACTGCCGGGCAATGGATGCCAAGATGACCACCGCGCTCCTCGATCGGCTGACACATCGCTGCCACATCCTTGAGACCGGAAACGACAGCTTCCGTTTCAAGGACAGCGCGGCTGCAGCAACGCGGAAAAAGAGGGAGGAAAGCCATGCCTTGACCCAAACATGACCCGCTCAGCATAATCCAAGGTGGGTCACTTCTCGATGGAAAACCCGGGTCAGTTCTGGGTGGAAATCAACATTCTGGAAATCTGCGTTTTCACGGCGCCCCGGGCCAGGCCCTGCAAAAACCCGGTTTCAGGGCCTGTCAGAGGGTGCCTAGCCCCGCCGCCCGGCATGGCGGCATCAGATCTCTCTTCGCACCGAGCTGTTCGCGGCCAAAGCCTTGGGACGTGACCTCGTGCGCGACGATGATGTGGCTCTCGGCATCAACAGCGGTCTGGACGTTGCAACCAACCATGCCGCCGTGTCGGGCGCGGGTCGCCATGGCGCGGGCATCGGGGTCGGTCAGGCCCGGCGGCCTTCCAGAAGGGCGCCCGCTTGGGCAACGAATGCACCGCCCGGCGCCCCGTCCGACAGATCAGGGACGAACGGCACATATGAAAACGGGCCGCCCAAGGGGCGACCCGTCCGGATCCGTCAGCGCGACAGCGCCGCCGGGATCACTCGACTTCCAGAGCCTCGACGGCTTTCTGCAGATCGTCCTTCGAGGTTTCCTTTTCGGAGACCTGCGCCTGGGCGAAGACGTGGTCGACGACCTTGTCTTCGAAGATCGGCGCGCGCAGTTGCTGCTGCATCTGGGCGTTCTGCTGAACGAATTCGAAGAACTGACGTTCCTGGCCCGGGTACTGGCGTGCCTGGTTCAGGATGGCCTGGGTCATCTCGGCGTCGGTCACTTCGACCTCGGCTTTCTGGCCCAGCTCGGCCAGCAGCAGGCCCAGCTTGACGCGGCGGACGGCCAGCTTGTTGTGCTCTTCGGTGGGCTCGACCGAACCGTGGTTGTGGTCGTGAACCTCGGGGTTCTCTTCATGCCACAGCTGGTGCGCGATCTGGCTGGCCTCGGCTTCCACCAGGCTCGGCGGCAGGTCGAAGGTCACGACCTCGTCCAGCTTGTCCAGCAGCGAGCGCTTCATGACGGCGCGGGCAGCACCGGCATATTCGGCTTCCAGACGCTCGGCGATCTGACCTTTCAGCGCAGCCAGGTCCTCGGCGCCGAATTTCTTCGCCAGCTCGTCGTCGATCTCGGCCGCCTTGGGCGCCTTCACGGCTTTGACGGTGCATTCGAAGACGGCGGGTTTGCCGGCCAGATGCTCGGCACCGTATTCCTCGGGGAAGGTAACCTCGACGTCCTTGCTGTCGCCAGCCTTGACGCCTTTCAGGCCATCTTCAAAGCCGGGGATGAAGGCGTTCGAGCCCAGCACCAGCGGGTAATCTTCCGCCGAGCCGCCCTCGAAGGCTTCACCGTCGACCTTGCCGACGAAATCGAAGACGACCTGATCGCCTTCCTCGGCTTCGCCGTCCTTGTCCTCGAAGTCCTTGACGGTCTCTGCGAGGTTGGTCAGCGCTTCCTCGACGGCAGCGTCATCGGCCTTGGCGACCAGCTTTTCCAGCGCGATGGCCGAGAAGTCGACCTCGGGGATCGCGGGCAGCGCTTCGTAGGACAGGTTGACGACGACGTCGTCGCCCTCTTTCCAGGTCTCGCCGTCGACCATGTCGACCTTCGGCTGCATCGCCGGGCGTTCGCCGGTGGCCTCGAAATGCTCATTCATGGCGCCGTCGATGCTTTCCTGCATCGCTTCGCCCAGCATCCGCTGACCGAACTGCTTCTTCAGGAGCGCCATCGGCACCTTGCCCTTGCGGAAGCCCTTCAGTTCGATCTCGGGCTGAGCCTCTGCCAGCTTCTCGCTCACCTTGCCGTCCAGCTCGGCGGCGCTGACGGTGATCGTGTAGCCGCGTTTCAGGCCCTCTTTCAGGGTCTCGGTGACCTGCATCGTCGCTTGTCCTTCCATACCGGGGGCCGCGTCGCTCGACCGGCCTTCGAAATCAAGCGTCCTTCTATGAGCAGCCCTGTCGTCTTGCAAGGTGAAACGCGCGCCCGCCCCCGTCAGACAAGGCGATTTCCCGCGAAAATGTACCTACCTCCCGCCCCTGGCGACGCTCATCCGGCGGCGCCCTCAATAGGCTTCGTAAAGGCCGACCCCGGCGTTCATCTCACGCAGGGCCACCTCTGAATGGTAGAGCAGCTGCGACAGATCTTCCGGGGTCGGCGTTCCCCCCGCGGCAACAGCCTGCAACCGCTTGGCCATCCAGTCCCAGATCACCTGCACCAGTTCCAGCTGCATCTCGATTTCGAAGGACGGCGGCGGCGGGACCCCCGCCTTGCTGTCGCCATCGCGCAGCATCGTCATGCGCTGGCCGAACAGGGCAACCGTCTTGCCCAGCAGGGCCCGGTCCGCCCCCGGATCAAAGCCCTGAGCGACCATGCAGGCCTCCTTCACCGCCTTCATCAGCAGCATCCGCTGGGCACCGGCAAGGTTGATCGCCGTGGCAATGCCCCCGGACGGAAGATCCTTGGCGTAGGTCCTTTCCATTTTCACGACGGCACTGTTCATCGTGATCAGCAGCGGGTCAGCCCGGCCATGGATCGCCCGCAAATCCACCTGCTGACGTGCATCGACATAGCGGCTGACCGCGCCGCGATAGCCGTCCCACAGATCCTGAACCTCGAACAGAGTGTCAGCGATCCGGTCATCGGCCTCGGCCGGCATGTCGGCGGCGGGGTCGCCGAACCGCAACCCCTTGAGGGTCTTGTCGAACAGCGTTGCCGCTGCCGAAGCCCGGCTCAGCGCGCTGTCGGTCTGCACCCCGGCACCGGCCATGCAGGTCAGCATCGCCATGCGCTGTGCCAGCATGCGCTGCCGCCCCGCAACGTTTATCCTGTGCTTCATCACCTCGTCCGCCCGGGCCGCCTGGGCCATGGGCCAGGACCCCTCGACCGGGACCACCAGCACAATCGCTGCCAACAGCAGCCGCAACAGGACCATCATCAGAAGGGTGCTCCTTTTCGGGGGACGGCGCCGGATGCCAGCGTCAGAACCAGGCGCCTCTGCCGACTTCTCGAATTCAGTGATGCGTCCAGACCGCTATTCATCATCTTCCTCGTCCCCGGCCAGCAACAGCAACTCTCCCGCAGCCTCCAGGGCACGGATCTCGTTGATGACGGTGTTCATCGCCTCCTCGCCATCCTTGGCCTTGACCTTGCCCTTGTCGTTGACCTCTTCCTTCAGGCTGTCGGCCAGGCGCGCCGACATATTGCCAAGGATGTATTCCGCCGTCTTCTGCTGCTCGGGATCGGTCGATGCCGCCAGCGCCGTCACCAGAACCGCCGGATCCAACTGCCGCACCACCTTCGGAATATCGCGCGGCGCGATCCGCTCGGGGATGTTCACATAGGTGAAGATCGCCTTCCGAACCTTGTCCGCAAATTCGGAATCGGTTTCATCCAGCCCTTCCAGCACATCATCCCGGGTCGCCGCGGTGGAATAGTTCAGAATCGCCCCCACCCGCTCTACCGGGTCCTTGTCAAAGACCGAGATCGGCTGCGCATCAAGCTGCGCCGCCAGCGAAAGGCCGATCCGGTCCAGCGCCTCCGGGGTTATGCCGCTGGTCAGCGACACCGCATAGGTGATCCGCCGCGCGCGTGGCCCCGGTAGCAGCGCCAGCAGCTTCGCCGCCTTCGAAGTATCGAGCTTCGACAGCATCACCGCAGCAATCTCGGTGCTTTCGTTCTCGGCGATGGGCAGCAGTTTCTTGACATCCAGCGCCCTGACCCGCTCCCACGGATCGCCGGACTGGCGCACCCCGGCCTCCTTGCGCAGACGCGCGGCGGTGTGGGGGCTGATCTTGCCGTCAAGCGCTGCCAGCGCCCCGGCGATCCCCTTCGGGAAGGTCAGGCCAAGGGCCTCCAGCTCCTCGATGAATTCCTCGACCACATTGGCCAGCGTGCCGCGGTCGATATGGCGCATATGGCCCAGCAGCATCGTCAGCTCGGCCTGCATCTCGTCCGGCAGCTCCTTCAGGGGAACATCCAGACCGTGATTCAGCAGCAGCCGCACGATGACGGCCGCCTTGTGTTTGCGTGTCAGCTGGCCGCGCACCGGCAGCGGCGGAAGCGCAAGCTGCGCCAGAGGCGTGAGTTGTCCCATCTTCCCCTCGTCCAAAGTCCGGGGAAGCTAACCACCGCCACGTGAAGAAAGACTGAACCGCGCCCCGGTGTGGAACGCGGTTCTTTCATCTGACCAAAAATACTCCCGCCGGAGGCAAGGCCCGCAGGGCCTTCAAACGGGCCCCGCCGGGAAACGGCGCTTCTGGCGAAGCACCGTGCCTCCGGCGGGCATATTTGGGGGAAAGATGAAGATCAGGCCTTGCCGAAGACCCGGGCAAAGATCGTGTCGACATGCTTGGTGTGATAGTCCATGTCGAACTTGGCGTTGATGCCCTCGACGCCAAGCGCCTTCACCACCTCTTCGTCCGCCAGCAGCAATTCGCGGAAATCGAGGCGCTCTTCCCAGACCTTCAGCGCGTTACGCTGAACCATGGAATAGGCGTCCTCGCGCGACACGCCTGCCTGGGTCAGGGCCAGCAGCACCCGCTGCGACATCACCAGGCCCGGGAACTTGTTCATGTTGTCCAGCATGTTCTGCGGGAAGACCAGCATCTTGTCGATGACGCCCGCCAGGCGGTTCAGCGCAAAGTCCAGCGTAATGGTCGCGTCGGGCGCAATGCCGCGTTCCACCGAGGAATGCGAGATGTCGCGCTCGTGCCAGAGCGCCACGTTCTCCATCGCCGGGATCACCGTCATGCGCACCAGCCGCGCCAGGCCCGTCAGGTTCTCCGTCAGCACCGGGTTCTTCTTGTGCGGCATCGCCGAGGAGCCCTTCTGGCCCATCGAGAAGAATTCCGCCCCTTCCAGCACCTCGGTGCGCTGCATGTGGCGGATCTCGATCGCGACGTTCTCGATCGACGAGGCGATGACGCCCAGAGTGGCAAAGAACATCGCGTGGCGGTCGCGCGGGATCACCTGGGTGCTGATCGGCTCGGGGGTCAGGCCCAGCTTGGCGCAGACATGTTCCTCGACCGCGGGGTCGATATTGGCGAAGGTGCCGACCGCGCCCGAGATCGCGCCGGTCGCGATTTCCGCACGTGCCGCCTGCAGGCGGGCCTTGTTGCGGTCCATCTCGGCGTAGAAGCGGGCGAAGGTCAGGCCCATGGTGGTGGGTTCGGCGTGGATGCCGTGGCTGCGGCCCACGCGCACGGTGTCCTTGTGCTCGAAGGCGCGTTTCTTCAGCGCGGCCAGCACCTTGTCGACATCGGCCAGAAGGATGTCGGCGGCGCGCACCAGCTGCACGTTCAGGCAGGTGTCCAGCACGTCCGACGAGGTCATGCCCTGGTGGACAAAGCGCGCCTCCTCACTGCCCACGTGCTCGGCCAGGTGGGTCAGGAAGGCGATCACGTCATGCTTGGTGACGGCCTCGATCTCGTCGATGCGGGCGACGTCGAATTCCACGTCCTTCGCCTTCCAGACGGCTTCCGCGTTTTCCTTCGGGATCACGCCAAGGGCGGCCTGGGCATCGCAGGCATGGGCCTCGATCTCGTACCAGATCTTGAACTTGGTGGCGGGGTCCCAGATGGCGGTCATCTCGGGGCGGGCATAGCGAGGGATCATCGGCGGGCTCCTTGCGCGGCGCGGCTTGTGATATGCGTAAGACCGGGGTTTACGCGAACTCGCGCGGTCTTTACTTGCTAGAGCGTGGGCGGGCAAGGGCAGCCCCCTGACCCGAAGGGAGGCAGGGCGCATGAAACTGTGCGATTTCACGGGCACCTGGATGATCGAGCGCCAGATCCACGACCAGCGCACCCCGCAGGTCGGCGAATTCCGCGGCACGGCGGAACTGCGTCAGGACGAGACCGGGCAGTGGATCTGGGACGAACGGGGGTTTCTGAGGCTGGGCGCGGCGCTGCCGGTGCGCGCCACCCGGCGCTATCTGTGGTCCGAGGGTCAGGCCGGCATCCATGTCCAATTCGAGGACGGCCGCCCCTTCCATGATTTCTGTCCCGCGCAGGACCACAGCGAAGCCACCCACCTGTGCCTGCGCGACCATTACACCGTCAGCTACAGCTTTGCCCGCTGGCCCGACTGGCAGGCCGACTGGCGGGTGATCGGGCCGATGAAGGACTATCGGATGGTCTCTCGGTATTTCCGCGACGCAGCATGATGCTTGCCCGACTCTCCTTTGGCGTGCAACAACCGGCGCCACATCGGGAGTTGAGGAGATGGAAACCATGACACAGACCACCGCCCGCGTGCTGAGCGAGACCTTCGGACCTTCAGAGGGAATAGCGCGCAGGCTGAAACAGGCCGCCCTTGTGCTGGCCGGGATCGCGCTGCTGGCCGTGATGGCCAAGATCAAGATTGCCGTGCCGGGATCGCCGGTGGCGGTGTCGATGGGCACTTTTGCCGTGCTGACGCTGGGGGCGGCCTATGGCGCCCGGCTGGGGCTGGCGACGATCCTGGGCTACATGATCGTGGGGATGCTGGGCTTTGACGTGTTCCAGAACTCGACCGCCGATCTGCACGGGATCCGCTACATGATGGGCGGCACCGGCGGCTACCTGCTGGGCTATGTGCTGGCCACCATCCTTCTGGGGGCGCTGGCGCAGCGCGGCTGGGACCGCTCGGTACCGAAGATGGCGGCGGCGATGGCGCTTGGCAATGTCGTGCTTTATGTGCCGGGGCTGCTGTGGCTGGGGATCCTGTACGGCTGGGACAAGCCGATCCTGGCCTGGGGGCTGACCCCCTTCCTGCTGGGCGACGCGCTGAAGCTGGCGCTGGCGGCGATGCTGCTGCCCGCCGCCTGGAGGATGGTCGGCCGCGCCCGCGGCTAAGGCCCGGCAAGGGCGCCTGCGGGCGCCCTTTTTCCGTCCGTTTCCCCGCAGGTTAGAACGATTTCGCAGGGACCGGCGCAGGTTCTGCTTCGGCCCGGGATCGGGGCCGGATTACGCTGCGCCATGACCATGATCCTGCACGATTCCATCCCCTATGGCCCGCCGCAGCGCCTGCCCGGCATGGCCCCCCTCGCCCCCGAAGACTGGATCCTCGTGGACGAGGCCTTCGCCCCCCAAATGGCGCTGCGCGACAGCCTTGTCGCGACGCGTCCCGACGACGTGATGTGCCTGGCACCCTCGGCCCGCCCGGCGCTGGAGGAACTGCTGGCCACGGTGCTGGCGCAGCTGTCGCTGCGTCCCGACTACACCGTCACCCCCGAGGCCGTGCTGCGCCCCGATGGCGTGCGGGTTCCCCTTGATCCCGATGCGCCCCTGCCGGTGCTGGCCCGGCTGGTGCAGCAGGACATGCTGCTGATGGAATATGACCCCGAGGCGGGTGAACATGTCCTGACCGGCGGTACCCTGTGCTTTCCCGCCACCTGGACCCTGGCCGAGAAATTCATGCGCCCGCTGATCGCCATCCACATCCCCGTGCCGCAATATGACGACGCGCTGGCCAAGCGCGTGCAGCGCCTGTTCGACGGCATCCAGCCGGGCAAGCCGCTGTGGCGGGCGAACTGGGTGGATTACGACGATCCCTCGCTGTTCGCGCCGGCCTCGGAAACCCGGCCGCGCAGCGAACGCCATCCGGTCGGCGGCGCCTATCTGCGCAGCGAACGCCAAAGCCTGTGGCGGCTGCCCGAAACCCGCGCCGTGGTCTTTGGCATCCACACCTACGTCATCCGCAAACCCGTCTGAGGAAACGAAAAGGGGCGCCCGAAGGCGCCCCGATCCACCGTCCCGAAAGGGATCAGCAGGAGTAGTACATCGCGTATTCGACGGGGTGCGGAGTGTGTTCGTACAGCTCCAGCTCTTCCATCTTCAGCGCGACGTAGCCGTCGATCTGGTCCTTGGTGAACACGTCGCCTGCCAGCAGGAAGTCCATGTCCTTGTTCAGCTCTTCCAGAGCTTCACGCAGCGAACCGCAGACGGTCGGGATCTCTGCCAGCTCTTCCGGGGGAAGATCGTAGAGGTTCTTGTCCATGGCTTCGCCGGGGTTGATCTTGTTCTTGATGCCGTCGATGCCGGCCATCAGGAGCGCTGCGAAGCACAGGTAGGGGTTCGCCGAGGGGTCGGGGAAGCGGGCTTCGACGCGTTTTGCCTTGGGCGATTCGGTCCACGGAATACGGACGCAGCCCGAACGGTTGCGGGCCGAATACGCGCGCAGAACGGGGGCTTCGAAGCCCGGGATCAGACGCTTGTACGAGTTGGTGCCCGGGTTGGTGAAGGCGTTCAGCGCTTTCGCGTGCTTCAGGATGCCGCCGATGAAGTACAGGGCCTCGTCCGACAGGTCCGCGTATTTGTCGCCGGCGAAGACGGGCTTGCCATCTTTCCAGATCGACATGTTGACGTGCATGCCGGTGCCGTTGTCGCCCTTGATCGGCTTCGGCATGAAGGTTGCCGACTTGCCGTAGGCCTGCGCCACGTTGTGGATGACGTACTTGTACTTCAGGATCTCGTCGGCCTGCTTGGTCAGGGTCGAGAAGATCAGGCCCAGTTCGTGCTGGCAGGACGCGACCTCGTGGTGGTGCTTGTCCACCTTCATGCCCATCTTCTTCATGGTCGAGAGCATTTCGGCACGGATGTCCTGGCCGTCATCGACGGGGTTCACCGGGAAGTAGCCGCCCTTGATGCCCGGACGGTGGCCGGTGTTGCCCATCTCGTAGTCGGTGTCGGTGTTCCAGGAGGCGTCCAGCGCGTCGACCTCGTAGGAAACCTTCTGCATCGAGACAGCGTATTTCACGTTGTCGAACAGGAAGAATTCCGCTTCCGGGCCCATGTAGGCCGCGTCGCCGATGCCGGTTGCCTTCAGGTAGGCTTCGGCTTTCAGCGCGGTGCCGCGGGGGTCACGCTCGTAGGGCTCGTTGGTGTCGGGCTCGACGACGTTGCAGTGAATGCACAGCGTCTTTTCGGCGTAGAACGGGTCCAGGTAGGCCGACTCGGTGTCGGGCATCAGCTTCATGTCGGAAGCTTCGATCGATTTCCAGCCAGCGATGGAGGAACCGTCGAACATGAAGCCTTCTTCGAGGAAGTCCTCATCGACCAGATCGGCGACGACCGTCACGTGCTGCAGTTTGCCGCGCGGATCGGTGAAACGAATGTCGACATATGCGACATCCTCTTCTTCGATCAGCTTGAGAACGCTTTCCTTGCTCATTCCCTTTTCCCTTCGGTTTTGAGTCTTTTTACATGACGTGCCCGATGCGGGGCACGACTGTTACAGCGCGTCGGAGCCCGTCTCGCCGGTCCGGATGCGGATCGCCTGCTCGACGGGGGACACGAAGATCTTGCCGTCACCGATCTTCTCGGTTTTGGCTGCGGTGATGATCGCCTCGATGGCGCTGTCGACCTGGTCGTCGTCCAGCACCGCCTCGATCTTCACCTTGGGCAGGAAGTCGACGACGTATTCGGCACCACGATAGAGCTCCGTGTGGCCCTTCTGACGGCCGAACCCCTTCACTTCGATGACGGAGAGACCCTGCACGCCAACGTCCTGAAGCGCCTCCTTGACCTCATCAAGCTTGAACGGCTTGATGACCGCTTCAATTTTCTTCATCGGAAACTCCTCGCAGTAACGTCGATCCGGTCAGAACACTTTCCCGAAGCGCCCTCAATTGCCTAATGTAAAAGCGGGGGGAGAGGCCAGAGCCAGCGCCGATATCTCGCGAAAATCCGAGCGGTGTGATTAAATTTTATGCAAAATGAAAAAACCACGGTTCCGGTGCTGACCGGAGGCCAGATGCAGGCCCTGGAACGCGCCGTAATGGCCCGCGGCGAGGCCTGCGGCACAACCCTGATGGAGACCGCCGGCACCCGCGTGGTCGAAGAGATTTCTGCAGTCTGGCCAGATATTTACACCCGGTCCGGCGGGCAGGTTCTGATTCTGTGCGGCCCCGGCAACAACGGTGGGGACGGATTCGTCATCGCTCGCCTTCTGGCCGCCCTAGGGGCAAGCGTTTCGGTCTGCCTGCTGGGCGATCCGGGACAGCTTTCGGGCGATGCGGCGCGAAATTGCCACCTCTGGAGGGCGAGCGGCGGACTGCTGCCGCCTGATCCTGAGGCAGTTGCCCGCGCCCTGCCCCGCCCCGCTCTGGTGGTGGATGCGCTATTCGGGACCGGCCTGCGCCGGCCGCTTGAAGGGGTCGCCCGGGCCCTTCTGGAAGGCGCGCTGGCGCGCAGCCGTCACAGTGTCGCGGTCGACATCGTGTCGGGGATCTGCGCCGACAGCGGGCGCTGGCTGGGCCGCGCCCCCGCTCTGCCGCCGGTTGACCTGACCGTCACCTTCCACCGCGCCAAGGCCGGCCACATGCTGGCCGAGGGCGCTGTCGCCACCCGTCGGCTGGTGATTGCCGACATCGGCCTTCCCGCCGGGGCGTCCGTTCCGCCCGAAGCCGGCCCCGTGGCACATCTGGTCACCGCCCCCTTTGCCACCGCCGACAAGGCCCCTTCGGGTCACAAGTACAGCCACGGCCATGCGCTGGTCGCCAGTGGCGGGGCCGGACGCAGCGGCGCCGCCCGCCTGGCCGCCCGCGCCGCGCTGCGGGTGGGGGCCGGGCTGGTGACGCTTGCCGCCCCCTCGGCCGCCCACCCCGAGATCGCCGCCAGCATCACCGCGCTGATGCTGCGCCGGATGGACGGCCCCCAGGATCTGGCGGCGCTGCTGCGGGATCCGCGCCATGTCGCGCTGTGCCTCGGGCCGGGGCTGGGGGCCGGGGCGGCGACACGGCTGCTGTTGCGCCAGGCATTGCCCACCGGGCGGCGGCAGGTCCTTGATGCCGACGCGCTTGGCTGCTGGGCCGGGGACCCGGAGGCGCTGTTCGCCCTGACCCGGGGCACGCAGACCCTGCTGACACCCCATGGCGGAGAATTCGCCCGCCTCTTCCCCGATCTGGCCGAGATGTTGCGCCAGGTGCCGCAAACCGGGCCAGCGATCTCAAAGCTGGACGTGACCCGACAGGCCGCGGCGCGGGCGGGCTGCTGCGTGCTGCTGAAGGGCGCCGACACTGTGATCGCGGCCCCTGACGGGCGGGCGGCGATTCACGCCGCGCTGCGCGACCGGTCGGCCCCCTGGCTGGCCACTGCCGGCGCCGGAGACGTCCTTTCGGGCCTGGCAACCGGCCTTCTGGCCCGCGGCTGGCCGCCCTTCGAGGCCGCCTGCGATGCCGCCTGGCTGCATGTCGAAGCCGCCCGCGCAGCGGGCCCCGGACTGGTTGCCGAGGATCTTTCCGAACATCTGCCGGGCGTCCTTGGGGCACTTGCAGGGCGCGCCCCCAAGAGATGATTTTGCGCTTCACGGCGCGCCCGCGCTTTGCTACTAACCGCGTCACGCGGCCCGGGCGTTCCGGCCCTGTCGCGTCGGTTGCGGGTGTGGCGGAATTGGTAGACGCACCAGATTTAGGTTCTGGCGCCTTAGGCGTGGGGGTTCGAGTCCCTTCACCCGCACCATTTTGAAATCATTGAGCATTCCTTGGGATCTCATTTCCGAGACGCTGCGATCCAAGAGTGGTTTCGCGCTTTCCCGATTTGCCCCTGCTGCGTTCCCGCTTCCGCTGGGCCCGTTCAGATGCCTTCTGCTGCTCCGCGCCGGAGGCATATTTTGCGCCATTTCAAGTGTCTGGCGCCCGGTGACAGCTTTCCGGTGACAGCTTTAATGCCGGAGATGTCGACACCCGCGTCGGCTGGCTCCTTGACCGCAGTGTAGCGCCACCCATAAGGCACAAGGCGATCCTCGCCCTGGAACACTCCAGTTGCCTTGCGTGCATCTTCGATGGCCTTTTGAACATGACGGCTGCCGACCGGCTGTGGTGGTGACTTCGCCATGATGTGCTGGCCGCTCTGCCCAGCGATTTCAGGCAGGTGCGCAACTGCCGGGGGCAGTGAACCTCGATCCTTCAGCCCGTCTGCTCCTGGACAGGCTCGGGCGACCTCATGGCCCCTCGGGCCAGCCTTCAACAGATCCCCCGCCAAGCACAAAGGCCGCAGGCATCAGCGCTTTCGGCTCTGCGGATCGGAACATTGGTCGGGCGCAGCCGCCTCTGGCAGCAGGCCCCCTGCCTCAGCGCGCTGCGGGCCCGTCGACGATCATCATCGGACACCCGCGCGAGCAGGCCTCGACCCGGGTCTCGATGCCGTAGAGGCTGCGGATCAGCGTGGGCGTCAGCACCTCAAGCGTCGGACCGGTGGCCAGGATCCGGCCCTGCGCCAGCGCCACCGTCGTCGTGCAGGCGCGCATCACCTGGTTCAGGTCGTGCAGCGCCAGGATGACAACCGCGCCGGTGTCCCGGGCATAAAGGCGCAGCGCCTCCAGCACCTCGTACTGGCGGGCCAGATCCAGCGCCGAGGTCGGCTCGTCCATCAGCACCACCTTCGGGCCGCTGACCAGCGTCTGCGCGATCGAGACCGACTGCCGCTGCCCCCCCGACAGTTCCGGCAGCTGACGCTCGGCCAGGTGGCGGATGCCGAAGCGCGCCAGAACCGCATCGACCTGCGCCAGCTCGGCCTCGGACAGGCGCCAGCCGCCCTGTCCCTGCTTCAGCGCCAGGATAATGGATTCGTAGACCGTCAGCGCCGCGCTCATGCCGGTGTCCTGCGGCATGTAGCGCAGATCGGCGGGGGTTGCGCCCTGCAGCCGGACCTGGCCGGTGCCGCGCAGCTGGCCGGCGATGCGGCGGAACAGCGTGGACTTGCCCGCGGCATTGGCCCCCACCAGCGCTGTCAGCCCGCCGCCCGGGATCGCAGGCGTCGTGGCATCGGTCAGGATGTCGCGGCGGCCATAGCGCGCGCCCACCCCCTGCAGTGTCAGGCTTACCATGCCTTGCGTCCCTTCGTCAGGATCAGCGCTGCGAAGAACGGCACGCCCACCAGCGCGGTGATGATGCCGATGGGCAGCACCGCCCCCGGCAGAAGCGCCTTCGACAGCACCGATGTCGCCGACAGGATCACCGCCCCCGACAGCATCGCCCCCGGCAGGAAGAACCGCTGGTCCTCGCCCAGCAGCAGGCGCGCCACATGCGGCCCGACGATGCCGATGAAACCGATGGTGCCGACGAAGGACACCGGAACGGCCGCCAGCAGCGACACCAGCACCAGCGCCTCCAGCCGCAGGCGGCGCACCGGCACGCCCATGGCGGCGGCGCGGGTCTCGCCCAGGCGGATGGCGGTCAGTGCCCAGGCGCGGCGGGCAAACAGCGGCGTGCAGACCGCCAGGACCCCCGCAGTGATCGCCACCTTGCCCCAGGTGGCCTTGGTCAGGCTGCCCATGGTCCAGAACACCACCGCCGACAGCGCCTGTTCCGAGGCGAAATACTGCAGCAGCGCCAGCGCCGCGTTGAAGGAAAAGACCAGCGCGATGCCCAGCAGCACGATGGTTTCCACCGTCACCCCCCGCAGCGTCGACAGGCCGAAGATCAGCAGCGCCGCCGCCATCGCCATGGCAAAGGCATTGATCGGCACCATCAGCGTCAGCGCGCCGGGCAGGATCGCCACCCCCAGCACCATCGCCAGTGCGGCGCCGAAACTGGCCGCCGCCGACAGGCCCAGGGTGAAGGGACTGGCCAGCGGATTGGCCAGGATGGTCTGCATCTGGGCGCCCGCCAGCGACAGGCTGGCCCCCACCGTGACCGCCAGTGCCGCCATCGGCATGCGGATGTCCCAGATCACCACCCGCATCTGCAGATCGGCCGCCCCCGGCGCGAACAGCGTCCGCAGCACGTCGGGCAGCGCATAGCGCGCCGGGCCCAGCGACACGTCCACCGCGACGCTCAGGACAAGAAGCGCCGCCAGACCCGCAAGGATCAGCACGCGACGCGCGACAAGCCCGCGATAGGCGCGGGCATGGGAAACGGGAGGGGCGACGGCGGGGTCTTGGGTCACGATGGTCATGATACCTCGAACGGGCGGCGCCGGGTCCGGCACCGCCCTTCCTGGGTCAGCGGATCAGCTGTCGCTGTCCAGCGACACCCAGTAGCCCGGGCGGTAGTCGACGGGCAGGAAGCGCTGATGCAGCTCTTTCAGGGTGGCTTCGGGATCGAGATCCGCGAACAGCTCGGGGTGCAGCCAGCTGGCCAGGCGCTGCACGGCGACAAAGCTGTAGGGGTTGTTGTAGAACTGGTGCCAGATCGCATGGACCTGGCCGGTCTTCACCGCCCTGACGCCGGTATAGGCGGGCCGCTGCATCAGCGCCTCAAGCTTGCGCTTTGCTTCCGCCATGTCAGAGCCCGGCCCGACACCGATCCAGGCACCGCCCGGCACGTAGGCCTCCCAGTTGCCGCCCGTCACCACGACCTGTTCCGGGTCCGAGGCGATCACCTGCTCGGCGTTGACGGTGCCGAAGGTGCCGGGAATGAAGGGGGTCGCCATGTTGGTGCCGCCCGCGATCTCGACGAAATGACCAAAGTTGCCGTCGCCGAAGGACATGCAGCAATCCTCGGTATAGCCGCCGGCGCGGTCGACGAAGGTGACGGGACGGTGCAGGTCGGGATGGGCGGCGATGACATCGGTCACACGCGCCAGCTGGGCATCGTAGAAGGCGTTGAACTCGGCCGCGCGATCTTGCTTGCCGAACAGCTCTCCGATCAGCGCCATGGATTTCTGGGTGTTCTCAAAGGGCTTTTCGCGGAAGTCGATGTAGACGATCGGAATGCCGACCTTGGCCAGCTTCTTGTCGTAACCGGCCTCTTCGGTGGCGGCCTTTGATTCCAGGTTCATAATCATCACGTCGGGCTGCAGGGAAACCGCCTGCTCGATGTCGAAGGTGCCGTCCTTGAAGCCGCCGAAGGTGGGGATGTCCTTCAGCTGCGGGAATTTCTCGGCATAGGCTTCATAGCTTTCGGGGGCCGCCTGCAGCAGGTCGTCGCGCCAGCCGACAATGCGCCGGAACGGATCGTCGCGGTCCAGCACGGCCGCAAAGAAGATCTGCCGCCCTTCGCCCAGGATCACGTGCCGCACGGGGGCTTCGACCATGACCTCGCGACCGGCGATATCGGTCAGGGTGATGGGATCGGCTTGCACGAGGCTGGCGGTGAACAGGCCCAGCGCCGCAGCGCCGAGCAGAGCACGAAGGGTCATGGATGAACCTCTGGTTGTCAGTTGCCCTTAGCCCTAAAGTTGAGTCACGCTTCCGTCAATCACGAAAGTTGACAAAAACAGTCAGCCAAGAGATGACCAAAAGACAGCCAACCCGAGAGCCAGATGCCCCCTTCCCCCCTGACCAACCGAGACCTGCGTGACGACATCCGTGACTACTGGTCCCTGCGGGCCGCCGGTTTCGACGCCGCACCCGGCCACCGCATCCATGACGGGGCCGAGCTTGCCGCCTGGCAGGCGCTGGTGCTGCGGCACCTGGGGCCTGCCGAGGGGCGGCGGCTGCTGGATCTGGCCTCCGGCACCGGAGAGATCGCGCGGCTGTGTGACGGCCTGGGGTTCCGGGTGACGGGCCTCGATTGGTCCGAGCCGATGCTGGAGCGCGCGCGCGCCAAGATGCCGGGCGTGACCTTCCTGCAGGCCGATGCCGAACGCACCATGCTGCCCTCGGCCAGCCAGGACGTGATCATGACGCGGCACCTGGTCTGGACGCTGGTCGATCCGCAGGCGGCCTTTGCCGAATGGTTCCGCGTGCTGGCGCCCGGCGGCCGGATCCTGGTCATCGACGGAGACTTCGTGACCCCGGGCCTGCTGGGGCGTCTGCTGGGGCGGTTCCGCAAGCCTCCGCAGGACGACGCCGCGCGCACCCACCGGCGGATCCTGTCGCAGGTGCATTTCTCGGGCGGGGCGCGGGCGCCCGAAGTGGCCGGGCTGCTGCAGAAGGCGGGCTTTGTGGATCTGCGGATCGACACCCGGCTGGGGCCGATCCACCGGGCGCAGGCGGCGCAGCTGGGCTGGCGCAAGTCGCTGATCCGCCGGTCCGAACACCGCTACGCCATCAGCGCCCGCAAGCCCTGAGGCCCCCCGCGCGCTCGCGCCCGACACAGGCCCGGCCCACTGCCCCTTGCCCACTGGCCTTTGGACGCTGCCCCTTGTCCGCTGCCAACTGGCCTTCGGACGCTGACCCTTGCCCACTGGCCTTTGGACGCTGACCCTTGTCCATTGCCAACTGGCCTTCGGACGCTGACCCTGGGGCGCTGGCCTTTCGACGCAGGCCCCCTCACGCCCCATGCACGCCGGTACCTGCATTGTGGTGCCGGTCACTGACGCCGGGGCGTTGCCGCCCGCACTATCGTACTGCTCACCGCCCTATGTAGGCGGTGTCCAGCCGCACCCACGCAGGGCCGCCCGCAACAGGACGCAGTTCACGGCAAAATGCACCGTGGCTATGCTCGCTGGAAGATGCCCGTGACACTGCCCGCTGACCTCTTCTCCACGCCGCCTGGCGGAAGCGTGGCGCGCTGCGCTCTGGCGCGTCAGGGCGATACGGCTCCCGTGCCGCCTGCTCTTTGGCACGGTGCCGACCCGGTGCACGGCCCCCTGACACGTCAGCGGACCCCGATCCGTACCGCCTGCACTTTGGCGCGGCGCTCGGTCCCTCCCGCCGACAGCTGGCCGCGATGTCCAGGGCCCCGTGGTCATCGGCTGATGGTCATCGGCTGATCGCAGGCCCTGATGGTCGGGGCCTGCCCGGGGCCTGCAACTGCCCCCCGGGCCCTCCTAGCGCCGCTTCCGCGCGCCGCGCGGTCCCGCCAGCCGTTTCGCATTGCCCTGGGTGGCCCGCCGGATCGGCGCCAGCCCGGCCACGGTGGCCGCCGCATAACCGCGGTTGCCCGCCAGCGCACGCCCCGACAGCTCGGCCGCGCGCAGGAAGGCGGCGGGCTTTTCCATCACCATGCGCACGGCCTCTTCCGGTTTCATCTGCCCCAGCGCCATCTGCATGACCCGCACCTGGATCACCGTGGCCGCCGCCATCTGCATCTGCATCGCGCTGAGGCTTGCCGCCTGCCATTGCAGCGCGGTCTTGAAGATCTGTCCGTACATCGGCCTGTCCCCTTCGGTCTGACACGTACCGGTCCCTGCCGGCATCAGCCAAAGCCCCCGTAGCGCGCCACGGTTCCCGGCCATATCAGATGTTCACACAATGTTCACACCCCAATCCCCCACCCAAGCGCAAAACTTGCGCGTCTGCCCGCGAATGACCCAGCGTCGGCCCCGCACCGGCCCAACGGCGCGGTTTTGCCTCTGGCAGCCCCGGGGGGCGATTTGCTTGGATACCGCCAGAGGGAGGGGCCCACGACGCCCCAGGAAGGAGCCCCCATGCACCCCCAGGACCGCATCCTCGGCCAGGTCATCCCCCCCGAGGGACGCCCCGGCACCATCGCCGCCGTCTGTGACCTGAACGGCATCTTCCGCGGCAAGCGCCTGCCGGGCGCGCAGCCCGAAAAGCTGACCCGTGACGGGCTGCGGATGCCGATGTCCTCGGTCGGGGTCGATATCTGGGGCAGCGATGCGGTGGGCAGCGGGCTGACGCTGGAACAGGGCGATACAGACGGGCTGTGCCGCCCGACCGGGCGCGGCACCCTGCCGGTGCTGCCGGGCGGCGCGCCGCTGGTGCCGCTGTGGATGTTCCGCGAGGACGGCCGGCCGTTCTTCTCGGATGCGCGGCAGGTGCTGGCGCATGTGCTGAAGGGCTATGCCGAACAGGGCCTGACCCCCGCCGCCTCGACCGAGCTGGAGTTCCACCTGCTGGACCCCGCCGCCAAGGAGGCCCGCCCCGCAGGTCTGGGCCCCGATGCCGCCCCGGGCGATTTCGACAACATCTATTCCGTGCAGGAGATCACCGCCGCCGCCGCCCTTTTCGACGAGGTCCACGCCCTGGCCGAACGCTGCGACATCCCCCTTGAATCCACCATCGCCGAGGGCGGACCGCGCCAGTACGAGGTCACCCTGCGCTACCAGCCCGACGCGCTGAAGGCCGCCGATGACACGCTGCTGCTGAAACAGATCCTGCGCTCGGTCGCGGCAGGCCACGGGATGCAGGCCTGCTTCATGGCGAAACCCCATGCCGGGCGGTCGGGCAACGGGCTGCATGTGCATTGCTCGGTGCTGGACCGGGCGGGGGCCAACATCTTCGATGACGGCTCGGACCAGGGCACGCCCGCGCTGCACCACGCGATCGCAGGCCTGGTGAATGCGATGCCCGACATGACGCTGGCCTTCGCGCCGCATCTGAACTCCTACCGGCGGCTGGTGCCGGGAACGCTGGCGCCCACCACCGCCGCCTGGGGCTATGAAAACCGCACCGCCGCGATCCGCGTGCCCGGTGGCCCCAGCGCCGCCCGCCGGTTCGAACACCGCGTCGCCGGGGCCGATGCGAACCCCTATCTGGTGCTGGCGGCGATCCTCTCCGGGGCGCTGGACGGGATGACCCGCAGGCTGACGCCGCCCGCCCCCGTCACCGGCAATGCCTATGACGCCGAGGCCCCGACGCTGTGCCCCGACTGGCCCAGCGCCATCGCGCGCTTTGGCCGCTCGGATCTGGTCGCCCGCCTGCTGACGCCCGAGCTGCGCCACTTCCTGACCGCCTGCAAACGCCAGGAATACGCCGTTTTCGCCGAGCGCATCACCGCCTTCGAATTCGCCACCTATCGCGGCGCGGTCTGACGGCGCTCCGGGTCCGGGTCACCGGGCCCGCTTCAGGCGGCCACACCGAATGCCGACCTGCGACCGCAAGGATAGACCAGCCGCACGGCCCCGACAGCGCATCGCGCGGTTCGGTACCGTATGGCAAAGGACAGCCCCCGAATGGGCCCCACCTGCCGCCGCAGGAACAGGACCTGCCGCGCATACCCGGCACCGCAAGCCCGCCCCTGACAGCCCATCGCGCGGATCTATGCCTTATGGCGAAGCACAGCCCCGGAAGGGGCCCAGCTGCCACCGCCCCAACAGGCACTGCCCCGCATGCCCGGCAGCGCCTTGCGCGACCCCATGACAAGCAGCCCCGCCCGCCCCGGCAGGCAGGGTGGCCTGATCGTATCCGCCCGGTGCCCGGGCGACGGTTCCCCGGAGCGCCCCGCCGCGATCTCTCAGGCCGCCGGCGCCAGCCCGCCCGCAAGGCGGCGGAACCGGCGGGCCTCGCCCAGCAGCCAGGCGGCAAAGACACGGGCCTCGGGGCGGTCGGAACTGCGCTCGGGCTGGACCAGCCAGTAGCTGTCGCGGGTGCGCACCGGCCCGCCCAACGGCATCACCAGCGCCCCCGAGGTCAGCTCGGCCTCGACATAGGGCAAGGGCACCACCGCCAGACCCAGCCCGCTTTTCGCCGCCGCGATCAGCAGTTCGCTGTGGGGAAAGCGCGGGCCACGGATGGCGCCGCGGTGGCTGCGCCGCGCGCCGCGCAGCCAGGTCAGCCACAGGTCCGGGCGGCTGGCATTCTGCAACGTGCGCAGGCGGCCAAAGTCAAGCTCCGCCCCAGCCGCGATGCCGGGATCAAGGTCCGGCGCGCAGACCACCACCAGCTCTTCCGGGAACAGCTCGTGCGTGCGGGCCCCGGGCCAGGATCCCCGCCCCCGCAGGATCGCGGCATCGATGCGCGTATCGGCAAAGTCGATGTCCTGGGTGGTCGTCACCATCTCGACCATCACATCGGGCGCAGCGGCGATATAGGTGCTGAGGCGCGGCGTCACCCAGCGCGCGGCCAGCGTCGGATGCACGCAGACCACCAGCGCCTCTTCCAGCGTCCGCCCCCGCACCGCATTGACCGAGGCGCGCTCGATCTGGTCCAGCCCCGCTGTCACCTCGCGCAGGTAGCTGCGGGCGGCCTCGGTCAGCACCAGCCGCGATCCGACGCGCTCGAACAGCTTGACCCCCAGCATCCCCTCAAGGTTGCTGATCTGCCGGCTGACGCCGCTTTGGGTGATCGACAGATCCTCGGCCGCCTTGGTGAAGTTCATGTGCCGGGCGGCGGATTCAAAGGCCAGCAGGGCCGAGTGACTGGGCATGAAGCGACGCATGGGGCCTTCGCATGAATAAAAGTCATCCGCCTCTGAGCATTTCAGCAGTTCGCCGGCGCCACCAGTTCTGGCATCACTGGGGAAACAGGGCCAAGACGGCAACTGACGCTTTTTCAGGCATTACATGAACGCATCGCGTGACGGACAGGCAGCGCCTGAACCGCAGGGGATCGCGCATGCCTGCACCGGAACGGAGACGACCATGCAGCACCAGGGCAAACGGCATGTGGCGGTGATCGGCGGCGGCATCATCGGCGCCTGCGTGGCCGAGGCGCTGCTGCGCGACGGTCACCGCGTCACCCTGATCGAGGCTGCGGAACCGGGCGGCGACCAGGCTGCAAGCTATGGCAACGGCGCCTTCATCAGCCCGGCTTCGGTCGTGCCGATGTCGATGCCGGGGCTGTGGAAGCAGGTGCCGGGCTATCTGCTGGACCGTACCGGGCCGCTGACCATCCGCTGGCCCTACCTGCCGCGGCTGCTGCCCTGGCTGACCCGGTTCCTGCTGGCCGGCTTCACCGAGGCCCGCGTCACCCGCACCGCCCGCGCCCTGGACACCCTGCTGCACGATGCCCCCGAACGCCACGCCGCGCTTGCCGCACGCGCGGGCGTGGCGCAGATGATCCGGCACGAGGGGCTGCTGTATCTCTATCCCGACCGCGCCGCCTTCCAGGCCGAAGCGCTGGCGTGGAAGCTGCGCCGCCTCTGCGGCGTCAGTTCCCGCGAGGTCCCCGCCGAGGAGATCGCGGCCCGTGTCCCGGGCCTCTCGGCGCGCTACCGCTTCGGCGTGATGGTGACCGAGGGGCGCCACTGCACCAGCCCGGGCCGCTATGTGGCAGCGCTGGTGGCGCATTGCGAGACCCTGGGGATGATCCGCCGCCAGACCCGCGCCACCGGCATCGCGCTGCAGGGGGCGAAGGTCTCGGGCGTGCGCACCGAAGAGGGGCTGATCCCCTGCGACGCGGTGGTGATCGCCGCCGGTGCCCATTCCGCACCGCTGGCCCGCACCTGCGGCAGCCGCATCCCGCTGGAGGCCGAGCGCGGCTATCACATCGAGATCCCCGACGCCCCCGACCACGGCAGCCTGCCGATCATGCCGCAGGACCTGAAGGTGGCGATCCTGCGCACCGAGGGCGGCCTGCGCGTCGCGGGGCAGGTCGAACTGGCCAGCGCCGACGCCGCCCCCGACTGGCGGCGCGCCCGGATCCTGCGCGACAAGCTGGGCCAGTGCTTTCCCGACATGGCCCTGGCCGACGGGGCGCTGGCCGATGGACCCTTGCCCGATAGGGGCTTAACCAACGGGGCCCTGACGGATGGAACCCTGCCCGACGGGCCCTTGTCCGACGGGCTCTTGTCCGACGGGCTCTTGTCCGACGGGGGCTTTCCCGACAGGGCCGGCACCGGTGCCCCCCCTGCGCAATGGCAGGGCAACCGCCCCTCCACCCCCGACGGGTTGCCGGTGATCGGCCCCACCCGTCTTGCGCCCGACGTGATCTGCGCCTTCGGGCACGGGCATGTGGGCCTCAACGCCGGTCCCATCACCGGCCAGCTCGTGGCCGACCTGATCGCGGGGCGTGCGCCCCTTGTCGATCCGGCCCCGTTCTCTGCCGCGCGGTTCGGCTGACCGGCCGGGACGGCCGACCCCATCCGACCCGCTGCGCCCCGGCGCCCCGGGACGCGCCCCATCCCACCTGCTGCGCCCCACCCCGGGACGCGGCCCGACCCCCTGCATCCAGTCGACGGAGACCTGACATGACGGACCAGTCCCCCATCCTTTCCGCCCTGCCCGCCCGCACGGATCTGCGCATCCTCTTTGCCCATGGCGCCTATGACATGAAACCGATCTTCGACGCCGAAGGGCACGGCATCGCCACCACCCAGGTATCCACCTATGACGCGCTGAAAGACGCCCTGCCCGAGGCCGACGTGCTGGTCGTCTCGGGCCTGTGGAAGAACGACCTGCTGGAGCACGCGCCGCGGCTGAAATACATCCAGTCCGTCAGCGCCGGTTTCAACCAGTACGACCTGGAGGCCTTCAAGGCGCGCGGCATCCGGCTGGCCTCGGGCCAGGGGGTCAACAAGAACGCGGTGTCGGAACATGCCCTGGGGCTGATGCTGTCGCTGACCCGCCGCCTGGCGCTGGCCCGCGACAACCAGAAGGCCGGCCTCTGGCGCAGCGAACAGACCGACCCGATGCAGCGCGAGGACGAGCTGCCCGGCAAGACCATGGTGATCGTCGGCACCGGCGGCATCGGCGCCCGCATCATCCGGCTGGCAAAGGCGCTCGGGATGACCGTGATCGGGGT
Source organism: Pseudooceanicola sp. NS-SX9 (assembly GCF_057380705.1). Lineage (NCBI taxonomy): Bacteria > Pseudomonadati > Pseudomonadota > Alphaproteobacteria > Rhodobacterales > Paracoccaceae > Pseudooceanicola > Pseudooceanicola sp. NS-SX9. The sequence goes on along the minus strand of NZ_CM170818.1, from coordinate 1,536,614 downwards.
GCGCCGCGATCCCGCCAAGGGCCATGACGGCGCCGACCAGATGCATTCCTTCCACGACCTGAAGGCCGTGCTGCCGCAGGCCGATGTCGTGGTGCTGTCCTGCCCCCTGACCGAGGACACCCGCAACATCATCGACGCCGAGGCGCTGTCGCTGATGAAACCCACCGCCTTCCTGGTCAACGTCGCCCGCGGCGCCTGCGTGGATGAACCCGCACTGATCGAAGCACTGGCATCGGGGCAGATTGCGGGCGCCGGTCTCGACGTCACCGCGACCGAACCCTTGCCTGCCGAAAGCCCGCTGTGGTCGATGGAAAACGTCGTGCTGACGCCCCATGCCGCCGGTGAAACCCGCCGCTACGAGCGCAATGTGCTCAGTCTTCTCAGCCAGAACCTCGACCGCCTCTGGGCCGGCGAGGACGCCCTGGTCAACCGTATCGTCTGAGGCCGAACCGTCATGCTGGACCTGCCCCCCGCCTTCCGCCCTGCCGACCGTCTGGCCAACCAGAAGGTCTCCGAGATCCTGGCCATCGGCGCCCGCGCGGGCGAATTGCGTGCCGCGGGTCATCCGGTCATCGTGCTGGGCGCCGGAGAGCCCGACTTTCCGACGCCCCCCAACGTCATCGAGGCCGCCCACCGCGCAGCGCTTGCCGGTCAGACCACCTATACGCCGCTGGCCGGGACCCCCGAGCTGCGCGCCGCGGTGGCCCGGAAATTCGCCCGCGAGAACGGCCTTGATTACAAACCCTCCGAGGTCATCGTGACCTCGGGTGCCAAGCAGGTGATCTTCAACGCCTTCATGGCGACGCTGAACCCCGGCGACGAGGTGGTGATCCCGACCCCCTACTGGACCACCTATTCCGCCATGGTCGACATCTGCGGCGGCCATCCCGTCACCGTGACGACCTCGGGCGCGGCGGGGTTCAAGCTGACCCCCGATCAGCTTGCGGCCGCGATCACCCCCCGGACCCGCTGGCTGATGCTGAACGCGCCCTCGAACCCGACGGGTGCTGCCTATTCCGAGGCCGAGATCCGCGCCCTGGTCGCCGTGCTGGAGCGTCACCCCCATGTCTGGCTGCTGTCGGACGAGATCTATGAACACATCGTCTACGACGGCTTCCGGCTGGTCAGCCCGGCGGCGGTGTCGGCCGCGATGCGGGCCCGCACGCTGATCGTCAACGGCGTCTCCAAGGCCTATGCGATGACCGGCTGGCGGATCGGCTACGGCGCCGCCCCCGAGGCGCTGATCCGCGCGATGACCGTGGTGCAAAGCCAGTCGACCTCGAATGCCTGTTCGGTCGCCCAGGCGGCGGCGCTGGAGGCGCTGGAGGGGCCGCAGGACTATCTGGCGCCACGCCGCGACAGCTTTCAGGCGCGCCGCGATCTGGTGGTCGGGGCGCTGAACGCCATCCCCGGCCTCGCCTGCCGCCGCCCCGAGGGCGCCTTCTACGCCTTCGCCAGCTGCGCGGGGATCCTTGGCGCCCGCACGCCCCAGGGCCAGGTGCTGCAAAGCGACCGCGATTTCTGCGCCTGGGTGCTGGATACCGCCTTCGTCGCCATGGTCCCCGGCGCGGCCTTCGGCCTGCAGCCCTATTTCCGCATCTCCTACGCCACCTCCGAGGCCGAACTGCGCGAGGCAATGGACCGCCTGGCCCGCGCCTGCGCCACGCTGGAGATGCCCGCATGATCCCCTTCCGTCCCTTGCGCGCCGGGCTGGGCAGGGCAATGGCGCAGCCTGCCCGCGCCTGCGCCACCCTGGGGGTGCCCGCATGAGCAGCCTCAGCGATCCGATGCCGCGGCTGCGGCTGGCCCCCGGCGTGATGCTGCAATGCGCGCTGATCGTGCTGCTGATCGCGGGCGCGCTGGCGAAGGCGCCGGTGCTGCAGCAGGGCGCGGCGCTGCTGTGCGTGCTGTGGATCGCGCTGCAATGGCCAAAGCTGATCCCGCTGGGGCGGCTGTTCTTTGCCCTGGGGCTGGTCAGCTTTCTGGGCGCACTGGTGCTGCTGCCGGGATCGGCGCCAAAGCTGGTGGCCGCGACCGTGCAGGGCACGGGCTTTGCGGCGCTGATGATGGTGCTGGGGCTGCTGCGCCAGCCTGTCAAGCGCGCGCCCGTGACGCGCGACGCCGCCGAGTACCTGCTGTCGCTGCCGCCCCGGCACCGCTACGGCGGGCTGCTGGCGGGCGGCCAGTTCATGGCGCTGATGTTCAACGTCGGCATCATCGCCATGGTGGGCGACCTGACCCAGCCCCAGGACGGCCGCGACATGCGCCATGACCCGGCGCGCCGCGCCGTGGTGCTGGCTGCGATGCGCGGCGCGGCACTGGTGACGATCTGGTCGCCGATGTCGCTGGGCTTTGCCATCGTCACCTCGGCGCTGCCGGGGGTCGATGCGCTGGCGCTGATCGGCCTGGCCTTCGTGATGACCATGGGGCTGCTGGCGATCTCGGCCCGGGTGCCGATGCTGCCCGCCGAAGCCCATGTCCCGGAAGACATCCCCGACACCGCCCCCGAGGCAACGCCCGCCCGCCGCGGCCGCGTGCAGGCGGTATGGCAGGTGCTGGCGGCCTCTGCGCTGCTGCTGGCGCTGACCATGGGGCTGCACCGGGCGACGGGGCTTGGCTTTACGCTGTGCTCGGTCACGGTGCTGCCGGTGTTCTCGGTGGTGTGGCTGGCGCTGGAAACGGGTCAAGGCGCCTCCTTCGGGACCCGCCTGACCGGGGCGCTTGGCGCCATGGCGGATCTGCGCTCGGAGGGGGCGCTGTTCCTGTCGGCCAATGTCATCGGCGCCGCGCTGTCGCTGGCGATCCAGGACAGCCCACTGTGGCCGGTGCTGTCGTCGGGCAGCTTCGGCAGCCTGCCGGTGGTGCTGATCTGCCTGCTGGCCATCCCGCTGGCGGCGGCGCTCTATCTGCCCAACAGCGTCATGCTGGTGCTGGTGGCACAGGTGCTGGGCCCGACGCCGCTGGGGCTGGACCACCCGCTGTCGCTGGGGCTGATGCTGTGCACCGGCTGGGCGGCGGCGATCTGCGTCAACCCGATCAGCGCCATGAACCTGATCGTCGCGCGCTTCAGCGACGTGCCCGCTTCGCGTGTTGCGCACCGCTGGAATACCCGCTTCATTGCGCTGGTGCTGGTGGTGTCCGCCGCCCTGATCAGCCTGACCTACGCCCTGGGCCACTAAGCCCGCAAGGAGAGACCGATGCCCCGACTGACCGCCTTCGGCCCCGACTTTCCCTTCGATTACGAAGGCTGGATCACCCACCCCTCCGGCACCGGCACCCTTCCGCAGGCCAGCCTGGGCGCATCGGTCGCGATCATCGGCGCGGGGGCGGCGGGCATCATCGCCGCCTTCGAGCTGATGAAGATGGGCCTGCGGCCGGTGGTCTACGAATCCGGCGAATTCGGCGGCCGGCTGCGCTCGCGCCCCTTCGAGGGCACCGACGGCATCGTCGCCGAACTGGGCGGCATGCGCTTTCCGGTCTCCTCGGCGGGGTTCTATCACTACCTCGGCCTGACCGGCTGCGAGACCCGCCCCTTTCCGAACCCGCTGACGCCCGCCGCCGGATCCACCGTCATCGACCTGGAGGGCGAGACGCATTTCGCCCGCACCCTCGCCGACCTGCCGCCGATCTACGCCGAGATCGCGCAGGCCTATGACCGGGCGCTGGCCGCGCAGGCCAGCTTTCCCGATCTGCAGCAGGCCGTGCGCGAGCGCGACATCGCCCGCATCAAGCAGATCTGGGACCCGCTGGTCGCCAACTGGGACGAACGGACCTTCTACGATTTCGTCGCCCATTCCGATGCCTTCGCCGCCCTGTCGTTCCGCCACCGAGAGGTCTTTGGCCAGGTGGGTTTCGGCACCGGCGGCTGGGACAGCGATTTCCCGAACTCGATGCTGGAAATCCTGCGGGTGAACCTGCTGGGCCTTGATGACGAACAGCGCTTCGTTGTCGGCGGGGTCGAACAGATGCTGCACCGGCTGTGGGCCCTGGCCCCCGCCTGCGCCCACTGGCCCGAGGGCACCTCGCTTGCCACGCTGAACGGCGGCGCCACCCGCAGCCGCGTCACCGCGCTGCGCCGGGCGGGCGATCTGATCACCGTGCGCGACCAGTGGGGCAACGAGGCAAGCTATCCGGCGGTGCTGGCCACCTGCCAGACCCACCTGCTGACCACCGCCATCGACGTCGAGGAATCGCTCTTTGACCAAAAGCTGTGGATGGCCCTCGACCGGACGCGCTACATGCAGGCGGCCAAGACCTTCGTCATGGTCGACCGCCCGTTCTGGAAGGACATCAACCCCGAAACCGGCCGGCCGCTGCTGTCGATGACGCTGACCGACCGGCTGACGCGGGGCACCTATTTCTTTGACAATGGCGACGACCGGCCCGGGGTGATCTGCCTCAGCTATTCGTGGATGACCGACGCGCTGAAGGTGCTGCCGCTGGCGGATGAAAAGCGGGTCGAGCTGGCGCTGAACGCGCTGGCCAAGATCTATCCCGATGTCGACATCGCCTCGCATATCCGCGGCGCGCCGGTCTGCGTCAGCTGGGAGGCGGACGAGAACTTCCTTGGGGCCTTCAAGGGCGCGCTGCCGGGGCATTACCGCTACAACCACCGCATCTTCGGCCATTTCATGCAAGGCGACATGCCCGAACACGAACGCGGCCTGTTCCTGGCGGGCGATGGTGTCAGCTGGACCCCCGCCTGGGTCGAGGGCGCGGTGCAGACGGCGCTGAATGCGGTCTGGGGGATCATGACGCATCTGGGCGGTGCCTGCGCGGCAGACAATCCCGGGCCCGGGGACCTTTATCCGACCCACGGGCCCATTGCCCTGCCCGACGCCTGAGGGCATGACTGGGGATCAGGGCAGGATCACCATCGCCCCGTTCCGCCCTGGTCCGACCCCTGGAAGGCTTTTCGCAAGACCTGTGGGCCCGGCCCGCACAACAACGGCAGATCCACTGCCAAACTGCAGAGAGGGAATGACAAAATGATGAAACGCACCGCTGCTTCCGTCCTCGCCGTGGCGACGATGATGTCGGGCCAGGCCATGGCCGCAACCAACTGGGACATGCCGACGGCCTATCCTGAATCCAACTATCACACCGAGAACGCCCAGAAATTCGCCGATGCCGTCAAGGTCTGCACCGGCGGCGACCTGACGATCACGATTCATGCCAATGGCTCGCTCTTCAAGGGCGACGAGATCAAGCGCGCCGTCCAGCTGGGCGAGGCGCAGATCGGCGAACGCCTGCTGTCGGCCCATGCGAACGAAAACCCGATCTTTGCCTATGACAGCGTGCCGTTCCTGGCGACCTCCTTCGAGGCCTCCGAAAAGCTGGCCGAGGCCGCCGCACCGGTGCTGGGCAAGGTGCTGGGCAAGCAGAACCTGACGCTGCTCTATTCCGTGCCCTGGCCGGCGCAGGGGCTGTATTTCTCCAAGCCGGTGGCGACGCCCGACGACATGAAGGGCGTCAAGTTCCGCGCCTACAACGCCACCACCGCCCGCGTGGCCGAGCTGACCGGCATGGTCCCCACCCAGATCGAGGCCGCCGACCTGAAGCAGGCGCTGGCCACCGGCGTGGTCTCGGCGATGATCTCCTCGGGCTCGACGGGTGTGGATGAAAGCGTCTGGGAAAACATGACGAACTTCTACGACGTCAAGGCCTGGCTGCCGCGCAACACGATCTTTGCCAATACCGACGCCTTCAAGGCGCTGCCCGCCAAGGATCAGGACTGCGTCACCTCCGAAGCCGCCAAGGCCCAGACCCGCGGCACCCAGATGGCCGAAGAGCTGGCTGATGGCTTCGTCAAGACCCTGGCCGAGCACGGCATGACCGTCGGCGATCCCACCCCCGAGGTCGCCGCCAAGCTGAAGGACGTGGGTGAAACCATGACCAAGGAATGGCTGGCCAGCACCGGCGCGGACGGCACGGCGATCGTCGACGCCTACCAGGCCAAGTAAACCGGCCCACCGCCGCGCGCGCTTTGGATCACACCGGAGCGCGCAGGCCCGGCCTGCACCGAGGCCCGCCCGAGACGTCCCGGCGGCACGGGCGCCCCATCGGGCGGCCGCGTCAGGACCCGCCCGTCACAACCGCCCCGCCGCATTTGCCCCGCCGCAATTGCCCCGTCACAGCCGCCCTGTCCCGACCAGCCCCACAACCGCCCCGTGTCAGAGGCACAGGCCACACCGGCACCCCGCCCAAACCGGCACCTCACTTCGCCCCGCGCCTCACCTCATCCGACACCCCGCCCAATCCGGCGCCCAACCTGAACCGGCTCCCCGCCCTAACCGGCGCCCGCCTCATCACTCTGCGTCCCGACGGACAGGCGGCCAGCCCCCCGTGGGCACCCCCCCAGCCGCCCGGCCTTCGGCACCGGTCGCACCGGCGCCCCGCCCTTGCCGGCGCCGCTTCACCGGTCCCGTCCCGGACGGGCCGCACGCCCACCGGTGCCCGCCCTGGCGGCGCCCCAGCCCGGACCGCCCGCCCCGGTCCCGCCACCCCCAAGGTCCCGCCCCGGACCTGCCCCGCCACGGCCCCGGCCCGGCCCGTCCCGGCCCGCCGTCCGCCCGAAACCCGCCCTTCCGGATCGGAGCCCTCATGCGCCGCCCTCTCGATTTTTTCTATGCCCTGTCCGGGCGCCTGGCCGCCGTCGCGCTGGTCGCAATCCTGTGCCTGGTGGTGGCCCAGATGGTCAGCCGCTGGCTGGGCATCCTGTTCCCCGGCGGCGCCAACTATGCCGGCTATGCCATGGCCACCGCCTCTTTCCTGGCGCTGGCCGACACCTTCCGCCACAACGAGCACATCCGCGTCGGCATGCTGGTTGAACGCACCACCCGCCTGCGCCGCGCGCTGGAGATCTGGGTCTACACCCTGGCCGCCATCGTGGCGCTGTTCTTTGCCTGGTATGCGATCCAGGCGCCGATCCTCAGCCACAAGATCCACGATGTCAGCCAGGGCCAGGACGGCACGCCGCTGTGGATCCCGCAGATCGCCATGGCGGTCGGGGCCGCGCTGCTGGCGCTGGCGGTCATCGACCAGCTGCTGCAGGTGCTGTTCACCCAAAGCTACGGCATCGACACCCCGCGCGAACCGATCGTGAAGGACCTGCTGGCCTCACGGAAACTGCGGGTGCTGGTGGCGCTGGCCTGCGCGCTGGCGATCTATGCCGCCGTCCATCTGATGACGGGCTTTGACCGCAATGCCACGGGGCTGAAGATCGGCGTCTTCCTGTTCGTCATGTTCTTCCTGCTGGGCACCGGCCTGTGGGTCGGGCTGGCGCTGATGGGGGTGGCCTACATGGGCATGATCGGCTTCACGCCGCGCAATCCCGGCAGCTCGATGTCGATCACGGTGTGGTCCTCGGCTTCCAGCTGGACGCTGACCTCGTTGCCGCTGTTCATCTGGATGGGGGAAATCCTGTACCGCACCCGCCTGTCCGAGGACATGTTCAAGGGCCTGGCGCCATGGCTGGGACGCTTTCCCGGGGGGCTGCTGCATTCCAACGTGGTGGGCTGCACGGTCTTCGCCGCCGTCTCGGGGTCATCGGCCGCAACGCTGACCACGGTCGGCAAGATGTCGATCCCCGAGCTGCGCCGCCGCGGCTATCCCGAACACATGATCGTCGGCACCCTGGCGGGTGCGGCCACGCTGGGGCTGATGATCCCGCCCTCGATGACGCTGATCGTCTATGGCGTCACCGTCCAGCAAAGCATCACCAGCCTGTTCATGGCCGGCATCATCCCCGGCATCGTTCTGGCCCTGCTGTTCATGAGCTACATCGCCGGCTGGTCGATCCTGCGCCCCGAACAAGTGCCCGAACCCGACGCCCGGATGAGCCTGAGGGAGAAGCTGCGTGCCTCGCTGCTGCTGATCCCGGTGATCGTGCTGATCACGGTGGTCATCGGCTCGATGTATCTGGGCCTTGCCACCGCGACCGAGGCCGCCGCCTTCGGCGTGCTGGGCGCGCTGCTGCTGGCAGGGCTGCAGGGGTCACTGACGCGGACGGCGCTGAAGGAAAGCCTGCTGGGTGCCACGCGGACCTCGGCGATGATCGCGCTGATCCTGATGGGCGCCAGCTTCCTGACCCTGGCCATGGGCTTTACCGGGGTGCCGCGGGCGCTGGCGCAGGTGATCGCCGGGATGCATCTGTCGCCGGTGATGCTGATCGCGGCGCTGACGGTGTTCTACATCATCATCGGCATGTTCCTGGACGGGATTTCCGCCGTGGTGCTGACCATGGCGATCATCGACCCGATGATCCGCGCCGCCGGCATCGACCTGATCTGGTTCGGCATCTTCATCGTCGTCGTGGTCGAGATGGCGCAGATCACCCCGCCGGTGGGCTTCAACCTGTTCGTGCTGCAAAGCATGACCCGCCACGACATGGCCTATATCGCGCGCACCGCGCTGCCGATGTTCCTGATCATGGTGCTGATGGTGGGCATCCTGGTGGCCTTCCCCGGGATCGCGACCTGGCTGCCCCATGTCGTGCAGGCGCACCAGTGAGCGTGCTGGTCTGGCTGGGCCGCCATGCCTCGGCGCTGCTGGTGCTGGGCTTCGTGGTGGTGCCCTTCCTGCCGGTGGGCGCCGATCAGCTGAGGCCCCTGCTGCCCTGGCTGGTGGTGCTGGTGACGGCGCTTGGCGCCGCGCGCCAGCCCACCGACCGTGCCACCCTGGCCCGCGTCTTTGCCCCCCGCGCGACGCTGGTCATGGCGGGCTGGCTGGCGCTGTGCCAGGTGGGGCTGGCGCTGCTGGCGGTGACGCTGGGCCGGGCCTTCGGCCTGAACCCCGAGGTCCTGGTGCTGATCGTCGCCTTCTGCGCGGCCTCGCCGCTCAGTTCCGCGCCGAACCTGGCGCTGATGCTGGGCTATGATTTCACCCTGGCGCTGCGGCTGACGCTGCTGGGCACGCTGCTCGCGCCGGTGCTGATGCCGCTGGCGCTGGCCATCTCGGGCCTCAGCTTCGAGGCCTCGGTCGGTCAGGTGGCGCTGAAGGTGCTGGGGATGCTGGCGGGCGGCATCGTGCTGGGGCTGGCGATCCAGCGCATCGCCGGCCAGGACCGCATCGCCCGCAACCCCGAGATCCTGAACGGCCTGGCGGCGCTGGCGATGATCTCGTTCCTGTTTCCGCTGCTGGCGGGCACCCGGGGGACGGTGGCGCAGCAGCCGCATCTGGCGCTCGGGCTGCTGGGGCTGGCGCTGGTGCTGAACTACGGCGGCAACCTGATGATCCGCGCCCTGTCGCGGCCGCTGCTGCCCGGCCCCGCCGCCCGTGCCCTGGGGCTGGTCTTCGGCAACCGCAATGTCTCGATCGTGCTGGCCTCGTTGCCCTTCGATCCGACGCTGACCCTCTTCGTCGCGGCGCTGCAATGCCCGGTCTATGCGACGCCCCTCGTGTTCTCCTTTGCCGAAAGGCCCCGACGCCCATGCAGCCCTTCATCGGAATCCTGAGCCTCGACACCCGCTTTCCCCGCATTCCGGGCGATGCGGGCCATCCGGGCAGCTACCACCTGCCCGCCCGCGTGCGTGTCGTGCAGGGCGCCGACAGCCCCAGGATCGTGCGCAACGGCCGCCCCGACCCGGCGCTGGTCGAAGGCTTTCTGCAGGCCGCCCGCACGCTGGTGGACGAGGGCGCCTGCCTGATCACCTCGACCTGCGGCTTCCTGATCTCGGTCCAGGAGGAGATCGCGGCGGCGCTGCCGGTGCCGGTGGTGCTGTCGGGGCTGTGCCTGCTGCCCAGCCTGACGCTGATGTGCGCGGGCCGCCCGGTCGGCATCCTGACCGCCAGCGCCACCGCCCTTGGCGCGCAGGCCCTGGCCGCCGCCCGCACGCCGCCCGACCAGGTCCGCATCCAGGGCCTGCAGGACAGCGCGCTGTTCGCCGGCACCTTCCTGAGCCCGCGCTGCGCACAGAACCAGGCCTTTGACCCGGCCGCGATGGAGGCCGAGGTCACCGCCGCCGCCCGCGCCCTGATCGCCCGCGCCCCCGAGGTCGCGGTGCTGCTGCTGGAATGCGGCAACCTGCCCCCCTATGCCGCCGCAATCGCCCGTGCCACGGGGCGGCCGGTGGTCTCGATCCTGGATGCGGCGCGGCTGGTGCATCCGGGATAGGCCCCACCACCGGAGCGCGAACCGTTTCAAGGGGTGGAATGGTGCGATTTTGCACAGATAACCCGAGGTTGAATGTAAAAGTTCTGTTTTCTCGAACTTTGAAATCGACAAATCGCGACTAATCCCCGGCGGCGGGCGGGTCTATCTGACCCTCACAAGACGCAGACTGAAGCGTCACATAAGAAACCGAAGGATAAGATCATGAAACTCGCAGCAACCGCACTGACCGCCGCTCTCGTCACCCTGACCGCCGGCGCCGCTTTCGCCAACACCGATGCCGCCGCCTACACCACCGTGCAGGTTCCCGCCTCGGTGATCTATGCTCAGCCCGCCTCGGAAGGCATCGTGAGCGAGAAAGTCTCGCTGACCACCGGCACCGTGGAAACCCGTTCCGCAGCCCTGCTGCCCACGACCGAACGCGCCGCACGTGGCCTGAGCGCCGCCGATCACTTCACGCTGACGCAATATCCCAGCGTCGCGACCTCGATCAACGCGGCTGACGAACGCTAAGATCCGACCGGGCCCCGCGATCTCCGCAGGATCGCGCCGCCCCTGACGTAACCCCCCGGGGTCCCCTTCCGCGCCAGGCATCCCTGGCCGGAGCCGGACCACGGGGGGTTTCGCGTTTTGTGCGTCACCTCGCGCTGGCGCAGCGCCCTGCGACATGGTTCTGTGGCCCCGCCCCCCTGGCCCAGGACCCGATGCCCGACATGCCGCCCTCCCGTTCCGCCGCCCGCCCGAAGATCCCCGCCCCCGTCTGGGTGCTGGGCTTTGTCAGCCTGCTGACCGATGTGTCGTCCGAACTGACGCTCAGCCTGATGCCGCTGTTTCTGGCCACCGAACTGGGGGCCTCGGTCCTCAGCATTGGCGCCATCGAGGGGCTGTCGGTCGCCGTGGCGACGCTGGTGCGCTACCTCTCGGGGCTTTGGGCCGACCATGCCGGGCGGCCGCGACGGCTGGCGATCCTGGGCTACGGGCTGTCGGCGGCCTCAAGGCTGCTGCTGCCGATGGCGGCCAGCCTTGACTGGGTGGTGCTGGCGCGGGCCACCGACCGGGTCGGCAAGGGCATTCGCGGCGCGCCGCGTGATGCGATGATCGCCGCCGCCACCCCGCCCCAGATCCGCGGCGCAGCCTTCGGCCTGCGCAAGGCGCTTGATACCGTCGGCGGCTTTGCCGGGCCGCTGCTGGCCGTCGCCGCCATGGCGCTGAGCGGCGGGCAGATCCGGCTGGTGTTCTGGCTGGCGGTGCTGCCGGGGATCGCGGCAGTGCTGCTGCTGATCTTCGGGCTGCGCGATGCCGCCCCGGCGCCACGGCGCCCAAAGGCGCGCTTGCGCCTGAGCGCCGCGCGCGAGCTGCCCGCCGCCGCGCGCCGGGTCATCGCGCTGGCCGTGCTGATCCTGCTGGCGCGCTTCAGCGAGGCCTTCCTGCTGCTGCGCGCCCTGGATGCCGGGCTGTCGCCGGTGCTGGTGCCGCTGGCGCTGGTGGTGCTGCATCTGGCCTATGGCGCGGCGGCCTATCCGGTGGGACGGCTGTCGGACCGCCGGGGCCCGCGCGGGCTGCTGCTGATCAGCCTGGGGTTCCTGGCGCTGGCGCATCTGTGCCTGGCGCTGAACGGATCCGTCGCGGTCTTCGTGCTGGGCACGGTGCTGTGGGGGCTGCACATGGGCTTTTCCCAGGGGTTGCTGGGCTCGATGCTGGCCCGCACGGTGCCCGATGACCGGCAGGGCACCGCCTTTGGCACCTTCAACCTGGTCAGCGGGCTGGTGATGATGGCCGGAAACCTGGCCGCCGGGGCCCTGTGGACCGGCGCCGGGCCCGCCGCCCCCTTCCTGGCCGGTGCCGCACTGTCGCTGCTGGCGATGCTGGTGCTGTGGCGCCGCACGCGCCAATAACGCGAGGGCGCCCTTGCGGGCTCGTCCTCTGGACGCAGGCCGGGGGGCCCCCTAGCGTCGCCCTCCGGCCCATGCCGGGCCCGGAGAGAGGACCATGCCGCAGCAAAGCCGCGCCATCCTGATGATGATCCTGGCCGTGCTGTGCATGTCGTCGATGGATGCCACCGCCAAGGCCCTGGCGGCGGAAAGCAGCCCCTATATGGCGCTCTGGGCGCGCTACACCGGCCAGGCGCTGGTGGTGATCGCGCTGGTGGGCCCGCGTCGGCTGCCTCAGGTCGCGCGGACGAATTTCCCGAAACTGCAGGCGATGCGCTCGGCCTTCCAGCTGGGGGCGACGACGCTGTTCTTCACCGGCCTGACCGTGCTGGGGCTGGCCGAGAACACCGCCATCATGGACATCAACCCCGTGCTGATCACCCTGGGCGCGGCGCTGGTGCTGGGCGAACGGCTGGGCCCGCGCCGCCTGGCGGGCATCGCGGCGGGCCTGTGCGGCGCGCTGATCATCATCCGGCCCGGCGCCGGCGTGATCTCGCTTGAGGCGCTGCTGCCGCTGGGGGCGGCGGGATGCTATGCGGGATTTGCGCTGGCCACGCGCTTCATCGGCCACCGCGAGGATCCCTGGACCTCACTGTTCTACGCGGCGCTGCTGGGCACCATCGTGATGACGGTGCTGGCGCCCTTCCACTGGCAGATGCCCTCGGCAAAGGGGGCGGCGCTGATGCTGATGATCGCGGCCCTGGGCACGCTGGGGCAGCTTTTCATGATCCGCGCCCTGACCCTGGGCGAGGCCGCGATGCTGGCGCCCTTCAGCTATGTGGGCCTGATCAATGCCACGATCATCGGGTTCGTGATCTTCGGGGAACTGCCGGATCACTGGACCATGGTCGGTGCGCTTGTCGTCGTGGCGGCTGGCGTCTATGTCTGGCATCGAGAAACCCGCGGACTGCGCCCCTCGTCCGCGGCCGAAGTGAAGATGCCACCGGAAGGGCTCTGACCCATGGACCCAAGCGACCTGCCGCTGCGCACCCGCGCCGGACAGTACCTGCTCAACCTGCCGCTGGACGTGGCGCTGCGTGTCGCGCGGGCCCTGCCCTATGAGCGCCGCGTGCCGATGATGGGGCATTTCCTGTCCGCCGCCGCGCCGCTGGCGGGCTGGCGCAGCCGCATCCGCCGCAACCTGGCCCATGCCTGGCCCGAGCTGCCCGAGGCCGAGGTCACCCGCCTGACCCATGCCGTGCCCGAGCATTTCGGCCGCACCTTCGCCGAGATCTACTCGGGGCCCGACCTGGCGCGGCACCTGCGCGACACGCCGCTGACCGGCCCGGGGGTTCCGCATCTGGAAGAGGCCCGCGCCGCGCGCCGCCCCGTGGTCTTCGTCTCGGGTCATTTCGGCAACTGGGATGCGACGCGCTCGGCCGTGGCGCAGCGGTTCGGACCGGTGGGGGCGATCTACCGGCCGCTCAACAACCTTTATTCCGAACGCCACTGGTCGGCAGCGCTGAACGGGATTTCGGCACCGATCTTCCCGCGCTCGCGCCGGGGGCTGGCAGAGATGGTGCGTTTCCTGCGCGAAGGCAACATGATCGCCATCCTGCACGACCAGCATTTTGCCCAAGGGGTGGATGGCACCTTCTTCGGCCACCGGGTCAAGACCGCCCAGTCGGCCGCCGAAATGGCGCTGAAATACGATGCCCTGCTGATGCCCGGCTACGGCATCCGCCAGCCCGACGGGCTGAGCTTTGAGCTGCACATGGAAAAGCCGATCCCCGTCACCGATGCCCAGACCATGACCCAGGCGATGACCGATTCCCTTGAGGCGCAGGTCCGCGCCCATCCCGAGCAATGGTTCTGGATCCACCGCCGCTGGAAGGCCGACGGCGCGCGCTAGACGCGCCGCGAAGGGCCCCGAAACCAGGGCGGCGCACCGGGATCAGGCCCATGCGGGCGCCCCCGCCCCCCCGGATCACGCCCATGCGGCCCCCCCGAGCAGACCATTTGGCGGGGTCAGGCGTCACGGGATGCCATGACCCAGGCCTCAGGTGACCTGCATGCGCCTGTCGGCCCCGGCCTCTTGTCCGGCGCCCGGGGCGCGCCGGACCCGTGACGATGTCCCGAAACCGCAGGTTTGCGGCACGGGACGCGGGCAAGCCCCAAGACAGCCAAGCGCCTGACGATCCCGGCGGCCCTCGTGCCCCGGGCCGGATCCCTTCGGTCGACGGGTGGTTGGCACGCGGCTGGCACCAGAGCAGACAGGCCCTTTTCTGATCCCTGCGGGTGTTGATCCGGGCCGGTTTCCCTGACCCGATGGCGCGGCCAAGGGCGGCACCGGCCATGGGCAAGCCCCAAGACAGACAGGCGTCTTCCGATCCTGACGCCCCTTGAGTCCGGTCACCGCCTAAGGCCAATGAACCGGTAGCGCGGGCGCGAAGGCAGGCCCTTACGGCAAGCGCGCTGCGGCCTCGATCGCGCCCATGCCGTCGCGCTGCAGCAGCACCGCCCCGGGCATGTCCTTCTGCGGCGTCACCTCGACATTCAGCGGGCTGCTGCCATCCCATTCGGTCACCGGGCCCCAATAGGTCACCACGTTGACGTAATCGAGCTCGGTCCCGGCATTCTCGCCGCGCAGGATGCTGACGCTCTGGCGCGGCATGTAATGCACCAGCTCCAGCACCAGGCCGCCCTTGGGCCCGTCAGTGCCAAGCGCCTGGGCCTGCACCTGATAATGGCCGTTCGGCAGCTTGGCGACGCTCAGGCTGTAGTGCTGCGGCAGGGTCATGGCGCTGGCGATGTTCTCGGCCAGGGCCATGGGGCGCGCGCCCTTCACGAAGGTGGTGCCATCGACGACCATCTGCGGCGTGTAGATCATCCGCTTGCCATGGGCCGCGGCATAATCCTTTTGCCGCTGGGTAAAGGCCGCCTGGGCAAAGTCATCCTTCCAGCCCAGATAATCCCAGTAATCGACATGCAGTGCCAGCGGCAGCACATCGGGCCGGTCGGCCAGCTGCTGCATCAGCTTGTCTGCCGGCGGACAGGCCGAACACCCCTGCGAGGTATAAAGCTCGACCACGACAGGGGAATGTCCTGATTTCGACGGTACCGGCAGGCTGCCCGGGGTGACGCCGAACGACAGTCCGACCCCGGAAAAGCCCGCGCCGCCGCCGATCGGATGCCGCACCCCCGGCCCGCCGGGTCCGCCCATCCCCGGCCCCGGGGCCCCCTGGGCATGGGCCGGGCCGATCCCCCCAAGGGAAACCGCCAGAATGGCCCCTGCCAGCATAAGGACTGCCCCGCGTCGCATCGTCATGGGAAGGGATCTCCGGTCGTTCCGATCGCAGGATACCTACCCTCTTGAGCGGTCTCCCGCCAATCAACGTTTTGCGAGAGTGCCACGCGATGCGCTCGCGTGATCTTGCGGTAACGCCCGCAGCGACAAATGCCCGCAGCCGGTCCCAAAGCGCCCTGCGGCCTCCATGTTTCCACCTTTAGTGCACAAAGGTATACAAATTTTCCGGAACGGCCCTTGATCCATCGGGGGTGTTGCGCCACATCTTTGCACAGCACGAACCTCTCAATCATGTTGGAAGGGAGCCATCTCCATGACCATCGTAGTCGGACAGGACACCTCGGGCACGCGCAAGACGCTGACCGTCGGTGACAAGAGCTTTGCCTATTATTCGATCCCCGCGGCCGAGGCGGCCGGACTTGGCGAATTCGCCAAGCTGCCCGCGGCCCTCAAGGTCGTGCTGGAGAACATGCTGCGTTTCGAGGACGGCAAGACCGTTTCCGTCGACGACATCAAGGCGTTTTCCGACTGGGGCAAGAAGGGCGGCCAGAACCCGGTCGAGATCGCCTATCGCCCGGCCCGCGTGCTGATGCAGGACTTCACCGGCGTTCCGGCCGTGGTCGACCTGGCCGCGATGCGCGACGGCATCCTGGGCCTGGGCGGTGACGCCAAGAAGATCAACCCGCTGGTGCCCGTCGACCTGGTGATCGACCACTCCGTCATGATCGACGAATTCGGCAATCCGCGCGCCTTCCAGATGAACGTGGACCGCGAATATGAACGCAACATGGAACGCTACCAGTTCCTGAAATGGGGCCAGACCGCGTTCGAGAACTTCCGCGTCGTGCCCCCGGGCACCGGCATCTGCCACCAGGTGAACCTGGAATACCTGGCGCAGACCGTCTGGACCGACACCGACCAGAACGGCGATCCGGTGGCCTATCCCGATACGCTGGTCGGCACCGACAGCCACACCACCATGGTCAACGGCGCGGCCGTGCTGGGCTGGGGCGTCGGCGGGATCGAGGCCGAGGCCGCCATGCTGGGCCAGCCCGTGTCGATGCTGATCCCCGAGGTCGTGGGCTTCAAGCTGACCGGCGCCATGGTCGAGGGCACCACCGGCACCGACCTGGTGCTGAAGGTCGTCGAGATGCTGCGCAAGCACGGCGTGGTGGGCAAGTTCGTCGAATTCTACGGCGATGGCCTCGACAACCTGCCGCTGGCGCAGCGCGCCACCATTGCCAACATGGCCCCCGAATACGGCGCCACCTGCGGCTTCTTCCCGATCGACGCGGAAACCCTGCGCTATCTGGAACAGACGGGCCGCGACAAGGACCGTATCGCCCTGGTCGAGGCCTATGCCAAGGAAAACGGCTTCTGGCGCGGCACGGATTACGATCCGATCTACAGCTCGACGCTGGAACTGGACATGGGCACCATCGTGCCGGCGATCTCGGGGCCGAAACGGCCGCAGGATTACCTGGCGCTGGACACCGCCGCCGGCGCCTTCAAGAAGGTCGTCGCGGGCTTCCGCGGTGGCGATGCCTCGGCCGCGGCCGAGGACATGGCCGCCGAGGGCGACGTGGCGACGCTGGCGCGCCCGGGCCTGAAATCGACCTCGGTCGAGGGCGAGGACTACAAACTGAACGACGGCTCGGTGGTGATCGCCTCGATCACGTCCTGCACCAACACCTCGAACCCCTATGTGCTGATCGGCGCGGGTCTGGTGGCCAAGAAGGCGCATGAGCTGGGCCTGAACCGCAAGCCCTGGGTCAAGACCTCGCTGGCGCCGGGATCCCAGGTGGTGACGGAATACCTCGAGGCCGCAGGCCTTCAGGAACACCTTGATGCCGTGGGCTTCAACCTGGTGGGCTACGGCTGCACCACCTGCATCGGCAACTCGGGCCCCCTGCAACCCGAGATCAGCAAGGCCATCAACGATGCCGACCTGATCGCCACGGCCGTGCTGTCGGGCAACCGCAACTTCGAGGGCCGGATTTCCCCCGACGTGCGCGCCAACTACCTGGCCTCGCCGCCCCTCGTGGTGGCCTATGCGCTGGCCGGCGACATGAACATCGACCTGGCGAATGATCCCATCGCCCAGACGCCGGACGGCAAGGACGTGTACCTGAAGGACATCTGGCCCTCGGATGCCGAGATCGCCGAACTGGTCCAGAAGGTCGTCACCCGCGAAGCCTTCATCGAGAAATACGCCGATGTCTTCAAGGGCGACGAGAAATGGCAGGGCGTCGAGGTCTCGGGCGGGGAAACCTATGACTGGCCGCCGACCTCGACCTATATCCAGAACCCGCCCTATTTCCAGGGCATGGGCAAGGAAGCCGGCACGATCAGCAACCTCGAAGGCGCCAAGGTGCTGGCGATCCTGGGCGACATGATCACCACCGACCACATCTCGCCCGCGGGCTCTTTCAAGGACACGACCCCCGCCGGCAAGTACCTGCTGGAGCACCAGGTCCCCGTGCGAGAGTTCAACTCCTACGGCTCGCGGCGCGGCAACCACGAGGTGATGATGCGCGGCACCTTCGCCAACATCCGCATCAAGAACGAGATGCTGGACGGCGTCGAGGGCGGCTATACCAAGGGGCCGGACGGCGAACAGACCTCGATCTACGACGCGGCCATGGAATACATGGATGCGGGCACGCCTCTGGTGATCTTCGGCGGCGAACAATACGGCGCGGGCTCCTCGCGCGACTGGGCGGCGAAGGGCACCAACCTGCTGGGCGTCAAGGCGGTGATCGCGGAAAGCTTCGAGCGCATCCACCGATCCAACCTGGTCGGCATGGGCGTCATCCCGTTCGAGTTCACCGGCGGCGACACCCGCAAGACGCTTGGGCTGAAGGGCGACGAGACGGTCTCGATCACAGGGCTCGACACGGTGACGCCACTGGCGGAAGTGCCCTGCACGATCACCTACGGCGACGGCAGCGAAAAGACGATCACGCTGAAATGCCGGATCGATACCGCGATCGAGAAAGAATATGTCGAGCACGGCGGCGTGCTGCACTACGTGCTGCGGGACCTGGCGAAAGCCTCCTGAGGCCGGCCGCCCGAGACATCAAAGGGGCCCCGCGGGGCCCCTTTTCGTTGCGCCTGCGGCGGGCGTAGCAAGGGGGGGCGCTGCCCCCCTCCTGGCCTGCGGCCAGTTCACCCCCCGGAGTATTTCCGGTCAGATGACAGGGAACCCGGTCCCGCAACATGAAACGCCCCAGCCTTCTCCTGGCAGCGTCTTTGGCACCAAAGGACCAAAGGTTCTTTCATCTGACCCCAAATACTCCCCCCGGAGGGTCGGGACGCGCTTGCGCGGGCCGAATGTTCAGTCGGCCTTGGCCTTGGCGATGGCAGGTTCGATCGTTTCCTTCAGCACCCGTTCGGTGATCGGTCCGGCAAAGCGCAGCAGCACCTTGCCCTTGCCGTCGATCACGTAGGTTTCCGGCACGCCGTAGAGGCCCCAGTTGATGGCCATGCGACCTTCCGGATCCGCTCCGAGCGCCATATAGGGGTTGCCCAGCTCTTTCAGGAAGGCCGTGGCTTTTGTCGGATCATCCTTGTAATTCACGCCGTAAATCGGCACTTCGCCGCGTTCGGCAATGGCTTCGAGGTTGGGATGCTCGACCCGGCAGGGGGCGCACCAGCTGGCGAAGAAGTTCACCAGCTTGACCTGGCCGTCGCGCAGCGTCGCGTCATCGAAGGGCGCCCCGTCGCCAAGTTGGCTGAGCTGGACCCCGGGGGCCTCCTTGCCGACGATCATCGATGGCAGCGCTTCGGGGTCCTTGCGGTTCATGCCCCACAGGAACACGCCCGCCAGCGCCGCAAAGATCAGCGGCGGCAGGATCATCAGGGGTCTAACGCGCATCTTGCCTCCGGGCGGCGCGGCCGCGGCTTTCGACTTCGTCCAGGCGGCGGCGGACATGGCGCGCCCGCAGCAGGCTGATCGCCACCAGCCCCGCCAGCAGCACCAGCGCCACGGCATAGGCCGACAGCACCGAGGCCTCGTATTTCCCCAGATCTGGCATCATCCCATCCGCTCTCTTGTCAGCAGGGCGCGCATCCGGCGGGCCCGGATCTCGGTCTTGGTGCGCACCAGCACCAGCGCCAAGAACAGCGCCATGAAGCCGCCGATGCAGGTGATCAGCGGGTAGTAGAAGACATTGGCCACGTGCTGCGGCCCGTCCAGCGACAGCGACGCCCCCTGATGCAGCCCCTGGTTCCAGAAGTTCACCGCGTAACGGCTGAGCACCGCGAAGACCGATCCGACGATGCACAGGATGGCGGTCAGGTCGGCTGCGGTGTCGTCATCCTCGATCGCGGCCCAGAGGGCAATGTAGCCCAGGTAGAACAGAAACAGGATCAGGAAGGATGTCAGCCGCGGGTCCCAGGCCCACCAGGTGCCCCACATCGGCTGCCCCCAGATCGCCCCGGTGATCAGCGCGATCACTGTCATCACCGCGCCCACCGGCGCGGCGGCGCGTGCAGCAAGCGCGCTGACGTGATGCCGCCGGACCAACCAGATCAGCGAGGCGAACAGCATCATGAACCAGGCGTTGATCGCCATGATCGCCGCCGGCACATGCAGGTAGATGATCTTGACGGTCGAGCCCTGCCGGTAATCGTCGGGCGTCAGGAAGAAGCCCCAGACCAGGCCTCCGGCCAGGGCAAGGATGGCCAGCCCGGTCACCCAGGGCAGCACCCGGTCAGCCGTGGCGATGAATTTGCGCGGGTTCGCGTATTCCCAGATCGAGTTCATGGCCCTCTCCTACCGCCTCAGCCGAGCGGCTGACAATCACATCATCGCAGGTTGACGCGCAGGACGGCAGCTGCGGCGAAGGGCAGCAGCGCCACCGTGCCCAGCGACACCCCCGCCAGCATCAACAGCGGCGTTTCCAGCGGCTGGCCCTCGGCCCCGCGCCGCGCCACCTCGGCGCCGAAGATCAGCGTCGGCACGTAAAGCGGCAGCACCAGCAGGCTGAGGAGCAGGCCGCCGCGTTTCAGCCCCACCGTCAACGCTGCTCCGAAGGTGCCGATCATGCTGAGCGCGGGCGTGCCAAGCGCAAGGCTGACCACCAGCCACAGATGCCCGGGCCAGGGCAGGTTCAGCAACAGCCCGAGAACGGGTGCCACCAGCACCAGCGGCACGCCGGTGGTCAGCCAATGCGCGAGGGCCTTGACGAAGACGATCCCCTCCAGCGGCAGTGGCGCGGTGGCCAGCAGATCCAGGCTGCCATCCTCGCGGTCCAGCGCAAAGATGCGGTCCAGGGACAGAAGGCAGGCCAAAAGCGCGCCGATCCACAGGATGCCGGGGGCAATGCGTGACAGCAGCTCGGTTTCGGGACCGACCCCGAAGGGCACCAGCGCCACCAGGATCAGGAAGAACGCCAGCCCCAGACCAAAGCCTCCGCCCGCCCGGATCGCCAGTTTCAGGTCACGAAGCAGAAGGGCAATCACAGGAAGGCCTCGTCGAAATCATCAAGCTGAGGCCGCCTTGCCCGGCAGGCACCAAGATCCAGCACGCGGGCTTCGGGCAGGCCGAGGTCGATATGGGTGGCAATGATCGCAGCGCCACCACGCGCCAGATGATCCCGCACCACCCCCGCAAAGAGGCCCACGGAAGCCGCATCGAGCGACACTGTCGGCTCATCCAGCAGCCACAGCGGCCGCCCGGTCACCAGCAGCCGCGCCAGCCCCAGCCGCCGCTTCTGCCCGGCCGACAGGTTGCCCGCCTGCCGATCGCGCAGCGCATCCAGATCGAAGCGGGCCAGCGCCTCGGCTATGTCGCCAGAGCCATGGACCGCAGCCCAGAATCGCAGGTTCTCGGTGACACTCAGCTGGGTTTTCAGGCCGTCGGCATGGCTGGCATAGGCGACACCCTCCTCAGGCAGATTCACCTTCCCCGAGAGCGCAGGCTGCAGCCCGGCCAGAACCCGCAGCAGCGTGGTCTTGCCCGCGCCGTTCGGACCGCGCAGCACCAGCGCCTCTCCGGCCGAAACGGAAAACGATACCCCCTCAAGGAGCGGCACGCCTCCTCGGGCGACAGACAGATCCTGGATACGACATTCCATGGCCGAGCCTTATCCCAGCCGCTCCCCGGGAGGAAGAGGCATGGGACATGGCCCCCGCATCCCGCGGCCAGGATGCCGCAGCGTCGCCGCAGGTCCGCCTCCGGCGGGAGTATTTATGGCCAGATGAGAGAACCACGTCGCGCCCTGCCGGCAGGCGGTTGCCTTTCGAAGAAACAGCGCCGGGCGCGATAGGCACGCCGCGTTCCCTGTCATCTGGCCTCAAATACTCCCGCCGGAGGCATCGCCACGCAGCCACCGCCACAACGGCCGTTCAGGGCGCAGCGACCGGCAGAAGCGCTGCAGCGACACGCCGGCCCTCCGAGAGGAGCACGTTGAAGGTCCGGCAGGCCGCCGGAGACGCCATGGGTTCGACACCGATGCCCGCCGCCTCCAGCGCCTCGCGGAAGGCTGTGGGCACATGGGCGATCTCGGCGCCGGTGCCGACAAACAACACGTCGAGCTGGCCGGCATATTCCAGCAGCAGCCCGATGTCGGAAAGACCCTGCCAGGGCAGGACCTCGTTGGCGGTGACCAGGACAGCACCGTGATGCGCATGTCCCGCCACCCGGAAGAAGCCGGGGCCGTAGCCGTCGATGGGGCGCGCGTTGTCGTAATCGATCTCGGTCAGGCGCATCTCGGGGGACCTTTCGTGCGGATGGGCCCCCAGACTAGCCGCGCACCATCGGGATGGCCAGACGTGCAAGGGCCGCCGCGGGGATGCCGCGACGGCCCTTGGTGATCACATCCGGTTGCCGGTCAGGCGTCGATATTGGCGAACTGGTTGCCCTTGCCGCCGTTCGACTTCTTCGACCAGTCGCGTTTCACGCCCAGCCACAGCACGATGTTCTTGGCCACATAGACCGAGGAATAGGTCCCCACGATCACGCCCCAGGTGATGGCGAAGACGAAGCCACGGATCACGTCGCCCCCCAGCACCAGCAGCGGGATCAGCGCCAGCAGCGTCGTCCCCGAGGTCATCACCGTGCGCGACAGCGTTTCGTTGACCGAGAGGTTCATCACGTCGATCAGCGGCTTGGTCTTGTACTTGCGCAGGTTTTCCCGCAGCCGGTCGAAGATCACCACCGTGTCGTTGATCGAATAGCCGATGATGGTCAGCAGCGCCGCGATGGTGGTCAGGTCGAACTTGATCTGGAACAGCGCGAAGATGCCGATGGTCACCAGCACATCATGGAACAGCGCCACCACGGCGCCCACCGCGAACTGCCATTCGAAGCGCAGCCACACATAGAGCAGGATCGCGATCAGAGAGGTGCCCACCGCCAGGAAGGCGGTCTTCACCAGCTCGCCCGAAACCTTCGGCCCGACCGAGTCGACCGAGGTGAACTTGATCGAGGGATCGACGCCCTGCAGCGCCTTCTCGACCTTGTCGACGGTCTCGGGGGTGACGCTCTGCTGGCCCTTCTGCACCTGGATGCGCACCGAGGCCACGTGAGCCGAAGTGCCGAAGACCTCGGAAATGACCACGTCGCCCAGGCCCAGCGGATCGATGGCGGCGCGGTACTTGCCCACGTCCACCGCCTGTTCCGACTGCGTCCGGATGGTCGAGCCGCCGCGGAAGTCGATGCCGAAATTCAGCCCCAGCGTGGCCCACAGGATGATCGAGGCGATCACCGCCACGACCGAGACCCCGAAGGTCACGCTGCGCAGCTTGAAGAAGTCGTAGTTGGTGACTTCGGGTACCAGTTTCAGTTTGCGCATCTTACACCTCGATCGTCTTGGGGCGGACCCGTTCGAACCACATGACCATCAAGAGCCGGGTGACATAGACCGCGGTGAAGACCGAGGTCACGATGCCGATTGCCAGCGTCACGGCAAAGCCCTGGACCGAGCCGGTGCCCAGCACGAAGAGGATTACCGCGATGATGAAGGTGGTGATGTTGGCATCGACGATGGCCGACAGCGCCCGGTCATAGCCCAGCTCGATGGCGCGGGCGGGACCCTTGGCGGTCTTCAGCTCTTCGCGGATGCGTTCGAAGATCAGCACGTTGGCGTCGACCGCGGTACCGATGGTCAGCACGATCCCGGCGATGCCGGGCAGCGTCAGCGTCGCGCCGATGGTCGACAGGATGCCCAGGATCAGGCCGATGTTGATGATCAGCGCGATGTTGGCGAAGATCCCGAACAGCCCGTAGGAGGCGGTCATGAAGCCCAGCACGCAGACCGCCGCAACGATCGAGGCGATCTTGCCGGCGTTGATCGAATCGGCGCCAAGCTCGGGACCGATGGTGCGTTCTTCCAGGAAATCCAGGCCCGCCGGCAGCGCGCCCGCCCTCAGCAGAACCGCCAGGTTGGTGCTCTGCTCGACCGAGAAGTTGCCGGTGATGATGCCCGAGCCGCCGGCGATATGCGCCTGGATGACGGGGGCGGAAATCACCTTGCCGTCCAGCACGATGGCGAAGGGGCTGCCGATGTTGGCGGCGGTATAGTCGCCGAAGCGGCGCGCGCCCGAGGGGTTGAAGCGGAAGCTGACCGCAGGCGCACCGTTCTGGTCGAAGGTGGGCTGGGCGTCGGTCAGATCCTCGCCCGAGACCACGGGGGCGCTTTCCAGCAGGTAGTAGATGCCCTTCTCGTCTTCCGCCGGCAGCAGTTCCTGCCCGGCCTCGACGGCGGTATCCTTGTCGGTGGTGCGGCTGACGACCGGCTGGAAGGTCAGCTGCGCGGTGGTGCCGATGATATCCTTCAGCTCCTGCGCGGAGCCAAGGCCGGGGACCTCGATCAGGATGCGGTCGGTGCCCTCGCGCTGAATGGTGGGTTCGCGGGTGCCGACCTCGTCGATGCGGCGGCGAATGATTTCAAGGCTCTGCTTGACGGTGCGGTCATCGGTTGCGGCCTTCTCGGCCTCCGACAGCTGCACGGTCAGCACGTCGCCCGCGCCGGTGACGGCCAGATCGCTGGCACCTGCTGCGGTCAGGCTGCTGACGGGCTGCGCCAGCGTCTTCACATAGGCGATCGCCTTGTCCATGCCATCGGCATTGCCGATGCGGATCTTCAGCGTACCGTCGGTGGTGGGTTGCAGGCGGATGGTGCCGACCTCGTCGCGGTGGGTGCGCAGCAGGTCGCGGACCTCGGGCCAGAGGGCCTCCATCCGGGTCTTGTAGACATCCGCAGTGCGAACCTCGGCCAGCAGATGCGCGCCGCCCCGCAGGTCAAGGCCCAGGTTCACCAGGCCATGCGGCAGCCAGCCGACCCAGCCGGTGGCGGCCTTGGGATCGGTGCCGGCCTTTTCGGCGGCCTGCACCTGGGTGTTGTAGCCTTCCACGCGCCCGTAGAAGGCATTGGGCAGGGCCAGCAGCAGACCAAGGGCGACAAGCCCCCAGATCAGGACCCGTTTCCACGTCTCGATGTGCAGCATATGGACCTGCCCTTTCCTGTGCGCCTGACGGCGGTATTACTTGGCTTCGGCCGCGGGCTCGGTCTTGGAAATCACGCTTGCGAGCGTGCTTTTCAGGATGCGGACCTTGACGCCCTCGGCGATCTCGACCTCGATCTCGCCGTCTTCCTTGACCTTGGCGACCTTGCCGATGATGCCGCCCTGCGTGACGACCTGATCACCGCGGCGCACGTTTTCCACCATGTTGCGGTGATCCTTCATCTTCTTCTGCTGCGGGCGGATCAGCAGGAAATACATGATCGCGAAGATCAGGATCAGCGGCAGAAACTGCGCAATTGCGTTGCCTTGCATGGGGGCGTCCTTCTGTCAGGTTTGGCTGTCGTTATGGGCCACGGGGAACCCCCGCGAAATTGGCCGGAACCTATGTGCGGTGCCCGGGGATTGCAAGCTGTGATGCCGAGATGCCACGCCCTGCCCCAGATGGTGCGCGACCCCTTCCTATCCAGCGTTTACGCATCTTTTCGCCAGGTGCCGTGGCGGCATGCGAAAGGCCTGCGGGCGATGACGAAACTTCACAGCCCGGTGTGGATGCCCGGGCGCTGCGCGGTTGCACGCCGCGCCCGGCCGCCTATATCGGATCCGGCCCCCCCCAAGCGGGGCCCCAACCAAAGGAACGGACCATGGGTTATTTCAAGACGGCCCTGCTGATGGCGGCGATGACCGCGCTTTTCATGGGCCTGGGCTATCTGATGGGCGGCAGCGGCGGCATGGTGGTGGCGCTGGTGGTGGCCGCGATGATGAACCTGTTCACCTGGTGGAACTCGGACAGCATGGTGCTGAAGATGCACAATGCCCGCCCGATCGCGCCCCGCGATGCCCAGGGGCTGCATGATCTGGTGGCGCAGCTGGCCGCCAATGCCGGGCTGCCTGTGCCCGCCGTCTACATGATCGACACTGACCAGCCCAATGCCTTTGCCACCGGCCGGTCCCCCGACAAGGCCGCCGTCGCCATGACCGCGGGCCTGGTGCGCCGCCTGTCCCGAGAGGAACTCTCGGGCGTCATCGCGCATGAGCTGGCGCATATCCGCAACCGCGACACGCTGATCATGACGGTGACGGCGACCTTCGCCGGGGCGATCTCGATGCTGGCGAATTTCGCGCTGTTCTTCGGCGGCTCGCGCGAACGCATGGGCCTTCTGGGCAGCCTGGCGATGATGATCCTGGCGCCGATCGCGGCGGCACTGGTGCAGATGGCGATCTCGCGCACGCGCGAATATGCGGCCGACCGGGCGGGGGCGGAAATCTGCGGCAACCCGCTGTGGCTGGCCTCGGCGCTGGAGCGCATCCAGGAAGGCGCCGCCCATGTCGACAACGCGGCCGCCGAACGCCACCCCGCCACCGCCCATATGTTCATCATCAACCCGCTGCACGGCGGCGGCCGCGACAACCTCTTTGCCACCCACCCCGCGACCGAGAACCGCGTCGCCGAACTGGTCAAGATGGCCGAGGGCATGGCGCGCCGTCCCGCCCCCCGTCCCGCCGATGAAGTCAGCCCCAGTTCGATCCCGCGCAGCGGCAAGCGGGGCCTTGCGGACATCCCGAAAACAGGCCGGTCGAACCGCCGCACCCCCTGGAACTGACCGCACGCCAAGCGCGGTTACACTGGGCGTTCAAATCCGGCATAAGTCGGGCACGAATCGTAATCTGGAGTGCCCGACATGCATGACATCCGTACCATCCGCGACAACCCGGCCGCCTTCGACGCCGCCCTGTCCCGCCGCGGAGCCTCGGGCATGTCGTCGGAGGTTCTGGCCCTCGACGAGGCGCGCCGCACCAAGATCCGCGAGGCGGAAACCGCGCAGGCCGAACAGAACGCCGCCTCCAAGCTGGTGGGCGCCGCCAAGGCCAAGGGCGACGAGGCCGAGTTCGAGCGCCTGCGCGCGCTGGTGGCGGAAAAGAAATCCGCCGTTGCCGCCATGCAGGCCGAAGCCAAGGAGCTTGACGCCCAGCTGACCGATCTGCTGATGGGCATCCCCAACCTGCCCTTCGACGACGTGCCCGACGGCAAGGATGAAAACGACAATGTCGAGATCCGCCGCTGGGGCACCCCGCCCGCGCTGTCCTTCGCGCCCAGGGAACATTACCAGATCCCCGGCGTCCTTCCGGGCATGGATTTCGAGACCGCCGCGAAACTCTCGGGCGCGCGGTTCGTCGTGCTGCAAGGTGCCGTGGCGCGCATCCACCGGGCGCTGGCGCAGTTCATGCTGGACACCCATGTGGACGACAACGGCCTGACCGAAACCTGGACCCCGGTCCTGGTGCTGGAGGAGATGATGTACGGCACCGGCCAGCTGCCGAAATTCGGCGAGGACAGCTATCAGACCCGCGAGGGCTGGTGGCTGGTGCCCACCGCCGAGGTGACGCTGACCAACACGGTGAACGGCGACACGCTGGACGAAGCCGCCCTGCCGAAACGCATGGTCGCCCATACCCAGTGCTTCCGCTCCGAGGCAGGCTCGGCCGGTCGCGACACCGCCGGCATGCTGCGCCAGCACCAGTTCGAAAAGGTCGAGATGGTCTCGATCACCCATCCCGACGCCTCGCGCGCCGAACTCGACCGGATGACCGAATGCGCCCAGGGCATCCTGGAACGCCTCGGGCTGGCCTACCGCACCGTGGCTTTGTGCACCGGCGACATGGGCTTTGGCGCCCGCCGCACCCATGACATCGAGGTCTGGCTGCCCGGTCAGAACACCTACCGAGAGATCTCCTCGGTCTCGGTCTGCGGCGATTTCCAGGCCCGCCGGATGAATGCCCGCTTCAAGCCCGCAGGCGGCGGCAAGCCCGAATTCGTCCACACGCTGAACGGCTCGGGGCTGGCGGTCGGGCGCTGCCTGATCGCAGTGCTGGAAAACGGCCAGCAGGAAGACGGCTCGGTCAAGCTGCCCGAGGTCCTGTCGCGCTACCTTGGCGGCAAGCTGACGCTGACGGCCGAGGGCCAGCTGGCCTGACGCCCCCCGTCGCAGACGCGCGAAACGCGGCCCCGGTGATCCACGCCGGGGCCGTTTGCGTATCCCCCCGCAAAGACCCGGAGTCCCCATGCCTCGCCTCAAAGCCCTGCTGATCCTGCTGGCCACCGCAGCCTTCATCCTCTCGCCCGTGCTGTCGCCGGGCTTTGCAGGCTTCACCCCGGAACAGTTCCCGGTGCCGCAGAACAGCCCGCCGATCCAGCCCATCGGGCTGACCTTCGCGGTGATCTGGACCCTGATCTACGGCTGGCTGCTGGTGATGGCGGTCTTCGGCCTGCTGAAACGCGCGCAGGATCCGGCCTGGGACGCGCCGCGCGGCTGGCTGCTGGCCTCGCTGGTGATCGGAGCCGCCTGGATCCCGGTCGCCAATGTCTCGCCCATAGCGGCCACGGTGATGATCTGGATCATGCTGGCCACCGCGCTCAAGGCGCTGGCCCATGCCCCCCTCACCGACCGCTTCCTGCTGCAGGCGCCGCTCGGGCTCTACGCGGGCTGGCTGACGGCGGCCTCACCGGTGGCAACGGCGGTGGTGGTCACGGGCTACGGCGGCACGCCGGTCCAGCCGATCCACGCCGCCTTCCTGGCGCTCGCAGCCCTCCTCACCCTGGCCACGCTGCGCTTCAGCGCCTCGCCGCGGCCCTTCTACCTGGGCGCCATGCTCTGGGCCGCGCTCGGCATCCTGACCGCCAATGCCGAAGCCGGCCGGCTTGCCTTCGCGGCCCTGTCGCTGGCGATGCTGGCGCTTCTTGCCACCCTCACCGCACGCGAAATCAGCCGCTTCCGCGGCTGACAGGTTCTCTCATCTGACCAAAAATACTCCGGGGGGGAGGTGCGCAGCACCGGGGGGGCAGCGCCCCCCTTCCCCGCCCGTGAACGGGATCAGGGTTTCGGCGGCTTGCGCCCCAGCGGACGGCCCCCCGACGGACGGCGCCCCTGCCGGGTGGGCTTGGTATCCGCCGGCGGTTTGCCCAGGTGCTTGCGCAGCCGCGAGGGCGTCGATTTCTTCTTCGCCTGATAGGGGTTCTTGTCACCCTGCCCGCGCATGAACAGACGGATCGGCGTCCCCGGCATGTCGAAATCGCTGCGCAGCCCGTTCACCAGATAGCGCGAATAGCTGTCGGGCAGCTTGTCGGGATGGCTGCACATCACCACGAACTGCGGCGGCCGGGTCTTGGCCTGGGTCATGTAGCGCAGGCGGATGCGGCGGCCCTGGGGGGCGGGCGGCGGGTGCTGCTCCAGCATCACCGCCAGCCAGCGGTTCAGCTGGCCGGTCGACACCCGGCGGTTCCAGGTCGCATGGGCGCGCAGGATCGCCTCGCGCAGCCGGTCAAGGCCGCGCCCCGTCTTCGCCGAAACCGTCACCAGCGGCGCCCCGCGCAGCTGCGGCAGCAGACGCTCGAAGGCCTCTTTCAGCGCCTTCAGCTTTTCCTGCTTCTCGTCCTCGATGTCCCACTTGTTGACCGCCACGACCACCGCGCGGCCCTCGCGCTCGGCCAGGTCGGCGATCCGCAGGTCCTGCTGCTCGAACGGGATGGCCGCATCCAGCAGCACCACCACGACCTCGGCAAACTTGACCGCGCGCAGACCGTCAGACACGGAAAGCTTCTCGACCTTGTCCTGCACCTTGGCCTTCTTGCGCATGCCTGCGGTGTCGAAGATCTTCACCGGCACGCCGTCCCAGTCCACCCGCAACGAGATCGAGTCGCGCGTGATCCCGGCCTCGGGGCCGGTCAGCAGCCGGTCCTCGCCCAGGATCTTGTTGATCAGCGTCGATTTCCCGGCATTCGGACGGCCCACCACCGCAACCTGCAGCGGACGCTCATCCGAGGGCAGCCAGGCCGCTTCGCCGGCTTCCTCCTCGCCGTCTTCCTCGGGCAGGTCGATATCCATCTCCGGGGCGAGGGTCTCGACCTCCGAGGCCTTTTCCTCGAATTCATCGGCAATCGGCATCAGCGCGCTGTAAAGCTCGCTCATGCCCTCGCCATGTTCGGCCGAGATGCGCAGCGGCTCGCCCAGGCCCAGGCCATAGGCCTCCAGCACACCCGCATCCGCGGCCGCGCCCTCGGACTTGTTGGCGGCCAGCAGCACGCGGGCGGCGCGCTTGCGCAGGATCTCGGCAAAGACCTGGTCGGTCGAGGTGACACCGGCGCGGGCGTCGATCATGAACAGGCACACATCCGCCATGTCCACCGCGCGTTCCGTCAGCTTGCGCATCCGGCCCTGCAGGCTTTCGTCCGTGGCCTCTTCCAGGCCCGCGGTGTCGATCACGGTAAAGCGGATATCGCCCAGCTTGGCATCGCCTTCGCGCAGGTCGCGGGTGACGCCCGGCTGGTCGTCCACCAGCGCCAGACGCTTGCCGACCAGCCGGTTGAAAAGGGTCGACTTGCCGACGTTCGGGCGGCCGACAATGGCTAGGGTGAAGGACATCGGGCTGCTCCGGCTGCGGTTTCGAACGCCCCCGATACACGAAACAACGGCCCCCGGAAAGGGGGGCCGTTCAGCAGATCGCAAGGATGTTCCGGCTTAGCGATAGGCCAGCAGGGTGCCGTCCTTGGACAGGAGGTAAAGCGTGCCCCCCGCCACCACCGGCGCGCTGGCGGCACCACCGGGAATGGCCACCGTGTACAGCAGCGCCCCCGAGGTCGGATCGAAGAAGCGCAGATCGCCGCCCGAGGACGCCACCACCAGATGGCCGCCCGCCAGAACCGGACCGAACTGGGCATAGATCGCGTCGATCTTCTTGGCCTTCTTCTCGGGCACGTAGAAGGGCAGCTGCACGCCCCAGATCCGCTTGCCGGTGGCGGCATCCAGGCGCACCAGCTCGTTCATGTCGGTGGTGATGAAGACCGAACCGCCCGCCACCCAGGCCGGGTTCATCGGGCCTTCGTCAGCCGTCCATTTGCGGCTGCCGTCGGTCAGGTTCAGCGCCACCATGCGGCCGGCCTGGTTGCCGACGTAGACGGTGTTGCCCTCGATCACCGGGGCGCCGGTGATGTCGGACATGTTGGCCCGGGCAAAGCCGTTGCGCCGCCCCGAAACCGGGGTGTTCCACAGCCGCATGCCGCCCTTGCGGAAGACGCCCTCGACCTGGCCCGAGCCAAAGCCGAAGACCGCGTATTGGTCATTGACCGCCGCCGCCGGCGCACCGGCGAAATTGTCGGGATCGGGGGTGGCCGAGACGGTCCATTCGACGCGGCCGTCATCGGTGTTGATGGCCCAGGCCTCGTCTTCCCCTGCGGTGACATAGACCAGCTTGCCGGCGATGCTCGGCGCCCCCGTGGCCGAGGCCAGCAGCTTTTGCTGCCACAGCTGGCGGCCGGTCGCCGGATCCATCGCGGTCAGCGTGCCAAAGCCCGAGGTCGCGAACAGCTTGCCGTCGCCATAGGCCAGCGCCCCGCCCGAGCCCTTCATCGGATCGACGCCCGCCGGCGCGACCGAGGCCTGCCACAGCCGCGCGCCCGCGGTCGAGGTGGCGACCACCTGCCCCAGGGCATCCTGAGTGAAGATAACGTTGCCCACCACCACCGGGCGGCCGGTGATGCGGGTCTTGCGGGTCTGGCCGGCGCCGATCTGGGCGCTCCAGGCCAGCTGCGGATGGGCCGCCAGCGCCGGGTTGGTCGTGCGCGTCGCAGGCGAACCGCTGTCCTGCGTCCAGTCAGCATTCACGACCGCCTTCGGCAGGCTGATCGCGCGCACCTGGTTCACCGGTTTTTCGGGAATGTCGCCCGGCACCAGATCGGTCATCACCGCACGCGGCGGCAGACGGGTGCCCTGCAGATAGGTCTTGGGCTCCGAGCAGGCGCTCATGCCCAGGACTGCCAGCAGTGTCAGCCCCATGGTCGCGCGGCCGGAAAGCTGCCGTTTCCGCGTATCCGCACCGCCCCGAAGTTCCGAAGCCGTTTCCGCTTTCGCCATTGCCTGCCCTTGCCCTGTCTTCTGTTACGCAGCGCCGCCTCACGCGACGCCGAGCGGCCTTGCTGTACCGGTGGGCGGCTGGGCCTGTGGCCGCCCCGCCCCCGGGAATGGGATCAGCTGTCCTTGTCCCCGATCGAGCCGCCAAGCGCCACAATCAACTGACTTGCACGCTGACGCAAGCCCGAGGTGACATTGGCGTCGTCGGTGATCCCCTTCAGCGTCTCGATCGCCTTCTGGGAATTGCCCTGCTCGACATAGGTCAGTGCAACCTGTTCCTGCGCAAGCAGGTAGAGCGCAGAGCCCGGGGCCGCAAGCTGGCTGAAGGCCGTGCGGCGATCCTCTGCCGACATGCCGGGCGCCATCAGGATCTTCTTGAAGGCGGCGATCTGGCCATAGATCGGGTCCGCCCCGTCCGAGGGCACCTCGCCCAGCAGCTTTTCACCTTCGGCAGCGCCGGTATCGGGGATCTTGTCGGCCTCGGAGGCGGCCAGCATCTGCAACAGCGCCTTCTGGTCGCCGTTCGCGGCAGGTACCGCCTGCAGCGCCTTGACGCGGGCGGCGCTGTCCTTTTCATCCAGCGCCGACAGGATCGCATCGCCGAAGGCCTGGGCCTGGGCATTGGTGCGGCTGCCCTTGATTTCCAGCCAGGCGGCGACGCCGACCAGCACCACGATGGCCAGGATCACGATCCAGCCAAACCGCTTCATCAGCGCAAAAAGACGGTCGCGGCGGACTTCGTCGGTGACCTCGTCGATGAAACTGTCGCTCTCGCTCACGGCTTTCTCCTCGGGACGTTCGGCCCCTCCTTAGCGCAGGGTCCGCGGCCTGCCAAGGGCGGCAGCGGCGGCAGCGGGCGCCTCGCCGGGTCGTGAAGCCGCGACATGCCGAACCGGGGGCACCCGGCAGGGAGCGAAGGGGCCGGGCCAACGGCATGGGGCAACGGGGCCTGGGCCCGCAGCAGGGGGCCAAGAGGCCCCGGGTCAATGGCAGGGCGCCCTGCCCCCCGAAGGGACAGGACGCCGGGATCCTTCCCCCGTGGGGCGCGCGGGATCAGAAGTTCGCCGTCATCAGCACCGTGACGCCCTGGGTGCGGCGGTTGCCCTTCAGCCCGTCCGAGCGCGCATAGGACACCTCCAGCCGGGCGCCATTGGCAAAGCCCACCGATGTGCCGATCTTGGTGTAAAGATAGTTGTCCTCGTCGACATAGGCGCCGGCATCGTTGACGAATTCATGCTGCAGCCCGGCCTCGAAGGCGGGCGCCCAGACACCGGGCTTGAACGAGGGGCGCTCAAAGCGCGCGGTGGCGGCGACATAGCCGTAATCCAGCCGGTCGGCAGCGACCGTTGCGCCAAAGCTGTTGGTGCCCTCCTTTAGCTCGGTGCGCTGCCAGACGGTCTCGAAATTGGCCTGCATTTGCCAGGCTTCGGGCAGGAAGGGCAGCTGGTCCTTGCGGAAGGTGCCGATCAGGTTGCCCTGCAGATAGAGGCGCGTGTTGTCCTGGTTGGTGGTCAGCGTCGAGCCCCCGCCCAGCGGGATCTTGGTTTCCCCCGTGCCATCCAGCCAGGTCGCCCGGCCGACAAAGCCCCAGGTCTTGTCAAAGCGCTGCAGGATGTCGGCGCGCAGGCCCAGGGCGCTGGCCTCGACGCTGCCGCTGTTGTGCTTGAGGTCGGTCGAGGACCGCTCGCCCACCAGCCCCAGGCCCCAGGCGGTCATGTCGCTGGCCATGTTCAGATATTGCAGGCGCAGCGTGCCGGTGGTGCTGTTGGAATAGGTCAGGTTCTCCTGCCCCCAGGACTGGTTGCCCAGGATGTTGATGCGCAGGAAGGAATCCGTGTTGCCGATCTGGTGCAGCAGCCCCAGCGGCATGGTCAGCGTCGTCGTGCCGTCCTGGTAGCCCGTCGTGGGCCCGCCCGCCGCCACCGCCGCCATCTGCGCGCGGCCCTGGTTGACGCGCCCCTGCACCAGGCCAAAGGTTTCATTGTTGCCCCATTCCGACAACAGCCCGCTGGCGCCGAAATACAGGCCCAGCCGCTTCTCGGCACTCATCGGTCCGGCGGGCCAGTCCTCGGCCTGGGCCATGCCTGCGGCGCACAGCGCCGCCAGGCCCATCGCCGAGGCGATCAGCGTGTTCATCTGCATTGGTGTCCTCCCGTTTCAGCTGGCGCTGCGTGGGGGGGCCGGCCGGGCTCCTCTTCCTTGGCCGACGGGCAGCTGCCAGTCCGGACAGCCTAGTCAGACCGTCCCGGCGCCAGAAGGCAGCTTGGCTGCAACACAGAGTTTACACATTCGTTCAAGACACAACTGCCGGAAGATGCCAGAAAAATCGGCCTCTGGCCCGGCTGGTGTCAGGCGGCCTCCTGGGCCTCGGCGGACTGCTTTTGCCACAGCGAGGCATAGCGGCCGCCGCGCGCCAGCAGGTCGGCATGGGTGCCTTCCTCGACCACCTCGCCCTTTTCCAGCACGACGATGCGGTCGGCATCGGCGATGGTCGACAAACGGTGCGCGATCACCAGCACCGTGCGCCCCTCGCCCGCGCGGTTCAGCGCCGCCTGGATCTCCTGCTCGGTGTCGGTATCAAGGGCCGAGGTCGCCTCGTCCAGCAGCAGTACGGGCGGGTTCTTCAGCAGGGTGCGCGCGATGCCCACCCGCTGCTTTTCGCCCCCCGACAGCTTCAGCCCGCGCTCGCCCACCGCCGTGTCGTAGCCCAGCGGCAGGGACATGATGAAATCGTGGATCTGCGCGGCGCGGGCGGCCTCGACCACCTGGTCATGGGTGGCATCGTCGCGGCCATAGGCGATGTTGTAGCCGATGGTGTCGTTGAACAGCACCGTGTCCTGCGGCACCACGCCGATGGCATGGTGCAGGCTGCCTTGGGTGACATGGCGCAGATCCTGGCCGTCGATGCGGATGGCGCCGCCCTTGACATCGTAGAAGCGGAACAGCAGCCGCCCGATGGTCGACTTGCCCGACCCGGACGAGCCCACCAGCGCCACCTTCTGCCCCGGGGCGACGCGGAACGACACGCCCTTCAGGATCTCGCGGTCCGGGTCATACGAGAACCGCACGGCATCGAATTCGAGCGCCGCGCCGGTAACCACCAGCCGTGTCGCATCGGGGGCGTCGATCACCTCGGCCGGCTGGTCGAGCAGCGTGAACATTTCCCCCATGTCGACCAGCGCCTGGCGGATTTCCCGGTAGACGGTACCCAGCATGTTCAGCGGCACGGTGATCTGGATCATGTAGCTGTTGACCAGCACGAAATCCCCCACCGTCAGCGTGCCCTTCTGCACCCCGATCGCCGCCATCACCATCACCGCCACCAGACCGGCGGTGATCACCAGACCCTGGCCAAAGTTCAGATAGGCCAGCGAATAGGCGGTCTTGACCGCCGCCTCCTGATAGCCCGCCATGGCATGGTCATAGCGGCGCGCCTCGCGCGCCTCGGCGCCGAAATACTTGACGGTTTCAAAGTTCAGCAGGCTGTCGACGGCCTTCTGGTTGGCATCCTGGTCCTGGTCGTTCATCTGCTTGCGCAGCTTGACCCGCCATTCGGTGACCTTGAAGGTGAAGACGGTGTAAAGCGCGATGACCACGCCCACCACCACCACATAGGCAAAGCCGAAGACCCACCACAGCACCACCGCGATCATCGCCAGTTCCAGCACCAGCGGCCCGATCGAAAACAGCAGGAAGCGCAGCAGGAACTCGACCCCCTTGACGCCGCGTTCGATCACCCGGCTCAGGGCGCCGGTCTTGCGGGTCAGGTGATAGCGCATCGACAGGCGGTGGATATGGACGAAGGTTTCCAGCGCCAGCGCCCGCAGCGCTCGCTGGCCGACGCGGGCAAAGATCGCGTCGCGCAGCTGTTGGAAGATCACCGCCATCAGCCGCGCCATGCCATAGGCCATGGTCAGCCCCACCGCGCCCGCGCCCAGCATCCAGCCTGGCCCCTGTGCATGGTCCGACAGCCCGTCCACCGCCGCCTTGTAGAGGAACGGCGTGCCGACCGACACCACCTTGGCCAGCACCAGCACCGCCAGCGCCCAGATCACCCGATGCCGCACCCAGGCATGGTCCCTTGGCCAGAGGTAAGGCAGCACCCGGGCAACGATCCGGCCGGAATTCTTCGGCAGCTCGGTCGAGGTGATGGTGGAATGTCTGGGACTCATGGCGGCGGCTCCTTGTCTCGGGGGCGGTTATAGACTATCCCCCCGACAGTTCAACGACACTTGAACAATCGGATGTAGCCATGGATCGGATGGACCAGAGCGCCGCCCTGACCTGCCTGTCGGCGCTGTCGCATGAAACCCGGCTGGAGATCCTGCGCCTGCTGATCGCCCGCGGCCCCGAGGGCCTGCCCGCCGGTGCCATCGGCGACCGGCTGGCGGCGCCCGCTTCCCGGCTGTCGTTCCACCTGGCGGCGCTGGAGGCCGCCGGGCTGGTCCATGCGATGCGCCAGGGGCGGCAGATCTTCTACGCCGCCGACCGGCGCACCATGGGCGGGCTGATCGGCTACCTGCTGAACGACTGCTGCGCGCGCGACGACATGGTGCGGTCGTGCTGCCTGTGGTCGGGGCGCAGCTTTCGCCTGCCGGGGGATTGAGGGGCCCGCGGCACCGGACGCCAAGGCCAAGGCGCCCCCATCCCCGGATCCCTCTTGCGCCTGTCCTTCGGCCGGGTTCGAACCGCCCCGCTCGGCCCGGGGATCAGGCCACGCGCCGCAGCCGCCGGATCGACCTGCCCAGCCGAGGGGGGGGGGACCGACCGGTCCGCCAGGAACGCACTTTGCCCCCGCCCCCCTTCGTGGGGGATCGGGCCCACAAGGGGATCACCCCGTTCGCCAACTGATCGGCCCGCCCGGAACACTCTATACCCCCGCCCCCCCTTCGCCGGGGATCGGGCCCACAAGGGGATCAGGGCTTTGGATCCAGCTCTGGCAGGGAAAAGATCTGGCCGGGATAGATCAGGTCGGGATTGCGGATCAGCCCCTTGTTGGCATGGAAGACCTGCACGTACAGCAGCCCCTCGCCATAGCGCTGCCGGGCAATGGCCCAGAGCGTGTTGCCCTTCTGCACCGTGACCTGCGTCGCGGGCGCGGCCATCGCCTGGGCGGCGACTTCGGGGGCCTCGCGCCGGAAGGGGGTCTGCAGGCGGTCCTTGACCTTGCCTGCGGGGTCCACCTCATCCACGCGCAGATCGTAGAGGCCCGCCCCCACGTCCTGAAGGCCCGTGGTCCAGTCGCCGCTGTCGCCGACCTCGGCGGTGGCGGCGGGGGTGCCGTCCAGATAGACGCGGGCATAGGCGCCGGGCGTGCCGCGCCCTGACAGCGACACCGCGCCCTGCGCATCATAGGTGATCGCATCCAGCGCCAGACCGTCGTCGGGCACATCCGCCTGCCCCTGCAACACCTTCACCCCCGCCGCATCGCTGACGATGACGGTGGGCGCGGCCGGGGGCTCTTCGGGTTCGGCATCGGCCGCCTTCGGCGTCGTGGGGGCCGCATCCGGCGCGGGACCGGCGGACGTCGCAGATGCCGCATCAGACCCGGGGGGCGCGGGGGCGATGATGACATCGGCCTCGGCACGCCGCGCCGTCGCCTCTCCCGGGGCGGTGGCATAGAGCGACAGCACCCGCGCGCGGTCGCTTTGCCCCAGCGACAGGAAGCTGACGAAGCGGCCGTCCTCGCCCGCCACCGGCGCATCGGTTTCCGCGTCATCCAGCCGGATCGACAGCTGCGCACCGGGGGCGGCCTGGCCGGCCACCAGCGCGGTGCCGTCTGGTTCGACGCGCACCACGTCGAAACGGGGCACCTCGGGGGCCTGAGGCGCAGCCGGGGCGGTGGCCGTGGCCGGCGCAGTGGCCGTGGCCGTGGCGGGTAAGGACGCGGGGGCAGTGTCAGGCAAGGTCGCGGGCGCCGGCATGGGCAGCTTCGCCGGCGCGGGGGCCGTCTGCCGACCGGGTCCCACCCAGATCAGCACCGCGATCCCGCCCGCCACGGCCAGCGCCGCGACGGCCAGTCCGGCCCCTCTTGTTCCTTGTCCCAGCGGCACCTGCGCATCCCCTCGAGGTCCGTTCACGATCCCTTGAAACGTCTTACCAAGCTGCGGCACACCGGTCAAAACGCGGTGCGGAACAAGGAGCGCCTCCGATGAAGAAACTTTCGATCTGTGTCTATTGCGGCTCACGTGACGGGGCCCGACCCGCCTATGCCGAGGCCGCGCGCGCCTTTGGCCAGCAGATCGCCCAGCGGGGCTGGCGACTGGTCTATGGCGCCGGGAACGTCGGGCTGATGGGCGAAGTGGCCCGCGCAGCCCAGGGCGCCGGGGCCGAGACCTTCGGCGTCATTCCCACCCACCTGATGCAGCGCGAAGTGGGCAAGCGCGACCTCTCCAGCCTGGTGATCACCGAGACCATGCACGAACGCAAGAAGGTCATGTTCATGAATGCCGACGCCATCGTCGTGCTGCCCGGCGGCGCCGGAACCCTGGACGAGTTCTTCGAGGTCCTGACCTGGCGCCAGCTGGGTCTGCACGACAAGCCCATCGTGCTGGTCAATACCGAAGGCTACTGGGATCCGCTGGCGGCGCTGTTCGACAGCCTGATCGGGGAAGGCTTTGCCGAGGCTTCGGCGCGGGGCTTCTTCCACATGGCCGACAGCGCCGAGGAAGCCGCAGTCTTCCTCGGCGCCGCGCTGGCCTGAGGCGCAACAACTCGGCCAGGGTCCGGCCGGGTGGGCTGCCCCGCTCTCGGACGGGGCGGCACCCGGATCGCGGGCGCTCCGGCCGCCGCGCCACCCCGGGCAGGAGGCGGCGGCGGCAGGCCGGAACGCACGGACCATCCGGACCGTCAGTGCCCCGGGGGGAACCGGGACGCAGGGTAAGCCGCCCTCCCCGCACGCAGCCGCCGGTGTCATCGGCGGCCCGGCCGGTACGGGCGGTCCCGCGCCAAGGCGCCCGGGACGAGGGGGCAGATCCGCCGCTGAAAGGCGCGCGCTTCGCAACATCGGTGGTGTCGCGCCTTCCGGCCCTTCCGGGGGTAGCGGATCCGCCCGGTCATGCCTCCGTCTTCTGGTTGCACGAAAAGGCAACGTGTCCGCAATGCAACTGTTCCGAACAAAATGAATTTGGGCCGAAATCCGCCGATATATTGATTCGTGCCCGGCCGGATCCGGCCGCCCGGAATGCAAAACGCGCCCCGGGCCAGGCCCGGAGCGCGTCTGCCGCCCCCGAGGGGGCAAGGGATCGGACCCGCTTACATGCGCGAGGCGACGTTTTCCCAGTTGACCAGCTTGTCGAGGAAGTTGGTCAGGTAGGCCGGACGCTTGTTGCGGAAGTCGATGTAGTAGGAGTGTTCCCACACGTCGCAGCCCAGCAGCGCGGTCTGGCCGAAGCACAGCGGGTTGACGCCGTTTTCGGTCTTGGTGATCTTCAGCGCGCCATCGGTGTCCTTGACCAGCCAGGCCCAGCCCGAACCGAACTGGCCGGCGCCGGCCGCGGCGAACTGCGACTTGAACTCATCGACCGAGCCGAAGGCTTCGACCAGGGCTTTTTCCAGCTCGCCGGGCATGCCGGTCTGCGCCGGGCCCATCATTTCCCAGAACTGGTTGTGGTTCCAGAATTGCGAGGCGTTGTTGAAGATGCCGTTCTGGGCCACCGCGGTCGGGTTGTAGGTGCCCTTGATGATCTCTTCGACGGACTTGCCTTCCCACTCGGTGCCGGCAATCGCCTTGTTGCCGTTGTCGACATAGGCCTTGTGGTGGATGTCGTGGTGATACTCCAGCGTCTCCTTCGACATGCCCAGGGATTCAAGGGCGTCGTGGGCGTAGGGGAGATCGGGAAGTTCAAAAGCCATTTCGGGCCTCCTTTTTCGGAGTTCAGCTATTCTTGCGGGCCTAGATGGTATCCCGCGCGCCCGAAGGTCAAGGGCTTAGCCTGTGCCGGACTGCACATCGGTCTTTGCCCGGAGCATTCGCGCCCCGCCCGCCCCGGCGGGATGCGGAAAAAAGGCCGGACGCACATGGCGCCCGGCCCAGTTGGACAGGTAAGGGACAGGATGAAACCAGGCGCGACCGGGCAGGTGATCCCGACCCCGGGGCGCGCGTCGTTCACGGCCGTGCAGCCGGGAACCGCGCCGGTCGGATCCCGCCTTGGGGACGGGATCCGGGGGGGGGATGTGCAGCCATCCGGGCGGGCCTGTCTTCTTCCAGGCAGTGATGACGTAACGCGGCGCAAAGCCGCCCGGTTCCATGGGGTCAATACCCCGGCATACCCGCCCCGCCTGCCCCCGCGCGCCACTGCGTTCACGAACTGCCCGAAAACGACTCGCAAGCCAGTCAGATCGCCGGTTTTGCGGGCAGTTCCCGCGCAGGCGTCCGCGCATACCTTCCCCCGCGTAAACTTTCACCGCTTTCCCCGGAACCCTGCGGATTTTGCACGCGTTCCGCCAAGGGATTGGGCGCAGCACCGCCCGATCCGCCCGTTACCACAGCCTTTGGCGTGGTTGCGTTAACGACCCCACAATATTCTGTGCTAGCTTTTCCTTGCGGAGGCCCCCGGGCCGCCCGCCACCCCCGACGACCGGCGCCTCTTGCACGCCGGGCACATGCCAGGCCCCCGGTCCGGCGCTGCGGCGCCCCGTCCGGCGGGCTCAGGAAAGGAGAGTGACGACCATGACCGAATTCCTGGACTTCCCGCTGGAGGCCGCGGCACCGCTGCTGAGCCTGCATGGCGCCCCGGCGCGCCGCCGCCTGCTGCGTTTTGCCGTCATCGATCCGCTGGCCGCCCTGCCCGAGGCGCCCGGCCTTTTCGTGCTGATGGGTGCCCGCCCCGGCGAGGCGCCCCGCCCCCTGGCCTTCGGCCATGCCGATGCCAACCTGCGCCGCCAGCTGCCGCAGCGCCCCGAATTCGCCCAGGCCCTGCGCGAGGGGCTGGTGCTGACCGCCGTGGCGCCCGTGCCGCCCGGGGCCGATGGCGACCGCCTGGTCGAAACCCTGGGCCGGCTGCACCGCGCCCCGATCAACCGCCGCCAGCGCGCCCTGCGCGCCATCGAGGCCGCCCGCCTGCCGCCCGGCCGGCCGCAGGACGACCAGCCGCTGGCCGCGCAATAGGCCTGCCGCTCACCCCGGTTTGATCCCGGACCCCGGGTCAGGACGGCGGATGCGGGCTTTTGCCCCTTTTTTGCGCGCGCGCGCCGGGATAGACCAAGGCCCGGCACGCTCGCGCCCCGGCGCGTTCCTTCCCCTCTGAAAGGTCCCGCCCGATGGTTTTCTGGCTCGTCGCCCTTGCTCTTGCTCTTGCCGTGGTGGCGATCCTGGCCCGGGCGGCCCTGGTCGGCCGCAGCGCCCCGCAGCGGCCCGCCGCCGCGCTGGAGCTGGAGGTCTACCGTGCCCAGCTGGCCGAGGTGGACCGTGACCTGGCCCGCGGCGCCCTGCCCGCCTCCGAGGCCGAGCGCGTGCGCACCGAGGTCTCGCGCCGGGTGCTGGCCGCCGATGCGGCGCTGCGCAAGGGCACGGCTGCACTGGGCGCAGGCGGCCCGGGGCGCGGCTGGACGATCTTTGGCGCCGTGGTGATCCTGCTGACGGCATTCGCGTTTTACATCTGGATCGGCGTGCCGGGCTATCCCGACATGCCGCGCGCCGCACGCATCGCCGCCGCCAAGCAGGCGCTTGACAGCCTGCCCGCGCAGGAGGCGGCGGAAAAGACCGGGGGCGACACGATCTCGACGCCGAAACCGGATGTGTCGCAGGATTACCTGCAGCTGATGGACAAACTGCGCAGCGCCGTGGCGCAGAACCCCGACGATCTGCGCGGCCAGCAGCTGCTGGCGCGCAACGAGGCCTCGCTGGGCAATTTCTCGGCGGCGCGCAAGGCGCAGGCCCAGGTGATCCGGCTGGAGGGCGCCAGGGCCAGCGGCCAGGACTATGCCGAATATGCCGACATGATGATCCTGGCGGCGGGCGGCATCATCTCGTCCGAGGCCAGCCAGGCGCTGCAGGATGCGCTCAAACGCGATCCCTCGAACGGCACGGCGACCTATTACACCGGCCTGCTGATGGCCCAGACCGGCCGCCCCGACATTGCCTTCCAGCTGTGGGACGGGCTGCTGCGGCGCTCGGACAAGGATGCGCCCTGGGTGCCCTCGATCCGCGCCCGGCTGCCGCAACTGGCGGAAATGGCCGGCCAGAGCCGCTACCAGCTGCCTCCCGAAACCACCGATGACAGCGCACCCACCCCCAGCCAGGACGACATCGCCGCGATGCAGAAGCTGTCGCCGCAGGACCGCGCCGCGCGCATCCAGGACATGGTCGACGGGCTGTCGCAGCGGCTGGCCAGCGAAGGCGGCAGCGCCGGGGAATGGGCGCGGCTGATCACCTCGCTGGGGGTGCTGGGCCAGACCGACCGTGCCGCCAAGATCTATGCCGAGGCGCAGCAGACCTTTGCTGGCCAGCCCGAGGCACTGGTGCTACTGGACCAGGCAGCCACCACCGCCGGGGTCGAACACACCCCCGCGCAGAACTGACCGGAGCCCGCCCCGTGATCCACGAAGACATCGCCGACTTTGCCGCCGCCCTGCCGGGGTTCCGCGCCCTTGCGGGCCTCGATTTCGGCGACAAGACCATCGGGGTCGCGGTCTCGGACACGTTCCAGAGCATCGCGACGCCGCTGGAGACGATCAAGCGCAAGAAGTTCACCCTGGATGCCGAGGCGCTGATGAAGATCCTCGCCGCGCGCCAGATCGGCGGCATCGTGCTGGGCCTGCCGCGCAACATGGACGGCACCGAGGGGCCGCGCTGCCAGAAGACCCGGGCCTTTGCGCGCAACCTGCTGCCGCTGACCGATCTGCCGATCACCTACTGGGATGAACGGCTGTCGACGGTGGCCGCCGAACGCGCGCTGCTGGAGGCCGACACCTCGCGCCGCCGCCGGGCCGAGGTGATCGACCACGTCGCCGCGGGCTACATCCTGCAAGGCGCGCTGGACCGGCTGCGGGTGCTGAAGGCATGAGCGACGATCACGGCCGCGATGTCTGGCAGCGCGAGGCCGTCAGTTCGCCCTGCATCAATGTCTGCGTGATCCACCCCCAGGCGCGGCTGTGCACCGGCTGCCTGCGCTCGATCGAGGAAATCACCGGCTGGTCGCAGATGACCGAGGACGAGCGCCGCGCGATCATGGCCGAACTGCCCGGCCGCGGGCCGCTGAAGGCCACCCGCCGCGGCGGGCGGCGGGGGCGTCTGGCGCGCGACTGATCAGCCCAGCAGGGCTTTCCTCAGCATATTGAGGGCCACCAGCATCAGGAAGAAGGCGAAGATCTTCTTCAGCTTCTTCGGATCGGTGGCATGGGCCAGCTTCGCGCCCAGCGGCGCGGTCAGCGTGGTCATGCAGATCACCACCAGGAAGGCGGGGATATTGACGGCGCCCACCGTGTAGGGCGGATGCGACCCCTCGGGGATGTGCACGAACAGGAAGGCCAGCGACGAGGGCAGCGCGATCAGCAGGCCAAAGCCCGCAGCGGTGGCCACCGCGCGGTGGATCGGCCGGCCGCACAGCGTCATGATCGGCACGCCGAAGCTGCCGCCGCCGATGCCCATCAGCACCGACAGGAACCCCACCA
Source organism: Pseudooceanicola sp. NS-SX9 (assembly GCF_057380705.1). Lineage (NCBI taxonomy): Bacteria > Pseudomonadati > Pseudomonadota > Alphaproteobacteria > Rhodobacterales > Paracoccaceae > Pseudooceanicola > Pseudooceanicola sp. NS-SX9. Next base: position 1,493,339 of record NZ_CM170818.1, on the reverse strand, counting down.
CAGGCGAGATCACCGCCAGCCGCCAGCCCCCCGGCATGTCGTCGCGGATCTTCCAGCTGTGCTTGCCGAAGGCCATGTACAGCCCGATGCAAAGGCCCAGGCAGCCGAACAGCACCTGCAGCTCTTTCGTCTTCAGCCCCGAGACCACCAGCACCCCCACCAGCGCGCCGATGCAGATGCCCGGCGCCCAGGTCTTCAGGATCGTCCAGTCGACCGCGCCCTTCTTGTTATGCGAGGCCAGCGAGCGCATCGAGGTCACGATGATCGTCGCCAGCGAGGTGCCCAGGCAGACCTGCATCATCTCGGGGCCGCCATAGCCCAGGCCCTGGAAGGTGTAGAAGAACGCCGGCACCAGCACGATACCGCCCCCCACGCCCAGAAGCCCCGCCAGCACCCCTGCCAGCGCCCCGATGGCCACCAGCAGCGCCAGCAGCCCTGCAATCGTTCCGAAATCCATGTCGTCCCCGCTGTCGTTCGTTGGTCGGCCGGAGCAGAAGCAAGTTCTTTCCCGGGATGCAAGGCCGGGGAACCGGGTTCCGTCGCTGCAACGGCATGATTGCATGATCCATGCATGTTTGTGCGCCGCTCAGGCTTTCGCAACCGCTGCGGGATCGTTATGTCTGCCCCTTCCCCGCCTGCCGCGGGTCTCTCCAACAGATCGGTATCCCGGATGTTCCGCTTTGCCCTCGTGCTGGGCGTGCTGTCTCTGACCAGCCCGCTTGCCATCGACATGTACCTGCCGGCGCTGCCGCAGATCACCCGGGACTTCGACGCCAGCCAGGCGGCGGTCCAGGCGACGCTGATTGCCTATTTCATCCCCTTCGGGCTGGGGCAGCTGTTCTACGGGCCGCTCGCGGATGCCATCGGGCGCAGGCGGCCGCTGCTGATCGGGCTGGTGCTGTTCACCCTGGCGGCGATCGGGGCCTCGATGGCGCCCAGCCTGCCGGCGCTGGTGGGCTGGCGGGCGCTGCAGGGGCTGGGGGGTGCGGCGATGATGGTGATCCCGCGCGCGGTGGTGCGCGACCGCTACACCGGCCCCCAGGCCACGCGGCTGATGGCGATGGTGATGCTGGTGGTGTCGGTCTCGCCGATGCTGGCGCCGCTGTTCGGCACGCTGGTGCTGACCTTCGGCGCCTGGCGAGAGATCTTCCTGGCGATTTCGGTGCTGGGGATCGTGGGGGTGGTACTGACCCTTTTCGCGCTGCCCGAGACGATGCCCGCCGAGCGCCGCCAGCCGCTGTCGCCCCGCCCCCTGCTGCGCACCGCCGGACAGCTGCTGTCGGACCGCCGCTTTGTCGCGCTGGTGCTGACCGGAGGCTTCGGCATGGCCAGTTTCTTCGTCTTCCTGTCCTCGGCCAGCTTCGTCTACATCGACGGCTTCGGGCTGACGCCGACGCAGTTCTCGCTGGCTTTCGCGGTCAATGCGGCGGGCTTTTTCGGGGCCAGCCAGATGGCGGCGCGGATCGCCGAACGCATGGGCATGGTGCGGATGGTGCGCCGGGCGGTCATGGGATTCAGCTTTTTCACCATGCTGTTGCTGGTGGTGGTGGCGGGCGGCCATGCCTCGGCCGTGATCCTGGGGGCCTGCCTGGTCTGCGGCAATGCCTGCCTGGGGCTGGTGATCCCCTCGGCCATGGTGCTGGCGATGGATGCGCACGGGCGTCATGCGGGGCTGGCCTCGTCGCTGGCGGGCACGATGCAGCTGCTGACCGCGGGCGGCATGGTGGCGCTGTCGGGGCCGTTCTTCGACGGCACAGCCCTGCCGATGGTCGCCACCATCGCGGTCTGCGGCGTCGCAGCACTGGCGCTTGGCAGCTACGCCACCCGCCCCCGCGCCCTGACCGCCTGATCGTTTCAATTCGAGAAAATTGAAAAAATCCCGTCACCCGGTGTTAAGTCCCCGGGCGCTATCCCTCATTGCACAACCACAGCAAGGAGGCAGCCGGGGATATGGGCGCAGACATGGACGACCTCGATATCGAGGCGGCGAAGAAGATCCTTGTCCAGACCAGCATGTTGCTGCGCATCGGCACGGCCGAGCACGAGGTGCAGACGGCCAACCGGGGCGCGGTGCGTCTGGTGGGGGGCGGCAACAACACCCCCGTGGGGCGGCATTTCCCGTCGTTCTTCCGCGAGGCGGGCTTTGTCGGCGACTGCCTGATGCGCGCCGCAAAGGGCAAGGATCCGGTGGAATTCCACGTCCATCTGGCGGATGAAAAGGCCACAGTCACCTTCTTCGGCGTCGCGTCCTCGGCGCCCGACGGGGCGGCCGCCGTTCTGGTCGAGGGCCGCCTTGTGCCCTTCGACAGCGAGACGCATTCGAAAATCGACGCGGTCGAACGTGTACAGGCGGTGATCGAATTCGACATTGACGGCACGGTGCTGACCGCCAATCCGATCTTTCTGGATCTGATGGGCTACACGCTGGAGGAACTGCGCGGCCAGCCGCACCGGATCTTCTGCCGACCCGCCTTTGCCGAATCGAAGGATTACGGCCGGATGTGGAAGGAACTGGCCTCGGGCAAGGTGCTGGACGGAGAGTTCGAGCGCCTGCGCAAGGACGGCCACTCGGTTTGGATCCGCGCCAATTACAACCCGATCATGGGGCCCGACGGCAAGGTCGCCCGGGTGGTCAAATTCGCCATGGACGTGACCGCCGCCAAGCTGGAACGCGCCGAGACCGAGGGGCGCCTTTCTGCCGTCCACCAGGCCATCGCGATGATCGAATTCGACATCGACGGCCAGGTGACCGCCGCCAACCAGAACTTCCTGACCCTGACCGGCTATACCGAGGACGAGGTGCTGGGCCACAACCACTCGATGTTCTGCGACGCGGCCTATGTCAGCACGTCGCAATACCGCGAATTCTGGGCCCGCCTGCGCGAGGGGCACGCCAATACAGGTGAATTCGAGCGCCGCACCAAATCCGGCGACAGCATCTGGATCCGCGCCAGCTACACGCCGGTCCTCTCGCCCTCGGGCGAGGTGATCAAGATCACCAAGGCGGCGCTGGACGTCACCTTCGAACGCAATGCCGCCAACGAGATCCGCGGCCGGATGGAGGCCGTCAACAACTCGCTCCTGGTGGCGGAATTCGCCCCCGACGGACATATCCTGTCGATGAATGCCGCCTATATGGACCTGGCCGGGCTGACAGACGAGCAGATCCGCAATGCCTCCGGCGCCATCCTGTGGAACCGCGATGGCGAGGAAACCCGCGAATTCCAGCGCTTCTGGGCGGCGCTGGCGAATGGCGAGACGCGGCAGGACAGCTTCCGCCGCTTCGGTGCCCGGGGGCGGGATTTCTTCGTCTTCTCGACCTTCACGCCGATCCGTGGCCTCGACGGCCGGGTCGAGCGCATCATCGAGCTGAGCCGCGACATCACCGAACAGTCGAACCGCAACCTGGAATTCAAGGGCACGGTCGCCGCCATCAACCGCGCCCAGGCGGTGATCGAATTCGACATGGACGGCAAGATCCTGACCGCGAACGAAAACTTCCTGAATCTGATGGGCTACAAGGCGGATCAGATCATCGGTCAGCACCACCGGATCTTCTGCAAGCCCGATTACGCCACCTCGGAAGGCTACCGCGCCTTTTGGGAAAAGCTGGGGCGTGGGGAATTCGAGACCGGCGAATTCGCGCGGCTGACGCGCTCCGGCCAGGAGGTCTATATCCAGGCCAGCTACAACCCGATCTTCGATCTCGACGGGCAGCCGGTGAAGGTGATCAAATTCGCCACCGACATCACCGCGCAGCGCCGGCGCAACGCGGAATTCGAATCAAAGTTCAACGCCATCGACCGCGCCCAGGCCGTCATCCAGTTCGACATGGAAGGCAATATCCTGACCGCGAACGAGAACTTCCTGCGCGTCTCGGGCTATTCCATGCGGGAACTGCAGGGCCAGCACCATTCGATGTTCTGCACCCCCGATCACATCAAGTCGCAGCAATACCGCGATTTCTGGATCGCGCTGCGCAAGGGTCAGGAACAGGACGGCCGGTTCCACCGGCTGGCCAAGTTCGACCGCGATTTTTGGATCCAGGCCACCTATGCGCCGCTTTTGGACATGCATGGCCAGCCGGTGGGCGTGATCAAATATGCCCATGACATCACCGCCCAGGTCGAGATGGAGCAGCTGATCCGCGACAAGGCCCGCGCCATGCAGGAGATGGTCGACCTGCTGCAGGTGTCGATCTCGCGCATTGACCAGGCGACGACCTCGACCATCGAGGTGTCGCACAACACCAAGGACGCCGCCTCGGGCGGCTTCGACGAGCTGAACGGCGCCATCGAGGTCATCGGCATGATCGCCAAGACCTCGGGCTCGGTCACGGAAATGGCGCGGGTGATCAGCGACATCGCCAACCAGACCAACCTGCTGGCCTTCAACGCCGCCATCGAGGCCGCGCGGGCGGGGGAATTCGGCGTCGGTTTCTCGGTCGTGGCGGACGAGGTGCGCAAGCTGGCCGAGCGCAGCTCGAATGCGGCGCAGGAAATCACCCGGCTGGTCGCCGAAAGCGCGGCACAGGTGGACATGGGCAAGACGCGCTCGAACACCGCGCGGGCGGCCTTTGAACGGATCGTGCAATGCGTCATCCAGACCGGCGGCGCGGTGGAGGAAATCTCGACATCGGTCGACAAGCAGAAGGAAGTGTCGCGCGACGTGGTCTCGCTGATCTCGACCCTTGCGAAGGTCACCGGGGATGAATGACGCCCCCCTGCCCGCGGCAGAGGCCGGCCGCGACGGGGACGGTGCCGCGATGACCCCGTGCGAAGGCGGGCCGGAGACGCCCCCAGAGCCCACCGCCTGTGGATCCCCCCCCGACGCGGACGGCGCCGATGCCGCGCCCGCGCCTCTGCCCGCAGGCGAAGACCCGGCGCCGGCGGCCGGGGGGACGACCGGACGCGGCCCGCTGGCGCTGATCGACCTTGGCGTGATGACCATCGCGATCGAGGTTCATGACCTGCGCGAGGTCATGGTGGCGCCGGCGCAGCTGCAGCCGCTGCGCTCTACCCGGCCCGGGGTGATCGGCTGCGTGGCGCTGCGCGGCCAGGTGATCCCGGTGGTCGATCTGTCACCGCTGCTGGGCCAGCCCCCCCTCTACCCCTCCGAGGTCGGCGGGGTTGTCGTGATCGTCGGCGGCGCCGAGGAGGTCTACGGCATCTATGCCCGCACCGCCCGTCAGATCGTGCCGCTGCGCGATGTCGCCGAACAGGCCATCACCACCGACGAGACCGATCTGTGCGACCGGCTGCTGCCGCGGCTGGTGCTGATCGACGGCCAGGCCATCGGGGTGCTGGACGCATCCGTTCTGCCCGGGCTTGGCGTGCCGCTGTCGCGCAGCCAGCGGGCGCAGCTGCCGGTGCGCGATGCCGCCGACCATTACCTGCTGTTCGAGACCGGCGGCATCGCCTTTTGCCTGTCGCTGAGCGCGATCGAGACCACCCTGCCCGAGGCCGAAATCGACGCCTCGGTCCTGGCTTCGGGGCCCTGCGACGGCAGCGTCACCCATCACGGCACGGAACGCGCGGTGCTGGACCTTCTGCCCTTCCTGGGCCTGTCGCCTGCCAATGGCGGCATGCATCCGCCCCGGGCGTCTTCGGTGGTGCTGCCGTTTCCCGACAAGGGGTCGCTGGCGCTGCGTGCGGAACGGGTCCGCGACATCCGCAGCCTGCGCCGACAGGCGGTGGGGGCAATGCCGCCCATGCTTTGCGCGCGGCCCGACCTGATCTATGGCGCCTGCGTGGCCGAGGACGGAGAGACCCTCTATATTCTTGATTCCGCCGCACTCCTGTCTGATCCGATGCTGGGGGAACTGTCCCGTGTCGCCCATCGCAAGGACCGCAAGGGCGATCAGCGCGGCCGCCCCGACAAGCCTCGCCCGGTGTTCCCGCGCCAGGCCGTCCTGCTGGTCAAATCCGGCATCCACTGCGCCTTCGCCCTGGAGGAGGTCGAGGAAATCCTGTCCCTGCCCGAGCATCTGCAACGCGGCCTCGGCCACGAGGTCTTTCTGGGCAGCATCGCCGCACGCGACCGCACGCTGCTGCCGGTATTCTCGTTGGCGGCGCTGTACGGTCATGCCGCCAATGGCACAAAGCCGCGGGCGGCACTGGTGCTGATGCGCCACCACGGCACCCCGGTTGGCCTGGTGGTCGAGGAAATCTGCGCCATCGAGACGCTCGACGTGATCTCGGGGCAGCCCGGGGTCGCGGGGGCGATCCTGCAACGGCCGCTCGACGAGGACCACGCGCTGTGGCAGCTGCTGAAACCCGATGCGCTGGCGCTGGCGGCAACCGGGACGCTGGATCTGTTCTGAGGGCAGCGACAAGGCGCGCCCCTGGGATCCTGTCCCATCCGGTGCCGCCCCGGCGGGGGACCTGCGCAACACGGCAAGCGGCGCAAGGCACCCGGGGACGATCCGCGGGCGCCCCGGTCGCGGCCAGGTCTGGGCAAGTGGGTGCGGGTCGGGCCCTGCGCCGCCTCCGGCCCCGCCATGGCGCCCGAAAGGGCCAGGACACCGGGCCTTGCAACAGCTCGCAGGGTCGCCTTGCAGCGGATCAAGGGGCCGCGCGAAAGGGATATGGCACGGCTGCCGCCCTGCGCCTCGGGCCCCGCCAGGGCAACCGGACGGGCCGGGACACGAACCGCAAAGGGGTTCGGGAACAGGCCCGGGGCCGAACGGGCCGGTCCGGCAGGAGGCGGATCAGGCGTCCGCCGCCACCCGGAAGCCCGCGTTCGAGGTCGCGCTGTCGGGATCGTTGCGGGTACGCGAATGCACATGGTACCGGTCGCAATAGCTGACGTGGCACAGGAAGGATCCGCCGCGCTGGATCCGGGCCAGGCCTTCGGCGGGGCCGGTCGGATCGACCTCGGGCAGGGTTCCCGGGGCGGCACGGGGGCCGTAGCGGTCCGCGACCCATTCCCAGACATTGCCGGTGCAATTGTAAAGACCATAGCCATTCGGCGCGTAGCTGCGCGCGGGCGCAGTGCCGACAAAGCCGTCCTCGGCGCTGTTGTGATCGGGGAAATCGCCCTGCCAGGTGTTCATCGCATGGCCCGCAGCCGGCACCAGCGCATTGCCCCAGGGGAATTTCTGCCGCGCCTGGCCGCCACGGGCGGCGCGTTCCCATTCGGCCTCGCGCGGCAGGCGCAGCCCGGCCCAGGTGACATAGGCCAGCGCATCGTACCAGCACAGCTGCACCGCCGGATGATCGGCGCGCCCCGCCTGCCAGTCGCTGCCGGGGCCTTCGGGGGCCGCCCAGTGGGCGCCATGGACCTGCCGCCACCAGCGCAGCCCCGGCGGGCTGACGGGATGGGTGGCGGGATCGGCCAGCAGCAGGTGGAAGACATAGCTCCAGCCTTCGCGCTCGGCGACGGTGCGATAGCCGGTGGCAGCGATGAAGCGGGCGTATTGCGCATTGGTGACGGTGGTGGCGCCAATGCGGAAGGCCGAGACCTTGACCTTGCGCCGCGGGCTGTCGAGGTCCTGCGGATAGGTCGACTTGCGGGTGCCCATCTCGAAGATGCCGCCGGGAATGGGCAGCAGCTCGGCCCGCAGCTGGGCCTGTTCGGCCGGATCCGCGCGCGGAACGGCCAGCGCCGCCTGCAGGAATGCCGTGTCCCGATCCGGCGCCTGTGCCCCGCGCCCGGTGCCGCCGCAGCAACTGCCCTGTGCCATCCGTCCTACCTCCGGTCCTTGCGGAAGATCACCGAGGCCAGCCAGCCGGTGGCAATGGCGATCAGCACCGCGATACATCCGTAGAGCGTCCCGTTGGCCTGTGCAAACCGGAACACGTAGCGTTCCAGCGGCGCCTTGCGGACCTGGAAGACCCGCCGCGCCGCGTCGATCACCCGGCCGTCGCGCACCAGAAAGACGCGCACCACGTAATCCCCCTGCGAGGTCGTCGAGGGCAGCGCGAAATGCGCATCGAACAGCGCCCCCTGCGCCAGCCGCACCGCGCCGTCCCGACTGCGGAACCGGCCCGCGCGTTCCCCCAGCCGCTGCAGCGCATCGGCAAAGGCCTGCGGATCGTGATCGGGCGCGCGCGCCGTCACCGCCCGCGTCTGCGCCGCGACCGAGATCGCAAAGGCCGCATCCTGCCCCGGGCCCAGCATCTGCTGCAGCCGCCCCGAGGCCGCCACCGCATAGAACCCCGGCACCGGCGCATAGCTGGCCATGTCGGAATTGATCCAGATCCCCGCCTGCCGGGCCTTGCGGCGGATGATGGCGGTGCCCTCGGGACCGGCGATGGTGACGATGACGCCGGGGGCTGTGTCGGGCAGCGCCTGCCCGGGATCGGGGCGCACCGCGCCATAGACCGTCAGCTCGGTGCCGCTGAAGGTCGAGGTGATCGAGACCTCCTGCTGCGACAGCTCGAAGACCGCGCGTTCGGCATGGGCGGGCCCCGCCAGCAGCAAAAGGACCGCAAGCAGGCGCCTCATGGCATCATCTCCAGCGTCATCGAGAACGGATCGGCGGGCGCCAGCACCAGGTCGAGCGCCACCTTGAAGCAGACCACCAGCACCAGCACCGACAGCAGGATGCGCAGCTGCTCGCCCCGCAGTCGGGTGCCGAAGCGCGCCCCCAGCTGTGCCCCCAGCACCCCCCCGATGCTGAGCAGCAGCGCCAGCAGCACATCGACGCTGTGATCGGTCGCGGCATGCAGCACCGTGGTGAAGGCCGAGGTGAACATGATCTGGAACAGCGAGGTCCCGACGACCACCTTGGTGGGCATCTTCAGCAGGTAGATCATCGCCGGCAGCATGACAAAGCCGCCCCCCACCCCCATGATCGCCGCCAGCACCCCGCAGAGGAACCCGATGGCCAGCACCGGGATCACCGAGATATAAAGGCCCGAGGTGCGGAACCGCATCCGCAGCGGCATCCGTGCCACCAGTCCCCGGGTCCGGCGACGCGGCGGCGGGCTGCGGCGCAGCAGGGCGCGCAGGCTTTCGGCGAACATCATCGCTCCGATGCCGCCCAGGAAGACCACGTAGAACAGCTGCACCATCAGGTCGACCTGGCCGATGCGGCTGAGCAGGTTGAAGATCCAGACCCCCACCGCCGATCCCGCCAGCCCCCCCGCCAGCAGCATCCCCCCCATCTTCAGGTCCAGCGTGCCGCGTTTCAGATGCGCCAGCGTCCCCGAGAAGGACGAGGCGACGATCTGGTTCGCCTGGGTCGAGACCGCCACCGCCGGCGGAATGCCCGCAAAGAACAGCAGCGGCGTCAGCAGGAAGCCTCCGCCGACGCCGAAGAGCCCCGACAGGAAGCCCACGATGCCGCCGAGGCCCAGGATCGCCCAGGCGTTGACCGAGACCTCGGCTATGGGAAGATAGATCACGTCACAGGTTCCGAAGCTGGCGCCGCGCCACGCGGGGCACCGCGCCCCTTGGGCTGGGGGCACGGGCGGCGCGGGCGCAGGGATCCGCGACCCTTGGGCCACGGGCAGGTTGGCAGCCATCGGGCTGCAGGCAGGTCGGCGGCCAGAGAGGGCCGCTGGCGGTTTGGCGGCCATCGGGCCGCAGAGGGATCGGCGGCCGCAAGGCCACCAGCGGTTTGGCAGCCATCAGGCCCGCAGAGGGGTCAGCGGCCGGAAGGCCACCGGAGGTTTGGCAGCCATCGGACCGCAGGAGGGTCAGCGGCCAGAGGGCCGCCGGAGGTTTGGCAGCCATCGGACCCGCAGAGAGGTCAGCGGCCAGAGGGCCGCCGGAGGTTTGGCAGCCATCGGACCGCAGGAGGGTCAGCGGCCAGAGGGCCGCCAGAGGTTTGGCCCCCATCAGGCCCGCAAAGGGGTCAGCGGCCCAGCCCCCGGCGGGGTGCGCTGTCCGGTGCCGTGGGCCGGCCTGTGGACGGTCCGGGCCTCTCAACGACCCTTGGGCCACGGGCTGACCTGCGGCCGCCACGGGCGGCGGCCGCAGGCGGGGGGCCTCAGGCGGGTTCGGGCAGCTTCAGCCCGGCCAGCACATCGGCGCTGACATGTTCGGGCAGATCGCCGATCTCGGCCATCTTGGCATCCATCAGCGCCAGCATCTCGGCAAAGACGCCGGCATGGGCGGGATCATGGGCCAGGTTGGTCAGCTCGAACGGGTCGGTGTCGCAGTCGAACAGCTCCCATTCGGGCTGGGCGTCGTTGGGGCGCGCGCCGATCTGGCCCAGGGGCTTGTTGTACCAGTGGATCAGCTTGTAGCGCGGACCGCGCACGCCGTAATGCGCCCAGGCGCCGTGGAAGGCATCGTTGTGCATCCAATAGCGGTGATAGGCCAGCTGCTCCCAGTCGTCGGGGGTGTTGCCTTCCAGCATCGGGCGCAGCGAGGTGCCTTGCATGAAACTGGGCACCTTCACCCCCGCATAGTCCAGGAAGGTCGGCGCGAAATCGACGTTGCAGCAGATGTCGCGGCTGGTCGTGCCCGCCGGGATCGCCGCCGGATAGCGCACCAGGAAGGGCATCTGCAGGCTTTCCTCGTACATGTAGCGCTTGTCGAACCAGCCGTGCTCGCCCAGGAAGAACCCCTGGTCCGAGGTGTAGATGACCAGCGTGTTCTCGGTCAGCCCCAGCTCGTCCAGCGTGTCCAGCATCCGCCCCACCCCGTCGTCGATCGACTGCACGGTGCGCAGGTAACGCTTCATGAAGCGCTGGTACTTGAATTCCGCGAAGGCCTGGGGATCGTCGAAGGTGAAACGGGCGCCGGTCTCGGCGCAGATGACGCTGATGGTGTCGCCCGGGGCCAGATCGGGGACCTTGCGCATCTTCAGGAAGTCGACGACCAGTTCGCCCGCCACGGCCTCGGGGCCGATGGGCTGCACCAGCGCGATGTCCTCCCAGGTCAGATCCGAGCGCACCCGCATCTTGGCGGCGGCGGCGGCGGCGGCACGGTTGGAATAGTCGTCGTTGAAGGTCTCGGGCAGCGGCACGTCCTCGTCCGCCCAGAGGTGCGCATGGCGGGGATGGGGTTCAAAGCTGCGGTGCGGCGCCTTGTGGTGGCACATCAGGAAGAACGGCCGGTCCTGGTTCTTGCGAATGAAGTCGATGGACATGTCGGTGATGATGTCGGTGGCATAGCCCGGCACCCGGCGGCGGCCTTCGGGAAAGATAAAGGCCGGGTCCCAGTAATCGCCCTGCCCCGGCACCACGGCCCAGTCGTCGAACCCCTTGGGTTCGTGCTGCGGCCCCTCGCCCAGGTGCCACTTGCCGTAGATCGCGGTCTTGTAGCCCGAGCTGCGCAGCAGACCCGCGACGGTGGGAAAGCGGTTGTCCAGATGGGTGACCAGCGTCGTCACCTGGTTCACATGATTGTGGGTGCCCGTCAGGATCGCCGCGCGCGACGGCGTGCAGATCGAATTGGTGACATAGGTCGCATCATGGCGCAGCCCCTCGGCCGCCAGCCGGTCGAGGTTCGGGGTCCGGTTGATCCCCGCGCCATAGGCCGAGATCGCCCGGCTGGCATGGTCGTCCGCCATGATGAAGATGATGTTGGGGCGCAAGCTGGTCCTCCTCGTCCGGGCTGCTGGGCAGCGCTGCGGGGACCATAGGCGGCGACGCTATGACGGGATAATGCAATTACCCCGGCAAGCGATGCGCAAATGGCATCACTGAGCCTCGGGCATGGTCAGCGCGATCAGCGCCGCCAGCGGCGGCCAGCCCTCCATCTCCTGACGGTAGACCATGTTGGCGCGGGTGGTGCGCGACCGCAGCCCCGTGCGCACCGGTTGCAGCGATCCCTGCAGGAAGGCCCCCATGGCGACATCGGGCAGGATCGACAGGTGATCCGAGCGTTGCAGCACCGTCAGCGCCGACAGCAGGCTTTCGCACAGCACGGCGATGCGGGGTTCCTGGCCCAGGCGTTCGAACAGGGCGGTGCGGGCGGTTTCGTGATAGGCGGGGATCTCGGAATAGACGACCCAGGGGTAATCCAGCAGCCGTTCGGCGGGGATCTCTCCGTTCGGGCCGGGATGGGCAAAGATCGGATGGCCCGCCCGCGCCACCACCTGATCGGTGACGGTGGCGAAGGGGCGGCAGACCAGGCGCTGCTCGTCGGGTTCGGTCATCGGGCTGCCGGTGAACAGCACGTCCAGGCGCCCCTCGCGCAGGTCGGTGATGGCCTGGGCATAACGGGTGTTGCGCATCTCGAAGGCGATGTCGGGAAAGCGCCGTTCCAGCGCCAGCACATAGCCCGGCACCACCGCCGCGCGCCAGACCGGCCCCGCGCCGATGCGCAGCCGGGTCTGGCCCAGGGCCGGGTCATGGCGCAGCGACTGTTCGGCCAGCTGCCACTGGCGCTGCATCCGCAGGGCCTCGCTCAGGACGCGCTCTCCGAAGGGGGTGGGGCGGACACCACGGGCATGGCGTTCCAGCAGCGGATGGCCAAAGTACTTCTCCAGCTGCGCCAGCGAGCGCGACAGCGCCGGCTGGGTGATGTTCAGCCGGTTCGCCGCCGAGCGCAGGCTGCCCTCTTCGAAGATGGCCTGCAGGCGAAACAGGTGGGTGATCTGGTCCAGCATGTCGAGCGATAACCTTGAAGCATCGGTTCCGCGCATCTTTTCATTGTCCGTGCATGGGCGCAACTGCTAGCCCTGTGCCCGTACCGGAAACGCCGGAGGCCGCAGGGCGGGGTCTGCCCCCTGCCGCGCCCGGGCGCCGTTCTGACACTTGGGAGGACAAGTTGACCCATCCGCTTTTCGCGGCCCTGCCCGTTTCCCCGGGCCAGCCCGCCATGCCCGGGGCCTGCTGCCCATGCTAGGTTATCTTCTGAAACGCATCGGCGCCGGGATCATCCTGCTGGCGCTGGTCTCGACCGTGACCTTCGCGCTGATCTACGGCGGCACCGGCAACGTGGCGCGCAACATCCTGGGCGACAGTGCCACCGCCGCCGACATCGCGCAGAAAAACCACGAGCTGGGCCTGGACCGGCCGCTGCCGGTGCAGTTCGCCAGCTGGGCGGGCCATGCGCTGCGGGGCGATCTGGGCAACAGCTGGACGCGCAACCAGCGGGTGGGCCCGGCGCTGGCCAGCCGCTTTCCGGTGACGCTGTCGATCGTCGCGATCTCGGTCGCGATCATGGCGGCGATCTCGGCGGTGCTGGGGATCACGGCGGCGGTGCGGCGGGGGCTGGCGGACCAGGTGATCCAGGTGATCAGCGTGGTGGGCTTTGCGATGCCGAACTTCTGGCTGGGGCTGCTGCTGGTGCTGCTGTTCGCGGTGCGCCTGCAATGGCTGCCGCCGACCGGCTATGTGTCCTTCATGGCCGATCCCGCCGCCTGGGCGGCATCGCTGGTGCTGCCGGTGGCGGCGCTGGTGTTCTCGGGGATCGCCTCGGCCAGCCAGCAGGTGCGCGGCGCGGTGATCGACGCGCTGAACCAGGACTATGTGCGCACCCTGCGCGCCCGAGGCGTCAGCCCGGCCTCGGTCCTGTACCGCCATGCGCTGCGCAATGCGCTGCCGGCGGCGCTGACGGTGCTGTCGGTGCAGTTCATCGCCCTGCTGGGCGGGGCCGCCATCATCGAACAGGTCTTCGCCATTCCCGGCCTCGGCTCTCTGACCGTCGATGCGGCGCTGCAGGGGGACGTGCCGGTGCTGATGGGCGTGGTGGTCACGCTGATCATCACCGTGGTGATCCTGAACATCCTGATCGACATCCTGAATGCCTGGGCCAATCCGAAGGTGCGCCTGCAATGACCGACACCCAAGTGACCCTTCCCCAGGCCGCCCCGCAACGCAGCAGCGTCAGCGCGCTGGTGCTGCGCAACCCGCTGGGGCTGCTGGCAGCCGTGCTGATCGTGCTGGTGCTGCTGACCGCGCTTTTCGCCCCCCTCATCGCGCCCCATGACCCGACCGAGGTGCAGATCTTCAAGGTCAACGTGCCCCCCGGCGACGGCTACTGGCTGGGCGGAGACGGCTCGGGGCGCGACATCTTCAGCCGCCTGGTCTTCGGCGCCCGCAACACCCTGATCGGGGCCGCCATCGCGGTCGCGGTCTCGGGGGGGATCGGCGTCGCCGCGGGCCTTTTCGCGGGCTATTTCGGCAAGTGGTTCGAGGTCGCCTCGGGCTGGGTCTCGGATGCGCTGATGGCGCTGCCGGCGCTGATCGTGCTGCTGGCCTTCTACCAGTCGCTGGGCGCCTCGGTGTACCTGTCGATGGCGATCTTCGGCGTCATGCTCAGCCCCGGGTTCTACCGGCTGACCCGCACCCTGGTGAAGGGCGTCAAGAACGAGCTTTACATCGATGCCGCCCGGGTGTCGGGCCTGGGGGATCTGCGCATCATCGTGCGCCACATCCTGCTGGTGGTGCGCGCGCCGGTGGTCATCCAGACCTCGATCGTGGCGGGCATCGCCATCGTCATCCAGGCCGGGCTGGAGTTCCTGGGCCTGGGCGATCCGGCCACCCCCACCTGGGGCGGGATCCTGCAGAACGGCTTTCAGAACATGTACAACGCCCCCCTCGGCATCCTGTGGCCGGGGCTGGCGATCTCGGTCACGGTGGCGGCGCTGGTGCTGTTCGCCAATGCGCTGCGCGATGCGCTGCAGACGGGCGCCCCGCGCACCCGCCGCAGCCCCGCGCTGCCCGACAAGTACCGCAGCCCCCGGCCCGCGCCGGTGCCCGCGGCCGATGTGCTGCTGGACATCCGCGACCTGGTGGTGGGCTATCCCGATGGCGCCGGCTGGCGCGAGGTCGTCCATGGCGTGACCCTGCAGGTGCGCCGCGGCGATGTCGTGGGGCTGGTGGGGGAAAGCGGCTCGGGCAAGACGCAGACCGCCTTTGCCGTGCTTGACCTGCTGTCGACCGGCGGCCGCGTTCTGTCGGGCTCGATCACCTTCGACGGCGAGGACCTGACCCGCAAGACCGAGGCCCAGATGCGTGCCCTGCGCGGCCGCCGCATCGCCTATGTCCCGCAAGAGCCGATGTCGAACCTGGATCCGTCGTTCCGCATCGGCGCCCAGATGGTCGAGCCGCTGCGCACCGTGCTGGGCCTGTCGAAGGCCGAGGCCAAGGCCCGCGTGCTGGCGATGCTGGCCCGCGTCGGCCTGCCCGACCCCGAACGCACCTTCAACGCCTATCCGCACCAGGTTTCGGGCGGCATGGCGCAGCGGGTGCTGATCGCGGGGGCGGTGGCCTCGTCCCCCGACCTGCTGATCGCGGATGAACCCACCACCGCGCTGGACGTCACCGTTCAGGCCGAGGTGCTGGAGCTGCTGCGCGACCTGCGGGCCGAATTCAACATGACCGTCGTCATGGTCACCCACAACTTCGGCGTGGTGGCCGACATCTGCGACCGCGTGGCCGTGATGAAGAAGGGCGAGATCGTCGAGGAAAACGCCATCGGCGCCCTCTTCGGTGCGCCGCAGCACCCCTATACGCGGATGCTGCTGGGATCGGTCCTGGATGACACCTGCGTGCGCAGCTACCGCGCCCCCGCCCGCCTTCCGGAGGATGCCGCATGAGCCCCCAGCCCCCCCTGACCACCGAAGCGCCGCTGGTCGATGCGCAGGATGTCAACATCCACTTCGGCCCGCTGCATGTCCTCAAGGACGTGAACCTGACCATCCGCCCCGGCGAAACCGTGGGGCTGGTGGGCGAAAGCGGCTCGGGCAAGACGACGCTGGGGCGGGCGATCCTGGGGATCTGCCATGTCAACAGCGGCCGCATCCTGTTCGAGGGCGCCGACATCGCCAACCAGCCGCCCCGCGCGCGCCGGGATGATGCCGCCCGCATCCAGGCGGTGTTCCAGGATCCCTACACCTCGCTCAACCCGGCGATGACCATCGAAGAGATCCTGACCGAACCGATGATCGCCCGCCGCATCGCCACGGCGCGCGAGGCCAAGGCGCGGGTGCGCGACCTGCTGGAGCAGGTGAACCTGCCCACCGATGCCGCCCACCGCTATCCGCGGGAATTCTCGGGCGGGCAGCGGCAGCGGGTGGCGATCGCCCGGGCGCTGGCGCTGTCGCCGCGGCTGATCGTCTGCGACGAGCCCGTCTCGGCGCTGGACCTGTCGACCCAGGCCCGCGTCATGGACCTGTTCATCGAGATCCAGGAACGCACCGGCGTGGCCTATCTGTTCGTCAGCCATGACCTTGCGGTGGTGCGGCATATCTCGCACCGGGTGGCGGTGATGCGCTCGGGGCGGATCGTCGAATTCGGCGACTGCGACCAGGTGACGGCCCGTCCCGCGCATCCCTATACGCAGCGCCTGCTGCTGGCCGCCCCCGTTGCCGATCCGCAGCGTCAGGCCGAACGCCGCGCCGCCTTCCTGGCGCTGGACGCCGACAGCTGAACGCCCCTGCCGCGGCGGCCTGTCGCCGCGGTCCCCCCCCTTGCCGGAAAGACCCCCATGCAGCCCCAAGACCTGATGCGCCCGCCCTTCAACCTGGACCCGGAGGCGCTGGACTGGGTGCTGCGCACCTGGGAGGGCCTGGATGACCTGCAGAAGGCGGCGCAGCTTTTCAACCTGAACTCGCGCGGGCCGGTGGATGCGGCGGAACGCGCGCGGCTGGCGCGGCTGCAACCGGGCGGCGTCACGCGCTTTTTCGGCCCCGACGGCGCCGCGGAACGCCAGGCGCTGGCGGATCTGCAGGGCGATGCCGCGGTGCCGCTGCTGGTCTCGGCCGATCTGGAGGGCTCTCGCATGAGCCTGCCGTTCGGCACGCCGGTGCCGAACCCGCTGGCGCTGGCCGCCGCCGATGACGAGGCGCTGACCCGCGAGGTGTCGCGCGTCATGGCGGCCGAGGCCCGCGCCATCGGCGTCAACTGGTCCTTCACCCCGGTCCTCGACATCAACGCGGCCGCCCGCAGCGCCATCGTGGCAACCCGCGGCTATGGCTCGGATCCTGCGCGCATCGCCCGCCATGCCCTTGCCCAGCTTCAGGAATTCGAGGCCGCAGGCCTTGCCGCCACGGTCAAGCACTGGCCCGGCGAAGGGTATGACGACCGCGACCAGCATCTGGTGACCACGATCAACCCGCTGTCGATGGAGGACTGGCACGCCAGCTTCGGCGTCCTTTACCGCGCCGCGATCGACGCCGGGGCCCGCGCCGTCATGTCGGCCCATATCGCCCTGCCCGCCTATGATCCCGACGCCCCGGAGGCCGAACGCTATCTGCCGGCCTCGGTGCGGGGGGCGCTGAACCAGGGGCTGCTGCGCCGCGATCTGGGCTTTAACGGCGTCATCGTCTCGGATGCCTCCGAGATGGCGGGGCTGACCTCGGTCCTGCCACCGGCCGAGGCCAAGCTGCAGATCATCGCGGCGGGCTGCGACATGGTGCTGTTCTCGTCCGACCCCGAGGCCGAGATCACCGCCCTGCGCGATGCCGTGGCCGAGGGCCGCCTGCCCGCCGAACGCCTGCGCGAGGCCGGGCTGCGGGTGCTGGCGCTGAAGGCCTCGCTGGGGCTGCACCGCGACCGGGGCGCACCGACCGATGCCGCCCTGCCCCGGCACGCCGATCTGACCGCCCGCGCCTTTGCCGCCGCCCCGACGCTGGTCAAGGACCGCAACGCGACGCTGCCGCTGTCGCCCGGGCGCACGCCGCGGCTGCTGGTGCTGACCCCCGGCATCATCGAGCCCATGGCCAATGCCCAGATCCCCTTTGCCCTGCCCGACATGCTGCGCGCCGAGGGCTTCGAGGTGACGGTGGCGCCCTATGGCCAGCCGCTCGACATCAGCGGGCAGGACCTGGTGCTGTATCTTTTCGGCGAGGAAACCCTGCTGACCCGGTCGCGGATCTTCCTGGACTGGCGGGCGCTGCATGGCCATTTCCGCACCGCCATGGCGCGGCCCTGGCATGACCTGCCGGTGGTGATGATCAGCTTCGGCTATCCCTACTACCTTTACGACGCGCCCCGCGTGCCCACCTACATCAACGCCTATTCCACCCACGAGGCCATGCAGGCCGCCGTGCTGGAGGCGCTGATGGGCCGCGCGCCCTTCCCCGGCAGCAATCCCGTCGATCCCTTCGACGGCGCCCCGGATGCCCGCCTGTAGCAGCGATAACCTGCAGGCATCGCCTGTTGCTGTCTTTGCACTCCCTGCGCATCCCCGGCTGGGCTAACAGAAGGCAGGGACACGACCCGGCCCCCGCGATCCCGGGGGCCACTCTCTGGGAGGAATACATGCTCAAGTCTACCTGTGCCGCGGTGGCGCTGGCCCTGGGCCTCGGCCTGGCGGCGCCCGTGCTGGCCGAGATCCCCAATGATGCGGATACGCTCGCCATCGGTGCCTTCCGCGACAACCGGACCTTCGACCGCGCGCTGCTGACCGACAGCCACTGGCTGAGCTACTGGCAGCCCGTCTTCGACACGCTGCTTTATGCTGATCCCGATGGCGGCATCCATCCGAACCTGGCGCAATCTTACAGCTGGTCCGCCGATGGCAGCACGCTGACGCTGGACCTGCGCCCGGGCGTCACCTTCACCGACGGCACCCCCGTCGATGCCGCGGCCGTCAAGGCCAACATGGACTACCTGATGAACAGCGCCGGGCAGAACAAGTGGATGCTGGCCGGGGTCGATCAGATCACCGTCGTCTCGGCCACCCAGCTGACGCTGCACCTGGCCGAGCCGAACCCGGCGCTGCTTTACGGGCTGACGACGGTCGGCGGCGCGGTGGCGCTGCCCTCGACGCTGGGCACAGAAGAGGGCAAGTCGCATCCGGTGGGCTCGGGCCCCTACATCTTCGACACCAAGGACACGGTGACGGGGCGGCAATATGTCTACACCCGCAACCCGGACTACTGGAACAAGGACGCCTATCCGTTCGACCGGATCTCGATCACGCCCATCACCGAGATCTCGGCCCGGCTGAACGCGCTGCGCTCGGGGCAGATCGACGCCGCCAGCGGCGAGCCGCGCATCGTCAACGAGGCCAAGGCCGCGGGCCTGCAGATCTACAGCCGTCCGACCGATTTCTTCGGCCTGTTCATCGCCGACCGCGACGGCAAGATGGTGCCCGCGCTTGGCAATGTGAAGGTGCGCCAGGCGATCAACATGGCAATGGACCGGGCCTCGATCCTGAAGTTCGTCGATGGCGGCATGGGCAAGCTGACGGATGAACCCGTGGTGGACCCCAGCCCGCTGTATGATCCGGCGCTGGAAGGCAGCTACAAATACGATCCCAAGGCCGCGAAGAAGCTGATGGAAGAGGCGGGCTTTGGCGCGGGCTTTACCGTGCAGATGCCCGACATCGCCTCCATGTCGGCCTTCAACCCGATCATCGAGCAGCAGCTGAACGCCATCGGCATCAAGATCGACTGGGTGAAGGTGTCGCCCGCGACGACCATCCCGGAACTGCTGTCGGGCAAGTTCCCGCTGTTCCTGTTCCGCCTGGGCACGGTGTCGGCCTGGGGTGACGTGGTGAAATACATCGCCCCCACCGCCCCCTGGAACACCGCGAAATCCCAGACGCCCGAGCTGGACGCGCTGATCGCCGCCGCCAAGCAGGTGCAGCCCGGCCAGGATGACGCGAAATACCGCGCCATCACCGATTACCTGGTCAAGAACGCCTGGTTCGCCCCCTGGTACCTGGCGGATTCGGTCTACATGACCAACAAGAGCGTCTCGGTCAGCATGCCGATCTGGAACGTCACGCCCTTCCTGCGCGACTTCAAGAAGACCGGGAACTGAGGCCCGCCTGACGGCGGAACGGCAACGGCCCGCGGGGATCCCCGCGGGCCGTTTGCATATGCGGAAGGGACAGCCTTCGGGCGGCGGCGCTGGTGCGGCCCAACGGGCGGCCTTCAGGCGGCGGCGCGGCGGCGGCCCAAGGGGCAGGCTTCAGGCGGCGGCGTTGTTGCGGAAGGCCAGCAGCGCCTCTTCCACCAGCGCCGGGCCCGCGCCCTTGCGATGCGCGCCCTCCGACAGGATGCGGCGCCAGCTGCGGGCGCCGGGGCGGCCCTGGAACAGGCCCAGCATGTGGCGCGTCACCTGCCCCAGCTTGCCCCCCGCGACCAGATGGGCCTCGATATAGGGCAGCATGGCAATGACGGCCTCTTCGGGGCCCAGGGCATCGGTTTCGGCGCCATAGATCCGCCGGTCGGCGCCGCACAGGATGCTGGCCGGATCGTGATAGGCGGCACGCCCGATCATCACCCCGTCCAGCCCATCGGCCAGAAAGCCCTCGACCGCCTCAAGCGAGGTGATGCCGCCGTTGACCGACAGGTGCAGATCCGGGAACCGCGCCCGCATCCGCCGCACCAGATCGTAATCGAGCGGCGGGATATCGCGGTTTTCCTTGGGCGAGAGCCCCTGCAGCCAGGCCTTTCTGGCATGGATGGTGAATCGCCGGCAGCCCGCATCGGACACCGTCTGCAGGAAGGCGGGCAGTACGGTTTCCGGGTCCTGGTCATCGACGCCGATGCGGCATTTCACGGTGATCTCTGTCTCGACCGCGGCGCGCATGGCCTCGACGCAGCGGGCGACCAGATCGGCATGTTGCATCAGCACCGCGCCAAAGGTCCCCGACTGGACCCGGTCCGAGGGGCAGCCGCAGTTCAGGTTGATCTCGTCATAGCCCGCCTCGGCGCCCAGACGCGCGGCCTGCGCCAGCTCTGCCGGGTCCGAGCCCCCCAGTTGCAGCGCCACCGGATGTTCCGAGACATCGTGATCCAGCAGATGCAGCGCGCCGCCGCGCACCAGTGCCGGTGCGGTGACCATCTCGGTGTAAAGCAGCGCCTTGCGGCTGAGCAGCCGGTGCAGGTAGCGGCAATGCCGGTCGGTCCAGTCCATCATGGGTGCGACGGAAAGACGAGCAGAACCCCAAATATCTGATTTTGCTTTATTATCTTTCATATCAACCACACCTCAGCACGTGGAACATAGCACGAATATTGCCTTTTTCTGCCCGTTTTGGCCTATGGTCATGACAGGAGTCATAACTCAAGTTGGGATGTCATAACCTATGGCCACGGTCCGAGAACGGGTCCGTAAGGACGGCTCGACCGCCTATATGGTAAAGATCATCATTGCAAGAAAGGGTAAGCCCACCTTTCGAGAAGCCCGCACTTTCGACCGGCGCAGCACGGCGGCCTCTTGGGCTGCCAAGCGTGAGAAGGAACTCAGCAAGGCCGGCGACAACCCGTTCGCACTGAAGACCAGGCAAAAAGGCCTAGGGTCAGGATCCATTCATCGGCTTGCGGCGCCGCTGTCGGCGTGATTCAGGCTCTCCAACTATAGGAGCGTGTGGTGAGCAATCTTTTCTGGCTGAGCGACGAGCAGATGGCATGGCCCGAGCCGTTTTTTCCGAAGAGCCATGGCCGCCCACGGGTCGATGATCGTCATGTTCTGAGCGGCAGTGAGGCGGATCAGAAAACGATCCAGTGAAACGTTCTCCCGACGAACCTTCATCAATCGCAATGGGTTGCGCTGGAGCGACGCACCGAAGGAATAAGGTCCCCCCAAAGACGCTCTGCAACCGCTGGAAGCGTTGGAGCGAGTTGGGGGGTATTCGCCCGAATATTTGAGGGGCTGGCGGCAGAGGCGGTGGAGCCGACGACGATCATGATCGACGTGAGCAGGCGAACGCCATGCGTTCGAGTGAGCCTGCGCAAGTACCTGAAAGCACACCGCATGGCCTCAAGCCTGCGGCGTAAAAAGGGGGGTGCGGGCGCCTGATCCGTTGCCCGGCAGGGCATTGCAAAGCACTGTCCCGAGAGGGGTCGTACCAAGGGCGGGATGAACACCAAACGCCACGCGGCGGCCGACACGAAGGGACGCCCGATCAGGTTCGTTATGTCTGCCGGTCAGGTTGGCGATTACACTGGCGCGGCAGCCCTTCTGGGCGATCTGCCGGCTGCGCAGTGGCGACTTGCTGACCGAGGCCATGATGCAGATTGGTTCCGCGAAGCCTTGCAGGACAGGGGATCAGGGCCTGTATTCCAGGCCGCAAGACGCTCAGGGGCCCCATCAAATACGACAAGCGCCGCTGCAAACGACGCAACCGGATCAAGATCATGTTCGGCAGGTTCAGGGACTGGCGAGCCGCTACGACAGAGGCCCGAAGGTCCTTCTCTCTGCCGTCGCTCTCGCCGCTACTGTGCTGTTGTGGTTATGGATCCTGAGCCTAGCTGCCTTTGCGGCGCACATAAAGCTCCAGCCGGTGGTGCACGATCTCATAGCCCATCTCGCGCGCGATCTGGGCCTGCAGACGCTCGATCAGCTCCGAGCGGAATTCCAGCACCTCGCCGGTCTCGACGTCGATCATGTGGTCGTGATGCGCCGTCTCGGCATGTTCGAACCGCGCCGGAGCGCCTTCGAACTGATGGCGGATGATCACGCCCTGCGCCTCCAGTGCGGTCAAGGTGCGATAGACCGTCGAGAGCGAGATCCCCGGCACCTCGGCCGTGGCGCGGCGCAGCAGCTCGGCGGCCTCGGGGTGATCCTCGGCATGGGCCAGCACATCCAGCAGCGCGGCGCGCTGGCGGGTGATGCGCACACCGGCGCGGCGCAGGGCATCCGTCAGGGTGCGGGTACGGTCCTCGGGTCTCATGTCCGCAGTGATGGGCGATTGCGGCGGCACGATCAAGATCCAGTTGCGAATGCTTCGCAACAAGGTTGACAGTTGCGAATGATTTGCAAGAAGGTGGCCACAGGATCACGAAAGGGAGAGGACGATGCCCGCAAGACGTGCGGTTCTGACACTGGCGCTGGCGCTGCTGGCCACGCCGCTTGCGGCGGCCGAGCGGCTGAAGGTGGTGACGACCTTCACCGTGATCGCCGACATGGCGCGCAACGTGGCGGGCGATGCGGCCGAGGTCACCTCGATCACCCGGCCCGGGGCCGAGATCCACGGCTATCAGCCGACGCCGCGCGATCTGGTGCGCGCGCAGGGGGCGGATCTGGTGCTGTGGAACGGGCTGGGGCTGGAGCGCTGGTTCGAACCCTTCCTGGAGGGCCTGGGCGATGTGCCGGCCGCAGTGGTCAGCACCGGCATCACGCCGATGGCGATTGCGGGCGGCGATTATGACGGCAAGCCCAATCCCCATGCCTGGATGGCGCTCAGCTCGGCGCTGGTCTATATCGACAACATCCGCGCCGCCCTGTCGGCGGCCGACCCGGACCATGCCGGAACCTATGCCGCCAATGCCCGGGCCTATGCGGCGCAGGTCACCGCCACCATCGGACCCCTGCGCGACGCCGCCCGCGCCCTGCCCGAGGGGCGGCGCTGGCTGGTGACTTCGGAGGGGGCGTTTTCCTACCTGGCGCGCGACTTTGACCTGACCGAGGCCTACCTCTGGCCGATCAATGCCGATGCCCAGGGCACGCCGCAGCAGGTGCGCGCGGTGATCGACACGGTGCGCGCCCATGCCATTCCGGCGGTGTTCTCGGAAAGCACGGTGTCCGACAAGCCCGCCCGCCAGGTGGCGCGGGAAACCGGGGCGACCTATGGCGGGGTCCTTTATGTCGACAGCCTGAGCGACGCCAAGGGGCCGGTGCCCAGCTATCTGGACCTGCTGAGGGTGACCTCGGAAACCATTCTGGCGGGGCTGTCGCCATGACCGCCGACCTGACTGACGGGCTGACGGGCGAGCTGACGGGCGGGATCTGCGCCGAGGGCGTCACCGTCACCTACCGCAATGGCCATACCGCGCTGCTGGACGCCAGTTTCGCGCTGCCCACCGGCACGATCTGCGCGCTGCTGGGGGTGAACGGGGCCGGAAAATCGACACTGTTCAAGGCGCTGATGGGCTTTGTTCCGCTCACGCGCGGCCGGATCACCCTGCTGGGGCAGCCGGTGCGGGCGGTGCGCAAGGCGCAGGCCGTGGCCTATGTCCCCCAGGCCGAGGAGGTCGACTGGTCCTTTCCCGTGCTGGTCGAGGACGTGGTGATGATGGGCCGCTACGGCCACATGGGCTGGCTGCGGCGGAGCCGTCCGGCGGATCGGGCGGCAGTGGAGGCGGCGCTGGCCCGCGTCGGCATGACCGCCTTCCGCCACCGCCAGATCGGAGAGCTGTCGGGCGGGCAGAAAAAGCGCGTCTTCCTGGCGCGGGCGCTGGCGCAGGATGCTCGGGTGATCCTGCTGGACGAACCCTTCACCGGCGTCGATGTCACCACCGAGGACCAGATCATCGCCCTGCTGCGCGATCTGCGCGCCGAGGGGCGGGTGATGCTGGTGGCCACCCACAATCTGGGCTCGGTGCCGGATTTCTGCGACCGCGTGGTGCTGGTGCGCGGCACGGTGCTGGCCCATGGCCCGACGGATCAGGTCTTTAGCCATGCCAACCTTCATGCGGCCTTCGGTGGCGTGCTGCGCCATGTCATGATGCCTGAGGCCGCCGCCCGTGCTGCCGAGCCTCCGCCCATCGATGCCCATCCCTTTGATGTGCGCGCCACGGCCACCCATCCTGTCGATGCACAGCCTGCGGATGGCTGGCCCGTCGATGCCCGGCCGGCCGATCCCAAGCTTGCCGATGCCCGGCCCGCCGATACATGGCCTGTCGATGCACAGCCTGTCCATGCCCGGGCGCTGAACGCCGACCCTGCGTTTGACAGGCCCCCGGATGCCCCGCCCCGCACCAATCCACCCCACGTCGATCCGGCCCACGTCGATCCGGCCTCAGTCGATCCGGCTCCGGTCACCATGGCCCCAGTCACCATGGCCCCAGTCAGCACGGGCCCAGTCAGCACGGGCCCAGTCAGCACCGCCCGTCCCGAGGCGCCCCATCCCGACACGCCCCGTCCCGACACGCCCCGGGACGGCCGCACCCTGCCCGAAAAGGCCGCGCGATGATCCTGCTGGAACCCTTCGGATACCATTACATGACCACGGCGATCTGGGTGTCGGCCCTGGTGGGGGGCGTCTGCGCCTTCCTCTCGGCCTATCTGATGCTGAAGGGCTGGGCGCTGATCGGAGACGCGCTGAGCCATGCGGTGGTGCCGGGGGTGGCGGGGGCGGCGCTGCTGGGCCTGCCCTTCGCGCTTGGCGCCTTCCTGTCGGGGGGGCTGGCGGCGCTGGCCATGCTGTTCCTGCGCACGCGCTCTGGCCTGAAAGAGGACGTGGTGATCGGCCTGGTCTTCTCGGCCTTCTTCGGGCTGGGGCTGTTCATGGTGTCGCTGAACCCGATGGCCGTGTCGGTGCAGACCATCATCATGGGCAACATCCTGGCGATCACCCCCGGCGACACCCTGCAGCTGGCCCTGATCGGAGGTCTGTCTCTGGTCATCCTGGTGGCGAAATGGCGCGACCTGCTGGCGGTCTTCTTCGACGAGGGGCACGCGCGTTCGATCGGGCTGAACGTGGCGGCGCTGAAGCTGCTGTTCTTCACCCTGCTGGCGGGTTGCACGGTGGCGGCGATGCAGACGGTGGGCGCCTTTCTGGTGATCGCGCTGGTGGTCACCCCCGGCGCCACCGCCTATCTGCTGAGCGACCGTTTCCCGCGCCTGCTGGCCCTGTCGGTCGCCATCGGCGCGCTCAGCTGTGCGGTGGGCGCCTATGCCAGCTATTTCCTGGATGGCGCCACGGGGGCGCTGATCGTCTGCCTGCAGACGGGGCTGTTCGCCCTGGCCTTCGTGCTGGCGCCGCGCCACGGGCTGCTGGCGCATCGCCGGGCTGCGCGAAAGGCCCAGCCATGACGGACCTCGCGCTGACCCCGTTCCAGTTCGCCTTCATGCGCGACGCGGCGCTGATCCTGCTGCTGATCGCACCTGCGGCGGCGATGCTCAGTTGTTTTCTGGTGCTGAAGGGTTGGTCCCTGCTGGGGGATGCGACCTCTCATGCGGTGCTGCCGGGGGTGGTGCTGGCCTATGCGGCGGGGCTGCCGCTGATCCTGGGGGCCTTCGTGGCGGGCCTGGGCTGCGCGCTGCTGACGGGGGTCATCGATGCGCGCTCCCGGGTCAGGGCCGACAGCGTGATGGGGGTGGTCTTTTCGGGAATGTTCGGGCTGGGCGTGCTGCTTTACACCCGGATCGAAAGCGACGTGCACCTGGATCACATCCTGTTCGGCAACATGCTGGGGCTGGGCCCGGGCGATCTGTGGACCACCGGCGCGATCTGCATCGCGGTGACGCTGGCGCTGCTGACCCGGGGGCGCGACCTGCTGGCCCATGCCTTTGACCCGGTGCAGGCACGGATGATCGGCCTGCCGGTGGGGCTTTTGCATTACGGATTGCTGGTGATGCTGTCGGCGGTGATCGTGGCGATGCTGTCGGCGGTGGGCATCATCCTGTCGGTGGCCTGCCTGATTGCCCCCGGCGCCATCGCCTTCCTGCTGACCCGGCGTTTTGGCGCCATGCTGCGGGTCGCGGTGGCGGTGCAACTGGTGTCGAGCCTGGCCGGGCTGTGGCTGTCATTCTGGCTGGACAGCGCCCCCGCCCCCACGATCGTGCTGATCCTGACGGCGGTCTTCCTGCTGGCCCTGGGCCTGCGGATGGCGCGCCCCCGGGGACGCGCCATCCAAAGGGATCAGGCCAGTTCGCGGCCCAGCTTGCCCAGATAGCCGGTGACCAGCTCTTCGGCACGGTTGGCCGAAGACGCCTCGGCGTAGCAGCGGAACTCGGGCGCATTGCCCGAGGGCCGCAGATGCACCACGTCGCCGCTTTCGAACGACAGCCGCAGCCCGTCGGTCAGATCCAGCGCCGCCTCGTCGCCCATGTCGGCAAAGAATCCCGCCCGGGCAGAGGCATCCTGGGTCAGCCTGGCGATGAAGGCCTTCGAGACGTCGGTCTCGATCCCCGCGATGCGGTCGGCGGCGGTAAAGCGCGGCGGCAGGGCCGCGACCAGCGCGGCCAGGGTCTTGCCCTCGGCCCTGGCGGCGGCCAGCGGCGTCAGGATCGGCAGCAGGCAGTCGCGGGTCATCAGCGGCGCCAGCTTGCCTGCGGGGCCCTGGGCGGCAAAGCCCAGCAGGAAGCCGCCGTTGGCCTCATAGCCCACCACCGCGGCGGCGGGATCAGCGGCCAGCGCGGCCTCCATCGCGGCGATCACGAAGGGCGAGCCGATGCGGGTGCTTTCCACCGTCTCAAAGCCCATCTGCTGCACCAGCGTGTTCGAAGACACCGGCGTGCAGATGACGCGGGCGCCAAGCGCCTTGGCGGTCAGCGCCCCCAGCACGTCGCCCGGCACGATGCGCCCGGTGGCATCCGCCACCATCGGCCGATCGGCATCGCCATCGGTCGAGATCACCGCATCCAGACCGTGCTCACTGCACCAGCCCGCCAGCATCTGGCGGGTTTCGGCATCCAGCGCCTCGGTATCGACGGGGATGAAGACATCGGAGGGCGCCAGGATCACCGCTTCGGCGCCAAGGCCGGTGACGACCTCGACCATCGCCTCGCGCGCGACCGAGCTGTGCTGGTAGACGCCGATCTTCAGACCCTGCAGCGCCTGGGTGCCGAACCCGTCGACATAGCGCTCGACATAGGCAGGCAGCGCTGCGGGGGCGGCAACGATGGCGGCCGCAGCGCCGTCCCGGGGCGCGCGGCCGAGATTGGCGTTGATCCCCTCTTCGTCGGCCTTCGAGATCTCGCCGCCGGGGACATAGAACTTCAGGCCGTTGCGGTCGGCGGGAATGTGGCTGCCGGTGACCATCACCGCAGCATGGCCTGCCGCCATCGCATCCAGCGCCAGCGCCGGGGTCGGCAGGGCCCCACAGTTCATCACCGGCACGCCTTCGGCCGCGATGGTGTCCATCACGACCTGGGCAATCCCCGGCGAAGAGGGCCGCAGGTCCCAGCCCACATGCACCGCACCGCCCGACGGGCAGGCCGCCAGAAAGGCACGGGTGTAATCGGAAACAAGTTCGGGTGTCAGTTCGACCACCAGGCCACGCAGGCCGCTGGTCCCAAATTTCGGAGCCATAATGGATTTCCTTCTAATGATGTCGCAGTTGTGCCCGGCGGTGCCGAAATGGACAAGCCGGAAGACGCATTGCCCCGCCCGCCCCCCGGATTTTGCCCACCGGACAATCACGCAGAGGGGGGCTGGTGCTCAGGTGGCCCGGGGCTGGTTGACCCGTGCCGACAGCGCCGCATGGCTTTCGACCCGCTCGGAATAGCGGTCGACCAGCTGGTCGCGGATGTCGCGGGTCAACAGGGTAAAGCGGACCAGCTCCTCCATCACGTCGGCGATGCGGTCGTAATAGGCCGAGGGCTTCATCCGGCCATCGGCGTCGAATTCATCCCAGGCCTTCGGCACCGAGGACTGGTTGGGGATCGTCAGAAGCCGCATCCAGCGCCCCAGGATGCGCAGCTGGTTGACGGTGTTGAAGCTTTGCGAGCCGCCGCAGACCTGCATCACCGCCAGGGTCTTGCCCTGGGTCGGCCGCACGCTGCCCAGCGACAGCGGGATCCAGTCGATCTGGGTCTTCATCAGCCCGGTCATCGCGCCGTGGCGTTCGGGGCTGGACCAGACCATCCCCTCGCACCACGAGACCAGATCGCGCAGTTCGGCCACTTTCGGATGATCGACAGGGGCGGCATCGGCCAGCGGCAGATCATGGGGGTGGAAAAAGCGCACCTCGCAGCCGTGGCGTTGCAGCAGGCGGGCGGCCTCTTCGGCGGCCAGCCGCGAAAAGCTGCGTTCGCGCAGCGAGCCGTACAGGATCAGGATGCGCGGCGGATGGCTGCTGCGCGCCGGCGCGGTCAGGCTGTCGGCGGTGACGGGGTGGAACAGGTCGTCCTGCAGGTTCGGCGTATCGGTCATGACAGGTCCTTGCGGGGCTGCCCCAGACCTAGCAGAGACGGGACGCAGCGCAATGCACCGCCGCAGGGCAGTTCGTTCGGCATTTGACCAAAGTTCACATGTTGCACTACACTGCGTCCATGCCACTCAAGCAGACCGATTTCATCGCCAGTTTCGCGAAAGGCCTTCAGGTCCTCGAATGTTTCGGGGCCGAGGCGGCGCGGCTGTCGATCAGCCAGGTTTCGGCCGCCACCGGGCTGGACCGCGCCACCGCGCGGCGCTGCCTGCTGACGCTGGCCGAACTGGGCTATGCCGAACATGACGGCAAGTTCTTCCAGCTGACGCCGCGGGTGATGCGGCTGGGCATGGGGGCGCTGGCCGGAATGCCGCTGGCGCGCATCGTGCAACCCTGGCTGGAGGAGCTTTCGGCGCGCATCGGCCAGTCCTGTTCCGTCTCGATCCTGGACGAAACCGAGATCGTCTATGTCGCCCGCGCCGCGCAGCGCCGGGTGATGTCGATCAGCCTGATGCCCGGATCGCGCCTGCCGGCCTACTGCACCTCGATGGGGCGGGTCCTGCTGGCGGCCCTGCCCGAAACCGAGGCCCGCGCCCTGCTGGAACGGTCCCGGCTGGAAGCCCGCACCCCCGGCACCCTGACCGACCCCGAAGCGATCCTGGCCCGGCTGGCCCAGGTCCGGGCCCAGGGCTATGCGATCAACGATCAGGAGGTCGAGACCGGCCTGCGCTCGATCGCCGTGCCGCTGCACAATGCCCGGGGCAAGGTGGTGGCGGCGCTGAACACCGGCCTGCCCGCCCTGCATGCCGATCCCGCCGATCTGGCCCGCGAATACCTGCCGGCCTTCCTTTCGGTCCAGGCGGCGCTGGCCCCGGTGCTGCACTAGCGCTGCACCAGACGGCCCGCTTGGGCACATGTCCTGTGGCCGCAGGCCGCCCCGTCTGCACCGCGCCGCTAAAGCTGTGCCGCCAGACCATCCAGCAGCAGCGCCCGTTTCCGCAGCCAGCCATCGCGCGGATCGCCCTGCATCACCGCCATCGCCTGGCCCAGCGTCCCGCTCAGGCCCGGGTGCTGCAGGCTCAGCCCCTGCCAGGGCGCCATCATGCGCAGCATCCGCGCCTGCCCCGCCGCATCGGTGCTGCGCAGGCCGCGCCAGCCCAGAAAGGCATCGGCCGTCATCTCGGCCAGGGCATCGACCGCCAGCACCGCCAGGGCCGGCGGCACACCCTGCCGGGTGGCGCGCTCGGCCGCCTCGGCGAAAGCCAGGATGCCGGCCTCGGGCTGCACCTCCATGCTCCGCAGCGCCGCCGCCAGCCCCGGATGGCGTTGGTAAAGGTCCCACAGCGCGTCGCACAGGGCCTCCAGCGTGGCCCGCCAGCCGCGGTCGGGATCGGTATAGGCCAGCCCCGACAGTGCCAGTTCGGCGGCGGCACGGATCACCTCGTCGCGACCCTTCACATGGCGATAGAGGGACGAATGGTCGACCCCCAGCTGACCGGCGACATTGGTCACCGTGGCCTCATCAAAGCCGATCTGCAGGGCGGCGCGGGCAATCGCATCGCGCGAGATTCGCGCCGGCCGTCCTGGCCGGCGCACGGGAGAGGTATCGCGGAACTTGTCTAGTGTCATACCGCACACCCTATCCGAGAAACGCCAGTAAATCCAGATTTTGCAATACCTTGGCGCCTATCCAAAAGTATCGGTCCAGGCCTGCGGCGCCGGGCCGGACTCCGGATGCGGCTCTTCCATTCCAATCCGAATATATGATCTTACGCATTGGAACGATTAGCGACCAGACCCCGGGGACTGCTGGGAAAATACGCAACAACGCTTTTGCACCATGGACTTCCGGGCTTCGGACTTGTCATAGATCAAGGCAATTGATCACAATCCGGGTGAGTGTCGCGGACCCGCTCCGCCGCCTTCCCCCGCATCGACGCAGGACAGACCCGACCATGTCCGACAGCCCTCGCGCCTGCGCGCCCGTCCCGGCGGTGATTGCCGTCGTCTCCCGGCACGAATCGGTCCTGCTGGTGCGCCGCGCCAATCCGCCCGACGCCGGCCTCTGGGGCTTTCCCGGCGGCAAGCAGGAACTGGGCGAAACCCTGTTCCAGGCGGCTGAGCGCGAATTGCTGGAGGAAACCGGTGTCCGCGCCCGCGCGCATCAGGTCCTGGGCGCCACGGACATCCTGGATCACGACGGCACGGCGCTGCGGTTCCACTTCGTGCTGGTGGCGGTGCGCTGCGACTGGCAGGCCGGCATGCCCGTGGCCGCCGACGATGCGC
This sequence comes from Pseudooceanicola sp. NS-SX9, assembly GCF_057380705.1. Lineage (NCBI taxonomy): Bacteria > Pseudomonadati > Pseudomonadota > Alphaproteobacteria > Rhodobacterales > Paracoccaceae > Pseudooceanicola > Pseudooceanicola sp. NS-SX9. The sequence goes on along the minus strand of NZ_CM170818.1, from coordinate 1,462,432 downwards.
TTGAGGCCCGCTGGGTCACCGCGCCCGAACTCGCCTCCGGCAGCCTGCCCCTGTCCGAAGGCGTGATCGCCCTGGCGGCCCGGGTCCTCGGGACCTGCCCGGCATGACGGCCCGGCCGCGGATCCTGCTGATCGGCGCGTCGGATCCGACCGGCGCCCTGGGCCTGCAGGCCGACCTGCCGCATCTGACCAGCCTCACCGTCGAAACCGTCTTGACGGCCCGCATCCTGCATCTGCCCGGCGCTGCACCGGCGCTGCTGCCGCAGCCCCTCGACCTGCTCGCCGCCGAACTCTCTTCGGCCCTGGCCCGTGGCCCCTACGACGTGATCAAGCTGTCGGATCTGCCGGGCCCCGGGGCCATCCGCCTGGCCGCCCGGCTGCTGACGCGCCTGGACGGCACGCCATTGCTGCTGGATCCGGGCCTCGGAGACGAGACCGCCGACACGACGACGCCGCTACGCGAGGCGCTGCTGCCGCTGACCAGCCTGCTGACACTTTCCGAGGCCCAGGCCCGCTGGCTGGGCGCCTGCGACGCCGCCCTGCCCCGAACGCTGGAGACGCTGCGCGGCCAGGGCTGCGCCAACATCTTGCTGCACGGCCCTGCACCCGAGGGTCTCAGCAGCCTGCTGGCCGGGCCGCATGGCCTGCGCCGCTTCCAGGCCTGTCACCCCCGCGGCCGGACGCTCTGTGCCGGACTGCCGGCGACTCTGGCGACATTCCTGCCCGGCCTCGACATCCCCGAAGCCGTGTTCCGCGCCCATGCCCAGCTGACCGGCGCCCCGGTGGCCATCGACTATCTCGATCCGCACAGCCCCGACCTGCCGGCCCGCCTGCAGGGCTGATCTGCGAAACCTGCCGCTTTTCAACCGCTTGCCGCCCCCCCCGCAGGGCAGCAAAGGCCCCCGGCAGAACTCCTGACAGAAACAGTCAACCATTTGAAAAGACTGAATTTTCCACTTGCGCACTGGCGCGGGACAGGATACATCGGTGCCACAGAGGGCCAGCAAGCCAGATCGCCAGCCCACCCTCTCTCGAACGCTTCGCCAGGAAGGCCACGCCGCTCGCCAGGGATGATCACCCAGCCAGCAGAACGCAGCTCAATACCCCAGCCAGGGCGTTTTCCCCCGACAGGACCGGTTCTTCATCATCTGGCCCGAAATACTCCGGGGGAGTCTTCCGCAGGAAGACGGGGGCAGAGCCCCCTCAGCGCTGCCGCACCGGCACCTCGCCCTCCCGCCAGGCACCCAAGGTCAGCCCATCCAGCCGCCAGTCGCCGATCGCTGCCCGGATCAGCCGCAGGCAGGGATGCCCGACATGCGCCACCATCCGTCGCACCTGCCGGTTGCGGCCTTCGGTGATCCGCAGTTCCAGCCAGCTGTCGGGCACGGATTTGCGCACCCGGATCGGCGGGTCGCGCGGCCAGAGCGCCTCGGGCGCCTCCATCCGGCGCGCCTTCGCGGGCCGGGTCAGTCCATCTTTCAGCTCAACCCCCTGGCGCAGCGCCTGCAGGGCAGCCTCATCGGGGATCCCCTCGACCTGCACCCAGTAGGTCTTGGGCAGCTTGTGCTTCGGATGGGTGATGCGGGCCTGCAGCGCGCCATCGTCGGTCAGCACCATCAGCCCCTCGCTGTCGCGATCAAGCCGTCCGGCCGGATAGACCCCCGGCACGTCGATGAAATCCGAAAGGGTGCGGCGGGGCGTGCCTTCGGTGCCGCGGTCGGTGAACTGCGGCAGCACGTCGAAGGGCTTGTTGAAGAGGATCACGCGGGTCATTCCCCCGCATAGCCGCCGCCCCGCCCAAGATCCAGTCCTGACCGGTCTGCGAACCTGTCTCAGGCACGCTCCACCCGAAACCCGACCTCACCTAAATCCGACCCCGCCCAAGGTCCGACCCCGCCCAGGATCCGATGCAATCACAGCCGCCCCTCGGCCTCCAGCACCTTGCGGGCCGCGCGGAAGCATTCCACCCCCTGCGGCACGCCGCAGTAGATCGCCACCACATGGACGATCGCCCGGATCTCCTCGACCGTGACGCCGTTGTTGAGCGCGCCTTTGCAGTGCAGCTCCCATTCGTGCATCTTGCCGAGCGCCCCCAACATGGCGAGGTTCATCATCGAACGCGTCTTCGGCTCGATCACGTCGTCGCCCCAGCCGAATCCCCAGCACCAGGCGGTCATCGCCTCCTGAAAGGGACGGGTGAAATCGTCCGCCTTGTCGAGGCTTTGCTGCACATAGTCCGCGCCCAGAGTGCCCTTGCGCTGCGCCACGCCCTTCAGGAACAGGTCTTCGTCGAACAGGCTCATGTCGTCTCTCCGCTTGTTGCGCGGGCACAGTGTCGGGCCGAAATGGCCGGGGCAAGCCCTGGGTGACCCTGCGTGACGACACGGGACAGCGGACGTCACGGCAGCGTTACCGGACCGGGCTAAGGCTGCGGCAGTGATCCCCGGAGGTGATGATGACCGAGATCGATCCCCTGTCCTTCGTCCTCGACTGCCTGCTGGCGCCGCGGCGCGGCGGGATCTGCGAGCGGCTGATGATCCGCGCCCGGCTGTGGCGCGCCCGCGGCCCCGCGACCCATGGCGGTTTCCTGACACCGGGGCGCATGGCCCGGGTCTGAGGCCCCGGACACCCCGGCCGAGGCGGGGGGCGCCGCCCCCATCGCTTCTGCGAAGCGATTCCCCCGGAGTATTTACGGTCAGATGACAGGCCCCCCCGCGTCTAGCCGACACGGCGTCCCGCGACCCAGGTGCCGCGGGTGACCGGCACGCCGCCCAGAAGGGCGAAACGCACCAGATCGGCACGCAGTCCCGGAGCGATCCGGCCGCGGTCCGCAAGGCCCGCCGCCGCTGCGGGCGCCGCCGCCACCGTCGCCATGCCACGTGACATGTCGCCCCAGTGCTGCCCCAGTTGCACCGCCGCCTGCAGCAGCGCCGCCGGCACGTAATCCGAACTGAGGATGTCGAGCAGCCCCAGATCCGCAAGCTCCAGCGCCGAGACATTGCCGGAATGCGAGCCGCCGCGCACCAGGTTGGGCGCCCCCATGATCACCGCGATGCCGGCCTCGTGGCAGGCACGGGCGGCCTCGACGGTGGTCGGGAATTCGGCCAGGCGGATGCCGTAGGCGTGGCTGGTCGCAACCTGGGCGCGCGTGGTGTCGTCATGGCTGGCCAGCACCGCGCCATAGCGGCCGGCGGCCTCGACCGCGGCGGCCTCGTGGCGGGCGCCGAGACGGCCATGGAGATCGTAGAGGAACTGCACGTAATCGTCGAAGCCCGCCTGCGACAGGCCGTGCTTGCCGCAAACATAGTCCCGGAACTTGCCGATGTCCGAAAACTGCCGCTGACCGGGCGTGTGATCCATCAGGCTGACGATACCTACGCCGTCGTCGGGGCCGAATTCCGACAGCTCGTCGATCAGGGTCTCCGAACAGGTCTCGGCGCGCAGGTGCAGCCGGTGGTCGATGCGCAGCGCCCCCTGGCGGCGCATGGCCAGGATCTCGTCCGCCATGGGGCGGGCATAGCGGCGGTAGTCACCACGCGGCCCCTCGACGATCGAGCCTACCCGGATCGCATCGAAGACCGTGGTGATACCGCAGCCGCAGAGCTCGGCGTCATGGGCGACGATGGCGGCATTGTGCGGCCAGTGCGCCTTGGGACGCGGCAGCAGGTGGCGCTCCAGGTTGTCGGTATGCAGCTCGACCAGGCCGGGGGCGAGGTAATCGCCCGCACAGTCCAGCGCACCGCGCGGCACGGCACCGGTGCCGATCTCGGCGATGCGGCCCGCGCGCAGCACCAGGTGGCCATGGATCACCTCCTGCGGCAGCACGATCCGCGCATTGCCCAGCACCTGCTCGGCCTCCTGCGACGCGATCCCGGGGATTGCTCCGTCCATCGTCCTCACTCCGTTCCTGAACCCTTGTCGCATCATTGCGCGGGCATGTCTTCGAGAAGGGCCAGCACCCGCGCCACGGTGGCGTCGAGGGGCCCGGAATTGTCCACTTCGGTGGCAGGAATGCCCGGCGGCAGAGCGAAATCCGCCCGCGCCAGGCGGCGCGCGATATCTGCGGGATCCTCGCGCCCGCGGGCAGCCAGGCGCGCCGCCAGCACCGGCACCGGCGCGCTGAGCCTGAGGCACAGGAAACCCGGCACCCGGGCACGGGCCTGGGCCAGCACCCCGCGCGACAGGTTGACCAGCGCATCCTGTCCGGCGGCCAGCGCATCGCCCACGTCGTCCGGAATGCCGTAATGCAGCCCGTGCGCCTGCCAGGACAGCAGGAAATCGCCCGCCGCCTCGCGCGCCAGGAACGTGCCCTGGCTGACCGCCTCGAAGACCTCGCCGCCGGCATCGGCAGAGCGGGTGATCACCCGGCGCACCAGAACCGTTCCGGGCCGCCGCGCCGCCACCGCCCGCATCACGCTGTCCTTGCCGACACCCGAAGGCCCCACCACGCCGATCAGCCGTCCCGTCATGCCGCGCATCCAGGTGTAAAGGCCGTCACGTCGACCTCGCGGTCGCAGAGCCGCGCGCGCGCCTCCAGATCGTGGAAGATCCCCAGGATCGCCGCGCCCCGGGCCCGCGCCGCCTCGATCAGGCACAGCACCTCCTCGCGGTTCACCGCGTCAAGGCTGGCCGTCGGCTCGTCCAGCAGCAGCACCGGATAGTCATGAATGAAGCCGCGGGCGATGTTGACCCGCTGCTGCTCGCCCCCCGAAAACGTCGTCGGGCTGAGCGGCCACAGACGCTCGGGAATGTTCAGCCGCCGCAGCAGCGCCGCCGCCCGCTCCCGCGCCTGATCCCCCGGCACACCGCGCAGCAGCAGGGGTTCCGCCACAACCTGCAGCGTCGGCACCCGCGGCACCACCCGCAGGAACTGGCTGACATGGCCCATCACCTCGCGCCGCAGCCGCAGCACCTCGCGCGCCGGGGCCCCGACCACCTCGCAGCCGCCGACCCGGATGCTGCCGCCATCGGCCAGATAATTGCCCTGGATCATCCGCATCAGGGTGGATTTCCCCGCCCCCGAAGACCCCACCAGCGCCACGCATTCCCCCCGCGCCACCGTCAGGCAGGCCCCCTGCATCACCGGGATCACGGCCCCGCCCTGATTGTGCAGCACGAACCGCTTCGAGACATCCTCGACCTTGATCATTTCATCTTTCCCCAAATATGCCGGGGGGATCGCGGCCCCGCCGCGATGGGGGCAGCGCCCCCGCCCCGCTTTCAGACCTGCAGAACCGAACTGACCAGCAGCTGCGTATAGCCATGCTGCGGATCGTCCAGCACCTGGTCAGTCAGCCCGCTTTCCACCACGCGCCCGCCCTGCATCACCATCAGCCGGTCCGCCAGCAGCCGCACCACCGCCAGATCATGGGTCACGATCAGGACCGACAGGCCCATCTCGCGCACCAGCCCCCGCAGCAGGTCCAGCAGCCGCGCCTGGACGCTGACATCCAGCCCCCCGGTGGGTTCGTCCATGAACACCAGCCGCGGCCCCGTCACCAGGTTGCGCGCGATCTGCAGACGTTGCCGCATGCCGCCCGAAAACGCCGCCGGCCGGTCGTCGATCCGATCCGCGGCAATCTCGACCCGGCCCAGCCAGTCCAGCGCCCCGGCCCGGATCGCACCGTAATGGCGCGCCCCGTTGCCCATCAGCCGCTCGCCGACATTGCCGCCGGCACTGACATTCATCCGCAGCCCCTCATGGGCATGCTGATGCACAAAGGCCCAGTCCGAGCGCTTCAGCCGCCGCCGCTCCGGCTCGCCCATGGTCACGGTATCGACCATCTCTCCGTCCAGATCATAAAGGACCCGCCCCGCATCGGGGGCCAGCTGCCCCGCCAGGCAGTTCAGCAGCGTCGTCTTCCCCGAGCCGCTCTCCCCGACGATCCCCATCACCTCGCCCGGCCACAGATCGAAACTGACCCCGCCGCAGCCCAGCCTTGCGCCATAGCGCTTCTCCAGCCCCTCGACCCGCAACAGCGGCCCCGCGCCCAGATCCTTCATGCTGCACCTCCCAGTCGCCCGGCATGGCCCGCAGCCCGCCGTCCACCACAGAAATCGGTGTCCGAGCACACGAACATCCGCCCGCCCGCATCATCGGTGATCACCTCGTCCAGATAGCTGTCGCCGGCGCCGCACAGGTCGCAGGCATGATCGGCCTTCATCGCCTCAAAGGGGTGATCCTCGAAATCCAGGCTCACCACCTGCGCATAGGGCGGCAGCGCATAGATCCGCTGTTCGCGCCCGGCACCGAACAGCTGGATCGCCGCCATTGACAGCTTGGGATTGTCGAACTTCGGAATGGGCGAGGGATCCATCACGTAACGCCCCCCGACCCGCACCGGATAGGCATAGCTGGTGGCGATCTCGCCATGCCGCGCGATATCCTCGTACAGCTTCACATGCATCAGCCCGTATTCCTCCAGCGCATGTATCTTCCGCGTCTCGATTTCCGAGGGCTCCAGAAAGCGCAGCGGCTCCGGGATCGGCACCTGGTAGACCAGGATCTGCCCCTCCTCCAGCGCCCGCTCGGGGATCCGGTGCCGGGTCTGGATCACCGTCGCCTCCGCCACGGCCTCCGTCACCGCAACATCCGCCACCGTCTGGAAGAACCGCCGGATCGAAACCGCGTTGGTCGTGTCATCCGCCCCCTGGTCGATCACCTTGAAGACATCCTCGGGCACCATCACGGCCGCACTCACCTGCACCCCCCCGGTGCCCCAGCCATAGGGCATCGGCATCTCGCGGCTGGCAAAGGGCACCTGGTATCCCGGCACCGCCAGCGCCTTCAGCAGCGCCCGCCGGATCATCCGCTTGGTCTGCTCGTCCAGATAGGCAAAGTTGTAGGCCGTCATGCCGTGCCCTCCGTCTGCGGGCGCCACCCGCCCCATTTTCTTGTTCCAAATACCTCCGCCGGAGGCACCGGTGCGGCACGCACCGGTTTCATTCCGCCGCCTCCGGGCGCAGGTCACCGGACGGCCCCGTCGCCGCCGCAGCCGCCCGGCGCATCTTGCGCACCAGCTCCAGCTCGGACTGGAAATCGACGTAATGCGGCAGCTTGATATGCTCCAGAAACCCCGTCGCCTGGATGTTGTCGCAATGCGACAGCACGAATTCCTCGTCCTGCGCCGGCGCCCCCTTCCAGTCCTCGCCCAGCTCGCGCCAGCGCAGTGCCCGGTCGACCAGCGCCATGGAAATCGCCTTGCGCTCGCTCTGACCGAAGACCAGCCCGTAGCCGCGGGTGAACTGCGCCGGCTCGGTCTTCGATCCGGTGAACTGGTTCACCGTCTCGCATTCCGTCAGCTCCAGCTCGCCGATCTCGATGGCAAAGCCCAGCTCGGGGATCTCGGCCTCGACCTGCACGCGGCCGATGCGCAGCTCGCCCACGAAGGGGTGGTTCTTGGCGTAGCCGCGCTGCGTGGAATAGGCCATCGACAGCACGAACCCTTCATCGCCGCGCGCCAGCGCCTGCAGCCGCAGCGCCCGGTCCGCCGGCAGCGCCAGCGGCGTGCGCGTCAGATCGCCCGGCACCGCCTCCGAAGGCGGCTCGGGCTGGATCAGCCCCTCGCGGTCCAGAAACCCGGTGACCCGCGGCATCTGCGGCGGCTCGGCCTCGGCCTCGGGCGGGGGGGCAGGCCGCGCCAGCCCCTCGGCCTCCAGCGCGAAATCCAGCAACCGGTGGGTATAGTCGAAGGTCGGCCCCAGCACCTGCCCGCCCGGCAGATCCTTGTAGGTGGCCGAGATCCGCCGGTCGCAGGCCATCGCCCCGGTCTCGACCGGAACCGAGGCCCCGAACCGCGGCAACGTGGTGCGATAGGCGCGGATCAGAAAGACCGCCTCGATCAGATCGCCCCGCGCCTGCTTGATCGCCAGCGCCGCCAGATCGGGATCATAAAGCGACCCTTCGGCCATCACCCGGTTCACCGCCAGCGCCAGCTGTTCGCGGATCTGCGGCACCGACAGCTCGGCCACCGCAGGATCGCCCCGCCGCGCCTCGGCCAGCCAGTCATGGGCCGCATCGATGGCCCTCTCGCCCCCTTTGACGGCAACATACATCAGGCATCCCCTTCCGTGATCCGGGTCGAGCGCGGCAGCGCCCAAAGCGCCGCCCCTTCGGTGAAATAGCAATCCCAGCCCAGCGGAAAGCGCGCCGCATTGGCACGGAACACCGCCGGATCCGGCAGCCGCGCCGGCTGCACGTCGCGGATGCCAGGGCCGCGCAGGGTCACCGGCACCGCCCGACCGCCGCCGTCGACGATCAGCGTCGCCGAGCGGTCGGGGTATTCCGGCACGCCCGCCGCGAAATCCTCCAGCGGCAGCAGCGCCTCGTAGTGGCCAAGCGCGAACATCGCCGCGTCGCGCCCGACAACAGGCGCCCCCGTATGGAACCGCAGCCAGTCGCGCACCCCGGCGCAGTCATGCGCCCCCGCCAGATGCACAGGCGTCTCTGGATCGCACAGCACCAGCAGCAGCGTCGCCGCGGCCGGGCTGACCGGCGCCGGCGCCTGCGCCAGATCCTGTGGATGGAAAACCCGGCCAGGCCGCGCCATGGCCTCCAGCGCCGCGCGGAACGCCCGCGCCGCCTGCCGCGAGGGATCGGTGAAACCGCCCGTCAGGGCCTCGGTTGCCAAAGCCATCAATCCTCTCCCCGGACCATGGTGAAGAACTCGACCCGCGTGCCCGCCGCCCGCCCGGCCCGCGCCCGCGCCCGTGCTTCGGCCGCCGCCGCCAGCGGCGCCAGCACCGCCCGGCGCAGCGCCCCGGCCCCCGGCCCCTGCATCAGCGCATCGATCCGCGCGGCGATCTCGGCCTTCTCGCGGTCGCGCCCCTGCACCATCGCATGGCCCACCCGGCCATCCTCCAGCTGCAGGGCACAGCGCGTCACCGTCATCTCGCCCAGATTGAACGGCGCGCCGGTGCCACCCGACCGCCCCCGCACCATCACCGTGCCGACCTCGGGCGCACGCAGCCACGAGATCGCCCCCCGGGCCTCCCCCGCGCCCGCCCACAGCTGCTTCAGCTCGGCCGCCGGGGCCTTTGCCAGAAGGCTCATCCACGCCTGTCGTTCCGCCCGTTCCGCCATTGCCGACACCTTGACCGATTTGTCTATTCAACTATACAACTAGACAAATCATTACCGACCGGACCCGAGTCGCACAACACCCCGACAGGTGAAATTTCCATGACAGACGCCCCCCGCAAGACGCCCCTGTGGCAATCCATCGCCACCGCCCTTCAGGATGACATCGCCAGCGGCCACTATCACCCGGGCGACCAGCTGCCGACCGAGGCCGCCCTCTCGGCCCGCTTTGGCGTCAACCGCCACACGGTTCGCCGCGCCCTGGCCGCGCTGGCCGATCAGGGCCTGGTCCATGCGCGCCGTGGCGCCGGGGTCTTCGTGGCGCTGCGGCCGACGGATTATCCGCTGGGCCCCCGGGTGCGCTTTCACCAGAACATCCGCGCTGCCGGTCGCCTGCCCTCGCGCAGGCTGCTGCGCACCGAGACCCGAAAGGCCGACGCGACCGAGGCCACGGCCCTCGGCATCGCCCCCGGCGATCCGGTTCTGGTGACCGAAGGGATCTCTCTCGCCGATGGCCAGCCGATCGCCCTGTTCCGTTCGGTTTTCCCGGCCGCGCGGTTCCCCGGGCTCGCGCAGAGCCTGGCCCGGATCCCCTCGATCACGACGGCGCTGCAGGCCCATGGGGTGGCCGATTACACCCGCGCCTGGACCCGCGCCGAGGCCCGCCTGGCGGATGCCACCCAGGCGCTGCACCTGCAGCTGCGCGAGGGGGACGCGCTGCTGCGCACCACCTCGCTCAACGTCGATCCGCAGGGCCTGCCGGTGGAATACGGCTGCACCTGGTTCGCCGGCGACCGTGTCACCCTGACCCTGGGCGATCCCTGACCCCGGACGCCCCCCAGACCGGCCGCGACCGGCAGGCGGCGTCACGCGGCCGACATACTGGCACGCTATCCCTGCATCACCCCACAAGAGCCGCAGATGCCCAGCACCGATCCCTCCCAGCCTGCCCTGCGCCTGACCGGCGCCCAGATCCTGCGCGACGGCCAGCTGGCCCCGGGCAGTATCGGTTTCGCCTGCGGCCTGCTGACCGACGCGCCACTGCCCTCGGTCGATCTGACCGGCTACCTGGTGCTTCCCGGCATCGTCGATCTGCACGGCGACGCCTTCGAACGCCACGCCACCCCGCGCCCAAGCGCCCCCTTCCCGCTAGCCACCGCCCTCGCGGCCACCGATGCCGAGGCCGCCGCCAACGGCATCACCACCGCCTGGCTGGCGCAAAGCTGGAGCTGGGAAGGCGGCCCCCGCAGCCCCGAGGCCGCCGAGGCGCTGATGGCCGCGCTCCAGGCCTACCGCCCACAGGCCCGCACAGACCTGCGCCTGCAGATCCGCTGCGAGACCCACACCGTCGAGACCGAGGACCGCCTTCTGGCCGCGCTCAGGCGCCATGCCATCGATTACGTCATCTTCAACAACCACCTCGACGAGGCCGGCCTCGCCGCCGCCCATCCCGATCAGCTGCTGCACTGCGCCGCCAAGGCCGGCCGCAGCCCGCAGGAACACCTGCACCGTCTGCAACAGGCCCGCCGCCAGGCCCGCGAGGTGCCGCGCTACCTGTGCCGGCTGGCCCAGGCCTTCGACGGAATGGGAATCACCTACGGCTCCCATGACGACCCGGATGGCGAAACCCGCGAGACCTACTCGATGATCGGCGCCAAGATCTGCGAATTCCCCACCGCGCGGGCCGCCGCCGCGCTGGCCCATGCCGTCGGAGACCCGATCCTGATGGGAGCCCCAAACATGCTGCGTGGCGGCTCCCAGGCCGGCAATATCGCTGCGGCCGAACTGATCCGAGCGGGCCTGTGCGATGCGCTGGTGTCGGATTACTATTACCCCGCCCTGCCGCGCGCCGCCTTCCGCCTGGTCGATGACGGGCTCTTGCCGCTGGCCCGGGCCTGGGCGCTGATCTCGACGGGCCCGGCCCGCATCCTCGGCCTGCAGGACCGCGGCCGGATCGCGCAGGGTCTGCGCGCCGACCTGGTGATCCTCGATGCTGCCACGCGCCGGATCGAAGCCACGATCAGCCACGGCCGCTTCACCCATCTTGCCGGCCCCCTCGCCGCCCGGCTGCTGGCCGCGCCCTCGCCCCGCACCCTCGCGGCAGAGTGACGCCTGCCCATTTTCTTGTTCTCAAATACCTCGGGGGAGGCAGCCGCAGGCTGACGGGGGCAGAGCCCCCTCACCCGCCATGTTTCTCCAGGAACGCCTCGGCCGACAGGGCCCGGAAATCCTCCAGCGCCCCGCGCAGCCGCGCGTGATCCCAGTCCCACCAGGCCAGTGCCATCAGCCGTTCGGCCACCGGCGCGGGTTGGCGGCGGCGCAGCAGCCGGGCGGGAACCCCTGCGACGATCTCATAGGGGCCCACGTCCCCGGTCACCACAGCCCCGGAAGCCACCACCGCGCCATGACCCAGCGTGACGCCGGGCTTCACCATTGCCGCATGGCCGATCCAACTGTCATGGCCGATCACCGCCTGTCGCGCGCGACGGCGCGCGAAGAAGGCCGCGTCGTCCTCAGCATCGTCCCAGTAATCGGCCGAACGGTAGAGGAAATGATGGCAGGCCGCGGTTTCCAGCGGGTGATCCGTGGCGCCGATCCGCACGAAGGCAGCGATATTGGCGCATTTGCCGATCCGCGCATTGGCAAGATCGGCATAGCGGTCGCAATAGCTGTAATCGCCCAGCTGCACATACTGCAGGCGGCTGCCCTGGCCGACCTCGCAAAAGGCACCGAAAGTGACCTCGGTCAGCGCGACGTCGGGATGCAGAAAGGGGGCTTCGGGCGTGAGGCGGGGCATGAGGGGGCGCTCCTGTGGCCAGTGGGTCGACGCCTCCGGCGGAGGTATTTGAAACAAGAAAATGGCAGGCGCGAGGCCTCAATTCCCGGCCGGGGTGCCGCGGATCAGTCGGCGGCGCAGCCAGCCCGAGAGCGCGTCCATGGCGAAGACCGTCAGGATCACCAGGACGATGTAATAGGCGACTTCCTCCCAGTCCTTGGTGGTCAGCATCGCCTGGGTCAGCAGCAGGCCGATGCCGCCGCCGGTGATGGCGCCGATCACCGTGGCACTGCGTGTGTTGCTTTCCAGGAAGTAGAGCACCTGGCTGAGCAGCACCGGCGTGATCTGCGGGATCACCCCGAACCGGTAGCGCTGCAGCGGGCCGGCACCGGTGGCGCGAATGCCCTCGATCTGCTTTTCGTCGACGTTTTCGAGCGCCTCGGAGAAGAGCTTGCCGAAGGATCCGGTATCGGTCAACAGGATCGCCAGCGCCCCGGTCAGCGGTCCGGGGCCAAAGGCGCGGGCCAGAACGATCGTCCAGATCAGCGCATCAACCCCGCGGCACAGGTCGAAGAGCCGCCGGCAGCCCTGGCGCAGCAGCATGAGCGGCGTGAAGTTGCGCGCCGCCAGAAAGGCCAGCGGCAGCGCCACCAGGGCCGCGCCGAAGGTGCCGAGGAAAGCCATCAGCACGGTTTCGAACAGCGCCCAGGCGACATCGGCATGGTGCCAGACCGCGTTCGACCAGAAGGCGTGCCAGATCTGCGGTGCCTCGCCATGCAGCGCGCGCGTTGCAAGCTGGAACGGCGACAGGCCGTGGTAGGGGCTGTCGAGGGTGAAGAAGAACATCTCCCATCCGAGGGAATAGCGAAAGACCTCGGTGCGGGCGCGGGTGATGGTGATGCGGCCGTCGGGCGCGGTGATGGCCAGGCGATTGCGGGTCGCGCTGATGGTGTCGGGCATCGGCCCCTCGGGGAAGCGGGCCTGCACACCCTGGGTGCCGGGACTGGCCGAGAGGGTGCCATAGCCCGGCAGATCGACCGTCACATGGTCGGGGAAATAGCGCACCCGGGTTCCCTGCGGCAGCGAGATCGTGGTCACCCCGTCGGCCTGGCTGGCCCAGGCGGGCAGCTGGCCCTCGGGATACTGGCCCTTGCGTTCGCCCTCGATGGCGAAGCTGACGGCGCCCGTGCGGTTGTCGCGGGTGGCATGGGTCTTGTAGCTGTAGACGTCGCGCACCAGCGTCGCGCCATTGGCCCAGTTGGCCGAGGCCAGCAGCTGCGGCAGCTGGAAGGCGGCGGCCGCATAGCACAGATAGGCCAGCAGCAGCACCGGCACGGCCAGTGCCGTCAGGCGCTTGCGGCGCAACAGCCGCAGCACCTGCGGGCGGGGATCGGCGGCAAGGCTTGTCATGGTCATGCGAAAAGTCCCGTCTGGCGGCCATGGGTCAGCCGGTCGCGCAGCAGCCCCGACAGCTGGTCCACCGCGACGATGGTCAGAAACAGCAGCAGGAAGATCGCCGCCGCCGCATCGAAACGCCCCTGCCCCCAGGCGATGGCGTTCTTCAGCTCGTAGCCGATGCCACCGGCCCCGACAAAGCCCAGGATCGCCGAGGCGCGGATGTTGATCTCGAACCGGATCAGCGCATAGCTGAGGTAGTTCGGCGCCACCTGCGGCACCACCCCCAGCAGCATCCGCTGCGGCCAGGAGGCCCCGACCGAGGTCAGCCCCTCGACCGGTTTGGCCGAGGCGTTCTCGTTCACCTCGGAGAAGAGCTTGCCGAGGGCGCCGACGGTGTGGAAGGCAATGGCCAGCATCGCCGGCACCGGACCGCCGCCCAGCACGAAGATCAGCACCAGCGCGATGACGATTTCCGGCATGGCCCGCATCACGTCCATGATCCGGCGGAACAGCGGGATCAGGCGCGGCCAGGGGGCCAGGCCTTCGGTGGCCAGCATCGACAGCAGCAGGCCCAGGCCCGCCCCCGCCAGCGTCGAGACCGCCGCGATGTTCAGCGTCTCAAGCAGGGTCGGCAGATAGTGCAGCAAAAGCCCCGGCAGGGCGGCGCGCTTGTCCCAGGCCTCGGACAGGACCGAGGCGGGAAAATCGCCCAACCGGTGCAGGCCGCCCCAGAACCCGCCCGCATTGCGCCCGTCGGCCACCGCAAAGCCCGAGGCCATCAGCGCCACGAACAGCGCCAGCATCATGGCGGAATAAAGCCGCTTGCGCCGGGTCATCGCCAGATAATCGGCGCGCAGCAGCAGGGTATGGGGGATGGGGTCGGACATGGGCACTCCCGGTCGGCGGAAAGGCGAAAGGCGGCCCGGGGTCGGGCCGCCTTTGCGGGGGGCGTCGGATCAGCTGCCGATCTTCGACTTGCGGGCGGCGATGATCGAACGGTAGCCATCCAGCGTGATCGGCGTGAAGCCCTTGCTGTCGCCGCCGACGACGCCATAGGCGCAATCCGCGTCGGTCTCGTAGAGCTTGTCCATCATGTCGGTCATCTTGGCGCGCACGTCCTGCGGCAGCGCGTTGCGCAGCACCACGGGGCCGTTCGGGATCAGCTTGGAGCGCCAGATCTCGACCAGGTCGTTCATGTCAACCAGGCCCGCATCCACGGCCTTGCGCAGCGCGCCGTTGTTAAAGCCATCTTCCCAGTTGCCCATGCCGTCGGCCCAGGTGACGCCCGCGTCGACATCGCCGTTGTTGACCGCGACGATGGTCTGCTCATGCCCGCCGGTGAAGACGACCTTGCCGAAGAAATCGCCATCCTGCATCGAATGGCCGGTCACCTCGGGGATCTCGATCGAGGGGATCAGATAGCCCGAGGTCGAGTTCGGATCGCCAAAGCCGAACTTCTTGCCCTGCAGGTCCATCACCGATTTGACGCCGCTGTCCTTGCGGGCAAAGCCGATGGAATAATAGCCGGTGGAGCCGTCGGGGTTTTCCGTGGTCAGCACCGGGGTCACGGCATCGGGGTCTTCCAGGTAGATCTTGGCAAAGCCCGAGGCCCCCAGGACAGCCATGTCGATGGTGCCGCCCAGCAGGCCCTGGATGACGCCGTCGTAATCGGCGGGGGTGAAGACCTTGACCGGCACGCCCAGGGCCTTTTCGGTGTAATTCACCAGGCACTGGTTGTTGGCGATGCGGTCCTGGGCGTTTTCGCCGCCCAGGATGCCGATGCGGAATTCCTTGATGTCCTGGGCGCTGGCGGCGCCGGCCAGGACGGTGGTGGCCAGGGCGGCCGCGATCAGTTTGTTCATGGTGTCAGCTCCCGGTGCGGCCCCGGGTCCGGTCGGGGCCTGGTGTTGGGGTCAGGCGGGAACCCGGGCATGGGCCCCGCGTTCCAGCGCCGCGATTTCGGTCGAGGTCGCCTCTTCCGAGAAACTCGCATCGGCGCCGTAGATCTCGCGCGCGATGGAGGTCGTCAGCTGCGCGGGCGTGCCGTCGAAGACGATCCGCCCGTCGCGCATCCCCACGACGCGGTCACAGTAGCGTCGTGCGGTATCAAGGGTGTGCAGGTTGGCGATGACCATGCGGCCGTCTTCCTCGTGGATGCGGCGCAGGGTCTGCATGACCACCTGGGCATTCATCGGGTCGAGGCTGGCAATCGGTTCATCGGCCAGGATGATCCGCGGATCCTGCATCAGGGCGCGGGCGATGGCGACGCGCTGCTGCTGCCCGCCCGACAGTGCCTCGGCGCGCTTGGGGGCGTGCTCGGCGATCCCGAGGCGGTCCAGAATGTCGATGGCGCGGTGGATGTCGGCCGCAGGATACAGGTTGAACAGCGCCGCCAGCGTCGAGCGCCGGTTCAGCGTGCCATGCAGCACGTTCGACACCACATCCATCCGCGGCACCAGGTTGAACTGCTGAAAGATCATCGCGCATTGCGCCTGCCAGGCGCGCCTGGCCCGACCCTGCAGATGGGTGACATCCTGCCCGCGGAACACGATCCGCCCGGCACTGGCGTCCTCCAGCCGGTTCAGCATCCGCAGCAGCGTCGACTTGCCCGCCCCCGACCGCCCGATCACACCGATCATCATCGGACGCTCGATGGTCAGCGTGGCGCGCTCTACCGCGATGTTGCGGCCGAATTGCTTGGTCAGTTGCTCGATCTGCAGCACGTCGGCCCCCTTCGGTTCTGCAGGGGGGATAGGGCTGGGCCTCAAAGGAAATGTCTCGGTTCGGCGAAACTTTTGTAACGCCGCAGCCGGGCGGGCGCCGGCGGGTCTTAAGAGAAACGCAACGGATCTTGCCTAGGGTCAGACCGTGATCGCTGTCTGTCCGCAGGTCCCGGCGTGCCCGTTTCGGCACCCGACCGCAGGAAGGGGCCAGCCGGGGCAGAAATACCCCCCCAGCCGTCGCTTTCCCACGGAGGCCTTCGATGCGACTTGAACCACCGGCGGGGCCGTCCCGCGGCCCTCTCGGCCCGCCCCTGCCGCCCGACAGCCGTGGCGCCAATCTGGGGCATTACAGCCTGGCGGTGCAGCTGTGCCCGGTACCGGCGCTGCTGTGCGACATTTCAGGGCGGATCCTGGCCGCCAACCCCTCTCTGCACCAGCTGATGGGCCATGCCGAAGGGCAGCTGGTCGGCCGCCGCACCGACGACCTTCTGCCCGCGGACCTGCGTGCCCAGCATGCGGATCTGATGCGGGCCTTCCACCGCATGCCCCGCAAGCGCAGCATGAACGGCGGTTCCGAGGTCATGGCGCTGCGCGCCGATGGCAGCCTGGCCCCGGTCGAGATCCTGCTGGAACCGGTCGAGGCCAATGGCCGGGCGCTGACCTTCACCACCTTCATCGACACCTCGGCGCGGCGCCATGCCGAACGGCGGCTGCGCGATGTGCTGAACGCCTCGGCCTCGGCCATGATCATGGTGGACGAAAGCGGCCAGATGCGCCTGGTCAACACGGCCGCCTGCCGCCTGCTGGGCGCCGAGGAAGACGGCCTGCTGGGCCTCAACGTCGATCAGTTCCTGCCGCCGGACCTGCAGGCGGGCCACCGGGTGCACCGGGCGAATTACCACAGCGCCGCCACCACCCGCCGGATGGCGATGAACCGCACCCTGACGGTGATCGGCCTGGACGGGGTCGAGCGCCCGGTCAATATCGCCCTGCATCCCGTCGAGACCGAGACCGGCCCCCGTGTCGTGGCCACCCTGTTCGATCTGACGGAAAGTCATGTCCATGAGCAGGAGCTGAAAAGCCGCGCCGACCGCCTGGCCGCCCTGAACGAAGAGCTGACCCAGTTCGCCTATTCCGCCAGCCATGACCTTCGGGCGCCGCTGGCGACGATCAACGGCCTGCTGGACCTGTGCCTTGAGGATCTCGATGCCGGCGAGCTGGAGGAATGCCGCCGCAACATCAAGGCCGCGCTCGACACCAGCCACCGCAACATCCACAAGGTCGAGGCGGTTCTGACCCTGGCCCGTGCCGGCACCCATGACACCCCGATCGAGCGCGTCGCCCTGGACGAGACCATCGCCCGTTGCTGGCACAGCCTGATCCTGCAAATGGCCAGCCCGCCGGGGTTCGTCATCGACTGCGACGGGCCGGTGACGCTGATGACCGAGCGACGCACCCTGCTGACCGCGATCGAAAACCTGCTGAGCAACGCACTGCGCTTTCACGACCCGGCAAAGGCCGCCCCCTGGGTTTCAGTGCGGATCCGGACCCGGGCACGCAAGGTCTCGATCTGCGTCAGCGACAACGGCCTGGGCATCCCCGAGGCCGAACAGCCCCGGGTGTTCGAACTGTTCCGCCGCTCGGCCCGCAGCCAGGGCCACGGGCTGGGCCTGGCCCTGGTGATGAAGCACGTCCGCCGGCTGGGCGGTCTGGTCAGCCTGTCGAGCGGCCCGGAGGGCACCGACGTGATCCTGAGTTTCGATGACATGGAGGTCCTGCCTTGATCCCAACCTTTATCGTCGACGATGTTGAATCCGATCGTTACATCGCGCGGCGCCGGCTGTCGAAGACCGGGCTGTTCAGCCCCGTGCAAGAGGCGCCGGGCGGTGCCGAATTCCTCGATCTGTATTTTGCGTCCCCCGAGGGCCGCGACCTGCCGCCGCTGATCCTGATGGACATCAACATGCCGGAACTGTCGGGTTTCGAGACACTGGACCTGCTGCGCGGCAAGCTGGATGCGATGCCCGGCGGTGGTGGCCAGCAGGTGGTGGCGGTGTTTTCCTCCTCGGACAACGAGCGTGACATCGAGCGGTCTTCGGCCATGGGCATCGTGCAGCATTTCTTCACCAAGCCGCTGGATGATGCCGCCATTGCCGAGATCCTAGAAACCTACCGGGGCGCCGGCCTGATCTGACGCCCAAGGCCTGGCACGGGCCGGGCTAAGGCAGCTCGGGCGCCAAGGACCGGCACAGCCCACTTTCGGCGGCCCCTGCCCGGCCCGCGGGCCAGTGACTGCTGATTGGCTTTGCCGTGGGACGGCCGTCTTGGCTCTGCCTGCTCTTGTCATCAGCGCGCCGGACAGAGTGGCGTTTGAGACCAGCGACCAGCGACCAGCGACCAGCGACCAGCGACCAGCGACCAGCGACCAGCGACCAGCGACCAGCGACCAGCGACCAGCGACCAGCGACCAGCGACCAGCGACCAGCGACCAGCGACCAGCGACCAGCGACCAGCGACCAGCGACCAGCGACCAGCGACCAGCGACCAGCGACCAGCGACCAGCGACCAGCGACCAGCGACCAGCGACCAGCGACCAGCGACCAGCGACCAGCGAAAATAAATTCTGGCTTTCCGCGATCAACAGGAAATCTTCGTGCAATCGAAAATACCTGACTGCTCAGGCAAAAGGGCCCCAGAGCAGGCATCCGCCCTTGCACAAAAGACAGAACAGCCCTCCCCGAGACCCAGCGCGGACCTGACCCTCAATTCTTGTAGAAGACAAAGGTCCTGTCTGCGTCGTCCAGAAGATCGCTCCAGTCGTGCTCGCGCTCTTCAGCGATCAGGCCGTGGCTGCGCAGCACCTCCTGCATCGCCTCTCGGCCCTGGGTACCGTCCGGCAGCAGCTTGCGCAGTTCCTCGCGCAGCAGATCGCGCATGGTCTCGACGATCTCTCGGCGATGGGCCTCCAATGCGGCCTCCAGATTGGCCTGGGCGACCCGGCCGCCAGCCTCCAGCGCGCGCAGGATCAGCGATTTCAGCATCTCACGATCCAGCTGGTCCTTCGGCTTGTAATCGATGCAGCCATCCTTCATCGCTTGCACCGCCACGTCCAGCCGGGCCTCGCCGCTGATCATGACCACGGGCGAATCCGCACTGCGCCCGACCGAACGCAGCAGCTGCTGCGCCGCAAGGCCATCGCCATCGGGCAGCAGGTAGTCGATGAAGACCAGGTGGAAATGCCGCGCCTCCAGGTGCTGGCGGAATTCCTGCATGTTCGAGGCGATCGTCACCCGCACCGGCAGGTCGATCGACCGGCATTCGCGTTGCAGCGTCATCGCGTCGAAGCGGCTGTCGTCCAGCACCAGCACGTCGATCGTGGCAACCTCGGGGCCGTCGGGCAGCACTGATGCCTCGGGACGAGGCGCAAGTTGCGGTACGGGGGGCACCCGTTCGGTCTGCACATCCATCTGCGATCCTCCTCTGGCGGCGTTCCTTTCGCCTCAGGATCCGTCCGTGCCCTTGCCAGCCCGTTAACAAGCCCTTTCCAAACGCCTCGCATTTTATCCGCTTTCCAGCGCCGGGCGGGCCGCCGTTAAGTCCGCATTTGCAGGTTCCGCGCCAGCCTGCCGCCATGCCCGTGCCCGACAGCCCCCCCGACAGCCCCTCGCCCGCGCCCGCCACCCCGGACAGCGCGCTGGAGGAATTCCTGTACATCGTGACCCACGACCTGCGCGCGGGCTTCCGCGCCTTCGACACCATCCCCGACTGGATCCGCGAGGACATGGGCCCCCTGCCTGCCGAGCGCCGCGCCCTGGTCGAGGATCATCTGGCGATGCTCAAGACCCAGGCCCAGCGCTGCAACCGGATGCTGCTGGACCTGCGCGACTATTCCCGTGTCGGCCGGATGGCCGATGCCCATGCCGAGCACCCGGTCGACGACATCCTGCAGGCGGCCGAGGCCCGCGCGCCCCTGCCCCCCGGCTTCTCGCTGGAGGTTGAGGGCGACGGTGTCTTCACCGGCCCCGGCAACGAGCTGGTGCAGCTGTTTGCCATCCTGCTGTCAAATGCGGTGCGCCATCACGACCGCGACCATGGCCGGATCGTGGTGACAATCAGCGGCGCGGGGCCGATGCGGCGGGTGGTCTTCGCCGATGATGGTCCCGGCATTCCGCCCCGCTTCCGCGAAGCGGTCTTTATCCCCCTGCGCACCCTCAAGCCCCGCGATGACTGCGAGGGGTCCGGCATGGGGCTGACCATCGCGCGCAAGATCCTGCGCAGCCTCGGCGGCGAAATCGAGGTGATGGATGGCGGCGATGCCCGCGGCACCTCGGTGGTGATGACCCTGCCCGGCCATGCGGCAGTGCGGCTGAACTGACCCCGGGCGCCCTGGCGCCCCTTGGCCTTCGCGTGGCCCCGGCCTATAAGCCCGGCATCCCGCATCGGAGGCAGACATGCGCAGCGCCCAGATCACCCGGACCACGGCCGAAACCGACATCCACGTGGCCATCGACCTTGACGGCACCGGCACCTACGACTGCCGCACCGGCGTTGGCTTCTTCGATCACATGCTGGACCAGCTGGCGCGCCATTCGCTGATCGACATCACCGTCACCTGCAAGGGCGACCTGCATATCGATGACCACCACACGGTCGAGGACGTGGGCATCGCGCTGGGCCAGGCGCTGAGCCAGGCCCTGGGCGACAAGCGCGGCATCCGCCGCTACGGCGATTGCCACCTGGCGATGGACGACAGCCTGCTGCGCGCCGCCCTTGACCTGTCGGCCCGCCCCTATCTGGTCTGGAACGTCGATTTCCCCACCCAGAAAATCGGCACCTTCGACACCGAGCTGGTGCGCGAATTCTTCCAGGCGTTCTCGACCCATGGCGGGATCACCCTGCATGTCGACCGGCTGCACGGGATCAATTCGCACCACATCGCCGAGGCCGCCTTCAAGGCCGTCGCCCGGGCCCTGCGCAATGCCGTCGAAACGGATCCGCGCAAGTCCGATGCCATCCCCTCGACCAAGGGCGCGCTCTGAGCCCGCCGGAAAGGAAGCCCCGATGCTGACCGTCCTCATCGATTACGAGAGCGGCAACCTGCACTCTGCCGCGAAATCCTTCCAGCGCATGGCGCAGGAGGTGGACGCGGGCGAGATCCTCGTGTCGTCGCGCGCCGAGGACGTGGCCCGCGCCGACCGCATCGTGCTACCCGGTGACGGCGCCTTTCCGGCCTGCCGCCACGCGCTGGCCGGCGCCGGTGCGGGATCCGTCCTGGAGGCGCTGACCGAGGCCGTGGAAACCCGCGGCCGTCCCTTCCTGGGGATCTGCGTCGGGATGCAGCTGATGGCGAAGACCGGCTTCGAATACGAAGAGACCCCGGGCCTGGGCTGGATCGACGGCGAGGTGCACCGCATCACCCCCGACGACCCGGCCCTGAAGGTGCCGCATATGGGCTGGAACGACCTGGTGATCGACCAGCCGCACCCGGTTCTGGCGGGGATCGAGACCGGCCAGCACGCCTATTTCGTCCATTCCTACCACATGCAGGTGGCGACGAAATCGCAGCTGCTGGCGCATGTCGACTATGGCCACCCGGTCACCGCCATCGTCGGCCGCGACACCATGATCGGCACCCAGTTCCACCCCGAGAAAAGCCAGGCCACCGGCCTGCGCCTGATTGCCAACTTCCTGACCTGGACCCCGTAACCCGGGGGCCCGCAGTCAGGGCCCCCACGACCTGCGCCCCGGAACCTGCCCCCCCGGTGATCAGGGCGCCAGTGATCAGGGCGCCGCCCGGCTAGCGCAGGCGCTGCCACATCTGGACGTCGCAGACGACCATGTTCAGGCAGCCCTGCACCTGCAGGCGATCCCCCGCCAGATCCAGCCGCGCCTCGACCGTCTGGTCCAGCCCCGGCACGTAGACCAAGCCGCCATAGGCCGCAAAGCCGATGGGCCGCAGCCCCCAGGCGATGCGCTGGCCCACCGCGTCGCTGGGCACCACCCGCCCGTCGGGGCCCAGCAGCGCCGCCACGGTGCCGCACAGCCCCGCCTCGCAGGGGCGGATCAGCACCCGGCCGCGCATTCCGTTGGGGGCGGGCGGCGACAGCCACAGCCCCTCCAGCGGATCCGCGCGGGGCGGCTGCTGCGCCGCAACCGGTCCGGCCAGCGCCACCAGCAGCGCCAGTGCGACCCCCGTCAGCCGATGTTTCATGCCTGCCTCCCTTTCGTTTTGCCTGAAGCCTAGCACGGCGCGCGGGCGGGCGCTGCTGTCCAGCGGGTCTGAGATTGCAATCCGGCCCCATGCGTGCAAAAGCCCGCTCACCCCTGCCCGTCCCGGCCGGCCCGTGCTTGCGAAAGGAAATCCGATGATCCTCTATCCCGCCATCGACCTGAAGGACGGCCATGCCGTGCGCCTCTACAAGGGCGACATGGACAAGGCCACCGTCTTCAACGAGGATCCCGCCGCCCAGGCGATGGAATTCGTCGAGGCAGGCTGCGAATGGCTGCATCTGGTGGATCTGAACGGCGCCTTCGCCGGCGAGCCGGTGAACGCCGCCCCCGTCGAGGCGATCCTGCAACGCACCAAGGTTCCCGCCCAGCTGGGCGGCGGCATCCGCGACATGGCCACAATCGAGCGCTGGCTGTCGAAGGGCCTGGCGCGCGTCATCCTGGGCACCGTCGCGGTCGAGAACCCCGCGCTGGTGCGCGAGGCGGCCCGTGCCTTCCCCGGCCAGGTCGCCGTCGGCATCGACGCGCGCAACGGCCGCGTCGCCACCAAGGGCTGGGCGACCGAAACCGATGTCATGGTGACCGACCTTGCCCGCAGCTTTGAAGACGCGGGCGTTGCCGCCATCATCTACACCGACATCAACCGTGACGGCGCCATGCAGGGCCCGAACATCGAATCCACGGCGGCGCTGGCCAATGCGGTCTCGATCCCGGTGATCGCCTCGGGCGGGGTGTCGTCGGTGGCGGATCTGCAGGCGCTGAAAGACTGCGGCGCGGCGCTGAACGGCGCGATCTCGGGGCGGGCGCTCTATGACGGCGCGATCGACCTGAAAGAGGCGCTGAAGGTCCTGAAGGCGTAAGAGTCCACGCCCCGGGGCAAGACACCGCATCGCCTTCCACGGAACCCGCGCCAAGATGCCCGGGTTCCGCCGCAAAGGACGCGCCCATGCCCCGCATCTTTTCCGCCGCCCTGCCCCCGGGCGCCGAGGTCCATGCCCTTGTCCGCAAGGGTGATTTCCTGGACTGCTACGCCACGGCCTCGGACCTGCCGGCGCCCGAGGCGATGCGCCTTGGCCTGAGCGTGCCGGGCTGGGCACGGCTGCTGCTGAAGATCCGCAATGCCGCCGTGCGCCCCTTCGGCCTGCGCACCGAGGCGCCGAAGGGCCCCCGGCTGGGGCTGTTCCCGATCCTCAAGGAAACCCCGGACGAGGTGCTGCTGGGCTTCGACGACCGGCACCTGGATTTCCGCATCACGGTGATGGCACGGGCGGGGAAGGTTTATTTCTCGACCTGGGTGCATCCGCACAACATCTTCGGCCGGGCCTATCTGGCGGTGATCATGCCGTTCCACGTGCTGATCGTGAAGGACAGCGTCCGCCGCATCGCCCGGGCGCCGTCTCACGTTGCATCCGGGGGCCGGGCCGCGTAGGGGAAGCACATAGCTTACCCGGGAGGCCCGCATGCTGAAGACCCGCATCATCCCCTGCCTCGACGTGGCCGACGGCCGCGTGGTCAAGGGCGTCAACTTCGTCGATCTGCGCGATGCCGGCGATCCCGTCGATGCCGCCCGCGCCTATGATGCCGCCGGCGCGGACGAGCTGTGCTTCCTCGACATCCATGCCACCCATGAAAACCGTGGCACCATGTTCGACGTCGTGACCCGCACCGCCGAGCAGTGCTATATCCCGCTGACCGTGGGCGGCGGCGTGCGCACCGTGCAGGACGTTCGCAACCTGCTGCTGGCGGGCGCCGACAAGGTGTCGTTCAACTCGGCCGCGGTGGCGGACCCGGACGTGATCGCCCGCGCGGCCGACCATTTCGGCAGCCAGTGCATCGTCTGCGCCATCGACGCCAAGACCGTCGCCCCCGGCAAATGGGAGATCTTCACCCATGGCGGCCGCAAGCCCACCGGCATCGACGCGGTGGAATTCGCGCGCCTGGTCGCATCGAAGGGCGCGGGGGAAATCCTGCTGACCTCGATGGACCGTGACGGCACGCGCTCGGGCTTCAACCTGCCGCTGACGCGCGCGATTTCCGACGCGGTCGAGGTCCCGGTCATCGCCTCGGGCGGGGTGGGCAACCTGGATCACCTGGTCGAAGGCGTGACCAAGGGCGGGGCCTCGGCGGTGCTGGCGGCCTCGATCTTCCACTTCGGCGATTACACCATCCGCGAGGCCAAGGAACACATGGCCGCCGCGGGCATCCCCATGAGGCTGCAATGAGCGATACCCTCTCCCGTCTTTACGCCACCATCGAATCCCGCAAGGGCGCGTCCCCCGACAGTTCCTGGACGGCCAAGCTGCTGTCCAAGGGACCCGAGAAATGCGCCGAGAAATTCGGCGAGGAGGCCGTCGAGGCCATCATCGAGGCCGTGCGCAACGACCCCGAGAAGCTGGCCTCGGAATGCGCCGATGCGCTTTACCACATGCTGGTGATGCTGGCGGCGCGCGACGTGCCGCTGTCGGCGGTGATGGCGGTGCTGGACGCGCGCGAAGGCACCTCGGGCATTGCCGAAAAGGCCGCCCGCCCCAAGGGCTGATCCCCCGGGGACGGTGACACTGCCGGAAGCGGGGCCCTCGGGCCCTGCCGCTCAGGCCTCGTAAAGCTCGATCGGCAGATCGTCGGGATCGGGGAAGAAGGTATAGCGCTTGCCGGTGTATTCATCGGTGCGGATGTCCTCGACCGCGATCCCCTGCCCCTCCAGCGCCCGCTTGGCCGCCGCCACATCAGCCACGGCAAAGCACAGGTGCCGCAGCCCCTGCGCCTCGGGGCGCGACACCCGCGCGGGCGCGCCCGGAAAGCTGAACAGCTCGATCTGGCCGCCGTCGGGCAGCGCCAGGTCCAGCTTCCAGCTGTCGCGGGCGGCGCGGTGGTTTTCCGCCAGCACGCGCAGCCCCAGCACATCGCGGTAGAACGCCTTGGACCGTTCGTAATCGCTGCAGATCACCGCGACATGATGGATGCGCTGCAGGCCGATCACAGGCCTGCCTCCTGTTCATGCTCCTCGACGCGGTCGGCGTAGCGGATGTGCCCGGGGCCCGAGGCCCGCAGCCCCGGTTCCGGGTCGCGGCCCGTCAGGCGGGCATGTTCGACGATGGCGAAGCGGTCGGTCATGCCGCTGATGTAGTCGCAGACGATGCGCGCCAGCTTCAGTTCGTCATCGCCGACCTCCTCGACATCCTTGCGCCATTGCTTGGGCAGGCGGTCGGGGTGCTGCATGAAGAGCGGGAACAGCTCTTTCACGATATCGGTGACCTTGCGGCGCATGACGACGACCTCGGGGGCGCGGTACATGCGGTGGAACAGGAATTCCCGGATCACCTTCAGATCGGCCCAGACCATGGGCGAGAACTGCACCATCATGCGGCCCGCATTGCGGATGTCGGTGACGTTCTGCGGGTTCAGGTCGGTCAGGTTGGCGCGGCTGACATCGATCACGTCGCTGACCAGCACGCCGAAGAAACGCCGCAGCGCCTCGTGCCGGCGGCGGTAATAGTTCAGGCCGGGGTAAAGACCGTCCACCTCTGCGAAACAATCCTGCAGGATCGGCAGCTCTGACAGCTCATCGGTCGAGAAGAGTTCCGCCCGCAGACCGTCGTGCAGATCGTGGTTGTTATAGGCGATGTCATCGGACAGCGCCGCCACCTGGGCCTCGGCGCTGGCATGGGTGTGCAGCTCCAGATCGTGGCGGGCGTTGTATTCGGCCAGCGCATAGGGAATGCGGCCGGTGACGGGGCCGTTGTGCTTGGCGATGCCTTCCAGCGTCTCCCAGGTCAGGTTCAGCCCGTCCCATTCGGCATAGGTGCGTTCCAGATTGGTGACGATGCGAATCGCCTGAGCGTTATGGTCGAAGCCGCCGTAGGGCGCCATCAGCTCGTGCATGGCATCTTCGCCAGTATGGCCGAAGGGCGTGTGGCCCAGGTCATGGGCCAGCGCGACGGCCTCGGTCAGCTCCTGATTCAGGCCCAGGGCACCGGCGATGGTGCGCGCCACCTGCGCCACCTCGATGGAATGGGTCAGGCGGGTGCGGAAATAATCGCCCTCGTGCTCAATGAAAACCTGGGTTTTGTGTTTCAGGCGCCGGAACGCGGAGGCATGAATGATGCGATCGCGATCCCTTTGAAAACACGAGCGGAACGCGCTTTCTTCTTCGGGGTAGAGACGGCCGCGCGATTGCGCGGGGTCGGAGGCATAGATGGCTCTCATCATGGGTGTCCCTTCGGCTTCTTGTCGCCTTTTTCCACAATTCATATATTGCGGGGGAACGACATGCAAAATGTCAGGAGAGTTTCAAATGAACCTGCCCCCCATCGTGACCGACCGCGCCTTCGCCCGGCTGGCTGAAATCGAAGCCGGCGACAAGGCGCTGCGCATCGCTGTCGAAGGCGGCGGCTGCTCGGGCTTCCAGTACGACATCCGCCTCGACGACGTGGCCGAGGACGACCTGGTGCTGGAAGGCCAGGGCCAGAAGGTGGTGGTCGATGCGACCTCGCTGCCGTTCCTGGCCGGCGCCACCATTGATTTCACCGAAGAGCTGATCGGCGCCCGCTTCGTGATCGAGAACCCGAACGCCAGCTCGTCTTGCGGCTGCGGCACGTCCTTCTCGATGTAAGCGACCCCATGGCCCCGATGCCCGCGACCGGCGCGCCCGGTGGCGGGCATTTTCGTTTCCGGATTGGAGACAGTTGTGGGATCAAAGGTAAATAATATCCAAAATATGGACAATTGGGGCGGGCCACGCCCTTTGTCCCGATACAGGATACAAAATCCCCTGCGCCCCCTCGCCCCAAGGAAGCCCTTGCACCCACCCTGTTTCGCGGTTTGAAAGGGGGGGCACAGCGTCACCGGAAAGGGCCCCTCGGATGAAGATCGCGACCTTCAACATCAACGGCATCAAGGCCCGGGTGAATGCGCTGTCGGACTGGCTGGACGAGGCCCAGCCCGACGTCGCCGTCCTGCAGGAGATCAAGTCCGTCGACGAGGCCTTCCCGCGCGAGCTGTTCGAGGAAAAGGGCTATCAGGTGGAAACCCACGGCCAGAAAAGCTTTAACGGGGTGGCGATCCTGTCGAAACTGCCGCTGGAGGACATTTCCCGCGGGCTGCCCGGCGACGACAGCGACGAACAGGCGCGCTATATCGAGGCGACGGTGATCGGGGCGAAGAACGCGCTGCGGATCTGCGGCCTTTACCTGCCGAACGGCAACCCGGTCGAGCTGGATGAGGCGGGCCGCCCCGTCGAGGGCGGAAAATACGCCTACAAGCTGGCCTGGATGGAGCGTCTGAAGGCGCGCGCCCAAGAGCTGATGGCCGCCGAGGAACCGGCGGTTTTCCTGGGCGATTACAACATCATCCCCCAGGCCGAAGATGCCGCAAGCCCGAAGAAATGGCTGGAGGACGCGCTGTTTCGCCCTGAAAGCCGCGCCGCCTATCGCCGGATCCTGAACCTGGGCTACACGGAAATCTTCCGCACCCGTTTCGCGGCGCCCGGCCATTACACCTTCTGGGATTACCAGGCCGGCGCCTGGCAGAAGAACGACGGCATCCGCATCGACCACATGCTGATGACCCCGCAATGCGCCGATCTGGTCACCGATTGCGGCATCGACGCCGGGATCCGTGGCCGCGAGAAACCCTCGGACCACGTGCCGCTCTGGGCCGAGATTGACCTGTGATCCGGGCCGGGCGCACCGGCTGCGGCACATGATCCCCTGAACGGCATGCGGAGGGCCGAAAGCAGCCCCCCGCGCCCTGATGGCGCCCCCGACACGGTGCAAACCGACATGGCGCCAACCAGCGCCCTGCCCGGCCAGCCGCCAGACCACGGCCCAGCCGGTCCCCTTCGCTGGCCCGGGCCGCATGCCACCTGTCGAACCGGCGCAGGATCCGGCGCGCCCGCGCCCTCCGATGCCCGTGGCATCGGGGCCCGGGCCTCGGATAGCCCGGGCCGGTCTCTGGAGGGCGCCGGTTTCGGATTGGCCTGCCGCCCTCAGGCCAGCCGTTCGCCTTCGGTCACATCCGCCGCATAAAGCCAGTCGAACTGATGCAGGATGCGGTCGGCTGCCAGCCGGTCACCCAGCCGCAGCGCGGCATGGGCGGCGAACCGCAGCGGCGGGAAGCGCAGGTGGTATTTCCAGGCATTGCGGTTGGCCGTGGCAATCGCGCGCGCCACGCGCGGACGGCGCAGCGCCTGATAGCGTTCCAGCGCGGCGCCCAGCGGCAGGTCCTTGGCCAGACAGGCCGCCAGCACCCAGGCATCTTCCAGCGCCAGGTTCGCCCCCTGCGCCATGAAAGGCAACGTCGGATGCGCCGCATCCCCCAGCAGCGCCGTGCGCCCCTGATGCCAGAGCGGCGCCACCGCATGGCGATGCAGGCCCCACAGATGCACCGTATCGACGCCCTCCAGCAGGTTGCGGACCTCGGGGCCGAAGCCCGCAAAGGCGCGGCGCAGGTTCTCGGGCGCATCGGCATGAGACCAAGAGTCCGGCACCCAGGCGCGGCGCTCCTCGACGGCGACGATATTGCGCATCCGCCCGCCGCGCAGCGGATAGGTGACCAGATGACGGCCCGGGCCCATGTAGATGCGGGCCTCGGCTGCGACCGCCTCGGCCTCGGGGACGGGC
This sequence comes from Pseudooceanicola sp. NS-SX9, assembly GCF_057380705.1. Taxonomy (NCBI): domain Bacteria; kingdom Pseudomonadati; phylum Pseudomonadota; class Alphaproteobacteria; order Rhodobacterales; family Paracoccaceae; genus Pseudooceanicola; species Pseudooceanicola sp. NS-SX9. The sequence goes on along the minus strand of NZ_CM170818.1, from coordinate 1,433,609 downwards.
ACCACGGCGCGCCAGGCGACCTGGCCGGTGAAACGCGGGCGGGCCTCGCCCAGGATGGCCGCGCGCAGCCGCGAATGCAGCCCATCGGCGCCGATCACCAGATCCGGCCGCATGACCGAGGAATTGCAGATCCGCACCACCGGATCGGGGGCGGTGTCGACCTCATCGACGCGCTGCAGCAGGCGGATCTTGACGCCGGCGGCCCGCGCCGCCTCGGCCAGATGTTCCACGATGTCGTGACGGTGACAGAAGTAATAGCCCTGATCCGCCCCAAGCGCGGCAAGGTCCATGCGCAGAACCTGCGCCCCCGTCCGGTCCTTCAGGCAAACCGCCTGGGCCCGCTGGCCGACCGCCGCCGGATCCAGCCCCAGCCCGCGCAGCACCGCCGCCCCGTTCGGGCTGATCTGCAACCCGGCACCGACCTCGCGGATCGCCTCGGCCTGTTCCAGCACGGTCACGTCCGCGCCGCGCAGCGCCAGGGCGCGCGCCGCAGCCAGCCCGCCGATCCCGGCGCCGATGACGGTGATCTTCGCGCTGTTCAGATCCAAGTGCAGATCCAAGGGACACTCCTGTCAGACAGGCCCGGGGCCCGAGTTTCGCAACCCGACCAGAGGCATGCGGCCGAGATATGGACCCGCCACCGTCCCTTTTGCAAGCAGGAACGCCGGAGCTTTTGCCCCGGCGTCCCAAGATTTGATATCCCTCCGGGTGAACGATCAGTCGTCCCGGTGCACCCGCTCGCGGCGCTCGTGGCGCTCTTGCGCCTCCAGGCTCATGGTGGCGATGGGGCGCGCGTCGAGCCGCTTGAGGCTGATCGGCTCGCCGGTCACTTCACAATAGCCATATTCGCCCTCGTCGATCCGCCGCAATGCAGCGTCGATCTTGGCCACCAGCTTGCGCTGCCGGTCCCGGGTCCGCAGTTCAAGGGCGCGATCGGTTTCCTCGCTCGCGCGGTCGGCGATGTCGGGAATGTTGCGCGTGGAATCCTTCATCCCCTCGATCGTGTCGCGCGAATCCTCCAGGATCTCCTCTTTCCATGTGAGCAGCTTCCGACGGAAGTATTCGAGCTGCCGATCGTTCATGAACGGTTCGTCCTCGGCAGGGCGGTAATCGTCTTCAAGGAAAGTTTCTGCTTTCATCACAGGCTCCCAAACTAGTCCTTGGCCCGGGATGCTCGTGCTACGTGCGCTTGCCTTGCCGGGCGGCAGGGTCCCCTGACGCTGGGGATTAACCGGTTCACCCTGCGTTGTCACTACACAATAACCGCTCGGCGGGGGTCGGGATGCCCTATCGTTCAGCACATGCTCAACTGCAGGGCAGCCTCTCGTGGACGTGACGCAGGGTCGCCGGCCCCCAGCATTTAAAGGGTCGAAGGCCCTCCCTTCCCCGCCCCCGGGCTGATCGCACAACCCTTGGGAGAGAGGTTGGAGTTGTTAAACATTTCCTGAATTAGATGACTGCATAGTTAATCAATCTGCTGAAAAACGCGGCTTTTCAGCCGCTGGCCAGCCCCGCCGCCGGCCGCGACGCGCCGCCACGGGGGCTGGACAAGGCCCCGCCCCGCACGTACCCCGGTGACAGTCCCGGCGATGGCCCTGCGCGGGTCCGCCCCAGCGGAGAACAGCATGAGCATCAGTTTCGACGGCACCCAAAGCTACATCGCGACCGAAGACCTGTCGGTCGCCGTGAACGCCGCCATCGCGCTGGAGCGCCCGCTGCTGGTCAAGGGCGAGCCGGGCACCGGCAAGACCGAACTGGCCCGTCAGGTGGCGCAGGCGCTGGACCTGCCGATGATCGAATGGACCATCAAGTCGACCACCCGCGCCCAGCAAGGGCTTTATGAATACGACGCCGTATCGCGGCTGCGCGACAGCCAGCTGGGGGCCGAGGGCGTCGACGACGTGGCGAATTACATCCGGCGCGGCAAGCTGTGGCAGGCCTTTGACGCCCCCGGCCGCGTGGTCCTGCTGATCGACGAGATCGACAAGGCCGACATCGAATTCCCGAACGACCTGTTGCAGGAACTCGACCGGATGGAATTCCACGTCTACGAGACCGGGGAAACCATCCGCGCCCGTCAGCGCCCGATCGTCATCATCACCTCGAACAACGAGAAAGAGCTGCCCGACGCCTTCCTGCGCCGCTGCTTCTTCCACTACATCCGCTTTCCCGACATGGATACCATGCGCGCCATCGTCGAGGCGCATCACCCCGGCATCAAGGCCGCGCTGCTGACCGCCGCGCTGACCCAGTTCTACGAGCTGCGCGAGACGCCGGGCCTGAAGAAAAAACCCTCGACCTCGGAGGTGCTGGACTGGCTGAAGCTGCTGCTGGCCGAGGACCTGAGCCCCGAAGACCTGAAGCGCGACGGCGCCAATGCCCTGCCGAAACTGCACGGTGCGCTGCTGAAGAACGAGCAGGACGTGCATCTGTTCGAACGGCTGGCCTTCATGGCCCGCAATCCCCGGGGCCGGTAGGATCGCCCCCTTGGCCACGCCGCGCCCTGGACCGGGCCGGCGCCGCCCGACGACCCGGCAACCAGGAGGCACCCTCTTCGTGACCCGACCCAGAGCGTCCCGCAAGCACCGGTGGCCCTGTGCCAGCGCGCTGGTCCTGCTGACGCTGGCGATGGCGGCCTGCGGCCGGCCTCAGCCCCCCGCGACCCCGCCGCAGGCCCCGCCCGCCCATGCGCTGCGCCCCCAGGCCCCCGCCACCGATGACGGCCCGCTGCCGCCGCCCCGGCTGTTCGCAGCGGTGCATGCGGTGCCGCCGCAGATTGCCAATGCCGATCTTGCGCGCGATGTGCTGGACCTGACGATGCAGCTGGAATCGGGCCGGCCCCTGCCCGTTTTCACCCGTTTCGAAGGCCCCATCCGGGTGTCGCTGAAGGGCACGCCCCCCACCACCCTGCGCCATGACCTGGCCCAGGTGATCGACCGGCTGCACCACGAGGCGGGCCTTGACATCGCGCTGCAGACGCCCGGGCAGACCGGCAACGTGGTGATCCAGGTGATCAGCAACCAGGACATCCAGCGCCAGCTGCCCGGTGCCGCCTGCTTTGTCGTGCCGGGGATCTCGGATCTGTCGCAGTACCGCGCCGCGGAACGCCAGGGGCTGACCGACTGGACGCGCCTGGACCAGCGGCGCCATATCCTGATCGCGGTGCCCGGCAACCAGCCCCCGCAGGAACTGCGCGATTGCCTGAACGAGGAACTGGCACAGTCGCTGGGCCCGCTTGATGACCTCTACCGGCTGCCCGACAGCACCTTCAACGACGACAACATCCATTCGATCCTGACCGGTTACGACATGCTGGTGCTGCGCGTGACCTACGCCCCCGAACTGCACAGCGGCATGACCCGCGATCAGGTCGGCGCGGCGCTGCCCGCGATCCTGAAGCGGCTGAACCCCGCAGGCGAACGGCTGCCCGCCCGCAACACCCCCGAAAGCCCCCCGGAATGGCGCGAGGCGATCTCGGCCGCGATCGGCACGGGCAGCCTGGCGACCCGCCGCCGCGCCGCCCAGCAGGCGGTCGAGATGGCCCAGGCCGCCGGCTGGGACGACACCCGCCTGGCCTTCGCCCTGTATACCCGCGCCCGGCTGGAACAGGACCGCAGCCCCGAGGCCGCCTTTGCCGACCTGCTGCGCGCCCATGCGATCTATGCCCGCCTGCCCGACACCCGCCTGCACGAGGCGACCACCGCCACCCAGCTGGCGGTCTTTGCCCTGGCCGCCGATGATCCGCAGACCGCCGCCGCGCTGCTGAAGGGGCGGGACGCGGTGGCGCTGCGCTATCAGAACGCGGCGCTGCTGGCCTCGATCCGGATGCTGCAGGCGCGCAGCGAGCTGCTGCTGGGCCACCCGGCGCAGGCCCGCGCCCTGCGGCTGGACAGCCTGGGCTGGGCACGCTACGGCTTTGGCTCATCCGCGGCGGTGCGCGCGCAGCTGGCGCAGGTCGATGGCCTGGGCAGCCTGCCCGGCACCGATGCGGGCGCAGGCTGAGGGGGGCCGGACATGCTGGTTGTCGCAGGACTGATCATCGGGGCCGTCTTCGGCGCCCTGCGGGCGAAACGGCGCGGCGGCGACCGGCGCGACCTCTGGCAATACGGGCTTGTCCATGCCATGCTTTTCGCGCTGATCGGGCTGTTTGCCACGATCCTTCTGGCGCGCGTCCTCGGCTGAACGCCCGCCCCCTTGCCGGAGGCGCCGATGTTCCTGCCCTTCTTCGACACCCTGCGCCGCCATGGCGTCAAGGTCTCGATCCGCGAATACCTGACCTTTCTGCAGGCGCTGAAGGCCGGGCTGGTCACATACGATCCCGAAGGGTTCTACTATCTGGCGCGCACTGCACTGGTAAAGGACGAACGCCTGATCGACCGCTTCGACCAGGCCTTTGCCGCCAGTTTCGAGGGGCTGGAGGCCATCCCCCCCGAGGCCGTCATGGATGCCGTGCAGGTGCCCGCAGACTGGCTGCGCTCGATGGCCGAACGCCACCTGAGCGCCGAGGAAAAGGCCGAGATCGAGGCGCTTGGTGGCTTCGAGAAGCTGATGGAGACGCTGAAGGACCGCCTGGCCGAACAGAAGGGCCGCCATCAGGGCGGCAACAAGTGGATCGGCACCGGCGGCACCTCGCCCTTCGGGGCGGATGGCTACAACCCCGAAGGCATCCGCATCGGGCAGGACAGGTCCCGCCACCGCCGCGCCGTCAAGGTCTGGGACCGGCGCGAGTTCCGCAACCTTGACGACGGGGTGGAACTGGGCACGCGCAACATCAAGGTCGCGCTGAAGCGGCTGCGCAAATGGGTCCGCGAGGGCGCCGCGGACGAGCTGGACCTGGACGGCACGATCCGCTCGACTGCGGAACATGGCTGGCTGGATGTCCAGACCCGCCCCGAGCGGCGCAACGCCGTGAAGGTGCTGCTGTTTCTGGATGTCGGCGGCTCGATGGACGATCACGTCCGGGTGGTCGAAGAGCTGTTCTCGGCGGCGCGGGGCGAATTCAAGCATCTGGAACATTTCTACTTCCACAACTGCCTCTACGAAGGCGTCTGGAAGGACAATGCCCGCCGCTGGGACGACGTGACCCCCACGGCCGAGGTGCTGAACCGCTATGGCCCCGACTACAAGTGCATCTTCGTCGGCGATGCCTCGATGAGCCCCTACGAGATCACCCATCCCGGCGGCGCCAACGAACACTGGAACCCCGAGGCCGGCCATGTCTGGCTGAACCGTGCCCGCGCGCAATGGCCCTCGCATCTGTGGATCAACCCGGTGCCGGAACGCTACTGGCAGTACACCCAGTCGATCGCCCTGATCCGCCAGATCTTCCCCGAGGCCATGGTGCCGATGACCCTTGAGGGGCTGGACCGCGGGATGCGGGCGCTGGTGCGCTAACCGCCCTTTCGGAACAAGGCGCGCCTTCCATCCGTTGACCTCGCAGAAAAGGAAAGGACAAAGCCATGATCAAGAAACGCGGTTCCGCCAAATGGTCGGGCACGCTGACCGAGGGCAAGGGCGAGGTCTCGACCCAGTCCGGTGCGCTGCTGGCCCAGCCCTACGGCTTCAACACCCGCTTCGAGGACAAGCCCGGCACCAACCCCGAAGAGCTGATCGGCGCCGCCCATGCCAGCTGCTTTTCGATGGCGCTGTCGATGATCCTGGGCCAGTCGGACCTGACCCCCGACCGGATCGAGACCACGGCAACGGTGAAGATGGACAAGGAGGCCGACGGCTATGCGATCCAGTCGGTGCATCTGGACGTGACGGCCCAGGTCCCCGGCGCCACGCCGGAGGCCTTCGCCAAGGCCGCCGCCGCCGCCAAGGCCGGCTGCCCGATCTCGAAACTGCTGTCGTGCGAGATCACCATGGATGCAAAGCTGGGCTGACGCCATGGCGGCAGGGGGTCAGGGCGTCTCCTGCCCTGATCCCCGCGCCCGGGCCATAGGGGCCGCAACGGTCCTGACCCCGTCGCATGTCAGACCCTGTTACAGCGCAGCGCTTGCCACGTAGCGGACCAGCTGAGGCATGGTGCAGATCTGGTCCACCGGGACATCCAGCGTGGTCTTGTCGGCCGTTTCGCAGCCCGTGACCATGGCATCGAAGGCATCACCCTGCCCGTCGTCCAGATAGCCCTGCAGCAATGCCCCCAGGATCGTTTCGGCGACGATCAGCCCGCCGACATCCCCCAGATGGGCGCTGCCTGCATGGGCGCCGGCCTCCAGCAGGATATAAAGCCACAGCGGCGCCTGCAGGTTCAGCCGTTCCGCCGCAGGCGCATCGGGAACGACCTCGGGATACTGACTGCGGATGGCCTGCGGCCACAGCTGGTCCTGCGTCAGGGCCGGTCCCATGACCCCGCCATAGATCTGATACAGCGCCAGATAGGCCTGCGGCCCCGAGGGCAGACCGAAATCAATACCCCGACGTATGTTGCGTTCACCCAGGGCGATGGGCGCATCGGCAATGGCAGGCGGCGGCAACCGGTAGAGCGAAGCCGGCAAGCCACCGTCCAGCGGCCGTCCATCCACCACCAGACCATCCCCGAAGTCGAAGAAATAGGACCAGTCCACCTGGTTCTGGCCCGGCACGATCGGCGTATTGCCCCGCAGATCCCTGGGCATCGCGGCGGGCATTGCTGCCCCCGTAAAGAACAGGGGCACGGGACCACTGCCGGCATTCAGCTGGTAATGATCGCGCAGCTGGCTGTGCCCCAGCCGGAACACCGCATGGGCAAATTCCACCGGCATCGGATAGACCACCTTGTCAAAGTCATATCCCTCCTTGACGACCTGCGCCCGGACCCGGCGCCGCATTCCGCTGTAAAGCGCAGTGCCCTTCCGCAACGCCGCCAGCACGGCCGCAAGATGGCTGTCCTGGACCAGCCGAGGCAGGTAATCGCACAGGACGATGCGATGGTAGGCCGCCACCACCTGCCTGCGCACGTTCAGGAAGGCCGGCGACAGGAAGGGCGCCGAACCGCCAAGCTGGGCTTTCACCAGCGCATTGTGCAGATGCTCGAACAGCAGGTGGATCTGCACCACCAGCTGGTTCTCGTCATTGCGGGGGTCCGCGATGCAGCGCACGCCGTTTTTCCGGTCGATATCGGCCTTGTCGTCAGACATCCGAAAGGTGCCATCCGCCTCGAACAGATTGGCATTCGTGGCGCCTTCCAGCCCATAGACCGAATCCAGATCCAGCAGGCCATAGCGCCCGTTGCGGCAGGTCGGCGCCACGCCATCCCCCGGCACCGCATGGCGCCGCCCGATCGTCGCGGTATTGGGCAGCTGGGCCAGATCGTCCTGAAGGACCACCAGCTCGGTCAGGTCGTGGTCGATGAACTGGCCCAGAAACGTGTAGCCGCTGGGCAGCGCAGGTTTCACCGCGGCCAGGTTGGCAACGTCCGGCCTTTCATGCATCGGCCCGAACACCCCGGCCAGCAACGCCACTTCGTGGCTGCCGTAGACGTGATTGGCCGCGGGCATCAGCCGCGCGAAGGGAAAACGCCAGGCTTCTTCCTTGTGGAACGCCCCGTCCTCGGTGTGAATCCATCCGTGATGTGACATGTCAATCCTCCCCAATTCCCATAATCGACTCTTTGATGCGACAAGCGACGCATGAGACAGGATTGAGACCGCCCGGAAAACAGGGCGAGTCATTTTCCAAAATACCACCCTGGCATGCATTTTCCCGATGCAATCCCGGGCAATCACGGCTGTCTGTTCCGGTCTCTTGTGCGCATGGGGAACGCCGACCATATCTGGGCCATGCTGAAGCTGACGCCCCTCCTCCTGGCCCTTGCCTATGCCCTTGTCGCCTGGCGCTTCTCGGCCTGGCGCCTGAAGGCCGAGCTGGACCGCCGCGCGCGCCCGCTGGAGGAACCGGGGATGGACCGGCTGATCGCACGGCTGGCGCGCGCCCTCGACCTGCCCGCGATCCAGGTCCACCTCTACGACATCCCCGCCATCAACGGCCTGGCGGCCCCCGACGGGCGGATCTTCCTGACCCGTGGTTTCCTTGAGGCCTACCACGCCGGCCGCGTCACCGGCGAAGAGCTCGCCTCGGTCATCGCCCATGAACTGGGCCATGTCGCCCTGGGCCATTCCCGGCGCCGGATGATCGATTTCTCGGGGCAAAACGCACTAAGGATGGGGATCACGATGGTGCTGGGGCGGCTGGTGCCGGGACTGGGACCGCTGATCGCCAATGGCCTTACCTCGCTTCTGGCGGCCCGGCTGTCGCGGCGCGACGAATACGAGGCCGACGCCTATGCCGCAGCCCTGCTGACCAAGGCCGGGATCGGCACCGCGCCGCAGATGCGGCTTTTGCAGAAACTCGAAACCCTCACCGGCAGCGGCGGGTCCGGCACACCCGCCTGGCTGCTCAGCCACCCCCGCACTAAGGACCGCGTGACGGCCATCGCCCGGCTGGATGCCGGCTGGCAGGACCGGTCCCGAAAGGATGCGCCATGAAATACTCTCTCCTCGATCTCGCCCCCGTTCCCGAAGGCTCTGACGTGGGCCAGTCGATCGCCAATTCCGTGCGCCTGGCGCAGGCGGCCGAGGGCCTCGGCTATCACCGCTACTGGCTGGCCGAACACCACAACATGCCCGGCATCGCCTCTTCGGCGACCTCGATCATGATCGGCCATATCGCGGCGGCGACGCGGACCATGCGCGTGGGCTCGGGCGGGATCATGCTGCCGAACCATTCGCCGCTGGTGATCGCGGAACAGTTCGGCACGCTGGCCACGCTCTATCCGAACCGCATCGACCTGGGCCTCGGCCGCGCCCCCGGTACCGATCAGGGCACCATGCGGGCGCTGCGCCGCAACCACATGGCGGCGGAAAACTTTCCCCAGGACGTGGGCGAACTGATCGCGCTGCTCGATGACCCCTCCGAGGGCCAGACCCTGCACGCCATCCCCGGCGAGGGCACCAAGGTCCCGGTCTGGATCCTCGGCTCCTCGCTCTTCGGCGCGCAGCTTGCCGCCCAGGCCGGGCTGCCCTATGCCTTCGCCTCGCATTTCGCCCCCGACGCGCTGGCCCAGGCGGCCGAGGTCTACCGCCGCACCTTCCGCCCCTCACGCTTCCTCGACGCGCCGCATTTCATGATGGCGATGAACGTCTTCGCCGCCGAGACCGAGGCCGAGGCGCTGCGCCTCAAATCCTCGCAGCAGCTGCAGTTCGTGGCCCTGCGCACCGGGCGTCCCGGCAAGCTGCCCCGCCCCGTCGACCGGATCGAGGATCACGTCCCCGCCGCCATGCTGTCGCAGGTCAACCGCGCCTTCACGGTCTCGGCCACCGGCACGCCCGACACGATTCCGGCGCAGATCAAGACGCTGCTCGACACCTACCAGCCGGACGAGGTGATGATCGGCGGCAACATGCACGATCCCGACGCGCGCATCCGCTCGATCACCTATGCGGCCGAAGCGCTGCGCGCCCTCGGCGCCGAAAGCAGCCCTCGGGCGCTGGCCGCCCGCTAGCGCCGCGGTTCTTTCATCTGACCGAAAGTACTCCCGCCGGAGGCACCGGCCCGCAAGGGCCGGTTCCCTTCCCGAAAAAGCGCCCCCGCCCGCAAAGCTCGGTTCCCTTCCCCGTGCAAGGCACGCCTAAGGGCCGACCCTTCCCCCGCAAACCCCACCCCAACGGCAGGTCACGGGCCCGCGCATCCGGCAGCCCCCCAGCATCGGGCTCGGCCTTCCGCCCCGCGACGCCCTCTCAGACGACCCCCGCGGCCTCCAGCGCCTTGCCCAGACGCGGCAGCCGCGCCTTGCGCATCAGCGAGCGGATCGTCCAGTCGGCCCCCGACAGCGTCCGCGCCTGCGCCAGCACGCGGCTTCCGACCTCGCCCATCGCCTCGGGGGATCCGGCGGCAAAGCCCGCCAGCAACCCGTCGGGATCGGCGCGCGACAGGCCTTCCTCGGCCAGCACGTGACGCGGGAAATCCTTCGCATTGACCGTCACGATGACATCGCACGACGATCCGACCGCCAGCGCCAGCACATGCAGGTCATTGTCGTCGGGCAGCCACAGCCGCCGCTCCAGCCCCTGCGGCACGGCACGCTCGGCGCCCGGCCAGGCGGCGCGCAGCAGCGCCACCTCGGCGCGCGCCTGCGCCTCGCCCGCGGGGCCCAGCTTGATCGCCGCCCGCGCCCATTCCTCCAGGATGCGGGCAGACCAGACGGGCTCGAACAGGCCCGCCTCGGCCGCGCCCATCAGCATCTCGCGCATCACCGTGGGATAGAGGACGCAGGCGTCCAGAACCGCCCTCATAGCCGGAAGAACAGCGCCTTCAGATAGCCGCTCTCGGCCAGCTGGGGATGCATCGGGTGATCGGGCCCGGCAAAACCGGTGTGGATCAGCGCATAGTCACGCCCCGTCCCCGCCAGCCCGCGGCCGATGCCCCGGATCGAGGCCTGACGGAACTTTGCCAGCTCTGCCGCATGGGAACAGGAACACAGGCCCAGATAGCCGCCCTCCGCGACCAGCGGTGCGGCCAGCCGCGCGATGCGCTCATAGGCGCGCAGACCGGCCTCCAGCGCCTGCTTGTTCGGGGCAAAGGCGGGCGGGTCGCAGATCACCACGTCGAACCGCGCGCCTTCAGCGGCCAGCGCCTCCAGCGTGTCGAAGGCATCGCCCTGGCGGGTGGTGAAACGATCCGCCGCCCCCATGGCCGCGGCGCCCCCAGAGGCCAGCTCCAGCGCCGGGGCCGAGCCGTCGACCGCCAGCGCCGAGACCGCGCCCCCCGCCAGCGCCGCCAGGCCGAAGCCGCCGACATGGCTGAAGACATCAAGCACCCGTGCGCCCTGCGACAGCCCCGCCGCAAAGGCGTGGTTCGGCCGCTGGTCGTAGAAGAGGCCGGTCTTCTGGCCCCCCGTCAGATCCGCCATGTAGGTGGCGCCGTTCATCTGCACCGGCACCGGCGCATCGGGCGCCGCGCCCAGCAGCACGCCCGACACGTCGTCCAGGCCTTCCAGCCCGCGCGCGCGCCCCGAGGCGTTCTTGAGGATATTGGCGACGCCCGTCACCTCGGCCAGAGCGGCGGCAAGCGGCTCCAGCAGCGCTTCGGCCCAGGCGGCGTTGGGCTGGATCACGCAGGTGTCGCCGAAACGGTCGATGATCACGCCGGGCAGACCGTCGGCCTCGGCATGGACCAGCCGGTAGAAGGGCGCGGGATAGATCCGCTCGCGCATCCGCAGCGCCCGTGACAGGCGTTTGGCGAACCAGGCCTGATCGGGCACGCCCGCCCCCGCCACATCCAGCACCCGGCCGATGATCCGGCTTTCGGGGTTCAGCGCGACGGTCGCGATGGGGGTGCGCTCCTCGTCCTGCAGCTGGGCGATGGTGCCCGGCGGCAGGGCCTTGGTGCGGCGGTCGGTGACCGCTTCATTGGCAAAGACCCACGGATGCCCGTGCCGGATCCGGCGGGCATCGGTCTTGGGTTTCAGGCGGAGGACGGGAAGATCGGGGGTGCTCATGTGCCTTCCATTACACGCGCCCGGCCGCGCCGGGAAGACGGGATCTGCGTGCCACAGCGAAACCGCACCCGCAGCGCCCCTGCGCACACGTGCCCGGTGGGCACGGGGCCTCGGGCACGGGTCGCGCCCGCTCTGGTCCTGTGCGCACTGGTCTCTCGGGCATGGATCCTTCGGGCGCTCGTCGCACCCGCACTTGTCACACCCGCACGGGCCCCGGCTGTCGGGGCGGCATCCGACATGGCCCTGCCATGGCCCCGGCCCTGACCGGATCCGGCAATGGCGGCCCCGACCCTCCCGGCCCCGCCCTTGCCGCCATTCGGATCCTCTCAGGTCAGATCTTCTGCAGCGGCGCCGCCAGTTCCGGCGGCGGCGGCAGCGGCGGCGGATGCGGCAGCGGGCACAGCCCCAGCACATCCAGCCCCATCACGTCGACCAGCCGCCGGGTGATGCGGTATTTCTGCGTCTCGCCCCGGCTTTCGGCCGCCTGCGCCTCGGCCCCGCCATAGGCGTCGATCTGGGTGCGCACCTCGTAGGGCGGCACCAGGATCGCGCCGGTCTTCGGATCGCTCAGCGTCACCCAGAAATGGATCGTGTGCCAGCCCCCGGTCAGCCGCCGCGCCCGGTTCGAGAGCGCATGGAAATAGCTGACCTGCAGCGTCACCACCGCGGGCGTGCCCCCGTTCGAACGCGCAAAGGCCTCTTTCGCGGCATCCGACATGATCCGGTAGACCTGTTCATGCCGGTCGCCGGGCGGATCGCCGTGCCAGACGATCTGGGCGTCGGGATAATAGCCATCGGCTTCGGTCGCCTTCAGCGCACGCGGCACGCGGACGACGATCCCCTTGACATCGTACCGACTTATGGCCGCAGATGACGTCTTCGTGCACTGCGACAGGTCGAGTTTCTGGTTATCGTTTATTTCTCCGAGCCCCGCACAGCCGGCCAAGGCCAATGCTGCCAGCAGGGAAAGGCCCATTTTCAACAGGTCCATCGCATTTCCTCCCCATGCGACCTGAAGTAGTATCGCGGGATCATCTTTCGCGTGGCAAGAGAATATTGCGCCTTCACGGGCCTGCGCTTGCCGCATCAAGACCGTTTTTGTCAGACCCGTTGCATCACGGGGCTGGCAAGATCGCCCTGTTAGCGCTAAACCGCGCGGAGCGAGATTGTAGCTGAGACCAGCTCCGAAGCCAGATTGGAGGCCTCGACATGTCCCTGAACCAGACCCTTTCCGACGTGACCGACAAGATCATCGAGCGGTCCCACAAGGGCCGAGAGGCCTATCTGGCCCGTGTCGGCGCGGCTGCGGCCGCCGGCCCCGTGCGGGCCCACCTGACCTGCGGCAACCAGGCCCATGCCTATGCCGGGATGCCCGCCGACCAGGACGCGCTGGCCAAGGGCCGGGCGCCGAACATCGGCATCGTGACCGCCTACAACGACATGCTGTCGGCGCACCAGCCCTATGAACGCTACCCCGAGCTGATCCGCGCCGCCGTCCGCAAGAAGGGCGCCACGGCACAGGTCGCGGGCGGGGTTCCGGCGATGTGCGATGGCGTGACCCAGGGCCAGCCCGGGATGGAGCTGTCGCTGTTCTCGCGCGATGTGATCGCCATGGCGGCGGGCATCGCGCTGTCGCACAACTGCTTTGACGCGGCGCTCTACATGGGGGTCTGCGACAAGATCGTCCCCGGTCTGGTGATGGCGGCGGCGACCTTCGGCCATATCCCGGCGGTGTTCCTGCCCGCAGGGCCCATGCCCTCGGGCCTGCCGAACGACCAGAAGGCCAAGGTGCGCCAGCAATATGCCGCAGGCGAAGTCGGCCGCGACAAGCTGATGGAGGCCGAGATGGCCTCGTATCACTCGCCCGGCACCTGCACCTTCTACGGCACCGCCAACACCAACCAGATGCTGATGGAGTTCATGGGCCTGCACCTGCCGGGTTCGTCCTTCGTCAACCCCAACACGCCGCTGCGCGACGCGCTGACCATCGCGGGCACCGAACGGGCACTGGAAATCACCGCGCTTGGCAATGACTACCGCCCCGCAGGCGAGATCCTGGACGAGAAAGCCTTCGTCAACGGCATCGTCGGGCTGATGGCCACCGGTGGCTCGACCAACCTGGTGCTGCACATGCCCGCCATGGCGCGTGCCGCGGGCATCATCCTCGACCCTGAGGATTTCGACGCGATCTCCTCGGTCACGCCGCTTCTGGCAAAGGTCTATCCGAACGGGCTGGCGGACGTGAACCACTTCCACGCGGCGGGCGGCCTTGGCTACCTGATCGACCAGCTGCTGAACGCGGGCCTCTTGCATCCCGACACCAAGACCGTCGCCGGTGACGGGCTGGAACGCTACACCCACGAGCCCAAGCTGAAGGACGGCCGCGTCGTCTACGAGGCCGGCGCCCGCGAAAGCCTGAACGACAAGATCGTGCGCCCCGCCAGCGATCCGTTCCAGAAGACCGGCGGCCTGAAAAGCCTGACCGGCCCGCTGGGCAACGCCATCATGAAGGTCTCGGCCGTCAAGCCCGAGCATCACGTGGTCGAGGCCCCGGTGCGCATCTTCCATGACCAGCATGACGTGAAAGAGGCCTTCAAGAAGGGCGAATTCACCTCGGACACCATCGTCGTCGTGCGCTTCCAGGGGCCGAAGGCCAACGGGATGCCGGAACTGCATTCGCTGACGCCCACCCTGTCGGTGCTGCTGGACCGCGGGCTGAAGGTGGCGCTGCTGACCGACGGGCGCATGTCGGGCGCCTCCGGCAAGGTGCCCGCCGCCATCCACCTGTCGCCCGAGGCGGCAGATGGCGGCTGGATCGCGCGCCTGCAGGATGGCGACGTGGTGCGCATCGACGCCGTTACCGGTACGATCACCACCGAGGCCGATCTGGCGTCCCGCACCCCGGTCACGCCCGACCTCTCGGCCAACAGCTTCGGCATCGGCCGCGAACTGTTCGAGACCTTCCGCCGCAACGCCTCGCCCGCGCGCGAAGGCGCCTCCAACGTCGTCTAACCGGAGAAACCGATGATCACCGCAGAATACGCCTCGCAGCAGGCCCTGAAGATTGCCAACCTGGCGCCCGTGATCCCGGTGCTGGTGGTGCATGACGCCGCCATCGCCCGCCCCCTGGCCGAGGCGCTGGTCGCCGGTGGCCTGCCCGCGCTGGAAGTGACCCTGCGCACCCCCGCGGCGCTCGACGTGATCCGCGAGATGGCGCAGGTCGAGGGCGGCGTGGTCGGCGCGGGCTCGATCCTGACGCCGGAGATGGTGTCCCAGGTCGTCGATGCGGGCGCGAAATTCGGCGTCTCGCCGGGCTCCACCGACAAGGTGCTGGACGCGGCCGAAGCGGCCGACCTGCCGATGCTGCCCGGCGCCGCCACCGCCTCGGAAGTGATGAAGCTGCTGGAACGCGGCTACACCATGCAAAAGTTCTTCCCCGCCGAGATCGCCGGTGGTGCCGCCGCCATCAAGGCCATTGGTGCGCCCATTCCCGGTGTCACCTTCTGCCCGACCGGCGGCGTCAGCCCGAAGAACGCCATGGACTACCTGTCGCTGAAGAACATCGTCTGCGTCGGCGGCTCCTGGGTCTGCCCGCAGTCCCTCATTGACGCGAAGGACTGGAAAGGCATCGAGGAACTGGCCCGCGAGGCCTCGCAACTCGGCAAGTAAGCCCCTGTTCCATCAGGCGAAAGGGCGCCCCTGCGGCGCCCTTTGTGCTGCCTGCGTCCCAGATGCCCGTTGACGCCGTGCGGGCGCCGACGCAGGCTCTGGCCATGCAAGACGCGCTCTCGATCACCCGCCTGCCCCGTCCCTACGACCCCGATCTGGGGGCCGTGGCCCTGTCGCACCTGCCGGGCCTCTCTGGCGATCCGGCCCGGCTGATCACCGGCACCGCCGGCTGTTCGCCCTACCTTGCCGGGCTGATCGCCCGCGAGGCCGACTGGCTGATGACCTCGGGCGCGCTGGAAACTCCGCTTGCGGCCTTCTCGGCCGAGGCCGCCCGGCTGGCCACCATCCCCCCCGACCAGATGGCAACCGAACTGCGCCGCGCCAAGCGCCGCCTGGCGCTGCTGATCGCGCTGTGTGACCTGTCGGGCGCCTGGCCGCTGGAACAGGTGACGGGCGCGCTGACCGATTTCGGCGATCTGGCCGCGGGCCTTGCCCTGCGCGCCGCCCTGCATGCCGAGATCCGCCGCAAGAAGCTGCCCGGCATGACCGAGGACGACCTGCAGACCGGCTGCGGCATGGTGCTGCTGGCAATGGGCAAGATGGGCGCGCACGAGCTGAACTATTCCTCGGACATCGACCTGATCGCGCTTTACGACGAACACCGCTTTGAGGACGTGCAGGAGGCCCGCCCCGCCCTGATCCGCGCCACCCGCAAGATGGCGGCGATGCTGTCGGACATCACCGGCGACGGCTATGTCTTCCGCACCGACCTGCGGCTGCGGCCCGACCCTTCGGTCACCCCGGTCTGTGTCGGCATGGCGGCGGCGGAACGCTATTACGAAAGCCTCGGGCGCACATGGGAGCGCGCCGCCTATATCAAGGCCCGTCCCGCGGCGGGCGATCTGGCGGCGGGGGCTGCCTTCCTGGACGAGCTGCGCCCCTTCGTCTGGCGCCGCCACCTGGATTACGCCGCCATCCAGGACGCCCATGCGGTGCGCCTTGCCATCCGCGAGAACAAGGGCTTTTTCGGCCCCTTGGTGCTGGCGGGGCACGACATGAAGCTGGGCCGCGGCGGCATCCGGGAAATCGAGTTCTTCGCCCAGTTCCACCAGCTGATCGCCGGCGGGCGTGATCCGTCGCTGCGGATCCGCCAGACGGTTCCGGCGCTGCAGCGGCTGGCCGAACAGGGCTGGATCCCGGCCGGGACCGCCGATGTGCTGTCGCGCCACTACCGCGCCCACCGCGAGGTCGAGCACCGCATCCAGATGCTGAACGACGCCCAGACCCATGCCCTGCCCGCAGGCCCCGAGGGGCTGGGGCGGCTGGCCGCGCTGATGGGGCTGGACGAGGCGCAGCTGGCCGCCGACATCACCGCCCGCCTCGAAGAGGTCCACGATGTCACCGAGGCCTTCTTTGCCCCCGAGAACGGCGGTGCCGAACCCGCCCCGCATATCGAGTTCGACGAGGAAATCGTCAGCCGCTGGCGCAGCTATCCGGCGCTGTCGTCGGGGCGGGCGCGGGAAATCTTTGCCCGGCTCAGGCCGCAGCTGCTGGATGCGCTGGCGCGCGCCGCGAAACCCGAAGAGGCGCTGCAGGCCTTCGACGGCTTCCTGCGCGGCCTGCCTGCGGGCGTGCAGCTGTTCGCGCTGTTCGAGGCCAACCCCCATCTGATCGACCTGCTGGGCGACATCGTGGGGACCTCGCATGATCTGGCGATGTATCTCAGCCGCAATTCCGGGGTCTTCGACGCGGTGATCGGCGGGCGCTTCTTTTCCGACTGGCCGGGCCTCGACAGCCTGAGGGAAGAGCTGCGCGCGGTCATCGCCCAGGAAGCCGATTACGAGGCCCAGCTGGATGCCGCGCGGCGCTGGCAGAAGGAATGGCATTTCCGCATCGGCGTGCATCACCTGCGCGGGCTGGTCGCCCCGCCCGAGGCGGGCCGCGAATATGCCCAGCTGGCCGAGGCCGTGGTCAGCGCCCTGTGGCCCACGGTGCAGGCCAATTTCGCCGCCCGCCACGGTGCCCCCCCGGGGCGCGGCGCGGTGGTGATCGGCATGGGATCCATGGGGGCGGGACGGCTGAATGCGCGCTCGGACCTGGATCTGATCGTGATCTACGATCCTGCCGGGGCCGAGGCGTCGGATGGCCCCCGCCCGCTGCCCGCGCGCAGCTATTACGCCCGGCTGACCCAGGCGCTGGTGACGGCGCTGTCGGCGCCGACCGCCGAGGGTCGCCTCTACGAGGTCGACATGCGGCTGCGCCCCTCGGGCAACCAGGGGCCGGTGGCGACCTCGCTTGCGGCCTACCGGGATTACCAGGAAGGCCATGCCTGGACCTGGGAACATCTGGCGCTGACGCGGGCGCGGGTGATCGCGGGGCCGGTCGATCTGGCGCAGGATGTGATGGCCTTCCGCAACACGCTGCTGACCCGCGGCCGCCCTGCCCCCCCGGTGCTGCGCGACGTGGCCGAGATGCGCGCCCGCATCGCCGCCGCGCGCGGCCCGGCCTCGGTCTGGGACGTCAAGGTGGGCCCCGGCCGCAACCAGGAGATCGAGCTGCTGGCGCAATCAGGCGGCCTGATCGCCGGCGACCCGGAGGGCTGGGTGGGCGACGGGCTGCGGCTGGCGGTCAGTTCGGGCTGGATGCAGCCTGCCGAATGCGAGGCCCTGACCGCCACCTACCGGCTGCTTTGGTCGGTGGGCCAGGTCGGCAAGCTGCTGAGCGACCGGACGCTGGATCCCGACACCATCGGCGAGGGCGGGCGGGCGCTGCTCTTGCGCGATGCCGGGGAACAGAGCATTGAGGGCCTCCGGACCCGGCTTGAGACAGCCACCGCCACGGCGGCCGGGATCATCGACACGATCCTCGGGCGCGAAGCGGCACCGCAGGACAGCGAAGGAGCATCCCCATGAAAGGCGACAAGGCAGACCCCAAGGCACTGATCGCAGAAGCCTACCGGATCGAGGGCATCACCGATGCGGAATGCCGCTCGATCCTGATGGACTGGGCGCTGAGCCTGCCCGAGGAGCAGTCGCAGGCGGCGGCGCTGAAGGTGCTGCTGCAGCGCCATGGCGATCCGGCGCCCGACCATCCGATGACGCCGCTGCTGCTGGAGGGGCTGGGACATGCCGAATCCACCGGCCGGCGCGGTGGATGGCGCGGCCGGCGCGCCTGAACGCGCCTTTCGGGGCCCTCTCGGGGTCCTGATCCGGCTGTAGGACCGGAATCGCTGGATTCCGGCACAAAATGCCCCAAATTGGCGTGAAGCCATTGATGTATGCAGCATTGTAACGATAAGAGGCCCGCACCCCGATCCCCGGGGGCGGCCACAACCGGAGGGATTTCGTGTTCTCGCGCTTCCTGAATGATTTCGTGGCGCCTTTGATGCGCCGTCCGGCCCGCTACCAGGTGGCGGCGCTGTGCTATCGCATGACCGCGGGCCAACCCGAAATTCTGATGATCACCTCGCGCGATACCGGGCGCTGGATCCTGCCCAAGGGCTGGCCCAAGTCGGGGCGTTCCGGTGGCGGCACGGCGGTCGAGGAAGCCTGGGAAGAGGCCGGGGTGAAACCCGCGCCGCGCGATCCGCTGAAGATCGGCCGCTACCGCTATCACAAGCGGCTGACCGGGGGCCTTCCGGTGGTGACGGACGTCGACGTCTATGCCATCGAGGTGCTGCGTCTCTTCGACGACTTCCCCGAGAAGGACGAGCGCCAGCGGCACTGGAAATCGCCCCTCGAAGCCGCCGAACTGGTGGCCGAGGCCGACCTCAAGACATTGCTGCGTCAGCTGCCTGCGCTGCCGTCCACCCCGGACGCGCCGCTTCGACAGGACGACGCGCCCAACAAAGGCTGACCCGCCCAAAAGGCGGCCGGACAGGACAGCATGAGCAACGATGACAACGCCTTCGAGTGGAACACGCTCGACCGCGACCTGAACCGTTTTTCGCGGCTCGAGGCCGCTTCCATGTATGCCTCGCGCCCGCTGGTGGGTGTCGGGCTGTCGATGATCTTTGTCGCGCTCGCGGCGCTGGCGGCGGGCCTGCTGACCGGCGGCCACAACCCGGGCGATCTGGTGGTGATCGTCGCCGCCGCCTTCGGCGCCTATATGGCGCTGAACATCGGCGCCAATGATGTCGCCAACAACATGGGCCCCGCCGTGGGCGCCAATGCGCTGTCGATGCTGGGCGCCATCGCCATCGCCGCTGTCGCGGAAACTGCGGGCGCGCTGCTGGCGGGGGGCGACGTGGTGTCGACCATCTCGAAGGGGATCGTCGATCCGGCCAGCCTGGGGTCATCGCAGACCTTCGTCTGGGCGATGATGTCGGCGCTGCTGTCGGCGGCGATCTGGGTCAACCTGGCCACCTGGATCGGCGCGCCGGTCTCGACCACGCATTCGGTGGTGGGCGGCGTGATGGGCGCGGGCATCACCGCGGCGGGCCTTGGCGCCGTCAGCTGGTCCACCATGGGCGCGATCGCCGCCAGCTGGGTGATTTCGCCCCTGCTGGGCGGCATCATCGCGGCCGGGATGCTGGCCTTCATCAAGTGGCGCATCCTTTACGTCGAGGACAAGATCGCCGCCGCCCGCACCTGGGTGCCGGTGCTGATCGGCATCATGTCCGCCGCCTTCGCCGCCTATATCGCGATGAAGGGGCTGAACCACCTGGTCAAGATCACCCTGCCCGACGCGATGCTGATCGGCGCCTTCTCGGGGATCCTGCTGGGCGGGCTGTCGGTGCCGCTGATCCGCGCCCAGTCGCAGGGGCTGGAAAACCGCAACCGCTCGCTCAAGGTGATGTTCCGCCTGCCGCTGGTGATCTCGGCTGCGCTGCTGTCGTTCGCCCATGGCGCCAATGACGTCGCCAATGCCGTCGGGCCGCTGGCCGCCGTCGTCTATGCCCAGAAGACCGCCGCCACCGCATCGCAGGTGGAAATCCCCCTTTGGGTGATGGTGATCGGGGCGGTCGGGATCTCTCTGGGGCTGGCGGTCTTCGGGCCCAAGCTGATCGGCATGGTCGGCAACCAGATCACCAAGCTGAACCCGATGCGCGCCTATTGCGTGGCGCTGGCGGCCGCGCTGACGGTGATCGTGGCCTCGGCGCTTGGGCTTCCTGTCAGCTCGACCCATATCGCGGTGGGCGGCGTCTTTGGCGTCGGCTTCTACCGCGAATGGTATGTCGAACGCCGGGCCCGCAAGCTGGCGCTGGAACGGCCGCGCACGACCCTGCCGACCGAGGAACGCAAGCGCCGCAAACTGGTGCGCCGCTCGCATTTCATGACCATCATCGCCGCCTGGGTGATCACCGTTCCGGCCGCCGCCGCCCTGTCGGCCGCCTGCTTCTGGGTGCTGTCGCTCTTCGGCGCCTGAGGTCTTTTCCTCTCTCCTGCCCTCTGGCAGGCTCTGGCCGACATGGCAGGAGAGAGCACATGAGCAAGAGCCTGAAACGGGTCGCCCGCGCGCTGGAAGACGCGGGCGTGCCCGCCGATCTGCAGGAGGTGGGCGAGGCCCGCACCGCCCAGCAGGCCGCCGACGTGGTCGGCTGCGATCTGGACCAGATCGCCAAATCCATCATCTTTCGCGGCGAGGCCTCGGGGCAAGCGATCCTGTTCATCACCGCGGGCGGCAACCGCGTCGATGACGCCAAGGCCTCCGAGGTCGCCGGAGAGGCCCTTGGCAAGGCCGATGCGGCGCTGATCCGCGCCCAGACCGGCTTTGCCATCGGGGGCGTGTCGCCGGTGGGCCATCTGAACCCGATCCGCGCCTTCCTGGATCCCCGCCTGCTGGAGTTCCCCCGGATCTGGGCCGCCGGCGGCACGCCGCGGCACCTCTTCGGCATCGACCCGGCCGAGCTTCCCCGTATTACCGGCGCGCAACCTGCTGATTTCACGTCCTGAATTAAAATAATGTAAATATACTTCACATCCCCTCTTGCGAGAGCGCCCCGCCGTGCCGATCTAGGCAATGTGAAAAGCATTCACATCGTCACCACACGGAGAGAGAAATGACTTCCGCCACCGCATACGACACCGCCGACCGCCCGCTGCGCGAGCGGTCGTGGCTCGGCAAGACGGAGGACTGGATGGACAGCAGGGGCAAATGGGCCTGGATGACCGCGATGGTCATGGGCTTTGTCTTCTTCTGGCCGGCCGGCCTCGCACTTCTCTTCTACATGATCTGGGGGAAAAAGATGTTCGGATCCAATTGCCGCCGCCGCATGGAGGGCCGTGGGCCCGCCGCCTACCGCGCCGGTTACGCCGCGATGAAACCCAGCGGCAACACGGCCTTCGACAGCTACAAGCAGGACACCCTGCGCCGCCTGGAAGAGGAACAGCACGCCTTCGAAAGCTTCCTGGACCGCCTGCGCGCCGCCAAGGACAAGGCCGAGTTCGACCAGTTCATGGATGAACGCGCCCGCAAGGCCGCAGCCGAAAGCCGCGAGGAGGCCTGAGCCCCCGCCCGGACGGCCCCCTCGGGGGCCGTTTCCGATCCGCCCTGCCCTTCCGGAGCCCGACCGATGTACCGTCCCGACCCCGACTATCGCGACTTTGATGACCGCCCTCTGGGCCCGCCGCCCAGCTGGACCGCGGGCGTGGCGCCGCGGCGTGCCCTGGCCTGGGGCTTTGACGCGGTGATCACGCTGATCCTGTCGATGATGATCCTGCCCTTCACCGCCTTCACCGGCATCTTCTTTTTCCCGGCGCTGCTGCTGGGGGTGGGGTTCTTCTACCGGATGCTGACCATTGGCATGGGATCAGCCACCTGGGGGATGCGGCTGATGGGGATCGAGCTGCGCACCCTCAACGGTTCCCGGCTGAGCGGCGAGCAGGCGGTGCTGCACACGCTGGGCTACACGATCTGCTGGGCAGTGCCGGTGCTGCAGGTGATTTCGGTCATCATGATGGCGGCGACGCCCTTCGGACAGGGTCTGAGCGACCAGATTCTGGGGACCACGGCCGTGAACCGGCGCCTGCGCTGATCCGTACCGTCCACGGGGCTTGGCGATGAGGGAATCGCGCGCTATCGTCGGGGCAAGCGCGGCATCCGCCGTCCCAATGTCCCCATCCCGTAACGGTTGCCATGCGTCATTCCCTTCCCCTTGCGCCGCAATTCTACGTGACCGCCCCGCAGCCCTGCCCCTATCTTGAGGGCCGGATGGAGCGGAAGCTGTTCACGTCCCTTCAGGGCGATGCGGCCGAGCAACTGAACAATTCGCTGTCCAAGCAGGGCTTCCGGCGGTCGCAGAACGTGCTGTATCGCCCGTCCTGCGCCGATTGCGCCGCCTGCCTGTCGGCGCGCATCCGGGTGGCGGATTTCAGGCCGTCGCGCTCGCAGCGGCGCACGATCAACCGCAATGCGCATCTGGAACGGCGGGCGACCTCGCCCTGGGCAACCGAAGAGCAGTTTTCCCTGTTCCGCCGCTATCTGGACAGCCGTCATGCCGATGGCGGCATGGCCGACATGGATGTCTTCGAATTCGCCGCCATGATCGAGGAAACCCCGATCCGGTCGCGCGTCATCGAATATGTCGATCCCGAAAGCGGTCTGAAGGCGGCATCTCTGACCGATGTGCTGGATGACGGCGTGTCGATGGTCTATTCGTTCTACGATCCGGCGATGGAGCGCCAGTCGCTGGGCACCTACCTGATCCTCGATCATGTCGAGATCGCCCGCCAGGCTGGGCTGCCCTTTGTCTACCTGGGTTACTGGGTGCCGGGATCGCCGAAGATGGGCTACAAGGCCAAGTTCTCCGGGCTGGAGCTGTATCACTGCGGCCGCTGGGAAGAGATGACGGATCCGGCGGATTACGATGCGACGACCCATCCGCTGAAAAGCGATCCGATCGCCGAGCAGGTCGCCAACATCACCCTGCCCGATACCCGCGCGCCGCGGCGCTGAGGGGCGGCGACCGGGTCAGGGGGGCGCTGCCCCCCGCGCGCAAGGCGCGCTCCCCCCGGAGTATTTTCGGCCAGATGACAGGGAACGGGGCGCTTTTCGGCCCCGACCCTGCGGCAAGGCGGGAACCCGCCGAGAGACACATCCGAAAACCGGCATGAAAGCGCGGAAACGTGCCGATGGCGGCCGTCCGGGGCCTTGGGTGGGATCGAATGGCGGGGCGGCGGTGTTGTGTCGTCATAGCAGGGGCAAGATCTTAGCCAGCCTCAGCAAGCCATTGATGTGGAAGGAAATACCATGTTCAAGAAAACCGTTTTTGCCGCCGCCGGTATCGCAACCCTGATCGCTTCGGGCGCCGCTTTCGCCGACACCACCATCATCACCAAGACCGACAATTCGGCCGAGAAGCATGACAATGCGACCGCAGGCCTGGTTGCCGGTGCCGCCACCGGTGCCGCTGTCGGTGGCCCCGTGGGTGCCGTGGTCGGTGCCGCAATCGGTGCCTGGGGCGGCAACACGCTGACGCCCGATCAGAAGGAAGTGGTGACCTATGCCCAGGCGCATCCGGTGCAGACCGTGACCATCCCCGGCGAAGTGCGCACCGGCGCCGTGATCCCGCAGACCGTGACGCTGACCCCGGTGCCCGATCAGCCCCAGTACGCCTATGTCTATGACCAGCAGCAGCAGCCGGTCATCGTCGATGCCCACAACCGCACCATCGTGCATGTGATCGACTGATCCGTCTGACCGGACTTCGGTCATCGGAAAGCGCAACGGCCGCAGGGTTCCCTGCGGCCGTTGTCGTTTGCGACGGGGCGCCTCAGCGGCCCAGCAGGTCCGGGACCACGGTGACGATCTGCGGCACGAACCACAGAAGCATCAGCCCCGCCACCTGGATCAGCACGAAGGGCACCACGCCGCGGTAGATGTCGCCGGTGGTGACGCTGGCGGGCGCCACGCCGCGCAGGTAGAACAGCGCAAAGCCGAAGGGTGGTGTCAGGAAGCTGGTCTGCAGGTTCACCGCGATCATGATCGTCACCCATTTCGGATCGAAGGTGCCGCCATAGATCACCGGGCCGACGATCGGGATCACGATGTAGATGATCTCGAGGAAGTCGAGCACGAAGCCCAGCACGAAGAGCACCAGCATCACGATCAGGAAGACCTGGAATTCGCTGTCGAAGCTTTTCAGGAAGTCCTGGATGTAATGCTCCCCGCCGAACGAGATGATCACCAGGTTCAGCAGCTGCGAGCCCACCAGGATGGTGAAGACCATCGAGGTGACCTTGGCGGTTTCGCGCACCACCGGCTTCAGCACGCCGGTGCGCCACAGCACCCAGCCCGAGTAGATCAGCCCGATGCCCGCCATGATGTAGCAGGCGAAGGCCGCGATATAGGCCACCCAGCTTTGCAGCGGCACGACATCCTGGTTGATCCGCAGGTCGAAATTGGCGCCCAGCAGGATCATCCCGATCAGCGCGAACGTGGCCCACAGGATCACCCGGCGAGAGCTGCCCTCCTGTTCCAGCTTGCGGTAGGCGGCCAGCATGATGGCGCCCCCTGCCCCAAGGGCCGCCGCCGGCGTCGGGTTGGTGATGCCCCCCAGGATCGAGCCCAGCACCGCCACGATCAGCATCAGCGGCGGGAAGACCACGCGAACCAGTTCGTTCTGCGCCAGACGCAGGGCGGCGTGCTTGACGCCCCAGAGGGCGACCAGCAGCGGCAGCGCCAGCACCAGCACCCAGACCCCCGCGCTGGCCGTGGCCGGCAGGAAGACGATGTCCAGCAGCGCCGCGACCGCCAGGCCGCAGGCCCCGATGATCAGCGGCAGCGGGTTGTCGGTGGGACGCGCGCCGCGCGCCGCGGCCAGCGTGATCCCCAGCAGCACGATGATCACCGCAAGACCGGTGCCGATGGGGGCCGCGGCCTCGGCCTTGGCGGTGACGGCGGCGGCGATCTCTTCGGCGCTCAGGCGATGCGACTGCTCGACCCCGCCCGAGGCCGCGATCTGCTTGGCCTGCTGGACGGCAAGGTCCCAGGTCTCCTGTCCGTGCAGGGCGATCATCGCGCTCTTGCAGCTGTCAGAGACATTGGTGCGCAGGATCGCATCCTGACCGGCGGCGCTGAAGTTCGACACCGTCAGGTCCTGAGAGCCCACGACATGCACCTGCATCAGCAGGAAGGTCACGGCGACGATCAGCAGCGGCACCGCCAGGAACCAGGTCAGGCCTTCGCCACGGGTGATCACATCGCCGCTGGACGCGGCCGGCACGCGCACGGCGGGCGCCTTCTTCGGGTTCAGCACCGCATAGCCGAAGGCATAGGCGGCATAGAGCACCGCCAGCAGGATCCCCGGCAGCATCGCCGACTGGAACAGCGTCCCGACCGAGACCACCGCGGGCTTGCCGAGGTAGGTCAGCGCATCGGTGCAGCCCAGAGCCTGGGCGCGGGCCTCCTGCGAGGAGGAATAGAGATCGCCCGCCAGCGTCCCCAGCAGCACGATCACGATCGAGGGCGGGATGATCTGCCCCAGCGTCCCCGAGGCCGCGATGACGCCGGTCGACAGTTCCGCCGAATAGCCGTTGCGCAGCATGGTGGGCAGCGACAGCAGGCCCATCGTCACCACCGTCGCGCCGACGATCCCGGTCGAGGCCGCAAGGAAGGCGCCCACCACCACGACCGACACCGCAAGCCCCCCCGGCAGCGGCCCGAAGACGCGCGCCATGGTGGTCAGCAGGTCATTGGCGATCTTCGAGCGCTCCAGCACGATGCCCATCATGACGAACATCAGCACCGCCAGCAGGGTCTCGATCGACTGGCCGGCGAAGACGCGTTCGTTCATGCGGTTCACGATGAACGAGATGTTGCGGTCCATGGCGGTGTCCCAGCCGCGCTCGAACAGCGGCTGCGCCAGGGTCGGCAGGTCCGGGTAGCGGAAGGCCGTGACGTGATCGGCATTGACGCCGGTGGCCAGCAGCGCCCGGTAGGCCTCTGATCCGGTGTCGATGGCCTGGTGCACCAGCAGCCCGTTGGCATCCAGATAGGCGATGATCGCGAAGGCAAACAGCCCCGCGCCGGGAATGGCAAAGGCCACCGGGAAGCCCGACAGGATCCCGGCAAACAGGGAAAGGAAGACGATGATCAGGCCGATCTCGACGCCATCAAGTCCGAAAAGCATGGTGTGTCAGCCCCTTAATGCGTGCCTTCATAGGCTTCTTCGCCCGCGCCCAGCGTGTCGCGGTCGCGGTAACGGTCGATGCTTTCGGGGCCCTCGCGGAATTCCAGCAGCGAGCGGTAGAAGAAGCTGACCGCCTGCAGGACGACGAGGCCAATGAAGCACAGGATGAGGATCTTGAAGAGGAAATAGGCGTTGAACCCGTCCGGGCTGAAACCGATCGTCTCGACGTTCCATTTCACGATCCGGGCCTTCTTCAGCATCAGCTCCAGCTTGTCGGTGGCCGAGACCTTGGGCGTGACCAGATGCCGCCACAGGAAGAACCACGAATACATCCAGGTCAGCATCGCCACCGGGATCATGAAGAACAGCGACCCGAACATGTCGACCGCCCGCTTGGCGCGGTGGCCGATCGGGGCATAGATCAGGTCGACCCGCACATGGCCGCCCTGCACGAAGGTATAGGCCACGCACAGCGCCACCACGGCGGCGTTCCAGAACTTGAGGCTTTCGGCATACCAGGTCAGCGACTGGGCAAAGCCCATGCCGAAGGGGGCGATGACGATCTCTCCCTTGCGGAAGATCGACTGCACGAAGACGATGATGATCTGCTGGCCGACCATGATCAGCCCGGCCCAGGCGGCGGTGCGGCCGACAGCATTGGCCAGCCCCTCGAGCACCCGCACGCAGCCCCACATGAAGCCGCGCCAGATCAACCCGATGATGGTGACCACCAGGAAAATGTCGATGAAGGCAAAGAGCAGCTCTTTCGAGCCACCATAATAGATGAAACGGATCAGCGCCTCGCGGTCGGACCAGTTCAGCCACAGCCCCGGATGGGTGACGGCATAGCCGATGTGGTAGAAGCCAAGGCCCAGCTGCGCGACGAGCCAGACGAATGCACCCAGCATCGCGTCCCTCCCCCCTGTTGCAAATGGTGCGCCCCAATGGGCGCAAGTCTGGAAAGGGCCGCGCATCCCCGGATGCGCAGCCCGTCAGCCGTGGTGATGGGGATCGCCCCCGCGATCAGCCGTCGACGCGGGTCCGCTGCGCCACGTAGGCGGCGTCCGAAACCGAGGTCCATGCGGCGGTGGCGGTCATCGATTCCTCGGCGCTCTTGCGGATATCGGCGAACATGCTGTCGCCCATGAACCCGTCGAGAACCTCTTTCGAGGCGGCGCCGAAGGCATCCCACACGTCATCGGGGAATTCCTGCACCTGCACGCCCGAGGACTGCAGACGCTTCAGCGCCGGGCCGTTGTTGGCGATGAACAGCGCATAGTTGTTCTGATGCGCCTCGCCGGCGGCGATCTCGATGATCTTCTGCTGGGCGGCGGTCAGGCCGTTGAAGACCTCCAGGTTGCAGGCGACCGACAGCGCGGCGCCCGGTTCGTGGAAGCCGGCGGGATAGTAGTTCTTGCAGACTTCCTGCAGGCCCAGCTTTTCGTCCGACCAGGGGCCGATCCATTCCGTGCCGTCCAGCGCCCCGGTCGACAGCGCCTGGTAGATCTCGCCGCCGGGCAGCACCTGCACCGAGGCGCCAAGCTTGGCCAGCGCCTGCCCGCCCAGACCCGGCATGCGGAACTTCAGCCCCTTGAAGTCATCGGCAGACTTGATCGGATTGCGGAACCAGCCGCCACCCTGCGCGCCGGTCTGGCCCGCGATAAAGCTTTTCAGGCCAAAGACTTCGCCCAGCTCGTGGTGCAGCTTCATGCCGCCGTTGGCATAGTACCAGGTCATCATCTCGGGGGCGGTCATGCCGAAGGGCACGGTGGTGAAATAGGCGAAGGCCGGATGCTGGCCGACGAAATAGTAATCCGCCCCGTGATACATGTCCGCCTGCCCCGAGGTGACGGCATCGAAGACCTCAAGCGCGCCGACCAGCTCGCCTGCGGCCTTCGCCTCGATGGTGATCGAACCGCCCGACATCTCGTTGACGGAATTGCTGAAACGCTCGACCGAATCCCACACGCCCGCCAGGCCCCGCGGCCAGGTGGTGACCATGGTCAGCTTGACGTTGCCCTGCGCGATGGCGGGTGCGGCCAGCGAGGCGGCTGCGGCTGCGGTGCCCCCGAAGGCCGAGGTCCTCAGAAAAGAACGGCGATCCATGGGTCTTCTCCTCCCCTTACCGGCGCCCCTGCCTCCTCCGGCGGGGCGCGTCGTTGCAATAGGGCGGACGCTAGCGAAGCTCACGAAACGGTGAAATACCAAGGATTGCGTAGATGGCACGGTTTCTTGTTGAAAAATACCGGGCAAATCGCGCACCCCCCGAGATGCCGCAAAAGGTCAAGCCCGGATGTGCGAAACTGTCCGGGTGAATGGTCGCATGTGACGTGACGAAAAAACCGCGATGCTGGGAATCACCCTGACGGCCCGGGTAAGGCAAATTCATGCACAGGTTGTTGCGCCATGTCCGCCCCAGCTACGGCCAGAAGATCTTTCTTCTGGCGACGCTGCCCCTCATCCTGGCGGTGGCGGCGATTTCCTGGCTGGTGGTGGAACAGGCCCGCGCCCTGTCCGAGCGCGAGATCGCCGCGCTGGAACACCAGATGATCGAGGCCAAGAAGGCCGAACTGCGCAACTATGTCACCCAGGCCCGCAACGGCTTTAACCGGATCTACGGCATGGCCGGGCCCGATGATGTGGCCGCCAAGGAAGAGGTCAAGCAGATCCTGTCGGCCATGACCTATGGCGAGGACGGCTTTTTCTTCGTCTACGATTACAACGGCACCAACCTGGTGTCGCCGCGCCAGACCTGGATGATCAACCGCAACTGGTGGGACCTGCGCGACGGCAATGGCGAACCGGTGGTGCAGGAGTTCATCGACACCGCCCGCGAGGGGACCGGCTATGTGACGCATCTGTGGCCCAAGCCCTCGACCGGGCGCGAGGCGATGATGGTCAGCTATGTCACCGCGCTGCATTCGTGGAAATGGGCGATGGGCACCGGGGTCTTCATCGACGACATCCTGGCATCGACCGCGGCGGCCCGGGCGGATGTGGAACAGCGGGTGCGGCGGACCTTCCTGTACATCGGGGCCATCACCGGCGGCGCGCTGCTGCTGGTCTTTGCCTCGGGGTTGCTGATGAACCTGCGTGAACGGCGCCTGGCCGATGCCAAGCTGAAAGAGCTGACGCAGCGTGTCTTCGATGCCCAGGAAGAGGAACGCGGCCGCGTCGCGCGCGAATTGCACGACGGGATTTCCCAGCTTCTGGTGGGGGTGCGCTATGGCCTCGACAGTGCCAAGCGGCGCATTGATGCGGGCGATGCGCGCGGCCGCGAGACGCTGGAACGCGCCATGTCGGGCCTGGGCGATGCCATCCAGGAGGTCCGCCGGATCAGCCGCGACCTGCGCCCGGGCGTGCTGGACGATCTGGGCCTTGGCCCGGCGCTGAAGACCCTGGTCGAGGATTTCCAGGCCCGCACCGGCATCAGCTGCGTCTTCTCGACCGTGGTGTTCCGCAACCGGCTGGACGACAATGCCAAGATCGCGCTGTATCGCATCGCCCAGGAGGCGCTGACCAATGTCGAACGCCACGCCGGCGCGACCGAGGTCACGATGGATCTGCGCGGCCACCGCACCGGCGTCACGCTACGCATCGGCGACAACGGCCAGGGCATCCGCGCGGAACGCCCGCGCACCGGCCGCACCGGCATCGGCCTGCGCAACATGCAAGAGCGCGTCGACCAGATGGACGGCGCGCTGAAGATCACCACCTCGCGCAGCGGCACCCAGATCGAGGTGACGCTGCCGCTGTCGCAGATCAAGGCCCCTTCCGCCGCCTCGGACGGGACCGCCCCGCGAAAGGAAAGCGCATGACCCCAGACAGCCGCCCGCCCACCCGCGTGGCCATCGTCGACGACCACCCGATGGTCGCCGAAGGCATCGAGGCGATCCTGGAAAGCTTCGACGATATCGAGGTCGTGGGCACCTACGGCACTGGCCGCGCCATCATCGAGGCGGTCTCGGGGATCGCGCCCGACGTGATCCTGCTGGATCTGAACATGCCCGAGATGGGCGGCCTGACCGCCTGCGAGATCCTGCTGGAAACCCATCCCGAGCTGCGCATCCTGATCCTGTCGATGCACGACAGCCCCGAATACATCCAGACCGCGCTGGACCATGGCGCCCAGGGCTATGTGCTGAAGGACGTGCCCACGGACGAGATCAAGCGCGCCATCGATGCCGTCATGCAGGGGGAACGCTACCTGTGCACCGGGGCGCAGGGGTCCCTGGCGCCGCGGCGCGAGGGCGGCCACCTGACCAACCGCGAACAGACCATCCTGCTGGCCCTCGCGCAGGGCAAGAGCAACAAGGAAGTGGCGATCGAGCTCGACATCTCGGTGCGCACGGTCGAGACGCATCGCAAGAACTTGCGGCAAAAGCTGGGGATTTCCTCGACCGCGGGGCTGACGCAATATGCCATGCAGCATGGCGTCCTACAGGGAACGGGGCGGAAATTCTGACGTCCTGACAGGGCGTTGCGGGGCACAATTGATCCCATTAACCTTGGGGTACAAATACCGGCGGGTGGCAAGGGGTGGGAAAGGTCGCGGGCCTATTCAGGTGGGGTTCCCGTTCCCGGAGGCGCCATGTTCCCGACCCGTCCTGCCCCGACCTCTCTCGTGCCGGCCCGCCTGGCGCTGCTGCTGGCCCTGGCCCTGCCCGCCAGCGCGCTGGCCTCGACCGATCATGCCGCCGACAGCCATGCGGCAGCGCCGCCCCCCGCGGCCCACGCCGCACCAGCCCCTGCGGCCCATGCCGCGCCGGCCCCCGCAACCCATGACGCCGCCCCCGCGCATGCGCCGCCGCCCTCGCCCGACGGCGGGATCTGCCGGGGCTTCGGGCCGCAGACCCCGCGCGACATCGCCATGCGGGGCGGTAGCAACAGCCAGTTCTTCCCGCTGGCCCCGCCGCCGCAGCTGATGAACCTGTGCAACATCCACACCCATACCAATGCCGAACACAAGGGGCCGGGGTTCTCGATCCGCTCGCCGGACCCCGAGGCGGGCGGCTACAAATGCGAGGGGTCGGATCATCTGAGCGCGGCCGAACTGAAAGACCCCGCCTTCGGCCACGGGCCGTTCCATGGCGTCAAGCCCGGCGACACGATCGAGGTCCACTGGGTCTATTCCTCCTGCGACGTGCAGCCCGGCAAGGGGCTGGGGGCCTGCCTGTCCGAGAGCTGCTCGAACCCGACGCTGCGGGTCGAATCCCAGGTCTTCCTTGTCGTCAACGATCCCTTCGCCCTGAACTTCGCCAATTTCACCTATGGCGGCCACATGGCGGGCGGCCGGCCGCAGCCCAAGGCGCTGCCGCTTGATACCGGCACGCCGGTGACCTTCCGTGGCTCGACCACCGGGCCGAACTATACCCAGGCCGTGTGCTCTCCGCTGCAGGTCACCTGGTCGGTGCGCCCGCGCTGCGCCCGACTGGACATCAGCTCGCTCTACAACTGGGCGGCGCAGGGCAATGTCTTTCAGGAAGACCATTCCCACGGCGTGCGTGAACTGGTCACCGCCCCCGAACTTCTGGCCCCGATGATCGAGTGAACGGGACAGCCGTCACCGGATCTTGAACCCGGGCGGCACCACGCCGCCCGGCCTTGTTTTCCTGGGATTCGGCGCGACTTTCGTCCCCTTTCGGGTTTTCCGAAAAGAGAACGGCAATTTCACGCAACTTTCGAAAAGAAAATATGCTCGCCGCGACATTTTTACGTGGAAAAGGCGGTTGACCTTTGGGAGGTCAACCCATATCACCCCTGTACCAACGAAGGAGCCCGGGCGTCATGATGACCCTAGTAATTATCGTAGAGGAAAGGCGCATGGGCCGGTAATCACCGGAAACCCGTTCAGGACCCCATGCGCCCCCGGTCGATCCCGCCGGGGGCTTTTTCGTACCCGAATATGAGTTGAGAGCGCCACGGCGCGACACGAGGAGAAGATGATGGCACGGCAGATGACTGGGGCGAAGATGATTGTCCAGGCTCTGAAGGATCAGGGCGTGGACACGATTTTCGGCTATCCCGGCGGCGCCGTTCTGCCGATCTATGACGAGATCTTCCAGCAGAACGACATCCGTCACATCCTGGTGCGGCACGAACAGGCGGCGCTGCACGCAGCCGAGGGCTATGCCCGCTCGACCGGCAAGCCGGGCGTCGCGCTGGTGACCTCGGGGCCGGGGGCGACGAACGCCGTCACCGGGCTGACCGATGCGCTGCTCGACTCGATCCCGCTGGTCGTGCTGTCGGGCCAGGTTCCGACCTTCATGATCGGCACCGATGGCTTCCAGGAGGCTGATACCGTTGGCATCACCCGCCCCTGCACCAAGCACAACTGGCTGGTCCGCGAGACCGACGACCTGCCGCGCCTGATGCATCAGGCCTTCCATGTCGCGACCTCGGGCCGTCCGGGTCCGGTGCTGCTGGACATTCCGAAGGACGTGCAGTTCGCCACCGGCACCTATATCGCGCCGCCGAAAAAGACCGAATACCGCTACCAGCCGCAGCTGAAGGGCGACCTGGAAGAGATCACCGAGGTCATCGCGGCGCTGGAAACCGCCAAGCGCCCGGTCTTCTACACCGGTGGCGGCGTCATCAACTCGGGTCCTGCCGCCAGCCAGCTGCTGCGCGAGCTGGTCGAGGCCACCGGCGCGCCGATCACCTCGACGCTGATGGGTCTGGGCGCCTACCCGGCCTCGGGCGACAAGTGGCTGGGGATGCTGGGGATGCATGGCCTTTACGAGGCCAACATGGCCATGCATGACTGCGACCTGATGATCTGCATCGGTGCCCGTTTCGATGACCGCATCACCGGCCGCACCGATGCCTTCAGCCCGAAATCGAAGAAGGTCCATATCGACATCGACCCCTCGTCGATCAACAAGGTCATCCGCGTGGATTACCCGATCATCGGCGACGTGGCCCATGTGCTGGAAGACATGCTGAAGGTCTGGAAGGCGCGCGGCCGCAAGATGGACCGCGAGGCCCTGGCCAAGTGGTGGAAGAAGATCGACGGCTGGAAAGAGGTCAAGTGCCTGACCTACAAGAATTCCGACAAGATCATCAAGCCGCAGTACGCGCTTGAGCGTCTGGAAGCGCTGACCAAGGGGATGGATCGCTACATCACCACCGAAGTGGGCCAGCACCAGATGTGGGCCGCGCAGTTCCTGCATTTCGAGGAACCGCACCGCTGGATGACCTCGGGTGGCCTGGGCACGATGGGCTATGGCTTCCCGGCCTCCGTCGGCGTCCAGCAGGCCCACCCCGAGGCGCTGGTGATCAACGTCGCGGGCGAGGCCTCGTGGCTGATGAACATGCAGGAGATGGGCACGGCGATGCAGTACCGTCTGCCGGTCAAGCAGTTCATCCTGAACAACGAACGCCTGGGCATGGTGCGCCAGTGGCAGCAGCTGCTGCACGGCGAGCGCTATTCCTCCAGCTGGTCGGAATCGCTGCCCGATTTCGTCAAGCTGGCCGAGGCCTTCGGTGCCAAGGGCATCCAGTGCTCGGATCCCGCGGATCTGGATGACGCGATCATGGAGATGATCAATTACGACGGGCCGGTGATCTTTGATTGCCTGGTCGAGAAGCACGAGAACTGCTTCCCGATGATCCCGTCGGGCAAGGCGCATAACGAGATGCTGCTGGGCGATGCCTCGACCGAGGGCGCGATCCAGTCGGACGGCGCGGTGCTGGTGTAAGGAAGATGGGGACCGCTGAACTCGAGAAACGATTTCATACTGCCATGGTGGAAATCTATCATCTGGCAAAGTCTGAAACTGGCTACACGGCAACCCGTTTCCTTCAGATGGTTCAGACACGGGGCGGGCTGGCGACAGCGCGATATCTCTTGGACAGCAAGCCAACGGCAGTCTCTGAAGGCTTCACTCAACTTGCCCTGAAGAACCGTAAGGATCTGACAGTCGAAGCCTTGGTTCAGCAACCCGAGTGGCGGGCCCTTTTCACCGAAGATCAACTTAAGACAGCCCGCAGACGGCTGACATCTTAATCTTAAGGTAAAGAACATGAACGCACTCCATATCAAGAAGGGCGCAACCAGCCATTCCGCCTACAACCTGCGTCCGACCTATGGCGACGCGGTGGAACAGCACACTCTGGCAGTGCTGGTCGACAACGAAGCAGGGGTTCTAGCCCGGGTCATCGGGCTGTTCTCAGGTCGCGGCTATAACATCGAAAGCCTGACCGTCGCCGAGGTGGACCACACCGGCAAGCGGAGCCGCATCACCATCGTGACCCGCGGCACGCCGCTGGTGATCGAACAGATCAAGGCGCAGCTGGGCCGCATCATCCCCGTGCACCAGGTCAACGACCTGACGGTCGAGGGCCCCTCGGTCGAGCGTGAACTGGCGCTGATCAAGGTCTCGGGCGGGGGCGACAAGCGGGTCGAGGCGCTGCGGCTGGCGGACATCTTCCGCGCCAAGGTGGTGGATTCGACGCTGGAAAGCTTTGTCTTCGAACTGACCGGCGCACCGGACAAGATCGACGCCTTCGCCGAGCTGATGCGCCCCCTCGGCCTGAGCGAGATCGCCCGCACCGGCGTTGCCGCCCTGTCGCGCGGCGAAGTCTGAGCGTTCCGGCAAAAAGGACAAAGGCCGCCCTCTGATCCGGAGGGCGGCCTTTTTCATGCCCATCGCAGACCCGCGCCGTCCCCCGGCACCGGCCTGCGATATGTTCAGCATACCAGAACGCGATCCTCCGGGGCCATCTTCCAGCGGCGCCGGGCATCGGCACAGGCGCGACGGACCGCCGGATTGCCGCGCCCCTCGTGCCGGTCGGCAATACGACAGGGTTCGGCCGAAGCAGGCGCCAGGCTGACGCCCGACTGGCCCGCCTCGCGCAACTGCCGCGCGATCTGCGGAGAATAGTCGCCCGAGATCAATCGGGCATTCCGCGCAACCCTAAGATTTCCTTCAACAACCAAGTCGAAATGCACCAGATCCCCGGCATCCAGCCGTTCGGCTGCCAGGACCCCATCCGTGCCATTCGCCTCGCGGCTTAGTTGCAGATAGGCCAGATCCCCCTGATCCTCGCACCACAGCACAGCCGTTTTCAGTCCTGGCGTCACCCAAAGAACAATCCCAAGCATCGAATTCCGTATCACCATCCGCCGTTCCTCCCCCGAGCACGTGTAGATCGCACATTCAGCTTAGAAGCCCCATTGCCGAGTTGTCAGTGATCCAGATCAAACATATGATATTTCTTAAGGCTGTTCCGGATCTCGGATCAGGGCCTGTTCCAAGTAAAGGTCCAATGCGGGTATTTTTCAATGGTGAATGGTGAGTACGCTGCCACAAGCTGCGTCTTCTCGACGCGGAGGGCCGTTTCGCGATGACGAACGACGACAGCCGGGCCGAGGCGCTGCGCACCGTCTTCGGCGACAACCTGCGGACGCTGACCAACCGGCACGACTCGGTCTCGGGGCTGTGCCGGGACCTGGGGATCAACCGGACGCAGTTCAACCGCTACCTGTCAGGCGAAAGCTATCCGCGCCCCGAGGTGCTGGAAAAGATCTGCGCCTTCTTCGGCACCGATGCCCGCATCCTGCTGGAGCCCCTCGCCCGGCTGGAACGCCCGCAGACCGCGCTGCTGAACCACCCCGAAGTCGCAGGCTTTCTGGATGACGGGCGCCTCGACGTGCCGCCCGAGGTGTTTCCGAACGGCTTTTACCGCGCCCTGACCCCCGGGTTGACCGACTGTGGCTGCATCCTGGGACTGCTGGCGCAGGTCTATCGCCGCGACGGCCAGACCTTCGTGCGCGGCTACCAGCCGAAAGCGCTGCAACGCCACCTGGGCCTGCCGCTGACCGGACCGGCCCGGGAATTCCGCGGCTCGGTGTTCCGGCAGTCCAACGGCGTGGGCATCATGCTGTCGCGTCGGGTCGCGGGCACCAGCACCTTCTGCTTCGTCAACGCGGCGCTGCCGGATGTCGACCGGGGTCTGTGGACCGGCTGTGTGATCCGCCAGCCCCCTCAGGGCGGCGATCCGGTCAGCCAGCCGATCCTTTATGAATACCTGGGCACGGCGCTGTCGCGCGGCCTGCGCGGCGGACGCCGCACCGGCCTGCTAGAGCCCCGCACCCTGCCGCGCTTCTACCGCGGCATCCTGTTGGCCCTCACTGCGCAGCCCGCGCCTGCATGAAGGCGCCCAGGCGGCTGATCGCCTCTTGCATGTCGTCGGTCGAACCGGCGTAAGAGAACCGCAGCGTCCCCTGCCCGCGCGCCTTGTCGAAATCCAGCCCCGGGGTCACGGCAACGCCGGCCTCGTCCAGGATCTCGCGGGCGAAGGCGCGGGAATCGTCGGTCATGTCGCTGACATCGGCATAGATGTAGAAACCGCCGTCGGGCGGCGCGATCTTGGCAAAGCCCACCTTCGGCAGCTCGCGCAGCAGCAGCGCGCGGTTGGCGGCATAGACGGCACGGTTCGCCTCCAGCTCCTGGGTGGCATCAAGGGCGGCCAGCGCCGCCACCTGGCTGGCGGTGGGCGGGCAGATGAACATGTGCTGCGACAGCCGTTCCACCACCCGCACATGATCCTGCGGCACCACCATCCAGCCGACCCGCCAGCCCGTCATCGAGAAATACTTGGAGAAAGAGTTGATGACATAGCAGTCATCCCCGATCTCCAGCGCCGAAACCGCGCGATCCTCGTAATGCAGGCCGTGATAGATCTCGTCCGAGATCAACGAGATGCCGTGTTCGCGCGCGGCCTCCATCAGATCCGTCAGCGCGGGCTTCGACAGCATCGTCCCCGAGGGGTTCCCGGGCGAGGCCACCATCAGCCCGGCAAGGCGCCGGTGGGCGATATCTTCGGGGCGGGGCTGAAAGCGCGCCTCGGCGGCGGTCTCGATCACCACGGGATCCAGGTTCGACGCCTTCAGCAGCTGCAGGTAGGACGGATAGCCCGGCGCGCCGATCCCCACCCGGTCGCCCGCATCGAACAGCGCGGCAAAGCTCAGCAGGAAGGCCCCGGAAGAGCCGGTCGTCACCACCACGCGGTTCGGATCCAGATCGACATCGTACCATTGCCCGTAAAGCGCCGCGATGCGTTCGCGCAGGGGGGTGATGCCCAGCGACAGCGAATAGCCCAGCGATTGCCGGTCCAGCGCCTGCTTCAGCGCCTCGCGCGCGGCGGCGGGCGCGGGGGTCGAGGGCTGGCCCACCTCCATGTGGATAATCCGGCGGCCCTGCGCCTCCCATTCGGCCGCGCGGCTCATGACATCCATCACGATGAACGGATCGACGGATCCCCGGGTTGAAACACGCATGAGCATCTCCGATGGTGCATTCCAGTTAACGCCGTTTCAACAGGACCCGCGCGATAGGTCAACATGGCGGCGGCCCGGGGCGGTGGCTGCGGCTTGGCAAAAGCCGCCCAATGTGCTCTTGCTGTTGGGCAAAACGCGGGCAAACCCTTGCCCCCGTGGTCAGAATTCACCGGGCGCCTGCCCTCTCGACCCCGCTTCGGAAGGACGTGACATGACGCTGAAATTCCTCCGCACCCTGTTCCTGGCCAGCTCCACGGCGATCGCCCTGGTGCCCTCGG
Organism: Pseudooceanicola sp. NS-SX9; assembly: GCF_057380705.1. Classification (NCBI taxonomy): domain Bacteria; kingdom Pseudomonadati; phylum Pseudomonadota; class Alphaproteobacteria; order Rhodobacterales; family Paracoccaceae; genus Pseudooceanicola; species Pseudooceanicola sp. NS-SX9. The sequence continues at coordinate 1,395,828 of NZ_CM170818.1, read as the reverse complement.
CGCCGATGGCCGCCACCCAGGCCGGCATGACCGAGGACGAGCGCGAGGATTTCCGCGCCGAGGTCCGCGACTACCTGATGGAACACCCCGAGGTCATCTTCGAGGCCGTGCAGGCCTACAAGGACCAGCAGGAACAGAATGCCCAGGCCTCGGACAAGACGCTGGTCAAGGACAACCAGCAGGCCATCTTCCACGACGGCTACAGCTGGTCCGGCGGCAATCCCGATGGCGATGTCACCCTGGTCGAATTCATGGACTACCGCTGCGGCTACTGCCGCCGCGCCTATGAGGATGTCGAGAACCTGATCAAATCCGACGGCCGGATCCGCTTTGTGCTGAAGGAATTCCCGATCCTCGGGCCCGACAGCATGACGGCCTCGAAGTTTGCCATTGCCACCCGCCTCACCGCCGGCCCCGAGGCGTACAAGCAGGTGCATGACGCGCTGATGAGCTTTGACGGACCCTATGACGACACCGGGCTGGGGCGGCTTGCCTCGGGGCTGGGCCTGCAGGCCAAGCCGATCCTGGCGGCGATGGACAGCGATGCCGTCAACGACGAGATCGCCGAGAACCACGCCCTGGCGCAGAAGCTGCAGGTCCAGGGGACGCCGACCTTCGTGCTGCCGGGCACCATGCTGCGGGGCTACCTGCCGCTTGAGGGGATGCGCCAGGTGGTGGCCGACGTTCGGGCCGACTGACCGATGCGCGCGCTTCGCCCCCTGTTGCTGGCCGCTCTGCTGCTGGCGCCCCTTCCGACCCTGGCGGATACCGCCTGGCAGAAGGCGATGGACAGCAACCCCTTCCTTTTCAACGAGGAACTGCGCGGCATCCTGCGCGATCAGCCCGACCTGATCCAGAACGCCCTGCAACGCGGCGAGGCCCGCCTGCGCGCCGCCGTCTGGTCCCCCCTGCAGGCCGAGATCGACACCGACCTGCAGCGCATCACCCTGCACGAGGCCGACCTGTTCGGCCCGACACCCCAGGGCTATGGCGCCAAGGGCGAGGCGAAGATCACCCTTTTCACTGCCGCCGACTGCCCCGCCTGCCCCCGCGCCGAGGCCGAGCTGGCGCAGATCGCCGCCGCCCATCCTGGCCTTCGGGTCGAGATCCGCAGCGCCCATGCCAGCCCCGACGACCGCCTGGCCATGGTGCTGGCGCAGGAGAAGGGTCCGCTGGCCGCCCGCCGCTTCCGCGCCGGGCTGCTGCAGGGCAAGACCCCGGATGCGCTGCTGGCGGCGGAAAAGGTCGATGCGGCCGCCCTGCGCCAGCGCGCCGAAAGCCAGCCCATCGTCGACACGGTGGGCCGTCAGGCCGACCTGTTCGGAGAGCTGGGCCTGGATACCGTGCCCTCCTACGTGATGAACGACCGGCTGATCCGTGGCGCCATGCCGACGGTGGTACTGCAACGCTACCTGAAATAGCCGGTCCGCCCGGCCTCATCGCACCGCCCCTGGCGACGATCCCGGCTGCAGCGAAGGCGGAGGGCCTGCCCAAGCCATGGCGGGGGGCGCCTCGGGCCCGTTTCGGCTGCTGCCCGATCCGGTGCCAGCCGTTCCCCCAAACCCGCCCCGTCGCAATCCGCTGAAGCAACCGCCCTGACCAGGGCCCGAAGGCAACGGCACCGCAGCCCCCGATAACGACCGTCACAGCATCGCAGGCGCAGAAGCCACCCGAAAGCATCGCTATCGCAAGCCCCAAAGCCGGGCGTCGCAACCGCGGCCCGAAAGCATCATTCCCGCAGGCCCCGATATCCACCGTCGCACCGAAAGCCGTGCGTCCGGCCAAAGCTGGAGGGCCATGCTGCGGCCGGCAGAATGCGCCCTGACCACAGATCCCGCGCCACCACTGCGCGGCCCGGATGATGCACAGGAACGCTCATGGCCTCTCTGCCCGCCCTCTCCGGGAGCGAAAAGGGGCGGGATTGCCCCCGCCCCGTCCCTTCCCAAAGATCGTGCCGCGCAGCCTATTCGGCCGGTTGCGGATCCACCTGCGCGTCCTCGATGGCGGCGGCGCGTTTCTCGACCTCTTCGACGATATGATCGATCATCTGGTCGTTCGACATCTTGTGGCTGGCTTTGCCCGCCAGATAGACCATGCCGCTGCCGGCCCCGCCGCCGGTAAAGCCCACATCGGTCATCAGCGCCTCGCCCGGGCCGTTGACCACGCAGCCGATGATCGACAGCGACATCGGCGTCTTGATGTGCTCCAGGCGCTTTTCCAGCGCCTCGACCGTCTTGATCACGTCGAACCCCTGACGCGCGCAGCTGGGGCACGAGATGATGTTGACGCCCCGGTGCCGCAGGCCCAGCGATTTCAGGATCTCATAGCCGACCTTGACCTCTTCCACCGGATCGGCCGACAGGGACACGCGGATCGTGTCGCCAATGCCCATCCACAGCAGGTTGCCCAGGCCGATGGCGCTCTTGATGGTGCCCGACATCAGCCCGCCGGCCTCGGTGATGCCAAGGTGAATGGGCGCATCGGTCTGCTCGGCCAGGATCTGGTAGGCGGTCGCAGCCATGAAGACATCGGAGGCCTTCACGCTGATCTTGAATTCGTGGAAATCGTGGTCCTGCAGGATCTTGATGTGATCCAGACCGGATTCCACCATCGCATCCGGGCAGGGTTCACCGTATTTTTCCAAAAGGTGCTTTTCCAGGCTGCCCGCGTTCACCCCGATCCGGATCGAGCAATTGTGGTCGCGCGCGGCGCGGATCACCTCGGCCACGCGCTTTTCATCGCCGATATTGCCGGGGTTGATGCGCAGACAGGCAGCGCCCGCCTCGGCGGCCTCGATGCCGCGCTTGTAGTGGAAATGGATGTCCGCCACGATCGGCACCGGGCTTTCCCGGACGATCTCTTTCAGGGCGCGGGCCGAGGCCTCGTCGGGGACGGACACGCGCACGATGTCGGCGCCCGCTTCGGCCGCCCGCTGCACCTGCGCGATGGTGCCCGCAATGTCGGTGGTGACGGTGTTGGTCATCGTCTGGACCGAAATCGGCGCATCACCCCCCACCGGCACATTGCCCACCATGATCTGGCGGCTTTTCCGGCGGTCGATGTTGCGCCAGGGGCGAACGGGATTATGCGACATGAGAGATCCTCTTCCGGCTCGGGGCAGAGATAAACCTTCCCCACCGCAGGTGCAATCGCATGGCGGGTTGCTTGGCAGGGTCCCGCAACGCAACGCGCCCGGAACCGCTGGGATCCCGGGCGCGTCAGACAGGTCGCTCACGCAGCGCTTAGTCCGGCTGCTTGTCCTGCGGCAGATCGGCCTCGGCCACGACCGAGATCACCTTCTTGGCGGTCGGATCGGCGGAAAGATCCGCGACCTTGTAGGATTTTTCCAGATCATCCGCGGAAAGCGCGACGTTCTTCACCACGCTGGAGCCCTTGCCCGCCGGACCGTAGTAGCTGCCGTTCACTGCGAAATAGATCGAACCGGCCATGCCGGCGCGCAGATGGGCGGGTTCCTCGGTTGTGGGCAGGGCGAAACTCTCGCCCGAGGCCATGGTCTTTTCCAGCAGCACGGTGCCGTTGGCGGCGGTCACGCGCACCCAGGCCGGGCGCACCGCGACCAGCGTCACGCCGGGCTTTGCGGCGGCCACGACCTGCGGCTGCGGCAGCGGCTTGCCATCGGCACCCTGCGCCGTCACGCCCAGGGCGGCGGCGGCGGCCAGATCCTCGGGGGACTGGGGGTTGGCGGCGGCATTGGCGGCCACGTCGGCCGTGGTCGAGGGATCGTTGATGAAGGTGCCGATCTGCGCCGGGTTCAGCGTGGCGATCGGCGCATCGCGCGAAGCCACGACCGGCAGGTCCAGCGCCTGCGGACGGTACAGCCGGTCGGTCGCGTCGCCCGGGGTGACGGTAACGCCGGCCGTGGCCTGACCATCGGCCACCGGATCTTCGGTCGGATGGGTGGCGGCCTGCAGCGGATCCAGATCGGCCAGCACGTCGGGCGTGTTTTCCACCGGGGCGAACTTGACCCGCTGGACCTCGTTCAGCACGGCATAGCCGCCGTAGCCCAGACCGCAGATCAGCGCGATCAGCACCAGCGCCGAGCCGATGGCCGCAGGTTCGATCCGGCTGAACCAGCTTTCGCCGGCGGGGATGAAAGGGGTCTCGGGGGCCAGGAAGGGATCGCGCGGGGTGGGCTTGCGCAGCGGCTCGACATTGCGCGGCCGCGAGGAGGCCTCGGCCGCCATGCCATGCGCCGGGGCAAAGCCGCTTTCCTTGCAGAACTGGCGGAAGGTCGCCTCGGGCTCCATGCCGAGGTAGCGCGCATAGGAGCGCACGTAGCCCGAGATGAACCCGGGCGTGTCGAAGGCCGTGGGATCGCAGTTCTCGATCGCCGAGATGTAGTTCGCCTTGATCCGCAGTTCGCGCTGCACATCCAGAAGCGACTTGCCCAGCGTGGCGCGTTCGCCACGCATCACGTCGCCCAGAGTGACCTCGAAATCATCATAGCCGAGTGGCTGCCGAACAGCCTGATCCCCGCCAGGCTTTGCCTTCCGCCGCATGGTTTCTGCCCCGTTGAATTCCCCATGACCCGTTGATCAGCCCCGATTCGAGTCACGCTCTTTGTTGACGCGAGACTAACATGATTCAAGGCAAATTGGGCGACTTGCCGGCCCCACACCAAGATTTCGGCGTGTGACCGCGCACGGGGACTAAGAGTTGGGTCCCTCCGGGAAATGCTCCGGAGGCATTGCGCCTTTACTGGGGAGTCGAACCCTTAAAACACGCTCAAGGTTCCACGGGAACGTACCCTTTCGCAACATTGCGTGAGGTGCCTGAATAAATCGTTAACGGGTCTGGGTCGGCGTCAGGACTTTTCGCGCGGCGCCCGGAACGGCAGACGCCCGACCCACACAGGGGCCAGGCGTCAAAATCTGCAGTGGCCGCGATGTCAGCCGGCCAGATCCTGGCGGTTCAGCGCGCAATGCGACCACAGCTGGTCCATGGCGCGGACCAGCTTGTCCAGCTCCTGCGGGCCATGCACCGGCGAGGGGGTAAAGCGCAGACGCTCGGTGCCGCGCTTGACCGTCGGATAGTTGATCGGCTGGACGTAGATGCCGTGATCTTCCAGCAGCATGTCCGACAGCATCTTGGTATGCACCGGATTGCCGACGATCACCGGAACGATATGGCTGCCATGGTCGATCAGCGGCAGACCCAGGCCCTTCAGCCGGGTCTTCATGACGCTGGCGCGTTCCTGGTGCAGGTCGCGCAGCGCCTGGTCGCCCTTCAGATGCCGGATCGAGGCCGCCGCCCCCGCCGCCACAACGGGCGGCAGCGAGGTGGTGAAAATAAAGCCCGGCGCATAGGAGCGGATGGCGTCGCACATCTTGGCCGAGGCCGCGACATAGCCGCCGAAGACGCCAAAGGCCTTGCCCAGCGTGCCGTTGATCATGTCGATGCGATGCGCCAGGTTGTCACGTTCGCTGACGCCGCCACCGCGGGGACCGTACATGCCGACCGCGTGGACCTCGTCCAGGTAGGTCAGGGCGTTGAATTCCTCGGCCAGGTCGCACAGCTGCTCCAGCGGGCCGAAATCGCCGTCCATGGAATAGACGGATTCGAATGCGATCAGCTTGGGCGCCTTGGGATCGTCGGCTTCCAGCAGCTGGCGCAGATGGGCCAGATCATTGTGACGGAAGATCCGCTTGGCACCACCGTTGCGGCGGATCCCCTCGATCATCGAGGCATGGTTCAGCTCGTCCGAATAGATGATCAGGCCGGGGAACAGTGTCGGCAGGGTCGAAAGCGTCGCGTCATTGGCAATATAGGCAGAAGAGAAGACCAGCGCTGCTTCCTTGCCGTGCAGGTCGGCCAGCTCGGCCTCCAGCGCCTTGTGATACAGCGTCGTCCCCGAGATGTTGCGCGTGCCGCCCGAACCCGCACCCACATCGTTCAGCGCCTGATGCATGGCCTCCAGCACCACCGGATGCTGCCCCATGCCCAGATAGTCGTTGCCGCACCATACGGTCACCGGCCGCTCGGTCCCGTCGGGACGGCGCCAGGTTGCATGGGGGAAGTTGCCCTTGTGGCGAACGATGTCGATGAAAGTCCGGTAACGACCTTCCTCGTGCAGTTTGCCGATGGCCAGGTCCAGTTGAGCTTCGTACGTCACGTGGCTACTCTCTTCTTCTCGTCGGGGCCGGCCCGGAGATTAGCGGAGGACCGGTCTTCTTCTGCTTGCGCAGGCGGGTCAGGTGTACCACCCCCCCTGTCTGTTTGGAATGGAAATAAATCCACATCCCCCTTTTGCCGCAGGCTACAGATCGCCGCGCCCGCCCACCTTGACCTGAGTCAAGCGCCGCACAAGAAAGTGACCGCTAACATGATTTTCCGCCCAATGCGCGATCACTTCAAAAAAAATGCAGCATTCCGGCTTATCATACCTTTACGTCCTACCCGATTCCGGGCCATAGGAGGGTTATTAGATTTCAAAACTTTTAATCGATCTTTCAGACACCTAGTCATTCATACCAGGCCCTGCCCCCCATCCGGGTGGCAGGGCCTTTTTTCATGCGCCACCCCGCAGCCCCCGCCCCCGTCATGGCCTGTCCAGACGGCACGGCTCTGCAGCCATGCAGGATGCTCAGGGCCGGTTTGCACATCAGGGCTGCGACGAGATGTCGTCACAATCCGGTGACGGCAGCCGCGGCGCCCCGTCTCTGGACAAGGCCTCTGCGGGTGGTACGGTCCCGCCCGACCCGTACGACAGGAGCACACATGTCTCTCGACCCCGTCCTCGCCCTCATCGACCAGGAGCTTCCCGCCGCCACCGACCGGCTGATGGAACTGCTGCGCATCCCCTCGATCTCGACCGATCCCGCCTACAAGGGCGATTGCGAGACGGCCGCGGACTGGCTGGTGGCGGACCTGACCTCGATCGGCATCAACGCCACCAAGCGCCCCACCCCGGGCCATCCGATGGTCGTCGGCCATGTCGAGGGCGAAGGCCCGCACCTGCTGTTTTACGGCCATTACGACGTCCAGCCGGTCGATCCGCTGAACCTGTGGGACCGCGATCCGTTCGATCCCGAAGTTCAGGACACGCCGAAGGGCAAGGTGATCCGCGGCCGCGGCACCGCCGATGACAAGGGCCAGCTGATGACCTTTGTCGAGGCCTGCCGCGCCTGGAAGAAGATCCACGGCACCCTGCCCTGCAAGATCACCTTCTTCTTCGAGGGCGAAGAGGAATCGGGTTCCCCCTCTCTCGTGCCCTTCATGAAGGACAATGCGGACGAGCTGAAATCCGACATCGCGCTGATCTGCGACACCGGCCTTTTCGGCGAGGAAACCCCCGCCATCGTCACCATGCTGCGCGGCATGATGAGCGACGAGATCACCATCACCGGCCCCGACCGCGACCTGCATTCGGGCATGTACGGCGGCATCGCGATGAACCCGATCCGGGTGCTGTCCAAGGTGCTGGCGGCGCTGCATGACGACGAAGGCCGCATCACCATCCCCGACTTCTACGAGGGCGTCCCCGAGATCGACCCCGAGATCATGGCGCAATGGACCGCCCTCGGCTTCGACGAGGCCGCCTTCCTGGGCGAGGTCGGCCTTTCGGTGCCCGCGGGCGAACAGGACCGCACCGGGCTGGAGATGATCTGGTCGCGCCCCACCTGCGAGGTGAACGGCATCTGGGGCGGCTACACCGGTGCGGGCTTCAAGACCGTGCTGCCCGCCGAAGCCCATGCCAAGATCTCGTTCCGGCTGGTCGGCCAGCAGGATCCCCACAAGATCCGCGAAAACTTCCGCAAGATGGTGACGGATCTGCTGCCCGCCGACGTCAAGGTCACCTTCAAGACCCACGGCGCCTCCTTCGCCTCGCAGATGGAAACCGCCGATCCCGCCTTCGAGAAGGCCCGCCAGGCGCTCTCGGATGAATGGCCGCGCGCGGCCGCCTATGTGGGCTGCGGCGGCTCGATCCCGATCTCGGGGCATTTCAAGAAGATCCTGGGCATGGATTCGATGCTGATCGGCTTCGGCAAGGATGACGACGGGCTGCATTCTCCGAACGAGAAATACGATCTTAATTCCTTCCATAGAGGAATCAGAAGCTGGGCCCGCGTCCTGGATGCCCTGACCCGCTGAGGCCAGGCTGATACCGATCATGGCGGGCCCCCGGGAAGGAGGAGCCCGCCATGGTCCTGAACATCGAGGAAGAGATCGACGCCCGCATCGCCGCCATGGAGGCCGAACCGCAGGCTTCCTCCGGCAGCCATGCCGTGCGCCGCGAGATCCTCTTCATCACCGAAGCCGTCCACACCACCGGGGCCGAGGCCCTCTCGCCCGTCCGCGGCCTCGCCCAGATCGAGGTCTATGGCATGGCAACCCCCTCCTCTCAGGTGTCTCGCGGCATCATCCGCTTTCGCCCCGCCTCGGAACTGCGCGCGCCCTATTACAAGGAAGCCGACCGGACGATCCGGCTCTGGCTCGACATCGCGCATCTCGATCACCTGGCGATGCAGCTGAGCCACCGCAAGCGCTGGCTCTGGATCGGCATCTGGCCCGACGGCTATACCTACGCGGATGTCCACTCGCGCCCCTGACAGGGCGTGCTCGCAGACGCATTTCCGCCTCCGGCGGGAGTATTTATGGTCAGATGAAAGAACCGGTTCTTCATCATCTGACCGAAAATACTCCGGGGGAGTCGCGCAGCGACGGGGGCAGCGCCCCCTGCCCGGCCGCCAAACGAAAAAGCCCTCCACAAGGGAGGGCTTTTCGAAGAAGTGGCGCGGTTGACGGGGCTCGAACCCGCGACCCCCGGCGTGACAGGCCGGTACTCTAACCAACTGAGCTACAACCGCGCTATGAAGGGTGATCTAAGGGACTGCGCCGGGGCCGTCAACGGCAAAAATCACCCGGTCTGTGAATTTCGCACCCGTCCCGACGTCACCCAGAAACGACCTTCAAGCCATTGCCGGAAAACGAAAAAGCGCCCCGCAAAGGGGCGCTTTTCATGAACGGCAGTGGCGCGGTTGACGGGGCTCGAACCCGCGACCCCCGGCGTGACAGGCCGGTACTCTAACCAACTGAGCTACAACCGCGCAGCTGCCGTGAAATGGCTTCTATGGGCAGGCGCCGGGGCGGTCAAGAGGGATCAAAGCGCGTTTCGACGCCAATGATCGTTTTTTCCGATTGCCGTTACAACCCCCGCCACAGCCCCCAAGCCGATGGCGCAAAACGAAAAAGCGCCCCACAAGGGGGCGCTTTTCATAAACGGCAGTGGCGCGGTTGACGGGGCTCGAACCCGCGACCCCCGGCGTGACAGGCCGGTACTCTAACCAACTGAGCTACAACCGCGCAGCTGCCGTGGAGGGCGTTCTATTGGCAGCGACCGAAGCCGTCAAGCGGGATTTTCGCTTTTCCCGAAGAATTTTCAAATCCCCTGCAACCCCCTGTCGCGGAACCCTTTTCAGGCCTCGCTCAGATGCGGCGCCGGGGCACTTTCCGCGCCGCTGCGGGCGTCGGCGCGGCGACAGACCGGCAGACGCAGGGCCGACAGCGCCAGGGCCACCAGGAAGATCCCCAGCACCGGCAGCCGCCCCGGCGCCGAAATCGCGCTGAGGTAACTAGGCGAGCCCAGCAGGACGCCCACAAGCGTCAACTGGGTCACCAGGCCACTGGTTGCGCCCGCGCTTTCCAGGCTGGGCGCCGCCACCGGCACCAGGGTCCACATCCCCGACAGCAGACCACTGCCGAACAGCAGCAGCCAGGAGGCCCCCAGAGACACGGTGAATCCCGGCGCCAGGAAGAACAGCACCACGCCGCCCGCCAGCGCCAGCGCCAGCCCCGCGAACGCCAGCCGGGCCGAGCGCACGCCCCGCCCCATCAGCACCCCCACCAGCAGGCAGCCGCAGGCATTGCACAGCGTCCCGAAGGCGTTCCAGTGCTCGGTCTCGACCTCGGCCACGCCGAAGCGCTGGTGCAGCATCGGCGCCAGCGTCGAGACCATGCCGCTGGTCTGGAAGGCATCCGCCGCGAAGGCCAGCCCCAGCAGGTAGGGCAGCGGCGAGCGCAGCACCGCCCCCAGCCCCCGCGCCCGGCTGGGCCCCGACAGCACCGAGACCCGCGGCGGAATCAGCGGCCAGGCCAGCAGCGCCAGCGCCACCGTCAGCGCGCCATGCAGCCAGAAGGCCGCCCGCCAGGTGCCCGCCTCGGCGATCAGCCCCGAGAAGACGAAGGGCAGCAGGAAGCTGACCGGCACGAAGGTCGACCACAGCGCCAGCGCCAGGCTGCGCCGGCGCCCATCGGTGGTGCGGATCAGCGCGGTGATCGCCGCGACCGAGACCATCACATAGCCCACCCCGGTCAGCCCCCGCGCCGCCAGCAGCCAGCTCAGGGTTGGGGCAGCGGTCACGCCCAGGTCGCCCAGCGTCATGACCAGCACGCCCAGGAACAGGATCGGGCGGTCTCCGCGGCGATCGACCACGATCCCCGCCAGCAGCGCACCAAGCGCCACCACCAGCGCCGGCAGCGTCATGATCAGGCCGATCTGGGCCGGGCTGCGGGGGTGGAATTCGCCCGCGATGGCCCCCAGCTGGGTCACCGGCGTGCTGACCGCCATCGCCCCCATGACCCCAAGGGCATAGATGACCAGAATGCGCGGCCAGGCCGCGTGGAATAAGTGTGGCATTTTCGTTCCTCCCCGGACGGACGGCGCCAAAGCCCCCGGCCCGCGCAAAGGCGCGGGTCTGGCCCCGAGGCGCGGTCGCTGTGGCTTTCCTCCGGACGCCCTGCTCTCTCCTCGGGGCGTCTGTACCGGCAGCGTCGCGCTTTGGCGGCGCGCCCGCAATGTCCCAGTTCGTGGATTCAAGGGTGCAGACGGCGCACGTTGCGTCACATCGTGGCGCAAACCGTCGTTTCAGCGGAAAAAGAACGGCCCCGCAGCCTGGCTGCAGGGCCCGTTCAGGCGGCATCACGAAAAGGTGCAGGGCTAGTCGGCCAGGAACGGCACCGGCAGACCAAAGGCCTGGGCCAGCAGCACCATGTTCAGGCCAAGGACCACCGCCGCCCCGAGCCAGGCCAGGACCCGCCAGCCCAGCCCCAGCCGGAAGGCGCCCATGATGTCGCGGCGGCTGACGAAGACGATCAGCGCCACCATCGGCACCGGCAGCGCGATCGACAGCACCACCTGGCTGAGCACCAGCGCCCGCGTCGCATCGACCCCCATGGCCACCACCACGAAGGCGGGTGCCATCGTCACCAGCCGGCGCAGCCAGACCGGCACCCGGCGGCGCAGGAAGCCCTGCATGATCATCTGCCCCGCCATCGTCCCCACCACCGAGGACGACACACCCGACGCGATCAGCGAGGTCAGGAAGAACGCCGCCGCGGCGCCCCCCAGCAACGGTGTCAGGGTGTGATAGGCGGTTTCGATCTCGGCCACGTCGGAATGGCCGGTGTGGAAGGCCGAGGCCGCCATCATCACCATCGCCATGTTGACCAGCCCGGCGCCGGCCAGTGCAATGACGACCTCGCGGTTCGAGAAGGTCAGCAGCTTGCGCCGGTCGGCATCGTTACGCACCTGGGCGCGGTTCTGCGACAGGCCGGAATGCAGATAGATCGCATGGGGCATGACGGTGGCGCCGATGATCCCCACGGCGATGGTCAGCGCCATGGCATCGGGCAGTTGCGGCGTGACCAGCCCGGTCGCGGTCTGCCCCCAGTCGATCGGCGCGATAAAGACCTCGGCCAGGTAGGACAGGCCAATGATGCCGACGAAGGCGCCAATGATCTTCTCCATCGGGCGGAAACCGCCGTGGTCGAACATCAGGATCGCGTAGGTGACGATGGCCGTGACCACCATGCCCGCCATCAGCGGCATGTTGAACAGCAGCGCCAGGCCGATGGCGCCGCCCAGGAATTCGGCAAGGTCGGTGGCCATGGCCGCGACCTCGGACACCGCCCACATCAGCCAGACGACGGGCCGCGGGAAGTGATCTCGGCACAGCTCCGCCAGGTTGCGCCCCGTCACGATGCCCAGCCGCGCCGACAGCGCCTGAAACAGCATGGCGATCAGGTTCGCCCCCAGCACCACCCACAGCAGCGTATAGCCATAGCCCGCCCCCGCCTGGATGTTGGTCGCGTAATTGCCCGGATCCATATAGGCCACCGAGGCCACGATGGCCGGGCCCGCGAACAGCAGCGCCGTCTTCGGCCCGTGCAGCTTGCCATCCAGCACATCCGCGATCGCCTGGCGCGTGCGCCCGGTGGAATTGCCGGAGGAGTTGTCTGTCATCGTCATGCCTTGTCGTCCGCAAAGGGGAGGGATCGGAACATCGGGAAAATAAAGCCTAGGCTACAAATAGGTCAATAGGGTACAAACAGAAGACGCGCCTTGATGTGATCACAGCTGCGGTCCGGCCCAGGTTTGCCCGGCAACACATCCAGGCTGCGCTCCAGAATGAAACCCGGCTTGCAGACAGGTCGTTCCCTGCGTATCCCGGGCGCCCAGTGCAAAGGCAGGAATGATGTCCGAGACAGAAGACACGCCCCCCATCGACGACCCCTGCGGCCTGCCCGTGGAACGCTTTACCCAGGCCCGCGCGGCGCAGGCCAATGCCGTCCTGGAAGACTATGCCGAGATGATCGGCGACCTGATCGAGGACCTGGGCGAGGCCCGCATCACCGATATCGCCGCCCGCATGGGGGTCACCCACCCCACCGCGACCAAGGCCGTGGCGCGGCTGAAACGCGAGGGGCTGGCGGTCTCGCGCCCCTATCGCGGCGTCTTCCTGACCGAGGCCGGCGCGGCGCTGGCGGAACGGGTGCGGGCGCGGCACCGCACGGTGGTGGATTTCCTGGTGGCCGTCGGCGTCCCCGAAGAAAACGCCGAACTTGATGCCGAGGGGATGGAACATCACGTCTCGGACATCACCCTTGCCGCCTTCGAGGCCTTCCTGAAGGCCGCCCCCCGCCGCAGGGACTGACCCCGGCGACGGCGCCGCCTGCCCTGAATGTGGTGCGGCGGGCCCCCGGGATGTTACTTGACCACCGTCAGCTTGACCTTCGGCCCCTGACGGGCAGCCACCCCGGCGGCGCGGGCAAAGCTGCCGTGCACGCGATCCTCAAGACCGCCCTCGGGCGTGCCGATCACCAGGCGCAGCGCATGGCCCTCTCGGGCCCGGCCGACGACGCTCTGGGCGGCCTGACCGGCGGGCACCTCGATGATTTCCTCGCGGGCAGACAGGCCGTCGGCCTCGATGCGGGCATGGGCCTGGGCGGCGATCTCTTCGGCTTTCTCGCGGGTTTCCAGGGCGATATCCTGGCCATCGAGCGCCTCTCTCATGCGGACATGCAGGGCAACGACGGGGGCATCGCCGGCCGCATGGGCCAGGGCGATGGCACGGTCCAGAAGATCCGCGTCGCGCCCCGATCCGTCCAGCGCCACATAGACCGGCTGGGGCCCGGGCGCGGGCACATAGACATTGCGCGCAATGGACCGCCGCCGGGCGATCAGGATCGCGGGCGCCAGCAGGGCCGCGATGCAGGCCACGGCAAAGGCGGTCATCACGCTGGTATGTTCGGCAATGGTGGGCACGGCAAAGGGCGCGATGACACCCGCGAACCAGCGCAGAAAATTATAGCCCGCCGAGGCGACGGGGCGCGGCACGTCCGACACTTCCAGCGCCAGCTCGGTGAAGAGGGTGTTGCAGACGCCCATGACGGCGCCGCTGGCGATGATGCACAGGGCGATGGCGGTCTTGCTGCCCGCCCCCATCACCAAAAGCAGCACTGCAAGCGTCACCAGGCACAGCGTCGTCACCGGCAGCAGGCCCAGCCGGGCCTCGGCGCGCGGTGCCACGAAGACCGAGAACACCGCCAGCATCACGCCCCAGCCAAAGAAGATCCCGCCCACCGCATAGGCCGGCAGGTCCAGCACGAAGGGGGCAAAGGCCAGCACGGTGAAGAAGGCGAAGTAGTAGAAGAAGGCCGCCAGCGACACGGTGAACAGGCCCGGATGGCCAAGCGCCCGCACCGGCGCGCTCAGCGATATCTTCTGCGCGGGCTTCGGCAGCGACGGCAGGAAGATCGCGATGGCAACAAAGCCCACCGCCATCAGCGTCGCGGTGCCGAAGAACGGATAGCGCCAGCTGAAGGATCCCAGGATCGCCCCGATCAGCGGCCCGGCCGACAGGCCAAGGCCCATCGCCGCCTCGTAGATCAGCACCGCGCGGCCCGTGCCGCCCCGTGCCACCGCCACCAGCACCGACAGCGCGGTCACCACGAAGAAGGCATTGCCCAGGCCCCATCCGGCGCGAAAGCCCACCAGCTCGGCCACCGAATGCGACGTGCCCGCCAGCGCTGAAAACGCCACGATCAGCACCGCCCCCAGCAGCAGCGTCAGCCGCGCCCCGAGGCGAGAGCTGACGAAGCCGGTGATCAGCATCATCACCGAGGTGACGAAGAAATACGAGGTGAACAGCAGCGACACCTGCGCGGCGCTGGCGTGCAGCCCTGCCGCGATCGAGGTCAGGATCGGGTCCACCAGACCGATCGACATGAAGCCCACCACGCAGGCGAAGGCCGTGGCCCAGACCGCCCGTGGCTGATCGAGGAAACCGGAAGATGTCTGGGACGCTCCGGTCGCGCCCCCGGAATTGGTCGACATGGAAAGCCTTCGGATGCTGTGGACTCCGGCGGACCCGGCGCCCCGTTGACCTTAGGGATAGTCCTGGCCCTTGGGTGAATCAAGTTGTACGATACAATAAAACAACCGGAGCCGGCGATGAGCGACCCGTTCTCCCGCATACCCGCCTCTGTCGCACGGATGGAACCCGCGATCGCCTTCATGATCCGTGGGCTGGAAGGCATTCACCGGCGGCGCGGCTACCCGATGGAGCGGGCGCATTATTTGGTGATGATGCAGCTGCGCGACGGCCCTGTGACCAGCGGCGCCCTGGCCAGCGCGCTGTCGCTCGATCAATCGACGATCACCCGGCAGATCGCCGCCATGGCCCGCCAGGGCCTGATCGAACGCCGCCGCAATCCCCGTGACGGCCGCGGCGTGGTCATCGCGGCAACCGCCTCTGGCCTGCGCCGCCAGGACGAGATGCAGGCCCTGCGCCAGCAACGCCTGGCCGAGATGCTGGCGGACTGGCCCGAGGCCGAGCGCGCCGAATTCGCCCGGCTGGTGGACTGCTTCAACGCGGCGATGCTGGCCTCGGAGGGGGCGCAGGTGCTGAAGGGCGGCTGATCGCAACGGCCCGCCCGGCCACCGTTGCCCCGGGGTCCGCCCCCTCGCCAAAGCATCCGCACCGGCATCCGCCCGCAGCCACCCCTGTCATTCAACCGGCGGAACCGCAGCCCCGTTCGGCGGGATCTGCCACAACCCGTCCATCGCTGGCCCCTTGGTGTCTGCATCTGCCCGCAGCCGCCCCCTGGAATCCGCCCGGCGGAACCACAGCACAGCCCGGCCATCGCCAGCCACCTTGCACCGGCATCTGCCCGAACGACAGGCGACCGACATTGACGTGCCCACCCAGGCCAACGGGGCCCAGGCGCGCGGCGCATCCTTCGTCCAGCCCCTGCCGGGACCCGGGACCTGCGCCCACCTGCCCTGCTCTGGCGGCTCCGTTGGCCTGCAGCGGCAGCCCCGCTGCGCTTGGCGGCCCTCTGCGCGCGGGGCCCAGGCCCCGCCTGCCCTTGCCGTTCCCGCCCGCGCCGCTACCTTCGGTCGATCCTGCGGGAGAACGCCCATGCCCACGTCCCTCTGGCCGGCCATCGCGCCGGTGCTGCTACTGTGCGGTTCCAACATCTTCATGACCATCGCCTGGTACTGGCACCTCAAGTATCACCAGCTGGCCCTGTGGAAGGTCATCCTGATCAGCTGGGGCTTTGCGCTGCTGGAATACTGCCTGGCGGTCCCGGCGAACCGGATCGGTTCGACCGTATGGTCGGCGGCCCAGCTGAAAACCATGCAGGAAGTCATCACCCTGATCGTCTTCACCCTGTTCGCCGCGATCTACCTGGGCGAAAGCGTGACCTGGAGCCATGTCGCGGGCTTTGCCCTGATCGCCTGCGGCGCCTGGGTGCTGTTCGCCAAGCCCTTCTGACCCCTCGCCAGGCCGACAAGGCGCGCCCCCCGGAGGCAAGCTCCGGGGGGCGCGCGGGGGCTCAGTGCCCGAAGACGTCCGAATCCGCCATGTCCGGGTCAGGCCGGTCCATGCCGTTCAGCGCCGTCATCTCGGCCTCGGTCAGGCTGAAGCCGAAAACGTCGAGGTTCTGCGCCAGGCGCTCGGGGTTGGCGGATTTCGGCACCGGCAGATAGCCCTGCTGGACGTGCCAGCGCAGCACCACCTGGCCCGGCGTGACCCCCAGACGCTCGGCCGGGGCAGTGACGCGCGGATCCGACAGCAGCGCACCGCCGCGGCCCAGCGGGCTCCAGCTTTCGGTGATGATGCCGTGGCTCTCGTGCAGCGCCACGATGTCGTCGCGGCGGTGGAACGGATCCAGCTGGATCTGGTTGACATGCGGCACCAGGCCCCGCCCCAGCAGATCCTGCAGGTGGCTGACCTTGAAGTTCGATACGCCTACCGCGCGCACCAGGCCTGCCTCCATCACCGCCATCAGCCCTTCGAAGGCCTCGACATAGCGGCCCTGGCCGGGGTTCGGCCAATGGATCAGCAGCAGGTCGACATAATCCAGCCCCAGACGGTCCAGGCTGGCCTCGCAGGCCTGGCGGGGGCCTTCCGCGGAATGCCATTTCTTGTTGAACTTGGTGGTCACGAAGATCTCGTCCCGGGCCACGCCCGAGGCACGGATGCCCTGACCCACCCCCGCTTCGTTGCCATAATTCTCGGCCGTATCGACCAGCCGGTACCCCAGCCCGATGGCCGCCTCCACGGCGCGGGCGGCTTCGGCATCATCCATTGGCCAGGTGCCCAGGCCCAGCTTCGGCATCTCGACGCCGTTCGACAGCAGCGTCACCGGCGCTTTCTCGAGTGTCGTGGTCATGAAAATATCCTTCTGTCCGAAAGGGGGCGGCGCCGCTTCCTCCCGAAGGGGCACCGCAGCAATCTCAATTGCGAAGACTTCGCCCCCCATAGCTAATCGCGCCATCCCCGCTTCGCCAGACCCGGACCGCGAAAGCGTGACCGCGATGTCATCACGCCCGGACCTGCAAGAGGCAGCGGCAATGGCCGCTTTGCGCCACCCCACCCGCGTGCCCCCTTGCCAGCATCGCGCCGACGCGACACATTCCAAAGACAGTGATGATACGAACCCGAACCTCTTTCTTCGCCCGTTCCGACGCCCCCCGCCCCGGGGACGCCGCATGAACACGCCTGCGCCCCGCCGCGGCCGCCCCCCCCTGATGACCCCCGAAGACCGCGTCGACAGCCTTCTGGCCACCGCCCGCGAGATCTTTCTGGAAATGGGGTATGCTGCCGCCAGCACGACACTGATCGCCAAGCGGGCCCGGGTGTCCAAGCGCACGATCTATGATCACTTCGACAGCAAGCAGGACATCTTCGCCGCCGTCATCGCGCGCTCGCGGCCGATGTTCCTGGCCCTGCCCCGCCCCGAGGGCGAGGACCTGCCGATCGAGGAAGGCCTGGCGCAGGTCTTCCTGCTGGACCTGCCCGAGGCCGAGCAGATCGACCGCATCCGCATGATGGACCTGGTGCTGCGCGAGGGGCTGGTCTTCCCCGAGCTGAACACCTTCCTTTACGACAGCGGCGTGCTGCAGATGCGCGAACCGCTGGAAACCTGGCTGCTGGAACAGCGCGCCCTGGGCAAGATCGACTTCGACCCTGCGGTCGCGGGCTCCTGTGCGGGGATGCTGCTGGATCTGGTGTTCGGGGCCCTGCAACCGCGCCGCCGCAAGGCCGGCCCCCCCGACATCAACCGCCACAGGACCGAGATCGCCATGCGGCTGAAGGTCTTCCTGGCGGGCTGCGGCGTGACCTGCGGCCGCTGACGCCGCCCCTTAACGCCAAGGCCGCACCCGGCGCCATACCCCAAACGGTGCATACCCCTGCCGCGCCGCTCCTGACACCCTGATGACCAGACGCCCCACCGGGCGCCGCTCAACAGGGATGAGAAAAGGACGGACCGGATGAACACTTCCTCCATCAGCGCCATCGCACTGGCCGTGGCCTTCGGCTTCGGCACCGCCGCCCACGCCGAAGACAGCGTGACCGTCGGCGTGCTGCAGTCGCTTTCGGGCACCATGGCGATTTCCGAAGTCACCGTGAAAAACGCCGAGATGATGGCCATCGACGAGATCAACGCCGAGGGCGGCGTGATGGGCCACCAGATCAAGGCCGTGGTCGAGGACGGTGCCTCCGACCCTGCGATCTTCGCCCAGAAGGCCACCAAGCTGATCCAGAGCGACAAGGCCGTCACCGTCTTCGGCGGCTGGACCTCGGCGTCGCGCAAGGCGATGCTGCCGGTCTTCGAACGCGAGCATTCGCTGCTGTGGTACCCGGTCCAGTTCGAGGGCAACGAATGCTCGGCCGACATCATGTATTCCGGCGCCCAGCCCAACCAGCAGCTGCTGCCCGCCTATGACTGGGCCAAGGCGCAGGGCTACAAGAGCATCTTCCTGCTGGGCTCGGACTATGTCTTCCCGCGCACCGCGAACCTGATCGCCAAGAAGCACATCGAGAAGGACGGCCTGAAGCTGGCGGGCGAGGAATACGTGCCCCTGGGCGGCACCGATTTCTCGGCCGTGATCTCGAAGATCCGCGCGGCGAAGCCTGATGTCATCTTCAACACGCTGAACGGCGACAGCAACGTGTCGTTCTTCAAGCAGATGGCCGCCGCCGGCATGACCCCGGAAAAACTGCCGGTGATGAGCTTCTCGATTGCCGAACAGGAAGCCAAGGCCATGGGCCCGTCGCTGGTGGAAGGCTCCTACGCGGCCTGGAACTACTTCCAGTCGCTCGACACCCCGGCGAACCAGAAGTTCGTCGCCGACTACCAGTCGAAATTCGGCGCCGATGCCGCGATCACCGACCCGATGGTGCACGGCTATCTGGATGTCTACGCCTGGAAGGCCGCCGTCGAGAAGGCCGGTTCCTTCGACACCGATGCCGTGCGCAAGGCAGCCGTCGGCCTGACCTTCGACACGCCCCTGGGCGAGACCTCGTTCGCCGCGAACCAGAGCCTGGTGCAGACCGCCTATGTCGGCCAGCTGGACGACAAGGGCCAGTTCAAGATCATCTGGAAATCCGACGCGCCGATCCAGCCCGATCCCTATGATCCCGTCGCCTTCCCCGGCAAGACCTGCAACCCGGTCACCAACTGATCTGCCCTTCGGCCGCCCCCTGCGCTCCCCCGGGGGCGGCCTTTTTGCTGACACACAACAAGAAGAAGGACAGTCCCATGCTCGACGCAGCCCTCCTTGGGGGTCAGGTCTTTAACGGGTTCAGCGTCGCCTCGCTGTTCGTGCTGGCCGCGCTTGGCCTTGCCCTCAGCTTCGGGCTGATGCGGGTCATCAACATGGCCCATGGCGAGATGCTGATGCTGGGCGGTTACCTGGCCTACCTGACCTACATGATCGTCCCCGGCCCCATCGCCATCCTGGTCGCCATGCCCGTGGCCTTTCTGGGTGCGGCGCTGCTGGGCGCGGTGCTGGAAATCACCGTCATCCGCAAGCTGTCGGCGCGTCCGCTGGACACGCTGCTGGCCACCTGGGGCGTCAGCCTGATCCTGCAGCAGGGCGCGCGGTCGATCTTTGGCGCCATCGGCGTGGGCGTCACGGCGCCCGACTGGCTGAACACCGGCTTTACCCTCGCGGGCATCTATTTCCCCTCGACCCGGATCTTCATCCTGGGCGTCGCGGTCGTCGTGCTGGTGGCGCTTGGCCTGCTGATCGCCCGCACCCGCCTTGGCCTGCTGGTGCGCGCCGTCAACCAGGACCGGATGATGGCCGCGGCCTCGGGCATCAACGTGCGCCGGGTCGATCTGGCGGTCTTCTGCCTGGGCACCGGGATCGCCGGGCTGGCGGGCGTCGTGCTGTCGCTGCTGGGTCCCGTCACCCCCTCGGTCGGGCAAAGCTACATCATCCCCGCCTTCCTGGTGGTCGTGATGGGGGGGCTGGGATCGCTGGTGGGCACCACCATCGCGGCGATCATCCTCGGGCTTGTCTCGGCGCTCAGCCAGATCTTCGTCGATGTCTCGATGAGCCAGGTGCTGATGCTGCTTGCCGTCATCCTCTTCCTGCAGTTCCGCCCGCAGGGCGTGATCGCCACCCGTTCCCGCGCGCTGGAGGACTGAACCGATGAGCCAAACCTCCCCCCTCCGCCACGCTTGGATCGTCGTGCTGGCGATTGCCGTGCTGGCGCCGATGTTCGTCTCGTCCTACAACCTGAACCTGCTGGGCCGCTTCCTGTCGATGGCCATCCTTGCGGTGGGCATCGTGGTGATCTGGGGCGAAGCGGGCATCCTGACCCTGGGCCAGGGCGTGTTCTTTGGCCTGGGCGGCTATTCCATCGCCATGTACATGAAACTGGCCAGCCTGCCCGCGGGATCGCTGCCCGATTTCATGGAATGGTCGGGCGTCTCGGCGCTGCCGTGGTTCTGGCTGCCGTTCCGCTCGGGCCTGCTGTCGCTGCTGGCGATCATCGTGGTGCCCGCGGTCTTTGCCGGGATCTTTGCCTGGGCGATGTTCCGGCGCCGCATCGCGGGGGTCTACTTTGCCCTGATCACCCAGGCCGTCGCGCTGACCTTCGCCACCCTGCTGACCAGCCAGCAAAGCACCACCGGCGGCTACAACGGCCTGACCGGGTTCACCGAAATCTTCGGCCTGCAACTGGGCACGGATCACGCCAACAAGGTCCTCTACTGGATCACCCTGGCGCTGCTGGCCGTCGTCTTCGCGGGCTCGAAATGGATGATGTCGACCCGCTACGGCACCCTGCTGCGCGCCACCCGCGACGGCGAGAACCGCGTGCGCTTCCTGGGCTACAACACCACCCCCTACAAGGTCGTGGCCTTCACCCTGGCGGCCGTCTTCGCCAGCATCGGCGGCGCGCTCTTCACCCTGCACGCCGGCGTGGTCTCGCCCGCCTTCGTGGGCGTCGTCCCCTCGATCGAGATGATCGTCTGGGTCGCCGTCGGCGGGCGCAAATCCCTGTGGGGCGCCGTTGCAGGCGCGCTGATCGTCAACTTTGCCAAGGATATCATCAGCTCGGCCCTGCCCGAGGCCTGGCTTTACATCCTGGGCCTGATCTTCATCCTGGTCGTCACCTACCTGCCCAACGGCCTGGCCGGTCTGGTCGAGGACATCCTGGCGCGCTCGCGCCGCCCCGGCGCCCCCAAGGGCACCCTCGTGGAGGAAGGCAAATGAACACAGCCGCCGTCCCTGCCGATCCGATCCTCAAGGTCGATGGCATCACCGTGGATTTCGACGGCTTCAAGGCCATCGACAACTTCTCGATGACGCTGGAACGTGGCCAGCTGCGGGTGCTGATCGGGCCCAACGGCGCCGGGAAATCGACGCTCTGCGACACGATCATCGGGCGGGTCCATTCCGCCTCGGGAACCGTCACCTTCAACGGCGAGAACATCACCAACCGCCCCGAGTTCGAGATCGTCCGCCGCGGCATCTGCCGCAAGTTCCAGACGCCGGGGGTTCTGCCCTCGCTGACGGTGCGCGACAATCTGGCGGTGGCCGCGCAGCGTGACCGCCGCTGGTGGACCGCCTTCCGGGTGGGCGCCAAGGCCGCCGAGGCCCGCAAGGTCGACGACATCCTTGAGCAGATCGGCCTGACGGACCGTGCCGATACGCTGGCCGCGGATCTGGCCCATGGCGAAAAGCAGTGGCTGGAAATCGGCATGGTCGTCGCCACCGAGGCCGACCTGCTGCTGCTGGATGAACCGACCGCCGGGATGGGCCCGAACGAGACCTCGAAGACCGCGAAACTGATCCATTCGCTTTTGGGCAAGCACGCGGTGCTGGTGATCGACCACGACATGACCTTCGTCGAGGAGCTGGGCGGCAAGGTCACGGTCATGCACCAGGGCAAGTTCCTGAAACAGGGCAGCGTCGCCGAGGTGCGCGCCGATCCCGAAGTGGCCGCCGTCTATCTGGGCCGGGCAAAGGAGTAAGCTGATGGAAACGCTTCTGAAGATGGACAAGGTCTGCGCCGCCTACGGGCAAAGCCAGGTGCTGTGGGACATCGACCTGGACGTGGAACGCGGCGGGGCGCTGGCGCTGATCGGGCGCAATGGCGTCGGCAAGACCACGCTGCTGCGCACCATCATGGGCGTGCAGAAGACCACGAAGGGCCGGGTGCAGTTCGACGGCGCCGACGTGACCGAAGCCAAGCCCCACGAACGCTCTCGCGCGGGCATCGGTTTCGTGCCGCAGGGGCGCCATGTCTTTCCCCACCTGACGGTGGAGGAGAACCTGCAATCGGGTCTGTCGGCGCTGACCGGGCGCGGCAAGGGTCTGATTGGCAAGGGCATTCCCGATCACATCTACGACCTTTTCCCGAAGCTGCTGCAGATCAAACACCGCAAGGCCGGTGTGCTGTCGGGCGGCGAACAGCAGCAGCTGGCCATCGGGCGGGCGCTGGCGGGGCAGCCCAAGCTGCTGCTGCTTGATGAGCCGACCGAGGGCATCCAGCCCAACGTCGTCCAGCAGATCGAGGACGCCCTGCGCCGCGTGCGCAGCGAACTGGGCGTGACCATCGTGATCGTGGAACAATACCTCGATTTCGCCTGGTCCTTTGCGGATGACTATTGCGTGCTGATGCGCGGGCGCACCGTCCGCCAGGGCCGCACCGCGCAGGAAAGCGCCGCCGACGTGGCGCATCTGGTGAACGTCTGATCCGGGAGGCCCGCGCCCCGGGGCGCTCAGGTCCCAAAGGCAGGCCCCGAAGGCAGAGCCCCGGAGGCAGGGCGCCAAGCCGCCGGAGCGGCGGATGCGGGCAAAGGGCGGTCGGATGACCTGCCCCCGCCGGGCAGCCGCGGATGCTAGCCGCGCTCGGCCAGCACCTGCACCGCCATGGCGGCGGCGGTGGCGCGGTTCTCGGCGCCCAGTTTCGCATAGATCTGCAACAGGTGCTTTTTCACCGTGGCGGCGGAATTGCCGAGGATCTCGGCGATATCCAGGTTCGATTTCCCCGCCGCCAGCCAGACCAGTACCTCGGCCTCGCGCTGCGTCAGGGCAAAGCGGTCGCGCAGCAGCGCCTCGCGCAGGCCCGGCAGGTCCTCGGTCACGCGGTAAAGGTATTCGCCCGGCCGCACCGGGTTGAGGTAGGTGAAATCCACCGCCCCCTGCCCCAGCGACAGCCGCACCGCCCCCCCGGCCGATCCGCGCGCCGCCAGCAATTGCGCGCTCAGCGTGTCGCCAAGGCTCAGCCGGCCGGCACTGATCAGCGGCGACAGCATCTCTTCGGCGCGCGGCGTGCACCACAAGAGCGCGCCATCCTCGGACAGCGACAGAAGGCTGCGCCCGGTGGCATCCAGCGCCGCCCGCGCGCCCTCGGCCAGACGGGCGTTGGCCATGTGGACGCGGATGCGGGCGATCATCTCTTCCAGCTTGATGGGCTTGGTGACGTAATCGACACCGCCCGCCGCCAGCCCCGCGACGACATGGTGGGTTTCGGTCAGGCCGGTCATGAAGATCACCGGGATATGGTCGCGCCCCGGCATCGCCTTGATGGCGCGGGTGGTCTGGAACCCATCGAGGCCGGGCATCACCCCATCCATCAGGATCACGTCGGGGGCGACCTTTTCCAGCAGCGCCAGCGCCCGGGGGCCCGAAGTCGCCACCAGCACCGTCAGCCCCTCGGCCTCCAGCGTGTCGGTCAGCAGGCCGAGCGCCTCGGGGCTGTCATCGACGATCAGGACGGTATCACCAAGATCAGGCATCGGGGGTGTCCTCGTTCAGGCTGGCCAGGATCGCGGGCAGGTCAAAGCGCTGCGCCATGGCGCGCCAGCGGGCGATCAGATCGGGATCGGCGGTGCCTTCCAGCGCGTCAAGCGCCGTCAGCACGCCGCGGCGGTGGCCGATTTCGGCGGCGGCGCGCAGAGCTGCGGTGTCCGGACCCGCAGGCGCGGCAGGTGGGGCGGTTTCCGGCGCGGGGCGGGCCTTCGGGGCGGCACCGTCCTGCCCGCCGGATCCGGTGACGGCAGGCGCAGAGGCGCCGGGCGGCGGGACAACCGGCGCGGGCGTGCCCCGGATCCAGTCGAGGCGCAGCAGCTCGCCCACCCGTTCCTCCAGCACCCGCACATCATAGGGTTTCGCCAGGAAGGCATCGTGATCGGCGCCCCCGTCGCGGGCGGCCAGCGCCCGGCCGTCCTGCGCATTGCCCGAGACCATCATGATCGCCAGATCCGGCAGGCGCGCGCGCAGCTTGGCCGCCAGCGTCCAGCCGTCCATCCCGGGCATGGCAATGTCCAAAAGCGCGATGTCGGGCGCCGGGTCCAGCCGTTGCAGCGCCTCGGCCCCGCTGGTCGCGGTGGTCACCAGGAACCCCAGAGGCGCCAGCACCTGCCGCCCCAGATCCAGATGCAGCGGATCGTTGTCGACCAGCAGCACCCGGCGGCGCGGACCAAGGTAGCCGGTGACGGGCAGGTCCTCGGGCTGGCGCGGCACCGGGGCCTCGGCCTCGAACATCAGCATCTCGACCGTCATGCGGGTGCCCTGGCCGGGGGCGCTGTCGACGCGGATGCGGCCGCCCATGATCTCGACCAGCAGCTTGGTGATGGTCAGCCCCAGCCCCGAGCCCGGGATCGCCTGCGCCTTGGCGCCGGTGCCGCGGTCGAAGGGCTGAAAGATCCGCTCCTGATCCTGCGGGGCGATGCCGATGCCGGTGTCGTGGACCTCGACCAGCAGCATCGGATCGCGGTATTGCACGCGCATCCCCACCCGGCCCGCTTCGGTGAACTTGACGGCGTTGGTCAGCAGGTTGATCAGCACCTGCCGAAAGCGCTTGCGGTCGGCCAGCACCTGACGCGGCAGGCGGCCGGTGCGCTCATAGGTGAATTCGATCCCCTTCTGCCCGGCCTGCAGGCGGAACATGTCGGCCAGCTGCTCCAGCAGTTCCGGCAGCGCGATGCGGTCGCGCGACAGCACCATGGTGCCGCTCTCGATCCGCGAGATGTCCTGCAGCGCATCGACCAGATCGGTCAGATGCTCGGCCGAGCGGCGGATGACGTTGACGGCATTGGCGGGGCCCGTGCCGTCGCGCTCCATCAGCTGGGCATAGCCGTAGATGGAATTGAGCGGCGTGCGGACCTCGTGGCTGAGGCCGGTCAGAAAGCGCGACTTGGCGACATTGGCGGATTCGGCGCTGGCCCGGGCCTTCTGGGCGGCGGCCTCGGCCTTTTCGCGGGCGGCGGCCTCTTCCATCAGCTGCTCGGCCTGGCGCTGGAATTCATCCTCGATCTTGCGGCGGTTTTCATGCGCCAGCACCAGGAACCAGGCGGTCAGGCCCGACAGGATCAGAAGCGCCAGATAACTGACCCAGAGCGCACCGGTGACCGCCTGTTCCTGCGCGGGCGTGTAATCGGGGGCCATCTGGTGCAGCACCGCGCCGTAAAGCCCCGCGATGATCAGCCCGAACAGCAGCGTCAGCCCCGCCACCTGCCCGATCCGCGACCGGGTGCGCGCCGCGATCCGGGGCGTCAGCAGCCGGTCCGCCAGCCGCGCCGCCTGCTGCGAGGCCCGCGCATTGGTCTTGCACAGGTCCCGGCAGCGCCCCTCTAACGAGCAGCACAGCGAACAGATCGGCACGCCATAGGCCGGGCATTGCGCCATGTCGACGGGATCGAAGCGGTTCTCGCAGATGCCGCATTGGCAGAGGCCATCCGCCCCCGGCGCGACATGGCTTTCGCGCGCCAGATAGAACCTGCCCCCCGTGGCCCAGGCGATGGCGGGCGCGGACAGGAAGGCGATGACCAGCCCCACGACCACGCAATAGGCCTGCGCCAGCGCCCCGAAGGCCCCCAGGAAACACAGCATCGCCACGCTGACCGACAGCGCCATGGCGCCGCAGCCCACGGGGTTGATATCGTAAAGATGCGCGCGCTTGAATTCCAGCACCGGCGGCGACAGCTTCAGCGGCTTGGCGATCACCAGATCCCCGGCGATGGCGCCCAGCCAGCCGACCGCCAGCATGGAATACAGGTCCAGGATGCTCTCGATCGCGCGGAAGACGCCGAATTCCATCAGCATCAGCGCCAGCAGGCAGTTGAAGACCAGCCAGACCACCCGGCCGGGGTGGTTGTGGGTCAGCCGCGAAAAGAAGTTCGACCACGCGATCGAGCCCGAATAGGCATTGGTGACGTTGATCTTGACCTGGCAGATGCAGACGAAGACCCCCGTCAGCACCAGCGCCGCCGTCGGGTTGCCCAGGATCTGGGCGAAGGCCATGTTGTAGATCTCGGCCGGCTGGGCGGCGCGCTCGGGCGCCAGCCCGTGGCTGAGCGCCATGTAGGCCAGGAAGGAGCCCAGCACCAGCTTGCCCCCGGCGATGAACACCCAGCCCGGCCCCGCCAGCAGCAGCGCCGCCCACCAGCCGCGGCCGCGCTCGACCGACATGAAGCGCAGATAGTCGACCTGTTCGCCGATCTGCGGCAGCAGCGACATCAACAGCGACAGCCCCGCCCCCACCAGCAACGGGTCGATCCGCCCCGTGCCCCCGGTGCCCGGATGCCCCAGCCAGCCCGGCAGCTGGTCGGTGCCCATCAGCGCCACGATCAGCAGCGGCGCCACCTGCAGCACGATCCACACCGGCTGCGTCGCCAGTTGCAACGAGGAAATCCGCTTGATCCCGAAGGCCGCCACCGGGATCACCACCAGCGCCGAGACCATATGCGCCAGCCACAGCGGCAACCCCAGCACCATCGCCAGCGCCACCGACATGATGCTGGCCTCGATCGAGAAAAGGACGAAGGTGAAGCTGGCATAGACCAGCGATGTCACGGTCGAGCCGATATAGCCGAAC
Organism: Pseudooceanicola sp. NS-SX9; assembly: GCF_057380705.1. Lineage (NCBI taxonomy): Bacteria > Pseudomonadati > Pseudomonadota > Alphaproteobacteria > Rhodobacterales > Paracoccaceae > Pseudooceanicola > Pseudooceanicola sp. NS-SX9. The sequence continues at coordinate 1,368,898 of NZ_CM170818.1, read as the reverse complement.
CCCGCCGCCCGCGTCAGCAGGTCGATATCCAGGCCCGATTTCGCTGCCTGGATGGCAATGGGCAAGCCGATGGCAAAGGCCAGCACCATCAGCGCGGCAATCGCCACCAGCGCGTTGGCCGTCCCGTAGCCCAGCGTCAGCGATCCCCCGATCGCCTCGCAGGCCAGGAAGGCCAGCGCGCCTAGCGCCGTCTGCGCCACCCGCGCAGGCCGCAGCCGCACCCGGCTGGCGGTGAAGCGCAGGGCGAAATCCTCCAGCGTCTCGTTCGCCGCCCATTGGTTGTAGCTGCGCCGCTCGACCGCGATGCGCTGGATATGGCTCATGTAAATCCTGTCCCCTGCGGCGCCTGGCGCCGGGGCCCATTGTGGCACTGACCGGGGGCGGGCCTCAATGGCGGGCGGGGCGGAAACCCTGCCCTGCCGCGACGAAGGTCAGCCCTTCAGCAGCTTCAGCCCGGCATCCAGCGAGCCATCGCGGATGTCATCCCTCAGCGCATCCGTCAGCGCCGCCAGGTCGCGCGTCCGCATCGCCGCCAGCATCCGCTTGTGGTGATCCTCGGCGTTCAGCGCGTCGAAACCGTTCAGCACCTGGCGCTGGAACGGGCCCAGCTGCAGCCAGATGCTTTCGATCATCGGCAGGGCGGGTTGGGCCGGGTTCAGCCCGTAAAGCCGCTTGTGAAAGGCCTGGTTCAGCCGCGTCAGCGCATCCAGATCGCCCGCCGCCACCGCCGCATCCATCTGCAGGTCGGTCTGCGTCAGTTCGTCGATCACCACATCCGTCAGCCAGGGAAAGGCGCGCTCGGCCGCGTGGACCTCCAGCGTCAGGCGCAGGCGCACCAGTTCCTCGAAGCGCGCGGCATCCATCACCGGCACCTGCAGGCGGCGGTTGCCCAACACGTCGATGGCCTGTTCGGAATGCAGCCGCCGCACCGCCTCGCGCACCGGCGTCGGGCTGAGCGACAGCGCCTCGGCCAGACCACGGAAGGTCAGCCCCCGCCCCGGCGGCAAGGCCCCCAGCAGGATCGCGTTGCGCAGCCTTGCATAGGCATGGTCCTGCACCGTCAGCCCCGCATCATGGGGCACCTCGGGGATCTGGCTCATTTTCTGTTCACCTCACGCGGCGAGGATATGCGCCATCGAGGGCGCGCTTGACTCGATTCAAAATGCTATCACATACTGAAAAAAGCTATCACAAAATGACCCCGGGGAGTTGAAAATGGACAAGGCCGAAGCCGAGCGCTGGCTGGCAGAACGCCCGGAGATCGAGACGATCTTCGCCTGCATCTGCGATCTGAACGGGGTGATGCGCGGCAAGCGGGTGCCGGCGGAACAGATCGACAAGATCGTCGAGGGCAGCCTGCGGATGCCGCTGTCGCTGCTGTCGATGGATGTCTGGGGCGAGGATATCGAGGGCAACGACCTGGTCTTCGACACGGGCGACGCCGACGGGCTGTGCGATTTCACCGGCCGCTCGCTGTCGCCGGTCGACTGGACGTCGCGGCCCGCGGCCTTTGCCCAGCTGTGGATGCGGCAAGAGGACGGCACGCCCTTCGCCGGTGATCCGCGCCGGGCGCTGGCCGACATCGTGGCGCGCTACAAGGCCCTTGGGCTGACGCCGGTGGTGGCCACGGAACTGGAATTCTACGTCTGCGACCCGTCGAATGCCGCACCGCAGCCGCCGCGCTCGCCGGTGACGGGCAAGCGGCTGGACAGCGACGGCGCCCTGTCGCTGGACGAATTGCAGCATTTCGACGCTTTCCTGAACGAGGTCTACGATGCCTGCCGCGCCCAGGGCATCCCCGCCGATGCCGCGATCAGCGAAAACGGCGCCGGCCAGTTCGAGATCAACCTGCTGCATGTCGCCGACGCGATGGAGGCCGCCGATGACGCGGTCCTCTTCAAGCGGCTGGTGCGCGGCATCGCGCGCCGTCACGGCTTTGCCGCCACCTTCATGGCGAAACCCTATGGCGAACGCGCCGGCAGCGGGATGCATGTCCATTTCTCGTTGCAGGACGACACCGGGCGCAACGTCTTCGACAATGGCGGCACCGACGGCAGCCCGCTGCTGCTGAATGCGGTGGCGGGGCTGCTGGCGACGATGCACGAGAACACCCTGGTCTGGGCGCCGCATGAAAACTCGTTCCGGCGGCTGCTGCCCGGGGCCCATGCGCCTTCGGCCATCGCCTGGGGCTATGAAAACCGCACCACCGCAATCCGCATCCCCGGCGGCAGCCCCAAGGCGCGGCGGATCGAACACCGCGTCGCCGGGGCCGATGCCAATCCCTACCTGGTGCTGGCCTCGATCCTGGGCGGCGCGCTGGTGGGCATCGAACGCCAGATGGTGCCGCCGCCCCCCGTCATCGGCGATGCCTATTCGCAGGATCTCGACCACCTGCCCCCGGACTGGGCCTCGGCCATCGAAAGCTTCGCGCGCGGCCAGCTGGTCGGCCAGATCTATGCCCGCCGCCTGCAACGGATGTTCGTGCAGTGCAAGCAGCAGGAACTGGGCCGCTTCACCCGCCACGTCACCGATTTCGAATACCACAGCTATCTGGAGTCCGTCTGATGGCCAGCAGCTACGCCGGAGACGGCGCACATACCGGCAGCTACTACGCCGCCTCCGCCAACCCCTCGCCCGAACGCCCCGCCCTGAAAGGCGCAGTTCAGGCCGACATCTGCGTCGTGGGCGCGGGCTATTCGGGCCTGTCGACGGCGCTGCACCTGGCGGAAAAGGGCTATCAGGTGACGCTGCTGGAAGGCGCCCGCGTCGGCTGGGGCGCCTCGGGGCGCAACGGCGGCCAGATCGTCAACGGGCTGAACGCCAGCCTGCAGACCATCGGGCGCCGCTACGGCGCCGACACCGCGCGCTTCGTGGCGGGCCTGGCGCTGGAAGGCGGCACCATCATCCGCGAGCGCGTCGCCACCTACGCCATCCAGTGCGATCTGAAGCCCGGCAACGTCTTCACCGCGATGAACGGCAAGCACATGAAAGAGCTGGAGGAGATGCTTGCGCTCTGGCAGGGATACGGCCTCGACTGCCTGCAGATGCTCGACCGCAAAGCCCTCGCCCAGCACGTCAAAAGCGATCTCTACACCGGCGGCATGATCGACCACATGGGCGGCCACATGCACCCGCTGAACCTCGCCCTGGGCGAGGCCGCGGCGCTCGAATCCCTCGGCGGCACGATCCACGAACATTCCCCCGTGATCGCCGTCGATACCGAGGCCCCCCGCCCGGTGATCCGCACCGCCCAAGGCCAGGTCACCGCCCGCATCCTGGTGCTGACCGGCAATGCCTACCTCGGCTCCGTGGTGCCCCAGCTCGAAAACCGCGTCATGCCGGTCTCGACCCAGGTCATGGCCACCAAACCCCTGGGCGAGGCGCTCGCGCGCGAACTCATGCCCGCCGACACCTGCGTCGAGGACCTGCGCTATGTCCTCGACTACTACCGCATGTCGGCCGACCATCGGCTGCTCTTCGGCGGCGGCGTGGTCTACGGTGGCCGCGACCCGGCCGACATCCGCAAAAGCCTGATCGGCAACCTCGCCCGCGTCTTCCCCCAGCTGGCCGACGTGCAGATCGACCACGCCTGGTCCGGCAATTTCGCGCTCTCGTTCAGCCGGGTACCGCAGATGGGCCGCCTCGGCCCCGCCACCTATTTCGCACAAGGCTACAGCGGCCACGGCATCACCGGATCGCACATGTACGGCCGCATCCTGGCCGAGGCGATCCACGGCGACACCACCCGTTTCGACACTTTCGCGGCCCTGCCCTGGATCCCCTTCCCGGGCGGGCGCACCTTCCGCGTCCCCTACACGGTCATGGGCGCCTGGTGGTACATGCTGCGCGACAGGCTGGGCCTCTGAGCCGCTCATTTTCTTGTTTCAAATACCTCGGGGGGATCGGCCGCAGGCCGATGGGGGCAGCGCCCCCTGCCCGCCCGCAAAAAGGCCCGCCGGATCGCTCCGACGGGCCTTTCCCTTTCAGATGGCGCCTTCATCGCGCCTTCCAGATTGCGACGCCTTCACATCACGTCAGACGTCACGGCTTGCCGAACCACTCGGTCTCCAGCACGACCTCCAGTCGCGCCTTTTCCTCGGCGGCACTCGCCGCCGCGACCAGCGCATAGCGCCCGGCCGGGGCCACCCAGCCGCTGCGGGCCACGTCGTAATAGGCCAGGTCCCGCAGCGTCACGGTGATCTCGGCCAGCCCCGTCTCGCCCGGGTCCAGCGCCAGCTTGGCAAAGCCCTTCAGCTCTTTCACCGGACGCGCCACCGGCGCCTCGGCCGGCACGACGTAGACCTGCACCACCTCGGCCCCCCTGCACGCGCCCGCATTGGTCACCGGCACCCGCAGCGTCACGCCCGCCTCGGTCATCCGGGACGCCGACACCTCGGCCGTGCCCCAGTCGAAGGCCGTGTAGCTCAGCCCGTAGCCGAAGGGGAACAGCACCGGGGCGTTCTTGCCATCGTGGAAACGATACCCCACGAAGACCCCCTCGTCATAGCGCACATGGCCATCCGCGCCGGGATAGGAAATCGCCTCGTCGCTCCAGGCGGAATTGTCCTTCATCGCCACAGGGAAGGTCTGCGGCAGGCGGCCACCCGGGGCCACCCGGCCCAGCAGCACATCCGCCATGGCATGGCCAACCTCCTGGCCGGGATACCAGAACTGCAGCACGCCACGGACCTTGTCCAGCCAGGGCATCTCGATCGGGCCGCCGGTCTGCAGCACCACGACGGTCTGCGGGTTGGCGGCCGCCACCGCCTCGATCAGCGCCACCTGATCACCCGGCAGCTCCATATGCGGCAGGTCATGGCCTTCGCTGTCCCATTCCTCGTTCCGGCCGACAAAGACCAGCGCCACGTCCTGACGCGCCGCCAGCGCCGCGGCAGCGGCGATGTCCTCGGCACCCATCGGCTTTTCGATGCCGAAACGCAGCGCCCGCACGGTGATGCCGTCATCGGGATGGTCGGGGGAATAGTAGTCGATGCGCAGCCGGTAAGTGCGGCCCGCTTCAAGCGTCACGTCGGCATGGCGTTCGTCATTGGCCAGCCCGAAGAAGTTCATGCCCTTCTGCCAGCCGGTCTCGCCGTCGATGATCTCGGCCCCGTCCAGATAGGCGCGCGCAAAGCCCGCGTTCAGCAGGCCCGCCCGCCAGGTGCCGCTTTCGTCGGGCGTGAATTCGGCCTCGATGCGGACCGAGAAATTGTCCTGGTCGAAATCCTTCACCGGCAGGTCGAACCAGAAGAAGTTCGCTTCCTCCTCGGTCATCACATGCATCGGCGCGCCTTCGAACCGGCGGCCCTGGAAGAACGATAGCGTCAGCTTGCCCTTCAGCACCTCGATCAGCCGGTTGTTCGAGCACCCCGTCGCATGGGCCACCTTGTCCGCGCCAAGCGCCGCCGTCAGACCGTCCAGCGGGCTGATCCGGTAAGGCGCATTGATCTGCGCCGAGCCCCCGCCCATGATCCGCGCCACCGCCGCATTGGGCCCGATCGCCGCGACCGAGGGCGTGCCCGCCAGCGGCAGGATGCCGTCGTTCTTCAGCAGCACCGCGCCATCCGCGCCCAGCCGCCGGATCAGCGCGCCGGTGGCGGGATCGTCGCGGGTGGTCTCGGCCTCGGGGCCCGCACTTTCGAAGGCGCCGACGCGCTCGAAGAGCTTCAGCAAACGGCCGCAGGCGGCACGGATGGTTTCAGGCGCAACTTCGCCCGCCTGCACGGCTTCCAGCAGCTTGGCACCACGGAAACGCGCCGGGCCCGGCATTTCCAGGTCGTGCCCGGCATTGATGGACTCGGCCGTGGAATTGGTGCCGAACCAGTCCGACATGAAGATGCCGTCATAGCCCCAGTCGCCGCGCGCCACATCGGTCATGGCCCAGGCGTGGCTGTCCATATGGGTGCCGTTCAGCCGGTTGTAGCCGGTCATCACCGCCCAGACGCCCGCCTTCTTCACCGCCGCCTCGAAGGGCGCCAGGTAGATCTCGCGCAGGGTGCGTTCATCCACGTCCGAGGAAATCGTCTGGCGCTGGATCTCGGAGTCATTGGCGACGAAATGCTTGATCGTGGCGCCAACGCCCTGCGCCTGCAGACCCTCGATATAGGCCACCGCCAGGGCGCCGGTCAGCATCGGGTCCTCGGAATAGCATTCGAAGTTGCGCCCGTTCAGACCCGAGCGGTGGATGTTCACCGTCGGCGCCAGCAGCACCCGCGCGCCCTTCGAGCGCGCCTCGGCCGCCAGCTCCGCGCCCATCTCGGCCGCGGCTTCGGTGTTCCAGGACGCCCCGACCGAGATCGCGCAGGGGAAGGCTGCGGCCTTGGTGCCATTGGTCAGGCCGCCGGCACCGCGCGCGCCGTTCGGCCCGTCGGAAACCTTGACGCGGGGAATGCCCAGACGCTCGACCGGGACGGTGGTCCAGAAATCGGCGCCGGCCAGCAGCGAGACCTGCTCCTCTGGCGTCAGCGCATCCAGCAGTGCCTCGATGTCCACGGGGGAGGAGGCAGAGAAATCCTTGCTCATGGGAACCTCTTGTTGTTCAGGAACCGGGTCTGACCCGGTGGATGGCCCGGTGCGCCGCGCCGCAGGCAGGGCGGCCTGGCGCGCCCCGGGCCGGGCCGTCAGCGCACGCCGCGCACCGGCAGGATGAAGACGGCGCCGAGGAAGGCCGCAATGGCCGCCACGGTATAAAGCAGGCTGTAGTTGTTGCCGGCGCCAACGCTGAGGAAGATCGGCGCGATGGCAGGCGCCAGCGCCTGCGGCACCGCATTGGCGATGTTGAAGACGCCAAGGTCCTTGGCGGCATCGGTTTCCCGGTTGGGCAGCACATCGACGACCAGCGCCTGGTCGACCGCCAGGTAGATCCCCAGCCCCACCGCCGAAACGCCAATCGCCAGGTAGAACATCGGCAGCGCATCGGCGACGATCAGGATGGCAATGCCAAGCGCATAGATCACCGAAGAGCCGATGACGAAGGGCTTGCGCCGCTTCATCCGGTCCGAGGCCCAGCCCGCCAGGTAGGACGACAGGATCACGCAGATCGCCGTGGTCAGCATGGAGTTGAACATGATGCCACCGATCCGGGCCTGCTCGACCTTCAGCACGTCGGTCAGGAAGTAGACCTGATAGGTCATCAGCACGGCGAAGCCGAACAGCACCATGAAGCGGCTGCCCCAGGCCCAGGCGAAATCGGGCGCCTTGCGCGGGTTCACCCAGAACGAGCCCAGAAGCCCCGCCAGCGCATTGTCGGGCCGCGCGACATGATCGCTGGGCGCGTCGCGGTAGGTCAGCACGAACAGCATGACCGCCGCCAGGCCGATGATCGCCGGGCCGGTAAAGATGATGGCGCCGGTGCCGGTGACCGAGAAGATCCAGCTGCCCAGCATCAGCGCGATGTAGATCGCCATCCCCGCCAGCGACGACACCCGGCCGCGCTGGTGTTCGGGCACGCAGTCGGGCACCACCGCGATGATCGCCGCCAGCGCCGCGTTGTAAAGGCCCTGCGCCAGCGCCCAGCAGAGGCCGATGACGAACAGGCTGTCGGTCTGCGAAATCACCAGCGTCGCCAGCGTGCCGCCGACGATGCCCAGCACCATCCAGGGCTTGCGCCGGCCAAAGCGCGAGCGGGTCATGTCCGACAGCCGCCCGAACAACGGGTTGGCGATCAGCGCCATCAGCGCCCCCAGCCCCAGGATCGACCCCAATGCCGAGCCCTTCGTCGCCGGGGCGATTTCGCCCACACGGACCGCCAGCGTCATCGCCGGCGGCGTCATCAGCACCAGGTAGACGCCGATATAGGCCAGGAAATACCGCAGGATGAAAAAGCCGCTGACCTCTTGTACCGGCACCTCGGCCGGGGCGCCCGGACTGATGGTCTCTTCGTAAACGCTCATGATGCTCCTCCCTATCGGATGCTCTCTAACATGCAGAGGCACCCCGCTCCGGCGGCTGACCCGTGTGCCCGAGTCAGCCGCCGCAACGGCCTCCGCCCTGCCAAAACCTATAGAGCGGTAGGTTTTCATGTAAAGGGAGTTTGAACGGACGTTGCGTCGTGGCCAGCCTGCCCGCCGAACCGCCCCGGTTGACCTTTGCGACCCCCTACGGGACACTGCCCGACCGGCGCGGCCCTGCGCGGGCCAGGCAGGAAGGGACGGAAATGACAGCGAAACAGACGACGACGGGCCCGCGCGGCAGCTATCGCAAGGGGCTAAAGCGCCGGACCGAGATCGTCTCGGCGGCGCTGCGCATCTTTGGCAAATCGGGCTATCAGAATGCCTCTTTCGCGGCCGTGGCCGAGGATGTCGGCCTGACCCTGCCGGGGCTGCTGCACCACTTTCCGCGTAAGGTCGACCTGCTGGTGGCGGTGCTGGAAAAGCGCGACGAGGACATGCGCGCCCTCTTTCCGGTGGCCGGGCACGACTGGCAGGCGACGCTGAAGGCGCTGATCCTGGTCGCCCGCCACAACGAGACGATCCCCGGCGTGGTGCGTGCCTTCGCGCTGTTGTCGGTGGAAAGCCTGACCGAGGATCACCCGGCCGCCGACTGGTTCCAGGAGCGCACCGACGAAACCCGCGAAATGATCGCCCACGCCTTCCGCACCGGCCTGGCCGAGGGCACGCTGAAGCCCGGCAGTGATCCCGGCGCCCTGGCCTCGGAGGTGATGGCGATCATGGACGGGCTGCAAGAGCAATGGCTGCGCGCGACGGGCGATTTTGACATGAGCGGCATCTTCGCCGCCTATGTCGACCGGCTGATCGCAGACCGCCGCTGCTGAGCCCCCGCCCGGCCGCACCGGCGCGCGTGACCCTGATGCCATGTCGGGCGGCGCCCTGACGCGGGTTCCGGCGGGGGCAGCCTTGGGGGGCCTGCCGCGCGACGGCGGTGGCCCGGGCGCCCCCCTTCAACCGGCCAGCACTGTCGGGTCTTGATCGAGCGGAGGCCCGCGCGCGGGGCCCTCAGCGGCGGGGCTTGCGGCCGGCCTGAAGGTTCTCGATGATCTGGCGCAGCACGCCCTCGGTCAGCGCCAGGTGTTCGGGCGGGATGCCCTGCAGGGCATGGCCATAGACCTGCTCGGCCTTGTCGCGCATCTTCGCGCGCAGCAGCTTGCCCTCGTCCGAGATATGCACCAGCTTGGCGCGGCTGTCGCTGGGATCGACCTCGCGACGGACCAGGCCGATGCCCTCCAGCCGCTCGACCACGTCGCTGATGGTCATCGCGCCCGCCTTCAGCGCGGCGCCCAGGCTGGTCTGGGTCTGGCTGTCGCGCTCGCACAGCGCCGCCAGCACGCGCCATTGCAGCAGCGTCAGCTTGTAGGGCTTCGCTTCGCGCTCGAACTCGCGCTTCAGAAGGCTGGCGGCCTCGTGCATCTGCAGGCCGATGCTCTTCATGCAGGTTCCTTTCGCGATGGGCGGTGGGGGCGACCCCGGCGGGATAGTGAAGCCGCCCGCAAGAGTAAACCCTGCGCACCCGCACGAGCGCAGTCGACAGCAGCAGCCTGACGGGGATAAGCTCAACCTCAGGAGGAGTCGAGGGACATGCGCCACGGGTGCCATCCCGGCACCCGGCGCGGTCCGCCAGGGCACATAAGCACCACTTCGCCATGCCGACCCGCTTCAATGCGTCAGGGGATTGCATGATTTCCGGCGACAGGCCATCAGAGAGCGGGGAGCCGTTTGGCAGGATGTTGCCCATTCTGACATGAACGTGTTTTCAATGCGGCATCGGCGCCGCACCATGCGAGTCGACAATATATGACAAGCCACGGGTCCACCGGGGCGCAGTACGAGAGCAGGAGCACAGTTAAACAGTGCCAACACATGACGCGAGGGACAGCGACACTTCCTCCGCTGCGGGCGTGAGGCCCTTCCAGGTCCGTGGACGTTTCCTGACCGCGATCGCGCTGCGGATCGAGACCGACCGCGCCGACGCCGCCTTCTACAGCACGCTGGACACGCAGCTTCAGCAGACCCCGCAGTTCTTCCCCGAAGCCCCCATGGTGCTGGATTTCGAGAAGGCGCCCGGGTTCACCCAGGCGGCCCAGATCCGCATCCTGGTCGAGCAGCTGCGCCGTCGCAAGCTGATGGTCTTTGGCGTCCAGAGCGCCAATGCCGAACAGCTGCAGGCCGCCGCCCAGCTGGGGCTGATCGCCATTCCCGCAGGCCGCGAGGCGCCGATCCCCGAACGCCGGGGCGCCGCCCCTGCCAGCCCGGCCGATCCCGCCCAGGCGCCGCGCCCGGCGACCGAGAACAAGCTGATCACCGCCCCCGTGCGTTCGGGGCAGACGGTGGTGGCGGAACATGGCGACCTGACGATCCTGGGCTCGGTGGCCTCGGGGGCGGAACTGGTTGCAGCCGGCAACATCCACGTCTACGGCCCCCTGCGTGGCCGGGCGATGGCAGGCGTGCACGGCGACGAGAGCGCGCGCATCTTCTGCCAGCACCTTGATGCGGAACTGCTGGCGATTGCCGGCCTCTACCGGACCAGCGACACGATCGATGCCGCGCTGCGCAAACGCGCGGTGCAGGTGTTCCTCGAAGATGACAGACTGCGCATGGAGGCGCTCGGATGACGAAGGACAAAGAAGACAAGAAGACGCCTCTGGGGAAGGTCATCGTGATCACCTCCGGCAAGGGCGGGGTCGGCAAGACGACCTCGGCCGCGGCGATCTCGGCGGGGCTGGCAAAGCTTGGCCACAAGACGGTGGTCATCGACTTTGACGTCGGCCTGCGCAACCTCGACATGATCATGGGCTGCGAACGTCGGGTGGTCTTCGACTTTATCAACGTCATCCAGGGTGATGCGCGGCTGAAGCAGGCGCTGATCAAGGACAAGCGCGACGAGAACCTGTTCATCCTGCCGACCTCGCAGACCCGCGACAAGGATGCGCTGACCCAGGAAGGCGTCGAAAAGGTCCTGAACGAGCTGAAGGAAGAATTCGACTACATCATCTGCGACAGCCCCGCGGGCATCGAACGCGGCGCGCAGATGGCGATGTATTTCGCCGACGAGGCCGTCATCGTCACCAACCCCGAGGTGTCCTCGGTGCGTGACAGCGACCGGATGCTGGGGCTGCTGTCGTCGCGCACCGCCCGGGCCGAGGCCGGCAAGGATGCCGTCAAGGCGCAGGTCCTGCTGACCCGCCATGACCAGGGCCGCATCGACAAGGGCGAGATGATGACCGTCGAGGACGTGCTGGAGATCCTGGCGGTGCCGCTGCTGGGCATCATCCCGGAAAGCCAGGCGGTTCTGCGGGCCTCGAACGTCGGCTCTCCGATTACGCTGCTGGAGGATTCCTCTTCGGCGAAATCGGCCTATGAAGATGCCGTGGCGCGTCTGACGGGCAAGAAGGTGGATATGCGTGTAGAGGCCGAGCGTCGCCCCGGTCTGTTCAGCCGACTGTTCGGGCGCACGGCATGAGTCTATTCGGATTCAGCTTCAAGCCCCGCAAGAAAGGTTCCGCCGAAACGGCAAAGGACCGGCTGCAGATCCTGCTGGCGCACGAGCGTTCGGCCGGCAGCGGCGCCCCCGATTACCTGCCTCAGCTTCAGCGCGACATCATCGAGGTCGTGAAGAAGTACATCCAGGTCGAACAGGACGATGTCGAGATCCGCATGGAACGCGGCAGCGAACTGTCCAGCCTGGAAATCAATATCGAAGTCCCGGCCACCAAGGCCAAGGACGAGGTGAAATCCGCGACAAAGGCCGAAACGGCCAAGTCCTGACGACCGCCGCGCGTTGATCTGGTGACGCGGCGCATGGTATCTGACGAGTGACTCCATGCGCCGCGCTTCGCCGGCGCGACAGAAGACGACGAGCGCGGGCCCCGCCCGCAGGGACCGGCACGGATCAGAAGCGGCAGCCAGCCGCCGGTATCGCCCCCCCCTTTCGCTCGAAGGTTTCGGTCCGGTGTCCCGGGTCGGTCCCTCCTTCCCCCCGGAACAGACGAAGCCGCCGTGACGGGGACACGCCATGGGTAGTGACGACAGACGCAAACTGACGGACGAGGCCGGGCGCCTTGCGGCCCTGCGACGGACCGCGATCCTGGACACCCCGCCCGAAGAACCCTTCGACCGCATCACCGAACTGGTCCGCACCGTGCTGGGGGTGCCCATCGCCCATGTCAGCCTGGTCGACAAGGACCGGGTCTGGCTGAAATCTGTGGTGGGCCTGGCGATGCGCGGCGCGCCCCGCAACCAGTCCTTCTGCACCCATACCGTCCAGAGCTACGAACCCCTGGTGGTGCCCGATGCGACGCTCGACCCGCGCTTTGCCGGGCTCGAGGCCGTCACCGGCCCGGTCGGGCTGCGCGCCTATCTGGGCATTCCGCTGGTCAGCGCGGATGGTTACGCGATCGGCGCGCTTTGCGCCCTCGACACCACTGCACATGCGTTTTCCGCCACCGATATCGCGACGCTGCAGGGCTTTGCCAAACTGGTCATGAAAGAGCTGGAGCTGCGCCAGATCGCCATGAGCGACGCGCTGACCGGTGCCATGACCCGCCGCGGCTGGATGGAGATGGTCGAGCGCGAGATCGCCCAGACCCGCGCCGAAGGCATGCCCGCCGCGCTGGTGCTGATGGACATCGACCATTTCAAGCGCATCAACGACACCCATGGCCATGCCACCGGCGACCTGGTGCTGTGCGAGGTTTCGCAGACCTGCTTTGCCACGCTGCGCGACAGCGACCTGATGGCCCGCGTCGGCGGCGAGGAATTCGCCGTCCTTCTGCCCCATACCGATGCCCGGGGCGCGGCCGAAGTCGCCGAAAGGCTGCGTGCGGCCATTGCCCAGCGGCTGATCCGCCCCAGCGACAGCACCGGGCTGCTGCATGTCACGGCAAGCTTCGGCGTCAGCGCCCTGTCGGACACGATCACCGGCGTCGAGGACTGGTTAAGCACCGCCGATGCGCTGCTCTACCGGGCCAAGACCGAGGGGCGCAACCTCTGCCGCGTGGCCTAGAGGGCCTTTTCCATCCGCGCGTTGGGCAGGCTCTGGCCGCGGCGTTCGACCAGATGACGGTACCGCACCACATAGCCCGCACGGCGGAACATCGGTTCGGCCGCAAGGCTGACGTCCACATCCAGCCGTTCAAGGCCCTGGTCGCGCGCCAGCGCCTCGATCGCGGCCAGCAGCGCCCGGCCCAGGCCCCGCCCGGCGGCCTCGGGGCGGCAGTAGAAACAGTCGATATGGCCGCCGGGCATCAGCTCGATGAAGGCCAGGGGCCGGTCGTCTTCATCCACCGCCACCTGCACCTGCCGGGCCGCCATGCGTGCCTGCATCCGCGCGGTCTCCATCGGCGCCGGGCTCCAGGCGGCGCGCTGCGCGGCGTCGTAGAAGGCGCAGGTGCCGCGCTGCACCGCCTCGTGCAGCACCCCGGCCAGATCCGCCGCATCACCGGGCCGGGCGGGCCTGAGGCGGGGCTTGGCATCAGTGATAGACATTGGCTATCAAACTTTCAGATCCAATCAATTTCCTGTATCCATCCCGATTTGTCATTGTGTCCCCAGAGGCTTCGGCCCCCCCGGGTCCCTCCCAGACCCGGTCTCCCAACGCTACCGAGGACAGTTCCATGGCGCTCATCAACACGAAGATCAAACCCTTCCAGGCCAAGGCCTACAAGCAGGGCAGCTTCATCGACGTCTCCGATGCCGACATTGCCGGCAAATGGGCGATCTTCTTCTTCTACCCCGCCGATTTCACCTTCGTCTGCCCGACCGAGCTGGGCGACCTGGCGGATTACCATGACGAGCTGACGGGCCTGGGCGTCGAGGTGTTCTCGGTCTCGACCGACACGCATTTCACCCACAAGGCCTGGCACGACAGCTCGGACACCATCGGCAAGATCAACTATGCCATGATCGGCGACCCGGTCGGCATGATCACCCGCAACTTCGACGTGATGCGCGAAGCCGAAGGTCTGGCCGACCGCGCCACCTTCGTCGTCGACCCCGATGGCGTCATCCAGGCGATGGAAATCACCGCCGAGGGCATCGGCCGCGACGCCTCGACCCTGGTCAACAAGATCAAGGCCGCGCAATACGTCCGCTCGCACCCCGGCGAGGTCTGCCCCGCCAAGTGGAAAGAAGGCGCCGAGACCCTGGCGCCGTCGCTGGAACTGGTCGGCAAGATCTGATCCCGGCCCGCTGTCCCCGGCACCGGCCGGGGGCAGCCCCCCCAATTCCCCCAAAGACCTTTCATCCGAATCCTCCCGATGGCCCCCTCCCGGCCAGCGGCCGGAACAGCCATGTCCGATCAGGAGACCTCCCCATGCTCGACGCTTCCCTGAAGACCCAACTTGCCGCCTATCTGGAACGGCTGGTGCGCCCGGTCGTCATCGTCACCTCGGCCGACGACAGCGCCCGCTCGGCCCAGATGCTGGAACTGGTGACCGAGATCGCGGCCCTGTCCGACAAGGTGACGGTGGAAACCGGCGGCACCGATGCACGCCGTCCGTCCTTCGCGCTGACCTCGCCCGGGCAGGACATTTCGCTGCGCTTTGCCGGCCTGCCGATGGGGCATGAATTCACCTCGCTGGTGCTGGCGCTGCTGCAGACGGGCGGCTACCCGCCCAAGGTCGAGGCCGAGCTGATCGAGCAGATCAAGGGCATCCAGGGCGATTTCACCTTCGAGACCTATTTCAGCCAGTCCTGCCAGAACTGCCCCGACGTGGTGCAGGCGCTGAACCTGATGGCGGTGCTGAACCCCAACCTGCGCCACGTTGCCATCGACGGATCCGATTTCCAGTCCGAGGTCGAAACCCGCCAGGTGATGAGCGTGCCGACCGTCTACCTGAACGGCCAGGTCTTCGGTCAGGGCCGGATGGAGCTGGCCGAGATCGTCCAGAAGATCGACACCTCGGGCGCCGACCGCCAGCTGGACAAGCTGAACGCCAAGGACGCCTTCGACGTGCTGGTGGTGGGCGGTGGCCCCGCCGGTGCCGCAGCCGCCATCTATGCGGCGCGCAAGGGCATCCGCACCGGTGTCGCGGCACAGCGTTTCGGCGGCCAGGTGCTGGACACCATGTCGATCGAGAACCTGATCTCGGTGCCGCATACCGAAGGGCCGCGTCTGGCGACGGCGCTGGAAACCCACGTCAGGGAATATGACGTCGACATCATGAACCTGCAGACCGCCACCGCCATCGCGCGGGCGGGCGATCTGCTGGAGGTGACGCTGGAAAACGGCGCGACGCTGCGTTCCAAGACGCTGATCCTGTCGACTGGCGCCCGCTGGCGCTCGATGGGGGTGCCGGGCGAGGAAGAGTACCGCAACCGCGGCGTCACCTACTGCCCGCATTGCGATGGCCCCCTCTTCAAGGGCAAGCGCGTGGCGGTGATCGGCGGCGGCAATTCGGGCGTCGAGGCGGCGATTGATCTGGCGGGCATCGTGGCCCATGTGACGCTGGTGGAATTCGACAGCCAGCTGCGCGCCGACGCGGTGCTGCAGCGCAAGCTGAAAAGCCTGCCGAACGTGTCGATCGTGGTGAACGGGCGCTCGACCGAAGTGACCGGCGACGGCCAGAAAGTGACCGGTCTGAACTATACCGACCGCGTGTCGGGGGCTGCGCATACCATCCCGCTCGAGGGGATCTTCGTGCAGATCGGCCTGCTGCCCAACACCGATTTCCTGAAGGGCAGCATCGATCTGACCCCGCGCGGCGAGATCGTGGTGGATGCCCATGGCGCGACCTCGATGGCAGGGGTCTTCGCGGCCGGTGACTGCACCACCGCGCCCTACAAGCAGATCGTCATCGCCATGGGATCGGGCGCGACCGCCTCGCTTGCGGCCTTCGATCACCTGATCCGCAGCTCGGCCCCGGCCGAGGCCACCGAAAAGGCCGCCTGATCCGCAGGCAGCGACCGGCCGCCCCCGCCCGGGGCGGCCCTTTGACGCTTTACTTTCCGCCGGTTTCGCCGCACCCCGGCGACATGACCCTGCGCGAACTGCAATACCTTGTCGAACTGGCCCGGCTGCGCAATTTCCACCGCGCGGCCGAAGTGTGCAACGTCAGCCAGCCGACGCTTTCGACCCAGATCCGCAAGCTGGAGGAAAGCCTTGGCGTCCAGCTGATCGAGCGCAACCGCCGCAAGGTCCTGCTGACCCCGGTGGGCGAGGAAATCGTCGCCCGCGCCCAGAAGATCCTGCACGAGGCCCGCGACATCCGCGAGATCGCCGCCCGCAACCAGGCCCCCGACACCGGCCGCCTGCGCCTTGGCGCCTTCCCGACGCTGGGCCCCTACCTGCTGCCCGCCCTGCTGCCCGAACTTGGCCGCCAGTTCCCGCAGTTGCAGATCCAGCTGGTCGAGGAGAAATCCCAGCAGCTGGTGACGATGGTGCGCAACGGCCAGCTGGATGCGGCGCTGCTGGCGCTCCCGGTCGAGGACGACAGCCTGCAGGTGACGGAACTGTTCGAGGAACCCTTCCTGCTGGCCGTTCCCGAGGGCCATGCACTGGCCGCCCAGGCGCCGCTGCTGCTGCATGACCTTGGCGCGCATCACCTGATGTTGCTGGAGGACGGCCATTGCCTGCGCGACCAGACGATGAACCTGTGCCGCCGCTTCGGCGCCGCCGAGACCGAAGATTTCCGCGCCACCAGCCTCGAGACCCTGCGCCAGATGGTGGCCGCCGGCATGGGGATCACCCTGCTGCCGGCGCTGGCGACGCGGGGGCCGCTGGCGGCCAACAGCAACCTGCGCCTGCTGCGCTTTGCCGATGATCCGAATCCCGGGCGGCACATCGGGCTGGTCTGGCGGCGGACTTCGGCGATGGTGCCGCTGCTGCGTCAGGTCGCCCGCATCGCCCGCGACGTGCCGCGCGCGCTGCTGCAGGACTGCCCCGCCTGCGGCTGAGGGGCCCCCTCTGGCCCCCTGCCCGACGCCCATCGCCCCGGGTCCTCGGGCGCCGGGCAGGACCTGATGCCGCTGCCGGGGGGGGCCGCGTGACACCCCCATCGGACTTGGCCGGACCGGGAACAGTGTTCGCCCTTCGGCACTCCCGGGACGCCCTGTTCCTGGTCTGGCAGCCAAGGGCAGCCGGACGGGGAAATCGTCCCTCGTGTCCTCAGGCCTTCCGGCTTTCCGCAGGGCCCTGTCCTTCACCCCGGGATCGCGCTTTGCCTTGCGGCCCGGCGCCCGCCTCATTTGTCCGCCCGAGGTCCTGCGCGGCAATCCGTCCCCAGGTCCGCCCGGCACGGGGCGCGCCCCGTCCTTGCCCCCATTCCGGCCCAAGGCCCGCCCTGCGCGCCCCGTACCGCCGGGGCCTGGCCCCTTCCGCATCACCGCTCTGCCGGTCACAGACCGAAGCACAGGCTGCAGCACGACCGAAGGTCCCGGGGGCCTCGGCGACGGGCTGGCTTCGGGCCCTTTCCGCGGTGGCTTCCGGCGCCCGCGCAGCGCGCCCTTCCAGGGCGGCTTCCGCCCCTTGCTGCAGCCCCTTCCGCGGTGGCCCTGCCCCCGGGGTGCGGCACCGGCCCGGCGGCTACACCGCCACCGCGCGGCGCCAGGGCACGGCGAACTGGCCCAGCAGCGCGGCCATCGCGGCCTCGTCGGCACCGGGCGCGGGGGCGACCAGCGCCGTCAGCCCCTGCCTGCGGTCATCGACCACCGCCGTCACCTGCGCGGCAATGCCCGCCTTCGACAGCTCGGCATTCAGCACCCGGGCAATCGCCATCTGCCGCAGCCCCGGCTTGAAGACCTTGCCCACGGCGGTCTTCGGCAGGGCGGGCAGGATCTCGACATGCTTGGGACGGGCCGCGCGTTCGTGGACGTGGCGCGCGCAATGCGCCATCAGATCCTCGGGGGTGACGGTGGCATCGCGAACCAGTTCCACATAGGCGCAGGGCAGTTCGCCCGCCCGCGCATCGGGCTGGCCGATGGCCCCCGCGAAGGCGACGGCCGGATGCGCCAGCAGCGCCTCCTCGATCTCGGCCGGGTCGATATTGTGGCCGCCGCGGATGATCAGGTCCTTCTTGCGGCCGGTGATGAACAGGTAGCCCTCGGGATCAAGCCGCCCCAGATCGCCCGTCCGCAGGAACCGCTCCTGATGGAACAGGCCAAGGTTCTTCGCCGCCTCCGTATAGGTCGAGCCGGGATAGACCCCGGGGCTGGCGATGCAGATCTCTCCGACCTCGTCGGGGCCGCATTCGCGCAGGCTGTCGCTGTCGTGGTCAAAGATGCGCACCTCGGTATAGGGGAAGGGCACCCCGACCGAGCCATGCTTGCGCGGCCCCTCGTCGGGGTTGCACGACACCAGGCAGGTGGCCTCGGTCAGGCCGTAGCCTTCCAGGATGGTGACGCCGGTCGCCTCCTCGAAGCGGCGGAACAGCTCCTTCGGCAGCGGCGCCGACCCCGAGAACGCCAGCTTGAGCGCCGACAGATCGGCATTCACCGGCCGCTGCATCAGCGCCGAGATCGCCGTCGGGACCGCGATCAGGAAGGTCGTCCCGTAGCGTTCGCACAGCTTCCACAGGTTGTCGCAGACGCCCTCTCCGCGATAGCCCGCAGGGGTCGGGAAGACGATATGCGCCCCCGACATGCAGGCCCCCATCAGCATCACCTGGCAGGCGAAGACATGGAACAGCGGCAGCGGGCACATGATGCTGTCGTTCTCGTCAAACAGCAGCGTCGTGCCGATCCAGGCGTTGTAGACCACCCCCGAGGCCAGATGCCGCGCCACCTTCGGCACGCCGGTGGTGCCCCCGGTATGGAACAGGGCGACGATGCGGTCCTCCTCGGGGTCGTCGAAATCCAGCCGCCGGCCGCGCCGGTCCAGTTCCGCCCCGAAGGCGCGGATATCGGCATGGTGATCGGGGCCGGGCCCGGGCCGCATCAGCCCCGCGATCCAGCTTTTCGGCGGCGAGAGATAGCCCATCAGGTCAACCTCCAGCACGGTCTGCACGCAGGGCGCATGGCGCACCGCCTCGGCCGCCTTCTGCGCCACGTCGGCCTTTGGAAAGCTTTTCAGCGTGACGACGACGCGGGCCTCGTTCTCGCGCAGGATGGCGGCGATGTGTTCGGGCTCCAGCAGCGGGTTGATCGGGCTGACGCGGCCCGCGATCATCCCGCCCAGCGTCGCCACCACCGTCTCAAGGCAGTTCGGCAGGATCAGCGCCACCGTGTCGTCAGGGCCCACACCCAGGCTGCGGAACAGGTTCGCCGCCTGCACCGCGCGGTCATGCAGCTCGGCCCAGCTCAGCGTGTGGATCCGATCCTTCGGCCCGGACTGCAGCTGGAACGACACCGCCTTGTGCGCCGGAAAGGCCTGCGCCGTGGCGGCCAGCATCCGGTGCAGCGTGGATGGCACGTCGCGCTCCGCCCAGGGCATCTCGGCGGTCAGCCTGATCGCGTCAGGCACACCTGAAAAGGTCATGACTCCTCCCTTTCATGTCCTCCCCATGTCGGACGGACAAGGCCGGCCGGCCCGGAAGGCCCCGGGGAAACACCCCACAACCCTGCCGTGCAGAACCACCTTAACAGGCCGCGATGAAAAGGAAACACCTGCCGTCACCAGCCCCACGGGACCGGCGGGGCGATGCCCGTCCCCCAAGGGGACGGGCAGGGCCGCGCGACGGCCCCGCAAGGGGCCCGAGCAAGGCCCGCCCCCCGGCCAGCCATTTCAGCCCGCGACGGATCCGTCGGTGAACTGCATCCGCGCCAGCCGGGCATACAGCCCGCCCTCGGCCACCAGCTCCTCGTGGGTGCCCTGCGCCACGATGCGGCCGGCTTCCATCACCACGATCCGATCGGCCTTCTTCACGGTCGCCAGACGGTGCGCGATGATGATCGTCGTGCGACCCTCGGCCAGGGTGTCGATGGCCCCCTGCACCGCGCGCTCGCTCTCGGCATCCAGCGCACTTGTCGCCTCATCCAGCAGCAGCACCGGCGCATCGCGCAGGATGGCCCGCGCAATGGCGATCCGCTGCTTCTGGCCGCCCGACAGCATCACGCCGCGTTCCCCCAGCGGGCTGTCATAGCCCTCGGGCAGCGCGGAAATGAACCCGTGCGCCGCCGCCGCCTTTGCCGCGGCCTCCACATCGGCATCCGACGCCCCCGGCCAGCCAAAGCGGATGTTGCCCCGCGCGCTGTCGGCAAAGATCACCGGATCCTGCGGCACCAGCGCCACCGAACGGCGGAAATCGCTCCGCGCCATCTGGTCCAGCGCCACGCCATCCAACGTCACCCGCCCCGCCACCGGATCATAGAACCGCAGCATCAGCTGGATCAGCGTCGACTTGCCCGCCCCCGAAGGGCCGACAACCGCCACCGTCTCGCCGGGCCGGATCGTCAGGTTGATCTCGTGCAGCGCCGGCGCCGAGGGCCGCGAGGGATAGAAGAAGGTCACGTCCTCGAAGCGGATCTCGCCGGTCACCGGCGACGGCACCGGCAGCGCCTCGACCGGATCCTGCACGCTGTCCTCGATGGTCAGCAGCTCGACCAGGCGTTCGGTGGCGCCGGCTGCGCGCTGCAGCTCGCCCCAGATCTCGCTCAGCGCCCCGACGGAGCCCGACACCATCACCGAATAGATCACGAACTGCAGCAGCGCCCCGGTGCTCATGCCGCCCGCGCGCACGTCATGGGCGCCGATCCACAGCACGCCCACCACCCCGGCAAAGACCAGGAAGATCACGATCACCGTCATCACCGCCCGCGTCCGAATCCGCCGCACGGCGGAATCGTAGCTGCGCTCGGTCACCTTGTCGAAGGCCGCCCGGCTCAGCCCCTCGTGGGTGAAGGCCTGCACCGTCTGCACCGACAAGAGCGCCTCGCTCGCATTGCCCGAGCTTTCGGCGATCCAGTCCTGGTTCTCGCGGCTCAGCTTGCGCAGCCGCCGCCCCAGCGTCAGGATCGGCACCACCACCAGCGGCACGATCAGCAGCGCCAGCCCCGTCAGCTTGGCCGAGGTCAGCAGCATCATCGCGAAGCCGCCAAAGAAGATCAGCGTGTTGCGCAGCGCGATCGACACCGAAGACCCGATCACCGACTGGATCAGCGTGGTGTCGGTGGTGATCCGGCTCAGCACCTCGCCGGTCATGGTGCGCTCGTAGAAGGCGGGGCTCATGGCGATGACGCGCCCAAAGACCGCCTTGCGGATGTCGGCCACCACCCGGTCGCCCAGCACCGTCACCAGCCCATAGCGCAGCCCGGTGCCGATCGCCAGCAGCGCGGCAATGCCGATCGCGGCGCCGAAATACTGGTCCAGGATCGCCACCGTATCGGCATCGAAGTGATCGACCACCCGGCGCACCGCCACCGGCAGCACCAGCGACACCGAAGCCGTCAGGATCAGCGCCAGCAACGCCCCCGCCATCAGCAGACGGTAGGGTTTCAGGAACGGCCACAGCTCCGCCAGCGCGCGCACCCGGCGGGAGCTTTCGCGATCAAGGGCTGCGGGATCAGTCTTGGGTCTGCGGGCCAATTGCGCCACCTCCTCAGGGCCCCGAATGGGCAGGGGCTTCATGCATATACAACCCCGCGCGGTCAACCCGCCCGGCACTCTCCCTGCAGAAGATCATGACGCCGGGACAACCACCGCAAGATCACTTCTACACAAACAATCTGCCCGTTCCTTGCGCAGCCGCCCCCGATCCCGCGAAAGATTGCCCCGCAACGGCTTTCCCGGGCCTCAACGGGGCTGGAAACACCGCCCCCGGCACGCCAGACTGGCCCGACCAGCCCCGGCCGCGCGGTTCCGCGCCCGGCCCGCCCGAAAGAACAACTGTGCGTGAGACGCCCGTGACTGCCCGCGAAATCCAGCTTCAGGTCAATGGCCAGCCCCGCCGCCTGCTGACCGACCCCGACCGCCTTCTGCTGGACGTGCTGCGCGATGACCTGGGCCTCAGGGCCGCGAAATACGGCTGCGGCATGGCGCAATGCGGCGCCTGCACGGTGCTGGTGAACGACCTTCCCGCCCGCGCCTGCACCCTGCGGCTGGGCCAGGTGCAGGACAAGCCGATCCGCACCCTCGAAGGCCTCGCCGATCCGCAGACCCGCGCCCTGCACCCCGTCCAGCAGGCCTTCCGCGACGCCGAGGGCGCGCAATGCGGCTACTGCCTGAACGGCATGGTGATGACCGTCACGGCGCTTCTCGAACGCCACCCCGACGCCACCGAACCGCAGATCCGCGCCGCGCTGCGCCACAACCTCTGCCGCTGCGGCACCCATCAGGAGATCCTGGCGGCAGCCACCCTCGCCGCCCGCCGCCTGCAGGAGGCCCGGGGTGACTGATTTCATCTTTCCCCAAATATGCCGGGGGACGCGGCCACGGGCCGCGGGGGGCAGCGCCCCCTGCCCCCCTCTCCACCGGACCCGCCGATGACCGCCCTGACCATCCAGCAGGGCGGCACGCCCTACCTGACACTTTCCCCCGAAGGCCATGCCACCGGCTACAACGGCCACGTCGACCTTGGCACCGGGATCGAGACCGCCCTCACCCAGATCGTCGCCGAGGAACTGGACCTGCCCCTCGCCTCTGTCACCATCGTGCTGGGCGATACGGCGCGCACCCCCGACCAGGGCCCCACCATCGCCTCCGAGACGATCCAGATCGCCGCCCGGCCCCTGCGCCAGGCCGCAGCCCAGGCCCGCGCCTGGCTGGTCGCGGCCGCGGCCCTGCGCCTCAACACCGCGCCCGGGCACATCACCACGGCCGAAGGTGCAGCACACCTCAACGGCACCGCCCTGCCCTATGCGGCGCTGCTGTCGGGCGCCGCCGTCACGCTGGATCTGGATCCCGCGACCCCGGTCAAGGACCCCGCGCAGTACCGCATCGTCGGCCACCACGCCCCCCGGGTCGACCTGACCGCCAAGCTGACCGGCACCCATGTCTACATCCAGGATGTCGACCTGCCGGGGATGATCCACGGCCATGTCATCCGGCCGCCCTATGCGGGACGCGACTCGGGCGCGTTCATCGGCCACAGCCTGCTGTCCTGGGATGAAACCGCCGTCGCGCAGATGCCCGGCTACCTCGGCCTGCACCAAGAGGGCGACTTTCTTGCGGTGCTGGCCGAAACCGCGGCCCAGGCCCGCGCCATCGCCGAGGCCCTGCCCGTCGACTGGCGCCTGCCGCCCGCGCTGCCCGATGTCTCGGATCTGGCGGAGGGGCTGAAATCCCAGCCCTCGACGCCCCGGCGCCTCGACCAGAGCGGCGATATCGAGGCGGGCCTTGCCGCCTCCGACACCGTGCTGACGCGGCGCTATAGCTGGCCCTGGCAGCTGCATGGCTCGATCGGGCCGTCCTGCGCGGTGGCCGACTGGCACGAAGGCCGCCCCGTCGTCTGGTCCGGCACTCAGAACCCCCACATGCTGCGCGGCGACCTGGCGCTGCTGGTGGGCCTGCCCCCCGAGCAGATCGAGATCCGCCGCCACCAGGCCGCGGGCTGCTACGGGCGCAACTGTGCCGATGACGTGGCGGGCGATGCGCTGCTGCTGGCGCGCGCCACCGGCCGTCCGGTCCGCGTCCAGCTGACCCGCGCGCAGGAGACGCTGTGGGAACCGAAAGGCGCCGCCCAGCTGATGGAAGTGACCGGCGGGCTGAAGGACGACAGCTTCCACGCCTATCGCTATGACAGCTGGTATCCCTCGAACCGGGGGCCAAACCTGGCGCTGCTGCTGACCCGGCGCATCACCCCCGAACCGCGCCCCGCCGACATGGGCGACCGCACCATCGTGCCGCCCTACCGGATCCCCCACAAGGACATCACCGTCCACGACATGGCACCGATCCTGCGCGCCTCGTGGATGCGCGGGGTCTCGGCCCTGCCCAACACCTTCGCCCATGAAAGCTTCATCGACGAGCTGGCGCTTGAGGCCGGCGAGGACCCCGTGGCCTTCCGCCTGCGCCACATCGACGATCCCCGCCAGGCCGAGCTGATCCGCAAGACCGCCGACCAGGCCGGATGGCAGCCCGCCACCGCGCCGCGGATGAAACGCGCCGGTCGCATGGCCTATGGCCGCGGCTTTGCCTTTGCCACCTATGTGCACGGGCCCTTCCCCGGCACCGCTGCCGCCTCGGCCGCCTGGGTGGTCGATGTCAGCGTCGATACCGACACCGGAGAGGTCGCCCTGACCCGCGTCTTCGTCGGTCAGGATCAGGGGCTGGCGATCAACCCCGAGGGCGTGCGCCACCAGATCCACGGCAATGTCATCCAGACCGCCAGCCGGGTGCTGAAGGAAGAGGTTTCCTTCGACGAGATCCGCGTGACCACCGAAAGCTGGGCCGACTACCCGATCGCCACCTTCCCCGAGGTGCCGCCGATCGAGACGATGCTGATCGCCCGGCCCGAGGACCCGCCGCTGGGCGTCGGCGAAAGCGCCGCCGTCCCCGCTGCCGCCGCCATCGCCAGCGCGATCTTCGATGCGACGGGCGTGCGGATGCGGCAGGTCCCCTTCAGCCCCGAAAAGCTGCGCGCGGAACTGGGCCACGCCGCGCCGCCGCCCGCCCTGCCGCCGTCGCGGCCGCGCGCGCCCCGCAAGGGCTGGCTGGCCGCCGGTCTGGGGCTGGCCGCGACCCTGGGCCTGGGCGCCATCGCCCTGCCGCTGCACCGCGCCCTGCCCGCGGGCGCCACCCCGGTCAGCGCCGATCCGCAGGTGCTGGCGCGCGGTCAGGCGCTTTTTGCGCTTGGCAACTGCGCCTCGTGCCATACCGCGCCCGGCGGCGCGCCCAATGCGGGCGGCAAGCCCATCGAAACGCCCTTCGGCACCGTCTGGTCCACCAACCTGACCGCCGATCCCGAAACCGGGCTGGGCCGCTGGTCCGAAGCCGCCTTTGTCCGCGCCATGACCCGCGGCATCAGCCGCGACGGCCACAACCTCTTTCCCGCCTTCCCCTATACCTCCTTCGCGAAGATGGCCCCCTCGGACCTGAGCGCGCTTTATGCCTATGTGCGCACCCTCGATCCCGTGCGAGCCGAAACGCCCAAGGCGCAGATCCCGGTGCCGCGCGCCGCCCTTGGCGCGTGGAATGCGCTCTACCGGCCTGCCGCGACGACGGCCGAGGTGCCGCAGGACCTGCTGGCACGTGGCAAGTATCTGGTCGACGGCGTGGGCCATTGCAGCGCCTGCCACAGCCCCCGCAATGCCCTGGGCGCCGAAACGACGGCGCTGGCGGGGGCGACGGTGAACGGCTGGTACGCCCCGGCGCTGGCGGGCGACACCGCCACCGCCTGGACGACCGAGGCGCTGGAAACCTATCTGGCAAGCGGCACGGCTGCGGGCCATGCCTCGGCCTCGGGGCCCATGGCCGAGGTCATCGCGGGCACCGCGCAGCTGCCCGAGGCCGACCGCAAGGCCATGGCCGCCTACCTGGCGACGCTGTCCACGCAGGCGCCGGCCCCGGCCCCCGTGCCCGCCGCCGCCCCCGCCACCCGGATGAGCCGGATCTTCGACAGCGCCTGCGCCAGCTGCCACGAACCGGCCTTCGAGGGCATGGAAAGCGCGGCCCGCGCGCCGCTGAGCCTCAGCCCGGCGCTGCGCGCGCCGACCTCCGAGACGGCGGAAAAGGTCATCCGCGACGGCCTGAGGCCGCCCCTTGGCACCAACCTGCGCGACATGCCGGGCTTTGCCGCCGAGCTGTCCTCCAGCGACATCGCGGCGCTGGCACGCGCCCTGCGCGCCCGCTACGCCCCCGACCTGCCCGTCTGGCCCTGATCCCCGCCTGACCCGCTGCCGATCCCGCCCGGCTGCCCGATCCTTGGGCAGCCGCAGGGCGCGGCCGGGCCGCCTTCGCCTGTATTTTCGTCAATACGGGATTTTTCCCCTATCTTGCCGCCCCGGGGGCAAGGCTAAGATTGCGGGGAAGGTGCGAGTCGGATTTATCTTCAAAATCACCTAATGAAGCCCCCGTCGCGGGACGCCAACAGGAGCAGCCCCATGCCCCAAGCCCTGCCCCAGAGACCTGCCATCGCGATCCTCGGCGCCGGGGCCATCGGCTCGATGCTGGCGGGGCTGCTGGCCCGCGCCGGATCGGACGTGACGCTGGTGGCGCGTGGCGCGCGGCTGGCGCAGTTGCAAAAGGACGGGCTGGCCTGCCGCGATCTGGGCGGCGCCTTCACCCTGGGCGTGCCGCAGGACCTGCGGGTGACGGATCGGCTGGAGGCGCCGGTGTCGGTGCTGTTCGTCTGCGTCAAGGGCCAGGCGATCGAGCCGGCGCTGCGGCAGAACCTGGCCGGCATGGGCCCAGAGACCCGCGTGGTGCCGCTGGTCAACGGCATTCCGTGGTGGTTCTTCGATGATCTGGGCCACCCGATCCATGCCGTCGATCCCGAGGGTCGGCTGTTCGAGATGGTGCCCTTTGACCAGATCGTCGGATCCGTCACCATGATGACCGCGGGCTTTGACGAGGACGGCACGGTGGTTTCGACCATCCCGCACAAGCTGGCGCTTGGGCCGACCACGCCGAACGGCCCCCGCCCGGTCGATCTGGCGGACGAGCTGACCGCCGCCGGCATCGCGCTGGACCGCGCCGACCACATCCGCCCGCTGGTCTGGGAAAAGCTGGCGATCAACCTGTCGACCAACACCCTGTCGGCCCTGACCGGCCATACGCTGGCCGATCTTGCCGCCGATCCCAACCTGTGCGCCCGCGCGGTGGCTGTCGCCGCCGAGACCGAGACCCTGGCCCGCGCCTGGGGCTGCGAGATCGACGTGGCCGCGAAACTGCCCACCGCCATGGCGCGTGCGGGCGCCTTCCGGACCTCGATGCTGCAGGACCGGCTGGCCGGGCGCCCGCTGGAACTGGCCCCCATTGCCCATGCGCCGCTGGAACTGGCCCGCGCCCGCGCCATCGCCATGCCCGAAACCACCCGACTGGTGGCCGAGCTGGAAGCCGATCTGCAGGCCCGCCCGGCCGCCCCCAAGTCATCCCCCTTCCAAGGAGTCCTGTGATGAACGTGCAAACCAAGACCGACCCGCTTGCCGGCATGACGGAAGACGCGCTGCGCGTGCAGCTTGCGGATTTCTACCACCTGGTTAGCTACCTTGGCTGGACCGAGCTGATCTTTAACCACATCTCGGTGCGCATTCCCGGCCAGGAGCATGCCTATCTGGTGAACCCGATGGGGCTGCATTACGATGAGGTGACCCCCGAAAACCTGCTGGTGGTGGGTGTTGACGGCAAGCTGAAACGTGAAAGTGAATACAAACCGAACCCCGCCGGTTTCGCCCTGCATGGCGTGATCCACGAGCATCGCCCCGATGTGGGCTGCGTGGCCCACACGCATACGACGCCGATTTCCGCGATCACCATGAAGGGCTTCGGCATCGACCACGACAGCTTCTATGGCGCGCAGCTGTACGGGCGCGTGGCCTATCACACCTTCGAAGGCATCACGATCTACGACGACGAGCGGGCGCGGATGCTGGAGAGCCTGGGTGAAAAACACGTTCTGGTGCTGCGCAACCACGGCATCGCCGTCTGCGAGGCCGACATTCCGCTGACCTTCTTCCTGCTGTGGACCGTGCAGCGCGCCGCCGAGATCCAGTGTGCGGCATCCTCGATCCCGGGTCCGAACTCGATCCTGCCGGAAGAGATCAAGGCGAAATGCGCCGCCGATGCGCAGCGCCTGAAGGACAATGCCGGCTTCGCCACGCTGCTGTTCGACGCCATGGTCCGCAAGATGAAGCGCGATCCGAACTACGTGGGCGCCTCGGCCTGAGGGAAGAGCGCATCCCCGGGCCATCGAGGCCCGGAGATGCGCAAAAAACGTGCCAAGGCACGTTTTTCCGCCCCGCCTCGTCGGTTTTCCCTGAGGCTTGGCGGGATATTGCGGTAATATTCACGCAAATAAGGATGCGCCCCATGCCCCGCGACTCTTCCCCGCTGACCCCGAGTGCCGCTGCTGCCATGACCCGCGATCTGGACCTGGGCCCAGCCGACGGACTGCGCGTCGCCGTCAAGGAATGCTTGGCCATCAAAGGGTTGCCGATCCGAGCGGGCTCGGCCGCCTTTGAGGAGGCGCCGCCCGCCAGCGCCCATGCCGCCGTGGTGGAGCAGGTGCTGGAGGCCGGCTGCCACATCATCGGGCAGGCCAACATGCATGAGCTGGCCTTCGGCATGACCGGCGCCAATGCCCATACCGGCACGCCCGAAAACCCGCGCTGGCCCGCGCGCATCCCCGGCGGATCCTCTTCGGGCTGTGCGGCGCTGGTGGCAAGTGGCACGGTCGATTTCGCCATCGGCACGGATACCGGCGGATCGGTGCGCCAGCCCGCCGCCTGCTGCGGTGTCTTCGGGCTGAAGCCCAGCTTCGGGCGGATCCCGCGCGACGGCGCGCTGCCGGTCGGGTCCTCGATCGACTGCGTGGGGCCGCTGGCCGCCAGCGCCCCCCTGCTGACCCGCGCCATGGCGGCGATGGACCCGACCTTCCGCACCGCGCCGCGCCCCACCGCGCCGCGCCTGACCCTGGTCAGCGATCCCGCCACCACCCCCGAGATCGCCCAGGCCGTCACAGATGCCGTCACCGCCCTTGGCCCCTTCGTCCAGATCACCCTGCCGGGCCTCGCCCAGGCCTTTGCCGCCGGCATGACCCTGATGAACGCCGAGATGGCGACCGAACTGGGCGCCCTTGCCCTGTCGAACGCCAGCCTCGGGGCCGATGTCCGCGCCCGTATCCTGAAAGCGCGCGAGACGACCCCGGCCCAGATCGCCGAAGCCGAAGCCACCCGCCGGGCCTTCACCGCCGAAACCGATGCCGCCCTTGCCGGCTGCGACGCGCTGATCACCCCCACCCTTCCGGTCGTGCCCCCCACCTGGGACGAGGCGCAGGACCCGATGAACATCCTGCCGCTGTCGCGTTACGTGCGGCCCTTCAACCTCACCGGCCACCCGGCCCTCACCGTTCCGATCCTGACCCGCTCGGGCCTGCCCGCAGGCCTGCAGCTGGTGGGCCCCAAGGGCAGCGACGCGATGCTGTGCGCCCTGGCCGAATGGATCGCCCTGCGCCTGTCCGAAAAGGAGACCGCATGACCGCCCTCGCCGATATCCCGGCCGAAAGCCCGGCCGTCACGCTTGATGCCGTGCTGGCCGAGATCCGCGCCCGCCGCGCCGATTTCCACGACCTGGCCCATGTGCCCCGCAACATGGTGGCGAAACTGCAGGCCGTCGGCTGCTACCGCGCCTTCGTGCCCGAACGCTTCGGCGGCGATGCCCTGTCGCCCGCCGCCTTCTGCCGCCTGATCGAGACGATCTCGGCCGCCGATGCCTCGACCGGCTGGGTGGCCAGCTTCGGCGTCTCCTCGACCTATCTGGCCGCCCTGCCGCCCGCCACCTTCAAGGCGATCTACGGCCGCGATCCGAACACCGTCTTCGCCGGCGCCATGTTCCCGCCCCAGAAGGCCACGCAGGAAGGCGACCGGCTGCGCGTCTCGGGACGTTGGCCCTGGTGCTCGGGCTCGATGGGGGCCTCGCTGATCGGCGTCGGCATCAGGATCGAGGGCGAGGCCACGCCGCTGCCCCGATCCGCCATCTTCCCCGCCGATCAGGTCACCATCGACCAGACCTGGGACACCATCGGCCTGCGCGCCACCGGCTCTCATGACGTGGTGGTCGAGGACAAGCTGGTCGACATGGACTGGACCTTCGTGCGCGGCTCGGCCCCGCAGATGGATGACGCGATCTTCCGCTACCCGGCAATGGCCCTGGCCGCGCAGGTGCTGGCGGTCGTGGGCCTTGGCACCGCCCGCGAAGCGCTCGACTGGGTGAAATCCGACGCCGCCCAGAAGGCCTCGATCACCGGCGCACCGAACCCCGGCCAGCGCCCCTACATCCAGAGCGACCTCGCGAAGGCCGAAGCGATCCTGGGCGGTGCCCGCGCGCATTTCTACGACGTGATCGAGGACGCCTGGCACCAGATGCAGACCGCGGGCGATGTCACCCCCGACACCCGCATCCGCCTGCGCCTGGTCGCCACCCAGGCCGCCCACCAGGCGGCCGAGGCCGCCCGCATGGCCTTCGTCATAGGCGGCTCGGGCGCGATGATGGCGGGCCATCCGCTGGGCCGCTGCATGGTCGATGCCGCCTGCGTCGCCCAGCACGCCTTCATGAACTCCGGCACCTGGACCGCCGCCGGCGCCGGCATGTTCGCCCAGCCCACCCCGCCCGGCTACCCGTAACCTTCATCTTTCCCCAAATATGCCGGGGGGAATTGGCCGCAGGCCAAGGGGGGCAGCGCCCCCACCCCCGCCCCAAGGAACAGGACCAAACCCATGTCTCAGCCCCCCCTCCGCACGCTCTTGTGCTTCAACAACCACGCCGCCTTCTTCCAGCTGCCCTTCGACCAGATCGGCCCGGTCTGGAAGGCCACGCAGGAACTGATGTCGGGCATCGCCAAGCTGGACGGCGTGCAGATCGTCGGCACCTTCGACGATGACCAGACCTTTGTCGGTGCCTCGCAGGGCTTCCCCTTCACCTGGTACATCATGGCCGATTTCCCCAACCGCGAAACCGTCCAGGCCGCCTGCAACCTGCTGCGCACCATCGTCGTCGGCGAAGGCAACGACCGGCTGTGGAAATACATGACCGTCGAGGCCCGCATGGGCCGCGCGCTCGAAATCCCGGACCTGTGATCCGATGACCGAGGCGATCCCCGACATCCTGGCCCGCCTCGACCGGCTCGAGGCCGAAGCCCGGATCCGCCGCTGCCTGTCCGACTACATGGACATCTGCGACCGGCTCGATGGCGCGACCGACCTCGACGCCCTGGGCGCGCTCTTCACCGAAGGCGCGGTCTGGGGCGGCGCGGGCGACCGCTATGCGAAGGACTTCGGCGCCCATCACGGGCGCCGGGCCATCACCGACTGGCTGGGCCGCTTCTGCACCAGCCCGCCGCATTTCGCCTCGAACGCGCATTTCCTGACCTCCGAGGCGCTGACCTGGGACGGCACCGCCTGCGAGGGCCGCTGGATCATGCTGCAGACGCCCACTTTCCACGACGGGCAAAGCTTTGTCATGGCCGCCCGCCTGACCATCCGCTTCGAGCAGGAAGAGGGCCTGTGGCGCATGGCTGTCTTCCAGACCGAGAACCTCTATGCCCGGCCCGTTGGCGCCTGGAACCAGCCGGTCCAGATCCCGCAACCCGCCGCCACCGCCCTGACCTGAGGAGCCAAGATGCCCCTAGAAACCTTTCCGACCGGGCCCGCCCCCGATTACAGCGATCTTGCGAAGGGCGACCGCGTTGCGACGCCGCTTTATGAGGATCCGGCGATCTTCGACGAGGAGATGACGAAGATCTTCCAGTCGACCTGGGTCTGGGTCGGCCATGAAAGCGAGGTCCCCGGCAAGGGCAACTTCAAGCTCTCCTGGGTGGGCCAGCAGCCCGTCATCATCTCGCGCGACCGCAAGGGCGAGGTCCATGTCTTCGTCAACCGCTGCCGCCACCGCGCTGCCACCGTCTGCGAGGTGAAGAAGGGCAAGACCTCGTCCTTCCAGTGCCCCTACCACGGCTGGGGCTATGCGCTCGATGGCAGCCTGCGCGCCATCCCCTACCCCGAGGGCTACTCGGGCGAGTTCGACAAGTCCCAGATGGGCCTGAAACCCCTGAAGGTCGGCATCTTCTGCGGCATGATCTTTGCCTCGTTCAACTTCGACGTCGAACCGCTGGAAGACTTCCTGGGCAACGCGAAACCCTGGATCGAGCTGTTCATGAAACAGGGCGGCGGCTTCCCGGTGAAGGTGCTGGGCGAGCATCAGTTCAAGGTGCCGATGAACTGGAAGATCCAGCTGGAAAACACCACCGACGCCTACCACTTCCCGATCGTCCACAAGTCCTTCCTGCAGTCCCTCGATGGCGAGGCGAACGAGACGTTCTCCTTCATGGATGACGACGACGGCTATGTCGAGGATCTGGGCAATGGCCATTCGGTCATGGTGATGATGCCGGAACTGATTGATCTGGATGAAAATCTTGATGCGCCGATCCCCGAACGCTTCAGGGATCTGGCCGAAAGCATCGCGGCCCAGGGCTATGACGACGCGCAGGTGCGCAAGATCGTCCGCGCGGTCGGCGGCTGCGGCTTCAACCTGAACCTCTTCCCCAATGTCGGCTGCTCGCTGTCGTTCTTCCGCGTGCTGCGCCCCGTCTCCGTCACCGAGACCGAGATCCGCCACGTCGCCCTCGGCATGGACGGCGGCCCGGCCGAGGCCAACCAGATGCGGATGCGCCTGCACGAGCATTTCCAGGGCCCGATGGGCTTTGGCAGCCCCGATGATGCCGAGGTCTGGGAACGCGTGCAGCGCGGCTCGGCCGGCGGCGGCGATCTGGACGTCATGGTCCACCGCGGCCTGGGCCTGGAAAAGGACAGCAAGAACGGCCTGCCCGTGGGCGATATCTCGGCCGAGACCGGGATGCGCGCGGCCTATGCCAAGTGGAAGGAGATGATGGCATGAAGGACGTCATGACCGATACCGAGATCACCCTGGACCAGGCGGTACAGTTCCTGTGGGCCGAGGCCGACATCCTGGATCGCCACGACTACCAGGCCTGGCTGCCGCTGTGGACCGAGGACGGCATGTACGTCATCCCCACCGACGTGCAGACCGAGGATTTCGCCAATTCCCTCAACATCGTCTACGACAATGCCGAGATGCGGAAGATGCGCGCGGCACGCCTGTCGGGGGGCTTTTCGATCTCGGCCGCGCCGCCCGCGCAATGCATCCGCACCCTGTCGCGCTTCGTGATCACCGACCAGGCGCCGGGCCGCATCACCCTGCGCCACGCCATGCACGTGGTCGAGGACAAGTTCGGCCGCCAGCGCCTGTTTGCCGCCAATGTCACCCATGATCTGGTGGCCACCGAAGACGGGCTGAAGATCGCCGGCAAGGTGGTGCGGCTGCTCAATGCCGATGGGATGCTGACCTCGATCAGCTACCTGTTCTGATGGCCGCGCCGCTTCCGCTGCAGACCCAGACGGCCGTGATCACCGGCGCCGGCAACGGCGTCGGGGCCGAGATCGCCCGCGCGCTGCATGGCGCGGGCTTCCGGGTCATCCTGACCGACATCGACAGCGATGCCACCTACCGCCTGGCCGAAGAGCTGGACCTGGCGTCCGAACTGGCGCTGACGGCGACGCTCGACGTGTCGAAACCTTCGGATTTCCAGGAGGTTCTGGACAAGGTCGTGGATCGCTGGGGCTCGGTCGAGGTGCTGGTCAACAATGCCGCCGTCACCCGCGCCCAGCCGCTGATGCAGATCGATCCGGCGGATTTCAACGCCGTCATGGGGATCAATGCGGGCGGCGTCTTTGCCGGCAGCCAGATCTTTGCCCGCCACTTCATCGAACGGGGCTACGGGCGGATCATCAACATGGCCAGCCTTGCCGGCCAGAACGGCGGCACCACCACGGGGGCGCATTACGCGGCCTCGAAAGGCGCCATCATGACCCTGACCAAGGTCTTTGCCCGCGATCTGGCGCAATACGGCATCACCTGCAACTGCCTCTCTCCCGGGCCGCTCGACAGCCCGATGGTGCATGCGCTGGTGGGCGAGAACATGCCGCAGATGCTGAAGAACATCCCCGTCGGGCGGCTGGGCGATCCGGGCTTTGTCGGGCAGATGGTGGCGATGCTGGCCTCGCCCGCCGCGGCCTTCGTCAACGGCGCCTGCTGGGATTACAACGGCGGCCTCTACATGCGCTGAAGGGATCCATACGGGGGCGAATGCCTCGGCCCCGTCCCGCGGGCGTGACGACCCTGCCCGCCCTGCCCCCTGCGGGTGTGACGACCCAGGGCGCCTCCGGCGGTCCGACCCACGCGTCGCTTCGGAGGCAGCTGACACTTGCGCCCTCCCGGCGTGCCCAAACACCGCGCCCCCGGCGCGCCCGAACATTGCGCCTCCGGCGCGCCCGAAAATTGCGCCCTCCGGGCGCGAAGGACCAAGATGACCGAGACCCCTCTCTCTCTCACCGTCAGCGCGCGCCGGGACGACCGCGGCGACATCCTGCAGCTGACCCTGGCCGACCCCACGGGCGCGCCCCTGCCCGCCGTCACCGCCGGTGCCCATATCGACATCCTGGTGCCCGGCACCGACGCGCTGTGGCGGCAATATTCCCTGGCGGGCGATCCCGCCGACCGGTCCGCCTGGCAGCTGGGGATCCTGAAGGACCCGGCCTCGCGCGGCGGATCCGAGGCGCTGCATGCCCGGCTGAAGGTTGGCGACAAGGTGCAGATCACCGGCCCGCGCAACCACTTTGCCCTTGTTCCGGCGGCGAAAACCGTGCTGCTGGGCGGCGGCGTGGGGGTCACGCCGATGCTGGCCATGGCGCATGAGCTGTCGGCCTCCGGCGCCGACTGGGAGCTGCACTATTGCACCCGCGCGCCCGACTGCACCGCCTTCACCGATCTGCTGGACAAGCCGCCCTTCGCCGGTCACGTGCATCTGCACCACGGCGTCCGCAGCCTGGACCCGGCGGCGCTGCTGCCCGCCCCGGCCGCCGGCACCCATCTTTACATCTGCGGCCCCGAGGGCTTTATGGAGCACTTCATCGCCGCCGCCACCGCCATGGGCCATACGGGCGCGAATGTGCACCGCGAATACTTCTCGGCCGAGGTCGACGTGACCGGCGCCAGCTTCCAGGTCGAATGCGCGCAATCCGGCGTCACGGTGACGGTCGCCCCCGAGGAAACCATCGTCGCGGCCCTGGCCCGCGAGGGTATCAAGATCGAGGTCAAATGCGAGGAAGGCATCTGCGGCACCTGCGTGACCGACGTGCTGGAGGGCACCCCCGATCACCGAGACCACTTCCTGACTGACGAAGAAAAGGCCGACAACACCGAGATGTGCCTGTGCTGCTCGCGTGCCTGTTCCGCAAAACTGGTGCTGGACCTGTGACCATGACCCAGGATCTTTCCCCCGACATCGCCACCTTCCGCGAAGGCATGGCGCGCCTTGGCGCCGCAATCACGGTGCTGACCACCGACGGGCCCGCCGGGCGCTTCGGAATGACGGCTTCGGCGGTCAGTTCGGTCACCGACCAGCCGCCGACGCTGCTGGTCTGCGTCAACCGCGCGGCGCGCGCGCATGGCGCTTTCCTGGAAAATGGCCGCATCGCGGTGAACCTGCTGGCCGAGCGCCACCAGCCCCTGTCGACAGCCTTCGCCAAGGGCGAGATGGACGCCCGCTTTGCCGCCGCCCGCTGGAAGACGCTGGCCACCGGCGCCCCGGTCCTCGACGATGCCCCCGTCGCCTTCGACTGCGAGATCACCGAAACCGCCGAGGTCGGATCCCACACCGTCATCTTCTGCCAGGTCCGCGCCATGGACCTCCAAAACGGCGCCGCGGAAACACTCATTTGGTTCGGAAGGGCATGCCATCCCCTGAAGGCGGGCTGATGCGGTCAGAGTTCCCCAAGCCGGTTGAAGACGCGCTCCAGCAGGTCGTTCATCACCTGCTGCTCGTCCATGGTCAGATCGGGAAAGCTGTGCTCGAAGACCATCGAGGCGATCGCCCGCGCCTTCTTGCGCTGCGCGTCCCCCTTCGGCGTCAGCGTCACCTCGGTCACGCGGGCATCCGTCGGGCGCGGGCGGGTCGTCACCAGACCGTCGGCCACCATGCGCTGGATGATCTTCGTCGCCGTGTTCAGCTTGATGATGCAGAAATCCGCGATCTCGCTGACCGACAGGTGGTCGTCCTCGAAAAGCGACATCAGCACCCGGTAGCGCGGCACGTCCAGGCCGATGGGTTTCAGCCGCTTTTCCATCGCCAGGAAATAACGCGCCGAGGTCCGCGTGATCCAGTAGTAAGGCCAGTCCTGCTTGCGGAATCGCGCCTCCATTTCCGCCGCGTCGGCGTCCTTTTCGGGACTGTCGGTCATCTTGCCTCTTTTCTCGTCCATCGCAGCAGGTTCTGTGCCTGATGTTTCAAGTTCTGGATGACGGGGCTATCACGAGCCAGAGAAAAATAAGAAAGTTCACGTGAAGAGTCGCACAATCTCTCTCAACTGATCACCAAACCACCATACGACAGGGAACTCACATGCTGATGAAGAAACTGACCCTCGCGGCAGTGGCGGGCCTCGTGCTGGCCGCGCCGGTCTCGGCCGAAACCAAGCTGACCGTCGCCAACTGGCTGCCGCCCTCGCACCCGCTGGTCTCGGACGTGATCGTGCCGATGATCAACCAGATCAAGGAAGCCACCCACGGCGAGGTCGTCCCCAGCCTGCTGCCCGCCCCCCTGGGGCCGCCGGCGGCGCATTTCGACTTTGCCGTCAACGGTGTCGCCGACATCACCTTCGGCGTGCAGGGCTATACGCCCGGCCGCTTCAAGACCACCAACATCGCCGAGCTGCCCTTCCTGGGCCACAGCGCGGAATCGATCTCGGTCGCGTACTGGCGGACCTGGGACGCCATGCTGAAGAACGCCGGCGAATACGACAAGGTGCATGTGCTGGGCGTCTTCACCCATGGCCCGGGCGAGATCTTCGTCAAGGGCAAGGACCCGGCCTCGACCGACCTGCTGCAGGGCACCAAGATGCGCGTCGGCGGCGGCATCATCAACACCATCGCGGAAACGCTGGGCGCGGTGCCGGTGGAAGGCCCCTCGTCCAAGGCTTACGAACTGCTCAGCCAGGGTGTCGCCGACGGGATCTTCTTCCCCTATGAATCGGTGAACTTCTTCGGCCTGATCCCGCAGCTGACCGATGCGGTGGACGTGCCCGGCGGCCTTTACAACACCTCGTTCTACGTGGTGATGAACAAGGCCAAGTGGGATGCGCTGACCCCGGAAGAGCAGAAGGAAATCGACGGCGTCACCGGCGAGGCCCTGGCCCGCATGGCCGGCAAGATGTGGGATGCCCAGGACGCCAAGGGCAAGAAGGCGATGGAAGGCAAGATCACCATCCACCCCGCCACCGACGCCCAGATGGCCGCCTGGACCAAGGAGCTGCAGCCGGTGGTCGATGCGAAACTGAAGGAAGTCTCTGAAACGGGCGTCGATGCCCAGGCCGCCTACGACATGATGAAGTCGGAAGTGGCCAAGGTCGAGGCCGAGCAGGAATGAAACCGCAACCCGCGGATCATTTCGCCCGCGGCCCGGAGGCGTCTACGTCTCCGGGTCCCGGACATGCCCGTTGGCCCCGCCGCGCGCTGGCGGCGGTCTGCGGGGTACTGCTGCTGGTGATGATGTCGCTGACCGTGATCGACGTCATCGGCCGCTACATCTTCGACCACCCGCTGATCGGCGCCACCGAACTGACCGAGATGCTGCTGGTGTCGGTCATCTACATCGGCCTGCCGGCGGTGTGCCTGGATGATGAACATGTCACCGTCGATCTGCTGACCTCGCACATGCCCGACTGGATCCATCCGATCCGCAAGGCGGTGCTGGCGCTGGTCTCGGCCGGGGTGATCGGGCTGATCACCTGGCGCGTCTGGGTCTACGGAGACCAGATCGCAAGCTATCACGGCGTCACCAACTCGCTGCGGATCCCGGTCGCGCCCTTCGCCTGGCTGTGTTCGGTCTGTGCGGCGGTGTCGATCGCGATCACGCTCTACGTGGCGGTGCGCGACCTCAAGCGCGCGCTGCGTTCCTGACAGGACGACCTTTCCCATGGACATTCTCTCTTCCTGGCCCGTTGGCATCGTCGTGATGTTCGCCCTGCTGCTGATCGGCCTGCCGATCTCGATCGCGCTGACGCTGATCGGGGTGCTGGGCACCGTGTCGATCATCGGCTGGACGCCCGCCCTGTCGCTGCTGGGCACCACCTTCTTCGACCAGGGGCGCAGCTATTCGCTGTCGGTGCTGCCGCTGTTCCTGATGATGGGCAACTTCGTGGTGCAATCGGGCATCGCGCAGGACCTCTACAATGCCGCCCATGCCTGGCTACGCCACCGCAAGGGTGGGCTGGCGCTGGCCACGGTGATCGCCTGCGGCGGGTTCTCCTCGGTCTGCGGATCGTCGATGGCCACCGCCGCCACCATGAGCCGCATCTCGCTGCCCTCGATGCGCAAGTTCGGCTACCCGGATGATCTGTCGACGGCCTCGATCGCGGCGGGGGGCACGCTGGGCATCCTGATCCCGCCCTCGGTCATCCTGGTGTTCTACGGCATCATGACCCAGCAGGACATCGGCAAGCTGTTCCTGGCGGGCATCATCCCCGGCATCATCGGCATCATCGGCTATACCATCGCCGTGGTGATCAGCGTCCGCCTGAAGGGCCTGGAAATGCCGGTCGAGGAAAAGCTGCCCCTGTCCGAACGCCTGGCCGCGCTGAAGGGCACGCTGGGGGCGCTGATCCTGTTCGTCTTCGTGATGGGCGGCATCTACCTTGGCGTCTTCACCCCCACCGAAAGTGCGGGCATGGGGGCGGGTGGCGCGCTGCTGCTGACGATCCTGTCGGGCAAGTTCAGCATCAGTTCGACCTTCCGCACCCTGTTCGACGCCGCCAAGACCACCGCCATGATGTTCTTCATCCTGTTCGGGGCGCTGACCTTCACCAACTACGTCAACCTTTCGGGGATGACGGCGGACATGCAGGCCTTCATCAACTACTTCGGCACCTCGCCCTATGCCACCATCCTGACCGTGCTGGTCATCTACCTGGTGCTGGGCTGCGTGCTGGAGGGGCTGTCGATGATCACCCTGACGGTGCCGATCTTCTACCCGGTCGTCGCCGCCCAGGGGTTCGACCTGATCTGGTTCGGCATCTTCGTCGTCGTGATCACCGAGATCTCGTACATCACGCCGCCGGTGGGGATGAACGCCTTCGTGCTACGCTCGGTCGTCAAGGACGTGGAACTGAAGACGATCTTCTCGGGGCTGACGCCGTTCATCGCCATGGACGTGGTGCGCATCGCCCTGCTGATCTTCGTGCCGTGGCTGGTGCTGGTGCTGCCCAATTCCATGTAAGCGCCCCGCCTGACACGAAAAGGCCCGCCAACCGGCGGGCCTTTTTCCGTTTCGGGGGGCCGCGAATCCGGTTGACCTTGATCCCCGCCTCGCCTATCCCTCTGCCTACCCGAGCGGGTATAGCTTAATGGTAAAGCCCCTGCCTTCCAAGCAGGTTATGTCGGTTCGATTCCGTCTACCCGCTCCAGGTCTCTCCCCCAGCCGCAGACGAAAAACGCGCCCGAAGGCGCGTTCTGCTGTCCGTCAGCACGGCGGCGGCGGCGGCTCTTTCGCCCCCCGTTTCGCGGCCCCCGCGGCCATGCCCGCGCCCACGCCCTGCATCAGCGCCGTGATCAGCCCCGCCATGCTAGCAGCCGAAGGCGGCGGCGCGCCCACCGGATGGGCCATCGGCACCGGCCGCCCGCGGCTGCCCAGGAACAGCAGGATCAGACCGATCCCCGCATAGACGCAGCCGATGACCAGCGCCGCGAACAGCGTGTCACGCAGCTGCGACAGGAACATCCAGGCCGCGATGGTCAGGAACACCAGCCCCACCAGCAGAAAGACGATCCCGCCGATGGAATAGCCCGCGCGCCGTAGCGCCCGGTCGATGGAATAGCGCAGGGATCCGAACATGAGACCTCAGCGGCGCGACATCAGAAGGCCGATCAGAAAGCCCACGCCGCCGGCGATCGCCACCGCGGCACCGGGATTTTCCTGGACCTTCGCCTCGGCCCCAGCATAGGCACGGCGGGCGCGCTCCTCGACCTCGTGCAGGCCCGCCTCGGCCTCGGCCCGCAGCTCCTCCGCCTTCGAACGCGCGGTGGCCGCGGCCGCCTCGGTCTGTGCCTTGCTGTAGGCGCCCAGAGACTGGCTCAGCGCCGCCACGTCCTTGCGCAGGATCTCGAGCTGTTCCTGGATCGTCATGCTTTCCACCTCTGCCGCTGCCTTGGCCGCCGTTGCCTTGCCATTGGCTGCCGAACCGTTTGCCGTTGCCATGATACCCTCCTGGTCTGAGTGGTGCTGCCCCGCGTCAGGTTCACTGAACCGCAGGACCGTCACCGATGCAACGCGGCAGATCGCCGGATGTTCCCGCCTGTTCGACCAGAGGCGCCATCAGCCCGGCCCCCGAGGCGCGGTTGGAATTGACCGCCTGCCCCACCCGCCAGGCCTCCAGCACCGGGTCCCCGGCGGGCCGCATCAGCCGCGCCGCGCCATGGCCCGCCTCGCCCAGCCACTTGCCCCAGTCGCCTTCCTCCAGGATCACGGGCATCCGGTGATGGATCGGCGCCAGCACCCCGTTGGCCGCACAGGTGACGATGGCGCAGGTCGCGCCCCCCTGCCAGTCCTGCCAGATCCCCGCCATGACCAGAGGCGCCCCGTCGCGCCGCCGCAGGAACCAGGGCAGCCGCGCCGCGCCCTCGCGGTGCCATTCGTAGAAGCCCGCCACCGGGATCAGGCAGCGCCGCGTCCGGCAGGCCTCGGCAAAGGCGGGCTTTTCGGCGATGGTCTCGGCGCGGGCATTGATCAGCAGCGGCCCGCCCGACAGCGCCTTGTACCACCCGGGCACGAACCCCCACCGCATCGACACCAGCCGCCGCCCGCCCGTTCCGGCCCGCACCACGGCGATCTGCACCGTCGGGCAGACATTGAAATCGGGCACCGGCGGCAGATCGTTGTCGGGCGCCGCTGCAAACAGCCGCGCCATCGCATCCTGAGGCAGCGTGGTGGCAAATCGCCCGCACATGGCGCTACCTCTCCCAGGCCTTGCGGGCCATGGCGATGCGCACCTCCATCATCGACATCTCCTGCATCAGCGCCCGGCGCCGGGTCCTGTCGCCCTCCTCGCGCAGCTCTTCGCGCATCCGCGCCAGCTCGCGCGTCAGCGACACCGCCTCGGGCACCCCGCCCGCCTCGCGGACCAGCCGGTTCAGCAACGCATTCTCCGGGTCGTCGACCTCCGGCAAGGGCCGCCCCGCCCCAGGCAGGTTGTCAAATGCCCCCTCGGCCTCGGCCGCGGCGATCCGCGCATTGATCAGATCGATCAGAGGATGATCCATCGGCGCCTCCTGCCCCCAAGTCCTGCTTTCATCTTTCCACAAATATGCATGACACAACAGCCGCGACAGGCCGCCGCATCCGGTCTTTTGCCCAT
This sequence comes from Pseudooceanicola sp. NS-SX9, assembly GCF_057380705.1. Classification (NCBI taxonomy): domain Bacteria; kingdom Pseudomonadati; phylum Pseudomonadota; class Alphaproteobacteria; order Rhodobacterales; family Paracoccaceae; genus Pseudooceanicola; species Pseudooceanicola sp. NS-SX9. The sequence continues at coordinate 1,327,934 of NZ_CM170818.1, read as the reverse complement.
GACATCGCGACGGAACACGGCTTCGTGAGCGTGTCACAGCCATCATTCCGCCAGGAGACCCCGACATGACCCTCGCATTGCGCAAATGGGCAACCCCGCTGACCGCCGCCACCTTCCTCGTCACCGCCGTGACCGGGGTCGTGCTCTATTTCCACGCCGGCGGCAGCTGGTCCCGCTGGGCCCATATCTGGATCGGCTTCGGCGTCTTCGCCGTGGCCTTCTTCCACATTGCCACCAACTGGCGCCCCGCCAAGGCCTATCTGAAGAAGCCCCTCGCCGCTGCGATCCTGCTGGCGGGTGTCGTCGTCACCCTTGCCACCTCGGTCAGCTTCGCCCCCGCCAGCCAGGCCCCGGGCGTCAATCCCGGGATGCTCTTCGGGGCGCTCGGGCGGGCGCCGGTCTCGGCGCTGGCGCAGATCGCGGGCGTACCGGCCGACACGCTGGTCGCGAAACTGCAGGCCGCGGGCTTTGCGGATGCCACCGCCCAGGCCACGGTCGCCCAGCTGTCGGGCGGCGACACCGCCGCACGCAACACCATCCTGGGTCTGTCGCTGGGTACGGGCGGCGCGCATTGACGCCGCCCGGCCAAGGTCATTTCACCTCGGCGATGCGGCCATCGGTATAGGGCGTGTAGGGGGCATTCGCGGCCAGATAGGCCGCGGTCGTGTCCGCCATGTCCGGCCCATAGTCATAGGCATTGGCCGCATCCACGAACATGTCATAGCCATCGCCGCCCCTGCGGACGAAATTGTTGGTCGCCGCGCGGTAGGTGGCGGCGGGATCGACCGGCACCCAGGCCTCGTCCGCCTTCACCATCACCCCGGACACCCGCGCCCCCGGCGGCTGCCGCAGATCGAACGAGAATTTCATCCCCGAAACCTGAGGGAACCGCCCCGCCCCGTCGGCCACCTGGCTGACACCGTTTTCCAGCGCTGCGACCAGCTGCGCCCCCGTCACGTCAAAGGTCGCCACGGTGTTCTGGAACGGCAGCACGGTCAGCACCTCGCCCATCGTCACCTCGCCCGCGTCGATCGAGGCCCGCAGCCCGCCGCCATTGGTGATGGCGATCGTCGCGCCCTCTTTCGCCGTCGCCGCCAGCAGCGCATCGGCCACCAGATTGCCCATGGCGCATTCCCCCGCCCGGCAGCTGTCCTTCGAGCCGTCGATGGCCGCGGCCGCCTGCGCCACCACCTTGGCCCGGATCTCGTCCAGGGGCCTGGCGGCCTCGGCGATACGCGCCATGGTGGGGCTGTCCTGCACCACGGCCGCGTCCATCAGCAGCGGCGCGCCGGTGGCGGAGACGATCTGCCCGGCATCGTCGAAGGTCACGTTCAGCTCGCCCAGGAACTTGCCATAGGCATAGGCCGAGACGATCGCCACCCCGTTCACCATCGTCGGATAGGGGCCCTCGGCGCCCTTCATCTCGCCCAGCAGGGTGTTGGTATGGCCGCCGACGATCACGTCGACCCCGGTGGTGCCCGCCGCCACGCGCTTGTCGACATTGTAGCCCGAATGCGACAGCACGACGATCTTGTTGACGCCTTCGGCGGTCAGGCGGTCGACCTCGGCCTGCACGGCGGCGACGGGATCGGTGAACTGCACGCCGGGGCCGGGGCTCGACAGGTCATGGGTGTCCTCGGGGGTCAGGCCGATCAGGCCGATCTTCTCGCCGCCGACCTCAAGCACGGTGGATTTCTTCAGCTTGTCCGACAGCAGCGGCTCCCCGCTGACATCCGCATTCGACATCAGCACCGGGAAATGCACCGCATCCATGAAACCACGCAGCACCTCGGGGCCGTCGTCGAATTCGTGGTTGCCCACCGTCATCGCGTCATAGCCTTCGGCATTCATCATCTCGGCCGCCAGCTTGCCCTTGTAGTAGGTGTAGAACAGCGTGCCCTGGAACTGGTCCCCGCCATCCACCAGCAGCGAATTTCCGGCCCGCGCCCGGGCCTCTCGGATCGCCGTCACCAGCCGCCCCGAACCGCCAAAGCACTTGCCCGCCGTGTCGTCCTCGGGCCCGCAGGTGCTGTCGTATTTCGAGATCGGCTCGAACCGGGAATGGAAATCGTTGGTGTGCAGGATGGTCAGGGCATAGTCGGCCATCGCGCCGCTGGTGCTCAGCGCCAGGATCGCGGCCGAAGCCAGAAGACGGTAAGCCATCGCGAGTATCCCCCTCGTGCAATGCAAAAGCTGGCGCCGAGGCTGCCCCGGCCCCGCCCGGCCTGTCAAAGCCGATCTTCACGCATCCGTGATTGTCAGGGTATCGAAGCGGCCGACTGCCCGAAAACCCGACCGAAACGTCAGGCGGTTTCCCGGCGGGCCGCAGGGCGCAGCCACAGCGCCCGCCGCAGCGCCGCTGGATCGGGCCCCTCCATCGGGGCTGCGGGTTCGTCGGGCAGGTGCATGTCGAAGCGGACCCCGTGCTGCGCCTCCAGCCAGGCATTGCCCTCGGCCGCCTCGCGCAGGATCTCGGCGCGCAGGTGACGGCCCAGGCCGTGGCGGCGGCGGTCGCGCGACAGTGCCAGCTGCACCACCGGGTTCAGCACCGACAGCCGCGCCCGGTTCAGCCGCACGAAGACCGCCGCGCAGTTCATCGAGGGGCTGGCGTTTTCCCATGCGGGTTCGGGCGGCGGCAGCGCCAGCCCCGCCGCCTGCAGGAACTGCCCGACCGAGCCCCCGGGCGCGGCAGGCGCATAGGCCCGCGCCTCGACATCGCCGAACCGCTGCCAGAACCGCACGATCTTCGCATAGTCCAGCCGCCGCCGGTTCCAGGGCCTGTGCGCGTAATCCGCCAGGTCCAGCCGGTTCACGCCCTCCTTGCTCATCTGGTTCCAGAAGGATTCCAGGAACAGGTCCTGGCGGCGCAGCAACATCACCACGCTCACGTCAAAGCCCTGGAACAGCGGGGCAATCGCCTGGAACTTGATGAAATGAGGCACGCTCAGCCCCTCTTCCGACAGGATCAGCGTCGATTGCCCCGAGGCCGCGAAATCCGCGCGGATCGCGGCGATCTCGGCCCCGGGCGTGGCGCCATGCCCGGCCAGCGCGGCAAAAAGGCTGGTGTGCTTGCGCAGCCGGGCATTGGGCGGCCGGCCCGTGGCGCCGTAATGCGCGCCGATCCCCGCCAGCGCCGGACCCTGCGCCGCCAGCCAGTTCTGGATCGCGCTGGAGCCCGTCTTGTGCGTGCCCACATGCACGATCAGGCGCGGTCGGGTCATGGCTGGTCCGCCTCCTCCAGCGGCAGGGCGACGGTAAAGGCCTGACCGCGTTCGATCCGGGCGCGCCAGGGCCAGGGCAGCAGCGCCGCCGCCCGCAGCAGCCAGGCCGCCCGGCGGGGGAAATCAAGCCGCGTGCGCCCGGCCTCAAGTCCCCGCAGGATGCGTTCGGCGGCGGCCTCGGGCGTCATCAGGAAGGGCAGCGGGCCGCGATGGCAATCGGTCTGGGCGCTGGCGACATGGCCCGGCTGCACCAGCATCACCTGCACGTCCCGGCCCAGCAGATCGGCCCGCAGCGCCCGGGCAAAGGCCGCCAGCCCCGCCTTGCTGGCGGAATAGCCCGGCGCATCCGGCAGCGGCCCGAGCGCGGCGAGCGAGCCCACCAGCACGATCCGCCCGCCCCGCCCCCGCATCCTTTGCGCCGCCCGCTGCGCCAGCGCCATGGTGCCCGACAGGTTGACCTCGACCAGGCGGCGCATGGCGGCTTCGGGTTCGGCACTGCCGGGGCGGCTGCGGCCACTGAACAGTCCCGCCGCGCAGATCAGCAGATCCGGCACCTGCGCGGGCCAGTCGGCGCCGGGCTGCGCCAGATCCAGCGGTTCGACCTCGACCGTGGCGCCGCGGGCACGGGCCGCCTGCGCAATGGCCTGCAGGGCGGCCATGTCACGCCCGCCCAGCGTCAGGTGGCGCCCCGGTTCGGCCAGCGCCCGCACCAATGCGCCCCCGATCGCACCCGAGGCGCCCGCGATCGCCACGTGCCGCAGGCCGGGCAGCCGCCGGGGCCGCGGCGCGTATTTGGGATTGTCGCGCAGCCGGGGCGGCGCCGGGTCGAACACCTCGGGCACAGGCGACAGGATGCGGTCGGCCAGCGCTTCGGCCCCGACAGCCCCGTAGAAATCGCCCCGCACATGAACATGCGCCGCCAGCACCCGCAGCAGATCGTCAAGCCCCTTCGGATCGGGCGGCCGGGCCTCGCCCCAGAACGTCCCGAGCGGCCCCTGGTGGCACAGCCCCGGCAGGTCATAGACCGCAACGCCCCGGCAGATCACCGGCCGCCCGGCGATCAGCGCCGCAAGACCGGCGGTGGAATTCACCGTCACCACCCCCCGGCAGGCCTGCAGCCAGTCCTCCAGCGGGCCGCCATCCAGCAGATGCACCCGCCCGCCGATCCCCAGATCCCGCGCCCTGTCGCGCAGCTGCCGCGCCCAGTCGATGCGGCCGTTGTCGAAAGGATGCAGCCGGACCACCAGCGACAGCTCGGCAGGTGCATGGGCGGCGAAAGACTGCAGCAGCTCCTCCAGGTATTCGGCCTGTCCGGCATAGGGGGAATTGGCGCGGATCTGATAGTCGTTCTCCATCTGCAGCAGCGCCAGGTGAAAGCGCCCCTGCAGGCGGTGCAGCAGCGCCGGGGCCGCCCGTGCGCCCGCCCGCGCCCGCCAGCCGCGCGGCAGGTACGACAGGTATTCCAGCACAGGGTTGAACACGCGGTCCCGGCAGTAGCGGGGATAGGCCAGCGCCCCCAGATAGTTGGCTAGGTGATAGACGACATCGCCCACGGCCTCGGCGCGACGAAAGGGCGGGTGTCGGCGGGCCAGGTCCGGGGCGGGCAGCGCGGCTGCGGCCCGGCCCAGGCGGGCGGGATCGCGGGTCAGGCTCGAGAAGGCCGACTGCCCGCCCGGTTCCGCCGCGATCCAGTCGGGGCGCAGATAGCCGTATTCATAGGCGGTGACGCGCAGGCCCAGATCCTCGGCCACGCGGCGGGCGATGCGGTGATAGGGGGTGCAATCGGCGAAATAGACGATGTCGGTCCAGCCCTCGCGGGCGATGTCGCGGCGCAGCCAGCCCTCCCAGTCCGAAAGCCGTCCGCGATAGCTGCGACCGCCCGCACCCGGCCAGAACAGCCAGTCGCCGAGGCTGAGGTTGACGCGCTGCACCCGGCAGCCCCGCGCCCGCAGTGCCGCCCCCAGTCGCCGCGCAAAACCCGAGGGCGGCCCCTGCAGGATCAGGACATGCCGCGCGGCGGCAGGGGGACGGGCGGTGGCGGCACCGGGGCTCATCGGCGAAACCTGTCTTCCCAGGCGGCGCGGCTGGCAAGGCTCCCCCCCGCCGCCTGCCAGCGGGCCGCGACACGTCGGTGATGCACCTGGTAGCGCAGCGCCAGCGCCAGCGCCCGGGCACTGCGCGGCCAGAGCGCCCGGCGCGAGGGCGCCACCCGCGCAAAGCGCTGCCCCTCGGGGTCGAGGCAGCGCAGATAGGGCCCGGGCCCGACGCTGCCGGGGTGGATGGAATGCTGGACAAAGGCCGCCAGCGGCGCCCGCCGCCCCCGCCCGGCCGAGATCGCGCAGAACCGCAGCACCAGCGCCAGCACGATCCCCGGCACATGCGGCGGCAGGGGCCGATCCTGCCCGCGCGGCGGCCAGTGGCCATCGGGCGGGATCCAGGGTGTGGCGCCGTCTTCGGACAGGGCCGCGCTCAGATCCGCATGCAGGGCGCCCGGGGTGCGGCGGGTCAGCGCCTCGGGGCCGGTCAGGTAATCGCTGACCGCCCGCATCACCGCATCCGCCCGCACATAGTCATGTGCCAGCAGCCGGAAGAACAGCGCCCCTAGCACATCAAGCGGCGTGGGCGGGCGGGCGACCTCGGGGTAGCGGGCGGCGCTGATCAGCAGGTTGCGGTAGTCGTAGAAGGCCAGCCAGGGCGCGGCCTTGCCCTGGAAGCTGTCGTGCCAGACCCCCATCCCCGGCAGGCTGACCGACAGCACCCCGGCGCGCGCCAGCCGGCAGCCGTATTCGATGTCGTCGCCGCGGATGAACAGCGGCTGCGGCAGACCCGCCCGGCGCAGGCCGCTCAGCGGCAGGCAGCAGAACCACCAGGCGTTGTAGCTGACCGGCGGCGTCCGGTCGAACAGCTGCAACGTCTCGGCCCGGCCCAGGTCGCGCCCCCGCCCGTGCGAGCGCACCAGCCACATCGGCAGCAGATCCGCCCCGGCCTCGTGCAGGCGGCGGGGGTGCTCGGCCTCGAGCATGGCGCCGCCAAGCGCCCGGTCCGGCCGCAGGAACGACAGCGACTGCACCAGCCGCCGGATCAGCCGCGGGTCGATCATCACGTCGTCATCCATAAGCAGGTGATGGGTGGGGCGCGCCGGATCCTCCAGCGCCTCGGCCATCGAGCGCGCAAAGCCCCCCGCCCCGCCCAGGTTCGGCTGGTCGTGACAGAAGGCGCCCAGCCGTTCCATCACCGCCCGCAGCCCCGGATCCGACAGCCGCGGCCCCTGGTTGACGATGCGCAGCCGTGTGCCCGGCGGCAGATGCCCCTCGAGGCTTTGCAGCAGGGCCCGCAGGCGCGGTTCGCGGCGGAAGGTGCAGATGCCGATCGACAGGCGCACCGGGACGGGATCGGCCAGCGTCATCCACGCAGCCCCCACCACCGTGCCAGAGCTGACCGCGCGCAGCATCAGCGCCAGATGGCCATGCTCGGGCAGGTCATGCAGCGGCAGCAGCACCGGGGTGCCGTTGCCCTCGAGGGTGCGCGACAGCAGCACCCGGCGTTCCAGCGCCGGCAGCGGCCCGTGCACCCCGTCGCCCGAGGGGATATCGCGCGCGCCCGGCCGGGCCGTGGCGGGTGCCAGCGGATCGGGACCCGCACGCCATTCCACCAGGACCTCGAACCGGCCGCGCAGCGCCAGCCGCAGGCCCAGCGGCCCCATGGCCCCGTGCGCGGCCCAGAAACCAAGGTAGAAGGCATTGAACCAGGTGCCAAAATCCAGCCTTGTCCCGGCCGCGCAGACCAGCCCGTCGGGGCTGTCGGTCGCGGTGCCGCGGGTCTTCAGATACAGCTCGGCCGGGCGGTCCGGCAGCGGCATCAGCAGCGCCTGCAGATGGTGCAGGCCGGTGTCGGAAAGGCGTTCGGGGCGGCTCATGGGGCATGTACGAAGGCGGCGGGCCTTCCCTCCTGCGCCCAGGCCAGGTTCATCGCCCGGGCAGTATCAAGCGCCCGTTCGATGGCGCGATCCATGTCGAGATAGGCATAGGTCCCAAGGCGCCCGACGAAGGTGACGCCCGGCTCGGCGGCGGCGCGTTCGGAATACTGGCCAAGGCGGCGCCGGTCATCGAGCAGCCGCAGCGGGTAATAGGGGATGTCGCCCGCCCCGCAGGCGCGGCTGTATTCGCGGAACGCCAGCCGCGGCCCCGGCGCGGGGTCCTCCCAGGGGGTGAAATAGGCGGGCTCGGTGATGCGGGTCCAGGGGATGTCCTCGTCACAGTAGTTGACCACGGCGGTGCCCTGCCCCGGCCCCTCGATCCGTTCGAAATCCAGCGTCCGGTAGCCCAGCGGCCCCAGGTCCTGGCCGAAATACCGGTCGAGCGGCCCGGAATAGACCAAATGATCGACCCCGGCGGGCTTGCGGCCGTGAAAGGGCCGGCCCAGCTGCACCGCGATGCGCGGATGGTCCAGGATCGCCTGCACCATCGCCGTGTAGCCCTGCCGCGGCAGCGCCTGCCAGGGATGGTCGAAATAGCTGTCCTCGTAATCGAAGCGCAGCGGCAACCGCTTGAGGATCGAGGCCGGAAGCTGGCTGGGTTCCACCCCCCATTGCTTGCGCGTGTAGCCATGAAAGAAGGTGCGGTAGATGCGTTCGCCCACCAGCCTCAGGGCCTGGTCCTCGAAGCTGCGGGGAGTGTCCTCGCCGGTGTTGCACAGGCAGGCCAGAAAGGCGCGGGCCTCGGCCGGGTCCATGGCGCGGTCGAACAGCTGGTTCAGCGTGTGCAGGTTGATCGGCAGCGAATAGACCCGGCCCTGCGCCACCGCCTTGACCCGGTGGCGGAACGGCACCATCTCCGCAAAGCGGGTGACATAGGCCCAGACCTCGGCCGAGGCGGTGTGGAAGATGTGCGGCCCGTAGACATGCAACATCCCCCCCGTCGCCGGATCGCGCATCGTGTGGCAATTGCCCGCGACATGGTTGCGTTCATCCTGCACGGTGACATGGTGCCCGGCCTCGGCCAGCGCGCGGGCGACAACTGCGCCCGACAGCCCCGCCCCCACCACGCGCACCACCCGCGGCGCCACGCGAAGTCCCGATCCGTCCATCTAGCTCTCCATCCCCGAGACCAGCCGGACGAAGCCCTCGTCCTCCAGCCGGTCGAGTTCCTGCCGCGTGATCTGCAGCGCCCGGTCGATCTGCGCGGCCTCGTGATCCGCCGACAGGAAGAACCGCAGCCGTGCGGCGTTCATCGCCACCCCCGGGAAGGTCACGGGGGCGACGTTGATGCCCTGCGCCAGCAGCCGTTCCGACAGCTTCACCGCCACCGCCGAGGCCCCCACCATCACCGGCATCACCCCAAAGCCCGCGCCGGGGTCGGTGATCAGGCCCAGGCTGCGGGCGCGGTCGGCGAAATGGGCGCCATTGGCGCGCAGCCGGGCGCAGCGCCAAGGTTCCGCCTCAAGGATCCGCAGCGCCTCCAGCGCCGAGGCCGCCAGCGCCGGCGGCAGCGCCACCGAATAGACATGGCCCGCGGCCTCGTATTTCAGCAGCTCGATCAGCGCCTGCGGCCCCGCCACGTAGCCGCCGGTGGACGCGAGCGTCTTCGACAGCGTCCCCATCCAGATGTCGACCCGCGCCGGGTCGATCCCCGCATGGTCCGCCAGCCCCCGCCCGGTCGCGCCCAGGCAGCCCAGGGCATGGGCCTCGTCCACCATCAGCCAGGCGTCATGGGCATCGCGCAGCGCCAGCAGGCCCGCCAGGTCCGGCAGGTCGCCATCCATGGAATAAAGCCCCTCGACCACGATCAGCAGGTTGCGGCAGAGCGGCCGGTTGTGTTCCAGTATGCGCGCCAGCGCCGCCAGATCGTTGTGCGGAAAGCTGCGTACCGAGGCCCCCGACAGCGCCGCCCCGGTGCGCACGCTGTTGTGGATATAGGCGTCATGCACGATCAGATCGCCCGGCCCCGTCACCGCGGCGATCAGGCTGACATTGGTGGCATGGCCGCTGACAAAGCAAAGCGCGCCCTCGGCGCCATAGACCTGCGCCAGCGCGGCCTCCAGATCGCGGTGCACCGGACGCTCGCCCGAGACCAGCCGGCTGCCGCCCGCCGAAACCCCGTAGCGCGCAATGGCCTGCTGGGCCGCCGCCGCAGGGCGCGGATCGGCGTTCAGGCCCAGGTAGTCGTAGGTGGCAAAGTTCAGGCAGTCTGTCCCGTCGATGCGGGTGGTGGTGGTGGCGTGCCCCTCGTGCAGGCGGAAATAGGGCCGCTCCAGCCCCAGCATCTGCAGCGCCTGATCCAGCGCCCGGCCCTGCCGCACGGCCTCCAGCCGGTCGAGGCCCTGCAGCGGCGCGGCCGGCGCCTGCGCCACCGGGGCGGTCTGCGCCACCGCCGCGCCGCGCGCCAGCATACGGTCACGAATGGAGGGATCGAGACCGCGTTTCAGCCCGGGTCGGGTCATTCCGCAGCCTCCATCTTGCCATCGCGGGGCCAATCGCTGCGCGCCGCCCCCGCATGTTGCGCGGCAATCGCCGCCAGCGGGTTCGCCGCGCCACCGCCGCCCTGCACATGGGCGACGATCCGGCGCGCGATCTCCTCGGTCGGCAACTGCCCCGAGATCGCCGCCAGCGGGATGTCATCGCCAAGCGCCTGCTGCGCGGCCAGGCCCAGTTCGACCCCCATCAGGCTGTCGACGCCCAGATCCGACACCGGCGTCGCGGCCGACAGCGTGCCCTCGGGGACCCGCAGGATGCGGGCGATCTCGGCCATCAGGAAGGCGCTCAGGCGCTTATGGGCGGCGGCCTCGGGCAGGCTGGCGATCTGGGCGCGCAGGTCCTCGCCCTCGCGCAGCTGGGCGGTTTCACCGGCGCGCGCGGCCAGCACCGCATGGGTCGGCCCCGACAGCGCCCTGAGGTTCGCCACCGGTCCCGCCCAGGACATCGGGCTGATCCAGACCACCGGATCGGCCAGCGCCGCGCCGCGCCCGCACAGCTGGTCCATCGCCCGCAAAGCCTGGCGCGCGGTAAAGCTGACACCGCCGCTGACCCGGCGGATCAGCTCGGCCGTGCCGGCCTCGCGCGCCAGATAGCCGGTGTCCTCGATGGCGCCCCAACCCAGGGCAAGCCCCGGCAGACCGGCGGCACGGCGGCGCCGGATCAGCGCCTCGGCCCAGGCATTGGCGGCGACATAGGCCGCCTGGCCATGGTTGCCGATCAGCGTCGCGACCGAGGTGAAGACCACGAAATCACGCAGATCATCCCCGCGACTGGCCGCATCCAGGTTGCGCGTCCCGGCGATCTTGGCCGCCAGCACGCGGCGCAGCACCGGCGCGGAAAGATCCGCCAGGCGCATGTCCTGCAGCACCAGGGCCGCGTTCACGATCAGCTCGATCGGGCGCCAGTCGCGCAAGTGGTCCAGGCAATGATCGACCTCGGGGCGGCAGGTGATGTCGCAGCGCAGATAGCGGATTTCGGCCCCCAGGGCACGGGCCCGGTCGATCAGCGCCTGTGCCTCGGGCGGGGGCGTGTCGGTGCGGCCCAGCAGGGCGATGGCGCGGGCGCCGTCGCGCAGGTAGCGTTCCGCCAGCGCCAGACCCAGACCGCGCCCGCCCCCCGCGATCACCGTCAGCCGGTCGGGATCCGGGTGGTAGATGCGGCGCGCAGGCGCCGGGCGGTGGCCAGCGGGATCGGGGGGGGCGATCACCAGCTTGCCGACATGGGCCGAGCGCTGCATCTCGCGGAAGGCCTCGGCGGCGGCGGCACCGGCGATGCGGCGATGCGGCAGGGGCGCCAGCCAGCCCTCGGCGATGCCGGCCATGACGCGGGCAAAAAGCCGCTGCGCCAGCGCCGGGCGGTGCCGCAGCAGGCTGTCGACGTCGATGCCGTGATAGGCGATGTTGTCCTTCAGCGCCCGCAGACCGATCCGGCTGCCGGCGTAGAAATCGACCTTGCCCAGCTCCAGGAAACGGCCGCCGGGGTTCAGCAGAGCCAGGCTTTGTTCCATGCCCCGCCCCGAAAGCGCGTTCAGCACCACGTCGACGCCCCCCTGTGCGGCGCGGATCGCGCGGGCGAAATCCCCCCCGCGCGAGGACAGCACCAGATCCGCGCCAAGCGCCTGCAGCAGCGCCCGCTTGGCGGGCGTTCCGGCCGTGGCAATGACGCGGGCCCCCTTGGCACGGGCGATGCGCAGCGCAGCAAGACCCACGCCGCCTGCCCCGCCGTGGATCAGCACCGTCTCTCCCTCGGACAGTTCGGCGAGGCTCTCAAGCGCATAGAGCGCGGTGAAACAGGCCACCGGCAGGGTCGCGGCCTCGTCCATGGTCAGCCCCTCCGGCAGCGGGGCGGTGCAGCGGGCCTCGGCCAGGACATGGCTGGCAAGGCAGGCGGATCCGAAGGCCACCACCTGCTGGCCCGGCGAGATGCCGGTGACACCGGGACCGCAGGCCTCGACCACCCCGGCGCATTCCAGGCCCAGGGCGGGACCCGCAAAACCCGCCTCCAGCGCCTCTTCCGGCAAAAGGCCCATCGCCCACATCACGTCGCGATAGTTCAGCCCCGTGGCCGCGACCCGCAGGCGGACCTGTCCCGGGCCGGGATCGGGCTTTGGCACGGCGCGCCAGGCCAACTGGTCCAGGCCCCCGGCCGGATCCTCGAACAGCCGCAACGTGGCGGCAAAGGGTTCGGGCGCGGCCCGAAGCCCCGGGCGCACGCGCAGCGCAACGGGCCCCTCGGCGGTCAGCGCGATCTCGGTCTCGGGGGTGCCTGTGTCGATCAGCTGTGCCAGGGTGGCGGCACCCGGGCCTTCGGGCAGCTCCGGTCCGGGATCGACCGCATGGATCTGCAGCGCAGGATATTCGTTCTTGGCGGTCCTGAGCGCCGCCCAGAGCGCCGCCTGATGCGGATCGGGCACCGCCCCCTCGTGCGAGGCGCCTTGCGGACAGATCAGCCAGAGCGGCCGGGCGGGGGTCGCAGCCAGCTGGCGCAGCTGATCGGACACCAGCAGCAGGCGGGTGATCAGACGGGTATCCGCAGCCTCGTCCGGGCCGGGCCGGGAAGGCGCCAGAAGCACCACGGGGCCGTCCCCGCTGGCAGGAGAGATACGCACCAGCGCCCCGTCTTCCAGCGGCTGCTGCAGCACCGGGGCGCCGCGCAAGGCCTGCCATGCGGTGTGCAGATCGGCAGCCTGCGGCGTGGTGTCCGGGGCGTCCTGCTGCGGCATCCGGGCCAGCAGCACCAGAAGGCCGCCGAAGACTTCGGGGGCCTCAAGCGTCGCGATATCCTCGAAACCGGCGGCCCGGGCGCGTTCGTGAAGATCCGCCTCATCCCGGGCAAGCGGCCCGGCAAGGCAGGTGGCGAAAGGACGCGCGCGCGGTTCCGCCAGCACCACCAGCGCCCCGGGCGCCAGCGTTGTGCGCAGATCCGCCAGCACCGCGGCCGAAGCGAGCCCCGGCGTCGCCCCCAGCAGCAGATCGATCACACCGCTTGCCTGCGGATGTGCGGGATCGAGGCTGCCGGTATCCTCGCCGGTCAGCGGCGGCCGGTGCTGGGTGGCCGCGGGATCGCAGGTCCAGCGTTCCGGCGCGATCGCGCCATCCAGCCGCGGCAGCAGCCGCGCGGGCCCCGCGCATAGTTCCACCACCCGCAGCCGGCGGGGCGCAGCCGCCACCAGCGGTGCCAGCTGCGCCAGCAGCCAGTCCTCGCGGCGGTCGCGGAAATGGCCCGATGGCAGGCCCTGCGGATCCTCGGGACCCGCCAGCACCGTCAGTTCGGACCCCAGATGCGGACATTCCGCCATGAGGCCCGCCAGCATCTCGGGCACGGGCGGCAGATCGGGGGCGGGATCGGTGACCTGGCCTGCCAGCGCATCCAGCAACAGCGCCTCGTCGGTCGCGGGTGGCAGGCTGGCGCGCAGGGTTTGCGCCAGCTTTTGCGGCGCGGGCCAGCCGGGGGCCACGGGCACCAGAGGCACCCGTTCCATCCCGAAGGCGTGGCGGGCGAAATCCACCTGCGGCGCCAGCCGCAGCGCCTTCAGCCGCAGCCCCGCCAGCACCGCCAGCGCCTGGCCTTCGGCATCGAACAAATGCACCTCGGCGGTCAGGCTGCGGGTGCCCGTGGCGATCAGCCTCAGCCGGCCGCTGGCGACCAGCCCGCCGGGCCGCAGCAGATCCAGCCGGGCCAGGCGCACGGGGACAAAGCCCAAGGCCTCATCGGCAAAGCGGCCCTTCTGCAACTGGCCGATCAGCCCGTGCAGCACCGCATCGGCACCGATCACGTCAAGCCCCTCGACCGTGTAACCTTCGGGGCGGTCGGGGCGCAGCCAGACCTCGGTCCACGCCCCATCAAGGCGCCACTGCGCGACCAGCGCGAAGGCGGGGCCATAGTCGAGGCCCACCTCGGCGCCCTGACGGTAGATCAGCCAGCCGGGGCGGACATCGGCGCCGGGCTGCGGGGCGGTGAAAGCAGTGGCCTCGGGCGGCTCGGGCAGCAGGGTGCCCTGGGCGTGCATCTGCCAGGGATCCTCGGTCGCGCGCGGGCGCGACCGGATGCTGCAGCGCCCCGACACCGGATCGAGGCGCGTTTGCACCTCGCGCAGGTCGCGGGCCCCGAGCGGAATGGCCGAGAGCAGGTCGAAATCGCTCAGCACCACGGCACCGTCGAGGGCCCGGCGCCCGGCTGCCAGCGCCATTTCCGCCAGCGCCAGCCCCGGCATCAGGCTGCGCCCGGCAATGCGGTGATCGGCGTAGAAGGGTTGCAGGTGCAGGTCCATCTCGGTCCGCCACAGCGGCCCCGGCTGGCCGGTGCCCAGCAGCGGATGCCAGTCGGCATCGCGGCCAAGGACGCGGTTCAGCGCCGGCGTGTCGCTGGCGCGATAGAGCGTCCCCTGCCAGGGATAATGCCCCAGAAGCTGCGCCGGCCCCTCGGGGTGGGGCGCAAAGGCCTCGGGTGGGATGGCGCCACCCGAGAGGTAAAGCCGCGCCGCCGACAGCGCCACCGGACCTGGCCGGGCGGTATCGCTGCGGGCGGCGCTGTGCAGAACCTCGGCCTCGTGCTGGCAGGCCCGCAGCGTGTCGCGGGCATAGGCCTGCAGCACCGGGTCCGGCCCGATCTCTTGAAACAGGCGCAGCCCGTCGGCAGCCGCCTGTTCCAGCGCGCTGCGGAACAGCACCGGCTGGCGCATGTTGGCCCACCAATGCGCGGCGCCCATCGCCTGCCCCTCGATCCGGCCGCCGGTGACGGTGGAATAAAGCGGGATGCGGCCGGCCTCGGGCTGCAGCCCCGAAAGCGCCTGCAGCACGTCTTCCTGAAGCGGGGCCTGCAGCGAGGAATGATAGGGATAGTCGACGCGGATCGGCACGCAGGCCAGCCGCAGCGCCTTGCGGGCGTGGCGGCGAAAGGCCTCGAGCGCGGCGGGGGGGCCGACCAGCGTGACACTGCGGGGGCTGTTGTCGGCGGCGATCTCGATCTGCGGATCGCCCCAGTCCTGCAGGATGTCACGGGCCTCGTCCTCGGGCAGCTGCAGGGCGGCCATGGTGCCCTGCCCCGCCAGCGCCTGCTGCGCCTGGCTGCGGGTGGCCACCAGATGCACCGCCTGCGCCAGATCGAGGATACCTGCGACATGGGCGGCCGCGACCTCTCCGGCGCTATGGCCCAGCAGCCCCGAGGGCCGCGCGCCCCGCGCCATCAGCGCCCGCGCCATCGCCACCTGATCGGCAAACAGAAGCGGCTGCGAGGTGGTCGCGACCTTCAGCCGCGCCTCAAGGTCGGGCGCGTTCAGCGCCGTGCGCAGCGACCAGCCCTGGGCAGCCTGCCAGGCGGCATCGACCTGCGCATGGGCCCGGGCATAGTCCGGGTCACTGTCGAGCGCGGCCAGACTCATGCCCGGGTACTGCGCGCCATTGCCGGAAAAGAGAAAGGCGGTGGCCGCCTGACGGAAGCGGCTGCGGGTCTCGATCACGGCGGGATGCGGCTGGCCCGAGCGCTGCGCGGCCAGCGCCTGGGACAGCTGGTCGGGGTCGTCAGCCAGGATCGCCAGCCGTTCGGGATGCAGGTCGCGCAGATGCAGCGCCTCGGCCATCAGGCGCGGCGCATCGGGGCCTGAAAGTGCGTCCTGATGAGCCGCGACGGTCTGCGCCAGCGCCTGGCGGCAGAAGGCCGTGGCGACGTAAAGCCGCGCCGGGGGGGCCTGGGCCGGGGCCTGCACGGGAGCGGGCGCGGCCAGGATCGCATGGGCATTGGCACCGCCGAACCCGAACGAGCTGACGCCCGCAAGGGAGGCCTCCGAAGGCAGGTCCAGCACCTCTCTCGTGACGGAAAGGTTCAGCGTTTCAAAGGGGATGTCGGGGTTCAGCCGGTCTGCGTGCAGCGATGGCGCAAGGCGGCCCGTCTGCAGTGCCAGCTGCGCCTTCAAAAGGCCCGCGCAACCGGCGGCGGGCTCCAGGTGGCCAATGTTGGTCTTGACCGAGCCGATGGGCAGGGGCCGGCCGCGTCGCTGGCCCAGCGCCTCGCCCAGCGCGCGGGCCTCGACCGGATCGCCGGCGGCAGTGCCGGTGCCATGGGCCTCGACGAAGGCCAGCGCGTCGGGGTCGATCCCGGCGTCGCGATAGGCATCGCGCAGCAGCGCCAGCTGCGCCTCGGCCGAGGGCAGCGCGATGTTCAGCGTCGCGCCGCTGGTGTTGGTGCCCACATGCACCAGCCGCCCGTGATCGCGCGGCGAGCGGATCGCCGCATCGTCGCGCGTCAGCACGAAGGCCACCGCCCCCTCGGCGCGCACATAGCCATCGGCCTGCGCCGAAAACGCCTGGCACAGCCCCCGCGGCGACAGCATCCGCGCCGCGGCAAAGCCCACGAACTGGCTGGGCAGCATCAGCAGGTTGGTGGCGCCCACCACCGCGATCTCGACCTCTTCGCGCAGCAGCGCCTCCTGCGCGGCCTTCAGCGCGAACAGCGAGGACGAACAGGCCGTGTCCACCGTCAGCGAGGGCCCGTGCCAGTCGAAGACATGGCTGACCCGGTTGGCGATCACCGACAGGGCATTGCCGCTCATGACATAGCCGTCCGAGGTGCCGGGATCATTCGACAGCACCTGGCCGTAATCCGTCATCGAGGCCCCGGCAAAGACGCCGATGCGTTCCCCCGCCAGCTCCGATGGCTTCAGGCAGGCGTCCTCCAGCGCCTCCCAGACCACCTGCAGCATCAGCCGCTGCTGGGGGTCCATGTTCAGCACCTCGCGCGGGGAAATGCCGAAGACGGTGGGGTCGAAGATCTCGGGATCGTCGATCACGCCGGCGGCAAAGCTGTAGGTCCGCCCCTGGGTGCCGGGCACCGGGTGGTGGAACAGCGCCTTGCGCCAGCGCGTCTCGGGGATCTCGGTCACGGCGCAGCGCCCGCCGTATATCAGCTCCGAGAAGGCCTGAACCGAAGGCGCCATCGGTAGCCTGCAGGCGCGTCCCGCGAATCTGATCATGCCATAGCCTTTCGCTGCCGGAGGCAGGGCTGCTCCGTTTCTGGGTCCCCCGCCATCGGCGCCCCCGGACGCCCGTTCTGGGTCCCGGACCGGCAAGTGTTAGGACAACCTTAACGATGGGTGCCGATGCTTCGGGTGTCACAAAAGACGAGTCCGATTAACAAAGGATTGATGACGCAAGGGGGGCTTCACGAAGATGATGACGGCGGTGGACAGCCAGGGGCGCGTCGTCCTTGCCATCCTTCTGCGCGAGGCGCGGGTGCGGCACGGGCGCTCGCGGCTGGGCTATGCCTGGGCGGTGATCGAGCCCGTCGCGCTGATCCTGTTCCTGACGCTGGTGTTCCGGCAGTTCCGTTCGGACGGGATCGCGGGGCATGACTTTGCGCTGTTCTTCGCGACGGGCGTGCTGCCCTTCAACCTGTTCCGCAGCGCCAGCCAGTACGGCTCGGGCGCGCTTGAGGCGAACCGGCCGCTGTTCCATTATCCCCCCGTGCAGCCCGTAGACGCGGTGATCGCCCGCGTCCTGCTGGAGGCCGCGACGGCGCTGGTCGTGATGGCGCTGGTCTTCGGCGCCCAGATCGCCTGGCTGCGGGCGCCCCTGCCCGCCCATCCGCTGCAGATCCTGGGCGTGCTGGGGATGGCCACGGGACTGGGCTTCGGCATGGCGATGTGTCTGGCGACGGTGCGCGAATGGCTGCCCGCGCTCGGCCATCTGTACGGAGTGCTGATGGGACCGGCGTTCCTGTTGTCGGGGATCTTCTTCTCGCTGCATGCGATGCCGCCCGGGGCGCGGGCGGTGCTGGTGTGGAACCCGTTGATCCATATCGTGGAAGGGGTGCGATCGGGCTATCTGGCGGGTTACCGGGCGCCGGAACTGGACCTGGCCTACCTGGGCTGGTTCGCC
The DNA here is from genome assembly GCF_057380705.1 of Pseudooceanicola sp. NS-SX9. Taxonomy (NCBI): domain Bacteria; kingdom Pseudomonadati; phylum Pseudomonadota; class Alphaproteobacteria; order Rhodobacterales; family Paracoccaceae; genus Pseudooceanicola; species Pseudooceanicola sp. NS-SX9. The sequence goes on along the minus strand of NZ_CM170818.1, from coordinate 1,310,370 downwards.
GCCGGATCGGTGGTGCTGGGGCTGACGCTGACGCTGACCTTCGGAAAGAAGCCCGCATGATCACGCTGCGCGAGGTCTCGAAGCACTATCCGCTGTCGCAGGGCCGGCAAAGGCCCATCCTGCAACAGGTCAGCCTGCAGATCCCGCCCTGCAACCTGGCGGTGCTTGGGCGCAATGGCCAGGGCAAATCCACCCTGCTACGCATGGTCGCCGGGATCGAGAAACCCGACCGCGGCCGCATCGACTGCACCGGTCCGGTGTCCTGGCCCATCGGGTTCCGCGGCTCGTTCCACCGCCAGCTGAGCGGCGCCGAAAACGTCCGCTTCGTCGCCCGCATCTACCGGCAGAACACCGAATACGTCACCGCCTTCGTCCGCGATTTCGCCGAGCTGGGGCCGTTCTTCGACCAGCCGGTCAAGGCCTATTCGACGGGGATGCTGGGGCGACTGGCGTTCGGGCTGTCGATGGCCATCCCCTTCCGCCTCTATCTGGTGGACGAGGTCCTGGGCGCCGGCGACAGCCATTTCCAGGCGAAATGCCGGCAGGCCTTCCGCGCCCGTGCCGCCGAGGCGCAGCTGGTCATGGTGTCCCATTCGATGCCGATGCTGCGCGAATTCTGCGAGGCGGCACTGGTCCTCGACAACGGAACCTTAACCTTCTTCCCCGATCTCGAGGAAGGCATCGCCCGGTACGAGCAGGTCAACGGCACCGCCCGGCCCGTTCCCGAACCCTCGCTGAGCAGATCATGAGCACAAGATGAGCACGCCCCGGCAGATCCCCCGCCCCCCCGCTCCGGGCCCCGCCACGCCGCGGGTGCTGCCGGTGCCCCCGCCCGATCCCGGCCAATGGCGCGCCCAGGCCCGCCGGCGCCGCTGGGTCTGGCTGTCGGCGCTGCCCTGCGTGGTGCTGCCGGTGCTGCTGGCGATCTGGTACTACGGCTTCGTCGCCGCCGATCGCTATGCGGTCGAGATGAAGTTCTCGGTCCGCTCGCCCTCGGGCTATGCACCCGCCGACATGCTGGGGGTGATGACGGGGATGGCCTCGGCCGGATCGACGCTGCTCGACAGCTACATGGTCGAAGATTACATCGACAGCGGCGCCGCGCTGCGGGCGCTGGACCGGCAGATGGACCTGCGCGCGATCTATGCCTCGCCACTTGCCGACCCGCTGGCGCGCATCGACCCTGACGCCTCGTTCGAGGATTTCCGCCGTCATTTCTGGTGGTTCCGCACCGTCTATCTGGACACCGGCAGCCAGGTCCTGACGGTCGAGGTGCAGGCCTTCACCCCCGACGACGCGCTGAAGGTCTCCCAGGGGTTGCTGGATCTGGTGGCGCGGCTGGTCAACGACATCTCGGAACGCGCGCGCCTCGACACCATGCGCGCCGCCGAGGCCGAGGTCGCCCGGGTCGAGGGCGAATTGCGCAGCCATCGCGCCGAACTCGCGCGCTTCCGCCAGAGCGAGCAGGACATTGACCCCACCGCCTCGGCCGGGGCGCAGCAGGGTCTGCTGAGCCATCTGGAAGGCCAGCTGGCGCAGCTGCGCGCCGAACGCGACACGCTGCTGCGCTTCGTGCGCCCCGATGCCCCGCCGGTCAAGATCCGCGACGGTCAGATCGCCTCGGTCGAGCAGGAGCTTGAGGCGCAGAAGGCTCGCTTGGGCACCGGCCGGGCGGATGCGGCGGGCGACACCTTCACCGACCGCGTCTCGACCTACGAGGCGCTCTCGGTGGATCTGGAATTCCTGCAGCGCAGCTATGTCTCGGCGTTGGCAGCGCTGGAGGCCGCCCGGATCGAGGCCGACCGTCAGCAGCGCTACCTGGCAACCTTCGTGGCCCCGGAACTACCGCAGGAACCGCTCTATCCCCGCCGGGTGCTGTCGGTGCTGCTGGTGACGGTGGTGGCGCTGCTGGCCTGGGCGATCACCGTCATGGGGGTCTACATCGTGCGGGAACATGCCGCATGAAGATCACCGCCATCACCCCCTGCCACCGCGAGGGGGCGCTGCTGGCGCGCACGCTGGCATCGCTGCTGGCCCAGGACATGCCGGATTTCGAGCTTTTGCTGGTTCTCGACGGCGCCGATGCCGCGACGCGCGCCATGGCGGACGGGATCGACGATCCGCGGATCCGTCGGCTGCCGCAGGCCAATGACGGGCTGTCCTCGGCGCGCAACAGGGCGCTTGGCCATGCGAAGGGCGACTGGATCTGCTTCCTTGATGGCGACGACACCCGCCCGCCCTGGGCCTTCCGCGCGCTGCTAGAGGCAGCCCGGGGCGCCGATCTGGTGCTGGCGCAGGGCCATCTGTCGGAACCCGACGACAGCCTGCATCCCTTCTACGACCGCGCCCTGCTGGACCGGCTGCAGACCCTGCCCGAGGGCGACCCGCTGGCCCGCGCCCTGGCCCAGCTGGCCGAGCCGCAATGCGCCAACAAGCTGATCCGCCGCGATCTGGTGGACCGTCACCGGCTGCGCTTTCCGAACGGCCATTTCTTCGAGGACATCCTGTTCCACACCCGCGCCGTGGCACTGGCGCCGCGCATCGCCGTCTGCGCCGCGCCCTGCTTTACCTACTATCGACGTCACGGCCATGCGCAGATCACCGGCGTCGGCGATGCCAAGCGCTTCGACATCCTGGCCGTCACGCGGATGACCCTGCAACAAAGCCTGCCGCAGGCCCGCGATCCGCTGTTCCGCCTGGCCGTGCTGCTGTCCTGCGCCCGGCTGATCCGCTGGTGCGAAAGCGTGCTGTCACATCACCACCGCAGTGCCTTCCGCAGCCTGACGGCCGCGACCTTCGCGCTGTCGGATCCGCTCTGGCGGCAGCTGCCGCCCTTGCCGCCCGCGCTGTCGGAACAGGCCGATCTGCACCGCTGGATGGCGGATCTGCTGGCCGATCCGCGCCTGCCCTCGCGCCCACAGGAGGTCCCTCATGGCAAACCCGGTCTGCTGCACCGCCTTTGGCCACAGCGTCTGGCTTGATCCCGGCACCGAAGGGTTCCTGCTGCACGACAGCCTCTGGCGACTGCGCGAGATCTACGAGCCCGCCATCGCCCGCAGCCCCCTGCCCGCCACGGGCCGGGCGGTGGATGTGGGGGCGGGCTTTGGCGCCTTCGCCCTGCCCTTCGCCTGCGCCTTCCCCGGCTGGCAGATCACCTGCTACGAGCCCCATGCCCCCAGCCACGCGGCGCTTTTGCGCAATATCGAGGCCCTGGGCCTGCAATCCCGCGTGACGGCCATCAACGCCGCCCTGCTGCCGGGGCCCGGGCGGCTGCGCCACGATCCCGAAAAACCCGGCTTTTGCGCCGCGGACCAGCCGCCCTGGCAGGATCTGCCGCCCCTCGACTGTGCCGCGCTGCCCTTCGAAACCGTGGCCGGTCTGCGCCCAGCGCTGGTGAAATTCACCTGTCCCGGCCACGAAAGCGCCCTGCTGCAGGCGCTGGCCGACGCCCCGCCCGCCCTGCTGATCGGCGAAAGCTGGAGCGCACCGCCCACCACCGGACTGCCCACCGGCAGCCTGGTGCATGTGCCGCTGGCAGGCAGCCCCTTCCGCCTGCAGCAGAGCCCGCCGCCGCCGGGCCTCAGGCCCGGGCTGGACGTGGTGGTGGCGATGTACAATGCGGCGGCCACCATCCGCCCCTGCGTCGACGCGATCCTGTCCGAGGGGCGCCCCGACATCCGCGCGCTGGTGGTCGATGACGGATCGGTCGATGACAGCGCCCGGGTGGTGCGCGCGGCCTATGCGGGCGATCCGCGCGTGGTGCTGCTGCAGAAGGCCAACGGCGGCTGTGCCTCGGCGCGCAATTTCGGGCGGATGCAGTCGGATGCCGCTCATATCGCCTTCGTCGATGCCGATGACACGATGGACCGCGATTTCTTCGCCCGCCTGCTGGAGCTCGCCCGCTACAGCGGCGCCCCCATCGTGCAGGGCAGCTTTGCCCCGTTCGAGGACAGCCCCGAAGGGCCCCGTTTCGCCCCGCCGCCCGAACCCCATGCCGAGATGCCCCGCCAGCCCTTCGGCGAGGCCCAGTGGTATCCCCTGCCCTGGGAAGCCGCGGTGACCGGCCAGCCGACGATCTGGCGGCGCATCTATCGGCGCGATTTCCTCGATGCCCGCGACATCTGGTTCCCCGAACATATCCGTGCCTTCGACGACCTGCTGTTCCAGATCGTCTCGTGCCGCCATGCGGGGATGATCCCGGCGCGCGACGACCTGCGCTATCACTACCGCCAGCATCCCGGGCAGGACATCCGGGCGGGCGACGAAAGGATGCTCTACAGCCTCGAGATGTACCGCCTGATCCTGCGCCGCGCCGTGGCCGAGGGCTGGGAGCGTTTCGACCCCGTCGCGGTGTCGTTCTTCAACACGCTGCACTGGACGCTGCAGACCATCCGCCCCGACCTTGCGCCCGCCGTGCTGGAAGGCGGGGCCGAGCTGTGGGCGCTGATGCGCAAGGTCTTCGGGTCGCAGGCGCTGGCGGGCTGCGACCGCTCGGCCGGGCTGCCGGTGGCCTTCGCCCGGCACCTGCGCACCACCGAAGCCCAGCTGGCGCGCTTTGGCGACAGCTATGCCTTTGCCTATCTCGACAGTGCGGCGCTGCATGTGGACATGGCGATGGCCTGAAGACCGCGGCAACGGCTCGCACGCTGCGGATGCCATCGGCCCGTGCAAAGGACCCCGGAGCCCTCTGCCCCGGTCAGGACAGCGAATGCGGCCCCCCTAGTCGGCGCAACGTTCGCGAAAGGCCTCGTGCAGGGCGCGGGCCTGGATGCGGCGCCGCCACAGGCGGGTTTCCATCGCCACCGGGTTCGGCGCCTCGACGTAGATCTCGTTGGCCAGCTTGCGCGCCACGTAGCCCGCCAGCAGATGCGGGCGGCGCGGCAGGGTGCGCAGGTCTTCCAGCCGGGCGCGCGCCGCGGGATCGAAGACCGGGTTGGCCAGCGGATCCTCGGGCAGCGGGGCGGCGCGGAACCAGTCGTACAGCGCCAGATCGTCGCCCAGGGCCGCGCGGATTTCCTGATCCGCGCCGGGCCAGTCGATGCCGGTTTGGGCCGAGGTGTTCTCGGCCCGAAGGCCTGCGGGATCCAGACCCAGATCCGCCAGCAGCGCCGCCTGCGCCGGGCTGGCCCGCGCCACGTCAAAGACCGTGTCCATCCCCTGCAGCACCAGCTTGGCGGCCTGCAGCCGGGACTGGCCTTCGGTGCGCAGGCTGGGGAACGGCGCCGTCAGAAAGTTGCAGATCACGTTGCCCGAACGCGCCAGGAAAGCCTCGGCCGAGGGCGGCTGCCAGCCTTCCGCCCGCAGCCCCATGTCGAAGCGGTACTGGCTTTTGACCCGCTCCACCGGGTCACGCAGCGCGGTGGCAAAGCGGATCTCGCCCGCCATGTAGGGCAGCATCGCCTCGTGCAGCCAATGGCCGATCACCGCGCGCAGCGCCTGGGGGTTCGGCATTTCCAGGAATTCCGGGCGCCCCTCACGCAGGTTGGCAATCAACGAGGTGCTTTGATAGAAGGCGGCCTCGGGCAGCGCGCGCTTGAGCGCCAGCATCAGCGAGGTCCCTGCGCATTTCGGCACATGGACAAAGAACAACCGCCTGGCCACCACCGATCCGCCCCCCTTTCCGCATCCTCCCTTCGGGTTATCTCCGAAGCAGGCTAAACAAGTGGTAAACGCCGCCTCTCGCGACGGGACGCCCCCGGCCGAAGGGATATTTCCCCTTGCCTGTGCCGCCCCTATGGGCGAGTGCAGGAAGCTGAACCGCGCCCCCGCCGGGGCGCCCCCGCAGACCTAGGTGAAGGCAGGCAAGATGATCCAGACTCCCTATTACCTGATCGACAAGGCGCATCTGCTGCGCAACATGGAGAAGATCGCCACCCTGCGCGCGGCCTCGGGCGCGAAGGCGCTGCTGGCGCTCAAGTGCTTTGCCACCTGGTCGGTCTTCGACCTGATGAGCGAGTATATGGATGGCACGACCTCTTCCTCGCTCTACGAGGTCAAGCTGGGGCGCGAGAAATTCCCCGGCGAGACCCATGCCTATTCCGTCGCCTGGAAAGATGACGAGATGGCCGAGGTTCTGGCCAATTCCGACAAGATCATCTTCAACACCGCCAACCAGCTGCGGCGTTTCGAAGCCGAAAGCCGGGGCCATGTACGCGGGCTGCGGGTGAACCCGGGCGTGTCGACCAGCGGCTTCGATCTGGCCGATCCGGCGCGGCCGTTTTCGCGGCTGGGCGAACATACCCCCGAGGATATCGAGCCCGTCGCCGATCTGATCAGCGGTTTCATGTTCCACAACAACTGCGAAAACGCCGATTTCGAGCGTTTCGACGCCATGCTGGGCATCATCCAGCAGCGTTTCGGCCATCTGATCCGCCGCATGGACTGGGTGTCGCTGGGCGGCGGCATCCACTTTACCGGAGAGGGCTATCCCCTTGAAAGGCTGGCGGAACGGCTGAAGCGCTTTGCAGGAGAGAACGAGGTCCAAGTCTATCTGGAACCCGGCGAGGCCGCGATCACCAAGACGACCACGCTGGAAGTGACGGTGCTGGACACGCTGCACAACGGCAAGAACCTGGCCATCGTCGACAGCTCGATCGAGGCGCATATGCTGGATCTGCTGATCTACCGCGAGCCTGCCAAGATGGCCGAGGCGGGCGACCAGGACTGGATGGTCTGCGGCAAGTCGTGCCTCGCTGGCGACATCTTTGGCGAGTTCAAGTTCGACCATGCGCTGAAACCCGGCGACCGGCTGTCGATCCAGGACGCGGCGGGCTATACGATGGTCAAGAAGAACTGGTTCAACGGCGTCAAGATGCCCGCCATCGCCATCCGCGAACTGGACGGCAGCGAACGGCTGGTGCGCGATTTCGGCTATGACGATTTCGCCAGCGCCCTGTCGTAAGGCGCTGTCTTAAGGGCGTCGCATGCGCCTGACACATATCCCCTCAACAGGAGACTAAGGAGGTCCCTACAGTTGAAACGAAACGTTCTCATCATCGGCGCCGGTGGCGTCGCTCAGGTCGTGGCGCATAAATGCGCGCAGAACAACGATGTGCTGGGCGAGATCCATATCGCCAGCCGGACGCTTGCCAAATGTGAAGCGATCCTTGAGTCGGTCCGTGACAAGGCCGCGATGAAGCAAGAGGGCGTGCTGAAGGCCCATGCCGTCGATGCCATGGACAGCGCAGCCGTCGCCGCCCTGATCCGCGAGACCGGCGTGGAGATCGTCATCAACGTGGGATCTGCCTTCGTCAACATGACCGTCATGGATGCCTGCATCGAGACGGGCGTGGCCTATATCGACACTGCAATCCACGAGGATCCGGCGAAGATCTGCGAGGCGCCGCCGTGGTACGGCAACTACGAATGGAAAAAGCGCGACCTGTGCGCGCAAAAGGGCGTGACGGCGATCCTGGGCGCGGGCTTTGACCCGGGCGTGGTGAATGCCTTTGCGCGCTTTGCCATCGACCAGATGGACGAGGTGAAATCCATCGACATCGTCGACATCAATGCGGGCAGCCACGGCAAGTATTTCGCCACGAATTTCGACCCCGAGATCAACTTCCGCGAATTCACCGGCACCGTCTACTACTGGGAAGACCAGACGTGGAAGGAAACCAGCATGTTCGCCTCGGGCCGCGAATGGGATCTGCCGGTGGTGGGGATGCAGAAGGCCTACCAGTCGGGTCATGACGAGGTGCATTCGCTGGCGGCGAACTATCCGCAGGCCGATGTGCGCTTCTGGATGGGCTTTGGCGATCACTACATCAACGTCTTCACGGTGCTGAAGAACCTCGGCCTGCTGTCGGAACAGCCGGTGGTCACCGCCGAGGGCCAGGAAGTGGTGCCGCTGAAGCTGGTGAAGGCGGTGTTGCCCGATCCGGCGTCGCTGGCCGAGAATTACACCGGCAAGACCTGCATCGGCGATCTGGTGAAGGGCGTGAAGGACGGCAAGGACGTCGAGATCTTCGTCTACAATGTCGCCGATCACGAGGAAGCCTGGGCCGAGGTCGGCAGCCAGGGGATTTCCTACACCGCCGGCGTGCCCCCGGTGGCGGCCGCCATGCTGGTGGCGAGCGGCGAATGGGATGCCGGCACGATGAAGAACGTCGAGGAGCTGGACCCCAAGCCCTTCTTCCGCCTGCTGGACGTGATGGGCCTGCCGACCCGCGTGCAGATCGGTGGCCTGGGCGGCGAGGACCGCGCCTGGGACGCCTGAGCGCGCGCCCCGGAATGACGCATGTGGAAACCCCCGGGGCATTGCCTGCGGGGGTTTTTCATGGCCGGCGTGGTGCCGCCTCCGGCGGAGGTATTTGGAACAAGAAAATGGAAGGGGTCAGCGCGCGGGGCCGACGGCCTCGGGGGCGATGGCGACGGTCTTCATGATGGCGTGGCAGGGCTGGCCCGGTGCCAGGCCCAGCCGTTCGAGCGAGCGGCGGGTGAGGCGCGCCAGGATCATCCCCGCGGGCGTGTCGAGCGAGACCAGCGCGCCCGGCCCCTCGCCCTGGCGGATCGTGGCGATGGTGCCCGACAGGATGTTCAGCGCCGAGAGCCCCTCGGGGCGGGTGCGCGACAGGATCACGTCCTGGGCGGCGATGCGGATGCGCAGGGTCTGGCCCGGCGGCTGGGGGACACGCGGCAAAAGCAGGCTCTGACCGCCGGCGTCCAGTTCGCTGAGCCCGTCGTCGTGATGGGCAAGGATGCGCGCGGTCAGGATGGCGCCGGCGTCGCGGATGCCCGTGGGGGTGAAGGCCGGATCCGAGAGGAGTTCCGCGGCGGGGCCCGCGCGTTCGACCCGGCCGCCCTTCAGGGCGACGATGGTGGTGGCCAGGCGGGCGACCTCGGTCGCGGAATGGCTGACGTAGAGGATCGGGATCTGCACCTCGTCGCGCAGACGTTCGAAATAGGGCAGGATCTCGGCCTTGCGGGCCTCGTCGAGGGCGGCAAGGGGTTCGTCGGCCAGGATGATCCGGGGCCGGGCCAGCAGCGCGCGGCCGATGCCGACGCGGGCCTTTTCGCCCCCCGACAGCGCACCGGGGCGGCGATCCAGAAGGGCACCGATGCCCAGCATCTCGATCACGCGGGCGGCGTCGGGGCCGGGGCCCTTCGGGGCGAAGAAGCGCCCGTAGCCCAGGTTCTGCCGCACCGTCAGATGCGGGAACAGCCGGGCATCCTGGAAGATGTAGCCCAGCCGCCGCCGGTGCACCGGCACGTTGCGCCGCGCCTGGGTGTCCAGCAGCGTCACGCCGTCGACGCGGATCAGCCCCCGGTCGGGCCTCAGCAGCCCCGAGACCGCGTTGATCACCGTCGTCTTGCCCGAGCCCGAGCGCCCGAACAGCACCGTCAGCCCCGGGGGCGCCTCGAAGGCCACGTCCAGGGCGAAGCCGCCGAAGCCATGTTGCAGCTGCACCGAAAGCGTCATCGGCCCGCCACCCGTTTCGCGATCCGCTGCGCCAGAAGCTCGCTCAGCAGCAGGGCGGTCATGGCGATGGCAACGGAAATGCAGACCAGTCGCAGCGCCGAGCCCTCGGCGCCGGGGATCTGCAGAAAGCTGTAGATGGCCGAGGGCAGCGTCTGGGTCTGGCCGGGAATGTTGGACACGAAGGTGATGGTGGCGCCGAATTCCCCCATCGCCTTGGCGAAGGCCAGGATGGCGCCGGCGATGATGCCCGGCAGGATCATCGGCAGGGTGACGGTGGCAAAGACCCAAGGGCGCGGGGCGCCAAGGGTGCGTGCGGCCTCTTCCAGCTTCGGATCGACGGCCTCGATCGACAGGCGGATGGCGCGGACCATCAGCGGAAAGGCCATGGTACCCGCCGCCAACGCTGCCCCGGTCCAGCGGAAGGCAAAGACGATGCCCAGCTGTTTCAGGACGCTGCCCACCGGCCCCTGCGTGCCCATGGTCAGCAGCAGCAGGTAGCCGGTGACCACGGGCGGCAGGATCAGCGGCAGGTGCACGATCCCGTTCAGCAGCTGGCGCCCCGGAAAGCGCCAGCGGGCCAGGGCATAGGCGCACAGCACCCCCAGAGGCAGGCTGACCAGCGTCGCCAGCGACGACACCTTCAGCGACAGCGCCACCGCCTGCCATTCCTGGGGGCCCAGTCCGCCCATCCCCCGTCAGTCGCCCAGAACCGTAAAGCCCTGCGCCTCGAAGGCATCGGTGGCGGCATCCCCCTGCAGCCAGCCCAGGAAATCATCGTCGAGCGGGTTCTGGCTGGCCGCGACCGAGGCCGCCGGATAGATGATCGGCGGGTGGCTGTCATCGGGGAAGGTGCCGATGATCTTGACGCTCTTGTCGGCCGCCGCATCGGTCGCGTAGACGATGCCATAGGGCGCCTCGCCCGAGGACACAAGCGCCAGCGCCGCGCGCACGTTGTCGGCCTGCGCCACCTGATCCTTGACGCTGTCCCAGACCCCCAGGGCCTCAAGCGAGGCCTTGCCGTAGACGCCCGCGGGCACCGAATCCACCAACGCCATCGCCAGGTGCCCGTCCGCCCCCAGCATCCCCTTCAGGTCGAAATTCGGCGCGATGTCGACATCCTTGGCATCCGCCTTCGCGGTCACCAGCACGATCTCGTTGGCCAGCAGGTCGTAGCGGCTGTCGGAATTGATCTGGCCCGCCTTCTCCAGCGTGTCCATCCAGTCCTCGTTGGCCGAGATGAAGATATCCGCCGGGGCGCCCTGCTGGATCTGCCGCGCCAGCGCCGAAGAGCCCGCCAGCGACACATGCAGCGTATTGCCGGTCTCGGCCTTGTACTGGGTGGCGATCTCGTCCATCGCGTTCTTCAGGCTGGCCGCGGCAAAGACCGTCAGCTCGCCCGCCTGCGCCGCGGTGCCCGCCAGCGCCAGCAGCGCCGCCGCGCCGATCCCCTGCCACGTCCGTGTCACGACACTCATCTTTCCACTCCCGGAATCGATATGTTTACTCGGGCATATCGCAGGCTGTCTTCCCGGGGCAAGCCTCAATCCTCAGAGGAAGACGCCAGCATGGCCTGCATGGCCGCAAGCTGCGCAGCCCCTGCGCTGCGCGCCGCCTCCTCCAGCCCCCGGTAGGCGGCCAGCAGCGCCTGCCCGGCCTCCGTCACCTGCGCCCCGCCGCCCTTCGCCCCGCCCCGGACCGAGGTCACGACCGGCGCCGCAAACATCGCGTTCATCCGCTCGACCAGCTGCCAGGCGCGCTTGTAGCTCATACCCATCTCGCGCCCCGCCGCCGCGATCGAACCCGTCCGCCCGATGCGCTCCAGCAGCTCTGCCTTGCCGGGCCCCATCATCCGCCCGCCGGGGCCAAAGACCACCCGCAGCCGCAGCCCGGTATCGTGTTGGTCACTGTCCATGCGCCCGCCTTGCCCGCCGCCATCTGCCCGGCCCAGCCCGGTTCTTCATCATCTGGCCGGAAATACTCCGGGGGAGGCGCGGCGCAGCCGCGACGGGGGCAGAGCCCCCCGCCACCGCCCGATCCGCAGGCACCAACCGCATCCTCACATCTGTACCGAGGGGGTCGAGCGCATGATCTCGCGCTCCTCCTCGGTCATCTCCGCCTCGATCGCCTCGAAAAGCGGCGTTGACAGATAGCGCTCGCCCGTATCCGGCAGCATCGCCAGGATCACCGATCCCTTCGCCGCCTTGCCGGCCAGCTTCATCGCCACCGCCAGCGTCGCCCCGCCCGAGATGCCGCACAGGATGCCCTCGCGCGCCGCCAGCCGGCGGGCCCAGTCCATGCCTTCCGCCCCGGTCACCGGGATCACCGCATCGGGCGGCGTGTGGTCCAGCCCGTCCTGCAGCACCGCCGGAATGAAATCCGGCGTCCAGCCCTGGATCGGATGCGCCTGCGCCCGCGGATGACTGACCGAAGCCGAGCCATCGGCATTCCTGGGCTGCACCTCGCCCGAGGCGACCAGCGGCACGTTCTCAGGCTCGGCCAGATAGATCTTCACCTCGGGACGGGCGCGGCGCAGCACCCGCGAAATGCCGGTGAAGGTGCCGCCCGTGCCATATCCCGTCACGACCGCATCCAGCCTCTGGCCCGCGAAATCGGCCAGGATCTCGGGCCCGGTGGTGGCCTCGTGGATGGCGGCATTGGCCTCGGTCTCGAACTGGCGGGCGAAGAACCAGCCATGGGCCTGCGCCAGCTCCTGCGCCTTCTTCACCATGCCCGATCCCTTTTCCGCCTTCGGCGTCAGGATCACCTTGGCCCCCAGCATCCGCATCAGGCGGCGGCGCTCGACCGAGAAGGTCTCGACCATGGTGATGACCAGCGGGTAGCCGCGCGCGGCGCAGACCATCGCCAGCCCGATGCCGGTGTTGCCCGAGGTCGCCTCGACCACGGTCTGCCCGGGCTTCAGCGCGCCCGAGCGTTCGGCCTGTTCGATGATCGACAGCGCCAGCCGGTCCTTGACCGAGGCGGCGGGATTGAAGGCCTCGACCTTGACGCAGACGGTGACACCCGGCGGCGAGAGGTTCCCGAGGCGGATCACCGGCGTGTCGCCCACCGTCTCGGTGACGCTGTCATAGAGCCTGCCCCGGCCCGAGGTCGAAAAACCATCCGTCATCTTACCCTCCGTCGCGGTCACCCACGCGGGGGCGCGCGGTGCCATCGGCGCGCATGATGGCGCAAACGCCGCGGCAATGCACGCCCCGGCAGGTCACAGGCCCGCCGGGGTGTTGCACGGCTTCCTCAGGCGGCGGCGCAGCCCGCCAGCGCGGCGGTATCGTCGAGGATCACCGAGACCGGCACATGGGCCGCAGTATCCAGCGCCAGCGGTGCGGCATAGGCGTCGCGGAAAGCCTCGGCGCCGCCGCCCAGCAGCACGGCCCGTGCCACCCCGCCCGAGAACAACAGCCCCCGCCCCGGCAGGAAGCCCAGCGTCAGATCCTGCGCCAGCAGCGCCATCAGCCCGGCGTAAAAGGCCATGAACTCCAGCACGCGGGGGTCCTTTTCGGCCATCAGTTCGGCCGGTTTGCGGGCCTCACCGGTGGCCAGGCGGAACATCTTCTCGAAGCCGCGGCCCGAGAAGACATGCTCGATCGAGTCGTAGCCGTGATCGGTGGTGCCGAGGCGATCTTCGATCGCGGCGCGGATCCGCCAGGAGATCTGCACATGGCCCTGCTCGGCCTTGGGGACCACCGGACCATGCGGCGTCAGCACCACGGGCGAGACGTTGAAGCCAGTGCCGATGCCCGCCACCAACGCCTGATGGCCGCGCGGTGCAAAGCCTTCGGTGATCGTCTTGATGCCGCCCTGCCCCAGCGAGGGCACCGAATAGCCGAGCGCCTCGAGGTCGTTGATCAGCTTGGCGGTGACGCCGAATTTCGCGCCGAGCGCCAGCGTGTCGAAATGCCAGTCGCGGTTGGTCAGCCGCGCCCGGGTTTCGTTCACCGGGCCCGCGACGGCGACGCACATGCTTTGCAGGCTTTCGGGGGCCGCGTCGCGGACGTAGATCTCGGCCACCTCATCGAAGGTGGGGAAATCGTCGTTGCGGAACGACCGGATCGTCTCGGGCAGGACAACCGCCCCTTCGGCGAGTGCGAAGCGCACGTTGGTGCCGCCCACATCAGCTACCAGTTTCATGACCAATGCCTTGCTGTTTCGAAACTCGGACCGAGCCTTAAACAATGTTAGCGGTAAAACCAATGGCGCTTGGTGCGGCAGCGGGAAAATGCGCCGCTGCATCCCGGGGGCCCGCCTGCAAAGGGCGCAGGGGGCGCTGCCCCCATCGCGCGTTCCGCGCGATTCCCCCGGAGTATTTATGGCCAGATGACGGGGAACAGGGCCCGCGCGGGGCCCTGTCCGAAGCGCCTCAGTTCAGCCGTTCGCCGGTCTGGGGGGCGAAGTAGGAGACCTTGGCCAGGTCGAAGGCCAGGTTCAGCGGCTGGCCGGCGCGGGCCGAGGTTTCGGCATGCAGCCGCGCCGTCACCGCCTTGCCGCCCAGTTCCGAGACCACGTAGGTGTCAGCGCCGGCGGGTTCGACCATGTCGACCATGCAGCTGGCCTCCTGGACCTGGGCACCGGCGCGGAAGCCTGCTTCGGCGATGTCTTCGGGGCGCAGGCCCATGATGACATCGGAGGGCAGGTCGAGCTGGCGCGGATCCGCGAGGATCAGCGGCGCGGCGCCCGCACGGGCGATCTCGATCCGGTGGGTTCCGCCGTCGCGGCTGACGCGGGCGGGGATCAGGTTCATCGCCGGAGAGCCCATGAAATCGGCCACGAAGAGGTTGGCGGGGTGGTTGTAGATTTCCGCCGGGGTGCCGATCTGCTGGATCACCCCGCCCTTCATCACGACGATCTTGGTGGCCAGCGTCATCGCCTCGATCTGGTCATGGGTGACGTAGACGATCGAGGCGTTCAGGGTCTGGTGCAGCTTCTTGATCTCGGTCCGCATTTCGACGCGCAGCTTGGCGTCGAGGTTCGACAGCGGCTCGTCGAAGAGGAAGAGCGCAGGCTCGCGCACCAGGGCGCGGCCCATGGCGACGCGCTGACGCTGGCCCCCCGAGAGCTGCCCGGGCTTGCGGTTCAGCAGGTGGTCGATCTGCAGCAGCTCGGCCACCTCCTTGAGCTTGGCCTGCTGTTTCGCCTGGTCGACGCCGCGCACCTTCATGCCGAAGGTGATGTTCTTGGCGACCGACATGGTGGGATACAAAGCGTAGCTTTGGAAGACCATGGCGATGTTGCGGTCCTTGGGGCTGACATGGGTCATGTCCTGCCCCGCGATCTGCAGGCTGCCGCCGGTGATCGGCTCCAGCCCGGCGATGCAGTTCAGCAGGGTGGACTTGCCGCAGCCCGAAGGGCCGACCAGGACCAGGAAATCGCCGGGCTCGATCGCCACGTTGATGTCCTTGAGGATGTCCACCGGGCCGTAGGATTTGCGCAGGTGCTTGATATCGAGAATGGGTGCCATGTTCTTACCCCTTCACAGAGCCGGCGGTCAGGCCGCGGATGAAATACTTGCCGGCGACGATGTAGACCAGCAGCGTGGGAAGGGCCGCGATGATCGCCGAGGCCATGTCCACGTTGTAGGCCTTTACGCCGGTGGTGGAGTTGACGATGTTGTTGAGCGCGACGGTCACCGGCTGGGTGCCGGGCCCCGAGAAGCTGACGCCGAACAGGAAGTCGTTCCAGATCTGCGTGAATTGCCAGATGACCGAGACGACGATGATCGGCAGCGACAGCGGCAGGAAGATCGACCAGAAGATGCGGAAGAAGCCGGCCCCGTCGATCTTGGCGGCGCGCACCAGTTCCATCGGGATCGTCACGTAGTAGTTGCGGAAGAACAGCGTGGTGAAGCCCAGCCCGTAGATCGTGTGGACCAGGATCAGCCCCGGGATGGTGCCCGCCAGGTGGAAGATCCCCAGCATCTTGGCCATCGGCAGCAGCACCACCTGGAAGGGGATGAAGCAGCCGAACAGCAGCATCGCGAAGAAGATGTTCGCGCCGCGGAAACGCCACTGGGCGAAGACATAGCCGTTGAGCGCCCCGATGATGGTCGAGATCAGCACCCCCGGCACCGCGATGATGACCGAGTTCCACATGTAGGGCCTCAGGCCTTCGCATTGGGTGCCGGTGCAGGCCTCGGACCAGGCGATGCGCCAGGGTTCGAAGGTGACTTCGCGGGGCAGTGCCACCAGGCTTCCGGTGCGGATTTCATCCAGCGATTTCAGCGAGGTGGTGACCATCACGAACAGCGGCATCAGATACCACAGCGCGAACAGGATCAGCATCGCGTAAAGGCCCGCGCGCAGCGCGATCCGGCCATAGCGCGCCGAGGTCGAGCGCCGTCCGGCCAGCGGGGAAACGTAGGTTGCGTCAGTCATGTTTCGCCCTCAGTTCCGAATAGAGGTAGGGCACGACGATGGCGAAGACGACGGCCATCATGATCATCGCCGAAGACGCCGCCTGGCCCAGGTTGCCGCGCGAAAACGCCATGGCGTACATGTAGGTGGCCGGCAGGTCGGTGGCATAGCCCGGACCGCCCCCGGTCAGCGCCACGACCAGGTCGAAGCTCTTGATGGCGAGGTGCGACAGCACGATGAAGGCCGACAGGAAGATGGGCGCCATCGAGGGGATGATGATCGCGGTGTAGATCCGCCAGTTGGGGATGCCGTCGACCTGGGCGGCCTTGATGATCTCGCCATCGACAGACCGCAGACCGGCCAGGAACAGCGCCATCACGAAGCCCGAGCTTTGCCAGACGCCCGCCAGCACGATCGTGTAGATCGCCATGTCGGGGTTCACCAGCCAGTCGAAGCGGAAGCCGGCAAAGCCCCAGCCCTTGACCATGGCCTCGATGCCGTGCTGCGGGTTCAGGATCCATTTCCACGCCGTGCCGGTGACGATCATCGAAAGCGCCATCGGATAGAGGTAGATCGTGCGGATCACCCCTTCGGTGCGGATCTTCTGATCCAGGAAGATCGCCAGCATCAGCCCCAGCACCATCGAGATCACGATGAAGAGGCCGCCGAAGATATAAAGGTTGTTCATCGCCGTATCCCACCGCGGGGTGGCGAACAGCTTGTGGTACTGGCCGACACCGTCGAAGGTGTAGTTCGGCATCAGCCTGGATTTCGTCAGAGAGATCCACGCCGTCCAGCCGATGAAGCCGTAGACGAAGATCAGGACGGCCACGAAGGTCGGTGCCAGGACCACCTTCGGGACCCACCTTTCCAGCAGGTTGGACATCGATTGCTCCCGGAAAAAGAAGACGCGCGGCCGGGTGTGACCGCGCGTCGGGTCAAGGGGCTCACATCGCGTTGGCGACGGCTTCCTTCAGTTGCTTGACGGCCTCGTCCGAGGACATGTCCGAGTTGAAATGCGCGGTCACCACATCGACGATCGCACCGGCCGGTTCCCCGCGCAGGGCCATGCCATGCGCCATGCTGGGCAGCAGCGAGCCATCGGCGCCATCGGCCTTCATGTCGGCGGCGGACTTGTGGGCACATTCATCGAACTTGTCGAGCGACACATCGGTGCGCACCGGGATCGAGCCCTTGTTCAGGTTGAACGTCTCCTGGAACGAGGGGCCGACGATCAGCTCGGCCAGCAGCTTCTGACCGGCCACCTTGTCGGCATCGTCGCCGACGTCGAACATGGCAAAGCTGTCGACGTTGTAGAGGAAGCCGTGGCCCGGCGTCGGGGCGCAGGTGAAATCGACGCCCGGCACCTTGCCTGCGGCCAGGAATTCACCCTTCGCCCAGTCGCCCATGATCTGGAAGGCGGCCTCGCCGTTCATGACCATGGCGGTCGCCAGGTTCCAGTCCCGCCCCGGATAGTTCTCGTCCACGAAACCGTGGAGGATGCGCATCTCGTCGAAGACCTTCTTCATCGTGTCCGAGCCGAGCGCGTCCATGTCCAGATCGACCAGCGCCTTCTGGTAGAAATCGGGGCCGCCGATGCCCAGCACGACGGTCTCGAAGATCGTGGCGTCCTGCCAGTTCTGGCCGCCATGGGCCAGCGGGGTGATGCCCTTGGCTTTCAGCTTTTCGGCGGCGGCGTTGAATTCATCCCAGGTGGCGGGCATCGCGATGCCGTTCTCGTCCAGGATCTTCTTGTTTCCCCAGATCCAGTTGACGCGGTGCACGTTCACCGGCGCCGCGCACCAGTGGCCGTCGCATTTCATATGCGCGGCGATCTGGGCGGGCAGCACGTCGGCCCAGTGCTGTTCCTCGGCCACGTCGGAAATGTCGGCCAGAACGCCCTCTTCGTACCATTCCTGGATCGCCGGGCCCTTCAGCTGCACGGCGGTCGGCGGGTTGCCCGACAGAACGCGCGCCCGCAGCGCCGTCATCGCCGCGTCGCCGCCGCCGCCCGCCACGGGCATGTCGGTCCAGGTGCCGCCGCGTTCCTTGAATTCGTCCTGCAGGACGGCCACCGACTTGGCCTCGCCACCGCTGGTCCACCAGTGCAGGACCTCCGCCTTGGGCTCGGCCAGCGCCGGCAGCGCAAGCAGGGCCAATGCGGTCGAGGCCGCGAAAACATGTCTAACGGTCATGCAAAATCCTCCCGAGATTTCGACCGCCCTGCCCCTGTCTCCGGAGGGGCGGGCGGCTGCTCCGGCATATTCACAATTCCGGCACCCGGCTGGCAACTGCCGTGATCGACCCCCGCCACAGTTTTTCCCGCCCCCTGTTACACGTTGTTACGTCAAGAATATCGCCGCATCGCGGCGTTATCGCTATCCCTACCACAGTTCAGGTTTTCGCCCTCAAAGCCCCCTGTGTGGATGGCTCTCGCATAGCAAGTCGCAAATGATCTCGTGTACCTTTTCAGAAGCGGTCTTGTGTCCGGCCTGTTTGCGCGGTTCACGCCGCTGGCCCTCCCTCCCTCACATGTAAACATGCCCTGCCGGGCAGCGGATGGGATCCACAGATCAGGTTCCTATCTGCTTTGCGGGCAATTGCGCCCGGGACATTCGCCGGAGCGTCCTGATCGTTGCGGCTGAAGGGTACACCATCACATCGTCGGCCTTGCCCCGTTGCACGTAGGGTTTGACGTACATCGGCGGCATCAGCCGGACAGTATGACCGAGCGTCATAAGCGCGCGGCCCCAGTGGTGGCTCGATGTGCAGGCTTCGATGCCGATGCGGCAGGGCAACAGCCCCTCGAAGAACGCCAGCACCTGCGCCCGGCGCAAAGGCCGGTTGAAGGCGGCCTCTCCGGTATCGGTAACGCCGTGGACGTGGAAGATGTTCTTGGCCAACCTCCCGGCGATTGCTGCGCATTCACCTGCCGGTCAGCGGATCAAGGCCGACAGTGGTAACCTGCATGGGGTGGCTCCTCTCAATCGCAGTTGCGGGCACCAGCACTATGGCGCATCGCGACACCGGGAGCGGGAGCCATCCCCCATCTGCTTTCGTTGTTGCAACGCCCCCCGCTTCCGGCCTCTCGCTTCCCGATTGCCGCCCCCAGCCCGCGCCGTTAAACTGATAAAAGGGAGAGCGTTTTCAGGGAGAGCCCATGACCATCGCGCGCCTTCTGGTCGTGGATGACGATGCCGAGATGCGGGACATGCTGACGGACTTCCTGCGCCGCTCGGGCTTTTTCGTGCTGCCCGCCGCCAGCCGCGACGAGATCGAGGCCCACCTGACCCAGGGCCGCATCGACCTGATCCTGCTGGACGTGATGCTGGGCGACGAAAGCGGGGTCGAGATCTGCGGCGCCCTGCGGCGCGATCACGACATGCCGATCATCCTGGTCTCGGCGCTGTCGGCCGATCACCAGCGCATGGCGGGCTACGAGATGGGCGCCGACGACTACATCGCCAAGCCCTTCAACCCGGCGCTGCTGCTGGCGCGGGTGCGCGCGGTGCTGAACCGGGCGCGGCGCACCCCCTCGCTGGCCTATCGCCGCCGCAGCGAGGCCTACCGCTTTGCCGGCTGGCACTATGACGGCAAGAAGAACGAGGCCCGCTCTCCCCAGGGGTTCCAGGTGGCGTTGTCGCGGCGCGAGACCGAGCTGCTGAAGGTACTGCTGGCCAATCCGCACATCCCCCTGACCCGGGACGAGATCGCCGCCGCCCTCGACATGGGCGATGAATCCGAGGCCTCGGGGCGCGCGATCGACGTGCTGGTGGGGCGCCTGCGCACCAAGATCGAACGCAATCCCCGCGACCCCGAGATCCTGAAGACGCTGCGCGGCACCGGCTACGTGTTGTCGGCGGATGTCACCGTCGAACAGGCCTGAGCGATGCGCGGGCCGATCAGCCTGCGCCGGCTCGGCACGTTGTGGATGGTGCTGGCCTTCCTGACGGGGCTTCTGGGCACGGCCATGTGGATGGGCTCGCGCGCGGCCTGGCAGGCCTACCTGGACCAGGCCTACGTAGCAGGGGTGACGCTCTATGACAGCCTGACCCGCGGCACCCTGCCCCCGGCGGGCGTGCGCGTGACACCGGTTCCCTTCGAGGGCCAGCAGGCGGTCAGCCAGGGCGATTTCGCCGCCCTGTCCGGGCTGCCGACGCCCGCCTACGTGACCCAGGCCTCGATCCACGACACGCTGGCCGACACCTTCGGCGGGCGGATGATCCGGCTTGCCATCGTCTCGGACGGGCTGCGCTACGAGGTGGCGCGGATCGAAAGCGGCCAGGCCCGCACGGCACCGGAAAAGCTGGGCGCGGTGACGCGGCTGCTGGCCACCTACTGCTCGCGGCCGATCGTCTTTGCCCAGGTGGGCGACCAGCCCTGGCTGCGCGTCGACGGCCGCCCGGTCTGGGGCTGCGCGGCGGCCCCCCGCGACCTGCGGCTGCCGGCGATCCTGGTGGTGCTGCTGTCGCTGGCGGCCATCTGGACCAAGATCGGCGCCAGCACCGCGCGCTTCACCGCCTTCGCCGAGGCGCTGAAATCACGCCGCCGCCTCGGGGGCCCGGCCTCGTACCGGGTCGAGGGCCCGGCCGAACTGCATGCCATCGTCGATGCGCTGAACGCCTATCTGGAGGCCGAGCGCGCCCAGCTTGCGCGCCGCGCCACGGTGCTGTCGGGGGTGTCGCATGATCTGGGCACCCCCGCCACCCGCCTGCGCCTGCGCACCGCACTGATCGAGGACGACGCCCTGCGGGACAAGTTCGACCACGACATCGACCGCATGACCGGCATGATCGAGGGCGTGCTGACCTATACGCGCTCGGAACTCTCGGACGAGGCACCGCGGCAGATTTCCCTGTCGTCGCTACTGGAGGCGATCGTGGCGGATTACCAGGACACCGGCCGCCCGGTCGATTTCCCCGCCCGCCCCGCGATCCCGGCCGAGGCCGCGCCCTCGCTTTTCGCAACCCGGCGCGGCACCACGCCCCTGCCGGACACCAGCCCCGTCCTGGTCATCGCCCGCCCCATCGCCCTGCAGCGCGCCATCGAAAACCTGATCGACAATGCGCTGAAATACGGCCGCCACGCGACGGTGGAACTGCAGTCGACCTCGGAAACCGCCTGTATCGTGATCGAGGATGCGGGCTCGGACCACCGTGCCGCCCAGATCGAAACCCTACGCGAACCCTTCCGCCGCGGCGGCAATGTCGGCCAGGTGCAGGGCTTTGGCCTGGGCCTGACCATCGTAACGGCGGTGGCGGAACAGCATGGCGGCAGCCTGAGCTTTGCCGACGGGCGCCAGGGCATCCGGGCGCAGCTGCAGATCAGCCGACAGTGACGGGATCGGGCGCTGATGCGCCCGACGCTCCGCGGGAGGTATTTAGGAACAAGAAAATGAACAGGGTCGGTTCTTCATCATCTGACCCCAAATACTCCCGCCGGAGGCGGCCCGACGCGGATCAGGGGCGCGGCGGCAGTTCGGCGCGCACCAGTGCAACCATGCTTTCCGCGATCACCGCGATCAGCCCGTCGTCGAAATCGTAGAACGGGCTGTGCACCATTGGACAGTCCCTGCCCTCGCGCGCCATGCCGAAGAAGATGTAGGCGCCGGGGCGGGCGTTCAGCATGTAGGCGAAATCCTCGGCGGCGAGGATCGGGGGCATGTCCGTGAAGGTCACGGGCGCGGCGCCCTCCAGTACGGCGCGGGCGGCGGCGGCAGCGGCAGGATCGTTGCTCAGCGGCGGGTAGCCCCGGATCCATTCGACCTCGGCCTCGATTTCTCGGGCCTCGGCATGGGTGCGGGTGATGCGCCGGATGCCGGCCTCGAGGAAGGCGCGATCTTCGGGATGCAGGCATCGGACGGTACCGCTCATCCAGCCGTCGCCGGCGATGACGTTATGGGCAGTGCCGACATGGATCTGCGTGACCGAGACGACAGCTGCGTGCAGCGGATCAAGGCCGCGCGCAACAAGCCCTTGCAGCGCCACGGTGATTTCCGAAACCAGCAGGGCGCAGTCGCGGGTCATGTGTGGCGTGGCGGCATGTCCGCCCTTGCCGGTGAAGCGCAGGATGAAGCCGTCGGCCGACGCCATCTGCGGCCCGGGCCGGGTGCTGGCCGTTCCGAAGGGCAAACGCGGCTCATTGTGGAAACCGAAGATGCGGTCACAGGGGAAGCGCTCGAACAGGCCCTCTTCGACCATCTTCCGGCCACCGGCGAGACCTTCCTCGGCAGGCTGGAAAATCACCCGCAGCGTGCCCGAGAAGCCACCCTGTTCGGCCAGGGTTTCCGCGGTGGCCAGCAACGAGACCGTATGGCCGTCATGGCCGCAGCCATGGAACACCCCCGGCGTCTTCGAGGCATGCGGCAGGTTGGTCTGTTCGTCCATCGGCAGCGCATCCATGTCGGCGCGCAGCCCGATCACCGGGCCCTCGCCGCACGTCAGCGTGCCGACCACGCCCGTGCCCGCAAGGCCCGTGGCGACCTCGAAGCCCGCGGCGCGCAGGCGCTCGGCCACGAGGGCTGCGGTGCGGTGCTCTTCGAAACCGATCTCGGGGTGGGCATGGATGTCGCGGCGCAGCGTCGCATAGGCATCCTGGCGGGCGGCCAGGATCTGGGAGATCTGGGACATGGGAGGTCTTTCGCTTCGGGAACGGGTCGGGCGGCGGCTGGACCCTTTTGGCGGGGACCCTCGCCCATGGGGGCGGTCTTGGCAAGGGCGGCCGGGTCTGTGCGACGCGCGCGGGCGGGCCTGCCGTTTTTCAGCCTTCTCCAGCGCGCTGACGCCGGGCGGCGTCTTGCGAAGGCGCGCGGTGCGTGATCCTGTCGCAACGTTGGAACCGATTGAAAGGGCATGCACATGCGGGTCTACCTGGCCGGACCGGAGGTTTTCCTTCCCAATGCGCGGGAGGTGCTGGATCGCAAGATCGAAATGACCCGGGCCGCCGGCCTGATCCCGCTGGCGCCGGGCGACCTGGATGCAGGCCCCGACGGCGAAACGCGCTTTGAAAAGGGTCTGCGGATCAGCCTGAAGAACGAAGGGCTGATGAACGCGGCCGACGCGATCATCGCCAACCTGACGCCCTTCCGCGGCGTCGGCGCCGACCCGGGCACGGTCTATGAACTGGGCTACATGTGTGGGCGCGGCAAGATCGTCTATGGCTATACGAATGTCGCTGCCAACCATTTCGAGAGGCTGCTGAACTATTACGACGGCCAGATGATGCAGGACGATGACGGCGGCCTGCGCGGCGACGATGGCCTTGCCGTCGAGCATTTCGACATGGCCGACAACCTGATGCTGCACGGCGGGATCGAGGCACGCGGCGGCAAGCTGGTGGCCTGCGACGTTGACCCCGAAGCGCTTTACAGCGACCTGACGGCCTTCGGCGACTGCCTGAAGCTGCTCGCCGCGCGCTGAGTCAGGCCCGGCGCCGGCCCGCCTGGGGCGCAGGGCCGGGCGACCTTTCCGTCACGAAAAAGGCCAGGCGGTCTTCCAGCTCGTCCGAGCTGTCGATCATCGCCTTCGCCGCATCGGCGCTTTCTTCGGCCATGGCGGCATTTTCCTGGGTCATCCGGTCGATATCGGCGACGGCGGCGACGATCTCTCCTATGCCGGTGGCCTGTTCCGAGGTCGCAAGGGTGATATCGTTGACAAAGCCCGAAACCCGGTTCACGGCCGCGCTCAGCTCGTCCAGGGTGGTGCCGGCGCCATTGATCAGTGTTACCCCGTGCGAGATCGACCGCCGGCTGTCCTCGATCAGCTGGCGGATCTTGGTCGAAGCCCCGGCCGAGCGCTGTGCCAGGCCGCGCACCTCGGAGGCCACCACAGAGAACCCCTTGCCCGCCTCGCCCGCCCGCGCTGCCTCGACCGAGGCGTTCAGCGACAACAGGTTGGTCTGCGAGGAGATTTCCTCGATCATGTCGACGATGTGACGCATCTCGGCGGCGCTTTTTTCGATGGCCGACATGGCCTCGACGGCGCGGCGCACCACGCCCACCCCCTCTTCGGCCTTGTCCGAGGACCGCGTGCTGATTTCCTGCGCCTCACGGGCATTGGCGGCGGTGCTCTTGATGGTGGCGCCGATCTCCTCGACCGAGACGGCGGTCTGCGCCAGCGCCGAGGCCTGGGCGGCCGACCGGCCCGACAGATCGCCCGCCGCCCGACTGATCGAACTGGCGCTGGCCATCACGGTGCGGCCGGTCTGCGACAGCTGGCGGACCATGTCTTCGAACCGGGCGATGGTGGTGTTCAGATTGTCGCGCAGATCGCCGAAAGCACCGGCATAGGCGCCCTCCATCCGCACGGAAAGCACCCCGTCCGAGAATTGCCGCAGCACCGCCATGGTCCCGTCCAGCCCCTCCTGCACGACGACCATCAGCTCGTTCACGCGGGCGGCCAGCGTGCCCAGGTCGTCATCCTCGAAACTGTCGTGGATGCGCCCGGAAAAATCCCCCTGCACGGCACCCCGCACCACGATCGAGATCGCCTGCTGCAGCCGGTCCACCTGCAGGCGCCGGCGTTCGGCCTCGGCCCGGTCGCGCTTTTCACGGGCCGCAGCGCGTTCGGCCTCTTCCACGGTGCGCTTTGCGCTTTCCTCCAGCTTGCGGGCGTTTTCCGCATCCGCCCGTGCCAGATCGACGACCCGCTGCGAGTTCTCCTTGAAGACCTGGGTGGCGCGGGCGATCTCGCCGACCTCGTCGCCACGATCCTGGCCGGCAATCTCGACCTCGGTTTCGCCATCGATGATCTGACGCATCGCGGCGACGATCTGGGTGATCGGGGCCGAGATATTGTCGCCGGCACGCCGTGACAGCAACAGCCCGCTCAGCAGTGCCCCCGCCATGAACAGCCCGATGGCCGCCATGGCACCACGCTCGGTCCAGATCCGGGTGGCAGCGCGCGCCGACATCAAGGCACGTTCCTCTTCCTCGAAACTGGCCATGACCGACCGGAACCGGTCGAAGAAGACCTTGCCATGGGCCTGCCGGATCAGCGCTGCCATGTCGTCCATCGTGCTGGAATGGCCGATCCGGCGGCGCAGCTCGATCATCGGCACGGCGACCTCGCGGGTCCAGTCGTCGATCGCGGTGCGCATCTCTTCCAGCAGCGCCATCTGTTCGGGGCTGTCGAAGATCATCGCCGACAAGCCCACCAGCGCGCGCTGGAATTCCAGCCCCCCCGCATCGTAGGGCGCCAGGAATTGCCGGTCACCGGCCAGCAGGTAGCCGCGCATCCCCGCCTCCATGTTCACCGCCGCCAGATAAAGCGCCCGCGCCTGCTCCATCACCTCGGAACTGTGGGTGACGTCCTCGATCGCCGCGCGGGTGGCATTGCGGCTGGCAAAGCCGTTCGACAGGATCGCCTCGAAGGCGGCGCGGTGATCCTCGAGCGTCTTTTGCTCGTTCGACAGGAAGCCGTCGATACGGGCGCGGAAAATGTTGAAATAGGTCTGGCCACGTGCCTCGCCGACCAGGCGGGCAATATCGTTCATCGTCTCGGCATCGCCGATCTCCTGGCGCAGGGTGATCTGCTTCGAGACGACCTCCTTCTGCCACTGGCGGATGATCTCCTCGGCCTCTTTCAGCCGGGCGACCTGTTCGGGATTGTCCGCGACCAGCCCGCGCAGGTCGTTCAGCGTACCAAAGATCCGCGCCTCGCCGTCCTTGTAGGGTTTCAGGAAGGCATCCTGCCCGGCCAGCAGATAGCCGCGCACCCCGGTTTCCATGTCGGTGGCGGCACCGATCACCGCCTGGGCATCCAGAAGCACGGATTGCGAATGGCTGACCCGGCGCACGCTTTGCGAGGTGAACAGCAGCGCCCCGATACCCAGCAGGCCGATGCACAGCATCAGCACCAGCGGCGCGGCATTCACCCGCAGGATCTTTGCCTTGGTCGGCAGGTCCTCGAACCTCGTCAGCGGCACGGTCTTCCCCCATTCACCTCATGTCCGGGCGCAGACTGGCCCACAGAAGTGACCAAGCCGTCAACGGCCGAGGCATTCGCCGCGACCCCCCGGCGGAACAAGCTAAAATTCACGAAACATTTCAGAACTTTACGCTGCCCTGCAGCAAAGGGTGGTTGACGTCCGGCCAATCAACCCTAACATTTTCAATGAGTTCCGAAGGATCATAGCGGGTCGCGGGCCGGGGTTTCCCGGACCGGCACGACGTTTGCGCGCCGCGTCGACCCCGGGTCCTTCGGCCGAACCGAACCGATCCAGATCCCGGAGGATCCCGCCATCAAGGACCATGTTTCCCCCCGCCCCGCGCCCTATGCCCGCCTGACCGTCCTGGGGGCCGGCAGCTGGGGCACCGCGCTGGCCTGCGTCGCCGCCCGGGCGGGCGTCGAGGTGCGCCTGTGGGCCCGCAACCCCGAGCGCGCCGCAGCGATCACCGCCACCGGCCGCAACGACGCCTACCTGGAGGGCATCGACCTGCCCCCCGGCATCACCGCCACGGCGGATCTTGCACAGGCGCTGCAAGACACCGAGGCCGTGCTGCTGGTCACCCCCAGTGCCACCCTGCGCCGGATCTGCCAGGCGATCCGGCCGCATCTGCCGCCGGACATCCCGCTGGCGCTGTCGTGCAAGGGCGTCGAGAAACGCTCGGGCTATCTGCTGTCCGAGGTCGTGGCCGAGGAACTGCCGGGCCATCCGGTGGGGGCGGTCTCGGGGCCGACCTTCGCGCGCGAAACCGCGCTTGATTTCCCGACCGCCGCAACGGTGGCCTTCCCGTTCCGCTACAGCGACCGGCTGGACCCGCAATCCAGCCCCGCCGCGCGGATGGCGCTGTCGCTGTCGGGGGGCGCCTTCCGGCCCTATGTCTCGGACGATCTGGTGGGGGTCGAGGTCGGCGGCGCGGTCAAGAACGTCATCGCCATCGCCTGCGGCATGATGTCGGGCGCGGGCTTTGCCGAAAACACCCGCGCCGCCCTGATCACCCGCGGCACGGATGAAATGAAGCTGCTGGCCCAGGCCCTTGGCGGGCGCCGCGAAACCGTGACCGGGCTGTCGGGGGCGGGCGATCTGACGCTGACCTGCTCGTCCACGACCTCGCGCAACATGTCGCTGGGCCACCAGCTGGGCCAGGGCATCCCCCGCCCCTCCTGCTTCGAGGGCCGCAATGTCGTGGTCGAGGGCGAGGTCAACGCGGTCTCGGTCACCGATCTGGCAGCGCGCATCGGGGTCCAGATGCCGATCTGCGAGACGGTGAACGCGATCCTGCACAAGGGCGCCGACCTACGCGACGCCTTCAACGCCCTCTGGGCGCGTCCGCTGGAGGCCGAGCCCTTCCTGCTCGACTTCTCGCTGGAGCATCCCTCCGATTCCCTGCCGATCCAGTTCAAGGCCGACTGAGACATGACCCTGCACAGCACGCCCCGCCCCGACATCGCCACCCGCCGCTTCACCCTTGCCACCGATCTGGACGGCACCTTCCTGGGCGGCACCGAGGCGCAGCGCGCCACGCTTTATGACTGGATCGAGGCCAACCGCGACAGCGTGGGGCTGATCTTCGTCACCGGCCGCGACCCCGAATTCATCATCGAGATGTGCCGAGAGCGCGGCCTGCCCTGGCCGGAATACGTGGTGGGCGATGTGGGTACCACCATCGCCGAAGTCACCCCCGAAGGCCGCATCGCCCCGATCGAACCGCTGGAGGACGACATTGCCGCCCGCTGGAACGACAGCGGCGAGCGGGTGCGCGCGGCGCTGCAGGACCATCCCGGCCTGACGCTGCAACCGACGCGCTTTCGCTACCGCGTCAGCTATGACCTGCAGGCCCGGGCCTTCGATCCCGCCGCCAAGACCCGGGTCGAGGATCTGGGCCTTGACTGGCTGATCTCGGACAACCGCTTTTTCGACGTGCTGCCCAAGGGCGTGTCGAAGGGCCCCTCGATCCGGCGGCTGGTCAGCCACCTCGGCATCCCCGAAGACCGGGTGCTGTGCGCCGGGGACACGCTGAACGACTATTCCATGCTGGTCTCGGGCCTGCCCGCGGTGGCCGTCGGCAATGCCGAAGCCGCCCTGCTGGCGCGCCTTGAAGGGATCGGCAGCGTCTACCGCGCCCGTGCCCAGGGCGCCGCCGGGATCCTGGAAGCCATTGCCGCCCTCGACCTGCACGACAGCCCGAAAGGAGACTGAGATGCCCTCGAACCTCGTGATCGTCTACCACCGCCAGCCCTACGAGGAGGTCGAGGTCGACGGACGCATCGAATACCGCGAAAACAAGAGCCCCAACGGCATCGTGCCGACGCTGAAAAGCTTCTTCGGCCGGTTCGAGAAGGGCGCCTGGATCGCCTGGAAGCACGCCGAGGATCCGAACAATCCCGATTTCGACCGGGTGATCGAGATCGACGATGCCTATGGCAAATACACCGTCTCGCGGTTGCCGCTGACGCCGGAACAGGTGACCAGCTTCTACCACATCTCCTCGAAAGAGGCGTTCTGGCCGATCCTGCACGGGTTCAAGGAACGCTACAATTACGACCCCGTGGACTGGCCGACCTTCCGCGAGGTGAACTGGGCCTTCGCCGAGGCCGCCGCCGCCGAGGCCGCCCCGGGCGCCGTCGTCTGGGTGCATGACTACAATCTGTGGCTGGTGCCGGGCTACCTGCGCACGCTGCGCCCTGACGTGAAGATCAGCTTCTTCCACCACACGCCCTTCCCCTCGGCCGACATGTTCAACGTGCTGCCCTGGCGCCGCGAGATCCTGGAAAGCCTGCTGGCCTGCGATGTCGTGGGCTTCCATGTGCCGCGCTACGTCAACAACTTCGTCTCGGCCGCGCAATCGCTGCTGGAGGTCGAGATCCTGAAGCGCCAGAAGGTCAAGCCCGAGCTTTCCGCCCAGACCTCGGCGCTGTCGGAACAAAGCGTGGTGACGGAACTGGGCTTCGAGGACCGGGTGATCGCGTTGCAGGCCAGCCCCGTGGGCGTCGACGTGGACTATATCGAGGCGGTTTCGGAAACCCCCGAGACCGCCCGTCGCGAGGCCGCCATCCGCGAAGAGCTGGGCAAGGCCAAGCTGATCCTGTCGGTTGGGCGCACCGATTACACCAAGGGCGGCATCGAGCAGCTGCAAAGCTTTGAACGGTTGCTGGCCGCCCGTCCCGACCTGCGCGGCAAGGTGCGGCTGATGCATGTCTCGGTCGCGGCCAATGCCAACATGGTCGCCTATGAAGAGATCCAGCATGACCTGGAGGCGCTGGCGGGCCGGATCAACGGGCTATATGGCAGCTTCGAATGGCAGCCGGTGGCGCTGATCTCGCGGCCCGTGCCGTTCCGCGATCTGGTGGCCTATTACCGGGTGGCGGACGTGGCCTGGATCACGCCGCTGGCCGATGGGATGAACCTGGTGTGCAAGGAATACTGCGCCGCGCGCACCGATGGCGACGGGGTGCTGGTGCTGTCGGAATTCGCCGGGGCGGCGGTGGAACTGGCGGCGGCGGTGCCGACCAACCCGTTCTCGTACCGCTCGATGGACACCGGGATCGAATTCGCCCTCAACATGCCCGAGGACGAGCGCCGCGGCCGCATGAAAAGCATGCGCGAGATGGTGCTGAAGCAGGACATCCGCTTCTGGGCCGAGGACCAGATGCAGCATTTCACCGCCCCCGCGCCCGCCCTCGCCTGAGGCTTTTGCCCGAAATCCCGCCGCCCCCGGCCCGGTCCCCGGGCCCGGGGGCGCATTTGTCTGGACAGGCCCGACTTGCCCGGGCCCAACTTGCCCGGTTGCCCCTTCAGCAAGTGAACAGACATGTCCCTTCAAGACCACAAGATCCTGACCTTCGATGTCGTCGGCACGCTGATCGACTTCGAGACCGGCATCCTTGACTATTTCGCCCCGATCTTCGCCGCCCTCGGCCGCGAGATGGATGGCGAGGCGGTCCTGGCCGCCTATGGCCGGGCCGAGGATGCCGAACATCACCGCACGCCCGGCATCCCCTTCCCGCCGATGCTGGCGCCGATCTACGCGGCCATCGCCGCCGAATTCGACCTGCCCGACACCCCCGAGCTGCGCGAAGGGCTGCGGCTGTCGATCCCCCGCTGGCCCGCCTTCCCCGACAGCATCGCCGCGCTGAAGCGGCTGGGGCAGCATTTCACCCTGGTCGCGATGACCAATTCCGACAACTGGGCGCTGGACCATTTCGACGCGACGCTGGAACACCCCTTCGACGTGCTGGTCACCGCCGAAAAGGCCGAGGCCTGCAAGCCCGATCCCCAGGTCTGGGGCTTCGTCCGGGGGCTGATGTTCGACAAGGGCTTTGCCCGCGCCGACTACCTGCACGTCGCGCAAAGCCAGTACCATGACATCGGCGTGTCGAAGGCGCTTGGCTACACCACCTGCTGGATCGAACGCCGCGCCGGACAGGCGGGCTTTGGCGCCTCGCCCGATCCCGCGCAGGTGACGGTACCCGATTACCATTTCACCTCGCTCGGCGGTCTTGCCGATGCGGTCGAGGCGGTGGTGCCGGCCTGACAGCCCGTAGCGCTGCCGCCGGGGCGGCATGGCAGACCGGCAGGGGGCAAGCCGCGCGGTCCGTGGACCGCCTGACCGCAGCTGCCGGGGGGGGCCCCAGTCCCCTCCGAAGGTCGGGCGCAGCTCTGACAAGCCTGCCCCCGGCGGATGCGGTCAGGCCCGGGACGGCGTTTTACAGATCACGCCTGCCTCGTCACATCGGCACAAAGGACCACGGCACCCTGCCCCCCCAAAGGCCCTGTCGTTCCAGGACCTTACTGCCGGCGCAAGCCCCAGCGCGGCGCGTCTCGTCCGCAACCGCGAGAAGAAGCATCGCGATGCCCGCCGCCCGGACATGCAAAAGGGCCCGCGGCAATCACCGCGGGCCCTTGATGCTGTGTGGACCGGATCACTTCACGTCGAAGCGGTCGGCCTCCATGACCTTGGTCCAGGCGGCGACGAAGGCCGCGACAAAGGCCGCCTCGGCACCATCCTGGGCGTGGATCTCGGCATAGGCGCGCAGGATCGAGTTCGAGCCGAACACCAGATCCACGCGGCTCGCGGTCCATTTCACCGCACCGGTGCGACGGTCGCGGATTTCATAGCCGCCCCCGACCGGATGCCAGCTGCAGGCCATGTCGGTCAGGTTGACGAAGAAGTCCGTCGTCAGCGCGCCGGGACGGTCGGTGAAGACGCCCGTCATGCTGCCGCCATGGTTGGTGCCCATGGCCCGCATGCCCCCCAGCAGAACGGTCATCTCGGGGGCGGTCAGGCCCATCAGCTGGGCGCGGTCCAGCAGCATTTCCTCGGCCGAAACCGCGTAATCCTGCTTCAGCCAGTTGCGGAAGCCATCGGCCAGCGGCTCCAGCGCGTCGAAGCTGTCGGCATCGGTCATCTCGGGCGTGGCGTCGCCCCGGCCCGGGGTGAAGGGCACGGTGATGTCATGGCCTGCGGCCTTCGCCGCCTGCTCGACCCCCACATTGCCCGCCAGCACGATGGTATCGGCCACCGAGGCCCCGGCGGCGGCCGCCAGCGGTTCCAGCACGGCCAGGACCTTTGCCAGACGCGCGGGCTCGTTGCCGGCCCAGTCTTTCTGCGGCGCCAGACGGATGCGCGCGCCATTGGCCCCGCCCCGCATGTCCGACCCGCGATAGGTCCGCGCGCTGTCCCACGCGGTCGAGACCAGATCGGCCACCGACAGACCCGAGGCGGCGATCTGCGCCTTCAGATGGCCGATGTCGTACTGCACCGGACCGGCCGGGATCGGATCCTGCCAGATCAGGTCTTCGGAGGGCACATCCGGGCCGATGTAGCGCGCCTTCGGTCCCATGTCGCGGTGCGTCAGCTTGAACCAGGCACGCGCGAAAGTGTCCGAGAAATACTGCGGATCCGCCATGAATTTCTGGCAGATGGCGTTGTAGACCGGATCCACCTTCATCGCCATGTCGGCATCGGTCATCATCGGCATGCACTTGATCGAGGGGTCTTCCACATCGACGGGCATGTCTTCTTCGCGAATGTCGACGGGCTTCCACTGCCAGGCGCCGGCGGGGGATTTCGTCAGCTCCCACTCATGGCCGAAGAGCATCTCGAACCAGCCCATGTCCCATTGGGTGGGGTTCTTGGTCCAGGCGCCCTCGATGCCGGAAACGACGGTGTCGCGGCCGATGCCACGGCCCTTGGTGTTCATCCAGCCGATGCCCTGGAATTCGACATCCGCAGCTTCGGGATCGGCCGAGAGGTTCTCGGCGCTGCCGTTGCCGTGGCTCTTGCCGATGGTATGGCCGCCTGCGGTCAGCGCTGCGGTTTCCTCGTCGTTCATCGCCATGCGGGCGAAGGTCTCGCGCACCTGGGCGGCGGTGGCCATCGGATCGGGCTGGCCGTTCACGCCTTCGGGGTTCACGTAGATCAGACCCATCTGCACGGCGGCCAGCGGGTTCTCCATGGTTTCGGGCTTGGCCACGTCACCATAGCGATTGTCCGAGGGCGCCAGCCATTCCTTCTCGGCGCCCCAGTAGGTGTCCTTCTCGGGATGCCAGATGTCTTCCCGCCCGAAGGCAAAGCCATAGGTCTTCAGCCCCGCGACCTCGTAGGCGACGGTGCCCGCAAGGATCATCAGGTCGGCCCAGGACACGCGGTTGCCGTATTTCTTCTTGATCGGCCACAGCAGCCGGCGGCCCTTGTCGGTGTTGACGTTGTCGGGCCAGGAATTCAGCGGCGCAAAGCGCTGGTTGCCGGTGCCGCCCCCGCCGCGCCCGTCCGACAGACGGTAGGACCCGGCCGAGTGCCAGGCGACGCGGGCGAACATGCCGACATAGCTGCCCCAGTCGGCCGGCCACCAGTCCTGGCTGGTCTTCATCAGCTCCCGCAGATCCTGCTTCAACGCCTCGACATCCAGCGACTTCAGCTCCTCGCGGTAATCGAATCCGGGCGCGAAGGGCTGCGTCTTGCGGTCGTGCTGGTGCAGGATGTCGAGGTTCAGCGCATTCGGCCACCAGCTGGTCACCGAATTCTTGGTCGAGGTCATGCCCCCGTGCATCACGGGGCATTTGCCTGCCTGCGGCATATCGTTTCCGTCCATTTTCGCCTCCGGACTTGGTGCGTTGGTATCTGGGGAAGAAGGAGCACCCGCCGGACCCCCTCGGGTCTCGGCCGGATCCCCCGCTGACGTAGAACTGTCCTCCCTGGCGACAACTTAGTCGCAGGATTTCATAAATTGAAATTGGTATTTTTTACGATATCTATAGTCTAGAATTATCGTACTACATGTGGCCGGGCGCGAAAAAGGTGCCGGTCTGTCAGACCGGCACCGAACGCCGGATCACCCGGCGTTTGTCCTTCAGGAGCGGGAGCGGCCCCGGAAGGTTATGGGAACCTGTCAGTTTTTGCCGACAGTGGTGTTGAAGGTGCTGGTCACCGTGGACCCTGTAGAATTCGTCCCCAGGACGGTCACCGCAAAGACCCCGCCCCCCACGGCCTTGGCCGACAGGACCGACACATTGTTGAGCCCGGCATGATAGGCCGTCTGAATCACGCCATTGATCGCGGCTGCCAAGCCATGGCTGCCGGCGGCATTGCCGGCGGCGGCGGCGCCGATCACGCCCGCCCCCACCGCATGGGCCGCGGGCACCGCAGCAAGGAACAGCGACGAGGCGAGGCAACCCATTCGCACGAACTTGAACTTGAGCATCTTGTTCTCCACCAGGAAGGTACTAACAACGACTCGACGC
This sequence comes from Pseudooceanicola sp. NS-SX9, assembly GCF_057380705.1. Taxonomy (NCBI): domain Bacteria; kingdom Pseudomonadati; phylum Pseudomonadota; class Alphaproteobacteria; order Rhodobacterales; family Paracoccaceae; genus Pseudooceanicola; species Pseudooceanicola sp. NS-SX9. The sequence continues at coordinate 1,276,899 of NZ_CM170818.1, read as the reverse complement.
TAACGCGCAATTAATACGTATAAAGAACAAATGATCACCTATACGTATTATGAGCATCCTCTTGCCGGTGGTCGATGGTTTTTCCGGCAAATCATGCGAAATTTCCGAACCATTCCGATAGTCGATACGGAAGGCGCCTATCGGCGCAGCGCCTTCACCGTTCCGATCACGGCCGCACCGCCGAAATAGAAGGTCGCGATGCGCAGCTGCATCTCCAGCAGGCTGGGCGACAGGGAATCGGTCGCGCCCTGGGCCAGCACCTTGTCCCAGACCAGAAGCTTCCAGTCGTAGACCATGAAGGGCGCCGCCCAGCCTGCCTGCATCATCGCGGTCAGCCGTCCACCCAGGGCCCGGTTGGCCTGGCGTTCATGCAGGCGGGCGATCTCGACCTCGGCGGCGATGCGTTCCTGCTCGGTACGAGCGTCCTGGCGGTTCTGGTAGGCCTGGGCCAGGGCCTGCCCCAGCCCTCCGGCAACCAGCCCCGCAACCCGGGTCAGCAGGTTCATGTCGCCCAGCCGTGGCGGCGGGCCAGCGCATAGGCGCCCTCGGTCACTGCCGCCAGCAGCGCCCCGGCCAGGGCAATCAGATCCGGGTCATGCGCCAGCGACATCCCCATGTCGGGCGCCATCAGCCCGTAAGACACCAACGCTCCCGCCAGGTAGCGCAACAAAATCCGAGCCATCACCAATGTCATGCGAATTTCCTCCCCAGCAGGGTCCCGAGCACCGCCAGAAACCCCGAGACCATGTCGCCGCTGCCCGCCTCAGCCCCGCGGGCAGGCAGTTTCAGCAGCCGGCCATGCAGCGCCGCGCGTGTCTTGGGCCCGGCGATGCCGTCCTGCACCAGCCCGGCATCCTGCTGAAAACGCAGCACGTCCGAGGGGTTATAGCCCGCCAGCACCAGCCCCGCGCGCATGTAGCAGGCCAGCCGGTGGTCATAGCCGTTCAGCCCGCCATTGATGCGGCGGGTGATCATCTCCATATCGCCGGTCTCGGCATAGCGGCCCAGATCGCGGCTTTCCCAGAACCATAGCGGCACCAGCCCCTCCCAGGGGTCCAGCAGCACGGCGTCGGGTTCGGCCACGAAATCTGGGGCGCGGCGGTAGGTGGCGCGGGCCCAGTCGCGGAAGGCGCGGTAATTGGCCTTGCCGGTGATCTGGATCGCCCCCCGCCCGCGATACAGGTAGCCGTCGCCGTCGCTCTCGGGGGTGTTGCCCAGATCGGTGCGGCTGTCATAACGCGCCTGGGCGGCGGTCGGGCCCCAGATCTCGCGGTCATAGCGGAAGCCGCCGCTCTCGTGCAGGATCTGGCCCAGATAGCAGGCCAGCCGGTGCGGCCGATCCAGCCCCAGCGAGCGCCCCCGCGCCTCCAGCCCCGCCGCGACCGAGGCCATGTTCTCCGGGGTGCCGGTGCCGCCCGCAATCCGCGCCAGTGTCGATGCATCCATCAGTGTCATCTCGGAATTCTCCCCTTGGGAAATTCCGGTATGCGCCCCGACCCTGAAGAAGCGGTCACACCAGCGTACGCTGGCGGCTCAGTCGGAGGGATCCGCAGCCAGGTCGCGATAGGCGTGTTCGGCGCCGAAACGGTCGCGCAGCACGTAATCCGCCCCCTCGTGGCGGCAGACAAAGCTGTCGGACAGCGGCACCTTGCCCGCGCCGCCCGGCAGATCCAACACGTAATGCGGATTGCACAGGCCCGAATGGGTGGCACGGATCTGCTCGACGATGCGCTGCCCCTCGGCGATCGAGGTCCGGAAATGCCCCGTGCCCCGCGCCAGGTCCAGATGATGCAGGTAGTAGGGCTTGACCCGGTTGCGCAGCAGCTCGCGGAACAGGCGCCCCAGCACCTCGGCCGAGTTGTTGACGCCCTTCAGCAGCACGCTCTGGCTCAGCAGAGGAATGCCATGATCGGCCAATCGGGCCAGCGCCGCGCGCACCGGCTCCGTCAGCTCGTCCGGGTGGTTCACATGCACCACCACATAGGGCGTGGGCCCGGCCCGCAGCGCCCCCAGCAGTTCATCCGAGATCATCTCAGGTGCCACGACCGGCACCCGGGTGTGGAACCGCACAATGCCGACATGGTCGATCCGGCCCAGCTCTTCGGTCACCGCCCGGATGCGGCGCGCCGAAAGGGTCAGCGGATCGCCCCCGCTCAGGATCACCTCCCAGATGGCCGGGGTGTTGCGGATGTAGCCAAGCGCCGTCTCCAGCTGCGCCACATCCAGCCCCCGCGCACCCGGACCAACCATCTCGCGGCGGAAACAGAAGCGGCAGTAGACGGCACAGGTTTTCAGCAGGTTCAACAGCACCCGGTCGTCGTAACGGTGCACGATCCCCGGCACCGGCGCATGGGCCGCATCGCCGATGGGATCGTCCAGTTCCTCCGGGCGCTCCTGCAGTTCCGCGACGGAAGGCAGGTACTGCAGCCGCAGTCCGGGCCCCGCGCCCTGCTCCATCGCCTCTGCCAGCCCCTCGGTGACCGAGATCGCATAGCGCTCTGCCACCTGCGCCAGCGCCGCCGTCACCGGCCCCTCGATCAGCCCCCGATCCGAGAGATCCTGCAGCGTCCGCGCGCCCTTCGTCTGGCCGGCCATGGTCCCGCTCCTGTCCACGCCCGTACAGACCCGGGCTCCAAATGAAAAAGCCTCGGTCAAAACCGAGGCTTTTCAGGAATGTGGTGGGTGATAAGGGATTTGAACCCCTGACATCTTCGATGTGAACGAAGCGCTCTACCACTGAGCTAATCACCCGTGAGGGGGCTTCTAACGAAGCGCGCGGGGGTCTGCAAGCTCCTCTTTCGTTTTTTCGCACAGTTTTTCGCACGACCCTGCGGCACCCTGAAAAGCCCCTGAAAACCGGGACTAAGCCCCCCCCGAAAAACGGAAAGGGCGCCCCGATGGGACGCCCTGATGATATGCGATCCGCGGTGGGCTCAGTGCGCGGTGGCTGCGGGGCCCTCGGTCTCGGCCAGCTTGGCACGGGCGGCCGCTGCGGCTTCCTCGGCCTCCTCGTCCCATTCCACGGGTTCCGGCTGGCGCACCAGCGCCTGCTCCAGCACCTGGCGGACATGGGTCACGGGGATGATCTTAAGCCCCTGCTTCACGTTGTCGGGGATATCGGCCAGGTCCTTCTCATTCTCTTCGGGAATGAAGACCGTGGTGATGCCGCCCCGCAGCGCGGCCAGCAGTTTCTCTTTCAGGCCGCCGATGGGCATCGCATTGCCGCGCAGAGAAACCTCGCCGGTCATGGCGATGTCCTTGCGCACCGGGATCTGCGTCAGCACCGACACGATCGAGGTCACCATCGCCAGACCCGCTGAAGGGCCATCCTTGGGCGTCGCACCATCGGGCACGTGGACGTGGATGTCCCAGCGATCAAAGCGCGGTGGCTTGACGCCGATCTCGGGCGCGATGGAGCGGACGTAGGAGGACGCCGCATCGATCGACTCCTTCATCACGTCGCCCAGCTTGCCCGTGGTCTTCATCCGGCCCTTGCCCGGCAGGCGCAGCGCCTCGATCTGCAGCAGGTCGCCGCCGACGCTGGTCCAGGCCAGACCCGTCACCACGCCGATCTGGTCCTCTTTCTCGGCCAGGCCATAGCGGAACTTCTTCACGCCCAGGAAATCATCCAGGTTGTCCTCGGTGACGGTCACGGTCTTCGCCTCGCCCTTGACGATCATCGTCACGGCCTTGCGCGCCAGCTTGGCGATCTCGCGCTTGAGGTTCCGCACGCCGGCTTCCCGGGTGTAGCGCTGGATCATCTCGGTCAGGGCGCCATCGGTCACCTCGAACTCACCCGCCTTCAGACCGTGGTTCTTGATTTCCTCGGCAATCAGGTGATGGCGCGCGATCTCGAGCTTCTCGTCCTCGGTATAGCCCGCAAGACTGATGATCTCCATCCGGTCCAGCAGCGGCCCCGGCATGTTGTAGGAATTCGCCGTGGTCAGGAACATCACGTTCGAGAGGTCATATTCGACCTCCAGGTAGTGATCGACGAAGGTGCCGTTCTGTTCCGGATCCAGCACCTCCAGCATGGCAGAGGCCGGATCACCCCGGAAGTCCTGCCCCATCTTGTCAATCTCATCGAGCAGGATCAGCGGGTTGGTCGTCTTGGCCTTTTTCAGCGCCTGGATGATCTTGCCCGGCATCGAGCCGATGTAGGTCCGACGGTGGCCGCGGATCTCGGATTCGTCACGCACCCCGCCCAGGGAAATGCGGATGAACTCGCGCCCCGTGGCCTTGGCGACCGACTTGCCCAGCGAGGTCTTGCCGACACCCGGAGGGCCGACGAGGCACAGGATCGGCCCCTTCAGCTTGGCCGAGCGCTGCTGCACCGCCAGATATTCGACGATCCGTTCCTTCACCTTCTCAAGGCCGTAGTGATCCTTGTCCAGGACCTCCTGCGCGGCATGAAGATCCTTCTTGACGCGGGACTTGGTGTTCCACGGGATCGACAGCATCCAGTCGAGGTAGTTGCGCACCACCGTCGCCTCGGCCGACATCGGAGACATCGACTTCAGCTTCTTGATCTCGGCATCGGCCTTTTCACGGGCTTCCTTCGACAGCTTGGTCTCGTTGATGCGCGCCTCCAGCTCGGCGATCTCGCCCTCGCCATCCTCGCCGTCGCCCAGCTCCTTCTGAATGGCCTTCATCTGCTCATTCAGGTAATATTCGCGCTGCGTGCGTTCCATCTGGGACTTGACGCGGGTCTTGATTTTTTTCTCGACCTGCAGGACCGACATCTCGCCCTGCATCAGGCCATAGACCTTCTCCAGCCGCTCCGACACCGGCAGCGTTTCCAGCAGGTCCTGCTTCTGGTCGACGCTGATGCCCAGATGACCCGCCACCAGATCCGCCAGCCGCGAGGGATCGCTGCTTTCGGCCACGGCCGAGAGCGCCTCTTCGGGGATGTTCTTCTTGATCTTGGCGTAGCGTTCGAATTCCTGACCCACGGTGCGCAGCAGGGCGCGGGTGGCTTCCTCGTCGCCGGGCGTCTCTTCGAGGTACTCGGCAGTAGCCTCGAAGAAGGCGTCGTTTTCCATGTAGCCGGTGATGCGGACGCGCGTCGTGCCTTCGACCAGCACCTTGACGGTGCCGTCGGGCAGCTTCAGCAGCTGCAGCACATTGGCCAGCACACCCGCCTTGTGGATGCCATCGGCCGAAGGATCATCCTCGGCCGGGTCGATCTGGCTGGCGAGCAGGATCTGCTTGTTGTCGGCCATCACCTCTTCCAGCGCGCGCACGGATTTGTCGCGGCCCACGAAAAGCGGGACGATCATGTGCGGGAAGACCACGATATCGCGCAGCGGAAGCACGGCGTAGGAGGGGTTCAGAGGCTCTTGCATGCTCTATCCTTGTCTTGGGCAGGGGGCGGGGTCCCGTTTCGGCAACCCGGGCGCCCTCTCCGTTTCTTGTCAACATCTGGGGGCTGGGCCCCGCGAATGCAACCGACTGCCTGCCAGTGTGCCCCTGCCGTCCGGCCCCGGCAAGCGCGATATGGTCCGCATTGCAGCTGTCGGGAAACGCGCCCGCCCCACCTGACGTGGCATCCCCCGGCCCGGAGGGCGCAGGGGGCTCTGCCCCCACGGGCCTGCGGCCCGCTCCCCCGAGGTATTTTGAACAAGAAAATGAAAGGAGCGTTGCTTCTGGCTTCATCTTTCCTCAAATACGGATGGCGCAGCAGTTGTCAGGGGCGGGCCACTGGTCCTTTCATCTTTCCCCAAATATGCATGTCGATCGACCTGTCACGGGACTGGCGCTCGGGGAGGGAACGCGGTATCGCGCGAGGATGACACAGCGCTTTTCCTTCACCCTCAAGGCCACCGACGGCAAGGCCCGACTCGGCGTGATCGACACGCCCCGCGGCCAGATCCGGACGCCCGCCTTCATGCCCGTGGGCACCGCCGCCACCGTGAAGGCGATGATGCCCGAAAGCGTCGCCGCAACCGGCGCCGACATCCTGCTTGGCAACACCTACCACCTGATGCTGCGCCCCACCGCCGAGCGCATCGACCGGCTGGGCGGGCTGCACAGGTTCATGAACTGGTCGAAACCCATCCTGACCGATTCCGGCGGCTTCCAGGTGATGAGCCTCGCCGAGCTGCGCAAGATGACCGAGGAGGGCGTGACCTTCCGCAGCCATGTCGACGGCTCCCGGCATTTCCTGAGCCCGGAACGCTCGATGGAGATCCAGAAGCTGCTGGGCTCGGACATCGTGATGTGCTTCGACGAATGCCCCGCCCTGCCCGCCACCGAGGAGCGCGTCGCCGAGGCGATGCGCCTGTCGATGCGATGGGCGCAGCGCTCGCGCGATGCCTTCGGGGACCGGCCGGGACATGCGCTGTTCGGCATCCAGCAGGGCGGCGTGACCGAGCACCTGCGCGGCGAAAGCGCCGAGGCACTGAAGTCCATCGGCTTTGACGGCTACGCGATCGGCGGCCTGGCCGTGGGCGAGGGCCAGGAGGCGATGTTCGGCGTGCTCGATTACGCCCCCGACCAGCTGCCCGCCGACAAGCCGCGTTACCTGATGGGCGTCGGCAAGCCCGACGATATCCTGGGCGCCGTCAAGCGCGGCGTCGACATGATGGACTGCGTGCTGCCGTCGCGTTCGGGGCGCACGGGCCAGGCCTGGACGCGGCGCGGCCAGGTCAACATCAAGAACGCCCGCCATGCCGACGATCCGCGTCCGCTTGATGAGCACTGCACCTGCCCGGCCTGCCGCAACTATTCCCGCGCCTATCTGCACCATGTGTTCCGCGCGCAGGAGATGATCTCGGGGATGCTGCTGACCTGGCACAACCTGCATTACTTCCAGGAGCTGATGCAGGGCATGCGCGATGCCATCGCCGAAGGCAGATTTGCCGAATTCGAGGCCGATTTCCATGCGCAGCGTGCCGAAGGCGACATCGAGCGGCTGTAAACGCGAAGGGGCGCCCTGCCTGCGCAGGACGCCCCCTTTCCTGGTCCCCGGGCGGGATCAGAAGGACATGATGTAGGACACACCCAGCACGACCGGATCGACCTCGGCGGTGCCGATATCAACGCCGTCCAGCTTGGCCTTCATGTCAATGTCCATCCAGCGCACATCGGCCCGGATCGCACCGCGCGGGCTGATCGCGTAGTCAAAGCCCGCATGCAGCGCCACGCCCCAGCTGTCATCCAGCGTCAGGTTGCCAAGCGGCGAGTCCACATCCAACGCATGAGTATAGTTCAGGCCCACGCCGGCGAAGGGGGTCAGCCGCGTCGGGTTCACGAAGTGATAGTTCAGCGACACCGTCGGCGGCAGCTCTTTGACGGTCCCGACCTTGGCGCCACCCAGCTTGATGTCATGGGTGAAGGGGGTCGCCGCCAGAACTTCGAGACCCAGGCGATCGCTGAGGAAGTATTCCAGCGTCAGGGTCAGCTGGGTGTCATCGCTCAGGGTCAGCTTGCTGCCGGCGACGGTGCCGTTGTCGCTTTTCGGGTTCACGTTGCCGATACCGACGCCGACGGTGATGTCACCGCGCTGCTGAGCGGCCGCGCCGGTCGCTGCAAGCGCCACAATTGCGGCAGCGGAAAGGAGAATCGCGCGCGTTTTCATGTCAGGTCCTCTTGAAATCAGATGCGCGCTCTTTGCGCCCGGCGCGGTGACAAACCCTTGATCTGCATCAAATCCGCGTGGGTTTCCCGCCCCCTGCGACGGACCGCCGCGCCCCCGCGGGGCACAAGGCACCTTGCCCTGCCCTCTGGACCCTTGCGCGACGATTTCCTATATAATCGCTCAGGAACAGGACGGATTTGACATGACCGACATCACCGAGCCCAAGGAAGGCGAACCGCTCATCGCGCCCTCCAGCATCGATCACCCGCTCTATGACAAGGTGGCCGAGGCCTGCCGGACGGTCTATGACCCGGAAATCCCGGTGAACATCTACGACCTCGGGCTGATCTACACGATCGCCATCACCCCGGAGAACGAGGTGAGCATCATCATGACCCTGACCGCGCCGGGCTGCCCGGTGGCCGGCGACATGCCCGGCTGGGTCATCGACGCCGTCGAACCGGTCGAGGGCGTCAAGCAGGTCGATGTCGACCTGACCTGGGATCCGCCGTGGGGCATGGACATGATGAGCGACGAAGCCCGCCTGGAGCTGGGCTTCATGTAAGACCCCCGGGCCTCCCCTGCGGGAGGCCCGTTCGTTTCCGGCCCTCGCCTGCGGTCATGGCACCCTTGCATGTCCCGCACCCCGCCGGACCTTGGCAAGCGCACCCGGAAGGCCTATTTTTCTGGAACAAGGAGACAGCCCATGTTCAGCATTCCCGGCAAGCAGGCCGTGACCATCACGCCCCGCGCAGCCTCGCAGATCGTCAAGCTGATGCAGAAGGATGGCCAGAGCGCCGGACTGCGTATCGGCGTCAAGAAGGGCGGCTGCGCCGGCATGGAATACACCATGGAATACGTCGATTCCGTCGACCGCATGGACGAGGTCGTCGAACAGGACGGCGCCCGGGTGATGATCGCGCCGATGGCCCAGATGTTCCTCTTCGGCACCGAGATCGACTACGAGACCTCGCTGCTGGAATCGGGCTTCAAGTTCCGCAACCCGAACGTGGTCGAGGCCTGCGGCTGCGGCGAATCGATCAAGTTCGCCGGCATGTGAGCGGCGCGGATCCGATGGCTGCGGATCCCGAATTCCTCGCCTGGCTGACCGATCTCTTCTCGGGGATCGGGCCCCTGCGCACCGGACGGATGTTCTCGGGCGCGGCACTTTACGCCGAGGGGGATGCGATGATCGCCATGATCACCCCCGACGGCACGGTCTGCATGAAGGCCGATGCCGCGACCCAGGCGGCCTTCCTTGCCGCGGGGTCCCACCCTTTCAGCTATGCACGCAAGGACGGGCGCCGCACTGTGGCCTCCCTGATGTCCCTGCCCGACAGCACCCTCGACGATCCCGAGGAGGCGCTGAGCTGGGCGCGCCTCGCCCTGCCTCCGGCGCGGGCGGCAGCGCTGCAAAAGAGGCAGCGCGCCCGGCGTCGTGCCGCCCGGGGCTGACGTCAGGCCATCCTGGGCTATGTGTGCGCTATCAACGGCTTGACCTCTCCGGCCTGCAGGTAAGAATGCGCCCGAGGACAAGACCGGCAAAACCGGGAAGGGAGACTAAATGCGCAGGAAACTAGCCGCGGGCAACTGGAAGATGAACGGCCTGAAAAGCTCTCTGGCCGAGATCGAGGCCCTCGCCCGGGCCCATCCCGATCCCGCCTGCGACGTGCTGATCTGCCCGCCCGCGACGCTGATCGCCCAGGCCGCCGAAATCTGCCAGGGCACCGGCATCCGCATCGGCGGCCAGACCTGCCATGACCGGCTGGCGGGCGCCCATACCGGCGACATCTCGGCCACCATGCTGAAGGACGCCGGCGCCACCGCGGTGATCCTGGGCCATTCCGAACGCCGCGAGGATCACGAGGAAAGCTCCGAAGACGTGCGCCTGCTGGCCAAGACCGCCCAGGCGGCCGGGCTGATGGCGGTGGTCTGCGTCGGCGAAAGCCTGTTCCAGCGCCAGTCGACCAACACGCTCGACATCATCGGCGCGCAGCTTTCCCTGTCGATCCCCGACAGCTCCACGGGCGAAAACCTGGTCGTCGCCTATGAACCGATCTGGGCCATCGGCTCGGGCCTCACCCCCACCCGCGACGAGATCGGCGAGGTTCACGATTTCATGCGCGCCCGCCTCGAACACCGCTTCGGCTACGGCGTCGGCAAATCCGTCCGCCTGCTCTACGGCGGCTCGGTCAAGGGCTCGAACGCACAAGAGATCTTCTCGATCTCCAATGTCGACGGCGCGCTGGTCGGCGGCGCCTCCCTGAGCGCCGAGGATTTCACCCCCATCGTCAGCGCCCTCGAACGGGCCTGAGCGCGCCCGGTTCTTTCATCTGGCCGAAAATACTCCCGCCGGAGGCAAACCGCCGCGCAAGCGGCGGTTTTTCGGTCTCCAGATGCCAGACGGCGCCCCGCCGGGACGCCGCCCTGCCCCCTCACTTGGTGACGATCTCGGGGCCCATGACCGCATTCGGCAGCAGCGTCGACAGCATCGGCACATAGGTCACCAGGATCAGGAAGACGAACAGGACCGCCAGGAACGGCAGCGCCGCCTTCACCACCCGCATCATCGACATCCCTGCCACGCCCGAGGTGACGAACAGGTTCAGCCCGACCGGCGGCGTGATCATCCCGATTTCCATGTTGACCACCATGATGATGCCCAGGTGGATCGGGTCGATGCCCAGCTCGATGGCGATGGGAAAGACCAGCGGCGCCACGATCACCAGCAGCCCCGAGGGTTCCATGAACTGGCCGCCGATCAGCAGGATCACGTTGACCACCACTAGGAACATCACCGGCCCGAAGCCCGCCGACAGCATCGCCTCGGCGACATGCTGGGGCACCTGTTCATCCGTCAGCACATGCTTCAGGATCAGCGCATTGGCGATGACGAACATCAGCGTCACGGTCAGCTTGCCGGCCTCGAACAGAGTGCGCCGGGTGTCGCGGTGGAACCAGGCGGTGACCAGGGCCACGGGCTTTTCCCACAGCGCCAGGTTGCGGCCGCCCTCGCGGCCCTTCAGCGGGCCCATGTCGCGATAGATGAAGACCGCCGCGATGAAGGCATAGACCGAGGCCACCGCCGCCGCTTCGGTCGGCGTGAAGATCGCCCCCGTGATGCCCGGGATGCCGTAGATGCCCACCATGATGATGACGATCAGCATCAGGCCCCAGAAGGCTTCGCGGAAGCTCGACCAGACTTCTCCCATGCCGGCGAACTCGCCCTTGGGCATGTTGCGGACGCGGGCCATGATCCAGATCGCGACCATCAGCATGATGCCCGCCAGCAGCCCCGGGATGACCCCCGCCAGGAACATCCGCCCCACCGACACGTCGACGGCCGTCGCATAGACCACCATCACGATCGAGGGCGGGATCAGGATGCCCAGCGTGCCCGCATTGCAGATCACGCCCGCGGCAAAGTCCTTGGTATAGCCCGCCTTGGTCATCGCCCCGATGACGATCGAGCCGATGGCCACCACGGTGGCCGGCGACGACCCCGACAGCGCGGCAAAGATCATGCAGGCAAAGACCCCCGCGATGGCAAGCCCGCCCCGCAGATGCCCGACACAGGCAATCGAGAACCGGATGATCCGCTTGGCCACGCCCCCCGTCGACATGAAGCTGGAGGCCAGGATGAAGAACGGGATCGCCAGCAGGGTGAAATGGCCCACGAAGGCCTGCATCAGCGTCTGCGCGATCGACGCCAGCGAGGTATCCCCGAACCACAGCAGGAACAGGATCGACGACAGGCCCAGCGACACCGCGATCGGCACGCCGATCAGCATGAAGCCCACCACCAGGCCGAAAAGGATGACGACGGTCATGGCTCAGTTCTCCCCGCGGCGTTCCGCGACTTCGGCGATTTCATCTTCGACTTCATGGCTGGCGACGATCCGGTCCAGCTTGCCCGTCCAGACCTGCACCGCGACCTGAAGAAAGCGGAACAGCAGCAGCGCCATCGACAGCGGCAGCACCGCATAGGGGATGAAGCGCGGCAGTTTCTCGTAGGGTTCGCCACCGTTCAGCGTGGTCTCGATGAAGCCCAGGAAGGCGGGGAACGGGATGTCGTTGACCTCGTACCAGGATTTCGAACGGAACTTCTCCTGCAGGCCCAGCGGGAACCAGCGGCCTTCGGTCTGCGGCAGGCCGGCGAAATTGGCCCAGTAGTCCCAGGCGCCCTTCAGCATCAGGCAGGCATAGACCAGGCAGGCGGCAATGGCGATCAGCGCCAGCACCCGGCGCACCGGGCGGGGGCAGATCTCGAGGATCGCATCGACCCCCAGATGGGCGTTCTTCTTGACCGCATAGGAGGCCCCCAGCAGCACCAGCCAGCCGAACAGGAAGACCGTGCCCTCCAGCGCCCACAGGATGTTCGAGTTGAAGACGTAGCGCATCACCACATTGGCGAAGGTGATGAGCGTCATGGCGCCCAGGATGGCCGCGATCAGGGTTTCCTCGATCCGGTCGATGACGCTTTCACCGGGTGCAGGATGCATGCCCGTTCCCTTTCCTGTCCGAGTGTTGTGAGGGGGCTTGTGCAGAAGGGCGCAGGGTCCGGCCTGCGCCCTTCCGGGTCCGGTGCGGGGCCGGTCAGTACTTGGCGTTGATCGCCTGGGCGGCGTCGATGTTGTCCTGGCCGACATCATCGGTGAACTTGTCCCAGACCGGCTTCATCGCCTTGACCCAGTCGGCGCGCTGTTCGGGCGTCAGCTCTCGGATCGTGCCGCCGGCATCCAGCACGCCCTGGCGCGCCTCGGCATCGACCTGGCCGATGGCCGCGTTGCGTTCCTTGGTCACGCCGTCCAGGATCTCCAGGAACTGGTCGCGGGTAGCTTCATCCATGCTGTCCAGCCAGTCGACCGAAGCCACAACCATGTAGTCGAGGACGCCGTGGTTGGTCTCGGTGATGCCGTCCTGCACCTCGTAGTACTTCTGGCCCAGGATGTTCGACCAGGTGTTCTCCTGGCCATCGACGACGCCCTGCTGCAGCGCGCCGTAGACCTCAGAGAACGCCATCTTCTGCGGCGAGGCGCCAAGCGCCTCCATCTGCGCCACCAGCACGTCGCTGGGCTGGACGCGGAATTTCAGGCCCTTGGCATCCTCGGGCTCCAGCAGGGGCTTGTTGGCCGAGAACTGCTTCAGCCCGTTGTGCCAGAAGCCCAGGCCCGCCAGGCCGCGGCGTTCCATCGAGGACATCATCGCCTGACCATTGTCCGAGGACTGGAAGGCATCGACCGCTTCCATGTTCTTGAACATGAAGGGCAGGTCGAAGATGCGGAAGACCTTGGTGAAGGTCTCGAATTTCGACAGCGAGGGGGCGCCCAGCTGCACGTCGCCCTGCAGCATCGCCTCCAGCAGCTTGTCGTCGTCGTAGAGGGTCGAGTTCGGATAGACCTCCATGCAGGCCTTGCCGTCCATCTGCTCGTTGACGCGGGTCTTCAGCAGTTCGGCGGCGATGCCCTTGGGGTGCTTGTCGGTATTGGTGACATGGCTGAATTTGATCACCATCTCGCCCGCATCGCAGCCGGCCGGGTTGGCGAAGGCGGCGGGGGCAAGGGCGGCAAGCGCCAGCGCGGTGGCAGCAGTGGTCAGGACCTTCATCTCTATCTCCTCCCGAGAGTGCAGTCGAACGGGCCGGGCCCGCGTGATGCCAAAATCCGCAACAGCGGGACTGCGCTCAAGAAAAACTGATCAACCGTGAGGTGAATTCGTTTTTCGAAGGGAATTCAGAGGGATGTGGGTAAGGTATGCGCCATGCACATATCCGACATGCATGGCGCGTGCGGAATCCCGCACAGGGTTTCCGTCATTTTGTGCGGAATCCCACACAAGCCCTAGCGGAACGAGTCGGGCTTCAGCCCATGCTTGGCCAGCTTGTCGTAGAAGGTCTTGCGCGGCAGCTTCAGCGCTTCGGCCGCGGCCGAGGCCTGGCCGCCATGGCGTTTCAGCGCCGCCGCCAGCAGGCTTTTCTCGATCTGCGCCATCTGTTCGGCCAGCCCCAGATCCGAGGGGCGCTCTTCTTCGGCGCCGCCGCCCGACAGCACAAAGCGCATGGCCGCGCTCATCAGCGACCGCGCATTGCCGGGCCAGTCGCGGGTCATCAGGGCGGCGATCACCTCGGGGGTGACCTCGGGGGCGGCCATGCCGGACTGCTCGGCCGCCTGGGCGACATACTGGCGGAACATCACCGGGATGTCCTCGGGGCGTTCCTTCAGCGCCGGGGTGTGCACGCTCAGCGCCTCCAGCCGGTAATAAAGATCAGCGCTGAAGCGCCCTTCCTCGACCGCCTGTTGCAGGGCGCTGCTGCATCCCGCGATCAGCCGGGCACAGGGATCCTGTTCCAGGCTTTCCGCAAGGGCAAACTGCCCCTCATGGGAAAGCCCCGCGATTTCATCGAGATAGAGCGACCCTCCGGCAGCCTCCTGAAAGGCTGTGGCCAGCGCCTCGGGGGTCAGGCCGGCGGCGGCGCGCTTGACGAAGGGCCGCTGGGCAAGCGGCGAGGACAGGTGGATCACCTCGGCCACCTTCGAGATCCCGGCCCCCGGCGCGCCCGTCACCAGCACCTCGCCGGTCAGGCGGGCCAGCTGGCGGATGCGCCGGCGCAGCGCCTCGGACTGTTCCGAGCGGCCAAAGATCATCCGCGCCGCCGGATCGCCGCTTTCCAGCTGCGCCTTCAGGCGGCGGTTCTCCAGCACCAGCTCGCGCGTCTTCAACGCGCGTTCCAGGATCGGCAGCAGCTCGGCGCTGGCGCAGGGCTTTTCCAGAAACCCGAAGGCGCCGCGCTTCATCGCATCGACCGCCATCGGGATGTCGCCCTCGCCGGTCAGCAGGATCACCGGCAGTTCGGGATCCAGTTTCAGCGTATGGTCCAGCAGGAAGAAGCCGTCGCGGCCGGGCATGCGGATGTCCGACAGGATGATGCCGTTGAAATCGGGGGTGATGCGGTCCTTGGCAGCCACGAAGGACCCGGCGGTCAGGGGCTCCAGATCCGCCAGCTCCAGCGTCTGCGCCAGCGCCTCGCGCACGGCCGCATCATCATCGACCACCAGAACCTGCCGCGTCATCGCACCCTCCTGCCGTTTTCACCCAGATAGCCCCTGCCCCGCCCCGATGCGAGGGGGCGCATCCCCCGCTCCGGGCAGTTCGACCGTGAATTCCGCGCCGCCGTCGGGATGGCTGCGGCCGCGGATCGCACCGCCAAAGCCCTGCACCAGCCCGTAAGAGATCGACAGCCCCAGCCCCATGCCCTTGGCCGCGCCCACCTCCTTGGTGGAATAGAAGGGATCGAAGATCCGTTCCGGGTCGCGGATGCCGGGGCCGGTGTCGCGCACCGTCAGCCGGGGCCGGGCGCCATCGGTCAGCGTGATCGTCAGCACCCGGCGTTCGCCCCCCGCCATGGCGTCGATCGCGTTCGAGATCAGGTTCACCAGCACCTGACCCAGCCGGACCTCGCCGCCCATGGCCCAGACCGGGGCCTCGGGCGGGGTCCAGTTCAGCCGCACGCCCTCGGCCTGCATCCGAGCCGCGGTCATCTCGATCGCGGTCAGGGTGACGGCGCGCATGTCGATGCGGCGCACCGGTTCGCTTTCCTGCCGGGCAAAGGCGCGCAGGTTGCGGATGATGCGGCCCATGCGCTCGGCCAGATCGGCGATACGGGTCAGGTTCTGCGCGGCGCGCTCCGGCTTGCCCCGTTCGACGAACAGGGCGCCGTTTTCGGCGAATTGCCGGATCGCCATCAGCGGCTGGTTCAGTTCATGGCTGAGCCCCGCCGACATCTGCCCAAGCGCCGACAGCCGGCCGGCCTGGACCAGCTCGTCCTGGGCGCGTTTCAGGCGGGCCTCGGCCTCCTGACGTTCGGCCACCTCGCGGCGCAGGCGGGCGTTGGCGCCCGACAGCTGGGCGGTGCGGGCGGCAACGCGGGATTCCAGCCGGGCATTGGCCTGGGCCAGCACGCGGCGACGCTCGGCCACGGCCATCAGCGCCAGACCCAGCCCCAGCAGCACCAGCCCCACCAGCGCCGCCTGCAGCCGCGCCAGCCCCTGGGCGGGGGCGGCATCGACCAGCGCCTCGCCGCGCATGCCGATCTGCGGCAGGTCGCGACTGATATGCAGCGCCAGACGCGGCAGGTAGGGGCTCCAGTCGATGCGCCACAGGTCAAGACCCGCGGGATGGCTTTCGCGCACCCGCACATCCTGCGCACCCGGAGGCGCGAAACCTCCCCCCGAGGCTACCCGCCGCCAGCCCAGCAGCTCGGACCGGTTCGAAATGAAGACCTCTCCGTCCGCATCGGTGAACAGAACTGCCGGGCGGCCGCCGCGCCATTCCTGCTCCAGCAGCTCGATGTTGACGGTGACCAGCAGCACCGCCGCGACCTGGCCATCGGCGCCAAAGACCGGCGCCGCGTAGACATAGACGCGCAGGCCGGTGGCCGGATCATGGCCATGGCCCTGCCCCAGCGCGCCCTGACGGGCCCGCGCCAGGGCCCGGGCCACGTAATCGGTCGCGGGCACGGCGCCGGGCTTGGCCTGGGCAAGCAGCAGCCCCCCAGCATCCAGATAGGCCAGGTTCAGCAGGCCGGTACGATCGGCTGTGCCCAGCAGCAGGGCCTCGGCCGCGGGCCGGTCGGCGGGCAGCGCCTGCAGCAGCGGATGGTCTTTCAGCAGCACCGCCAGGTCGCGGTAGCGCTGCAACTGGCCGCTCAGCCGGTCGGCAGCCAACGACAGGTCCGACTGGCCACGCTGCGCCAGCGCCCGCAGCGACTGCCGGTAGCCTGCCTGAAAGACCAGCACCGCGACCAGTGCCACAAGGGCCACCAGCCCGGCCAACATGCGCAGCCTGCGTGACATCGCGTAACCTCCCCTGCCTAGATAGCCGGGCGCCTCTTGCCTTGGAAAGCGCAACCCGCAAAATGCCGGGCATGATCCAGATCTCGCAATCCCCGACGGACGCGGCCTTCGTCCAGAACCCCTACCCGTTCTACGACCGGGCCCGCGCCATGGGGCCGCTGCTGGAATGGACGGATTACGGCGTCCCCGCCGCCTTCAGCCATGCGCTGGTCAGTGCCCTGCTGCGCGACCGCCGCTTCGGCACCACCTGCCCCGAGGACCTGGCCCCGCCCCGGCCCGACCACCTGCAGGGCTTCTTCCGGGTCGAGGACCGCTCGATGCTGGCGCAGGAGGGCGAGGCTCACAAGCGCCTGCGCGGTCTGGTGCTGCGCGCCTTCACCTCGCGCCGGATCAACGGCATGGCCCCCGAGATCGAGGCGCTGTGCCATAGGCTGATCGACGATTTCCCCACCGACCAGCCCTTCGACCTGCTGTCGGCCTATGCGATGCATGTGCCGGTGATCGTCATCGCCCGCCTGCTGGGCGTGCCCGAGGAAATGGCGCCGCAGCTGCTGTTCTGGTCGAACACCATGGTCGCGATGTACCAGGCCCGCCGCGACACCCGGATCGAGGAAGAAGCCGACCGCGCCGCGACGGAGTTCCACGACTATATCCGCAGCTATGCCGAAGAGCGCCGCAAGCACCCCGCGGACGACCTGATCACCGAACTGCTGAATGCCGAGGAAGCCGGAGAGAAGCTCTCGATGGACGAGCTGATCGGCACCTGCATCCTGCTGCTGAACGCGGGCCACGAGGCGACGGTGAACACGCTGGGCAATGCGGTGCCGCTGCTGCTGAACCACGGCAATCCGCAACACTGGCTGTCGCCCGAACGTGTCGACGGCACGATCGAAGAAGTCCTGCGCTACGACCCGCCGCTGCACCTCTTCTCGCGCTATGCGCTGGAGGATGCCGAGGTCGCAGGCCACTTCTTCCGTCGCGGGGCGCGTGTGGCCTGCCTGCTGGGATCGGCGAATCGCGATCCCCAGGCCTGGGAGGCCCCCGATGTCTTCGATCCGTCCCGCCCGGTGAAGACGAATGTCGCCTTCGGCGCCGGGGCGCATTTCTGCATCGGCGCGCCGCTGGCGCGGCTGGAGCTGAAGATCGCACTGCCCGTGCTGTTCGATCGCTGCCCCGATCTGCGCCTGACCGAGTCGCCCGAATATGCCGATCTCTACCACTTCCACGGGCTGAAGGACCTGATGGTCACCGTCTGAGCCCGCACGCGGCGCCGTCACCCCCGGCATCGCAAGTACCGCGACGCGTCCCGCCGTCCCGAAAAAGGACGCGGGGACCACCCCCTGCCCCCTGTCCGGTTCCATCATCTGACCGAAAATACTCTGCAGGGGGCCGGGGGATGCAAAATCCCCCGCTGTCGCCCCGCTAAAGGGGCAGCGCCGTGGTCGATTTGATCTCTTCCATCGACAGCAACGCCGTGACGTTGTGGACCTTCACCTCAGAGATCAACGCCTGGTAGAAGGCATCATACGCGCGCGCATTCTTCACCCGCACTTTCAGGATATAATCGATATCACCCGCCAGGCGGTGCGCCTCCTGCACCTCGGGGCGGTCCTTCAGCGCCTTCAGGAAGGCCGCCTGCCAGTCGGCCTCGTGCTCGCTGGTGCGGATCAGCACGAAGAAGCAGGCGTCGAAACCAAGCGCTTCCGGATCCAGCACCGCGACCTGCGGGCCGATGATCCCGGCCTCCTTCATCTTGCGGATGCGGTTCCACACCGGGGTCTTCGACGACCCCACCTTGCGGGCAATATCATCCAGCGATTGCGCGGCGTCCGTCTGCAGTTGCAAAAGGATTTTCCGGTCAGTCTCGTCCAGGCGGACACTCATTCCCGCTTCTCCACCGGGTTTGGAACATTTATCGATGCGCCCCGGCACCGAGAAACGAAATTCCTTATTTCCCGGCCCCAGTGGCACGGACACAGGATTATTTCCTATTATAGGGGCAAGTCAACGACGCCATGAAAGCCCTGCGATGCGACACTTCCCGATCTTCCTCGACATGGACCGCGCCCGCGTGCACGTCTCGGGCGGCGGCGATGCGGCGCTGGCGAAACTGCGTCTGCTGCTGAAGACCCGTGCCCGTATCGTGGTCCATGCCGAACACCCCGCCCCCGAGCTGCGCGACCTGGCCCGCAACGGCCGGCTGGAGCTGACCGGGGCGCCGCTCAGCGCCACGGCCATCGCCGGCGCGACGCTGGTCTATGCCGCCGACGAGGACCCCGCCCACGATGCCGAAACCATGGCCATCGCCCGTGCCGCGGGCGTGCTGGGCAATATCGTCGACGATCTGGACGGCTCGGACTTCATCACCCCCGCCATGGTCGACCGCGCCCCCCTGACCATCGCCATCGGCACCGAGGGCGCCGCCCCCATGCTGGCCCGCGCCCTCAAGCGCGAGCTGGAAGACCGCCTGCCCCTGGCCACCGCCGATCTGGCCCGCGCCGCCCAAGCGTTCCGCCCGGCGGCCGAGGCCGTGCCCCACGGCCGCGCCCGCCGCGCCTTCTGGGCCGAGTGGTTCGACAGCCACGGCCCCGCCGCCCATGACCGCGGCCAGCCGCTGGATCAGGCGCTGCAGGACCTGCTGGCGCGCCACCTGACCGCCCCGGGCGCCCAATCGCGCATCACCCTGACCTTCACCGGCAGCGATGACCCGGACATGATGACGCTGAAGGCCCGCAAGGCGCTGGATGCGGCCGATGTCGTGGTTCACGATGCCGACATTGCGCCTGCGATCCTCGAACTGGCCCGCCGCGAGGCGCGTTTCATCCGTCTGGCCTCGGGGCCGAACCGCATTCCGCCGCTGCATCAGCTTCTGTCGCTGGAGGCTGACAACGGCGCCCATGTGCTTTACATCGCCGCCGATCCGCTGCCGCGTTCCCTCGCGGCGGCCTGCCGCCGCAGCGGCGTCACCGTCGACACCATTCCCGGCATCGCAGCCCGAGAGGCCGCGCAACTGAAGGAAACCGCCTGACATGCCCCGTCCGTTCACGCCCAAGGTCGTCACCGCCAATGCCCTTCTGGAAGGGGATGTCGTCTATTTCACCGCCGCCGACACCTGGACCCGGCACCTCTCCGAGGCCCAGATGCTGCGCGATGAAGACACCGCCGACGCCCGCCTGAAGGTCGCAGCCAAACAGCAAAGCCAGATCGTCGGCGCCTATCTGACCGACATGAAGGATGGCGAGGCCGGCCCCGAACCCACCCATTTCCGCGAGGATTTCCGCCGCACCGGCCCCTCGAACTACTTCCACGGCAAGCAAGCGGAGGCCTGAGCCCATGTACCAGTACAACGACTTCGACCGCGCCTTCCTGGCGGAACGCAATGCCCAGTTCCGCCAGCAGGTGGAACGCCGCATCGACGGTGCGCTGACCGAGGACGAGTTCCGCCCGCTGCGCCTGATGAACGGCCTCTACCTGCAGCTGCACGCCTATATGCTGCGCGTCGCCATCCCCTATGGCACGCTGCGCGGCGAACAGATGCGGATGCTGGCGACCATCGCCGAGAAGTGGGACAAGGGCTATGGCCACTTCACCACCCGTCAGAACATCCAGTACAACTGGCCCAAGCTGCCCGACGTGCCGGATATCCTGGACGCGCTTGGCGAGGTGCAGCTGCACGCCATCCAGACCTCGGGCAACACCATCCGCAACGTGACCGCCGACCATTTCGCCGGCGCCGCCGCGGATGAGCTGGCCGATCCCCGCCCCGTGGCCGAACTGCTGCGCCAGTGGTCCACCGACCACCCGGAATTCCAGTTCCTGCCGCGCAAGTTCAAGCTGGCCGTGTCGGGCGCCGAACATGACCGCGCGGTGCTGCGCGCCCATGACATCGGCATCCAGCTGGTGGAACAGGACGGCCAGCGCGGCGTGCGCGTCTTTGTCGGCGGCGGCCTGGGCCGCACGCCGGTCATCGGCAAGGTCATCAAGGACTTCCTGCCGGAAGCAGACATGCTGCCCTACCTGGAAGCGATCGTGTCGGTCTACAACACGCTTGGCCGCCGCGACAACAAGTACAAGGCCCGCATCAAGATCACCGTGAACGAGAACGGCCTCGACACGCTGCGCGAAAAGGCCGAGGCCCGCTTTGCCGTGCTCAAGCCCCTCTTCGAAGGCGTCGACCAGCAGATGCTGGCCGGGATCCGGCAGATGTTCGCGCCGCCCGCCTTCCGCAATGCGCCCCTTGACGGCTATGAGGCCGCGCGTGACGCCAACCCCGCCTTCCGCGCCTGGACCGACACCAACCTGTCGGCCCACAAGCAGGAGGGTTACGCCATCGTCACCGTCTCGCTGAAAAAGCACGGCGAGACCCCCGGCGATGCCACCGCCGAGCAGATGCGCCTGCTGGCCGATCTGGCCGAGAAATACGGCCATGACGACATCCGCATCAGCCACGAGCAGAACGTCATCCTGCCGCATGTCCACAAGTCCGACCTGCCCGCGCTTTACGAGGCGCTGAAACCGGCCGGTCTGGCGACCGCGAATGTCGGGCTGGTGTCGGACATCATCGCCTGCCCCGGCATGGACTACTGCGCGCTGGCGACCGCGCGCTCGATCCCCGTCGCGCAGGAGATCGCCACCCGCTTCGAGGAACTGAAGCTGGAGCACGAGGTCGGCCCCCTGAAGATCAAGATCTCGGGCTGCATCAACGCCTGCGGGCATCACCACGTCGGCCATATCGGCATCCTGGGCCTGGATCGCGCGGGCGTCGAGAACTACCAGATCACCCTGGGCGGCGACGGCTCCGAGGATGCGGCGCTTGGCGAACGCACCGGTCCGGGCTTTGCCTATGACGAGATCACCGGTGCGATCGAGACCATCGTCAAGACCTACCTCGGCCTGCGCGAAAGCCCCGAAGAGACCTTCCTGGCCGCCTATCGCCGGGTCGGTGCGCAGCCCTTCAAGGACGCGCTCTATCCCGAGAAAGCCGAAAGGAAGGCCGATGCCGCCTGAAGCAGCCATGGATTTCGGGGCCCCGCCCTCGCCCGATGTGGCGGCACGGGTGGCTGCCCTGAACGCGCGCTATCGCCACCACGGCGCCACCTCGGTGCTGGAGGCCGCGCTGAAGGATCATGACGTCGGCAACCTTGCCATGGTCAGTTCCTTCGGGGCGGAATCGGTGGCGCTGCTGCACCTTGTCTCGATGGTGGACCGGGCGGTTCCGGTCTATTTCATCGACACGCTGATGCTGTTCCAAGAGACCCTCGACTATCAGGTCGAGGTCGCCGAACGGCTGGGCCTGAAGAACATGCGCATCATCCGCCCCGCGCCCGCGACGCTGGCCAAGGAAGACCCGGACGACACGCTGCACCTCTTCGACACTGACGCCTGCTGCGACCTGCGCAAGACGCGCCCGCTGCAGCAGGTGCTGGGCCAGTTCGACGGCTGGATCACCGGCCGCAAGCGCTTCCAAAGCAGCACCCGCGCCGCGCTGGAGTTCTTTGAGGCCGATGGCGAGGACCGCATCAAGGTCAACCCGCTGGCCCACTGGACAGCCGAGGACGTGCGCAACTACATGGAGGAAAACCGCCTGCCCAAGCATCCGCTGGTGGCAAAGGGCTACCCTTCCATCGGCTGTGCGCCCTGCACCAGCCCGGTCAAGCCGGGCGAAGACCCCCGCGCCGGACGCTGGCGCGGACAGGACAAGACGGAATGCGGCATCCACGTCGTGGATGGCAAGATCGTGAGAGGACCGAAAGCATGAGCATTATCGTGACCGACGAGGGCTTCTCGGCCCAGGACTGGGCCGCCGACCTGCCGGAAACGGATGTGGTGGTGCTGACCTCCGACACCGATCCGCAGACGGCGGATGCCGGCACTGCGACGCTGGTGAAGGTCGAATTTCCCTCTTTCGCGGACGGCCGGGGCTTTACCATTGCCCGCGTCCTGCGGCAAAAGGGCTATACCGGCAAGCTGCGGGCCGCGGGTCATGTCATCGCCGACCAATATGCGATGGCCCGCCGGTCGGGCTTTGACGAGGTCGAGATCAGCGACGACCTTGCCGCGCGCCAGCCGGAAGATCAGTGGAAGTTTCGGGCAAACTGGACGGCGAACGACTATCAGTCGCGCCTGCGCCGCGCCTAAAGCTTTCGAATTCAGGATTTCCGAGGTAGGAAGGGTCGAGAGATCCTTTGTGTACAAATGAATCAGACAGCCGTGACCGATACCGCTCCCGCCCAGAAGGCAACCCCCGCCCTGCCCGACGCCCAGACCGTGACATTCGTCAAGCACTGGACGGACCGGCTGTTCAGCTTCCGCGTTTCGCGGCCCGCCTCGCTGCGCTTCCGCTCGGGCGAATTCGTGATGATCGGCCTGATGGGCGATCCTGACGAAAAGACCGGCCGCCAGAAACCGATCCTGCGCGCCTATTCCATCGCCTCCCCCTCCTGGGACGAGGAACTGGAATTCTACTCGATCAAGGTGCCGGACGGTCCGCTGACCTCGCGGCTGCAGAAGATCGAGGTCGGCGACCAGATCATCCTGCGCCCCAAACCCGTGGGCACGCTGGTGCATGACGCGCTGCTGCCGGGCAAGCGGCTGTGGTTCTTCGCCACCGGCACCGGGTTCGCCCCCTTCGCCTCGCTGCTGCGCGAACCGCAGACCTACGAGGATTACGACGAGGTGGTGATCACCCACACCTGCCGCACCCTGGGCGAGCTGACCTATGGCGCCGAGCTGATCGAAAGCCTGAAAACCGACGAGCTGCTGAACGAGCTGATCGGCGAAGGCTTCTGGAAGAAGATCCGCTACTATCCCACCACCACCCGCGAAGACAGCCCCAAGATGGGCCGCATCACCGATCTGATGCGCTCGGGCGAGGTGTTCGCGGATCTGGACATCGCGCCGATCAACCCGGAAACCGACCGTGGCATGGTCTGCGGCAACCTCGCCTTCAACATCGAGATCAAGGAACTTCTCGAAGGCTACGGCCTGGAAGAGGGCGCCAATTCCGACCCCAAGCACTACGTGGTCGAGAAGGCCTTCGTCGACTGATATCCCCCTTGACGGGCAGAAATCAGGGCAGCGGCACCCCCGCTGCCCTTCTGCATGGCCGCATCTGGCGAAAAGCCGCTTGAAAACCAGCCTTCCCGGGCTTATTTTCCCGCCTCAATTCTTCCAACGATCAAAGGAACAAAACCATAGCTCGCAGACCCCACAACGCGCCGCCGACCCGTGAAACCGGCCCCCGCGTGAATGACCGTATCCGCTGCCCCGAAGTCCGCCTGATCGGCGCCGAAGGCGAGAACCTTGGCGTGGTGACGCCCCAGCGGGCGATGGCACTGGCCGAGGAAGCCAGCCTCGATCTCGTCGAGATTTCGCCGAACGCAACGCCTCCGGTCTGCAAGATCATGGACTTCGGCAAGTTCAAGTATGAACAGCAGAAGCGCGAATCCGAAGCCCGGAAGAAGCAGAAGGTGATCGAGGTCAAGGAAGTCAAATTCCGCCCGAACACCGATGTGCACGATTACGACGTCAAGATGCGCAACGTCGTCAAGTTCCTGGAGAACGGCGACAAGGTAAAGGTCACCCTGCGGTTCCGCGGCCGCGAGATGGCGCACCAGAACCTGGGCCGTGACCTGCTGGAACGCGTGGCGGAAGACGTCAAAGAACTCGGCAAGGTCGAAAACATGCCGAAGATGGAAGGCCGCCAGATGGTCATGATGATCGGCCCGATGGCGCGCTGATCCATCCCGCTTCCGACACTGCAAACGCCCTCCCCGACCGGAGGGCGTTTTCACATCCCGCAAGCCCCCACCTCAGGCCCCCCGGCATCCCGGCCTGTCATCTTTCCGAAAAATACGGCCGCCGGAGGCAGGCGCGCAGCGCCTCCCCCGCCCGCAGCCCCCGGGAAGCGCACGCCAACACCCCGCCTCGTCCGCCCGCAACCGCCCCTTCCGCCCCCGCGCCGCGTCAAGCGGCCTTCCGACACGACAAAGCGAACCGGGACAGCCCGCCCCCACACAGGCCCCCATCCCAGCCGCCTGCACGGGCCTCTGCCCCTGGCGCCCACCGGCTTTCATCTTTCCCCAAATATGCCCGCCGGAGGCGCCCTCAGCCCGCGCCCGGCCTTGTCCTGGGCTCACGCGGCTGCGGCCGGCTGGGAATTTCCTTCAACAACCCACCAACCCCCATCCGCGCGATATCGTCGCTCTCGGGGCGCAGCCCGCACAGCATCCGCTCCAGCACCCAGTCGGCGCCGTTCAGCGCCGGGCTGCGCGCGCATCCCGGCAGTCCGATCACCGGCACATCCCCCAGGGCGCCAAAGAACAGCAGGTTCCCCGGATCGACCGGCATCCCGAAGCGCGTCACCGTCCCGCCCGCCCGGCGCAGGGCCTCGGGCGCCACGTCGCGCGGATCCGAGGTGGCCGAGCCGGTCAGGATCAGGATCATCTCGGGCGCGCCCGCCGCCAGCTGCGCCAGACCTTCGGCCAGCGCCCCGGTGCGGTGCGGCACGGCGATGTCGGCCTCCAGCGCCGCCTCCAGCCGCGCCAGCCGGCGCCCGATCGCGGAAATGTCCTCCTGCGGATCGCTGCCGCCAACGTAGCTGCGCAGCAGGGCCACCCGGCGGCGCACCGGCGGATGCAGCCGCAAGGCCTCCTGGCCCGCCGCACAGGCGGCCTGCAGGGCCGCGCCGGGCACCGCGTAAGAGATGATCTTGACCGTCGCCACCATGGTCCGCTCGGCGCAGCGCTGCCATTCGGGCACCGTGGCCACGGAAATCATCGGATCGATCCGGTTCAGCGCATGGATCCGCCCGGCCCCGACCTCCAGCACGCCGGGTCCCGCGGCATGGATATTGACCCGCCCCGTCGCCGCCGCCCCCAGCCGCAGCCCGACGCCCGCGGGATCGGGCACCAGCGCCTGCGCCAGCTGCAGGGCGGCGGCGTCCTCGGGCACGTCACCGGCCTCCAGCCGGGCCGCGACGACCTCCTGCACCCCCGCCGCCTGCAGCCGCAGCAGATCGGCGGCCTCCAGCAGCTTGCCCTTGCGCATCCGGCCATCGGGCAGCGTCAGCGAATGCGCCAGCACCGCCCCCAGCGCCCCGGACACCGGCACGGGGCCGAATTTCATGCCTGCCCCTTGCGCAGCACCTGGACCATCTCGGCCAGGACCGAGACCGCGATCTCGGCCGGGCCGGCCGCGCCGATGTCCAGCCCCACCGGCCCGTGGATGCGCGCCAGATCCAGCTCGGTAAAGCCCGCCGCCTGCATCCGTTCCAGCCGCCGCGCCCCCGTCCGGCTAGAGCCCAGTGCGCCGATGTAAAAGACATCGGACCGCAGCGCCTCGATCAGCGCCGGATCGTCAAGCTTGGGATCATGGGTCAGCAGCACCACCGCCGTGCGCGCGTCCAGCCCCACCGCCCGCAGCGCCTCGTCCGGCCAGTCGTTCAGCACCCGTTCGCCGGGGAACCGCGCGGCCGAGCCGAAGCTTTCCCGTGGATCGACGATCACCGGATCGAACCCCGCGATCCGCGCCATCGGCACCAGCGCCTGGGCGATATGCACCGCCCCGATCACGATCAGCCGCAGCGGCGGATTCTGGATCAGCACAAACCGCCCGTCGTCCTCGAACCCCGAGCGGTCCATGCGGAAACGGTCCTCGAACCCCTCCTGCGCCAGCCGCTCGACCCGGCCTTCGGCGTCCGAGACCACCGCCACCCGCGCCCGGCTCGCGCGGCGTTCGACCAGTTCAGCCAGCGCCACGTCGGGAAAGGCATCACCCACAGGCTGCACCAGCACCCGGATCCGCCCGCCGCAGGCCAGCCCCACCGCGAAGGCATCGCCATCGCTGACGCCGTAGTCCAGCAGCCGGGGCGCGCCGTCCTCCATCGCCTCCAGCGCCTCGACCACCACCGCGCCCTCGACGCAGCCGCCCGAGACCGAACCTGCGATCTCGCCATCACCGGAAATCGCCAGCAGGCTGCCCACCCGGCGCGGCGCGCTGCCCCAGGTTTCGACCACGGTGGCCAGCGCCGCACCGCGCCCGGCGCGGTACCACGCCAGGGCGCGTTCGGGGATATCGTCGAAAAGGTCCATGGCCGTCTCCTGTCAGCCGGGGCGCACAGGTCCCGATGCCGTCAATCTAGGGTCGAAACGGCGAAAGGGCCACGCTTTCGCATGGCCCTTCCCCGGCGTAGCACTGCCGTCGTGCCGCTTATTGCTGCAGCAGTGGCGTGATCCGGCGCACGGCGGCGCGACGGTTGTCACGGTTGTCCGAGGCGGTCTGCACCTTCAGGTCGCTCTCGCCATAGCCCTGGACGACCATGTTCTCGGGCGGGACGTCGAAATATTCGGTGAGCGCCAGCGCCAGGCTCTCGGCGCGGCGGTCCGACAGCGCCAGGTTGGCAGCCGCATTGCCCACCGCATCGGTATGGCCCTCGACCAGAAAGACCTCGGCGGGATTCGCCTGGATCATGTCGGCCATCGCCTTGCCCAGCGCCGCCAGGTGCTGTGCCTCTTCAGGCTGGATCACCGCCGAATTGGTGGCAAAGGTGATGTCATCCAGCGAGATCTCGGGGACCAGCTTGCGCACGGCCGAGATGTCGCGGATCTGCCCCAGCGAGAAGGTCCGACCCACCTTGACCTGCTCATTGCGCAGGGCGCGTTCCAGCGCGGAGGAATCCGAATTGCTGTATTCGATCACCTGGTTGCGAGGCTTCGGCAGGTCGGCCACGTTCACCCGCTTGTAGCTGCGGGTGTCATCGAACAGCACCACCCGGTCGCCATTATCAAGCACGCGCGAGCGTTGCAGCACCGTGCCGTCGGCGGCGCGGATGGTCTCGATCCGGGTGCCGTCCTGACGCACGACCGTGGTGCGGGTCGAGCCGTCCGAGAAGGTTTCGGTGCGCAGGTCGTTGCCCGGCTGGCGCAGCAGGACGTTGTCGTCCTTCAGCACGCGGTACTGGCCGTCGTTCAGCACGACCACCCGGTCACCGGTGTTCGACACCACCTTGTCGCCGTTATTGAGCATGCTGCCCACGGCATAGGCGCCGACCCCCACGATGGCGGCCTTGGCAATGGCATCGAAGAAGTCGTTGCCGTCCTTCTTGGCCTCACGGCCCGAGGGGGCGGGCGCCTTGTCACCTGCCTTGTCACCCGGGCGCTGCGTATCGCCGGGACGGGTGCGGAATTCCTCGCCCGAGGTGCGCATCTCGGACTTGGTCACCTTGTCGTCCTCGACATCGGCGGCCTTGCCATTGCCGGCGGCGGCGACGTCCCGGCGGCGATCCTGGCGGTCCGCCTCGCGCTTGGCCTGCTGTTCGGCCTGCTGACGGGCGTCCTGGCGGACACCGGGGTTCTCGGCGGCGGCGGTTTCCTTCTTCAGCTCCTCGGGGGCCACCTGTTTGGGGGCGTCCTTCGGCGCATCGCCTTTGTCCGCGTCACGGCGCGGCTGCTGGTCCGGCGCACCGTCGGCCCTGGCGGGGGCCTTGTCGTCCATCTTCGGGCCACCCTGTTGATCCGAGAGCTTCTTCTTCAGCGTATCGCCATCGGGGGCATCGCCCTTCACAGGCGCATCGGCCTTGGCGGGGGCCTTGTCTTCGGCCTTCGGGCCGCCCTGTTGGTCCGAGAGCTTCTTCTTCAGCGCGTCAGCATCAGGGGCATCGCCCTTCGCAGGCGCATCGGCCTTGGCGGGGGCCTTGTCATCGGCTTTGCCACCCATCTTCGCAGCGGGTTCGGCGGGCTTTTTCTGCGCATTCGGAGCGGCAGCGGGTTTGTCTTCGCGGGCCTGCGGCTTGGCGGAAGAGGCAGGTGCCTCCTGAGCCCCCTCAGGCTTGGCCTGCGGCTTCGAGGATTTCTCGGGCGCCGGGTTGTTCTTGCGGGCCTCGGGCGTCACGGATTTCTCGGGCGCCTTCGGGGCGGCATCGGCATTGCCGGCCTTCTTCTCAGCCTGGGGTGCGGGGGCCTTTTTCTCGGGCTGAGGCGCGGGTTCGGCCTTGCGCTGCTGGCCTTTGGACTGATCGTGGGCCTTGCAGTCCTGGCTCGGGGCGCATGCCTCCTGGCGCGGTTTCTGAGCCTCCTTCCCGCCGTCATTCGACTGCGAGAAACCCGTGGTGGGAATGGCAAGGGCAATGCTCATCACCAGGGCCGTGGTGCTCTTCAGCAGGGTCTTGGTCATCGTCTTCCTCTCTTCCGTCGGTTTTGACGGTTTCAGGGCCTACAACTTCCGAGAACACATTCCGGTTCAATGCTGCGTTGCAGGAGGGCAGCGGATTCCCGCCATATCACTCACGCAGCAGACACATCAGGCGCGCCTTCTCGCCGGTATCGGCGGGCTGCGACAGGGCCAGGGCCAGGGCCTCCAGCGAGGCCAGGGAATGCACCGTGCGCAGGCTGTCGACATGCGGCAGCAGGGCCGCGATGCCGCGTGCCTTGGGCGCAAAGCCCGCGTAGCGCAGCAGCGGGTTCAGCCAGATCAGCTGGCGGCACGACAGCTGAAGGCGTTCGGCTGCGCGCCCCAGCTGCCCGGGATCGCCCCGGTCAAGGCCATCAGAGACCAGCAGCACCACCGCGCCCCGCGACAGCACCCGCCGGGACCAGTCGCGGTTGAAGGCCTGCAGGCAGTCACCGATCCGGGTGCCGCCCTCCCAGTCCTGCGCCTCGGCGCCGGCGGCGGCAAGGGCTGCGTCGACATCGCGGGTCGCGAGGTGGCGGGTGATACAGGTCAGCCTGGTGCCGAAGGTGAAGGCCTGGACCCGGTTCCAGCCGGTGCCGCCCCCGGCCCCGCGCCGGTGCGGGCGATTGGCCACCGCATGCAGGAACTGCAGCACCATCCGGGAATAGAGGCTCATCGAGCCGGAAATGTCGCACAGCACCACCAGATCGGGCGCCCGGGTGCCCGGCGCCTTCCAGGCCGGGTGCAGCAGTTCGCCGCCCTGGCGCAGCGCGGCGCGCAGGCTGGCGCGGGGATCAGGGCGGCCGCGCGGTGCGGGCCGGGCCCGGCGGTCCGGTAGCGGCGGCACCGGCAGCGCCAGCCGCGCCAGCATCCGCCGCGCCTGCGCCAGCTCGTCGGTGCTCATCTGTTCGAAATCGAGATGCCGCAGCCGTTCGCGGGCCGATCCGGTCAGGCTGGCGTCGATGCGCAGGGCCTCGGCCGGTTCGGGGGGCGGCAGGTCGGGTGGTGGGGCGTCGCCCGTCAGCGCCTCGGCGGCGCGGCGTTCGGCGGCCGCAGGCGTGTGGGGGGCGGTGGTGCCGCGCAGTGAGGGCAGCATCAGCGACATCATCTGTTCCATGAAGCGCGGGTCGCGCCAGAACAGCCGAAAGAGCTGGTCGAAGACGGCGGTCTCTTCGGGGCGCGAGACCAGGCAGGCATGCAGCGTCCAGTAGAAATCGCGGCGCTCCGACAGGCCCGCGGCCTCGACCGCGCGGATCGCCTGCAGGACGCGGCCCGGGCCGATGGGCAGGCCCGCGCGGCGCAGGGCGCGGGCGAAATGCACGATGTTGGCAGCAAGGCGCGGCCGGTCTGGCAGCGGGAAGGGCAAGGCTTCGGTCATGGCGGTGCGACGGGGGGACGCGCTGCGACGGGGGGACGCGCTGCGACGGGGGGACGCGCTGCGACGGGGGGACGCGCTGCGACGGGGGGATTTTGCATCCCCCCGACCCCCTGCAGCATATTTGCGGAAAGATGAAGGCACATGTCAGGCGGACGGCAGGCTGGCGCGGATTTCGTCCAGCAGGCGGCGGGCCCCGGCGCCCTCGATCCGGGCGATGTCGTCCTGGTATTTCAGGAGCGCCCCCAGCGTGTCCGAGATCACCTCCGGGGTGAGGGCGATCACGTCGAGCGCCAGCAGGCATTTCGCCCAGTCGATGGTTTCGGCGACGCCCGGCTGCTTGAACAGGTCTTCCGTGCGCAGGCGCTGCACGAAAGCCACCACCTGACGCGACAGCGTTTCGGGGGCCTCGGGGGCGCGGGCGGCAAGGACCTGCAGCTCTTGCGCGGCATCGGGGTAGTCGACCCAGTGATACAGGCAGCGCCGTTTCAGCGCATCGTGGATCTCTCGGGTGCGGTTCGAGGTCAGGATGACGATGGGCGGTTCGGGGGCGCGGATCGTGCCCAGCTCGGGGATGGTGAGCTGGAAGTCAGAGAGGGCTTCCAGCAGGAAGGCCTCGAACGGGTCGTCGGTGCGGTCAAGCTCGTCCACCAGAAGCACGGGCGGGCCTTCGGGATGCGGGCGCATGGCCTGCAGCAGCGGGCGTTCGACCAGGAAATCCGGGCCGAAGAGGTCGCGCTGCAGGCGGTCGGGGTCGGCGGTGCCGGTGGCCTCGGCGGTGCGGATGGCGATCATCTGGGCGGCAAAGTTCCAGTCACAGACCGCCGAGGCCGCATCGAGCCCCTCGTAGCATTGCAGCCGGATCAGCCGCCGGCCCAGGGCCGCGGCCAGCGCCTTGGCGATCTCGGTCTTGCCGGTGCCGGGGGCGCCTTCCAGCAGCAAGGGCCGGCCCAGGCGCAGCGCCAGGAAGCAGACCGTCGCCAGCGGCCGGGCCGCGACATAGCCCTGCCCCGCCAGCAGTGTCGCGGTATCGTCGATCGAGGCGGGCATCGGCATGGGGGTCCTCCGGCGGGATGCTGTTTCAGCCTGCACCGGGCGCGGCCAAGGTCAAGGGATGGATTGACCGAAGGACACCTTATGCGGCACGATCCATGATGAAACACGCCTTATGAGGGAAACCGGAGAGCGCATGCGCATCACCGCCGTGACCTGCGTCAAGAACGAGGGGCCCTTCCTGCTGGAATGGATCGCCTGGAACCGGCTGATCGGGGTGACGGACCAGCTGTTCTACTGGAACGACTGCGCCGACGGCACCGAGGCCCTGCTGGAGGCGCTGGCGCAGGCCGGCATCGTGCAGCACCGCCCCAACCCCGCCGAGGGGCGCAACTACCAGATGGAAGCGCTGAAGGCCTGCCGCGACGAGGCCGTGGTGAAGACGGCGCGCTGGCTGTGGATTGCCGATGTGGACGAGTTCCTGAACATCCACGCGGGCGATCACACGATCCCGGCGCTGATCGCGGCCTGTGGCGATCCCCAGGCGATCAGCCTGCATTTCCAGTTCTTCGGCAATGACGGGATCGAGGCCTACGAGGACCGCCCCGTGATCGCCCAGTTCACCCGCTGCCACAATCCCGACGTCTGGAACGGCCAGCTGGCGATCGAGGTCAAGACCCTGGTGCGCAACGATTTCCCGCTGCGTTACTATGGCGCCCACCGGCCCTTCTTCGGCAAGACGCTGGCGCCGGAGAAGCGCCCGCGCTGGACCGACGGATCGGGCCGCGCGGTGCCGCACAAGTTCCTGGTGGCCGCCAATGAACGCCGCATCCGCCGCTTTCCGGCCCGGGGCGCGCGCGATCACGCGACGCTGAACCATTATGCGCTGCGCTCGCTTGAAAGCTATCTGGTGAAGAACGACCGCGGCGATGTGAACCGCGACAACCGCGCCTTCGACGACAGCTACTGGCGCGAGCGTGCCGATACCGACTGGCGCGACCGCTCGGTCCTGCGCAACCTGCCGGGGCTGGAGGCCGGGATCGCCGCGCTGAAGGCCCTGCCCGGGGTAGCCGCGCTGCACGAGGCCGCCTGTGCCTGGCACCGCGACCGCGCGCAGGCGCTGCTGCAGCAGGCGGGCTATGCGGCGCTGCGCGACCAGCTGCGCGCCGCCCCCCGCCTGCCCGCCGCCGAAACCGACCTGCTGGAGGCCCTGGGCGTGAGCCAGGCGCAGGTCACCGCAGGGACCCTGCCATGAGCCGGATGCAGGTGGTCAACCTCGGTCTGCCGAAATCCGGCACCACCAGCTTTGCCGAGGCGATGAAGGCTGCGGGGCTGACGGTCGCCGATCACCGGATCCGGCGCGGCCAGACGGTGGATGCGGCCCTGTGGCGCAACTTTGTCGGGCTGGTGATGTACCGCGGCTTCTACGGCTCGGGCGATCCGCTGCAAGGGCTGGGCGAATTCGACGCGGTGGCGGAATGTTCGTTCCTGAATGCCGGGCGCTCGGCCTGGCCGCAGATGGATTTCGCGCTGATCCAGGCGATCCGCGACCTGCATCCGCAGGTGCGCTTTGTCGCCACCTGGCGCGATCCGGCGGCGCTGGCGGGCTCGATGATGCGCTGGACCAACATGGCGACCCGGCTGGAGGACGCCAACCTGCCCGGCCTGCCCAACGGGTTCGGCAGCGACGAGGCCCAGCTGAGGCGCTGGATCGAGGGGCACCATGCCCATCTGCGCGCGCTTTTCGCCGGATCGCCGCAGTTCCTGGAACTGGATGTCGCGGCCGCCGATGCGCAGGCGCGCCTCGCGGGCTTTCTGGAGCGCGACCTGCCCTGGTGGGGCACTGCCAACCGCAATGATCGCCGCCCGGCGGAGGACGCATGAGGATCATCCTGCACATCGGCCCCGATTGCGCCGGCGCCCAGGCGCTGCAGAACGCGCTGGCCACGCGCCGCGATGCGCTGCTGTCGCAGGGGGTGCTTTATGCCCGCAGCCCCGGGGCCAAGAACCACACCCGCCTCTACATGGCCGTGACGGATCCGCACAACATCGACCCGCTGCGGCTGGCGCGCGGCTACATGATGCCCGGCGCCCAGGCGGGCCTGCTGCAGGAGGTCTCGGCCGATCTGAAGCGCGAGGTCGAGACGCGCCAGCCCGAACTGTTGATCCTGTCGGCGGGCCAGCTGCTGACGGGGCTGATGCATCCGGGCGAACTGGCGCGGCTGAAGGCGCTGCTGGCGCCACTGTCGGATCAGATCACCG
Source organism: Pseudooceanicola sp. NS-SX9 (assembly GCF_057380705.1). Taxonomy (NCBI): domain Bacteria; kingdom Pseudomonadati; phylum Pseudomonadota; class Alphaproteobacteria; order Rhodobacterales; family Paracoccaceae; genus Pseudooceanicola; species Pseudooceanicola sp. NS-SX9. The sequence continues at coordinate 1,243,670 of NZ_CM170818.1, read as the reverse complement.
TGCTGGCCCATGTCGATCACCAGGCGCGGATGATGGCGCGGGCCTGGGCGGCGCAGGTGCTGGAGGGGCGCACCACCTCGCTTGAGCGCGAACACGCCATCGGCCCCGACGAGGACTGGCGCGAGGCCTGCCTGCAGGACCTGCCCGAGGCCAACCCCTTTGCCGCCCGCTTTGCCCGCACCCAGGCGCCGTTGTTCTGGCTGGACTATCCGCGGCTGGTCGAAAGCTGGGAGGCGGTCTTTGGCGCGGGCAGCATGGTGCTGCGCCCCTATGACCCGGCGATCATTCATTCCCCCCGCGTGGCCGAGGAACTGCGCGACGGCTTCGGGCTGACGGGCGATCTGGGCCAGGGGCCGATCAGCGCGCCGCCGGTGACGCTGGCCGCCGCCACACTGACCCGGGCGCGGCGGATGAACGCGCTGCTGGCGCTGTATCTGGAACGCAACCGCCGGATCCTGCCGCGGCAGCTGTGGATGCGGCTGCTGGGGGAACTGTCGGTGCCGGGCCCCGCCCTTGATCCCGGGACGCTGGCGCCGCTTTGCGCGCGTTTCGGTGCCGGCAATGCCGCGCTGCTGTCGCGCTGGCCGGATCTGGCGCGGGTGCTGATCCCGCCCCCGCCCCCCGAGGACGACGGCCCCTGGGAGGAACCAGAACCCACCCGCGGTTTCCGCGCCTCGCAATACCTGCTGGCCTTCCGCTGGCACATCGACCATGCCGACCAGGACAACAAGGCCGCCGAGGCCGAGGCCTATCTGTCGGGCGCCGAAACCGCCCCCGGCCCCGCCCCCGCCGACGACAGCGCCCTGAGCGAGACCGCCCGCCGCATCCTGCCCCCCGAGGCGATCACCCGCTTTCACCACCTGCGCACCGGCCCCTTCGCCCCGCATGACCGGCTGGGCTCGGTTCAGGAGGATGCCGAGGCACCCCCCTTCACCGCCCTGCCGCCGCGCCGCCGGGCGCCCGGGCGCACCGGCCGCGTCGTCGTCGCCTGCATGAAGAACGAAGCGCCCTACATCCTGGAATGGGTGGCCTATCACCGGGCGATCGGCTTTGACGATTTCCTGATCTTTTCCAACGACTGTTCCGACGGCACGACGCAGATCCTGGACCGGTTGCAGCAGATGGGCATCCTGCAGCACCGCAACAACGACGGCTGGCAGGGCAATTCGCCCCAGCAATGGGCGCTGGACCGCGCGCTTGAGGAACCGGTGATCCGCAATGCCGACTGGATCGCGCATTTCGACGTCGACGAATTCGTCAACATCCGCTGCGGCAACGGCACGCTGGACGATTTCCTGTCGCGCGTCCCCGAGGCCACCAACATCGCCATGACCTGGCGCCTGTTCGGCCATGACGGCGTGACCCTGCTGGAGGACCGCCCCGTCATCGCGCAATTCGCCAGCTGTGCGCCGAAATACTGCCCCAAGCCCCATACCTCGTGGGGGTTCAAGACCATGTACCGCAACATCGGCGCCTATCAGAAGCTGTCCTGCCACCGGCCCAACAAGCTGGACGAAGGCCGCGCGCCGCAGGTCCACTGGGTCAACGGATCGGGCCAGCCCATGCCCGAGGCGCTGCGCAACGGCTGGCGCAATTCCAAGGCCTCGGTCGGGTATGACCTGCTGCAACTGAACCACTACGCGCTGCGCTCGGCCGAAAGTTTCCTGGTCAAGCGCCAGCGGGGGCGCGCGCTGCATGTCGACCGCTCGATCGGCTATTCCTACTGGCTGCGGATGGACTGGAACGACCACCGCGACATCACCATCATGCGCAACCTGCCGCGCCTGCAGGCGGAACTGGACCGGCTGAAGGCCGACACGACGCTGGCAGCGCTGCACCAGGCGGGCTTTGCCTGGCACCGCGCCAAGGTCGAGGAACTGCATGGCATCCCGGAATTCCACCAGCTGTACGAAGAGGCGCTGAAGCTGAAGCTGACCGCCACCGAACGCGCCGCCTTCGCCCTGACGGTCGAGCAGACCGGCCATTCCGCCCCGGTGGCCATGGGCCACTGATGCGCATCCTGGGGATCCTGTGCCTGAAGAACGAGGGCGCCTTCCTGCTGGACTGGCTGGCCCATCACCGCGCCGCAGGCCTGACCGATCTGCTGGTCTTCACCAATGACTGCACCGACGGCACCGATGCCATGGCCGATCGCCTGCAGGCCCTGGGCCTGCTGCGCCACTGCCCGAACCCCGCCCCCTGGGACCGCCGCGGCATCCAGTTCACCGCGATGAACCGCGCGGCGCAGGACCCGCTGCTGCAGGCGGCCGACTGGATCCTGCCGCTCGACATCGACGAATTCGTCAATGTCCACACCGGCGACCACACCCTGCCCGCGCTGATCGCCGCGCTGCCGCAGGCCACCGCCATCCCGCTGACCTGGCGCGTCTTCGGCAATGCCGGGGTCATCGCCTACGAAGACCGCCCCGTGCCGCAGCAGTTCCGCCGCGCCGCGCCCCGGATCATCCACTGGCCCTGGCGGCTGGCGATGTTCAAGACGCTCTACCGCAACGACGGCAGCTATCGCAAACCCGGCATCCACCGCCCCCGCGCCCCCGATCCCGCCCGCCTGCCGCAGGTGCAATGGTGGGATGGCCACGGCCGCCGCCTGCCCGACAGCTACGCGCGCGAGCGCATCTTTTCGCCCTATGGGCGCGACAATCACGGTCTGGCGCAGCTGAACCACTACCCCCTTGGCGCGCTGGAAAGCTACCTGCTGAAGGTCGACCGCGGCCGCGCCGTCCACAGCGGCGATCTGCTGGGCATGGATTACTGGGTGGAACGAAATCTCAACCAAGAGGAGGATGCCTCCATCAACGCCCTCGGCCCGCAGGTTGCGGTGGAACGCGCCCGCCTTGCCGCCGATCCGGCCCTGCAAAGCCTGCATGACGCGGCCGTCGCCTGGCGCCACGCGCGCTATGAAACCCTCATGAAACAGGAACCTTACCGGGCGCTCTTCACGCGGCTTCTGATGACGCCCCCCAGTCGCGCTCTGACCCCGGACCAGGCCCGCCTGATGCTGCACCACGCCCTGGGCGCATCCGAGTGACGAAAATTTTTCTCATCCCCTGCCGATTTCGGAAACATCTGGTTAAGGTTGTTTGGGCGAGATGACAGGGCCGCAGCCCGCGGCCCGGATCGGCGGAGGATCGGATGGCCCCGGAGACTGACAGCGCAAGGCTTCCTTCCCTGGCGGGGCTGCCACCCGGCGCCTGGCTGCGCGAGGTCGCGGCGGTGTCGCGCCGCCGGGGCTTTTTCCATCCGCTGGGGCCCCGGCATTTCGCCAGCTTCCTGATCGGCGGCCGCACCCTTCTGGTCAGCTTCGAAACGGTGCCGGCCATGCGCTCGCTGGGCGAGCGTGCGCAGCCGCTGGGCTGGCACCTGGTCGAGGAATCGGGCTGGTCGCACCTGTGCCTTGGCGCCGAGCACGACACCTGGTTCCGCGCCCCCGAGATCGCGGATTTCTTCGACACGCTGGAAGAGGACGGCTTTTTCGACCAGTTCGACACGGTGCTGTTCCACGGCGCCGGGCCCTGCGGCTATGCCGCCTGCGCCTATTCCGCCGCCAGCCCCGCCGCGACCGTTCTGGCGATCCAGCCGCAGGCCACGCTCAGCCCCGCCCGCGCCGGCTGGGACGACCGCTTTCCCGAGGCCCGGCGCCTCGATTTCACCCATCGCTACGGCTATGCCCCGCAGATGCTGGAGGCGGCCGAACGCGCCTTCCTGCTCTATGACCCCGACGAGGCGCTCGATGCGATGCATGCCGCGCTCTTTGCCCGGCCGCATGTCACGGAACTGCGCCTGCGCCACATGGGCGACGCGCTGCAGGGGGCGCTCTTGTCGATGGAACTGCTGCATCCGCTGCTGCTGGCCGCGGCCGAGGGCAGCCTGACGCCGCGCGGCTTTGCCCGGGCCTTCCGGCTGCGGCGCAACCATGTGCCCTACCTGCGCCGCCTGATGGCGCGCCTGGACGAGGCCGGCCATACCGCCCGCGCCGACGTGGTGGCAGCCAACGTGGCGCGCCGCCTCGACCTGCCGCGCTTTCGTGCCCGCGCCGAACGGCCGCGCCCGCTGCGCCAGCGCCTGGCCGAGTAAATCTCTTCCGCTTCACGCCGCTTTGCCGTAAAGCGGCGCCATGACCCAGAGCCTCACCCTCCGCCGCCCCGATGACTGGCACCTGCACCTGCGCGACGGCGCGATGCTTGGGGCCGTCCTGCCCGAAACCGCGCGTCATTTCGCCCGTGCCATCATCATGCCGAACCTGGTGCCGCCCGTCGTCACCGGCGCCCAGGCCGCCGCCTACCGCGAGCGCATCCTGGCGGCCCTGCCCGAAGGCATGACCTTCGAGCCCCTGATGACGCTCTACCTGACCGAGGACACCGATCCCGCCGATGTCGCGGCCGCGGCACAGTCGGGCCTGGTGAAGGCGGTCAAGCTCTACCCGGCAGGCGCCACCACCAACAGCCATTCGGGCGTGCGCGATTTCCGCAAGGTGATCCCGGTGCTGGAAAAGATGGCCGAGGTCGGCCTGCCGCTGTGCACCCATGGCGAAGTCACCACCCCCGAGGTCGACATCTTCGACCGCGAGGCCGTCTTCATCGACACCGTCCTCGATCCCCTGCGCCGGGAAATCCCCGAGCTGCGCGTGGTCATGGAACATATCACCACCTCGGATGCGGCGGATTACGTGCGCGCCTCGACGGGCAACCTCGGCGCCACGATCACCACGCACCACCTGGTGATCAACCGCAACCACATCCTGGTGGGCGGCATCAAGCCCCATTACTACTGCCTGCCGGTCGCAAAACGCGCCACCCATCAGCAGGCGCTGCGCAAGGCCGCGACCTCGGGCGATGCGCGCTTCTTCCTGGGCACCGACAGCGCGCCGCATGTGGACCCGGCCAAGGAATGCGCCTGCGGCTGCGCCGGCTGCTTCACCGCCACCAACACCATGGCGATCCTGGCGCATGTCTTCGAGGAAGAGAACGCCCTCGACCGCCTCGAAGGCTTCACCTCGCTCAACGGCCCGGCCTTTTACCGCCTGCCGGTGAACCAGGACACCATCACCCTGCTGCGCGCGCCCAAGGACTATCCCGCCAAGATCCACAGCGGCGACGGCCCCGTCACCGTCTTCGATCCGGGCTTCACCCCGGCCTGGCACGTGGCCGACTGACCCATTTTCTTGTTCCAAATACCTCCGCCGGAGGCTGGGACGCGCAGCGCGCGGCCCAATCCCCGGGCCAAGGGCCCGGGAACGCCTCCGGCGGGCATATTTTTGGAAAGATGAAACAGACCATCGAGAGGACATGACATGATCCCCAGCGCCTACCCGAGCAAGGAAGAAATCGCGCGCCTGACCGCCGGCATGCTGCTGGACATCAAGGCCGTGCATTTCAACGCCGACGAGCCCTTCACCCTGGCCTCGGGCCTGCCCTCGCCCACCTATATCGACTGCCGCAAGCTGATCTCCTTCCCGCGCATCCGCTCGACGCTGATGGATTTCCTGGCCTGCACCGTGATGCGCGGCGCCGGTCTTGAGGCCTTCGACAACATCGCCGGTGGCGAAACCGCGGGCATTCCCTTCGCCGCCCTCGTGGCCGAGCGCATGGCTCTACCGATGACCTATGTGCGCAAGAAGCCCAAAGGTTATGGCCGCAATGCCCGCATCGAGGGCGCCATGACCGAGGGCCAGCGCGTCCTGCTGGTCGAGGATCTGACCACCGATGGCGGCTCCAAGCTGTCCTTCGTCGATGCCATCCGTGACACCGGCGCCGAATGCGGCCACACGGCAGTGATCTTCTTCTACGACATCTTCGACGGCACCCGCGAGAACCTGCGCGAGCACGGCGTCGAGCTGCACCACCTGTGCACCTGGTGGGACGTGCTGGCCGTCGCCCGCGAACGCGAGGCCTTCAGCGCTGCGACCCTCGACGAGGTCGAAAAGTTCCTGAACGCGCCGCGCGCCTGGCAGGACGCCCGCAAGGGCTGATCCCGGCCCGCAGGGCAGATAGCGAAAATTTGCTGCCGGGCCCCCGGTCTTCCCCCGGGGCCCGCGCAGATCTTGACCCGAAGCGGGACCTGCCCACAGAATGTGGGGCGGCGCGGTTCTCCACAGGTTATCCACAGAGATTTATACATTGGCCGCGCGCCCGGGCTTCTGTAGAACCGGGCGATCACGGACAGCGCGGGTCTGGGGGCCTGTCGCAGGGCGTCAGGCAGCCTTCGTCCGAAAAGACAAGAGCGGGCCGGCAGGCAGATCGGGGATGGCATGAACGAGATCACGACTTTCAACGCCACGGGCGAAACCACCGATATCACCGAGGCGATGCCGCATTCGGTCGAGGCCGAACAGCAGCTGCTGGGCGCCATCCTGACCAACAACGACATCTACGACCGCATCGCGCAGATCATCAACGCCAAGCATTTCTACGACCCGGTCCATGCCCGCATCTTTGAGGTCGCGGCCGCCCGGATCGCGCGCAACAACCTGGCCTCTCCGGTGACGCTGAAGGCCTTCCTGGCCGATGACGAGGGCCTGAAGGAACTGGGCGGACCGGCCTATCTGGCGAAGCTGGCGGGGGCTGCGGTGTCGTCCTACGCGGCGCGTGACTATGCGCAGATGATCTATGACCTGGCGGTGCGGCGCGAGCTGATGAAGCTGGGCCGCGACATTGCCGACCAGGCAAGCCGGGTCGCGGTGGAAAACGATCCCAAGGAGCAGATCGTCCAGGCCGAACAGCGCCTTTACAAGCTGTCGGAACAGGGCCAGTCGGAATCGGGCTTCGTGTCGTTCCTGAAGGCCGTGACCGATGCGGTGAACGTCGCCAATGCCGCCTACCAGCGCGAGGGCGGGCTGGCCGGTGTCTCGACCGGCCTCATGGACATGGACCGCAAGCTGGGCGGCCTGCACCCGTCTGACCTTCTGATCCTCGCCGGGCGTCCCTCGATGGGCAAGACCTCGCTGGCCACCAACATCGCCTTCAACGTTGCCAAGGCCTACAAGCGCGGCATCAAGCATGACGGCACCGAAGGCGCCATCGACGGCGGCGTCGTGGGCTTTTACTCGCTGGAGATGAGCGCCGAGCAGCTGGCGGCGCGTATCCTGTCGGAAGCGGCCGAGGTGCCCTCGGAGCAGATCCGCAAGGGCGACATGACCGAAGAGGAATTCCGCCGCTTCGTCGAGGCCGCCAAGCAGCTGGAAGCCTGCCCGCTTTACATCGACGACACGCCTGCCCTGCCGATTTCCCAGCTGGCGGCGCGGGCACGGCGGCTGAAGCGGACCCATGGGCTGGACCTGCTGATCGTCGACTACCTGCAGCTGTGCCGCGGCACCGCCGAGAACCGCGTGCAGGAGATTGCAGAAATTTCCATGGGCCTGAAGGCCGTCGCCAAGGAACTGAACATCCCCGTCATCGCCCTGTCGCAGCTGTCGCGTTCGGTCGAAAGCCGCGAGGACAAGCGGCCGCAACTGTCGGACCTGCGGGAATCGGGCTCGATCGAACAGGATGCCGACGTGGTGATGTTCGTGTTCCGCGAGGAATATTACGTCGAACGCGAAAAGCCCTCGGATGACCGGCTGGACGAGATGGCCGCCTGGCAGCAGCGCATGGAGCGCCTGCATGGCAAGGCCGAGGTGATCATCGGCAAGCAGCGTCACGGGCCGATCGGCACGGTCGAACTGTCCTTCGAGGGCCGCTTCACCCGCTTCGGCAACCTGGTCAAACCCTGGCAGAACGACCAGCCGGACTACTGAGTCCCCCATCGTTTCGCAGTTGCAGCAAAGGCGCCGCCCGAAAAACGGGCAGGCGCCTTTGTCCGTTTTCCGCGATTTCACCGGAAATACGGTGAATGGACGAAATCGAAATCTCGCGTTAAGCTAAAATGGCTAGTTCCTTGAGCATCTCTGGCGGTCCCTGACCGGGGACTGCTGCAGCGCAGCACATGCGCTGACCAGCCCTGCCACAGCGACCGGACACTTGCCTCATGCGACATATCGTACTGTCCCTGCTTCTGCTTTCCCCCCTGCCGGTGGCCGCCCAGACGGCCGATTTCAGCTATGACCCGACCAAGGTCGAGGTCGATGTGGAACTGGCGCTGATGGTGGACGTGTCGCGGTCGATGACCGCGAACGAGCTTGAGATCCAGCGCCACGGCTATGCCGCCGCCCTGACCTCGGACGAGGTGATCTCGGTCATCGGGCAGGGTCTGCTGGGGCGGATCGCGGTCAGCTACGTCGAATGGGCGGGGCCGGGCAGCCAGCGGGTTGTCGTCGACTGGACCACCATCGGCACCCGGGACGAGGCGCAGCAGGTGGCGCTGACGCTGATGAACAGCCGCCCCTACGGCATGCAGCGGACCTCGATTTCCTCGGCGCTGGACTATGCCGGGCAGACCATTGCCCGCAATGCCTACGAAGGGCTGCGCAAGGTGGTGGACGTGTCGGGCGACGGGCCCAACAATTCGGGCGATCCGGTGACGCCCGCGCGCAACCGGCTGCTGGCCCAGGGTATCACCATCAACGGCCTGCCGCTGATGACGGATGAGGGCGTCGGCAGCCGCTGGACCATCACCGATCTGGACGCCTATTACCGCGACTGCGTGATCGGCGGCCAGGGCGCCTTTGTGGTCGCGGTGCATGACTGGAACGAATTCGCCCATGCGGTGCGCCGCAAGCTGGTGATGGAAATCGCCGATCTTGGCCCGCAAGCGCCCCCTCCCCAATCGCCGGGCCAGGACTCTTCGCCCGCCAGGCCCGCAGGTTTCCCCCCCCCGCCGGCCGAGGCGCGCCTTCTTCCCATCGCCGGCACCGCGCCGCAGGAAAGCTATGATTGCTTGGTCGGCGAAAAGACCTGGGACAGCTTCCGCCAGGCCTGGGAACCCTGATCCGGGCAGACCCCGGCACGGCACCGCCGGTCACATGACCGCGACCTGCCCCCGCCCGGACGGCTGCCCGCGCAGCCCCGGCCCCGCTTTTGCCCCGGCCTTTGACCCGGGCCGGGGCAAAATCCGGGCCGTGACCGACCAAAGACGGGCCTGCCCCGGCGGCGGACCGCCGGGAACGGGGTGGCACCGGGCCGCGTGCTTTCGTATTGTGCTTGCACAAGGCACAGACGACTCCCAAAAAGCAGCATGAGCACCGCATTCCTCTCCATCGACCTTGACGCCATCGCCGCCAACTGGCGCGCTCTTGACCAGGCCTCGTCCGACACTGTCGAGACGGGCGCCGTGGTGAAGGCCAATGCCTACGGGCTTGGCGTCGCACGTGTCGCCACGCGACTGGCCGCCGAAGGCGCCCGCCGCTTCTTCGTCGCCGCATCCGAGGAAGGCGTGATCCTGCGCCGCGCCCTTGGCCCGGGACCTGAAATCAACATCCTCTCCGGTCACATGGAGGGCGATACCAAGCTGATCGCCGAAGCCCAGCTGACGCCGATGATCAACTCGGCCGACCAGCTGCTGCGGCAGCTCGAATCGCTGCCGGGGCAGCCGTTCGGCGTCCAGCTCGATACCGGGATGAACCGGCTCGGGATGGAATTCGGCGAATGGTCGGCGCTGCGCGACATCGCGCTGGCACAGAACCCGACGCTGATCATGTCGCACCTCGCCTGCGCGGACGAGCCCGACCACCCGATGAACCCGCACCAGCTGCGCACCTTCCGCGAGATGACCGCCGGCACCGCCGTGCCGCTGTCGCTGTCGGCGACGGGTGGCATCCTGCTGGGGCCGGAGTACCACTGCAACGTGACCCGTCCGGGCATCGGCCTTTACGGCGGCCGCCCGTTCGAACAGGCCGCGACGGTGGTCCGCCTTGATCTGCCGGTGATCCAGACCCGCGAGGTCGATGCCGGCGAGACCGTGGGCTACGGCAATGCCTGGACGGCCGAGCGCCCCTCGCTGGTGGCGACGCTGGCGGCGGGCTATGCCGACGGCATCCACCGCGCCATCGCCCGTGACACCGTGCTGTGGGCCGGCGAATATGCCTGCCCGCTGATCGGGCGGATCTCGATGGACCTGATCACCGTCGACGTGACCGACCTGCCCTTCGAGGTGCCGGCCGCGCTGACGCTGCTGGGCGACCAGCAGGGCATCGACGTGCTGGCCGATACCGCGGGCACCATCGGCTACGAGCTGCTGGTGGACCTCGGCAACCGCTACAAGAGGAGCTACCTCGGCTGATGACCCTGCCACTGCGCCTCCTTGGCGGCCTCGGCCATGCTACGCTGAGCTTTCTCGCCCTGGTGGGGCGTGTGGTCTCGTTCCTTGCCGAAACGCTTTCGCATCTGGTGCGCCCGCCCTTCTATGGGCGGGAGTTCGTCTCGGCGCTGTTCCAGGTCGGCTGGCTGTCGCTGCCGGTGGTCTTCCTGACCGCCATCTTCACCGGCGGCGCGCTGACGCTGCAGATCTATGCCGGCGGCGCGCGGTTCGACGCCCAGGCCGTGGTGCCGCAGATCGTCGCCATCGGCATGGTGCGCGAACTGGGCCCCGTCCTGGTCGGGCTGATGATCGCCGCCCGCGTGACCTCTTCGATCGCGGCGGAAATCGCGACGATGAAGGTGACCGAACAGATCGACGCGCTGGTCACCCTGTCCACCAACCCGATGAAATACCTGACGGTGCCGAGGGTGCTGGCCGGGCTGATCACCGTGCCGCTGCTGGTGGGGCTGGGCGATATCGTCGGCATCCTGGGCGGCTTCACGGTGGCGGTGAAAACGCTGGGCTTCAACCCGGCGGTCTTCGTGCAGAACACCGTCAACTTCCTGGAACCGCTCGACATCATCTCGTCGCTCGTCAAGGGCGCGGCCTTCGGCGTCATCGCCACCACCATCGGCTGCTACTCGGGCATGAACTCGGGGCGTGGCGCGCAGGGTGTGGGCGAAGCGACGAAATCCTCGGTCGAGGCCGCCTCCGTGCTGATCCTCGCCACCAACTTCCTGCTCACGGGGGCGTTCTTCTCGGCATGATCAGGCTGGAAAAAGTGGAAAAGACCTTCGGGTCCAATGCCGTGCTGCGCGGCGTCGACCTGGAGATCGCCAAGGGCACCTCGATGGTGATCATCGGCGGCTCGGGCACCGGGAAATCGGTGCTGCTGAAATGCGTTCTGGGGCTGGTGCAGCCCGACGCGGGCCGCATCACCGTCGATGGCAGCGACACCGACAAGGGCGACCGCGATGCCTTCCTGGCACGCTTCGGGATGCTGTTCCAGGGCGCAGCGCTGTTTGATTCGCTGCCCGTCTGGCAGAATGTGGCCTTCCGCCTGCTGCGCGGCAGCCTCAAGCGGCCCAAGGCCGAAGCGCGAGAGATCGCGATCGAAAAGCTGCGCCGCGTCGGTCTGAAGCCCGATGTCGCCGACCGCCTTCCGGCCGAACTGTCGGGCGGCATGCAGAAACGCGTGGGCCTGGCGCGCGCCATCGCCGCCGACCCCGAGATCATCTTTTTCGACGAGCCCACCACCGGCCTCGATCCGATCATGTCGGGGGTGATCAACGACCTGATCCGCGAGATCGTGACCGAGATGGGCGCCACCGCCATGACCATCACCCATGACATGACCTCGGTGCGGGCGATTGCCGACAACGTGGCGATGCTGCACGGCGGCAAGATCCGCTGGACCGGCCCGGTGTCGCAGCTCGATACTTCGGGCGACCCCTATGTCAGCCAGTTCATCTCGGGCTCGGCCGAGGGCCCGATCGAGGCCGTCAGGTGAGCACCCCCCTGCCCATGATCGCCATGGTGCAGCTTTTCGCGGTCTGGCTCATCCCGGTGATGGCCGGGGTGGCCCTTCTGGTGCGCCTGGGCCCGCATCCCCGGCCGGGGCTGTTCGCGGCGCTGGTCTGGCTGGGCTTCTCGCTGGCGGCCGCCACCCAGCTGATCCCCGATCCGCTGACCACCGCCGGCCCCCGCCTTGCGGGCCTCGTGCTCTTTGCGCTGACGCTCTGGGACTGGCAACGCTCGCTGCATGGCGATCACTGGCGCGCCCCCGATTTCGCCGTTTTCGCCCTGGGCGCGGTGCTGGCCGCCACCCTGGTCGCCGGCTGGATCGCGGCCTGACGGCCACACTTTCCCCATTCCGCTCAAAATCTACGCTGAGTCGCGTCCGCTTCGGTGTATGATGACCTTAGGTAAGCGGAAATCGCTCCGGGCCGGAACCCGGCGGTCTTCTGCCCCGTTTGCTCTTAGCCGCGGCGGAAACCCGCCGCCCCCGCCGCAGAGGAGCCGTCATGACCCGATCCGTCCCCCTTTCGTCCGGCAGGACCGTCTTCGTCACTTCCGCCCAGATGCTGGCGACGGCCCTGCTGGCTCTGCTGGCGCTCGGGCTGACGGCCGCGACGCTGCTCGCGGCCTTCGGCCTGCTGCCCTGGCCGGCGCTGACCCTGGGCTACGGCACGCAGACGCTGCAGGCCGGACCGGCCCTGCAGATCGGCCTGACGGTGCTGGCGGTGGCGCTTTGCGCCTATATCCCGGCCAGCGCCCGCATCCTGGTGCTGGAAACCTCGCACCGCCGCTTTGCCCTGTCGATGCGTGACATACAGCGCGCCTATGTGGCCGCCCACGCCGCCGACCGGGCCGGCAACTTCACCATGACGGAACAGTATGATGCGGTGCGCGAGCGGCTGGTCTGGCTGCGCAGCCACCCCGACCTTGGCGCGCTGGAGCCCGACATCCTCGAGGCCGCCGCCCAGATGTCGCAGGTTTCCCAGGACCTGGCCGAGGTCTATTCCGACGCCACCATGGCCCGCGCCCATGCCTTCCTGCGCGAACGCCAGCAAGAGATGGCAACCTTCGAAACCCGCCTGTCCGAGGCAAAGGCCCGCACCGAGGAACTGCGCCGCTACACCGAGGCCGTCGCCCTGGACGAAAGCGTGGCTCAGGCCCAGGTCGCCCGCCTGCGCGCCGAACTCGCCGAGATCCTGCCCGAACTGGCCGCGCGCGGCCTCACGGTGCAACCGCTCGACCCGCGCCTCAGCCGCGCCAGCCTGAACCGCGTGCCCGCCGAATGACGCGGCCCCCCGCTTCATCTTTCCACAAATATGCCGGGGGGGTCGCGCAGCGACGGGGGCAGCGCCCCCTGACGCCCTCTCCGGTCCCGCGCCCGCCTCTCCTCCCGCGCCCCCCCGCAAACCCTTTGACGCCCCCCCGCCGCTCGGGCACAACGCCCGCATGGCCAAGCCCGTCACCTCCTTCTCCTGCGCCGAATGCGGCGCCTCCTTCAACAAATGGTCCGGGCGCTGCGACGCCTGCGGCGCCTGGAATTCGATCTCCGAGGACGTGCCACTGTCCTCGGGCCCCGCGGGGCGCAGCCTGGGGGCCGCGCGCGGCCGCAAGGTGGCGCTGACCGATCTCGGCTCCCGGGAAACCCCGCCGCCGCGCACCGCCTCGGGGCTGGACGAGCTTGACCGCGTGCTGGGCGGCGGGCTGGTTCCGGCCTCGGCGGTGCTGGTGGGGGGCGATCCCGGCATCGGCAAGTCGACCCTGCTGCTGCAGGCCGCCGCCGCCTTCGCGAACCGCGGCCTCAAGACCTTTTACATCTCGGGCGAAGAGGCCTCGGCCCAGGTCCGGATGCGCGCCCAGCGGCTGGGCCTCGACAGCGCGCCGGTGAAACTGGGCGCCGATACTGCGCTGCGGGACATCCTGACGACCCTGGACGAGGAACGCCCCGATCTGGTGATCATCGATTCGATCCAGACCATGTGGTCGGATACCGTCGACAGCGCGCCGGGTTCGGTCAGCCAGGTCCGCGCCGCCGCGCATGAGCTGACGACCTTCGCCAAGCGCCGCGGCTCGGCCGTGATCCTGGTGGGCCATGTCACCAAGGAAGGCCAGATCGCCGGCCCCCGCGTCGTCGAACACATGGTCGACACCGTGCTTTATTTCGAGGGCGAGCGTGGCCACCAGTTCCGCATCCTGCGCGCCGTCAAGAACCGCTTCGGCCCCGCGGACGAGATCGGCGTCTTCGAGATGACCGGCATGGGCCTGGCCCAGGTGTCGAACCCCTCGGCGCTGTTCCTGTCGGAACGCGGGCAACCCAGCCCCGGCTCGGTGGTCTTTGCGGGCATCGAGGGCACCCGGCCCGTCCTGTGCGAGATCCAGGCCCTGGTCGCGCCCTCGCCGCTGTCGCAGCCGCGCCGGTCCACCGTGGGATGGGACGGCGGGCGGCTGGCGATGATCATGGCGGTACTCGAGGCGCGCTGCGGCATTCCTTTCGCCGGGCTCGACGTCTATCTGAACGTGGCGGGCGGCATGAAGATCAGCGAACCCGCCGCTGACCTTGCGGTTGCAGCCGCCCTGCTCTCTGCCCGCGAGGATACCGCGCTGCCCGCCGAATGCGTCGTCTTCGGAGAGATTTCGCTCTCGGGTGCTCTCAGGCCCGTGGGCCAGACGGAAAACAGGTTGAAAGAGGCGGCGAAACTTGGTTTCTCATCCGCGATCGCCCCGGCCGGTGGAAAACCCGGCGCCGGGGCGGGGCTGAAGCTGACCCGCATGGCGGATCTGACAAGCTTCGTGGGCGAAATCTTCGGCGCAGGCTAGCGCCATAGCAAAACGGAGCAACGCACCATATGGACGGCTTCACCATCATCGACGCGATCGTCGCGGCGGTCATCTTCCTTTCCGCCATCCTGGCCTATGCCCGCGGCTTCCTGCGCGAGGTCCTGGCGATCGTCGGCTGGGTGGCGGCCGCCATCGTCGCCTTCATCTTCGCCCCCGAGGTCGTGCCCCTGGTCAAGGAGATCCCGGTGCTGGGCGACATGCTGGCGGGCAGCTGCGAGCTGTCGGTGATCGCGGCCTTCGGTCTGCTGTTCGCCGTGGTGCTGGCCATCGTGTCGCTGTTCGTGCCGCTGTTTTCCTCGGCGGTGCAGCGTTCGGTGGTGGGCGGGCTTGACCAGGCGGCGGGCTTTGTCTTCGGCATCGCCCGGGGCATCCTGCTGGTGGCCATCGCCTTCTTTGTCTACAACACCATCCTGCCCGATCAGGACATCGAACTGGTCGAGAAATCCCGTTCCGCCGTGGTCTTTGCCAACCTTTCGCAGAAGATCAAGGACGAGAACCCCGAGCGCGCCCTCGGCTGGGTCACCCAGCAATACGAGAACCTGACCGGCTACTGCCCGGCGCCCGCGACCACCCCGACCAACGGCTGACCCCCCTTGAACCCCGGCCCCGGATCGTCCATCTAGCGGGCATGGATCCACGGAAACCAGCACCTGCCGCGCCCCGCCTTCCTGCGGAAAGCGCGGCTTTGGCTTTCTTGTGATCCTTTCGTGACACTTGCCGCCCATGCGCGTATGAGATGCGCGTCGGACATGACCGGATTCGGAGCAACGCCCTTGCCCAGCCAGCACCCAGACCAGCCGTCCCTGCAACCAAGTCAGGCCCCTCACGACATGACCAGCGCCGCGCCCGCACGCTCCCTCAAGGACGCTCCGCGTTTCCTTGCCCACCCCTTCGATGACGACAAGCTGAAGGAGGAATGCGGCATTTTCGGCGTGATCGGCGTCACCGATGCCGCCAACTTCGTCGCGCTTGGCCTGCATGCCCTGCAGCACCGCGGCCAGGAAGCCGGCGGGATCGTCTGCCACCATCCCGAACACGGCTTCAACTCGGCCCGCCGCTTTGGCTATGTGCGCGACAACTTCACGTCGCAGGACATCATGAAGACCCTGCCGGGCCCGATCGCCATCGGCCACGTGCGTTACTCCACCGCCGGCTCGAAGGCGGCGGTGATCCGCGACGTGCAGCCCTTCTTCGGGGAATTCTCGATGGGCGGCGCGGCGATCGCGCATAACGGCAACATCACCAATGCCGAGGCCCTGCGCAAGGAACTGATCGAGCGCGGCTCGATCTTCCAGTCCTCCTCCGACTCGGAATGCATCATCCACCTGATGGCGCGGTCCCTGCAGAAGGGCATCGCCGACCGCCTGGAAGACGCGCTGCGCCGTGTCGAAGGCGCGTTCTCGGTCATCGCCATGACCCGGTCCAAGCTGATCGGGGTGCGCGACCCGCTGGGCGTGCGTCCGCTGGTGCTGGGCAAGGTCGCGGATGGCTGGGTACTGTCCTCGGAAACCTGCGCGCTTGACATCATCGGCGCCGAATTCGTCCGCGAGATCAAGCCGGGCGAGATGGTCGTGATCTCGGACAAGGGCGTCGAAAGCAGCTTCCCGTTCCGCCAGCAGCCGTCCAAGTTCTGCATCTTCGAACATGTCTATTTCTCGCGGCCCGACAGCATCATCGGCGGGCGGTCGGTCTATGAAAGCCGCCGCCAGATCGGTGTGGAACTGGCCCGCGAGGCGCCCGTGGAGGCCGATCTGGTCTGCCCCGTCCCCGACAGCGGCACGCCCGCGGCCATCGGTTTCAGCCAGGAAAGCGGCATTCCCTTCGCGCTTGGGATCACCCGCAACCAGTACATGGGCCGCACCTTCATCGAGCCGACCGAGCAGATCCGCAACATGGGCGTGCGGCTGAAGCTGAACGTCAACCGCGCCCTCATTCGCGGCAAGCGCGTCATCCTGGTCGACGACTCGGTCGTGCGGGGCACGACCTCGCGCAAGATCAAGCAGATGATCCTGGACGCGGGCGCGGCCGAGGTGCACTTCCGCATCGCCTCTCCGCCGACCGCCTGGCCCTGCTTCTACGGCGTCGACACGCCGCAGCGCGAAAAGCTGCTGGCCGCCAACATGTCCGAGGACGAGATGCGCGACTACCTGCAGGTCGACAGCCTCAAGTTCATCTCGCTCGACGGGCTGTACCGCGCCGTGGGCGAGGCCGACGGGCGCTCGAAATCCTGCCCGCAGTATTGCGATGCGTGCTTCTCGGGGGAATATCCGGTGGCACCCAGCGACATGATCGAAAAGGGCTTCCAGCTGAAAGCGGCGGAATAAGCCCGGCCTTCAGGCCCAAACGACTTGACACGCCAGCCCCCCTCGGGCTGGCGTTTGCACATCCGCCGAAGGGAAGATGACCGATGAACCTGCTGCAACTGGACGCGCGCTGGCGCCGTTTCACCGACCCCGACTACCGCAGCCCGATTGACGGGCGGCGCTTCACCGGGGTCTACGACCTGGGTTTCGAGGCCCCCGATGCCTGGCCCCATGCCACCCCCGAGGGCGACGAGGTGATCGAGGTCGGCCAGCACCGCCTGTCCTCCGAGCTGTGCCGGATGGACGACAAGCGGTTCCTGCGCTGCGTCATCCCGCTGGTGCTGCGCGGCACCGAGGACGAGGTCTTCTGGTTCGCCCCCTGGGTCGAGATCGCGCCGGATGACTTCTACACCTTCCTCGACAGCCTCGACACCGGGGCGGCCTTTGCGGGCTGCAAGGCGCGGCTGGCGAATGCGCTGCCGGGCTTCGGCGGCGGCATCACCGGCACCCTGTCGGGCGGCGAGGACGGCGAGCGGCCGCGGTTCGCGCCCGCGGGCGGCGCGCTGGCCCAGGCCTGCGCCGACGGCCTGCCCTTCGACGATCTGCTGGACCTTTATGCCGAAGCCGGCGACGACATCCGCCCGCATCTGGGTTGAACGCCCCGCACGTCCGCCGACCCTGACCGGCGGGCGGCTGCCCATCGGCCTTCACGGCTGCGTGCGCCCCCTGTCGCGGGGGCCGCTTTCATGGCATCACGCGCCCTTGCCACCCGCAGGAGCGCCCGCCCCATGACCGAACACCGCACCACCCCCACCCCCGCCATCGTGGCCCAGCAGGCGACCCAGTCCGACGCGATGCCGCTGAACGGGCTGACGTTGCTGGGGACGCGGGTCAATGCGCAGGGCGCCTCGGCGCTGGTGCGCAGCGGGCGGGGCGATATCTCTCGCGTTGGCCCCGGCGACACGCTGGAGGGCTACCGCGTCACCGCCATCACCACCGGGCAGATCCGGCTGGCGCGGGGCGGCGACGAACAGGTTCTTGCCATCGCGGGCACCTGAACGCTGGACGGCGCCCGCCGCAGCCCCCATGCTGCGGGCATGAGCGAGTCTCCCCATGACGTTTATCTTGCGGCCTGCCCGATCGACCACCGACAGGCCCTGGGGGACCTGAGGATGCGCCTGCGCGACCGCCTGCCCGGCGCGGCCGAGGTCATGTCGGCCCACCGCTTTCCCGCCTTCCAGATCGCCGGAGGCCATTTCGTGGCAGGCTTTGCCTCCTGGACGGGGCACATGGCGCTCTATCCCTTCTCGCTCTCGGTCTTCCCCGAGATCGAGGACGTGCTGGAGGGCTGGCCGCACAGCATGGGCGCGCTGCATTTCCAGGCCGGGCAACGGCTGCCCGACGCGATCCTGAACCGCATGCTGGAAACCCGGCTGGGGCAGATCCGCAACCTGTACGCCCGGCGTCGCAAGCGCACCCAGCCCCTGCGGCAAAGCGACCACCTGCCAGGCTGGAGCGACGCTTGACCGGTCCCTGAAAAGGCCGCACACCCGACGCATGAGCGATCAAGACCTGACGACCCGCCCCGTTGCGCTGATCACCGGCGCCTCCCGCGGCCTGGGGGCCGCGCTGGCGCTGGAACTGGCGCAGGATCATCACATCGTGGCCGTCGCCCGCACCGTCGGCGGCCTTGAGGAACTGGACGACCGCCTGCGCGCCCGGGGCGGCAGCGCGACGCTGGCCCCCATGGACATCACCCTCCCCGAGGCGATGGCGCAGCTGTGCCGTTCGATCCATGACCGCTGGGGCGGCATCCGGCTGTGGATCCATACGGCGGTGCATGTGGCGCCGCTGACGCCCGCCGCCCATGTCGATGCCAAGGACTGGGGCAAATCGGTGGCCACCAATGTCACCGCCATGGGCCATCTGGTGCCCTATGTGGCGCCGCTGCTGGGCCGCCACGGCCAGGCGCTGTTCTTTGCCGATGACGACATGACGGGGGCGAAATTCGCCAGCTCTTACGGGGCGACGAAGGCCGCGCAGATCGCCATGGTGCGGTCCTGGGCGGCGGAAACGGTGCGCACGGGGCCGAAGGTGCATATCCTGTCGCCGCGCCCGATGCCCACCGCCACCCGCGCCCGCTTCCACCCCGGCGAGGACCGCGCCGCCCTGACACCCGTTCAGGACGAGGCGCAGCGGCTGCTGGCAAGCCTGGGCTGACCCCTGCCGTTGCGGAAGCCTGCCCCGCAGGGCGGGCGCCTTGCCCCATCGGGACGCCTCGCCTATGCAGGGGGGGACAGTTCGAAGGACATTTCCATGCGCATTCTGCTGACCAATGACGACGGCATCAACGCCCCGGGCCTTGCCACCCTGGAGGCCATCGCAGCCCAGGTTGCCGGCCCCGAGGGCGAGGTCTGGGTGGTCGCCCCCGCCTTCGAACAATCGGGCGTGGCGCATTGCATTTCCTACACCCATCCCACGATGATCTCGCAGATGGGCCCGCGCCGCTTCGCGGCCGAGGGGTCTCCGGCGGATTGCGTGCTGGCGGGGGTGCATGACGTGCTGGCCGGCCAGCAGATCGACCTGATCCTGTCGGGGGTGAACCGCGGCAACAACTCGGGCGAGAACGCGGTCTATTCCGGCACCCTGGGCGGCGCCATGGAAGGCGCGCTGCAGGGCCTGCCGGCCATCGCCCTGTCGCAGTATTTCGGCGACGGCAACCGCGATCTGGCCGACCCGTTCGAAGCCGCCGCCGCCCATGGCGCGGCCCTGGTCAAAGAGATCCTGGCGCTGCACCGCCCGGCGGGCGACACCGAATACACCACCTTCTACAACGTCAACTTCCCGGCCTGCCCGGCGGCGGCCGTCAAGGGCCGCAAGGTCACGCCGCAGGGCCTGCGCACCGATTTCAGCTTTGCCGTCTCGCCGCAGGTGGTGCCCTCGGGGCGGCGCTTCCTGTGGGCGCGCAGCGGCAACCAGCAATCGGCCGCCCTGCCCGGTTCGGACGTGGCCGCGAACCTTGAGAACTACATCTCGGTGACGCCGATGCGGGCGGATCTGACCGCCCATGACCTGCTTGCCGGTCTGAAAGGGCTGGAATAGGCCCCGGCACCGTTTGCCCCCTTCCCTAGCGGCATGGATTGCGCAATCCTGCCGGGGATGACCCGCCGCCCTTCCCCGTTCCCGGATCTTGCAAAGGCCTGATGAACAGCGACGACGTGACCCTCGCGGAACGCAAGATGCAGTTCCTTTATGCCCTGCGCAGCGCGGGGGTGACCGATAGCCGTGTGCTGGACGCCATGGAGCGCGTCGACCGGGGCGCCTTCATCAAGGGCCTGTTCTCGGAGCGCGCCTATGAGGACACGCCGCTGCCGATCGCCTGCGGGCAGACGATTTCCCAGCCCTCGATCGTCGGGCTGATGACCCAGGCGCTGGAGGTCCAGCCGCGCGACAAGGTGCTGGAGATCGGCACCGGATCGGGCTACCAGGCCGCCGTCCTGAGCCAGCTTGCGCGCCGCGTCTACACCATGGACCGCCACCGCGAACTGGTGCGCGAAGCCCGCGCGGTGCTGGATGCGGAAGGCTATTCCAACGTCACCACCTTTGCAGCCGACGGATCCTTCGGGTTACCGGAACAGGCGCCTTTTGATCGCATCCTCGTGACGGCTGCGGCAGAAGACCCTCCGGGGCCGCTCTTGGCGCAGCTGAAGACCGGCGGTATCATGGTGCTGCCCGTCGGGCAGTCCGATACCGTCCAGCACCTGATCCGGGTGCACAAGACCGAAACCGGACTTGAATATGACGAGCTCTGTCCCGTGCGTTTCGTGCCACTGCTCGAAGGCATGGGGCGGGAGAGCTGACAACCCCGGCACCAGACCGGGCGTGCCGTGCCCAGACCGCGGCCACTTGCGGATGAGGATCGAACAGATGACCGAGATGACGAGAGCGCGGCCCGCGGCCCCGAAGCCGCGCCCCCGCGTACAGATGCTGCTGGGCGCCAGCCTGCTGGCCAGCCTTGCCGCCTGCGGCAATATCGACACCGACCTGAGGGGCGGTTTCGGGCAGTTCTCGACCGCCGATGCGGCCCGCGCGGTGACCGCGCAGCGCCCGATGCCCGACAACCGCGGCATCATCTCTTATCCGAACTACCAGGTGGCGGTGGCCCGGCGCGGCGACAGCGTCGCCTCGATCGCGCAGCGCATCGCGATGGATCCACAGCGGCTGGCGGCCTTCAACGGGCTGCAGCCCGGCGACACACTGCGCGAAGGCGAGGTGCTGTCGCTGCCGGGCCGGGTGATGGAGCCCTCGCCCGCCACCGGCGCGCCCGCATCCGGGCCGATCATCTCGCCGGATGATTCGAGCCTGGCGACGATGGCGGGGGATGCGATCAACCGCGCCGCCGACAACGAGGTCTCGGTCACCACGCTGCCACCTGCCAGCCCCGGCAAAGCCGCCGTTCAGGTCGGCCACGAGCCGATCCGCCACAAGGTCCAGCGCGGCGAGACCGCCTATTCCATTGCCCGCCTCTATGGCGTGTCGGTGCGTTCGCTGGCGGACTGGAACGGGCTGGACAGCAATTTCACCATCCGTGACGGACAGTACCTGCTGATCCCGCTGGTCAACCAGCAAAGCGAAAGCAGCACCGCCCGCGCCCAGGCCGGACTGGCCGCCAGCAGCACCACGCCACCGGGCCGGCCCTCGCCCACCCCGGCGCCGCCCTCGGCCGCGCAGCCGCTGCCGAAGGACAAGCCCGAGGCGATCAGCGCGCCGCCCACCAAGGCCGAGAAGAAGACCGCCGCCGCCGCCGTGCCGGATCTGTCAAAGGAACAGGCGCCCTCGGCCGCGCAGATGGGCTATCCGGTGCGGGGCAGCATCATCCGCGCCTATCAGAAGGGCAAGAGCGACGGCATCGACCTGTCGGCGGATGCCGGATCGCCCGTCAAGGCGGCCGCCGGTGGCACCGTGGCGGCCATCCTGCAGGATACCGACAACCAGAGCGTCATCGTCATCAAGCATACCGGCACGCTGCTGACGCTTTATTCGAACGTCGCGAACATCGTGGTCAGCAAGGGCGAGAAGGTCGAGCGCGGCCAGCAGATCGCCGATGTGGCTTCGGGTGGCACGCCGTTCCTGCATTTCGAGGTCAGGAAGGGCCTGGAGACGGTCGATCCGATGCAATACCTGTCGCAGTGAGATCGGCCGCAGGAGGGGCGCTGCCCCTCTTGCGGGCCCTGCGGGCCCCCAATTCACCCCGGAGTATTTGTGGCCAGATGACAGGGAACCGAAAAGACAAAGGCCGGGGCCCCTGGGGCACCGGCCTTTCTTGTTGCACTGCCGCGGTGGTCAGGCCAGGGCCACGCCGTGGCGCCCCGCCAGATCGGTGAAGAACTGCCAGGCGACGCGGCCCGAGCGGGAACCGCGCGTGGCCTGCCATTCGATCGCCTCGGCGCGCAGGGTGTCGGGGTCGATCACCAGGCCATGGGCGGCGCAGTAGCCGTCGATCATCGCCAGGTAGTCGTCCTGCGAACAGGGGTGGAAGCCCAGCCAGAGGCCGAAGCGATCCGAGAGCGAGACCTTTTCCTCGACCGCCTCGGCGGGGTTGATGGCGGAGGAGCGTTCGTTCTCGATCATGTCGCGGGGCATCAGGTGGCGCCGGTTCGAGGTGGCGTAGAACAGCACGTTGTCGGGCCGCCCGGCAATGCCGCCGTCGAGGACCGCCTTCAGGGACTTGTAGTGCTGGTCATCATGGCTGAACGACAGGTCGTCGCAGAACAGCAGGAAGCGGTGCTGGCTGGCGCCCAGAAGCTGCATGAGGCGCGCCACGGTGGGCAGGTCCTCGCGCTGAAGCTCGACGATCTTGAGGGGCAGGCCCTGGCGCAGGACCTCGGCGTGGATCGCCTTGACCAGCGAGGATTTCCCCATGCCGCGGGCGCCCCACAGAAGCGCGTTGTTGGCGCCGTGGCCGCGGGCGAATTGCAGCGTGTTGGCCAGCAGCGTATCGCGCGCGCGGTCCACCCCCACCAGCAGGCCGACGTCGACCCGGCTGACCTTCGTGATCGGGGTCAGCCGTTCCGGGCCGGTCTGCCAGACGAAGGCCTGGGCGCTGTCGAAATCGGGCGCATCCAGGGGCGCGGGCGCCATGCGTTCAAGGGCGGCGGCGATGCGGGTCAGAGCTTGGGTCATTCGTCGGTCTTTGCGGGGGTCTTTGCGGGCGCGGCGCCCTTTTCCTCGTCCTCGTCATCGTAATAGCCTTCGGCGCGCAGTTGCGCCTCGCGCTGGCGATCAACCCGGCGCACCAGCCAGATCGAGACCTCGTAGAGGCCGTAGACCACGACGAAGAGGATGATCTGGCTGACGACATCCGGCGGTGTCACCACCGCGGCCAGGATCAGGATCGCCACCACGGCATATTTGCGCACGGCCGCCAGGCCCTCGGCCGTCACCAGCCCGGCCTTGCCCATCAGCGTCAGCAGCACCGGCAGCTGGAAGCACAGGCCGAAGGCCACGATGAACTTGATGGTCAGCGACAGATAGGCCTGAGCCGAGCCCTGGAAGGCGATCGAGGCGACCTTGTGGTCGACCGGCACGTCCCCGGTCAGGGTGCCGGGCTGCTGGAAGCCCAGGAAGAAGTCGAAGGCCATCGGGGTGATGACGTAGAAGGCGAAGGCCGCACCCAGGATGAACATGAACGGCGAGGCGATCATGAAGGGCAGGAAGGCGTTCTTTTCCGACTTGTAGAGACCCGGCGCCACGAAGCGCCACATCTGGTAGGAGATGTAGGGGAACGACAGCACCAGCCCCCCCAGCATCGAGATCGAGACGGCGACGAAGAAGCCTTCCTGCAGCTTGATCAGGATCAGGCCGCAATCCTCGCCCATGGCGCTGCGCGCGGTGCACAGCGGTTCGGTCAGGAAGTTGAAGATCGGGTTCCAGACCGTGAAGCAGATCAGCATGCCGACCATGAAGGCGGCGATGCAGTGGATCAGCCGCGTGCGCAGCTCGGCCAGGTGTTCGATCAGGGGGGCGGAGCTGTCCTCCAGCTCGTCCGTCTCGTTCATTCTCAGTTCTTCCTGCTGGGCAGCCGGCTGGAGCGGGCGGCGCGGCCACGGGCGGGCAGACGCGCCGGGCGTCCGCCGCTCGCGAGCTGCGCGGCGGTGCGGCGCAGCGCCGGGGCGGCGGCGGGCGTGGGCGCAGGCGCGGCGTCCACGGCGCGTTTCGGCGGCAGCACCACGTCGGGCACGGAGAGGGCATATTCGACCTCGTCCGCGGCGGCCTCGGCATCGGCGGCCAGGCGATCCTCGGCGGCCTTGGCGGTGGCCTCCTGGATCTTGCGGGCGGCCTCTTCGCGCTCGGGCGTCATCGTGGACGCGGGCGGCGTCGTCGTCGCGGATGTCATCGGCCGGGTCAGGGTGTCAGCGGCCTCGCGCACCTTGTCGAGCCCGAATTTCTTCGGGTTCGACAGGCCCTTGAGCATCTGGTTGGTCTCTTTCATGCCCGACTGGTCAGCCGCGTCCTCCATCGCGCGGGTGAATTCCCGCGCCATGCCGCGTGCCTTGCCGACGAACTGTCCGACAGTGCGGAACAGGTTCGGCAGTTCCTTGGGCCCGACCACGATCAAGGCCACGATCCCGATCAGCAGGATCTCCGTCCACCCCATACCGAACATGGGAGATCAGACCTTGTCCTTGGTCTCTTCCGGGCTGACGTCGCGCGCTTTCGCGGCCTTGTCGTCCTCGAGTTCCTTCTCGCCGTCGTTCACGCCCTTCTTGAAGGCGGTGATGCCCTTGCCGACCTCGCCCATCAGGTTCGAGATCTTGCCGCGTCCGAACAGGACGAGGACCACGACAGCGATCAGAAGAAGGCCCATCGGACCGATGTTGTTCAGCATAGCAGCTCTCTCCTGCAACGGTGGGTCCGTTCCCAAAGCCCACCTCTTCAAGTCAATGCGTATCTAAAGGCTCGCTGCCCCGTGGAAAAGGACCAAAGCACCGGCCCCCCGATTTTTTGATCAACCGATGGGCGTAAGGCCGCTTGACAGCCTGCGCCTTAGGGGCGCGGCAGCGGGATCAGGGGGTGGTCAGCAGGGCGCGGGTGTCGGCGGCCCAGGCGTCGATGGCGCCGGTGATCTGGGCCCGGAAGGCGGCACGGTCCTGCACCTCTTCCAGCTTCAGCAGCAGGTAATCCGTGCCGATCCCGACGCCTGCGCCCACGGCCATGCCCAGGGCGCCGCCGATCGCCGTCCCCAGGCCCGGCACCACGCTGCCTGCCGCAGCCCCCGCCGCGCCCCCGGCCGCAGCCCCCCCCAGCCCCGAGGCCGATTTCGACGTCACCACCTTGACCACCGCCTTTGCCGCAATTTTAAGCACACCCTTGGCGACCAGCTTTTTCACCACCAGCCCCGCGACCAGACCGGCCGCGCCGCCCGCCCCGCCGCTCAGCGCCAGACGCGCCGAAAGGCCCTCGGTCCGGGCGCGGGCGAGGGCCGCCAGGTCCAGGCAGGGCGCGGCGGTGCAGCTTTGCGTCAGCTCCAGCGTGGCGCCTTCGGGCGGGGTCAGGCGATGGGCGGCCATCAGCGCGCGGTATTGCGCCAGCCGCGCGGCGGCCTGCCCCTGCAGGATCGCGTCGGGATCGGCCTGCGCCAGAAGCTGTTCCAGCGGTGCGGTCGGATCGCCCTGCTGCAACGCCTGCGTCAGCTGACGACCCAGGCTGCCCTCCAGCCGGCCCATCAGCATCAGCCCCAGCCGGGCGTAATCGGCGGGCAGGCTGTAGTAGCGATCCAGGAACGGATCGACATTGGCGGTCATCGCCGCGGCCGCGCTGTCGATAGCGACCTGCAAGGCCTGGCGCTGCGCGGCGCTGGCGCGGTCCAGATCGGCACGCGCCGCGGCCTGCAACGCGGCGATGGTGCCGGGGGCATAGTAATCGGCGCCGATCTGCTCGACCTGCAGGACGATCAGCTGCAGGTCGCGGGCCGCGACCGGCACCGGCCGATCTGGGGCCGAGATCTGCGCCAGCCGCGCATCGCAGACCGCCATCAGCGGCAGCCACAGGAAACCCAGCAGCACCGTCAGCAGGGCCGCCAGCAGGGCAGTTTCAGAGGCGCGGGGGGCCGCCGGATCGCGCAGCGCGGCACGCCGCAGGGCGCGCGCCGCCAGATCGCGCGGCAGGGCCGCCGCCACCGCCATCGCGACCGCCAGCCCCGCCACCGCGCCGCCGCCCAGCCCATAGGCCAGCAGCGCGCCCAGCAACCGGTTGCCGCCCTGCCCCTCGACCTGGCCCAGCACGTAGCCGCGGATATTCTCGGCCAGGCGCGCGGCGGACAGCATCTGCTCCAGCGCGGCGCTGCGCACCGGGGCGCCCGCGACCTGCCCCAGCTGGCCCGAGGTGACGAAGGGCGCCGCCGCCAGCCCCGCCAGATGCAGCACCAGCGGCAGCAGCACCAGCAACAGCCCCGTCACCAGCCCGGCCCAGACGATCGGCAGCGCGGTGCGGAAGGGTGCGGCCAGCTCCGGCCCCAACATCCGGGCAAAGAGGGCACGCAACAGCCACAGCAGCGGAAAGGCCAGCAGGAACAGCCCCCAGTCGAGCGGCCGGAACAGCATCACCTGCGGCAGCGCCAGCGTCACCAGCGCCATGGCGGCACCCAGCGACAGCAGCACCCGCAGGCTGATCCCCGCCCCCAGCCGGTGCAGCCGGCCGCCGGGATCCAGCCGGTCCAGCCGGTGCGCCCGCCGCAGCGCCAGCATCGCACCCGCCGCCTGCGCGGGCCCAAGCGCCAGCAGCGGCACCGCCAGCACCAGCCCCCAGACCGGCAGCCCCGGCAGCAGCCACAGCATCAGGACCAGCAGCGCCAGTTGCAGCGCCGCACGCAGGGCGAAACGGATCGCGGGCATCGGGACCTCTCGCGCCGGCGGGAAACGCGAGGCCTCGGGGCCTCGCGCGGCAGGCGGTTACAGGGTGCTCTGGAAGGCGCCGCCGTCCAGCAGCACGTTCTGCCCGACCATGAAGGCCGCATGCTGAGAGCACATGAAGGCGCAGGTCTGGCCAAAGCCCCGGGCCGTGCCATAGGTATGCGTCGGAATGCTGGCCTCGCGCGCGGCGCGGGCCTCCTCCAGCGTGATGCCCTTCTGCTTCGCCACCCCGGTATCGAGCGAGAACGCCCGGTCGGTGTCGTGAATGCCCGGCAGCAGGTTGTTGATCACCACGCCATGGGGCGCCACCTGGCGCGCGGTGCCCGCGACATAGCCCGTCAGACCGGCGCGGGCCGAATTCGACAGCCCCAGCACCCCGATGGGCGATTTCACGGATTGCGAGGTGATGTTGACCACCCGGCCCCAGCCCTGCGCGATCATCCCCGGCAGCTGCGCCTTCATCAGCGCGATCGGCGTCAGCATGTTCGCATCGAGCGCCTTCAGGAAATCCTCGCGCTCCCAGTCGGTCCACATGCCGGGGGGCGGGCCGCCGGCATTGGTGACCAGGATGTCGACCTGGCCCGCGGCCTCCAGCACCCGGGCGCGGCCCTCTTCGCTGACGATGTCGGCCGCCACCGCCGTGACCTCGACGCCGTAGGTGTCGCGGATCGCGGCCGCCGTGGCCTCCAGCGCCTCGGCCCCGCGGGCATTCAGCACCAGGTTCACGCCCGCCTCGGCCAGCGCCTCGGCGCAGCCGCGGCCCAGCCCCTTGGACGAGGCCGTCACCAGCGCCCGCTTGCCCTTGATTCCCAGATCCATCGGGGTCTCCTTTTTCCTTGCATCGCAGGGGCCGCAGCCGCCGTAACGCGGACTTAACCGCCGCCGGTCCATGCTGAGCCCCCATATCCCGCGCGAAAAGAGCATTCCGAGGCCAGATGCACAAGAGCACCAACATGCAGGTCAGCGCCATCGCGGTTCTGCCGGCCTCGGCCCTTGAGGTCGTGCAGGGCGTGAACGAGGGCGACGCCCTCTCCTTCGCGGCCGAACTGGTGCCGGACGACCTCTATCGTCGCGGCATGGCCGAGCGGCTGCGGCTGATGGTGCGCGCCGATGACGACGGCCAGCTGGAACTGGCGGAAGGATCGGATCGGGGCACCCCCGGCGCCCGGCTGGTCCTCGACAGCCTGCTGACCTTCATGAGCCCCGATGCCGCCATCGCCGAGGTCCTCGTTCTGGTCGAGCTCGACCCCGCAGGCAACGCGGCCGCGATCTATGCGCTGCCTCTGGGGGATCTGGCCCAGGGCCGGGACCTGAGGCTGGTGGGCATCGACACCGAAGGTGCGGCCCGGCATTTCGCGCAGCTGGGCTGCGTGTCCTTCGCCAGGGGCACGCGGATCACCCTGGCCTCGGGCGCCCAGGTCCCCATCGAAAACCTCGGACCCGGAGACCGGGTGCTGACCCGCGACGCCGGCGCCCAGGCGGTGCGCTGGATCGGCCACAACCTGCAGCGCGCCACCGGCGCCATGGCCCCGGTGCTGATCCGCGCGGGCGTGCTGGCCAACACGGCCGACCTGTGGCTGTCGCCCGAGCACCGGCTGTTCTTCTACCAGCGTGAAGACCGCCTTGGCGTCGGCCGCAAGGAACTCCTGGTCCGCGCCCGCCACCTCGTCGATGGCGAGAACGTCATCCGCGCCGAGGGCGGCTACATCGACTACTATCAGCTGCTGTTCGACAGCCACCAGATCATCTACGCCGAAGGCATTGCGGCGGAATCCTTGCTGCTCGACGCCCGCAGTCGGCCGGCCCTTCCCGAAGCGCTGGCCGATCTGCCCGGCCACGCCCCCGCGCCGCATCGCCATTTCGAACTGTTGGGCGAAGATCTCCGCCGCCCCGGGACCCTCGATCTGCTGCGCCGCGCCTGAAAACGGATCACCCTCGCCCCGGGGCGGACCGCCTGCGGATGCGGCAGCAAGATGCATATTTATGGAAAGATGAAAGGATCTGCGCGCCAGCCTCCGGCCACCGGTGCACCATCCATATTTTTAGAAAGATGAATTCGAAAATACCCCTTCATTTTCTTGTTCCAAATACCTCGGGGGAACGGGCCGCAGGCCCGTGGGGGCAGCGCCCCCTGCAACGACAGCCACCCTGACGGCTGTCCTGGATCAACGCGCCAGTCACCGCCCCGGGGGCGGCGGCGTGTGGCGGCGCATCCCTGCCCTGCAAGGCCCCGCGCCGAGGCTTGCCCTTTTTCCATGGGGTGCTATACGCCGCGACATGCTCGACACCGCCTCCAACCGCCCCGCCCTGCCGCCTGAGATCGCCCGCCGGCGTACCTTCGCGATCATCTCGCACCCGGACGCGGGCAAGACGACGCTGACCGAAAAATTCCTCCTCTTCGGGGGGGCCATCCAGATGGCCGGCCAGGTGCGCGCCAAGGGCGAGGCGCGGCGCACGCGCTCGGACTTCATGCAGATGGAGAAGGACCGCGGCATCTCGGTGTCCGCCTCGGCAATGAGCTTCGATTTCGGCAAGTTCCGCTTCAACCTGGTCGACACCCCCGGCCACTCGGACTTTTCCGAGGACACCTATCGGACGCTCACGGCGGTGGATGCGGCGATCATGGTGATCGACGGCGCGAAGGGCGTCGAAAGCCAGACCCAGAAGCTGTTCGAGGTCTGCCGCCTGCGCGACCTGCCGATCCTGACCTTCTGCAACAAGATGGACCGCGAAAGCCGCGAGGTCTTCGACATCATCGACGAGATCCAGGAGAACCTGGCCATCGACGTGACGCCCGCCTCCTGGCCCATCGGCGTCGGCCGGGATTTCCTGGGCTGCTACGACATGCTGCACGACCGGCTGGAGCTGATGGACCGCGCCGACCGCAACCGGGTCGCGGAATCGATCAAGCTGGACGGCCTCGACGATCCGAAGATGGCCGAGCATATCCCCGCCGGGCAGCTGGCCAAGCTGCGCGAAGAGGTCGAGATGGCCCGCGAGCTGCTGCCCGCCTTCGACCGTCAGGCGCTGCTGGAGGGGACGATGACGCCGATCTGGTTCGGCTCGGCGATCAACAGCTTCGGCGTCAAGGAACTGATGACCGGCATCGGTGAATTCGGCCCCGAACCGCAGCCTCAGCAGGCCGAACCGCGCCAGATCGCCCCGGAAGAGGACAAGGTTGCGGGCTTTGTCTTCAAGGTGCAGGCCAACATGGACCCCAAGCACCGCGACCGGGTGGCCTTCGTGCGCCTGGCCTCGGGGCATTTCAAGCGCGGCATGAAGCTGCAGCACGTGCGCTCGAAGAAACCGATGGCAGTGTCGAACCCGGTGCTGTTCCTGGCCTCGGACCGGGAACTGGCGGAAGAGGCCTGGGCCGGCGACATCATCGGCATTCCGAACCACGGCCAGCTGCGCATCGGCGACACCCTGACCGAGGGCGAGACGCTGCGCGTCACCGGCATCCCCAGCTTTGCGCCGGAACTGCTGCAGGGCGTGCGCGCGGGCGATCCGATGAAGGCCAAGCACCTGGAAAAGGCGCTGATGCAATTCGCCGAGGAAGGCGCCGCCAAGGTCTTCAAGCCCTCGATCGGCTCGGGCTTCATCGTCGGCGTCGTCGGCGCCCTTCAGTTCGAGGTCCTGGGTTCCCGGATCGAGCTGGAATACGGCCTGCCGGTGCGCTTCGAACCCTCGCAGTTCACCTCGGCCCGCTGGGTTTCGGGGCCGAAGCTGGCGGTCGAGAAGCTGGTGAATGCCAACAAGCAGCACATCGGCTATGACCACGACGGCGACATCGTCTTCCTGACGCGGCTGCAATGGGACATCGACCGGGTGGTGCGCGACTACCCCGAGGTGACGCTGTCGGCTACCAAGGAAATGATGGTCTGATCCGGGCGGCCCTGCGGGGCCGCCTTTTTCATGTCCCCGGAAAGGGAATTTCCACCCTGACGTGTGCGGGTGCTTGCCTGCACGCCTGCCCTGTCGCATCCTGCCGCCATGATGCGCGACAGCACCTATGGCGGTTTCGACAGCCTTCTTGCCCGGATGGAAGCCCGGCAGGAGCCCCTGGCCTTCGAGCCGGGCCAGGCGCTGCCACCCCTCGACATCGACCTGCAGCCGCTGAAATCCGCCCCCACCCGCCTGCCCGATGGGCCGGCGCGCGCGGGCCATGCGCGCAAGGCCCGCGAACTGGCCGAGGAATTCCTGGGCCAGCCGCAGATCCTGCACCTGCATGGCCTGCTGATCGCCCATCTGCGCCGCCGCGACCAGCCCGCCCAGACCGCGCCGCTGTTCCTGCGCCTGTGGCGCGAGGAAGCCGCCTTCCTGATCGACCGGCTGTCGCCGCGCTGGCTGGTCTCGGCGGTGACGACCTTTGGCGATCACGGTGACACCCCGGCGCAGCGGCAGGCGGGGCTGGCGCTGACCACCCTTTTCGGCATGGTGAAACTGTATGAAAGCGAACGGCTGCATGCGGGCCTGGCGCCCGAGCAGCCCTTTGCCGGGCCCAAGAAACGGCGGCGGCTGCCGCTCGACATGGCGCCCTATGCGCTGATGTCGGGGGGGCTTGATGTCAACCTGCTGGGGCGGCTGTGGCAAGAGGCGGGCGCGGATCCGGTGCTGGCCCCGCTGGCGCGGCATCTGCTGGGGTTGCTCGATGCCGATCCGCGCACCGTGTTCCGCCGCCTGGCCTTGATGCGCGACGACGAGATCCCGCCCCCTGCCGAGGCAGGCTTTGCCCCGCTGCCCCTGCCCGAGGGCGCGCAGCCCGCGCTCAGCGCCCGGGCCCGGCCCGATCCGGCGCGCCTTCGCTGGGGGATCGTGGCGACGCTGGATGCGGAGCTGCCGCAGATCGCCCGCTTTGCCGCCCACCACCTGATCGAGGGGGCCGACCGGCTGGATCTGTACCTGGACCGTCCCGACGGTGCCGCGCAGGCGTTCTTTGCGGACCATCCGCTGGTCCGGGTGATCCCCTGCGACCAGGCCCACTGGGACCGCCTGGGCCAGCGCCCCGATGCGCTTGCCCGCCGGCAGGCGCGCAATGCCACGCTCAGCTACCACGACAGCGACCTGGACTGGCTGGTGCATCTGGACGGCGGCGACCTGCTGCTGCCCGAGCGCCCGCTGGCCGCCGTGCTGGGCGCCCTGCCCGACGGCATCGCCGTGCTGGACTTGCCCCCGGCCGAACGCCTGCTGGGTCCCGCCCCCGCCTTTCGCCGCCCCGTTCCCGCCGATCAGGCCGGAGAGGCCGCCCTGGCCGCCGTCTACCCCACCTTCGGGCTGCATCTGCCGCAGGGGCTGGTGGGGGCACCGCAGGGCCGTCCGGCGGTGCGTACCGGCATTGCCGATTGCCGGCTGGGGCTGCATTACCTGATCCACCGCAGCCAGCCTGCGCCGAACCGGGCGCTGTGGACTGCCGGCCATTGCGGCCGCAGCCTCGCCGCCGACTGGCCCGGGTTTCTCGCCACGCTGCCCGCCCGCATCTCTGACGGTCACTATCCCCGCGGCCGCGACCGCTTCGGCCCCGGCGATCTGCTGGAATACCTGCTGGCCACCGAGGGCGAGGACGCGCTGGCGCTCTTGCGGGACGAGGTGCTGGCCGACAGCCCCGCCCTGCGCGACCGCCTGCAGGCGCAGGGGATGCTGCTGGCCCCGGAACTGGATCTTGAGGCCCGCGTCCGCCAGGTCTTCGGCCGCCTGCCGCAGGAGGCCACCGCATGAGCACCAGCTGGGGCATCGTCTCGACCATCCGGGCGCCGGCCGAAAAGGTGCTGGACTTTGCCGCCTGGCATCTGGAGCTGGGCGCGACCCGGCTGCATCTGCATTTCGACGACCCCGCCGATCCGGCGATCGCCCTGCTGAAGCCGCATCCGAAGATCCGCACCGTCGCCTGCGACAGCGGCTGGTGGAAGCGCACCAAGGGCTTTCGGCCGAAACGCCACCAGGCCCGGCAGACCGTCAATGCCACCCATTGCTATGTGCACAAATGCCGCCTCGACTGGCTGCTGCACATAGACGTTGACGAATTCCTGCTGCCCGATCAGCCGGTGGCGCAGATGCTGTCGGCGCTGCCTGCGACCTGTCACACCGCCCGCCTGCGCCCGGTCGAGGCGCTGGCAGGCCCCGGGCCGCTTTACCATTTCCGCAGCTTTTCACTGGATCCCGCGACGCGGCGCGCGCAAACCGCGCGGATCAACCCCGAATTCGGCCCCTGGCTGAACGGCGGCCTGCTGAGCCATGCCAATGGCAAGATCTTTGCCCGCCCCGGCCTGCCCCAGGCCGAATTCCGCATCCACAACCTGCTGACCCCCTCGGGCCGCAATCCCGGAGAGACCACCCTGCCCTGCCCGCTGGCGCATTTTCACGCCGGCCCCGTCGAGGCCTGGCTGGCCCAGTACCGCTTTCGCCACGACCAGGGCTCGTACCGGAGCGAGCTGAAGCCCGCCGCGCCCGACACCCCCACTCTGCACGCCCATCTGGCAGCCCTGGAAGCCCGCGAGGGCGAGGCGGGGCTGCGCCGTTTCCATGCCGAGGTCTGCGCCGACAGCCCTGGGTTGCGAAAACGACTCGCGGCCGAGGGGCTGCTGGTCAGCCGTGAAATGGACCTGACGGCGCTGCGCAGCCGCCATTTTCCCGACGTCAGCCCCTGAAATCCCCCCTCCAGGGCCCGAAAACAGCGCATTTGCCCGTTTGGATTGACCTTTTTGCAAGTCTCTAGTAAGAGCCCCTTCCATGAGGCGGCGGCCGTTCTGCACGCCCGGGCCTGTCTGGCCCTTCACGGATACGCTACGGGCCAAGATGTGTCCGTAAACCCACGGATGCACATGACCAAGTTTTCTGATCTCGACCTGGACCCCAAGGTCCTCAAAGCCATCGCCGAAGCCGGTTATGAATCGCCGACGCCCATCCAGGCAGGCGCCATTCCGCACGCGCTGGCTGGCAGGGACGTGCTGGGCATCGCCCAGACGGGCACCGGCAAGACCGCCAGCTTTACGCTGCCGATGATCACGCGGCTGGCCAAGGGCCGTGCCCGCGCGCGGATGCCGCGGTCGCTTGTGCTGTGCCCGACCCGCGAACTGGCCGCCCAGGTCGCCGAGAACTTCGACACCTATACCAAGCACATGAAGCTGACGAAGGCGCTGCTGATCGGCGGCGTCAGCTTCAAGGAACAAGAGGCGCTGATCGACCGCGGCGTCGACGTGCTGATCGCCACGCCCGGCCGTCTGCTGGACCATTTCGAGCGCGGCAAGCTGCTGCTGACCGGCGTGCAGATCATGGTGGTGGACGAGGCCGACCGGATGCTCGACATGGGGTTCATCCCGGATATCGAACGCATCTTCAGCCTGACGCCGTTCACCCGCCAGACGCTGTTCTTCTCGGCCACCATGGCGCCCGAGATCGAACGCATCACCAATACCTTCCTGTCGAACCCCGAACGCATCGAGATCGCCCGCCAGGCCACCACCGGCGAGAACATCGAACAGAGCGTCGTCATGTTCAAGGCATCCCGCAAGGACCGCGAGGGGTCGGAAAAACGCCGCATCCTGCGTCAGCTGATCGACATGGAAGGCGACAGCCTGACCAACGCCATCGTCTTCTGCAACCGCAAGACCGATGTCGATGTCACCGCCAAGTCGCTGAAGAAATACGGCTATGACGCAGCGCCCATCCATGGCGACCTGGACCAGTCGACCCGCATGAAGACGCTGGACGGCTTCCGCGAAGGCTCGCTGAAGATCCTGGTGGCCTCGGATGTGGCCGCGCGCGGTCTGGACGTTCCCTCGGTCAGCCATGTCTTCAACTTCGACGTGCCGACCCATTCCGAAGACTACGTGCACCGCATCGGCCGCACCGGCCGGGCCGGGCGCAAGGGCAAGACGATCATGATCTGCGTGCCGCGCGACGAAAAGAACCTGGCCGACATCGAGAAACTGGTGGCGAAAGAGATCCCGCGCCTGGAACTGCCGGGCCTGAAATCCGCCGAGCCCGAGGGCGCAGCCGCAGCCGAGGCCCCCGCCGCCAAGACCGACGAGAAGCCCCGCCGCACCCGGACCCGCAAGCCCAAGGCCCCCAAGGCCGAGGTCACCGCCGAGGCCCCCGAGGCAGTCGAGGCCCCTGTCGCAGCCGAGGTGAAGGCACCGAAACCCGCCAAGGCGCCGCGCGCCCCGAAGGCCGAAAAGCCCGCTGAAAAGCCCGCCGAGGCGCCTGTCGCGGCCCCCGTCGAGGCCCCGGTCGAGGCCCCCGTCGCCAAGGCAGAAAAGCCGGTCGAGAAGGCCCCGAAACCGGCGCGCGCCGAACGGCCCGCCGCTGCCGAAAAGCCCACCGAAAAGCCCGCTGAAAAGCCGGCCCGCGCCGAAAAGCCCGAGCCCGTCGAGAAGCCCGAGAAATCGGAGCGCACCGACAAGCGCAGCGGCGCCCCGCGCGAGCGTGGCAATGGCGGCAACACCGGTGGCAAGGGCCGTGGCAACGACCGCGTGGTGGTCGGCATGGGCGACCACATGCCCAGCTTTATCGCGCTGTCGTTCGATCAACGCCGCGCCGGCTGATCCTTCGGGACGGAACGTAAAAAAGGGCGGGGATGACGCGATCTGGCGTCATCCCCGCCCTTTTCGTTCAAGCTTTTGAAATCTCTGGTCCCCTAGCCTGCCCCTGTCAGCACCCGCTGTCGTCACAGGGGCCAGAGCCATGCAGGTCGTCATCCCGCCGAACCAATATGCCAACCGTCGCCGCCACACGCGCTATGCGTTGCGCCGCAGTTGCGAGCTGATCTTTGAAGACAAGGTGATGACGGCCACGCTGGTCGACATCTCGCTGGGGGGGGCGGGTCTGCAGCTGCCGCTAGCGGCCAGCAATTACGGGCCCATGGGGCGGATGCGCTTTCGTCTGCCGCAGATCTGCAACCTGCGCTCGGACCTGCGCTGGACGGCCCACCATCGCATCGGCCTGCAGTTTGATGCGCAATCAGCGCGCCAATCGGGCGCGCTGATGTCATTGCTTACGGAACTGGAGCGTCGGGATCAGGCCGACAGTCGCGAAATGACCACCGTCACCTCGGGCTTCTTGCCGATCTCTCCCTGAGCCGAGTTGCGCACGACGCGCCGCAGGGCCTCTTCCAGCTTGTCGTCATCGCGCATGGTCTTGGCATCCGCCCGGCCCAGGAACTGGCTCAGGTCGGCTTCCAGGATGTCCACCAGCGACACGCCGGACTTGCCGGTTTCCGGCAGGCCCATCAGATCGCACCAGGGATCGCCCAGCGGCTCGTCATCCTCGTCGATGACGGCGGTGACGGTGACATGGCCGTTCAGCGCCATGCGGATCCGGTCACGCACGATGCCGTCCAGCGCGCCGATCTGGATCGAGCCATCCAGATAGGTGCGGCCGGTCTCGATGTATTCGACGACCTTGGGGGCATTGCCCGACAGTTCGATCATCATGCCGTTGACGCAGACGAAAGAGCCGCGGCCCTTCGCCATGCTGATCTTGGCATGTTCGCGCAGGTGACGGTGTTCGCCGTGCATCGGGATGACGATCTGCGGGTTCACGATGTCCTGCAGACGCTCCAGATCCGGGCGGTTGGCGTGGCCCGACACGTGGTAGCGCCCGGCATGGTCGTCGATCACGTCAACGCCCATCTGGCTGAAATTGTTGATGATCGAGATCACCGACTTTTCGTTGCCCGGGATGGTCTTGGACGAGAACAGGAAGGTATCCCCCTCGCCCAGCGTGATGCCGTGGTGCTTGCCGCGGGCCAGCTGCGCGGCCGCCGCGCGGCGTTCGCCCTGGCTGCCGGTGACGATCATCATCAGGTTCTCGCGCGGGATCTCGCGGGCGTCCTCGATGCTGATCACCTTGGGGAAGCCCGACAGGATGCCGGTTTCCTGACCCGCCTCGATCATCCGGCGCATGGCGCGGCCCAGCAGGCAGACCGACCGGCCCGCCTTGTCGCCCGCCACCGCCAGCGATTTCACCCGCGCGATGTTCGACGCAAAGGTCGTCGCCACGAAGATGCCGGTATCGCAGGAGGCGACCAGTTTCTCGACCTCAGGCTCGACCTCGGATTCCGAGCGGCCGGGATTGGGCGAGAAGACGTTGGTCGAGTCGCAGATCAGCGCCCGCACGCCGCCCTTCGAAACATCGCGCCACAGCGCCTCGTCGAAGGGTTCGCCGACGATCGGGTTGGTGTCCAGCTTGAAGTCGCCCGAGTGGATGATCCGCCCCGCCGGCGTGTCGATCACCAGCGCGCTGCTTTCGGGGATCGAATGCGACATCGGCAGGAAGCCCACCTTGAACGGGCCCGCCTTGACGGTTTCCGGCCAGGCGCTGACGGTGGTGACGACATGATCGCCCAGCCCGTATTCGCCCAGCTTGCCGCGCGCGATATTCGCCGTGAAGGCGCGCGCATAGATGATCGGGGCGCCCAGGCGTTCGTAAAGGTGCCCCACCGCGCCCACGTGATCTTCGTGGGCATGGGTGATGAACACCGCTTCCAGCCGGTTGCGGTTCTCTTTCAGCCAGGTGATGTCGGCAAAGATCAGATCCACCCCCGGCGTCGTCTCCATGTCGGGGAAGGCGACGCCCAGATCCACGAGGATCAGCCGCTCGTTTCCGGCCGGTCCGTACCCGTAGACATAGGCATTCATCCCGATTTCCCCGGCACCGCCGAGCGGAAGGTAGATGAGCCGATCCGTTGTCATGTAGCCCCTAGCATCTGGTTGTGGTCATAGATGATCCTGAGACCGTGAATGGTCAGGAATTCGTCGAAATGGTCGAACAGCGTATCGCCCTGTCCGAAGAGGGGCGCAAGCCCCCCGGTCGAGATAATTCGCATGGGGCGCGCGTATTCGCTGCGGATCTGGCCACAGATTTCCCGGACAAGGCCCACATAGCCCCAGAAAACGCCGCTTTGCATGCAGGCCACGGTATTGGTGCCGATCACCTGCGCGGGCCGCGTCACATCCACGTGCGGCAGGGCGGCGGCGCTTTCGTGCAGCGCCTGCAGCGACAGGTTGACCCCCGGCGCGATGACGCCGCCCACGTAGGCGCCGTCCTCGGCCACCACGTCAAAGGTGGTGGCAGTGCCGAAATCCACCACGATCAGGTCGCCGCCGTAACGCTCGAAGGCGCCGGCGGTGTTGACCAGCCGGTCCGGGCCCACCTGGGTGCCGGCATCGACGCGCGGCGCCTTCGGCAGGGCGCATTCGGGCTTGCCCACCACATAGGGACGACAGTTGAAATAGCGATCCGCCAGCACCCGCAGGTTGAACACCACCCGCGGCACGGTCGAGGAAATGATCACCGCATCGATGTCGACGGGTATCTTGTGATGCGTCAGCAGCGTCGACAGCCAGACGTAATACTGGTCAGCGGTGCGCTGGTGGTCGGTCGAGGTGCGCAGCGTGCACAGGAACTCGGTGCCGTCCCAGACCGAGAAGACGGTGTTGGTGTTGCCGCAATCAATGGCCAGCAGCATGACGGGGCCCCCTCCTCCGGGGTCGTGAGGCTAGAAGAAGACGTCGGCCGCCGCGATCGCATGTCGCGTGCCGCCCGCCGTCAGGACAAGATGTCCGTTTTCGTCGATGGTCTCGAACCGGCCGGTCAGGGCGGTATTGCCGAAGCGCGCCGTGATCTCCTGGCCCAGGCGCGTGGCGCGGTCCAGCCAGGCAGTGCGGATCGGGGCGAAACCGCGGGTGCGGAAGGTGTCCTCCTGCGCCGCATAGGCCGCAGCCAGCGCCGTCAGAAAGTCTTCGGGGGGGATCTGAACGCCCACCTCGGGCAGCAGCGCCACGGGCCGCAGGGCGCGGGCCTCGACCTGCTCGGGCGGGGGGGCTTCGGCCAGGTTGACACCGATGCCGATCATCAGGCCTTCGATGCGGTTCCGCCGCAGGACGCTTTCCAGCAGGATGCCCGCCAGCTTGCCACCGTTCAGCAGCACGTCATTGGGCCATTTCAGCGCGAAGGGGGCGGTGCGGCCGGTGACCATGACCAGCGCGTCATAAAGCGCCAGCGCCGCGACGAAGCTGCGCAGCGCGATCCGGTCGGGGGTTTCATCCGCCAGCGGCAGGACCAGCGTGGCGGCGAAATTGCCCACCGGGTTCGCCCAGGGCCGCCCGCGGCGGCCCCTGGCCTTGGTCTGCTGCGCGGCCGAGATCCAGAGGGGGCCCGGCAGCGTATCGAACTGTCGCGCACCCTCGTCCAGGGTGCTGTCCACCTGCGCCAGGGCCAGGCGGCCATAGCCGCCGGGCCAGCCTTCGGGCAGCGGCGCCAAGCTCACTTCACCAGCGAGACGGCGGCGGCCTTCGCCACGTCTTCCAGACCGAACAGGTTGACCACACCGATCAGCATGATCGCGGCCGACACCGTCAGGAACGCCAGCAGCACGGGGTTCTTCGATTCGTCCAACGGCTCTTCCGAGGATTTGCCGAAGTACATGAAGTAGACCACGCGCAGGTAGTAGAACGCGCCCACCACCGAGGCCAGCACCGCCATGATCGCTAGCCACGCCATGCCGCCTTCATAGGCCGCGCGCAGCACGTAGATCTTGGCGAAGAAGCCGATGAAG
Organism: Pseudooceanicola sp. NS-SX9; assembly: GCF_057380705.1. Classification (NCBI taxonomy): domain Bacteria; kingdom Pseudomonadati; phylum Pseudomonadota; class Alphaproteobacteria; order Rhodobacterales; family Paracoccaceae; genus Pseudooceanicola; species Pseudooceanicola sp. NS-SX9. The sequence continues at coordinate 1,204,359 of NZ_CM170818.1, read as the reverse complement.
GGCGGCACGCCCGCCATCGAGAACAGCAGCAGCAGCAGCGCCAGCGCACGGCCCGGTGCCGCCGAGGCGTACACGTTCAGCGAGCGGATGTCGGTCACCGGTTGCCCGTCGCGTTCCATCGACATGATGAAGGCGAAGGCGCCGATGTTCATCGTCACGTAGATCGACAGGTACAGCAGCATGGACTGCACGCCCAGCACGGTGCCCGCCGACAGGCCCATCAGCGCATAGCCCATGTGGGCGATCGACGAATAGGACATCAGGCGCTTGATGTTGGTCTGACCGATCGCCGCGACCGAACCCACCACCATCGACAGGAAGGCGATCATCGCCGTGACCTGCTGCCAGTCGCCCACGACGCCACCGAAGGCATCATAGAGGACGCGGGCAAACAGGCCCATGGCGGCGAATTTCGGCGCCGTGGCGAAGAAGGCGGTGACCGGCGTGGGCGAGCCCTCGTAGACGTCCGGCGTCCACATGTGGAACGGCACGGCCGAGACCTTGAACGCCAGGCCCGAGATCATGAAGACAATGCCGAACAGCAGGCCGACCGGCGCATGGCCATGACCCGCGGCCTCCAGGATGCCCGAGAACAGCGTGGTCCCCGAGAAGCCATAGACCAGCGAGGCGCCGTACAGCAGCATCCCCGACGACAGCGAGCCCAGGATGAAATACTTCAGGCCCGATTCCGTCGACTTCAGGAAATCGCGGCGGATCGAGGCCAGCACGTAAAGCGCCAGCGACTGAAGTTCGACGCCCATGTAGAGGGTGATCAGGTCTCCGGCCGAGACCATGACCAGCATCCCCAGCACCGCAAGCGCGATCAGGATCGGGAATTCGAACAGCAGCACCTTGCGGCGCGCCATGTGTTCGAGGCCCATCACCAGCACGGCCGCGGCCGAGAACAGGATGCCCACCTGGGCATATTGCGAGAAGCCATCGGCATTGTACATGCCGTGGAAGGCGGTCATCCCGGTGGGCCGGATCGAAATCCACAGGCCCAGCAGGACGAAGACGGCGGCGGTGACCCAGCTGAGGATACCCGCGATCTTGTCCTTGCCCAGGTAGACCCCCAGGACCAGGGCCACCATCGCGTAGATCGCCAGGACGATCTCCGGGAGGATGATGTTCAGGTCGGACTGAAGCATGTTGAAAGGATCCTCCGGGTTCAGTGCGATGCGGCCGGCGCGGCGGTCTCGGCGGTGGCCGCAGGGATGCGGCCCGCCTCTTTCAGCGCGGTCTGGTTATGCTCGACAAGGGCGCCGATCGTGGGGCCGACGCGGTCGGTCACGAAGCTGGGGTAGACGCCAAGGAACAGGGTCATGGCGACCAGCGGGCCCATGATGAGCTTTTCGCGCAGGTCGAGGTCCTTGATGGTCTTCAGGCTTTCCTTCAGCAGCGGGCCCATGACCACGCGGCGGTAAAGGTACAGCGCATAGGCCGCCGACAGGATGACGCCGGTGGCCGCGACCATCGCGATCCAGGTGTTGACCTGGAAGATGCCGACCATGGTGAGGAATTCACCGATGAAGCCCGAGGTGCCCGGCAGGCCGACGTTCGCCATGGTGAAGAACATGAAGATCAGCGCATAGGCGGGCATCCGGTTCACCAGGCCGCCGTAGGCCTCGATCTCACGCGTGTGCATGCGGTCGTAGATGAAGCCCACCGACAGGAAGAGGCCGGCCGAGATGAAGCCGTGCGACAGCATCTGGAACATCGCGCCGTCCATGCCCTGCTGGTTCACCGCGAAGATCCCCATGGTGACAAAGCCCATGTGCGCAACCGACGAATAGGCGATCAGCTTTTTCATGTCGGTCTGCACCAGCGCCACCAGCGAGGTATAGACGATGGCAATGACCGACAGCCACAGCACGAAGGGCGTCAGCACGTCCGCCCCCACCGGGAACATCGGCAGCGAGAACCGCAGGAAGCCGTAGCCGCCCATCTTCAGCAGGATGGCCGCAAGGTCGACGGACCCGGCCGTCGGCGCCTGAACGTGGGCGTCAGGCAGCCAGGTGTGCACCGGCCACATCGGCGTCTTGACGGCGAAGCCCACGAAGAAGCCGAAGAACAGCAGCGTCTGCAGACCGCCCGGGATCACGAAGCCGAACAGCGTGATCGGATCCGAGCTAAAGTCGTACTTCATCAGGGCGACGATGTCGGTCGTGTGGGCGTGCTCGTAGATGACGATCATCGAGATCAGCATCATGACCGAGCCGAGGAAGGTGTAGAGGAAGAACTTGAAGGTCGCGTAGATCCGGTTCGGGCCGCCCCAGATGCCGATGATCAGGAACATCGGGATCAGGCCTGCCTCGAAGAAGACGTAGAACAGGATCAGGTCCAGCGACATGAACACGCCCAGCATCAGCGTTTCCAGGATCAGGAAGGCGATCATGTATTCCTTCACCCGCCGCTTCACCCGCCAGGAGGCGGCGATGGTGATCGGCATCATGAAGGTCGTCAGCATCACGAACAGGACCGAGATCCCGTCGACGCCCATCTTGTAGCGCAGGCCACCCAGCCAGGGACGGTCCTCGACCATCTGGAAGCCGGTGTTCGAGCCGTCGAACTGGAACAGGATGAACAGCGACACCAGGAAGGTCAGCGTGGTGGCGATCAGCGCCACCCACTTGGCATTGCGCTGCGACGCCCGGTCCTCGCCCCGCAGGAAAATCGCCAGGATCAGCGCCGCGATGGACGGCATGAAGGTGACGATGGACAGAAGGTTGTTCATTAGTGTGCCCCTCCGATGAGCGTCATCCAGGTCACAAGGGCCGCGATGCCGATCACCATCGTGAATGCATAGGTAAAGATGTAACCGCTCTGCCAGCGACCGATCAGGCGCACGAAGGCGGGGACCAGCCCGAGGGCAACGCCGTTGACGGTGCCGTCGATGATGGTGCCGTCACCGCGTTTCCAGAACAGACGGCCGACAGCGAAGGACGGACGCACGAAGAGGAAGTCGTAGATCTCGTCGAAGTACCACTTGTTCAGCAGGAACAGGTACAGCGGACGGTTGGCATCGGCCAGCCGCTTGGGCAGCGAGGTGTCCTTGACGTACATCACCCAGGCAATCAGGAAGCCGATCGCCATGGCGATGAACGGGCTGACCTTGACCCAGGCGGGTGCGTGGTGGGCGGTCTCGATGACCTCGTTATGGGGCGACATGTAGATGGCGCCCATGGCCCCTGCCGCGTCATGGCCGGGCATCCGGAAGAACGCCGCCATCTTGTCCAGATCGCCGAAGAACGAGCCGTACCAGACCATGCCCGCCAGTACCGCGCCGACCGACAGGACCGCCAGCGGGATCAGCATGACCATCGGGCTTTCATGCGCATGTTCATGCGCGTGCTTGTCGCCGCGGGGCTTGCCGAAGAAGGTCATGAAGATCAGCCGCCAGGAGTAGAAGGCGGTGAACAGCGCCGCGATCACCAGCATCCAGAAGGCATAGCCGCCGTTGGTGCCGGCCCAGACGCTCTCGATGATGGCATCCTTGGACAGGAAGCCCGCGAAACCGATGTGGGTGAAGGGGATGCCGACGCCGGTGATGGCCAGGGTGCCGATCACCATCGCCCAGAAGGTCATCGGGATCTTGTCCTTCAGGCCGCCGTAGTTGCGCATGTCCTGTTCGTGGTGCATCGCCGTGATGACCGAGCCCGCCGAAAGGAACAGCAGCGCCTTGAAGAAGGCGTGGGTCAGCAGGTGGAACATCGCCGGGCCGTAGGCGCCGACACCCGCGGCCGCGAACATGTAGCCCAGCTGCGAGCAGGTCGAATAGGCGATGACGCGCTTGATGTCGTTCTGCACCAGGCCGATGGTCGCCGCGACGAAGGCCGTGGTGGCGCCCAGGAAGGTGATGAAGGCCATGGTCTCATGCGCGCTCTCCATCAGGGGCGACATGCGGCAGACCAGGAAGACACCGGCGGTCACCATGGTGGCGGCGTGGATCAGCGCCGACACCGGGGTCGGGCCTTCCATGGCGTCCGCCAGCCAGGTGTGCAGGAACAGCTGTGCCGATTTGCCGGCCGCGCCGACGAACAGCAGGAAGGCCAGCAGGTTCGCCGCGTTCCAGTCGCGCCACAGGAAATGCAGCTCGGTGCCGGCGATCTTCGGAACCTGGTTGAAGATGGTGTCGAAGCTGGTGGAATCCGCCAGGAAGTACAGGCCCAGGATCCCCAGCAGGAAGCCAAAGTCGCCGACCCGGTTGACCACGAAGGCCTTGATGGCCGCCGCCCCCGCCGAGGGCTTCTTGTAGTAGAAGCCGATCAGCAGATAGGACACCAGGCCCACGCCTTCCCAGCCGAAGAACATCTGCACCAGGTTGTCCGAGGTGACCAGCGCCAGCATCGCGAAGGTGAAGAGCGACAGATAGGCGAAGAAGCGCGGACGGTATTCCTCGGCCGGGCCGAAGTTCTCGTCATGCGCCATGTAGCCGATCGAGTAGAGGTGCACGAAGGCCGAAACCGTGGTGACCACGATCAGCATGATCGTCGTCAGCCGGTCAACGCGGACACCCCAGGAGGTATCGAGCGTGCCGCTCTGGATCCAGCGCAGGATCTCGATGTGCTGGGTGGTCTCGGGGGTGGTGAAGAAGGCGATCCAGCTCAGCAGGCAGCAGAAGAACAGGACCCCGGTCGCGAGGTACTGCGCGCCCTTCACCGAGATCACGCGCCAGCCGAAGCCCGCGATGATCGCCGATGCCAGGGGCAGCAGGAGGATGATGGGGACCATGGGCTCAGCCTTTCATCACGTTGACGTCTTCCACGGCAATCGTGCCGCGGTTGCGGAAGAAGCAGACGAGGATGGCCAGGCCGATCGCCGCCTCGGCGGCAGCCACCGTCAGCACGAAGAGCGTGAAGACCTGCCCCGCAAGATCCCCCAGGAAGCTGGAGAAGGTGACGAGGTTGATGTTCACCGACAGCAGGATGAGCTCGATGCTCATCAGCAGGATGATGACGTTCTTCCGGTTCAGGAAGATCCCGAAAATCCCGATGACGAACAGCACGGCCGCCACCGTCAGGTAATGTTCGATTCCGATCATGTCCCTCGGTCCCTCACTTGTCGCTGCGGTTGGCCGGGCGCCCCGTTCGGGGGTCTGCCGGGGCCATCCGGCTAGTTGTCATCTGCCGCAGCTGCGGCGCTCGGGCGGGTGTGGCGATCCTTGCGACCGGCATCACAGCCCCTGCCCCGGTTTCACGTCCTTCATCTTCAGCTGCACCTTCGGATCGCGCCACATCTGCTCCAGCACGTTCTGGCGCTTGATGTCCTTGCGATGGCGCAGGGTCAGCACGATGGCCCCGATCATCGCGACCAGCAGGACCATGCCCGCCAGTTGGAACGGCAGGAAGTAGCGATCAAAGATCAGCATCCCCAGGGCGTTGGTGTTGTGCACGTTCTCGGGCGTCACGGCGGTCCGGGCGGCCTCGGCCGTCGAGGCCTCGTGCCAGGAGCCATAGGCCAGACCGAACTGCATCAGCAGGATCAGACCGATCAGCAGCGCCAGCGGCATGTACTTGGCCATTCCCGCCTTCAGCTCGGCGAAGTCGACGTCCAGCATCATGACCACGAACAGGAACAGCACCATGACGGCGCCGACATAGACGATGATCAGCAGCATGGCGACGAATTCCGCCCCCAGCAGAACGAAAAGCCCCGCCGCAGAAAGGAACGTCAGGATCATCCAGAGCACCGAGTGGACCGGGTTCCGGGAGATCACCGTGAAGAGGCCACCTGCAATCGCGCAGAGCGCGAAGAGGTAGAAGGAGAAAGCGGCGACGGTCATGACTCATCATCCTCTGGTTCGTCCATGACTTCCTTGGCGAGCGCGGCGGCCCGGGTCATGGCGGGTATGCCGGCGAACATCGACATCTGTGCGATGGCCTCGGCGATTTCCTGTTTCGTGGCACCGGCCTCAAGCAGGTGGCGCACGGTGAGGCGCAGCTGGCCTTCGGCCTGCGCACCATGCATCGTCAGACCCGCAAGGGTCAGGAACAGGCGGGTCTTGGCGTCCAGCCCATCCTTGTTGAAGGCCTTGCCAAAGGCCATCTCCATCCAGTCCCGGGGCATCACCGGCCAAAGGGTTTCAAAGCCCTTGGGGGTGAAGTTTTCCAGGGCGGGGTTCATGGCCTTCGCCATGTCCTGCGCCTGGGCCATGAAGAATTCAAACGGGGATTTGGGATCGCTCACGCCGCCTGCCCCCCTGCCGAAAGCGCCGCTGTCAGCGCCGAAAGCACCGCCATGTAACCGGCGATCCAGTCGGCCTCCTGTCCGGTGCCTTCCAGCAGCTCGGGGGCGCGCAGCCCCACCATCTGCGCCAGCCGCAGCAGGGGTGCGCGCGGCAGGTCGCGGATCTCGGCCTGGATGGCCGCAGGCAGGGCCTCGCGGGTCTGGGTGGCATCCGGCGCCGCCGGGTCCAGGACACCCGCCACGATCCCCAGGATGGCAAAGGCATCCTCAAGCTCGCTGTCGGTAAAGTCGTCCTCGGCCCAGGCGTCGTCGCAGACCGCCAGGATTTCCTGGATCACCGGCACGCCGACCTCGGCCACGCCAGAGAGCAGCTCTTGCGCGGTGTCGGTGTCGTAGATGCCGATGTCCCAGCCCATGATCGGTCCTCAGCGGTAGGGAGCGTCCAGCTCCAGGTTGCGGGCGATCTCGGCTTCCCAGCGGGCGCCGTTGTCCAGAAGCTTGGCCTTGTCGTAGTACAGTTCTTCGCGGGTCTCGGTCGAGAACTCGAAGTTCGGTCCCTCGACGATGGCATCCACCGGGCAGGCTTCCTGGCAGAAGCCGCAGTAGATGCATTTCGTCATGTCGATGTCGTAGCGCGTGGTGCGGCGCGAGCCGTCCTCGCGCGGTTCGGCGTCGATGGTGATGGCCTGCGCGGGGCAGATCGCCTCGCACAGCTTGCAGGCGATGCAGCGTTCCTCGCCGTTGGGATAGCGGCGCAGCGCGTGTTCGCCGCGGAAGCGGGGCGACAGCCGCCCCTTTTCATGCGGGTAATCCAGCGTGGGCTTGGGCGTGAAGAAGTACTTGAAGCCCAGCTTGAAGCCCTTGAAGAAATCGACCAGCAGAAAGTACTTGGCCGCGCGGGTATAGTCGACGCTTGCCATGGATCAGCCTCCAATCACCCAGCGGGCCCAAGCACCGCCGAACAGCTCGAATTTCGCGAGGAATGCCACCAGAACGACCCAGCCCAGCGACATCGGCAGGAAGACCTTCCAGCCGATCCGCATCAGCTGGTCGTAGCGGTAGCGCGGGGTGATGGCCTTCACCATGGCGAAGACGAAGAACACCAGGACGCATTTGCCGATGAACCACAGCACGCCGTCGGGCAGGCCCGGAATGGGCGACAGCCAGCCGCCGAAGAACAGCGTCGTCATCAGCGCGCACATCAGCACGATGGCCACGTATTCGCCGATCATGAACAGCAGGAAGGGCGTCGAGGAATATTCCACCTGATAGCCCGCCACCAGTTCCGATTCAGCCTCGGGAAGATCGAAGGGGGGGCGGTTGGTCTCGGCCAGGGCCGAGATCAGGAACAGGAAGACCATCGGCAGGTGCGGCAGCCAGTACCAGCTGAACAGGCCGTAGCGGCCTTCCTGCGCATGAACGATGTCGGTGAAGTTCATCGAGCCGGTCGAGATGATCACGCCGATGATGATCAGGCCGATCGAGACCTCGTAGGAGATCATCTGTGCCGCCGAGCGAAGCGACCCCAGGAACGGGTACTTCGAGTTCGACGCCCAGCCGCCCATGATCACGCCGTAGACCTCAAGCGAGGAGATCGCGAAGACATAGAGGATCGCCACGTTGATGTTCGAGACGACCCAGCCGTCGTTGAACGGGATCACCGCCCAGGCGATCATCGCCAGCGTGAAGCTGAGCATCGGCGCCAGGAAGAAGACGAACCGGTCGGCGCCCGCGGGCACCACGATTTCCTTGGTGATGTATTTGCCGAAGTCGGCAAAGCTTTGCAGCAGGCCGAAGACGCCCACCACGTTCGGGCCCTTGCGCAGCTGGACCGCAGCCCAGACCTTGCGGTCACCGTATAGAAGGAAGGCCAGCGCCACCAGCAGCGGCACGACAACCAGTAGCACCTGTCCGATGATGAGCAGCAGGATGCCTAGCGGGTTGGTGGTGAAAAACTCAGCCATATGTCCTCACACCGTCGGTATTCCGTTGTCCCGCGCTTTGCGCGGAGATGATCCCCCTCCGGATCATCCGTTTGCCTTTGGGCCGTGCTGTCAGTGCGGTATAAACCGCATCTGACGCGCGGACACCAGAGCCATCGCGGATAATTCCTCGCGGAAATCTTGCAATTTTTTCCCCGTTCCCTACCGGCTGCCGGACCGCACACGCGCAGGCCGGGAACACCCCTCGGGTGCCCCCTGCCCGGCGGTTGATCCGCAGCGTCAGGGCCACCGGGGCGCTCACTCTGCCGCCAGCGGACGGGCCGCCCGTTCGGCAGCCAGCCGCGACAGCTCCGCCATCACCTGCGAGGCCCGTGCGATGGGATTCGTCAGGTAGAAGTCGGCAACCGGCTTGGCGAAGGGACCCTCGAAGACGGTGCCCGCGGGCTCGGCCTTCCAGGTGTTTTCGGGCACCAGATCCAGCTGGGCCAGCAGCGGATGCGCCGCGATCATCTTGCGGCGCAGCTGCGCCAGGCTGTCCCAGGGCAGGGTCTGGCCCAGTTCAGCCGAAAGCGCCCGCAGGATCGCCCAGTTTTCCTTGGCCTCGCCCGGGGCATAGGCCGCGCGCATGGCCAGCTGGGGACGGCCTTCGGTGTTCACGAACAGGCCGTTTTCCTCGGTGTAGGCGGCGCCGGGCAGGATCACGTCGGCGCGATGCGCACCGCGGTCACCATGGCTGCCCTGATAGATCACGAAGGGACCGGCGGGGATGTCGATCTCGTCGGCACCCATGTTGTAGATCACCTCGGCCTGCAGCGCGGCGGCGATGCCGCCCTCGCAGACCGCGCCCACGTCCAGAGCGCCGACACGGCCGGCGGCGGTGTGCAGCACCAGGAAGCCGGCACCGGCCTTTTCGGCCAGGTATTGCGCGGCCGCCAGCACCGCGGCGCCATCGGGGCCGGTCAGCGCCCCCTGCCCCAGGATCACCACCGAAGGCTTGCCCTCCAGCGCGGCAAAGTCCTGCTCCATCAGGCGCAGCAGATCCGAGCGGTCGGCGCCGAAATGGGTGTGCTCATAGGTCAGCTCGGCGGCTTCGCCCACCAGCGTGACCTCGGCGCCCTTCAGCCAGGCCTTGCGGATGCGGGCGTTCAGCACCGGCATCTCGGTCGCCGGGTTGGCGCCGATGATGAAGATCGCCTTGGCGGTGTCCAGGTCCTCGATCGTGGCGGTGCCGACATAGGCCGAACGGTTGCCCGCGGGCAGCTTGGCGCCGTCGGTGCGCGCCTCGACCACGCCGCCCAGACCCTCGATCAGGGTCTTCAGCGCATAGGCGGCCTCGACCGGCATCAGGTCACCGACCAGACCGGCGACGGATTTGCCGGCAACGGCGGCCTTGACGGCAGCCAGCGCCTGGGCCCAGGTCGCGGGCTTCAGCTTGCCGTCGATGCGGACATAGGGCGTGTCCAGGCGCTGGCGGCGCAGGCCGTCCCAGATGAAGCGCGTCTTGTCGGAAATCCATTCCTCGTTCACGCCGTCATGGTTGCGCGGCATGATACGTTTGACTTCGCGGCCCTTGGTATCGACCCGGATATTGGCGCCCATCGCGTCCATGACATCGATGGTCTCGGTCTTGGTCAGTTCCCACGGGCGGGCGGTGAAGGCATAGGGTTTCGAGGTCAGCGCACCGACCGGGCACAGGTCGATGATGTTGCCCTGCAGGTTCGAAGCCAGCGTCTGGTTCAGATAGCTGGTGATCTCGGCATCCTCGCCGCGGCCGGTCTGGCCCATCTGGGTGCTGCCCGCGACCTCGGTGGTGAAGCGGACGCAGCGCGTGCAGGAAATGCAGCGCGTCATGTGGGTTTCGACCAGCGGGCCCAGGTTCAGGTCATCAGAGGCGCGCTTGGCCTCGCGGTAGCGCGAGAAATCGACGCCATAGGCCATCGCCTGGTCCTGCAGGTCGCATTCGCCGCCCTGGTCGCAGATCGGGCAATCCAGCGGGTGGTTGATGAGCAGGAACTCCATCACCCCTTCGCGGGCCTTCTTCACCATGGGAGAGTTGGTCTTGACCACCGGCGGGGCGCCATCGGGGCCCGGCCGCAGGTCCTTGACCTGCATCGCGCAGGAGGCCGTGGGCTTGGGCGGGCCGCCGACGACCTCGACCAGGCACATGCGGCAGTTGCCGGCGATCGACAGACGCTCGTGGTAGCAGAAGCGGGGCACTTCGACGGCGGCCTGCTCGCAGGCCTGCAGCAGGGTCAGGGCCGGATCGACCTCGATCTCGCGGTCGTCGATGATGATCTTGCGAAGGTCAGACATGGATGCTCACTTTTCTCTCAGAAGGACACCGATCTGGCTGTTCCGTGCGATCTCGCGCTTGCCGAGGGTGCACAGGTCAGCGTCCTTGTCCGGGTCCAGCCCCTGGGATTTGACGTAACTTTCGCCCAGCTTGCGGATACGGGCCTTTTCCGCCTTGCTGGTGACGTATTCCTTGATTTCCGCGGTCGTGTAACCCATCTCAAGCGCCTGGTTCTTCAGTTCATTGAGGAACAGCAGACCCTTGATGGTGCGCGGTTCGATCTGGTCGCAGCGCTTGCCGATCTCGATGGCGATGCCGACCCACAGCATCGGCCGGTCGAGCGAGGCGACCTCGCGCAGCGGCAGCCGCCCGTCGGCCTGTGCCGCCAGCCCCGTGGCGGCCATCACCCCGCCCAGGACCGCGGCGGCAAGCCAGCGGCGCCTGTGCCGCATGAACGCCTGCACCCGGCCACGCAGGCCGGACCGCGGGCGGCCCTGCGGCGCGCGGGGATATGCCGGGCAGATCACCATCCGGCGCAGAGCCCGTGCAGGACCATCACGGTGCCCTGCATCTGCGGCGGATCAGTTTCGGTCGATCCGGGCAGCCAGCTGTGATCGGAATTGCCGAAGGCGCCGATGCAATAGGCCACCGCCTGATAGTCGGCCGCCGCGCGGGCGCCCTTCAGGCTTTGCGGCGCATCCTTGACCGTCACCACGAACTGCTGGCGCATCGCCGGGTCCGCTTCGGCCTTGGCCTTGAAATACTTGCCGTCGAACGCCGGCACGCCGGAATTGGCCATGCTGGTGCAGGAGGCAACCCCCAGAACCAGTGCGCCAAGCGCGAGACCCTTCAGCAGGCTATGTCGCTTCATCCGCAGCACCGTATCAGCTCGCTTTCGGCATCAGGATCGAAGCCGACCGGCCGGTCTTCTGCTTCTTGATGCGGTCTTCGATTTCGCCGCGGAAGTGGCGCACCAGGCCCTGGATCGGCCAGGCGGCCGCATCGCCCAGGGCACAGATCGTATGGCCCTCGACCTGCTTGGTCACCGACAGCAGCATGTCGATTTCCTCGACCTCGGCCTCGCCCGTGACCAGGCGGTCCATGACGCGGCTCATCCAGCCGGTGCCTTCGCGGCAGGGCGTGCACTGGCCGCAGCTCTCATGCTTGAAGAACTTGGCCAGACGCCAGACGGCCTTTACCACGTCGGTGTTGTTGTCCATCACGATCATGCAGCCGGTGCCAAAGCTGGACTGGTTCTGACGCATCCAGTCGAAATCGAAGATCGCGTCTTCCAGCTTGTCGCGCGGCAGGACGGGGCAGGACGCACCGCCCGGGATGATGGCCTTGAGGTTGTCCCAGCCGCCCCGGATGCCGCCGCCGTGCTTTTCGATGATCTCGCGGACCGACAGGCCCATCTGTTCCTCGAAGACACAGGGGGTGTTCACATGGCCGGTCAGCGCCATCAGCTTGGTGCCGACGTTGTTCGGACGCCCGAAGCTGCTGAACCATTCCGCACCGCGACGGATGATCGTCGGCACCACGGAAATCGATTCCACGTTGTTCACCGTGGTCGGGCAGCCATACAGGCCCGCACCCGCCGGGAACGGCGGCTTCATCCGGGGCATGCCCTTCTTGCCTTCCAGGCTTTCCAGCAGGGCGGTTTCCTCGCCACAGATGTAGGCCCCTGCCCCGTGGGTCAGGTAGAGGTCGAACTTCCACCCCGAACCGCAGGCATTGTCGCCCAGGAAGCCCGCGTCATAGGCCTCGTTGATGGCGGTCTGCAGGGCTTCGCGTTCGCGGATGTATTCGCCGCGGATGTAGATGTAGGCGGCATGGGCCCCCATCGCAAAGCTGGCGATCAGCGCGCCCTCCACCAGGTGGTGGGGGTCGTGGCGCATGATCTCGCGGTCCTTGCAGGTCGCGGGTTCGGATTCGTCGGCGTTGATCACCAGATAGGAGGGGCGACCATCGGTTTCCTTCGGCATGAAGGACCATTTCAGGCCGGTCGGGAAGCCGGCGCCGCCGCGGCCGCGCAGACCCGAGTCCTTGACCTGCTGGATGATCCAGTCGCGCCCGTTGGCAAGGATGCCGCCGGTGTTGTCCCAAAGGCCGCGCGCCTGCGCGCCTTTCAGGGAGCGGTCCTTCATCCCGTAGAGGTTCGTGAAGATACGGTCCTGATCCTGGAGCATGTCTTACCCTTTGTCATCCCGGCGCGCGCGCCAGATCCGTGTCGCCTCCACCAGCGCCCACAGAAGGACGCATATGGCCGCGAAATCCAACAGGAAGGCGTACCGTACCGGCAGCCCCATCTTACCCCCGACGACCTGGAGCGCCATCCAGGACAACATCGTCACCGCAATGACGATGCCGGTCCGGCGGCCCCTGCGGGCCAGGTCGGTCTCCCGAGTACGGTTTCCCGTCATCTGCGGTCCTCATCCGGCGGGGTGCACACCCGCCTTCGGGGTCAACTTGCCCGGCAGGGCCCGCGTCCGGGCCGCACCGGCTGGTGTCGTCGGAGGCGCCTCAGCGCATCCAGGGCGCGACGATCGGAACCTCGGTCCCGTCGATGCGCTTGATGGTCTCGCCGATGTCGACGGCACGCTGCGCGCTGGCGTTGTGCGGCGCGCGCTCGGCCGGGTCGAAATCGGTCAGCACCTTCGGGCCGCCCAGCGGCTCGGCGGCATAGCGGCCGTTCTGCGGACCCGGCACCGGAACTTCGCCCGCTGCAAGCTTGTCGAGAATGGCCGCAAAGCCCTCGACCGTCAGGTCCTCGTAATAGTCCTTGCCGATCGCCGCCATCGGCGCGTTCGAGCACGCCCCCATGCACTCGACCTCTTCCCACGAGAACTTGCCGTCCGCGGACAGCGTCATGGGTTTCGGGGCGATCTTCTGCTTGCAGACGGCGATCAGGTCCTCGGCGCCGCAGATCATGCAGGTCGTGGTGCCGCAGACCTGGATATGCGCAACGCTGCCAACGGGTTGCAGCTGGAACATGAAGTAGAAGGTCGCGACCTCGAGGACCCGGATATAGGCCATGCCCAGCATGTCGGCCACGGTCTCGATCGCGGGCTTGGTCAGCCAGCCTTCCTGTTCCTGTGCCCGCCACAGCAGCGAGATGCAGGCACTGGCCTGGCGGCCTTCCGGGAATTTGGCGATCTGCGTCTTGGCCCAGGCCAGGTTCGCCTCGGTGAAGGCAAAGCTAGCGGGCTGTTCGTGGTGCAGGCGTCTCAGCATCGGCTCAGGTCCCGTCCTTCTCTCGTGTCTCTGACCGCGGGGATCGGGACCCCGCTTGCCCCTTCGGGGCCTTCATTCCTTGTGCCCCGGGGGGCAGCACCGCGGCACCCCCTGGGGCGCCTGCGGTCCTTACTTGGCCTTCGGGGCGCAGGCGCCGGTGACCAGGCGGACACCGCCGCCCTCCAGGCCCACGGCCTGCTTGGTGGCCATCCGGTACTGCGCCAGCGCAATCGCCTGATCCCGGCTGAGGCCGGTCTGCAGTTCGACCGGCAGGTAGTCGCGTTCCGTCCGCAGCTCGCAGCCGACCGAGGCGACGGCGGCGTCGAAGGCGGCGCCCTGGGCCTCGGTCACATCCATCGGACGCATGGCACAGGCCGAAACGGCCAGCGCCCCTGCCCCGCAGAGGCAAAGGGCCAGACCGTGCAGGGCACGCGCCGCCATCAGCGGTCGACCTCGCCGAAGACGATGTCCATCGAGCCGATGATCGCCGCCACGTCGGCCAGCTGGTGCCCCTTGGCCACGTGATCCATCGCCTGCAGGTGCAGATACCCCGGAGCCCGGATCTTGGCGCGGTAGGGCTTGTTGCTGCCATCCGCCACCAGATAGACGCCGAATTCGCCCTTCGGCGCCTCGACGGCCGCGTAGACCTGACCTTCGGGAACGTGGAAGCCTTCGGTGTACAGCTTGAAGTGGTGGATCAGGCTTTCCATCGAGGTCTTCATGTCGCGCCGTTTCGGCGGCGTCAGCTTGCCGCGCACCAGCACGTCGCCGGGGGTCTCGCGCAGCTTGACCAGGGCCTGACGGATGATCTTGGTCGATTCGCGCATCTCGGCCATGCGGCACAGATAGCGGTCGTAGCAGTCGCCATTGGTGCCCACGGGCACCTGGAACTCGAACTCGTCATAGCATTCGTAGGGCTGCGCACGGCGCAGGTCCCACGCAAGGCCGGTGCCCCGCGCCATCACGCCCGAGAAGCCGCGCTGCAGGATGTCTTCCTCGGTCACCAGACCGATGTTGACGTTGCGCTGCTTGAAGATGCGGTTTTCCGTCAGCAGTTCGTCGATGTCATCCAGCTTGGGCGGGAATTCGATCGCCCATTCCTCGATATCGTCGATCAGCTTGTCGGTCAGGTCCTGGTGGACGCCGCCGGGGCGGAAATAGGCGGCGTGGAAACGTGCCCCCGAGGCCCGTTCGTAGAACATCACCAGCTTTTCACGCTCGACAAAGCCCCAGAGCGGCGGCGTCAGCGCGCCCACGTCCATGGCTTGGGTCGTGACGTTCAGCAGGTGGTTCAGCACGCGGCCGATCTCGCAGAACAGCACCCGGATCAGCGAGGCACGCTTGGTGATCTCGGTGCCGGTCAGCTTTTCGATGGCCAGGCACCAGGCATGTTCCTGGTTCATCGGCGCCACGTAGTCGAGGCGGTCGAAATACGGCAGGTTCTGCAGGTAGGTGCGGCTTTCCATCAGCTTTTCGGTGCCGCGGTGCAGCAGGCCGATATGCGGATCGGCGCGCTCGACGATCTCGCCGTCAAGTTCCAGCACCATGCGCAGCACGCCGTGCGCTGCCGGGTGCTGGGGCCCGAAGTTGATGTTGAAGTTGCGGATCTTCTGTTCGCCGGTCAGGGCGTCCTCGAAGCCTTTGGACCCGTCCATCATTTCGCCTCCGCTTTCTTCTCGTCGCCGGGCAGGATGTACTCGGCGCCCTCCCAGGGCGACATGAAGTCGAACTGGCGGTATTCCTGCACCAGCTTGATCGGTTCGTAGACGACGCGCTTGGCGGTCTCGTCATAGCGGACCTCGGTATAGCCCGAGGTCGGGAAGTCCTTGCGCAGCGGGTGGCCACGGAAGCCGTAGTCGGTCAGCAGGCGCCGCAGGTCCGGGTGACCCGAGAACAGGATGCCGAACATGTCGAAGACTTCGCGCTCGAACCAGTTGGCCGAGGGGTGCACGGCGGTGATCGAGGGGACCAGCTCGTCCTCGCGGATCGCGGCGCGCAGGCGGATGCGCTGGTTCTGGTACATCGACAGGAAGTGGTAGACCACGTCGAACCGCTTGGGACGTTCCGGCCAGTCGATGGCGGTGATGTCCACCAACGACGAGAACCGGCACGACGGATCCGTGCGCAGGAATTCCACGAAGGCCACGATGGCCGAGGGGATGACGTCCAGGGTCAGTTCACCAAAGGCGACCTCCCAGCCAGAGACGGCTTCGGGGTGCTTGCCTTCGATATAGGCGCCAAGTTCTTTCAGGGCTTCGCTCATCGTGGCTCCTCCTCAGCGGACCAGGGTGCCGGTGCGACGGATCTTCCGCGCCAGCTGCAGGATGCCGTACAGCAGCGCCTCGGCGGTGGGGGGGCAGCCGGGCACGTAGATGTCCACGGGCACGATGCGGTCGCAGCCGCGCACCACCGAATAGCTGTAGTGGTAGTAGCCGCCGCCATTGGCGCAGGACCCCATCGAGATCACGTAGCGCGGTTCCGGCATCTGGTCGTAGACCTTGCGCAGCGCCGGCGCCATCTTGTTGGTCAGCGTGCCCGCGACGATCATCACGTCCGACTGGCGCGGCGAGGCGCGCGGCGCGATGCCATACCGTTCCGCGTCGTAATGCGGCATCGAGGTATGCATCATCTCGACCGCGCAGCAGGCCAGGCCGAAGGTCATCCAGTGCAGCGAGCCGGTGCGCGCCCAGGTGATCAGGTCTTCGGAGGTGGTCAGCAGAAAGCCCTTGTCCTGCAGTTCGCGGTTCAGCGCCTGGGTCGCGACCTCACGGTCGGCACCTGCGGTGTTGGATCCGGCCATCACTCCCATTCCAGGGCTCCCTTCTTCCATTCATACAGAAAGCCCACGGTCAGCACGGCCAGGAAGACCATCATCGACCAGAACCCGGTCATCGAAATGTCCTTGAAGGCCACCGCCCAGGGGAACAGCATCGCGATCTCGAGGTCGAAGATGATGAACAGGATCGAGACGAGGTAGAAGCGGACATCGAATTTCATCCGCGCGTCATCGAAGGCGTTGAAACCGCATTCGTAGGCACTGACCTTCTCGGGATCCGGGTTGCGGACCGCGATCAGCATGGCGGAGAAGATAAAGAACAGACCCAGGGCAACTGCGACTGCCAGAAAGATGAGGATGGGAAGATATTCCCGCAGCATCTCTTCCACGAATGGCTCCTTTCATGGGCGGCGGGGTCCGGAGGGGCCCCGCAGGGCTGTTCCGGGTTTACTCTGCCCCCCCGGCGTGGTCAACCGACGCGGGGCGTTTTCGCCCCCTCTCACGGTGATGCGTCGGCTTTGGTAAACAATTGAATACCAAGGTTTTGCCCGTGAAGATTGCGGTTAACGGAGAGTTTCCGACGCAACGGAAATACCCAAGAGATTCGGTCAGGAATAGATGACGGAATCACTCGGATTAAGGCCCGCGCGAAGGACCGGCGCGACGGTTGGCGACGGCCGCCGTGACACTGGGGAAACGGAACGCGGTCCCCCTTCCGGCGCCGCCGCCGCGATGCCGTTCAGCCCGCAGCGGCCGGTTCCGCACCCGGCGCGGCAATCGGATAGAAGGGGTCGGGGAACTGTCCCTGCCCCGGCCCCGGCAGGCATAAGCGGAAGGCCGGGCGGGCGGTGATCAGATCGAACCAGGCGCGGGTTTCCGGCAGCCCGTCCAGGGTCACGAAATGCCGCGCCATCCAGACCGCCTGCCCCACCGCGATATCGGCCGCCGAAAACCCCGAGGTCAGCAGGTAGGCGCGGTTTTCCACCGGGGTCGACAGGCGGCCCTCGATGGCCTCCAGGCAACGGCGCAGCGCCGCCCGTTCGTGCTGCATCGTGGGCAACGAGCGCTCGGCCTCGGGCAGGCGCAGCCGCTGAAAGGCCAGCCCCGACACATGCTGCGAAATCGTCTCGGAGAACTGCAGCCAGATCAGCCAGTCGGGACGGTCGAAATCGCCCTCGAACCGGCCAAGCGCCTGTGCACGGAAGCGTTCGCACAGGATCTGCAGGATCGCCAGGCTTTCGAAATGATTCTCTCCGTCCATCTGCAGCGCCGGCACCCGCCCGGCGGGCGAGCGCACCAGATGTTCGGGGCCTTCCAGTGAGGCGTCGAAGGCATGGCCCACCAGTTCGAAGGGCACGCCCAGCTCGTTGAGCAGCCACAGCACCCGCATCGAGCGGCTGCCGGCGCAGTGATGCAGGACGATCCGGCTCATCCGTGGCCCCTCCCGGGGACGGGGGGCGGCGGGGCGAAGGCGGGGCGGCTGGGATCGGCGCTCATGCCGGGAAACATGGCGCAGGCGGGCGGGGACGGCAAGCGGGCTTCGGATCAGCCTTGCAGGGCGGCGCCCAGCAGCGCCTGCTGCCGGGCATCGAAGGCGGCCAGCACCACCTGGAAGCCCGGATGATCCGCCAGCCAGCCGCGCAGCGTGGCCACCGCGATGGCGGCCGCCCTGTCGGCCGGATAGCCGTAGATCCCGGTCGAGATCGCCGGAAAGGCCACCACCCGGTCCCCCGCCTGCGCCGCCAGATCCATCGCGTTGCGGTAGCAGGCGGCCAGCAGCGCGGCCTCGCCCTTGAGGCCACCGTGCCAGACCGGCCCGACGGTATGGATCACGTGGCGCGCGGGCAGGTCGTGGGCACCGGTGATCCGCGCCTCGCCGGGGGGACAGCCGCCCAGGGCCCGGCATTCCGCCAGCAGCCCCGGCCCCGCCGCCCGGTGGATCGCGCCATCCACCCCGCCACCACCCAGCAGAGACGTATTGGCGGCATTGACGATGGCATCGACGGCAAAGGTGGTGATGTCGCCCGCCCGGACGGTGATCGCGCTCATGCCGGAACGCCCGCGGCCAGGACCTCCTGCCGGATGATCCGCGCGATCAGGTCGCAGTCCGGCAGCGAGAACGTCAGCGGCAGGCGCATGTCGATCAGCCCCTTCAGAATGCGGTCGCTGTCGGGCAGGCTTTGGGCCGGCGCATAGCGCCAGCTGTCATGGCGCGAGGTAAAGCCGCGCGGCTCGGCCTCGCCGAACCATTTCAGCTCGACCCCGCGGGCAGCGCAGCGCGCCAGCAGGGCCCCGATCGCGGCCTCGGGCCAGTCGGGCAGCAGCATCTGGATCGACGAGCCGACGAAAGCCTCGGCCGCGGGGCGGTCGATCAGCGTCAGGCCGGGGGTGCCGCGCAGCGCGGCCTCGACCCGGCGGTAGCGGTCGTTCCAGGCGGCGCAGTGTTCGGGCAGACGCCGCAGTTGCGGCCGCAGGATCGCCGCACGCAGGTTGTCCATCCGCCCCGAGATATTGGGCGTGTCGTATTTCACCTGCGCGAAGGCCTCGGGCGGGGGGGCCGCGAGGTGCCGGTCAAACAGCATGTAGCTGCCCGACAGCATCACCGCGCGGGCGGCGACCTCGGGGTCGTCGGTGATCAGCAGGCCGCCCTCGCCGGAATTGACATGCTTGTAGGTCTGGGTCGAATAGCAGCCCGCCAGCCCGTGGCGGCCGCTGGGCACACCGTTCCAGGCGGCGCCCATGGTATGGGCGCAATCCTCGATCACCGTGACCCCGGCGCCGTCGCACAGCGCCATCAGGCGCTCCATGTCGCAGATATGGCCGCGCATGTGGCTGAGCAGCAGCACCCGCGCCTGCCCCAGCTTTGCCGCCAGATCGTCAAGGTCGATCACCAGCCCCTCGGTGACGCCGACATAGACCGGCGTGGCGCCGACGGCGGCAATCGCGCCGGGCACCGGCGCCAGAGTGAAGACATTGGTCAGCACCCGGTCCCCCGGCCGCACCCCCGCCGCCCTGAGCGCAGTCGAGATCGCATGTCCCCCCGAGGCCAGCGCCAGCGCAAAGCGCGCGCCCGTCAGCGCGGCGAACTCGGCCTCCAGCAGCGCGGTCTCGGCCTCTTCGCCGGGGGCGGTGTTGTAGCGGTGCAGGCGGCCGTGGCGCATCACCGCGACGGCGGCGGCGATGGCGTCCTCGGGGATCGGTTCCTGCTGGGTGAAACTGCCGGTGAAGACCTCGGCCATGGGCTGTCCTTCCTGCCTGACGCCCCCATGGGGGGCCGGGGCCATAACGGCGCCCCGGCGCGGGAAGGTCAAGCGCCCGGCAGGATCATGCCGGGATCATACGGCGATGCGTCGCGGCCCCAGCCCCGCCACGATGCAGGGCAGCATGTCGAAATGGTCCAGCAGCACCTCGGGTTCCAGCGCCGCCATGTCCTCGCCCGAGGGGCCGAAGGTCACCAGGATCGAGGGCACGCCGGCGGCGCGCGCGGTGTGGCGGTCGGTGTCGCTGTCGCCCACCAGGCAGCAAAAGGCCGGATCGCCCCCGGCGCGCCGGGCGGCCTCGACCAGGGGGGCGGGATCGGGCTTGCGCACCGGCAGCGTATCGGCGCCCACCAGCGCCCCGAAGGCGCCCAGGATCCCCAGTTCCTCCAGCAGCATCCGCGCCAGCCCCTCGGGCTTGTTGGTGCAGATGGCGACCGGGTGGCCTGCGTCCTTCAGCGCCTCGACGGCCTCCATCGCGCCCGGAAACAGCACGGTGCGGCTGGA
The DNA here is from genome assembly GCF_057380705.1 of Pseudooceanicola sp. NS-SX9. Taxonomy (NCBI): domain Bacteria; kingdom Pseudomonadati; phylum Pseudomonadota; class Alphaproteobacteria; order Rhodobacterales; family Paracoccaceae; genus Pseudooceanicola; species Pseudooceanicola sp. NS-SX9. The sequence goes on along the minus strand of NZ_CM170818.1, from coordinate 1,184,163 downwards.
GAGGTCGCGCTCATAGGCCTTCAGCAGCAGCGGGTACAGGCGGTCGATCTCGGCCGTATCGGCGGCCCGGCCCAGCCGGTCAAAGCCCAGCCGCAGCATCGCCCGGCCGCCACGCAGCGCGGTCCCGGCATCCGCGGCCGTCAGCACATCGCCCGCGCCGATGTCGCGGAAGCAGCAGTTCGCGGCCTCCAGCAGATCGCCGCTGGTATCGGCAAGCGTTCCATCCAGATCGAAGACGACCGTCCGCATGTCAGTTCCTTTCGGCGAAATTCCGCGGGACATGTTGCGCCCCGAAACCCAAGTTGATCCGACCCGCAGGCTGCCGCCCTTGCGCCGCGGTCACATCCGATTAAAACGACCGGGAAAAGGACACAATGCCCTTTCACGTCCCGCCCGCCCGGTCCAATAGGCCCCAGAAAACAAAAAGATGACGAGGTTGTCATGAGCACCGCGCTGATCGTTCTGGCCGCAGGCATGGGCACCAGGATGAATTCCGACCTTCCGAAGGTCCTGCACGAGATCGCCGGGGCGCCGATGCTGCACCACGCCATCGCCTCGGGGCTGTCGCTGGAGCCCGAAGAGGTGATCGTGGTCGCGGGCCATGGCGCCAAGGAGGTCTCTCAGGCGGCCAATGCCGCCTTCGAGGGGGCAAGGATCGTCATCCAGGCCGAACAGAAGGGCACCGGGCACGCGGTCTCCAAGGCTGCGACGGCATTGAAGAAATTCGACGGCGACGTGATCGTCCTTTACGGCGACACCCCCTTTATCCGCACCGAGACCCTGGCCGCGATGAAGGCCGCGCGCGACCGTCACGACGTGGTGGTGCTGGGCTTCGAGGCCGAGGTCCCCGGCCGCTACGGCCGGCTGGTGATGGACGGCGACCGGCTGGAGCGCATCGTCGAATTCAAGGACGCGACCGAGGCCGAACGCGCCATCACCCTGTGCAACTCGGGCGTGATCTGCGCCGACCGCGAGGTGCTGTTCGATCTGGTGGCGAAGATCGGCAACGAAAATGCCGCAGGCGAATACTATCTGACCGACATCGTTGCGCTGGCGGATCAGGCGGGCCTGTCCGCGGGCGCCGTCACCTGCCCCGAATCCGAGACGCTGGGCGTGAATTCGCGTCAGGAGCTGGCCCGCGCCGAGGCGCTGTTCCAGGCCCGGGCCCGCGACGAGGCGATGGAGAACGGCGTGACGCTGGTCGATCCCTCGACCGTGCATTTCGCCCATGACACGGTGATCGGCCGCGACACGGTGATCGAACCGAATGTCGTCTTCGGCCCCGAAGTCACCATCGAAAGCGGCTGCCGCATCCGCGCCTTCAGCCATCTTGAGGGCTGCCATGTCAGCCGCGGCGGCCTGATCGGCCCCTATGCCCGCCTGCGCCCCGGCGCCGAGCTGGCCGAGGATGTCCACATCGGCAACTTCGTCGAGGTGAAGGCCGCGCAGATCGACCAGCGTGCAAAGATCAACCACCTCACCTATATCGGCGATGCCCATGTGGGCGAGGAAACCAACATCGGCGCGGGCACGATCACCTGCAACTACGACGGCGTCTTCAAGCACCGGACCGAGATCGGCGCCCGCGCCTTCATCGGCTCGAACACGATGCTGGTGGCGCCGGTCACCGTGGGGGCGGGGGCGATGACGGGCTCGGGCTCGGTGATCACGCAGGACGTGGAACCGGGCGCCATGGCCATCGGCCGTGCGCGGCAGGTGACAAAGCCCGGCATGGCAACCAAGCTGATGGAATACCTGCGTTCGAAGAAGGCGCAGAAACCCGAGTAGAGAGTAGGACGAGGCATGTGCGGAATCATCGGCTATCTGGGCAGGCACGAAGCGGCGCCCTTTCTGGTCGAGGCGCTGAAGCGGCTCGAATATCGCGGCTATGATTCCGCCGGCATCGCCACGGTGAACGGCGGCGTGCTGGACCGCCGCCGTGCGGTCGGCAAGCTGGTGAACCTGTCGGACGTGCTGGTGCACACCCCGCTGGCGGGCAAGTCGGGCATCGGCCACACCCGCTGGGCCACCCATGGCGAGCCGAACGAGAAGAACGCCCACCCCCATCGCGCCGGTCGCGTGGCGGTGGTGCACAACGGCATCATCGAGAATTTCCGCGAACTGCGCGGCGAACTGGCCAAGCGCGGCGTCACCGCCGTGTCGGACACCGACACCGAAGTCGTCGCCATGCTGGCCGCAGCCTATCTGGACGACGGGCTGACCCCGGTCGAGGCGGTGCGCAAGTGCCTGCACCAGCTGGAGGGCGCCTTTGCGCTGCTGTTCCTGTTCGAGGGCGAGGACGACCTGATGATCGCCGCCCGCAAGGGGTCCCCGCTGGCGGTGGGTCTGGGCGAGGGCGAGAACTTTGTCGGTTCGGACGCGCTGGCGCTGGCACCGCTGACTGACCGCGTGGTCTATCTGGAAGAGGGCGACTGGGCCGTCGTCACCCGCGAAAGCGTGCAGATCTTCGACAAGGCCGACCGTCTGGTCAACCGCCCCGTCAAGGTGGTGACGCTGGACAATGCCCGCGTCGACAAGGCCGGCCACAAGCACTTCATGGCCAAGGAGATCGCCGAGCAGCCGCAGGTCATCGGCGATGCGATCAAGCATTACCTGGGCGAAAGCGGCGCCACCATCACCCTGCCCGGCGCGGGCCTGGATTTCACCCGGGTCGAACGTCTGGTCATGGTCGCCTGCGGCACCGCCTATTACGCCTGCCTGACCGCGAAATACTGGTTCGAGCAGATCGCCCGCATCCCGGTCGAGGTCGATGTGGCCTCGGAATTCCGCTACCGCGAGCCGCCCGTCACCCCGGGCACGGTGGCGCTGTTCGTCTCGCAGTCGGGGGAAACCGCCGACACGCTGGCGGCGCTGCGCTATTGCGCCGGCAAGGCCGACCGGATCGTCGCGGTGGTCAACGCGCCCGAAAGCAGCATCGCGCGGGAAAGCGACCTGGCGCTGCCGATCCTGGCGGGCACCGAGATCGGCGTCGCCTCGACCAAGGCGTTCTCATGCCAGCTGACGGTGCTGCTGCTGCTGACGCTGCAGGCGGCGCGGCAGAAGGGCACGATCGACGACGACCGCTACCAGTCGCTGGTCAGCGCGCTGCGGGCGCTGCCTGCGGTCTTCGGCGGCGCGCTGGATCGCAACGCGGTGGCCGAAACGCTGTCGCTGCAACTGGCGGAAGCGCAGGACATCCTGTTCCTGGGCCGCGGCGTGATGTACCCGCTGGCCCTGGAAGGCGCGCTGAAGATGAAGGAAATCAGCTATATCCACGCCGAGGCCTATGCCAGCGGCGAGCTGAAGCACGGCCCCATCGCGCTGATCGACAAGCACGTCCCCGTGGTCGTCATGGCGCCGCGCGACGGGCTGTTCGACAAGACGGTTTCCAACATGCAGGAGGTCATGGCCCGTGGCGGTCGCGTGCTGCTGATCTCGGACAGCAAGGGGATCGAGGAAGCCGGCGAAGGCATCTGGCGCTCGATCGAGATGCCGCGGGTGGATCCGGTGCTGTCCCCGATCCTTTACGCGCTGCCAGCGCAGCTGATGGCCTATCACACCGCCGTCGCCAAGGGCACCGACGTCGACCAGCCGCGCAACCTCGCCAAGTCGGTCACGGTAGAGTAAGGGCTGGGGGCGAACCACCGGAGAGCCCCCATGGACCTTGAAACCGCCCTCGGCGCCCTGACTGCCGCAGCCGAACCCGGCCGGGCCGAAAGCGCCGCCGCCTATCACAAGGCCGCGCGGCGCTACCTTGGCACGCCGAACCCGGCGATCAACGATCTGGCGATGGACTGGCGCCGCGCGCTGCCCCTGCAGGACCGGCTGGCGCTGGCGCAAGCCCTGTGGGACACCGACATCCACGAGGCCCGCATCGCCGCCGCCAAGCTGCTGACCCAGGCGCGCATCCGCCCCGACGATGCCGCCGTCTGGGCGATGATCTGTGCCTGGGTGCCGCAGTTCGACGCTTGGGCGATTGCCGATCACGCCTGCATCGCCGGGCAAAAGCGCGTCATGGCCGACCTGTCGCGGCTGGACGAGATCGAGGCCTGGACGACCTCGGACCATCTGTGGACGAAACGCGCCGCACTTGTGATCACATTGGGACTGACGAAATCGAACCACCCCACCGCAGCCGAGGCCGCCGCCCGCGACCGCGTGCTGGGCTGGGCCGCGGGCTATGTCGAGGACCGCGACTGGTTCATCCAGAAATCGGTCTCCTGGTGGGTCCGCGATCTGTCCAAGCATGATCCTGACCGCGCCCGCGCCTTCCTGGAGGCGCATGGCGCGCAGATGAAGGGCTTTGCCCGCAAGGATGCCGCGCGCTTCCTGTAAGCGATGCCAAGGTCCCTTGCCCCGCAGGCCCGGGGCCCTTATTTTCTGCCCATGACAGCGCCCCTCGTAGATCCTTTCCAGCGTGCCATCAGCTATCTGCGCGTATCGGTCACCGACCGCTGCGACTTTCGCTGTGTCTACTGCATGGCCGAGAACATGACCTTCCTGCCCAAGAAGGACCTGCTGACGCTGGAAGAACTGGACCGGATGTGTTCGGCCTTCATCCGCATGGGGGTGGAAAAGCTGCGCATCACCGGGGGTGAACCCCTGGTGCGCCGCAATATCCTGAGCTTTTTCAACGCCATGTCCCGGCACCTGGAGAGCGGCGCCCTGAAAGAGCTGACGCTGACCACCAATGGCAGCCAGCTGGAACGCTATGCCGCCGATCTGGCAGCGGCGGGGGTGCGGCGGATCAATGTCTCGATCGACACCCTGGACGAGGCGAAATTCGCCCGCGTCACCCGCTGGGGCCGCCTGCCGCAGGTGCTGCGGGGGCTCGATGCGGCGCAGGCGGCGGGGCTGAAGATCAAGATCAACGCCGTGGCGCTGAAGGGCTTCAACGAGGACGAGCTGATCACGCTGGCGGAATTCTGCGCCGCCCGCGACATGGACCTGACCTGGATCGAGGTCATGCCCATGGGCGATATCGGCAACGAGGACCGCGTGGGCCAATACTGGTCGCTGAACGACGTGCGGGCGCGGCTGGCGCAGCACTATACGCTGATCGACCTGCCCGAAAGCACCGGCGGCCCGGCGCGCTATGTCCGTCTGGCCGAGACCGGCCAGAAGATCGGCTTCATCACGCCGCTGTCGCATAATTTCTGCGAAAGCTGCAACCGGGTGCGGATGACCTGCACGGGCGAGCTTTACATGTGCCTCGGCCAGGAGGACATGGCGGATCTGCGCCCCGCCCTGCGCAATCACCCGCTGAACGATGCGCCGCTGGAACAGGCGATCCGCGCCGCCATCGGCCTGAAACCCAAGGGCCATGATTTCGACTATTCCCGCCAGCGCGCCGATGGCCAGGTCTCGCGCCACATGAGCCATACCGGCGGATGACGACCCCTGTGGGCGCGACGCCCTTCTACCTGTTCTACTGCCTGGTCTCGAATGCGCTGGCGCCCGTGCTGCGCCGCCGGATCACCGCCAAGATCACCGCCGAGGGCCTGCCCGCGGAACGCGCCCGCGAACGCTGGGGCCATGCCTCGCTGTCGCGCCCCGAAGGCCCGCTGCTGTGGGTCCATGCCGCCAGCGTCGGCGAAAGCGTCTCGGTGCTGGCGCTGGTCGGGCGGATGCTGGATCTGTCGCCGGGCCTTTCCGTGCTGGTGACATCCGGCACCGCGACCTCGGCCCGGGTGCTGGCGCAGCGCCTGCCGTCCCGCGCCCGCCACCAGTTCGCCCCCCTCGATGCCGCGGGTCCGCTGAAACGCTTTCTGGCGCATTGGTCCCCCCAGGCCGCGATCTTCGTCGAAAGCGAGATCTGGCCGCAGATGCTGGTGCGCAGCGCCGCCCAGGGCATCCCGCTGGCGCTGGTGAACGCACGCATGTCGAAGGGCACGCTGCGCAACTGGGGCCGCTTCGGCGATACCTTCCGCTTTCTGCTGGGCCGCTTCACCCGGATCCGCACCCAGGACCACGCGACCTATGCGGGGCTGCTGGATCTGGGCGCTGATCCCGCGCGCCTCGCCGAAGGGCCGAACCTGAAGGCGCTGATCACCCCGCCCCCCGTCGACGATGCAACGCTGGCGCAGATGCGCGCCGCCTTCCCCGGCCCCTTCTGGTCCGCCGTCTCGACCCACGAGGGCGAGGAAGAGGCGATCCTTGACGCCCATCTTCTGGCGCGCGACCGCATCCCCGGTCTGCGGCTGATCCTGGTGCCCCGCCACCCGGCCCGCGCCGCCCAGATCCGCCCCCTGATCGAGGCCCGCGGCCTGTCGCTGGCGCAACGCGCCGCAGGCGAGGACCCGGGTCAGGCCGAGGTCTACCTGGCCGACACGATGGGCGAGACGGGGCTGTGGTATGCGCTGTCGCCGCTGACCTTCCTTGCCGGCAGCTTCGGCCCCGCCGGTGGCCATACCCCGTGGGAACCCGCCCTCTTCGGCACCCCGATCCTGCACGGCCCCCATTTCGCCAATTTCGCCGAAACCTACGCCCGGTTCGACACCGAAGGCGCCGCACGGCAGGTCGCCGATGCCCCGGCCCTGGCCCGCGCCCTGGTCGATCTGCTGCTGGACGACGCGGCTCGCGCCACGATGGGCCAGGCCGCACGCAGCCTGGCCCAGGCCAACCAGAGCGCCCTTGATGACCTCGCGCACGCGCTTCTGCACGATTTGGCCCTGCCTCTTCCCGCCCCCGCCGCCCCGGTGTAAGCCGGTCCCGCAGACCAGGAGGCCCCGATGACCGATCCGAAGACGCTCGACGTGATCGCGCCGAACTTCAAGAAACGCATGTCCGGGGTGACCTCGACCGTCTACCGGCTGGTGCCGATCCAGGCCCGCGACATCGCGATCGCCGCCTGCGGCCCGACGGTGCCCGCGGATGTGCCGCAGATCCCGGTCTCGGCGCTGGCCGGCCTGTCGCGCCGCCGCCGCGTCTGGCACGCCCGCCGCAACAACGAGATGCTGGCGGGCATCGCGCTCAAACGCCTGCTCGGCAAGGATCTGAAGCTGCTGTTCACCTCGGCCGCGCAGCGCGACCACAAGGGCCTGACCAAGTGGATGATCCGCCAGATGGATGCGGTGGTGGCGACCTCGGCGCGCTCCGCGGGCTTCCTGCAGGTGCCCTCTCAGGTCATCCACCACGGCATCGACGCCGACCTCTTCCGCCCCGCCGAAGACAAGGCCCCCCTGCGCGCCGAACTGAACCTGCCGCAGGACCAGATCCTGGTCGGCTGCTTCGGCCGCATCCGGCCCCAGAAAGGCAATGACCTCTTCACCGACCTGATGCTGCGGCTGATGCGGACCCGGCCCGATGTCACCGCCGTGATGATGGGCGGCGTCGCCGACAAGCACCGCGCCTTCCACGAGGCACAGAAGGCCAAGGTCACCGCCGCCGGCCTCTCGGACCGCTTCCTCTTCCTCCCCGAGGATCCGCACTGGGACATCTCGCGCTGGTTCCGCGCCCTCGACCTCTACATCGCCCCGCAACGTTGGGAGGGCTTCGGCCTGACCCCGATGGAGGCCATGGCCTGCGGCGTGCCCGTCATCGCCACCCGCGCCGGCGCCTTCGAAGATTTCATCCCCGACGGCATCGCCGGCCACATCACCGACATCGAGGACCTCGACGCGATGGAAACCGCCACCGCCTCGCTGCTGGATGACCCGGAAAAACGCGCCCGCTTCGCCGCCGCCGCCCGCGCCCATGTGCAAGCCCACTGCCGCATCGAACAGGAAGCCGCCGCCCTCAACCGGATCTACCGCGACCTGCTGGCGCGGCCCTAGGTTTCATCTTTCCGCAAATATGCACGGCAACAGGGCAGCCCGCGCAACAAGGAAAGGGGGGCGCCCCCCTTTCATCTTTCCCCAAATACGGCCGCCGGAGGCGCCCTCCACCAGGCGCCCCCTTCCCCGTTTCAGGCCTCACCCCGCCAGACAGCCCCCTAAGGCTACACCCCGTCAGTCCACACCCCCTCAGGCCACGGGCATCCGCGTCTCGACCAGCTCGGCCCAGTAGGAACAGCCCGCCGGGATCGCCTCGTCGTTGAAATTGTAGGCGGGGTTGTGGACCTCGGCGCTGTCGCCGTTGCCGACCAGGATATAGGCGCCGGGGCGCTCTTCCAGCATGTAGGCGAAATCCTCGCCCCCCATGGTCATCGGCGCCTCGGCGCAGCCGCCCGCGACCTTGCGCGCCACCTCGGCGGCAAACGCCGTCTCGGCCTCGGAATTGACCATCGTCGGATAGCCCGGCAGCCAGCGCACGGCCCCCTCGCAGCCCATGGCGGCGGGCACGGTTTCCCCGATTGCCTTCAGCCGCGCCTCGGCCATGGCGCGGCTTTCGGCGCTCATGGTGCGCACCGTGCCGCGCAGCGTCACTGCCGCCGGGATCACGTTGAACGCCTTCGAGGAACTTTCCACCGAAGTCACCGACACCACCACCTGCGCCACCGGATCGGCATTGCGGCTGGCGATGCTTTGCAGCGCGACGACCAGCTGGCCCGCCGCCACCACCGGATCGGCGGTCAGATGCGGCTTGGCGGCATGGCCGCCATGGCCTTTCACGACGATCTCGAACTGGTCGGTCGAGGCAAAGAAGGCGCCCGGGCGGATCGCGAACTGCCCCAGCGGCACCCCCGGCCAGTTGTGCATCCCGTAAACCTCCTGGATGCCGAAGCGCGCCATCAGCCCGTCCTCGCACATTTCGCGGCCACCGCCGCCGCCCTCTTCGGCGGGCTGGAAGATCACCACCGCCGTGCCGTCGAAATTGCGCGTCTCGGAGAGGTATTTCGCCGCCCCCAGCAGCATCGCCGTATGGCCGTCATGGCCGCAGGCATGCATCGCGCCGGGCGTCTTCGAGGCATAGTCCAGCCCGGTTTCCTCGAGGATCGGCAGCGCGTCCATGTCGGCGCGCAGCCCGATCACCCGCCCCGAGCCACTTTCGCGGCCGCGGATCACCGCCACCACGCCGGTGCGGCCCAGCCCCGCGACGACCTCGTCACAGCCGAAGGCGCGCAGCTTTTCGGCCACGAACCCGGCGGTGCGGTGGACCTCGAACAGGATCTCGGGATGGGCGTGCAGGTCCTGGCGCCAGCCGGCGATCTCGGGTTGCAGTTCGGCAAGGCGGTTCTTGATGGGCATGGTCTTTCCCCGGAAATGGACGGGGGCCCAGGCCCCCGCCGGAACAATCGCCCGAGGCTAGCGAGGGCCGCGGGGGATTGTCAAACCGCCCCTAGTGCATCCGCGCCCGGATTCGGCGCACCATGGCCCAGACGCCTGCCACGACGACAGGCGTCAGCCCCGCCAGCAGCAGCCCCTTCGACACATCCAGCGCCTCGGCCAGCGGATAGGTCAGATAGCCCGCCAGCGACACCGCGTAATAGCTGATCGCCACCACCGAGAGCCCCTCGACGGTTTCCTGCAACCGCAGCTGCAGATCCGCCCGCCGGTCCATCGAGGCCAGCACCGCCTGGCTTTGCGCGCTGCGTTCCACGTCGACGCGGGTGCGCAGCAGTTCGGCCGCACGCACAGCGCGTTCCGACATCGCCGCCAGACGCGCCTCGGCGGCGACCACGGTGCGCATCGCGGGCTCGTAGCGGCGCATCATGAATTCGCCAAAGGTCTGCCGGCCGCGAAAGCGCTGTTCGCGCAGCATCCCCACCCGTTCATGGACGATCGCCGCATAGGCCTTGGTGGCCGCCAGCCGGTAGGCGCTGCGGGCGGCGTGGTCCTCCAGCTCGGCCGAGACCGACAGCAGATCGGCCAGCGTCACCTCGGGGCGGGTCGCCTCTTCGCGCATGGCGGCGATCAGCGCGGTCAGCCGCAGGTCGATGCGCGACAGCTCCGGCCCCATGGCACGCACGCAGGCCAGCCCCAGCATCGACAGCGCCTTGTAGGTCTCGACCTCGCAGAGGCGCTGCACCAGCCGGCCGATGCGCTGCGCGCCGATGCCGGGATCGGTGAAGACGGCAAAGCGCATGTGCCCGGCCGCGTCGATGCGGAAATCCCCCGCCACCACGCCGCCACCTTCCAGCACATGCGCCGTGGCCAGGCTTTCGCCGACGAACCAGGCATCCAGCAGGCGGTGCACCTCGTCCTCGGGCGGCAGCGGCGCCACCCGCAGCAGCGCCGAGGTGACACGCTGGCCCGGCACGGCCGCCAGCCAGTCGGGCGGAAAGACCTCGAATTCCGCCGGATCGAAGGCCCGCGCGGGCAGCCCGGGGGTGAACATGGTGTAGGTGACGAACTCGGTATGGCTTTCCCATTTCAGCACGTGGCGCCCCAGCTGGCCGGACCAGTGGGTGGCCTCGGGGCCGGGGTGGCTGGCGCCGTGGCGGTCCAGCAGATCCAGCAGGTGCGCGCGTTCCGCATCGCGGTCGCGGGGGGTGTCCTGGGGCGGCATGACCGCCAGGAAGGCCACGCTGCAGGGCGCCGAAAGGGTCGGGAAAGGACGCGCGTGCAGCTCGTTGGCAAGCATGTAGCGCAGGGGATGGTCCGGCAGGGTCATGGCCTTCGTCTTTCAGGGAGATCCCCGAGAGATAGCCAGCGGCAGCCTCCGATGAAAGTACATTTGTCCTTTCAAATCAATTATTTGGCGGAATACTTCGGCATACTTTCCGCCCTGCCCACCGCCTGGGCAGGAAAAAGGGGGCCCCGGTCACCCGGAGCCCCCTGAAGCGTCAGCCGACTGACCTCAGCCGACCTTGGAAACCAGATCCCCGATCGAGGATTTCGCATCACCATAGTACATCATGGTATTTTCCTTGTAGAACAGCGGGTTCTCGATGCCGGAATAGCCCGTACCCTGGCCGCGCTTGGACACGAAGACGGTCTTGGCCTTCCAGACCTCCAGCACCGGCATACCGGCGATCGGGCTGTTTGGGTCTTCCTGTGCGGCGGGGTTCACGATGTCGTTCGAGCCGATGACGATCACGACGTCCGTATCGGGGAAGTCGTGGTTGATCTCGTCCATCTCCATCACGATGTCATAGGGCACCTTGGCCTCGGCCAGCAGCACGTTCATGTGCCCGGGCAGACGGCCGGCAACGGGGTGGATGGCAAAGCGCACGTTCTTGCCCTTGGCCCGCAGCTTGCGCGTCAGTTCGGCAACGTGCTGCTGCGCCTGCGCGACCGCCATGCCGTAGCCCGGCACGATGATGACGCTGTCGGCATCATCCAGCGCCTGCGCCACGCCGTCGACATCGATGGGCTTCTGTTCGCCCTCGACCTCCATCGCGGGACCGGTGGTGGTGCCGAAGCCCCCCAGGATCACCGAGACGAAGCTGCGGTTCATCGCCTTGCACATGATGTAGGACAAGATCGCCCCGGACGAGCCCACCAGCGCCCCCACCACGATCAGCAGGTCATTGCCCAGGCTGAAGCCGATGGCCGCCGCCGCCCAGCCCGAGTAGCTGTTCAGCATCGACACCACGACGGGCATGTCCGCGCCGCCGATGCCCATGATCAGGTGGTAGCCGATGAACAGCGCCGCCAGCGTCATCAGGAACAGCGGCAAGAAGCCGCCCGAGGTAAAGTACCACACCAGGCACAGCACCGCGATCAGCGCCGCGGTGGCGTTCAGCAGGTGGCCGCCCGGCAGCTTGGTGGCCTTCGAGCCCACCTTGCCCGCCAGCTTGCCATAGGCAATGACCGACCCGGTGAAGGTGACGGCCCCGATGAAGATGCCAAGGAACAGCTCGACCCGCAGGATGTTCTGCTCGACCGGGGTCTTGTGCGCCAGGATCGCGCCAAAGCCCTTCAGCGCGGCGCGCTGGCCCTCGTCCATGGCCAGCACGTGGCCCAGTTCGAAATGCGCGTTGTAGCCGACGAAGACCGCCGCCAGACCGACCAGCGAATGCATCGCGGCAACCAGCTGCGGCATCTCGGTCATTTCGACCTTCTTGGCGACGTACCAGCCGATCAGGCCACCGGCCGCGATCAGGATGACCGACAGCAGCCACAGGCCCTGACCGGGGCCGATCAGCGTGGCGACAATCGCCAGCGCCATGCCGGAAATGCCGTACCACACGGCGCGCTTGGCGCTTTCCTGCCCCGAAAGGCCGCCCAGCGACAGGATGATGAGGACAGCGGAGACGACATAGGCCGCCGTCGTGAAACCGAATTCCATGTGTCCCTGCTCCTTACGACTTCTGGAACATCGCGAGCATGCGACGCGTGACGAGGAAACCGCCGAAGATGTTGATCCCGGCCATGAAGACCGACAGCGCCCCCAGCACGATCACGATCCAGCTGCCCGAACCGATCTGCATCAGCGCGCCCAGGATGATGATCGAGGAGATCGCGTTGGTCACGGCCATCAGCGGCGTGTGCAGCGAATGCGACACGTTCCAGATCACCTGGAAGCCGATGAAGACCGACAGCACGAAGACGATGAAGTGCTGCATGAAGCTGGCGGGCGCCACCAGGCCCACGGCCAGCAGCAGCACCGCGCCCAGCACGATCAGGCCGGCCTGGGTGCGGGTCTGCTTCTTGAAGGCGGCAACTTCCTGCGCGCGCTTTTCCTCGGGCGTGATCTCGGGCGCCTTGGCTTTCGGCTTTTGCGCGGCGATGGCGGCCACCTTCAGCGGCGGCGGCGGGAAGGTGATCGCGCCTTCGCGCGTCACCGTGGCAGACCGGATCACGTCATCTTCCATGTTGTGGTTGATGACCCCGTCCTTGCCCGGCGTCAGGTCGCTCAGCAGGTGGCGGATGTTGGTGGAATAGAGGCTGGAGGCCTGCGCCGCCATCCGGCTGGGGAAATCGGTATAGCCGATGATGATGACGCCGTTGTCGGTGACGACACGTTCGTCCATCACCGTGCCCTCGGCATTGCCGCCGCGTTCCGCCGCCAGGTCGATGATGACCGAGCCGGGCTTCATGCTGGCGATCATGTCCTCAAGCCACAGCTTGGGCGCCGGGCGGTTGGGGATCAGCGCGGTGGTGATCACGATGTCCATGTCGGGCGCAAGCTCTCGGAACTTGGCCAGCTGGGCCTCGCGGAACTCGGGCGAGGAGACCGAGGCATAGCCACCGGTCGCGGCACCGTCCTGCTGGGCTTCCTCGAAGTCCAGATAGACGAATTCGGCGCCCATGGATTCGACCTGCTCGGCCACTTCGGGGCGCACGTCGAAGGCATAGGTGATCGCCCCCAGGGACGTCGCGGTGCCGATCGCGGCCAGGCCCGCAACGCCCGCCCCCAGGATCAGCACCTTGGCGGGCGGCACCTTGCCGGCGGCGGTGATCTGCCCGGTGAAGAAGCGGCCATAGTTGTTGCCCGCCTCGATCACCGCGCGATAGCCCGCGATATTGGCCATGGACGACAGCGCATCCATCTTCTGCGCGCGGCTGATGCGCGGGATCATCTCCATGGCCAGGACGGTCGCGCCCTGATCCTTGCACAGATCCAGCAGCTCGGCATTGCCGGCCGGGTTGAAGAAGCTGATCAGCGTCTGGTCCGCACGCAGCAGCTGGGCTTCCTCCTCGGTCGGTGCACGCACCTTGGCAATCACGTCGGCGGCAGCAAAGAGCGCCTCGCGGCTGTCCGCGACCTCGACGCCGGCGACCTTGTAGGCGGTATCCGAGAATCCGGCCTTTTCGCCTGCCCCCGTCTCGATGATGCACTCATGACCCAGCTTCTGCAGTTGCAGAGCCGAATCCGGGGTCATCGCGACGCGCGCCTCTCCCTCGAACACTTCCCTTGGCGTTCCGATTTTCACCTGTGTCGTCCCCCTTCTGAACAACGCTGAATGAATGGCTCCGGGGTTCCCCGGAACGAGCACAAAAACGTGCGCAAGAATATTGCGCAACCCCCTGTCGAGATTTTCGCCTACGACTGTCGTCTGGCTTGCCGCAGCGACACACCGCCGGGCTGGCACCGACCCCACCTCCTGCGGGATCACGACCTATGGGTGAGCGCGACCTTTCAAATCCCTACTCCGTCTCCTCTCTCGCCGGGCGAGCATAACAAGCCCGTGAGCCAGCGCCACCGGGAACCGGCACCGCAGACCTTAACGCAGCTTTGCAGGATAAAGGCGGGTCATGGAATAGGCATTTGACGCATCTGCCGCGTCATTTTTGCAACCATCGCAATGTGTTAGCGCCATCAAGTTCGCACTGTTACGGCATACTTCCGTATGCCGGACAATTGCGGATTTCAGGCCCGCCGGGCGACCGGCCAGGCCGAACGGTCGGTGGCCCAGGCACGCGCCGCATCCCCCAGCCCCTCGAACAACGGCCGCGACACCGGATCCTCGGCGGCGCGGTATTCGGGGTGCCATTGCACCGCCAGGGTGTAGCCCGGCGCCCCTTCGACATAGGCGGCCTCGGGGGTGCCATCGGGGGCGGTGCCGTCGATGACGAACCGCTTGCCCGCGCGGATCACCCCCTGCCCGTGCAGGGTGTTGGTCATCACCGCAGGCGCGCCCATCAGCCGGTGAAAGACGCCGCCCTCGGTGAAGGTGACCTTGTGGCGCAGGGCGAACTTTTCCTCCTGGGTGCCGTCGGGCGGCATCCGGTGGTTCATCCGGCCCGGCAGATCGCGGATTTCAGGGTGCAGGGTCGATCCCATGGCCACGGCGACCTCCTGGAAGCCGCGGCAGATCCCCAGGAAGGGCTGGCCGCGCTGCACGCAGGCCCTGACCAGCGGCAGGGTGATCGCGTCGCGGGCGCGGTCGAAGGTGCCATGGGCGGCGGTCTCGTCTTCGCCATATTCCGAAGGGTGCACATTGGGCCGCCCGCCGGTCAGCACGAAGCCGTCGTAGGTGTCCAGCAGTTCCTCGACCGAGACATAGCGCGGATCGGCAGGGATCAGGGCGGGAATGCAGTTGCAGACCTCGGCCACGGCCTCGCAGTTCATCACGCCGCCGGCATGGGTGCGATAGGCGCCGTCGATGACGTGAAGGTTCGAGATGATACCGATGAGGGGGCGTTTCATGGCTGGCTCTGGCTGTGTCAGGCTACGGGTTGCAACCTAATATGACAGACAGATGAAGGAAACGCCGTTGGCTGTGCAGCGGTGCACCACGCCGCATCGCCGCAGGGCTGTGCAGCAGAACCGGGCAGAAAGGCGGCCTAATCCGCGCCTGCCACGGCCTGGACGGCGCCGTCGGCCATGTCGAGGACCTGCGTCACCCCCAGCAGCACCAGCACGAGGGCCAGCACCATCAGGCGCCAGATCGGCCGCGCGGGCTCTCCGGTGCGGTCCAGGGCGGCGCGGGCCTCGGCCTCGCGCAGGCGGTCCTGGGTGTCCTTGCTGTTCTTGGCTGTGTCGAACATGTCTCTATCCTGGCCGCCGCGGGCGGCCTGTCCCTTCCGGTCAACGCGCCGGCCAGCCCGGATGTTCCCGCGGCTGCCCCCTTGCATTCCGGTCTCGCGAAGCGAAGATCGGGGCAAGCACATGAAAGGATGCCCCATGAAGGATGCAGCCGCCGCCCAAACGGGCCAGACGATCTACCTTAGCGATTACACCCCGCCGGGCTGGCTTGTCGAGGATGTCTCTTTGACCTTCCGCCTTGCGCCCGAGGCAACGCGCGTCCTGTCGCGCATCCGCTTCGCGCCGAACCCGGAAGGGACGCAGGACCGCTTCTTCCTGCATGGCGAACAGCTGGTGCTGATTTCTGCCGCCATCGACAGCACCCCCGTCACCCCCGAGGTGACGCCCGAAGGCCTGACCTGCGCCGTCCCCGACGGCCCCTTCACCTGGGAGGCCGAGGTCGAGATCGCGCCCGCGCAGAACTTTGCCCTTGAAGGGCTCTACATGTCGAACGGCATGTATTGCACGCAATGCGAGGCCGAGGGCTTTCGCAAGATCACCTACTACCCCGACCGTCCCGACGTGATGGCGACCTTCCACGTGCGCATCGAAAGCGACCTGCCGGTGATGCTGTCGAACGGCAACCCGGTGGCGCAGGGCGAAGGCTGGGTGGAATGGCACGATCCCTGGCCGAAACCTTCGTACCTGTTCGCGCTGGTGGCGGGCGATCTGGTGAACCACCCCGACAGCTTCACCACGATGTCGGGCCGCAAGGTGGAACTGAACATCTGGGTCCGCCCCGGCGATCAGGACAAATGCGCCTTCGGGATGGAGGCCCTGAAGAAGTCGATGAAATGGGACGAGGATGTCTATGGCCGGGAATATGACCTGGACCTGTTCAACATCGTCGCCGTCGATGACTTCAACATGGGCGCGATGGAGAACAAGGGGCTGAACATCTTCAACTCCTCCTGCGTGCTGGCATCGCCCGAAACAAGCACAGATGCCAATTTCGAACGCATTGAGGCGATCATCGCCCACGAATATTTCCACAACTGGACCGGCGACCGGATCACCTGCCGCGACTGGTTCCAGCTGTGCCTGAAGGAAGGGCTGACGGTGTTCCGCGACGCCTCCTTCACCGCCGACATGCGGTCTGAACCGGTCAAGCGGATTTCCGACGTGATCGACCTGCGCGGCCGCCAGTTCCGCGAGGACAACGGCCCCCTCGCCCATCCGGTCCGCCCCGAAAGCTTCCAGGAGATCAACAACTTCTACACCGCGACCGTCTATGAAAAAGGCGCCGAGGTGATCGGGATGCTGAAACGCCTGGTGGGCGACGAGGCCTATTTCCGCGCGCTCGATCTGTATTTCACCCGCCACGACGGCCAGGCCTGCACGATCGAGGACTGGCTGCAGGTCTTCCAGGACGCGACGGGCCGTGACCTGACCCAGTTCAAGCGCTGGTATTCCCAGGCCGGCACCCCCCGCCTGCATGTCAGCGAAAGCTGGGACAACGGCACCTTCACCCTGCATTTCCGCCAGGAGACGCCCGCCACCCCCGGCCAGCCCGACAAGCTGCCCCAGGTGCTGCCCATTGCCGTGGGCCTGCTGGGCCCGAATGGCGACGAGGTGCTGGAAACCACGCTGCTGGAAATGACCGAAGCGGAACAAAGCTTTGCCTTCGAAGGTCTGGGCGCCCGCCCGGTGCCCTCGATCCTGCGCGGTTTCTCGGCCCCGGTGATCCTGCACCGCGAAACCGACAATGCCGAACGCGCCTTCCTGCTGGCCCATGACACCGATCCCTACAACCGCTGGGAAGCGGGCCGCAGCCTGGCCAAGAACGCCCTGCTGAAGATGATCGCCGAAGGCGCCGCGCCCGATACCGGTTATCTCGACGCGCTGAAGACGCTGCTGTCGGACGACACGCTGGACCCGGCCTTCCGGGCGCTGGCGATGGCGCTCCCCTCCGAGGACGACCTGGCGCTGACCCTCTTCGAGGCCGGCACCACGCCCGACCCGCAGCGCATCTGGGACAAGCGAGAGGCGATGCGCGACGCCATGGCGGGCCACATGCCCGACCTGCTGGCGCGGCTCTACGAAACACATCAGCTCAGCGGCCCCTACAGCCCCGAGGCCGGCCCCGCCGCAGACCGTGCCCTGGCAAACGCCGCGCTGGCCCTGCTCAGCCGCCGCGACGACGGTGCCCGGGCGCGCGCGCAATACGGCGCGGCCGACAACATGACCCAGCAGCTGGCGGCGCTCTCCTGCCTGCTCTCGATCGGGGCGGGCGAGGCGGAGCTGCAGGCCTTCTACCAGCAATGGCAGCATGACCGGCTGGTGATCGACAAGTGGTTCTCGCTGCAGGTGGGCCTCGCGCGCCCCGATGCCGCTGCTGCAACGGCGGAACGCCTGGCGGCGCATCCGGACTTCACCATGAAGAACCCGAACCGCTTCCGCGCCACCTTCGGCGCGCTGGCGATGACCCCCGCAGGCTTCCACCATGCCTCCGGCAAAGGCTATGCACTGCTGGCGGACTGGCTGAAGCGGCTCGACCCGCTGAACCCGCAAACCACAGCCCGGATGTGCTCGGCCTTCGAAACCTGGAAACGCTACGACAGTGACCGGCAGGCGATGATCCGGGCGGCCCTCGAAGGCATCCTGGCCCAGGACGGCCTGTCGCGCGACACCTCCGAGATGGTGGGCCGCATCCTCAACGGCTGACGTCCCGCTTCCCCGCCGGGGGTGATGCCTCCGGCGGGAGTATTTATGGCCAGATGACAGGGAACCGGGTTCTTCATCATCTGACCGGAAATACTCCGGGGGAGTCGCGGCGCAGCCGCGGCGGGGGCAGAGCCCCCTTCCGACCGCGTTTCCCGCACCGCCTGCCCCTTGCCCCCCGAAACCGCCTGCCCTAGAACGCATCCCCAAGCCATTCGCGGAAAGGACGGATCATGCTGGATCTCACCTACGAGACCCCCAAGCCCAAGGTGATCGCGGGCGCCAAACATGACTGGGAACTGGTCATCGGCATGGAGGTCCATGCCCAGGTCTCCTCGAATGCAAAGCTGTTCTCGGGCGGCTCGACCCTGTTCGGCGCCGAGCCGAACTCGAACGTGGCCTTCGTGGATGCGGCGATGCCGGGGATGCTGCCCGTCATCAACGAATTCTGCGTCGAGCAGGCGGTGCGCACGGGTCTGGGCCTGAAGGCCAAGATCAACCTGGTCTCTGCCTTCGACCGCAAGAACTACTTCTACCCCGACCTGCCCCAGGGCTACCAGATCAGCCAGCTCTACCATCCCATCGTGGGCGAGGGCGAGATCCTGGTCGACATGGGCCCGGGCGTCGCGCGGCTGGTCCGGGTCGAGCGCATCCACCTGGAACAGGACGCCGGCAAGTCGATCCATGACATGGATCCGAACATGTCCTTCGTCGACTTCAACCGTACCGGCGTCGCCCTGATGGAGATCGTCAGCCGTCCCGACATCCGCGGCCCCGAAGAAGCCGCCGCCTATCTGACCAAGTTGCGGCAGATCCTGCGCTACCTCGGCACCTGCGATGGCAACATGCAGAACGGCAACATGCGCGCCGACGTGAACGTGTCGGTCTGCCGTGTCGGCCAGTATGAGAAATTCGCCGCCACCGGCGATTTCAGCCATCTGGGCACGCGCTGCGAACTGAAGAACATGAACTCCATGCGCTTCATCCAGCTGGCCATCGACTATGAGGCGCGCCGCCAGATCCAGATCCTGGAAGCCGGCGGCGAGATCGTGCAGGAAACTCGCCTGTATGATGCCGACAAGAACGAGACGCGCTCGATGCGGTCCAAGGAAGAGGCGCATGACTACCGCTACTTCCCCGATCCCGACCTGCTGCCGCTGGAGATCGAGCAGGCCTGGGTCGATGGCATCAAGGCCACCCTGCCCGAGCTGCCGGACGAGAAGAAGGCCCGTTTCGTCAAGGACTTCGGCCTGTCGGAATATGATGCCTCGGTGCTGACGGCCGAGGTGCCCAACGCGCAGTATTTCGAGGCCACCGTGGGTGTTGCGGGCGACGGCAAGCTGGCCGCCAACTGGGTCATCAACGAGCTGTTCGGCCGGCTGAAGAAGGACGACCTGGAGATCACCGAAAGCCCCGTCAGCCCGGCGCAGCTGGGCGGCCTGATCCGGCTGATCAAGGCGGACGAGATCTCGGGCAAGATCGGCAAGGACGTGTTCGAGATCCTGTTCACCGAAGGCGGTGACGCGGCCCAGATCGTCGAGGCCAAGGGCCTGAAGCAGGTGACCGACACCGGCGCCATCGAGACCGCCGTGGACGAGGTGATCGCCGCCAACCCCGCGCAGGTCGAGAAGGCCAAGCAGAACCCCAAGCTGGCGGGCTGGTTCGTCGGCCAGGTCATGAAGCTGACCGGCGGCAAGGCCAACCCGAAGGCCGTGAACGACATCGTGGCGGCCAAGCTGGGGCTGTAATCCCCGGCAGCCGGACATGCGAAGGGCGGGGAATTTCCCCGCCCTTTTTCATTGCCCCGAAGGGACATGGCTCCAATCTCATAGTCCCGCAGGGGCATGACCCAGACTTCATAGTCCCGCAGGGGCATGGCTCCGGCTATATTACCCGCAGGAACATGGCCCCAGCAAAATTGCCCCAGCGGGACATCGTCCCGGCTTCGTTGCCCCCCCAATAACATGGCCCCGGCGGATCGCTGTTTCGCAGCGTCGCCCCAAGGGGGCGCGGCTTGCCGGGGTGACGTCAGGCGCCGTCAGGGGGCGCCGGCTTGGGGCGCCCCTCTGCTGCTCAGAGCCCGAGGCCCTCGTCCAGCCCCAGCATGATGTTGAGGTTCTGCACCGCGGCCCCCGAGGCCCCCTTGCCCAGGTTGTCGAGCATCGCCATCAGCACCACGCAGCCGGTCTCGGGATCGCCCTGGACCGAAAGCTCCAGCATGTTGGTGCCGTTCAGGCGGCGCGGGTCGATGCGCGCACCCCAGTGATCCACGTCGACCACCTTGACGAAGCTGCTGCCCTCGTAATGGGCCCGGAGGGCGGCCTCGACCTCGGCGACGCGGGCGGCGTCGAAACCGATCAGCGGGATCTGCGCCAGCATCCCCTGGTCGAAATCCCCGACCGAGGGCACGAAGATCGGCCGCCGGGTCAGGCCGCCAAAGCGCATCATCTCGGGGATGTGCTTGTGCTTTTGCGCCGCCGCATAGACGAAGAAGCCGTCGCTGGTGCCGCTTTCGAATTCCTCGACCATGGCCTTGCCGCCACCGGTATAGCCGCTGACCGCGTTGATCGCGAGGGGCGTGGCGCCGTCCAGCAGCCCCGCGCTGGTCAGCGGGTGCAGCAGCGCGATGGCGCAGGTGGAATAGCAGCCCGGGTTCGACACCCGCTGCGCCCCGGCAATCGCCGCACGCCGCGCCGGATCCAGTTCCGCAAAGCCAAAGACCCAATCCGGGTCGATCCGGTGGGCGGTGCTGGCGTCGATCATCCGGGCATCGGTGCCCTGCGCGGCCAGGGCGATTTCCTTGGCGGCGGCATCGGGCAGGCACAGGATGCCCACGTCGGCGGCCAGCAGGCACGCCAGACGCGCGTCGATGTCCTTGCGCTTGTCCGGGTCGATCGAGACCAGCTCGATATCCGCGCGTTTCAGCAGCCGTTCCCGGATCTGGAGACCGGTGGTGCCGACGTCGCCGTCGATGAATACCTTGTGTGTCATGGGGTCCTGCCTGCTGTTGCTGCCCACGGGCTATCCAAAAGCGCGCGCCCCCGCAACCGCGCGGCCGCCCTTACAGGACCAGAACGCCGGAATGCTTGGCCTTGTTCTCGGGTTCGACATGGATGGTGATCTGCGCCTCGGGCAGCGCCTTGATCAGGGCGCGTTCGACCCGGTCGCAGATCGCATGGGCATCGGTCACCGTGGTCTGACCATCGACCACCATGTGGAAGTCTATGAAGGTCTTCGGGCCGGCATGGCGGGTGCGCAGGTCGTGGACCTCCAGCGCGCCATCGGCCGATTCCGAGATCACATTGCGGATTTCCTCCAGCGTGTCCTCGCTGACGGCCTCGTCCATCAGGCCAGAAAGGGACCGCGCCACCACGCGGAACCCGGCCCAAAGGATGTTCAGCGCCACCAGCACGGCCAGCACGGGGTCGAGGATCGCCCAGCCCGTGGCCACCGCCAGCAGCACGCCAATCGCCACCCCCAGAGAGGAAAACACGTCGGTCAGCAAATGATGGCCATCCGCCACCAGCGCGGGCGATCCCAGGGCCCGGCCGCGCCGGATCAGCACCCAGCACCAGACCGCGTTCAGCACCGAGGCCCCGGCGTTGATCGCCAGCCCCTCGAAGGGCGCGTCGATGGCGGTGGGGTGCAGCAGGCCGCCCCAGGCCTCTTTCAGGATCAGCAGGGCGGCGACGATGATCATCACGCCTTCCAGCACGGCGCTGAAGAATTCCGCCTTGTGGTGGCCATAGGGGTGGTTGTGATCGGCCGGCCGCGCGGCCACCTTGATGGCGATCAGCGCGGCAAAGGCCGTGGCCACGTTGACCGTGCTTTCCAGCGCATCCGACATCAGCGCCAGCGAACCCGTCATCCACCAGGCCAGCGTCTTCAGCCCCAGCACCACGATCCCCACGAGGATGCTGCCGAGTGCGATCTTGATCGTCTCCGTCATGGGAATCCCCCTGCTTGTGCGTGACCCGCTCTTGGTCCAAAACGGTCTGGATCGCAACGCCACGGCGGCAAAGTTCCGCGCTGACGCGACCGAAACCGCCACCCCGAGGGTCCGATGCCGCTTTACCTGTCCCCGCCGATGGACCTGCGTCCCGAATGGATCGATTACAACGGCCACCTTAACATGGCGTACTACGCGGTGCTGATGGACCTGGGCCTGGATCCCTTCCAGGAAGCCGCGGGGCTGGGGCCGGACTATGTGCAGACACAGGCCCACACGACCTACACGGCCGAATTCCGCATCCGCTACCGGCGCGAACTGCATCTGGGCGCGCGGGTGCACTGCACGGTGCGGGTCCTCGCTGTCAGTGACAAGGCCTATCACTATGCCCAGGAACTGCGGCACGAGGACGGCTGGCTGGCCGCCACCGGCGAAGGCGTGTCCCTGCATATCGACCGCGCGGGCCCCCGCGTCGCCCCCTGGCCCGAGGCCGTGCGCCGCGCCCTGCAGGCCGCGCAACAGGATCACGCCGACACCCCCGTGCCCGACTGGGTCGGCGCGCCGATGGGGCTGCGCCGCTAGGCAGGCCCCCGCCCGCGCCGCGACGGCGCCCGCAATCCCTCTTGCCCTTCCGCCCGCCAGCCCCCAGATAGGGGCACCCCCCGGCAGGAAGGAGTGCGCCCGATGAACCGATACGAATACAAGGTCGTGCCCGCCCCGGTGAAGGCCGGCCGCGCGAAGGGCCTGAAGACCGGCGAGGCGCGCTTTGCCGCCGCCCTCGAAGAGCTGATGAACGAACTGGCCCTGCAGGGCTGGGAATACCAGCGCGCCGAAACCCTGCCGCAAGAGGAACGCTCGGGCCTGACCGGGTCCTCCACCACCTACCGCAACCTGCTGGTGTTCCGCCGGCTGCTGGCCAGCGCGCCGCGCGGCACGACTCGCGCCGAACCCCAGGCCGGCATGCCGCAACCGCAGCCCCCGGTCCAGGCCTCCGCCCAGAGCCAGGCAGCCCCGGACGGCACGGCGCGACCCTCGCTCACGGCAAGCCGCTCGGACGACAAGCCCGCCCCCGAGCCCGACACGCCGCCCCGTCCCCAGGGCCTGCGCGCCGAACGCTAGCGGCTCAGGCCTCCAGCTCCAGGGCCAGGGCGTGGATCTGTCCCATCAGGTCCGACCCGATGGCGGCATGGACGGCCCGGTGCCGGGCGATGCGGCTCTGACCGGCCAGGGCGGCCGCCTTCATGCGCACCCGGAAATGGCTCTCGCCGCCCTCCTGGTGACCGGCATGACCGCGGTGCCCCTCGCTCTCGTCCAGGACCTCCAGGTGCTCGGGGCTGAACTGCGCTTCCAGACGGCTGCGAATCTCCGCTTCACGGCTCATTATTTTTCCTCTCGCCTCTTCAAAACTTTGTCCGACAGTCTAAACTGCACGGCCTGACTCGGAAAGGACTGCGATCCATGCCAAAGCCTGACCCCTTCGGTTTCGATATGTCCATCTCTTCTGCAAAGAAGAAACAGAATCGCGGCCGCCGCGGCATGTCCGGTGCATCCGAGACATCGACGCGCGTCTGCGAACACGAGGGCTGCCAGCAGCCCGGCAAGTATCGTGCCCCAAGGGCGCCCGACGTGCTCGACGAATATCTGTGGTTCTGCAAGGAACACATCCGCGAATACAACAACCAGTGGAACTTCTTCCAGGGCCAGACCGAGGCCGAGATGAACGCCCAGATGTCCAAGGACAAGGTCTGGGAGCGCAAGACACGCCCCCTGGGCGACCCGGAGGCCCGCGCCTGGGCCCGCCTCGGCATCGAGGACCCGCACCAGGTCCTGGGCGAGAACGCCACCCAGAACCCCGGCCGCAACGCCACCACCACCGGCGCGACCCGCCGCCTGCCGCCGACCGAGCGCAAGGCGATCGACATCCTGGAGGCCAAGGACAGTTGGACCAAGGCCGAGGTCCGCAAGGCCTACAAGAAGCTGATCAAGGTGCTGCACCCCGACATGAACGGCGGCGACCGCAGCCAGGAGGAACAGCTGCAGCAGGTGGTCTGGGCCTGGGACCAGATCAAGGACAGCCGCAACTTCAAATAGGCCCCAACTTCAAGCAGGCCCCAGCCTGCCCGACACGCGGCACCTCTCCCAGGCGCGCCCCAAGGGGGCGCGCCTTTCCGCATCCCCTCCCCCCCTTTCCCCAACTGCGGCCGCCGCGGGTCCCCAACTGCGGCCGCCGCGGGGGCCCTCCCGACCCCCGCGCGCCCATCCTTTCATCTTTCCCCAAATATGCCCGCCGGAGGCGCCCTGCCCCCCCGCGCGCGCCCTCCGCCACGGGGACCCGCCCGTCCCACGCCCCCATCCCTTTCATCTTCCCCAAAATATGCCCGCCGGAGGCCCGCGCCGCAGGCGCGGATCCTGCGAAACGGGCAGCCCGATACGGCACCACGACAGGACAGGCGTTTTGCCCTTTCCCTCGCCCCAAGGTTCGATATGGTGCCCGATGACGCCCGCACCTGCCGCCCGACCGGGCCGCGGTGCCGCTGCAAATTCACGACGAAGGGACGACCCACATGGCCGACGGAGCGCTCGACATCAACGCCAAGCCCACCGAGGAGATCTCGGTCCGCGAGGTCTTCGGCATCGATACCGACATGATCGTGAAGGGCTTCGAGGCCCCCACGGACCGCGTGCCGGAAACCGACCCCACCTACCGCTTCGACCCCGACACCACGCTGGCGATCCTGGCGGGCTTCAGCCACAACCGCCGCGTCATGGTCCAGGGCTATCACGGCACCGGCAAATCGACCCATATCGAACAGGTCGCCGCCCGGCTGAACTGGCCCTGCGTGCGCGTCAACCTCGACAGCCACATCTCCCGGATCGACCTGATCGGCAAGGATGCGATCAAGCTCAAGGACGGCAAGCAGGTCACCGAGTTCCACGAGGGCATCCTGCCCTGGGCGCTCCGCAACCCCACCGCCATCGTCTTCGACGAATATGACGCCGGCCGCGCCGACGTGATGTTCGTGATCCAGCGGGTGCTGGAAACCGACGGCGCGCTGACCCTTCTGGACCAGAACGAGGTCATCCGCCCGAACAAGTTCTTCCGCCTCTTCGCCACCTCGAACACGGTGGGCCTGGGCGACACCACGGGCCTTTATCACGGCACCCAGCAAATCAACCAGGCCCAGATGGACCGCTGGTCGCTGGTCGCCACGCTGAACTACCTCAGCCATGATGCGGAAACCGCGATCGTGCTGTCGAAGGCGCCGCATTACAACACCGCCGCCGGCCGCAAGACCGTCAGCCAGATGGTGACGCTGGCGGGCCTGACCCGCACCGCCTTCATGAACGGCGACCTCTCGACCGTCATGAGCCCCCGCACGGTGATCAACTGGTCCCAGAACGCCGAGATCTTCCGCAACGTGGGTTACGCCTTCCGCCTGACCTTCCTCAACAAATGCGATGAACTGGAACGCCAGACCGTGGCCGAGTTCTACCAGCGCTGCTTCGACGAGGAACTGCCCGAAAGCGCGGCGGCCTCCGCCAGCTGAGGCCCCCCCGAGCGACCCGAACGGCGTCCTTCCCCCCGGAAGGGCGCCGTTTGCATTTGGTCACCTCGCATTAACCTTCGGATCGGAACCGTTCCGCGATTCCACCCCTTGGCAAGGATTTCCCGGCAGCCTTGAGCCATTGCGGGCGCCGCACCGGCCCCGCACCGCCGCGAAGGTCCGCCATGCCCAGGCTGTCGCCCCTCCTGTCCTGCCTTCTGCTGCTCGGCCCCGCGCCGCTGCTGGCAGGCCCCGCCGATGGCGGGCTGGCGCTGCGGTTCGCCGCCTGCACCGGGCGGCTTTCGGCCGCGGTCGAACAGTCCTGGCTGATGACCCCCGCCGCCAGCGCCCTGCCCGAAGACCGCCGCACCCGCATGGCAGACCTGCTGGCGGCGCTGGCCGACCCGCGCGACAGCGCGCTGATGGCCCGCCGGCTGGAGGCCAAGCAGGCCCAGCACCGGCTGTTCCGCCGCGCCACCTTCAACCCCGATGCCTCCGACGCGCGCCGCGCGGCGACCCTCGCCGCCCGCCAGATCGCCGACTGCACGGCCCTGCTCGGGGAATGAGCGCGCAGCCCCGCCGCAAGGCCGCCGTTGCAGCCGACGCCGGTGCCCCGCTGCTGGACCGCCTGCGACACCGCGCCACAGTCAGGACCATGCGCCTGCTGTCCCGCCTCCTGCCTGTCCTGGTGCTGACGGCCCTCTCGGGGCCCGCCTGCGCCAGGGACGCCGATCCCACCCGGCTTCTGGCCGACTGCCTGGGCCGCCTTGCCGCCGAGGCCGAATTCGACGGCCAGTCCGACCCCACCGCCGCGGCCGAAACGCGGCACGGACAGGTTGCCCTGCAATCGCTGCTGGAGGCCGTGATGCCCCCCGCCCGCGCCGCCGAGGTCCTGTCGCTGCGCCTGGATGCGCGTACGGCCCAGGGCCTGCTGCGCCAGCGCGCCGCGACCGCCCGCGACCCCGCCGAGGCCCGCCGTGCCACCCTGCGCGCCGAAGGCGCAAGGGCGCGCTGCCTGGCGCTGCCACTGGGCTGAGCGTTCCCCCTCAAACCCGTGCCAGCGCACGCAAAGACCGCTTGTTCGTGCCGCGGCAGAGTGCTCTAACGGGCGCATGAGCAAGTCCAGCGACAACCCCGCAGATCCGTTCAAGAAGGCGCTCGCCGAGGCCACGAAGGTCATGGCGAACGATCACGACCTGAACGTGCAATACACGGTCGATCCTTCGGGCAAGATGGGCGACATGGTCCGCCTGCCCCAGATCAGCCGACGCCTGACCAGGGACGAGGTTCTGCTGGCCCGGGGCACCGCCGACGCGCTGGCGCTGCATCACCGCTATCACGACGCGGGCACCCACAACCGCTTTGCGCCGCCCGGCCAGATGGCGCGCGAGATCTACGAGGCGATGGAAACCGCCCGCTGCGAGGCCATGGGCGCGCGCGACATGCCCGGCACCGCGGGCAACATCGACCACAAGATCGCCGCCGAAGCCCGCCGCGGCGGCTATGCCGGCATCAAGACCCGCGCCGAGGCCCCCCTGCCCGTGGCCGCCGGCTACCTGATCCGCCACCTGGCCACCGGCCGCGACATGCCCGAGGGCGCCCAGCACGTCATGGACCTGTGGAAGGACCATTTCCTCGACAAGGCGGGCACCACGCTTGAGGACCTGCAGGCGCGCCTTGCCGACCAGAAGGATTTCGCCCGGTTCGCCCGGCAGATCATCAGCGACCTGGGCTATGGCGACCAGCTGGGCGAGGACCCCGAGCAGGACGACGAGGAAGCGCAGGACGACGCCGAGCAGAACGAGGACGATCAGGAACCGGAATCGACCGGCCAGGACGATTCCGAAGATCAGCCCGAGGCCACCCCCGACCAGACCCAGGAACAGCAGCAGGACCCCTCCGAGGCGCAGGTCAGCGCCGAGGACATGGCCGATGACGAGGCCACCGACGAGGCCGAGATGCCCGACGGCGAGGCCCCGACCGAGCCGCCGCAGCCCTCGCCCGCCTCCGAGGCGGATCCGAACTACAAGGTCTATGTCTCGGAATTCGATGAGGAAGTCCTGGCACAGGACCTGGCCGACCCGGCCGAGCTGGAGCGCCTGCGCGCCTATCTGGACCAGCAGCTGGACCCGCTGAAGGGCGCCGTCGGCCGTCTGGCCAACAAGCTGCAACGCCGCCTTCAGGCGCAGCAGAACCGCAGCTGGGATTTCGACAAGGAAGAGGGCGTGCTGGATGCCGGGCGTCTGGCGCGTGTCGTGGCGAACCCCACCACGCCGCTGTCGTTCAAGGTCGAGAAGGACATGGAGTTCCGCGACACCGTGGTGACGCTGCTTCTGGACAACTCGGGCTCGATGCGGGGGCGTCCGATCAGCATTGCGGCGATCTGCGCCGACGTGCTGGCACGGACGCTGGAACGCTGCTCGGTCAAGGTCGAGATCCTGGGCTTTACCACCCGCGCCTGGAAAGGCGGCCAGAGCCGCGAGAAATGGCTGGCCGATGGTCGCCCCGTGCAGCCCGGTCGCCTGAACGACCTGCGCCACATCATCTACAAGCAGGCCGATGCGCCCTGGCGCCGTAGCCGGGAAAACCTCGGCCTGATGATGAAGGAAGGCCTGCTGAAGGAAAACATCGACGGCGAGGCGCTGGAATGGGCGCACAAGCGCATGATGGCCCGCCGCGAGGCGCGCCGCATCCTGATGGTGATCTCGGACGGGGCGCCGGTGGATGACAGCACGCTGTCGGTGAACCCCGCCAACTTCCTGGAAAAGCACCTGCGCGACGTGATCTCGATGATCGAGAAGAAGAAGGCGGTCGAACTGATCGCCATCGGCATCGGCCATGACGTGACGCGCTACTACCAGCGTGCGGTGACGATCACTGATGTCGACCAGCTGGCGGGCGCGATGACCGAACAGCTGGCCTCGCTGTTCGACAATGATCCGCGGGCGCGGGCCCGGATGGTGGGTATCCGCAAGGCGATGTGAACCCGGCGCGGGAGGGCCGCGGAGATGGCAGAAAAGGACAGCAACCTCGACGCCGCCCGTGCCTTCGTGGCCTTCGGCCTGTCGGAACAGGCCGCCGGGCGCCGCGAAAGCGCCTCGGGGCCCGGATCGGCGCTGGAGGCCGCCCGCCCCACGATGGAGATGCTGGCCCGGGTGATCCCCGAACAGGGCATCACCTCGGTGCTGGATCTGGGCTGCGGCGACTGGAACTGGATGCGCCACATGGGCCTGCCGCAGATCGGCGGCCAGCAGCTGCGCTATACCGGCTGGGAAGCCAGCGCCGATCTGGTCGATCAGCTTCAGGCGCAGTTCGCCACCCCGCAGATCCGCTTTCGCCTGGGCGACCTGACGACCGAGCCCTTCCCCCAGACCGATCTGGTGATCATCCGCGACGTGCTGTTCCACCTGCCGCAGGAGATGGCGCTGCGGGTGCTGTCGCGGCTGCGCCGCACCACGCGGTTCCTGATCGCGACCAGCTTTCTGGGGATGCCGGAAAACGAGGCCCTGAACCCCTACCTGCCCATTGACGGCTGGGGGTTCTACCCGATCAACCTGGCGCAGCCGCCGTTTTCGCTGGCCCCCTTCCTGCTGGAAGCCCGGGCCGAGCCCCTTTGTTCGGCCCGGGGCCAGCCGCGCTTTGTCTGCCTGTTCCGCTTTCGCTGACAGACCGCCGCACGCCCTGCCGACGCCTACCGAAAGGACCCCCCGATGTTCCAGAGCTTCGAAACCTCGGCCACCCCCGAACAGGGCCCGCCGCGCCTGGCCGCGCTGCGCGCCGAACTGGCGGCCCGGGGCCTCGATGCCTTTCTGGTGCCGCGCGCCGATGCCCACCAGGGCGAATACGTGGCGCCCTGCGATGAACGGCTGGCCTGGCTGACGGGCTTCACCGGCTCTGCGGGCTTTTGCCTGGTGACCGCCGACCGCGCCGCCGTCTTTGCCGATGGCCGCTACACCGTGCAGGTCCGTGCCCAGACCGCCGCCGATTTCGAAAAGATCGCCTGGCCCGCCACCACCGTCGGCGACTGGGCCCGCGACGCCCTGCCGAAGGGCGCCACCCTGGCCTATGACCCCTGGCTGCACAGCCATGCCGAGATCGCCCGCCTGAGCACCACCCTGCGCCCCGCGGGCATCCGGCTGGTGGCGCTGGACAGCAACCCCCTGGACGCGATCTGGACCGACCGCCCGGCGCCGCCCCGGGGCCGCATCGTGCCGCAGCCGCTGGAATATGCAGGCGAGCCGCATGAGGCGAAATGCGCCCGCCTGGGGCGGATGCTGGCCGCCGCCGGCCAATGCGCCGCCGTGCTGACCCTGCCCGATTCCATCGCCTGGCTGCTGAACATCCGCGGCTCGGACATTCCCCGCAACCCGATCCCCCATGCCTTCGCCATCCTGCAGGCCTCGGGCGAGGTGACGCTGTTTGCCCAGGACGACAAATGCGATGACCTGCTGATCGAGCACCTGGGCCCGACGGTGACGGTGGAATCGCCCTCGGCCTTCGGCGCCCTGCTGAAGGCACTGGCGCGCGACGCCCAGGGCGCCATCCGCCTGGATCCCGGCAGCTGCCCGGTCTGGGTCGAGGCGCAGCTGGCGGGCGCGGCTCTTGCCTGGGAGGGCGACCCCTGCACCCTGCCCAAGGCCTGCAAGAACGACACCGAACTCGCGGGCACCCGCGAGGCGCATCTGCGCGACGCCGCCGCCATGTGCAACTTTCTGGCCTGGTTCGACGCCGCCAACCAGCCCACCCTGACCGAAATCGACCTGGTCACCCGGCTGGAAATCTTCCGCCGTGAAACCAACGCCCTGATGGAGATCAGCTTTGACACCATCGCAGGCGCCGGTCCCAACGGCGCGCTGCCGCATTACCATGTCTCGGGCGAAAGCAGCCGGCGGTTGGCGCCGGGCGATCTGGTGGTCCTCGACAGCGGCGGCCAGTACCTGGACGGCACGACCGACATCACCCGCACCCTGCTGGTGGGCGACAGCGCCGGCGCGCAGGAAAAGGCCGCCTACACCCGGGTCCTGCAAGGCATGATCGCGATTTCCCGGCTGCGCTTCCCGCAGGGGCTGGCCGGTCAGCACCTGGATGCGCTGGCGCGCTATCCGCTGTGGCTGGCGGGGATGGATTTCGACCACGGCACCGGCCATGGCGTCGGCAGCTACCTGTGCGTCCACGAGGGGCCGCAGCGGCTGTCGCGGGTTTCCGACGTGCCGTTCCGCCCCGGCATGATCCTGTCTAACGAACCCGGCTACTACCGAGAGGGCGCCTTCGGCATCCGCATCGAGAACCTGATCGTCGTCCAGCCCGCCCCGGACCTGCCCGGCGCCGATGCCCGCAGCATGCTCTCGTTCGAGACGATCACCTGGGTGCCGCTGGAACGGCGGCTGATCGACACCACCCTGCTTGCCCCGACGGAGCGCGCCTGGATCGATGATTATCACGCCAAATGCCGCGAAAAGGTGCGCCCGCGACTGGACGACAGCACCGCCCTGTGGTTGGATCGCGTCACGGCCCCACTCTGAAACCGATACCCCATCGCCCGCCCCTGTCCGGGGGCGGCGCGCTGTCCTGCCAATGACATGAAAACGACACATCCGCAGGACAGAAAGGAGACCATGCCAGGAACACATCTCATGACCGACCTCTCGATCCGTGCCGCACAGGGCACCTGGACTGTCCGCGCCGGCGGCGCCGTCCTCGCGGAAAGCCGCAACGCCCTTGAACTGACCCAGGGCAACCTGCCCGAGGTGATCTACTTCCCGCGCGAGGACATCGCGATGGCCTTCCTCGACCCCGGTTCGCGCAGCAGCAACAACCCCGTGCTGGGCGACGCGCACTATTTCTCGATCGTCACCAAAAGCACGACGCTGGAAAATGCCGCCTGGAGCTACGAGACCCCGGCTCCCGACGGCCTCCGCCTGGCCGGCCACATCGCCTTCCAGCCCTCCGACCGCGTCACGGTCGAGCGCATCTGACCAGCCCCACATCTGCAAGCCCGCAAGGGCCCGCGCCAGGCCCGGGCCCTTTGCTTACCTGACAGCCGGGCCCGAACCAGACCGACTTGACCCGGACCGGCCGGCCCCCGCCGCCCAAAGGCTTTCATCTTTCCGAAAATATGCCCGCCGGAGGCACCGCCGCAGCGCGGCGGTCCCCTGCCCGTCAGCTGTGCTCTTCCGCCGCGGTCGCCGCCAGAGCCTTGGAATAGGCGCGCAGCGCATCCACGTAGTAGACCGATCCCACCACCTTCACCGGCTCGCCCGCGGGACGGGCCACCACCGGCAGGAAGGTCTGACCCTCCTGTGCCTCGAAGGCGGCAAAGACGGCCTCCAGCCGGTCGTGGATCTCGACCGTGCGGCCTTCCTCGACCAGCGCCTGCAGGCGTTCCGGCGCGGGGCCACCGGGCTCTCCCGGCAGGTGCATGACGGCGCGCACCGGGATCATCTCCATCAGGTATTGCTGCGGCCCCTGCGCCAGATGCGCACCGCGCTTTTCCAGCTGTGTCAGGAAGAAGCTGCGGTCGACCATCTTCGACCCGATCGCGGTCGAGATCGACACCGTCACCATGACGTTCAGCGCCACGGCCCAGTCTCCGGTCAGCTCGAACACGATCAACGTGGTGGAAATCGGCGCCCCCAGCACGGCGGCCGCAACCCCCCCCAGCCCCGCCAGCGCATAAAGCCGCGGCGTCCCCGAGATGTCGGGGAAGATGCCGGTTGCGATCAGCCCGAACGCCAGCCCCGTCAGCGCCCCCATCATCATCGAGGGCGAGAAGATGCCGCCCCCCATCCGCCCGCCCAGGGTGATCGCCACCGCGACCGCCTTGACCACCGCGAACAGGATCGCCGCCTTCAGGTCCAGATCCCCCGACAAGGCGCGCACCGTGGTCTCGTAGCCGACGCCGATGACATGGGGGAAGAAGACCGCGATGATGCCCAGCATCAGCCCCGCGACGGTGGGGCGCATCCAGCGCGGCAGGCCGGTGCGCGCCTGCATCCGGGCCGCCACCCGATCCGCCAGGAAGACCGAACGCATCAGCAGCCCCGCCACCACGCCACAGACCGCCCCCAGCAGCAGGAAGGCGGGCAGCTCCTCGTAGAATTGCAGGATCGTGGCCGTCGGCAGCACGAATTCGGTCACATCGCCGAATTCCCAGCGGGCCACCACCGCGCCCGCGACCGAGGCGATGGTGATCGGCGCGAAAGCATGGATGGCGAAGTGGCGCAGCACCACCTCCATCGCGAACAGCGCCCCCGAGATCGGCGCGTTGAACGAGGCCGAGACCGCCGCCGCCACCGCACAGCCCAGCAGGTCGCGCCCCGTGAGCCCGTCGGCGCGCAGCTTGGTCAGCACCCAGCTGGAGATCACCGCCGCCAGGTGTACCGCCGGCCCCTCGCGCCCCGAGGATCCCCCCGTGCCCAGCGTGATCAGCGAGGCCAGCGCCGAGGCCAGCCCGGCCTTGCCCTCGACCCGGCCATTGTTCAGCGCCGCGCCCTCGATCACGTCGGCCACCGACCGCGCCCGGCCATCGGGGGTGAAATGATGCAGGATCAGCCCGACGACCAGCCCGCCCAGCATCGGGATGAACAGCACCAGATACCAGGGCATTTCCCCGGCAAAGCTGTGCAGGCGGTGGATGTCATGGGTGCCATAGGCCAGGGTCTGCAACCCGGCGATGGACTTGCGCAACAGCAGCGTCGCCCCCCCGGCGGCAAAGCCGATGGCCAGGGCGATCAGCCAGAATTGCGCTTGGTTCGGGCCCCGGCGGCGCAGCAGGTGCCACCAGGCGCGCAACGTGCCTCCGCCCACCGCCCCACGGTCAAGGACCAGGTTACGGCGTAGATCTGCCATGGGGGCTCTCCGGGGTGGTGGCTGCGTCGCGTCCCTCTTAGGGCAGGACCCGCGCAGGGAAAAGGCCCCGCGCGGGATCGGACCCCGATTGCGGCCCCCGGGTGACAGAAGCCGGTCGCGGGCCGTCAGGACAGGCCCAGATGACAGTCCCGAATGACAGTCGCTCAGCAAAGGCCCGGATGACAGGCCCCGACAAGGCCCCCGACAAGGCCCCCACAAGGGCCCCGATGACAGGCTAGTCGGCGGTGATCAGGCGACGGGCCGCCGCGCGGGCCTCTTCGGTGATCGCATCGCCCGAGATCATCCGCGCCAGCTCGTCCACCCGCTGATCCATCGACAGCGCCTGCACCGTCGACAGCGTCCGCCCGCCCTCGACCCGCTTCGAGACCTGCCAGTGATGCGCCCCCCGCGCCGCCACCTGCGGCGAATGGGTGACGACCAGCACCTGCCCCTGCGCCGCCAGATCCGCCAGCCTGCGCCCCACCGCATCGGCGGTGGCACCGCCGACGCCGCGGTCGATCTCGTCGAAGATCATCGTCATCGAGGAGGCATCGCGGGTCAGGCAGACCTTCAGCGCCAGCAGGAAACGCGACAGCTCGCCCCCCGAGGCGATCTTGGCCAACGGCCCCGAGGGCGCACCGAGGTTGGTGGCAACGGTGAAGGACACCTCGTCCCGGCCGTCGGGTCCGGCCTCGGCGGGATCGACCAGGGTGGTGAAGCGGGCGCGTTCCATCTTGAGCGGCGCCAGTTCGGATTCAACCGCCCGGTCCAGCTGCAGCGCATGGGTGCGGCGCGCGGCGGTCAGACGGCCGGCGACCTCGGCATAGGCGGCATCGGCGGCACGGGCGGCGCGTTCCAGTTCCTCGATCTGCGCCTCGCCGCTGTCGATCGCATCGAGCCGCGTGCGCATGTCGAAGGCCAGCGTTGCCAGGTCATCGGCCAGCACGCCATGCTTGCGCGCCAGCCCCCGCAGGGCAAACAGGCGCTCTTCGGTGGCTTCCAGTTCGAACGGGTCGAAATCCAGCGCCTCAAGGCAGCGTTCGACGCCATCGACGGCCTCGGCCAGTTCGTTCATCGCCCGCCCCAGGGCGGCAATCGGCGCGTCAAGCCGCCCCGATGTGCCCTCGGCCGCGCCATCGAGCCAGCGCGAGGCATCGCCCATCGCCCCCTCGGCACCGTCATGGCCAAGCGCCTGAAGCGCGCGCGCGATGTCCTCGCGGACGCGCTCGGCGCCCTGCATCATGCGGCGCTTCGCATCCAGCTCGGCCTCTTCGCCGGGCGCCGGGCCCAGCTTGTCCAGCTCGACCATCGAATGGCGCAGGAAATCCTCTTCCTCGCCCGCGCGTTTCAGCGCCGCGCGCGCCGCATCCAGCTGCTTTTCCGCCGAGGTGCGGCTGCGCCAGGCCTCGCGCACCTCCTGCCGGAGGGCGCCCAGATCCCCGAAGGCATCCAGGATCGCCCGGTGGCCAGAGGCATTCAGCAGCCCGCGGTCGTCATGCTGGCCATGCAGTTCGACAAGCGTGTCCGAGAGCCGCCGCAGCACCTCGCCCGAGGCGCGACGGTCGTTGATCCAGGCGGTCTTGCGGCCGTCGCGCGCATTGACGCGGCGCAGGATCAGCTCGGGGCCGCCGGGCAGGCCCGCATCGTCCAGCACCTGATGGGCGGGATGGCCGGGCGGCAGGTCGAACCAGGCGGTGACCTCGCCCTGCTCGGCGCCTTCGCGGACCAGATCGGCCCTGCCCCGCCAGCCCAGCACGAAGCCCAGCGAATCCAGAAGGATAGACTTGCCCGCCCCGGTTTCCCCGGTGAGCACGTTAAGACCCGGCCGGAAATCCAGTTCCAGCCGGTCGATGATCAGAAGGTCGCGAATGTCGAGACCACGCAGCACGGGCAAATTCTCCGCTCGGGGGGGCATCCCCGCAGGGATGCTTCGCCCGAAGAATAGAACGAAGCGTGACCTAAAGCCACTGACCCTTAACGGTTTGGCGATAGATTGCGCTCAGCCAGTTGTCGCCCGACGACTTCATCGACAGGCCCTTGCTGGTCAGCAGCTTGTAGGCCCGGGCATACCAGTCGGTGGACTGGAAGTTGTGCCCCAGGATCGCCCCGGCCGTCTGCGCCTCGTCCGTCAGCCCCAGCGACAGATAGGCCTCGACCAGACGTTCCAGCGCCTCAGGCGTCTGGCTGGTGGTCTGGAACTGCTCGACCACGGTGCGGAACCGGTTGATGGCGGCAGCGTAATGCTGGTGCTTCAGGTAATAGCGCCCGACCTCCATCTCCTTGCCGGCAAGGTGATCGAAGGCCATGTCGAACTTCAGCATCGCCGATTTGGCATAGGGGCTGTCGGGGTATTTCTCGATCACCTGACGCAGCGCCTGCAGCGCCTTGAAGGTCAGGCCCTGGTCGCGGCCGACCTCGTCGATCTGGTCATAATAGGACAGCGCCAGCAGGTACTGGGCATAGGCCGCATCTTCATCCGACGGATAGAAATCGAGGAACCGCTGCGCAGCCGCGCGGCTTTCATCGTAATTGCGCGCCTTGTGCTGGGCAAAGGCGGTCATGATCAGGCCGCGCTTGGCCCAGTCGGAATAGGGATAGAGGCGCTCGATCTCCTGGAAATAGGCCGCCCCCTTGGCATAACGGTGGTTCGTGACCTCGTATTCGCCGCGCTCATAGATCTGATCCGCGGTGAAATTTTCCATGGGGGTCTTGATATTGTCGATGCCCGGCGTCTTGTCGGTGCATGCCCCAAGGGTCATGGCCAACAGGACCGCACCGGTCAGCCCCGATCGAAACCCGAAGCCTGTCATGCGTGATCTCACCCCTTGTGGTCTTGCCTGCGCGGCCAGGATGCCCTGCTCCGCCCGCAGGTCCTAGCACAGATATTTCCGGGGCAAAACGTCTTAACGACCGCCCCGCTTCACGAGGGCGGCAAGGTGCCGCCCATACGCCCTTGCGGGAACAGGCGCTTACGCGACGGCCGGGATTTCATCCGGGGTGACGCCGGCACCGGGCAGCAGCGCGGCCTGGGCACGGTCGATGGTGACGTAGCGATAGTTCGCCGGATCCGCGAACAGCGCCCGCAGCAGCGTGTTGGTCAGCGAATGGCCGGCCCGGATGCCTTCGTAGCGGCCCAGGATCGGCGCCCCCGCCATGTAGAGATCGCCAAGCGCGTCCAGCATCTTGTGGCGCACCGGTTCGTCGGAATGGCGCAGGCCGCCGGGGGTCAGGATCTGGTCCCCGTCTACCACCACGGCATTTTCCAGCGTGCCGCCCAGGGCCAGGCCCTGCTGGCGCAGCGCGTCGACCTCCCAGTTGCGGCAGAAGGTGCGGCTGTCGCAAAGCTCGCGCACGAAGGCGCCGTTCTTCATCGTCAGCGTGCGGGCCTGGTGGCCGATGGCGGCATCGTCGAAATCGATCTCGAAAGCGATTTCCAGCATCGGGGCGGGTTTCAGACGGGCAATGGCAGGCCCGTTGGACACCTCGACCTCGCGCAGGATCTCGATCGCCTGGCGGGCGCCCGTCTGGGCAGAGAGGCCGCGCGCCAGGATCCCGCGCACGAAGGGCGCGGCCGAGCCGTCGAGGATCGGGACCTCGGGTCCGTCGATCTCGGCGATGACGTTGGTGATGCCGCAGCCCGACAGCGCGGCCATCACATGTTCCACCGTCGAGACCGAGGCCCCGGCGGCATTGATCAGGCGGGTGCACAGCGGCGTGCGCTCGACAAGGTCCCAGCGGGCAGGCAGGACGGCGTCGCCAAGCGCGATGTCGGTGCGGCGGAAGCGGATGCCCGTGCCGGCGGGGGCCGGGCGCAGGGTCAGGTTGGCCGGAAGACCGGAGTGCAGACCGGTCCCGTTGAACGTCACAGGCGCCTTGATCGTATATTGCATCGCGTTACTTCCCATTCGGGTCCTCGCGGACCTTGCGGTCGACCGCTAATACCCGGGCCAACCTTTCGTTCCGTCTGGGCCATGCTACGCTGACAAAACGCGGACGACCCGGTGGTGTTCCGAAGGAAAGCCGGAGGCGACAGGCAGGCGGCGGGCTTCGGAGTGATCGCGCAAAATTGGTTGCGCGTTAACTTGCCCTTTAGGTAAAGGCGTCAGCCCGGGATCACAACTCACGGTTTGCAACGTTTTACGACAGCCCGCCCGATCTGGGCGAGATGCTGCGAGCCGTTGTAACATTGAGTCACATAACGGGCGCAAAACGCGAAATGGCCGCCCGAAGGCGGCCATTTACGTGATTTCTCAGAGTATATTTTCCGGGCGACCGAAGTCGCGCGGGATCAGTTTGCCTGACGACGCAGGAAAGCGGGGATCTCGATCCGGTCCTGATCGGCATCCTGGGCCGGGGCGGCACGGCGTGCCGTCTGGGCCTGCGGATCCTGATAACCGCCTTGCGGGGCGCGCGGCGGCTCGACCTTGGCGCGCGGTGCGGCGGGGGCGGGCTGCGGGTTGCGCGCGGCCTGCTGGCCGTTGTCGGAATGACCCGTCATGCGGTTGATCAGAGAGTTGATGCCGAAGCGCGACTTTTCAGGCGCCGGCTGCGGGGCCGCTGCACCACCACGGGGGTTGGCCTGCAGATGCTGGGCGCGGTCCTGCACTTCCTGGTTGGTCTTGCCGATAGCGGCCTTCAGGCGGGCCATCGTCTCGGGGCTGGGCTCGCCGGGACGGCGGGCGATGCCGGGGACGGGCTGCTGCTGGGGCTCGATCTCGACGCGGGCGGCCGGGCGCGGCTGGTAGGCCGGCGGCGGCATGTCCTCGGCGCGGGCGGCGCCACGGACGGGCTGCTGCGGCGCCTGGGCACGCGAGGCAAAGACATTCGCCGTGACCGAGTTCTGCGGCACCTCGCCCCCGAAGAGGTTCGGCGCATTGTCCAGATCCTCTTCCTGGTGCATCGCGCGCTGCGCCGGACGGGCGGCCTGCTGCGGTGCAGGCTGACGCGGCACCGGCTGCTGCTGCACCGGCATCGACAGGGTGCGCGAGGACATCACCGGCTGCTGCACGGGGGCGCTCGGCGCGGGCTGACGGTGACCGACGCTCTGCTCGACCTCTTCGGCCGAACGCAGCGGCTCTGCCAGCGAGCGGCGCGGCTGCGGCGCGGGCTGGGTGTTGTCGATGGCGTCGATGCCGGTCGCGACGACCGAAACGCGCATCCGGCCTTCCATCGTCTCGTCCAGCGTCGAGCCGACGATGATGTTGGCGTCCGGGTCCACTTCCTCGCGGATGCGGTTGGCCGCTTCGTCCAGTTCGAACAGCGTCAGGTCGTGACCACCGGTGATGTTGATCAGCACGCCCTTGGCGCCTTTCAGGCTGATCTCGTCCAGCAGCGGGTTGGCGATCGCCTTCTCGGCGGCCTGCAGGGCGCGGGTTTCGCCGTCGGCCTCGCCGGTGCCCATCATGGCCTTGCCCATCTCGTCCATCACGGCGCGCACGTCCGCGAAGTCGAGGTTGATCAGGCCCGGGCGCACCATCAGGTCGGTCACGCCCTTGACGCCCTGGTACAGCACGTCATCGGCCAGGCTGAAGGCCTCGGTGAAGGTGGTCTTTTCGTTGGCCAGACGGAACAGGTTCTGGTTCGGGATGATGATCAGCGTATCGACCATCTTTTGCAGGGCCTCGACGCCAGCCTCGGCCTGGCGCATCCGCTTGGCGCCTTCGAACTGGAAGGGCTTGGTCACGACGCCGACGGTCAGCACGCCCAGCTCGCGGGCGGCCTGTGCGATGATCGGGGCGGCGCCGGTGCCGGTGCCACCGCCCATGCCGGCAGTGATGAAGCACATGTGCGCGCCGGCCAGATGGTCGACGATCTGCTCGATGCTTTCTTCGGCAGCGGCAGCGCCCACCGAGGGACGGGCCCCTGCGCCCAGGCCTTCGGTCACCTTCACGCCCAGCTGGACGCGGGCTTCGGCCCGGCTTTGCTGAAGCGCCTGGGCATCGGTGTTCGCGACCACGAACTCGACGCCTTCAAGCTGCTTCTCGATCATGTTGTTGACGGCGTTGCCGCCAGCCCCACCAACACCGAAGACGGTGATGCGGGGTTTGAGCTCTTCTCCCTGACCGGGGACGCTGAGGTTCAATGTCATCGAATTGTCCGCCTGTGATCCTGTCCCTGCTTTACCGGGGACTTTTCTGCCTATCGCCATAAAGTGTAGCGCGTTTGCCCTGTTTCGTCACCCCGTCCCATCTGAAAAACACCAGATCTGGAAGGGTATTCAGCGGGGTCCGCAGCATTCCGCCGACCCTACCGCATCTTGCGTTCACCAGTTGTCCTTGAACCAGCGAACCGCCCGCTTCAGCGACCGCGCCGGATAGCGGTCGGCCGGCAGGTCGAAGTCCCACCATTCGTCCTGCGGATGCGCCGCGTAGAGGCACATCCCCACCGCCGAGGCAAAGGCCGGTCCCGTCGCCGCCTGCGGCAGGCCATGGACCCGCAGCGGACGGCCCAGGCGCACCTGCTGGCCCAGGATCCGGCTGGCCAGGCCATCCAGGCCCGGGATCTGGCTGGCACCGCCCGTCAGCACGATCTGCTGGTTCGGCATATGCTCGAACCCCGCGGCATCCAGGCAGTGGCGCACCTCTTCCAGGATCTCCTCGACCCGGGGGCGCATGACGCCGATCAGCTCGGCGCGGGTGACGGTGCGGCGGTCATGCTCGTAATCGCCGGTCTCGCCGCCGATCTCGATGCGCTCGCGGTCATCCATGCCGGTGGCGACGACGCCGCCGTAGAAGGTTTTCAGACGCTCGGCATTGGCCATCGGGATCTTCAGCGCCATCGAGATGTCGCCCGTCACGTGGTCGCCGCCCATCCGCACGGTATCGGCATAGATCATGTGCTTCTTCATGAAGATCGACAGGCTGGTTGTGCCGCCACCCATGTCGATGCAGGCCGCGCCCAGTTCCTGTTCATCCTCGACCAGGCACGAGATCCCGGTCACATAGGGAGAAGAGGCAACGCCTGCCAGCTCCAGGTCGCAGCGGTTCACGCAATGCGCCAGGTTCTGCACCGTCGAGGCATCGACCGTCAGCAGGTGCACGTCGGTGGCCAGCTGGCTGCCGATCTGGCCGCGCGGATCCGTCAACCCCGAGCGGTGATCCAGCGCAAAGTTCACCGGATGGGCATGCAGCACCTCGCGGCCCTCGCCATAGTCGGGCATGTCGCAGGCCGCCAGCACCCGGCCGACATCCTGTTCACTGACCACATCGCCCACGACATCAACCGCGCCGGTCAGCCCGTAGCTGCGCGGACCTGCGCCTGCAAAGCAGGCAATCACG
This sequence comes from Pseudooceanicola sp. NS-SX9, assembly GCF_057380705.1. Lineage (NCBI taxonomy): Bacteria > Pseudomonadati > Pseudomonadota > Alphaproteobacteria > Rhodobacterales > Paracoccaceae > Pseudooceanicola > Pseudooceanicola sp. NS-SX9. The sequence goes on along the minus strand of NZ_CM170818.1, from coordinate 1,143,586 downwards.
TGGTCGACACGGACCTTGGCCATCTTCTGGGCATTCTGCAGCACGGTGCGGATCGCACGCTCGGTCTCGGGCATCGAATCGATCTCGCCGAAGCGGACCCCGCGCGAGCGCGTGGTCGCCACGCCGATCACCCGGAACCCGGCCTGCCCCGCCAAAGACCCGACGCCGTCGTTCAGCTCGGCGTGCTGCTGCATCGAGGGATCGAAACGCAGGACAAGGCAGGCGATCTTGGACGTCCCCACGTCGAGCACCGCCACGACACCGCGCTGCAGTGCCGCCTTGCGCATGTTCCGCATCGCCCTTTGGCTTTGGTAAAGATCCATCTGCCTGCCCCTGTTCCCCTTGGTCCTTGCCGGACACCTGCCTGTTTGCTGACTGCCGGCCGTGGGCCTGTAACCACGACCGTCCCTTGCTGCTTACTTGCTTCCCGATTTCTTCGGATTGCGGATGCTGTTCCATTCGTCCAGCGCCTCGGGCGCCACGCGGATCGTGGGCCGGGACGGCAGGCGCATGTCGACAATGGTGATGTCGCGCGCCAGAAGGTCCTGTGCCTGGTTCAGTGCCAGGACACGCTCCAGCGCCTGCACCGGATTGGTCTCGGGCAGCAGGATGCGCTGGTCGCGGTCCAGCACCAGATCCCAGCGGCGTTCGCCGACGCGCTCGATGCCACGGATGCGCGCCTTGATCGGCTGGGCGGCCCGCAGGATCGCCAGCGCCTCGGGCACGGCCTTGTTGGCGCCATTGCCGGCGATCAGCGGCAGGTCGGTGCGGTCGGTGCGCAGCTTCAGGCTGCCGGTGACCACGCCCGCATCGTCGATCGACGACAGGCCACCTCGGGTCTTCCAGACCGCCACCGGCACGCGCTCGGTCACGGCAATGTCCAAAATCCCGCCACTGGAGCGGTGCAGCGCGGCACTGGCGACGGGCGGCAGGGCCTCGATCCGAGCCCGCAGCGCATCAAGGTCGAGGTTGAAGGACGACACCGGCTTGTCGAGCCCGACAGCCGCCCGCACCAGCGCCCCGGTCGCCTCGGAGGCCCCGGTGATGCGCAGATCGTGGATCATGAACTGGGGGCGGTCCTCGAAGGACTGACGCAGGGCCGCGTACTGATCCAGCAGCGCCTGTCGGCGGGTCTCGCTGGCCAGCCAGATGCCGGCGATCAGCGCGACCACCAGCAGCGGCAGCAGGAACCGCAGGAAGAACCGGAACGCCGGGCTGAGCATCAGCCGCTGCATCCGCCAGCTCCAGCGCGAAGGCGCCGGATCATGCCGCGGCTTGCGGCGGCTGGCGGTCAGCGGCGTCACCGTTCGCACGAGGCGTCCTCCACCAGCCACCTGCACAGCGGCCCGAAGCCTATGCCACAGGCCGCCGCATGTTCAGGCGCCAGCGATGTGGGGGTCATGCCGGGCTGGGTGTTGACCTCCAGCACGAAAAGCCCTGCCACCCCCCTGCCCTCGTCCCAGCGGAAATCGGTGCGCGAGACGCCGCGGCAGCCCAGGACCTCATGCGCGCGGCGGGCATAGTCCAGGCAGGCCTCGGTGATCTCCTCGGGGATCTGGGCCGGGCAGACATGGGTGGATCCGCCGGGGGCATATTTCGCGGTATAGTCGTACCAGCCGGTGGTGAAGATCTCGGTCACGCACAGCGGCCTGTCGCCCATCACCGAAACCGTCAGCTCGCGCCCCGGCAGATAGGCCTCGACCATCAGCTGCTCGGGCATCTCGGGGGCCAGTTCGGGCGGGCCGTTCGACCCTTCGGTGACGATGTAGACCCCGACCGAGGACCCCTCGTTATAGGGCTTGATCACATAGGGCGGCGCCATCACATGGGCTGCCATGATCTGCGCCTTGTCGGCGATCAGGCTGTCGGCCACCGGCAGGCCGGCCGCCCGGAACAGCACCTTCGAACGTTCCTTGTCCATCGCCATCGAGGACGCCAGCACGCCGGAATGCGTATAGGGGATCTTCAGCCATTCCAGGATGCCCTGGACACAGCCGTCCTCGCCCCAGCGGCCATGCAGCGCGTTGAAGACGACATCCGGTGCAATTTCGATGAGTCGCTGCGCAAGGTCCGGCCCCGCGTCCAGCGTGACGACCTCGTATCCTTCGTCCCTCAGAGCGGCGGCGCATTCACGCCCACTGGCCAGTGACACCTCGCGTTCCGCCGAGGGGCCACCCATTAGCACCACCACCTTCGGGGATGTCCTGCCCGACATGCCCACGATCACTGCCTCTTCTCGGGGCCCTGCAGCCCCCACCATTATATGCCCGGACCTGTACCGATCCTTGAGCGTCTTTCGGAGTTCCGGCCGCTGAGTGCCGGCCTTCCGTCCTAACTGGTACCATCCTGCGCGGGGTCAAGGGCCGTTTCCGTCGGCACCGGGTCCCCTAGGCGCATGATTTCCCACTGTAGCTCAATTCCGCTGTTGCCATAAACCTTTTTTCGCACCGTTTCGCCGAGGCCTTCAAGATCTGCCGCGGTCGCAGTGCCGGTGTTGATGAGAAAATTCGAATGCTTCTCGCTCATCTGCGCACCCCCGAGGCGCGCGCCGCGTAATCCGGCATCGTCGATCAGCTTCCAGGCCTTCAGGTCATGGACATCATCCGCCCGCCCGGTCGAGGAGAACCCGGCCGGGTTGCGGAAGGTCGACCCGGCAGAGCGATCACGCACGGGCTGGGTTTCATCGCGTCGCGCCAGCTGGGCCTCCATCCGGGCGGCCAGCGTCGCGGGATCGCCTGCGGGTCCTTCGAACACCGCCTGGGTCAGCACCCAGCCTTCGGGCAAGGTACTGTGGCGATAGGCAAAATCCAGATCCTGCGCGGTCAGCGTGACAATCTGGCCGCTGCGGGTAACGGCGCGGGCCTCGACAAAGACATCCGCCGTATAGCTGCCGTAGCAGCCCGCGTTCATCCGCAGCGCACCGCCCACGGACCCCGGGATGGTGCGCAGAAAGGTCAGATCGACCCCGGCCTCGGCCGCCTTGCGGGCCACGTGGGAATCAAGCGCCGCCGCCCCGGCCGTGACGCGCCTGCCCGCGACCGAGATCCCGTTGAAGCCGCGCCCCAGCCGGATCACCACGCCGCGCAGACCGCCATCGCGCACGATCAGGTTCGAACCCACACCCATCGGAAATACCGCCACATCGGGATCGAGCGCGGCCAGGAACTGCACCAGATCGGCCTCGTCCTCGGGCTGGAACAGCCATTGCGCCGGGCCGCCAACGCGCAGCCAGGTCAGGGCAGAAAGCTCTTTCTCGGCGGTCAGGCGGCCCCTGATGGCGATCTGGTCAGGACGTGGCATGATCTCTCCTTCATTGCGCCGGCATAGCTAGTCGGCCCCCGGGTGCCAAGCAAGGCCCCGGAGCATCGGCAAGGCTTTGCGCGCTCAGACGGAAGAGGTTGCGGCTTCGGTCGCCTCGCGTTCACGCACGCGGCGGCTCAGGCGCGTGGCCGGAAAGCGCAGCACAAGCGCGCCCAGCAGCAGCGCCGCAAGACCCATCCAGGGGCCATGCTGCAAGGTGATGAAACCAAGGGACGGAATGCCCAGGGCAATCAGCGCAAGGCGGCAGATCTCGGCATGCCGCTGCACAGGCACCGCCATCACACAACTGCCGACGATTACCCAGAGCAGGATAATCAGGAAGGATTCCATTGCTCGCCCAGCCTCCAAACTACCCGAATGCCTGCCAAAAAGGTCTTTTGCCCTGGTGCGTCCAGGTTATCGGTAACCTGTTGCCCTTTTGCACAGGCTAGCGGTATCTCGCCTGTGCTACAACAGATTTTCTGTGGATATGTAACAAGCTCGGATAAAATCCAGCGGTCCGGCCCACCGCGCAGCGCAGGGCGGCCCTTGCAGGAAACGCCGCCCCTTTGCGCTGGTCAAATCTATTCGGCGGCCTTCACCGGAGCCAGCCGCTCGGGCAGTCGATTCGCCCAGGCCGAAATCGTCCCCGCCCCGAGGCAAACCACCATATCGCCGGGATGCGCCTGTTCGCGCACCAGCCGTTCCAGGTCTTCCTCGCAGGTCAGGGCGCGGGCGTGGCGGTGGCCGTGACGGATCAGCCCGGCGACCAGATCATCGCGGCTCGCGCCCTCGATCGGGTCCTCGCCGGCGGAATAGACCTCGGCGATGGCCACCACGTCGGCCTCGTTGAAGCAGGCGCAGAAGTCGTCGAACAGCGAATGCAGGCGCGAATAGCGGTGCGGCTGGTGCACGGCGATCACCCGGCCCTCGGTCGCCTGACGGGCAGCCTTCAGCACGGCGGCGATTTCCACCGGATGGTGGCCGTAATCGTCGATGATGGTGACGCCGTTCACCTCGCCCACGCGGGTAAAGCGCCGCTTGACGCCGCCGAAATTGGCCAGCGCGGTGCGGATTTCCTCGGCCTTCATGCCCAGGTGACGCGCCACGGCGACCGCCGCCAGCGCGTTCGAGACATTGTGGTCGCCCGGCATCGGCAGGGTGCAGCCCTCGATCACCAGGCCCTCGGTCTGCAGCGCCACGTCGAAATGCGCGATGCCCTTTTCATAGCGCAGGTTCAGCGCCCGCACATCGGCCTGAGCGTTGAAGCCATAGGTCACCACGCGGCGGTCGGTGATCTTGCCGACCAGCGCCTGGACCTCGGCATGGTCGGTGCAGCAGACCGCGATGCCATAGAACGGGATGTTCGAGACGAACTCCAGGAAGCCCTTGCGCAGGCGGTCGAAATCGCCCCAGTGATCCATGTGTTCGGGATCGATATTGGTGACGATGGCGATGGTGGCGGGCAGACGGTTGAAGGTGCCGTCGCTTTCATCGGCCTCGACCACCATCCATTCGCCCAGACCCACCCGCGCGTTCGAGCCATAGGCATGGATGATGCCGCCGTTGACCACGGTGGGGTCGAAATTGCCCGCATCCAGCAGCGTCGCCACCATCGTCGTGGTGGTGGTCTTGCCGTGGGTCCCGGCAATGGCGACGTTGGATTTCAGGCGCATCAGCTCGGCCAGCATCTCGGCGCGGCGCACGACGGGCAGGCCACGGCGGCGCGCCTCGTCCAGCTCGGGGTTGCCGGGCTTGATGGCGGACGAGATCACGACCACCTGCGCGTTTTCCAGGTTCTCGGCGCGCTGGCCCTCGAAGATCTCGGCGCCCAGGCCCGCCAGGCGGTCGGTGATGGGCGAGCGTTTCAGGTCGGACCCCTGCACCGCATAGCCGTGGTTCAGCAGCACTTCGGCGATGCCGGACATGCCGATGCCCCCGATGCCCACGAAATGGATGGGGCCCACGTCTCCGGGCAGCTTGGTTGCGGCAGCGTTCACGTCAGGTGTCCTTCTGGGTCGTGTGGTGGGCAAGGGCCTCGACCATGTCGGCGAGGGTTTCGGCCGCGTCGGGGCGGCCCTGCGACAGCGCGGCCCGCGCCATCTGCTCTGCGCCTTCGGGATTGTCCAGTACCAACGCGATCTGCGTGGCCAGGGTTTCCGGCGTCAGATCATTTTCCGGGATCAGGATGGCGGCGCCGGCCTCGACCAGGCCGCGGGCATTGGCGGTCTGGTGGTCGGCGGTGGCAGCCGCGAAGGGCACCAGGATCGAGGGCCGCCCGATCACCGACAGATCCGCCACCGTCGAGGCACCGGAGCGGGTGATCACCAGCTGCGCCTCGGACAGGCGGGCGGGCACGTCATGGAAGAAGGGCTGCACGTCGGCGGGAATGCCCTTTTCATCGTAGAAGGCGGTGACGCGCTCCAGATCCTCGGGGCGGGCCTGATGGCTGACGCGGACATATTGCAGCAGCTCGGGCGGCAGGGCGGCGATGGCCTGGGGCACGACATCCGACAGGATGCGCGCGCCCTGGCTGCCGCCCATGACCAGCAGCGACATCGGATAGGCGCCGGGGCTGATGTAGGCCGCGCCCGCGCGTTCATGCACGGCCGCGCGCACCGGGTTGCCGGTGGGCACGCCCTCGACGCCGCTGGGCAGGGTCGTGGGCCAGGTGCCGCAGGCGATGCGGTCGACCTTGCGGGCAAAGCGTTCGTTGACCCGCCCCAGCACGCCGTTTTGTTCGTGGATCATCCGCGGGATCTTCAGCAGGGTCGAGGCCGCCATCGCCGGGATCGCCGGATAGCCGCCAAAGCCCACCACCGCCGCGGGCCGTTCGCGCAGCATCCTTGCCACCGCGGCGGCAACACCGCCCAGGATCCGCAGCGGCACGCCGGCCTTGGCCAGCAGCCCGCCCCGCGCGAATGTGGCGCTGGACAGTTCCTCGACCTCGACCGCGGCGGGAAAGCCGCCTGCGTAGCGCGCGCCGCGCGCATCCGTCGACAGGCGCACCCGCCAGCCCCGGGCCAGCATCTGCTCGGCCAGGCTTTGCGCCGGGAACATGTGGCCGCCGGTGCCCCCGGCCGCGATCACCAGAAGCGGTGCATTGTGGTTCATGACCGTCCCTCGCGTGCGCGACCCGACAGGATCTGGCCGATTTCATTCTGCGGCCGCGACCGGGTGAAGGCCAGCAACATCCCCACGACCAGCCCGCCCGCGATCAGCGACGAGCCGCCGTAGGACACGAAGGGCAGCGTCATCCCCTTGGCGGGCAGCAACCGCACCGCCACGCCCATGTTGATCATCGCCTGCACCCCAAAAACCGAGGCCAGCCCCGTCCCCGCCAGCCGGATGAACGGATCGCGTTCCTTCATCAGCCGCGAGAAGCTGCGCAGCACCACCGAGGCATAGAGCGCGATGATGATCAGCACCAGCACCAGGCCGTATTCCTCGGCCGCGACCGCGATGATAAAGTCGGTATGGGCATCGGGCAGGTTCATCTTGACCGTCCCCTCGCCCACGCCCACGCCGAAGAACCCGCCTTCGCGGATCGCGTTCGCGGCATAGCCCAGCTGGGTGCGGGGATCGACCTCGGGCGACAGGAAGCCGTCGATGCGGCCCGCGAAGTGGTCCGAGAATTCATAGGCGAACATGCCGCCCGTGACGACCAGCCCGGCGATCACCACCAGCAGCAGCATCGGCGCGCCGGCGACGAAATACATCACCCCCCAGCCGAACAGGATCAGGCTGGCCTGACCGAAGTCGGGCTGCATGACCAGGATGCCGACGATGATCACCATCATCCCGAACGAGAACATCTTACCCGGCGGCCCGTTGATCTCTTGCGAGGCGGCCATCAGCCAGGCGGCGGTGATGATGAACATCGGCTTCATGAATTCCGACGGCTGCACCGAGGCAACACCCAGCGAATACCACCGGATTGCCCCCTTGCCAAAGTCGGTGCCCAGCAGCGGCAGCATCGCCAGTGCCACGAAGGTCACCAGGAACCCCAGCACGCCAAAGCGCCGCACCCGGTCCGGCGACATCATCGAGGACCCGATCAGCGCGATCAGCCCCAGCACGCCGAACATCGCCTGACGTTCGACATAGTAGAAGGGGGGAAGGCCATTGCGTTCCGCCAGCGGCGGCGAGGCCGCAAAACCCAGCAGCAGCCCCATGCCGAACAGCCCCAGCACGCAGCCCAGTGTCACCTTGTCGACCGTCCGCCACCACTTCGGAATGACGGGTTCGCCATCCCGAGACGCGATGGCGCCGTAAACCATCTCTGTCATTGATCGTCCGCCTGATGTGCCTCATCTGCCCCGGTTGCCTGACCGGGATGCCCCTTTTTCGGGATCTGCCGGAAAGACTAGCTCAGATCCCCCCTTTCGGCCAGCAAGAATACGTTAACACGGCATTGAGCATTCGCCGGAACCCTGTAACCATGACCCTGGCGGGCCCGAACCCGCGCAAATTTGATCACCATGGATTTCACGAGGCCCCCATGCCCATCGACCCGCCGGCCCCCGACGAACATGCGACCGGCCCCCTGGCGCTGCATCCCTTCAGCCTGAACCGGCTGCGCCTGTATCGCCGCTTCCCGGTCGGCCGGGATCTGCTGTTCGACGCCTTCCACGACGGCGCCCGAATGCCGCAGTGGCGCGGCAGCCCCGAAAGCCCGCTCAGCGAATGCAGCGTCGCCCTGCATCCCGGCGGCACCGCCCGACTGGCCTGGACGCGCGACGGCGCGGCGCAGGGCCTGACCCTGACCTATCAGGATGTCGACCGCCCCGGCCGCACCGTGCATTCCGAAATCCACGACACCGACATCACCGGCGGCCCGGTGCTGGTCACCACGCTGATCCTGCCCTGGAAGGACGGCAGCCTGCTGACCCAGGAATTCTGGTACAGCAGCGAAGAGGCCCGCGATGCCGTCCTGAGCTCGGACATGGCCGAGGTGCAGGAGGCCGCGCTGTCCCGTCTGCAGGCGCTGCTCGACGATCTGGCCCGCGCCGCCTGACGCCCGGCGGTTTCGCTTGCACAAACCTGCGCCCTGCCCCATGGCAGGGCCATGACATTCGACACGATCATCCTTGGTGCCGGGGCCGCGGGCCTGATGTGCGCGGCGCATTGCGGCGGCCGCGTGCTGGTCATCGACCATGCGAAACATCCCGGCGAAAAGATCCGCATCTCGGGCGGGGGGCGGTGCAACTTCACCAACACCGGCACCGAACCCAAGAACTTCCTCTCGGCCAATCCGCATTTCGCCAAGTCGGCACTGGCGCGCTACACCCCGTGGGACTTCGTCTCGCTGGTGTCCGACCACGGCATCGCCTGGCATGAAAAGACGCTGGGGCAGCTGTTCTGCGACGACAAGGCGGTGCAGATCGTGCAGATGCTGACCGGCCTTCTGCAACGCGCCGGGGCCGAACTGGCACTGGAAAGCACCGTTCAGGACATTCGCGCCACGGCCGGGGGCTATGCGATGACGCTGCTGCGCGCAGGGCGCCAGGAGACGCTCTCGACCCCGCGCCTCGTGGTGGCCACCGGCGGCAAGTCGATCCCGAAGATGGGTGCGACGGGGCTGGCCTACGACATCGCCCGCAGCTTCGGGCTGAAGGTGACCGACACGCGCCCGGGCCTGGTCCCCCTGACCTTCCCCGAAGGCCGTTTCGCGGCGATCTCGGGCGTGGCGCTGCCAGTGCGCGTGCAGGCCGACGGCCCCGCCTTCCCCGAGGCGCTGCTGTTCACCCACCGCGGCCTCTCGGGCCCGGCGATCCTGCAGGCCTCCTCCTACTGGCGCGAGGGCGAGGCGATCACGGTGAACCTTTCGCCGGGCACCGCCCCCTTCACCCGCCTGCGCGCCCAGCGGCAGGAGGCAGGCCGCAAGAGCCTGCACCGCAGCCTCGACGCGCTGCTGCCCGGCCGCCTGTCGGATCTGCTGGCGGCGGAATGGGGGCTGAAGGGGAACCTCGGCGACCAGTCCGACCGCGCCCTGCAGGATCTGTCGGACCGGCTGACCGGCTGGCAGCTGACGCCCGCCGGATCCGAAGGCTACCGCACCGCCGAGGTCACCCTGGGCGGCGTCGACACCGATGGCCTCAACTCCCAGTCGATGGAGGCCAAATCCCTGCCGGGCCTGCATTTCATCGGCGAATGCGTCGATGTCACGGGCTGGCTTGGCGGCTACAACTTCCAATGGGCCTGGGCCTCGGCCATGGCCTGCGCCCGGGCGATCCAGGGGGGCTGACGCCCCCCTTTCGCTCAGGCCAGCGCCTGCACCCGCGCGACGAAATCCTCGCCGCGCTTTTCAAAGCTGTCGTACTGGTCGAAGCTGGCCGTCGCGGGCGCCAGCAGCACCGTCTCACCGGGCTGCGCCTCGGCATGGGCGCGGGCAACGGCGGTCGCCATGTCGCGGCAGATCTCGACCTCGACGCCCTTCAGCTGCATGGCGAAATGTTCGGCCTCGCGACCGATGACATAGGCCTTCAGCACCTCGCCGACATCGGGCAACAGCGGCGCCACGCCGCCTTCCTTCTCCAGCCCGCCGCAGATCCAGCGGATCCTGTGGAAGGCCCGCAGGGCCTGCCGGGCGCTGTCGACATTGGTGGCCTTGCTGTCGTTGACATAGGACACGCCGGCGATCTCGGCGATCTTCTGGCTGCGATGCGGCAAGCCGCCAAAGCTCTTCAGGCCATCCTCGATCTGGCGCGGCCCCATCCCCAGGCTGCGCGCCACCGCATAGGCCGCGCAGGCGTTCTGATGGTTGTGCGCACCGGGCAGGCCGCTGATCTCTCTCAGGTCGATCGCGCCCACCTGACGGCCCTTGCGATATTCCGCCAGGAAACCCTTCTTCGCGAAGACCAGCCAGCCCGGCCCCGACAGCTTGCCCGCCGAGGACACCCGGATCACCCGGTCATCAGCGGGCCCCACCGACAGTTGGTTGGCCAGGAAACGCCCCTCGACCTCATCCACCCCGATGACGCAACGGTCCGGCCCGCCCTCTGCGAACAGCCGCCGCTTGGCCGCGAAATAGCCCCCCGGGCCGCCATGCCGGTCCAGATGATCCGGCGACAGATTGGTGAAGACCGCCACATCCGGCGTCAGCGCCCGCGCCAGCTCGGTCTGGTAGGACGACAGCTCCAGCACCACGATGCCGCCATCGCCCGGCGGGTCGATGTCCAGCACCCCGCGCCCGATATTGCCCGCCAGCTGCACCTCGCGGCCCGCCGCGCGCAAGACATGCGCGATCAGCGCCGATGTGGTGGATTTCCCGTTCGAGCCCGTCACCGCCACCACCTTCGGCGGCTGGTCCATCATCGCCCAGTCGTCATCGGCCAGCGAGCGGAAGAACAGCCCGATGTCGTTGTCGACCGGCACGCCCGCCTCCAGCGCGGCGGCAATCGCCGGATGCGGCGCCGGATAAAGATGCGCAATACCGGGCGATGTCACCAGGCAGGACAGATCGGCGCAGCCCCCCGCACGCGCGAAATCCCGCAGATCGACCCCCTCGGCCTCGGTCAGGGCTGCGGCCCGCGGACCGTCATCCCAGGCCACCACCGTGGCGCCTCCGGCCTTCAGCGCCCGGATGGCCGCCAGGCCCGACCGCCCCAGCCCCAGGACCCCAACCACATGACCTTCGAAACCCCGGACCGGAATCATGCCTGCTCTCCTTCTCAGCGCGCCCGACACTGACCCCGGCCAAGCGCCGGTTGCAACCGCCTCCGGCGGGCATATTTGGAGAAAGATGAAAGCCACCGACGGTTCCCCGTCATCTGACCATAAATACTCCGGGGGAGTCTTCCGCAGGAAGACGGGGGCAGAGCCCCCTCCCCGCCGCGCCTCAAGGCGCAGGGTCGCGCAAAGCCGCCTCGCCCAGCAGCACGCCATCGGCATTCAGTTCGGTCATCACCGTCATCAGCTTGGACAGCGCCTTGTACATCGTCTTGCGCTCACCCGCCGTCAGCTTCTCCAGCAGGAACTTCTGCCGGGCGCGGCCGACGTGCAGCACCTCCTCGCCGATGCGTCGGCCCTCGTCGGTCAGCTCGAAGATGGCGCGGCGCGCGTCCTTGGGATCGGTCGCCTTGCGCAGGAAACCGCGCTCGACCAGCGCCGCTGCCGCCCGGCTGATCTGCGCCCCGTCCAGCAGCAGCTTCTCGCAGATCTCGCCATAGGACAGCGGACCTGAATTCACCAGCCGCGCCAGCACCCGCCCCTCGGCAAAAGTCAGGTCGTAATAGCGCGCAAAATAGCGTGTGATGTTGCGGTTGAACTCTCCCGCCAGCATGGCCACCCGGTAGGTCAGGTAATCCTCGTGGCTCATCATGTCGTAGGCAGGCCCCTCGCGCGTATCGTCGAGGAAGGCAGGCATGGGCCAGTACAGTTGGCTCTTGGGCATCGTGGTTTTATCCTGAACTCGCGGCAGGTTCAGGCTAGCCGCGAGTGCTTGACGTGTCAAACAAAGCGCGAAGTCGCGCGGAAATCGGCTGCCGGGCGTGGGTGCAGGGCCACATGTAATGCGCAGGGGCCGGGTTATAAACCCCATTGCGCCGCTGCCCGGGCGTCAGCCTGCCCGCGGGCCCTGCCCTCTGGCCTGCCCCCCAGGCCATGACGGGCCGCTCTTTTCCATTGACCATGGGTCGGAGAGGAGGCACAGCACCGTCATGACCATCTACAAGATCTTCCGCCGCGCCGAATGGGACGACCTCTGCTCCAGGGGCGAAACCCTGGGCGCGCCCGTCGACCTGCAGGACGGCTACATTCATTTTTCGACCGCCGCCCAGGTGGCCGAGACCGCCGCCAAGCATTTCGCCACCCAGTCCGACCTGGTGCTGGCGGCCTGTGATCCCGCGCCCCTGGGCCAGGACCTGGTCTGGGAGCCCTCACGCGGCGGCGCCCTCTTCCCGCATCTCTACCGCGCCCTGCTGCGCGACGAGGTTCAGACCCACTGGGACCTGCCGCTGGACGGCGGTCGCCACCAGTTCCCGGACGGTATCCTGTGACACATCCCGCCCTGCCCCGCACCGGCCCCCTCGCCCGCATGATCGAGCGCACGGGCCTCGCGGCCCTGCACCGCTGTGATCCCGAGACGGCGCATGGCCTGTCGATCCGCGCCCTGCGGGCAGGGGTGGTGCCGCTGCCGGGGCGGGTGACGTCAGACCGTCTGGCCACCACGCTGGCGGGGATCGCCCTGCCGAACCCGGTGGGCCTGGCTGCGGGGTTCGACAAGAACGCCGAGGCGCTGGCGCCGCTCGCCCGCGCGGGCTTCGGCTTTGTCGAGGTCGGCGCCGCGACGCCCCGCCCGCAGCCCGGCAACCCCAAGCCCCGCCTCTTCCGCCTGACCGGCGACCGCGCGGTGATCAACCGCTTCGGCTTTAACAACGAAGGGATGGAGGCCATCGGCGCCCGCCTTGCGCAACGGCCGCGCGACGCGGTGATCGGGCTGAACCTCGGCGCCAACAAGGACAGCGCCGAGCGCGCCGACGATTTCCGCCGGGTGCTGGCGCATTGTGGCGCGCATCTGGATTTCGCCACCGTCAACGTCTCGTCGCCGAACACCGAAAAGCTGCGTGACCTGCAGGGCAAGGCGGCGCTCTCGGCGCTTCTGGCGGGCGTACTGGAAGCCCGCGAGGGCCTCGCGCGCCGCATCCCCGTCTTCCTGAAGATCGCACCGGATCTTGATGCCGAGGGCCTCGAGGACATAGCCGCCGTGGCCCTGGCAAGCGGCATCGACGCGGTGATCGCCACCAACACGACGCTCGACCGCAGCGGCCTCCATGATCCGCAGGCGCAGGAGGCCGGCGGCCTCTCGGGCGCGCCCCTCTTCGAGAAATCCACCCGCGTGCTGGCGCGCCTGTCGCAGCTGACCGACGGTCGCGTGCCGCTGGTGGGCGTGGGCGGCATTGCCTCGGGGGCGCAGGCCTACGAGAAGATCCGCGCCGGCGCCTCGGCGGTGCAGCTCTACTCGGCGCTGGTCTACGGGGGGCTGTCGCTGGTGCCGCGCATCGCCGCCGAACTGGACGCGCTGCTGGCGCGTGACGGTTTCACGAACGTGGCCCAGGCCGTGGGCACCGGCCGCGGGGACTGGCTGTGATCACGATCTGGCACAATCCGCGCTGCTCGAAATCCCGCGAGGCCCTGGCGCTGCTGGAGGCCACCGGCGAAGAGCTGCAGGTCCGCCGCTACCTTGAGGACGCGCCCTCGCGCGCCGAACTGCAGGCGCTGCAGACCCTTCTGGGCCTCGAACCCATCGCCATGATGCGCCCCAAGGAGGCCCTGTTCTCGGAACTGGGTCTGTCCCGCCACGACAGCCCCGACACGCTGCTTGAGGCGATGGCCGCCCATCCCCGCCTGATCGAGCGGCCGGTGGCGATCAAGGACGGTCGCGCCGTTCTCGGCCGCCCGCCCGAGGCTGTGCTGTCGATCCTCTGAGCAGCGTCACGACGGTGCATATTTGGGGAAAGATGAAAGCAGGGGCCGGGTTCCCTGTCATCTGGCCCCAAATACTCCGGGGGAGGCTTCCGCAGGAAGACGGGGGCAGCGCCCCCACCCCCTCTCAGCCCTGCGCCCCGGCCTCCAGCGAGGGGTATCGCAAGGCCAGCGTCACGGCCCGCGCCAGGAAGCTGATCACGTAGGCCGCCCAGAGGCCGTGATTTCCGAAGGGCGGCACCAGCAGCAGCGCCACCAGGTAGATCACCAGGCTGACCGCCATCATGTTGCGCATGTCATTGGCCCGGGTCGCGCCCACGAAGACACCGTCCATCATGAAGGCCCCGACGCCGGCCAGCGGCAGCGCCACGATCCAGGGCAGGAAATGGCGCGCGGCCTCGCGCACCGCAGGGGCCGTGCTCATCAGGTCGATGATCGCGCCGCCGGCGGCCGCGAAGGCCAGCGCCAGCACCACCGAGGTCAGCGCCCCCCAGAGCGCGCTTAGCCCCACCGCACGCCGCAGCCCGGCCCGGTCGCGACGGCCCATGGCATGCCCCACCATTGCCTCGGCGGCGAAGGCAAAGCCGTCGAGCGCCGCTGCGATGATCATCATGAACTGCATCAGCAGCTGGTTGGCGGCCAGCTGGGTGTCGCCGAACCGCGCCCCCAGGAACATGAAGCTGACCGTCATCGCCTGCAGCATCAGCGAGCGCAGCATGATGTCGCGGTTGACCTGCGCCATCCGGCGCAGCTTCAGCCGGTCCAGGACCCGCCCCCAGTCGTGCGCAGCGCGGTCCACGATCACCTGCCGACACAGCCACAGTCCCGCCAGCAGCGCCCCCCATTCCGCCACGAAACTGGCCCAGGCAACGCCCTTCAGCCCCCAGTCGAGATGCAGCACGAACAGCAGGTCCAGCACCAGGTTCAGCGCCGTCATCCCCAGCTGGATCACCAGCACCGCCAGCGTGCGCTCCTGCGCGATCAGCCAGCCGGTCAGCCCGTAAAGCGCAATCGCCGCCGGCGCCGAGAAGATCCGGATCCCCATATAGCCGCGCGCCAGCGCCTCGACCTCGGCCGAGGCGGGCGACAGGCGGAACGCCAGCCAGAAAAGCGGCCCCTGCAGCAGCACCAGCGCCAGCCCCGCCGTCAACCCCGCCAGCATTGCCCGGGTGAACAGCGCCGCGACCTCGGCCCGGTCGCCCGCCCCCAGGGCATTGGCCGCCAGGCCCGTGGTGCCCATCCTGAGGAAACCGAAGATCCAGTAGAGGCTTGAGAGCACGACGGACCCGATGCCCACCGCGCCGATCGGCGCCGCCTGGCCCAGCTGCCCCACCACCCCGGTATCGACCGCGCCCAGCATCGGCACCGCGGCCCCCGACAGCATCACCGGCAGGGCAATGCGCAGCACCCGCAGATGCGACAGCGCGGGCAACGGTTCGGCCAGGCTCAACGGATCAGCTCCTCAGGCTCGGGCATGCGGAAATGGCCCATGGCCTCGGCGATGGGGCGGTCGCGGTTGTCCTGCCAGGCCTCGGCCCGCACCGAGGCATAGCGCCGCCCCGAGCGCGTCACCCGCGCCCGCGCATAGGCATCCCGCGGCAGGCCCGTGCGCAGGTAATCAACGGTAAAGTCGATGGTCTTCGGCATCCGGGGCAAGGCCCCCGCCGCCACCGCCGCCGGATCCAGGCGCCCGCTTTCCAGGTCCTCCCACAGCACCGACCAAGCCAGGCCGATGACCGCGGTTGCCTCCAGGAAGGCCGCGGTGACGCCGCCGTGGATCGCCGGCAGCGCCGGGTTGCCGATCAGCTTGTCGTCATAGGGCAGGATCGCCGTCAGCTCGTCTCCCAGGCGGTCGAAGCGCAGCCCCAGGAACTGGTAATAGGGAATGTGGCCGACCAGCGCCTTCAGCGCGGCATCGCGGCGCTGCTTGACGACCTGGACGGGTTCGGGGGCGGGGCGGCTCATGCGGGATCCTCCGGGGTGCGGGGCGTGAAGGTGAAGGCGCCCGCCGCCGAGGCCACCGGATGCGCCTCGTCATCATCCAGCGCCACGGCGCGCACGAAGGCGACCGAGCGGGTCACGTGGTAGCATTCCGCCCGCGCCCGGATGCGCTGGCCGGGCGTGGCCGAGCGCATGTAGTCGACCCGCAGGTCCAGCGTCGCCGTCACGCCCCCCGACAGCGGATGCGACACCACCGCCGCCCCGCAGGTCGTATCCAGCAGCGTGAACACCGTGCCCCCCGCCATCACCCCGGTTTCCGGATCGCCCACCAGCCGGGCATCATAGGGGATCCAGGCGCTGGCCCTGCCCGCCTCGGCCTCTTCCACCACCAGGCCGATGGCCTGTCCCTGCGGTAGGTTCTGGGTGAAATAGCGGGCAAAATCGGCCCGGGGGCTGTCGGTCATGCTGTCATCCTTCCCGGCCGGGGCCGCGTGCCACGGTTGCTCTCCCGGGCCGCGCGCCCTAGGGTCGCGGCAAGGAAACAAGGGCTGTGTCAGGACATGTCTGAAACGAAGCTCGGCTTCAAGGAAATGTGCGCGCGCTTCGATGTGACGCCGCGCACCTTGCGGTATTACGAGTACATTGAACTCCTCGCGCCCGAGCGCGAGGGCCGCGCCCGCTTCTATGGCCCGCGCGAGATCGCCCGCATGACGCTGATCATGCGCGGCCGCCGCTTCGGCTTTTCGCTGGAGGAGATCCGGCAGTGGCTGGAGATGCGCGACCGGCAGGGCTCGGCCGAGCAGATGCGCACCTGGGTCGAGATGGCCGACCGCCAGCTGGGCGCGCTGGCCGAACAGCGCCGGCAGATCGACGACGCCATGGTCGATCTGAAAAGCCTGCGCGACTCGACCGCGCGGGACCTCGGGCTGGAGTGATCCGCCCTGCCGCACCGCGACAGGACGCTGCCCGGGAAACCGGCGCTTGCCTGCCGGATGGGCGGTTTTTCGGCATACAATCATGCTGCGTCGCGGAATATATCGCAATATATCCTCCCAAAGGGTCCAAGGTGCCCTTCAGATTTCGCAACAGGTTTTCTGGATAGCTCACGCAGATGTGCAATCGAATCCCTGTAAATTAACACTCTGGGGATAAGTCGCCCGCCGATACGGGCACGGAGCACCTCGGCCGAATCAGAGGCTGACGCAGGGTCTGAAAAATGCTGCAACACAGCGTGAAATAGCATGTATCAAGGAAATGAAATTGCGCCCTGACGCGGGACGTTCGCACTTATCTTACGTCAACTTGGAAATGACGTGACGTAGCGCTAACGCAAAACCGCTTCTGCGTTGTATCCGTCTGAAGTGAACGGCATTGCTCCCCGGTCGAAAAGAAAAACAATCGATGTGGGTGAGTGATGACGGACACTGCAGAAGTGATGACGATCCGCGAGATGTGCGACGCGTTCAATGTGACGCCCCGTACGCTGCGGTTCTACGAAGCGAAAGAACTGCTCTTTCCGATCCGTGAAGGCCAGAAGCGGCTGTTCACGCGGCGCGACCGGGCCCGGCTGAAGCTGATTCTGCGCGGCAAGCGCTTTGGCATCAGCCTGGAAGAGATCCGGCAGCTGCTCGACCTCTATGATCTGGGCGACCAGCAGCAGACGCAGCTGACCCGGACCTACGAGGTGGCGCAGCGCCGTCTGGAGGAGATGGAAGCCGAGAAGGCCGAGCTTGAGGCAGCGATGTCCGAGCTGAAAGAGCAGATGGAATGGGTGGCCAACGTGCTCGCCTCGACCAACGCGACGCGTGACGCCGCCGAGTGACGCGCGCATCCCACCCGGGGCGCGCGTGTAGCCTTGGGAGGGGTAGAGAATGCCGACTTATTCCGGTCCGGTAGACGATCTGCAATTCGTGCTGCACGAGGTGCTGAGGGTCTCTGAACAGGACATTCCCGGCTATGCGGAGCTGGAGCGTGATTTCACCGGTGCAGTAATGGGAGAGGCGGCAAGGATCGCCTCGGAGGTACTGGCACCGTTGAATGCGCCCGGCGACCGCAGCGGGGCGAAGCTGGTGGATGGCGTGGTGCACACGCCCGCAGGCTTCAGACAAGCTTTCGAAACAGTGAAGGACGGCGGCTGGACGGGCCTCGACTGTGACCCGGCCTATGGCGGCCAGGGCATGCCGCATGTGCTGTCGGTGGCGACCGGAGAGATGTTCTCGGCGGCGAACCAGGCTTTCTTCATGTATCCCGGCCTGACCCATGGCGCCTATTCGGCGATCCATGCCCACGGGACAGAGGCACAGAAGGCGCTTTACCTGCCGAACCTGGTGTCCTGCCACTGGACCGGCACGATGAACCTGACCGAGCCCCATTGCGGCACCGATCTGGGCCTGATGCGCACGAAGGCCCTGCCCCAGGACGACGGCAGCTACCGGATCAGCGGCGAAAAGATCTTCATCTCGGCGGGCGATCATGACCTTGCCCCGAACATCATCCATCTGGTGCTGGCGCGGATCCCCGGCGCCCCCGAGGGCATCAAGGGCGTGTCGCTCTTCATCGTGCCGAAGGTGCTGGTGAATGCGGACGGCAGTCTGGGCGCGCGCAACGCGGTCTCGGTCGGCAAGCTGGAAGACAAGATGGGCATCCACGGCAATGCCACCTGCGTGATGCAGTACGACGGCGCCACCGGATACCTGCTGGGCGAGGCCCACAAGGGCATGCGCGCCATGTTCACCATGATGAACGAGGCCCGCCTGGGCGTCGCCATGCAGGGCCTGTCGCAGGCCGTCGCCGCCTACCAGAACGCGGTGATCTATGCGAAAGAGCGCCGCCAGGGCCGCGCCGTGACCGGCGCCACCCATCCCGAAGACCCGGCCGATCCGCTGATCTCGCATCCTGACGTGCGGCGGATGCTGATGGACCAGAAAAGCTTCATCGAGGGGGCGCGCGCCTTCGGCCTCTGGGGCGGCACGCTGATCGACCGGGCGCGCCGGACGGGCGATCCGGCGGCCGAGGGGCTGATCTCGCTGCTGACGCCGGTAATGAAGGGCTTCATGACGGATCTGGGCTTCGAGGCCACGGTCCAGGCCCAGCAAGTCTTCGGCGGCCATGGCTACATCGAGGATCACGGCATGTCGCAATTCGTCCGCGACGCCCGGATCACGATGATCTACGAAGGGGCGAACGGCGTGCAGGCCCTGGACCTGGTGGGCCGCAAGCTGGCCGCCCAGGGCGGACAGCCCGCGATGGCGCTTTTCTCGATGCTGAAGGACTTCTGCAAGGAGGCCTCTGCGGATCCGGACATCGCCCGCGATTTCGCCGAACCGCTGAAGCAGGCCTCGAAACAGCTGCAGCAGGCCGCGATGTTCTTCATGGAGAAGGGGATGAAGGATCCGAACGAGGCGCTGGCAGGATCCAACGATTTCCTGCACCTCTTCGGCCATGTCTGCCTGGGCTACCTCTGGACGCGGATGGCCGTGGCTGCGCAGAAGTCTCTGCAGGAAGGCACCCCGCATCCCGATTTCCACCACGCCAAGCTGGCCACAGGGCGTTACTACATGGCCCGACGGCTGCCTGCGACGGCCATGCATCTGCAGCGCATCCTGTCGGGTGCCGCCCCCGTGATGTCACTGCCGCCCGAAAGTTTCTGATCCGCTCAAAAGCAGGGGCCGCCCGCTGGCTGCGGACGGCCCGACGCCTCCGGCGGGAGTATTTCTGGTCAGATGATAAAGAACCGCTGTGCTTTGGACCCGCAGGGTCGAAAGTGGTTCCGCTCCGCCCCGCCTCACCGGGTTGGCTACCAGATATATCGGTGGCGGAGCGTCACCTGACACGTCCATCGGCTCTCCAGCCTGTAACGCCCCTTCAGCATCCCGCACCAAGGTTAAAAACAGGTGACCCGTTCCCTGTCATCTGACCATAAGTACTCCACGGGGGTGCGGGGGTGTGAAACCCCCGCCCTACCCCGCCAGCCAAGGGAGGCATCATGACGGCACAGCTCCATTGCTTCGGAGAAAGCGGCAACGCCTATAAGGCGGCCCTCACCCTGCAACTGACGGGATATGACTGGGAACCGGTCTGGGTCGATTTCTTCCACGGCGCCCAGCGCCAGCCCGACTTCCTGTCCCTCAACGAAATGGGCGAAGCACCGGTCTTCGTCGAGGGCGCGCAGAGGCTGACCCAGTCCTGCGTGATCCAGCTGCATGTGGCCGAACGCACGGGCCAGCTGCTGCAGGGCGACCGGGCCGAGATCCTGCGCTGGATGTTCTGGGATGCGCAGAAGGGATCGGGCCAGCAGGGCTCCTTGCGGTTCATGCGGAACTTCCTGCCGGAAGAGAAACGCCCGGCCGAGGCCATCGCCTGGCTCTCGGGGCGCGTAGACGCGGCGCTGACGGTTCTGGACCGGCATCTGACAGGGCGCGACTGGGTGGCCTCGGATGTGCCTACCCTCGCGGATTGCGCCTGTGCCGGATACCTCTATTACCCCGAGCCCTTCGGCTATGACGCCGAAACCTATCCCGCCATCGCCGCCTGGCTGGCGCGGCTGGCCGAACAACCCGGCTGGGCCCATCCCTATGATCTCATGCCTGGGCACCCTTCGGACCGGGGCCTTTAGGACCCTACGCAACGTCCTTGTGGATTTCCCGTGACCCAAGGTCATGATGACACCGGAGGAGGCCGCGTTTCCCGGAACGCGGAAGACGCAGGATCGCGAGGAGACCATGACCGAAGCCTATATCTATGACGCCCTGCGCAGTCCGCGCGGGCGCGGACGCCCCGACGGCGCCCTGCATGAAGTCACTGCCGTCGCCCTGGGGCGACAGATGCTGAACGCCATCCGGGACCGCAGCGACCTGTCCGGCCCGGTGATCGAGGATGTCATCTGGGGCAATGCCACTCAGGCCTTCGAGCAGGGCGGCTGCCTGGCGCGCACCACCGTGCTGGCCTCGGATCTGGACCAGGCGATCCCGGGCCTGTCGATCAACCGCTTCTGCGCCTCGGGGATGGAGGCCGTGAACCTGGCCGCGAACCAGGTGAAGGGCGGCGCCGGTCAGGCCTATGTCGCGGGTGGCGTCGAATGCATGTCGCGGGTCGCCATGGGCAGTGACGGCGCGGCCGTGGCCGTCGACCCGAGCGTCGCCATGACGCATCACTTCGTGCCCCAGGGCATCAGCGCCGACATCATCGCCACCCGCCATGGCTTCAGCCGCGCCGATGTCGATGCCTATGCGGTTGCCTCGCAGCAACGCGCCGCCACCGCCTGGGCCGAGGGACGCTTTGCCCGCTCCATCGTGCCCGTCACCGACATCAACGGCCTGACGATCCTCGATCATGACGAGGCGATGCGCCCCGGCACCGATCTGCAGGCGCTGGCCGCCCTGCGCCCCGCCTTCAGGGAGATGGGCGAGGCGATGCCCGGGTTCGACAAGGTGGCGCTGCTGAAATACCCGGAACTGGAACGGATCGAACATGTCCACCATGCCGGCAATTCCTCGGGCATCGTCGACGGGGCGGCAGCGCTGCTGATCGGCTCGAAGGCCTTCGGCGAGGCCCATGGCCTGACGCCGCGCGCCCGCATCCGCGCCACCTCCCGGGTCGGATCGGATCCGACGATCATGCTGACCGGCCCGGTCCCCGCGACCGAGCGCGCCCTGCAGGCCGCCGGCATGTCCATCGCCGACATCGACCTGTTCGAGGTGAACGAGGCGTTCTCCTCGGTGGTGCTGCGCTTCATGCAGGCCTTCGGCGTCGATCATGACCGCGTCAACGTCTGCGGCGGCGCCATCGCCATGGGGCACCCGCTGGGGGCCTCAGGCGCCATCATCATCGGCACCCTGCTGGACGAGCTGGAGCGCACCGGCAAGGGCACCGGCCTGGCGACGCTCTGCGTGGCCTCCGGGATGGGTGCCGCGACCATCATCGAACGGATCTGAGGGAGAGGGCAGATGACCGATTTCACGATGGCCCGCGATGCCGACGGTGTCGCGACGATCACCTGGGACGTACCGGGAAAGTCGATGAATGTGCTGAGCCTTGCGGGCGCGGCCGAACTGGGCGCGCTGATCGAGGACGCCCTGGCCGATGACGCCATCCGCGGCGTGGTGATCACCTCGGCCAAGGACAGCTTTGCCGCGGGGATGGATCTGAACGTGCTGGCGGGGATGCAGACCGAGGGCGCGCAGGGCACCTTTGATGCCGTCATGTCGCTGCACACCCTGCTGCGGCAGATCGAGCGCGCCGGGATGGACCCGAAGACACTGAAGGGCGGCAAGCCCATTGCCGCGGCCCTGCCCGGCACTGCCCTTGGCATCGGGCTGGAACTGCCGCTGGCCTGCCACCGGATCTTTGCCGCCGACAATCCCCGGGCCAAGATTGGCCTGCCCGAGATCCTTGTGGGCATCTTCCCCGGCGCGGGCGGCACCACGCGACTGGTGCGCAAGCTGGGCGTTATGGGCGCCTCGCCCTTCCTGCTGCAGGGCAAGCTGTCGGATCCCCGGGCCGCGCAGGCGGCCGGGATCATCGACGAGGTAGCCGCAGATCCCATCGCCGCCGCCCGTGCCTGGGTGCTGGCGGCGAAGGATGCCGATCTGGTGAAACCCTGGGACGCCAAGGGCTACAAGGTGCCGGGTGGCGCGCCCTATTCGCCGCAGGGCTTCCCGACCTTCGTCGGCGCCAATGCGATGATCGCGGGCCAGACCTGGGGCGCCTATCCCGCCCCCAAGGCGATGCTGTCGGCCGTCTACGAGGGGCTGCTGGTGCCCTTCGACACCGCCCTGCGCATCGAGGCCCGCTGGTTCACCCATATCCTGATGGAGCCCTCGTCCGCCGCGATGATCCGGTCGCTGTTCCTCGACAAGGAGGCGCTGGAGAAGGGCGCGAACCGCCCCGAGGCCCCGGACCAGAGCGTGCGTCGCCTGGGCGTCCTGGGCGCGGGCATGATGGGCGCGGGCATCGCCCTGACCGCCGCGCGCGCAGGTATTGACGTGGTGCTGATCGACCAGGACCAGAACGCGGCCGAGCGCGGCAAGGCCCATACGCAGGCGTATCTGGACAAGGGGGTGAAGCTGGGCAAGACGACCCCGGACCAGCGCGACGCGACGCTGGCGCGGATCACCGCCACCACCGATTACGGCGCGCTTGCCGATGTCGACCTGGTGATCGAGGCGGTCTTCGAGGACCCCAAGGTCAAGGCCCAGGTCACCGCCCTGGCCGAGGCCGCGATGCCGCCCGATGCGATCTATGCCTCGAACACCTCGACCCTGCCGATCACCGGCCTGGCGCAGGCCAGCACCCGCCCCGGCCAGTTCATCGGCATCCATTTCTTTTCGCCGGTCGAAAAGATGGCCCTGGTCGAGATCATCCGAGGCAAGCAGACCCAGGACCGCGCCGTGGCCAAGGCGCTGGATTTCGTCCGCCAGATCCGCAAGACCCCCATCGTCGTCAACGACGCGCGCTTCTTCTATGCCAACCGCTGCATCATCCCCTATCTGAACGAGGGCGCGCGGATGGTCACCGAAGGGGTGCCGCCGCAGCTGGTGGAACATGCCGCGCGGATGCTGGGCTTTCCGGTCGGGCCGCTGCAGCTGATCGACGAGACCTCGATCACGCTGGCGCTGAAGATCGCCAGCGCCACCCGCGCCGCGATGGGGCCCGCCTATCCCACCGACATGGCGCCGGTCGATGCGCTGATGCAGGCGATGGCCGAGGCCGGGCGGCTGGGCCGCAAGGCGGGCGCGGGCTTTTACGACTATGACGAACGCGGCCGGCGCAGCGGCCTGTGGCCCGGGCTGGCCGAACGCTACCCGGCCACGGATCCCCTGCCCGACCTGCACGAGATCCAGCTGCGGCTGATGTTCGTTCAGGTCCTGGAGGCCGTCCGCGCGCTGGAGGAAGGCGTGCTGACCGACATGCGCGAAGGCGATGTGGCAGCGATCCTGGGATGGGGGTTTGCCCCCTGGTCGGGGGGGCCGTTCTCGTGGCTGGATCTGCTGGGGGCGCCCTATGCGGCGGAAACCTGCGACCGGCTGCAGGCCGCCCATGGCGACCGCTTTGCCTGCCCGGCGCTGTTGCGCGATCTGGCCCGCGGCAGCCGCGGCTTTCGCGCCGCCTGAACCGGGGCCGACAGCGGCACCTGAACCGGGGATGCGGCCTGCGGGCCGCGTCCCCTCAGGGCATCAGGGTGGGGGTAAAGATCGCCAGGACCCGGTCGACCTGATCTGCAATCGCCTGCTCCGGGGCGGCCTGCCCCGTTCCGGTCGTCAACGCCTGCCACAGCAGCGGGCCGAGCGCGGCGCTCAGCATCAGCCCGGCGGTCTCCTCCGGGTCGGCCATGCGGAGCGCGCCCGCCTCCTTCAGTGCCGCGAACCGGGTGTTCAGCGTGCCGAAAATTCCCGCCAGATTGACCCGCAGGTATTCCTCGGTCACGTCCGAGGCATTCGGCGTTTCGGAAATCACCAGCCGCAGCAGCGCCACCTGGCGCGGATCCAGCAGGCTGCCCAGGACCGAAATCAGCAGGGTACGAATCTCTTCTGCCGGGGTCAGGCCCGAAGGCACGGCCGTGTCTTCGGGGCAGTCCATCTGATGCGCCCGCACCAGCGCATGCAGCAGTTGTTTCTTGTCCTTGAAGAACCGGTACAGCGTGCGTTTGGACATGCCCGCTTCCTGGGCAATAGCCTCGACCGTGGCACCGGCAAAGCCATCCCGCACGAAGACGCCATAGGCCGCCTCGAGGAGGGCCGCACGCCGGGCCTCCTCGGTCAGGACGGGCGGACGACCGGCCTTGCGCGGTGCCTTCCCGAGACGTTCCGTATCGCTGTTCTTCATCATGCCGGGATGTTTCATGGGGGGAATATACCACGCAAGCGTTTTATATTATTGGCCGGATCCGAGATTCGACCGATTGGCGGAACTGCTGCGGCGCCCGGGAAAAGCGCTCCATACGTCATCGTCCGGCATGGCCCTGACGCGACCCCGGTCGCGTCCCTGACGGCGCCCATCCTGCCCCGTGGGCGGTCCCCTGTCCGCCCCCGCAGCCGACCCGTGACACCTTGGCGCAGAGTGTGTGCCACAATGATGCACGCAAAAGATGCAGCCCGCAAGACTGCGCTATCGGGCAGGTCAGTACCCGAAACGGGTCATGTCCGCATCGCACAGCTGCGCGATCCGCCCGCGCAGCGCGGCAGGCACCGCCTCGGTCCCCCCTGAGGCATTGACATGCGGCAGGTTCAGCCGGAACCCCAGGTGCTGCCACAGCGGCTCGGCCTCGGTCGCAAAGGCCTCCAGGCGGATGTAAAGCGCGGGCACCTCGGCGCTGTCGCTGCCGCGCAGGTAGCTGGGATAGGGATGCGCCGTCAGGCTGTGCCGGATCAGCGGGTCCTCGATGAAGCCCTCCAGCGGCAGGGCCCGGGCCCGGGTCACGGCCGGGTGGTCAAAGCGCTGCTGCCGCAGCCAGTGATAATAGCTGATCACCCGCGCGACCGGATGGCGCACCAGGGTAAAGACGAAAAGCTGCGGCAGCTCCTCTGGCGTCACCAGCCCCTCCAGGTCGGCCAGGGTGGAATGCTTCCACAGGCGCCCGCGCGCGGGGACGTCCCGCAGCCGGTGCCGCCTTGCCTTGGCCTTCGGGGTGTCGCCCAGCATCAGGTCGTCACGCAGCGCCCGCCCCTCCAGCGCCAGCGCCATCGAGGTGCCGCCGGTCTTCGGGATGTGGATGAACAGATAGCGGCGGCCGCGCGACAGGATCATGGCACAAGGCTAGCGCCTGACCTGCCCCCGCGAAAGCCCGCGCGCAGGGCATGGCCGGCCCCGGGGCAGATTGCAGCGCGCGGCCAAGCCATGTAGGGTCCGCCGGCAACAGGCGGAAACGCCGGCGAGAAGCAGGTCTGCATGACGGCATTGGACAAGTACCAGCGGCTGGAAGCCGGGGCGCTGTGGCGCGCGGACGCCGAGAGCGATCCGCAGGCCGTGGTGATCTCCATCGGCAAGGCGACGCTGACGATTTCCGACGGCAACGGCATGCCGCTGACGCACTGGTCCATCGGGGCGCTGACCCGCGCCAATCCCGGCCAGATGCCCGCGCGCTTCACCCCCGACGGCGATCCGGCCGAGATGCTGGAGATCGCCGCCGCCGAGGCCGAGATGATCGACTGCCTGGACACGCTGGTTGGCGCGGTCGAACGTCGGCGCCCCAGCAGCGGACGGCTGCGGATGGGGATCGGGCTGATGATCCTGGCCGGCGCCGTGGCTGCGGCCGCATTGTGGCTGCCGGGCGCGCTGCAACAGCAGGCGCTGCATGTGCTGCCCCCCGGCAAGCGCGCCGAGATCGCCCATGACATCGTGGCCGACCTGCGCCCCGTCACCGGCCCGCCCTGTTCGGCCCCCGGCGGCGCCGAGGCCCTGGCCCGGCTGTCGGCCCGGCTGGAACCTGCGGCCCAGGCACCGATGGAGCTGCGCGTCGTCAAGGGCGGCATCCGCGGCACGCTGGCCGTGCCCGGCGGGCTGTTGCTGATCGACAGCCAGATCCTGGAAAACGTCGAGGACCCCGAGGCCGCCGCCGGCATCATCCTGGCCGGGATGCTGCAGGCGCGGGCCAGCAATCCGATGGCGGGGCTGCTGACGGCGTCGGGGACGGTCTCGGTGGTGCGGCTGCTGACCACCGGCAGCCTGCCAGCCTCCAGCCTGCGCAGCTATGCGCGCGCCATGCTGCTGCAGACGCCCGTGCCGCTGTCGAGCGGCCAGCTGCTGACCGCCTTCGATGCCGCCGGCCTGCAAAGCCAGCCCTATGCCCGGACGCTTCCCGCGGCCGATCCGCGGGTCGATGCGCTGATCTCGGGCGATCCCTATCCCGACGGCGCCAAGGATCCGATCATGTCGGATGGCGACTGGCTGCGCCTGCAGCAGATCTGCGAAGACTGATCCCCGGGCGTCAGCGCCGGATGAAGGCATCCGGATAGCCCTGTGCCCGCGCGGCCTCCAGAGCCAGCGTCAGCTCGTCTTCCGAGGGATAGGGGCCCACCAGCACCACCCGGTAGCTGCGCCCGTTCGACCGCCACAGCCGCAGTTCCGACGGCAGGCCACGCGCGATCAGCCCCGCCTGCACCGCCGCCGCCCTGGCCGTGGTGTCAAAGGTGGCGATCTGCACGAAGCGGTTGGCAGTGTCCTTGCGTTGCAGCAGCGGCGGCTCGGCACCCGCATCAGGGTCCTTGGCCAGCCCCTCAGTCCCCCCGCCGGTTCCCTCGGGCACGGCAGGCGGCAGCGCCGTCCCGGGCCCCGCCGGGGCCACAGCAGGCGCCACCGCGGTCAGCGGCATGCCGGAGGGCCCCGCCCCCCGGGCCAAGGCCGGCGGCGCATCGGGCAGCGGCGCGTCGCTCAGCTGGCTGGGCACGGTCGGGCTCCAGATCTGGCCCATCGCGGCCTCGCCCGCCGCCGAACGTTGACCACGTGCCGGGTTCAGACGGCCATCGCGGAACGCTTGCTGATAGCCATCGGGCACGGAAACCCCCAGCAGGCTGCGGTCGCGGCGGTTCTCCACCTCGGGCGGCAGCCTGTGCGGCGCGCCCTCTGCCGGATCGGGGGCCGAAAGGCGCATCGCCGCCCGGGGCTGCGCCACCGGTGCAGGCGCCGCCGGCACGACCGAGGGCACCGCGCCGCAGATCAGCGTCCGGTCGCGGTTCACCCGTGGCACCCAGACGGTGCGCCCGTCGATGCCCGCGCGCAGGAAGACGCAGCCGCGGCTGTCGACATATTGCCGCGCGGCATAGCCTTCGGGCGGGGGTTCGGCGGGGCCACGGGACTGCGCCAGGGTCTGCGCCGTCAACGCAGCCGGACCAAGCGGCACCAGCACCGCCATCACGCCCGCAAGGGCCCTGCCCCATCGTCCCATCGTCGCCCCCCTACCGGCGGTGCCACGACGGGCACCGCCCCTTTTCTAGCGCGAGAGTCTTACTTGGTTCCGAACATCCGGTCGCCCGCATCGCCCAGACCCGGCACGATATAGCCCTTCTCGTTCAGATGGCTGTCGAGCGAGGCGGTGACGATCGGCACGTCCGGGTGGGCTTCCTTCATGCGCGCCACGCCCTCGGGGGCGGCCAGCAGGCACAGGAAGCGGATGTTGGTGGCCCCCGCCTGCTTCAGCAGGTCGATCGCCGCGGCCGAGCTGTTGCCCGTGGCCAGCATCGGATCGACCGCGATCACCAGACGGTCGCCCAGATTGTCCGGCACCTTGAAGTAGTATTGCACCGGCTGCAGGGTTTCCTCGTCACGGTAGAGGCCCACAAAGCCCACCCGCGCCGCCGGCACCAGTTCCAGGATGCCGTCCAGCAGCCCGTTGCCCGCCCGCAGGATCGAGATCAGCGCCAGCTTCTTGCCATCCAGCAGCGGCGCCTCCATTTCGCACAGCGGCGTCTCGATCGTCTTCGAGGTCATCTCCATGTTGCGCGTGACCTCATAGGCCAGCAGCTGGGAAATCTCGCGCAGCAGTTGCCGGAACTTGGCGGTCGAGGTCTCCTTTTCGCGCATCAGGGTCAGCTTGTGCTGCACCAGCGGATGGGTGACGATTGTCAGGTGGTCGGTGTCGCTCATGCCGCGGCCTCCAGTTTCTTGCGCAGGGATTCCTTGGTGGTTGCGTCGCAGAATGCCGCATCAAGCGCAATGGCCGCAATCCCGCCAAAAATCTCCTCGTCCCAGCCGAAGGTACGGTTCAGATCCTCGTATTCCTTCGACATGGTGGTGTGGAAGAACGGCGGATCATCGGTCGAGACGGTCAGCCTGACCTCGCGTTCGCGCAGCCGTTCGATCGGGTGGCGCGCCAGGTCCGGATAGACGCCAAGCGCCACGTTCGAGCCCGGGCAGACCTCGAGCACGATGCCCTCTTCGGCGATCCGGTCCACCAGTTCCAGATCCTCGATGACGCGCACGCCATGGCCCAGACGGGCGACGCGCAGATCATCCAGCGTCTCGCGGATGGCCTTCGGCCCGCCCCATTCGCCCGCATGGGCTGTCAGCTTCAGCCCCGCCTCGCGGGCCATGTCGAAGCTCCAAGCGAAATCCTTGGGCTTGCCCATGTTTTCATCTCCGCCGATGCCAAAGCCCACGATCCAGTCACCGGCGGTCTCGGCGGCGCACAGGGCGGCGCGCTTGGCCTTCTCGGGGCCGAAATGGCGGATGCAGGTGACGACGCCGCGCAGGGTGATGCCCCAGTCGCGTTCGGCGCGGGCGGCGGCCTCCTGCATGGCATGCAGGTATTCCCGCCAGGCCCCCAGATCCGAGCCGCCGCAGAAATCCGGGCTGAGGAAGGTTTCCGAGTAGATCACCCCATGAGAGGCGCTCTGTTCCAGCACGGCCGTGGTCAGGCGGGCGAAATCCTCGGGGCTTTTCAGCACCTCGGTCGCGGCCTCGTAGACCTGCAGGAACTGCGCGAAGCCCTCGTAGACATAGTTGCCGCGCGCGTCGAAGATCTTGTGCAGGTCGATGCGCTTTTCATGCGCCAGCTGGCGGATCAGGCCGGGGGGGGCCGCGCCCTCGTGGTGCAGGTGCAGCTCCAGCTTGGGCAGGCTGGCCATCTCGCTGCGGCGCTGGTCCTCGTCGTCTCTCATAGAAGGCTCCTTCCCGGGCCCTGCGCCGGGATCTGCAGGTGGTCCGCGACCGAGGCCGCGACATCGCTGAACCGGCCCGCCCGCAAGGGGCCCGCGCCGCGGCCCGCCATCAGCACCGGCACCTGTTCGCGGGTGTGTTCCGTGCCCGCCCAGCTGGGGTCGTTGCCGTGGTCGGCCGTCAGCACCAGAAGGTCGCCCGGGCGCAGCGCGGCGATCACCGCGCCGATCCGCCCGTCGAACCATTCAAGCGCCCGGGCATATCCCGAAATGTCGCGCCGATGTCCATAGAGGCTGTCGAATTCGACGAAGTTGGCGAAGGTCAGGCTGCCGTCTTCGGCGGTGGCGACCAGCCGGTCGAGGTGATCCATCAGCTGCGCATCGGTCCCCTTCACCACGTCGTCGATCCCCTGCATCGAGAAGATGTCGCCGATCTTGCCCACCGCATGAACCCGCCGCCCCGCCGCCTGCGCCCAGTCGCACAGCGACGGCGCCGGCAGCGGCATGGCATAATCGCGCCGCCCCGTGGTGCGGATGAAGGCGCCCGGCCGGCCCGTGAACGGCCGAGAGATCACCCGCCCCACCTTCATCGCGTGCAGCATCGGCGCGATCTCCCGGCAGAGCCCCTGCAGGCGGTCGTTGCCAAAGGTGTCCTCGTGCGCGGCGACCTGAAAGACCGAGTCGACCGAGGTGTAGCAGATCGGCCAGCCGGTCCGCAGATGCGCCTCGCCCAGATCCTCAAGGATCGTCGTGCCGCTGGCATGGCAATTGCCCAGGATGCCCTCGGTCCCGGCGGCGCGGCAGACGGCCTGCACCAGCGTATCGGGGAAGGCGGGCTGCGTGTCGGGGAAATAATGCCAGTCCCAGGGTACCGGCACGCCCGCCAGTTCCCAATGCCCCGAGGGGGTGTCCTTGCCGCGGCTGAGTTCCGACACCGCGCCCCAGCGGCCCTGCGGAGTTGCCCCCAGACCCGGCGCCGGGCCGCTGACCTGCGCCAGCGCCGCCCCCAGGCCAAGCGCATCCATATGCGGCAGGCGCAGCGGGCCATGGCGCCCCTCCTCGGCCTGCCCCGCCGCACAGGCCTGCGCGATATGGCCCAGGGTGTTGGCGCCGGTATCGGGGCGGCCGCCGCTGAAATAGGCCGCGGCATCCGGGGCCGCGCCGATGCCGACGCTGTCCAGAACCACCAGAAAGGCGCGGGTCATGCGCTGATCCTCTCGATCACCAAAGGGGTGTGGGGCGGCGCGGCGCCCAGGGTGATGGCCTGCCCGACTGTGCGCAGCGCGGCCCGGGCTGCGGCCTCATCCGCCGCGTGGATCCGCGCCATGGGCTGCCCGGCCGTCACCGGCTGGCCCAGCCGCAGCACCTGCGACAGCCCGACCGAGGGGTCGATCCGGTCGCCCTCGACCCGGCGGCCACCGCCCAGGGCGACCACCGCCAGCCCAAGGGCCTCGCCGTCGATGGCGGCAATCACGCCGTCGCAGGGCGCGGGGACGTCGAGGATCACCGGCGCCCGCGGCAACAGCCGCGCCCAGCTTTCGGCGAAATCCCCCGGCCCGCCCATCTCCGCCACCATGCGGGCAAAGTGTTCCGCCGCGGCGCCCGACGCAATGGCAGCTTCCAGCATCCCGGCCGCGCCCGCCCGGGTATCCGCCAGACCGCCCTGCACCAGAAGCCCCGCGCCAAGCGCCACCGACAGATCCCACAGCCGACCCTTTTCCAGCCCCGTCAGCACGCGCATGGCCGAATCGACCTCCAGCGCATTGCCCAGATCGGCCGCCAGCGGCTGTGACATGTCCGTGATCAGCGCCTCGGTCGGGCAGCCCGCGGCATTGGCGGTATCGACCAGCGCCCGCGCCAGATCGCGCGCCTGCGCCGCCGTCTTCATGAACGCCCCCGAGCCGCATTTCACATCCAGCACCAGCCCCTGCAGCCCCGCCGCCAGCTTCTTCGACAGGATCGAGGCGGTGATCAGATCGAGGCTCTCGACCGTGGCGCTGACATCGCGCACCGCGTAAAGGCGCCGGTCGGCGGGCGCGATATCCCCCGAGGCCGAGACGATGGCACAGCCCGCCCCCGCGACCACCCGGCGAAAGGCGGCCTCGGGCAGTTGCGTATCGACGCCCGGGATCGCCTCGATCTTGTCAAGGGTGCCGCCGGTATGCCCCAGCCCCCGCCCCGAGATCATCGGCACATAGGCCCCGCAGGCCGCCAGCGCGGGCGCCAGCACCAGGCTGGTGCAATCGCCCACCCCGCCGGTCGAATGCTTGTCCAGAACCGGCCCCGGCAGATCCCAGTGCAGCCGGTCGCCGCTGTCGCGCATCGCCAGCGTCAGCGCCACGCGGCCCTCGGCCGACAGGCCGCGCAGCACCACCGCCATGGCAAAGGCCCCGGCCTGGGCATCACTGACCTGCCCACTGGCCAGGCCATTGGCAAACCACGCGATTTCATCGCGCGAGGGCGTCCTGCCATCGCGGATGCAGGCAATGATCCCCCGCGCATCCATGCCTCAGCTCCGCGACATGTGGCCCGCGTCGAACCGGCCCGGCAGGATCTCGGCCAGGGTGGTCTCGATCTTGTTGCCTTCCAGGGTGATCATGGTCAGCGGCGTTTCGGGGGCGCCGAATTCCACCAACTTCTGGCGGCAGCCGCCACAGGGCGGCGTCGGCGTCGGGCTGTCGGCGATCACCAGCACCTCGGTCAGGCGGGTTTCGCCGGCCGCGACCATGGCGGCGATGGCGCCAGCCTCGGCGCAGGTGCCTTCGGGATAGGCGATATTCTCGACGTTGCAGCCGGAATAGATGGTCCCCGAGGCGCCGCGCACTGCCGCCCCCACCTTAAAGTTCGAATACGGCGCATAGGCGTTTTCGCGCACGGCCCGGGCCGCCTGCAGCAGATCCATTGCCAATCTCCCTGCGTGAATGCTTTGGTCATGATCAGGGACCAGACTGTCGCCGGACCCTGACCATAGTGTCAAGTTCTGCAGGTTCCTTGGCAAGGGCAATCACGCGCGGCGCAATCCCGCCTGCACAGGCCGGGACGCTGCTCTGCGGCATGGGCATCTTTCCCCGGCCGCGCATTTGGTTTAACGCTGAACTAATTTTCCAGGATGAGGCATCCCAATGTCCGACACAGAAAAGGCAACGCTGCGTGGCGCCGCCCTCGCCTACCACGAAAACCCCAAGCCCGGTAAGCTCGAGGTCCGCGCGACCAAGCCTCTGGCCAACGGCCGTGACCTGTCGCTTGCGTATTCCCCGGGCGTGGCCGAGGCCTGCATCGAGATCAAGGCCGATCCCGCGAATGCCTCGCGTTATACCTCGCGCGGGAACCTGGTGGCGGTCGTCTCGAACGGCACCGCCGTGCTGGGCCTTGGCAACATCGGTGCGCTGGCCTCGAAGCCGGTGATGGAGGGCAAGGCCGTCCTCTTCAAGAAATTCGCCAATATCGACTGTTTCGACATCGAGCTGAACGAGAGCAACCCCGAGAAGCTGGCCGAGATCGTCTGCGCGCTGGAGCCGACCTTCGGCGCCATCAACCTTGAGGACATCAAGGCCC
The DNA here is from genome assembly GCF_057380705.1 of Pseudooceanicola sp. NS-SX9. Taxonomy (NCBI): domain Bacteria; kingdom Pseudomonadati; phylum Pseudomonadota; class Alphaproteobacteria; order Rhodobacterales; family Paracoccaceae; genus Pseudooceanicola; species Pseudooceanicola sp. NS-SX9. The sequence goes on along the minus strand of NZ_CM170818.1, from coordinate 1,110,776 downwards.
CCGACTGCTTCGTGGTGGAACAGATCTGCCGCGAGAAGATGAACATCCCCGTCTTCCACGACGACCAGCACGGCACCGCCATCGTGGTGGGCGCCGCAGCAACCAACGCGCTGCTGGTGGCCGGCAAGAAATTCGAGGACGTCAAGATCGTCTCGACCGGTGGCGGCGCGGCGGGCATCGCCTGCCTGAACATGCTGCTGAAGCTGGGCGTGAAGCGTGAAAACGTCTGGCTGTGCGACCTTGACGGGCTGGTCTGGAAGGGCCGGAACGAGGGCATGACCGCCCAGAAGGAAGAATACGCCCAGGACAGCGACCTGCGCACCCTGGACGAGGTGATCGAGGGCGCCGACATGTTCCTTGGCCTGTCGGGCCCCGGCGTGCTGAAGCCCGAGATGGTCGCCAAGATGTCGGACCGTCCGATCGTCTTCGCCCTGGCCAACCCGACCCCGGAAATCATGCCGGACGAGGTCCGCAAGGTGAAGCCGGACGCGATCATCGCCACCGGCCGTTCGGATTTCCCGAACCAGGTCAACAACGTGCTGTGCTTCCCCTTCATCTTCCGGGGTGCGCTGGATGTCGGCGCCACCGACATCAACGACGAGATGAAGATCGCCTGCATCGAAGGCATCGCGGCGCTGGCACGCGCCACCACCTCGGCCGAGGCCGCCGCCGCCTATCAGGGCGAAACCCTGACCTTCGGCGCCGATTACCTGATCCCGAAACCCTTCGATCCGCGCCTGTCGGGCGTCGTGTCGGTGGCCGTGGCCAAGGCCGCGATGGAATCCGGTGTCGCCACCCGCCCGCTTGAGGACATCGCCGCCTACAAGGCCAAGCTGAACTCCTCGGTGTTCAAGTCGGCGCTGCTGATGCGTCCGGTCTTCGACGCCGCCCGCACCGCCGCCCGCCGCATCGCCTTCGCCGAGGGCGAGGACGAGCGTGTGCTGCGTACCGCCCAGATGATGCTGGAAGAGACCACCGAAAAGCCGATCCTGATCGGCCGCCCCGAGGTGATCGAGCACCGCTGCGAGCGCAACGGCCTGACCATCCGCCCCGGCGTTGACTTCCAGGTGGTGAACCCGGAAAACGACCCCCGCTACCGCGACTACTGGCAGACCTATCACAAGCTGATGGCGCGCCGCGGCGTCACCCCGGACATGGCGCGCGCCATCATGCGCACCAACACCACCGCCATCGGCGCCACCATGGTCTACCGCGAAGAGGCCGACAGCCTGATCTGCGGCACCTATGGCGAATACCGCTGGCATCTCAGCTATGTCGAACAGATCCTGGGCGGGCCGACCCGTCAGCCCGACGGCGCCCTGTCGCTGATGATCATGGAAGACGGCCCGCTGTTCCTGGCCGACACCCATATCCATGCCGATCCCACCCCCGAGCAGATCGCCCGCGTCACCATCGGGGCGGCCCGTCACGTGCGCCGCTTTGGCCTGACGCCGAAGATCGCGCTGTGCTCACGCTCGCAGTTCGGCAACCAGGACACCGAAAGCGCCCTGCGCCTGCGCGAGGCGCTCAGGATCCTCGACAGCGCGCCGCGCGACTTCAGCTATGAAGGCGAGATGAACGTGGACACTGCGCTGGATCCCAAGCTGCGCGCCGCCGTCTTCCCGGAAAGCCGCTTTGAAGGCCCCGCGAACGTGCTGGTCTTCGCCCATGCCGACACCGCATCGGGCGTGCGCAACATCCTGAAGATGAAGGGTAATGGCCTGGAAGTCGGTCCGATCCTGATGGGCATGCGCAACTGCGCGCATATCGTCAGTGCCTCGACCACGGCGCGCGGCCTGCTGAACATGGCCGCCATCGCCGGCACCCCGGTCGCCCATTACGGCTGACACCTCTGCGGCAGGGCCTTCGGGCCCTGCCTGCGCCCCTAGCTGACCATCGTCAGGGTCATGTACTGCTGACGGTTCGCGTAGTTCGACAGGAACACCACGCCCGGGCGCTCGAAATACTGGTAGTAGACCTTTTTCTTGCCATCGGTCAGCACCAGCAGCACGGGCGATCCCTTCTTGGCCAGCACGTCCCATTCCGTGAACCACAGCTTCGATCCCGCCAGCGGCACCGCCTTGCGGCCCGAGCGGATCTCGACCCCGGCCTTTTCGCCCTTGTAGGTGTGGATGGTCCACTTGCCGCGCCAGTGCATCTGCTGGGCGCTTTGCGGGCTGATCCAGCCCAGCGGCGCGGCCTTGCCCGCCAGCACCGGCAACGAGGCCACATCGTTGTTGCGCGCCTTCTTCGACAGGGCGATCAGCTCGCTCAGGTGAACCTGGGTTTTCGCCCGGGCCAGGCCCGGCAGGATGCCTGCGGCCAGCGCCCCAAGCAGCAGCAGTCGTCGTTCCATGACATGCCCTCCGGACAGATCTGACGTTACGGAAGATTAAGGACCTTCCCCGAGACTCGTCAACGGCCCGCCGCATCGCAGCCCACCTGCCCCGAGTCGCAGGAAGTTTGCAAAATCCCATCAAATTTGCCAAAAATCGGTAATTTTCGCCGTATTTGCAAAGATTTGCAGGTCAATCGGCCCCGATTCTGCAAATTTCTTTACGCGAAACCGGCCCCGCGTCACTTCGCATCTTGCCCGCTACGAAAGGCGCTGATTACTCCTCGGGTGCAACCCTGCTATGATCGGGGCGCAAAGCTGAGGGAGGAGAGGCGATGGGATACCGCGAGGTCTATTCCGCATGGCAGCAGGACCCCGAGGGGTTCTGGATGGAACAGGCGCAGGCCATCGACTGGATCAGGCCGCCTGCGCGCGCGCTGACCGACGCGACCGCCCCCTACGAATGGTTTGCCGACGGGCTGGTGAACACCTGCTGGAACGCCGTCGACCGCCATGTCGAGGCCGGCCGCGGCGACCAGATCGCCATCCAGCACGAAAGCCCGATCACCCATTCCACCAAGGGCATCACCTACAAGGACCTGCAGACCCGCGTCGCCTCGCTGGCGGGGGCGCTGAAGATGCGCGGCGTGGAAAAGGGCGACCGGGTGATCGTCTACATGCCGATGATCCCCGAGGCGCTGGTCGCCATGCTGGCCTGCGCACGGCTGGGGGCGATCCATTCGGTGGTCTTCGGCGGCTTTGCCGCCAATGAACTGGCGGTGCGCATCGACGACTGCACCCCCAAGGCGATCCTTGCGGCCTCCTGCGGGCTGGAGCCGAACCGCGTGGTCCATTACAAGCCGCTCCTTGATGCCGCGATCGAGCAAGCCCGCCACAAGCCCGAATTCTGCGTCATCTTCCAGCGCGAGCAGGAGGTGGCCAAGCTGGTGCCGGGCCGCGATTTCAACTGGCTGGGCTTCCAGTACGGCGTGAAACCCGCCGATTGCGTCCCGGTCGAGGGCACCCACCCCGCCTATATCCTTTACACCTCGGGCACCACCGGCCAGCCCAAGGGTGTCGTGCGGCCGACCGCCGGGCATCTGGTGGCGCTGAACTGGACGATGCAGAACATCTACAACATCAGCGCGGGCGACCGGTTCTGGGCGGCTTCGGACGTGGGCTGGGTCGTGGGCCACAGCTATATCTGCTACGGGCCGCTGCTGGCGGGCGCCACCACCGTCGTCTACGAGGGCAAGCCCGTCGGCACCCCGCATCCCGGCGTCTTCTGGCGGGTGATCCAGAACAACCGCATCAAGAGCTTTTTCACCGCCCCCACCGCCCTGCGCGCCATCAAGCGCGAGGACCCGGATGGCCTCTGGGTGAAACGCTATGCCCAGCATGACCTGCAGGCGATCTTCCTGGCCGGCGAACGCGCCGATCCCGACACCATCGCCTGGGCGGAAAAGCACTTTGGCGTGCCGGTGATCGACCACTGGTGGCAGACGGAAACCGGCTGGGCCATCGCGGGCAACCCCCTGGGGATCGAACTGCTGCCGCAGAAGGCCGGATCCGCCTGCGTGCCGATGCCGGGCTACGACGTGCAGATCCTGGGCGAGGACGGCCATCCGCTGAAACCGGGCGAGCTGGGCGCCATCGCGATCAAGCTGCCCCTGCCCCCCGGCTGCCTGCCGACGCTGTGGAACGCGGATGAGCGGTTCCGCAAAAGCTATCTGACCACCTTCCCCGGCTATTACGAGACGGGCGATGCGGGCCTGGTGGACGAGGACGGCTATCTTTACATCATGGCGCGCACCGATGACGTGATCAACGTCGCGGGACACCGGCTGTCGACCGGCCAGATGGAAGAGGTCCTGGCCAGCCACCCCGATGTTGCCGAATGCGCGGTGATCGGGGCGGCGGACGATCTGAAGGGGCAAAGCCCGGTGGGCTTCCTGTGCCTGTCCAAGGGGGTCGAGCGCGACGAGGCCGATATCGTGCGCGAATGCGTGGCGCTGGTGCGCGACAAGATCGGCCCGGTCGCCGCCTTCAAGACCGCCGTGGTGGTGGACCGGCTGCCCAAGACGCGCTCGGGCAAGATCCTGCGGGCGACAATGGTCAAGATCGCCGACGGGCAGCCCTTCAAGATGCCCGCCACCATCGACGACCCCGAGGTCCTGGACGAGATCCGCACCGCCCTGGAAACCATCGGTTACGCCCGCCAGTCCCACAAGGTCTGACGGCTGACGCCCCCGCGGCCCCGGGATCTGCCGACCCCGGGGCGCGCGGCGACGGGGACGTCATCTGCCCCGGCCACCGCCAGCCCCAGGGGACCAGGGGACCAGGGGACCAGGGGACCAGGGGACCAGGGGACCAGGGGACCAGGGGACCAGGGGACCAGGGGACCAGGGGACCAGGGGACCAGGGGACCAGGGGACCAGGGGACCAGGGGACCAGGGGACCAGGGGACCAGGGGACCAGGAAGCCTTCAGCAACGGCCCGACAGCCGCAAGGCCCAAAAGCCGCGCGGGACCGCAAGGCCCCTCCCCCGCGCCGCCAATCGACCGGCCCGCCGCAGGCCCCCGGGATGAAGTCCCCCGGGCTTCAGGACCCTCGGCCGAACCCGGCCCGGGCATGATCCGGCCGGCAGAGCCTGACGGCCCCCGCCCCTCGCAGCGCCCCCATTCCGACCCGCCAACAAAAGACGGCGGCCCCCGAAAGGGGACCGCCGCTCCGCATATCCGGAGGTCTTGGGTACGAGGTAAGTCCCCGTCAATGCTTGCGGACGAACTCGTCCACTTGACGCTCGGCCTCTTCCTTGGCGAGGCCGTAGCGTTCCTGAATCTTGCCGACCAGCTTGTCGCGCTTGCCAGCGGCGACTTCCAGGTCATCATCGGTCAGCTTGCCCCATTGGGTGCGGGCGCTGCCCTTCAGTTGCTTCCAGTTACCCTGAATCTGATCCCAGTTCATGGTCTCGTCTCCTTCTCGGATACCGGACGTCCTTGCGTCCGTCATCCGATAAACGGTTGATAAGCCCACGTAGTTCCATGCGCAAATCACGTCGGCGAGGGGTCGCCAACGGATCAGGCAAACTGCTCCTGGATCAGCCTTTCCTCCAGGCCGTGGCCCGGATCGAACAGGATACGGTGCTCGATCCCCGGTTCGGAATGGACCTCGACCGACAGCACGTTGGTGACCGAGCGGGAATCGGCATCGGCCATCACGGGGCGCTTTTCCGGCTCCAGCACGTCGAACTGGATCGAGGCCGTCTTGCGCAGCAGCGCGCCGCGCCAGCGCCGGGGCCGGAACGGCGCGATTGCGGTCAGCGCCAGCACATCGGCACCGATCGGCAGGATCGGACCATGGGCGGAATAGTTGTAGGCGGTGGACCCGGCGGGCGTTGCCACCAGCGCCCCGTCGCAGACCAGTTCCGGCATCCGCACCCGGCCATCGACGCTGATGCGCAGCTTGGCCGCCTGCGGCCCCGCGCGCAGCAGCGAGACCTCGTTGATGGCCAGCGCCTCGTGGACCTTGCCGTCGGCGCGGGTGGCGCGCATCGACAGCGGGTTGATCACCTCTTCCTCGGCCCAGCCGACGCGGCGGTCCAGGTTGTCCTCGTCATAGCGGTTCATCAGGAAACCGATGGTGCCGCGATTCATGCCGTAGACCGGCGCGCTCAGGCCCTTGGTGCGGTGCAGCGTCGCCAGCATGAAGCCGTCTCCGCCCAACGCCACGATCACATCCGCTTCAGCCTCGGGCACCGAGCCATAGCGCTCGACCAGGCTTTTCCGCGCCGCCTGGGCCGCGGGCCCCCGGCTGGCGGTAAAAGCGAGCTTCATCCGTTCCGACCTTTCTGCAACAGGCCTGTCGTGTTCCGCCGCGTGGACAAGGTTTCCGAAGGCCGTCATTTCGGTCCGAAACAAGCACAATCCTCCCGAATGTGCCAGACCCCGCCGCTTTTCATGTTCATCATGACGATTTGGAGACTTCACCCCCCACCGGGTTCCTTGTAGGAAGCGCGCAAACCCTGCTGACGGAGTTTCGCCTATGACCGATACCGGCTTTTTCACCGAGTCCCTCTCCTCCCGTGATCCCGAGATCTTCGACGCCATCGGCAAGGAGCTTGGCCGCCAGCGCGACGAGATCGAGCTGATTGCCTCGGAGAACATCGTGAGCCGCGCCGTGATGGAGGCCCAAGGCTCCGTCATGACCAACAAATATGCCGAGGGCTACCCGGGCAAGCGCTACTACGGCGGCTGCCAGTTCGTCGACATCGCCGAAGATCTGGCGATCGAGCGCGCCAAGCAGCTGTTCGGCTGCGAATTCGTCAACGTGCAGCCGAACTCGGGGTCGCAGGCGAACCAGGGCGTGTTCACCGCCCTTCTGCAGCCGGGCGACACCATCCTGGGCATGTCGCTGGACGCCGGCGGCCACCTGACCCACGGCGCCAAGCCGAACCAGTCGGGCAAGTGGTTCAACGCCATCCAGTACGGCGTGCGCAAGCAAGACAGCCTGATCGACTACGAACAGATCCAGGAGCTGGCGAACGAGCACAAGCCGAAGCTGATCATCGCGGGTGGCTCGGCCATCCCGCGTCAGGTGGATTTCGTCAAGATGCGCGAGATCGCCGACAGCGTCGGTGCCTTCCTGATGGTCGACATGGCGCACTTTGCCGGTCTGGTCGCGGCAGGCGAGCACCCCTCGCCCTTCCCCCATGCCGACGTGGTGACCACCACCACCCACAAGACCCTGCGCGGTCCCCGTGGCGGCATGATCCTGACCAATGACGAAGCGATCGCCAAGAAGGTCAACTCGGCCATCTTCCCCGGCATCCAGGGCGGCCCGCTGATGCATGTCATCGCCGGCAAGGCCGTGGCCTTCGGCGAGGCCCTGCGCCCCGAGTTCAAGGACTACATCAAGCAGGTCCGTGCCAATGCCGTGGCGCTGGCGGATCAGCTGATGAAGGGCGGCCTCGACATCGTCACCGGCGGCACCGACACCCATGTCATGCTGGTCGACCTGCGCCCGAAAGGCGTCAAGGGCAACGCGACCGAAAAGGCCCTGGGCCGCGCCCACATCACCTGCAACAAGAACGGCATCCCCTTCGACCCGGAAAAGCCGATGGTGACCTCGGGCGTGCGTCTGGGCACCCCCGCCGGCACCACCCGCGGCTTCGGCGAGGCCGAGTTCCGCCAGATCGCCGACTGGATCGTCGAGGTCGTCGATGGCCTTGCCGCCAATGGTGAAGACGGCAATGCCGAGGTCGAAGCCAAGGTCCGTGGCGAAGTTGCGGCGCTCTGTGCCCGCTTCCCGCTCTACGAAGGTCTCTGAGACCCCTATACCTCGGAGGCAGCCTTGCCTCTTCCTTGCATGGGCGCTACGCAAGCGCCCATGCAGATCGTCCGGGATTACCAGTTCGTCACCGAAAACGCCCGCGGCTCCGTCGCCGCGATCGGCAATTTCGATGGCGTGCACCTCGGGCACCAGGCGGTGCTGGACATCGCCCGTGCCGAGGCCAAGCGGATCGGCGCCCCCCTGGGCGTGATCACCTTCGAACCCCATCCGCGCCAGGTCTTCGTGCCCGACGGGCCCGACTTTCGCCTGACCGGTTCGGCCGCGCGCGCCAGCCGTCTGGGCAAGCTGGGGGTCGATGTGCTGTACGAGCTGGCCTTCAACCCGGCCCTCTCGGGGCTGACGCCCCGCGATTTCGCCGAAAAGGTGCTGGTCCAGGGTCTGGGCGTGCGCCATGTGGTGGTGGGCAGCGATTTCTGTTTCGGCAAGGGCCGCGCCGGCACCGTCGAGACGCTGCGGGCCTTCGGCGCCGAGCTGGGCTTTGACGTCACCGTCGCCGAGCTGGTCGAGAAATCCGACACCGAGATCTCTTCGACCGCGATCCGGGCCGCCCTGCGCGACGGCCAGCCCCGCGAGGCCGCCGCCATGCTGGGCCACTGGCACCGCATCGAGGGCGAGGTCATCTCGGGCTTCCAGCGCGGTCGCGAGCTGGGCTTTCCCACTGCGAACATGTCGCTGGACGGGCTGCTGAAGCCGAAATTCGGCGTCTATGCGGTGCTGGTCGACATCCTGACCGGGCCCAACCAGGGCCGCTACCACGGCGCGGCATCCCTGGGGATGCGGCCGATGTTCGACGGCGAGGAACCGAACCTCGAAACCTTCATCTTCGATTTCCGCGCCGATATCTACGGCTGCATCCTGTCCATCGGCCTGGTCGACTACCTGCGCCCGGAAATGAAGTTCGACGGGCTGCCCGCCCTGATCGAACAGATGGACCGCGACTGCACCGAGGCCCGCCGCATCCTGGACGCGCTATGACCCCCCGAGATCCCATCGACCGTTCCGGCCTGCGCCCCCGCTTCTGGGAAACCGTGCCGCTGAAAAAGATGACCCAGGCCGAATGGGAGGCGCTGTGCGACGGCTGCGGCAAGTGCTGCCTGAACAAGCTTGAGGACGAGGAGACCGGCGAGGTCGCCCTGACCCGCGTCGCCTGCCGGCTGCTGGACGGCCATTCCTGCCGCTGCGCGCAATATCCGATCCGCCACCAGTTCGTGCCCGAATGCATTTCCCTGCGGATGCAGAACCTTGACCAGCACATGTACTGGATGCCGCAGACCTGCGCCTACCGGCTGCTGTGGGAAGGCCGTCCGCTCTATCACTGGCATCCGCTGATCTCGGGGGATGCGCAGTCGGTGCATGATGCGGGGGTTTCGGTCCAGGACATCACCGTGCCGGAATTCGAAGTCCCGGAAGAGGACTGGGAAGACTACATCATCGAGGAGCCCATCTGATGCACTTCAGCTCGGACAATGCGGGCATGGCGCATCCCGCCATCCTGCAGGCGGTTCTGGACGCCAACACCGGCTATGCCATGTCCTATGGCGCAGACGAGATCATGGAAGGCGTGCAGGACACCATCCGCGACCTGTTCGAGGCCCCCGAGGCCGCCGTCTATCTGGTTGCCACCGGCACCGCCGCGAACGTGCTGGCGCTGTCGACCCTGGCCCAGCCCTGGCAGACCGTCTATTGCAGCCCCGTCGCCCATATCCAGGAAGACGAATGCAACGCGCCCGAATTCTACATGGGCGGCGGCAAGCTGACGCCGATCGGCTTCGGCGACAAGATCACCCTTGATGATCTGGCGGCGGCGCTGGATGGCGGGCCGCAGCGCGCCGTGCATTCCGCCCAGCCCGGGCCGCTGTCGATCACCCAGGTGACCGAGAAGGGCCGCCTTTACACCATCGACGAGATCACCGAGCTGTGCACCATGTCCCATGCCTTCGGGCTGCCGGTGCACATGGACGGGGCGCGCTTTGCCAATGCGATCGCGGCGATGAATGTCGCGCCCGCCGACATGACCTGGCGGGCGGGCATTGATGCGCTCAGCTTCGGGGGCACCAAGAACGGCTGCCTGGGCGTCGAGGCGGTGATCCTCTTCGACCCCGAAAAAGCCTGGGAATTCGAGCTGCGCCGCAAGCGGGGCGCGCATCTCTTCTCCAAGCACCGCTACCTGTCGGCGCAGATGCAGGCCTATCTGGCGGATGACCTGTGGCTGGACATGGCGGGGGCGGCGAATGCCAACCTCTCGATGCTGGCCGACGGGATGCGGGATCTGGGCCTGGAATTCCTGGCCGAGCCGCAGGCCAACATCCTGTTCGCCTACCTGCCGCGCGCCATGCATGCCCGGCTGCAGCAGTCGGGCGCGCGCTATTCGGTCAGCAGCGCCTCGGCCTCGGATCCGGCGGAACCGGTGCTGGCGCGCTTCGTCTGCGACTGGTCCATTCCCACGGCGGATATCGACCAGTTCCTGCACATCGCGGCGGGCTGAGTCCTCCCGGCGGCAGGCCCGGCCCTGCCGCCGCTGATCCTTGGCACTGGCACTGGCGGATCGTCGCTGCTGCACCGATACCCGTGGATCCCGCTGGCTGCAGTATCAGATCCCGGCCGCCGCAACCGGCACTGCCCCGCAGGCCATCAGCCGTCAAAGCGCACCGCCCCAGGCGGCGCCATCATGGCCAGCCACCCGCCCCAGGGGTTTCGGCAGATCGTGGTCCCCGACCTTGCAGGGCCGTCACCCGTTGCCCCCTGGCCGCCTGCCCACCGTCAGATCCCGATGAAATCACGCAGCGTGTCGGCCACCACGGCCGCATGGGTGATCGGCCCCATATGCGCCGCCCCTGCCAGCACCTCGCGCCGGGCGCCAGGGATCAGCGCCGCCAGCGCATCGTTGATGCGCGCGGCAAAGACCGGGCTCTGGGCGCCCTCCATCAGCATCACCGGCATCGGCAGCGCGGCCACCCGTCCCCGCTGCAACATGCCGCCGGGATCCCCGTAATTGGTCTCGCGGATGGCATCGATCAGCCCGATGCGCGCGGCAAAGCCCTGGCGCTGTGCCTCGGGCAGGCGATCCCAGTCGCGGCCATCGCCCCAGACCGCCATGAATTCCCGCGCCGCCCCTTCCGCATCGCCCCGCTCCCATGCCCGGGCATAGGGCGCCATGACGGCGTCATGCTCGGCCTCAAGCCCCGGGAAGGCGCGAAAACCGGCGGTGAACAGCACCGGCTCGTACAGCGTGACCGAGCGCACCAGCTGCGGATGCTCGACCGCCAGCCGCAGCGCCACCGTGCCGCCAAAGCTGTGCCCCACCAGATGCACCGGTTCGTCGCCCCACATGGCGATCAGGCCCAGGGCCATTTCCATCGCCTGGTCCTGGAACACCTGGTCGGGATGCCAGGGACCGCTGCCGCCATGGCCGGGCTGGTCAAAGGCCCGCATCTGGGCCTGGCGCTGCAACCGCAGCGCAACGCCCTGCCAGGCACCGGAATGCGCCAGCGAGCAGTGGATCATCAGGATCTTCGGCCCCGCCTCGCCCCATTCGCGCCAGGCGGTCTCGGTGCCCTTGAAGCTCGAATGCAGCATCACAACCGCCCTTCCAGATGCGCCTGCAGATCGTCCAGCCGGTCATGACCCCAAAAGCGTTCCGCCCCATCGACGATGTAGAAGGGCGCCCCGAAGACGCCCGCCGCCAGCGCCTCGTCGGTGTAGCGCATCAGAGTCTCGGCGCCGCTCAGCAGGCCACGGTCCGCAAGCTCCGGGTCAAAGCCGCAGGCCGCAAGGCCCGCGCGCACCACCTCATCCTCGGCGACATTACGGTTCTCGGCCCAGCAGGCGCGCAGGAAATAGCGCACCAATGCGCCGGTGTCACCGCCCCCCGCCTGGTCGGCGGCGATGATGGCGTAGCTGGACGGCATCGGGTTGGCAGGAAAATATATCGGCTCCAGCTGCATCGGCAGACCGGATTTCGTGCGGGCGCGCTTCAGCTCCTGCAAGCGGTATTGCTGGCGCGGCAGGGAACGGTCCTGCGGCTTCACCCCGCCGGTTGCGGCAAAAATCCGTCCAAGATCAACGGGCTTGTAGCGGATCCGGGCGCCGGTCGCGGCCGCGATCTGCTCCAGCCGGTCGCCGGCCAGGTAGCTGAACGGGGAAAAGGTGGTGAAATAGTAATCAATATGTCGCGCCATCTGCGCCGCCTCCGGGGTCCGGGGTGATTTGGCAAGACCGTACCGGGGTGCTAAGGCGTGTTCAACGTCACGAATCTGTCTTACGCGCCGCTGCCGGAGCCTACCCCCATGCCGAATATCATCGAGCCCAAGCTGATCGCGGGCAATGCCAACATGCCGCTCGCCCAGGCCATCGCCCGCCGCATGTCCATGCACCGCGGCATGAACGTCGACCTGGTCGATGCCCGCGTCGAACGCTTCAACGACGGGGAAATCTTCGTCGAGGTCTTCGAGAACGTCCGCGGCGAGGACATGTTCGTCATCCAGCCGACCTCGAACCCGGCAAATGACAACCTGATGGAACTGCTGATCATGGCGGACGCGCTGCGCCGCTCCTCGGCGATGCGCATCACCGCGGTGATCCCCTATTTCGGCTATGCCCGCCAGGACCGCCGCACCAAGGCCCGCACGCCGATCACCGCCAAGCTGGTCGCCAACATGCTGGTCGAGGCCGGCGTCGAGCGCGTGCTGACGATGGACCTGCACGCCGCCCAGATCCAGGGCTTCTTCGACATCCCCGTCGACAACCTCTACGCCTCGCCGATCTTCGCGATGGACATCAAGGAAAAGTTCAAGGATCGGATGCAGGACGTCATGGTCGTCTCTCCGGACGTCGGCGGCGTGGCCCGCGCCCGCGAACTGGCCAAGCGCATCAACGCGCCGCTCTCGATCGTCGACAAACGCCGTGAAAAGCCCGGCGAGATTGCCGAAATGACCGTCATCGGCGAGGTCAAGGACAAGATCTGCATCATCGTCGACGACATCTGCGACACGGCCGGCACCCTCTGCAAGGCGGCGGAACTGCTGCTCGATTACGGCGCGACCGAGGTCCATTCCTACATCTCGCACGGCGTCCTCTCGGGCCCCGCGGTCGAGCGCATCTCGAACTCGGTCATGGAAAACCTGGTGATCACCGACTCGATCGCCGCCAACAAAGCCGTGCAGGCCTGCTCCAAGATCCGCATCCTGCCAACGGCGCCGATGTTCGCCCAGGCGATCCTGAACATCTGGAACGGCACCTCGGTCTCCTCGCTCTTCGAGACCGGCACGCTGGAGCCCATCTACGAAGGCTATTTCCGCGGCTGAGAGCGGTGCGGGGGGCTCTGCCCCCGCGCCTTTCGGCGCTCCCCCGGAGTATTTCCGGCCAGATGATAAAGAACCACCGAGGGGCCCCGACGCGGGCCCCTTCTTCATTTTCTTGTCTAAAATACCTCGGGGGAGTCTCCGCAGGAGACGGGGGCAGAGCCCCCCCACGCCCGTCCCCTATCCGCACTACCGCCTGCCAGCAAAGAACCCCTTCAGCAGCGCAGCCGCCTCGGCCTCGGCCAGGCCATCGTAGACTTCGGGGACATGATGCGCCTGAGGATGACAGAAGACCCGTGGCCCCTGCGCGACCCCACCCGATTTGGGATCCGCCGCCCCGTAATAAAGCCGCGCGATCCGCGCCGCCGAGATCAGCGCGGCGCAGAACGGGCAAGGCTCCAGCGTGACATAGAGGCTGTGGCCCGGCAGGCGCTCGGATCCGGCGGCGGCACAGGCGGTGCGGATCACCAGGACCTCGGCATGGGCCGAGGGGTCGTTCAGTTCGCGCGTGCGGTTGCCGGCCTGCGCCACCACCCGGCCCTGCGGGTCCAGCAGCACCGCCCCCACGGGCACTTCGCCGCGCGCTGCGGCGGCGCGGGCCTCGGCCAGGGCCAGATCCATGTGCGAGGTAAAGCTCATACGCCCTCTCTGCCCTGCGCCGCGCGGGCTGGCAAGATCGCAGCCCCTTCCCCGGGCCGCGGATCCGCGCTAGAGGCTGGTACATGACACGCAAGCCCACGCCCCGCCCGCACCCCAAGGATCAGACCGCCGCCGCCGCCCCCGAGGGCGAGCGCATTGCCAAGGTGCTGGCCCGCGCAGGCGTGGCCAGCCGCCGCGAGGCCGAGCGGATGATCGAGGCGGGCCAGGTCTCGGTCAACGGCAAGCGCATCGACAGCCCGGCGCTGAACGTCACGTCCGCTGACCGCATCCTGGTCGACGGCAAGCCGATTGCGACGCCGGAACCCTCGCGTGTGTGGCTGTATCACAAGCCCACCGGCCTGGTGACCACCACCAAGGACGAGCAGGGCCGCGCCACCATCTATGACGACCTGCCGCCCGAACTGCCCCGGGTGATGAGCGTCGGGCGCCTCGACCTGAACTCCGAAGGGCTGTTGCTGCTGACCAATGACGGCGAGCTGAAGCGCAAGCTGGAGCTGCCCTCGACCGGCTGGGTGCGCAAGTACCGCGTCCGCGTCAAGGGCAACCCCGTGGACGCCACCCTGGCGCCGCTGCGCGAGGGCGTCGTCGTCGATCAGGAGAAATTCCAGCCGATGGCGGTCAGCCTGGACCGTCAGCAGGGCGCCAATGCCTGGCTGACCATCGGCCTGCGCGAGGGCAAGAACCGCGAGATCCGCCGCGCCATGGAAAGCATCGGCCTGGTGGTGAACCGGCTGATCCGGGTGTCCTACGGTCCCTTCCAGCTGGGCACGCTGAAGCCCGGAGAAGTGCAGGAACTGCGCCCCCGCGTGCTGCGCGAACAGCTGGGGATCGAACTGGACGAGCCCGAGGAACCCACCGGCCGCCGTCCCGCCCGGCCACGTCCCGCCCCGAAGGCTGCCCGCCCCGCCCCCGAAGCCCCGCTGAAGCGCGGCAAGCCCGCGGGCCCGCGCCGCACCGCCAGCGATCTGGATACCCGCCCGCCGCGCCGGGGCGAGGCCGACAGCCGTCCCCCCCGTCGCAGCGGCGAAGCCGAGGGCCGCGGCCCCCGCCGCTTCGGCACCCAGGACACCGAGGGCCGTCCGCCGCGCCGCTTTGCGGCCGATGCTGACGCCAAGCCCGCCCGCCGCACCGCGGGCCCGGCCTCTGACAGCCGTCGCGGCGCCGAGACCGACAGCCGTCCCGAGCGCACCGAACGTCCGGCCCGTGGCAAGCCCCAGGGTGCACGTGCTGGCAAACCCGGCGCCTCGCCCCGGGGCGAGGCCCCCCGCAAGGGGGGGCCGCGCAACGATGGCCCGCGTACGAATGCCCGCACGGATGGGCCCCGCAAGGAAGGACCGCGCAGTGACGGCCCCCGCACCGGCGGGCCGCGTGGCAAGCCCCGCCGCCCCTGATCCCTGCGAGGATCAATCCCTGGGCATTCTCGGGGGCCGTCCTGCCCGTTCCCGGCAGATCCCTGCCGAAATTGCCCCTGTCAGGACCCTGTGGCGGTGACGGCAGGCCCCTGCCGCCCTAGCCTTTCGGACAGGTTTCCCGGTGCAGGTCCCGCGATGCGCGCAAGCTCCCCCGCCGCCGGATCCCTGCCGCAGGTCCGGCGCGGCAGGGTCCGCAGCCTCGCCCTGCCCGCCCTTCTGGGGCTGGTGGCGGGCTGCGGGCTGCTTCCCGGGGGCCATGACGCTCCTTCCAGCAGCCTGCGTCCGGTGCTGCCCGCACCGGTGCCGTCGCCCGCCCCCTCGGCGGCCTCGCGCGCCCTGCGGGCCCGTCTGCTGGCGGATCAGGACCGCTTGCTGGATGCAGGTCTGTTGCGCACCGATGCCGCCCGGGATCCGCCCTCCGGCCCGGAAGACAGCGCGCGGATCTTCCTCGATCTGGCGTTCCGTTCGGAATACGGCCCCTCGGGCGGTGTCCTGCACCGCTGGGACCAGCCAGTGACGCTGCAGATCGACTTCGGCGCCCGCGTGCCACCCGACCGCCGCATCGCTGACCGCCGCTTTATCGCGGCCTATCTGGCGCGGCTCTCGGCCGTGACGCGCCACGACATCCGCCTGGTGCCAAAAGACGGCCGCTTCCTGCTGCTGATCGCAGGCGAAGACGACCGCGCGGCCGCCGTCGCCCACCTGCGCCACCAGATCCCCGACCTGCCGCCCTCGGGCGTGGCGCGCCTGACCTACCTGCCCGAAAGCGTGCGCTGCCTGGTGCTGGGCTATGCCGACCCCGCCCGCGGCCCCGGCTATGCCCGTGCGGTGGCACTGGTGCGCGACGAACATCCCCCCCTGCTGCGCCACGCCTGCCTGCACGAGGAAATCGCCCAAGGCCTGGGGCTGGCCAGCGACAGCCCCGAGGCCGCGCCCTCGATCTTCAACGACGACGATGCCCAGGCCCTGCTGACACCCCTGGACGAAACCCTGCTGCGCATTCTCTACGATCCGCGCCTGCACGCCGGCATGACCCGCGCCCAGGCCACCCCCCTGGTGCAACAGATCGCGCAAGAGATCGCGACCGGCGGCTGATCCCTCTCGCCCCCGCGCGCGCACCCCGCTAGGTCTGGGGGTCAGAGGTCAAGGAAAGGACAGAAGATGCGCGCCTTGCTGCAAAGGGTGACCGGGGCCGAGGTCCGGGTCGACGGAGAGCTGATCGGCCAGTGCGGCCAAGGCCTGATGATCCTGGTCTGCGCCATGCAGGGCGATGGCCCAGAAAACGCGCAGAAACTGGCACAGCGCATCGCCAAGCAGCGTATCTTCCGCGACGAGGCCGACAAGATGAACCTCTCGGTCCGCGACATCGGCGGCAGCGCCCTGGTGATCAGCCAGTTCACCCTGGCCGCCGACACCAGCCGCGGCAATCGCCCCGGCTTTTCCGCCGCCGCCCGCCCCGAAGAGGGCCGCGCCCTTTATGAGACCTTCGCCACGGCCCTCGCCGCCGAGGGCATCCCGACCCAGACCGGCCGCTTCGGCGCCGACATGAAGGTCTCCCTCACCAACGACGGCCCGGTCACCATCTGGATCGAAGCCTGAGCCCTCGCCATCCGGCCAACGGCCGATCTGCCACACCAGACCGGAAAACCGCATGACCCTTGCTTCCCTCAACATCGGCCTGGCCCTGCGGGTGGGCCTGGCCCTGGCGCTGCTGATCGCGCTTGACCAGGCGCTTGGCCTGTCGGCCGCCCAGCGCCTGCCGATGTTCGGCGCAGCCTTCGCCACCTCGACCGGTGCCCGGTGGGAACTGGCCGGGCGGCGCTGGCCGATCGTCGGCATCGACCTCATGGGTAAGTCCTTCGGCCTGCTGACGGGCTACTGGGCCGCGGGCATCGCGCTGCCGGGCACCGACATGACGCTGCTGATGCCCTGCCTGGTGCTGGCGGCGGCAGGCATCGGGTCGCTGACGCTGACACACCGGGGGCTCTGGTGGGTCAGCGTGCAAAGCTTCGTCTTCTTCGGCATCGGCGGCCTGCTGTCGGGACGCATCGACGATCCGCTGGGCGCGGCGGGGCTGGCGCTGGCGGGGGCGGGCTTCATGGTCATGATCCTCGACCTGCCGCGGCTCCTGCGCCGGCCGATCAGCGCCCGCGAGCCGCGCGCCACGCTGCTCGATGCCCGCGCGGTGCTGTCAAACCCGGGCCGGGCGATGCTCCTGCGACTGGCGTTCATCTCGGCGCTGACGGTGGCGCTTTCGTATTTCGCCGCCACGGCCCTTGGCCTGCAGCGCGCCTATTGGGCGCCGATGGCGGCGGTCCTGGCACTGCGCCCCGACTACATGGAGACCCTCAGCCGCGTCCTCATGCGCTCGCTCTGGACGCTGGTCGGCTGCGCCCTGCCGACGCTCGCCATGCTGATCCTGCCACCAAGCCAGATCACCTGGTACGCGCTCTTCGTGCTGTCGGCCATGGCCACCGCCCTGGTGAACGGCCAGCAGTTCCGCTACTTCATCGCCTTCCTGACGGCGACGCTGATCCTGATGATCTCGATGGCCACCGGAGGCCTGGTCGAGAACGCCGAAACCCGCCTCTATGCCACAGCCCTTGGCGGGGGCCTCGCCTTCGCGGTCAGCTGGATGGTGGGCCGCCTCGCACCGCTCTTTCACGCCAACGCCCGCCCCCATCCCCCCGACCCGAAGGAATAGCGCCCCGTTCCCTGTCATCTGACCATAAATACTCCGGGGGAATCGCGCGGCACGCGCGATGGGGGCAGCGCCCCCCCTTCTTCACCGCCTCCCAAGGCCGTCGCTCAGACCGATACCTCTGCCATCAGCGCCGCCCGGCTGATCCCGGCCTTGTCACCTGCCGCCGTCACCCGGCCCCGCCGCATCACGCAGAACCGGTCCGCCAGCGCATAGGCAAAGTCGAAATACTGCTCGACCAGCACGATCGCCATGTCGCCCCGATCCCGCAGATATTCGATCACCCGGCCGATCTGCTGGATGATGTTGGGCTGGATGCCCTCCGTCGGCTCGTCCAGCAGCAAGAGCTTCGGCTTGGTCAGCATCGCCCGCGCAATCGCCAGCTGCTGCTGTTGGCCCCCCGACAGATCGCCCCCCCGCCGGTGCAGGAAGTCCCTCAGGATCGGGAACAGTTCATAGATCTCGTCGGGGATGTGATGCTCGGACCGGGGCAGGCAGGCATAGGCGGTCTCCATGTTCTCCTGCACGCTCAGCAGCGGAAAGATCATCCGCCCCTGCGGCACGTAGCCCACGCCCTTTCTGGCCAGCAGATGCGCCGGCAACCGGCCCAGGTCCTCGCCATCCAGCCGCATCTCGCCGCCGGATCGCGGATGCGTCCCCGAGATCGCCTTCAGAAGCGAGGTCTTGCCCACCCCGTTGGTGCCCATGATGCAGGTCACCTCGCCCTTGCGCGCCTGCAGGTCGATCCCGTGCAGGATCTGGCTTTGTCCGTAATGCAGGGTCAGACCCTTGATTTCCAGCATCTCTCAGCGCCCCAGGTAAACCTCGATGACCTTCGGATCGGCGGTGACATGATCCAGCGACCCCTCGGCCAGCACCGACCCCTCGTGCAGCACCGTGACCTTGCAGCCCAGGCGCCGGACAAAGTCCATGTCATGCTCGACCACAACCACCGCGCGGGTCTTTGCCAGCCCCACCAGCAGGGCGGTCGTGTGTTCCCGCTCGGCCAGCGTCATGCCGGCGGCGGGTTCGTCGATCAGCATCAGCCGCGGCTCCTGCGCCAGCAGCATCGCGATCTCAAGCCATTGCTTCTGGCCATGCGACAGCTCTCCGGCGATGCGTGCCAGCGCGTCGCCCAGGCCCACCTCGGCGGCCAGTTCGGCGACGCGGGTGCGGTCGGCCCGTGTTGGACGGTAGAAGAGGCAGGCGAAGGCGCCACGCGGGTTCTTCAGCGCCATCAGCAGGTTGTCGTGTACCGACTGGGTTTCGAAGACGGTGGGTTTCTGGAACTTGCGGCCAAGCCCCGCCCGGGCGATCTGCGCCTCGCGCAGCTTCAGCAGGTTGACCGATCTTTCCCCCCAGAGGACCCGGCCCGCGTCGGGGCGGGTCTTGCCGGTGACGATATCCATGAAGGTGGTCTTGCCAGCACCGTTCGGACCGATGATGGCGCGCAGCTCGGCCGGGCCGATCTGGAACGACAGGTTGTTGATGGCGCGGAAGCCGTCGAAGCTGACCGAGACGCCGGAAACCTCCAGAAGCGCGCTCATGGGCGGCCCCGGCGCAGGTCGAACAGGCCCCCGATGCCCCGGGGCGCCAGCAGCGTCACCAGCACGAAGCTGAGGCCCAGCAGCACCTGCCACCAGTCGACCCAGTTCAGCGTATACCCCCCGAGGCGCAGCGGCGGCACCAGCCCGCCGGTGAACCAGGTCGAGACAAGGCTGACGACGGCCGCGCCGATCACCGCCCCATAGAGCCTGCCGCGCCCGCCGATCGCCACCCAGACCGCCAGGTAGATCGAGGCGATGGGCGCCATTTCACCGGGGTTGATGATGCCCGCCTGAGGGTAGTAAAGCGCCCCCGCGACGGCGGCGAGCAGCGCGCTGAAGGTGAAGACGAACAGCTTGTAGCCCTCGACCGGGTAGCCCAGGAAGCGCACGCGGGCCTCGTCGTCGCGGATGCCGCGCACCACCGAGCCGAACTTGCCCGAGACCACCCAGGCGCAGAGCACATAGCCCATCGCCAGAGCCAGCGCCGAGCCCCAGAGGAACCACAGCGACACCAGATCCTGCGAGGCACCGACCCCGGGCAGGTTCTGCAGCCCCGAGAGACCGTTGTTGCCGCGCAGCCCGCTTTCGTTCTGGAAGAGATAGAGCGAGAGCGCCAGCGTCATCGCCTGGGTCAGGATCGAGAGATACACGCCGGTGACGCGCGAGCGGAACGCCAGCCAGCCGAAGACCAGCGCCAGCAGCCCCGGCACCAGCAGCACCAGGATCAGCTGCGCCGTCAGGCTGTGGGCAAAGGCCCAGACGGGCGGAAAATCCGACGATCCGACGACGCCGAAGATCTGGCTGCCGATGGCGTCGCGGATCTCGGCCGGGGTGGGCGGGATCGGCGCGTTCGAGAGGCTTTCGACGACGATGATCTGCGTGCGGGCATACATCAGCCACATGCCGATCATGTAGCCTCCGAGGCCGAAGAAGGCGAAATGGCCAAGCGACAGGATCCCGCAGTAGCCCCAGACCAGATCCATGGCGAGGGCCGCCAGGCACAGGCACAGCGTCTTGCCCAGCGTCTTGACGAAGGAGGTCGAGACGAGGCCGCTGCCGGTCACCGGCGCCAGCATCGTCACGCCCAGGGTGAAGACCGCGAGGCAGGCCAGGAAGAGGAGGATCGAGGGGTGGCGGGCGAAGAGGCTGCGGGTCATGCCGGCGATCCGGTGGCGGGGGGGATGGGGGGCTCTGCCCCCATCGGCTGCGCCGATTCCCCCGAGGTATTTGGAACAAGAAAATGGGTCATGCGGGGGCTCCCGGAGGGGGCGGCACGGGGCGGCGGTCGAGATTGGCGGGGGTGCCCTTGGGGATCATGGCTCAGTCTCCTGCGGCGCGGCCCCTGAGGGCGATGATGCCCCGCGGCCGGAACTGGATGAAGATGATGATGAAGATGATCATGTAGGTCTGGGCGGCGAGGGTGTTGGAGGGGTTGAACCACTCGATCCCCTTTTGCAGCGTGCCGATCATCGCGGCGCCAAGGAGCGCGCCCCAGATGTTGCCGACGCCGCCCACCACCACGGTCATGAAGCTTTGGACGATGTACTGCTGGCCGATTTCCGAGGTGACCTGGGCGTAGAGTCCGATGGCGACGCCGGCGATGCCCGCGATGCCGGAGCCGAGGCCGAAGGTCAGCATGTTGACCCGGTCGGGGTTGATCCCCATCGAGGCCGCCATCCGGGGGTTCTGGGTGACGGCGCGGGTTTCGAGGCCGAGGCGGGTGTGCTTCATCAGCAGCAGGAAGAAGCCCAGGAACAGCAGCGCCAGGCCGAAGATGGCGATGCGGATGTAGGAGATGCCGACGATGTCGTTGAGCACCCAGGAACCGTCGAGCCAGGCGGGCGCGGTGAGGGGCCGGGCCTGGGTGCCGAAGATCGTCTTGGCGATCTGCTGCAGGGCGATCGAGATGCCGAAGGTGGCAAGCAGCGTTTCCAGCGGCCGGGCGTAGAGGTGGCGGATGACCAGGCGCTCCATCGCGATGCCGGCCGCGAAGGTGACGAGGAAAGCGAGCGGGATCGCCACCAGAATCGAGACGGTGTAATCGGGGATCAGCTGCTGGACGACATAGCCGGTATAGGCGCCCATCATGATGAATTCGCCATGGGCCATGTTTATCACCCCCATGACGCCGAAGGTGATCGCCAGGCCGATCGCCGCCAGGAAGTAGATCGAGCCCAGCGACAGCGCATCAAGCGACAGATCGAGCGCCTGCATCAGCCCGACGATCCGGCCGGTGCGGGCCAGGGCCGCGCGGGCGGCATCGGTGACGGCGGCAGAGGGTTCGGTGTACTGGTCCCAGAAGGCATGGGCGGCCAGGGCCTGGTCGATCTGGTCCGGGTCGGCGGCGGCGGGGGCCAGGCCCGCCTGCACCAGCGCCGCATGGGCGCGCGCGCGGGCCGCGGGATCCGAGAGCTGGTGCAGCGGCACGCCGCCGACCTGGCCCTGCTCGATATGGGCGGCAAGGGTGTCGCGCAGGGTCTGGGGGGTCAGGCGGGGCGGCGCCAGATGGGCCGCGACCAGCAGGTCATAGGCGGCGTCGCGCGGCAGGGCATCGCTGCCCGGCGTCAGTCGGGCGGCGATATTGGCGCCTTCGGGCAGCGCCGGGGCGGCATGGCGGGTGGTGGCCAGCAGAGGGTTCAGCGCCGCGCGCACATCGACGCCGGTATCGCCCGCAACGCTGCGGATCGCGGCCACGCGGGTCTGGGGGTCCTCGGCGAAGCGGATGGTCAGCAGGGTCAGCAGGCGCAGCTTGCGGGCGCGCAGGGCGGGATCGGGTTCATCGCCCAGCGAGGCGCGCAGGGGCGCGAGGTGACCCGGTTCGGCGGCGCGGTCGATGGCATCGAGCGCCGCCCTGCGCACCGCGGGATCGGGGTCCGACAGCTGGAAGCGCACCAGCGCCGCGCCGATCAGCGCCTGGATGCCGGTGTTGGGCTTCAGCTGGGTCAGCTGGTCGCGGGGCAGCGTCGCCACGCGCTGGCCGGTGTCGAAATCGATCAGGTCGTACTGCCCGCCCGCCGCCGGTTCGGCGCGGAAGAACAGCCCGTCCGAGGTCCTTTGCCACATCTCGCGCGCGGCCCAGGTCGACAGGACCTGTGGCACCTGCGGCAGGCCCGATGCGGCAATGGCGTCGATCGCCGGCTGGATCGTCTTGCGGGAACTTTGCAGCAGCAGCGGCGCCTGCGCCTGCAGCACGCTCTGCATCGGGCCCTGCTGGGCATGAAGCGCGGGCGGCAGCAGCAGGCAGGCCAGCGCCGCGAGAAGGCGTATCAGCATGAAACCCCGTGGCGGAAGAAGAGGACGCGGACCGGTGGCGGGGCATCCCTGCCCCGCCGGAGATCGCAAGGATCAGTAGTTCGACTTCTTCTGCACGCAGGTATTGGTCTGGGTGTTGTACATGCCGCAGTCGAGGCCCGGCCAGTCGGATTTCAGCACCGCGGATTCCGGCAGGTAGTCCGTCCAGGCATCGCCCGGTACCGGATCGGTTTCCGAGATGATGTCAAACTGGCCATCCGCCTTGATCTCTCCGATCAGCACCGGCTTGGTCAGGTGGTGGTTCGGCAGCATGGTGGCGGTGCCGCCGGTCAGGTTCGGGAATTCCTGGCCGACCATGGTCTTGATGACCGTGTCCACATCGGTGGTCTTGGCCTGCTCGACCGCGTTCACCCACATGTTGAAGCCGATATAGGTGGCCTCCATCGGGTCGTTGGTGACGCGGTTTTCACCCATCCGGGCCTTCCATTCCTTGATGAAGGCGGCATTCGCCGGGGTGTCGGCGCTTTCGAAATAGTTCCAGGCCGCCAGGTGCCCCACCAGGTTCGAGGTATCGAGGCCCGAAAGCTCCTCTTCGCCGACGGAGAACGCGACGACGGGGATGTCATCGGCCGACACGCCCTGCGCCGCCAGTTCCTTGTAGAAGCCGATATTGGCATCGCCGTTGATGGTGGAAATGACGCCCACCTTCTTGCCGTCCGCGCCAAGCGCCTTCACGTCCGAGACGATCTTGGACCAGTCGGAATGGCCGAAGGGGGTGTAGTTGACGAAGATGTCTTCCTGCGCGATGCCCTTGTCCTTCAGATAGGCCTCGAGGATGTTGTTGGTGGTGCGGGGATAGACGTAGTCGGTGCCCAGCAGCGCGAATTTCTGCACGCCCAGCTCATCCAGGAAGTAATCCGTCGCCGGGATCGCCTGCTGGTTCGGTGCGGCGCCGGTGTAGAAGACGTTGTACGAGGATTCCTCGCCCTCGTATTGCACCGGGTAGAACAGCAGGCCGTTCAGTTCCTCGATGACCGGCAGCACGGATTTGCGCGACACCGAGGTCCAGCAGCCGAACATCACATCGACCTTCGAGACCGTCAGCAGTTCCCGCGCCTTTTCCGCGAACAGCGGCCAGTCGGACGCCGGATCGACCACGACCGCTTCCAGCATCTTGCCGTTGACCCCGCCCTTGGCGTTCTGCTGGTCGATCAGCATCAGGACAGTGTCCTTCAGCGTGGTTTCCGAGATCGCCATCGTGCCCGACAGCGAATGCAGCACGCCCACCTTGATGGTGTCCCCCTCGGCCCAGGCGCCGCCCGTCAGCACCAGCGTGGCCACCCCGGCCCCCAGCAGCTTGTTCAGAAATTGCGACATATGGTGGTTGTCCCTTCCATGTCGCTGCATCGAGAAAACGTGAAGGGTCGGGCCTTTACAGGCCGCATCTCCTCCCCGACTGTCGTCCCCAGCAGCTTTACAGTTGCGTTTGGTGCGGTGGTGCCCGAACCGCCAGAACGGAGCCGCCGCACCTTCCCTCTTGCCCCGGTTGACCGGGTGCACCTCAGCAAAGCCGCTGTTGCGCAGACTGCCTACCGTTACGGCAAGGGTCGGGTACGATTTTCGGATCAACCTGCAGGGGATGCCGGTATACAGGGCGTTTCCCGAAAAGGTTGATCAACTCTTAAGCGAAAGAAGAACGCGGCGGTGACACCCGCGTGATCGCGCCAGTCGGGGCTTGGTCCCGCGGCCGCCCGACCGCCACGGTGCCGGGCAGAATCAAACAACCGGCTGAAATGAAAACCTGAAACGGTCGGCCAATCAGACAGGATAGGGCATAAAGCGCCGCCTGCCGGGGGCAAGGGCGCATAATGGCCCCGTGCAGCACGCCGGTTGTCGCCTTTGCCCATCGGGGCCTGGCGCCCCAGGGGTCTCCGGTGCCAGAAGGCGCGGCCTGTCCCCAGACGCCCTGCGGTGCGCCCTAGCCCTGGTGGTCGTCGAAGCGGAAGTCCGGCAGGCCCGCGAAGGCCTCGCGCAGCGCCACGCCCCAGCCCGAGGAGATCTCCTGGAAATAGGGGTCTTCGGCATGGATGCGGCCGGTGCGGCCCATCGACAGGCTGTCGGCCTCGTAGATGTGGAAATCCAGCGGCAGCGCCACCGACAGGTTGGCCTTGATCGTCGAATCGAAGGACACCAGCAGCAGCTTCATCGCCTCCTCGAAGCGCATCGAGGGATCGTAGGCGCGCACCAGGATCGGGCGGCCGTACTTGGTTTCGCCGATCTGGAAATAGGGGGTGTCGGTGCCCGCCTCGATGAAATTGCCTTCCGGGTAGATCAGGAACAGCCGCGGCGCGCCGCCCTTGATCTGGCCGCCCAGCAGGATCGTCGCGTTGAAGGCGGAACTGGCGGTGGGGCCGCTGCCTTCGTGTTCGGCGATGACCTCGCGCAGGGTCTGGCCGACCAGCCGGGCGATCTGGAACATCGTCGGCAGGTGCTCGATGTCGGGGCTGCGCTGATCGGCGGATTTCGAGCGCTCCTGCAGCACGCTGACCACCGCCTGGGTGGTGGCCAGGTTGCCGGCCGTCATCAGCGTCAGGCAGCGCTCGCCCGGGACCTCAAAGTGGAACATCTTGCGGAAGGTCGAGATGTTGTCGACACCCGCGTTGGTCCGGGTGTCGGACATGAAGATGATGCCGCGGTCCAGCTGCATCCCCACACAATACGTCATCCTGCTCGCGCTCCGCTTAAGACTCGTCCCGGCGCGGGACCGCGGCAGTCTATTGCTGAACTTGCAGCGAAACGCAAAGCTCTTCTTGCGCCTCGCCCTGGCGCAGGCCGTGCACGGGGGCGGCCTCGGCATAGTCGCGGCCGACAGCCAGCCGGACATAGCGTTCGTCCGGGCAGACCGCGTTCGCCACGTCGAAACCCACCCAGCCCAGGGCGTCGATCCAGACCTCGGCCCAGCCATGGCTGGCCTCCTGCTCGGTGGTGCCCTCCAGCAGCAGATAGCCCGAGACATAGCGCGCCGGCAGCCCCAGGTGACGCGCCGCGGCGATCATCACATGGGCCTGGTCCTGACAGACGCCCTGCCCCGCCTGGGCCGCGTCCTCGGCGGTGGTGGCGGCATGGGTCGCGCCCTTGGTGTAGGCGACGGCCTCGGCCACGGCGCCCGACAGCTGGTGCACGCCGTCCAGCGGATTGGCCTCGACCTTCTTCTTCAGCCCGCCCGCCAGCTTGCGGATCACCGGGCCCGCGGTGGTCACGGGGGTGGCCGCGCGGTACAGCCACAGCGGCGCCACCCCCTCGCCCTTGCCGATGACGCCGTTCAGGTTCTCGACCTCGACCTCACCTTCCGAGGTGATGTGCAGCGCCTCGGCGCCCTCGTCCATCTGCACCAGCTGCACGCTGTTGCGGAAATGATCGAGGTAGCCGCATTGCACCGAGCCGCCCTCGACCGTGCTGGACCACGATAGCACCGTCTGCCCGCAGGAGGTCCGCGGGCTCAGCCGCAGTTGCAGCAGCGCGTAATGCACCGGCCGGTCATAGCTGTAGGTCGTCTTGTGCGTGATCTTCAGCCGCATGTCGTCACCCGTAGAACCGGAAGTCTTCCTGGATCTGCGCCGCCAGCCGCCCGGTGTCACCGATGGCGGATTTCAGGAACTCGTGCAGGCCCTCGTCGAAGATATCGTCGATGTTGCGCCCGTTCAGCCGGGCATTGATCTGTTCGGCCAGCCCCACGCAGGGCAGCGCCTCGCCTTCCGACAGGAAGCTGAGGTTGCCGGCGATCTTGGCGTAGCAGAACGCCAGGCTGCGCGGCATCCGCTTGTCCAGGATCAGGAAATCCGCGATCGACTTGGGCGTGGCGTCGCCCTCGTTCAGCCAGCGGAAGCTGCGGAAGGCCGAGACCGAGCGCAGGATGGTTTCCCACTGCATGTTGTCCATCGAACTGCCCACATAGGCGGCCGAAGGCAGCAGCACGTAGTACTTCACATCAAGGATCCGCGCCGTGTTGTCGGCCCGTTCGATGAAGGTGCCGAGGCGGCAGAAATCGAAGATGTCGTTCCTCAGCATCGTGCCGTGCAGCGCGCCGCGCACCAGGCTGGAATGCTGCCGGATCGAGCTGATCACCTCGGCCAGGTTCTTGACCGAGACCGGGCGCTTCAGCTCTTCCTTCAGGGTCATCCAGGCCTCGTTCACGGCCTCCCAGACCTCGGACGACAGCGCCGTGCGCACCATCCGCGCGTTCGAGCGCGCCGCCTCGATGCACGAAAGCACCGAAGAGGCATTGTCGAGGTCGCGCAGCAGGTAGTTCGTCACATTGGCCTGGTCGAAAGTGTCGTATTTCTCCAGGTAGGCGGTGCGCACCCCCGCCGTGGTGGCGATGCTTTCCCATTCGCTTTCATTCGCCTGCGCACCGGTGAGGGCGATCCTCAGCCCGGTGTCCAGAAGGCGTGCCGTGTTCTCGCTCCGCTCCAGGTAGCGGAACATCCAGAAAAGGCCGCCGGCCGTCCGTCCAAGCATGGTCTTCAGTCCCCCAGTACCCAGGTATCTTTCGTTCCGCCGCCCTGGGAAGAGTTCACCACCAGCGAGCCCTCCTTCAGCGCCACCCGCGTCAGGCCGCCCGCGGTGATGTGCACGCGGTTCGGGCTGACCAGCACGAAGGGCCGCAGGTCCACATGGCGCGGCGCCAGGCCCTTCTTGGTCATGATCGGCACGGTCGACAGCGCCAGCGTCGGCTGCGCGACATAGTTGTCGGGCTTGGCCTTCAGCTTGGCCGCGAAGGCCGACAGTTCCTTTTTCGAGGCCGCAGGCCCCACCAGCATCCCGTAACCGCCCGAGCCATGCACCTCCTTGACCACCAGTTCCGACAGGTGATCAAGCACATAGGACAGGCTTTCCGCTTCCGAGCAGCGCCAGGTCGGCACGTTCTGCAGGATCGCCTTTTCGCCGGTGTAGAATTCCACGATGTCGGGCATGTAGGAATACAGCGCCTTGTCGTCGGCGATGCCGGTGCCGGGCGCATTGGCGATGGTGATGTTGCCGGCGCGGTAGACATCCATGATCCCCGGCACGCCCAGCATGCTTTCGGGGTTGAAGGTCAGCGGATCCAGATAGGCGTCATCGACCCGGCGATAGACCACGTCGATGGCCTTGTAGCCCTTGGTGGTGCGCATCTGCACCTTGCCGTCGACCACCTTCAGATCGCCCGCCTCGACCAGCTCGGCGCCCATCTGATCGGCCAGGAAGCTGTGCTCGAAATAGGCCGAGTTGTGGATGCCGGGCGTCAGCACCGCGACCGTGGGCTTGACCCCGTCGAAATTCGGCGGTGCGCATTCCGACAGCGACCGGCGCAGTTCGGCCGGATAGGACGACACCGGCCGCACCTTCATCCGGGTGAACAGTTCCGGGAACATGTGCAGCATGGTTTCCCGGTTTTCCAGCATGTAGCTGACGCCAGAGGGCGTGCGGGCGTTGTCTTCCAGCACGTAGAATTCGTTCTCGCCGGTGCGCACCAGGTCGGTGCCGACGATATGGGTATAGACGCCGCCCGGCGGCATCATCCCGATCATCTGCGGCAGGAAGGCCTCGTTCTGGGAAATGATGTGTTCCGGCAGGCGGCCCGCCTTCAGGATTTCCTGCTTGTTGTAGATATCGGCCAGGAAGGCGTTCAGCGCGCGCACGCGCTGCTCGATGCCCTTCTCCAGCGTCCGCCATTCCTTGGCGGCGATGATCCGCGGCACGATGTCGAAGGGGATCAGGCGCTCCTGCGCCTCCTTCTGGCCGTAGACGTTGAAGGTGATCCCGATGCGGCGGAAGAAGGCTTCGGCCTCGGCGGATTTCTTCAGAAGCGCCTTGGGATCTTCCCCGGAGAACCATTCGGCATATCCGGAATAAGGGTGCCGGGGATCGCCTCCCTCCAGCATCATCTCGTCGAAGAACTTTCGATCAGTCATGTCCACCCTCTGAGTTCCCCCCAACCTGTGGCATCCGCCTCCCGAAGGTTACAGAGGCGTCCTGCTTGTGCGAGGCCACCCCCCCGTCTTCCGCAGGGTATGCGGTCTCTTTTCCGGGCAAATGCCCATTTTTTGATCAACCGGTCAGCCAAATGAGAGAGCCGGGGTTTCAAACTGCAACCCTAGGGCATGCCCCTGTCCACCTGTGACCGTTCCGTTAATCGAATGGCGAATTTTCGGACCTTGCGTCAAGGGGTTAGGAGCGGCATTTCGCAGGCTGGCGAAAATGCCTCACCGGTCAGCCCGCTGCATCGCGGCATTAGGGCTGCGCGGCGGCGCGGCAACCATGCCCGCGACGCAGCGCCCCGGCCTGCGGGGCAAGGCCCGACAACGGCGATGGGTTCCGCCCGGGCCCTGCCGCAGGCAGCCCGCCCAGCTATAGGATACATCTTACCAGCCCCTTGCGGGCCGTTTTCCGGCGGGACAATGACCTTTGCGCGCAGCGCGCAGCAGCGCTTCCACCTCAGGCAGAGCGCATCGGCGGAACGGCAACCGTGACCCCGCGGGTTTCCGCCGTGACGCCCGGTTTTGTGCCCCTGCCGGGTGGCCAATCGCGAGACCGCGATCTAGCTTGTCGGCAAGGACCCGCCGGTCACCCGGCCGTCGGGATGTTGAAAGTTCAGAAGAGGTACCGCGCCCCCATGACGTCGCGCCCTTCCGCCGCCCGTGCCGCCGCCACTGCCGTTGGCCTGGCTCTTGTGCTTGCGCCCCTTCCCGCCACCCAGGCCCTTGCCGCCGAGGTGTCGCTGGATGCCGGCGGCGACAAGGACCTGACCAAGACGCTGAAGGCGGCCTCGCTGTCGGTTTCGGCGATCAATGACGACAAGGTCACCGATCCGCAGGAACTGATCGCGGATGCCAAGGCGGACTACCAGCGGCTGATCGCGGCGCTGTATGATGCGGGCTATTTCAGCCCGGTGGTGTCGATCCAGGTCGATGGCAAGGAGGCCTCGGGCGTGCCGGTGCTGGGCGACAATGCCAAGATCGGCAAAATCGCCATCAAGGTCACGCCGGGCCCCAAGTTCACCTTCTCGGCGGCCGAGGTCACCCCCCTGCCCGAGGGCGCCAAGCCCTATGACGGCTTTGCCAAGGGCGACACGGCCTCGACCGGGGTGATGCGCAAGGCGGCAGCGGCGGGCGTCAAGGACTGGGCCAAGCGCGGCCACGGCAAGGCGCATGTCGACGACCAGCAGATCACCGCCAACCATGAAACCGACACCATCGCCGCGCGGTTCCACATCGCCCCCGGCCCCAAGCTGACCTTCGGCCCCGTGGCCCTGTCCGAGCGCAGCCAGAAAAGCAAGGTCCGCGCCAAGCGCATCATCGCCATCGCCGGCCTGCCCGTGGGCGAGACCTACAGTTCCGACGAAGTCACCCGTGCCGAGACCCGCCTGCGCCGCGCCGGCGCCTTTTCCTCGGCCACCGTGTCCGAGGCCGACGACATCGGCCCGAATGACACCCTGGCCAGCACCATCGACGTGGTGGATGCCAAGAAGCACCGCTTGGGCTTTGGCGCCGAATACACCACCGACGAAGGCGCCACGCTGACCGGCTACTGGCTGGACCGCAACGTCTTCGGTGGTGGCGAACGGCTGCGCATCGACGGCTCGGCCTCGGGGATCGGCGGCACCACCGGCGGCGGCATGGACTACAGCCTGACCACCACGCTGACCCGGCCCGCCTTCAAGAACCCCGACATGGACCTGGTCTATGGCATCGACCTGGAGCACAATAACGAGGATGAATACATCTCGGACGTGGCCGAGGCCTCGATCGGGTTGGACCGCTACCTGACCGACCGGCTGACCGAGAACCTGCGTCTGGGGCTGCGCTATTCGCATACCGACGACAACCTCGGGACCCGCAGCTTCCGGCACGTGACCTTCAAGACCGGGCTGACCTGGGACAATCGCAACAACAAGGTCGACCCCACCAAGGGCGCCTATGCCGAGGTCGCCGCCACCCCCTTCCTGGGGCTGGGGGGCACCACCTCGGGGCTGATGACCACCGCAGACCTGCGCGGCTACCAGCAACTGGGCACGCCCAGGCTGTCGCTGGCGGGCCGGGTCCAGCTGGGCAACATCCAGGGCCCCTCGATCGAGGAAACGCCTTCGGACTGGCTGTTCTGGTCGGGCGGCGGCGGATCGGTGCGCGGCCAGGGCTACCAGTCGCTGGGCACCTATGCCGCCGGCGCCGAGACCGGCGGCCTCAGCTATTCGGCGATCAGCACCGAACTGCGCGGCCGCATCGGCGACAACTGGGGCGCCGTGGCCTTCGTGGATTACGGCTATGTGTCGGGCTCCAGCAGCTTCACGGGCGGTGAATGGCAGGGCGGCGCCGGCATCGGCGTGCGCTACTTTACCGGCATCGGCCCGATCCGGCTGGATCTGGCGGTGCCGACCACCGACAGCAGCAACTCTTTCTCCGTTTACGTCGGCATAGGACAGGCCTTCTGATGCAGACCCGTTCCAAGGTTCTTTCCCGTTTCCTGATGCTGTGCTGCGCGCTGGTGATGACCTGCGCCCTTGGCCCGCATGCCTTTGCCGAAGACAGCGACGACGGCCAGAATTTCCTAAGCCGGACGCTGCAGAACGCGCTGTCGGGCGCCGGGCGCGAGGTCAAGATCACCGGCTTTACCGGCGCGCTGTCGTCGAAGGCGACGCTGGCCAAGATGACCATCGCCGACGACAAGGGCGTGTGGCTTGAACTGGACAATGCCGAGCTGGACTGGTCGCGGCTGGCGCTGCTGACCGGCAAGGTGCAGGTCAACAAGCTGTCTGCGGACAGCGTGACCCTTTATCGGCTGCCCGAAAGCCAGGCCAGTTCGACCCCCTCGGCCGAAGCGCCGGGCTTTTCCATTCCCAAGCTGCCGGTGTCGATCAACATCGGCCAGCTCGACATTGCCAAGGTCGACCTGAAGCAGCCGGTGATGGGCCAGGCCGCCGTGCTGGGCGTGACGGGCCATGCCTCGCTGGCGGGGGGCGCGCTGGACACGGCGCTGGCCATCCAGCGGCAGGACAAGGACGGCACCATCGATCTGAAGGCCGCCTATGCGCCCGATGCCAAGAACGTCGCCGTCGACCTGAAGGTCCAGGAACCCCAGGGCGGCCTGCTGGCCAGCCTGATGAACCTGCCGGGGCTGCCCTCGGTCGATCTGACCGTGGCGGGCACCGGGCCGCTCGACAATTACAGTGCCGACATGCTGCTGCTGACCGATGGCCAGCAGCGGCTGAAGGGCAATGTGACGCTGCGCGGGCGCGATGACGGCGGGCGGGAATTCACCGTGCAGGCTGGCGGCGATCTGACCGCGCTGGCCGCGCCGCAATACCGCGACTTCCTGGGCACCGACATCGGCATCGCCGCCACCGGTACCCAAGCGAAGGACGGCGCGCTGGACCTGCAGCTGCTGCGCATCAAATCCGCCGCGCTGAACCTTGAAGGCAAGGTCGCCATCGACGCCTCGGGCCATCCCAGCAGCTTTGACGTCAAGGGCCGCATGGCCTCGCCCAGCGGCGCCGACCGGCTGGACCTGCCCTTCGCCGATGGCGTGTCGCTGGCCTCGGCCGATGTGAATCTGACCTTCGACCGCGCCAAATCCGAGGACGTCTCGGGCCAGATCGTGGCCAAGTCGCTGGCCGCTCAGGGGTTCTCGGCCGAAAACGTGGCGCTGAACATCTCGGGGCCGCTGAAGACCAGCGGCGCCTCGGCGCTGACGCTCGACTTTGATGCCGCGGGGCTGTCGGCCCAGGATCCGGGCGTCGCCCAGGCGCTTGGCGATCAGGTCAAGGGCTCGGCCGTGGTGCATTTCGGCGATGGTCCGATCAGCATCGACGACCTGAAGCTTTCCGGGCCCGCGCTGACGCTGGCCGGCAACGCCAGCTTCCAGAAGACCGACGACCAGGGCCAGATCAAGGTCAGCGCCCAGACCAGCGTGTCGAACCTGGGGGCGTTTTCGACGCTGTCGGGGCTGAAGCTGGCGGGCAATGCCAACCTGGGGCTGGATCTGGACATGACCCTGCCCGCCGGCACCGCCCGGCTGAAGGTCACCGGCGACGGCGAGAACCTGGCCACCGGCATTTCCGCCGTCGACGGGCTGCTGAACAGCCCCGCCAAGATCGACCTGGATGTCGAGCGCGCCGCCAACGGCATCACCCTGCACCAGATGGACATCGGCACCGATGCGCTGAAGCTGACCGGCTCGGGCCAGATCGGCAGCAGCGCCGGGCAGATCAGCTATGACCTGCATCTGGCGGATGCCGGGCTGCTGACCGGCACCCATGCGGGCCCCGCCGACCTGTCGGGCGCCATCACCCAGGGCCCCGAGGGGCTGCGCGTCACCGCCAAGGGCGGCGGCCAGGACCTGGTTCTGGGCGTGCCCTCGGTTGACGGGCTGCTGAAGGGCGGCATCACCGTCGATGCCTCGGTGCTGTCGCCAAAAGGCGGCGCCCCGGTGCTGGAACGCGCCGAGGTGCACAGCCAGGGCCTGAACCTGTCGGCCAAGGGGTCCCTTGATCCCAAGGCGATGTCGCTGGACCTGGATGCGAAACTGGCCAATTCCGCCGTCTTCACCGGTGGCCAGGCCGGCCCGCTGGCCCTGACCGGCACCGTGCGCACCGAAGCCGACGGCACGATCCACGCCCTGCTGAAGGGTGGCGGAGACGACATTCGCACCGGCATCGCCCAGGCCGACGCGCTGCTGGGCGCCACCGACATCACCGCCGACGTGCTGTCGAAGGACGGGCTGATCACCCTGTCGGACGTGCATGTGAAGACGCCGGGGCTGACCCTGACCGCCTCGGGCACCGTCAACAACGGCGCGCCGGACGTGGATCTGGCGCTGAACCTGCCGAATTCCGCCGCCCCCATGGGCGCCAAGGCCGGTCCGCTGGCGCTCGACGCCCATATCGGCGCGGCCGATGGCGGCTACCGCATCACCGCCTCGGGCAAGGGCAGCTCGATCGGGATCGGCAATCCGCAGATCGACGCGCTGTTTGCCGGAGCCAGCACGCTGGACGCGGTGGTCAGCACCGCCGCCGATGGCACCATCCGTATCGAGAAGGCCGAGGTGAAATCCACCGCCCTTGGCGCCTCGGCCAGTGGCACCGTCAAGGATGGCAAGCCCAGCGTCGATTACAAGGCGCGGCTCGACAATCTGGGGCGGCTGGTCAGCGGGCTGAACGGGCCGCTGACGGTCGAGGGCACCGCGCGGGGCGCGGCCGACGGCACCCGGCTGGCGGTTACTGCCGCGGGCCCCTCGGGGGCGCAGGCGAAGGTCGACGGGCTGGTGGCCATGGCCGACGGCGGCGTCGATCTGAAGATCACCGGTGCCGCCCCCCTGGGCCTGGCCAATGCCTTCATCGCGCCGCAGTCTCTGGCCGGCAAGGCCAGCTTTGATCTGGCGATGAAGGGCCAGCCCGGCCTTCCGGCGCTGACCGGCACGGTGCGCCTGTCGGGCGGCCGGTTCATCGCGCCCGCCTACAACCAGGTCATCGACGGCATCGCGGGCACCGTGGGCCTGTCGGGCGGCAAGGCGACGCTGAAACTGGCGGCGACCCCGTCCGAAGGCGGGCAGATCAGTATCACCGGCCCGGTGGCGCTGTCGGCCCCCTATACGGCCGGCCTGTCGGTCGCGCTGGCCAAGGTGAAGGTCAAGCAGGGCGATTTCGCCACCACCACGCTGAACGGCACCGTCAAGCTGGAAGGCGGGCTGACCGGCGGCGGTACCATCGCCGGACGCATCGGCCTGAGCGATACCGAGATCCGCCTGGCCTCGACCGGCCTCGGCAGCCAGGAGGCCATTCCCGACATCACCCATGTCGACGAATCCGCCGCCAGCCGGGCCACGCGCGCGCGTGCAGGGCTGGTGCAGGATGACAGCGGGAACGGATCGGGCGGGTCGGGCGGCTCTTCGGGGCTGAAGCTGAACCTTGAGATCGGCACCGACAGTTCGATCTTCATCCGCGGCCGCGGGCTGGATGCGGAACTGCGCGGCGATCTGAAGCTGGGTGGCACCACCGCCAACCCGGTGCCGGTGGGGCAGTTCTCGCTGGTGCGGGGGCGGCTGTCGATCCTGACCAAGCGGCTGGATCTGGACGAAGGCACGGTCACCATGGCCGGCGGCTTCGAGCCCTTGCTGCATTTCAAGGCGACCTCGACCTCGGGCAGCTACGCGATCACCATCGCCATCGACGGCACCGCTTCGAAACCCGAGGTCACCTTCTCGTCGAACCCCTCGCTGCCCCAGGACGAGATCCTGTCGCAGCTGTTCTTCGAGCGCTCGATCTCCAGCCTGTCGCCGCTTCAGGCGGCCCAGCTGGCCTCGGCGGTGGCGACACTGACGGGGTCGGGCAATGGCGGCGTGCTGGACAAGCTGCGTGCCAAGACGGGGCTGGACGATCTGGACGTGTCAACCTCGGCCGATGGGGAAACCACGGTTTCGGCGGGCAAGTACATCAACGAAAAGCTCTATACCGAAACCGAGGTCGGCAGCGACGGCGACACCAGCCTGTCGATCAACCTGGACCTGACCAACACCTTGAAGGCCAAGGGATCGGTCAGCACCAGCGGCAGCACCGGCCTGGGGCTGTTCTTCGAGAAGGATTACTGACGGCGGGGGCCTTGGGCCCCTGCCCGCCTGTCCGCCGCAGACGCGCCCCCCCGGGCTTTGCCCCTTGCAGACATGAAAAGGCCCGCCGCGGCAGAGCGGCGGGCCTTTCATATACGTTTGCGGATCGGATCAGTCGCGGGGCAGTCCCCCGCGCGGTCCACGCCGCTCCGTCGTCTTCAGGAACGGATCTTCGCCCAGGGCGCGCCAAAGCGCCCGTGCCACATCCATTCGGGCAGCCGACAGGCGTGCCTCGACCTCTGGCAGGCCGCGGTGCTTTGCGAACCCCTCCAGGTCTTCCAGAACGTCCAGCACCCACCCCGTTCCTCCGACGGAGCCGCTGGGAAAAGACCGCGTCCAGCCCGCATCGTTCTGCGTGGACTGGTGCTGGCCCGACTTCATGTAGTTCGACATCGGATACCCCTTCGCTCACCCATTGCAGCGCGGAACTGCAACGAAATGTGGCTATACCTCTACCCTGTCAGGCCGCACGACGCGTGCCCTGTACACAGCGTAAGCAGAAGATAACCATGCCGTGAAGTACGGATATCGTAATTCCGATGTTTTGGAGGCTTTTAACAGGCGTTGTAACGGAACGGCATACCGATGCATGCCGATAGACGCCAATAAATGTTGGATTTTCAAGCGGCATACACCACCGCACGGTGCATACCGGGCCGCACGGCCCGGCAGCAGGAATCACCCGAAGGATCAGTCGGCCGAGGCCTCGGCGCGGCTTTTGCCCGCAACCTGCTGCGCCAGGGTGGCGGCCATGAAGCCGTCCAGATCGCCATCCAGCACACCCGAAGTGTCAGAGGTCTCGTGCTGGGTGCGCAGGTCTTTCACCATCTGATAGGGCTGCAGCACATAGGAGCGGATCTGGTTGCCCCAGCCGGCCGAGCCCTTGTTCTCGTGCGCTTCGTTGATCGCGGCGTTCCGCTTGTCGAGTTCCAGCTGGTAGAGGCGCGACTTCAGGGCCTTCATGGCGATGTCGCGGTTCTGGTGCTGCGACTTCTCGGACGAGGTCACGACGATGCCGGTCGGGTGGTGGGTGATCCGCACCGCCGAGTCGGTGGTGTTGACGTGCTGACCACCGGCACCGGACGAACGGTAGGTGTCGATGCGGATGTCCGAGGGGTTGACCTCGATCTCGATATTGTCGTCGACCACCGGGTAGACCCAGACCGAGGCGAACGAGGTCTCGCGCGTGCCCTTGCCGAAGGGGCTGATGCGGACCAGGCGGTGGACGCCGGATTCCGATTTCAGCCAGCCATAGGCATTGTGGCCCGAGATCTTGTAGGCGCAGGATTTGGTGCCGGCTTCGGCGCCGGCTTCCTCGGATTGCAGTTCCACCTTGTAGCCGCGCTTTTCCGCCCAGCGGACATACATCCGTTGCAGCATCGAGGCCCAGTCGCAGGCCTCGGTGCCGCCGGCGCCGGCGTTGATTTCCAGGAAGGTGTCGTTGCTGTCGGCCTCGCCATCGAGCAGCGCTTCGAGTTCCTTCTCGGCGGCCTTCTCGCGCAGGGCCTTCAGCGCGGCCTCGGCTTCGGCGACGACCTCGTCATCCTCTTCCATCTCGCCCAGCTCGATCAGGTCGATATTGTCCTGAAGATCCTGCTTGAGGGTATTGTGGGTCTCGAAGGCGTCGAGCAGCGACTGGCGATCACGCATCAGCGCCTGGGCCTTGGCCGGATCGTCCCAGAGGTTCGGATCCTCGACCCGCGCATTGAATTCTTCCATGCGGTGGCCAGCGGTTTCCCAGTCCATGCGCTGGCGCAGAAGGGCCAGGGACTTTTCGATCTCGGCAACGATGTTCTGGGTCTCGGCGCGCATGGGCCAAATTCCTCTTGCAGGTTAGAGCCGCCTGATAGACCAAGGCCCGCCTCTGGGCAAGGGCGGGCCTTGGTGGCCTGGGGTGCGGGGGGCTTTGCCCCCGGTCGGCTGCGCCGCCCTCCCCCAAGGTATTTTCGACAAGAAAATGGGGAGGGCGGCGGCGCCTCAGTAGAGACCGCCTGAGGACAGCGTGCCGAAGCCCGCCCTGGGACCGATCGTCGTGGTCTCGCCCGTCGAGGTGGTGACCTGCTGGCCCTGCTTGGCCTTCGAGGCTTCCTCGTAGAGCGGCAGATCCTGGCCCATGGCGAAGCCGCCGTCATAGGTGACGCCGAAGATCGGATCCTCGCCGTCGCGGAAGTATTCCGCCTGGACATCGGGGCCGGAGGCATCGTCGGGCAGGCGCGCGCCAGTATAGCGGTTGATGTTGATGAAATGGCCGCCCGGCGGGACCTTGAAGGCGGTGCCACCGTATTTCTTGATGGCCTGGGTCATGAACTCCTGGAAGACGGGGCCGCAGAGGCTGGCGCCGTAGCCATGGCCACCCAGCATCGGGCGCGGCGTGTCATAGCCGATGTAGCAGCCCGCCACGATGTTCGAGGAGAAGCCGATGAACCAGGCATCCTTGGCGCCGTTGGTGGTGCCGGTCTTGCCGGCGATCGGCACCGGCAGATGGACCGCGCGCGAGGCGGTGCCGCGCTGGACCACGCCTTCCATCATCGAGGTCAGCTGGTAGGCGGTGATGGCGTTCATCACCCGCTGGCGGTTCGACAGGATCCGGGGGCCCTGGCCCTGGGGCAGGTTCTGCGGGCCGCAATCCTCGCAGCTGCGCTGATCGTGGCGGTAGATGGTGCGGCCGTAGCGATCCTGGACGCGGTCAACCAGCGTGGGTTCGACGCGCTCGCCGCCATTGGCGAACATCGCGTAGGCCGCCACCATCTTGTAGAGGGTGGTTTCCTCGGACCCGAGCGCATTGGCCAGGTAGCGGCCCATGTGGTCATAGACCCCGAAGCGTTCGGCATAGCCTGCGATGGTGTCCATGCCGACCTCCTGCGCCAGGCGGATGGTCATCAGGTTCCGCGACATCTCGATGCCGATGCGCAGCGGCGTCGGGCCGTAGTATTTGTTCTCGGAGTTGGTCGGGCGCCAGACGCCGGCGGCGGTGTTCACCTCGATCGGGGCATCGACCACCATGGTGGCGGGCGTGTAGCCGCTGTCGAGCGCCGCCGCATAGACGAAGGGCTTGAACGAGGAGCCGGGCTGGCGGTTCGCCTGGGTGGCGCGGTTGAAGACCGAAGACTGGTACGAGAAGCCGCCCTGCATCGCGATCACGCGGCCGTTGTTGACGTCCATCGCCATGAAGGCGCCCTCGACCTCGGGGACCTGGCGCACCGACCAGTGGTCGAACTTGCCGCCGCTCTTCTCTTCCTCGACGTAGATCACGTCGCCGGGCTTGAAGTTGTCGGAGAAACCACCGCGCATCCACTTGATGTCCGAACGCGGCACGCTGTTGCCGCGCGGGTCGTCCAGGTCGACCCCCTCGATGCCCACGGCGAGGCTCTGGCTGTCGACTTTCAGCACCACGGCCGGATGCCAGGGGCCATCGACGACGATGTCGCGCGCCACGTTGGTGGAAGACAGGGCTGCGCGCCATTTCGCCTCGTCGGCCAGATCGGCGGCGGGGATGGTCTTGCCGGTGCCGCGCCACTTGCCCAGCTGGCGGTCCATCTTCTGCAGCGCATGGCGCAGCGCGATGGCGGCGACGTCCTGCATCTCGGGATCTTCCGTCGCCCGGACCGAGAAGCCGCCGGTAAAGAATTCCTCCTGCCCGAAATCGCGGCTCAGCTGGCGGCGGATCTCGTCGGTGAAGTAATCGCGCGGCGGCAGGTTGGTGCGGAAGGCGGGGAAATCGCCGCCCTGCACGGTGCGGATCGGCTCGGCCAGGCTTTTCTTGTAGGTGGCGTCGTCGATATA
Source organism: Pseudooceanicola sp. NS-SX9 (assembly GCF_057380705.1). Classification (NCBI taxonomy): domain Bacteria; kingdom Pseudomonadati; phylum Pseudomonadota; class Alphaproteobacteria; order Rhodobacterales; family Paracoccaceae; genus Pseudooceanicola; species Pseudooceanicola sp. NS-SX9. Next base: position 1,071,798 of record NZ_CM170818.1, on the reverse strand, counting down.
GCCGTTCTCGTTCATCTGCTGCAGCACGTAGTTGCGCCGCGCCAGCAGGCGGTCGTGGTTGCGCACCGGATGGTAGTCCGAGGGCGCCTTCGGCATCGACGCCAGAATCGCCGCCTCGGCCGGATCCAGCTGGTTCAGGGTCTTGTTGAAATAGGTCTGCGCCGCCGCCGCCACCCCGTAGGAGTTCTGGCCCAGGAAGATCTCGTTCAGGTAGATCTCCAGGATCTTGTCCTTGGACATCGAATCCACCAGCCGCGAGGCCAGGATGATCTCCTTGACCTTGCGCTCGATCTTGCGGTCGCCGGTCAGGAACAGGTTCTTCGCCACCTGCTGCGGGATGGTCGAGGCGCCACGCACGGTGCGCCCGCCGGTGGTAATGGCCTCCAGGATGGCCGCCGCGATGCCGCGCGGATCATAGCCCTGGTGGGTGTAGAAATTCTTGTCCTCGGCCGAGATGAAGGCATCCTTGACCAGCGCCGGGATCTCGTCCGCGGGGGTGTAAAGGCGCCGTTCCTTGGCGAATTCGTCGATCAGCTGGCCCTCGCCGTTGTAGATGCGGCTGATCGTCTTGGGCTGGTACTGGGCCAGGGTCTCGTGGCTGGGCAGGTCCCGGCCGTAGATCCAGAACACCGCCCCCACCGACAACGCGATCATGGCAAGACCCAGCGTCACCAGCGTGAAGATGCCACCAAGGAAGGAAAGTACGAATCTGATCACGCGCGCGGGCCTCTCTGACTGAACCTGGGTTATAGTGCGCTCCCCCATGGGGGTCAAAACACAAGCCCATCACGAAGGCCAAGCGATCTTGCCCCGTCGCGGGGGAACCCGGCACCTTTCCGCCGCGGCTTCCCTGTCATCTGACCCAAAATACTCCGGGGGAGTCCCCGCAGGGGACGGGGGCAGCGCCCCCCTACTTGCGCCGCAGGGGCGCCAGCGCCGCGTCGGAATGCTCCCAGGACAGGATGCCGTCGCGGATCGCCTCCTCCAGATGGGCCCGGAACAGCGGGTCCTGCAGGTTCTCGCGGTCACGGTCGCTCGACAGGAAACCGTTCTCGATCAGCACGGCGGGCACGTCGGCGGCCTTCAGCACCGCATATGCGGCGGACCGCCGCGGCTGGGCATTCAGCGGCAGCCCCTCGCGGCGCAGCGCATTCACCAGCGCCCCCGCCAGCGCCTCGCTGCGCGGCTGGGTTTCCTGGCGCGCCAGATCCATCAGCACGCCCGCCACCTGGTCATCGCTGTGGCTCAGGTCCACCCCCGCCAGGATGTCGCCGCGGCCGTGCCGCTCGGCCAGCAGTTCCGACGCCCGGTCCGAAGCCGAGCGCGCCAGCGTGTGCAGCGTGATCCCCTCGGCACTGCCCTCGCCCTCGGCCAGGGCATCGGCATGAAGCGAGATCATCAGGTCGGCATGCAGCGCATGGGCCATCTGCACCCGCCCCTCCAGCGACACGAAGGTATCGGTGCTGCGGGTCAGAAAGACCTCGGCCCCGGTACGGCGCAGCACCTGCTGCAATTCCAATGCCAGCCGCAGCATCAGGTCGGCCTCGCGCAGCCCGGCGCGCTCGGCGCCCGGGTCGATGCCGCCATGGCCCGGATCCAGCAGGATGCGCAGCGGCCGGGGCCCGGCCTCGGGCGGGCCGAGCGGATCGGGACTGTCGTCCGACACCGCCACATCCGCCGGTGCCCCCGCCGCCTTCGCAAAGGCTGCCTCGGACGTCTTGCCGAAACGCGCCGCGATCACCGCCTGCCCGGTTGCGGCATCGGTGTGCATACTGGCATCCTGCAGGACCAGCGGCTGGCGCAGCAGCATCTCCAGCCGGGTCCAGCCGGGCCGCGCCGGGGCCAGGCGCAGGCTGCTGACCCGGCCCTTCCTCAGCATCCCCGCAGGATCCCCCGGCCAGTCCACCCCCTTCAGGTCCAGCACGACGCGATCGGGGTTCGCCAGCGTATAGAGCCGCCACGGCACCCCCTGGCTGAGGGTGATCGCGATATCGAGGCCCCGCCAGCGGTTCTTCACATGGCTTTGCGGCAACACGACCGAGGGCTGCCCGGCTGCCGCCATCCCCGCCCACAGCAGCGCCACCAGACAGACCCAAGCCCCGATCACCCGCATTCCGCCACCTTCCCGTTCCGCATCGCGGCATCCTAACGGCCCGGCCCGGGGCGGCAAAGCCCGACGCGCGGTCCCGCGCGCTCACTTCGACGCCAGCAGGGCCGCCCCGCCCCGGCCTTCCGCCCGGGCAGCGCCCCCCACCGGGGCGGCACCGCGTTGACATTCCAGTGAGGCTTTGCAATCCGGGTCGGCAGACCCCTCGCCCCCTGCCCCAGGACCAAGGCATGACCCAGCCGCAGCCCCGTCCCGCCCTGCTGCCCCTCGGCCTCGACGGGTTCCTGCTGCGCTTTTCCGACACGTTCAGCCCGGCCGCCAACCGCGCCGCCCGCCAGGCCGGCGCCCGGGCCCTGACCCTGCCCGGCGTGACCGAGGTGGTGCCGGCGCTGGCCTCGGTTCTGGTGCGCTTCGATCCCGGCCGCACCGCGCCCGAAGCGCTGCGGGCGGCGCTGGCACAGCTGCTGGCCGAACGCGACTGGAGGGCCCTGCCCGAGACCGCGCCCACCCGGCGCTGGCATCTGCCCGTCAGCTTCGAGGCCCCCGATGCCCCCTCGCTGCCGCAGATCGCTGCGCTGGCGGGCTGTTCCGAACCGCAGGCCGTGGCGCAGATCCTGGCGGCGGCGCCGCGGGTGCTGGCCCTGGGCTTTGCCCCCGGCCAGCCCTATCTGGGCCTGCTGCCCGGCAATTGGGACTTTCCCCGCCAGCCGCAGCTGATGCAGGTGCCGCAGGGCGCGCTGGTGGTGGCGATCCGGCAGCTGGTGCTGTTCTCGAACGCTTCGCCCACCGGCTGGCTGCAGGCCGGGCGCACTGCCTTCCGCCCCTTCCAGCCGCAATCCGACACCCCCATGCCGCTGCGCGCCGGGGACGAGATCCGCTTTCACCGCACCAGCACCGCCGAGGTCGCGGCCCTGTCGGATGACCCGATGGGCGGCGCCCGGCTGGAGGTTCTGGCATGACGACCCTGCTGACGATCCAGGAGGCCGGCCTCGGCCTGACCCTGCAGGACATGGGCCGCCCGGGGCTGGCGGCGCAGGGCCTGTCGCGCGGCGGCGCGCTGGATCCGCTGGCCCTGCTGGAGGCCGCCGCCCTGCTGGCCCGCCCCGCCCCCGATGCCGCGATCGAGATGCCGGGCCTGGGCGGGCTGTTCACCGTCACCGCCCCGGTGCGCTTTGCCCTGACCGGGGCGCCGATGCGCGCCAGCCGCGACGGCACCCCGCTGGCCTGGCACGCAGCCCACAGCCTGGCGCCCGGGGAAAGCCTGCGCATCGGCCCGGTCGAGGCAGGCACCACGGGCTATCTGTCCTTCGGCGGCGGCATCGCCACCGCCCCCTGGATGGGCAGCCGCAGCACCCATCTGGCAGCGGGCATCGGACGCCTGCTGACCGCGGGCGATCGCCTGCCGCTTGGCCCCGACAGCCCCCGCCCCGCCCGCCGCATCCGCCCCGAACCGCGCTTTGCCGGTGGCGAGATCCGCCTGCTGCCCGGCCCCCAGACCGCCCTTTTCAGCGAAGATCAGCGCCAGGCCTTCGCCGCCGCCGCCTTCAGCCGTGGCAGCCGGTCGAACCGGCAGGCGATGCAGCTGCTGACCCAGGCGCCGCCCGTCTGGTTCCACGCCTCGGGGGGGATGGCATCGGAACCGATCCAGGCGGGCGACATCCAGATCACCGGCGACGGCACCCCCTACGTGCTGCTGGCGGAATGCCAGACCATAGGCGGCTATCCCCGGATCGGATCGGTGCATCCGGCCGATCTGCCGAAACTCGCCCAGGCAGCCGCGGGCATGCCGCTGCGGTTCCGCTGGCCCGAGGGGCCGGTTGCCGCCCCGACATCCCCCGAGGCCCTGCTGGCGCGGGCACGCGGCGCGGTCTCGGCGCTGGTGCGCGATCCCGCGACCATCCCCGACCTGCTGTCCTACCAGCTGATCGGCGGCGTCACCGCCGGAGATGATCTGGATCCCGCCGACTAGGCCGCGCCCGACGGCGGGTTCCCGCCCCGTCCCGGCCCCGGCAAGGCCCTGCCGGCGCCGATCACGGAAAGCGACAGGTTGTTGCCGAAGCTGTCACATCGCGGCGCGCAGGGCTGCCATGCCGGAACCGCGCCCCCGCTGTCACGTTTCCATTGCACAGTCCCCGCAACGGGGACGCGGCAACGGAAAGGAGACAGCCATGCCCCTCATCTGGCCCATCGTCTTCTTCGGTGTCGCTCTGGTCACGGCCGCGTTCGCCTTTGGTGGCATCGCGACGGTTTCGGCCGGGATTGCGCAGTTCCTGTTCGTGCTTTTCGCCGCACTGGGGGCTGCCACCCTCGTGATGCATGTAGCAGGGCAGCACTGGAAGACACCCGATGGCGCCGAACATGGCGCCAAATGACGAAACGCCCCACCGGAAAGATCCGGCGGGGCGTCCTGCACCTTGGGAAAAAGGAACCTGGAATGACGGCGCGATCAGCCCTTCAGCGTCTCGGTCGAGGCAAAGAACATCGCCTGGCTGACGGCACTGCGCACCTGGTCCTCGCGGTAGGGCTTGGAGATCAGGAAGGCCGGTTCCGGGCGTTCGCCGGTCAGCAGCCGTTCCGGGAAGGCGGTGATGAAGATCACCGGCATATCGCCGAACTGCGCCAGCAGGTCGTTGACCGCGTCGATGCCGCTGGAATTGTCGGCCAGCTGGATGTCGGCCATGATCAGGTCAGGCTTTTCGGCGGACCCGATGGCGACGGCTTCCTTGTGGGTGCGCGCCACGCCGGTGATGCGGTGGCCCATCTCGGCCACGAGCGTTTCAAGGTCCATGGCGATGATCGGCTCGTCCTCGATGATCAGGATGCGGCCGGCGATGGCGTCCTCCATCTCCTGGCGGGCGGTGGACAGCAGCGTTTCGACCTCGGCCACGTCGGTGCCCATGATCTGAGCCACTTCGGTGGTGTTGAAATCCTCGATCGAATGCAGCAGCAGCGCCTCGCGGGTGTTCGGGCTGAGCTTGGCCATGTGCTGCTGGGCGCGTGCCTCAAGGCCCGCGGCCTCGATGGCGACGGGCGCACCGGAACTGGCCCAGATGGTGTGGAAGACCTTGAACAGGGCGACCTTCTCGGCCAGGCCCGACTGGAAGACCGAGCGGTCCTGCAAGATCGCCTCGAGCGTCGCGGCCGCATAGGCATCGCCGGAGGTCTGGGAACCGGTCAGCGCGCGCGCGTAGCGGCGCAGGTAAGGAAGGTGGGAGCCGATCAGAGACGCAAGATCCGTGGTGCCGGAAGAGACTGACATTTTATTCCCTTTTGTCCTTTTTTCGGGAACCCAACGCCGCCGGGTCGCGTTGGGTTCCGCCAGCAGCAAGAATTATCCGAAGTCGGAAAGGGATCATGACATTGGGTCACTCGAAATCAAGTCCGAGAGGTGAGATCGATGCAAACCTCAAGAAGGTGTTCCAGACGACTCTGGATGAAGACATCCCCGACCGCTTCAAGGACCTTCTGAAGCAGCTGAAGGACCAGGAATCGGTCGCCGGCGACGAGGAGAGCCGCAAATGAGCGTGCATCCCCGTGACGAGCTTGTCGACCATCTGCCGGCCCTCAGGGCCTTTGCCCTTGGTCTGACGCGCAACAGCGCGACGGCCGACGACCTGGTGCAGGATTCCATCGTCAAGGCCTGGACCAATATCGACAAGTTCGAGGCCGGCACCAACCTGCGGGCCTGGCTGTTCACCATCCTGCGCAACACCTATTACAGCAGTCTGCGCAAGACGCGCCGCGAGGTGGCCGATGTGGATGGCGTGTTCGCGGCCACCCTGTCGGAAAAGCCCGCCCATGACGGCCGGTTGCAGATGGCCGACTTCAAGCGCGCCTTCAACCAGCTGCCCGACGAACAGCGCGAGGCGCTGGTGCTGGTCGGCGCGCTTGGGGCCTCTTACGAGGAAGCGGCCGCCACCTGTGGCGTCGCGGTCGGCACCATCAAGAGCCGCGCCAACCGCGGGCGCGCCAAGCTTGCCGAATTGCTTCAGATCAACGAGAACGAAGCCATGGAGCTGACCGACCCGGCGACCATGGCCGTGGTCAGTTCCCGGCCGATGACCGCCCGCTAAGGCGGCCGGGCAGCCCTGACGAACCAACGACGCATCGCATCATAATGTCGAGGGCCATGCCCCATTCCGCCAACACGCCCTGGATCCGCAGTCTGAGTTTCCGGATTGCAGGGATCCTGTCCCTGGCCCTCGTGCCCATCGGCTCCATTGCCATCTACCAGACCAACCAGGTGTCCTCGCAGGCCGAGGAAGTCACCCGGCTGTCGCTCCTCGCCCTGACGCAGCAGGGCGTGGAGCGCGAGCGCGGCGTGCTGCAGCAGGCCTTCGGGGCGGCGGCGGCGCTGGCGCGCACCATGGAGGCGGTGGGCAATCAGGTCACCCAGGACCAGTGCCGGGCGATCATGAAGGGGTTCCACGACGAGACCCCCTCGATCAGCCTGGCGGCTTTCGTGCCGGCCGATGGCCAGATCGACTGCGCCTCTTCCGGCAATGGCACCGACGTGTCCGACAAGCCCGCCCACATCACCCGCGTGCAGGTGAAAGAGCCCAGCGTCTCGATGGTGGAACAGGGCGCGATCAGCAAGACCTCGGTGCTGGTGGTGTCGAACCCGGTGGTGGTGAACGGCGTCTACAGGGGTTATGTCGCGATCTCGGTGCCGCATGCGAACCTGGATCTGGGCCATGCCCAGGGCTTTGGCGCGGCCCCGGACGACATCCTGACCTTCAACGCCTCGGGCGACGTGCTGACCAGCACCACCGCAGGCAAGGATACCGACAACATCCTGCCGATCCGTTCGTCGCTGCAGGACATGGCGGGCCTGGCGCCGATGGTCTTTTCAGGGCAGAGCAAGGGCGGCAAGGACCAGCTTTACGTCGTTGTGCCCATCGTCGAGGACCAGGTCTTTGCGCTTGGCATCTGGCCCTCGGTCAGCAACATGACCGATGCGGTCGAGGCGCCGGTGATCCTGTTCCCGCTGCTGATGTGGATCGCCTCGGTCGTGGTGGGTTTCATCGCCATCGACCGCATGGCGGGCCGCCACATCCGCATGCTGTCGCGCCGGATGCGCCGGTTCGAACGGGTCCGCACCTTCGAGGACCACCGCACCATGTCGCATGCCTCGGAAGAGATGAAGAACATGGAGCAGGATTTCATCCTGATGGCGGAAACCATCCTGCACGACCAGGCCGAGCTGGAAAACGCCGTGCGCCAGCGCAACGTGCTGCTGAAGGAGGTCCACCACCGGGTGAAGAACAACCTCCAGCTGATTTCCTCGATCATCAACATGAACATCCGCAAGGCCCATTCGCCGGAAACCAAGGTGATCCTAACCCGGGTGCAGGACCGGGTGCTGGCGATGGCCTCGATCCACCGCAACCTGCACGAGGTCGAAAGCCAGGGCCAGGTCAACGTCGGCCAGCTGGTCCGCGAGATCGCCAACCAGACGCTGCAGGCCACCGCCACCGGCGGGCTGCACATGCGCACGGACCTGAATGTCGAAAACGTCATCCTCTATCCCGACCAGGCTGTGCCGCTGTCGCTGCTGACTTCAGAGCTGATTGCCAATGCGGCGAAATACGCGGGCTCTGACAAGGGCAACCCCTGGATGAAGCTGTCGCTGCGCCAGGACGGCAACCGCGCCACGCTGGAGATGGCGAATTCCAAGGGCAGCACCCATCACCTGGATCCCGAGGGCGAGAGCACGGGCCTGGGCAAGCAGCTGATCCGCGCCTTCGCCACGCAGCTGGGCAGCCGGATCGAGGTCTCGGACAGCGACACCGAATACCATGTGGTGATCGACTTCGAGGTGATGAACTTCCAGCCCGAGGTGCTGGACTACTGAACCGCGGACAAGACCGCCGATGCCGCCCCCACTATATGCTATGTCTTCCTGCCCAGGCTGCGGGATACGGCCGGCGGGGGGCTGGTGGTCTGACCAGGGGCCGTGCCCCCCGGATCTGGCCCGCCGGGTCGCCGGACCAGTGACACGCGAGGGGCCAGACGGCCCCCGGCCGTCGGCAACTGAGGGCCCGCCATGGCACGGAAAGGGACGCCTGGCATCCGGCACGCCGCTTCCCCCCGAAAGAAGTGGAACCTCTCCCTTTCGCCTCCGACCATCCGCCACAGGTCCGCGCCATCGGAGGCATGGCAACGGAACGGGGGCTGCTGCCGGGCCACGGGGGGGACGCCCGGATCACCGCCGATGCCCCCTGCCCTTGGTCCGGCCCCATCGCCTTGGCCCTGCTGCGGCGCAGCGTGATCTGTCGCCGCACGCACCCCTTCGTCGACCCCTGCCCTGTCAGGCAATCCCCGCAACCGCCGCTGATGCGCCGCAATGTCGGTGCCCGGTCGCAGCCGCCCGCGCCCGGCACAAAGGGCAGGTGCAGCCCCCGGTCGGTGCCCGGATGCCCAGCGAAACGACGCCGTGAAGAAAAAGTGAACCCGGTGGGAACCACTGTCGCCGAGCGGGCGTTAACCAGATGACCGATGCGTCTGTCCCGGACATCCCCAGCATCGGACTCGGACCGTGAAACCTCGTGGCGGTCCCGGCGCCGGAGAAGCTTCCCCCTTCTCCGGCGTTTCCCTGTCCCGACACCCGATCCTGATCGCGCGGCCAAATCCGCCAGCGGATCGCGCGTCTTATGCCCTGCTGTCGCCTGCGCCCCCGGCCCGCGCCTCAGGGCCGGCGGGCCTCCATCAGGTCGCACGCCTCGACCGGCAGGGTCGGGTTCTGCGCCCAGGCGTGCCAGGCCCCCGCGTAGACCCGCAGCCGGGCAAAGCCCGCCCGCCGCAGCGCCAGCCAGGCCGCGGCCGACCGGGCGCCACGATGACAATAAAGGATCGCCTCGTCCGACGGGTCCAGCCCCGCCGCCAGCGCAATGCCGCGGACCTCGGCTGCGGGGCGGAAGCGGCCGCCCTCGAACAGCTCGGCCACCGGCAGCGACAGCGCCCCGGCGATGCGCCCGGCGCGCGGACAGCAGGCATGGACAAACTGCCCGGCATATTCCGAGGGCCGGCGCACATCGACCAGCCGGGTGGCCCTGTCGCGCATCAGCACATCGGCCGTGGTGGCCGCCAGCGCCCGGCAGAAGGTCCCCGCCAGGGCCGGCTCACCGGGGCCAAAGACCACCGGCCGGCCCTGCCCCGGCGCCAGCGCCCCGCCGACGGCCCGCCAGGCGGCCAGCCCGCCTTCCAGCACCCGCGCGCCGTTCAGGCCGCACAGCCGGTGCAGCCACAGCGCCCGCGCCGCTCCGATGCCGTCCTGGCTGCCGAAGAACACCAGCTGCGGCGCCGGACCAAGGGCCCGAAAGGCCGTTTCCAGCCCCGCCACCAGCGCCCGCAGCCACCCTTCGGTGCTTTCACCAGGCAGCGGCGCGCCCAGATCCAGACAGGCCGCCCCCTGGATCGTCTGCCGCGCCCAAAGCGTCTGGGGCCGCAAATCGACGCACAGCACCCGGCCGGCAATCCGTTCTGCCTGAAGATCCGCCACCGTTATCAGGCCCATGGCCGTCCGCCCCCTGCAAGACACGAAGGCAAGAGCCATGATATAAGAACACACAACACCACGAGACACCCTTCCGCTGCGGGCCCGGCACGGCGGCCGCGCCTGCCCGCTGATGCGGCCTGTATGCCGCCTGCGCGGCGCAATCTCAACTATCCGTGAACGGGCCACACGGGCTTCCGGTTGTCGCACCCCGGGTTTTGCCCGGCAGAACAACGGCACAACAGAGTCGCCGTAAAACAACGCTTTCGGCACAATCCTCCCGTCCCGGAAAAGGGATGATATATCGTCCATTGCAACCGGGACGGAAAGTCTTTAGCCCGGGATCCCAAAGGTCCTGCGCGCGCGTGCACGCGTGATGGGACGCCCGCCGCCAAAGATGCGGCCCGCCGCAGCCCTCTCTCCCTGCGGAATTCGACCGGACAGGCTGGCCCATGCCGCAGGCTAGGGGGTCAGGCAGGCCTTGCGGGCTCGATAAAGTCGAGTTCCGAATATATCTTTTCTGGGCGATCGTGGCGTCGCCGAAGCTTTAAAAGTCAGCGGCTTTCGAGGCCGCAGGAAAATGAAAATGCAGATGAAGAACGGTTCGAACAACGTCACGCGCGCCACCCGCATCATGCTGGCCCTGGGCAGTGCGGGACGGGACGGCATGTCCCTGTCGGCCCTGGCGGAGGTGATCGGCGATGCCAAGCCCTCGATCCACCGGGCCCTGATCTCGATGGGGGAAAGCGGCTTCGTCACCCAGAAGGTGCGCCGCGGCAACTACTTTCTGGGTCCGGCCGTCTATGCGCTGGCGCATCGCACCCCTTCCGTGCCCGAGCTGGTCGGGCTGGTGCGCCCCAAGCTGCTGGCGATCACCGCGGAAACCGGCCTGTCGAGTTTCCTGATGATGCGGGCGGGTCTGGATTCGATCTGCATCGACATGCAGCCCGGCCGGGTCATGGCGGCGGCGATGATCGACGGCATCGGCGGCCGGGTGCCGCTGGGCGTGGGCGTCGGCGGCATCGCGTTGCTGGGCCAGCTGGACCTGCCCACCCGCGACCAGATCCTGCGCGCCAATGCCGGCCAGAGCGAGGCCGCCGGCATGAATGGCCAGCAAATCCTGCGCGAGATCGAAAGCTACCACATGAACGGCTATGCCACCGGGCGCCGCCGGGGTCAGCATTTCGCCCATGTCTGCATCGCTTTCCCGGTGCTCGACCTGGCGCTGCCGGGCTGCGAGGCCGCGATCTCGGTCATCGCGCCGGACATGGCGATGTCCGAGGCCGAGCTGCACGAGAACGCCCGCCGGGTCCGCAGCCTGCTGCGCAACCTCGCGGCCCCCGCCCGCGCCGCCGTCTGAAACGCCCCCCGCCTTGCGCCCTCAGGGCGCAGGGCAGCCTGCCTGCTCCGGGCGCCTCAGAGCGCGTGGCAGCCGGTTTGTCCCAGACGCTTCAGGGCGCAGGACAACACGTCCCTCCAGGCGCCTCAGGGCCAGGACAACCGGACTTTCCCAGGCCCCCAAGGCAGGTGACAACCGGCACGTCGGAGGCCACAGCGCGGGGCGCAACCCACCGCGCCCGCCCCCCCAAAATGCAAAGCAACCGACACTGCAACGGAAAACCGGGCCCTTTGGCCCGGGTCCCGTGGCAGCAGATCCGCCCTTTGGTGTCAGGTCTGGGCGCCGTCACGCAGCGAGGCGCGGAAGGCCAGCGCGATCAGCCCGGCGCCGACACAGCCGGTGACGACCTCGGGGATGTGCACGAAGACCTGCACATACATGATCAGCGACAGCACCAGGATGGCATAGAAGGCGCCGTGTTCCAGGTAACGGTATTCGGCCAGCACCTTGCGCTCGACCATCATGACGGTCATCGAGCGCACGTACATCGCCCCGATCCCCAGCCCGATGGCGATGATGAACAGGTTGTGCGACAGCGCAAAGGCCCCGATCACCCCGTCGAAGCTGAACGAGGCATCCAGCATCTCAAGGTACAAAAAGGCCCCCAGCCCGCCACGTGCCACAGTGGCCGTGGCCTGCGACCCGGCCCCCTCGCCCAGCCGGGCATCCAGGAAGGCACCGCCGCCATCGACCAGAAGATAGGTCAGCAGCCCCCAGATCGCCGCCCGGAAAAAGCGCGGCCCGGCCTCGGGGCCCAGCAGCTTCGAGGCGATCAGCGCCACGGCCAGCACCAGGGCGATCTCGATCCCGCGGGCGGCAGCGGCGGCGGACAGGCGGACCTCCAGCCAGTTGAACCAGTGATCGGCCTTGTCACGGTCGCAGAAGTAGTTCAGCGCCACCATCATCAGGAAGGTGCCCCCAAAGGCCGCGATCGGCAGATGCGCATGGTGCAGGACCCGGGCATAGGCATCGGGATCGGTCACTGCCATCTTCACCGCCGCCCAGGGCGTGACATGGGCCGCCAGCACGATGACCAGCAACGGGAACAGGATGCGCATCCCGAAAACCGCGATGGCGATCCCCCAGGTCAGGAAACGCTTTTGCCAGACCGGCGCCATGTCCTTCAGCTTGTTCGCATTGACGATGGCATTGTCGAACGACAGCGAGATTTCCAGCACCGCCAGGACACCGCAGATAAAGAAGGCCCGGGCGACGCCTTCCCAGGTGCCGTCGTAGAACCAGCCGACAGCGCCGCCCAGCAGCAGTCCCAGCACGGTGACGATCACCGCCCAGCGGAAATAGGTGAAAAGGGGAAGGCGGCTCATGCGGTTCCCCGATCGGAAACGGCAGGGGCACGCCCCACGGGATAACAGGCCTGGCGCATGCGGGGCTCCTGTCCATGCGGCTATGAACAGGATGCGCCGACATCACAAGCGTGCCGCAAGACGCTTGCCAGAGGGGCCCGGTCGCAGGATCGCCCGTGCGCGGGCGGTCCGATGTGCCCGGAAGGGGCCGCAGCGCGGCACTCTCTCAAGGCTGGCCTGAGTCTACTGCTTCGGACCGGGAAAGAGAAGGCCCCGCGCATGCCGCCCCAGCCCTGCGGGCGCAAGGGTGCGGATGCCCGTTCCGGGGCTCGACGGATTGGCATCGCGCCCCAGGGGGGCCTAGCGGAGCGGCGCTTGCATCCCACCGCCGGGTCGTCCAAAGCTCGGGTCAAGGGGATGCGGCCCGGAGGAGGCGCCGCCGGCAGGAGGGGCCGATGACACAGCCAGACCATTACGATTCGTCCTGGGCCCGGGCCCAGGCCCTGCGGCTTCTTGCCTTCCATGGCGGCATGAGCCTGCCCGGTGGCGGCTTTGCCGCGCCCGACCGGCTGGGCCGCCCGCAGATGGCAGGCCCCCGCGGTGCCGGCCCCGCCCGCCCCCTGCACGAGACCTGCCGCATGGTCCATGCCTATGCCATCGGCCAGGACCTGGGCCACCCCGGTGCAGGTGCCATCGTCGATCACGGCATCCGCGCCCTGCTCGGGCAGCACCGCGATCCCGTCCACGGCGGCTTCTACTGGAGCTTTGACGATAAGGGCCCGCTCGATACCAGCAAGCAGGCCTATGGCCATGCCTTTGTGCTGTTGGCGGCGGCCGGCGCCGCCCGGATCGGCCATCCGCAGGCCATCGCCCTGCGCGACGCCGCCCGCGACGCCCTTTTCGGCCACTTCTGGGAAACGGCCCCCGGCGCAGTGCGCGACAGCTTTGCCGCCGACTGGACGGATTGCCCCGATTATCGCGGCCAGAATGCCAACATGCACCTGACCGAGGCGCTGCTGGCCTCTTACGCCGCCTGGGGCGATCCGCAGGATCTGCAGCGCGCCCTGGGCATTGCCGAGCTGATCATCAACACCCATGCCCGCGCCTGCGACTGGGTCGTGGCCGAGCATTTCACCCCGGACTGGCAGATCGACCGCGCCTATGACGGCGATGCGATGTTCCGCCCCTCGGGGACGACGCCGGGCCATGCGGTGGAATGGGCGCGCCTGCTGCTGGAACTGGAAGCCGCCCTGCCCCAGCCCCCCGCCTGGCTGCCCGAAGCCGCCGAAGCGCTGTTCCGTCGCGCCCTGTCCGAGGCCTGGCTGCCCGAGGGAGGCCTGGCCTATACGCTGGACTGGAACGGCCAGGTGTCCCGCGACTGGCGCTTCTGGTGGCCCTGCGCCGAAGCCATCGCCGCGGCCCTGACCCTGGAAAGACGCACCAAAGATGCATATTTCGCCCAATGGGCAGGCAGGCTATGGCGTCACGCGGACCGCCTGCTGATCGATCATGACAACGGCGGCTGGATCCATCAGGTCGATGCCCAGGGTCACCCGCTGGAAACCATCTTTCCAGGAAAACCCGACATATACCATGCACTGACCGCCCTGGTGACCACCTTCGCGGGTGATACGGACCCAAAGGGGTGACAAATGGACAAAGCCCCATTTGCAACGAATTTATCTCTTATTCGGAATTGCAGGCCGCTTGCAAATCCGAATGGATTTTCGGAACATAATTTGGCAAACAGGGTATCGTAATAGAACCGGTTCAAGGGGATCGCCATCCATCCGACGAGTCGCGTGCCAGGAAGGAAAACATTCCCTATTGGGAATGAGTGCCCGCCAAAAGCCGCAGGCCAGCCGGATGAGAGCCACGTCCCCCCTTGGAGCAGAGCGTGAGAACAGACTTGTCGATTCCGTCCTTCAATGCCGCCCCCCGGAAAAGCCTCGTGTCACACGTGGAAACCCAGATCAGGGATGCCCTGATCGAGGGACGTCTTGCGCCGGGAACCCGCCTTGTCACCAAGGATCTGGCCGCCTCGCTGGATGTCAGCATCACCCCGGCCCGCGAGGCGCTGGTGCGCTTCGTCGCCTCGGGCGTGCTGTCTGCCGAACCGGCGGCCTCGTTCCGGGTACCCTACCTGGACGAAGCCCGCTACCGCGAGCTTTCGGTGATCCGCAAAAGGGTCGAGGGCCTGGCGGCGGAAATTGCCTCGGAGAAAATCACCGATGCGCAGATCGAAACACTGGACGGGCTGCTTCAGCGCCTTGCGGATCGCTGCGCCGACTGGGATCCACATGCCGCGCTGCAGGCCAATCACCAGCTGCGCTTCGCCTTCTACGAAATGGCCGGCATGCCAACGCTGCTCGACGTGATCGAGACGCTGTGGCTGCGCGCCGGGCCGGGCTACAATCTGGTCTTCGTCAACAATGGCGGCCGGATCGAAACCCCGCCCTACCACGCCTTGCTGGAGGCGCTGCGCGCCCGCGACACCGATGCCGCCCGCGCGGTGATCGAAACCTCGATCGACACGCTGACCGAGGCCGTGGTCACCTGCCTGCAGGCCCAGGATAGCCGCACCGCCTGACGCAAAGCCCCCCGGGGCCCGTGCCGGGTGGCCGCAATGGCAGCACCCGGCCCGTCCTTCCCGCCTTGACCGGACGCGCCCGTCGGGGCAGCGGGGATCCGGCCTCAGAAATCCAGACCCAGATCCAGCGTCCGCGCCGAATGCGTCAGCGCCCCGGCCGAGATGTAATCGACACCGGTCGCCGCGACCTCGGCGATGCGCTCCAGCGTCATGTTGCCCGAAGCCTCCAGCACCAGCCGGCGCCCGGTCATCGCCACAGCCTCGCGCAGCTGGCCGGTGTCCATGTTGTCGAGCAGCACCACATCGGCACCGCCCTCGTCCAGCACCTCCGAGAGCTGATCGAGGCGATCCACCTCGATCTCGACCCGGACCATATGCGAGGCCCGCGCCTTCACCGCCTGCAGCACCGGACGGATGCCCCCGGCGGCGGCGATGTGGTTGTCCTTGATCAGGATCGCATCCGACAGCGAGAACCGGTGCGCAAAGCCGCCGCCATGCAGCACCGCCTGCTTTTCCACCAGCCGCAGCCCCGGCGTGGTCTTGCGGGTGCAGGTGATGCGGGTCGCGGTGCCGCGGGTCTGCGCCACGAAGGCCGCAGTCAGCGTCGCGATGCCCGACAGCCGCCCGGCAAAGTTCAGCGCCACCCGTTCCGCCGACAGCACCGAGGCCGCCTCGCCCTCGATTTGCATCAGCACCTCGCCGGGGGCGATGGCCTCTCCGTCGCGGGCGTGCGTGGTCAGCTTCAGGCCCGGATCGACCAGCCGGAAGGCCATGGCGGCGATCTGCAGCCCCGAGGCCACGCCCGCCTCGCGCGCGCGCAGCTGCGCCGTGCAGACACGCCCGGCGGGAATGACGGTGCGGGTGGTGATGTCGCCATTGGCGCCCAGATCCTCCATCAGGGCGGCGCGCACCAGCGGATCCAGGATCATGTCGGGCATCGGAGGAAGGGTCATCGTCATCGAAGAAGGTCCGTCGCTGCGGCGGCGCGGCAGGCGCGTGCCAGGGGAAGGGTCATGTGCCGGCGCTGGCCGGTCGGGCCATCGGCCGTGGGATAGTCGGAACGGTGGTGCCCGCCGCGGCTCTCCTGCCGCAGAAGGGCGGCCGCTGCAATCAGCGTTGCGGCGGCGGTCATGTTGGCCAGATGCGGATCGGCGCTGGCGGCGTCGATCCGTTCAAAGGTGGCCAGCGCCTGCCGCAGCCCGGCCTCGTCGCGGATGACGCCCACGTGGTCGGTCATGGCGCGGCGCAGATCGGCCACCAGCGCGGCATCGGGGGCGGGCATGGGCGCGGCTTCCGGCAGTTCGACCGGCGGCAGCGGCCCCGCGGGGACCCCCCGCGCGATATCCATGGCGGCCCGGCGGCCGTAGACCAGCGCCTCCAGCAGCCCGTTCGAGGCCAGACGGTTGGCGCCGTGCAGCCCCGTGCAAGAGACCTCTCCGCAGGCCCAGAGCCCGGGCAGCGAGGTCCGCCCCCGCCCGTCCACCGCGACGCCGCCCATGTGGTAATGCGCGGCGGCAGCAACCGGGATGGGCTGGCTGACCGGATCGATCCCGGCGGCAGTGCAGGCGGCGGCCACGGCCGGGAAATCGGTCAGGATGCGGTCGCCCAGCACCGCCCGGGTATCGAGCACCGGTTGCAGCCCCGCCCGGGTCTGGGCAAAGACCGCGCGCGCCACCACGTCGCGCGGCGCCAGTTCCAGATCCGGGTGCACGCCTTGCAGGAACCGCGCGCCACAGGCGTTCAGCAGGATCGCGCCTTCGCCGCGCAGGGCCTCGGTGGCAAGGGGGGCGGGATCGGCACCGGTGGCGATGGCGGTGGGGTGGAACTGGACGAATTCGGCATCTGCGATGACCGCCCCGGCCCTGGCCGCCAGCCCCAGCCCCTGCCCCCGGATCCGCGCCGGATTGGTGGTCAGCGCATAAAGACCGCCCGCGCCGCCGGCGGCCAGCAGCACGGCGGGCGCGTGCAGATCAATGGGCGCAAACCCCTCGGGCGCCAGTGAAACGCCGGTGACCTGGCCGTTCTCGACCCGCAGGGCGGTGGCGCTGACGCCCTCCAGCACCTGCACCGAGGGCGTGGCGCGGACCTGCGCGACAAGCGCCGCCATGATCGCCGCCCCGGCCCTGTCGCCCCCCACCCGCACCACGCGGGCAAAGGAATGCGCCGCCTCGCGCGATTGCACGAAACCGCCCTGCGCGTCACGGTCGAAGGGCGCGCCCAGATCCGCCAGCGCCAGGATGCGCTCGCGCGCCTCGGCGGTGACGAAGGCCGCGACCGCGCGGTCGACCAGCCCGGCCCCGGCCTGAACGGTATCGCGGGCATGGGCCTCGGGGGTGTCGGGCAGCGCCATGGCAGCCGCCACCCCCCCCTGCGCCCAGGCCGAACTGGCCCCCTGCCCCAACGGTTCCGGCGAGACCAGCAGCACGGGCCGCGGCGCCAGTTCCAGCGCCGCCGAGAGCGCGGCCAGACCCGCCCCCAGGATCACCACCCGCCCGGTCCGGATCATCACGCGGCCATCTTGCGCGACAGCTCGATCATGCGCTCGACCGCGATGCGGGCACGGGCGGCGACGGCGGGATCGACCTCGACCGCGCCCTCCATCGTGTGCAGCGACCACAGCACCTTTTCCAGCGTGATCCGCTTCATATGCGGGCACATGTTGCAGGGCCCGATGAAGTCCACCCCCGGCAGCGCATCCGAGATATTCGACGCCATCGAGCATTCGGTGACCAGCATCGCGCGTTCGGGCTGTTCGCGGGTCACGTAGTCGATGATCCCCGAGGTCGAGCCCGAATAATCCGCCTCGGCCACCACTTCGGGGGGGCATTCGGGATGGGCGATGATGCGGGTGCCGGGGTTCCAATCACGAAAGTCGATCAGGTCCTGGGCGGTATATTGTTCATGCACCTCGCAGGCGCCTTCCCACCAGACGATGGTCTTCTGCGGCACCTGGGCCGCGATGTTCTTGGCCAGATACTGGTCGGGGGCCATGATGATCGTCTGCTGCGGCAGCCCCGCCACGATCTGCGCCGCATTCGACGAGGTGCAGCAGATGTCCGAGGCCGCCTTCACCTCGGCAGTGGTGTTGACATAGGTGACGACCGGCGCGCCGGGATAGCGGCGGCGCATCTGGGCGATGCCCTCGGGGGTGATGCTGTCGGCCAGGGAACAGCCGGCCTCCATGTCCGGGATCAGCACGGTCTTGCCGGGGTTCAGGATCTTCGAGGTCTCGGCCATGAAATGCACGCCGCATTGCACGATGACATCGGCCTCGACCTCGGTCGCCTTGATGGCCAGCTGCAGACTGTCGCCCACGACATCGGCAATCCCGTGATAGATCTGCGGCGTCATGTAGTTATGCGCCAGGATCACGGCATTGCGCTGCACCTTCAGCGCGTTGATCGCCGCCACGTAGGGCGCGTGCACGGCCCAGTCCACCGGATCGACCACGCGCTTCATACGGTCGTAGATCGCGCCCATTTCAGCCGCCAGCGCCGGGTTCGGCGCCAGGTCGTAATGCCGCGAGAGTTCCGCGTGCAGCGGCGTCATTCTGATCATGCCATGCCTCCTCGCAACGGGGCCGGGCGGCCCCATTGTTTGCATGAAAACAAAATTCCATTTTATACCAAGCACTTAGCATGGCTGCCCGGGTCTATGCCGTAAGGGCATCGCGTGCAAGCGGGTATTTCAACGATCCGTTAACCCTGCCCCGGCACCCCGCAAGGCGCTGAAAGCGCGCGTCATTTCGCGGCGTCGCGCATGCGGCAGGCCCCCCGAATCCACGGCAACGTGATCGCCGGGTTTGCCATGCGGGGGGCTTTCCGGCAGGCTGCCGCGACCAGATCCAGAAGGAGAGGCCGATGCCCCCCGTTTCCCGCCGCCCCTGCCCGGGCCACCCCGCATGAGCCACGGCTACGACACCGGCCGCCTGAACCTGCCCTTCGTCGGCATCTGCACCTTCGGCAAATATCCCTATGTCGAGGACTGGGATGCCATCGACGCCGATGTGGCGATCCTGGGGGCGCCCTTCGATTTCGGCGCCCAGTGGCGGGCCGGCGCGCGCATGGGCCCGCGCGGGATCCGCGAGGCCTCGACCCTTTTCGCCTTCGGCCATGCCGGCGCCTATGACCACGAGGATGACGTCACCTATCTGGAGCCCGCCAAGGTCAGCATCGTCGATATCGGGGATGCCGACATCATCCACACCGACACGACGCAAAGCCACGCCAATATCGAATACGGCGTGCGCAAGATCCTGGCGGCGGGCGCCCTGCCCGTGGTGCTGGGCGGCGATCATTCGATCAACATCCCCTGCATCAATGCCTTTTCCGAAGAAGAGCCGATCCATCTGGTGCAGATCGACGCGCATCTGGATTTCGTCGACGAACGCCACGGCGTCCGGTTCGGCCATGGCAACCCGATGCGGCGGGCGGCGGAAAAGCCCTGGGTGACGGGGCTCAGCCAGATCGGCATCCGCAATGTCAGCTCGACCGCCAAGGACGGCTACGAGGCGGCGCGGGCGATGGGATCGGACATCGTGTCGGTCCGGCAGCTGCGCCGGATGGGTACCGAGGCGATGCTGGCGCGGATCCCGGCGGGGGTGCGGTACTACGTGACCATCGACATCGACGGCTTTGACCCCTCGATCGCGCCCGGCACCGGCACGCCCAGCCACGGCGGCTTTCAGTATTACGAGGTGCTGGAACTGCTGGCGGGGCTGGCGCAGCGCGGAGAGATCGTCGGCATGGATCTGGTCGAGGTGGCGCCCGATCACGACAGCGCCGGCGTGACCTCGATCCTGGCGGCGCAATTGCTGCTGAACGTCATCGGCCGCATCCTGCACGCCCGCGGGACCGAGGGCTGAAACGGCAGGGGGCCGCCCCGCGGGACGGCCCCTTTCGCAGATCCTTCCGGGGGCCCGGACCGGCCCGGTGCGGCCGACCGCAGCCCCGGTCAGCCCGGCGTCTTGGCGTGCAGCGCCCGGATGATGTCGTGGTTGGTGACGGATCCCATCGGCCCGTCCTCGCCCAGCACACCGACGATCGGCGCGCCTTCCGACAGCGCCTGGATGATCTGCGCGACGGGCGTCGAGGGGGCGACCTGGTGGGCGGCCTCGGGGGCGGGCACGTTCGACATCACGTCCTCGGCCACCAGCACGCCCAGCGGGTTCATGTGGGTGACGAAATCCTCGACGTAATCGTCGGCCGGGTTGGCGATGATCTGCTGCGGGGTGCCGCATTGCACGATCCGGCCGCCCTCCATGATGGCGATGCGGTTGCCGATCTTGAAGGCCTCGTCCAGGTCGTGGCTGACGAAGATGATGGTGCGCTTCAGCTTGGCCTGAAGCTCCAGCAGTTCGTCCTGCAGCCGCGAGCGGATCAGCGGGTCGAGCGCGCTGAAGGGTTCGTCCATCAGCAGGATCGGCGCCTCGGTCGCGAAGGCGCGGGCCAGACCCACGCGCTGCTGCATCCCGCCCGACAACTCGCCCACCTTGTTCTCGGCCCAGTCGGTCAGGCCGACCAGATCCAGCTGGGCGCGCGCCTTGTCCTCGCGTTCCTTCTTGGACATGCCCGACAGTTCCAGGCCAAGCGACACATTGTCGAGGACATTGCGCCAGGGCAGCAGGCCGAACTGCTGGAACACCATGGCGACGCTCTTGCGGCGCAGGCGCAGCAGGTCGTCCTTGCTGCAGGCGGTCGGATCGCAGGTCCAGCCCTGGGCATGGACGCGCAGGTTGCCGCGCACCACCGGGTTCAGCCCGTTGACCGCGCGCAGCAGCGTCGACTTGCCCGAGCCCGACAGCCCCATCAGCACCAGGATCTCGCCCTGCTCGACGGTCAGGGAACAGTCGTGCACCCCCAGGACCTGGCCGGTTTCCTTCTGGATCTCGGCGCGGTCCTTCATGTCGTCCATCAGCGGCAGCGCCTTGGCCGGGCGGTCGCCGAAGACGATCGAGACATTGTCGAATTCGACTGCGGGAATGGAAGTCGCTGCGTTCATTTACGTCCTCCGATGCGAAGCATGCGGTCCAGGATGATGGCCACCACGACGATGACGAAACCGGATTCAAAGCCCAGGGCGGTGTTCACCTGGTTCAGCGCCCGCACCACCGGCACGCCCAGGCCATCCGCGCCCACCAGCGCCGCGACCACCACCATCGAGAGAGACAGCATGATGGTCTGGTTCAGCCCCGCCATGATCTGCGGCAGGGCGAAGGGCAGTTCGACCTTGGTCAGGGTCTGGGATTTCGTGCCCCCGAAGGCCTCGGAGGCCTCCAGCAGCGCCTTCGGCGTCGATGAGACGCCCAGGTAGGTCAGCCGGATCGGCGCCGGCACCACGAAGATCACCGTCGCGATCAGCCCGGGCACCATGCCGATGCCGAAGAAGACGATGGCGGGGATCAGGTAGACGAAGGTGGGCAGCGTCTGCATCAGGTCCAGGATCGGCTGCAGCACGTGGTACAGGCGCGGCCGGTGTGCCGCGGCGATGCCGATCGGCACCCCGATGGCCATGCACACGATGCACGAGGACACCACCAGCGTCAGGCTTTCGGTGGTTTCCTCCCAGTAGCCCTGGTTGATGATGAACAGAAAGCCCACCGCCACGAACAGGCAGGTCTTCCAGTTGCGTTGCAGCACCCATGTCAGCGCCACGAAGACCGCGATGATCACCAGCGGGTTGGGCGTCTGCAGCACCCACAGCAACCCGTTGATGAGATGCTCGGCCCCGGCGGCCAGCATGTCGACAACGGACTGGAAATTATTGCTTAGCCAATCAAAGAAATCGGCTGCCCAGTCTCCGACCGGGATCTTGTAATCAGTAAGCCACTTCAAGGCGACCTCCTCTGAAGAGGGCCCGGCCGAATGCCGGGCCATCCGGGGTTCAGGGGTTTACAGGCCGAAGGCCTTCTTCACGGCCGCCGCGCCGTCACCGCCATCCGCAGTGGTCACGCCGTCGACCCAGGCCGAGACGACCTCGGGGTGGGCCTTCATCCATTCAAGCGATGCCTTGTCGGGATCTTCCTTGTCGTCCAGGATCTTGCCCATGATCTCGTTCTCCATGGGCAGAGTGAACTTGAGCTGTTTCAGGAACTTGCCGACATTCGGGCATTCCTCGGCATAGCCCTTGCGGGTGACGGTGTTCACCACGCCCTCGCCGCCAAAGAAGTCCTCGCCGCCGGTCAGGTACTTCAGCTTGAAGCTCGAGTTCATCGGATGCGGTTCCCAGCCCAGGAAGACGATATCCTTCTGCTTGTCATAGGCGCGGCGCACCATCGACAGCATCCCCTGCTCGCTGCTTTCGACCACCTTGAACTTGCCCAGGTCGTCCTTGTTGTCCTTGGTCAGGCCAATCAGATAGGCGTTGCCTTCGTTGCCCGGCTCGATGCCGTAGATCTTGTCATCCAGTTCCTTGCCGAACTTGTGGATGTCGGCATAGGTGTGCAGGCCCTTGTCATAGGTGTATTCGGGCACGGCGAGGGTGTATTTCGTGCCTTCCAGGTTGGTGCCCACGGTGTCGATCTCGCCCTTGTCGAGGTAGGGTTTGATCGCCGCGGTCTGCGAGGGCATCCAGTTGCCCAAGAAGATGTCCACGTCATCGCTTTCCAGCGAGGCGAAGGTCACGGGGACCGACAGCACCTTCACGTCCACCTTGTAGCCCAGTGCCTCCAGGACCTGCTTGGTCGCGGAGGTGGTCGAGGTGATGTCGGTCCAGCCAACATCCGAGAAGGATACCTTGCCACAATCGGCAAAAGCGGCGCCGGCGGTCAGCGAAAGGGCAATGGCGCTGGTCAGCGCAAGCCTGGTCTTGGTCATCACGTTTCCTCTGTGTCGGTGTCTTGCGTTTTTCTTGATTGATGAGTTAATCAAAAACGAAGAGCTTCGAAAAGTAAAGCACTCCGTCGGGAGGACAAGCCAAATGCCCAAGGTCGGGATGGAACCGGTTCGAAAGAAGGCACTCATCCTCGCCACGATCGCAGAGATCGGCGAGGCGGGGACCCTTGACGTGACCGTGAGCCAGATTGCACGGCGGGCGGGTATGTCCTCGGCATTGGCGCATCACTATTTCGGCTCCAAGGACCAGATGTTCCTGGCGACGATGCGCTACGTCATGCGCGCTTACGGAGAGGCCGTGCGCGCGCGTCTGGCACATGCCGAAACGCCCGAGCAACGGATCCGCGCTATCACGGATTCCTCTTTTGATTCCAGTCAGTTCGAACGAGAAGTCATCGCCGCTTGGCTGAACTTCTACGTTCGCGCCCTGCGCTCGGACGAGACGCGCAGGCTGCTGGAGGTCTATGCGCGCAGGCTTCATTCGAACCTCATGCACGATCTGAAGAAGCTCTTCGACCCTGCGACGGCCGAAGAGATCGCGCAAGGGTTGTCATCGCTGATCGACGGTTTCTACGTCCGCTCCGCCCTGCAGGAGGCGGTCCCCGACCGGGACCGGATCAAGGCGATGGTGAACGACTATCTGACACTCTGGCTGGAAAGGAAACAGCGTGGCAACTAAGCCCAACATCCTGATTTTCATGGTGGATCAGCTCAACGGCACGCTTTTCCCGGATGGGCCTGCCGACTGGCTGCACGCCCCCCACATCAAGGCGCTGGCGGCGCGGTCGACGCGATTCGCCAACAGCTACACCGGCTCTCCGCTCTGCGCGCCGGGGCGGGCTGCCTATATGTCGGGGCAGCTTCCGCGCCGCACCAAGGTCTATGACAATGCTGCGGAATTCGGCAGCGACATCCCCACCTATGCCCACCATCTGCGCCGCGCCGGCTACCAGACCTACCTGTCGGGCAAGATGCATTTCGTCGGCCCCGACCAGCTTCACGGTTTCGAGAAGCGCCTGACAACTGACATCTATCCGGCCGATTTCGGCTGGACCCCGGACTATCGCAAGCCCGGCGAGCGAATCGACTGGTGGTATCACAACATGGGATCGGTCACCGGCGCAGGCGTGGCCGAGATCACCAACCAGATGGAATATGACGACGAGGTCGCCTTCCAGGCCCGTCAGAAGGTCTATCAGCTGGGCCGCCGCCTGGACGATCGCCCCTGGATGATGACCGTCAGCTTCACCCATCCGCACGACCCCTATGTGGCGCGGCAGAAGTACTGGGACCTCTACGAGGACTGCGAACACCTGCTGCCCGAGGTCGCGCCGATCCCCTATGACGATCTGGACCCGCATTCGCAGCGCATCTTCGACGCCAACGACTGGCGCAATTTCGACATCACCGAAGACGACGTGAAACGCTCGCGTCGCGCCTATTTCGCCAACATCTCCTATCTCGACGACAAGCTCGGAGAGATCATGGAGGCGCTGCAGGGCACCCGGCAGATCGACAACACGATCATCCTGTTCGTCTCGGACCATGGCGACATGCTGGGCAACAAGGGCCTGTGGTTCAAGATGAACTTCTTCGAGGGCTCGGCCCGCGTGCCGCTGATGATCAGCGCGCCGCAGATGCCCGCAGGCCGGATCGACACGCCCGTCTCGACCATCGACGTGACCCCGACGCTGGCCGATCTGGCCGGGATCGAACTGGGCGAAATCGCCCCCTGGACCGATGGCGAATCCCTGCTGCCGCTGGCCAATGGCACGCCGCGCGCGACGCCGGTGCGGATGGAATACGCGGCCGAGGGCTCTTATGCGCCGCTGGTCGGGCTGCGTCAGGACAACTGGAAATACATCCGCTGCGCGCTGGACCCGGACCTGCTGTTCGACATCGCGGCCGACCCGAACGAACTGACCAATCTGGCCGAAGACCCGGCCCATGCCGAAACGCTGGCGCGGTTCCGCGCCATGGCCGACGGCTACTGGGATATGCCCGCCTATGACGGCGAGGTCCGCGAAAGCCAGGCCCGCCGCCTGATCGTCTACGAGGCGCTCAGGAACGGCGACTATTTCCCCTGGGATTTCGAGCCGCTGCAGCAAGCCTCCGAGCGCTACATGCGCAACCACATGGACCTGAACGTGCTGGAATCGAACCAGCGTTACCCCCGAGGAGAGTGACATGAAAAACGTCCAGCCGAAGGGCAGCCACTTCATCGACGGCGCCTACGCAGAAGACACTTCCGGCCGCGAGATCCCCTGCATCTACGCCGCCACCGGCGAGGTCGTGGCGACCCTGCATTCCGCAACGCCCGCGGTGATCGAACAGGCGCTGGCCTCGGCCCGGCGCGCGCAGGCGGAATGGGCCGCCCTTGCCCCCGTCGCCCGCGGCCGCGTCCTGCGCCGCGTGGCCGACATCCTGCGCGACCGCAATCAGGAGCTGTCAGAGCTCGAATCCATCGACACCGGCAAGCCGATCCAGGAAACCACCATCGCGGATGCGACCTCGGGGGCGGATTCGCTGGAATATTTCGGCGGCCTGGCCGCCACCCTGACCGGCGAGACGATGCCCCTGGGCGGTGATTTCGTCTACACGATCCGCGAGCCGCTGGGCGTCTGCGTGGGCATCGGCGCCTGGAACTATCCGACCCAGATCGCCTGCTGGAAATCCGCGCCGGCGCTGGCCTGCGGCAATGCCATGATCTTTAAGCCCTCCGAGGTGACGCCACTTTGCGCGCTGAAGCTGGCCGAGATCTATATCGAGGCAGGCGCGCCTGCGGGCCTCTTCAACGTGGTGAACGGCTATGGCGACGTGGGCGCGGCGCTGATCGGTGATCCGCGCGTCGACAAGGTGTCGCTGACGGGGTCGGTGCCCACCGGCCAGAAGGTCTATGCCGCCGCCGCCGAGGGCATCCGCCATGTCACGATGGAGCTGGGCGGCAAGTCCCCGCTGATCGTCTTCGAGGATGCCGACATCGAAAACGCCATCAGCGCGGCGATCAACGGCAACTTCTATTCCACCGGTCAGATCTGCTCGAACGGGACGCGGGTCTTCGTGCATGAAGACATCGCCGAAGCCTTCACCGCCCGTCTGGTCGAGCGCACGAAGACCGCCATCATCGGCGATCCGCTGGACCCCGAGACCCAGATCGGCCCGATGATCACCGATGCCCAGCGCCAGAAGGTGCTGAACTACATCCGCATCGGCCAGCAGGAAGGCGCGACACTGGCCATCGGCGGCGGCTGCCCGGACCGCGACGGCTGGTTCATCGAACCCACCGTCTTCACCGGCGTCACCGACGACATGACCATCGCCCGCGAGGAAATCTTCGGCCCCGTCATGTCGATCCTGACCTTCCGCGACGAGGCCGAGGTGATCGCGCGCGCCAATGCCACCGAATTCGGCCTGGCGGCGGGCCTCTTCACCCGCGATTTCGCCCGCGCCCACCGGGTCGTGGCGCAATTGCAGGCAGGGACCTGCTGGATCAACCAGTACAACCTGACCCCGGTCGAGACGCCCTTCGGCGGCATCAAGAAATCCGGCGTCGGCCGCGAGAACTCCAAGGCCGCGATCGAGCACTACAGCCAGGTCAAATCCGTCTACGTCGCCATCGGCGATGTCGCATCGGCATTCTGAAGGGGGGATCATGGACGCAGATTTCGTCATCATCGGCTCCGGCTCGGCCGGATCCGTCATGGCCTCGCGGCTGTCGGAAGACGGCCGCCACAAGGTGCTGGTGCTGGAATTCGGCGGCACCGATGCCGGGCCCTTCATCCAGATGCCCGCGGCGCTGTCCTACCCTATGAACATGAAGCGCTACGACTGGGGCTTCATGAGCGAACCCGAACCCGGTCTGGGCGGGCGGCAACTGGTGACGCCGCGCGGCAAGGTCGTTGGGGGGTCCTCGTCGATCAACGGCATGGTCTATGTGCGCGGCCATGCCCGCGATTTCGACCACTGGGCCGAAAGCGGGGCGCAGGGCTGGTCCTATGCCGATGTGCTGCCCTATTTCAAACGGGCCGAGCACTGGCATGACGGCGGCCATGGCGGCGATGCCGACTGGCGCGGCAAGGACGGTCCGCTGCACGTCACGCGCGGGCCGCGTGCCAACCCGCTCTACCAGGCCTTCGTCGATGCCGGCGCCCAGGCGGGATTCGAGCTGACCGACGATTACAACGGCCAGAAGCAGGAGGGCTTTGGCCCGATGGAACAGACGGTCTGGCAGGGCCGGCGCTGGTCCACCGCCAATGCCTATCTGAAACCCGCCCTGCAACGCCCCAACCTTCAGCTGATCCGCTGCTACGCCCGCCGCGTCATCATCGAGAACGGCCGCGCCACCGGCGTCGAGATCGAACGTGCCGGCAAGATCGAGGTCGTGACCGCCCGCCGCGAGGTGATCATCGCCGCCTCCTCGATCAATTCGCCCAAGATCCTGATGCTGTCGGGCGTGGGCCCTGCCGCCCATCTGAAGGAACACGGCATCGAGGTCGTGGCCGATCGCCCCGGCGTCGGCCAGAACCTGCAGGACCATCTGGAGCTTTACATCCAGCAGGCCAGCATCCAGCCGATCACGCTCTACAAGCACTGGAACCTCTGGGGCAAGGCGATTGCGGGGGCGCAGTGGCTGCTGACCAAGCAGGGTCTGGGCGCCTCGAACCAGTTCGAAAGCGCGGCCTTCATCCGCTCGAAGGCGGGGGTGGATTATCCCGACATCCAGTTCCACTTCCTGCCCATCGCCGTGCGCTACGACGGCAAGGCAGCGGCCGAAGGCCATGGCTGGCAGGCGCATGTGGGTCCGATGCGGTCCAAGTCGCGCGGTGCGGTGACGCTGAAATCGGCAGATCCGAAGGACGCGCCGAAGATCTTCTTCAACTACATGTCGCATCCCGACGACTGGGCGGATTTCCGGCACTGCATCCGCATCACCCGTCAGATCTTTGGCCAGCAGGCCTTTGATCCCTACCGCGGCAAAGAGATCCTGCCGGGCGACCACCTGCAAACCGACGATGAGCTTGACGGCCACATCCGCGCCCATGCCGAAAGCGCCTTCCACCCCTGCGGCACCGCCCGCATGGGCCGGCGCGACGATCCGATGGCGGTGGTCGATCCCGAATGCCGGGTGATCGGCGTCGAGGGGCTGCGCCTGGCCGACAGCTCGGTCTTTCCGCGGATCACCAACGGCAACCTCAATGCCCCCTCGATCATGGTGGGCGAGAAGGCCAGTGATCACATCCTGGGCCGGGCGCCCCTGGCACCGGAAAATGCCGAACCCTGGATCAACCCGCGCTGGCGCGACAGCGACCGCTGATCGCCTTCCCCGCCCCCTCCAAGGGGGCGGGGTTTTCCCGGTGCCGCAGGGACTTGCCCATGGATCGGGCGCCGGGCCATCGTTTTTTCTCCGATCCCCCCCGATCACCGGGTTTTCACCGGCCTCCCCCTTCCATGTGTTAACGGATTCTCAACATACTGCGGTAAACTCGGCCCAGATCGAGGCAATCGACCCCGGGACATCCCGGCCCCGCAAGACGAGGTGGCAGTGATCCAGACACATACCATCACCGCGCAGATGCCGACGGCGCTGCGTGTCAGCCCGGCCGGCCTGGCCGGCATCAACGTGCAATGCGCGGCGCTGTGCTACCGGATCGTCAAGGACAAGCCGCAGATCCTGCTGGTGACCTCGCGCGGGACGAAACGCTGGATCCTGCCCAAGGGCTGGCCGATGGAAGACCGCGGCCCCGCCGAATCCGCCCTGCAGGAAGCCTGGGAGGAAGCCGGCGTGCTGGGCCGCGTCGCGCCGCATCCGATCGGCTACTACAGCTACACCAAGAAGCTGGAGGACGGCCGCAACGCCCCCTGCATGGCGATGGTCTATCCGGTGCATGTCCATGCGCTGATGTCGGATTTCCGCGAGGCCGGCCAGCGCAAGCGCGACTGGGTGGGCCGCAAGAAGGCCGCCGCGCGCGTGGACGAACCGGAACTGGCGCGCCTGCTGCGCCGCTTCGATCCGTCGGAATTGCATTTCTGACGCAGCCCTGCGGCGTCTCTTCATGGAACCTTGCATCTTTCCGGGCATTGCTTAACTGAAGATATCAGTTTTGTGACCGGGACCGGCATGATTCACTTCGCGCTCAAATGCGACCAGGGACACAGCTTTGAAAGCTGGTTCCAGTCCTCCGATGCCTACGAGAAGCTTTCCGCCTCGGGGATGGTGGCCTGTTCGGTCTGCGGCAGCACGCAGGTGGAAAAGGCGCTGATGGCGCCGCGCGTGCGGACCGGCCGCGACAAACCCCTGACCCAGCCCGCCAGCGAAGCCGAACAGGCCATCGCCGAACTGCGCCGCCGGGTCGAGGAAAACGCCACCTACGTGGGCGGCAACTTTGCCGCCGAGGCCCGCGCCATCCACGAGGGCGACAAACCCGACCGCCCGATCTACGGCGAGGCCCGCCCCGAAGAGGCCCGCGCCCTGCTGGAAGACGGCGTGCCGGTGCTGCCCCTGCCCTTTTCCACCGGCCGCAAGACCAACTGAGGACCGCCCATGCATGTGCTGATCACCGGAGCAAGCCGCGGGATCGGCGCGGAACTGGCGGGGCTTCATGCCCGCCGCGGCGACCGGGTGACCGGCACCTCGACCGCGGGCGGGCCGGGGCTGAGGGCGCTTGACGTCACCGATCCCGCGCAGGTGCGGGCGCTGGCCGACAGCCTGCAGGGCGCGCCGCTGGACCGGCTGGTGTGCAATGCGGGGGTCTATCTGGACAAGGGCGACCGGCTGGAAACCGGCTTTGACGCCGCCAAATGGGCGCAAAGCTTTGCCGTCAACGTCACCGGCGCCTTCCTGTGCGTGCAGGCGCTGCTGGCGAACCTGCGGGCAGCGCCGGGGGCGCGGATCTGCCTGGTGGCCTCGGCCATGGCCAGCGATGAACGCGCGCCGGGCGGCGCCTATGCCTACCGGGCCTCGAAGGCGGCGCTGCTGAATCTGGGGCGCAACCTGGCCGTGGATCTGGAGCCCGAGGGCATCAGCGTCGGCATCTATCACCCCGGCTGGGTGCGCACCGACATGGGCGGCGCCCAAGCCTCGCTGCGGCCCCACGACAGTGCCGCCGGGCTGATCGCGCGGATGGATGCCCTGACCCCCGAGACCTCGGGCCGGTTCGAGACCTGGGAAGGCGATCCCATCCCCTTCTAACCCCCCGCCCCCACCCGGCGACGGGAAATCGGGCGCAAGCGTTTCCGCCTTGCGTCACAGGCGTTCCACGCGTAAACCACGCCGACTTTGCCTGAAAGGACGGGGCCGATAGACTGACATGCCTGTTCTCGTGATGAAATTCGGCGGCACATCCGTCGCCAACCTCGAACGTATCCGGCACGCCGCGCAGCGGGTGTCGGTGGAAGTTGCCAAGGGCTATGACGTCATCGTCATCGTCTCTGCCATGTCCGGCAAGACGAACGAGCTGGTCGGCTGGGTCAACGAGACCTCGCCGATGTACGACGCGCGCGAATATGACGCCGTCGTCAGCTCGGGTGAAAACGTCACCGCCGGCCTGATGGCCCTGACCCTGCAGGAAATGGACATCCCCGCCCGTTCCTGGCAGGGCTGGCAGGTGCCGCTGAAAACCAACAGCGCCCATTCCCAGGCCCGGATCGAGGAAATCCCGACCGACAACATCACCGCCAAGTTTGCCGAAGGCATGAAGGTGGCGGTTGTCGCGGGCTTCCAGGGGATCAGCCCCGAGGGGCGGATCACCACGCTGGGCCGGGGCGGCTCGGACACGACGGCCGTGGCTTTCGCCGCCGCCTTCGATGCGGAACGCTGCGACATCTACACCGATGTCGACGGCGTCTACACGACCGATCCGCGCGTCTGCAAAAAGGCCCGCAAGCTTGACCGCATCGCCTTCGAGGAGATGCTGGAGCTGGCCTCGCTGGGCGCCAAGGTCCTGCAGACCCGCTCGGTCGAGCTGGCCATGCGCTACAACGTCAAGCTTCGCGTTCTCTCGAGCTTCGAGGAACAATCCGACACCGCAGGCACCCTGGTCTGTGCCGAGGAGGACATCATGGAATCCAACGTCGTCAACGGCATCGCCTTCTCGCGTGAAGAAGCGAAGATGACCCTCGTGACCATCGTCGACAAGCCCGGCGTCGCGGCCGCCATCTTTGGCCCGCTGTCCGAAGCCGGCGTCAACGTCGACATGATCATCCAGAACGTCTCGGAAGAGGGCGTGACGGACATGACCTTCTCCTGCCCGATCGATCAGGTGAAACGTGCCGAGAAGGCGCTGTTCGACGCCAAGGAGGCCGGCCTGATCGAATTCGACGATCTGGTCGCCGATACCGAGGTCTGCAAGGTCTCGGCCGTGGGCATCGGCATGCGTTCGCAATCGGGCGTCGCGGCCAAGATGTTCAAGACGCTGTCGGATGAAGGCATCAACATCAAGGTCATCGCGACCTCGGAAATCAAGATTTCCGTGCTGGTCGACCGCAAGTACCTGGAACTGGCCGTGCAGACCCTGCACGACGCCTTTGGCCTGGAAAAGGCCGCCTGACCTTCGGGGCAACAGCGCCAAGATCTTGAGCGCGCCCCCCGGGGCGCGCTTTTTAATTGCACAATCGGCGGAAAGCCCCCCTGGGACAGACTGTCTTGTGACATTCAATTAATTGAAATCATTCTTTAAATTTCAGCGGAACTGGGCGATTTCGCACCTGCGGCAAGTTTTGCCCATTTCGCTTTCAGACACTCTGTGGTCTATTCACTCTGGACCCGGAGGCGAGGGGCAGCCCGAGAGATGAGCGAAGACTTCAAGACCGACAGTCGGCAGATGCTGGGCCGCCTGCGCGAAGTCATGGCCGAGGATGCCCTCGGGCAGGCGCGGCTGGACAAGATCACCCGGCTGATCGCCGGATCGATGCGGACCGAGGTATGCTCGGTCTATCTGTTCCGTGATGCCGACACGCTGGAACTGTGCGCGACCGAGGGGCTGAAGCCCGAGGCGGTGCACAAGACCCGGATGCGCCTGGGCGAGGGCCTGGTGGGCCGCGTGGCGCGCACCGGGCAGCTGGTCAACACCGCGGATGCGCCGAAGGAAGCGGGCTTTCGCTACATGCCCGAGACCGGCGAAGAGATCTATTCCTCGTTCGCGGGGGTGCCGATCCAGCGGCTGGGGGAAACCCTGGGCGTGCTGGTGGTGCAGTCCAAGCAGGTCCGCAAGTATTCCGAGGACGAGATCTACGCCCTTGAGGTCGTCGCCATGGTGCTGGCCGAGATGGCCGAGCTGGGCGCCTTCATCGGCGACAGCGCGGCGCTGACCAAGCGCCACACCAAGCCGGTGATGTTCCGCGGCACTTCGGGCCAGGAAGGCGCGGCCGAGGGCCACGTCTGGCTGCACGAGCCCCGCGTCGTCATCACCAACCCGATCGCCGACGATCCCGAACGCGAAAGCGCCCGCCTGCACGAGGCGGTCGAACAGCTGCGCGTCGGCGTCGACCGGATGCTGGCCGGCGCCCAGACCGGCGATGCCGAACAGCTGGAGGTCCTTGAGGCCTACCGGATGTTCGCCAATTCCAAGGGCTGGATGCGCCGGATGGAGGCCGACATCGGCCGTGGCCTGTCGGCCGAGGCGGCGGTGGAAAAGGAACAGACCGCCGCCCGCGCCCGGCTGACCAGCGCCACCGACGCCTATCTGCGCGAGCGCCTGCACGATCTGGACGACCTGTCGAACCGGCTGCTGCGCATCCTGACCGGCCAGGGCACCGAAACCGGCGCCGAGATGCCGGTGGATCCGATCCTGGTGGCCCGCAACATCGGCCCGGCGGAACTGCTGGACTACGGCCGTTCGCTGCGCGGCATCGTGCTGGAACAGGGATCCGTCGGCAGCCATGCCGCGGTTGTGGCCCGCGCGCTGGCGATCCCGCTGGTGATCCATGCCAAGGACATCACCACCGAGGCGCTGAACGGCGATTACATCATGGTCGATGGCGACCAGGGCATCGCTCACCTGCGCCCCGAGGATACCGTTTCGCATGCCTTCCGCGACAAGATCGCCATGCAGGCCAAGGCGCAGGAACGCTATGCCTCGATCCGCGACGTGCCCGCGATCACGCCCTGCGGCACCCGCATGACGCTGACGATGAACGCAGGCCTGATGGCCGATCTGCCCAGCCTGGAAAATTCCGGCGCCGAGGGCGTCGGCCTGTTCCGTACCGAACTGCAGTTCCTGGTGCGCAACCAGATGCCCAAGCGCTCGGAACTCTCCAGCCTCTATGCCCATGTGCTGAACTCGGCCAAGGGTCGGCGCGTGGCCTTCCGCACCCTCGACATCGGCTCGGACAAGGTCCTGAGCTACATGAAGCCCAATGACGAACCCAACCCCGCGCTTGGCTGGCGGGCGATCCGGGTGGGTCTGGACAAGCCCGGCGTGCTGCGGATGCAGCTGCAGGCGCTGATCCGCGCCGCCGATGGCCGGCCGCTGACGGTGATGTTCCCCTTCATCGCCCAGTACGAGGAATACCTAGCCGCCCGCGCCGAGATGGACAAGGCCCTGGAGCGCGAACGCATCCTGGGTCATCCGGTGCCCTGCAAGCTGGAGGTGGGCGCGATGCTGGAAACGCCTTCGCTGGCCTTCGCGCCGCGCCGCTTCTTCGAAGAGGTGGATTTCCTGTCGATCGGCGGCAATGACCTCAAGCAGTTCTTCTTCGCCGCCGACCGCGAGAACGAGCGCGTGCGCCGCCGCTACGACACGCTGAACGTCAGCTTCCTGAACTTCCTGCGCCGCATCGTCGAACGCTGCGAGGAAACCGGCACGCCCCTGTCGTTCTGCGGCGAAGACGCCGGCCGCCCGCTCGAGGCCGTTTGTCTGGCGGCGATGGGCCTTCGGGCGCTGTCGATGCGCCCCGCTTCGATCGGGCCGGTGAAATCGCTGCTGCTGCGCACCGACCTGTCGCAGCTGCGCGAGGTGATCGACGACGCGGCCGAACGCGGCGAACAATCCGTCCGCCGCGCGGTGCTGGACCACCTGCGCTCCACAACCTGAGACCTGCCATGCAAGACCTGTCCCCGGCGGATGACGCCTTTGTCCGCCACCTGCGCACGCTGCTGCCCGAAATGGCCTTTCGCGACGACCCCACCCCCTACCTGAGCGAGCCTCGCGGCACCTGGAAGGCGCAAGCGGGGGTGGTGGTGGCGCCGGGCTCGACGGCGGAGGTCTCGCTGGTGATGGCGGCCTGCCACGCGGCCCGGGTGCCGGTGGTGCCCTATGGCGGCGGCACCGGACTGGTGGGCGGCCAGGTCATGCCTGAGGGGCCCGCGCCGGTGGTGCTGTCGCTGGAACGCATGAACCGCATCCGCCAGGTCCTGCCACAGGAGAACGTCATCGTCACCGATGCGGGCGTGCTGGTCGAGGACCTGCACCGCGCCGCGGACGAGGTGAACCGGGTCTTCCCGCTCAGCTTCGGGGCGCAGGGCTCGGCCCGGATCGGCGGCAGCCTGGCGACCAATGCGGGCGGGCTGAACGTGCTGCGCTACGGCACCACCCGAGAGCTGTGCCTGGGGTTGGAGGTCGTGCTGGCCGACGGCCGGGTGATGGATCTGCTCAAACGCCTGCGCAAGGACAACACCGGCTACGACCTGCGCGACCTGATGGTGGGCTCGGAAGGGACGCTGGGGGTGATCACCGGCGCCGCGATGAAGCTTTTCCCGCGCCCCGCCCGCCACGCGACGGCGGTGATGGTGGTGCCCTCGCCCGCCGCCGCCCTGGACCTGCTGGCGCTGGCCCGCGACATTGCCGGCGAAACGATTTCCGGGTTCGAGCTGATCTCGGGCCAGGGTCTGGAATTCCTGCGCACCCACCTGCCGCAGATCCGCCGCCCCTTCGATCCCTCGCCCGACTGGATGGTGCTGACCGAGCTGGGCACCAGCGCAGGTATCGACCCCGCCGCCCAGCTGGAAGAGATCTTCGCCGCAGCCCTGGAGGCGGATCTGACCAGCGACGGCCTGATCGCCCAGAACGAGGCCCAGGCGGCCGAGTTCTGGACCATGCGCGAAACCATCCCCGAGGGAAACCGGCTGACCGGCGCGATCTCCTCGCATGACGTGTCGCTGCCGCTGTCGGAACTGCCCGCCTTCATCGAGGAAGGCCGCGCGCGGCTGGCGCAGATGGGCCCGTTCCGGCTGAACTGCTTCGGCCATCTGGGCGACGGCAACCTGCATTACAACGTCTTCCCCCCCGAGGGCGAAACCCGCGACGCCTACCTGCCCCGCAAGTACGAGTTCATGCGGATGATCCATGACCTTGTGGCCAAACACGGCGGCGCCTTCAGTGCCGAACACGGCGTTGGCCGCCTGAAGGTCGATGACCTGGAACGCTACGGCAATCCGCTGAAGCTGGAAATGATGCGCGGCATCAAGACGCTGTTCGATCCCGCGGGCATCCTGAACCCCGGCGCGCTGCTGCGCTGAAGAGGGGGCTCTGCCCCCGCCGCGGCTGCGCCGCGCCTCCCCCGGAGTATTTCCAGTCAGATGACAGGGAACCCGGCCTTCTTTCATCTTTCCGGTAAATATGCCCGCCGGAGGCTTCGTCGCCGCAGGCGGCGAAATCCTTGCGAAAACGCGCCCTGCCGGGGGACGGACAGGGCGCGCCCGGATCCGGGGGAGGATCCTTCGCAAGCAGTGCCGGCTCCCGACCGGCAAGGCAGGGATAGCGCCGGTTGGTTGCCAAAGTGTTGACGGATGTCAGGTGCCGTCGAAGGCGCACAGGGCATGGACGGTCATGCCGAGCGCCTCCAGGCGGGCGCGGCCGCCAAGCTCGGGCAGATCGATGACGAAGGCGCAGCCGGCGACCTGGGCGCCGAGGCGCTGCACCAGCGTGATGCCCGCGGCCGCCGTGCCGCCGGTGGCCAGAAGGTCATCGACGATCAGTACCCGCTCGCCCGACTGCAGGGCGTCCTTGTGGATCTCGACCTCGGCCTGGCCGTATTCCAGCGTATAGCTCTCCCCCAGCGTGGCCCCCGGCAGCTTGCCCTTCTTGCGCACCGGCACGAAGCCGATCGAGAGCTGGTGCGCGATCGCGCCACCCAGGATGAAGCCGCGCGCCTCAAGCCCCACGACCTTGTCGATGCACCCGCCGACGAAGGGATCCAGCAGCTGGTCCACCGCCAGGCGCAGGCCGCGCGGATCGGCGAACAGCGTGGTCACATCGCGGAACATGATGCCTTCGTGCGGGAAATCCGGGATCGTGCGGATGTAGTCCTTGACGGTCTTCATGAGGGGCCCTTTTCCGAAAAACCCATGCGTGATGACGCAAAGGCGCGGGCGCTGCAAGCCCGCCGCCAAGTCAGCCTTTCGGCCAGAGGCAAGGGCCCGATCTAGCAAAGCCATCGCGCCGGGATCCGACGACCGACGCAGGGTGCGCGCCTCGGGCGCAGCCGCCACAGAGGGCCACGCCCTGGCCTGCGCTCGTTTGGGCGGGCCGCACTGCCGATAGCCCACCTGCCGAGAAGGCCGCCGGGCCTTCCGGCAGCCCGGACATGGCGCGCTGCCTGCGCGGACCGCCTGCCTGTCCAGACCGCCTGAGCAGTCCCGCAAGGTCCGCCATTGCAGCCCGGGGCCGGAACGACGCCGATGCGGCTGGCTTTCGGCCTGACACGGCCCGAGGCGCGGGCGGCCGGCCGCCGCGCCAACACCCCGCATCACATCCGGCCCGGGCGCTGCAAGCACCGGCAATCCCTGTCACAAAGGCTGCGCAACCTCAGGCATCGCCCGCCCGCGCCTTGTCGCCCAGGGGCAAAGCCGCTAACCCGGGACCCAGACCAGACAGAACGAAAGACCGCCACATGCCCAAGACCGAATTCGGGGCGTTTGCCAAGCGCATCACCCTGCCCGATCTGCGGATCTCTCCGACCGAGGGGCTGTCGCTGGACCGCCTGAGGATCGAGTTCCTGGCCGGGCTGACCACCTCGCTCGCGCTGGTGCCCGAAGTCGTGGCCTTCGCCTTCGTGCTGGGGGTGAACCCGGTCAATGGCCTCTATGGGGCGGTCTTCCTGTGCCTGATCACCGCGATCCTGGGCGGGCGGCCCGGGGTGATCTCGGGGGCGGCGGGTTCGACTGCGGTGGTGCTGGTGTCGCTGGTCGCGCAATACGGGATCGAATACCTCTTTGCCGCAGTGATGCTGGCCGGGGTGATCCAGATCTTTGTCGGACTGATGCGATGGGGCAAGTTCATCCGCCTGGTGCCGCATCCGGTGATGCTGGGCTTCGTCAATGGTCTGGCGATCATCATCTTCCTGGCGCAGCTGGAACAATTCCACGTCCCCGGCACGGCGCATGATCCGGGCCCGACACAATGGATCAGCGGCCCGACGCTGTGGATCATGCTGGGCCTCGTGGTGCTGACCATGGCGGTCACCCACCTGATGCCGCGGCTGACGAAACTGGTGCCCGCGCCGCTGGCCGCGATCATCGTCACCGCCGCCATCGTTCTGGGCTTCGGGCTGAACGTGCCCGATGTCGGCGACATGGCCCATATCAAGGGCGTTCTGCCACCGTTCCACATCCCGATGGTGCCCTTCACCTTCGAGACGCTGAAGATCATCCTGCCCTATGCCGTCATCATGGCCGCCGTCGGCCTGATCGAAAGCCTGCTGACCCTCAACCTGGTGGGCGAGATCACCGGCCAGCGCGGCGGCGCCAGCCAGGACTGCGTGGCCCAGGGCACGGCCAACATCGTCGCCGGCGCCTTCACCGGCATGGGCGGCTGCGCCATGATCGGACAGTCGATGATCAACATCCGCTCTGGCGGGCGGACCCGGATCGCGGGCGTGGTGGCGGCGCTCTTCGTGCTCAGCTACATCCTCGTGGCCTCGAAGCTGATCGAGATGATCCCCCTGGCCGCCCTGGTCGGCGTCATGCTGATCGTGGTGATCGAGACCTTCGCCTGGAATTCCTTCAAGATCATCGCCAAGGCACCGCGCACCGACGCGGCCGTGATCATCATCGTCACCGTGGTGACGGTGCTGACCGACCTCGCCACGGCGGTGATCGTGGGCGTGATCATCTCGGCGCTGGCCTATGCCTGGAACAACGCCCGCCGCATCCATGCCTCGACCGAAACCGACGCCGAGGGCGCCAAGATCTACAAGATCCACGGGCCGCTCTTCTTCGGCTCGACCGACGGCTTTGCCGAAGTGTTCACCGTCGCGGCGGATCCCGAAAAGGTGATCGTCGATTTCGACGACAGCCGGGTCGTCGACCAGTCCGCCCTGCAGGCCATCGAAAGCCTGGCCGAGAAATACGAGGCCGCCGGCAAGGACCTGCAGCTGCGCCACCTCAGCCGCGACTGCCACCGCCTGCTGCGCCGCGCCGGCCATCTGGTCATCGACAGCGACAATGACCCCGATTACGGCGTCGCCACCGACTACAAGGTGCGCACCGGCCCGCTGGGCTGACCGGAACGGGGGGCAAGACGCCCCCCGGCCTCACTTCTGACCGGGCCGCAACAGCGAGAACACCTCGCTCACCGCCGCATAGTCGCGGTAGCCCAGCCGCGACAGGTTCCGCACCTTGGTGACCTCGTATCGGCCATCGACCAGCGCATCGGGATGGATGTGCACCCCCACGACTTCCCCGATGACCATGTGGTTGTCCTCGCCCTTCAGGTCGATCACCTGCAGCACCCGGCATTCCAGGCTGGCGGGCGCCGCCGCCACCCGCGGGCAGTCGATCTCCTCGCACTCGGCCTTTGCCAGCCCGGCATACAGGAACTCGTCCTCCCCTGCAGGCAGGGCGGTGGTCGACAGGTTCATCTGATCCTTCAGCCCCTCCGAGACGATGTTGACGCAGAAAACCCCGCTTTCGCGCGCCTGGAACAGGCTGTCCTTGGCATAGGCGCGGTCAGGCTTCGCACCGGTCGAGGCGAACATCACCTGCGGCGGCGTATCGGCGATTCCATTGAAGAAGGAATAGGGCGCCAGATTGTCCCCCATCGCCCCCCTGGTCGAAATCCAGCCGATCGGCCGCGGCGAAATGATGGCCTTGATCGGGTTGTGTGGCAGCGGATGGCCTTCGGCGGGACGATAGAACATGACGGTTTCCTTGGGTTTGAAGCTCGGGGTCACCCGTGCTACCTGCCATTCCAACACTGAAAGAGAGGCGACGCCAGCGATGTTCACGATTGCGCCCGAAACCAGCGAGGACTGGTGGGAAGTCGAGGCCCTTTACGACCTCTGTTTCGCCCCCGGACGCACCGCGCTCAGCTCCTACCGGCTGCGCGACGGCATCGATCCGGTGAAGGGTCTGTGCATGATCGCCCGCGACAGCGACGGCACGGTGGGCGGCGCAATCCGCTACTGGCCGGTGATGGTCGGACGCCACCGCACGCTGCTGCTGGGCCCCGTGGCGGTCCACCCCACCCACCAGGGCGAGGGCCTCGGCGCCCTGCTCATCCAGTCCTCCCTTGACGAGGCCACGGCCCAGGGCTGGACCCGCGCCCTGCTGGTGGGCGATTATCCCTACTATCGCCGCTTCGGCTTCGAAAAGCTCGAGGGCGTGGAAATGCCGCCGCCCACCAACCCCGACCGGATCCTCGGACGCCCGCTGATCCTCGACGGCTGGCACGGCATCCACGGCAAGGTCACCCGCGCCGACTGACCCTGCCCATTTTCTTGTTCCAAATACCTCGGGGGTGAATTGCGCCGCAGGCGCAAGAGGGGGCAGCGCCCCCTTCCCCCCTCACAGTCTCTGCCCAATGCCCCCCTGCGCGACCGATCTCCGGTTCCGCGCCTTCTGCCGCACCGCCTCTTCCCTTCCGCCCCCCGCGCCCCCATCTTTGACCCATGGCAGAGATCGACATCCGGGTTCTCCCGCCCGCCCGCATCACCCCCCTGACCGAGGCCCAGATCGCCACCCGCATCGAGGCCCTCGCCACCCGTTACCGCGACGCCTCCGGCCCCGGCATCCGGGTTTTGAACCTGCTGGGCGGCCGCGCCGAGACACTGCTCGAGCGGTTGCCC
This sequence comes from Pseudooceanicola sp. NS-SX9, assembly GCF_057380705.1. Taxonomy (NCBI): domain Bacteria; kingdom Pseudomonadati; phylum Pseudomonadota; class Alphaproteobacteria; order Rhodobacterales; family Paracoccaceae; genus Pseudooceanicola; species Pseudooceanicola sp. NS-SX9. Next base: position 1,032,070 of record NZ_CM170818.1, on the reverse strand, counting down.
CAGCCGGTGCGCGACCGCCTTGGCCGGGCCACCGAAACCGCGCTCTTCAGCGCGGTGCGCGCCGCCGAACGCTCGCGCGAGCTGGTGAAGGACCAGCCGGGCTGGGTCGACCGGGCCGTGGCCACGGGGCTGGGGGCCGTCGGCGGGCTGGGCGGGCTGCCCTCGGCGCTGGCCGAGCTGCCGGTGACCACGACGATGCTGCTGCGCTCGGTGCAGGGGGTGGCTGCCGAATACGGTTTCGACCCCAAGGCGCAGAACGTGCAGTTCGATTCGATCCAGGTGCTGGCCGCCGCCGGGCCGCTGTCGGGCGACGATGGCGCCGACACGGGGTTCCTGGCGGCGCGGATGACGCTGACGGGGCCGGCGCTCAATGCCATGCTGACGCGGGTGGCGCCGAAACTCGCGGTGGCGCTCGGGCGGAAACTGGCGACCCAGACGGTGCCGCTGCTGGGGGCGGCTGCGGGGGCGGCCACCAATTTCGCCTATGCGAAATACTATCGCGACATGGCCCATGTGCAGTTCGGCCTGCGCCAGCTGGCGATCGAGGCCGGGCAGCCGCATGGCGATCTGGTCGAGGCGCTCAGGGCCGAGCTGACCCGCAAGCCGATCGCCCGGGACTGAAACCGGGCCAAGGGGCGCTGCCCCTTCTTGCGCCTGCGGCGCAATTCATCCCCGGCATATTTCCGGAAAGATGAAAGGCGGGGCCTCAGGCGATGCCGGCGTCGGTGCGGCCGCGGCGGTCCATCCGCAGGGCCGCATAAAGGACATGGGTGCGCCAGCGGCCGTCGATCTGCAGGTAGCTTTGCGCCACGCCCTCGTATTTGAAGCCGCAGCTTTCAAGGAGGCGCCGCGAGGGGGTGTTTTCCGGCAGGCAGGCAGCCTCGATGCGGCTCAGGTCCATGCGGTGCCAGGCGTGGTGGACGACGGCATGGATCGCCTCGCGCATGAAGCCCTGGCGGGCATAGCGCTGGCCGATCCAGTAGCCCAGCGTTCCTGACAGTGAAGGCCCCCGGCGGATGTTGTCGAGGGTGATCGCCCCCAGCAGCATCTGGTCCTCGCGGCGGATCAGGAAGAGCGGCAGCGCCGTCCCCCCCGAAATCGAGCGCTGCGCCCAGTAGACGCGGTTGGTGAAGCTGCGCCGGGTCAGGTGGTCTGACGCCCAGGTGGGTTCCCAGGGCGTCAGGAAATCGCGGCTGTCGTCGCGCAGGTTGGTCCAGGGACGAAAGTCGGAGTGGCTCGGCGGACGCAGGGTCAGCCGGTCGCTCTCGATCTGGACCTTCCGCCGGCCCGGCAGCATCAGGCGGCCCGGCGCGCCTGGAGGCCGGCAAAGGCGGGCGCGCCCTTGACCGGTCCATAGAGGGCCAGCGCCATCGGTGCCGCGACCGCCATCTGTTCGGCATGGCGGCGCAGGTCGTCAGGGGTGACGGCATCGATGCGCTCGACCACCTCGTTCAGCGCCGGCACGCGGCCCCAGATCTCGATCATGCGGGCCAGGCGTTCGGCCCGCGCCGAGCAACCTTCGAGGCCCATCAGCAGCCCCGCCTTCATCTGCGCCCGGGCACGGTCGGTTTCCGCCTGGGTCAGCCCTTCGGCGGCGCGCTTCATCTCGTCCACGATCAGCCCGGAAAGCTCGGCCACCTTGTCGCCCGAGGTGCCCGCGTAGATCGTCGTCATGCCGCTGTCGGCATAGGCGCCGGCCTGGGCGAAGATCGTGTAGCACAGGCCGCGCTTCTCGCGCGCTTCCTGGAACAGCCGCGAGGACATGCCGCCGCCCAGCGCCCCGGCATAGATCTGCGCCGCATAGGCATCGGGATGGCGGTAGTCGGGGCTTTCGAAGCCGAAGGTCACATGGGCCTGTTCCAGCTTCTTGACCTTGCGCAGGTCGCCGCCGACGAAGCGGGCGGGCACCAGGCCGGGCTGGGTGCGCGCCACCATGTCGCCGAAGAGGCGTTCGGCCATGGCGACGATCTGGTCGTGATCGACCGCCCCCGCCGCCGACAGGATCATCTGGCCGGGGCCGTAATGTTCCGCCACGAAGCCCGAGAGGTCTTCGCGGGTGAAAGCGCGCACGCGCTCTTCCGGGCCCAGGATGGTGCGGCCCAGCGGCTGTTCGGGATAGGCCTGTTCCTGCAGCCAGTCAAAGATCACGTCATCGGGCGTATCGAGCGACTGGCCGATTTCCGACAGGATCACGCCGCGTTCCATCTCGATCTCGCGGGCATCGAAGATGCTGTCGCGCAGGATGTCGGCGATCACTTCCAGCGCCAGCGGCACGTCGGCCTTCAGCACGCGGGCGTAATAGGCCGTCACCTCGCGCGAGGTATAGGCGTTGATGTAGCCGCCCACGTCCTCGATCACCTCGGCGATCTGCAGCGCGTTGCGGGTGTTGGTGCCCTTGAAGGCCATGTGTTCCAGGAAATGGGCAATGCCGTTCTGCTCGGGGCGCTCGTGGCGGCCACCGGCCCCCACCCAGATCCCGATCGAGGCCGATTGCAAGCCGGGCATGGTTTCCGAAACGATGCGGAAGCCGTTCTTCAGGGTCGTCAGTTGAACGCTCATGCGCGCCTCCGGTCACGGACCAGGGCCTCGATGGCGGCCAGGTCATCGGCGACGCGGGTCACGCGTTCGTCCTTGTCGAAAAGATCCGCCATGCGCGGCGGCAGGCCGGGGCGCACACCGCTGGCCGCGTCCACCGCATCGGGGAACTTGGCCGGATGGGCGGTGGCCAGGGTGATCATCGGCACCGCCGGATCGCGCAGGTCCTGTGCCACCTTCACCGCAACGGCGGAATGCGGGCACAGCAGTTCGCCCGTCGTGGCGCGCAGCGCGGCGATGGTGGCCTTGGTTTCATCTTCCGAGCAGCGGCCGGACAGGAACAGTTCCTGCAGGGCCTGCAGCGCGCCCTGGGGCACCGTGAAGCCGCCCGCCTTCAGCTCGTCCATCAGCTGGCTGACGGCGGCGCCGTCGCGGCCCAGGGCATCGAACAGCGCGCGCTCGAAATTCGAGCTGACCTGGATGTCCATCGACGGGCTGATCGAGGGCACGACACCATCGGGCCGGTATTCGCCGGTGGTCAGGCAGCGGTGCAGGATGTCGTTCTGGTTGGTGGCAACCACCAGCGTCTCGATCGGCAGGCCCATCTTCTGCGCGATGTAGCCCGCGAAGATGTCGCCGAAATTGCCGGTCGGCACGGTAAAGCTGATCTTGCGGTCGGGCGCGCCCAGCGACACCGCCGAAGAGAAGTAGTAGACGACCTGCGCCAGCACCCGCGCCCAGTTGATCGAGTTGACTCCCGCCAGCCCGACCTCGTCGCGGAAGGCGAAGTCGTTGAACATGTCCTTCACCCGCGCCTGGCAGGTGTCGAAATCGCCATCAACCGCCAGGGCATGGACATTGGCGTCCTCGGGGGTGGTCATCTGGCGGCGCTGCACGTCGCTGACGCGGCCATGCGGGAACAGGATGAACACGTCCACGTTGTCGAGGCCCCGGAACGCCTCGATCGCGGCCGAGCCGGTATCGCCCGAGGTCGCGCCGACGATGGTGATGCGTTCCCCGGTCTTGGCCAGCGCGGTCTGGAACAGCTGGCCGATCAGCTGCATGGCGAAGTCCTTGAAGGCCAAGGTCGGGCCGTGGAACAACTCCAGCAGGAAATGGTTCGGGGCCAGTTGCACCAGCGGCGCGCGGGCCGCGTGGCCAAAGCCCTCGTAGGCGCGCGCGATGCAGCCACGGAATTCCTCTTCGCTGAAGGTGCCGCCCAGGAAGGGCCACATCACGCGAAAGCAGGTTTCCTCATAGCTCAGACCGCCCAGGGCGCGGATCTCGTCGGCGCTCAGCGTCGGGATCTCGGAGGGAACGTAAAGGCCACCGTCCCGTGCCAGGCCCGTCAGCATGGCATCGCGGAAGGTCAGTTCAGGGGCCTTCCCCCGGGTGGAAATGTATTTCACGACGTCTCGCCTTCTACCTGTTTCCGCATCCGATAAATCAGATAGGCGGTCATGGCCAGCCAAACCACCGCAAGGGCGAACCAGGTGAGGGCATATTGGCGGTGATCGTTGCGAATTCCCCCCGTTCCCACCGGCACCGCCTGCAGCGCGCCGCCGCCCCCCGCGCCGCTGCGCCGCACCAGCAGCACCGGTTCGGTGCCCAGCACCTCGGCCATGGTGGCGATGTCGCGGCCATAGAACAGCCCCGCCTGCAGATCGGGCCGGGGGGTCATCGCATCCACCTCGTCAGGCCAGAGCAGGTTGCCGGTGACCCGCCCCCCCTCGGCCCCGGGCAGAGCCGCCCCCTGGGGCACAAAGCCCCGGTCCACCAGGATCCGCCGGGCACCGGTGTCAAGGCCCTGCACCAGCCGCCATCCCGCCCCCTGCCCGTCGCGCGCCGACTGCACCCGCAGCACCGGCCCGACAAAGACGCCCTCGGCCGCCACCGACAGGTACTGGTCCGCCACCGGATCGGGCGCCCGCGGCACGGCTGCGGGGTCTGCCGCGATCCGCGCCTCGATCCGCGCCAGCAGGTCTTCCTTCCAGGCCAGGCGCCGCAGTTGCCAGTCGCCCAGCCCCGCCAGCACCGCAGCCCCGCCCAGCCCGATCGCCACCGCCCCCCAAACCGCCCTCATGTCCCTTCCCCCCGCGAAAAAGGGGCCCGGCCTCCTCCTGCCGCGCCCCGGATTTCATCTTTCCCCAAATATGCGCGCCGCAGGCTGCCGCGCCTGCGCGGCATTCCCGCAGCCTACTGCCCCCAGATGTAGATCGAGGCGAACAGGAACAGCCACACCACGTCGACGAAATGCCAGTACCAGGCCGCAGCCTCAAAGCCGATGTGGTTGTCGGGGGTGAAATGTCCGGCCCGCGCCCGCAGCAGGCAGACCAGCAGGAAGATCGTCCCGATGATCACATGCGCCCCGTGGAAACCGGTCGCCATGAAGAAGGTGGCGCCGTAGATATTGCCGCCAAAGCCGAAGGCGGCGTGGCTGTATTCATAGGCCTGGAAGCCGGTGAACAGCAGCCCCAGCACGATGGCGATCAGCAACCCCGCCTGCAGGTCCTTGCGGTTGTTCTCGTGCACCAGGGCATGATGCGCCCAGGTCGCCGCCGCCCCAGAACACAGCAGGATCAGCGTGTTGATCAGCGGCAGGTGCCAGGGGTCGAAGGTCTCGATGCCGGCGGGCGGCCACTGGCCGTCGACCGCGGGGCTGTCGGGCCCCATCGGGTAGAGCGCATGTTTGAAGAAGGTCCAGAACCAGGCGCCGAAGAACATCACCTCGGACATGATGAACAGGATGAAGCCGTAGCGCAGACCGATCCGCACCACCGGCGTGTGATCTCCGGCGGCGTTCTCCAGCACGGTGTCGCGCCACCAGCCGAACATCGTGTAGATCACGATGACCAGCCCCACCAGGAAGATCCAGAACCGCCCCTCGGTCATCAGCTGGACCGCCCCGAACAGCAGCAGGAAGGTCCCCACCGCCGCCAGGAACGGATACACCGAAGGGGTCAGAATATGGTAGTCGTGGTTCTTCTCATGCGCCATCTGGCAGGCCCTCCCGTGCGCGTCAGTTCAGCTTTCCCCCGGCCGCAGGCTGCGGCAGGTCGATCTCGTAGAAGGTATATCCAAGGGTGATTGAGGAGACGTATTTGGCGTCGCGATCCTCGACCATGGCGGGATCGACATAGAAGGTCACCGGCATCTGCACGCTCTCGCCGGGCTGCAGGACCTGCTCGGTGAAGCAAAAGCAGGCGATCTTGGTGAAAAAGCCGCCCGCCTCGTAGGGGGTGACGTTATAGCTGGCCTGACCGGCGATCACCCGGTCGGTGGGGTTGGTGGCCTCGTAGAAGGCCAGGCCCGTCTCGCCGATGCGCAGCTCCATCTCGCGCTGCAGGGGCCGGAAGGTCCAGGGCATGGCGCGGTCGGTTGCGGCCTCGAAGCGGACCTTGATGGTGCGATCCAGCACATGGTCGGGGGCGGCCTCGGCCCGCTGGGTGACGCCGCCAAAGCCGGTGACCGCGCAGAAGTAGCTGTAGGCCGGGACCGCCACCCAGGCGAGAGACCCCATGACGACGATCACCCCGATCATCTGCCAGACGGTTCGCACCTTGCGGTCCATGGCCATGGCTCAGTTCCCTCCGCTGTCCACGGATGCAGCGCCGGGAGGGAAGCGGATGTCCTGCGTCTCGACCTTGACGAAGGTCAGCACAAAGATCAGCAGGCAGAACGCGGCCAGCACGCCGCCCAAGCCCAGGTTGCGGCCCCTGCGGCGGCGGTGCAGCTCGTGTTCGCGGGTCAGAGCCATCCCCATCCCCCGTAGCCCCAGGGCTTCAGCAGCGCCTCGGCCATGATGGCGGCGAAATGCAGGAACAGATACAGCAGCGACAGTTTGAAGAACCAGCGCTCGACCTTGTAGTTGTCGGCGATGGCGGTGTCCTCGTCGCGCTTCCAGATGCGCACCGCGCCCCACAGGAAGAGCGCGTTCAGCACCACCGCGACGCTCATGTAGATCGGCCCCCCGATCGAGGTCAGCCCGGCCCCGATCGCCAGCGGCACCAGCAGCAGCGTGTAGATCACGATGTGGCGGCGCGTTGCCGGGCGGCCATGGGTGACGGTCAGCATCGGCACGCCGGCCTTGTCGTAATCGCCCTTCATGAACAGCGCCAGCGCCCAGAAGTGCGGCGGCGTCCACATGAAGATCAGCAGGAACATCAGCACCGATTCGAGGCTGATGCCCCCGGTCGCCACCGCCCAGCCGATCATCGGAGGGAAGGCACCCGCCGCGCCACCGATGACGATGTTCTGTGGCGTCCAGCGCTTCAGCCACATGGTGTAGATCACGGCGTAGAAGAAGATGGTGAAGGCCAGGAACAGACCCGAGAACAGGTTCGTCGCCAGCGCCAGCATCACGCAGGAGAAGCCCGACAGCGCCAGCCCCAGGCCAAGGGCCTCTTCCGGGCTGACCTTGCCCGCCGGGATCGGCCGCTTGGCGGTGCGTTTCATCACCGCGTCGATATCGGCATCGTACCACATGTTCAGCGCGCCCGAGGCCCCGCCGCCCACCGCGATAAAGAGAATGGCGCAGAAGGCGATGAAGGGATGCACGTGCACCGGGGCCGCCACCAGGCCCACCAGGGCGGTGAAGACCACCAGGGACATCACCCGCGGCTTCAGGAGGGCAATGTAATCGCCAAAGCTGGCGTCCCCCTCCCGCACCTGCGGATCAATGCTTGCGTCGGTCATGTCTCGTCTCTTTCACATGCCACGGCCCGCCCACCCGACGGGAACCCGCGTCTTACGGCCCCGGCAGAGGGGCAGGATCTGCCCTAGGCCGCGGGCAGATCCGAGAGCGGCACGAACCGTCCTGCTGTCCTGCTCGCCGCCATCCAGGCGTCGTAGGTCTCCTGCGCGACCACCTTGACGGTGACCGGCATGTAGGCGTGATCCTTGCCGCAAAGCTCGGAACACTGGCCAAAGTAGATCCCCTCGCGCTCGGGCTTGAACCAGAGCTGGGCGAACCGGCCGGGCACGGCGTCCTGCTTCACGCCGAAGGCCGGCACCGTCCAGGAATGGATCACATCGGCGCCGGTCACGGTCATGACCACGGTCTTGCCGACCGGCACCACAACGGCAGTGTCGGTCGCCAGAAGATATTCATCGTCGTTGTAACCGTAGGAGGCCAGTTCCTCGCGCGGTAACAGGAACCCCTCATACGCCAATCCGTCGGCCTCCGCATCCGTATATTCATATCCCCAGTACCATTGGTAGCCGGTGACCTTGATGTGGATGTCGCCTTCCGGGATCACCTGCTGCTTGAACAGCACCGGCAGCGAAAACGCCCCGATGAACAGCAAAATCAGGACCGGAACCAGGGTCCAGGTGATCTCGAGCGGGGAATTGTGGGTAAAGCTGCGCGGTTCGGGATTCGCGCGGCGATTGAACCGGAAGATGCAGATCAGCAACAGGGCGCAGACCAGCACCACCACCGCCGCGATGATCCACAGGATCATGCCCTCCAGCCAATGCACATCACGGGCCAGTTCCGTCGCGGCGGGCTGAAAGCCGATGTGCCCCGACAGGGGCTTGCCGATCACCGGCAGGTCCTCGGCGCGGACCGGCACGGCAGGCAGGGCGGCCGCAAGGGCCGCAAGGTATTTCCGATGACGCATGTCTCCTCCCCGCGGGGCGGTCGCGCTCCTCAACGGGTGGGCCCCGTTGTTTCCTCCCGCGCGAGCCCCTATCCTCTCCTGGACGACAACAATCGCTGTGCTGGCCATGACAGCCGCTTTTTTCGATTCAGATCAAGACAATCCTCGTCTTCTGCGTTGAAAAATTTGAACTTTCGCCCTTGGGTAGAACACGCATAGCGGGAAAAAGAGGCTGCTAAATGACTGGAAACGCACCGGAAACCCCCTTCCGCCCGTTCGAGACCATGCTGGACGAGGGCCGCGCCCTGGCCCTGCTGAGAGAGGCCGTCGCGGGCGCCGACGACGGAGAGCTGTTCCTGGAACGCCAGCGCGGCGAGGTGCTGCATTTCGATGACGGGCGCATCCGCACCGCCTCGTATGACGCCTCCGAGGGCTTTGGCCTGCGCGCCGTGAAGGGCGAGGTCGCGGGCTATGCCCATTCGACCGAGATCTCGGAATCCTCGCTGAAGCGTGCGGTCGCCACCGCGCGGCTGGCGGTGGGCGACGGTGGCGGCATCATGGCGCCCGCGCCGCGCGCCACCAACCGGCACCTCTATGCGGAACTGGACCCGATCGCCGGGCACAGCTTTCCGGTGAAGGTCGACACGCTGCGCGAGATCGACGCCTTCTGCCGCGACCTGGATCCCCGGGTGGTGCAGGTCAGCGCCACCATCGCCGCCTCCTGCCAGGAGATCGAGATCCTGCGCCCCGAGGGCGGCATCGTGCGCGACGTGCGTCCGATGACGCGGGTCAATGTCTCGGTCATCGTCGAGGACAAGGGCCAGCGTCAGACCGGCACCGCCGGGGGCGGCGGGCGAATCGCCCTGGACGGGCTGCTGGCCCCGCGCGACTGGCAGGCCAAGGCCCGCGAGGCACTGCGCGTCGCGCTGGTCAACCTGGAAGCCATCCCCGCCCCCGCCGGCATCATGGACGTGGTGCTGGGCAACGGCTGGCCGGGCGTCATGCTGCACGAGGCGGTGGGCCATGGCCTTGAGGGCGATTTCAACCGCAAGGGCTCTTCGGCGTTTTCCGGGCTGATCGGCCAGCAGGTTGCGGCCCGGGGCGTCACCGTGCTGGACGACGGCACGATCCCCGACCGGCGCGGCTCGATCACCATCGACGACGAAGGCACGCCCTCGCAGCGCAACGTGCTGATCGAGGACGGCATCCTGGTGGGTTACATGCAGGACCGGCAGAACGCGCGCCTGATGGGGGTCGAGCCCACCGGCAACGGGCGGCGCGAAAGCTATGCCCATGCGCCGATGCCGCGGATGACCAACACCTACATGCTGGGCGGCGATGCCGATCCCGCCGACATCGTGGCCGAGATGAAGGACGGCATCCATGCCGTGGGCTTTGGCGGCGGTCAGGTGGACATCACCAACGGCAAGTTCGTCTTCTCCTGCACCGAGGCCTATCTGGTGAAGAACGGCCAGCGCGTCGCCCCGGTAAAGGGCGCCACCCTGATCGGTGACGGCCCGGCGGCGATGAAGAAGATCCGCGCGCTTGGCAACGACATGGCGCTGGATCCGGGCATGGGCAACTGCGGCAAGGCCGGGCAATGGGTGCCGGTGGGCGTGGGCCAGCCCACTGTTCTGATTGGCGGTCTGACGGTGGGCGGCTCCGCCACCTGAGGGGACTTTCGCAATCCTGAAGCGTCCCCTTGCAACCCCGGCGCGAGGGGGCGCCCAAAACTTAAGATCTCATTAAGAATAATCTTTACCGATAATTAACCGGGCAGACCTAGGTTCGATTCTGCAAGCAGGCGGAGTCACGACGGTCGTGGGAACACATCCTTCCACTCACCCCCCACTCCCACCCACCACGGAAGATGCTCGGCTTTCGTGCCTCCGTCTCTTGCGTTCGCACCGTGTTGGTGCGGCGACCTATTTCAGGTTAATGAGTGAGCATGGTAATGCGGCAGCGGCCCTAGAGGTGCTGCCGCAGGTCGCCCGCGAAGCCGGGCTGGACCGCTATGCCCCCTGTCCCGTGTCCGTGGCCGAACAGGAACTGCGCGCCGGCGAAAAGCTGGGCGCCCGTCTGCTGGTCCATGGCACATCCGATTACCCCCAGGCACTGATGGACGTGGCGGATGCGCCGCCCCTGCTGTGGGCGCTTGGCGATCTGGCGCTGCTGCGCCGCCCGGCGATCGGGCTGGTGGGGGCGCGCAACGCCTCGTCGCTGGCGATCCGCATGGGGCGCAAGCTGGCCGCCGATCTGGGGGCTGCGGGCTATGTCACCGTGTCGGGACTAGCGCGCGGCATCGACGCGGCCGTCCACGAAGGCAGCCTGATCACCGGCACCATCGCGGTGCAGGCGGGCGGCATCGACACCCTCTATCCCCGTGAAAACGCAGAGCTTGCCCATCGCATCGCCGATCTGGGCCTGCGGTTGTCGGAACAGCCCGTGGGCCAGCCCCCCGCGGCGCGGCATTTCCCGCAGCGCAATCGCATCATCTCGGGGCTGTCGCGCGCGCTGGTGGTGGTCGAGGCCGCCGCCAAATCCGGTTCGCTGATCACCGCGCGCGATGCACTCGACCAGGGCCGGGAGGTCATGGCGGTGCCCGGCCACCCGTTCGATCCGCGCTCGGCCGGGGGCAACCTGCTGCTGCGCGACGGCGCGACGCTGGTGCGTGGCGCGGCCGACGTGCTGGAAACCCTGGGCAGCGCGGTGCCGCCGCTGGCCGCGGAGCTGCCCCTGCCCGAACCCGCCCGCCCCCGCCGGACCCTGCGCGAAACCGCGCTGCTGCACCGGCAGATCCTGGACCGGCTGGGCCCCTCGCCCATCGAGGAAGACCGCCTGATCCGCGAGGTCGCCGCCCCCGCCCAGGATATCGGCCCCGCCCTGACGGAACTGGAACTGGACGGCCTGATAGAAAGGCAACCAGGCGGCCGGATCCTGCGTCTGCCGTGATTTTCCCCACCGCGAGCAGTTGCCGCATTGCGGCATGGGCTTTCCTGCCCTCCATTGACAACCGGGGCAGAGTGCCCACATCTTCCGCCGCCAAGGTGTGACCCCAGAGTCGCCCCCCGTCGCGAAAGGAATCCGTATGCCCGTCGTCGTTGTCGAATCCCCGGCCAAGGCCAAGACAATCAACAAATACCTGGGTTCCGACTACACTGTTCTGGCCTCCTACGGGCATGTCCGCGACCTTCCCGCGAAGGACGGATCGGTGGACACGGACCACGAATTCGACATGAAGTGGGAGATCGCCGCGGACAGCAAAAAGCACGTCAAGGCGATTGCCGACGCGCTGAAAGAGGACAATGCGCTGATCCTCGCCACCGACCCTGATCGCGAGGGCGAGGCGATTTCCTGGCACCTTGAGGAAGCCCTGCGCGACCGCAAGGCGATCAAGAAGGACACGCCGGTCAGCCGCGTGGTGTTCAACGCGATCACCAAATCCGCCGTCACCGAGGCGATGAAGAACCCCCGCCAGGTCGATGCGCCCCTGGTCGAGGCCTATCTGGCCCGCCGCGCGCTGGATTACCTGGTGGGCTTCAACCTGTCGCCGGTGCTGTGGCGCAAGCTGCCCGGCGCGAAATCCGCGGGCCGCGTGCAATCGGTCTGCCTGCGCCTGATCGTCGAGCGCGAGATGGAGATCGAGGTCTTCAAGGCGCGCGAATACTGGACCGTGAAGGCTATTCTGACGACGCCGCGCGGCCAGGATTACGAGGCCCGCCTGACGCTGCTGGCGGGCAAGAAGCTGGACAAGTTCTCGATCGAGAACGCCACCCAGGCGGAACTGGCGGTGCAGGCGATCACCTCGCGGGCGCTCAGCGTCAAGTCGGTCGAGGCCAAGCCCGCCTCGCGCAACCCCTCGCCGCCCTTCATGACCTCGACCCTGCAGCAGGAAGCGTCGCGCAAGTTCTCGATGGGGGCGCGGGCGACAATGAACACCGCGCAGCGCCTCTACGAGGCCGGCCACATCACCTACATGCGGACCGACGGCATCGACATGGCCCCCGAGGCCGTGGCCGCCTGCCGCGACGCGATTGCCGACCGTTTCGGCAAGGAATACGTGCCTGCCAGCCCCCGCACCTACAAGAACAAGGCCAAGAACGCGCAGGAAGCACACGAATGCATCCGGCCCACCGACATGACCAAGGACGCCGCCGCGCTGAAGCTGTCGGATGACCAGGCCAAGCTTTACGACCTGATCTGGAAGCGGACGCTCGCCTGCCAGATGGAAGGCGCCCGGCTGGAACGCACCACCGTCGACATCGGCAGCCAGGACGGCCAGGTCGAACTGCGCGCCACCGGCCAGGTGGTGCTGTTCGACGGCTTCCTGCGGATCTACGAGGAAGGCCGCGACGACGTCGAGGGCGATGACGACAAGCGCCTGCCGCAGATCCACCAGGGCGAGGCCGCCGCCAAGAAGGACATCACCCCCGAGCAGCACTTTACCCAGCCGCCGCCGCGCTACACCGAGGCAACGCTGGTCAAGCGCATGGAAGAGCTGGGCATCGGCCGTCCCTCGACCTATGCCAGCATCGTCACGACGATCCAGGACCGCGGCTATGTGCGCAAGGACAAGAACCGCCTGATCCCCGAGGACAAGGGCCGTCTGGTGACCGCCTTCCTTGAGAACTACTTCAAGCGCTACGTGGAATACGATTTCACCGCCGGGCTGGAAGAGGAACTGGATGACGTCTCGGCGGGCGAACGCGACTACAAGGATGTGCTGGCGCGCTTCTGGCGCGATTTCCACGCCGCCGTGGAAGAAACGTCCGAACTGCGCATCACCGATGTGCTCGACAAGATCAACGAGGTGCTGGAGCCGCATCTGTTCCCGCCGACCGGCGACGGCACCGATCCGCGGCTGTGCCCGAACTGCGGCCAGGGGCGGCTGTCGATGCGCACCGCGCGCTCCGGGGGCGCGTTCATCGGCTGCTCGAACTACCCGGAATGCCGCTATACCCGTCCCTTCGGCCCCCCCGACCCCGAGGCCGAGGCCAGCGCCATCCCCCCCGACGGCAAGCTGCTGGGCGAGGATGCGGGCGACCAGATCCGCGTCTTCAAGGGCCGCTTCGGCCCCTATGTGCAGCGTGGCGAGGCGACGACCGAGAACCCCAAGCCGCCGCGCCAGTCCGTCCCCGAGGCCTGGACCCCCGAGGATCTGACCCTGGAACAGGGCGTCAAGCTGCTGCAACTGCCGCGGCTGATCGGCAGCCACCCCGAGGATGGCGTGAATGTCTGGGCCAATATCGGGCGCTACGGGCCCTATCTGAAACATGCCGACACGACCTCGAACCGGGGGGGCACCAATGCCAACCTGCCGGGTCTGGAGGACGTCTGGACCGTCGGCATGAACCATGCGGTGCAGCTGCTGGCGGAAAAGGTCGCCTCGCGCCGCGGCGGGGCCGCGGCCAAGGCCCTGAAAGAGCTGGGCGAACACCCCGAGGCCGGCGGCCCGGTCCAGATCATGGAAGGCAAGTACGGGCCCTACGTGAAATGGGACAAGATCAACGCCACCCTGGGCGAACAGGATGATCCCGAGACCCTGACCATGGCCCGCGCGGTGGAACTGATCGCCGAACGCGCCGCCAAGTCCGGCAAGAAGGTCGCGGCCAAGAAGGCGCCGAAGAAGACCGCCGCCAAGAAGGCCGATGGCGCAGCCCCCAAGAAGGCCGCCGCGAAAAAGCCCGCGGCCAAGAAGACGGCGGCCAAGAAGGCCCCCGCCAAGTCGGCCAAGGCTGCCTCTGACAGCGATCCGCTGATCGACGAGGACTGATCCGGTCCCGAAAACCTGCTGAAACGGCGCCCCCCGGGGCGCCGTTTTGCATTGCGGCACTGCCGCTGCGACGCAGCGGGAAATTGACTTCCCGGCTGTCGCGGGGTCATCTGGGCCCAAGAAACACCAGAGGAGGGTTTCCATGAAGAAGGTTTACGCCTCGGCCGCCGAGGCGCTCGATGGGCTGCTGTTCGACGGTATGCTGATTGCCGCCGGCGGCTTCGGGCTTTGCGGCATTCCGGAACTGCTGATCGAAGCCATCAAGGACGCGGGCACGAAGGATCTGACCTTTGCCTCGAACAATGCGGGGGTGGATGACTTTGGCATCGGCAAGCTGCTGACGACGCGGCAGGTCAAGAAGATGATTTCCTCCTACGTGGGCGAGAACAAGGAATTCATGCGCCAGTACCTGGGCGGAGAACTGGAGCTGGAATTCAATCCCCAAGGCACGCTGGCGGAACGGATGCGGGCGGGGGGCTGCGGCATCCCGGGCTTCTACACCAAGACCGGCGTCGGCACGGTCATCGCGGAAGGCAAGGAACACAAGGACTTCGACGGTCAGACCTATATCATGGAGACGGGGATCTTTGCCGATCTGTCGATCGTGAAGGCCTGGAAGGCCGACACCACCGGCAATGCGATCTTTCGCAAGACGGCGCGCAACTTCAACCCGCCCGCCGCCATGTGCGGCAAGGTCTGCGTCATGGAGGTCGAGGAGATCGTCGAACCCGGCGCACTGGATCCCGATCACATCCACCTGCCCGGCATCTACGTGCACCGCATCATCCAGGGCGACCACGAAAAGCGCATCGAGCAGCGCACCACCCGCCAGAAGGAGAACGTCTGATGCCCTGGGACCGCAACCAGATGGCCGCCCGCGCGGCGCAGGAACTGGAAGACGGCATGTACGTGAACCTCGGCATCGGGATCCCGACGCTGGTGGCGAACTATGTCGGCGACAAGGACATCACGCTGCAATCCGAAAACGGCATGCTGGGCATGGGCCCCTTCCCCTATGAAGGCGAAGAGGACCCCGACCTGATCAACGCCGGCAAGCAGACCATCACCGAACTGCCGAAGACCGCCTATTTCGACAGTGCGACCTCTTTCGGGATGATCCGCGGTGGCAAGATCGCGGCCGCGGTGCTGGGCGCGATGGAAGTGGCCGAAAACGGCGATCTGGCGAACTGGATGATCCCCGGCAAGCTGGTCAAGGGCATGGGCGGCGCCATGGACCTGGTGGCGGGCGTCGGCCGCGTCATCGTGGTGATGGACCACCAGAACAAGGCCGGGGAATCGAAGGTGCTGAAGGCCTGCACCCTGCCGCTGACCGGCAAGGGGGTGGTCGATCTGATCATCTCGAACCTCGGGGTGCTGAAGGTGGTCGAGGGCGGCCTGCAGATCGTCGAACTGGCCCCCGATGTCTCGGAGGCCGAGATGCGCGCCGCGACCGAAGGCACCATCCTCTAGGTCCCGTCGACCCCAGACCATCTTCGGGGGGCCGTGACGGCCCTCCGAAACGGCGCCCGACCGGGCCACATCGCAGGCCGCTATTCGGCGGCGCGGGCGACGCGGCCGGGGGTGCCCTCCAGCGGGGTCTCGATCAGCCGAAGCGAGATCACGAAGGCCAGCGCCGCGCCCGCCGCCCCGCACAGGAACAGCGGATGCAGCGCCGCCGAGAACCCCTCCAGCACCGAGGCGCGCAGCGCGGGCTCCAGATGGGCGACGATATCGGTGGTCAGTTCGCGCACATTGCCGACCTGCGGCAAGAGCGGCGCCACGTGATGCGCCAGCCCGGTGTTGAACACCGCCCCGAAGATCGAGGTCCCGATGGATCCGCCGATCAGCCGGAACATGTTGGCCGAGGCCGTCCCCACCCCCAGATGCTGCCGCGGGATCGAGGTCTGGATCGACACCACGCCGACGCTCAGGTTCGGGCCGATGCCCAGCCCCACCAGCGCCAGGTTGCAGGCGATGCGCCACAGCGGGGTTTCCGGGCCGATGGTGGTCAGCGCCAGCAGCGCCAGCGTCAGAAGGCCGGTGGCCAGCGGCGGCAGGATCTTGTAGCGGCCGGTGGCGGTCATGATGCGGCCGGCGCTGAAGGACCCGCCGATCAGCCCGGCCATCATCGCGATCAGGTAGATGCCGCTTTGCGCCGGCGCCACCCCCTGCACCACCTGCAGATACATCGGCATGAAGGAAATCGTGCCGAACATCGCCATGCCCACCAGCAGGTTGACCCCGTTGGCCACCTGAAAGTTGCGCACCCCGAACAGCGGCAGCGGCAGCACCGGTTCGGCGGCGCGGCGTTCGGTGCGGATGAAGCCCGCCAGCGCCAGCACGACCACCGCCCCCAGCACGATCACCGGCGCCGACCGCCAGGGCAGCACGCTGCCCGCCAGGTTCGCCACCAGCACCAGCGCGCTGATCAGCAGCATCAGAAGCCCCGCGCCTAGGTAGTCCATCCGGTGCGGCACCGGGGCCTCTGGGCGCTTCAGGCTGCGGCTCAGGACCACGAAGGCGGCGATGCCGAAGGGGATGTTGACGAAGAAGATCCAGTGCCAGCCCACCGATTGCACCAGCAGGCCGCCCACCAGCGGCCCCAGCACCGTCGAGATCCCGAAGACCCCCGACAGCGCCCCCTGCGCCCGTGCTCTTTCGCGGGGCGGCAGCACGTCGGCCACAACCGCCATCGACACCACGATCAGCGTCCCACCCCCAAGGCCCTGCACGATCCGCCCCAGGATCAGCACCGGCATCGACCAGGCCATCCCGGCGATCCAGCCGCCCACCAGAAAGATCCCGATGCCGAATTGCAGCACGATCTTGCGGCCGTACATGTCGCCCAGCTTGCCCGCGATGGGCGCCGCGATGGTCGAGGCCACCAGATAGGCCGTCACCACCCAGGTGATATAGGACAGCCCGCCCAGATCGCTGACGATCTGCGGCAGCGCGGTCGAGACGATCGACTGCCCCGTCGAGGCCAGGAACAACGTCAGGCAGACGGTGATCAG
Source organism: Pseudooceanicola sp. NS-SX9 (assembly GCF_057380705.1). NCBI lineage: Bacteria > Pseudomonadati > Pseudomonadota > Alphaproteobacteria > Rhodobacterales > Paracoccaceae > Pseudooceanicola > Pseudooceanicola sp. NS-SX9. Next base: position 1,015,148 of record NZ_CM170818.1, on the reverse strand, counting down.
GATCACCCGCACGACGGCCGGATCGGGGCCCTGCGCGGCCTCCTGCGCCGGACCCGGGCCCGGTGAAGTGTCGTTACGCATCTGCTCTCAAACTTTCGTCTGTTCCGCCCTGCGGCGGAACCGCGCCATGGCAAGCCTGGCCGCATCTTGATACCGTGACTGCTACAGAATATGTGCAGGCCTCAAAAACATGTCAACAGCATGTAATTGCCTGAAGCACGGGTAGAAGGTAGAACAGGTATGGCAAAGAGGGACGACCAGATGGCAGCCTTTCTGTCGGCCGCCGGCATCCCCGAGGGGGTGACCCAGCAGGCGCTGGCGATCGACGCGATCCTGCAGGACTGGCGGCGGCGGTTTTCCCGCCGGGAACTGGGGCGCATGGCGCTGCAGGAACTGGGTCTGGATCTGGATCTGCCAAAGCTTGACGTGCTGGTGGCGGCCTGGGCGCCGGTCAACGAATTCGGCGAACCGGACGCGGAAACCATGGTCTCGACCATCGCGACGCGGCTGGGCATCGACCCGTCGCGGGCCTCGCGGCTGGTCAGCGACCTGATCGGCCAGGGGCTGGTGCGGCGGGGGGTCTCGCAGCAGGATGCCCGGCGCACCATCGTCGAGCTGACCCCCCGCGGCGAGGCCGTGGTCGAGGCCGTCCGCACCATCAAGTTCCTGATCCTGGGCGATTTCCTGAAAGGCTGGTCCGAGGACGAGGTGACCACCTTCCTGCCGCTTCTGGACCGCTTCGCCACCTGGTCCGAAGAGGCGCATGACAAGGGCACGACCTCCTACGCGCCGACGATCTCGCGCCTGCGCGAGACGCTTGGACAGGCGGCGGCGCAGGACTAGCGCCCGGCCGTGCCCCCCCGCCCCCTGCCCGCCTTCCTGCAGGACTGGTTCCGCACCCGCGGCTGGCAGATCCATCCGCACCAGCAGCAGATGCTGGACCATGCAGGCGATGCCGCCCGCCTGCTGATCGCCCCCACCGGCGGTGGCAAGACGCTGGCGGGCTTCCTGCCCTCGCTGGTGGAAATGGCAGAGGGGCACACCGGGCTGCACACGCTCTATGTCTCGCCGCTGAAGGCGCTGGCGGCGGACATCCGGCGCAACCTGGACACCCCGATCGCCCAGATGGGCCTGCCGATCCGGGTCGAGGACCGCACCGGCGACACCTCCTCCGCGCAAAAGCGCCGCCAGCGCGCCGACCCGCCGCAGATCCTGCTGACCACCCCCGAAAGCCTGGCGTTGCTCCTCAGCTACGAGGACGCGCCGCGGATCTTTCGCGGCCTGTCGCGCGTCGTCGTGGACGAGGTGCACGCGCTGGCGGAAAGCAAGCGGGGCGACCAGCTGATGCTGGCGCTGGCGCGGCTGGAAACGCTCTGCCCCGGGCTGCGCCGCGTGGGCCTCTCTGCCACGGTCGAGGACCCGGCCGCGCTGGCGCAGTTCTTCGCCCCCCATCCCGCCCCCTGCGCGATCCAGCAGGCCGATCCCGGCCCGCCCCCCGACATCGCCATGCTGCACACCCGCGCCCTGCCGCCCTGGTCCGGCAATGGCGCCCTTCATGCCGTCGAAGAGGTGCTGGAGCAGGTCCGCCGCCACCGCATCACGCTGATCTTCCACAACACCCGCGCCCAGGCCGAGCTGTTCTTCCACGCCCTGTGGATGGCCAACGAGGACGGCCTGCCGATCGGCATCCACCATGGCAGCCTCGACCGGGTGCAGCGCGAGCGGGTCGAACGCGCCATGGTCCAGGGCCGCCTGCGCGCCGTGGTCTGCACCGGCAGCCTGGACCTGGGCCTTGACTGGGGGGATGTGGATCTGGTGATCCAGATCGGTGCGCCCAAGAACGTCAAGCGGCTGGTGCAGCGGATCGGGCGCGCCAATCACCGCTACAACGCCCCCTCGAAGGCGCTGCTGGTGCCCGCCAACCGCTTCGAGGTCGTCGAATGCGAGGCCGCGCTCGAGGCCGTGCGCGACAATGACCTGGACGGAGAGCCCCGCGGCCCCGGGCCCCGCGACGTGCTGTGCCAGCAGATCCTGATCGCCGCCTGTGCCGGGCCCTTCACGGCCGATGCCCTGTTCGAGGAAATCCGCGGCGCCGGGCCCTATGCGACGCTGGCGCGTGCGGCCTTCGACGCCTGCCTGGATTTCGTCGCCACCGGCGGCTATGCGCTGCGCGCCTATGACCAGTGGCAACGGCTGAAACAGGCCCCCGACGGGCGCTGGCAGCTGCGCGATCCGCGCGCCGCCCGGCTGATCCGGATGAACATCGGCACGATCCAGGACAGCGACCGGCTGAAGGTGCGCCTGAAGCGCGGCGGCGGCAAACCCCTGGGCGAGATCGAGGAATCCTTTGCCGCCAGCCTGACCCCCGGCGACACCTTCCTGATCGGCGGCCGCATCGTGCGCTACGAGGGCCTGCGCGAGATGACCGTCGAAGTCACCCGCGATCCCGGCCGCAAGCCGAAGATCGCAGTCTTTTCCGGGACCAAGTTCGCCACCTCGACCCAGCTGTCGCAGCGCATCCTGCGGATGTTCCAGCAGCCCGACTGGCCCGAACTGCCCGCCCATACCGCCGACTGGCTGGCGCTGCAGCGGCAGGTCTCGCGCTTGCCGCAACCGGGGCGGCTGCTGGTGGAAAGCTTTCCCCATGACGGGCGCGAACATCTTTGCGTCTACGGTTTCGCCGGGCGCAACGCCATGCAGACGCTGGGCCTGCTGCTGACCAAGCGGATGGAGGACGCGGGCCTTGCGCCGCTGGGTTTTGTCGCCACCGATTACGCGACGCTGATCTGGGGGCTGGAAACCGTGCCCGACCCCGCGCCGCTTTTCGCCCCCGCCGCCCTGCGCGAAGGGCTTGAGGGCTGGCTGGCGGGCAATGCGGTGATGAAGCGCAGCTTCCGCGCCTCGGCCACCATCGCCGGGCTGATCACCCGCAACACGCCTCAGGCGCGCAAGACCGGGCGGCAGGCGACGTTTTCCTCGGACATCCTCTATGACACGCTGCTGCGCTACGACCCGGGCCACCTGATGCTGCAGATCACCCGCGAAGAGGCGATGCGCGGCCTGATCGACTTTGCCCGCCTGCAGGACATGACCACCCGCATCGCCGGCCGCATCGACCACCTGCGCCTGTCGCGCGTCAGCCCGCTGGCGGCACCGCTGTTTCTGGAACGCGGCCGCGTGCCCGTCGAGGGCGAGGGCCGCGCGCGCCTCGATGCACAGGAGGCCCAGCGACTGATGCAGGCGGCGGGCCTCTCGTGACCCATCAGATCACCCTGGCCGGTGCGGATCTGCGGGCGCTGGCCTCGGGGGCGCTGCACTGGCCCGCGCAGGGGCTGCTGTGCGTTTCGGACCTGCACTTTGGCAAGGCGGAACGTCAGGCCCGCCGCGGCGGCCCCGTCCTGCCCCCCTACGAGATCACCGATACCCTCGCCCGGCTCGACCAGGCCCTGACCGAAACCACTGCCACCACCGTCCTGTGCCTGGGCGACAGCTTTGACGATGCCGCCGCCGCCCGCGCCCTGCCCGACGCGGACCGCGCGACGCTGGCGCGGCTGCAACGGGGCCGCCGCTGGATCTGGATCGAGGGCAACCACGACCCCGCCGCCCCCGGCCCCGGAGGCGAATCCCTACCCGACCTTACCCTGGGGCCACTCAGCTTCCGCCACATCGCCGACCCCGCCGCCCGGGCCGAGGTCTCGGGGCATTACCATCCGAAGGCCGTGCTGCGCGGCCGCGCCCGCCCTGCCTTCCTGCTGGATGCGGACCGGCTGATCCTTCCCGCCTTCGGCACCTATACCGGTGGGCTGGCCAGCCACGCCCCGGTGCTGTCCCGCCTGATGCGCCCCGACGCCCGCGCCCTGCTGACCGGCCCCGGCGCCCCGGTCATCCCGATGCCCCGCCGCTGATCCGCCCCACTGTTGACTCGCCAGACAGGAGACCGCCGCAATCCCGCCCCTGTGCCCCGCCCCCTGTTCGCCCCGGGAAACATCCCATATCCTGTCCCAAAAAGGTCGCGCCCAAAACCAAGCCTTCGAGCCCAGGGAACCATCCCCCGCCCGGATCGTTGATCCTGCAGACGCAAGATAATCCCTGCCTGTAGGAGACTGTCATGAGCGCTGCCGCCCTTGTGTTCCATGCAAGTTTTGCCGCCACCCTCGTGGTCGCATGCCTGATCTTCGCATGAACCCGACCGAACCGGTTGTGTAACCAGTACCGGGCCCGTTACGGCCCATCGGGTCCGTCCTTCGGGGCGGGCCCTTTCAGCGAAAGAACCGCCGGCGCGCCTCTTCCTCGATCGCCAGTCGCAGCTGCAGATCCGCCAGTTTGGCCATCTCGCGCTTACGCGCCGCCGGCTCGACCGTCCCGGCCAGAACCTTCGCCTGCGCCGCCACGGCCTTTTTCAGTTCGATCTCGCGCGGCAGGGCACCCGCTTCGGCCATGATGCGGAATCCCACCGCCTCGGCACTGCCGCCATCCTGCGCCGCCGCCAGGGGCTTGCCCGCCCCCTCCAGCTTGTCGAACTGCCCCTCGGCCTGCGCTTTCAGGATTTGCCGCTCGGCCATGTCTCCGGTCTTCATCCCGCGCCCTCCAGGAACGGCAGCCCCGGCGCCCAGGGCCGTTGTACCGGCACGAACAGCCGCAACTGCGCTCCCAGCTCCAGCACCCCCGGACGCTCGACCCAGGCCGTGACGCCGCGCCGCGCCTTCGCCGCCCGGCGGAACCCCTTGCCCAGCCCCGGATGCACCGCCTCGATCTCGCGCGCGGGCAGCTGGCAGGGCAGGTTCTCCATGTCGATGGTCAGGGTCGCGCCCCCCTCGGCCTGCAACCGGCTCGAGGGCGGCAGATGGGTGAAATCGGGGATCCCCTCGACCACCATGCTGGCCCCCAGCAACGCCGGATCCAGTTCCTCCAGCCCCATGCGCGCGGCAATCCCTGCCAGCTCCTCCGCCGACAGGATGCTCAGTTGCCTGACATTGCGGATCTCAGCCCCCGCCGGGTAAAGCGCCCGCACCCGGCTGCAGGCCGGCCGCGTCAGCCCGCCATGCGCCTCGCCCACGGGCCCGTCGAACCCAACCTCCAGCCGCGACACGCCCCCCGAGGCCAGCGCCGCCCCGCGATCCGCCACCCGACCCAGCCAGGTGATCCGCCCCACGCACTCCGCCGCCTCCAGCGCCGCCATCGCATCCCTCCGTCAAACCCGCATCTACCCTGCCGCAGCCCTCCCCCCGCGACAAGCCTCGCCGCCCCGGTTCCCCGTCATCTGGCCCCAAATACTCCGGGGGAGTCCCCGCAGGGGACGGGGGCAGCGCCCCCCGCACCGCCCGCCGAAACGAAACCGGGGCCCCCAAGGGGACCCCGACGCACGTTCTCTGTTTTCCGGGCTCTGTTTTCCGGGCTCGGCTTTCCGGGCCTCAGGCCTGGGGTTCCGGCTCCATGCCGGGTTTGCTGCGCGGCTTGGTCTTCGGGATCGACGTGACCGAGGCCGCATTGCCCGCATCGGTCTTGTCGTCGCCATCCGGCGAGGAATGCGGCGGCTCGCCACGCACCACGCGCTCGATCTCGGCGCCGGTCAGGGTTTCGTATTCCAGCAGGCCCTGGGCCAGCAGCTCCCATTCCGCCTGGCGTTCGCTCAGGATGCGGTAGGCCTCGCGGTAGCCCTCGTCGATGATCCGCTTGACCTCTTCCTCGATCAGCTCCTTCGTATGCGCCGAGATCGAGAACCCCCCGGCCCCGCCCCCGCGGAACGCTTCGGCGGCCTCCTGGTAGTCGATGTTGCCGACCTTGTCGGACATGCCCCACCGCATCACCATGGCCCGCGCCAGGTTCGACGCCTGCATGATATCGCCCGAGGGACCGTTCGACACGGCACCTTCGCCCCATTTCATGATCTCGGCCGCCTTGCCCGCCATGGTCATGGCGATCTTCTGTTCCAGCTCGTCCTTGAAATAGTTCAGCTGGTCCATTTCCGGCAGCGACATCACCATGCCCAGGGCCTGGCCGCGGGGAATGATGGTGGCCTTGTAGACCGGGTCGCATTTCGGCAGCGTCATGCCGACGATGGCGTGGCCGGCCTCGTGATAGGCGGTCATTTCCTTCTGCGCAGGCGTCATGACCATCGAGCGGCGCTCGGCGCCCATCATGATCTTGTCCTTGGCGTTCTCGAAATCGATCATCGTGACAAAGCGGCGGCCGACTCGGGCGGCCATCAGCGCCGCCTCGTTCACCAGGTTCGCCAGATCCGCCCCCGAGAAGCCCGGGCAGCCGCGCGCGATGATGCGCAGGTCCACATCGGGGCCCAGCGGCGTCTTGCGAGCATGGACGTTCAGGATCTTCTCGCGGCCCTTCACATCGGGGTTGGGCACCGTCACCTGACGGTCGAAACGGCCCGGGCGCAGCAGCGCGGGGTCCAGAACATCGCGGCGGTTGGTGGCCGCGACGATGATCACGCCCTCGTTGGCCTCGAAGCCGTCCATCTCGACCAGCAGCTGGTTGAGGGTCTGTTCGCGCTCGTCATTGCCGCCGCCGTAACCGGCGCCACGATGGCGGCCCACGGCGTCGATCTCGTCGATGAAGACGATGCAGGGGGCGTTCTTCTTGGCCTGTTCGAACATGTCGCGCACGCGAGAGGCACCGACACCCACGAACATCTCGACGAAATCGGACCCCGAGATGGTGAAGAAGGGCACGCCCGCCTCGCCCGCGATCGCGCGCGCCAGCAGCGTCTTACCGGTGCCCGGAGGGCCGACCAGCAGCGCGCCTTTCGGGATCTTGCCGCCCAGGCGGCTGAATTTCTGCGGGTTGCGCAGGAATTCGACGATCTCTTCCAGCTCTTCCTTGGCCTCGTCGATGCCGGCCACGTCGTCAAAGGTCACTCGGCCATGCTTTTCGGTCAGCAGCTTGGCGCGCGACTTGCCAAAGCCCATCGCGCCGCCCTTCCCGCCGCCCTGCATCCGGTTCATGAAGTAGATCCAGACGCCGATCAGCAGCAGGATCGGCAGCAGCGAGATGATGAAGGCCTGGAACCCGCTCTCCTCCTGGCTTTTCGCCGAGACGGGGATGTTCTTCGACAGCAACAGCTGGGTCACTTCCGCATCCTGCGGCTTGATCGCCATGTAATCCTTGCCGTCCGAGCCCCGGTACAGAACCTTTTCGCCATCCAGGGTCACGGATTGCACGAAGCCGTCGTTCACCTCCTGCACGAATTGCGAGTACGGCCGGTTGGTGCTTTGCAGCGTGTTGCCCGACCCGCTGAACAGGTTGAACAGCGCCACGATCAGCAGCAGCAGCACGGCCCAGAAAGCGAGGTTTTTTGCGGTGCCCACAAGAGCTCTCCCATCAATCTTGTGCCAATGCGGGTAACACAGTGGCGTCCGGGATAAAATAAGGTTCCTCGCCGCGCATTCAATCCAAAAGCAACGCCGAAAAGAACGCCTCTCCCTCCCGGAGCAGCTCGGCCCGCCAGCCGGAGGGCCAGCCCCCGACGGGGGCCGCGACCAGCATATCACCGCGCCAGACCGATGGACAGGCGGCAAGCGCCACCATCGGCAGGCCGGCGGCGCCGCGCGCGCGGCAGATCCGCGCGCCCCGGAGGCCAAGGGCGCGGATCTGGCAGCCAAGGGCGTCGGGGCCCGAAAGCCGCCAGCGGCCATCCCAGGCCGTGCCGGGGGCGGCGCGCAGGGGGGCTGTCACCGCGGCCTCGCGGGTCAGCCGGGCATGGGTGCCGCCCGCCAGCAGCGCGCAGCCATGCAGCGTCATCGCCTGTCCCGCCGCCAGCGCCGCCACCGCCTGCGCCAGGGGCGCGCGGCGCGGCGCATAGTCGCCCCCCGCGATCCACATCAGCCCGGCCTGCAGGATGCGGCGGGCGATCTCGGGCGGCAGGGCGGCAAAGCCCGCGCGATCAATCCTCAGGTCGCCCGCCTCGATCGTGACGATGCGGCGGGCCTCCTGATGGGCGTAATGGCCAAGCGCCTGGCGGGCGGCCGAGAGGTTGCGGGCAGTTTCGGCAATGGCGCGGGGCGTCGCCCCAAGGGGCGCCAGCGCCGCCAGCGCATCCCGCGCCCGCACCCGCGCATAGCCGCGATCCTGGTTCGAGGGATCCTCGGCCCAGGTCATCCCGGCGGCGCGCAGATGGGCGCGCAGGTCCTGCCGGGTCAGATCCAGCATGGGGCGCAGGAAGGTCTGGCCCTCGACCGTCCAGCGGCCCCGCATCGCCGCCAGCCCGTCGGTGCCGGCCGAGCGCGCCAGCCGCATCAGGAAGGTCTCCGCCAGATCATCGGCGGTATGGCCCACCGCCACCGCATCGAGGCGCAGATCCCGCGCCCAGGCGGCGATCAGCCCATAGCGGGCCCGGCGCGCCCGGTCCTGCAGGTTGCCGGGGCCTTTGCCCCCCTGCCAGGTCAGGATGTCATGCGGCAGGCCCATCGCGGCGCTGATCCGCGCGACCTCCTGCGCCTCGGCGCGGGCCTCGGGGCGCAGGCCGTGATCGACGGTGACGACATGCAGATCCAGCCCAAGCACCGGCGCCAGCCCCTGCAGCAGATGCAGAAGGGCGAGGGAATCTCCCCCGCCCGACACCGCGACGCCCAGACGGCGCTCTGAGGGATGAAGCTGCGCGGCGATGCGGGCCGCCAGCGCCCCCCGGATCACGAGCAGCCCATGCCCTGCATGTCCTTCGACGCCTGCACGGCGGCGCTCGATTGCGGGAAGCGGCGGCCAACCTCGTTCAGGGTGGTGCAGGCCTCGGACTTCTGGCCCAGCTGGTTCAGCAGGCGGCCCAGACGATACAGCGCGACCGGCGCGGTCTTGTCCTTGGGCGCGGCCGAGAAACTGTCGAGATAGGCGCGCGCGGCGGTCTTGATGTCACCCTGCCCTTCCAGCGCGCGGCCCTTGCCCAGATCGGCGGCAGGCGCCAGAGGGCTGCCGGGGTAGTTCGACTTGAACGTGTCGAAGGCCTTGGCGGCGCCGGCATAATCCTTGTTGTCCAGCATCTTCTGGGCGGCCTGGAAATCGCCCTGCTCGCCCACGGCCAGCTGCTGATCGCTGTCGCTGGGGGGGGCGGTGACGGCGGCGGCAGTCTTGTCGGCCTGCGCCAGGTTGCCGCCCGGGTCCTTCTCGCCCAGGGTGGTGGTGGTGCCCAGCTTGGAGGTATCGCCGCCTTCCAGCTGCACCAGCTGGAATTCCAGATCGCCGATGCGGTTGGTGCCGTCCTTGACGACCTCGGAAATGTGGTGGTCCATCTCCTCGGTCTTGTCGGTCAGGCGGCGGACCTCCTGGTCCAGCCCGTCAAGCCGGTCCAGCATCGAGCCCGCGCCGTTGATCTGCCCGGCCGAACCGGTGGTCGACAGCTGCCGCTTCAGGTCCTGGATCTCGACGTAGAGGACGGTCAGCTGCTGGCGCACATCGGCCAGGGTTTCCTTGTCCGGCGCGGCGGCGGGGGCGCTTTGCGCAAGGGCCATGGGAACGGCCACGGGCGCAAGCGGCAGGCAGGCCGCCATCGCAAGGGCAAGGGCCACACGGCGGGGGGCGATGGTCAGGGACGGGCGCAAGGGCTTTCCTCCTTGGAAGAGAGGGGCTTAGAAGAGAGGGGCGCCCCTAGGGGCGCCCCGGTCAGGTCGTGACGGGCGGGGATTACATCCCCGGGGCCTTCAGCACCGTGACGGCGCGACGGTTCTGCGCATAGCAGCTTTCGTCCGAGCACAGCGCGATCGGGCGTTCCTTGCCGTAGCTGATGGTGTTCAGGCGGTTCGGACGGACGCCACCGGCGACCAGGTAGTCCTTGACCGCTTCGGCACGACGCGCGCCCAGGGCAAGGTTGTATTCCCGGGTGCCCTGTTCGTCGGCATGGCCTTCGATCGTGGCGTTGAAGTCGGGGTTGGCGTTCAGCCAGCGGATCTGGCCGTCCAGGATCTGGCGGGCCTCCGGGTTGATGGTGGACTGGTCGACCAGGAAGTGGACGCGGTCGCCGACGGTCTGCTGGAAGTAGGCGGGCGATTTCGGGTCGTTCAGGCCGCCCGAGGTGATCGCGCCACCGGCGCCATAACCGTTCGCGCCATAGCCGCCCGCGCCGTTGGCGCCATAGCCGCCGTTCGCGCCGCCAAGGTTGCCAAAGCGGTTGCCGTTGGTACAGGCCGCGAGGCCCAGAACGGCGAGGACGACCGCCGCCTTTGCCAGAGTGCTCATGTTCAGTGCCCCTTTTACATGGAAGTTAGTGGGTCGCCCGGCGGCCAGCAAGCCAGCGGGTCAAAGATCCCGGCCCTTCCGCGGAAGGACCGGAACCGGGATCATTTCTGCAGCGGGCCCCAGCTGGGATCCGAGGCGCCGGTCGGCGTCTGCACGCGCTGCAGGTTCCGCCCCGTCACATCGACGGAGTAAAGCGACGAGGTGCCGGTAGCGCCGGGGGTCTCGCGGGTGAACATGATGACGCGGCCGTTCGGCGCCCAGGTCGGGCTTTCATCCAGGAACGAGGCCGTCAGCAGGCGCTCGCCCGAGCCATCGACGCGCATGACGCCGATGTGGAAGCGGCCCTTGTTCTGCTTGGTGAAGGCGATCATGTCGCCGCGCGGCGACCAGACCGGGGTGGAATACTTGCCATCCCCGAACGAGATCCGCTGCGGCTCGCCGCCATTGGCGGACATGATGTACAGCTGCTGGGACCCCGAGCGGTCGCTTTCGAACACGATCTTCGAGCCGTCGGGCGAATAGCTGGGGGCGGTCTCGATCGAGGGGGCCGAGGTCAGCCGGGTCGAGGCGCCGCCGCCCAGGCTCATGCGGTAGATGTCGGTATTGGCGCCCTGGGTCAGCGAATAGAGGATCGAGCTGCCATCGGGCGAGAACCGCGGCGAGAACGCCATGTCCCCGGCCCCGGTGGTGATCTCGCGCAGCGACGGCGATCCGACATCCAGCATGTAGATGCGCGGGCTGCCGGTGGCGAAGCTGGTGAACAGCACGCGCCGCCCGTCGTTCGAGAACCGCGGCGCCAGCACAAGGCTGGAGCTGTCGGTCAGATACTGCACGTTGGCGCCGTCATAATCCATGATCGCCAGACGCTTCAGGCGCTTTTCCTTGGGCCCGGTCTCGGACACGAAGACGACACGGCTGTCGAAATAGGGTTTCTCGCCGGTGATGCGGGAATAGACCTGGTCGGCAACCTTGTGGGCCATCCGGCGCCAGCCGTCGGCAGTGCCGTTGAACTGCATGCCCTGGCCGATTTCCTGGCCGGCAAAGACGTCATGCAGGCGGAACTTGACGTTCAGCTGGTTGCCCTGCACGGCGACGGCGCCGGTGATCAGCGCCTCGGCATTGATCGCCTTCCAGTCGGCATATTGCACCGGGCTGTTGAACGAGGTGATGCGGCCGATCTGCGCGCTTTGCGGGATTTCCCGGAACAGGCCGGTGTTCACCAGATCCGCGACGACCACCTGGGTGATCTTGGCCGCCAGATCCTGGGACTGGCCGGTTTCGGGGACGAAGGTGGGGGCGGCGAAGGGCATCGGTTCAACGACGCCCTCCGTGACGGTCAGCTTCAGCGGCCCGGACTGCGCCATGGCCGGTCCGGGGCCTGCAAGCAGGGTGCCGATCGCGGCCAGGACCGCGGCAAGAAGGGTGAGCCTTTGGACTTGTCTCATCATAGGTTCCGCATCTTCTCCGGATTGAAGGTCATTTCGACGTTGCGCCACTGGTCGTACTTGGCCGCCGGCATGTCATAGCCGCCCTGCTGGCAGCGTGCGATGGCACGTTGCGCGGCCCCGAAGGCACTGCGCTGCGCTGCCGCGTCGCCGCCGGTCGCCGACTTCAGCTTGATCGAGCCGGGCACCACCTTGCCGTCGCGGTCCATCGAGAAGGCCACCACCACCGTCACTTCCGACGCGGCCGAGCCGGGATCGACCGACCAGCATTGCGACACCGCCAGGCGCAGCGAATCCTGCTCGCCCTGGGTCAGCGGGGCGCCACGGGGGGCGGACTGCTGGGCCGGTGCATCGGGGGTGCTGCCGGCGCCCTTCAGGGCCTCGGCCAGCGCCTGGTCGATCAGGTTGCTGTCGGTCTTCGGCTTGGTCGAGGGCTTGGCCGCCGGTTTGGCCTCTGGTTTCGCATCCGGCTTGCTGTCCTTGGCATCGGCCTTGGCATCGGCCTTCGCATCGGGCGCGGGCTTGGGCACGGGCGGTGCCTTCGGCTTTTGCGCGACTTTCGGCGCGGTCTCGGGCTTGGGTTCGGCCTTGGGCTCGGGTTTCGGCTCCGGCTTCGGTTCCGGCTTCGGCTCGGGCTTGGGCTTCTCGACCGGGGGCTCGACGGGCTTGGGGGCCGCCTCGGGGGCGGGCGGCGCTTCGGCCACGCGCTGCGGACGCGGCTGCGGGCGCACGGCCTGGCTGGGCGCGAGCGGCTTGGGCTTGTCGGCTTCGGTGACGATCTGGGTCGTGCTGGCGGGCGCCTGGGTGGCCTTTTCCTCGGGCTTGGGCTTTTCGACGGGTTTCGGGCTGGGCGCCAGCTGCGGACGCTTGCTGATGTCGACCGGCGTGTCCTTGTCGGGCTTCTCGACCGGATCGGGGGCAATGCGCGGCGCCTGTCGGGGCGTTGCATCCGCCTTCGGCACCACGGGCGTCTCGGGCAGCAGGGCTGCCACGTCGTTCTGTTTCTCGGGCTGCGAGGCCTCGGGCGGCGGCGGCGCCTTCGAGGCGACCTGCGCAGGCGGCTTCACCGGCTGCACGGGCTTTGCAGGCGCCGTATCGGCGGCCTCGGCCTTGGGGGCGGGCGGCGGCGGGGCCTGCGGCGGCCGTGCGGAAGACGCGGGCGCGCTCTGGGCGACCTCGGGGGGGGCTTCGGCGGGCGCGGGCGGGCTGTCGGGCGTATCGACATTCGTCTCCACCCCCGGCGGCCGCGTCTGAGCCTGAAGCTGTTCGAACTGTTCCTCGGTCACGACCGAGACAGGCGTGACCTGCACCTCGGGGGGCTTGCGTTCCAGCAGTCCCCCGAAGAGCAGCCAGCCGATCAGTGCGACATGGCCGGCGCCGGATATGACATGGCCCTTGTTCATGACCGCCTTACTGCGACCCGCCGTTCGAGACGGTATCGCGGCCCTGGGCCCCGCTGTCGGTGACCAGGCTGATGTTGGGGAACCCGCCCGAGCTCATCATGCCCATGACCTGGACGACGGTCTGGTAGGGCACGTTGCCGTCGGCGCGCAGGTAGATGCGGTCCGACTTGCGTTCGGAGGCGATGGCGCGCAGCTTGTCCAGCAGCTGGTCCTGCGGCACCTCGGTGTTCTGGATCGAGATCTTGCCCTCGGAATCCACCGTCACCGCCAGCGGTTCCTCCTGTTCGGAGGGCAGCGCGCTGGCTTGCGTCTTGGGCAGTTCCACCGGGATGCCGACGACCATCATGGGCGATGCGACCATGAAGATGATCAGCAGCACCAGCATGACGTCGACCATCGGCGTGATGTTGATCTCGGCCATCGGGCGGGACCGCCCGCCACGACGCCGGTTGCGGCGACCGCCGCCGCCGCCCTTCTGGATGACGCCCGCGCCCATCTCAGCTCTCCAGTTGGCGGCTGAGGATGGTCGAGAATTCGTCCGCGAAGGATTCGTAGCCCGACACGATCTGGTCGCTGTCGCCCGACAGCTTGTTGTAGAAGATCACCGCCGGGATGGCCGCCACCAGGCCAAGCGCGGTGGCAAACAGCGCCTCGGCGATGCCGGGGGCAACGACCGCCAGGTTGGTGTTCTGCTGCTGGGCGATGCCGATGAAGGAATGCATGATCCCCCAGACCGTCCCGAACAGGCCGACGAAGGGCGCGGTCGAACCGATGGTCGCCAGCACCTGCAGCCCCGATTGCAGCGATGCCGATCCCTTGCCGATCGCCACATCCATCGCCCGGTCGATGCGCGCCTGCGCCCCGGGGATCAGCGCCCCGTCGGTGCGATGCGAGCGCCGCCATTCCGTCATGCCGGCGGCAAAGATCCGGCTGGACCGGCCGCGGGGTTCGGGGCCCACCTCGTCGTAAAGCTCGTCCAGGGGTTCGCCAGACCAGAAGGCCCGGTCGAACTGCGCGGCCTCGCGGCGGGCGGATTTGAAGGCGATATGTTTCTGGATGATGATCGACCAGCTCCAGAAGGATGCGAGGATCAGGAGGATGATCACCAGCTTCACGGTCACGGATGCATGGGTGAAGAGCCCAAGCATGGAGAAATCGATCCCCTGCGCCGCTGCGAGCGTTTCTGATTCCATAGGTCTGCTCTCTTGCCTGTCTCGTGACGAGGACCGTCTCTTTGGCGGCCTGCTTGGCTGGGAAAATAGCGCATATCAAGGGCCGTGACCAATGATACGGCGTGAAACCGCGCAGGCTGACGGCTTAGTGAAGCTGCAGGCGCAGTTTATGCGGAAGCCGGACCGGATGGCCGGTGTCCGACAGGGTCACCAGCACCACGCGGGCGGTAAAAAGCACCTCTTCACCGCGCCGGACCACCTGCATCAGGGTCAGCCGGGCGCCGGTGACGGACTCGGTGCGGGTGGTGATGTCCAGCTGGTCCTCGAAGCGGGCGGGGGCGGCAAAGTCGATCTCCATGTGGCGCACGGCAAAGGCAAGCCCCTCGTCGCGCTTCATCGCCAGCTGGTCGATGCCCAGCGAACGCACCCATTCAGAGCGCGCGCGCTCTATGAATTTAAGGTAGTTGGCATGGTAGACGATGCCTGCCATGTCGGTGTCCTCGTAATAGACGCGGCAGGTGAAATGGTGCTCCATCGGGCTCTCCTGGGTGGGGGGGTGCGGGACCGGGACGGGCCGCAGATGATCACCGCAGCCCGACCCGCGCAAGGCAACTGCCCGGAATACGCGCATTTTCACCGCCCGCTCGCGTCGCTTCACGCGACTGACACGGACTGAAACACGCGATGGGCGATCTGCAAGGCCCCGCCCCTTCGGGCCGGGCAACGGCGATCCGGCCCCGCGACGCACCGCGCCGGGCGCCCGACGGGAACGACCGCCTCAGTTAAAGAACTGGCCCGCCCGCGCCATCAGCCGCAGCGCCAGCGCGGGGTCTTCGGAATGGTCGGGCAGCACCGGGTCATAGGCCGCCGACAGCAGCGCCGAGATGTCGGGCCGCAACACCGCCCCCTGCCCGTCTGCCGCCAGCGCCAGCGGCGATTGTGCGGCAAAGGCACGCGGCGCCCAAAGAAGCATCGTCTTGACCATCTGCTCGATCCCCAGATCGGCCGCGGGCATCTGCGCCAGCGCGCCGCGCATCTTCAGAAAGATGAAGGCCGCGCGGATCGAATTGTCGGGCTCGAAGCGGAAAAAGCGGTACTGGTCGGCCTTCGCCTGCTCCAGCCGGGGCAGCAGTTCGGGCAGTTCGGGGACCAGCTGGTCCATGTTCTCGACCGCCGCCAGTTCCTGCCAGTCGCGCAGGAAGAAGATCATCAGGTTGGCGCCCAGTTCGGGATCCATATCCGACAGCTTGTGACCGGCGGTCAGCACCACCGTCTCGATGGCGCCCTTCAGCACCGGCAGAGAGGTTTCCGAGACGCCGAAGATCACCGGCACGATCGGCCGGGACCAGCGGGCAAAGCGGAACCGCCCCTCTTCATCGGTGAACAGGCGGGTGATTTCCTCGGCATCGGGCGCATGGCTGGCCATGTGGATCCCCTTTCGGCAGACGGCAGATTGATCGGGGACCGTCCTTTTCAACTTCCGCCGCCAATGGCAAGCCCGAATGCCCTGGCCCCGAAGGACCGCTGCGCCTGAGGGAGCAGCCCCACCCGAGGGACCGGCCTTGCCCGAGGGACCAGCGCCGCCCAAAGGACCTGCCCTGCCCGAAAGACCTGCCCTACCCGAAAGACCGGCCCTGCCCGAAAGACCGCCCCCCAAAGGACTGACGCCACCCGAGGGACCGGCGCCGACCGTATGCCCTGATCAGGGGTCAGTTGCCGAACAGGTCCGGCATCTCGCCACGCTCGCGCGGCGGGTTCAGGCCCAGGTGGTCCCAGGCGCGCTGCGTCAGCATCCGGCCCCGCGGCGTGCGCTGGATCAGGGTCTGCTGCAGCAGGTAGGGCTCGATCACCTCTTCCAGCGCGTCGCGGCTTTCCGACAGCGCGGCGGCCATGGTCTCGATCCCCACCGGGCCGCCGCCATAGCCCTCGCCGATCAGCCGCATGTAGCGCCGGTCGGCGGAATCGAGGCCCATCGCATCGACCCCCAGCCGGGTCAGCGAACTGTCGGCCAGCTCGCGGGTGATGCGGCCGTCGCCCTCGACCACGGCGAAATCGACCACCCGGCGCAGCAGGCGGCCGGCGATGCGCGGCGTGCCGCGGGCGCGGCGGGCGATTTCCATCGCGCCGTCATGATCGGCGGGCGCCCCCATCAGGCGGGCGTTGCGGGTGACGATCTCGTGCAGCTCCTCGACGGTGTAGAACTGCAGCCGGGTCGGAATGCCGAAGCGGTCGCGCAGCGGCGTCGTCAGCAGGCCCAGCCGCGTTGTGGCGCCGACCAGGGTAAAGGGCTGAAGCTCGATCCGCACGGTGCGCGCGGCGGGGCCTTCGCCGATCACCAGGTCCAGCTCGAAATCCTCCATCGCGGGGTAAAGGACCTCTTCGACGGCGGCATTCATGCGGTGGATCTCGTCGATGAACAGAACGTCGCGGGCCTCCAGGTTGGTCAGGATCGCGGCAAGGTCCCCCGCCTTGGCCAGCACCGGCCCCGAGGTCATGCGGAAGTTCACCCCAAGCTCGCGCGCCATGATCTGCGCCAGCGTCGTCTTGCCAAGGCCCGGCGGCCCGTGGAACAGCGTGTGGTCCATCGCCTCGCCGCGCTGGCGGGCGGACTGGATGAAGACCCTCAGGTTGGCGCGCGCCTCGGCCTGGCCGATGAAGGCATCAAGGGTCTGCGGGCGCAGGGCACGGGTGTCCTCGGCCACGTCCTCGGGCAGGGGATCGGGGCGAAGCGTCGGATCGGGGCTGGTCATTGCGGGCTCCTTGGCGGGCCTTGGATCTTGGGCAGGATGCGCGGCTTAGTCCTTGGGGGCAAGGCGGCGCAGGGCGGCGCGGATCAGCGCCGAGGTCGTGGCATCGGGGGTTTCATCCAGCGCCTGGGCGACGGCCTGCATCGCCTCGGAGGGCTGATAGCCCAGGTTGGTCAGCGCCGAAAGCGCATCGGCGCGCGCCGCCGCATCGACCCTGGGGCCGGGATCGGCCTTGGCGCGGCTGTTGCGGACGGGCGCGGGGACGGGCGTGTCCTCGATCAGGGCGTCGGGATCAGGGCGGGCGGCCGGGGTCGCGCCCATGGCCATGACGCTGGGCGCCTTGTCCTTCAGTTCGTTCACCACGCGCTGCGCGGTCTTGGGGCCGATGCCCTTGGCGGCCTTCACCGCGTTCCAGTCGCCCAGGGCGATGGCGCGCCCCACCCCGTCGGGACCAAGCGCCGACAGGATCGCCAGGGCGGCCTTCGCCCCCACGCCCTGCACGCTCAGCAGCAGGCGGTACCACTCTTTCTCTTCCAGGGAGGTGAAGCCGAAAAGCTGCAGCAGGTCCTCGCGCACCAGCATGTCGGTATATAGCGCCACCGCCTCGCCGGGGCCGGGCAGCGTGGCCAGCGTCCGGTCGGAACAATAGACCAGATAGCCCACCCCCCGCACGTCCACCAGAACATGGTCCAGGGCCTTGTAGTCGACCCGTCCGGAAATCTTGCCGATCATGCGATGCTCCGCATTGCGCGGGCCAGGCCCGAGCTTCTGTAATGGGCGTGGCACAGCGCCGCCGCCAGTGCATCCGCCGCGTCGGGACCCGCGAGGTCCACCCCCGGCAGCTGCAGCCTGACCATGTGCTGGATCTGCTGCTTTTCCGCATGCCCGACGCCGACGACCGTCTTCTTGATCTTGTTGGGGGCATATTCGCCCACCGGCAGGCCGAACTGCGCCGGCACCAGCAGCGCGATGCCGCGCGCCTGCCCCAGCTTCAGCGTGCCCGCCCCGTCGCGGTTGACGAAGACATGTTCCACCGCGGCCTCGTCGGGGGCATGGGCCTCGATCACCTGTGTCAGGCCCCTGTAGAGCGTCAGCAGACGTTCCGGCAGCCCCTCGCCCGTGCCGTGACAGATTCCGTTCGCGACATGGCTGATCTTGTTGCCCTCGACGCGAATCACGCCCCAGCCGAGGTTCTGAAGCCCCGGATCGATTCCCAGAATTCGCATTTTCCGCCCCTCGGGATGCCTCTGCGCCCCTGTTTCGGCGGGGCTTTTCCCATGGCTAGCACGAAAGGAGAACATGCGCAAAGCCAACGGCACGGCAGATCCTGCCGTCAGACGGGGCCGCCACAGACGAAAAGCGACGTCCGCACACCAAATCGCGGCACCTCGCAAGTCAATTTTTCATCATTCCGTCATTTTTTGACCAAAGCAGAAGAGCCATGCAATGGGCGCATACATTCCATGCCTAAATGGTGATTGTTTGGGCGCTTTGAAAACTTTACCTGCGACTACAGAAATCGGGCCTGTCCCGCTACGCCAATTCAAGGAAAACGACCATGAACGCCTATGACGCACGTCACAACTCCGCTCCCCACATGCCGGCCTTTGCCTGGGCCATCACCCACCTGCTGACCGCCATCACCGACTGGAACGATGCCCGCGCAACGCGCAAGGCCCTGTCCCGTCTGGACGACCGCGAACTGGCCGACATCGGTCTGAACCGCGGCGACATCGAGGCCGTTGCCCGCCGCTGACCCCTTCGCCGCAGGTTGATGCGGCATCCGGCGAAGCGAGACAGGCGTCCCTTTCGGGGCGCCTTTTTCGTATCCGGCACATGGGTTTGCGGACCGCCGGGCATGAAAAAAGCCGGATTGCTCCGGCTTCCTTCAGATCCATCCGACAGGCGGCTTCAGACGGGCCCTGCTCAGGCGGGCTTGTGCAGCGTCAGGGTGGTCCATTCGCGGATCTGTTCCGCGTAATGCAGGGTCAGGCCCTGGGCCTCGTAGGCGGCGCGCACGTCGTCGGCCTGCTCGTTCAGCAGACCCGACAGGATGGTGTAGCCGCCGGGCGCCAGGTGGGCCGCGACGTCGGGCGCCAGCGCGATCAGCGGCCCCATCAGGATATTGGCAAAGATCAGCCCGTAGGGCGCGCCGTCATGCAGCACCGGATGGTCGAAACCGGTGGCCTCAAGGCAGGTGACGCGGCCGGCCATGTCATTGGCCGCCAGGTTCGCCACGGCCACGTCCACCGCCACCGGGTCGATGTCCGAAGCAACCGGCGTGCCCGGCCAGATCTGCGCGGCCGCCATCGCCAGCACCGCGGTGCCGCAGCCGATATCGGCGGTGCGCTCGGTGCGGAAGCCTTCGTTGTCCAGCCGGTCCAGCGCCTTCAGGCAGCCCGAAGTGGTGCCGTGGTGGCCGGTGCCGAAGGCCATGGCGGCCTCGATCAGCAGCGGCACGACGCCCTCGGCGGGCACCTTGTCGGCATCATGCGAGCCATAGAGGAAGAAGCGGCCGGCCACGACGGGGGCCAGTTCGCGCTTCACATGCGCCACCCAGTCGGTCTCGGGCAGTTCCGAGACGGCGAAGGGCTTGGCATGGTTGATCGCCGCCAGCAGTTCGAGGGCCGCGATATCGGGCTTTTCCTCGAAATAGACGCCGACCTCCCACAGGCCCGAGCCGTCTTCCATCTCGAAGACGCCGACGCCGGTGGGTTCGGGGATCAGATCCTCCATCGCGGCGCCAAGCGCCTCTGCATCGGCCTTGGTGGAAAGGGTGGTCAGGGCGGTCCAGGTGGCCATGGGATCCTCGCGTTTCAGGTTGCAGGGGGCGTAAGGCCTTCCCCCCGCCCCGTCAAGCGCGCCCCGTGCCGCCCCGCATTTATCCGCGGGCCTTATTCCGCAGGCTGCGGCGCCGCCATCCGGGTAAAGATCGTCTCGTTTCCCGGGCCGGGGTGGCGCGGCACCATCAGCGCCGCCAGGAAGGAACACACAGCCAGCCCCGCCGCCAGGCCAAAGACCAGCCCCGGCGAATACAGCCAGATGTAGCCCAGCACCGCCGGCAGGAAGACCGCCGCGATGTGGTTGATCGTGAAGGCCACCGCCGAGGTCGGCCCGATGTCCTGCGGATCGGCGATCTTCTGGATATAGGTCTTCAGCGACATCGACAGCGCGAAGAGCACATTGTCGAGGATATAGAGCCCCGAGGCCAGCACCACGCCCCAGCCGAAATAGTAGATGCCGCCATACAGGCTGAAGACGCCGGTCAGCATCAGGTATTCGAACAGCAGCACCCGCCGTTCCCCGAAGGCCGCGACGCCCCGCCCGATCAGCGGCCCGGTGACCATGTTCAGCACCAGCGTGATCAGGAACAGAGATGTCACCTCGTGCACGTCGAAGCCGAAGCGTTCGACCATCATGAAGCCCGCGAAGACCACGAAGATCTGCCGCCGCGCCCCCGAGAAGAACTGCAGCAGGTAATACAGCCAGTAGCGCCGGCGCAGCACGATCCGGCGGCGCTGCGGATGCGGGGCCTCGAAATGCGGGAAGATCGCCAGCGCCAGCAGCGCGCAGAACGCCGCGAACCCGCCCGAAGCCAGAAAGACCATCGTGTAGGTCAGATGCAGCGGCTCCCACAGCACGACGATCAGCCCGTAGCACACCAGCGTCGCCCCGGCCCCTGCCCCCAGCAGCCGGCCCAGCATCTTCGGCGCCTCCTCGCGCGTCAGCCATTGCAGCTGCAGCGACTGGTTCACCGCCTCGTAGTAATGGAACCCGATCGAGCTGAGCATGGTGATCGTCAGGATGCCGCCCATGCTGGGGAAATACGCCGTGATCGCGGTCGACACGCCCAGCAGCAGCAGCGCCACCAGCCCCACCACCTGTTCGCGGATCAAAAGCACCAGCGCGATGACGCCCACCGACAGGAAACCGGGGATCTCGCGCACGGTATGCAGCCAGCCGATGTCATGGCCGTCAAAGCCCGCGGCCTCGATGACGAAGTTGTTCAGCAAAGCCTGCCAGGTGGCATAGGCAACGGGTTGGGCGGCGGCCGTCAGCAGCAGCAGCGCCGCAGGGCGACGCCAGACCGGCAGATGGGCAGCTTGGGAAAGGGGCATGATGCGTGTCATGATCATGCTTTATCCCGACCTCACGAAAACGCGACATGTTTTCTGCCTGCCGGAACGAACAACCCGCCGTGCATTTTCATGCCGGCGGGCTGCGTCTGGAACCGTTCTCCCCCTCATGAGGGCCCGAGGGGGACCGGGTCAGGGCGTGGGGCCGATCACTCGGCCGGGAAGACGGTGGCGAACTTGCCGCACCAGTCGTCCGATTTCACCAACGGCCACAGGCCACGGGTGTCGGGAGCGGACTGGTTCACCGGCGGGTTGGCACGGCACAGGCCGGCTGCCGACAGTTCCGCGGTGCTGTTCGAATGGTGGTCTTCGTAGAAGGCGCAGGCTTTGCAGGTCGCGGACATGGGGCGCTCCTTGATTGTGAAGTGTCTCAAATGCGGGCGGGCTGGATCGGTGGCCGGTGGCTGCCTGTCTGGCTGGCGTCGCTTGGATCTGAATATGGCGCGCGCGCCTTGGGGTTTCAAGAACTTTTTTAAATAAAATCAAATACTTGACTGTTTTTCTAGACTAATTCCAACCAAGCGAAACAGTCGGAAAAAGCCAAACCCCTGCAAAGACAGGGGTTGGCGTTTTCCCTCGGAAACGGTCGGATTTGGGCGGATCAGAAGAAGGTCTGCGGATCGATGTCGATCGACAGGCGCAGCCCGCGCGGCAGGGTGACACCGGCGATCCAGTCCGCAACCGCACGTTGCAGCATGACGCCCTTGGGCGCCTTCACCAGCAGCCGCACCCGGTGCCAGCCGCGAATCCGTGCGATGGGCGCCTGGGCCGGGCCATAGACCATCGCCCCCGCGGCGCGGATCGGCCCGTCGGCGCGTGCCAGCGCATTGCCCGCCGCCATCGCCTCGCCCTCGCGCTCCGAGGCCAGGATGATCCCCGCCATCCGGCCAAAGGGCGGCATCCCCGCCTGTTCGCGCGCGGCGGCCTCGGCGTTCCAGAAATCCTCCTCGTCGCCCGACAGGATGGCGCGGATCACCGGGTGTTCGGGCTGGAAGGTCTGCATCAACGCCTCGCCGGGGCGGTCGGCGCGCCCTGCCCGCCCCGCCACCTGGCGCATCAGCTGAAAGGTCTTCTCGGCCGCGCGCATGTCGGATCCGTGCAGCCCCAGATCGGCGTCGATCACCCCCACCAGCGTCAGCAGCGGAAAGTTGTGCCCCTTGGCCACCAGCTGGGTGCCGATCACGATGTCCGCCCCGCCCGAGGCAATGGTCTCGACCGCCTGTTTCAGCGCCCGCGCCGAGGTGAACAGATCCGACGACAGCGTCGCGATGCGCGCATCGGGGAACACCGCCTGGGCTTCCTCGGTCAGGCGTTCGACACCGGGGCCGATGGCCGCCAGCTTGCCCTCGACCCCGCAATGGGGGCAGGCCTCGGGGATGGGCTGTTCGTCGCCGCACTGGTGGCAGACCAGCCGTTTCAGAAAGCGGTGTTCGACCAGCCGGGCGTCGCAATGGCTGCATTCCAGCTGCTTGCCGCAGGCCCGGCACAGCGTCACCGGGGCATAGCCGCGCCGGTTCAGGAACAAGAGCGCCTGTTCGCCCGCCTCGACCCGGGCGCGCACCGCATCCTGCAGCCTGGGCGAGATCCAGGTGCCCGCCAGCATGTCCTCGGCGCGCATGTCGATGGCGCGCATCTCGGGCAGGACGGCAGTGCCGAAGCGTTCCACCAGATCGAGGCGCCGGTACTTGCCCGCCTGAGCGTTCACCCAGCTTTCCAGACTGGGCGTGGCCGAGGCCAGCACCACCTGCGCCCCCGCGATCGAGGCCCGCAGCACCGCCATGTCGCGGGCATTGTAAAGAACCCCGTCCTCCTGCTTGTAGGAACTGTCGTGTTCCTCGTCCACGACCACCAGACCCATGTCGCGGAACGGCAGGAACAGCGCCGAACGGGCGCCCACCACCAGCTGCGCCTCGCCGGTGGCGACCATCTTCCAGGTGCGGCGGCGTTCCGTCATGGTGACGCCGGAATGCCATTCGGCGGGCTTCGCGCCAAAGCGCTTTTGCACCCGGGTCAGGAATTCCGCCGACAAGGCGATCTCGGGCAGCAGCACCAGCGCCTGACGGCCCTGTTTCAGGCATTCGGCCACGGCTTCCAGATAGACCTCGGTCTTGCCGGATCCGGTGATGCCGCGCAGCAGCGTGGTGCCGTAGCGCCCCGAACGCACCCCCTCGCGCAGGCTTTCGGCGGCACTGATCTGCCCCCCCGCCAGCGGCTTGCCCGGCAGATCGGGGTCCAGATGCGGGAAGGGCAGATCGCGGGGCGTCGTTTCCTCGATCACCACGCCCTGCTGCACCAGCCCCTTGACGACCGAGGCCGACACGCCCGCGGTATCCGACAGCTCCTTCAGGGTGAAGGCCAGACCGCCGTAGTCCTTCAGCACCTCAAGGACGCGGGTGCGGGCATCGGTCAGCCGGTCCGGTTCGGCCTGCCCCAGCCGGTAGATCCTGCGCATCGAGGGCGGGTCCGACAGCCCCGGCACCCGGGTCGCCAGCCGCATCATCGCGGTCATCGGCGTCAGGGTGTAATCGCCCATCTTCTCAAGGAAACTGCGCATTTCGGCGCGCATCGGCGGCACGTCGAAGACCTTGACGATGTGGCGCGCCTTCTTCAGGTCGAAGCCGCCCAGCCCCGGCCCCCAGACCACGCCCAGCACCTGGCGCGGCCCCAGCGGCACCTGCACGTAGGCGCCAAGGTAACAGCCGCCTTCGGGGGCGCGATAGTCCAGCGTGCGGTCGATGGGCTGCGCGGTCTGCACCGCAACAAGGGTGCCTTCGGGATAGTGGTCGGGCAGATCTGCCAAATGCCTCTCCGCGTCGGATCGGGGTTTCGGAGCGCCACTCTATCGGCTAAATCGGGGCAGGAAAACGCTAACGCTATCATCCGCCCCGGAGGCCCCCATGAAATTCTTCGTCGATACCGCCGACGTCGCCGCCATCGCCGAGCTGAACGAGCTGGGCATGGTCGATGGCGTGACCACCAACCCCACTCTGATCAAGAAGTCGGGCCGCGACATCCTGGAAGTGATCAAGGAAATCTGCGAGCTGGTCGAGGGCCCGGTTTCGGCCGAGGTGGTCGCCACCGAAGCCCAGCAGATGATCGCCGAGGGCCGCAAGCTGGCCGAGATCGCGCCGAACATCGCCGTCAAGGTGCCGCTGACCTGGGACGGGCTGAAGGCCTGCAAGGTCCTGTCGGACGAGGGCAAGATGGTCAACGTGACGCTGTGCTTCAGCGCCAACCAGGCACTGCTGGCCGCCAAGGCCGGTGCGACCTTCATCAGCCCCTTCATCGGGCGCCTGGATGACATCAACCTGGACGGCATGCAGCTGATCGAGGACATCCGCACCGTCTACGACAACTACAACTTCGAGACCGAGATCCTGGCGGCCTCGATCCGCACCGCGAACCACGTCGCCGAAAGCGCCCGCATCGGCGCCGACGTGATCACCGCGCCGCCCTCGGTCATCAAGGCGCTGGCCAGCCACCCGCTGACCGACAAGGGCCTTGAGGCCTTCCTGAAGGACATCGCCGACGCCGGCATCAAGATCCTCTGATCCGGCCCTGAGCGCGCCCCGCGCGCGACCAGGACACACCCGAAGCCCCGTTTGCGGTTTTTTCCGGAAAATCGCTGCGGGGCTTCCTCGTTTTCTGTTACTGTATGGAAAAACATACATATCCATACAGAGGCAGAGAGAGCAGAATGCCCGGACTGGACAGTACCCTGCGCGAAAAGATCATCGCGCAGCCCGACGTGATCCTCGAGGACACCGCCCTGATGGAAATCCTGATCGCCGCCAATGCGCAGGCGATGGGATCGAACGTGGTGGACCTGCGCGGCATCGCCATGGCCCGGCTGGAGGAACGCCTCGACCGGCTGGAAGACACCCACAAGACGGTCATCGCCACCGCCTACGACAACCTTGCGGGCACCAACCAGATCCACCGCGCGGTGCTGCGGCTGCTGGATGCCGAGAAATTCGACGATTTCCTGCGCGACCTGGGCGGCGAGGTTTCGGACATCCTGGGCGTGGACCGGCTGCGGCTGGTGCTGGAAACCGCGCAGGAACAGGACGATCCGGTGCTGGAACGCTTCGGCCATCTGCTGGCCATCGTCGATCCGGGCGCCGTGGCGCATTACATGGAGGCCGGGCGCACCGGCACGCCGCGCAGCGTCATCCTGCGTCGCACCGATGGCTATGCGCCCGACTACTTCTATGGCCCGCAGGCGCCGCAGATCGCCTCCGAGGCCTGCCTGCGGCTGGATTTCGGCCCCGGCCGCCTGCCCGGGATGCTGCTGCTGGGCTCGGAAGAGGCCGACCAGTTCACCGCCCAGCACGCCACCGACCTGCTGGCCTTCTTCGCCGGTGTCTTCGAACGCGCCATGCGGCGCTGGCTGGCATGAGCCTGGCACTGTCGGAGGCCGCGCGCGACGCGATGGGGCGCTGGCTGGACGGGCTGGCCAGCGTGCTGGACCGATCCGACCGCACGATCGAGGCCTACCGGGCCGATCTGGTGGAATTCCTGACCTTCATCACCCTGCACAAGGGCGAAAGCCAGGGGCTGGGCGCCATTGCCTCGGTCGATGTGGCCGACATGCGCAGCTGGATGGCGAACCAGCGCGCCCGCGGCGTCAGCGCGCGGTCGCTGGCGCGCAGGCTTTCGTCGGTCAAGAGCTTCTATCGCTGGCTGGCCGAACGCGAAGGCTTTGATCCGACCGCCGTGCTGTCGACCCGCAGCCCCCGTTTCCAGCGCAAGCTGCCCCGCCCCCTCTCCGAGGTCGACGCGGCAAGGATGCTGGAACAGGTGGGCGAACAGGATGACCGCGCCTGGGTTTCCGCCCGCGATACCGCCGTGGTGACGCTGCTTTACGGCTGCGGGCTGCGGATTTCCGAGGCGCTCTCGATCACCGCGGATGACCTGCCGCTGGGCAGCAGCCTGCGCATCCACGGCAAGGGCAAGAAGGAACGCGTGGTCCCGGTGATCGCGCCCGCCCGCCAGGCGGTGGAAACCTATCTGGAGCTTTGCCCCCACCCGATGGAATCCGGCCAGCCGATCTTTCGCGGCATCAAGGGCGGTCCGCTGGGCCCGGGCGGCATCCAGAAGGCCATGGCTGCGGCGCGCGCCCAGATGGGCCTGCCCTCGACCGCGACACCGCACGCGCTGCGGCACTCTTTCGCCACCCATCTGCTGAACGCCGGAGGCGACCTGCGCGCCATCCAGGAGCTGCTGGGTCACGCCAGCCTTGCCACCACCCAGACCTATACGGCTGTGGATCAGGCACGGCTGATGGAAGTCTACCGAAAGGCGCATCCGCGTGGCTGAACTCCCCTCAGGGATCTTGCCGCCCCGCCTTTCTCATGCCTAGGTTGCACAATGAAAATAGAGCGTATCCGAGCCCTCTCCGTCCATCTGCTGACGGCGACGGGGGCCATCTTCTCCATGCTGGCGATCATCGCCGCAGCCCAGCAGCACTGGGAAGGCATGTACCTGTGGCTGGTTGTGGCCTTCGCCGTCGATGGGCTTGACGGCCCCCTGGCCCGCAAGTTCGATGTGCAGAAACATGCCGCCGAGATCGACGGCGTGCTGCTGGACCTGATCATCGACTATCTGACCTATGTCTTCATCCCCGCCTATGCCCTCTACCAGTCGGGGCTGCTGCCGGGCTGGTGGGGCTGGTTCGGCGTGCTGCTGATCGCCTTCGCCTCGTCGATCTATTTCGCCGACACCCGGATGAAGACCGCCGACAAAAGCTTTTCCGGCTTCCCGGGCTGCTGGAACATGGTCGTGCTGGTCTTCTTCGCGGTGCAGCCCGCGCCCGCAACCATGGTCCTGATGATCGCGCTGCTGACCATCGCCATGTTCGTGCCGCTGAAGTTCATCCACCCCGTGCGCACCAAGCGCTGGCGCAAGCTGTCGCTGCCGATGGCGGGGATCTGGGTGCTGCTGGCGCTCTGGGCGACGCTGACCAGGTTCAACCTGCCGGGCGTGGCCGAGGTGCTGCTGATCATCGTCAGCCTCTACCTGCTGTTCGTGGGCATCGCCCAGCAGATCATCCCCGACCGCCGCGCCTGACACCGCGCGCATGCCCATGCAAAAGGCCGCCCCCGGGGCGGCCTTTATCGTTTCGGCGCCGTTACAGTGCCGCCAGGACCTCGGTGATGGAGGTGCCGATCAGCGCCAGGCATTCGGGGCTCGAGAACCGGTGATCCGCGCCCTTGACCAGCCGCAGCTGGATGTCCGGCCCCTCGGCCCGCTCCATCAGCCGCAGCGCCACCGACAGCGCCACATCGGCATCCGCCGTGCCGTGCAGGAAGCGCACCGGGAAGCCCAGCGGGATCGGATCGCGCAGCAGCAGGTGGCTGCGGCCGTCCTCGATCAGGCGTTTCGTGATGATATAGGGTTCGCCATAGTCCGACGGCAGGGCGACCTGCCCCGAGGCCAGTTCGGCCCGCTGGGCCGCGTCAAAGCTGGCCCACATGCTGTCCTCGGTGAAATCGGGCGCCGCGGCGATGGTCACCAGACCCGCCACCTTCGCCCCCAGCCGCTGCGTCATCAGCAACGAGATCCACCCGCCCATGGACGAGCCCACAAGGATCTGCGGCCCCTCGGTCAGCGCGCTGATCAGCGCCTGGGCGTCCTCGGCCCAGTCACCGATGCAGCCCGCCGTGAAAGGTTCCGAGCTTTCGCCATGCCCGGAATAGTCAAAGCGCAGGAACGCCAGCCCCTGCGCTTTGCACCAGTCTTCCAGCCAGACCGCCTTGGTGCCGCCCATGTCGGACTTGAAGCCCCCCAGGAACACCACCCCGGGTCGGCCATCCCCCGCGCCCGTGCTTTGGTGATAGGCCAGGCTGCGGCCCTGCGGCGAGGTAAAGCGGTCGGTCATGGGGGTCTCCTGTGCGATGCGGCCCCTGCTGCTTGGCACGGGCCGCCCGCAGGCGCAACATCACTGGCCCTTGATCACGGGCGCCAGATCATTGGTCCCAGATCATTGGCCCTCGGCAGCCCTTTCGGCCGAGTACAGCGTCGAGGCCATCACCGCCCCCAGCAGCGACAGCGCCGCCAGGGCGACCAGCGCGACCTCGGGGGCCAGCATCACCAGAACCGCACCCAGGGCACCGATCAGGCACAGCGCAATGCCGACCGAGATATTGGCGATCACCGCGTAATTGCCCAGGAAGTCCTTCGGCGCCATGCCGACCAGGTAGATGCCGCGGGCCTGGGCCTCGCCGTGATAGGCCAGCATCAGGGCGAACAGGATCACCGGAGCCGTCCATGCCAGCGAATTCGGGGCCAGCACCGCCACCGCGACCATGGCCGCCATGCTCAGCGCCCCCAGCAGACCGGCCATCCCCAGCACCAGACGGGCCGAACGATCGGCCAGCCGCGCCCAGGCATAGGGCCCCAGCAGCGCCGCCGCCGCCGCCGACAGCAGCATCGCCCCCAGCACCTGCAGCGTGCCTTCGCCCTGCCGCGTCGCCAGCATCACCAGGAATGGCGGCGCCAGCGTGGTCGAGGCCAGCAGCCCGCGCACCACGATGAAGCGCCGCAGCAGCCAGTCCTCGCCCCAGATCCGGCGGAAGTCGATGCCCAGGGGCTCGCCCTCTTCGCTGGGTGCCTCTTCAAGACCGGCGAAGGTCACCGCGGCCAGGATCGAAAGCAGCCCCGACAGGCCGACACCCAGCCCGATCGCCAGGCGGTCTTCCAACAGGCCGGTCATCAGGATCCCGGCAAAGACCGCCACCGCGATCGTCCACAGCGGCCCCACCGTGCCACGCCGCACGCCGCGCCCCTGCTTTTCCTGGACCTCGTTGAAGGACACGACGCAGGCGGCGCGCGCGATTGCCAGCAGCAGCAGCGCCAGGCAGATTGCCCCGCCCGCCATCCAGCCGTCCAGCGCGACCCCGCTGGCCGCGATGGCCAGCGTCGTCACGCCCTGCACGACCGATCCGGCCACCCACATCCACTTGCGGCGCGCCAGGCGCTCCATCAGGTTGGCCATGCCGTTTTGCGGCAGCAGCGACCCGGCCTCGCGGATCGGGACCAGCGCGCCGATCATCCAGCCCGGCGCCCCCAGCCCGGTCAGCAGCCAGCTGAGCACCAGCTTGGGCTCCAGCAGGCTGTCGCTGATCCGGCTCATCGACAGGGCCGCGACAAGCTTCGCGTGGTTGCGATCTTCGGTTTGAGAATACGATTTACCGCCCGAAACCTGACCGACGGGTACAGGTTTCGATGCGTAGTTGTCAGCTACGGACATAGGCCACACCGCCTTGACTAGTTACACTGCTTCAACCAATTAACGCATTGCACAAAACCCGCAACCGGGCGTTCCGTGGGCGCCAAACCGACGAGAAGGACCTATGTCATTGATTACCCTCACTTTCCCCGACGGCAGTCAGCGAAAATTCGCCGAAGGGATCACCTGCGCTGATGTCGCAGCCGAGATTTCCAGTTCACTTGCCAAAAAAAGCATCAGCGCGACGGTCAATGGACAGCACTGGGACCTGCAATGGCCCCTGACCGAGGACGCCACCGTCGAGATTCACACGATGAAAGACGATGCGCAGGCCTATGAGCTGATTCGCCACGACCTTGCGCATATTATGGCACGCGCGGTGCAGGCGATCTGGCCGGACGTGAAGGTCACCATCGGTCCGGTCCGCGACAAGGGCTGGTTCTACGATTTCGACCGCGCAGAACCCTTCACCCCCGAGGATCTGGGCGCCATCGAGGCGAAGATGAAGGAAATCATCAACGCCAACGATCCCGTCCGCACCGAGGTCTGGTCGCGCGAGGATGCGCTGCGCTACTACGAAGAACGCGGCGAACCCTACAAGATCGAGCTTGTCAACCGCATTCCCGGGGATGAGCCTTTGCGCATGTACTGGCACGGCGACTGGCAGGATCTGTGCCGCGGCCCGCACCTGCAAAGCACCGGCCAGGTGCCCGCCGATGCCTTCAAGCTGACCCATGTGGCCGGCGCCTACTGGCTGGGTGATTCCACCCGCCCGATGCTGCAGCGCATCTACGGCGTGGCCTTCAAGAACCGTCAGGAACTGAAGGCCTGGGAAACCATGATGGAGGAGGCCGCCAAGCGCGACCACCGCAAGCTGGGCCGCGAGATGGCGCTGTTCCACATGCAGGAGGAAGCGCCCGGTCAGGTCTTCTGGCATCCGAACGGCTGGACCATCTACACCACGCTGCAGGACTACATGCGCCGCAAGCAGCGCCGCGGCGGCTATGTCGAGGTCAACACCCCCCAGGTGGTGAACCGCAAGCTGTGGGAAGCCTCGGGGCACTGGGGCAACTACCGCGAGAACATGTTCATCGTCGAAGTGGACGAGGATCATGCCCGCGAGAAAACCATCAACGCGCTGAAGCCGATGAACTGCCCCTGCCACGTGCAGGTGTTCAACCAGGGCCTGAAGTCCTACCGCGACCTGCCGCTGCGCATGGCCGAATTCGGGTCCTGCAACCGCTATGAGCCCTCGGGCGCGCTGCACGGCATCATGCGGGTGCGCGGCTTCACCCAGGATGACGCACATATCTTCTGCACCTTCGAGCAGATCGAGGAAGAGACCAAGACCTTCATCGCCTTCCTGGCCGAAATCTACGCCGATCTGGGCTTTACCGACTGGACGATCAAGCTGTCGACCCGCCCCGAAAAGCGCGTGGGCAGCGAGGAAAGCTGGGACCGGATGGAGGCCGCGCTTGGCAATGCCTGCCACGCGGCGGGCTACGACTACGAGATCCTCGAGGGCGAAGGCGCCTTCTACGCACCCAAGCTGGAATTCACGCTGACCGACGCGATCGGCCGCGAATGGCAATGCGGCACGCTGCAGGTGGACCCGAACCTGCCCGAGCGCCTGGGCGCGGGCTACATCGGCCAGGACGGCGAAAAGCACATGCCGATCATGCTGCACCGCGCCGTGCTGGGCAGCTTCGAGCGCTTCATCGGCATCCTGATCGAGAACTCGGAAGGCAAGCTGCCGGTGTGGCTGGCGCCGCGCCAGGTGGTCGTCGCGGCCATCGTCTCGGATGCCGATGACTACTGCCTTGAGGTCGTCGAGGCGCTGAAGGCCCGGGGCGTGCGCGCCGAGGCCGACCTGCGCAACGAGAAGATCAACTACAAGGTCCGCGAACATTCCGTCGGCAAGGTGCCCTATATCCTGGCCTGCGGCATGAAAGAGGTCGAGGACCGCACCGTCAGCACCCGTCGCCTGGGCGAGAAGCAGACGAAGACCCAGACCCTGGACGAGATCGTCGCCCAGCTGGCGCTGGAGGCCACGGCCCCCGACCTGCTGTAAGATGAGGGCTCCGGTGATCGTGCATTGCGACTGGAGCCTGCATCCGAGGAAACGCTGGATGACGGCCGCCCTGCCAAGGGGCGGCCGTTACCTTTTGGGCGCCCCGGAACCGGTGGGCGACACCGCGACGCTGCTGGCGCGGATGCGGGGCTGCGGCCCGCTGCTGCTGGGGTTCGACTTTCCCATCGGCCTTCCAGCCGCCTATGGCGCCCGGACGGGCTTTGCGGATTTCCCCTCGGCGCTGGCGGGGTTCGGGTCGGGGGACTGGGCGGACTGGTTCTCCGTCTGCCGCGACAGGTCGCAGATTTCCCTGCGCCGCCCCTTCTATCCCCACGCGCCGGGCGGGCGGAAACGCGACCACTTGGCGGCCGGCCTGGACATGCCCGACTTTGACGCCCTGCTGCGGCTTTGCGACCGCAGGACCCCCACCCGCGCCGCCGCCTGCGCCCTGTTCTGGACGCTGGGCGGCAACCAGGTGGGCAAGGGCGCGATCACCGGCTGGCAGGAGGTGCTGCAGCCGAACCTGCCGCGCCTCGGCCTCTGGCCCTTTCAGGGCCGCCTGCACGACCTGCTGGCCCGTCATGATACAGTGGTGGCCGAAACCTACCCCGCCGAAGCCTATGC
Source organism: Pseudooceanicola sp. NS-SX9 (assembly GCF_057380705.1). Taxonomy (NCBI): domain Bacteria; kingdom Pseudomonadati; phylum Pseudomonadota; class Alphaproteobacteria; order Rhodobacterales; family Paracoccaceae; genus Pseudooceanicola; species Pseudooceanicola sp. NS-SX9. The sequence goes on along the minus strand of NZ_CM170818.1, from coordinate 983,141 downwards.
CCGCATCGGCATCACCAAGACCCGCCGGTGGAGCAAGCGGAACCGGGACCACCGCCGCCCCCATGCCAGCGGCCCGTTGCTGGGCTGGATCGCCCGGCGTGGCCACGCCATGACCCCGGCGCTGCGGGCCGGGATCGAGGCAGGTTTCGCCAGTGGCCCCGAGGGCGAGGACCAGTTCGACGCCCTTGCGGGCCTTTGCGCCATGCTGGACGTGGTGCAGGGCCATCTGCCCGAAGGCGCGCCCGACCTGGCGCAGGTCCACCGCTGGGAAGGCTGGATCCTGGGCCAGCAACCCTAGACGCCCTGATGCACTGGCGCTGGCGGGCGGTCCCCCGATGTCAGGATCTGCGGCGCCATCCCTGTGGCCGTCCGGCGGTACGCCAAAGGCTGCGCGCAGGTCCGGCCCCGCCCTGCAGGCAGAGGCCGGCATCCCATCCGCAGCCCCGTGACAGCGGACAGCCCAGCCTAGCCCAGCGTCATCAGCACCGCCCCCGCGCCGACCAGCGCGACGCCGATCCAGCCGGTGGTGGACAGATGTTCCCCAAGGAAGACCACGCCGAAGATCGCCACCAGCACGACGCTCAGCTTGTCGACCGGCGCCACCTGAGAGGCCTGCCCCATCTGCAGCGCCCGGTAATAGCAGACCCACGACGCCCCCGTCGCCAGCCCCGACAGCACCAGAAACAGCGCGCTGCGCGGCGGGATCGTGCGCAGGGGCTCGAATTTGCGGGTCACCGCCAGGATCACGCCCAGCACCACCAGCACCACGCAGGTCCGCAGGAAGGTCGCATAGTCGCTGTCGATGCGGCTGACGCCGATCTTGCCGAAGACTGCCGTCAGCGCCGCGAAGACCGCCGCCAGAATAGCCCAGAGTTGCCAGCTTGCCGCCAGTGCCGCCATGAGGATGAGGTCTCCCTTGTGTCGAAAGCACCCTAGCCCGCCAGCCCCGCCCCTACCAGCGCAGGACCCGCGCGCCCGCCAATGCGCCAATGCCCGTGGCGATCAGGATGCCTGCCGAATACCAGACGCTGTAGAACAGCGGTGAATCCTCGGTGCAGAAGGTCGAGTAGACCACGGTGGCCAGCGCCGCCGCCGCCAGCCCCGCCCAGGCGCCGCAGCGGGCCGGATGCTCGGGCGCGCCCCGGCGCAGCGCCAGCAGCAGCGCCACCAGCATCGGCAGCGACAGCGCGGTGATCGCCGGCATGCAGACCGGGATCGAATGGCCCATGAACAGGCCAAAGCGCAGGATCGGATCGGTCGTGGCATAAGCCGCCACGAACAGCGCCACGGCGGCCAACGGAATTACCCAGATCATCCGCCCCATCGCCCGGGGCCGCGCCCCCGGCCGGGCCGCCCGCCGCGCCAGCACCAGCGCCATCGGCGCCAGCACCAGCGGCAACGCGGTCTTGGCGGCCACCACCGGCGCCTGCACCACCTGCCACAGGTCGGGCCGCGGCCCCAGCACCGCGAAATACCCCGCCACCGAGACCATCAGCCCCAGCACCAGAAAAGGCGTCAGGCGCGCCTCGACACCGCCCTCGGCCGGGACGGGCTGCTGTGCCAGCCGGGCAATCAGGTCATCTGTCTTCATCACGTCCATCCTTCGGCAAATGCCCCGGCGCCACCAGCGCCCGCAGCCGCCCCATCGCCCGGTGATAGGCCACCCGCACCGCGCCCTCGCTTAGCCCCAGACGCGCGCCGACCTCTCCGGCGGTCTCGCCCTCAAGGCCCACCGCCCGCACGATCCCGGCCGAGCGGCTGTCGATGCCGTCCAGCAGCCGCCCCAGGTCGCGCGCCGCCGTCACGTCGCCCGCCCGGTCGTCCGCCAGGTGATCGGCGTGATCCTCCAGCGGTTCGGCCGGGGCGCGGCGGCGGCGGCGCACCGCATCCGCCGCCTTGTAGCGCGCGATGGCATATAGCCAGGGCGTCACGGGCATGTCTTCCTGCCAGGTGTGGCGCTTGGCATGCAGGCCCAGCAGAACCTCCTGGACGATATCCTCGACCGCGGCATCATCGCCGCGGGCACGGGACCGGGCGATGGTGCGGATGACCGGCGTGGCCTCGGTCAGGAAGCGCGCATAGGCCGCCTGGTCACCGCGCCGCGCGCGGCGCAGCAAGTCGCCCCAATGCATGTGCCTGTCCGTCATCCTGCCCCTCCGTTCGCTGCAGAATGGCAAAACGTTACACCCAAGCCGAGGAAATTCTGCCCCCCGATCACCAGTTCGTGAGCGGCGTAACGAAGGGACCTGCCGCCGCGAAGGGACAGGCATCGGGACGCCATGACGGCGCCCGCAACCCCCCGGGAGGATCCCATGACCAAGACCACCACCGCCCTGACCCTGGCCACCGCCCTTGCCGCCGCCCTGACCGCCCAGGCCGTCCCCGCTGCCGCCGCCGGGCAGGAGAAATGCTTTGGCGTCGCCATGGCCGGCAAGAACGACTGCGCGGCCGGCCCCGGCACCACCTGCGCCGGGACCTCGAAGGTCGATTACCAGGGCAATTCCTGGAGCTTCGTCGAAGAGGGCAAGTGCACGATGATCAAGCTGCCCGCGGCCGCCGACGGCACGCCGCGCATGGGCTCTCTGAGCGCGCTGGAGCGTGACCTGCCGATGAAGTGACGCCCCCCGGGCGCGCCCGGTGCGCGCCCGGCCCAACCCGGAGAGCCCCATGTTCGACGCCCCACTTCCCCGCCTGCCGCTGGCCGCAGGCACCGGCTTCAAGCCGCAGCATTTCGAGGCCCTGATGCAGGACCCCGGCCCCGTCCGCTGGCTGGAGATCCACGCCGAGAACTACATGGGCGCCGGCGGCCGCCCCCGTGCGCAGCTGGCGGCCCTTGCCGAACGCTTTGCCCTGTCAGTGCATGGCGTGGGCCTGTCGATCGGCGGTGCGGCGCCGCTGGACGCCGAACATCTGCACCGCCTGAGACAGCTCTGCGACGGGCTGCGGCCCGCCAGTTTTTCCGAACACCTGGCCTGGTCGACCCACGAAGGCGCCTTCCTGAACGACCTGCTGCCGCTGCCCTATACCGCGCGCACCCTTGCCCGGGTCTGTGATCACATCGACGAGGTGCAGCAGACCCTGGGCCGTCGGATGCTGCTGGAAAACCCCTCGTCCTACCTGGCGTTCTCGGAAAGCGAGATGCCCGAGAACGCCTTTCTGACCGAGGTCGCCCGCCGCACCGGCTGCGGGCTGCTGCTGGATGTGAACAACGTCTTCGTCTCGGCCACGAACCTTGGCCATGACCCCCGCGCCTATGTCGAGGCCCTACCCCTGTCGCTGGTGGCCGAGATCCACCTGGGCGGCCATGACACCGACCAAGACGAGGCCGGCCGGCCGCTGCTGATCGACAGCCACGGCTGCCCGGTGGCCGATCCCGTCTGGGCGCTGCTGGACCACGTGCTGGCGCTGTCGGGGCCGCGCCCGGTGCTGATCGAATGGGACACCGACGTGCCCGACTGGCCGGTCCTGCGCGCCGAGGCCACCCGCGCCACCCGCGCGCTGGAGGCCGTGCGATGACCGAAGCCGCCTTCCTGGACGCCCTGCGCGATCCCGACGCGCCGCTGCCCGCCGGGCTGCACGACGGCCGCGGCCGGCCCGCGCCGCGGCGCTTTGCCGTCTATCGCAACAACGTCGCCGTCTCGCTGAGCGAAGCGGTGATCGCGGGGTTCCCAACGCTGGGGGCGCTGCTGGGCGCGGGCAGCCTGCAGCGGCTGGCCCGGATGTTCATCGCAGCACATCCGCCGCGATCCCCCCTGCTGGTGCAATATGGCGCGGCCCTGCCCGGTTTCATCGCCGGGATCGAGGCGCTGGCGCCGATGGGCTATCTGCCCGATGTCGCGCGGCTGGACCTGGCGCTGCGCCGCGCCTACCACGCCGCCGATGCCCCGCCGCTGAGCGCCGATGCGCTGGCGCTGCTGCCGCAGGACGCGCTGCCGCAGCTGCGGCTGGGGCTTGCGCCCGCGGTGCAGGTGATCCGCTCGGACTGGCCGCTGCACGGGATCTGGCAGCTGGCGCATCACGATGGCCCGCCCCCCGGTGCCGGGCCCCAGGACGTGCTGATCGCCCGCCCCGGCTACGATCCCCTGTGCGAGGCCCTGGCGCCGGGCGATGCGGCCTTCCTGGCGGCCCTGCGGCACGGCCAGACCGCCGGAACCGCCCTGGACGCCGCCCTGTCCGAAGCCCCTGCCTTTGACCTGCCCCGCCTGCTGGGCCGCCTTCTGTCCTTGCAGGCCCTGACCGCCCCGGAGGACGCATGACCGATCCGACACGCCGCCTTGCCCGGCTGCCCCTTGCCCGGCTGGCCCCAACCCTTCTGGCCCCCTTCCGGCAGACGCCGGACCGTCTGGACTCGCTGCTGCCCCTGCTGGCACGGCTGCTGTTTGCCGCCATCCTGCTGAGGTATTTCTGGACCTCGGCGCTGACCAAGCTGGGGCCTGCGCCCTGGCAGCCCTCGGCCGGGGCCTGGGCGCAGATCTTCCCCCGCGCCTTCGAGGCCGCAGGCTATGACCCCGACCGCATGGGCCTGCTGGCGCGGCTGGTGGTGCTGGCGGGCACGGGCGCGGAATTCACCCTGCCGGCGCTGCTGGTGCTGGGGCTGCTGACCCGCCCCGCAGCCCTGGCGATGACCGGCTTTGTCGCGGTGCAGACCCTGACCGATCTTTTCGGCCATGGCCTGATCCACCAGCCCGACACCGTCGGCCGCTGGTTCGACCGCGCCCCCGACGGGCTGATCGCCGATCAGCGCGCGCTTTGGGTCTTCCTGCTGCTGGTGCTGGCGGTGAAGGGCGCCGGTCCGCTGTCGCTGGACCGGCTGACCTTCAGAAATGCGCCTTTTCCTCGTCCGGGCGTCCGGCCGCCAGCGCCATGACGCCCGCCGCCCCGATGAAGGCCATCGGGAACAGGGTAAAGAAATTCACCCCGTAGCCCAGGTAGAACCCCACCGCCGAGGCCAGCATCAGCAGACCGCCCCACAGCGCGCGGGCGCGGCTCATGCCGGCGCCGGCCAGCGCCAGGATCGGCACCACCAGCGCCGTCAGACGCACCCGGTCCGGGTCCTGGACCTGCAGGAACAGCCCGTCGACCTCGCCCCAGGTGGAAATCGCCGCCGTGTAGCCATAGGCCCCCAGCCCCACCACCAGCGCCATCAGCCCGCCGATCAGCCCCAGTATCATTGCCGCGTTGCGCATTGCCTCTCCTCCGGCTCAGCCCAGAAGCTTTGCCTGCACGTCCTTTCCCCATCCCAGATAGAGCGCATCCCCCGCTTCGATAAGGGGCCGCTTCATCAACAGCGGATGATCGCGCAACAGCGTCAGCATGTCCTTTTCACGCTCGGCCTCGGGCAATCCCCGCCATGTGGTCGAGCGCGTATTCATAAGCGCATTGCCGAATGTTTCGGCAGCGCGGCGCAGAACGTCTTCCGGCAGGCCATCGTTCCGAATATCGAAAAGATCAGATTCAGGAAGATCTTTCAGTGCCTTGCGGCAGGTGTCGCAGGTCTTGATTCCGTAGACGCGCATGGGTGCCCCCTTTCGTGGCCAATCGCTCAAATGCTGTGCTGTGGTGCAGCATGAAACGTGTTTTGCTTGCTTTTTACAGAGGCAATGCAATCCTTGAAGGGTCGCAGGGCGTTTACGCACCGTAAGTTCCGGAACAGGGGCGCCGTGCAGCGAAGGCCTCGTTTGCGGGGCGGGAACGGCAAGAGGAGAGACGGAATGCCTGTAGGCACCGTAAAATGGTTCAATACGACGAAGGGCTACGGGTTCATCGAACCCGAGGAGGGCGGCAAGGACGTTTTCGTCCATATCTCCGCGGTGGAACGTTCCGGGCTGACGGGGCTCGCGGACAACCAGAAGGTCGGCTACGAGCTGACCGAAGGCCGTGACGGTCGCAAGATGGCGGGCGATCTGAAACTTCTCTGATAGCCTGTTCCACGACATTTCGAAATGCCAGAACCAACCCGGGGACCGCGGTTTCCGGGTTCTCCTGTCGGGGTATTATCCCCAGATGCGCTGCACCAGTGCCACGCCCGCCGCGGCCGAGATCCCGGTCAGCAGCGTGCCCCAGCCCAGGTCGATGGCGACCATCAGCGGCGACCAGGCCCTGAGGGTGGCGTAGTTGGTGAATTCATAGGTGCCATAGGCCAGCGCGCCCAGCAGCGCGCCGTTCAGCAAGGCCCGCATCGCCCCCCCCTGCGCCAGCGCCGGCACCGAGACGAACCACAACAGCGCCCCCACGTAGAACAGGTAGAACAGCGCCGCCGGCCCCATCCGCGGCGTGTCGAGCAGCTGCTCCGCCAGCCGGGTCTCGAACAGCGGCCGCATCACGGTCTTCAGCATCACGGCATCAAGGCCCAGGAAGACGACGGCGGTGACAAGGTAAAGCGTGACGGTCTGCATGGGGCCTCCGGGCGATATCCACCGGGGAATACGTCCCCCGGAGCCCGGTGGATCAGTCGTTCAATGCTTCAGTACTTTGATGCCGTGGCCAGGATACGCTCGCGAAAGTCGAACATGTCGTCCAGCGTCGCGATTTCCATGCGCTCCTCGGCATCGCCGGCGTTGTTGCAGAAAGGCGGCCTGAGACGTGAGTGCCCCTTTCCCGTTCAGGCTCAGGCCACGCGAACAACCTCGGCGGTGCCGAGCGCGTTGAAGCGATTGATAAGAGCGACGCGGATGTGGATTTCGGCGGTTTGGCGATCGGGGTCCCTTGCAGCGATGCGCTCGCCGAAGGACTTGATGCAGCGCATCTTGGCCTCCACGCGGCTGCGAGCGTGGTATCCGGTCCACCGTTTCCAGAACGCCCGGCCGTAGTGACGTGTGGCGCGCAGGGGTTCGTTGCGCGCCTTGGCAGCCGGGCAGTCCTCTTTCCAAGCCCGACCGTTCCTTCGGATCGGTATGATTGCCGAGCCGCCGCGTGCGATGATGGCGCTGTGACATCGGCGGGTATCGTAGGCGCCATCCGCAGTCACGGTGCCGATGTCCTCGTCCTCGGGGATCTGGCCCAACAGGTCTGGCAGGATGGGGCTGTCGCCTTCCCGGCTGGGGGTGAACTCAACGGCCCGGATATCCGAAGTGGTAGTGTCCATTGCCAGATGCACCTTGCGCCATTGGCGACGACCCTGAACACCATGCTTGCGGGCCTGCCATTCGCCGTCGCCAAGAAACTTGATGCCGGTGCTGTCCACCAGCAGATTCAGCGGCCCGTCGGCACGACGATAGGGGATCTGCACCTTGAGGGTCTTCTGCCTACGGCACAGCGTCGAGTAGTCGGGAATGGGCCAGTCCAGTCCTGCGAGCCGCAGGAGGCTCGCGACCATCCCGGCTGTCTGTCTGAGCGGCAGTTTGAACAGCACCTTGATCGACAGGCAGAACTGGATCGCGGCATCCAAGAAAACTGGCGGGCGCCCTGGGCGTCCCTCATGCGGCGCGTGCCAGGCCATCTCCTTGTTCAGCCAGATCAGCAGTGACCCGCGCTTCCTGAGCGCATCGTTGTAGGTAGACCAGTTTGTCGTGTGGTAGCGGGCGGGCTTGGGCTTGCTCATGCAGCGCGTCTAACCGCATGGATTCCCGATGTGAATCCTTCACCGGCTGAGTTCTGCAACAACGCCCACGGCATCGGCGGTGAACTCGGGCACCACCTCGGCGGGATTGAAGACGTCGTACCCAAGCGCCTGAAGGAACGGCAGGATGACGGAGGTCTTCACTGCCTCCTCCGTCTGTATCGTTTCCGAGTAATCCTCGACGCGCTTTGCCAGCGCCCGCATCGACATTTCCAAGTTGGACATGACCACCCCCTTTTCCACCATGAGGCGAATTAGGGTGGCCGCTGTCAAGGAATTCCGATTACGAGAGCACGCCCTGGAATTCGCGCCATTCGCGTTTGCTCATGCCGCAGTTTTCCTCGGTCACCTCTTCGCCCGCCAGCATCCGGCGCAGGCAGTCGACCATCTGCGCCGACATGGTGACCGCGCCCAGGCGGTAATCTTCGAAGGCCTTGTAGGCGAAGGGCACCCAGTCGGCGACCAGCTTGCACATCGCCTCGGCGTAGACGCGGATTTCGTATTGCGCATGGGCATCGGCGCGCAGGCGCAGGAAATGCAGCAGGTTGTGCAGATCCACCTTCCAGTACCACTGGGTGTAGATGTTCGCCGGCAGGTTCATCCGCGCCAGTTCGCGCGCCAGACCCTGCTGGCCATCCTGGCTGATCATGTCCTGGTAATGGTCGTAGGCGCGCATGGAATCGGCCTTCAGCAACTCCAGCACGCGGGCGGCTTCGGCGCCTTCCAGCAGCTCTCCGCGGCCCTGGTTGTTGATCTGCGACTGCGCCGCCAGGTTTTCCGGCGCGGGGATATAGAATTCCCGGTCCAGGATCGAATAGCGGGCCGAGTATTCGTTGACGTTCGCCGTGCGGTGGCGGATCCACTGGCGCGCCACGAAGACCGGCAGCTTGACGTGCAGCTTCAGCTCGCACATCTCGAACGGGGTCGAGTGCCAGTGCCGCATCAGGTAGCGGATCAGCCCCTCGTCATTCTGCACCGACTTGGTGCCGCGCCCATAGGACACCCGCGCCGCCTGGCAGATCGCGGCGTCGTCGCCCATGTAGTCGATGACCCGCACGAAACCGTGGTCCAGCACCGGATAGGCCTTGTAGAGATGCGCCTCCATGCCGGGAACGGTCGCCCGCAGGGTCTGCTGGGGGGCCGAGCGCAGCTCGGCGATCTCGGCCTGTTGGTCGGGGGACAGGGGCATGGGGGGTCCTCTCGGAAGATCTGGTTCGGTCTCTCCTTTACAACCACGGGGGCGGGCTTTCATCCCCTTCCGGGGACGGTCCACGCGATTTCTGCATCGGCCCCCGGAAGATGGGGGATCGACATGCGGCACGGGGCTGCTACCCTTTCCCGCAACAGGGGTCCGCGCCGCCGGCACGGGCCCGCCGGAAGGAAGGACGACGTGATGACTTTGCGCTACCTGCACACCATGGTCCGGGTGAAGGACCTTGAGGCCTCGATGGCCTTCTATGCCCTGCTGGGCCTGAAGGAGACCCGCCGGATCGACCACGAGGGCGGCCGTTTCACCCTGGTCTTCATGGCCCCCGAGGGCCAGCCCGAATGCCCGATCGAACTGACCTACAACTGGGACGGCGACGCGGGGCTGCCGTCGGACAGCCGACATTTCGGCCACCTGGCCTATGCGGTCGACGACATCTACGCCACCTGCCAGGCGCTGATGGAGGCGGGCGTGACGATCAACCGGCCGCCGCGCGACGGTCACATGGCCTTCGTGCGCTCGCCCGACAATGTCTCGATCGAGCTGCTGCAGGCCGGAGACTCTCTGCCGCCGCAGGAGCCCTGGGCCAGCATGGAAAATACCGGGCATTGGTGAGGGGCGGCCTCCGTGGCGCCTTCGCGGCGCTGACGGGGGCGCTGGCCCTCGGGCTGGGCCTGCCGGCGCAGGCCCAGGACCAGACCTGCCGTCTGGCGCTGCTGCTGGCGATGGATGTCTCGGCCTCGGTCGATGCGCAGGAATACCAGCTGCAGCGCGACGGCACGGCGGCGGCGCTGATGGATCCGGACGTGCGCCGGGCGATCCTGGAGGGCAGCGGGCCGGTGGCCCTGGGGGCCTATGAATGGAGCGGCCGGCAGCAGCAGGCGGTGATCCTGCCCTGGATCCTGATCGACAGCCCCGCGGCGCTGGATGCCGCGGTGGCGACCATCGCCCGCAGCCACCGGGTGAACGTGGGCTTTCCGACCGCCGCAGGCTATGGCCTGGGCTATGGCGCGGGGATGATGCAACAGGCGCCGCCCTGCCTGCGCAAGGTCATCGACGTCTCGGGCGACGGCATCAACAACGAGGGCTTCGGGCCACAGCTGGCCTACCAGAACTTTCCCTTTGACGACATCACGGTGAATGGGCTGGCGATCCTGGGCCCGGACCAGGGCGTGCTGCATTTCTACCAGACCGAGGTCCGCCATGGCCCCGGTGCCTTCGTCGAGATCGCCCAGGGGTTCGAGGACTTCCTGCGCGCCATGACGATGAAGCTGTATCGGGAAACCAACGACATGCAGCTGGGAGCCCTGCCCCAGCGCCCCGAGGATGCCGGCTGACGGGTGACAGAGCCAGGTGCGGATGCGACTGCAAGGCGGCCGGGCAAGGTCTGCCGCCGAACCGCCCGGCAGGTTTTGGCGCGCCCCGGACCGACGTGCCGACGTGCCGACGTGCCGACGTGCCGACGTGCCGACGTGCCGACGTGCCGACGTGCCGACGTGCCGACGTGCCGACGTGCCGACGTGCCGACGTGCCGACGTGCCGACGTGCCGACGTGCCGACGTGCCGACGTGCCGACGTGCCGACGTGCCGACGTGCCGACGTGCCGACGTGCCGACGTGCCGACGTGCCGACGTGCCGACGTGCCGACGTGCCGACGTGCCGACGTGCCGACGTGCCGACGTGCCGACGTGCCGACGTGCCGACGTGCCGACGTGCCGACGTGCCGACGTGCCGACGTGCCGACGTGCCGACGTGCCGACGTGCCGACGTGCCGACGTGCCGACGTGCCGACGTGCCGACGTGCCGACGTGCCGACGTGCCGACGTGCCGACGTGCCGACGTGCCGACGTGCCGACGTGCCGACGTGCCGACGTGCCGACGTGCCGACGTGCCGACGTGCCGACGTGCCGACGTGCCGACGTGCCGACGTGCCGACGTGCCGACGTGCCGACGAAAAGTGTCCCAAGCATCTATCTGACGGCAAGGGCAAAATACAGCTTCCAGCCCAGCCAGGCAGCACGCCCCTTTCAAACCGACTTTAAACACGGGGATCACACCCTCGCCCCAGCCCGGGCGGCGGCGCCCGGAACGACTGGCGTTTTTGCACCCGATGAATGCATGATGCCAGCCGCGCGCCAGCTGGCACGACCCGCGCGAAGAACAGCACGGAAACCGCCGGCTGCGCGACAGCCCCCTCGACCAGCCCAAGGCCTTGGCGGGAAAGCTTGGCCCCGGCCTGTAAGGACGCCCTCCCGCCCGGCCTCCCCCGGTTGGTCGACGCATCCGCCCAGTGTTAAAACTGTCCTGTCGGCCAATCCACAGGACCTGACCTCAGAAAACTGCCTCCCAGGGCTCACCCAATCACCGGGCGAGGTCCGGTCCGCCATCAGGCCACCCGTCCGTTTGCCAGCACCGCACGCTTTCCAGCCACCAACCACCGGGTCAGATGGCCTCCGCGTCCCGCACCCGGAACCCGCGACAGGCACTAGATCACCCGCCCCGGGGGCGGCCCGGTCAGTAGATGTAGCGGATCTGGTCGCTCCAGAAACGTTCAACCCGACGCAGCACCGAAGTGACATCGGCCAGACCGTGCAGATCCAGCACGTCGCGGCCCTGCAGCCCTTCCGCATGGCGGGCAAACAGCCCCGAAACCACGCCGCGGATCTCGCGTCCCTTGGGCGTCAGCCGCACCCGGACCGAGCGGCGGTCGATCTCGCAGCGCTCATGGTGCATGTAGCCCATCTCGACCAGCTTCTTCAGGTTGTAGCTGACATTGCTGCCCTGGTAATAGCCGCGCGACTTCAGTTCGCCCGCGGTCACCTCGTTCTCGCCGATGTTGAACAGCAGCAGCGCCTGAACCGCATTGATTTCCAGCACACCGACGCGTTCGAATTCATCCTTGATGACATCCAGAAGCAGCCTGTGCAGCCGCTCGACCAGCGCCAGCGCATCTAGATAGCCTGCCATGAACTCTTCCGGCGCGGCCTTGGCACCGATGGCTCTCTGAATGCTCATCCCGTTCTCCGTCCATTCCTTGATGGACCGGAGAATTGAGCCAAATTCCCGAAAATCAGGTTAATTCCAAATGGATAGATCGTCCCTGTGGTTAACGGCCCCGTTAATCACAACGGGACCGTATGGAGGATCACTCCAGCGCGCGGTCATTGACCTCGGCGATGCGGGTGATCATCGGCGCCAGCGCGGCGGGCGGCTGCTGCTGCCCCGAGACCCACTGGTACAGGTCCTGGTCATTGTTCGACAGCACGGCGTCGTAAAGGTCCAGCTCGGCATCCGTCAGTTTTTCCATCTCGAGCGCCGCGAAGCGCATCAGGATGATGTCCATCTCCTTGATGCCACGGCGCATCGACCGCATGTGCAGACGTTTCAGGCGGACGGGGCGGGCTTCGCCGGTGGGGATAGGTTCACTCATTCTGGGGCTCCTTGAGGGCACTTCTCAGGCGCTTCTCCAATAGCGCCAGCCGGTCCGCCATGCCAGCCATCTGGGTGCGGATCTGGCGCATTTCCTGCAATGCCGCAAGAACGCCGGGATCGGGCGCGGGGCTGTCGTCATCGGGGGGGGCGACGCCCTCGCCCTCGCCGGTCAGCAGCCAGGGCAGCGACACCCCCAGCATTCCCGACAGCATCTGCAACCGGTTGGCGCGGGGTTCGGCCAGGTCTTCCTCCCAGCCGCGCAGGGTGCCCAGCTTGACCCCCAGCCGCTTGGCCAGCTGGCCCTGGGTCATGCCCGCAGCCAAGCGCGCGGCCTCGATGCGGTCTCCGAAGGTGGCACTTTCGGCACTGTACCAGTCATCCGTCATGGGGCAATCCTTTCGCGGCTCCGATCCGCCTTGCGACGTCCTTGGGTCAAGCCTAAGACGGTCCGCGTGAAATGACAAACCAAGGACCCGGTCCCATGGCTTTCCTCTCTGACACGCTGGCCCGTGTGAAACCCTCTCCGACGATCATGATGACCACCAAGGCGCAGGAGCTGAAGGCCCAGGGCCGTGACGTCATCGGCCTGAGCGCGGGTGAACCCGACTTCGACACCCCCGACAACATCAAGGCCGCGGCCATCGCCGCGATCGAGGCGGGCAAGACGAAATACACCGCCCCCGACGGGATGCCCGAACTGAAACAGGCGATCTGCGCCAAGTTCGCCCGTGACAACGGCCTGAGCTACAAGCCCAGCCAGGTCACCGTCGGCACCGGCGGCAAGCAGGTCCTTTACAATGCGCTGATGGCGACTCTGAACCCCGGCGACGAGGTCATCGTGCCCGCGCCCTACTGGGTCAGCTACCCCGACATGGTGCTGCTGGCAGGCGGCACCCCCGTCACCGTCGAGGCGGGCCTGGAAACCGGTTTCCGCCTGACCCCCGAGGCGCTTGAGGCCGCGATCACGCCGAAGACCAAGTGGCTGATCTTCAACAGCCCCTCGAACCCCACCGGTGCGGGCTACAGCTGGGACCAGCTGAAGGCGCTGACCGACGTGCTGCTGCGCCATCCGCATGTCTACATCCTGTCGGATGACATGTACGAACACCTGGCCTATGGCGACTTCAAGTTCTGCACGCCCGCGCAGGTCGAACCGGCGCTTTATGACCGCACGCTGACGGTCAACGGCGTGTCGAAGGCCTATGCGATGACCGGCTGGCGGATCGGCTATGCGGCGGGCCCGGAAAACCTGATCGGCGCGATGCGCAAGATCCAGTCGCAATCGACCTCGAACCCCTGCACGATCTCGCAATGGGCCTCGGTCGAGGCGCTGAACGGCACGCAGGACTTCATCGCGCCCAACAACGAACTGTTCGTGCGCCGCCGCGATCTGGTCGTGTCGATGCTGAACGAGATCGAGGGCGTCACCTGCCCCGTCCCCGATGGCGCCTTCTACGTCTACCCCTCGATCGCGGGGCTGATCGGCAAGACCTCGGCTGCGGGCACGCTGATCGACAATGACGCGACCTTCGCCACCGCCCTGCTGGAAGAGCAGAACGTAGCCGTGGTCTTCGGCGAGGCCTTCGGCCTGTCGCCCTACTTCCGCATCTCCTACGCCACCTCCGAGGAAATCCTGACGGAAGCCTGCAAGCGCATTCAGGAATTCTGCAAGGGTTTGAAGTAAGACCGGGGGCCCAGGAGGGCCCCCATGTCTGACCAGCTACCCCCGTATTTTTTCCGTGTCCGCGACAATGGCGCTTTCGTCTTTCGCGTGGACACGGAAGACCGCCAGCGCCGCATCGCCATGGCCCAGATCGCCACGGTGAACCTGAGAAACGGCAGCGTGAAGCCGCATGGCGACGAAATCCTGTCCGAAGACGACCAGACCGCCATCGCCGCCTGGATGGAAGACCGCCGGGCACTGCTGGCCAGGCGCGAGATGGACGACATCTGGCGCACCGTCGATCAGCTGAACATCGCCGCCCAATGGGCCCAGGCCCGCGCCGAGGGCCCCGAGGCCGATGCCGTCACCGATGCCCTGCTGCTGGCCATGCATGACCTGCGCACCACGCTGGTGCGGCGCCGGGCCGATCAGCTGATGGCGCGGCGGGGCGATGGCTGAGGGCGCTCAGGACTGGCGGCGGCTGCGCTCGGACGCGGGGATCATGTGGTTCAGGCCCAGCCGGGCATAGACCTCGGAGGTGATGCGCGGGATGACGGACCACCACAGGCGCCGCATCATCAGCGTCGCGGCCAGCGCCAGCCCCAGGGCCAGCCCCAGCCAGATGCCGACGCCGCCCCAGTGGTGCACGATGCCCAGGAAATACGAACAGGGCACGCCGACGCACCAGTAGCTGAACGCCGCATAGAGCATCGGCCGCTGGGTGTCGTGCAGCCCGCGCAGCAGGCCAAGCGCCATCACCTGCATGGCATCCGCCAGCTGGAACACCGCCGAGGCCAGCAGCAGCACCCGGCCCACCGCGATCACCGCATCGCGCGCCGGGTCGTCGGGATCCAGGAACAGGCCGATCAGATCCTCCGGCAGGGTGACGAAGGCCACCACCGTCACCGCCACCGTCAGCACCGACAGCACCAGCGCCATGCGGGCGCCGCGCTTCAGATCGGTCATGGTGCCACGGCCATGCGCCCGCCCCGCCCGCACCGCCGCCGCCTGGCTGAGCCCGAGATGCACCATGAAGGTGAAGGAGGTGATCTGCAGCGCGATGCCATGGGCCACCAGCGCGGTTTCCCCCACCCAGCCCATCATCACCGAGGTGGCCGAGAACAGCCCCACCTCGGCCACCAGCGTCAGCCCGATCGGCCAGCCCAGGCGGAACACCTCAAAGAAGGCCTCCCAGTCGGGGCGCCAGATGCGCACGAACAGCTCGTGTTCCGGCAGGGTCTTCTGGATATAGACCACCAGGAAGATCATCGTGGCGAAATGCATCACCAGCGAGGCGATGGCAGCCCCCCGGATCCCCAGTTCCGGCAGGCCGAAATGGCCGAAGATCAGCAGATAGTTGCCCGCCCCGTTCACCAGCACCGCCACCAGCATCGCGGCCAGCACCACGCGGGTGCGCTCCAGCGCGGCCAGATGGCTGCGCAGCACCATGCTGGTCAGGCCGGGAAAGACGCTCCAGGACAGGATCTGCAGGTATTCGCCCGCCAGCTTCGCGATCTCGGGCTTTTGGCCGAGCGCCAGAAAGATCGGCTCGGCATTCAGCAGGATCGGCATGCAGGCGGCGCCTGCCAGCAACGACAGCCACAGGCTCATGCGGGTGACGCGGCGGGCGGTGGTGTGTTCGCCCCGCCCTTCCGCCGCCGACACCAGTGGCGTCAGCGCCGCAGCAAAGCCCGTGCAGGCCAGAAACAGCACCATGAACAGCGATCCGCCCAGCGTTTCGGCAGCAAAGGCGGTGGTGTCGTACCAACCCAGCATGACCGCATCGACCAGGCTCAGCGACATCTGAGCCAGCTGCGAACCCGCCAGCGGCAGGCCCAGCACCAGGATGGCCCGCAGATGCTGGCGATATGTCATGCGAGGGATCATTGTTAGCGCATACTGCGCAGCGCGGCACCGGGCAAGACGGCTGAGAGCAATTCCTTGACACCGCTACGGAAAACCGCACCTCGCGGCATGTATGCTACAGCATGGCCTCGCAGGCCGCCGCCGCTGCCCCGGCTCGGGCCTTTTCCCGGGCCGCGCGCGATGCCATAATGCCCCGATCATAGAAAAGATAAGAGCAGTCCGCACCACATGGCAGATGACCTTCTGAACGGCACCGAACCGCAGACCTACGACGCGTCCTCGATCGAGGTGCTGGAAGGGCTGGAGCCGGTCCGCAAGCGCCCCGGCATGTATATCGGCGGCACGGACGAGCGCGCGCTGCACCACATGGTGGCCGAGATCCTCGACAACTCGATGGACGAGGCCGTCGCCGGCCACGCCAACCGCATCGAGGTCGAGCTGCACGCGGACTATTCCGTCACCATCCGCGACAACGGCCGCGGGATGCCCTTTGATCCGCACCCCAAGTTCCCCGGCAAATCCGCGCTTGAGGTGATCCTTTGCACCCTGCACGCGGGCGGCAAGTTCAGCGGCAAGGCCTACGAGACCTCGGGCGGCCTGCATGGCGTCGGCGCATCCGTGGTGAACGCGCTGTCGGATTCCATGGTGGTGCAGGTGGCGCGCGACCGCAAGCTGGTGGAACAGCGGTTTTCCCGCGGCGTGCCGCAGGGGCCGGTGCAGGAAATCGGCGCGGCACCGAACCGGCGCGGCACCTCGACCACCTTCCATGCCGACCCGGAAATCTTCGGCAGCCACAAGTTCAAGCCGGCGCGGATGTTCAAGTCGATCCGCTCGAAGGCCTATCTGTTCTCGGGCGTGGAAATCCGCTGGAAGACCGCAATCGACGATGGCGAAACGCCGACCGAAGCCGTGTTCCACTTCCCCGGCGGCCTGTCGGACTATCTGACGGAAACGCTGGAAAAGGCCTCGACCTATGCCGATCAGCCGTTTTCCGGCAAGGTGGAATTCCAGGAACGCTTTGGCGTGCCGGGCCGCGTCGAATGGGCGATCAACTGGACGCCCTCGCGCGATGGCTTCATCCAGTCCTATTGCAACACCGTGCCCACCCCCGAAGGCGGCACGCACGAGGCAGGCTTCTGGGCGGCGATCCTGAAGGGCATCCGCGCCTATGGCGAGCTGGTGAACAACAAGAAGGCCGCCAACATCACCCGCGACGACCTGGTGACGGGGGGCTGCGCGCTGGTGTCGTGCTTCATCCGCGAACCCGAATTCGTCGGCCAGACCAAGGACCGCCTGGCCACGGTCGAGGCGCAGCGTCTGGTCGAAGGCGCGGTGCGTGACCGCTTCGACAACTGGCTGGCCTCGGACACGAAATCCGCGGGGTCCATCCTGGATTTCCTGGTGCTGCGCGCCGAGGAACGCCTGCGCCGCCGCGCCGAGAAGGAAACGCAGCGCAAGTCCGCCACCAAGCGGCTGCGCCTGCCCGGCAAGCTGGCGGATTGTTCCAACAATTCCCGCGATGGCACCGAGCTGTTCCTGGTCGAGGGCGACTCGGCCGGTGGTTCTGCCAAGATGGCCCGCAACCGCAAGACCCAGGCCCTGTTGCCCCTGCGCGGCAAGATCCTGAACGTTCTGGGCGCGGCCTCGGGCAAGATCGGCGGCAACCAGGAAATCGCCGACATGTGCCAGGCGCTTGGCGTCGGCATGGGGACCAAGTTCAACGTCGACGACCTGCGCTATGACAAGGTCATCATCATGACCGATGCCGACGTGGACGGCGCCCATATCGCATCCCTGCTGATGACCTTCTTCTTCACCCAGATGCGGCCGATGATCGACCGCGGGCACCTGTATCTGGCCTGCCCGCCGCTGTTCCGCCTGACGCAGGGCGCGCATCGACTCTATGTCCAGACCGAGGAAGAGCGTGACCAGTGGCTCGCCAAGGGCATCGGCGGCAAGGGCAAGATCGACGTCAGCCGCTTCAAGGGCCTGGGCGAGATGGACGCCAAGGACCTGAAGGAAACCACGATGGACCCGACGACGCGCAAGCTGATCCGCGTCACCATCGACGAGGACGAACCCGGCGAGACCGGCGACCTGGTGGAACGGCTGATGGGCAAGAAGCCCGAGCTGCGTTTCCAGTACATCCAGGAAAATGCCCGTTTCGTGGAAGAACTGGACATCTGATCCCGCAGTCCGGGGCCCGGCCCCACCTGCGGGCCCCGTCTGGTGAAGCGGCCCCTGAAAGGGCCTGATAGCGGTGTCCGATGGCGCGATCCGATAAAGGCGCCCGCGGGCGCTGTCCGGTGCAGGCCGGGGGGCGCGGGTTAATGCGCGGCGATGCGGTAGCCGATGCCGGGCTCGGTGAAGATCCAGCGCGGGTTGCTGGCATCGTCGCCCAGCTTGGCGCGCAGCTGGCGGATGTAGACGCGCAGGTACTGGGTGTCCTCCAGATGCGCGGCGCCCCACAGGCTGCTCAGGATCATCTCCTGGGTCAGCAGCCGCCCCGGATGGCAGGCCAGCAGCCACAACAGGTCGAATTCGCGCCGCGTCAGGGCCAGCGGCACCCCGTCAAGGCTTGCCTGATGCGCGGCGGCGTCGATCTGCAGCGTGCCCAGCTGGCGCAGCGACTGGCCCGCCTCGCCCGGGCGGTCGCGCAGCAGGCCCCGCAGCCGGGCCAGCAGTTCGGCCGTCGAGAAGGGCTTGGTCACATAGTCCTGCGCCCCGGCATCCAGCGCCGCGACCTTGCCGGCCTCGTCATCGCGCACCGACAGGATCAGCACCGGCACCGCCGACCAGCCGCGCAGGGTCCGCAGGACCTCCATGCCGCTGCCGTCGGGCAGGCCCAGATCCAGCAACACCGCCGCCGGATCCTCGCGGGTGGCGCAGGCCAGCCCCTCGCGGACAGAGGCGGCCTCGATCACGCCGTAGCCCTCGCTTTCCAGCGCCACGCGCAGGAATCGGCGAATTGGGGCCTCGTCCTCGATCATCAGGATGCGGGCGGTCATAAGGGGGCCTCCGGGTTGTCCAGCGGCAGTTCTAGCGTGATCCGGGTGCCAGGGCCACCGTCGGCCCGCCCGCTGGCGCGGATGCTGCCGCCATGGGCCTCGACGATGCCGCGGCAGATGGCCAGACCCAGGCCCGTGCCCGCGCGGCTGCCATCGCCCTGCCCCGCCCGCCAGAACATGTCGAAAACCCTGTCCCCGGCCCCCTCCGGCAGGCCCGGCCCGTTGTCCTCGACCCATAGCTGCGCCCCGGCGCCCTGCAGCCGCGCGCCCAGGGTGATCCGCCCTTCGGGACCGGCGAACTTGACCGCATTGTCGAGGATGTTGACCAGCACCTGTTCGATCAGCACCGGATCCACCCGCACCGGCGGCAACTGCGGCGCCAGCGTCACCGCGACATGCGCGCGTGCCAGCGGCCCGCGCAGCCGGTGGCGCGCCATCCCGATCAGCTCGGCCAGATCGCAGGGCAGCACCCGCGGCCGCAGCGCTCCGTGCCCCAGCCGCGACATGTCGAGAAGGTTCTGGATGTAGCGGTCCAGCCGTTCGCCTTCCTCGCGGATCAGGCCGGTCAGGGCCTGCCGCTGCGGCGGCGCAAGGCCGGCCAGCTCCAGCCCCTCGGCCGCCCCCAGGATCGTCACCAGCGGCGTGCGCAGGTCATGGCTGACCGAGGACAGCAGCGCCGAACGCAGCCGTTCGGCCTCTGACGCGACGCGGCTCTGGGCCAGATCCTCGGAGAGGCGGATGCGTTCCAGCGCCAGCGCCACCTGGTCGGCCAGCGCCTCCAGCAGGCTGTGCAGGTCCGGCGCGGGCGCGGTGCCGTCGGCATAGGCGATGCCCAGCACGCCGAGGCGCCGCTCGGCACCGCCCAGCGACAGGAACAGCCAGCGCGCCGCCGGCAGCGTCCCCGAGCCCTGCCCCGCGGCCTCGCCATGTTCGAAGGCATAGCGCGCCGCCGACATCTCGCGCACCGACAGGCCGCCGGGCGCGGCCTCGCCCCCCGGCGCGATCAGCTGACCGGCCTCGTCGGGGACCAGCACCAGGGCCTCGGCGCCCAGCACCGCCGCCACGTGATCCCTCGCCGCCCGCACCACGTCATGCACCGTCGCCGCCGAGGCCGCACGCCGCGCAAAGGCATATAGACCGGCGGTGCGCGCGGTGATGGCCCGCTGCGCGATGACCCGGCCACGCAGCCGCGCCGCCAGGCTGCCGGTCACGATCGAGACCACCAGGAACAGGATCAGCGTCAGCATCTCGCCACGGTCCCAGACCCGCAGCGTCAGGCGCGGGCTGGTGAAGAAGAAGTTGTAGACGACAAAGCTGAGCCCCGCCGCCGCAACCGAGGCCACCGGCCCCAGCCGCGCGGCGATGGCCACCACCGCCGTCATATAGAGCAGCGACAGGCTGACCACCGGCAGCGCCCGGTCCACCAGCCCCGCCAGCAGCGTGGTCAGCGCCACTGCCGCCAGAACCGACAGCGCCGGACGCAGCCAGTAGGCCTGCGCCGCCACCTGCCCGGTCGTCTGCCCGGTCGCGGCCGCCGGGCCCCTGGCGGGCCGCGCGGGCGCCGGGCCGTCATCGACCAGCGTCAGCTCGAACCCCGGGGCAGCCGCGCAGAGATCGCGGAACAGCCGCTCGTGCGGGCGCGGGCGCAGCCAGCGCAGCGGCAGGCTGCGCCGGGGTGGACGCGGCAGCACGATACGCCGGACATTGCGCTGCCGGGCAAAGGCCAGCACGTCGGCCAGCGGCCGGTCATCGACCTGCAGGCTGGCCACTTCGGCGCCCAGCCGGTGCGCCAGCCGCAGCGCCGCCGCCGGCCGCCCGGCCCCGGCGGCCGGGTCGCGCCCCGGGCCCCCGCCATCCAGCGCCATCAGCCCCAGCGCCAGCCATTCGACCCGCGCCCGGTCGGCGGCACGCTTGCCGATGCGCACCGCATCGCGCCCCTCGGCGCCCTCGGGCAGCAGCACCAGCACGCGCTCTTGCGTGGGCCAGGGCCCCTCGATGGCATGGACCGCCATATGTTCGCGCAGCTGGGCATCGACCCGGTCGGCGGCGGTGCGCATCGCCAGTTCCCGCAGGGCGGTCAGATTGCCCTTGGCGAAGAAATTCGCCACCGCCCGCGCGGCCTGGTCCTGGACATAGACCTTGCCCGCACGCAGACGCGCAATCAGCTCGTCCGGCGGCAGGTCGACCAGGGTGATCTCGTCCGCAGCCTCCAGCACCCGGTCGGGCACGGTTTCCCGGACCCGGATGCCAGTGATCCGCGCCACGGTGTCGTTCAGCGTCTCAAGATGCTGCACATTGAGCGTGGTGAAGACGTCGATGCCGGCGGCCAGGACCTCCTCGACATCCTGCCAGCGTTTCTGGTGCCGGGTGCCCGACAGATTCGAATGCGCCAGCTCGTCGATCAGCGCCAGATCCGGGCGGGAACCGATCAGCCCGTCCAGGTCCATTTCGTGCAGGATGCGGCCACGGTGGTAGAAAGGCCGGCGCGGCAGCACCGGCAGATCGCGCAGCAGGGCCTCGGTTTCCGGGCGGCCGTGGGTTTCCACCACGCCCGCCAGCACCGCCGCCCCGGTGGACGCGCGCGCCCGCGCGGCCTCCAGCATGGCATAGGTCTTGCCGACGCCGGGGGCGGCGCCCAGGAAAATGCGCAGCCGGCCACGGCCTTCGCGGCGCGCTTCGGGCAGCAGGGCCTCGGGGTCGGGGCGGGAGTGGTCGGGCATCAATGTCCTCCGTCGCTGCCCGCAGCAGGCGTGGCCGGGAAGGCCGCGTCAAGGGCCAGGTTGGCCCGCAGCACATTGACCCGGGCCTGACCGTAAAGGCCCAGCCAGCGGCCCTGCTGCAGCCGGTCGAACAGCGCCTGCACCCGGGCTTCGGGCAGGCCGCGGGCGCGGGCGATGCGCGCCGCCTGACCACGGGCATTGGCGGGCGAGACATCGGGATCCAGACCCGAGGCCGAGGTGCTCAGCGCATCGACCGGCGCCGGGCCGTCATTCTGCGCGGCCCAGGCGCGGCGCCGCCCGGCCACCTCGGCGCGCAGCTGCGCAGCCCCCGGCGCCAGGTTCGAGGCCGCAGCCGGCAGCGTCTGCCAGTCCCCGGCCGAGGGCCGCGGATGCAGGTAGCCGGGCGCATCGAAGCCCTGCGCCAGCAAGGCCGAGCCCACCACCCGGCCATCGCGCGACAGAAGGCTGCCACCGGCGGCCTGCGGCCACAGCAGCTGCGCGGCGCCGGTCAGCGCCAGAGGATAGACAAGCCCGGTCAGCAGGCCAAGCATCAGGGTCAGGACAAGGGCGGGTCGCAGACAGGCAATCATGCGGGGTCTCCTTTTCGGCCATCAGGCCAGGCCAAGGGCCGTTACGGCCAGGTCGATCAGCTTGATCCCGACGAAGGGGGCAACCAGCCCTCCCAGGCCATAGACCAGCAGGTTGCGGCGCAGCAGCACGCCGGCGGGGGCCGGACGATAGCGCACCCCGCGCAGCGCCAGCGGCACCAGGGCCACCAGGATCAGCGCGTTGAAGATCACCGCCGACAGGATGGCACTGCCGGCGCTATGCAGCCCGATCACATCCAGCCGCGCCAGCCCCGGGAAGGCGCCCACGAACAGCGCCGGCAGGACGGCGAAATACTTGGCCACGTCATTGGCGATCGAAAAAGTGGTCAGGGCGCCGCGGCTGATCAGCAACTGCTTGCCCACCATCACCACCTCGATCAGCTTGGTCGGATCGCTGTCGAGATCGATCAGGTTCGCCGCCTCCTTGGCGGCGGCGGTGCCGGTGTTCATCGCCACGCCGACATCGGCCTGTGCCAGCGCCGGCGCGTCGTTCGAGCCGTCACCGCACATCGCCACCAGTCGCCCCCCCGCCTGTTCGCGGCGGATATAGTCCAGCTTCATCTCGGGTGTGGCTTCGGCCAGCACGTCGTCGACGCCCGCCTCGGCAGCGATGGCGGCGGCGGTCAGGGGGTTGTCGCCGGTGATCATGACCGTGCGGATGCCCATCGCGCGCAGCGCCGCGAAACGCTCGCGGATGCCGGGCTTGATGACGTCGCGCAGGTGGATGGCCCCCAGAACGGTCGAGTTTTCGGCCACCAGCAGCGGCGTGCCGCCGGACCGGGCGATGGCCTCGACGCTGCTGCGCAGCGGGCCCTGCAGGGGCTGGCCGGTCAGGCGTTCGACCGCATCGACGGCCCCCTTGCGCAGCTGCCGGCCCGGCAGGTCCATCCCCGACAGCCGGGTCTGCGCCGAAAAGGCCACCGGCGTGCCGCCTTCGGGCAGCGCCGCCGCATCGGACAGCAGGCGCAGGGCCAGATCGACGATCGAGCGCCCCTCTGGCGTGTCATCGGCGCGCGAGGCCCCCAGGGCGGCCTGCAGCAGGCGGTGTTCAGGGATGCCCGGCGCGGGCAGGAAGGCATCGGCCATGCGGTTGCCGAAGGTGATGGTGCCCGTCTTGTCGAGCAGCAGCGTATCGACATCGCCCGCCGCCTCGACCGCCCGCCCCGAACGCGCCACCACATTGGCCTGCACCAGACGGTCCATCCCGGCGATGCCGATCGCCGACATCAGCCCGCCGATGGTGGTGGGGATCAGCGTCACATAAAGCGCCGCCAGCGTCACCACCGGCAGCGTCGCCCCGGCGAACTGCGCGAAGGGCGCCAGCGTCACCACCACCACCAGGAAGATCAGGCTAAGCCCGGCCAGCAGGATGTTCAGCGCCACCTCGTTCGGGGTCTTCTGCCGGGCCGACCCTTCGACCAGCGCGATCATGCGTTCCAGAAAGCTGCGTCCCGGTTCGGCGGTGATCCGCAGCACCAGGCTGTCGGAGACGATCCGCGTCCCCCCGGTCACCGCCGAGCGGTCGCCGCCCGCCTCGCGGATCACCGGGGCGCTTTCGCCGGTGATCGCGCTTTCATCGACCGAGGCGACGCCGCGCACCGCCTCGGCATCGGTTGGCACCAGCTCTCCGGCGGTGACCAGCACCAGCTGGCCCGGGCGCAGCGTTTCCGAGGCCACCTGACGCGGCTCGGGATCGTCCTCATGGGCCAGCAGGCGGACCATCGTGCGGCTGCGGGTGGCACGCAGGGTATCGGCCCGGGCCTTGCCACGCCCCTCGGCCAGGGCTTCGGCGAAGTTCGAGAACAGCACGCATATCCACAGCCACAGCGCGATCTGCACCGAAACCCCGGCCTGAGGCGCGCCCAGGCACAGGTCGCGCAGGGCCAGCAGGCTGGTCAGCAGCGCAACGATGGCGGTGACGAAGATCACCGGGGTGGCCACCAGCCGGCGCGGATCGCATTTGCGCAGCGCCTGACGCAGGGCCAGAATGACGGGACCGGTGTCGGCCCGCAGGACAGGAAACATCACGGTATCCTTGCTTGGAAAGGGAAGCAGGGCGCGGCCCCCTTCGGGGCCGACCCGGGGATCACAGGCCGTGACCGGCCGCCAGCTGCGCCTGTTCGGCCAGCGGTCCCAGCATCAGCACCGGGAAATAACTGAGCGCCCCCAGCACCAGCACGGTCATCACCAGCAGCACCACGAAAAGCGGACCGTGGGTCGGGAAGCTGCCGGCGGTGGGCGCCAGCCGCGGCTTGGCCGCCAGCGAACCGGCGATCGCCAGCATCGGCACGATCACCGCGTAGCGCCCGGGCAGCATCAGCAGGGCCAGGACGATCTCTTGCCAGGGGTGATCCGCCCCGAAACCCGCGAAGGCCGAACCGTTGTTGCCGGTGGCCGAGGCATAGGCATAGATCACCTGGCTGAGGCCATGCGGCCCGGCGGCGGTGATCGCTGTGCGGGCGGCGGGCAGGGTGACGCTCAGCGCGGCGCCCGCCAGCAGGCACAGCGGCATCGCCAGAAAGGCCAGCATGGCCAGCGTCACCTCTCGGGCCTCGATCTTGCGGCCCAGGTATTCCGGCGTCCGCCCGACCATCAGCCCGGCCAGGAACACCGCCAGCACGACGTAAAGCAGCATGCCGTAAAGCCCGGCACCGACACCGCCAAAGATCACCTCTCCGACCTGCATGTTGACCAGCATCACCAGCCCCGACAGCGGCATGAAGCTGTCGTGCATGGCATTGACCGAACCGTTCGAGGCCGCCGTCGTCGCCGCCGCCCAGAGCCCCGAAAGCACCGCGCCCAGGCGCTGTTCCTTGCCCTCCATATTGGCGCCCGGCCCCAGCAGCGGATTGCCCTGGGTTTCGGCCCAGAGGATCACGGCCAGACCGGCCAGGAACATCACCGCCATGGCGGCAAAGATCGCCCGACCCTGCCTGCGGTCCCCTGCCATGCGCCCGAAGAGAAAGCAGAAGGCCATGGGAATCAACAGGATGGCCAGGGTCTGCAGCAGGTCGGCGGCAATGGTCGGGGTTTCGAACGGATGCGCGGCATTGACGCCGTAGACGCCGCCGCCATTGGTGCCCAGCTGCCGGATCGCCACCTGGGATGCCACGGCACCCAGCGGGATCAGCTGTGTCGCGCCCTCCAGCGTGACGGCATGGACCGGGGCCGCCAGGCTCTGCGGCACGCCCTGGGCGCTCAGCAGCAGGGCCATCGCGACCGAAAGCGGCAGCAGCACGTAGACGATGCTGCGCACCAGATCCTGCCAGAAGTTCCCCAGCCCCGCGGATGCCGCCGGACCGGCCGGCGCGGCAAAGCCGCGGATCACCGCCACGGCCACCGCCATGCCGGTGGCAGCCGAAGCAAAGTTCTGCACCGTCAGCCCCAGCATCTGCGACAGCGGACTAAGCGCGGTTTCCCCCGCATAGGCCTGCCAGTCGGTATTGGTGACAAAGCTGATGGCAGTGTTGAAGGCCAGTGCCGGCGACATCGGCCCCAGCCCCTGCGGATTGAGCGGCAGGTGCCCCTGCAGGCGGAACAGCGCAAACAGCAGCACCGCCCCCACCGCATTGAACGCCAGCACCGAAAGGGCGTAGGCCCGGGCGCCCTGCGGCATCCGGGCGGCGGCCCCCAGCGGGCGCAGCAGCAGCGCCTCAAGCGGCGCCAGGGGCCGCAGCAGGCGCGGCGGCTGCCCCGCGTAGATGCGCTGCATCAGCGCCGCCAGGGCCAGCGACCCCGCCAGCAGCACCGCCAGCAACAGGCCCAGCCCGGCCAGGTCGGTCATGCGCATGCGGGCCTCCCTCAGAACCGGTCCGGGCGCAGCAGCGCCAGGACCAGGAAGACGAAGAGGCCGGCGGCAACCGCCAGGCCAAGGATCGCATCAAACATGGCAGCCTCCGTCGCGGCGACGGGCCGGGACCCGCTGCCACGCTGGGGGGGACATGTCTGGGATCGATCGCGCCCGCTCGGGGCACCGGATTGATCGCCCCCACTTGGGGTGCGGGATCGGCCACACCCCATCGGGGCGCAGGATCGGGATTGGATGTGTCATGGGCATCTCCAGTTCCGGGATGCCCCCTGTCTGCCGCCGGGGCGCGTAAAGGCGCCATGTGGAAGCCGCACGCCAGGCGTAAAGGCCGCGTAAAGATCAGGCCCCGCCACGACCCGGGGCGCGCGCGCACTCCCCCTTTCCGGCCCCCCCGCCCGCTCTGGCCCCCGCCCGCTCTGGCCCCTGCCCGTTCTGGACCGTGAACGTGAAAAAGGCCCGGACAACTGTCCGGGCCTTTCCATCAGCGCGCGAGAAACCGTGCCCCGAAGGGCTGCGGTATCAGAAGTGGTAGTCCACTTTCGCGACGATCGAGTCACCTTGCAGTTTCTCGCCGGTGCTGTTGAAGTCTTTGATCTGGTGGTGCAGGTACTCTGCGCCGACCGAGACTTTGTCGGTGATCATGTGGTCGACGCCCAGGCCGGCAACCCAGCCGGTGTCGTCGCCGATGTTGGTTGCAACGCGCTCGCCACCGGCGGTTGCGTACACCAGGGTCGAGCCCAGGTCGTAGCCGGCTTTGACTTTCAGAGCGGCGGTGTGGTCGATGTCGATGCCCGAGAAGGTGTCGACGTCTGCGCCGTCATATGCCACTTCGCCGCCCAGCACGAAGGTGCCGAAGTCGTAGTTGTAGCCGGC
Source organism: Pseudooceanicola sp. NS-SX9 (assembly GCF_057380705.1). Lineage (NCBI taxonomy): Bacteria > Pseudomonadati > Pseudomonadota > Alphaproteobacteria > Rhodobacterales > Paracoccaceae > Pseudooceanicola > Pseudooceanicola sp. NS-SX9. The sequence goes on along the minus strand of NZ_CM170818.1, from coordinate 956,398 downwards.
TTGCACGCCGTAGATGGTGCCGTCGCCCTTGTCGCCAGCGGCTTTGAACTTGCCGTAGCCCAGGTTCAGACCTGCATATGCGCCGGTCCAGTCATGGCCCATCACGACCGGAGCGGGTGCCGGTGCGGTGATGATGGGATCAGCCGGTGCGGGCGCCGGGTTGCCTGCGAAGGCGGGGGCTGCGATGGCTGCGGTGGATGCGACGGCAGCTGCTGCGATCAGTTTGTTGCGAAGCATAATGCTCTCCTTCGTTATAGTCGGGGCTGCGGCCCCTACCTCCGGGACCGCCTGACACGGGCGGGACCGGAACACTGGCAACGCGATCATTGTCGCGTTCGATGCATCAACTGATCTTTTCCGGGGAAAGTTCCATCGGTCATGTGCGTTCCCTGACGGCATGGGCTGCAAGGCGCCTGCCAAGGCCCGTATCACCGGCGACGTTCTGCCAAACACTGAAACATGCCCGAAACGTGACAGCAGGCCCCCTTGTAATTTTGTACGGACCCTTAAGAACGCCGGTTTCCCGGCCCGATCCCGCACGCGGGCTTGGCATGGTCCCTGTCAGCGCGTATCACCCTCCTGAACAGAGGACATGCCGATGAAGAAGCAGACCGCCATGAACCGAGACTGGATCGCAACCGCCCGCACGCTCTCCGAGGCGCTTCCCTATCTGAAGCGCTACGAAGGAGCGATCGTCGTCGTGAAGTTCGGCGGACATGCCATGGGCGACAGCGAAGCAATGGAAACCTTTGCCCGCGATATCGTGCTCATGCGTCAGGTTGGCGTGAACCCGGTCATCGTGCACGGTGGCGGGCCGATGATCAACGAGCTTTTGCAGAAACTCGACGTCAAGAGCGAGTTCGTCCGCGGCAAGCGCGTCACCGACGAGAAGACCATGGAAGTCGTTGAAATGGTTCTGTCGGGCCAGGTCAACAAACGCATCGTCCAGGCGCTGAACGACCAGGGCGGCAAGGCCGTGGGCCTGTCGGGCAAGGATGCCAACCTGATGACCTGCGTGCAGACCGATCCCGATCTGGGCCTGGTCGGCACCCCGGACGAAATCGACACCACGATCCTGCATTCGCTGTTCCGCAGCTCGATCATCCCGGTGATCGCGCCCATCGGCATGGGCCGCGAGGGCGAGACCTTCAACATCAACGGCGACACCGCCGCCGGTGCCATTGCCGCCGCGCTGAAGGCCGACCGCCTGCTGCTGCTGACCGATGTTTCGGGTGTGAAGAACAAGGAAGGCGATGTGCTGACCTCGCTCAGCTCGCAGCAGATCCGCGACATGATCGAGGACGGCACCATCGCGGGCGGGATGATTCCCAAGACCGAAACCGCGCTGGATGCGATCGAAGGCGGCGTGCGCGCCGTGGTGATCCTGGACGGCCGCGCCCCCAATGCCGTGCTGCTGGAGCTGTTCACCGAACATGGCGCAGGCTCGCTCATCCGCAAGGCCTGAGGCCGCGATCCTGACCGCAGCGCTGCAGGACGCAGCGCTGCGCGTCACAGCCGGGCTGGACGCGGGCGGCTGCCGGGACATGCCCGGCCTGCCCGAAGGCACCCGCAGCCTGTGGCTGCTTTCGCCCGACGAACCGGCCTTCTGGCCACAGTTCACCACCTCTTCCGAATGGCAGGACGGCGCGCCCGATCCGATCGACCGCTGGTCGGCCCGCGTGCTGGGCGCGCTGGCGCAAACCCATGGGGCGACGGCGCTTTTTCCCTTTGGCGGCCCGCCCTGGGCCCCCTTCATCCGCTGGGCCCTGGCCTCGGGGCGGGTGCATGGGTCGCCGGTCGGCATGCTGGTGGGACGCGATGCCGGCCTGTGGACCTCGTTCCGGGGCGCGCTGGCCTTCCGCCAGGACATGCCGGTACCGCCCCCTGCCCCCTCGCCCTGCAGCACCTGCGCGGCACCTTGTGCGACGACCTGCCCCGTCGCCGCCCTGGGGCCTGAGGGCTACGAGGTCGCGTCCTGCCGCAGCCATCTGCGCAGCCCCAAGGGCCATGACTGCCTGACCCGGGGCTGTCTGGCCCGCCGCGCCTGCCCCGCCAATCCCGCCGCCGCGCGTCTGCCCGCGCATGCCGCCTATCACATGGCCCAGTTCCTCGGGCCCCCCGATCCGGAAGTGCGATGAAACGCCTGATCCTCATGCGCCACGCGAAGTCGAGCTGGTCGAACCCCGCCCTGACCGATCACGAACGCCCACTGAACCGGCGCGGCCTTGAGGCGGCACAGGTGCTGGGCCACTGGCTGCACCTGAGCGGCCAGCAGATCGACCAGGCGCTGGTCTCCAGCGCGGTGCGCTGCCGCGAGACCTATGCAGGCCTGGGGCTGGTGCCCAATCCCACCCTGATGCCCACCCTCTACGAGGCCCCTGCCGCGCGCATGCTGCAGGTGCTGCAGGGCGCCTCGCCCGCCGCCGGCAGCCTGCTGATGATCGGCCACAACCCCGGCATCGGCCAGTTCGCCGAAGCCCTGCTGCGCCTGCCACCACCGCATCCGCGGTTCTTCGACTACCCCACCGGGGCGACGCTGATCTGCGATTTCGATGTCGATCTGTGGTCCCAGATCCGCCCCGGCACCGGCAGCGTCGCCGGTTTCACCACCCCCCGAGAGCTGCAGACCAACGCGACCCTGCGAAACGCGTGATCCGTTGAAACAGAAAACCGCCCGGCGTGATCGCGCCGGGCGGTTTCGCTGTCGTTACGCGGGGCCCGCAAGGGCCGCCTTCAGTGCCCGAGAATCTGGCTGAGGAACAGCCGGGTGCGTTCCGAGCGCGGGTTGTTGAAGAATTCCTCGGGTTCGTTCTGTTCCACGATCTGGCCCTGGTCCATGAAGATCACCCGGTTCGCCACCTGACGGGCAAAGCCCATCTCGTGGGTGACGCACAGCATGGTCATCCCCTCTTCGGCCAGCTGGATCATGGTATCCAGCACTTCCTTGATCATCTCGGGGTCCAGCGCCGAGGTCGGCTCGTCAAACAGCATGATCCGCGGCTTCATGCACAGCGAACGCGCGATGGCCACCCGCTGCTGCTGGCCGCCCGACAGCTGGCCCGGGTACTTGTTGGCCTGATCGGGGATCTTCACCTTTTCCAGGAAGTGCATCGCGGTATCGATGGCCTCTTTCCGGGGGATCTTGCGGACCCAGATCGGCGCCAGCGTGCAGTTTTCCAGAATCGTCAGATGCGGAAACAGGTTGAAGTGCTGAAAGCACATCCCGACCTCGGAGCGGATCTTGTCGATGTTCTTAAGATCGCTGGTCAGTTCCGTACCATCGACAATGATCTTGCCGGACTGGTGTTCCTCCAGCCGGTTGATGCAGCGGATCATCGTCGATTTCCCCGAACCCGAAGGCCCGGCGATGACGATCCGCTCGCCGCGGTTGACGGTCAGGTTGATGTCGCGCAGCACGTGGAAATTCCCGTACCACTTGTTCATGTTGACGATCTCGATCGCGACCTCGTCGGAAACCTTCAGCGAAGACGGCGCGGGCGCAGAGTGGAATGCGGTATCGGTCATTGGATTGGCCTCCTCAGCGGTGCCCGGTTTGCAGTTTCTTCTCGAGGTACATGGAGTAGCGCGACATCGAGAAGCAGAAGACGAAGAAGATCGCCCCGATGAAGATGAACAGCTCCCAGTAGACGCCGTTCCAGCTCTGGTTGGCGCGGATCGCGTTCGACAGGCCGATCGGGTCGTACATCGAGATGATCGACACCAGCGTGGTGTCCTTGAAGACGCCGATGAAGGTCGACACGATCCCCGGGATCGAGATCTTCAGCGCCTGCGGCATGACGATCAGCCGCTGCGCCTGCCAGTAGTTCAGACCCAGCGAATCCGCGCCCTCGTACTGGCCCTTGGGCAGGGCCGCGAGGCCCCCGCGCACCACCTCGGCCATGTAGGCAGAGGCAAAGAGCGTATCCATGATGATGACGCGCAGGATGATGTCGAAATTCGTCCCCGGCGGCATGAAGATGTTCAGCAGGGTTGAGGCGACGAACAGCAGCGTGATCAGCGGCACGCCGCGGATGAACTCGATGAAGCAGACGCACATGTACTTGACCAGCGGCAGGTTCGACTGGCGGCCAAGCGCCAGCAGGATGCCGATGGGCAGCGAACAGCCGATGGCCGCGACGCCGATGGTGATCGACAGCATGAAGCCCCCGAAGGCGCGCGACTGCACCGGCTCCAGCGCCAGCGGCAGCACCGAGGCGAAGGCATCGGCCACCAGCCCCGACAGCAGCAGCCACCAGACGATGGCAACGACCGCCGCGACCACCGCCGCCAGCCCCGCTGCGGTGCGCGCCGCCAGGACCCGGAAGACGATGGCCGCCAGCACGAAGCCGAAGGCGGCCATGACCGGCGTCCAGATCGTGCCGCCCCACAGCAGCCAGGGCATCACGAAGGGGAAGGCTGCGGTGACGATCAGCAGCTTGCGGCTGACCATCTGCGCGAACAGCACCGGCGCGATGGCGATGAACAGCAGGATCAGCGCCAGCACCGGGCGCCAGTACAGTTCCGGCGGATAGAAGCCGAACAGCAGCTGCTTCCAGCGTTCATGCAGCACGCCCCAGCAGGCGCCATCGGTATGCCCGGCGGCAGCGGTCAGCATCTCTCGGCACTGGCTGAGCGATGTGGCGTTCCAGGTCGGAGAGATGAACCAGGGCACGATATGCACCAGCAGCGAGACGACGAACACCGCCACGACAAGCGTGATGATCGTGTTCAGCCAGCCCGAGAACAGGTTCTGCCGTGCCCAGCCCAGGGCGCCCGTGGTCGAAACCGGCGGCTCCTGCTGGGGCAGCATGGTGTCGCGGACGAACAGCACGGTTTCTGCGTGGGTATCTGACATCTCAGCGCTCCACCAGTTTGACGCGGTTGTTGTAGACGTTCATCACGCCCGAGATCAGCAGCGAGATGGTCAGGTAGACGATCATGCCCAGCAGCACCGTCTCCAGCTCGCGGCCGGTCTGGTTCAGGGTGATCCCCATCAGCGTGCCGGTCAGGTCCATGTAGCCCACGGCAATCGCCAGGGACGAGTTCTTGGTCAGGTTCAGGTATTGCGAGATCAGCGGCGGGATGATGATGCGCAGCGCCTGCGGCAGGATCACCAGGCGCATCACCTTGGCCGGACGCAGGCCCAGGGCCGATGCGGCCTCGGTCTGGCCCTTGGAAATCGCCAGGATCCCGGCGCGCACGTTTTCGGCGATGAAGGCGGCGGTATAAAGCGACAGCGCCAGCCACAGCGCGATCAGCGAGTTGCGCATGTAGATGCCGCCGGCAAAGTTGAAGCCCTTGAGCGCCGGATAGCCCAGATGGAAGCCAAGCGCCGCCAGCAGGATCACCGTCGGCAGCACGATCACCGCCAGCTGGACGGGCCAGGTGCGCGGGCGGACGCCGGTGGCGTTCTGCTTGGCATCGGCGCTGCGGCCCAGACGGCGCGCGCCCCAGATCGAGACGCCCAGCACGACGAGGATCGCCAGCAGTTCAATGCTGATCTCGAAGGCGCCGAAGACGTTGATATTGCCCAAGGGACGCGAGAACAGCGGCTCGGGCATATAGATGCCGCGGTTGGTGAAGGCCAGGCTGTCGAACAGCTTCATGCTGGCCTCGGGGTTGGCACCACGGAAGGCCGAGGGCGCCGGCAGCGCGCCGATCAGGATCGCCATGCACAGGATGATCCAAAGCAGGACGGGCACGTTGCGGAAGGTTTCCACGTAGACGGTCATCAGACGCGCCACCAGCCAGTTCTTCGACAGGCGCAGCACGCCCACGATGACACCGATGATGGTGGCGGTGACGCAGCCCATGAAGGCCACCAGCAGCGTGTTCAGCAAGCCCACGAAGGCCGCGCGCAGATGGGTGTCCTGGTTGTTGTAGGCAATCAGCGACTGGTTGATGTCGTAACCTGCCGGCATTTCCAGAAAGCCGAAGGACGGATCCTTGCCCAGCTCGTGCAGGTTGTGCGCGGTGTTGGAATAAAGCCAGCCGAACAGCGACAGGAAGGCGATCAGGGCGATGATCTGGAAGGTGATCGCCCGATAGCGCGTGTCGTAGACAAGCATGGATAGCTTGAAGGACTCCGCTGGCGGATCTGAAATGGTGGTCATGGATGTGTTCCCCTAGGTCCGGTCCGTTCTTGAGGCGTCTTCTGCGCGCGGGGCCGGTTGATTATTGTCCCCGGCTTCGCGGGGAATGGCAGGAGGGCACGGGGGTTTCCCGCGCCCTCCGCCGATGGGTCAGCGGAACGGCGGGGAATACTGCAGGCCGCCGTTGATCCACAGCGCGTTCAGACCGCGCGCCAGGCCGATCGGGGTCTTCTCGCCGATGTTCTTCTCGAAGACTTCACCGTAGTTGCCGCCGGCGGCAATCGCGTTGACGGCCCAGTCCTTCGACAGGCCCAGCATCGCGCCCAGGTCACCCTCGGTGCCCAGCATGCGGTTGATCTCGGGGTTGTCGCCCGGGGTCGCGGCCAGATCCTTGACGTTGGCCGAGGTGATGTTCAGCTCTTCGGCACCGACCAGCGCATAGAGGGTCCAGCGCACGATGTCGGCCCATTGGTCATCGCCCTGACGGACCAGCGGACCCAGCGGCTCTTTCGAGATGATTTCCGGCAGGATGATGTAATCCGTCGGGTTCTCGAAGGTGGCGCGGGTCGAGGCCAGGCCCGAGGCGTCGGTGGTGTAGACGTCGCAGGCGCCGGCCAGGAACTGGGCATTGGCCTCGGCGTTGGTCTCGATCGGGACCGGCTCGTAGGTCATGTTGTTGGAGCGGAAGAAGTCGGCCAGGTTCAGCTCGGTGGTGGTGCCGGTCTGGATGCAGACGGTGGCGCCGTCCAGTTCCTTGGCCGAGGTCACGCCCAGCGATTTCGGCACCATGAAGCCCTGGCCGTCATAGTAGTTCACGCCGGTGAAGGTGAACTTCAGGTCGGCATCGCGCGACAGCGTCCAGGTGGTGTTGCGCGCCAGCATGTCGATCTCGCCCGAGGCGAGGGCGGTAAAGCGGGTCTTGCCGGTGGTCGGCACGAATTCGACGGCTTTCGGGTCGCCCAGAACAGCGGCGGCCACAGCACGGCACATCGCAACGTCAAAGCCCTGCCATTCGCCGCTTGCATCCGGGTAGGAGAAGCCTGCGAGGCCGGTCGACACGCCGCAGTTCAGCTTGCCGCGGGCCTTGACGTCGTCCAGCGTCGAGGCACCGGCAGCGCCAGCCGCCAGCGCGGCGACGGTCAGCGCGCCAAGAAATACGGTTTTTTTCATGTTTACCTCTTCCTGATTGTCCGCCGGTTCCGGTCGGCGGTTTTGTCAGCCCGGAGTGACGGGCCGAAGCGGTGTGTCAGGGTTGCTCCCCCTTAACAATGCCCAAAGGTTGAGCGGATTCATCGCGTTCGGTCAAGGCTATCATAACGGAATCTGAACCATTCGGTCGAAACGGTCGCGGCCCCGCCATCAGGAACGGCAAAAGAAGAAGGGGCCCCGAAGGGCCCCCGCATCAGTCTGTCGCGTGCAGCAGGCGGATGAACCGTCCCGCTTGATCAAAGGCGTCTCTTTTCAGCGCGGAAACGGCACGTGCCTCGTCGTCAACGCCCCATTGTTCCTCTTGCCAGGTCTCGTCTATGCGCGAGATCTCCCACAGGCGCTCCAGCGGGTGGACATCGTGGAATGCCGCGAAACCAAGCACCAGAGAGCCGGTCAGGCTGACCAGATCGTGGAAGGCCGCCAGTTCGAAAGGCGTCAGGGCATGCACGCGCTGATTGAGCGCCCGCAGCGCGCCCGCATCCTGTGCGGCGTGGATCAGCCCCGAGCGCGGTTCCAGCCGCGCCTCCAGCGCCTCGGCCGCCCAGTCGAGCATCGGGTCCCAGGCGTCCTGCTGGCGCGCAACCAGTTCCGCCGGATGGGTAGCGCGGTAGCACAGCAGGTCGCTGTCGCCGTAATCGGCCAGCATCTGCGCCACGTCGGCATGTTGCGGAGCCACCTTGTCGATGGCGGAATTGGCGGTGCGCGTCACCGGCATGGTGGCGGGGTTCACCACCTCGGTCTGGGCGTCCCATTCTTTGGCAAGCGCCTGCGCCAGCGCGCGGCTTGGCACCACCAGAGGCGCCTTGGCGGGGGTCTTTACCGCGCGGCCGTCCAGCAGCACGGTATGGCCGCCCTCGGCCTCGGCCACGGTCGCGGCCTTCCAGAAACGCTTCGCCTTCCACTCGGCCATGGATGCTCTCCGTCGGTTGTCTGTCTGGGAAATCAGGCCGCGCAGGGCGGCAGCAGCTGGTCGATGGCGGCGCGCAGCCCCGCCACATCCGAAACCATTCGCGAGGCATGGGCCAGGGTCTGCGTGGGGTGGAACCCCCAGTCGACCGCGACCGAGGCGACGCCTGCGGCCTGCGCCATGTCGATGTCGAAGGTCGTGTCGCCGATCATCACCGCCCGGGCGGGCGCCACGCCGGTCTCGGCCAGCGCAGTCAGGATCATCGAGGGATGCGGCTTGGACGGGTGATCGTCGGCCACCTGGGTCGTCACGAAATGCCCTGCGATCCCGTGGGTTTGCAGCAAGGCATCCAGCCCCCGGCGGGATTTTCCGGTGGCGATGGCCACCAGCGTCGCGGGCTGGGCGGCCAGTTCGGCGACCAGATCAGCCATGCCGGGAAACAGCGGCGAATGGCTGGCACCGGCGGCCAGGCGATGGGTCCGGTAGGCGTCCTTGTAGGCCGCCACGATCGCCGCCTGCGCCGCGGCATCCGCCGCGGGCGCCAGCTGCGCGATGGCGATGTCCAGCGACAGGCCAACGATGGATTTCACCGCCGCGCGGCTGGGCGCGGGCTGGCCTGCGGCGGCAAAGCCCGCCTCCATCGCGGCCATGATCTCGGCCTGGCTGTCCGACAGGGTGCCGTCGACGTCGAAGATCACCAGCCGCAGGTCGTCCGGGCCCGGCGCTGCGCTCACAGCGGTTCCTCCAGATCGAAGGGATCCTTGCGGACGTCCTTCTCGTTCCACTGGAAGTTTTCCCAGCTGCGCTTCATGTGCTCGGGCAAGGGCGCCTCGATCTCGAAGATCTGGCCGGTGCCGGGGTGTTCCAGACGCAGCAGGCGGGCATGCAGGTGCAGCTTGCGCGAGACGTCGCCGCCGATCTGCGCGCCCCAGCCGTCGCCCATGTTCTCCTGGCTGGAGCCGCCGTACTTGCCATCGCCGATGATCGGGTGGCCCAGTTCCGCCATGTGGGCGCGCAGCTGGTGGGTGCGCCCGGTGATGGGTTCCAGCCCCACCCAGGCGGCGCGCTGCCCGAGGCGCCACAGCACGGAATAGTTCGTCTCGGCGCGCTTGGCACCTTCGGTGGTGGCGACATCGCGGGGATGGATGCAGTACATCTTCTCGCCCTCGCCGTCCTTGCCATGGCCCGGCGCCTTCACCAGACCGTACTTGACCGTGCCCATGTAGGGATGCGGCACACCGGCAACCAGCGCCCAGTAGATCTTGCGCGTCTCGCGGTGGCGGAAGCTGGCGGTCAGCTTGCGCGCGGCCTCGGCGGTGCGCGCCAGAACCAGCACGCCCGAGGTGTCCTTGTCGAGGCGGTGCACCAGACGGGGCTTTTCGTCATAGCCGAACTTCAGCGCCTCGGACAGGCCGTCGACGTGCTTCGTCTGCTTCGAGCCGCCCTGCACCGCCAGGCCCGCGGGCTTGTTCAGCACGATGATGTCGTCATCACGGTAGATGACGCTGGCCTGGATCATCTTCGCATCCGCCTCGCTGACGCGGGAATAGCGGGGACGCTCGGGTTCGGTCCCAGGGGCGGGCACCGGCGGGATGCGGACCGAAACGCCCGCCTCCAGGCGGTGGTTGCTTTTCACCCGGGCGCCGTCGACGCGCAGCTCGCCCTTGCGGCACATCTTCTCGATCCGGCCCTGGGTCAGATGCGGGAAGATCTTGCGCAGCCAGCGGTCCAGCCGCACATCCGCGTCTTCGGGTCCTACGGTCAGGGTCTGAACGCCACTCATGCTGCCACCATCGCGCGCATTGCATAGGTGCCCACCACGATCGCGGCGAGCGAGATGATCACGTTGATCGCCACATAGGTGGCGGCCAGACCCGGCTCTCCGCGTTCCCAAAGGGTCAGCGTTTCCAGAGAGAAGGACGAGAACGTGGTGAAGCCGCCCAGGATCCCGGTCGCGATGAACGGGTTCCAGTGGCCAAGGCTTTTCGCCCCGATCAGGACCACCGCGCAGCCCATCAGGAAAGAGCCCAGGATGTTGACGAAGATGACGCCGACGGGAATCGGCAGGCCAGAGCCGAAGATGCGGACAAGGCCCACACCCGACAGGTAGCGCAGCGTGGCCCCGATGGCCCCGCCCGCAGCAACTTGGAGAACGGTCAGAAACATCTCCGTCCTGTGGCCCCCCTGCGCCCGCCTGTCAAGTCACGCCGGGCCTCAAAGCCCTTGCTGGGTGCGGTTTCGCGGGGTCCGGGGGGCCTGTCCGGCGGAAGCGTGCGCCGAAAGCCCCCTACCCGCACGCCCCGTTGTACAGTGCCGGGAATCGGCCTAGCGAAGGCGGAGCCCCGATCCCGGGGCGCTTTCATACAGGTGCATCCTTGTCCGCCTTCCGTCGCCTTGCGCTTTGCCTTCCCCTTGCCGTCCTTGCCCAGCAGGCCCATGCGGGGGCCTGCGATTACCGGCCCAGCCAACTGCTGAAGCCCGCCGCCTCGGCCGCGGCCACAACCGGCAGCGCCGCCAAGTCCACCGGCGTCTACACCCTGGTCAGCGCCACCACCGGCGTGCCCGTCACCGCCCAGGCCTGGGCGCAGGATCCGGTCGGATCGGCGCGCAAGCTGGCCGGGACCACGGGAATGCTGGGATCGGCCATCGCGGTGATCACCGCCCCCGCCGCGATGATCGCGGGCGCCGTCACCGCCGTCGGCGCCAGCGCCTTCGAGGGCGCCTGCTACTTCATGGGCAAGCGCGTCACCGACTATGCCGAGGTCGATGCCATCGTGCGCGACATCGCCGTGACCGCGCCTTCGAACAGCTATGTCTACACCCCCGCGACCGCGACCGGCGCCAAGGATGCCCGCGTCAGCGTGCGCAGCCCCGGCACCGACGGAAAGACGCAGGATTACGCGGTCAAGGACCTCTATATCCAGAACGGCGTGCTGAAGGCGCATGGCGCCGGGCGCGACACCACCCTGGGCCTGATCGGCCAGATCACCGCCACGGCCAAGGCGGCCACTGCAACCGCAGCCACGACCACCACCGAAACGACGGCAACAGCCACTGCGGCCGAGCCCGCGACCACCACGGAAACCTCGACGACCGAGGCCCCCGCCATGCCTCCGGCCACGTCCACCGAAGCCCCCGCGACCACGGTGCCCGCGACCGAGTGACGCCCGAACGGGACGCTGCCCCGGACGCGGAACGCCCGGGGCAGCTTTTACGGTCCACTGGAGGTTGGCCGGTCCCGGATGGGCGCGTCAGGACACGCCCACCCTGTCCTCCGGGCTCACAGCCGGTAGCGCAGGTTGAGCGTGCGGCCCTGACGCAGCACCACCAGCTCGAGGGAGTGGCCCTGGAGGTTGGACAAAGCGTCCTCGGCATCTTCCGAGGTCACGGTATCGCGGCCATTCACCGACAGGATCACGTCGCCTTCCTGCAGCCCGGCGCGGCTGCCCAGGCTGCCCGGGTCGGCGATCATGGCGCCCTGGGTTGCAAGCGGCAGCTGCTTTTCGGCCACAACGGCGGGGTTCACGGTGATCAGGTTCAGCCCCGGCAGGGTCGAATCCTTGCCGGTGGTGACGGGATTTCGCGCGGGCTCTTCGGGGGCGGCGATCATGCTGACGGTGATGTCCTGCCGCTTGCCGTCGCGCAGCCGGGTGACCTGGGCCGTCTTGCCCAGCCCAGTGATCGACATCCGGTACAGCACCTCGGCCGGGCCCGACACCGGCACACCGTCGACCGCCAGCACCACGTCACCGGGCTTGAAGCCCGCCGCGGCAAAGGGGCTCTTGGCGTCGATGTTGGAAATCACCATGCCCTGCGGCACCGAAAGGCCCACCGCCTGCGCCATGTCGGCATCGACGGCCTGGCCGGTCAGCCCGGCCCAGGGACGCTCGAACCGGGTCTTGCCGGCCTCGGCCTCGCTCAGGAACTGCTTGACCATGGCGGCGGGGATGGCAAAGCCGATGCCGTTCGACCCGCCCGAGCGCGTCAGGATCGAGGTATTCACCCCGATCAGCCGCCCGTTCACGTCGATCAGCGCCCCGCCCGAGTTGCCGGGGTTGATCGGCGCATCGGTCTGGATGAAGTAGCCGCGTTCGCTGCCCGCCGCCGTGCCCGAGCGCGCCAGCCCCGAGACGATCCCGGAACTGACGGTCTGGCCGACGCCGAAGGGGTTGCCGATGGCCAGCGCCAGCTCGCCCACCTGGACGCTGTCGCTGTCGCGCAGCTCCAGATGGGCAAGGTCCTTGGCGCCATCCAGTTTCAGGATCGCCAGGTCCGCCTGCTTGTCGGCCAGCAGGACCTTGGCCTTGTATTCCCGGCGGTCGTTCAGGACCACGCGGATTTCATCCGCGTCGCCGACCACGTGGTAGTTCGATACCACGTAGCCGTCCGACGTCAGGATCACGCCCGATCCGAGCGAGTTCTGCACCTCGGGGCGCGTCGGCCCGACCGAGTTGAAGAACTGCGAGAAGAACGGGTCGCTGGCAAAGGGAGAGCTTCGCGTCTCGACGATGCGCTTCGCATAGATGTTGACCACCGCGGGGGCGGCCATCTTTACGACGGGCGCGAAGCCCAGGGATATTTCCGCCTCGCTCTGGGGAACCTTCGTATCCGCCAGGACGCAAGCCGGACCAAGCGTCGTGACGGCCACCACGGTGGCCAGAAGGGCAGAGCGAAGCGGGCTGGGGAGCATGACACGCCTTTCCTGTCAGGAAGAAATATCCCGAACCTTGCGGTTCTCCTGTGATATGGAACCATTTGGAAAATCACACAACCACCCCAGCGTGCACGGGCTGTCACCTTTTCCGGAGCGCGCGTGCGCCCCGCGCGAGCGCCCTGTAACAATCGCCCCCTACCCCGGCAGGGTCAGGATCAGCGGGCCGTTGTCGGTCGCGACGACCGTGTGTTCATACTGCACGCAGGGCGCCGAGGGCACGCCACGCAGGGTCCAGCCGTCATCTTCGTCCTGATCGGCCCAGACGCTGCCCTGCGACAGGAAGGGTTCCACCGTCAGCACCAGCCCGCGGGTGATCCGGCGACGCTCGCTGCGTTCGGGCCAGGTGGGGACTTCTTCGGGGTATTCGTGCAGCGATTGCCCGACGCCGTGGCTGGCCAGGTTGCGGATCAGCGTATAGCCGTTCTGGCTGGCAAAGCGGCCGATGGCCTGGCCGATGCCCGCCAGAGGCCGGCCGCTGCCCACCTGCCGGACCCCCAGCTGCATCGCCTTGCGACCATCCTTGCACAGCTTCTCGATCCCGCCACGGCTGCGCCCCAGCGGATAGCTGGCGCCGGTATCGGCGAAATAGCCCCCCTTGCTGGCAGAAACGTCGATATTGACCAGATCGCCCTCGGCCAGGACGCGGGGGCCGGGGATGCCATGGGCGACCTCTTCGTTGACGCTGATGCAGGTGGCACCCGGAAAGCCATAGACCGATTCCGGCGCCGAGACCGCCCCCTCGCGTTCCAGGAACTGGCGCCCGATGGCGTCGAGCTCGGCCGTGGTCATGCCCGGCTCCATCGCCTTGGCCATGCCGCGCAGAGTGTTGGCGACGATGCGGCCGATCTCTTTCATCGCCAGAAGCTCGTCTTCCTGGGTGATCGTCATGGGGGTCCCTCCCGGGGGGTGTCAGAAACGAAAGACCCCTGCCCGCGGTGCGGACAGGGGTCTGGTCGATGCCGTGCAGCGTCGAGGGTGCAGATTACTCTGCGGCTTCCTCGGCGGCGACGCGGGCCTTGTCGGCTGCGCCCTTGGCCGCAACGTCGCGGTCGACGAATTCGATGATCGCCATCGGCGCCATGTCACCATAGCGGAAGCCGGCTTTCAGGATACGGACATAGCCGCCCTGACGGTCCTTGTAGCGCGGGCCCAGCACGTCGAACAGCTTCTGGACCAGAGCGTCCTGCTTCAGCTTGGATGCGGCCTGACGACGGGCGTGCAGATCGCCTTCGCCACGCTTTGCCAGGGTGATCATCTTTTCGATGATCGGGCGAAGTTCCTTCGCCTTCGGCAGGGTGGTCTTGATCTGCTCGTGCTCGATCAGCGAGCCGGCCATGTTCGAGAAGAGCGCCTTGCGGTGCTCGTGGGTGCGGTTCAGACGACGGTAGCCGCGTGCGTGACGCATGGGTCTATCTCCAGATGTGGCCCTTTGCGGGCGGTTTTGCTTTGTCCGGCGACCCTCGGATGCGGGCCGCTCTCCTTGGGGCGGATGCCCATGGAACACGCGCCCGGCCCCCGGGATGGCGGAGACCGTTCGCGATGGCGGGTCCATAAGGGAGGACGGGGCGTCGCGCAAGGGGATTCGGCCCTCGCAGCCTTGAAAAACAGGCCCCCCAAAGGAAAAGGGGCAGAGCTTGCGCCCTGCCCCCGTTCGTCCGGTAAAGGATCGGCTCAGAAGTGGTCTTCGAACTTCTTCGCCAGGTCCTCGATGTTGTCCGGCGGCCAGTCCTCGACATCCATGCCCAGGTGCAGGCCCATGCCCGACAGCACTTCCTTGATCTCGTTGAGCGACTTGCGGCCGAAGTTCGGCGTGCGCAGCATCTCTGCCTCGGTCTTCTGGATCAGATCGCCGATGTAGACAATGTTGTCGTTCTTGAGGCAGTTCGCGGAACGGACCGAAAGCTCCAGCTCGTCCACCTTCTTGAGGAGGAGCGGGTTGAATTCCAGACCGTCGTCCTCGTCCTGGCGGGTGGCCGATTCGGGCTCTTCGAAGTTGACGAAGATCGACAGCTGGTCCTGCAGGATGCGCGCGGCATAGGCCACGGCGTCATCCGGCGAAACGGAACCGTCGGTCTCGACCTTCAGGGTCAGCTTGTCATAGTCCAGCACCTGGCCCTCGCGGGTGGGCTGCACGTCGTAGGAGACCTTCTTGATCGGCGAATAGATCGCGTCGATCGGGATCAGGCCGATGGGGGCGTCCTCGGGCTTGTTCTTGTCGGCGGGGACATAGCCCTTGCCGGTGTTCACGGTCAGCTCCATGAACAGTTCCGCACCTTCGTCGAGGTGGCAGATCACGTGATCCTTGTTCAGGACCTCGATGCCTGCGGTCTCGGCGATATCGGCCGCGGTGACGGCACCGGCGCCCTTGGCGGAAACCGACAGGCGTTTCGGCCCTTCGACATCCATGCGCAGCGCGACGCCCTTCAGGTTCAGAACGATGTCGGTGACGTCTTCACGCACACCGGCAACCGAGGAGAACTCGTGAAGAACATTGTCGATCTGCACCGAGGTGATGGCAGCGCCCTGGAGCGACGACATCAGCACGCGGCGCAGGGCGTTGCCCAGCGTCAGGCCGAAGCCGCGTTCAAGCGGTTCCGCGACCACGGTCGCCTGACGTGCCGGATCATTGCCCGGTTTCACTTCAAGCTGCGTGGGCTTGATCAGTTCGGCCCAGTTCTTGTGGATCATGCGTGTCTCCTCAATGCTTGTCCCGTTCCCATGTCCAAAGAGCGGAACTCCCGAGGTTTAAATGACGAAAGAGAGGCCGCGCAAAGCGCAGCCTCTCGTAGCACCGTCGGGGGATCAGACCCGGCGACGTTTCGGCGGACGGCAGCCGTTGTGGGCGATCGGCGTCACGTCACGGATCGAGGTGATGTTGAAGCCGATGGCAGCCAGCGCGCGCAGCGCCGATTCACGGCCCGAACCGGGGCCCTGCACTTCGACTTCCAGGGTTTTCACGCCATGTTCCTGTGCCTTGCGGCCTGCGTCTTCGGCAGCCATCTGGGCGGCATAGGGGGTCGACTTGCGCGAGCCCTTGAAGCCCATGGTGCCGGCGGACGACCAGGAGATCGCGTTGCCTTGCACATCCGAGATCAGGATCTTGGTGTTGTTGAAGGACGAGTTCACATGAGCAACGCCAGCGGCGATGTTCTTGGAAACTTTTTTCTTCTGCGTACGGCGGGTATCACGTGCCATGTTTCAGTGCTCCCCTTACTTCTTCTTGCCGGCGATCGGCTTCGCCGGGCCCTTGCGGGTACGGGCGTTGGTATGGGTGCGCTGACCGCGAACCGGCAGGTTGCGACGGTGACGCAGGCCACGGTAGCAGCCCAGGTCCATCAGGCGCTTGATGTTCATCTGCGTTTCACGACGCAGGTCGCCTTCGACGCTGTAGTTGGCGTCGATGTGCTCGCGGATGGCGAGGACGTCGGCGTCCGACAGTTCGTTGACGCGGCGGGTGGCTTCGATGTTCAGCGCTTCGCAAATTGCCTTTGCGGAGGCCGGACCGATGCCGGTGATGTAGGTGAGGGCGATGGGAACCCGTTTTGCGGTCGGGATGTTAACGCCGGCGATACGTGCCAATGGTCACTTCCTTGAGTTGCGGATCCGTAGCACCAGATCCTTTTTTCACAACATCTGACCCGAAGCACTCATTGCAGCGGGCCAAAAGTTACGGTGGGCACGGCCGGGGCGACGGAATCACCGCGCGACCGAGATAGGGATGGGTATTTGCCTTTCCCGCAGGCGTCAACCCCCTCTTTACCCGGTTCCGGCACCCTGCCCCGCCGAAATGCCGAAGGGCGCAGCCAGCGGCCACGCCCTTCGTCGAAACAACCGTCCCGGGATCAGTCCAGGATCGCCGCGATCGAGGCCTTGACGACCTTCATCTCGGCCAGGCCGTCCACGCGCTTGAGGTTGCCCTTGACGTGGTAGTAACCCAGCAGCGGAGAGGTCTTCTTGTAGTACTCCATCAGGCGGTTCTTGAGGCTGTCCTCATTGTCGTCCGCCCGGCGCTTGAACTCGGTGCCGCCGCAGTTGGTGCAATGGCCATCCGCGGGGATCGGCTTGGTCTTGTCGTGGTAGACCTCGCCGCAGCTGCCGCAGGTCGAGCGGCCGACGATGCGGTCCACCAGGACCTCATCGCGGACGCGCAGTTCGATCACGGCATCCAGCTTTTCGCCTTCTTCGGCCAGCAGGGCCTCCAGCGCGTCGGCCTGGGCCAGCGTGCGGGGGAAGCCGTCGAAGATGAAGCCGCCCTTCTTGTCGCCTTCCAGCTTTTCGCGGATCAGGCCGATGACGATCTCGTCGGTGACCAGATCGCCCCGGTCCATGACATCGGCAACGATCTTGCCCATCTCGGTGCCCGAGCTGCGCGCTTCGCGCAGCATGTCACCGGTGGAAAGCTGGATCATGTCGCGCTCTTCAACGAGCACGCGGGCCTGGGTGCCTTTACCGGCGCCCGGCGGGCCAAGCAGAATGATATTCATCGACGAGACGGTCCTCCCTTGCGAGTGCGCCGCTTACCCTTGCCGCGCAGCTGGGATTTTTCAATGAGGCCTTCGTACTGGTGCGCAAGAAGGTGGGATTGCACCTGCTGGATCGTGTCCATGGTCACGGAAACGACGATCAGCACCGAGGTCCCGCCGAAATAGAACGGGATCTGGAACTGGCTGCGCAGGATTTCGGGCATCAGGCAGACGGCGGCCAGGTAGGCGGCGCCCAGCACCAGCACGCGGTTGACCACGTATTCCAGGTACTGCGCGGTCTTGGCGCCCGGGCGGATGCCGGGGACAAAGCCGTTCTGGTTCTTCAGGTTGTCTGCCACGTCCTCGGTCTTGAAGGCGACGTTATGCGTGTAGAAATACGCAAAGAAGACGATCATCGCGACGAAGAACAGGATGTAGAGCGGCTGGCCGGGGCCGAAATAGGCCAGGATCGTCGACATGACGGGGCCGGTGCTGGCGCCCGAGAAGGTCGAGATCGTGGTCGGCAGCAGCAGCAGCGAGCTGGCGAAGATCGCCGGGATCACGCCCGCCGGGTTGACCTTGATCGGCAGGTGCGAGGATCCGCCATCGTACATCTTCATGCCGACCTGGCGGCGCGGGTACTGGATGTGGATCTTGCGCAGCGCGCGTTCCATGAAGACCACGAAGGCGATCACCAGGATCACCATGACCATCACGCCGATGATCACCGCAGGGCTCAGCGCGCCCGAACGGCCCGAGGCGAAGAACTGTGCCAGCGCGGTCGGGACCTCGGCGATGATGCCGACGAAGATGATCAGCGAGATGCCGTTGCCGATGCCGCGGGCGGTGATCTGTTCGCCCAGCCACATCATGAACATCGTGCCGCCGACCAGGGTGATCAGGCATTCGACGCGGAAGAACAGGCCGGGATCGGAGACCAGGTCGCCGGCTTCCAGCGACACGGCCAGGCCATATGCCTGCAGCGCGGCCAGCAGCACGGTGCCGTAACGGGTGTACTGGTTGATCTTCTTGCGGCCCGCATCGCCTTCCTTCTTCAGGTTTTCCAGCGCCGGCACCAGGGCCGTCATCAGCTGGACGATGATCGAGGCGGAGATGTAGGGCATGATGCCCAGGGCGAAGATCCCCATGCGTCCGAGCGCACCGCCGGTGAACATCGACAGCATGCCGCCGATACCCTGACCGGCACCCTGCATGAAGTCACGCAGCGCGGAGCCGTCGATCCCGGGAACCGGGATGTAGGTACCGAGCCGACAGATGATCAGCAGGCCGATGGTGAAGAAGATGCGCTTGCGGAGCTCGGTCGCCTTGCTCAGCGCGGCCCAAGACGTGTTGGCCGCCATCTGTTCTGCTGCAGATACCATAGGCTCTCTCTTGATGCGAAAACGCCGCCGGGGCCGTATTCCCGGCTTCGGCGGCGTCAGGATAACTCTGGGAAGGGTGTAAGCGGCGTTTCCGCCGCCGACAACCTTATTCCGCGGCGGCTGCTGCCACCTTGAGCGAGCCGCCGGCTTTCTCGACTGCCGCGACGGCAGCAGCGGAAGCACCGGTGACTTCCAGGTTGATCGCGGTTGCGATCTCGCCTTTTGCCAGGACGCGGATGCCGTCCAGCTTGCGGCGGACCAGGCCGGATGCGACCAGGACGTCCTCGGTCACGACAGCGGAGGCGTCGATCTTGCCGGCTTCAACGAACTTGGCGATCAGGCCCAGGTTGATGACAGCGTAGGATTTCTGGTTCGGCTTGTTGAAGCCGCGCTTCGGCAGACGTTGGTACAGGGGCATCTGGCCGCCTTCGTAGCCCTTGATGGCCACGCCCGAGCGGGATTTCTGACCCTTGATACCGCGGCCGGCAGTCTTGCCCTTGCCCGAACCCGGACCGCGTGCAACGCGGGTACGTTTCGGTGCGGCGCCGGGGTTGTCGCGCAGTTCGTTCAGTTTCATGTCGCTTCTCCATCGCCGGAACCGTCCCCGAAGCGGGTTGGGACGCACACGGCTTTTCTTGGTTGTGATTCCGTGACCCAAGGCCACCGGGGGCGTATAGGACAAACGCCCCCCGCGATGCAAGGCTTGCCTGCAGGCGCCTCAGGGCGCGGCTGGCGCTGTGCCTCAGCAGTCGGGATCCTGGTGGCGGCCATAGCCCGTCGAGACCCCGATCCCGAGGCGGAAATTGCTGGTGCCGGTGCAGACAGAGGTGCCCGCGATGGCATGCGCGCCCCCCCGCCCCGAAGCCATGCCGACGGTCGCCTGACCGTGCACCGCAGAGGTCTTCGGGCTGTCGCCCTGCCCCGACTGCGACGCCGGCGGCGGCGCGCAGGCCGCCAGAGGCAGCACGATCAGCAGGCCCAGGGGCAGAAGGCGGCAGAGGGGTCGGGTCATTTCAGGCATGATCACGTTCTCGTGGGGGGACGGGATAGGCGGCCACATCGGCCATCAGGCGCTCCAGCTCGGGGTCGGCGATGCGCATGTCCCGGCAATGGGCCACGACGTTTTCCAGATATTCGCGACTGGTGCCCAGAAACCCCTGGCCGGTCGCAATGTAGCGCACCTTGGTCGCGTGATCGAGCGTCGGATCCATGCTGTCCACATCGTGATCGGCGCGGAAGGTCAGCACCTCGACCGGGCCCAGATCGGTGGCGGCGGTGACGAAGACGGGGATATAGCCCGGCGCGATCATCTCGCGCTTCCACAGCAGATCGGCCTCGCGCGCGACATCACAGGCGGGGATACAGAAGGCCAGGCCGTCGCAGGCCCCGCCCAGATCCAGCGCCGCCATCAGCCCCGGCGCCCCCACCGTGCCGCGCGCGCCCATCTCGTCGACCAGACAAAAGCTGCGGTGCAACCCCTCGATCCGGGCGCGGCGCACCTCGGAGAAATAGATCCCCGGGTTCCACATCAGCGAGCCATAGGCAAAGACCCACAGGTCGCGGTCGCAGCGCCCCGCAAGCGCCCGCTGCAACATCGCATCGCGGGTCGCATCGTCGTAGCGCCAGTCGGGACCATAGCCCAGCTCTTGCATCCGGGCATCGTGGTCACAGGGCTGCATGTGGCGGAACAGACAGCCCTCGGGGTCACGGATCTGTGCGGCAAGGCGCGGGTGGTGACGGAAGGCATCGGGAGACAGCGGCATGGGGACCTCTTGGGAGATGACCGATGCTACGCCTGCCCGCGTGCGAACGAAAGGCGCGGCCGAAGCCACTGGCCGTGCGTGACCGCACAGATTACGCCCCCCGACCCTGCTGTAAAAACCGGCAGCTATCGGGGGCGGCAGCTGTGCCGCAGCGCCTGCAGATCCGTTGGCAGAACGCCCTGCCGCACGGAGGCACCATCACGCCCTCTGACGCCGCCTGGTCCGATGCCCGACGGCGGCCCCAGGGGGCAAGGGTCCTGACCTGCCCCCCCACCGAGCCCCCGTTCTTCAGTGCGCCCAGTTCTGGCTTCGGTCTTCTACTGCGAGAGGGGGATACTCCCACGGGAGAAGCCCGGTCTCCGGTCTCCGGTCTCCGGTCTCCGGTCTCCGGTCTCCGGTCTCCGGTCTCCGGTCTCCGGTCTCCGGTCTCCGGTCTCCGGTCTCCGAGGCATGTCCGCCAGGCCCCCGCCGCGCAACGAAAAACCCCCCGGTCGCGAAGACCGGGGGGTTCATCACTGTCCCGATGACCGGGGAAAAGGCTTACGCCTTCTCCTCGATGATCTTCACCAGGTGCGGGATCGAGTTCACCATGCCGCGAACGGAGGGGGTGTCCTCGAGCTCACGCTCGCGGTGCATCTTGTTCAGGCCCAGACCGATGAGGGTCGCGCGCTGCTTGGCGGGGCGACGGATCGGCGAGCCGATCTGCTTGACGACGATGGTTGCCATGAGAATGACTCCTTACGCCTCTTCGGCCACTTGGCTCGACTCGGCGGGTGCCTCGTCGCGCTTCGGCAGAATGTCGGCCACTTTCTTGCCGCGGCGCTGTGCCACCTGACGCGGGGATGCTTCCTTGGTCAGGCCGTCCAGCGTTGCGCGGATCATGTTGTAGGGGTTCTGCGAACCGATCGACTTGGCGACCACGTCCTGAACGCCCAGCATCTCGAAGACGGCACGCATCGGGCCACCCGCGATGATCCCGGTACCACCGGGGGCAGTGCGCATGACGACGCGGCCTGCGCCGTGACGGCCCTCGATGTCGTGGTGCAGCGTGCGGCCTTCGCGCAGCGGCACGCGGATCATCTGGCGCTTGGCTTGCTCGGTGGCTTTGCGAATGGCCTCGGGGACCTCTTTCGCCTTGCCTTTGCCGAAGCCGACGCGGCCCTTCTGGTCGCCAACGACCACGAGGGCTGCGAAGCCGAAGCGTTTACCACCCTTGACGGTCTTGGAAACGCGGTTGATCGCGACCAGGCGATCTGCGAATTCCGGTGCTTCTTCGCGTTCGCGACGGCCCCGGTTCTCTTCTCTTGCCATATTGGCTTCCTTCACTCATGGGCGCGAACGCCCTTGGGGGGATCCAATCCAGGTGAGGCCCTGTCGAACCGAAGTTCGGGCGGGACGCTCCCGGATCATCGGGGCCCTTGCGGGCCCGCAATCTCCGCCGAGGCGGAGGCGAGGATGGGCGGGGGAAAGCCCCCCGCCCCAAGCCTCAGATCTTCAGGCCTGCTTCGCGGGCCGCGTCTGCCAGGGCCTTGATCGAGCCGTGGAACAGGAAACCGCCACGGTCGAAATAGGCTTCTTCCACACCGGCTTTCTTGGCGCGCTCGGCAATCGCCGCACCGACCTTTGCAGCCGCTTCGACGTTGTTTTTGCCGACGAAGCCCAGGTCTTTCTCCAGCGAGGAGGCAGAAGCCAGGGTGACACCGTTGACGTCGTCGATCAGCTGGACGCTGATGTTCTTGTTCGAACGGTGAACCGAGAGACGCATACGACCGGCGTTGACCGACCGCAGCTTGTTCCGAACGCGCATACGGCGCTTCAGAAACAGGGTACGTTTGCTGGTAGCCATTTTTGCGTTCCTTACTTCTTCTTACCTTCCTTACGGAAGATGAACTCGCCTTTGTACTTGATCCCTTTGCCCTTGTAGGGCTCGGGACGGCGCCATTCGCGGATGTTGGCCGCGACCTGACCGACGAGTTGCGGATCGATGCCCTCGATGATCACTTCGGTGGGCTTCGGGGTGGTGACGGTGACGCCAGCCGGAACCGCGAAGTCCACGTCGTGCGAGTAGCCCAGGTTCAGCTTCAGGGTGCTGCCCTGTGCTGCAGCCCGGTAACCCACACCGGTGATCTCAAGCTCGCGCTTGAAGCCGGTGGTCACGCCCTGCACCAGGTTCGCAACCATCGAGCGGGACATGCCCCACTGCTGACGGGCGCGCTTGGAGGTGCCGCGGGGGGTGATGGCAACCGACGATTCGCCGATTTCGATCGTCACGTCATCCGTCGCGGTGAAAGTCAGGGTGCCTTTCGGGCCCTTCATTTCAATGGTCTGACCGGTCAGCGTCGCGGTGACGCCGGCGGGCAGCTCGACCGGTTTCTTACCAATACGAGACATTCCAGACCTCCTTAGAAGACGGTGCAGAGAACTTCGCCGCCAACGTTCTGGCTACGAGCTGCTGCATCCGACATCACGCCTTTCGACGTGGAGACAATCGACACACCCAGGCCCTGACGGACTTGCGGGATGTCATCGCGGCCCATGTACACACGACGGCCGGGCGTGGAAACACGCTTCAGCTCGCGAATGACGGGGGCGCCTTCGTAGTATTTCAGGCCGATTTCCAGGGTCGGGTGACCGTTGGCATCGGTGCCTTTTTCGTAGCCGCGGATGTAGCCTTCGTCAGCCAGAACATCCAGGACCCATGCGCGCAGCTTCGAAGCGGGGGTCGACACGGTCGACTTGCCACGCATGGAGGCGTTGCGGATACGGGTGAGCATATCGCCGATGGGATCGTTCATCTCGTATCTCTCCTTACCAGCTCGACTTGACCAGGCCAGGGATCTGGCCGTTGGAGCCGAGTTGACGCAGCATGATCCGCGAAACCTTCAGCTTACGGTAGTAAGCGTGGGGACGGCCGGTCAGCTGGCAACGGTTGTGCAGACGGGTCGCGGACGAGTTCCGCGGCAGTTCGGCCAGCTTCATGGTAGCGCGGAAACGCTCTTCCATCGGCTTGGCCTGGTCGTAGATGACCTCTTTCAGGGCAGCGCGTTTGGCGGCGTGCTGGGCAACCAGCTTCGCACGTTTTTTCTCGCGCTCGATCATGGATTTTTTAGCCATTGGTAACTCCCTCGCGCGATCAGCTGTTGAAGGGCATGTTGAATGCTTTCAACAGCGCCTTGGCTTCTGCGTCGGATTTCGCGGTGGTGGCGATGACGATATCGAGGCCCCAGACTTCATCGACCTTGTCGAAGTTGATCTCGGGGAAAACGATGTGTTCCTTGATGCCCATGGCATAGTTGCCACGGCCGTCGAACGACTTGCCGGGCACGCCGCGGAAGTCGCGGATGCGGGGCATTGCAACCGTGATCAGACGGTCAAGGAATTCGTACATGCGGTCGCCGCGGAGGGTGACCTTGGCGCCGAGCGGCATGTCTTCACGGACGCGGAAGCCTGCAATGGACTTCTTCGCCTTGGTGACGACAGCTTTCTGGCCGGCGATCGTGCTCAGGTCTTCCTGGGCCGACTTCGCCTTCTTGGAATCGCGAACAGCTTCTGCACCGCAGCCGATGTTCAGGACGATCTTGTCCAGGCGCGGGATCTGCATGTCGTTCTTATACGCGAACTCTTCTTTCAGAGCAGCGCGGATCGTCTCGACATACTGAGCCTTCAGACGCGGGGTGTAGTTCGAGGTATCAAGCATCGATCACGTCCCCCGTGGTCTTCGCAAAGCGGACCTTCTTGCCGTCTTCAATCTTGAAGCCGACGCGGGTTGCCTTGCCGTTTGCATCGACGAACGCGAGGTTCGACAGCGCGATCGGCATGGCTTTGGCCAGGCGGCCGCCCTGCGAGGTCTGGGTCTGGCGGGTGTGGCGCAGAGCCATGTTCAGGCCTTCGACGACGGCCTTGCCGGCCTTGGGATCGACGAGGGTGATTTCACCCGTCTTGCCCTTGTCTTTGCCGGTCAGAACGATGACCTTGTCACCTTTTTTCAGTTTCGCAGCCATCAGAGCACCTCCGGCGCCAGCGAAATGATTTTCATGAAGTTCTTGGCGCGCAGCTCGCGAACAACCGGGCCGAAGATACGCGTACCGACGGGCTCGTTGTTGTTGTTCAGGATGACGGCGGCGTTGCGATCAAAGCGGATCGCGGTGCCATCTTCACGACGGACTTCCTTGGCGGTGCGAACGACAACGGCCTTGCGGACGTCACCCTTCTTCACGCGACCGCGCGGAATGGCTTCCTTGACGGAGACGACGATGATGTCGCCCACCGACGCATAGCGACGGTGCGAGCCACCCAGGACCTTGATGCACTGAACTCGGCGAGCGCCGGAGTTGTCAGCGACATCCAGATTGGTCTGCATCTGGATCATGTGGTTTCTCCCGACCTATGGCCCCGGGATGATCAACCCGAAGCCGCGGTTTCGATTGAACCGAGACGTGTTGCCCGGCTGCTGAATGGAAGGGCGTTACCGCCCTGCCCCCATCAGCTGGCGATCACTTCCCAGCGTTTGGTCTTCGACTTGGGTGCGCATTCCTGAATGCGGACCTCATCACCTTTTTTGAAGGTGTTGTTCTCATCGTGAGCCCGGTACTTCTTGGACTTACGGATGGTCTTCTTCAGAACCGGGTGCGTGAAACGACGTTCCACGACGACGGTGACGGTCTGAGCGTTGGCGTCAGAGGAGACGACGCCTTGAAGGATACGTTTGGGCATCGAAAAGCTCCTTATTCAGCAGCTGCGGCAGCAGCTTTTTCGTTCAGAACGGTGAGAACGCGGGCGGCCTGACGGCGGGCCTTGCGGATCTCGGCAGCGTTCTCGAGCTGGCCGGTGGCCTGCTGGAAACGAAGGTTGAATTGGGCTTTTTTCAGCTCGACCAGCTCATCGCGAAGCTGGTCCGGAGTCTTCTCACGAAGCTCTTTGGCGCTCATGGCGCTTCCTTTCCTTCCTGGCACCGGGAGGCCCCTTTGGGGGTGACCTGCGAATCCGGTGGGTTATGTCAGAACAATGAGCGCTCCCAATACACGGGGAATCCCCACCGGTCAACAGGGGAAAGGCGTGCCTCAGCCCATATTTTCAAGGCTCGGCGCGGGCTCGGTCCGGGTGCCGGATTCGTGCCGCAGCGCGGCCACCAGGGCCTCGCTCAGGGGGGCCACATGGGGGTTGCGACGGGTGATCGCCTCGTAGACCTCGGGGGCATCGTCGGCCACCATGGCGAAGGCCTCCATCATCAGCTCGTAGCTGCGGGTGCGGATGGCGGGCTGCGGCCCCAGCCGCGCCATGGCATGGGCCAGAAGATGCGTCAGCCCCTGGCTGAGCGCCGCCTGACGGTCGTGCTCCTCGGGGGTGGCGCGCAACAGCCGCAGCCCGTGACGCGCCCGCAGGAAGGCCGCCACGCGCCGCCAGCGGGTCCCCCGCAGCGGGCACAGCACCATCTGGCAGCCCCTCAGCCCGCGCGCCGCACTGGCGGGGCCGAACATCGGATGGGTCGCCAGCGCCTCCACCCCCTCGGGCAGCAGCGCCCGCAGCAGCCGGGCGGGCTCCTCCTTGACCGAGCAGGTCTCGATCACCAGCTGACCGGGGCGCAGATGCGGGCCGAGGTCGCGCAGGACGCGCTCCAGCAGCGGCACCGGCACGGCCAGCAAAACGATGCCGGCACGCGCCGCGGCCTCGGGCGGCAACACGGTCGCCCCCAGGGCCCGCGCCCGCGCCTGGGCGGCAGGATCGGGATCGCAGACCACCACCGGCATGTCCGGCAGCAGGCTGCGCGCCACCAGCTGACCGAAGGCACCAAAGCCAAACAGCGCCACGGCGCGGGAAATCTCGGGGAAGGAAGTAACGGACATGTCCTGATCCTGGGAAGGAGATAAGGCCAGGGTCCGGGTATCGGGGGATCGTTCGACCGCTGGCAGGGAAGGCAGCGGGAACGGGAAGACGCGACCGCTGATCAGCTCAGCGGATAATACCGTGCGAAAAGGGGGCGGCGGGTCAACGTCATGACGCCTGCCTACGCCCGCCGCGCCCCCGGGTCAAGCCTCAGCCGTTGCTGGCCTGATGCATCTGCTCGGCGAATTCCCGGCGCAGCTTCTTGCGGGCCTGGGCGGCGCGCTCGCGCTGTTCCTCCTCGGCGGTCAGCACGTCCAGACGCGGCACCGGCACCGGCGTGCCGCCCTCATCCACCGCCACCATGGTGAAGTAGCACGAGTTGGTATGCCGCGACTTGCCCGAGCGGATCTCCTGCGCCTCGACGCGGATGCCGATCTCCATCGAGGTCCGCCCGGCATGGTTGACGCTGGCGCGGAACGTCACCAGCTCACCCACGTTGATCGGCTCCTTGAAGGTCACCTGATCCACCGACAGCGTGACGGCATAATGCTGCGAGAACCGCGAAGCGCAGGAAAACGCCACCCGGTCCAGCAGGTTCAGCAGGGCGCCGCCATGCACCTTGCCGCTGAAATTCGCCATGTCGGGCGTCATCAGAACCGTCATTTCCAGCTTGCGGTGATCCATCCTGGGGCACTCCTTGGGGGTCTTGTCAAACCGCAGTAAGACACCGGATGCGGCGCGCCTTCCAGTACCGGAATGCGCAACATAGCGGCCTTGCACGCACCGCAACCGGGTAAGCCGTCAGTTCCAGGAATAGTTGAAGCTGACGCTGATGCGGTCGTCCTCGGACTGGTTCATCGGCACCTCATGGCGCAGCCAGCTTTCCCACAGCAGCACGTCGCCCACCTCGGGTGCCACGTAGACAAAGCTCTTCAGCTCCTCTCGGGCGCCCTTCACCCGGGTCGGCGCCGCCATCATCATCGGCAGCCGCGGGTCCTCCAGCTTCAGCGCCGAGGCCCCGTCGGGCATCGCCACATAGGTCGTCCCCGAAATCACCGAATGCGGATGGATATGGCTGGAATGGGTGCCGCCTTCGGGCAGGATGTTGATCCACAGATCCTCAAGCTTCAGCTCGCGCTCGCCCAGGTCAAACTCCAGATCCTTCGCAAAGGCCATGACATGCTGGTCGATCAGCTTGACCACCTCGGCAAAGATCGGGAACCGCCAGGCCAGGTCGGTCAGCGACGCATAGGAGGTATAGCCCGGATAGCCGTTCTCCTCGCACCATTCCTGGCCCGCCTCGTCATCCTCAGCGATGGAATAGCACGATGCCTCCAGCTCATCGGCATCGATCACCGCGCCGGACAGGTCCAGCTTGGCGCGGTAGAGACGGGTGGCAAACAGCGAACGGATATCGGCGGACATGGCGGACCTCGGTCACGAAAGGGTTTCCGCGCCCCAATACCCCGCGCCCCCGCGCGGCGAAAGCCCCCATCCCGCCGCACCTCTCCCGTTCATTTGCATCAAACCAGTGAAAACCTGCTCATGCTACGACGGAGATGCAAGTCATCGCGTTGTTCCGTCTTCAAGGACCACCGCCTCGGCAAAGACGCCGTGGGTATCCAGTCCAATGATGCGCATTGCGCACTCCTCCTGTCAGCCAGGAGGGAGCAGGCGGGCACGCGGCATTGACAGATCCGTGCTCAGCGCCACATCCGGGCGCGCCTCAGGGGACACCATATAACGGCACGGGCTCGCGGCCCACTGTTGTCGCCCGGTTTGCCCTCACTCACGTGCTCCCGATGCCCCCCCAAGCCCCGGATGCCAACACGATAGCAGATCCTGGGCCACCGGCACCGCCATCACTTCGACTGCCTTCAACACGCGACCCTCCTCATGGGGGACTGGATCAGCTTTCTACAACAACCTCCGCCCTCACCAGGCTCTTGCCATGCCCACGCCGGCCGAGGCTTTCAGATGAGCAGATTCAGATGGGCCAAGACACATTTTCTTGTTCGAAATACCTCGGGGGTGAATTGAGCCCGTCCCGGGCTCAAGAGGGGGCAGCGCCCCCTGCCCCCGCCCGAACGGAAAACCCCCGCCGGTTGCCCGACGGGGGTTTCGATATCCAGGCTGGGCGGCGGAACCGCCCGACCCGATTACCAGTCTTCGCGGACCACGATGCGGGTCTTGATCGGCAGTTTCATCGACGCCAGGCGCAGGGCCTCGCGGGCGATGTCTTCTGCGACGCCGTCGATCTCGAACATGACGCGGCCGGGTTTGACCTTGCATGCCCAGTAGTCAACGGAACCCTTACCTTTACCCATACGAACTTCGGTGGGCTTCGAGGTGACGGGAACGTCGGGGAAGATACGGATCCAGACACGACCCTGGCGCTTCATGTGACGCGTCAGGGCACGACGAGCAGCCTCGATCTGGCGCGCGGTGACGCG
The DNA here is from genome assembly GCF_057380705.1 of Pseudooceanicola sp. NS-SX9. Classification (NCBI taxonomy): domain Bacteria; kingdom Pseudomonadati; phylum Pseudomonadota; class Alphaproteobacteria; order Rhodobacterales; family Paracoccaceae; genus Pseudooceanicola; species Pseudooceanicola sp. NS-SX9. The sequence continues at coordinate 927,592 of NZ_CM170818.1, read as the reverse complement.
CTCGGGCTGGGTCGCCTTCAGGCCGAAGGTACCGAAGTTCAGGTCGGAGCCACCTTTGGCCTCGCCCTTGATCCGGCCCTTGAACTGCTTGCGGAACTTCGTGCGTTTCGGTTGAAGCATCTTTCTGTCTCCTTACCGGTCGCGATCGCCGCGGCGGTTGCCGCCTGCACCACGCGGAGCCGGACCGTCCTGCAGTTCCTGTGCCTTGCGGTCACGGGCCTGCGGATCGTGCTCCATGATCTCGCCCTTGAAGATCCAGGTCTTGATCCCGATGATCCCGTAGGGAGTGGTGGCTTCGACATGCGCGTAGTCGATGTCGGCACGCAGGGTGTGCAGCGGCACGCGGCCTTCACGGTACCATTCGGTACGCGCGATCTCTGCACCGCCCAGACGGCCGGACACGTTGACGCGGATGCCCAGGGCGCCCATGCGCATTGCGTTCTGCACGGCGCGCTTCATGGCACGACGGAAGGACACGCGGCGCTCCAGCTGCTGAGCGATCGACTCGCCCACCAGCTGCGAGTCGAGCTCGGGCTTGCGGACTTCGACGATGTTCAGGTGCAGCTCGCTGTCGGTCATCTTGGCCAGCTTCTTGCGAAGCACCTCGATGTCCGCGCCTTTCTTGCCGATGATCACGCCCGGACGTGCGGTGTGGATGGTCACACGGCACTTCTTGTGGGGGCGCTCGATGATCACGCGGGCAACGCCGGCGGCCTTGCACTCAGTCTTGATGAATTCACGGATCTTGATGTCTTCCAGAAGAAGATCACCGTAATCCTTGCTGTCGGCGTACCAACGCGAATCCCAGGTGCGGTTGACCTGGAGGCGCATGCCGATCGGATTGACCTTGTTACCCATTAGGCTTGCTCCTCGACCTGACGCACCTTGATGGTGATTTCCGAGAACGGCTTCATGATCTTGCCGTAACGACCACGTGCCCGCGGACGGCCACGTTTCATCACCAGGTTCTTGCCGACGAAGGCTTCTGCAACGATCAGATCGTCGACGTCGAGACCATGGTTGTTCTCAGCGTTGGCGATGGCCGACTGCAGGCACTTCTTGACGTCCTGGGCCACACGCTTGTTCGAGAAGGTGAGGTCGTTCAGGGCGCGATCGACTTTCTTGCCACGGATCAGGGCCGCGACAAGGTTCAGCTTCTGCGGGCTGGTGCGAAGCATGCGCAGTTTTGCCATTGCTTCATTGTCAGCCACGCGGCGGGGATTCTTTTCCTGACCCATGACTTACTTCCGCTTCGCTTTCTTGTCGGCAGCGTGCCCGTAGTAGGTACGGGTCGGCGAGTATTCACCGAACTTCTGACCGATCATGTCCTCGGTGACGTTGACGGGGATGTGCTTCTGGCCGTTGTAGACGCCGAAGGTCAGACCCACGAACTGGGGCAGGATCGTCGAGCGGCGCGACCAGATCTTGATGACTTCATTACGGCCGGATTCGCGAGCCGCTTCCGCCTTCTTCAGGACGTAAGCGTCAACGAAGGGGCCTTTCCAAACAGAACGTGCCATAGGTTAGCGACCCTTCTTCTTCGCATGACGGCTACGGATGATGTACTTGTCCGTTGCCTTGTTATGCCGGGTTTTTGCGCCCTTGGTGGGTTTACCCCAGGGGGTAACCGGGTGACGGCCACCGGAGGTACGGCCTTCACCACCACCATGGGGGTGGTCGATCGGGTTCATGACGACACCACGGACCGACGGACGGATGCCCTTGTGGCGCATACGACCGGCTTTACCGTAGTTCTGGTTGGAGTTGTCGGGGTTCGACACGGCACCGACGGTGGCCATGCATTCCTGACGAACCATCCGCAGTTCCCCGGAGGAAAGGCGGATCTGAGCGTAGCCACCGTCGCGGCCGACGAACTGGGCATAGGTGCCAGCTGCGCGTGCGATCTGGCCGCCCTTGCCGGGCTTCAGCTCGATGTTGTGGACGATCGTGCCGATCGGCATGCCCGAGAAGGGCATTGCGTTACCGGGCTTGATGTCTGCCTTGGCGGCAGCCACGACCTTGTCGCCGACAGCCAGACGCTGCGGTGCCAGGATGTAGGCTTTTTCGCCATCGACGTATTGGATCAGGGCGATGAAGGCGGTCCGGTTCGGGTCGTATTCGATCCGCAGGACGATGCCTTCAACGTCGAACTTCGTGCGTTTGAAATCGACGATCCGGTAGAGACGCTTCGCGCCACCGCCACGGCGGCGAGAGGTGATCCGTCCGGTGTTGTTCCGGCCACCCGACTTCGTCAGACCCTCGGTGAGGGCTTTGACGGGGCGACCTTTGTACAGCTCCGAACGGTCGATCAGCACCAGCCCGCGCTGGCCCGGCGTCGTCGGTTTGTACGACTTGAGTGCCATGCTTTCTGTCTTCCGTTTAGCAAGCGCGACCTCAAAGCAGGAGGCCGCTATGGAAGGGTATTTGCCGGACGGCCGGAAAACCGCCGCTGACAGACTACCCGTGTTATAGGGCCCCGAAGGTCCCCAGGCTCAATACTCACAGGCCCCGGAGCGAATCCGGGGCCTGTGGGATTGGGCGCGTATAGCAGCCCCGCTACGTAGCGTCCAGCCTTCAGTTGCCCCTTCCGGCCTTTCCGGAACTGGCATGCAGCGCCCCCGATTGCCCCCTAGCGAACCGGTTGCCCGGATCCGGTCAAAGGTACCGAAAAGGACCGGCCCATCGGCATTTCCAGGGCCTGGCATCAGGCCCACGAGCATACAATCCTGGGGTGATTTCAGCGAATGACAACACGGGAGACGACATGAAGGGACGCAGCGCAATTGCCATGGCCATGGCCCTGCTGACAGCAGCCTGTGGCCAGCAGGAGATCAATACATTCGACAATCTGACCGTCAGCACCGCGAATGACGGCTGGTGGTCAAAGCCGATCAATCTCAGCTATCCACACCAAACCCGGATCCTCGCCATCAATGGCAAACTGCCCGTCCCCGCGGTCGGTTCGCCATGCTGGGCCAGCAGCAACCGGCCCGCGAACGCCCTGATATGCTTCGCAACTCCGCCGGCAACGGGCACCGAGGTGCTGCGGCGCACATACCCGTATGAAGGCGGCACCGAGCGATTGCTGGCGGTCAAGACCAACCTCCAGGCCCTCAGCGCCAATCTGGTCGCCGTGACCGCTGCCGCTACGGCGGCCGACAATGCAAAGACCGTCGCGGCCACGCAGACCATCACGTCAGACCTGAAGGGCCTTCTGGCAACGGCCGCCAGCGAGAATATCTTCGTCTTCCGCTGGACAAGCACGTCCAAGGCGGGGGCGAGCGGAAATGCCGGAGACATCATCGGCCTGCAGTCAGCCGGCGAAAAGGCGCAAAGCGGCGTCGTCATCGTGGGCGGGCTGGAAACATCCCAACTGCTGATCGACCCGGGAACCTATGGAAGCACCCTGACCGCCCTGCCCGCCGGGACAAAGATCGCCACCCTGACCATGAGCACCAAGAACCTGGTCTATTTCGCCGATAGCAATGTCTCGGCTGCGATTGCCGCGGCGATCAAAGGCTCGGTCAAGACTGCGACGTCAATCGGCGCGGAAACAGAGATTGCCCTGGACGCCTATGCGCAAATGGCCCGGGCCAACGAAAACCAGGGCAGCTTCGGCAGTCCGGACGGCGAAATGATCCCCCTGCCCCAGGCACAGAAAGAGGCCCTCAGCACACAGATCTTCTATGCCACCATGACCGATGCCGCGTCCCTGCGGGACAGGCTGGCGAAACGCTGACCCCCGAATGCAACAGGGCCCCCCGGAAACCGGAGGGCCCTGCCGCTACTTGATGCGTCCGCCGATCAGAGACCGGTGGAGACGTCGATCGTGTTGCCCTCTTCGAGCGTCACGTAGGCTTTCTTGACGTCCTTGCGCTTGCCCAGCATGCCGCGGAAACGCTTGACCTTGCCCTTGGTGATGGTCGTGTTCACGGCCTTCACCTTGACGTTGAACAGGGTCTCGACGGCTTCCTTGATCTGCGGCTTGTTGGCTTCGATCGACACTTCGAAAACCACGGCATTGGCTTCGGAAGCCATGGTGGATTTCTCGGTGATGATCGGCTTGCGGATCACGTCGTAATGTTCTGCCTTGGCGGTCATTTCAGGCGAGCCTCCAGAGCTTCGACAGCCGACTTCGTGAGCACCAGGGTGTCACGCTTCAGGATGTCGTACACGTTTGCACCGATCGACGGCAGGATATCCAGACCATCGATGTTGGCAGCGGCGCGGGCAAAGCCCTCGTTGACGGCTGCGCCGTCGATCACGAGTGCGCGCTTCCAGCCCAGGTTCTTGACCTGTTTCGCCAGAGCGTTGGTCTTGCCTTCCGACTCGGCGTTCTCGATGATCACGAGAGCACCGGCCTTGGCCTTGGCCGACAGCGCGTGCTTGAGGCCCAGAGCGCGGAATTTCTTCGTCAGCTCATGCTCGTGCGAACGCGGGGTCGGGCCCTTGTAGACACCACCCTTGCGGAAGATCGGCGCCTTGCGGGAACCGTGACGTGCGCCACCGGTGCCCTTCTGGCGGTAGATCTTCTTGGTCGAGTAGGAGACCTCGGACTTCGTCAGGACCTTGTGGGTACCCTGCTGCAGCTTTGCACGCTGCCAGCGGACCACGCGGTGCAGGATGTCTGCACGGGGTTCCAGGCCGAAGATCGCGTCGTCGAGATCGACGGAATCGGCAGCGGAGCCGTCCAGTTTGATCACGTCGAGTTTCATTCTTGGCCTTCCTTCTGCTCGGCCGCGGGCGCTTCAACAGCGGCGGCGGTTTTCAGAGCTGCCGGCAGAACCGCGTTCTCGGGGAACGGCTTCTTGACGGCATCCTTGACGGTGACCCAGCCACCCTTGGAGCCGGGGACGGCGCCCTTGATGAAGACCAGGCCGCGCTCTGCGTCGGTCTTGACGACCTGCAGGTTTTGCGTGGTCACGCGGACGGCACCCATGTGGCCTGCCATCTTCTTGCCCTTGAACACCTTGCCCGGGTCCTGGCACTGGCCGGTCGAACCGTGCGAACGGTGCGAGATCGACACACCGTGCGAGGCGCGCAGACCGCCGAAGTTGTGGCGCTTCATGCCACCGGCAAAGCCTTTACCGATCGAGGTACCGGCGACGTCGACGTACTGACCTGCGAAGTAGTGGTCAGCGGAGATTTCCGCGCCAACTTCGATCAGTGCTTCGGGGTCGACGCGGAATTCGGCGACCTTGCGCTTGGGCTCGACGTTTGCAGCGGCGAAGTGGCCGCGCATGGCTTTCGAGGTGCGTTTTGCCTTGGCAGTGCCGGCGCCCAGCTGGACGGCGGTGTAGCCATTGGCGTCGACGGTGCGCTGAGCAACAACCTGCAGGTTGTCGAGTTGCAGCACGGTCACGGGGATCTGCTTGCCGTCTTCCATGAAGAGACGGGTCATGCCGACCTTTTTAGCGATGATACCGGAACGCAGCATATCCGTTGCCTCCCTTACACCTTGATCTCGACGTCGACACCGGCGGCCAGGTCGAGCTTCATCAGCGCGTCCACGGTCTGCGGGGTCGGGTCGACGATGTCGAGCAGACGCTTGTGCGTACGGATCTCGAACTGATCGCGGGATTTCTTGTCGATGTGAGGACCACGGAGAACCGTGAACTTCTCGATCTTGTTGGGCAGCGGGATCGGGCCACGGACCTGAGCGCCGGTGCGCTTGGCCGTGTTGAGGATTTCCTGGGTGCTGGCATCCAGCACGCGGTAATCAAATGCCTTCAGCCGGATGCGAATGGTTTGGCTCATTGTGTCAGCCTTTCGCGGCGTAGGAGTTGATAGGACGAACAGAGCTCACCTCTGTCCCTCGTCGAACCCAGCGGCGGACCCTAGGGGCAACCCGCCGTCTTGGAATTGGCGCGGGATACTCGGGACGGACGCAGTTGTCCAGCCCCTAATTTCCCTTTCTGCGGGATGAGAGACGGCCGGGTTTCCCCGGCCGTTCCAACCCGTTTCGGGTGACCTGTCAGGGCCCCTTGCGGCGCCCTGGCGGGGATCACTCGAGGATTTTCGAGACGACGCCCGAACCGACGGTGCGGCCGCCTTCACGGATAGCGAAGCGCAGCTTCTCTTCCATGGCGATCGGCGCGATCAGCTCGACGGTGAACTTCAGGTTGTCGCCGGGCATGACCATCTCGGTGCCTTCGGGCAGCTGGACGGTGCCGGTGACGTCGGTCGTGCGGAAGTAGAACTGCGGACGGTAGTTCGCGAAGAACGGCGTGTGACGGCCGCCTTCTTCCTTCGTCAGGATGTAGGCTTCGGCTTCGAACTTGGTGTGGGGCTTCACGGAGCCGGGCTTGCACAGCACCTGGCCACGTTCCACGCCTTCACGGTCGATGCCGCGCAGCAGGGCGCCGATGTTGTCGCCTGCTTCCCCACGGTCCAGCAGCTTGCGGAACATTTCCACGCCGGTGCAGGTGGTTTTCTTGGTGGCCTTGATGCCGACGATTTCGAGTTCGTCGCCAACGTTGACCACACCACGTTCCACGCGGCCGGTGACCACGGTGCCGCGGCCCGAGATCGAGAACACGTCTTCGATCGGCATCAGGAAGGGCTGGTCGATCGCACGTGCGGGCTGGGGGATGTACGCGTCAACGGCGGCCATCAGCTCGCGGATCTTGTCTTCGCCGATGTTGGCGTCACGGCCTTCCAGCGCGGCCAGAGCCGAGCCTGCGATGACGGGGATGTCGTCGCCGGGGAAGTCGTAGGTCGACAGCAGTTCGCGGATTTCCATCTCGACGAGCTCCAGGAGCTCTTCGTCGTCGACCTGGTCCACTTTGTTCATGAACACGACCATGGCGGGGATACCCACCTGACGGCCCAGCAGGATGTGTTCGCGGGTCTGCGGCATCGGGCCGTCAGCTGCGTTCACCACCAGGATCGCGCCGTCCATCTGGGCAGCACCGGTGATCATGTTCTTCACATAGTCGGCGTGGCCGGGGCAGTCGACGTGTGCGTAGTGACGGGCTTCGGTCTCGTATTCCACGTGTGCGGTCGAGATCGTGATGCCACGTGCTTTTTCTTCGGGCGCGCCGTCGATCTGGTCGTAGGCTTTGAATTCACCGAAGTATTTGGTGATTGCAGCCGTCAGAGTGGTCTTGCCGTGGTCGACGTGACCGATGGTGCCGATGTTGCAGTGCGGTTTGCCGCGCGCGAACTTTTCCTTTGCCATGATGGCCTCCTTGCATTGGCGGTCGGCGGGCATTGGGCCCGCCAAGCGTGGAATGCCGGCGGGGTCTCCCCCGCCTGGCGGTTATGCGTATTTCGCCTGGATCTCGTCCGAGATGTTCGACGGCACCGGATCGTAGTGGTCGAACTGCATCGTGAACTGCGCGCGGCCCGAGGACATGGAGCGCAGGTTGTTGATGTAGCCGAACATGTTCGCCAGCGGGACGAAGGCCTGGATCGCAACGGCGTTGCCGCGGTTGTCCTGACCGGACACCTGGCCACGACGCGACGTCAGGTCGCCGATGATCGAACCGGTGTATTCTTCCGGGGTCACGACCTCGACCTTCATCATCGGTTCCAGCAGCTTCGCACCGGCCTTGCGCAGACCTTCACGCATGCACATACGCGCAGCGATCTCGAATGCCAGGACCGAGGAGTCGACGTCGTGGAACTTACCGTCGATCAGCGCGACCTTGAAGTCGATCACTGGGAAGCCTGCCAGCGGACCGGAGTCCATGACCGACTTGATGCCCTTTTCGACGCCGGGGATGTATTCCTTCGGAACCGAACCACCAACGATCTTCGACGCGAACGAGTAGCCTTCGCCAGGCTCGGTCGGGGTGATGACCAGCTTGACTTCTGCGTACTGACCCGAACCACCCGACTGTTTCTTGTGGGTGTAGGTGTGCTCGATCTCGTGGCCGATCGTTTCGCGGTAGGCCACCTGCGGCGCACCGATGTTCGCCTCGACCTTGAATTCGCGCTTCAGACGGTCGACGAGGATGTCGAGGTGAAGTTCGCCCATGCCCTTCATGATCGTCTGACCGGACTCGAGGTCGGTCTCGACGCGGAAGGAGGGGTCTTCAGCCGCCAGACGCTGCAGGCCTGCAGACATCTTTTCCTGGTCGTTCTTGGTCTTCGGCTCGATCGCGATCTCGATCACCGGCTCCGGGAAGGTCATGGTTTCCAGAACCACCGGGTTGGCGGCATCGCACAGCGTGTCACCCGTGGTGGTTTCTTTCAGACCTGCCAGTGCGATGATGTCGCCTGCAAAGGCTTCCTCGATCTCCTCGCGGTTGATCGCGTGCATCATCATCATCCGGCCGACGCGTTCGCGCTTGCCCTTCGTCGAGTTCATCATCGTGTCGCCCTTTTTCAGGACGCCCGAGTAGAGACGCGTGAAGGTCAGCGAGCCGACGAACGGGTCGTTCATGATCTTGAAGGCCAGGCCGGCGAAGGGCTGTGCGTCATCTGCCGAACGGGCAATGTTACGAACTTCTTCTTCGTCGCCGGGCTTGAAGCCCATGTACGCGGGAACGTCGAGCGGACCCGGCAGGAAGTCGATCACGGCGTTCAGCAGGGGCTGCACGCCCTTGTTCTTGAAGGCCGAGCCAGCCAGGACGGGCACGAACGACAGCGTCAGGCAGCCCTTGCGGATCAGCGACCGCAGGGTGTCGATGTCGGGCTCGTTGCCTTCCAGGTATGCTTCCATGGCCGCGTCGTCCATTTCGACGGCGTTCTCGATCATGGTTGCGCGCCATTCATCGGCCAGGTCCTGCAGGTCCTCGCGGATCGGCTGACGCACCCAGGCAGCGCCCAGGTCTTCACCCTTCCACACCCACTCTTCCATGGTGATGAGGTCGATGATGCCTTCCAGCTTGTCTTCCGCGCCGATGGGCAGAGCCACCGGAACCGGGGTCGCGCCGGTACGGTCCTTGATCATCTTCACGCAGTTGAAGAAGTCAGCACCGATCTTGTCCATCTTGTTGACGAACACGATCCGCGGAACTTTGTAACGGTCGGCCTGGCGCCAGACGGTTTCCGTCTGGGGCTCAACACCGGCGTTACCGTCAAGAAGGCAGACCGCGCCGTCAAGAACGGCCAGCGAGCGCTCGACTTCGATGGTGAAGTCGACGTGTCCGGGGGTGTCGATGATGTTGAAGCGGAACTTCGTCTCATCGGTCCCTTCGAGCGTCGGATCTTCCTGGCGCTGCCAGAAAGTGGTCGTGGCAGCCGAGGTGATCGTGATGCCGCGTTCCTGCTCCTGCTCCATCCAGTCCATGGTAGCGGCGCCGTCGTGGACTTCGCCGATCTTGTGGGACTTGCCGGTGTAGTAGAGGATACGCTCGGTCGTCGTGGTCTTGCCAGCATCGATGTGAGCCATGATGCCGAAGTTACGATACCGGGTCAGCGGATATGCGCGTGCCATTGGGCCTGCCTTCCTGAAAGATTACCAGCGGTAATGGCTGAACGCTTTGTTCGCGTCGGCCATCTTGTGGGTGTCTTCACGCTTCTTGACAGCGGAACCACGCGAGTTCACGGCGTCGAGCAGCTCGCCTGCGAGGCGCTCTTCCATCGTGTTCTCGTTGCGGTTGCGCGAAGCGTTGATCAGCCAGCGGATCGCCAGGGCTTCACGACGCTCGGGACGCACTTCGACGGGCACCTGGTAGGTGGCACCACCGACGCGGCGCGAACGCACTTCGACGGACGGTTTGATGTTGTCCAGAGCCTCGTGGAAGATTTCCACGGGGGCGCGCTTGACCTTGGATTCGATCCGGTCGAGGGCGTTGTAGACGATTTTCTCTGCGACCGACTTTTTGCCGTCGATCATCAGGTTGTTCATGAACTTGGTCAGCACGCGATCGCCATACTTGGCGTCGGGCAGGACTTCGCGCTTTTCGGCGGCGTGACGGCGAGACATCTGTGTATCCTCTTACTTCGGACGCTTCGCGCCGTACTTGGAGCGGCGCTGCTTACGATCTTTGACGCCATGGGTATCCAGCACACCGCGCAGGATGTGGTAACGGACACCCGGAAGGTCTTTCACACGGCCGCCGCGGATCAGGACAACGGAGTGTTCCTGAAGGTTGTGCGATTCACCGGGGATGTAGGAGATCACCTCGAAGCCATTGGTCAGGCGGACCTTGGCAACTTTCCGCATTGCGGAGTTCGGCTTCTTCGGGGTCGTGGTGTAGACGCGGGTGCAAACGCCGCGTTTCTGCGGGCATTGCTCCAGGTGCATCGACTTCGAGCGTTTTACTTTGGGCTGCCGCGGCTTGCGGATCAGCTGCTGGATCGTAGGCATAGGGTTATATTCCCGTCTCTAACACTAGTGTTGCATGAGGGGCCGTGTCCCCATGCGTTTCCTTCCAAATGGTCCTCGGCGCGTCCGCCGGGCCCGGTTGCTCCCCGCACCATGGGTGCGGATCTCGTGTGGGGCCGAGGCCCCGAATGGTCCGTCACACTAACGCGCAACGTAAAAAACCGCACTCGACCCCACGTACACGGGGATCGACGCGGTGGGTTTTCCAGAGGATCGGGGCGCGAGCCCGGATCTTGACCACTTCATTCTGGAAGGCCAAGGGGCGGCCCCCTCGCCTGATTGCAGGCGCGTATAGGGGGAGTCGGGAGGGTTGTCAACAAGCCCTGAACGCGCGGGCCCCGTCGGACCCCTGCCCCGCTTGCCCGGAACCGGCTTTTTCAGCGTATCCGGCGGGTGTGCCACGCCTTTTCCAACCCGTCCGGATCCAGTCCGAAGCGCCGCGACACGGCATCGCGGGGGCTTTCCCTGCCGGGCAGGGCGCGTGGCAGCAGGCCCGAGACGCTGCTGTCGTTCGTCCCGTGCACCCCGCGCAGGTACATCGCCGGGGCGGGCAGCGTCAATGTGGGAATCCGGCTCCAGACGCGACGGTGATTGAAATCCTGCACGCTGCGGCTGGAGCGCGGCCGACAGAACACCGTCAGCGCCGGGGCCCATTGCGGGGCCTGAACCGCGATCAGCTCCAGTGCGCGGGTCCCCTCGACGACGATTCCGGCGCTGTAATCCAGCGCGGCGCGGCCGCCTTCGGCGAAAAGCGCCCCCAGATGCGCGAAATCGGCCCGGGTGCGGGCCGTGAAATCGCGCGCCAGACCGTCGTCGTCATCCAGGGTGAATTCCCCCACCACCCGGGCATGGGGATCGCGGGCCGCCTGCATCAGGCGGCGGCACAGATCCCGGTGCCCCTGCCCTGCCGGTTCGGCCAGACGGCGGATCTGCGGCACCCGGGCACAAAGCGCCGCCAGCCGGTCCGCCCAGGGCTGCGGCAGGCCCGCGTCATGCACCAGCAGCAGGGTGAAATCGCCATCCTCCTGCGCGGCCAGCGTCGGCAGACAGAGGTGCTCGAACCACCAAAAGCGCAGCGCCAGCCGGTCGGGATCGTACAGGCGGTCTCGGTTCGCCTGCAGCCCTTCGGCGGCGTCCTGAAAGCCGTCTCCGGCCGTCGGGTAAGAGAACCGGCACAACCCCAGCAGCTGGATCCCCTCGCGGCAGGTCATGCGGGTCCCGCCTCGTCCGGGGCGCCGGGCACGACCTTGGGCAGGCGGCCCAGTCGGGTTTCCCGCCAAAGGGTGAAAAGGCCCGAGGCCACGATCACCCCCGCCCCCGCCAGGGTCATCGGCACCGGCCATTCGCCGAACAGCACCAGGCCCAGGATCAGCGCCCAGATCAGGTTGGTGTAGCGGAACGGCGAGACGAAGGCGACGTCCCCGATCCGCATCGCCTGCACAGTGCCAATGTAGCTGACCAGCACCAGCCCCGCCGAGGCCAGGATCATCGACGTCTGCACCCCGCTGAGCGGCACCCAGGGCACATCCAGCCCGACGACCACGAAAAGCACCATCACGAAGGAGGACGAAAGCGCCGTCACCGTCAGCGCCGAGACCTGCCGTGACAGCCGCCGGGTCGTGATGTCGCGCACCGCGATGAACAGCACCGAGGTCAGCGCATAAAGCGCCGAGGCGTCGAAACCGGCGCCGCCCGGCCGCACGATCATCAGCACGCCCAGAAAGCCCGCCAGGATCGCCAGCAGGCGCCGCCAGCCGACGGCCTCGTCCAGGAACAGCGCCGCCGCCAGCGTCACCACCAGCGGCGCCGACTGCAGCACCGCCACCAGCGATCCGAAGGGCATCTTCATCAGCGCGACCAGATAGAACCAGGCCGCGCCCGCCTCGCAGATGGCGCGCAGCACCATCAGCCCCCAGTCGCGACGCGGCAGCCGCCAGGCCCCGGGGCGCCGCAGCAGCACCAGCACAAGCACCAGCGCGATCAGCCCGTTTCGGATCGGGATCACCTGGGTCATGGGTACTACCACCAGCAGGGCCTTCAGCATGGCGTCACTGAAGCTCAGCAGCAGCAACGCCCCCATCATGATGGCGGCGGCGCGGGTATTCTCGGTCATCATGCGTTCCTTGCGGCAGACACGGCGTTGTGATGACCCGCCCTGCCCGCTTTGACCAGAGCGCAATTCTGCAGCCCCGGAAACGAAAAAGGGCCCCCCGAGGGGAGCCCTTTCGCATTTTCCGGCCCGAGGCAGGATCAGTCGCGGTTTTCCGGGGTCTCGACCAGGTTGTCGAAGACATCGGCTGCGAAGTCGTCGGCCTTCGGCGCCGCCAGCACGGCATTCGCCTCGTCGCGGCGGGCTTCCAGAACCACGTTGTCGCGATCGCCGGCGATCCGACGGACGCGGGCGGTGGCACCACCCGTACCGGCGGGGATCAGGCGACCCACGATGACGTTTTCCTTCAGGCCGATCAGCTTGTCGCGCTTGCCCTGCACGGACGCTTCGGTCAGCACGCGGGTCGTCTCCTGGAAGGAGGCGGCCGAGATGAACGAACGCGTCTGCAGCGAGGCCTTGGTGATCCCCAGCAGGATCGGCTGGCCCGTTGCCGGACGCTGGCCGCGTGCTTCCGCCTTCTCGTTCGCCTGGTCGAACTCGATCTTGTCGACATGTTCGCCCTTCAGCAGCGTGGTCTGGCCCGAGTCCAGGATCTCCCACTTCTGCAGCATCTGGCGAACGATCACCTCGATGTGCTTGTCGTTGATCTTCACGCCCTGCAGTCGGTACACGTCCTGGACTTCGTCGATCATGTAGTTCGCCAGCGCTTCGACACCCATGATGGCAAGGATGTCATGCGGCGCGGGGTTGCCGTCCATGATGTAGTCGCCCTTCTGCACGAAGTCGCCTTCCTGCACGGGGATGTGCTTGCCCTTCGGCACCATGTATTCCACGGGCTCCAGGGTGTCGTCTGCCGGCTCGATCGTGATGCGACGCTTGTTCTTGTAGTCGCGGCCGAAGCGCACGTAGCCGTCGATCTCGGCGATGATGGCGTGGTCCTTCGGACGACGGGCTTCGAAGAGTTCCGCCACGCGCGGCAGACCCCCGGTGATGTCCTTCGTCTTGGCACCTTCGCGCGGAATACGCGCCACCACGTCACCGGCCTTCACGTCCTGGTCGTGATCCACCGAAAGGATCGCGTCCACCGACATCGGGTAGCTGACGGGGTTGCCCGCATCGTTGCGCACCGGTTCACCGTCTTCATCGACGATGAAGATCTCGGGCTTCAGCTCGTTGCCCTTGGGCGCGGTGCGCCAGTCGGACACGATCTTCTGGGTCATGCCGGTGGCTTCGTCGGTGTCCTCGCGGACCGAGAAACCGGTGATCAGGTCGGTCAGGCGGGCCTTACCGGCCTTCTCGGCGATGATCGGCAGGGTGTAGGGGTCCCATTCGAACAGCTTCTCGCCACGTTTGACCTGCTGGCCTTCCTTGACGAACAGCTTGGTGCCGTAGCCCAGCTTGTGGCTGGCACGTTCCTCGCCATGGGCGTCGATGATCCGCAGCTTCATGTTGCGGCCCATGACCAGCACGTCGCCAACCGCGTTTTCCAGCAGGTTGGTCGCCTCGAAGGCGATGGTGCCGTCGGCCGAAGCCTCCAGGAAGGACTGCTGGCCACCCTGCGCCACGCCGCCGATGTGGAAGGTCCGCATCGTCAGCTGGGTGCCGGGTTCACCGATCGACTGGGCGGCGATGATGCCGACCGCTTCACCGATGTTGACCTGCGTACCACGGGCCAGGTCACGGCCGTAGCAGGCCGCGCAGACGCCGTCGTCCGCTTCACAGGTCAGCGGCGAACGGATGCGCATCGACTGGACGTTGGCGTCCTGGATCGAATCCGCCATGCGTTCGTCGATCAGCTGGCCGCGCTTGACCAGGATCTCGTCGGTGCCGGGGCGCAGCACGTCATCGGCCGCGACACGGCCCAGGATGCGCTCGCCGATGGTGGCGACGACTTCACCGTCGTTGACGGCGTTGCCCACGGTGATGGCGCGGTCGGTGCCGCAATCGGGCTCGCGCACGATGCAGTCCTGAGCCACGTCCACCAGACGACGGGTCAGATAGCCCGAGTTCGCGGTCTTCAGTGCGGTATCCGACAGACCCTTACGGGCGCCGTGGGTCGAGTTGAAGTATTCAAGAACGGTCAGACCTTCCTTGAAGTTCGAGATGATCGGCGTCTCGATGATGTCGCCGTTCGGCTTCGCCATCAGGCCGCGCATCCCGCCCAGCTGCTTCATCTGCGTGACCGAGCCACGCGCACCCGAGTGCGCCATCATGTAGACCGAGTTGATCTCGCCTTCCGAGCCATCCGCATTGCGCGGCACGGCCGAAATGGTCGACATCATCGCCTCGGTCACCTTGTCGTTGCACTTCGACCAGGCGTCCACGACCTTGTTGTACTTTTCGCCCTGGGTGATCAGGCCGTCCATGTACTGCTGTTCAAAGTCCTTCACCTGCTCCTTGGTCTCGTCGACGATGGTCCACTTGTTATCGGGGATCACCATGTCGTCCTTGCCGAACGAGATGCCTGCCTTGAAGGCCTCCTTGAAGCCCATCGACATGATCTGGTCGCAGAAGATGACCGATTCCTTCTGGCCGCAGTAGCGGTAGACGGTGTCGATGACGCGCTGGACGTCCTTCTTGCGCAGCAGGGTGTTGACCAGCTCGAACGGGGCCTTGGCGTTCATCGGCAGCAGGGCACCCAGGCGCACGCGACCGGGGGTCGTGTCGTAACGCTTGTAGACCTCGTTGCCTTCCTCGTCGATCTGCAGGATCCGCGCGGTGATCTTGGCGTGCAGGTGCACGATCCCCGCGTCGAGGGCGTACTGCACCTCGTCGATCGAGGCAAAGGTCATGCCCTCGCCCTTCATGCCTTCGCGTTCGATGGTGGTGTAGTAGAGACCCAGCACCATATCCTGCGACGGAACGATGATCGGCGCGCCGTTAGCCGGCGACAGAACGTTGTTCGTCGACATCATCAGCACGCGCGCTTCCAGCTGTGCCTCGAGGCTCAGCGGGACGTGCACGGCCATCTGGTCACCGTCGAAGTCGGCGTTGAACGCCGAGCACACCAGCGGGTGCAGCTGGATCGCCTTGCCTTCCACCAGCTGCGGTTCGAACGCCTGGATGCCCAGACGGTGCAGCGTGGGGGCGCGGTTCAGCAGCACGGGGTGTTCGCGGATCACCTCGTCCAGGATGTCCCAGACCTCGGGGCGCTCTTTTTCGACCAGCTTCTTCGCCTGCTTCACGGTGCTGGACAGGCCCTTGGCCTCCAGACGCGAGTAGATGAAGGGCTTGAACAGTTCGAGCGCCATCTTCTTGGGCAGGCCGCACTGGTGCAGCTTCAGTTCCGGCCCGGTCACGATGACCGAACGGCCCGAGAAGTCGACGCGCTTGCCCAGAAGGTTCTGACGGAAGCGGCCGTGCTTGCCCTTCAGCATGTCCGACAGCGACTTCAGCGGGCGCTTGTTGGCGCCGGTGATGACGCGGCCGCGACGGCCGTTGTCGAACAGCGCATCGACGGATTCCTGCAGCATCCGCTTTTCGTTGCGCACGATGATGTCCGGCGCGCGAAGGTCGATCAGACGCTTCAGGCGGTTGTTCCGGTTGATCACGCGGCGATACAGGTCGTTCAGGTCCGAGGTCGCGAAGCGGCCACCGTCCAGCGGCACCAGCGGACGCAGTTCCGGCGGGATGACCGGGATCACGGTCATGATCATCCACTCGGGGCGGTTGCCGGATTCCAGGAAGGATTCCACGACCTTCAGGCGCTTGATGATCTTCTTCGGCTTCAGTTCACCGGTCGCCTCGGCCAGTTCGGCGCGCAGGTTCTCGGCTTCGGATTCCAGATCGATCTGCGCCAGCATCTCGCGGATGGCCTCGGCACCGATGTTCGCCGTGAAGGCGTCCATGCCGAAGGTGTCCTGGGCATCCATGAACTCTTCTTCGGTCATCATCTGGCCGTATTTCAGGTCGGTCAGACCCGGCTCGATGACGACGTAGTTTTCAAAGTACAGGACGCGTTCCAGATCGCGCAGCGTCATGTCCAGCATCAGGCCGATGCGGGAGGGCAGCGATTTCAGGAACCAGATGTGGGCGACGGGGGCCGCCAGTTCGATATGGCCCATACGCTCGCGGCGGACCTTCTGCAGCGTGACTTCGACGCCGCATTTCTCGCAGACGACGCCGCGATACTTCATCCGCTTGTACTTGCCGCACAGGCATTCGTAGTCCTTGATCGGACCGAAGATGCGCGCGCAGAACAGGCCGTCCCGCTCGGGCTTGTAGGTGCGGTAGTTGATGGTCTCGGGCTTCTTGATCTCGCCGTAGGACCACGAAAGGATCCGTTCGGGCGACGCCAGAGAGACCTTGATCTCGTCAAACGCCTTGGCCGGGGTCAGCGGGTTGAACGGGTTGTTCGTCAGTTCCTGGTTCATGTTCATTTCCTAATGACAGGTCGGGGAGAGAGGTTGGGGCGGCGCGCTGCCGCCCCGGAGCAAGCGGGGGGCGCTTACTCCTCCTCCTCCGCGTCCAGGAGTTCCATGTTCAGGCCGAGGCCGCGGACTTCCTTCACGAGCACGTTGAAGCTCTCGGGCACGCCCGCTTCGAAGTTGTCCTCGCCCTTGACGATGCTTTCGTAGACCTTGGTCCGGCCGGCGACGTCATCCGACTTCACCGTCAGCATTTCCTGCAGGGTGTAGGCGGCGCCGTAAGCTTCCAGAGCCCAGACCTCCATCTCCCCGAAGCGCTGACCACCGAACTGCGCCTTACCACCCAGCGGCTGCTGCGTGACGAGCGAGTACGGGCCGGTCGAGCGCGCGTGGATCTTGTCGTCCACCAGGTGGTGCAGCTTCAGCAGGTACTTGAAGCCCACGGTGACCTTGCGCGAGAACTGATCGCCGGTGCGGCCATCATACAGGACCGACTGACCCGAGGTGTCAAAGCCTGCACGGCTGAGCGCCTCGTTGATGTCCTCTTCCTTGGCACCGTCGAAGACCGGGGTCGCGATCGGGACACCGCGGGTCACGTTGCCCGCCGCTTCCAGAAGGTGCTCCTCGTCCATGCCGACAAAGCCCTCTTCATAGACTTCGTCACCATAGGCGATGCGCAGGGCCTCGCGGACCGGGGTCATGTCACCGGTGCGGCGGTAGTCCTGCAGGGCCTCGTCGATCTTGATGCCCAGGCCGCGCGATGCCCAGCCCATGTGGGTTTCCAGGATCTGACCGACGTTCATGCGCGAGGGCACGCCCAGCGGGTTCAGACAGAAGTCGACCGGGGTACCATCGGCAAGGAACGGCATGTCTTCCATCGGAACGACGCGCGACACCACACCCTTGTTGCCGTGACGGCCGGCCATCTTGTCGCCCGGCTGCAGCTTGCGCTTCACCGCGATGAAGACCTTGACCATCTTCATCACACCCGGAGGCAGATCGTCGCCGCGACGGACCTTCTCGACCTTGTCCTCGAAACGGGCATCGAGCGCGCGCTTCTGCGCCTCGTACTGCTCGTTCAGGGCTTCGACGATCTGGGATTCCTTGTCGTCTTCCAGCGCCAGCTGCCACCACTGGCCGCGCGACAGCGTGCCCAGCAGCTCTTCGGTGATTTCCGACCCGGCCTTGATGCCCTTCGGACCCTTCACCGCGACCTTGCCCAGGATCATGTCCTTCAGGCGGGCGTAGATGTTGCGGTCCAGGATCGCCAGCTCGTCGTCGCGGTCGCGCGACAGGCGCTCGACTTCTTCGCGTTCGATCTGCAGGGCACGTTCGTCTTTTTCCACGCCATGGCGGTTGAAGACGCGGACCTCGACGACGGTACCGTAATCACCCGGCTTCACACGCAGCGAGGTGTCGCGCACGTCCGATGCCTTTTCGCCGAAGATGGCGCGCAGAAGCTTTTCTTCCGGCGTCATCGGGCTTTCGCCCTTCGGGGTGATCTTGCCGACCAGGATGTCGCCCGGTTCCACATCCGCACCGATGTAGACGATGCCAGCCTCGTCGAGGTTGCGCAGCGCTTCTTCACCGACGTTCGGAATGTCGCGGGTGATCTCTTCCGGGCCCAGCTTGGTGTCACGGGCGGCGACTTCGAATTCCTCGATGTGGATCGAGGTGAAGACGTCGTCACGCGAGATGCGTTCCGAGATCAGGATGGAGTCTTCGTAGTTGTAGCCGTTCCAGGGCATGAAGGCGACGATGATGTTCTTGCCGAGCGCCAGTTCCCCCATGTCGGTGGAGGGGCCATCGGCAATCACTTCGCCCTTGCCGACCGTCTGACCGACCTTCACCAGAGGCTTCTGGTTGATGGTGGTGTTCTGGTTCGAGCGCTGGAACTTGCGCAGACGGTAGATGTCCACGCCCGCGTCGCCCAGCTCCAGGTCGGAGGTGGCGCGGATCACGATACGCTGGGCATCGACCTGGTCGATGATGCCGGCACGCTTGGCCTGAATGGCAGCGCCCGAGTCGATTGCGACCTTGCCCTCGATGCCGGTGCCCACGACAGGCGCTTCCGCGCGCAGCAGGGGAACGGCCTGACGCTGCATGTTCGCACCCATCAGGGCGCGGTTGGCGTCGTCGTTTTCCAGGAACGGGATCAGCGAGGCGCCGACCGACACCAGCTGCTTGGGCGAAACGTCGATCAGGTCCACGGCCTCGGTGGGCGTCAGGGTGTATTCGCCGGCCTGACGGGTGTTGACCATCTCGTTGACGAACTTGCCGTCCACGTCCAGCTCGGCGTTGGCCTGGGCCACGACGTGCCGCTGTTCCTCGGTCGCGGACATATAGTGGACCTCATCGGTCACCTGCTTGTCCTTGACGGTGCGGTAGGGGGTCTCGATGAAGCCGTACTTGTTCACCCGGGCGAAGGTCGCCAGAGAGTTGATCAGGCCGATGTTCGGACCTTCCGGCGTTTCGATCGGGCACATGCGGCCGTAGTGCGTGGCGTGAACGTCGCGCACTTCGAAGCCTGCGCGTTCGCGGGTCAGACCGCCCGGGCCAAGCGCCGAAAGACGGCGTTTGTGCGTCACTTCGGACAGCGGGTTGGTCTGGTCCATGAACTGCGACAGCTGCGACGAGCCGAAGAATTCACGCACGGCAGCAGCAGCCGGTTTCGCGTTGATCAGATCCTGCGGCATCACGGTGTCGATTTCGACACTGGACATGCGTTCCTTGATCGCGCGTTCCATGCGCAGCAGGCCGACGCGGTACTGGTTTTCCATCAGTTCGCCGACAGAGCGGACGCGACGATTGCCCAGGTGGTCGATGTCGTCGATTTCGCCCTTGCCGTCACGCAGTTCGACCAGCGCCTTGATGCACTTGACGATATCGTCACGGTCCAGCGTCCGCTGGGTGTCGGGCTTGTCGAGGTCGAGACGCATGTTCATCTTGACGCGGCCGACGGCCGACAGGTCGTAACGCTCGCTGTCGAAGAACAGCGTGTCGAACAGCGACGAGGCCGCCTCGACGGTCGGCGGTTCGCCCGGGCGCATGACGCGGTAGATATCCATGAGCGCGGTGTCGCGGTTCATGTTCTTGTCTGCCGCCATCGTGTTGCGCATGTAGGCGCCGACGGTGATGTTGTCGATGTCGAGGACCGGAATGTCGGTGATGCCGGCTTCCAGCAGCTCCTTCACGGTGCCGCCGATGATGTCGCCACCCTTGTCGTATTCCAGCGTCAGCTCGTCACCGGCTTCGACATAGATCGCACCGGTATCTTCGTTGATGATGTCGCGGGCGACATATTTGCCGACGATGCGCTCGAACGGCTCCAGCAGGTTCTTCACCGTGCCTTCGTCGATCAGCTTCTTGACGGCGCGCGGGGTCACCTTCTTGCCGGCTTCGGCGATGATCTCGCCCGAATCCGCATCGACCAGGTCGAAGTTCGGACGGGTGCCGCGGACGCGCTCGGGGAAGAACTTGGTCACCCAGCCCTGGCCCTTGCGGTAGGTGTAGTCCACCGTGTTGTAATACGCGTCCATGATCGCTTCCTGGTCCAGGCCCAGGGCGTACAGAAGCGTCGTCACCGGCAGCTTGCGGCGACGGTCGATGCGCGCGAACACGATGTCCTTGGCGTCGAATTCGAAATCGAGCCACGAACCACGGTACGGAATGATACGGCAGGCGAAGAGCAGCTTGCCCGAGCTGTGCGTCTTGCCCTTGTCGTGGTCGAAGAAGACACCCGGAGACCGGTGCATCTGGGACACGATGACCCGTTCGGTGCCGTTGACGATGAAGGTGCCGTTCGGCGTCATCAGGGGCATGTCGCCCATGAAGACGTCCTGCTCCTTGATGTCCTTGACGGATCTTGCACCCGTATCTTCATCAATATCGAAGACGATCAGGCGCAGCGTGACCTTCAGCGGGGCGCTGTAGGTCATGTCGCGCTGCATGCATTCGTCAACGTCGTACTTCGGACGCTCCAGCTCGTACTTGACGAACTCGAGAACCGCGGTCTCGTTGAAATCCTTGATCGGGAAAACCGACTGGAAAACACCCTTGATGCCTTCGCCGTCAGCGGGTTCCGCTGCGTCGCCGGAATTCAGGAACAGTTCGTAGGAGGACTTCTGAACCTCGATGAGGTTCGGCATTTCAAGGACTTCGCGAATCTTGCCGAAATATTTGCGAAGACGTTTCTGACCAAGGTAGGTCTGAGCCATGACGGGTCTCACCTTTCGTTTCTCTACGGGTCGCGTGCCGTCGGGCCCCGGCGCAACGCCCACTCGAGACAGGGGGGTTCGGATCCATGCCTGGCCACCGTCCCAATGGTGACCTCCCGATCCGCGAACCTCGCCTTAGGCAGGGCTTTCGCAAAAGCCCTCTCTGAGACAGGTTCGGCTGAACGCGGGTCTCCCCGCGTCCAGCCTTGGAAATCCTTGCTTCCGGGTAACCCGGAGCGCCGGATTACTTGATTTCGATCTCGGCGCCAGCTGCTTCCAGCTTGCCCTTGATGTCTTCTGCTTCGTCTTTCGACACGCCTTCTTTGACAGCCTTGCCGCCGGCTTCCACCAGCTCTTTGGCTTCTTTGAGGCCCAGGCCGGTGATGGCGCGGACTTCTTTGATGACGTTGATTTTGGAAGCGCCGGCCGACTTCAGGATGACGTCGAACTCGGTTTTCTCTTCTTCGGCTTCGCCAGCGGCAGCTGCCGGACCTGCGACCATGACGGCGCCGCCAGCGGCGGGCTCGATGCCGTATTCGTCTTTCAGGATGGTTTTCAGTTCTTGTGCTTCGAGCAGCGTCAGGTTGACGATCTCTTCGGCCAGTTTCTTCAGATCAGCCATTTTGTGACTCTTTCCGTATCTCTAGATGTGTTCCAACGTGAGGGATTGTGACCCTACATCGGTCCCGAGGTTGCTTACGCCGCCTTGTCCTCGAACTTTTCTTCGATCGTGGACAGGATGGAGGCGATGTTGGAAGCAGGCGCGCCAATGGCACCGGCGATGTTCGAGGCGGGTGCGCCGATGCACGACACGATCTGAGCGATAAGCTCTTCGCGCGACGGCATCTTCGACACGGCTTCGACACCGGCTCGGTCCAGTGCGGTTTCACCCATTGCGCCGCCGAGAATTTCGAACTTCTTGTTCTCTTTGGCGAAATCTTCCGCGACCTTGGCTGCAGCGACAGGGTCTTCGGAATAGGTGAGCACGGTCATGCCCGTCAGAAGATCGGCCATGCTTGCGCAGGGCTTGCCTTCCAGGGCGATCTTGGCGAGCCTGTTCTTGGCGACACGCACGCTACCGCCGGCCGCAGAGGCCTTGGCGCGCAGAGACTGCATGTCAGCAACCGTGAGACCGGTGTAGTGGGCAACCACCACAACGCCAGAGCTTTCGAAGATCTGGCCGAGTTCCTCGACCACTTTCTCTTTCTGGGCTCTATCCACAGTTTCACTCCAATCAGGGAGGTGTGACCCTCCGGCTCAGTTCTGCCGGAACGAACGTCCCGGCTAGCGGGTCCGTAACGGGTCCGTCCAAGGTCGCCCCGGGGAGCCGCTTGCGCGGGCCCGAAGAAATCTGGTTCTTTCCCATCTCAGGCAGGAATTATGACCCCAGGGGATCACCCACCGTCTCGGACGAATCGTCGAGACCACCCGAATCCGGACGGCCTGACCAGACGGCTTCTAAGCGTTCTTTCAGCGGATGTGAAGTGCAAAAAATGCGTGAAGGAGCCGCACGTCGAAACGCCGGACCTTTGCGCGCGTCCGCCCGGGCCCCTGCCCTGCTGGACGTCACTATGCCCTCCTTATACTCTCGAACCCGGCCTCACGCCAGTGGTCCCGTCAATATCGAAGCGAAAGATCCCAGCCATGAGCAGAACTGCCCGCGACACGCGCGATTACCCCGGCCTGCGCCGCAAGCTTGGCAAGGCGCGGGCCCGCGGCATGCCCGATTTCCTCGAGGACCGCGGCCGCCGTCTGCTGGATGCCTGGCTGGCCACATCCGAGGCCGAGGGCCGCCCCCTGCCCCGCACGCTGGCGCGCCTGGCCTCGGGCGATGCCGCCCGCGAGATCGCCGAGATCACCGGCGCCCAGATCCGTGCCGAACGCCCGGCCGCCCTGGTCGAGGCCGTCTGCGCCCCTGGCTGCGCCTTTTGCTGCATCCTGCTGGAGGGAGACGGCGGCCTGATCACCGAGGCCGAGGCCACCACCCTGCACGGTGCGCTGGCGCCTCTGGCCGGCCAGCCCGACGGCCGCGCCTGGACCCCCCATGCCTGTGCCGCGCTTGATCCCGCGACGCGCCAGTGCCGCGTCTATGACGCCCGCCCGATGGTCTGCCGCAGTTTCCTGTCGGTCGATGTCGAGGCCTGCCGCGAGAATGCCGAGGGCGGCGACGAGGACGGATCGGGGATGCTGGGGAACCACCTCGACTACCTGACGGTGATGGCCCTGTCGCGCGAGGTGATGCGCGGCACCGCCCTGCTGCAGACCTACAGCCTTGAGGCCCTGGCACGGGCCGCCTGCGACGGGGCCGACCTGGACGGCGCCCTGGCCGCCGCCCGCCACCCGACCTCCGAGCTGGAAGAGACCTGCGAGGATATCGGCAACTCTCCGTCCTGAGGCGCGCGCGCCGGGCCACGCGCCCTTCGGGGCGCGCGACAGCCTTCGCCGGGACGGCAATCACGCTCGCCCAGGCCGGGTGGATTACCCCACCGTCCGAGGCGCGCGGGGGCCGGCAGGACAAGCGCGGGCCCCAAGGCCGCAGGCCGCGTCAGGCCAGTGTCCCGCCCCGACCGCTCCGCCACGGGATCGGGCGCAATCACCGGTCCCGACAGAAAGCCCGGACGCACCGCCCGCCCGTCTTCACGGCCGCCCCGAGGGACGGGGCGCAGCCCGTCAGCCAAGTCGCGCCTTGGCGAAAAGCTGACCTACATCCACCGCCAGTGGGGCGGGCCGCAGGCTTTCCTCCACGACGGCCATGTCGAGATGGCCTCCAATTCCATCGAGAACTTGATCCGTCCGATTGACCTGACGCGAAAGAATGCACTCTTCGCCGGCCACGACGAGGGCGGCCGCACCTGGGCCCGCATCGCCTCCCTGATCGCGACCGCGAAGATCAACGGCGTGGAGCCATTCGCTTATCTCAAAGCGACCTTGGAGGCGATCGCAGCTGGCCACCCGAACTCCAGGATCGATGAGCTCCTTCTCTGGAACTTCACCAAGTCAACCTGATCCCCCATGGGGCGCAGACAGCGCTTACGGTCGGCCGGGCGCGGGCGCGCCGCCATCCGGGCACGCGCCCGAGGCTGCCGCGCCCGCAGCCGCAAGGCCGGGGCACCGCCCCTTCGGCCCCAGCCCCAAACGCAAAAGGGGCGCGCCAGAAGGCACGCCCCTTTCAGAATTTCCAGCGGTCCGCGGCTCAGTTGCCGGTTGCGCTTTCGACGGCGACCGACACGCCCGGGCCCATGGTCGAGCTCAGCGAGATGCCTTTCATGTAGGTGCCCTTGGCACCGGCCGGCTTGGCCTTGGACACCGCTTCCACGAAGGCGCGGATGTTCTCGACCAGCTTGCCCTCGTCGAACGAGACCTTGCCGACGCCAGCGTGCACGACGCCTGCTTTTTCGACCTTGAACTGGACTTCGCCGCCCTTGGCTGCTTCCACGGCCGTTTTCACGTCCATGGTCACGGTGCCGACCTTGGGGTTCGGCATCAGGTTGCGCGGGCCCAGGATCTTGCCCAGACGGCCGACGATCGGCATCATGTCCGGGGTGGCGATGCAGCGGTCGAAATCGATGTTGCCGCCCTGGATGGATTCCATCAGGTCTTCGGCGCCAACGATGTCCGCACCGGCGGCCTTGGCTTCGTCAGCCTTGGCGCCACGGGCGAAGACGGCAACGCGCACGTCCTTGCCGGTGCCGTTCGGCAGGCCGACCACGCCGCGGACCATCTGGTCTGCGTGGCGGGGGTCGACGCCCAGGTTCACGGCGATCTCGACGGTCTCGTCGAACTTGGCCTTGGCATTCGCCTTGATCAGCGAAACGGCGTCCTCGACCGAGATGTTTTCCTTGCCGGCGAAGGCTTCGCGGGCGGCGCGGGTACGTTTACCGAGCTTAGCCATCACTTCACCTCGATGCCCATGGAGCGGGCCGAGCCCAGGATGATCTGCATCGCCGCTTCGATATCGTTGGCGTTCAGATCTTTCATCTTCGCTTCCGCGATTTCCTTGACCTGAGCAACGGTCACCGTACCTGCGGTGGCCTTGCCGGGGGTCTTGGAGCCCGACTTCAGGTTCGCGGCCTTCTTGAGATAGTAGGACGCGGGGGGCGTCTTGATCTCGATGGTGAAGGACTTGTCCTGGTAGTAGGTGATGACGGTCGGGCAGGGTGCGCCAACTTCCATGTCCTGCGTCTTGGCGTTGAACGCCTTGCAGAATTCCATGATGTTGATGCCGCGTTGACCCAGTGCCGGGCCGACAGGCGGGGACGGGGTGGCTTTGCCAGCCGCGACTTGCAGCTTCAGGCTGCCGATCAGTTTCTTGGCCATTGGCCTTCTCCTTGGTTCACCGGCACATCTGCGATGTGCCCTGGCGGATCACGACGCGTCGCGCCCGCCGGTCTGCGTGGTGTGGTCCGGTGCGCGCGCGCCCCTCGCCTCCCACGAATGAATGCCGGCCCTGCCCCGGCGGACGCGCCCTGCGGCGCGCGTGACCCGGATCACACCTGTTTGGTGACCTGGGTGAATTCCAGCTCGACCGGGGTTTCCCGGCCGAAGATCGAGACCGACACCTTGAGGCGCTGGTTGTCCTCGTCGACCTCTTCGATCATGCCGTCGAAGTCCTCGAACGGACCGTCGTTGACCTTGACCTTCTCGCCCACCTCGAAGTGGATGAGCGTGCGCGGCGTTTCTTCGCCTTCCTGGACGCGGCCCAGGATGCCCTTCACCTCGGCGTCGCGCATCGGCATCGGGCGCCCCTGCGGGCCCAGGAAACCGGTCACCCGGTTGATCGAGTTGATCAGGTGATAGCCCTGATCCGACATCTCCATGTGAACCAGCACGTAGCCGGGCATGAAGCGCCGTTCGGTCGAGACCTTCTTGCCGCGGCGGATCTCGATCACTTCCTCGGTCGGCACGAGCACTTCGTCGATCTGGTCCTGAAGACCCTTCTCTTCGACGCTCTGCCGGATCTGCTCGGCGATCTTCTTCTCGAAGTTCGAGAGGACCGAGACCGAGTACCACCGTTTCGCCATGTCGCAACGACCCTTGCTAGTTCCACTCTGGTGCCGCGGGCCCCGAACGGGCGGTCGCGGCGGATATTCCTGAGGGGTTTCGCCCGTTCCGGGGAACGCGAAAGGCCCCTCCCCCATAGAAAATCGGCGCGGGGCCGAATCGCCGCGCGCCAGATCAGGGGGAATGGGGCGTGAGTTACAAAACTCGGCCCCGATGTGCAAGACCCCGGGGCATTTTGCCCCCGCCGTCAGTTGAACAGGCTGAGGACGCCCTGCAGCCCCGAGCGGATCGCGAGATCCACAAGGGCAAAGAAGACGGATGTCAGCGCCGCCATCACGAGGACCATGACCGTGGTCAGGGCCACTTCGCGACGCGAGGGCCAGGCGACCTTGCCGATCTCGGCGCGGGTCTGCTGGATGAACTGGAGCGGGTTCGCCATGGCGGGATCCTCACCTGGGATGTCTCTGAGCCGGGCCGTCAGGCCCGCGGGTGCTCTCCCTTACGCGGGACGAAAGGGTTTTTCAACCCGCCCGGCGCAGGTCGGGCCCATCCCAATCGGGCTGGCGTGACGTGCTGGCGATGTCGTGATGGAAACTGGCAGGGGCAGCAGGACTCGAACCCGCGACCCTCGGTTTTGGAGACCGATGCTCTACCAACTGAGCTATACCCCTATGCCGTGAGGGGTGATTATGGCAGGGCGCGGGGAAGATCAAGCGCCGAGTTTCGGCAGGGCGCGAATTTTCCGCATGACCATGGGGCAGGACCGGGTGGTCCTGGCGCAGGGGGGCGCTGCCCCCGCCTTCCTGCGGAAGGCCCCCCCGGAGTATTTTTGGCCAGATGACAGGGAACGGGCGCGTTCAGACCCAGCGGAGGCGCCGCAGGACCAGCAGCAGGCCCCCGGCAAGGGCCGCCAGGAGGCCGCAGAAGGTCCAGAAGGCCCAGGGGTCCCCTGCCCCGGGAATCCCCCCCACATTGATGCCCAGGAGCCCCGTCAGGAAGCCCAGCGGCATGAAGATCCCTGAGATCATCGCGATCACGTACATGTGGCCGTTCAGCTGATCGGCCAGCAGGCCGGCCAGTTCGTCGCGCAGGACGCCGAGATTGTCGCGCAGCTCGTCCAGGTTTTCCGCCAGGCGCATCAGGCGGTCGTGATTCTCCTGCAGGCGGCGCAGGTCGTGATCCTGGAAGAGCGGCGATTTCGAGGCGCCGAGCAGCTTCATCGCCTCGCGCTGTGGCGGCACGTGGCGGCGCAGTTCCACCACCGACAGGCGCAGGGCGACGATTCGGCGGCGCAGCTCCTTGGAGGGGCTCTGGATGATCTCGGATTCGAGGCCGTCGACATCGCTGTCGAGCTCGGTCACGAAGGGTTCGATCCGGTCGCTCAGCCGGTCCGCCAGGGTGGCGATGAAGTCGCCGGCGGTTTGGGGGCCCTCGCCGGCCTCGATCTCGGCGGCGATGTCGTCGATCGCGCGCACCCGCTGACGCGACAGCGTGACGATGCGGTGGGCATCGGCCCAGACGCGGACGGCCACCATGTCCTCGCGATCCTTGCCGGGGTTCAGGTTGACGCCGCGCAGGATCACCAGCAGCCCCTCGCCGATGGCGGTGGCGCGGGGGCGGGTCTCGGCCTGGGTGAGGGCCTCGGTCACGGTCTCGTCGAGATAGGAGAGGTTCTGCGCCACCCAGTCCTGGGCATCGTCGTGCATGGCATCGAGATGCGCCCATGCCAGCGTCGGCGACAGCAGCATGTCCTGCACCTCGTGGCCCGCCAGGCGCTGGCAGCGCGCGGGGCCTTCGAGAACATAGGCGAAATGGATCGGGTGCGTCATGGCCGGGATGATAGGCGGGCGGGCGAAAAGATCCAGACGCCGGAAACGGAAACGGCGGGGAAGATCCCCGCCGTTCGCGATGACTTGCGTCACCCTGTCGTGCATTCCCGAAGGATCACTCGAGGATTTTCGAGACGACGCCCGAACCGACGGTGCGGCCACCTTCACGGATAGCGAAGCGCAGCTTCTCTTCCATGGCGATCGGCGCGATCAGCTCGACGGTGAACTTCAGGTTGTCGCCGGGCATGACCATCTCGGTGCCTTCGGGCAGCTGGACGGTGCCGGTGACGTCGGTCGTGCGGAAGTAGAACTGCGGACGGTAGTTCGCGAAGAACGGCGTGTGACGGCCGCCTTCTTCCTTCGTCAGGATGTAGGCTTCGGCTTCGAACTTGGTGTGGGGCTTCACGGAGCCGGGCTTGCACAGCACCTGGCCACGTTCCACGCCTTCACGGTCGATGCCGCGCAGCAGGGCGCCGATGTTGTCGCCTGCTTCCCCACGGTCCAGCAGCTTGCGGAACATTTCCACGCCGGTGCAGGTGGTTTTCTTGGTGGCCTTGATGCCGACGATTTCAAGTTCGTCGCCAACGTTGACCACACCGCGTTCCACGCGGCCGGTGACCACGGTGCCGCGGCCCGAGATCGAGAACACGTCTTCGATCGGCATCAGGAAGGGCTGGTCGATCGCACGTGCGGGCTGGGGGATGTACGCGTCAACGGCGGCCATCAGCTCGCGGATCTTGTCTTCGCCGATGTTGGCGTCACGGCCTTCCAGCGCGGCCAGAGCCGAGCCTGCGATGACGGGGATGTCGTCGCCGGGGAAGTCGTAGGTCGACAGCAGTTCGCGGATTTCCATCTCGACGAGCTCCAGGAGCTCTTCGTCGTCGACCTGGTCCACTTTGTTCATGAACACGACCATGGCGGGGATACCCACCTGACGGCCCAGCAGGATGTGTTCGCGGGTCTGCGGCATCGGGCCGTCAGCTGCGTTCACCACCAGGATCGCGCCGTCCATCTGGGCGGCACCGGTGATCATGTTCTTCACATAGTCGGCGTGGCCGGGGCAGTCGACGTGTGCGTAGTGACGGGCTTCGGTCTCGTATTCCACGTGTGCGGTCGAGATCGTGATGCCACGTGCTTTTTCTTCGGGCGCGCCGTCGATCTGGTCGTAGGCTTTGAATTCACCGAAGTACTTGGTGATCGCAGCCGTCAGCGTCGTCTTGCCGTGGTCAACGTGACCGATCGTGCCGATGTTGCAGTGCGGCTTGCCGCGCGCGAACTTTTCCTTTGCCATCGTCAGGCGCCTCTGTGGTTTGGGGGCCCTCGCGGCCCGATTTCACTGGGGCCGCGATTTATTTTGTCCGGAGGGGAAAATCAAGCGCCACTTCGGCAACACCGCCCCCCTGTGCCATCGGCGAAACGCCTTGTCACGAAAGGGTCACGCAGCGGCAGATCCACCGCCCCGAAGGGCTGCGGCCGGGGCCTCAGCTGCCCTGGCCGGATTGCGCCTTGGCCGCGGTCTTGCCCACGGCCTTTTCGCCCGCCGCCGCCGCCGGTTTCTGCGCGATATCCGAAGGGTCGTGCTGGGCGAACCAGGCCGGATTCTCGGCCAGCCAGTCCTCGATCTTCTGGGCGGCGCGCTCGGACAGCTCGGTGATCTGCTCTTCGCGGGTCATCGTGTAGCCCGATCCGATGATGCTGTGGGCACCCAGTTTTTCCATCACGACCAGCAGCTTGGGCTCGTCGTTGATCTTGCCGCCCTTGGCATCGTCCCAGACGGTGACCTTGACCATCAGGATCGATTTCGGCGCCAGCAGCACCGGGATGCCGGGCGCCGCCAGCACGTAGCCCTCGACCGAGATCCCCAGATGGTACAGCTGATCGCCGTCATAGGGCCGCAGGCGCTTTTCCACCGCCGCCTTCAGGGCGGTCTCGAATTCCTCGGGCTTGGCCTCGCGCGACAGCGGGCCGCGCTGCATCTTCTCGGCCACGACAACGTCCCAGCCCAGCTTGAAATGGCCCAGATCGGGATGGCTGTCCTCGGGCTTTTGCGCGCCACAGCCCGCCAGAAGCAGGCTCGCGGTAAGCCCGAGGGCGGGCGCCAGGCGGCGCGGGGTCGTCAGGGCAGTCATGGAGCCTCCTTCGGGCGGGCCGGGTGTCGCCCGGATAGCCGAAGCAGGGCCACGTTTCAATTCCGGGGGCAGGCCACGGGGTTTCGCCCGGACCCCATAGTGATATGATCCCCACAATGCGCCTGCCGCGTCCCAAAGGCCTGCCGGACCCCGATGACCAACGATCCCGCCCCCCTGCCCGTCCGCGTACCGCTGGTCCGCCAGCCGGTCGGCCTGCTGGGATCACTGCGCCGCGCCCGCCGCAACCTTCTGGAGATCCTGCCCGAACTGGCCGTGCAGCAACCCATCGTCTCGGGCAAGATGGGCATCCGCTGGCACATGCTGATGGATCCCGACGCGATCCGCCGGGTACTGCTGGAACGGGTCGAGGACTACCCCAAGAGCCTGGCCACCAAGACCCTGCTGCGCCCGGTGATCGGCCGGTCGCTGTTCATCGCAGAGGGGGCCCAATGGCGTTGGCAACGGCGGGCGGCGGCGCCGGTCTTCTCGCACCGCCACGTAAGCGACCTGGGCCCGGTGATGAGCGCTGCGGCAGATCATGCCTGCGCCCGGCTGGCCGCCGCCGGCGGCGCCCCCCGCGACATGGCCGACGAAATGACCCGCGCCACGTTCCAGGTCATTTCCGAGGTCACCTTCTCGGGCGGCAAGAGCTTTGATCGCGCCGCCGTGCACCGCGCCATCGACCGCTACATCGCCGAGGCCGGCCGGGTCTCGATCCTTGACATGCTGGGCGCCCCGGACTGGGTGCCGCGCCCGGCACGGCTGCGCTCGGGACCGGTGATCCGGCGCATGAAGGCAGTGGCCGACGATGCCATCGCCGCCCGCCGCGCCGATGGCCAACGTGGAATAGCCCCCGACCTGCTGGACCTGCTGCTTGCCGCCTCGGACCCCGAAAGCCACCGCCGGATGCACGATGCCGAGCTCGCCGACAACCTGCTGGCCTTCATCGTTGCCGGCCACGAAACCACGGCACTGACGCTTGGCTGGGCCCTGTACCTGTGCGCCTTCGACACGGCGCTGCAGGAGCGCGCCCGCGCCGAGGCCCGCGCGCTCCTCGGCACCCGCACGGCGACGGCCGCCGATCTGCCGCATCTGCCGTTCCTGCGCCGCCTGGTCGACGAGACGCTGCGCCTCTACCCGCCTGCCGCACTCCTGTCGCGCACCGCCCGTCGCCCCGACACGCTCTGCGGCCGCCAGATCCGCCCCGGCGACACGGTGATCCTGCCTATCTACGCCCTGCATCGGAACCAGCTCCTGTGGCAGGCCCCCGACGCCTGCAACCCAGACCGTTTCATGGATCGCCGCAGCATCCCGCGCTACGGCTACCTGCCCTTCGGCGACGGCCCGCGGGTCTGCATCGGCGCCAGTTTCGCCATGCAGGAAGCGATCATCCTCCTGGCTACACTGCTGGCCCGTTTCCGCTTCACCGCGGTTCAGGGCCACGCGCCCCGCCCTGTAATGATCCTGACCCTGCGTCCGGAAGGTGGCATCTGGCTGCAGGCCGAGGCTCTTTCCTAGCTCATTTTCTTGTTCTTAAATACCTTCGCCGAAGGCTTCGTTGCTCAGCAACGAAATCGCCCCGGACCGATGGTCCGGGGCGACGCTCCGCGGGAGGTATTTCAGAACAAGAAAATGAAGGCGGTCGGCCTCAGTTGAACTTGTTATCCCTGGGGAAGCCACGAGGCGCCATGCGGCCCGTCGAGGCGCGCTTGCCCAGCCATTCCTCCAGATTGTTTTCCGTACGGGTGCGGCCCGCGGGATCGTGCCAGGACAGGCCGTCGGCCAGCGCGAAGGTCGTGAGATCGGACAGACCGCCGTCCTTGAACTTCTGCAGGCGCACGCCCTTGCCGCGCGACATTTCCGGCAGCTCCTCGATCGGGAAGACCAGCACCTTGCGGTTCTCGCCCACCACGGCGACGTGATCGCCCCAGATCGGTTTCACCAGCAGCGCCCGGACCTCGTCCTTGACGTTGAGGACCTGCTTGCCGCTGCGGGTCTGCGCCAGCACCTCGTCCTCGGGGACGATGAAGCCATCCCCCGCATCCGAGGCCACGATCAGCTTTTCACCGGCGCGGTAGATGCGCATGTCGATGATCTCGGCCTCGTTGGGCAGATCGACCATCAGGCGCAGCGGTTCGCCCATGCCGCGCCCGCCCGGCAGGTTCGCCGCCTGCACCGTGTAGAAGCGCCCGTTCGAGCCGAAGATCAGGATCTTGTCGGTCGTCTCGGCATGGAAGGCGAAGCGGCCCTCGTCCCCGTCCTTGAACTTGAGCTTGTCGCCCTGGCTCAGGTCGATATGGCCCTTCATCGCGCGGATCCAGCCCATCTTGGAGCACACGATCGTCACCGGTTCGCGCTCGATCATCGCCTCCAGCGGCACGTCCTCGACCTCGGCCGCGGCCTCGATCAGGGTGCGGCGCGCGCCGCCCTCGTAATCCTTGCCGAAGGTCTTGCGGGTCTCGCGGATCTGTTCGGCGACGCGGTTCCACTGCAGCTCGGGATGGGCCAGCAGATCCTGCAGGCCCGCGCGTTCCTCCATCAGGGCGTCGCGTTCGCGCAGCAGCTCCATCTCCTCCAGGCGGCGCAAGCTGCGCAGCCGCATGTTGAGGATCGATTCGGCCTGCACCTCGGTCAGCTCGCCGGTATCGCCCTGGGCGATCGGCGAGACATAGGCGGCCTCGGTGGCGGCCCGCGGGCGCTTCCTGGACCAGTCCTCGGCCATCAGCGCCGCCTTCGGGTCCTCGTCATAGCGGATGATGTCGATCACCCGGTCGAGGTTGAGGAAGGCGATCACCAGGCCTTCCAGCACCTCAAGGCGGTGGTCGATCTTTTCCAGCCGGAAGACCGAGCGACGTTCCAGAACCTCGCGGCGGTGGTCGAGGAAGGCGCGCAGCACCTCTTTCAGCGAGCAGACCTTGGGTGTCACGCCGTCGATCAGCACGTTCATGTTCAATGCAAAGCGGACCTCGAGGTCCGAGTTGCGGAACAGCATGTTCATCAGCACGTCCGGATCCACGTTCTTCGAGCGCGGCTCCAGCACCATGCGGATGTCATCGGCGCTTTCGTCGCGGATGTCGGCCAGGATCGGGATCTTCTTGGTCTGGATCAGCTCGGCGATGCGCTCGACCAGCTTGGATTTCTGCACCTGGTAGGGGATTTCCGTGACAACGATCTGCCAGGTGCCGCGGCCCAGGTCCTCGACCGCCCATTTGGCGCGCAGGCGGAAGCCGCCGCGCCCCGTCGCATAGGCGCGGGCGATGTTCTCGGGGCTTTCCACCAGCACGCCGCCGGTCGGGAAATCGGGGCCGGGGATGTATTTCAGCAGCGTGTCATCCGCGGCATCGGGCGCCTTGATCAGATGCAGGCAGGCATTGCACAGCTCGACGATGTTGTGGGGCGCGATGTTGGTGGCCATGCCCACCGCGATCCCCGAGGCGCCGTTGGCCAGCAGGTTCGGGAAGGCCGCCGGCAGCACGATCGGTTCCTGCAGCGTGCCATCGTAATTGTCGCGGAAATCGACGGCGTTCTCGTTCAGGCCTTCCATCATGGCCTCGGCCACGGCGGTCAAACGCGCCTCGGTGTAGCGCGAGGCCGCCGGGTTGTCGCCGTCGATATTGCCGAAGTTGCCCTGCCCGTCGACCAGCGGGTAGCGGACGTTGAAGTCCTGCGCCAGGCGCGCCATGGCATCGTAGATCGCCGTGTCGCCGTGCGGGTGGTAGTTGCCCATCACGTCGCCCGAGATCTTCGAGGACTTGCGGAACCGCGAACTGGGGCCCAGGCGCAGCTCTCGCATCGCATAAAGGATGCGGCGGTGCACCGGCTTCAGCCCGTCGCGGGCATCCGGCAGGGCGCGGTTCATGATCGTGGAAAGCGCGTAGGTCAGGTAACGCTCACCTATCGCGCGGCGCAGGGGCTCGGCCAGCAGGGTGCCGCCGGCCGTGAGATCTGGGGTATCTTCGGGCGTGTCCGTCATGGATCAGGTGATAGCCGCCCCCCGGCGCCCGGTAAAGCGGCAGCTTGCGCAGGCCGGGCGGGAAATCGGCGGAAAT
The DNA here is from genome assembly GCF_057380705.1 of Pseudooceanicola sp. NS-SX9. Classification (NCBI taxonomy): domain Bacteria; kingdom Pseudomonadati; phylum Pseudomonadota; class Alphaproteobacteria; order Rhodobacterales; family Paracoccaceae; genus Pseudooceanicola; species Pseudooceanicola sp. NS-SX9. The sequence goes on along the minus strand of NZ_CM170818.1, from coordinate 893,611 downwards.
CCGGGAACCGGGGGCCGCCCTGCCCTGTTGCATTGACAAGCCATCTGTCCATGCCCGCCCGGAGGAGAGCCATGTTCCGCTTCATCTTCATCATGACGACCAGTTTCCTGCTGTTTCTGGCATTCTTCCAGATGAGCGGCGGATTCGATTTCAAACCCCTGGGCACGCAGATGGCCGAAGCCGATGCCGCTGCCCGCAAAGGCGCCGAACAGGTGGTCGCGCAGCAGGCCGACGCCCGGAAGACCGAGGCCCAGGCCGAGCAGTCCGCCCGGGCTGCGGGCGGGGTAGTGCAGCTGGCCTCGGCCGAGACCGCCAGCGACGCCATCGACCCCTCGGTGCAGGATCTGCCGATCGCGACGCTCAGCCAGGCGGCACTGCGGACGCAGGACGGCGACATCGCCATTGCGGCCACGCAGCCCCGGGTCAGCTCGGCCGCGTCGCGCAACGTCGAGGATCAGGGCCAGGCCGAACGCCAGGCCATCGCCCGCGCCATGGGCCCCGCAACCGACGCCGATGCGCAGGACCTGCGTCAGGTCGCGGGCGCGCTGGTCAACATGCGCTCGGGGCCGGGCACGGGCTATGGCGTCGTCGACCAGCTGACCGGCGGCACCCACGTGCAGGTGGTCGACCAGAAGGGCGGCTGGCTGAAGCTGCGCACCACCGATGGCAGCAGCGTCACGGGCTGGATGTATTCCGGGCTGGTGACTGCCTCGAACTGAGGGGGGGGCACGTCGCCCATTGCCTGGGCCGCGCACCTTCGCCACAACGGGACCATGACACGTTCGATCCTGATCACCGGCTGTTCCTCGGGCATCGGCCATGATGCCGCCCATGGCCTGACGGCCCATGGCTGGCGCGTCTTCGCCTCGGCCCGGCAGGCGGCCGACGTGGCGCGCCTGCGCGACGAGGGGCTGGAGGCGCTGCATCTCGACTATGCCGACCAGTCCAGCATCGAGACCGCCGTCGCTGCCCTGCTGCAGGCCACCGGCGGGCGCATCGACGCGATCTTCAACAACGGCGCCTTCGCCATCCCCGGCCCGACCGAGGACATCCCCCGAGAGGCCCTGCGTGCCAATTTCGAGGCCAACCTTTTCGGCCCCCATGCCCTGACGCGCGCGGTGCTGCCCCGGATGCGGGCGCAGGGCTTCGGGCGCATCGTCAACTGTTCCTCGGTGCTGGGGCTGGTGGCCGCCCCCTGGCGCGGCAGCTACGTTGCCACCAAATTCGCCATGGAAGGCCTGAGCGACACCCTTCGGATGGAGCTGCGCGGCAGCGGCATCGACGTGATCCTGATCGAACCCGGGCCGATCCGCACCGATTTCCGCAAGAACGCCATCAAGGCCTTTGAAACCTGGGTGGACTGGGAACGCTCGGCCCGGGTCGAGGACTACCGCAACGGGCTGCTCGACAAGCTCTACAAGCGCGGCACCCGCAGCGGCATGGAGGCGCGCTATGAACTGGGCCCCGAGGCGGTGACGGCCAGGCTGATCCGCGCGCTGGAAGACCCGCGCCCGAAGCCGCGCTACTACGTCACGACGCCCACCTACCTGGCCGCCACGATGCGCCGCCTGTTCCCGGCCCGGGCGATCGAGCGCATGATGCGCAACAGCTGAGGCCCGAAACCGGAGTCGCCTTCGCGGCGCTTTCGGCGTATTCAGGAGCAAAGCGCAGGGAGGTACGATCATGACCGGCAATCCGATCTTCTTCATCGCCACCGTGGCCGTGCTGGTCGTGGCGGTGATCCTGGTGAAGGGCATCGCCAATTTCGCCAAGGCGGGCGATCCGCGCAAATCCAACAAGCTGATGCAGTGGCGCATCATGGCGCAGCTGGGCGCCGTGCTGCTGATCGCGCTGGCTGCGATGATCACCCGGGGACACTGAACCATGGTCGTACTGTCGAAGATCTACACCCGCACGGGCGATGCGGGCGAAACAGCACTTGGCGACGGCTCGCGCGTGCCGAAACCCTCTCTCCGGGTCGAGGCCTACGGCACGGTCGATGAAACCAACGCCACCATCGGGCTGGCACGGCTGTCGGCGGATGCCGAGATGGACACGGCCCTGGCGCGGATCCAAAACGATCTCTTCGATCTCGGCGCCGACCTCTGCCGCCCGAACATGGACCGCGACGGCGAGGCGCCCTACGTGCCGCTGCGCATCATCGCGGCCCAGGTCAGCCGCCTGGAAACCGAAATCGACACGATGAACGCCGACCTCGCGCCGCTGCGCAGCTTCGTGCTGCCCGGGGGCTCGGCCCTGGCGGCGCATCTGCACCTGTGCCGCACCGTCTGCCGCCGGGCCGAGCGCCTCGCGGTGGCCCTGAAGGCGGAAGAGGGCTGCAACCCCGAAGCGGTGCGCTACCTCAACCGCCTGTCTGACTGGTTTTTCGTCGCCTCGCGTGCCGCGAACCGCAATGGCGCGGGCGACGTGCTCTGGGTTCCCGGCGCCACGCGGGAAGGCTGACGGCGGCGGGGGGCTCTGCCCCCGTCTCCTCACGGAGACTCCCCCGGAGTATTTCCGGTCAGATGATGAAGAACCGGTTCTTTCATCTGACCATAAGTACTCCCGCCGGAGGCATCGGCCGACAGGCCGATTTCTACAGCATTCCCGGCAGGACCAGATCCGGCGGACGGTGGCCGTCGGCATAGGTCTTGATGTTGATGATCACCTTCTCGCCCATTTCCAGGCGCGCCTCGTGGGTGGCCGAGGCCATGTGCGGCAGCAAGATGACATTGTCGAGCTCGCGCAGGCGGGGGTTGCCCTCGGCCTCGGGGGTGACGACATCGAGGGCGGCGCCGGCGATTTCGCCCGCGCGCAGCATCCGGGTCAGGGCGTTCTGGTCGACGACCTCGCCGCGGGAGGTGTTCACGATGACCGCTTCGGGCTTCATCAGGCGCAGGCGGCGGGCATTCATCAGGTGGAAGGTGGCGGGCGTATGCGGACAGGTGATCGCCAGCACGTCGGCGCGCGCCACCATCTGGTCGAGGCTGTCCCAGTAACGCGCCTTAAGCTCGGATTCCGTTTCCGGGCGCAGGCGGCGGCGGTTGTGGTAGTTTACCTGCATCCCGAAGGCCTGCGCACGGCGCGCCAGCGCCTGGCCGATGCGGCCCATCCCCAGGATCCCCAGCCGCTTGCCGGCGATGCGGGTGCCACACATGCCCGTCGGGCTCCAGCCTTCCCAGGCGGCGTCGCCTTTCATCAGCGCCATGCCTTCGGGCATCCGGCGCAGCAGCGCGAGAATCATCGCCATGGTCATGTCAGCGGTGTCTTCCGTCAGCACGTCGGGCGTGTTGGAGACGAGGATGCCGCGCAGGCGGGCCGTTGCCACGTCGATATGGTCGACCCCCATGCCGTAATTCGCGATCAGCCCCAGCCGCTCGCCTGCCCGCGCCAGCAGCGCCTGGTCGATCCGGTCCCTGAGGGTCGGCACCAAAACGTCCGCCCCCGGTAACAAGGCCGCGATCTCGTCGCTGCTCATCTGGGCATCGGCGGGGCCGAAATGGCAGTCAAAAAGCTCTGCCATGCGGGTTTCCACCCGCTCCGGCAGCCGTCGCGTGACAACAACACTCAGACGACGAGATGGCATGCGGATCCTCCTGCGGCTTCCCTTTCCGGGCGAACGACGGCAGGGTGACGCAAAGCGGTGCCCGGCACAAGAACCGGGGCGCTTTCCCAAGGCAGTATGAGGCACGAGCAGATGAGACTCCTGCATTGGCGCACGGGTGCCATTCTCCTTTTCCTGAGCGGTGTCGGCGGTGTTGCCGCGCAGGAAGCCAGCAATGCCGAACAGGCGGGGCTGGGCGGAGATGTCGCAGCCACGGCACTCGCGGCGGCTGGCACCGACACCAGCACCCTTCCCCCTCCCGCGCCGCCGGCAGCCGCCCCGGCGCAATTGCCCGAGGCGGCCCGGCCGCCGGACGTGGGCCCGGTCACCGGCCTGCCCCTGCCCCGCTTCGTGTCGATGAAATCGAGCGAGGCCAACGTGCGGCGCGGCCCTTCGACCACCAACAAGATCGACTGGCAGTTCCTGCGCCGCGGCATGCCTGTCGAAGTGATCGCCGAATATGGCCACTGGCGGCAGATTCGCGACCACGACGGTGCCGGCGGCTGGGTGCATTACGCGCTGATCTCGGGCAATCGCACGGCACTGGTGGAACAGGACATGCTGGAGCTGCATGCCCGTGCCGACGAAACCTCGCGCGTGGTGGCAAAGCTGCAGCAGGGCGTGATCGCCGACCTGGGCGCCTGCAGCCAGAACTGGTGCGAATTGTCAGTCAGCGGCTACCGGGGCTGGGCTCCGAAGAGCGGGTTCTGGGGCGCTGGTGCGGACGAGATCCGCAACTGACCCCGCCCTGCGGGTCAATCGAAGGCAGCCCGGCGGCCCCCTTCGATTGACCCAACGAGAGGTCGCATTTTCCGTCATTTAGGACTTGCGTGCCCCGGAGCATACCATTAGAGAACGCCTCACGGATGGGGCGTAGCCAAGTGGTAAGGCACCGGTTTTTGGTACCGCGCACCGTAGGTTCGAATCCTACCGCCCCAGCCATTCCTTCCGCTTGTGACGTTCGCCGAAGATTGGAACCTATCCGGTTCTACTTGGCATCTTGCCCGGGCAAGACTGGCATCTGCTAATTTTCCAAACGTCTCACCGTCCAGAATCCCTCTGAACTGACAGACATTTGCTCCCTTATGATGTCGTCCCTAAACTGAGGGACAACGAACACGGAGGGCACAGGCATGGCCAACTGGTATTCGGCCGACCTGCACTTCGGCCATCACCGCATCATCGACTTCTGCAAGCGCGCCTTCGCCTCAACCGCGGCGATGAACGCGACCCTGATCGCCAACTTCCAGGCCTGCGTCGCCCACGATGATGACCTCTGGAACTTGGGAGATTTCGCCTTCGGCCGCGCTGATGATACGGCACAGTTCGAGAGCTGGTTTCACAGCCTCCCTGGTCGCAAGCATCTGATCATCGGCAACCACGACGACGAAGCAGTCATCTCGCCCCCCCTGGGCCAGCACAGAGTACATGGCCGCGATTAAGGACGGCGAACATAGCCTCGTCCTGTGCCACCATCCGAAGATCACTTGGAACGGCGCACGCAGGGGCGCCCTACAGATGTTCGGCCACGTTCACGAGCAATGGGCAGGCTCGCGAAACAGCATAAATGTCGGTGTCGGCCAGTGGGATTTTCGACCGATCCAGATTGGAGAAATAGCAAAGCGGGCAGCCCGTATGCCGGTTAACAAGCATTGGGCAGATGTCGAACATGGACACGAGCTTCCGTAGACCAATTGAGCGGGTGGCATCTCGGACCAGCTGGTTGAGCGATCGCATGGTGAGCAAGACCTCGGAGGTTCGATCCCGCAAGGGCAGCTCGCCTCCGTTTTGAGAAGCACCAGATAGTTCTGCCTTTTTGATCAGAGAAATTGCCTCTGGTCGGGAAAATTACGCCTATGCGCTGCTGTCCGGTTCAGGATGGCTGCGCGTGGCTGGGAAACCGCCGGTGATGATCAACACAGGCGACTGCGCCCTGCTTCCGACGGGCCACAGTCTGGTGATCTCGGAAACGCCGGACGGGCCTGCTGCAGCCTATGATAAGCTGAGGGAGCTCGGAGGTTCCGGAGGCATCATCAAGTTGGGCGGCGGGGGATCGACGTCGATCCTCGCAGGGCATTTTGATTTCATCGCGCACACAACCTTCGACGAAGTCATGCAGCATGGCTTGGCCTCGTCGCTCACCAGCAAGTCGCTGACGGATCCGTAGGTGCGGCTCACCAGATCCTTCAGGGGTGCGGTGTTCAGCTGCTGGGTAGTCAGATCCGCCAGGGACACCTGGACCGGTCCGGCGTCCCGGTTTCCGACCAGCGTGTCGATCAGTTGCATCTCTGTCAGATTGGGGCTGCGAATACCGCTCATGGCGTGGCCTCCGTCAAATCGTTACGCTGAAGGGCCCGCTGACGGGGCCGGGAACGCCATTGGCATTCTGTGGCTCGATCCAGATGAAATGTGTCCCCCGAACCAGGCAGGCGTCGGTTTCCAGGTAGACCTGGATGTCGTCGATCGCGCCGTCGAAATCCGCGCTTGCCAGGACCTCGACCGTGTCATTGCCGGTCACCGCCTGGATACGATCACGATGCGTGCCGTCGGTACCGACTGCCGTTCCGGGCCGAACCGATCCACCCGTCAGGCGGGGCGTCACGGTGCCGGTGGTGCAATCGCTGACAGTGAAGGCGATGCGGTAGAACTGGCCGGATGTCATGACCACCGCCTGCGACAGGCTGTCCGCGCTGCCTGTGGTGTGCAGGGCGCCCCCTCGGCGATGGTCCATCCGCCCTCGGCCGTCCAGTCACCAGCGCTGGCCATGTCACCGCCCGAGATCACCTCCTTGCGCGTGATGTCCCCAAGGGTCACCGAACAGCTGTAGTACCGCGAGACCGAGACCGGCTTGCCGACGGCATCGGTCTCGCGGTCCAGCGTCGAAGACAGCGCGCGATAGATCTGGATCTGATCGGTGGCGCTGTCTCCTCCGGTCCCGACCTCGATCCGCGCGCCGCCGAGGAACGGTGTGATGTCGATCGAGGTCACATCGAGGGCGGCCGGGATCGCGGCCTGATCCGAGCCCACCACGAAGGACAGCACCGCCGTCACAGGGCCCGTGACGCCAGCAGGCGACACCGCCTCGGCCTGCAGCTCGACCGTGTCGGCAAGGGCGTAGCCGCTGATCGCGCCACCGCCGCTCGCGGCCTGGAGGGTCAGCGAGGACCATGCGGTTTCGCCCAGCCGCCGGTGATAGAGCGTGTACCGCGCCGTCGCGATGACGCCGCTGCCGGGTTCGATCAGAACGTCGACCAGCGGGCCGGACGTGGTTCGAACCGAGGTGAAGCGCGGTGCGGAAGGCTGCGAGAGGGTCTCGTCGATCTCGGCACCGACGCGGCCCGACCAGGCGGGCAGCTGGTCCTGGGCCAGCAGCTCGTCGATGATGGCCGTCTCATCCACCATGTGCAGGATCGAATGCCCGTCCTGGGTTGCCTCGACGCTGCGGACAATCAGCGCGAGGCTGCCTGATCCCGCCAGGCCTTGGCGACATTGCCGAGCTCCTTCGCCAGCTCCAGGACGCTCAGCCGGTTCTGAGCAAGCTTGGTATCCGCATCCCGCTTCCGCGGGGTCTTTCCTTTCGAGGGCCGATCCATGAGCCGATCCTCCTTTCCCAAAATAGAACGGAAAGAAGGTTAAGTGGACACTTTAGGACCACTACGTCGCTTGCCTCTGCGGCCAGTTGCGTCTCCGAACCCACATTGAAGGTCGGTTCTCTGCCCTCTGTGCGGCTCCCGCCGCATCCAGGGGCGCTATCCTGGCAGAATGTCCTGTGTCGATGGCTCCTGCATAGCAAGCGGGAAATGACTTTGTTGTATGCGGCGGCCCCTTGCCAGACGCTTCGCAATACCGCCGGACGGGCTGCGCCCGGCGGCACCGGGTCAGCCGGCCGGGCGCAGCTTGGCGGCCTCGGCCTCGGGCGGCAGGTAGTTGGCTCCGTCCTTGTAGGCCCAGTCGACCATCGCGGGCTTGCCGTCAACAAGGGCGGTCTTGCCCACCCAGGCCCCCAGCGTCGACTGGTGGTCGGCGGCGCGATAGTAGAACTCGCCACTCGGGGCCTTGACGTGCAGCTCCTCCATCGCGCCCAACATGGCGTCGGTCCGGGTCGAGCCCGCCTTTTCCAGCGCCGCCACAATCGACAGCACCAGATTGTAGCCAACCAGCGAGCCGATCTTGGGCGCCTCGCCCCAGCGGGCGACATAGGCATTGGCGAAGGCCTCGTGTTCGGGCGTCTTGATCTGGGTGCTGGGATAGCCGGTGACGATCCAGCCGTCGGGGCATTCCTCGCCCAGGGGATCCAGGTATTCCGGCTCGCCGGTCAGCAGCGATACCACGGGGCGGTCGTCGAAGAGGCCACGCAAAGACCCCTCGCGGACGAATTTCAGCAGGTCGGTGCCGAAGGTGACGTTGTAGATCGCCTCGGGCTTCGAGGCCTCAAGCGCGCGCACCGTGGCGCCGGCGTCGATCTTGAAGGCGGGGGGCCATTGTTCCTCGACGAACTCGACCTCGGGCTTCAGGGCGCTCAGCGCCGCTTTGAAGGCCTCGACCCCGTCCTTGCCATAGGCATAGTTCGGCGCCACCGTGGCCCATTTCGTGACGTTCAGCTGCGCGGCCTGCTCGGCCAGCATCTTGGCCTGCATCGAGGTCGAGGCCCGCATCCGGTAGGTATACCTGTTGCCCTTGGACCAGATCATCGCATCGGTCAGCGGTTCGGCAGCAAGGTAGAACACCTGCTTCTGCTTGGCATAATCCGAGACCGCCAGCCCGATGTTCGACAGGAAGGTGCCGGTCAGCATCACCACGCCGTCCTTGCTGACCAGCTCTTCGGCGATGCGGATGGCGGCGGCGGGATCGCCGGTGTCGTCGCGGCTGACGAATTCCAGCGGCTTGCCCAGCACCCCGCCCCTGGCGTTCACCTCGTCCAGGGCCTGGGTCCAGCCCTTCTTGTAGGCCCCCGTCGGATCCGGCAAGGCCGAGTACGAATTGATCTCGCCGATGCGGATGGTGTCGGTCTGCGCCATCAGGCGGCGCGGCAGGGCACTGGCCGCCGTCATCGCGGCCAGCGAAGAGATGAGCGTTCTTCTGTGGATCATGGGGATCTCCAAGTCGGATACCTGTTGGATGGGCATTGGGTGTCGTGATCTCGGGCCGCCCGGACCGGCGGCTTCTTCCCTGATCGGGACGCCCCATCGGGGCACCCGGCCTTCCGCTGTGTCGCGGATTTTAATGCGTACTCAAATCGTAATTTCGACCATTTCAGCCTGTCAACGATCCTTCCGACCTCTCCGCCACCTTTGCGGAACAGGCCCGTATGTCTGTCACTTCGCACCACTGCAAAGCTGAAATTCTGACCCACATCGGCTGCATCCATCCAGGGATTCCATTGCGAACACGAACCACTTTTCCCTCAAAGCCCCCCCGCGCCAGAAGGGAAGGCGCTGACGGCCGCTCAGCCCCCGACCCCTCACGGGAGGCCCAGGGCCGCCATCTCGGCGCGCAGGAAGGCCGCGATGGCGGCGTTCTGGCCGATCAGGGAAAACTTGGCCCCGTCGGCGTAATCGGTCAGGTTGATCATCTCGGTGGTGATCACCGCCAGCCGGCTGTCGGGGTGTTCGGCGTGGTGGCGCAGCACCTTGCGGGCGACATGCTTGCAGGGCTCCAGCCGCCAGGCCTCCCAGGGGGAATGCCATTCGCCGGGCGCGGGCCGGGTGAAGGGATAGAGGATCGCGCGCCCGAACGTCCCCTCGCGCGCGCGTTGCCAGGGATCGTCGGGCACCGCCGCCGCGCCATTGGCGCTGTCGTGGCGGGACCACAGGTTGCGCGGCCCCGCGGGCGTCACGGCGCGCAGCTGGAACCAGCGCACCAGCCCCGCCCCCAGCCATTCGTCGACCAGATTGCCGTCCTCGTAGGGATCGAGGATCAGCCGACCCGCGGCCACGTCCCCGGCAATCCCCGAGACCTCCAGTTCCTGCGGGTCGCCCATCTTGAAGAGGACATGGGAATAATCGAGCGTCAGGTTGAACGGGATGCCCAGGCGGTCGGCGGCCCCGGCCACCACGGCGATGCGGCGGGGGTCCTCGCTCCACATGTTCACATGCAGCTCGAAGCAGGGTTCAATCCCCAGAGCCTCGCCCATCTCCCAGGCCTCGGCCCAGGCGCGGATGACCTCGGTATCGGTGGCCCAGCGGCCCTCGGAATGCCAGCGAAAAAGCATCATGTTGTGCAGCCGGGCACCAACCGCGACCGCACGCTGCATGTTGGCCCGCAGCGCCGGCAGATAGCCCGGACCCAGGGCATAGACGCCGCTGGCGGTGGTGACAGGCAGGTCATGCGCGGCACTGAGGCGGCGGAAGGCATCGACCTCGCCCTCCAGCGGCAGGCGGTCGAAGAAGTCGAAGACGCCGGCCCCGGCGACCATGGCTAACTGATCCTCCAGCGGCGGTTCGCGGAACGACACCGGCCTGTCGGGCGAGGACGCCTGCGCCCCCCGCCCGTTGCAGCCGATCGGAACGGATCTCATCGTGGCGCCCTCCTGCCCCGCGCGGCCTCAGTCGTGATACACGAACGAGGGGTTGGGCGCGGCCGAGGCATCTTCGGTGCGTTCGCGCTCCAGCATCTCGGTGATGCGCTTGCGATAGATCATCGGGCCGCGGTCGATGGCGATGCGGATCGGGCGGCGTTTCTGCGGCACGGCCTCTTCGGCATGGATCGCCTCGAGGATCGCCTTGTCCTCATCGAAGGCGATGCGGAACATGGCGTCGATGCGCTCCGAGGCCTCCTCGGTCTCGATGGCGGTGTTGCGCAGGTGCATCCAGCGGTCGATCGTGTGGGTCTCGGACACGGGGGTCATGAAATGCAGCGCGAAGATGCGGTTGCCGCTGTCGCGGTCCGCCTCGGGGATCTGGCGGGCGGCATCGGCCGAGCCGAAGTCGATCACCGCGATCGAGGGCGCGTAAAGGTGGTAGTAATGCCAGCGGTCGACATTGCCGGTGAAATCGCCGAAGGCCTTGAAAAAACCCACCGGTTCGGCATCGCGGATCCAGCGCCAGGCGGTGATCGCGGGCCCCTCGGTCGAGACATGCACCGGCACGTTCTCGGAGGCGGAATTGCCCAAGGTGGTCGGGTGGACAAAGCTGACATGCGCCGGATCGACCAGGTTTTCCGCCACGTTCAGGTAGTTGGCATGGATGTGCAGCGCGTCGCCGTGATGGGCGTGCCAGCCGGGATCGGTGAACTGCGGCATATCAAAGATCGCGTCCGGATCGGCGCGATGCGCATCGCCCATCCAGATCCAGACGATGCCGTGACGCTCGACCACGGGGTAGGCCTCGACATAGGCGGCGGGCGGGATGATGTCCTGCCCGGGCACGCGGACGCATTTGCCGTCGGCCCCGAAGGTCAGCCCGTGATAGCCGCATTGCACCGCATCGCCGATCCGGCGCCCCTTCGACAGCGGCAGCAGCCGGTGCGGGCAGCGGTCCTGCAGGGCGGCGACGGTGCCGTCGCTGCGCCGGAACAGCAGCACCGCATCCCCCAGGATGACGAAGCGACGCAGCGCATCATCGACCTCGGACGACCATGCGGCGACATACCAGGCATTGCGGACCAATGTCGTCATTTCCACTCTCCCTCAGGATGGCTTTGGGAAAGTTAGTGCGTACTCGAATGATTCTCCCAAGGGGAAATCGGGAAAGATGGCTTTCAGATACCGGATATTCCCATTGGCGCACAGGAAACGGGCTTCGCGGTCGGAAACGGCCCCGACAGATGGCTCATTTAAATTTCAGTACGAAGTTATTTCTCCTCGTCCTGGGCGGACAGGACCTTGCGCAGCAGCTCCAGGAACAGGGTCTGCTCGATCGGGGTCAGGGGGGCCAGCAGATCGGCCCCGGCCTGCAGGCTGACGGGGATATGGGCCTGCGCCAGGTCGCGGCCGGCCGGCGTCAGCGCGATGACCGAGGCCCGCTGGTCCTCCGTGCTGCGGCTCTTGACGATCAGCGCGTCCTTTTCCAGCTTGCGCACCACCACCGTCGTCGTCGAGGGATCCATCGAGGTCAGCCGCCCCAGCTGGCTTTGCGCCACCGGCCCGACCCGCAGCAGCGTGACCAGGGCGACGAACTGGGTCACCGACAGGTTCGGCACCAGCACCCCCTGCATGAACAGCTGCGCGCCGCGCTGGTGGACCCGGCGGACCAGCTGCGCGGGATGGTTGCGGGCATCGTAGGCGGCGATGGCCTTGGCGTCGAAGGCGCCCGCGTGATCGCCGGAATGTTCGTCCATGTCCCTCGTCCCGTTCCGGAGGCTGCCCGGCCCCGGCACAGGCCCGGGACCGCCCCACCCTTACCTGATCTGGCCCGGCGGGTTCAACATAGCGCGGCCCGCCGATCTGGACCTATCAGAGGGGCGCATCTGGACCGTGTCAGCGCCCTGCCTGCCCCCGATAGAGAAGATATCGAACGGAGAACGTCATGATCGCAGCGGGTATCCTTGTCATGTTGGCCGTGCTGGCCTCGGCCTTCATCCGGGGGCTGACGGGGTTCGGCTTTGCACTGGCGGCGGTGCCGGTGCTGTCGCTGGTGCTGACGCCGGTGCAGGCGGTGACGGTGGCGGTGCTGCTGCAACTGGCGATCGGGGCGCGCGACATGGTGCGGCTGCATGGCCAGTACGACCGCGCCATGGTGCTGAGGATGTCGCTGGGCGCGCTAGCGGGGACGCCGGTGGGCATCTGGCTGATCACCACGCTGGATCCCGACACGGCGCGGGTGACGATTGCCGCCGTGGTGCTGCTGGGGATGCTGTTCCTGCTGCGCAAGCCCGACCGCCCGCTGCGCCAATCCGGGGCGCGCAGTGCGGCGGTGGGGGCGCTGTCGGGGGTGTTCTCGGGGCTGGCGGCGATGCCCGGGCCGCCCGCGATCGCCTACCTGCTGGCGACCGAGACCGCCCCCGCGCTGGCCCGCGCGACGCTGATGATCTTCTTCTTCGTCACCTCGGTCATGGCCACCCCGGGGCTGGCGCTGGCCGGCGCCATCGGCTGGCACGAAATCGCCCTGACCGCCCTGTGCCTGCCGGCGCTGCTGGGCGGCACCTGGATCGGTGGACAGGCCTTCCTGCGGATGCAGGCCGGGCATTACCGCCACGTCGCCCTGGCGGTGATGCTGGTTTCGGCGGTGCTGGCAGGCCTGCGTGGCCTGATGGCCTGAGGACCGCTGGTCGAAAATGCGGCAGGCCGGGGAAAGTTGACCCTGGGGCCGCGCATTTTCATTCCCTGAGGTCCGGTGCCCGGACATTGTTTCCATGCAAACGATCACATTGGCACGGGGGCCTGGCCTCGCGCGTGCCCGGGACAGGCCCTGCCGCCCCGGGGTGGGTCTTTGCAGCCTGTTGAAACATCGAATATTTCCGGAGAACGAGATGAAGAAACGATGGCTTGTCCTGGCCTCGCTCGGGGGGGTGCAGATCCTTTCCGGGACGGCGGCCGAGGCGATGGATTGCACGGCCCAGGCGGTGAACGCCCTGGGTCTGAAAGGCGTCAGCGTGACCCAGGTGGCGCGTGCCACCGATGGCGCCCCCGCCTGCCTGGTGGACGGCACGGTGGTCACATCGGGCGACGGCGCCCCCGATGGCCAGGCGGGCTTTCGCATCCGCCTGCCCGACAGCTGGAACGGCCGCTTCGCCATGCTGGGCAACGGCGGGCTGGCAGGCAGCGTCGCGGTGTCAGCCAACAAGGTCGACGTCGCCTATGCCGATCAAACGGGCTATGTCACCGCGATGACCGACCTGGGGCACAGCGCGAAAAGCGGCCTCGATGCCTCTTTCGCGCTGAACGCCGATGGCAGCGTCAACCAGGCGGCGCTGGCGGATTACTACTACCGTGCCTCGCATGACGTGACGCAGCTGGCAAAGGACATCAGCCACGCCGTCTATGGCCGCGATCCGGACCGCTCTTATCTGACGGGATGCTCGACCGGCGGGCGGATGGCGCAGGTGGCGGTGACCCATTACCCCAAGGATTTCGACGGGGTGATCTCGGGGGCGGCCTTCATGGACATTTCCTCGATGCTGAAGATCCAGCATTTCCAGATCAACCAGCTGGCCTCGGCCGATGCGCAGCTGCTGCCCGCCAAGCTGCCCGCGATCAATGCTGCGGTGCTGGCCAATTGCGATGCGCTGGACGGGGTTAAGGACGGGCTGATCCAGAACCCCGCCGCCTGCACCTTCCAGCCCGAAAGCATGATCTGCACCGGCGCCGAGACCGACAGCTGCCTGACCACCGGCCAGGCCCGGGCCCTGCGCGCCTATTTCACCGCCGTGCATACCGATGACGGCCAGCTGGTCTATCCGGGCTATGCCCCGGTCGAGATGTCGGACGGTTTCACCCTGTTCCAGGGCGGCGCGCAGAAGGCCACCGACGTGACCGCCGCCGAACCCTGGGGCAATGGCGGCTATTCCCCCGCGCCGCTGGAATGGGCGTTCTCGGATCACATCATCCAGGACATGGTCAAGCACGACCCGCAGTACGATGTGCGCAAGCTGGGCATCGGCGCCGACGGCACGATCCCCGCCAAGGTCGTGCAGGAATTCGTCGCCGCGACCGAGGCGGGCAACGGATCCGACCTGGGCCGGACGCTGGCCTATCTGCAGGGCGGCGGCAAGATGATCCTGTATCACGGCTGGGGCGACCATGCGCTGTCGCCCTTCCGCACCGTGCGCTTTGTCGATGACCTGGCGCGGCGGGATGGCGGGTATCAGGCGCTCGATGCCTCGGCGCGGCTGTTCATGGTGCCGGGCATGTCGCATTGCGGCGGCGGATCCGGGCCCGACAGCTTCAACACCCTGGCCGCCCTGCAGGCCTGGGTCGAGGACGGCACCGCCCCCGACAGCCTGATGGCGCAGAAGATCGCCAAGACCGGTGAGGTCACGCGCTCCATGCCGCTTTGCGTCTATCCGGCCGAAGCGAAATACAGCGGCACCGGCGATCTGATGGACGGGGCGAACTGGCACTGCTCTGGCGGGCAGGAGCTGCTGCACATGGGCAGCGTCGGCATTGCCGCCGGGATGCGCATGGCGGGCGAGCCCACCCAGTAGCGACAGCCCCCGGGCGGTGCGCCGCCCGGGGACAGCCGGTCAGACGGCCAGGTATTTCGCGCTGACCTCGGGCTGGGCGTCAAGCTCGGCAAAGGTGCCCTCGTAGCGCATCTGGCCCTTTTCGATGATATAGGCCCGATCCGAGACCAGCCGCGCAAAGTGCAGGTTCTGCTCCGAGATCAGCACCGAAAGCCCCTCTCGTTTCAGTTCCGCGATGACATGGGCCAACTGCTCGACGATGACGGGGGCGATGCCTTCAGAGGGTTCGTCCAGCAGCACCACCTTGGGGTTGCCCATCAGCGTGCGGGCGATGGTCAGCATCTGCTGCTCGCCGCCCGACAGGTGCTTGCCCAGGTTCTTGCGGCGCTCCTTCAGGTTCGGGAACAGCGTGTAGAGGTGATCAAGCGTCCATTCCGGGGCGCCCGCGCGTTTCTCGCGGCGGCCGACCTCGAGGTTTTCCTCGACCGTCAGTTCCTTGAAGATGCGGCGTTCCTCAGGGACATACCCCACGCCCGCGCGGCAGATGACGTGGCTGGGGCGGCCCAGGATCTCGACCCCCTCATAGCTGACCGAGCCGCTTTTCTGCCGCACCATCCCCATGATGGATTTCATCGTCGTCGACTTGCCCGCGCCGTTGCGGCCCAGCAGGGCCACGACCTCGTTCGGCTCCAGCCGCATCGAGACGCCATGCAGGATATGCGCGCCGCCATAGCGCGAATTCAGGTTGCGGACCTCAAGCACGGGCGGCCTCCTTTTCCTCGAACAGGGACCCGCCGCCCAGATAGACCTCCTGAACGAGGGCATTGGCGCGGATCTCGTCTCCGGTGCCTTCGGCGATCAGGGCGCCACGGTTCAGCACCAGGATGCGGTGGGAATGGGCAAAGACCACGTCCATGTCGTGTTCGGTGAAGATCACGCTGACATGGCCCTTGGCCACGATGTCGGCGGTCAGCTGCATCAGGGCGATGCGTTCGCTGGGCGCCATGCCGGCGGTGGGTTCGTCCATCAGCAGCAGGTCCGGGTCATGCGCCAGCGCGATCGCCAGTTCCAGCTGCTTCAGGTCGCCATAGGCCAGTTCCGAACAGGGCCGCGCGGCGTGATCGGCCATGCCGATCAGCTCCAGCAGCTGCATCGATTCCGCCACGTACATGTCGGCCGCCCGGGTGAACAGGTTGTAGACCTTGCGATGGTGCGAGATCAGCGCCATCTGGACGTTTTCCAGCACCGTCATCGACTGGAAGGTCTCGGTGATCTGGAAGGTGCGGCCGACACCCATCCGCCAGACCTTGCGCGGACGCATCCCCACCAGCTCCTTGCCCAGCAGCCTGACCGACCCACGGTCGGGCCGCAGATAGCCGTTCAGCATGTTGAAGCAGGTGGTCTTGCCGGCGCCGTTCGGGCCGATCAGGGCCAGGAACTCGCCCCGTTTCAGGTCAAAGCTGACTTCCTTGACCGCCTGGATGCCGCCAAAGCTTTTCGCCAGGTTGCGGACCTCAAGAACGTTGCTCATGCAGCGCCTCCTTCCCGGTATCCTTGCCCGTATCCTTGGCCCCGCGGCGGCGCAGGACCGCGCCCAGCCGCGACAGGGCCCCTGCCAGACCATCGGGGGCGATCAGCACCACCGCCAGAATGATCAGGCCGAAGATGAAGCGCCAGTAGTCGAGGCGCGTCACCCAGTTCTCGATCAGCACGAAGACCGAGGCGCCCAGGATCGGGCCTGCCAGCGCGTGGATGCCGCCCAGCAGCACCATGATCAGCGCGTCGATCGAATTCGAGATGTTCAGCACGTCCGGAAAGACCGAGCCCTTGGCAAAGGCCGACACGACCCCCGCCAGACCCGCCAGCGTACCGGCCAGGGTGAAGGCCATCCACTGGTGGAACCGGGTGTCGATGCCGATCGCCTCGGCCCGGGTTTCGCTGTCGCGGATGCCGCGCAGCATGTAGCCGAAGGGCGAATGGGCGGCGCGGCGCAGCAGCCAGACCCCCGCCACCACCAGCACCAGCGCGATGTAGTAATAGGCGGTTTCCGAGCTGGCCCATTTGGCCGGCCAGACGCCGATGATGCCGTCGTCGCCCCCGGTCACATCCTGCCACTGGTAGGTGACGCCCCAGACGATCTGGGCGGCGGCCATGGTCAGCATCGCGAGGTAAACGCCCGACAGGCGCACGCAGAACCAGCCGAAGATCAGCGCCGACAGCCCCGCCGCAACCGGCCCCACGATCATCGCGGGCACCATCGGCAGGCCCAGCCACTTGACCAGCAGCGCCGCCGCATAGGCCCCGACGCCGAAATAGGCGGCATGGCCGAAGGACACCATGCCCCCCAGCCCCATGATGAAATGCAACGAGGCCGCGAACAGCACCGCGATCAGGATGTCGACCAGCAGGATCATGGTGAAATCGGCCGACACCAGCGGCACCAGCGCCAGGATCACCACCAGCGCGCCCATCGCCAGCTTGCCCGAACGCGACAGCGCCTTCAGCGGCGCATCGGCGGCCGTGGGGGCGCCGGTCTCGCTGCCGGGTTTGCCCAGCAGGCCATAGGGGCGGAAGATCAGCACCAGCGCCATGACGATGAAGGGCAGCACCTGGGAAATCTGCGGAAAGACCAGCACCGCGAAGGCATTCAGCACCGAAATCAGGATCGCCGCGATGAAGGCGCCGCTGACGCTGCCCATGCCGCCGATCACCACCACGACGAAGGCGTCGCCGATGACCGAAAGGTCCATGTTCAGGTTCACCGCCTCGCGCGGGATCTGCAGCGCGCCCCCCAGCCCGGCCATGAAAGAACCCAGGAAGAACGCCGAAGAGAACAGCAGCGCCTGGTTGACGCCCAGGGCGCCAACCATTTCGCGGTCCTGGGTGGCGGCGCGCACCAGCACGCCCCAGCGGGTCTTGTGGAAGATCAGCCAGATCAGCCCCAGCACGACCGGGCCGATGCAGATCAGCGCCAGGTCATATTGCGGAATGGGTTCGCCCAGGATGCGCACCGCCTTCGACAGGCCGGGCGCGCGCGGGCCCAGCAGGTCCTGTGCCCCCCAGATCGCCAGCGCCGCGTCCTGGATGATCAGCAGGATGCCGAAGGTCGCGACCAGCTGGAACATCTCGGGGGCGCGGTAGATGCGCCGCAGCACGACCATCTCGATCACCAGGCCGATGACCCCCACCAGCAGCGCCGAAACCAGCACGCCCCCCCAGAAGCCAAGCGCGCCAAGGCCGCTCAGATGCGTGACCAGCGTGTACGAAAGATAGGCCCCCAGCATGTAGAAGGACCCGTGGGCAAAGTTCACGATCCGCGTCACCCCGAAGATGATCGACAGGCCGCAGGCAATCAGGAACAGCGAGGACGCATTGGCCAACCCCGTCAGGAGCTGCGCGAGATAGAAACCCATGGTGGGTCTCCCTTCTGGAAGAACGTCGGAAGGCGGGGCGCACCCGACCGGGGCGCCCCGCCGCTCAGGACCGCTGGATCAGGTCGCGGGCCGCAGCTTGGCGGCCTCTTCCTCGGAGGGCAGGTACTTGGCGCCGTCCTCGTAGGTCCAGTCGACCATCTTTGGCTTGCCGTCGACCAGGGCGGTCTTGCCGACCCAGGCGCCCATGGTGGACTGGTGGTCGGCGGCGCGGAAGTAGAACTCTCCGCTCGGCGCCTTCACATGCAGCTCGTCCATGGCCGACAGCATCTTGTCGGTGTCGGTGGCCCCGGCCTTCTCGATGGCGGCGATGGCCGACAACAGAGAGTTGTAGCCGACGATCGAGCCGGTCTTGGGGATCTCGTTCCAGCGCTTCTGATAGGCGGCGACGAAGGCCTCGTGTTCGGGGGTCTTGATGTCGGCGGCCGGGTAGCCGGTGACGATCCAGCCCTCGGGGCATTCGGCGCCCAGCGGATCCAGATATTCGGGTTCACCGGTCAGCAGCGACACCACGGAACGATCATCGAAGAGGCCGCGCAGCGACCCCTCGCGGACGAATTTCGCCAGATCCGCGCCGAAGGTGACGTTGTAGATCGCATCGGGCTTGGCCGCTTCCAGCGCGCGCACCGTGGCACCGGCGTCGATCTTGAAGACCGGCGGCCATTGTTCCTCGACGAACTCGACATCGGGACGCAGCTTCTTCAGCGCCGCCTGGAAGGCCGCCACCGCATCCTTGCCATAGGCATAGTTCGGCGCCACCGTCGCCCATTTCTTGGCATCCAGCTTGGCCGCCTGCTCTGCCAGCATCGAGGACTGGGTGTAGGTCGCCGGACGCAGCCGGTAGGTGTACTTGTTGCCCTTGGACCAGATGATCGCATCGGTCAGGGGTTCGGACGCCAGGAAGAACACCTCTTTCTGCTTGGCAAAGTCCGACACCGCCAGACCGATGTTCGACAGGTAGGTGCCGAACAGCATCGCCACGCCGTCCTTGCTGACCAGTTCCTCGGCGATGCGGATCGCGGTCGAGGGATCGCCCGTGTCGTCGCGGCTGATCACCTCGATCTGCTTGCCCAGCACGCCGCCCTTGGCGTTGATGTCCTCCATCGCCAGCGTCCAGCCCTTCTTGTAGGGCTCGGTGAAGGCCGGCAGCGCCGTGTAAGAGTTGATGTCGCCGATCTTGATCGTGGCACCCTGTGCCATCAGCCGGGCGGGCAGCGCGCTGACGGCCCCCAGGGCAGCCATCGAGGAAAGCAGCGTTCTTCTGTTGATCATGGGAGGACCTCCGATCCACAAACTGTTGAATTCTTTATTTTTCTGGCTCCGCCTTGCTGGCGGTTTCCGTTCTGGCAACCGGATCCGGGGGCAGGCCCTGAAACAAGGCCACGGCCGCTGGACCGTTTTGTCATTTGCACACAAACGGTATTGAGCCCCCTCCCGCACTGTCAATTGCCTTCACGCGGGCGGCGCGGGCTTTGCGATGCGGCGACAGGCTGTGCATGAAAATGCGGCGCGGGCCGAAGCGAATGCATGGCAAGGCCGCGCCCGGCCACCCGGTTCGCCCCTCTGCCCCGAGTCCCGGCCGACACTTCTCCAATCCCGAAGTTTACTTGCCATCTTTGCAATTTTTCCGAACCGGAAGCGGGTGTGATCTGGCCCTGAACAAAGAACCGGACCAGCCTGCCCATGATCACGACGGACTATCTTCGCCTTGCCGACCCCGCGCCCGGCCTTTCCTTTGCCGATCTGGCGCGGCAGCTTTTTCCGGGTGGCGGCATCGGCCCCAGCGATGCGGCGATGCGGGCGCTCTGCCCGATACTGATCCGCGGTGGCGCGGGCGCCTGGCTGGACATCGAGGGCTCTGGCGGCCCGGCACGAATGCTGGACTTCGTGATGGGCGGCAGCGCCCTGATCCTGGGGCATTGCGCACCGCAGGTGGTGGCGCGGATGCAGGCCCAGGTGGCGCGCGGCACGCATTACTACCAGATCCTTCATGCCCCGGCGCTGGAATTCGCCCGCCGCCTGAAGGCCACCATCCCCGTGGCCGAGCGCCTGATCTACACCTCGACCGGCAGCGACGCGATCCAGCAGGCGATCCGCATCGCCCGCACCGCCACCGGCCGCGAGGACGTGCTGAAATTCACCGGCGCCTATCACGGCACCAATGACGTGGCTCTGGTGGGCATGACCTCGCCCGCGGGGCGCAACAGCGGGATGGCGGATGCGGCGGGCGTGCCTGCGGGCAGCGCCGCCACCGTCCATGCCGTGCCGCGCGGCGATCTGGCCCGGGTCGAGGACTGCCTGAAGACCCATCGCGACCGCATCGCCTGCATCCTGATCGACCCGCTGCAACGCTGGCTGAAACCCGATCCCGCCTATCTGCGCGGCCTCCGGGCGCTGTGCGATCAATACGGCGTGCTGCTGGTCTTCGACGAGGTCGTCACCGGCTTCCGCCTGGCCCCCGGCGGCGCGCAGGCCTTCTGGGACGTGAGCCCGGACCTTGCGGCCTATGGCAAGATCATCGGCGGCGGCCTGCCCCTCGGGGCCGTGGCCGGCCCGGCCGCGCTGATGGACATGGCCGATGCGGGCGCCCGCGCCCCCGGCACCGCCGTCGCGACCTCGGGCACGTTCAACGGCAACGTGCTGGCCTGCGTCGGCGGGCTGGCGACGCTCGATTACATCGACCGCCCGGCCTTCCACCCGGCGCTGGCGCATAACGGCCAGACCCTGCGCACCGAGATGCAGGCGATCTTCGACCGCCACGGCATCGAGGCCACCGTTGGCGGCGAGGCCTCGTTCTGGCATGTGACCTTCGCCGGGCAGGAGCCCACCACCTACGAGGAGCATCTGAAGGCCGATCTGGACCGCGCCAAGCGGCTGGACCGGGCGCTGCTGAACCGGGGCATCTTCGTGATGCCGAACGGGCGGCGCTCGTTGTCGCTGGCGCATGGCCCGCAAGAGCGTGCCGAACTGCTGACCGTCCTCGATGACCTGTGCAAGGAAGCTGCGTTTTGACCCCCAAGGATACCTCTCCGCTGTTCGGCGCCGCCGATTGCCTTGAACTGGCCGGGATGCTGCGCGCCGGGACGATCTCGCGCCGCGAGCTGCTGGAAGCCACCATCGCCCGGATCGAGGCGCTGGATCCGGTCTGCAACGCCGCCCCCATCCGCTTCTTCGAGGCGGCCCTGGCCGAGGCCGACGCCCCCCTGCCCCCCGGCCCCTTCAGCGGCGTGCCGGTGATGGTCAAGGATGCCCAGACCCCGATCGCGGGTCAGGAGATGACGCAGGGCTCGAACGTGATGAAGGCCAATGTCGCCGCCCATGACGCGCCGCTGGTGGCGCGCATGAAGGCCGCCGGCATGACCATCCTGGCGCGCTCCTCCAGCGCCGAGTTCGGCGCGATGTTCGAGACCGACACCGCGCGCTACGGCGCCACGCGCAACCCCTGGAACCCGGCGTTCTCGACCGGGGGGTCCTCGGGCGGGGCGTCGGCTGCGGTTGCGGCACGGATGGTGCTGGCGGGACATGCCGGTGACGGTGCGGGCTCGATCCGGGTGCCTGCGGCCTTCAACGGGGTCTTCGGGCTGAAGCCCAGCCGCGGGCTGGTGCCGATGGGCCCGGACCCGCTGGAAAGCCCCGGGGGCACGACGACCTCGGGGTTCACCTCGGTCTCGGTGCGTGACAATGCCGCGATGCTGGACGCGGTGTCCGCACCGATGACCGGGGCCCTGTACCCGGCGGTGAACCAGGGCGTGTCGCTGCTGGCGGGGCTTGAGGTCGCGCCCGGCCCGCTGAAGATCGGCCTGATCCGCCGCCCGCTGGCCGATATCGAACCCGATCCCCAGGTCATCGCCGCGCTGGAAGATGCCGCCGCCCTCTGCGAGGGCCTCGGCCACGAGATCGTCGAGGTCGAGCTGCCGATCAACCATGCCGAGACGCTGCAACGGATCTGGCTGCACTGGGCGGTCAGCATCGGCACCGCGATCCACCGCATCGACCAGCGCCGCGGCCGCCCCGGCGCCATCGCCGATGCCGGCCGCTACGTGCAGCTGTTGTGGGAACAGTCGCGCTCGGTCAGCGCCTTCGACTACCTGGCCAGCCTGAACAAGCTGCAGGTCACCTGCGCCCAGGTCGCCCGCTGGCAAGAGGCCGAGGGCATCGATGTCTTCCTGTCGCCCATGGCCGCCGGCGGGCCGCCGCGCCTGGGCTGGCTGAACGCCGAAACCGAGGACCCGCAGACCGTCCACATCCGCCAGCGCGACTATTTCAGCTACACGCCGCTGATGAACCACATGGGGGCCCCCGGCATGTCCGTCCCCCTGGCCTGGAGCCGCGAGGGCCTGCCGCTGGGCAGCCACTTCTTCGCCGCCCCCGGTCAGGACGGGCTGCTGCTGCGCCTGGCCCGCCAGCTGGAGCTGGCCCGGCCCTGGAAGGACCGCCTGCCGCCGCACTGCTGAGCGCCCCGCACCACGACCCTCGGGGGCAGCAAGACCCCCGGGTTTCCAACAGAAGACAGCAACAGGGAAACACGACATGATCCGGAAATGCCTTTCCGCCGCGCTGCTGGGCAGCATCTGCCTGGCCTCGGCCGCAGCGGCACAGGACACCACCACCCCCGTCGACGGCGGCCGCCTCGACCTGCTGGTGCAGCCCGAACCCTCCAGCCTGATGCTGGGCATCATCACCAATGCGGCGACCAACCTGGTGGCGGGCGGCATCTACGAGGGCCTGCTGCGCTATGATCAGAAGCTGAACTCCGAACCCTCGCTGGCCAAAAGCTGGGAAATCTCGCCCGACGGCCTGACCTACACGTTCCACCTGCAGGACGGCGTCAAGTGGCACGACGGCCAGCCCTTCACCGCCCATGACGTTGTCTTCACCTTCACCAAGTTCCTGACCGAGATGCAGCCGCGCCACCGCGCACTGATGGACAAGGTCGCCTCGGTCGAGGCCCCCGACGACCTGACCGTAGTCTTCAAGCTGAAGCAGGCCTTCGGCCCCTTCATCCGCGCCTTCGCCTACAAGACCGCGCCGATCATCCCGGCGCATATCTACGAAGGCACCGATTTCCGCAACAACCCCGCCAACGCCACCCCGATCGGCACCGGCCCGTTCAAGTTCAGCCGCTGGGAGCATGGCTCGTACATCGAGCTGGTGCGCAACCCCGACTACTGGATCAAGGGCCTGCCGCATCTGGACAGCGTGGTCTACCACATCATCCCCGATGCGGCCGCCCGCGCCACCGCCTATGAACAGGGCCAGCTGCAGGTCCTGCCCGGCGGCACGATCGAGAACTTCGACATCGTGCGCCTGTCGAAGGAAAAGGGCACCTGCATCGACCAGGGCGGGTGGCAGTATTCCTCGCCCATGGCCTGGCTGTGGATCAACAACCGCAAGGCGCCGATGGACAACCCCAAGTTCCGTCAGGCGATCATGTATGCGCTGAACCGCGAACAGGCGCTGAAGGTGGTCTGGAACGGCTTCGGCAAGGTCGCCAAGGGGCCGATCGCCTCGACCACGCCGTTCTTCTCGGAGGCCGGCCCGACCTACACGCATGACCCGGCCAAGGCCAAGGCGCTGCTGAAGGAAATCCACTACGACGGCACGCCGATCCACCTGCTGCCCCTGCCCTACGGCGAGACCTGGCAACGCTGGGCCGAGGTGGTCAAGCAGAACCTGAAGGACGTGGGCATCCCGGTCGAAAGCGAAGCCACCGACGTGGCGGGCTGGAACCAGAAGACCGCGCAATGGGATTACGACCTGGCCTTCACCTTCGTGGCGCAGAACGGCGACCCGGAGATCGGCGTGGCGCGCAACTACATCTCGAGCCAGATCCAGAAGGGCAACCCCTTCAACAACGTCGAGGGCTATTCCAACCCCGAGATCGACAAGCTGTTCGCCGAGGCCGCCGTGGCCGTGCCCGACAGCAAGCGCCAGGAACTGTACGACCAGATCCAGACCAAGCTGGAAACCGACGTGCCGGTCGCCTGGCTGCAAGAGCTGAGCTTTCCGACGATCTACGACTGCAAGGTCCATAA
Source organism: Pseudooceanicola sp. NS-SX9 (assembly GCF_057380705.1). NCBI lineage: Bacteria > Pseudomonadati > Pseudomonadota > Alphaproteobacteria > Rhodobacterales > Paracoccaceae > Pseudooceanicola > Pseudooceanicola sp. NS-SX9. Next base: position 869,480 of record NZ_CM170818.1, on the reverse strand, counting down.
CGTGATCACCACCGCAAACGGCGTCGGCAACTCTCTGCGCGACACCTGGATCGGCAAGTGATAGGTCCGGGGGCGGCCTGGTTCCCCTGCCCGGCCCCGCCCCCCCCAACACGGCCCGGCCGCAGGATCCCGCTGCGGCTGCCCTGCCTGGAAAGGCCCGCCATGCGCATCCTGAACCACCTCGGCGCCGAACTGGGCGCCCGGCTTGCCGCCCATCCCACCGCCCCCGAGGTCCTGACCCGAACCGAACCCGCCACCCCCTGGGACATCCCCGAGGGCACCGATATCCTGGTCACCCGCGCCCTGCATGCCTGGGCCGAAGCCCCCGCGCAGGCGCCCGCAGCCGTGGCCGGGCTGCGCTGGATCCAGTTGCTGTCCGCCGGCACCGACATCTACCCCCGCTGGCTGATCGAGGGGCGGCCCGTCTCGACCGGCAGCGGGCTGACCGCGCCGCAGATCGCCGATTACGTGCTGGCCGCGATCCTGCGCCGCGCCAAGCCGCTTGATGCGGTGGCGCTGAAGACCGGCCTCGAGGGCCAGCGCCTGCTGGGGACGATCGGCGGCCAGCGGCTGGGTCTGGTGGGGTTTGGTGCCATCGGCCAGCAGGTCGCGCAGCGCGCACAGGCCTTCGGGATGCAGATCCGGGTGCTGCGCCGCTCGGCCAGAACGACCGAAGGGATCGACTGCGTCACCCGGATCGAGGAGCTGACCGGCTGGGCCGACCATCTGGTGCTGGCCGCCCCGCTGACCCCGCAGACCCGGCTGCTGCTGACCCGCGAGCGGCTGCTGGCCGCGCGGCCGGGGCTGCATCTGGTCAACATCTCGCGCGGCGAGATGATCGACCAGGACGCCCTGCCCGAGGCGCTGGACACAGGCGCGCTGTCCTACGCCACGCTGGACGTGACGCTGCCCGATCCGCTGCCGCCGGGCCATCCGCTGCTGTCGCATCCGCAGGTGCTGGTGACGCCCCATGTCGCCTGGTCCGGCGGCCAGCTGCAGGACGCCCTGTGGGAACGGCTGTCCGAGGGGCTGACGCGGCTGGCCCGGGGCGATCTGCCCGGGCATCTCTACGATCCGACGCGGGGTTACTGAGGCACGTCCGCCAGCGCCCGCCCCGTCGCCGCCAGCGCGGCAGCGGCGTAATCCGCGACGAAGGCCTCGACCAGCGGATTGCTGCGGGCGCCGTCGCGGGTGATGATCTCCATCCCGGTGGCATAGCTGAAGGCCGGGCCGCCGATCCGCTTCATCTGGCCGCGCGCCACCCAGCGATGGGCCACGTGATCGGGCAGGAAGCCGATCAGATGCCCCGACAGGATCATCAGCGCGCGGGCCTCCTGGGTGGGGGCGATGGCGCGCATCCGCAGGCCCGGGATCTGGTCACGCAGCGGCGTCGCCTCGCTGCGCAGGACGAAATCGTGCTGCGACAGCACCTGCGCGTCCACCACCTCTCGGCGATCGTGCAAAGGGTGGGTGCGGGCGCAGTAAAGGCTTGATGTCTCGTCATAAAGGCGGATCCGCCGCACCCCCTCACGAGCTTGGGCAAAGTTGCCGATGCCGATGTCGATCTCGCCCGTGATGACGCCCTTGGCGATGAAGCTCTGCGAGCCCATCTCCATGCAGAGGCTGGCGTGGTTGCCCGGCCGCGACAGAAAGCGGTGCACCGCCTCGGGGATCAGATATTCAGGATGGGTGAAATCGCCGCCATGCCCGGCGATGGTCAGCCGCCCGCCCAGCCGCCCGCCCAGATGCGCGATCTGGCTTTCCGCCACGTTCAGCCGTGCCAGCAGGTCTCGGGCGATCTGGCGCATCATCCGGCCTTGCTCGGTCAGTTCGAACCCCGACCGGCCGCGGTGGCACAGGGTGATGCCGAAGCGTTTCTCGAACGAGGAGATGCTGGTCGAGATGGTCGAGAGGTTCATGTTCAGCCCGGCCTGCGCCGCGGTCATGCCGCCGGCTTCGGCGACCGCCACGAAGACGCGCAGGTTGCGGATGTCCTGGGGCTGGAGGGATGGCAAGGGCTGCATGGCGGGTCCTGAGGGCGGGTCTTCAGGATTTCACGGAACGTCACGGGGTTCCAGCCCTCCCCCGGCGGGACGGCGGCTGCTAGCATGGCCCGGCACGGCCCCGGCCAGGAGACAGGCATGACCACACCATCCGAAAGCTACCGCCGGGGCGCGCCGCTGGACCTGTCGGCGCAGATCGAGGTGCAGGGCGCGCGGCTGCTGTTGTCGCACATGCCGGGGCGACGGCTGACCGACGGGCGCGGCCGGGTCTGGGCGCGCGACATCGCCTGCGACCTGGCGGCGCTGCAGGGCTGGGGCGCCGGGGCGGTGATCGTGCTGCTGGAGGATCACGAGCCCGCATCCCAGGGCGTGCCCGACTATTTCGACCGCCTGGCCGCGGCCGGGCTGACGGCGCTGCGCCTGCCGATCCCCGATTTCGGCCTGCCGGGCCGGGCCTTCCGCGCCGGGCTGGTCCGCCAGCGCGCGGCGCTGGCGGCGGCGCTGGCACCGGGGGGCCGCACGGTGATCCACTGCGCCGCGGGCCTGGGGCGCACCGGCACCCTGGCGGCGGCGCTGCTGTGCCGCGCGGGCCTGCCCGCCCCCCGTGCCATCGCCCAGATCCGCGCCCTGCGCCCCGGCGCCATCGAGACCCCCGCCCAGGAGGCCTGGATCGCCCGCTGCCCGGCCACGCGCCGCTGATCCGACGACAGCTGCCCGTTTCCCGGGCACCGACACCCTGCCGCAGCTTTCCCTGCTTAATCGATTAAGTCGGCAATTGACCGAAGGTTCCCAGCCAGCTTAATCGTTTCATCAAAGGAGATGCTCATGGCCAGCCTCAAGAAGATCGCGCAGGATCTGGGCGTGTCGACCGCCACGGTGTCGAATGCGCTGACCGGCAAGGGCCGCATCTCGGAGGATCTGGCCGAGCGGGTCCGCGCCCATGCCAGGGCCCTGGGCTACCGGCCCAGCACCGCCGCGCGGGCCCTGAAAAGCGGGCACAGCGGCATCCTGGGGCTGGTGATGCCGGACCTGACGAACCCGCTGTTCCCGCGCATCGCCCAGCAGCTGTCGATCGCCGCCGAGCAGCGCGGCCTGGGCATCCTGATCGGCGATTCCCGCGGCGATGCCGCCCGCCAGTCCGAGACGATTTCCCGGCTGGTCGACCGCGGCGTCGACGGTCTGGTGATCGTGCCGCAAAAGGGCACCTCTCCCACCGTGACCGAGGTCCCGGCGATCGTCATCAACACCGCCTCGGACCCGAATTCGCTGGTCGCCTCGGACCACCATGGCGGCGGGCGGCTGATCGGCGAACACATTGCCCGGCTGGGCCACCGCCGGGTGGTGCTGCTGGGGGGCGATGCGGTCTCGGAGGTGCAGGGCGACCGCATCCGCGGTATGCAGGCGGGCCTTGGCCCCGGGGTCCGCTGCCTGATGCTGTGGGGGCCCGCGGGGCTGGAGGAGGTCGTCGGCGAGGTTGCCCGTGGCGCCACCGCGGTGATGACCACCTCGGACCTGCTGGCGCTTGGCGTGCAGTCGGCCCTGAGCCGCGCGGGCTTTGCCGTGCCCGATGATGTCAGCCTCACGGGGTTTGACGATCTGCCGCTGGCCAGCGTCATGCACCCGGCGCTGACCACCATCGCGCAGGATGTCGGCGCCATCGCCGCCCGCGCCCTGGACGTGCTGGTGGCGCGCATCACCGGCGCGCCCGACCCGGCCGGACCCCGCGCCATGCCGGTGCACCTGGTCCAGCGCCGCTCGGCCGCGCCGGCCTCCATGGGACGGCGCGGCTAGATCCGCGCGGCCCTGCCCTCACGACCTCACGCCGTTCCGACATGGTGTCCCCGATGAAGACCTCTCTCTCCGCGCTGGCGCTTGGCTGCGTTCTGGCAACCCAGGCGATGGCGCGGGACAGGACCCTGACGATCTCGGTCTGCGCGCTGTCGCAGGATGAAGATGCCGAGGCGCTTTAGAAGCCCTTCGAGGCGGCCTGTGGCTGCAGGCTGGCGGCCCAGACCGGCAACCGCGTCGAGCGTGCCGCCAAGATGGAGGCCAATGCCGCCCGCCCCGTCATCGAAAGGGCGGTGCTGTCGACCCAGGATGCGCGGGCGCCTGCTTGCAAGGGCAGGCCCCAGGCGATCGCCCCCGCCAGGCTGTCGCATTTCGACCAGCTGTATGATGCCGCGCAGGACCCGCTAGGGGAGTACATGACGGTGGGCCATACCTTCTGCGGACCCTCGATCGTCTGCCGCAAGGATCTGGTGTCGATCAACAGCTGGGACGACCTGCTGCCCCCCAAGCTGGCCGGTCAGGCGCCGCCGAACATCACCGGTACCCAGGGGCCGCTGACGCTGATGATGCCGGGCAAGGCGATGGGCGGCGATGGCGACATGGCGCCGGTGATCGCGGCCATCGGCCAGAAGGCGGATGACATCGTGCCCTTCTATTCCCGCACCTCGGACCAGGTGCAGCGGATGAACCAGCAGGAGGTCATCGCCGCCCCCGTCGGGCGCCATGTCTGGGCCAGCTTTGCCGAAAGCAGCATGCCCCGTGCCTGGGCCACCCCCGGGGAAGGCCAGGCCGGCGGCATGAACGTGATGGTGCTGACCAGGGACAGCGGCCACGAGGCCCTGAGCTTTCATTTCATAGAGTACGGGCTGTCCCCCGTGGTCCAGTCGAAGCTGGCCCGGATGGGCATCGACAGCCCCGCCGACAAGACGGTCGAGGTCAGAACCGCGGCTGCCGACAAGCTGACCTGCGGCGCCGAAACGGTCAACGGCCTGAACATCATGGATGCCACCGACATCGTCGACCACCGCGCCGACTGGAGCCCCCGGTGGAATGCCGGGGTGATCAGGCAAGCCATGCCGCGCGCGGCCGCCTGTCCGCGCGTGACCTTGCCGGGTGCGGCCTGCCCCTTCGCGGCACCCGGTCCCTTCTTTCCCCCGTGCCGCCGAAGGACCTGCCGATGGTCCGAAATACCCGCCGGGGGCTGGGGCTGCCGGCGGCCATCTTCTCGGCGCTGATCTTTCCCGTGCCGGTGGCGATCCTTTTGCCCTCGGGGCGGACGGGCCCCCAGGGCGGCTGGTCGCGGGTGGGCCATGCGGGCTTCTTCGCCGACCGGCTGAACGTTCCCGTCTTCCTGCGCTCGCTGAAGCTTGCCGCGCGGGTCGCGGGCAGTGCGGCGGTGATCGGCTATGCGGCAGCCTTCTGCATCGTCGGCCTTGGCGCCCGGGCGCGTGGCCAGGTCTTCGGGCTGGTGGCGCTGCCGCTGATGATCTCTCCGGTGCCCGCACCCACGCCTGGATCGTCATTCCGGGGCGCACCGGCATCGTCAACGACGCGCTGACGGGGCTGGGCCTGAGCCCCCGGCCCGTGCAGCTGCTGTTCACCGAAACCGCCGTCTGCCTGGGGCTGCTGCACCTGTTCCTGCCGCTGATGAACATCGCCCTCGTCTCCGCGATGAAGACCAGCCCCCGCGGTGTCATCCCCGCCGCCCTGGTGCCAGCTGGCGGGCGGTCTTCGTGAAGGTGATCCTGCCGCTGACCCGCGAGGGGCTGGTGATCGGCGGCACGCTGGTCTTCACCGGTGCGTTGACCGCCTATACCACCCCGGCGATCCGGGGCGGCTCGAAGGTACTGATGCCGAAGACGCTGCCCCACCAGAAGATCAACCTGTCCAACGACATGGCATCCGCCAGCGTGATCGTGATGTCGTTCCCGGCCAACCTGGCGCTCAGGCGCAGCGCCACCGCCCAGAGAGGATCGCCGTGAAGCGCCTTGCCCCTGGGCCATCCCGGGCCTGACCCTGACCGTCCTGGGCCCTTCCTGATCATCCTCCGCACCGGCGCCTCGGCCGGGCCGACGCCGGCCTTCCCCCCGAGGGGCTGTCGCTGAAATGGTATCTGAAGGTCTTCACCATCGAAAGCCTCTGCGGCTCCTTTCTGCTGTCGCTGGAACTGGCGGTCTTCGGCACGCGGGCGGCGCTGCTGATGGGGCGCGCGCGGCCTATGTGCTGAACCGCTACCGCCTGCCCGGCGCCGAGACCATCCATACCATCGTCGCCGCCCCGATCATCCTGCCGGGCATCATCGTTGGGCCGGCGCTGCTGGGCTGCATGGTCGTGCCGGTGCGGCTGGCGCTGCGGCTGACCCATACCGCGCTGGTGCTGCCCAAAGCGGAGCGGGTCGTGTCCGCGTCCATGACGAACCCGCGACCCGACATGGAGGAAGCCGCCGTACTGCGGCGTTGCTGCCGCTGGCAGGCCTTCGCCAGGGTGGCGCGGCCGAACATCCGCGGCGGCGTGCTGGCGGCCTTCATCCTGGGCTTTGTCACCTCGTTCAACCAGCTGCCGGTGTCGCTGTTCCTGTCGGGACCGGGCGTCCACACCCTGCCCCTCGACATGCTGGCCTACATGGAGGCCACCTTCGATCCTTCGGCCGTGGCGCTCTCTGCCCTGCTGGCGGCGCTGTCGCTGGCCATTGTCTTCCTTGCCGAACGTGCACCGGGGGTCTCTCGTTATGTCCGATGCCTGGGTGGACCTGTCGAACCTGACGCTGACCTAAGGGAAAAACATCACGGTGCCGGATCTGGACCTGTCGATCCGCAAGGCAGAGCTGATCGCGCTGCCGGGCCCGTCGGGCTGCGGCAAGACCACCACGATGCGCGCCATCGCCGGGCTGCTGGCGCCCGCTGCGGGGCGGATCCGTATCAACGGGCGCGACGTGACGCCGGTGCCCGCCAACAAGCGCGACAACGGGCTGGTGTTGCAGCCCAGTGCCCTCTTCCCGCATCTGAATGCCTGCGCGAAGGTCGCCTTCGGCCTACGCCCGCAAAAGCTGCCCGCCGCCCGGATCCACACCCGCCCCGAGGACGCCCTGGCCACCGCCGGCCTGCTGGGCCCTGAGGCGCGCTGGCCCGCCGAGATGTCTGGCGGCCAGCAGCAGCGCGTGGCTCTGGCCCGCAGCCTGGTGATGCGCCCCAAGGTGCCGCTGCTGGACGAGCCGCTGTCGAACCTGGCCCCCCGCCTTCGCCTTGAAATGCGCAACGCGCTGCAGCGCGTGCAGAAGGAAACCGGCGCCACCATGGTCTTTGTCACCCATGACCCGTCCGAGGCGCTGGCGCGGGCCGACCGCATCGTGCTGATGAAACCGGGCCGGATCGCGCAGCTGGGCACCCCGGCGGATCTTTGTTCGCGCCCCGCCACCGCCCTCGCGGCCGCGTTCATAGGCTTCAAGCACATCTTCCACGTTCAGGGCGACCGGGTGGTTTCCCCGCAAGCACACTGGACCTGGGCTACCGCCCCGAGGCGCCGATCCTGGCCTGGCGGGCGGCTGCGGTGACGGTGGGGCGCGGGCCGCATCAGGGCCGGGTGCTGGCCTCCAGTTTTGCCGGATCGCACCGCGACGACCTGATCGGGGCCCGCATCGGTCAGATCCATGCCCGCGCCAGCATCACCTGCCGGAAATCGCCGTCGGTGCCCCCGGCCTTCGACCTGCCGCACGACATCGCGCATCCGCTGGTCGGCTGATCCTCCCTATCGCGCCCCGGGCGAACCGGAACTGGGTGACATGATGGCCTTTCCCGCCGATCTCAACGCCCCCAGCCTCAGGGCGCGGGCGGTCCGGGCGGCCCTTGGCCGGGCCCCCTTGGACCTGCCGGTCACCGGCGCACAGCTGCTGGACATCGTGAGCGGGCGGCTGCGGAGGGCCGATATCGGCATGGTCGGGCTGCCCCCGCCCCGCAGTGCGCCGCCCTGCAGGTGCTCGACGGCCGCGGCGGCCCCCGTGGTTCCGGGCTTCATCGACACGCATATGCATGTCGAAAGCTCGATGGTGACGGCGCCGGATTATGCCGCGGCGATAGCGCCGCGCGGCCAGACGACCGCCCTGTGGGACCCGCACGGGCAGACCAATGTCGCAGGCGAAACCGGGCTGGGGCACGCCTGCAGCATCGCCCGCGGCCTGCCGCTGCGGCTGCTGGTGCCCACCTGCGTGCCCTCGGTGCCGGGCTATGAACAAAGCCGTTTCCCCCCCAAGGTCATCGACCGCTGGCCGGCCCGCCCCGACACCCATGGCGCGGCCGAGCTGATGACCATGCATCCGCTTCTGGACGGCGATCCGCGCGTCACCAGCATCGTCGAGGCGGCTTTGCGACCATGCCCTCGGGCTGGCGGTGGCTGCCGGGGCGCCGTCGTCGCGCATCTGGCCCTGCCCGGCGCCGGTCTGCTCAGCGATGTCCCACGGGCTGCCGCCTTCACCGCCCTGCGGGACCGCCTCGACGTGCTGGTCGACTGGCCGCCGCCGCTGGTCTTCAAGGTGCCCTTCGGGGCCTCGCTGGCCTGCAACGCCGGTCCGCGCCTCAGCGACAGGGCCTGGTCGTGGTCTGCGAGGGCCCCATCCTGGAAACCTGCGTGATCGCCTGATCCGCCCGCCCCTGGGGCAGCCGCGCCACGCCCCCGGACCCAAAGCGCCCGGCGCCATTCCGTTCCGTCGCCCCGGCCGCTAGGCTTCGGGCGGGCGTGCCTTTCCCCTGCGCGACCCCAGGAAAGGAACCACCATGGCCCGAATCGTCTTCGACCTGGACGGCACGCTGATCGACAGTGCCGCCGACATCCGCGAGATCGCCAACACCCTGCTGGAGGACGAAGGCCTGCCGCCCCTCTCGATGCGCGAGACGCGCGCCTTCATCGGCGAGGGGACCCCGGCCTTCCTGCACAAGATGATCGCCGCCCGCGACATGGAACCCAGCCGCCACCCCGCGCTGGAGCAGGCCTTCCTGGCCCGCTACGAAGGCGCCGTCGGGCTGACCCGGATCTACCCGGGCGTGCTGCCCGCCCTGGATGCGCTGGCCGAGGCCGGTCACGTGCTGGGCATCTGTACCAACAAGCCCCAGGCCCCCGCCCGCGCCGTGCTGGAGCACCTCGGGCTGCTGGACCGCTTTGCCGTGGTGATCGGCGGCGACAGCCTGCCGCAGCGCAAGCCCGCCCCCGAACCGTTGCACGCCGCCTTCGCCGCCCTGCCCGAGGGGGCCTCGATCTATGTCGGCGACAGCGAGGTCGACGCCGCCACCGCCGAGGCCGCGCAGATCCCCTTCCTGCTTTACACCGAGGGCTACCGGAAGGGCGACGTGGCCGCCATGCGCTGGCACGCCGCCTTTGCCGATTACGCCCGCCTGCCCGGGCTGGTCGCGGCGCTTGGCTGACGGCAAGTCTTTGACATTCCGGGCCGGGGCCTGTTTCCTGCGCCCTATCAGGATCACGGTCCCGGCCCGGAAGGACAGCCCATGGCCCCCTCAGGCGCAGCGCATGATTGCGACATCTTCATCCTCGGCGGCGGGGTGAACGGCTGCGGCATCGCCCGCGACGCGGCCGGGCGTGGCCTGAAGGTGATCCTGGCCGAGATGGGCGACCTGGGCGGCGCCACGTCCTCGGCCTCGACCAAGCTGTTCCACGGCGGGCTGCGCTATCTGGAATACTGGGAGCTGCGGCTGGTCCGCGAATCCCTGAGCGAACGCGAGCGCCTGCTGCGCGCCATGCCGCATATCTCGTGGCCGATGCGCTTCGTGCTGCCGCTGCACCCGGAGATGCGTTTTGCCAGCGACACGCCCACCTCGCGGCTGCTGGGGCTGCTGATGCCCTGGATGAAGGGGCGCCGACCGGCCTGGCTGATCCGGCTGGGGCTGGCGATCTACGACCGGCTGGGGGGCCGCAGCACCCTGCCCGGCACCCGCAACCTGTCGCTGCAAGGCACCCCGGAGGGCGACGGGCTGAAGCCCACCTTCACCCGCGCCTTCGAATATTCCGATGCCTGGGTGCAGGACGCCCGGCTGACCGTGCTGAACGCCCGCGACGCCCGCGCCCGCGGCGCCACCATCCTGCCGCGCACCCGCGTCACCGCCGCCGAACGCCGCCCCGACGGCTGGACGCTGACCCTGTCATCCGGCCGGCGCGTCACCGCGCGGCTGCTGGTCAATGCCGCCGGCCCCTGGGTGGGCGAGGTTCTGGCCGACACGCTGCATCTGCAGACCCGCGCCCGGGTCCGGCTGGTGCGCGGCAGCCATATCGTCACCCGGCGCCTCTTTGCGCATGAGAAATGCTATTTCCTGCAAGGCGCCGATGGGCGGATCATCTTCGCCATCCCCTACGAGGACGACTTTACCCTGATCGGCACCACCGATGCCGACCACCCCGATCCCGACCTGCGCCCCGAAGCCTCGGAGGCCGAGATCGACTACCTGATCGCCTTCGCCAACGATTACCTGGCGCGGCCCATCAGCCGTCAGGATGTGGTCTGGACCTATTCCGGGGTGCGGCCGCTTTATGATGACGGCGCGGCCAGCGCCTCGGCCGCGACGCGCGACTATGTGCTGAAGCTGGACCGCGACGGCGCGCCGCTGCTGTCGGTCTTCGGCGGCAAGATCACCACCTACCGGCGCCTGGCCGAACATGCGATGCAAAAGATCTCCCCCGCCCTTGGCCAGCAGGATCAGCCCTGGACCGCCGGCGTGCCGCTGCCGGGCGGCGATTTCCCGGTCGGGGAAACCGCCCAGCGGACTGCCGCGCTGTGCCAGGCCTATCCGTTCCTGGGCATGAAGCAGGCGCGCCGGATGTTCCGCCACTACGGGCTGGAGGCCGGGCAGATCCTGGGATCCGCGCGCAGCTGGCAGGACCTGGGCACCGACTATGGCGCCGGCCTGACCGAGGCCGAGGTGCAATGGCTGATCACCCATGAATTCGCCCATACGGCAGCGGATGTCCTTTGGCGGCGCACCAAGCTGGGACTGCGGCTGGATGCCGCCCAGGTCGCCCGGCTGGAAGCGCGGATGGAACGCGCCAGATAACCCTTGCGCCAGCAACCCGCGGGAGGCCCCATGACCCATATCCTTGCCATCGACCAGGGCACGACATCCAGCCGGGCGATCCTGTTCGACGCCGACATGCAGATCGCGGCCTCGGCCCAGCAGGAATTCCCGCAGCATTTCCCGCGCTCGGGCTGGGTGGAACATGACCCCGCGGACCTGTGGTCCTCGACCGCCGCCACCTGCCGGGCCGCCATCGAGAAAGCCGGCCTGCATCCCGACCAGATCCGCGCCATCGGCATCACCAACCAGCGCGAGACCGTCGTGCTGTGGGACCGCGAAACCGGCAAGCCGCTTTACAACGCGATCGTCTGGCAGGACCGGCGCACCGCGCAACTGTGCCACGACCTGCGCGCGGCCGGCCACGAGGATCGCGTGACCGAGATCACCGGCCTGCTGCTGGATCCCTATTTCTCGGGGACCAAGCTGAAGTGGCTGCTGGATACGGTCGACGGCGCCCGCGCCCGGGCCCGCGACGGCCATCTGGCCTTCGGCACCGTCGACAGCTACCTGATATGGAAGCTGACCGGCGGCACCACCCATGTGACCGACATCACCAATGCCGCGCGCACCATGCTGTGCGACATCCGCACCGGCACCTGGTCGGAAGAGATGTGCGCCCTCCTCGACATCCCGATGTCGCTGCTGCCCGAAATCCGCGACTGTGCCGATGATTTCGGCGTCACCCGCCCCGATCTGTTCGGCCGAGAGATCCCGATCCTGGGCGTCGCGGGCGACCAGCAGGCCGCAACCATCGGCCAGGCCTGTTTCGAACCGGGGATGCTCAAAAGCACATACGGCACCGGATGTTTTGCGCTGCTGAACACCGGCGACCAGCCGGTGCGCTCACAGCACCGGCTGCTGACCACCATTGCCTACCGGCTGGACGGGCAGACCGCCTATGCGCTGGAAGGGTCGATCTTCGTGGCAGGCGCGGTGGTGCAATGGCTGCGCGACGGCATGGGGCTGATCCGGCGTGCCGGCGACAGCCAGCGCCTGGCCCAGGCCGCCGGTCCTGACCAGGACGTCATCCTGGTGCCCGCCTTCACCGGCCTTGGCGCGCCCTACTGGAACCCCGACTGCCGCGGCGCGGTCTTTGGCCTGACGCGCAACTCGGGCCCCGAGGACTTTGCCCGGGCCGCCCTGCAATCTGTGGGTTTCCAGACCCGCGACCTGCTGGAGGCGATGCAGGCCGACTGGACGGCAGGCGCGGCGCGCACCCTGCGCGTCGATGGCGGCATGAGCGCCTCGGACTGGACGATGCAGTTCCTCGCGGATGTCACCGGCGCCCCGGTCGACCGCCCCCGGATGGTGGAAACCACGGCCCTGGGCGCGGCCTGGCTGGCCGGACACCGGGCGGGCCTTTATCCCGACCGCGAGGGCTTTGCCCGCGCCTGGGCGCTGGAGCGCACCTTTACCCCCGCCATGGACCGCGCCCGGGCCGATGCGCTTTACGCCAAGTGGAAACGCGCGGTGGCAGCGGCCCAGGCCTACTAGGCACGGGGCGCTGACAGGACCGGCCCAGCCCGACGCCGGGCAAGGGACCGGCCCTGCCGGACAGGAGACTGCCGGATTGCCCCCGGGCAGGGCCTCCGCAGGCGTGCCGGACAGGAGACCGCCGGTGGCCCCCGGACAGCCCCCCGCAGGCCCGCCGGACAGGGGCCCGCGGGGGTGGCAAGGCGGGGGCTAACCGGCCAGCTCGGCCTCGGCGGTCATGGCGACGCCGCCGTCACCGCGGCTGGCCCAAAGCGTCACCTGATCGCCGTCGCGTGCCGCGTTCAGCGTCACGCTGTCGCCCTCGAAGACGGGGGTGAAGGCGCGGAAGGCGAAACGCAGCATCCGCTCGGGGTATGTGCGGCGCACCAGATCGGCCAGCAGCGTCGCGATCAGCGGCCCGTGGACGATCAGGCCGGGATAGCCCTCGACCCCCATGGCATAATCGCGGTCGTAATGGATGCGGTGGCCGTTGAAGGTCAGCGCCGAGAAGCGGAACAGCATCACCGGATCGGGCATCACCACCCGCGACACCTGCGCCTGCCCGGGGGCCGCGATGGGCCGCCCGGCGGGGGCATCAAGGCCGCGGTAGACGATGTCATGCTCGTCCACCACGCACAGCGTGCCGTCGGCATCGAAAACCTCGTGGCGCACGGTGACGAAGACCAGCGCCCCGGTGCGGCCCTGCTTGCGCGCCACGTTGGCGATGGTCGAGACCCGGCGCGCCCCCTGATCCAGCCGCAGGGGCGCCGGGAACCACAGCCGGCTGCCCGCCCACATCCGCCGTGGCAGATCGCCGGTGGGCGGCAGGAAGCCGCCGCGCGCGGCATGGCCGTCGGGGCCAAGCCCGGCCTGCGGCGCGGCATCGAGGAACCAGAACCAATGCGCCAGCGGCGGCACCTCGGACGGCGGGGGATCATCGCGGTCCAGCAGCGCCGACAGCCGCACCAGCGGCCCCGCGGCCAGATGATCCGTGGCCTCTTCCCGACGCCCGATCCAGTCGGTGATCTCCATCGCCTTCCCCTTCAGATCCGCCGCAACACTTCCTCGAGTACCACCTGCGCGGCATGAGGCAACTGCCGCCCGCGGTTCGTGATCACGAAATAGGGCGACACGGTGAAGCGGCAGGCCACGTCCAGCGCCACCAGCCGGGCGCCCAGGGCATCGCCGGTCAGGATCTCGGCCACCTCGCGGGATTGCGGGGAAATCACGTCTCCGCCCGCCAGCAGCGACAGCACCACCAGCAGCGAGGATGAGTTGTAGACATTGCGCGGCACGTCGATGCCGGTGCCCAGAAAGCCGTCCTCGACCGCGCGCCGGATGGGCGAGCCGCGCTCCTGCACCACCCAAGGGTAACGTGTCAGCGCCTCCAGCGGCACCTGCGCCTGCCCCGCCAGCGGATGCAGATCGCGCACCAGCAGCGCGACCTCCTCGGAGCGCGCGGGGTAGATGTGCAGGTCGCGCCGGTCATGTTCGGAGGGCAGACGGGCGATGATGAAATCGAAATGCCCCTCCTCCAGCCCGCGCACCAGCTGCACCGAGGGGCTGACCTCGACCGTGGCCTCGATCTGCGGCGCGGTTTCCTTGATGTGTTGCAGCGCCGGCATCAGATAGCCCATCGCGGGGCCGGTGACGGCGCCCACGCGCACCTCGCCCTTCTGGCCGCTGGTGATGCCCTCGACCTCGGATTGCAGGCTTTCCATCTCCCACAGGATGACGCGGACATGACGCAGGAAGGCCCGGCCCAGCGGCGTGGGTTCCATCCAGCGGGGATGGCGGATGAACAGCGGCGCGCCGCAATCGGCCTCGATCTCGGCCAGCATCCGGCTGGCGGCAGGCTGCGACATCGCCAGCGCCTCGGCGGCCAGTTGCAGTTTCTGACGGCGCGCGATCTCGGACAGAAGGCGCAGGTGAATGGGTTTGAGGCGGCGAAACAGGTCCATGCTGCGCCACATCATACCAGATTCGATATGCATTTCATCAGAAATAGCATTTTACAGGTATGATACGGACGTTTACCCACACGGGTGGTTGAGGAGAACAACCAGGGACATCCCCCACGCCAGGAGAGCGCCCGGGGGCATGAGTGGAGGAGATCTAGATGTTCAGGAAATTCGCGGCCCTTGCGGCCGCCGCCTTCGTGCTGTCTGCCGGTGTCGCCCAGGCGGGCGGTCTGGTGGGCATCGCCATGCCGACGAAATCTTCGGCGCGGTGGATCTCGGACGGGGACTCCATGCAAAAGCAGCTGCAGGCCGCCGGCTATGACACCATCCTGCAATATGCCGAGGACGACATCCCCAACCAGGTCGCGCAGATCGAGAACATGATCACCCGCGGCGTCGACGTGCTGGTGGTCGCGGCGATCGACGGCACCACCCTGTCGAATGCGCTTGAGAACGCGCATTTCGCCAATATCCCCGTCATCGCCTATGACCGGCTGATCCGCGACACGCCCTATGTCAGCTATTACGCCACCTTCGACAACTTCAAGGTGGGGGTCGAACAGGCGACCTCGCTGGTGGACGGGCTGAAGGAACGCTTCCCCGACACCAAGCCCTGGAACGTCGAACTGTTCGGCGGCAGCCCGGACGACAACAACGCCTACTTCTTCTACAACGGCGCCATGTCGGTGCTGCAGCCGCTGATCGACAACGGTTCGGTCGACGTGGTGTCGGGCCAGGAAGGCATGGACAAGGTCGGCACCCTTCGCTGGGACGGCGCCGTGGCCCAGGCCCGCATGGATAACCTGCTGTCGGCCTATTACACCGACAAGCATGTGAACGGCGTGCTCTCGCCCTATGACGGGCTGTCGATCGGCATCCTCAGCTCGCTCAAGGGGGTGGGCTATGGTTCGGGCGACACGCCGATGCCCATCGTCACCGGCCAGGACGCCGAGATCCCCTCGATCAAGTCGATCATCGCGGGCGAGCAGTATTCCACCGTCTTCAAGGACACCCGGGAACTGGCAGGCGTCGCCGTCAACATGGTCAACGCCCTGATGCAGAAGAAGGAACCCGAGATCAACGACACCACCACCTACAACAACGGTGTCAAGGTCGTGCCCTCGTACCTGCTGCAGCCCAAGCTGGTGGACAAGTCGAACTGGAAGGAACTGGTGGTCGACAGCGGCTACCACGACATGTCGAACTTCCAGTGAAACCGCGGGGGCCCGGAACCTGCGCGTTCCGGTCCCCTTCCCCGATTGCAGAAGGGCAAGGCCATGGCTTCATTGCTTGAAATGCGCGCCATCACCAAGGAATTCCCCGGTGTGAAGGCCCTCGACAACGTCAACCTGACCGTGACCGAGGGCGAGATCCACGCCATCTGCGGCGAAAACGGCGCCGGCAAGTCCACCCTGATGAAGGTGCTGTCGGGGGTCTACCCGGCCGGCAGCTATGACGGCGAGATCCACTATGACGGCCGCCTCGCGCAGTTCGCGGGCATCACCGACAGCGAGGATCTGGGGATCATCATCATCCACCAGGAACTGGCGCTGGTGCCGCTGCTGTCGATCGCCGAGAACATCTTTCTGGGCAACGAACGCGCCGCGCGCGGGGTGCTGGACTGGCGCGACACCTTCCGCCGCGCCGAGGATCTGCTGGCCCGCGTCGGCCTGAACGAGGCCCCCGGCACAAAGATCGAAAGCCTGGGCGTCGGCAAGCAGCAGATGGTGGAAATCGCCAAGGCCCTGTCCAAGGACGTGCGCCTGCTGATCCTCGATGAACCGACGGCGGCGCTGTCGGAACATGACAGCCAGGCCCTGCTGGACCTGATGCTGGAGCTGAAGGCCCAGGGCGTCACCCAGATCATCATTTCCCACAAGCTGAACGAGGTGAAGCGCGTCGCCGACAGCGTGACGGTGATCCGCGACGGCGCCACGGTCAGCACCATGTCAACCCATGCCGACGAGATCACCGAGGACCGCATCGTGCGCGACATGGTGGGCCGTTCGATGTCGGACCGCTATCCGCCGCGCACGCCCCGCGCGGGCGAGATGCTGATGGAGGTCTCGGACTGGAACGTCTGGCACCCCGAACACAAGGCCCGTCAGGTGATCCGCAACGCCGCCTTCAACGTGCGCGCCGGCGAGGTGGTGGGGATCGCGGGGCTGATGGGCTCGGGGCGGACGGAACTGGCGATGTCGATCTTCGGCCACAGCTACGGGCGCAACATCTCGGGCAAGGTGAAGATGCACGGGCAACCGGTCGATACCTCCAGCGTCGGGCGCGCCATCGACGCGGGCCTGGCCTATGTGACCGAGGACCGCAAGTCGCTGGGCCTGATCCTAGAGGAAACGATCCAGCGCAACACCACGCTGGCGAACCTGGGCGCGGTCTCGAAGGCGGGCGTCATCAACGAGGCCGAGGAAACCCGCATCGCCGAACAGTACCGCCGCGCCATGCACATCCGCACGCCGGGGGTCTTCCAGAAGGTGATGAACCTGTCGGGCGGCAACCAGCAGAAGGTGGTGCTGTCGAAATGGCTGTTCTCGGGTCCCGAGGTGCTGATCCTCGACGAGCCGACGCGCGGCATCGATGTCGGCGCCAAATTCGAGATCTACGGCATCATCAACGAGCTGTCGGCCCAGGGAAAGGGCGTGGTGATGATCTCGTCCGAGATGCCGGAGCTGCTGGGCATGTGCGACCGGATCTACGTCATGAACGAGGGCGCCCTGGTGGGCGAGCTGACGGCGGCCGAGGCCAGCCAGGAACGCATCATGTCGATGATCGTGACCGAAGTCGTGGAATGAGGGAGTGAGGAAGTTGGAATTGGCAGAACAGAACAATCCGGGCCAGGGCGGCCCGAGGCTCGGGCCCTATCTGGCGGCCCACCTGCGCGACTACGGCCTGCTGGTGGCGCTGATCGCGATCATGGTCTTCTTCCAGGTGGTCACGGGCGGCACGCTGCTGAAACCCGTCAACATCACCAACCTGTTCCTGCAGAACAGCTACATCATCATCATGGCGCTCGGGATGCTGATCGTCATCGTGGCGGGCCATATCGACCTGTCGGTGGGATCCGTCATGGGCTTTGTCGGCGCGCTGGCGGCGGTGATGATGGTGCATTGGGGCTGGCCGGTCTGGCTGACCTTCCCCGCCTGCCTGCTGACCGGCGTGGTGATCGGGGCGGCGCAGGGCTACTGGGTGGCCTATTGGAAGATCCCGGCCTTCATCGTGACGCTGGCAGGGATGCTGGTGTTCCGCGGCCTGTCGCTGTGGCTGCTGGAAGGCCAGTCGATCGGGCCCTTCGACCGCAGCTTCCAGTCGCTGTCGACGGGCTTCATCCCCGATGTCTTCGGCCTTGGCCGTCCGAACGGCACGGCGCTGGCGGCGGGCGTAATCGCGGTGATGCTGGTGATCTGGCTGGGCCTGCGCAAGCGTGCCGCCAATGCCCGCTACGGCATGGACGGGGAACCGGCGATGTTCTTTGCCATCCGCACGGCGGTGATCTGCGGCGCGCTGTTCTATGTCATGTACAAGCTGGCGGGTTTCCGCGGGCTGCCCAACGTGATGATCTCGATGACGATCCTGACGGTGATCTACGCCTTCATCACGGAAAACACCGTGCTGGGCCGCCGGATCTACGCCCTGGGCGGCAACGAGAAGGCGGCGAAGCTTTCGGGCATCAAGACCGAACGGCTGACCTTCCTGGCCTTCGTCAACATGGGGCTGCTGGCGGCGCTGGCGGGCATGATCTTTGCCGCCCGGCTGAACACCGCGACGCCCAAGGCGGGCTTCGGCTTTGAACTCGATGTGATCGCGGCCGTGTTCATCGGCGGCGCGTCGATGTCGGGCGGCTCGGGCAAGATCATGGGCGCGGTCATCGGCGCCTTCATCATGGGTGTGCTCAACAACGGCATGTCGATCATGGGGATCGGCATCGACTACCAGCAGGTCATCAAGGGCCTGGTGCTGCTCGCCGCCGTGTTCTTCGACGTCTACCAGAAGAACAAGGGCTGAGGGTTCCTCCGGGCGGGCCTCCCTCCCCCGCCACCACCGATCCGGGCGGCGGCCTGACCGCCGCCCGGAGCCCCGGCGCGCCCGCGCGCCATCTGTCCCGGCGCCGCGCGCCTCCCGTCTCAGGACAAGGTTCAAGGAAATGACGTTCAAACCCGCCGAATGGCCCCGCAAGCTGCGCTCGCAGGAATGGTACGGAGGCACCTCTCGCGACACGATCTACCATCGCGGCTGGCTGAAGAACCAGGGCTACCCGCATGACCTGTTCGACGGGCGCCCGGTCATCGGGATCATGAACACCTGGTCCGACCTGACCCCCTGCAACGGCCACCTGCGCGAACTGGCGGAAAAGGTGAAGGCCGGCATCTGGGAGGCCGGCGGTTTCCCGGTCGAGGTCCCGGTGTTCAGCGCCTCGGAAAACACCTTCCGCCCGACCGCGATGATGTTCCGCAACCTGGCGGCCATGTCGATCGAGGAACAGATGCGCGGCCAGCCCATCGACGGCTGCGTGCTGATGGTGGGCTGCGACAAGACCACGCCTTCGCTGCTGATGGCGGCGGCCAGCTGCGACCTGCCCTCGATCGTGGTGACCGGCGGGCCGATGCTGAACGGCTATTTCCGCGGCGAGCGCGTCGGATCGGGCACCCATCTGTGGAAGTTCTCGGAGGATGTGAAGGCGGGCAAGATGACTCAGGCCGAATTCCTTGAGGCCGAACAATCCATGTCGCGCTCGACCGGGACCTGCAACACCATGGGCACGGCCTCCTCGATGGCCTCGATGGCCGAGGCCCTGGGCATGGCGCTTTCGGGCAATGCCGCGATCCCGGCGGTGGATTCACGGCGCCGCGTCATGGCGCAGATGTCGGGGCGGCGCATCGTGCAGATGGTCAAGGACGACCTGAAGCCCAGCGACATCCTGACCAAGCAGGCCTTTGAAAACGCCATCCGCACCAACGGCGCCATCGGCGGATCGACCAATGCGGTCATTCACCTGCTGGCCATCGCCGGGCGGCTGGAGGGCGTCGATCTGACCCTGGACGACTGGGACCGCTGCGGCCGCGACGTGGCGACCATCGTCAACCTGATGCCCTCGGGCAAGTACCTGATGGAAGAGTTCTTCTATGCCGGCGGCCTGCCTGTCGTGCTGAAACGGCTGGGCGAACAGGGCCTGCTGCACAGGGACGCGCTGACCGTGTCCGGCGACACGATCTGGGACGAGGTCAAGGATGTCGTGAACTGGAACGAGGACGTCATCCTGCCCGCCGACCGCCCCCTGACCGCCCATGGCGGCATCGCGGTGCTGAAGGGCAATCTGGCGCCGGGCGGAGCGGTTCTGAAACCCTCGGCCGCCTCGGAACACCTGCTGCAACACCGCGGCCGCGCCGTCGTCTTCGAGGATATCGACGACTACAAGGCCCGGATCGAGGACCCCGACCTGGATATCGACGAGACCTGCGTGATGGTGCTGAAAAACTGCGGGCCGAAGGGCTATCCCGGCATGTCCGAGGTCGGCAACATGGGTCTGCCGCCCAAGGTCCTGCAGAAGGGCATCACCGACATGGTGCGGATCTCGGACGCGCGCATGTCGGGCACGGCCTATGGCACCGTGGTCCTGCACACCTCGCCCGAGGCCGCCGCCGGTGGTCCGCTGGCGGTGGTGAAGAACGGCGACATGATCGAGCTGGACGTGCCGAACCGCCGCATCCACCTGGACATCCCGGAGGAGGAACTGGCCGCACGCCTGGCCGCCTGGGCCCCCACCCACGAGATCCCGCCCTCGGGCTATGCCTGGCTGCACCAGCAGCATGTGCAGGGTGCCGATACCGGGGCGGATCTGGATTTCCTGAAAGGGTGCCGGGGTTCCCCGGTCGGAAAGGACGCGCATTGATGCAGATCGCCCTCATCGGCATCGGCAAGATCGCCCTCGACCAGCATGTCCCGGCGATTGCCGCCTCTCCCGACTGGGAGCTTGCCGCCACCGTCTCGCGCGCGGGCACGGTGGCGGGGGTGCCCGCCTTCACCGACATCGACGACCTGCTGGCGACGCGGCCCGATATCCGGGTGCTCTCGCTGTGCCTGCCGCCGGTGCCGCGGTTCGATTACGCCGCGAAGGCGCTGGCCGCCGGGCGCCACGTGATGCTGGAAAAGCCCCCCGGGGCGACGCTGGCGGAATGCCACACGCTGATGCGGATGGCCGCCGACAAGGGCGTGTCGCTTTATGCCACCTGGCATTCGCGGCAGGCCGACAAGGTGGCCGATGCCAAGGCCTGGCTGGCCGACAAGCGGCTGAAATCGCTGACCGTCACCTGGAAAGAGGACGTCCGCCGCTGGCATCCCGGCCAGGACTGGATCTTTGCGCCCGGGGGCCTTGGTGTCTTTGATCCCGGCATCAACGCGCTGTCCATCGTGACCCATATCCTGCGCGAAGAGATCCACGTGCGCGACGCCACGCTGGTCTTTCCGGAAAACCGCCAGGCCCCGATCGCGGCCGAGGTGACGTTCTTCCACCCCCATGCGCAGGTCCAGGCCAGCCTCGATTTCCGGCAGGAGGGCGAACAGACCTGGGCCATCGAGGCGCTGACGGATGCGGGCACCCTGCAGCTGACCCATGGCGGCGCGCGGATGTTCGTCGACGGGATCGAACAGGGGGCGTCGCAGGATGGCCTCTCGGGGGAATATCCCCGGCTTTACGCGCAGATGGCGGCGCTGGTGCAGCGTGGCGGGCAGGACATGGACCTGCGCCCGATGACCCATGTCGCCGATGCCTTCCTTCTGGGGCGCCGGGACACCACCGCCCCCTTCCATTTCTGAACGTCTGCCAAGACCGAAAGGACCGTTGCCGTGAAAACCCCTCTGACCGGGATCCTGCCTGTCGCCCCCACCCCCTTCCATGCCGATGGCACGCTGGATGTGCCGGGGATGCGCCGCGTCATCGACTGCCTGATCGACCAGGGCGTCGATGCGATCTGCATCCTGGCGAACTATTCCGAACAGATGGTGCTGTCGGACGAGGAACGCGCCCTGATGACCCGCACCAGCCTGGAACATTGCGCGGGCCGGGTGCCGATCATCGTCACCATCAGCCATTTTTCGACCGACATCGTGGTCAAACGCGCGATCGAGGCCCAGGCCCTGGGCGCCTCCATGGTGATGATGATGCCGCCCTACCACGGCGTCGGCATGATCCCCGCCCCCGAGACGATCTTTGAACATTTCGCGGCCGTCTCGCAGGCCATCACCATCCCGATCATGATCCAGGACGCGCCCTTGTCGGGCGTCAGCCTGCCGGTGCCGCTGCTGGTGCGCATGGCGCAGGAGCTGGAGCAGGTCAGCTATTTCAAGATCGAGACCCCCTTTGCCGCCGACAAGCTGGCCACCCTGATCGAGGCCGGCGGCGATCACATCCTGGGCCCCTTCGACGGCGAGGAAGCGGTGACGCTGCTGGCGGATCTGGATGCGGGCTGCACCGGTACCATGACCTCGGGGATGTTCCCCGAACGGATTCGTCCCATCGTCATAGATTATCTGGCCGGCAATGTTGACGCGGCCCTGGCACAGTGGAAGCTGTGCCTGCCCCTGATCAACCACGAGAACCGCCAATGCGGCCTGCGCGCCTGCAAGACGGTCTATGCGGCGGGCGGCGTGATCGGATCGGATACCGTGCGCCATCCGCTGAAACCGCTGTCGCCGCGCACGAAGGACCGGCTGCTGCAACTGGCGGGCGAACTGGACCTGATCGCGCTTCGCTGGGGCAAGTAAGGGAGATTTCACATGACATTCGAACCGCATGGCAAGCACCTGATCGCCGGTGACTGGGTGGCCACCGACAGCCGTTTCGCCTCGGCCCCCGTGACCGGCCCGGCGCATGAGTTTTCCGCCGGAACGGTCGATCTGATCGACCGCGCGGTGCAGGCGGCCGAGGATGCCTTCTGGTCCTATGGCTATTCCACCCGCGCCGAACGCGCCGCCTTCCTGACCGCCATCGCCGAGGAAATCGAGGCCCGCGGCCCCCTGATCACCCAGATCGGCAGCGCCGAGACCGGCCTGCCCGCCGCGCGGCTGGAAGGCGAACGCGGCCGCACCACCGGCCAGCTGCGCCTGTTCGCGGATCACATCCTGAAGGGCGATTACCTCGACATCCGCCACGATCCGGCGCTGCCCGACCGGGCACCCCTGCCCCGCCCCGACCTGCGGATGATCGAACGGCCCATCGGCCCGGTCGCGGTCTTTGGCGCCTCGAACTTTCCGCTGGCGTTTTCCACCGCCGGGGGCGACACGGCCTCGGCGCTGGCGGCGGGTTGCCCGGTGGTGGTCAAGGGTCACGAGGCCCATCCCGGCACCGCCGAGATCGTCGCCGAGGCGATCCATGCCGCCATCAGGACATGCGGCCTGCATCCGGGCGTCTTCTCGATGATCCACGGCGGCATGGGCCACGCGGTGGGCGCGGCGCTGGTGCAGCATCCGCTGATCCGGGCGGTGGGGTTCACCGGCTCTTACCGGGGCGGCAAGGCGCTGTTCGATCTTTGCGTCGCGCGGCCCGAACCGATCCCCTTCTTCGGGGAACTGGGCTCGGTCAACCCGATGTTCCTGCTGCCCGCTGCGATGTCCACCCGCGCCGCCGACATGGCAACGGGCTGGGCCGGATCGCTGACCATGGGCGCAGGCCAGTTCTGCACCAACCCCGGCGCGCTGGTGATGATCGAGGGCCCGGAGACCGAGACCTTCCTTGAAACCGCCGCCCAGGCCCTGCAACAGGTCGCCCCCCAGCCGATGCTGACCGAGGGCATCGCCAATGCCTACCGCCGGGGCACCGCCGCCATTGCCGCGCAGAGCGGCGTGCAGGCGGTCATGACCTCGACCTGCGACCTGCGCAACGCGGCGCCTTATGTCTTCCGCACCACCGGCGCCGAATGGCTGGCCAACGCGGCGCTCTCGGAAGAGGTGTTCGGCCCCTCCGGCATCGCCATCGTGGTCCGCGATTTCCAAGAGATGCTGGCGGTGGCGCGCAGCCTGCACGGCCAGCTGACCACCACGCTGATGATGGACGAGGCCGACACCGATGCCGCCCGGCAGCTGATGCCGATCCTCGAACGCAAGGCGGGGCGCGTCATGGCCAACGGCTTTCCCACCGGGGTCGAGGTCTGCGACGCGATGGTCCATGGTGGGCCGTTCCCGGCCTCGACCAACTTCGGCGCCACCTCGGTCGGCACGCTGGCGATCCGGCGTTTCCTGCGACCGGTCTGCTATCAGAACCTGCCCGGGGCGATCCTGCCCGGCGATCTGCAGGGGATCTGAGGGATGCGCCCCTCGGATCTGTGGATTGCGGTGGACTGGGGCACCTCGAACCTGCGGCTGTGGGCGCTGGCGGCCGATGGCACGGTGCGGGCGGAACGGAGCTCGGACCAGGGGATGGGGCGGCTAGCCCCCGAGGCGTTCGAGGCCGCGCTGCTGGATCTTTGCGCCGACCTGCTGGCGCCCGACCGCCGCACCCGGGTGCTGGTCTGCGGCATGGCGGGCGCCCGGCAGGGCTGGACCGAGGCGCCCTATGCCATGACCCCCTGCGCGCCTGGCGGTCTGGCCCCCGTCACCGCCCCCACCCGCGACCCGCGCCTGTCGGTGCAGATCCTGCCCGGCGTGGCCCAGACCGATCCCCCCGATGTCATGCGCGGCGAGGAAACCCAGATCGCGGGCTTTCTGGCGCAGGAGCCGGGCTTTGACGGTACGCTGTGCCTGCCCGGCACCCATACCAAATGGGTGCGGGTGACGGGCGGCCGCATCACCGCCTTCCGCACCGTGATGACCGGAGAGGTCTTCGCGCTGCTGTCCTCGGCCTCGGTGCTGCGGCACGCGCTGGATGACGGCTGGGACGATGCGGCATTCGAGGCCGCGCTGGCCCGTGGCCTTCATGCCCCCGAGGGGCTGCTGGGCGATCTGTTCGGCCTGCGTCCGGCGGCGCTGCTGGGCGCGCCCGGCCCGGGCGTGGCCCGCGCGCGGCTGTCGGGGCTGCTGATCGGGTCGGAACTGTCGGGCACGGCGCCCTGGTGGCAGGACCTGCCGGTGGCGATCATCGGCTCGGACGGGCCCGCCCGCCGCTATGCCGAGGCGCTGCAGGCGGCGGGGGCCCGGCTGCATCCCCCCGTTGCCCCGGCGTTGGCCCTTGCCGGGCTGCGCGCCGCCCATGCCCGCCTCTATCCGCGAAAGGAAACGACATGAGCCGCCCCCTGATCGCCATCCTGCGCGGCCTGCCCCCGGATGATGCCCTGTCCGTGGCCGAAGTGCTGATCGAGGCGGGCATCACCCGCATCGAGGTGCCGTTGAATTCGCCCGAGCCTCTGGTCTCGATCCGCCGCATGGCCCGCGCCTTCGGCAGTGCCGCGCTGATCGGCGCGGGCACCGTGCTGGAGCCCGCCGAGGTCGCCGCCGTCGCCGGGGCGGGCGGCCGCCTGATCGTCTCGCCCGACACCCATCTGCCGGTCATCGCCGAGGCGGTCGCGCGCGGGCTGCACAGCTGGCCCGGCTTCATGACCCCGACCGAAGCCTTTCAGGCGATCCGCGCCGGTGCCACGGGGCTGAAGCTGTTTCCGGGCGCCCAGATCGGCCCCGCCGGGCTGAAGGCCATGCGCGCGGTGATCCCCGCCACGGTGCCGGTCTATGCGGTGGGCGGCGCCGGGCCCGACAGCTTTGCCGACTGGGTGGCCGCTGGGGCGGATGGCTTCGGCATCGGCACCGCCCTCTACCGTCCCGGGGATGCGCCCGCTACGGTGGCGGCGCGGGCGGTGGCCATCGTCGCCACCTGCGATGCCTGTTTCAGTGAAAGATCCGCATGACCTCTGCGCCCTGCCTGACCGCCTCTGTCCATGATGCCCGCCCCTGTTTCCTGGGCGAGGGCCCACTGTGGCACCCGCTGCGCCAGCAGCTGTTCTGGTTCGACATCATCCACAAGCGGCTGCTGTCGCGCCAGGGCGACACCCCCCTGCACTGGCAGTTCGACGAGCATTTCTCGGTCGCGGGCTGGGTGGACGAGGACACGCTGGCGCTGGCCTCGGAAACCGGGATCTGGCGCTTTGACATCGCCAGCGGCGCCCGGGAACGCATCGTGGCGCTGCAGGCCGACCAGCCCGGCACCCGCAGCAACGACGGCCGCGCCGACCCGCAAGGCGGCCTGTGGGTCAGCACCATGGGCAAGGCAGCGGAACCGGGGCTGGGCGCCATCCACCGGTTTTACGACGGAGCGCTGCGGACGCTTTTCACCGGCCTGACGATCCCCAATGCGATCTGCTTTGCCCCCGACGGCGGCAGCGCCTGTTTCGCCGACACCGTGCAGGGGCGGATCTTCCGCGTTGCACTCGATGCCGAGGGCTGGCCTGCGGGCGACCCCGAGGTCTTCCTGGACCTGAGCGCCGAGGGGCTGAACCCCGATGGCGCGGTGATCGACGCCGAGGGGCACCTGTGGAACGCCCAATGGGGCGCCGGGCGGGTGGCGCGCTATCGTCCCGACGGCACGCTGGAGCGGGTGGTGGAAACCGCCGGGCGGCACAGCTCTTGCCCGGCGTTCGGCGGAGCCTCGCTCGAAACCCTGTTCATCACCACCGCGCTGGAGAACATCACGGCACCGGATGCCGATCAGGGTCTGGTCTACGTAGCGGAAACCGGTATCAAGGGTCAGGCGGAACACAGAGTGAGGCTGTAACACATGCCCCGGATCCGGGATTTCGGCACCCTGCCCTCGGGCGAGGTCGTGCAGGCGGTGAGCATCGGCACCGGTGCGCTGACGGCCACCCTTCTGACCCATGGCGCCCGGCTGCAGGACCTGCGGCTGGCGGGCACCGGGCCGTCGCTGGTGCTGGGCTCGGAACGGCTGGAGGATTACCTGGGCCCGATGGTGCATTTCGGCGCCACCGTGGGGCGCTATGCCAACCGGATCGCGGGCGGCGGTTTCACCCTCGACGGGCAGCGGTTCGCGCTGGACCGCAACGAGGGCGGCGAAACCTGCCTGCACGGCGGATCGGAAGGGATGGGGCATCGCCTGTGGACCCTGGCCGAGGCCGGGGCCGAAAGCGCCACCTTCACCCTGCACGAACCCGAGGGGCACATGGGCTTTCCCGGCGCGCTGGAGGCCAGCGTCACCTACCGGCTGGAAGACACCGCCCTGGTGATCGAGATGACCGCCCATGGCACTGCCGACGGGCCGGTGAACATGGCGCATCATTCGTATTTCTGCCTGGACGACAGCGGCGACGTGGCGGGCACCCGGCTGCATGTGGCGGCCGCCGCCTACCTGCCGGTCGATGCCCGCAACATCCCCCTGCCCGAGGCGCCTGCGCCGGTCGCCGGCACGCGGTTCGATTTTCGCCGGCCGCGGCTGATCGGCACCGAGGGGATCGACCATTGCTTTGCCTTCGAGCCCTCGGAGGGGCTGCTGCGGCTGATGGCCATCGCCTCGGGGCGGACGGGGCTGTCGCTGGTGGTGGAAAGCGATGCGCCGGGGCTGCAGGTCTATGATGCGGGCCATCTGGGCGGGGTGCGGGTGAACGGGCGCGACGGCGACCGGCTTTATGCCCGGGCGGGCCTGGCGCTGGAGACCCAGGGCTGGCCCGATGCGCCGAACCGGCCGGATTTTCCGGGCAGCGTGCTGCGGGCGGGCCAGGTTTATCGCCATGTGGTGCGATACGGGCTGCGTCAGGCGGGCTGAGGGCGGTGCGGGGGGCTCTGCCCCCGGCGCTGCGCGCCTCCCCCGACATATTTGGGGAAAGATGAAAGCAGAGGGCCCGCCTTGGGAAAGGCGGGCCCTTGCGATTTTCAGCGGGGGCCGGATCAGCCGTACATCGAGTTCGGGATCAGCAGCGCGATGTCGGGGAAGAGGATGATCAGCAGCAGGCAGATCAGCATCGCGATGATGAAGGGCGTGACGCCGCGGAACACCGTCGAGAGCGGCACGTTCTGCGCCACGTTGCGCACCACGAAGACGTTCAGGCCGACGGGGGGCGTGATCATGCCCATCTCGATCACGATGACGGCGATGACGCCGAACCAGATCGGGTCGAAGCCGAGCGCCTTGATCACCGGGTAGTAGATCGGCACCGTGATCACCAGCATCGCCAGGCCATCAAGGAACATCCCCAGCACCACGTAGCTGAGCAGGATGATCGCCAGGGTACCGTAGCTGCCAAGGCCAAGCGCCGCCAGCGTGTCGCCGAGGGCGTCGGGGATGTTGGTCAGCGCCAGGAACGGGTTCAGCACGTTGGCGCCGATCACGATCATGTAGAGCATGGCCGAGGTGCGCACGGTGTCCATCACCGCCCGCTTGAAGCCCGCCATGCCCATCGCCCGGGTGCCGAAGGCCAAGAGCACCGTCAGCGCCGCGCCGACGCCCGAGGCCTCGACCGGGGTGAAGACGCCGACGTAGATGCCGCCGATCGAGACCAGGATCACCAGGAGCAACGGCATCGACTTGACCAGCAGCTGGAAGCGTTCGCCGAAGGGCACGGCATGGCCGCGGGGACCTGCCTTGGGGTCCATGACCGAGACGATGTAGACCGCACAGATGAACAGCAGCATCATCAGCATGCCCGGCAGGATGCCGGCCATGAAGAGGCGGCCGATCGATTCCTCGGTCAGGATGGCGTAGATGACGAAGCCGGTCGAGGGCGGGATCAGGAAGCCCAGCGTGCCGCCGGCGGCGACCGAACCGGTTGCCAGGCCATTGCCGTAGCCCAGGCGCTTCATCTCGGGGATGGCGACCTTGCCGATGGTGACGGCGGTCGCCACCGAAGAGCCCGACACGGCGGAAAACGCCGCGCAGCCGATGACCGAGGCCGTGGCCAGCCCGCCGCGGAAGCGACCGACCCAGGCATGGGCCGCGTCATAAAGCCCGCGCGAGAAGCCTGCCTCGGACGAGACGTTGCCCAGCAGGATGAACATCGGCACGACGATCAGGTTGTAGTTCGAGATGGCGGAATAGCTTTCCGTCAGCATCAGGGCGCCCGAGCGGTGCAGACCCTCGACGATCCAGGTGCCGAAGAAGCCGACCATCAGCATGGCGAAGGCGATCGGCGTGCGCAGGATCATCAGCAGGAACAGAACGACGAAGCCCGAGATGCCGATTTGAAGTTCACTCATCGGCCACGCCTCCGTTCGCGATGATGTCGATGATCTGCACGATGAAGACGATGATGCAGACCGCCATGCCGAAGGCCATCAGCGCGTAGAACGGCCACAGCGGCAGAGAGAGCATGTTGGTGGTGTCCTGGTATTCCAGGGCGTCCATGGCCTTGGCCCAGGCGCGGCCGGTCATGTACCACAGCACCACGCAGGAGAGCACGCGGGTGAGCAGATCGCCGAACAGGCGGCCGAAATGGCCGATCACCGGGTCGAAGATGTCAGCGCGCACATGCACGCCCGAGGCGGTGGCATAGGGCAGCGCCAGCATCGCCAGGGCAACCGCGTTCAGCTGGACGATCTCGTTCAGACCGAGGATCGGCATGGCGAAGGCAAAGCGCATGATGACGCCCACGGCGACGACCAGCACCATCGCCAGCAGCAGGATGCCGGAGATGATCGACAGGACGTGCGTGGCCCTCTCGGTGATCACCGAGAGGGTTGCAAAGCGGCGGGTGTTGGTCACGGGGCTCACTCGGCCTTCAGGGCGTCATAGAGCTGCTGGCCACCCTTCACCTCTTTCAGCACGCCGGGGACGATGCTTTCGGAGGCCTTGTTGAAGGCGGCAACGGCTTCGGGCGCCGGGGTGATGACTTCGTGGCCGGGCATTTCGGCGAAGGCCTTGATGCCGGCGGCGGCGACCTTCAGCTGGGTGTCCTGCCCCAGTTGCGAGGCTTCCTTGCCGGCGTCCAGAACGGCCTTCTGGTCCTTGTCGGACAGCGCCTTGAACGCATCGCGGTTCATCACGATGAAGAACGGAGAGTTGGTCGAATCGATGCCCACGGTCAGGTATTTCGACACTTCGCCCAGCTTGAAGGCGTTGACGCCGGTGCCGTCGATCATGGCGGCGTCGATCACGCCGGTCTGCAGAGCATTGTAGACATCCGAGACGGGCATCGACACCGGGGTGGCGCCCCAGGCCTGGACCATCAGGCCGGTGTTGCGCGAGGGCACGCGGATCTTCAGGCCCTTGACGTCATCCAGGGTGCGCACGGGCTTGTTGGCGAAGATGTAGTTCTTGGCCGAGGACCACAGCGCCACCAGCTGGACGCGGCGGTATTCGGGCTTGAACAGGTCGATGTTGTCCCAGATCGTCTTGGTGCCGGTTTCCTCGTCCAGCACGCCGGGCAGTTCGGCGACCAGGGTCAGCGGGAAGGTGTTGGCAGTGTAGCCCGGCAGGCTGATCGACATGTCGGCCACGCCGTCCAGGGCGCGGCTGTACTGCTCGACCGGGCCCGGGCCCAGTTCGCCGCCATTGTAGAGACGCACGGTGACGTCGCCGCCGGATTTCTCTTTCACCATGTCCGCGAAGGGCTGGAACGTGCCCGCCACATAGGGGTGGCCGGCGGGCATGAAGTTGGCGAACTTCAGCTCTTCCGCATTGGCAGCCACGACGGAAAGACCAAGCGCCAGAGCCGCACCGGTAACCTTTTTGAAGATACCCATTATTTCCTCCCGGGTAAGTTGCGGGGCGGCCCGGACCGGCCGGAACGCCCCTTCGGATTTCACTCCTGTTGCCCGGGTGCAGCCCGGGCGGGCCTGGTCGTCAGGCCTTGTCCATCTCGGTCACCTTGTCCTTGCCGGCCACCGAATAGGTGATCGCGACTTTCCGGGTGGCGAGGAATTCCTCCAGCGTTTCTCCGCGCATGGATGCATAGACTTCGGGGTTCGAAACGCCGGTCACGGCGGCCATCTTCTCGAGCACGAAGAACGAGACTCCACGGCGGATCATGCCGATCCAGTTACGTTCCCTTACCAGAACCCGATCTTCCTCGGGAAGGTCGTATTCATCAGCCAGTGTTTCAAATTCCGTGACGAAACGGTGCCGATGCGCGGGTTCGATGAGCCGGTGCAGGAAGTCGTTCAGCCGGAAGTTGCGCTGACTGCGTTCCAGCGTGAACGGATAGGTGCCTTCCAGCGCATCGGCGCCGGCCAGCTGATAGCCCATGTGGGCGCGGTAGCTTTCCAGCTCCTGCGCCGAGGGGGCATCGCCCAGGTCCTCGTAGACCACGGTGGCGATGTTGGTGACGGACGGCGCATAGGTCTGGGAATGCACCTTGTTCACCTTGTCCGACAGCGCGCCGCGCATGATCAGCCACATGATGACCTCGGCGCCTTCCATGCCGCCCAGCACGGCGTAATCGGCCAGGCGCTTCTCGACCAGCTTTTCCGGGGCGGTCTCGATCAGCTCCAGGAATTCCTGGTCCCAGGCCTCGTTGACGAAGCCCGCGCGTTCGCCGTGCACCTGATGCGACAGCCCGCCGGTGGCGACGATGGCGACGCGCAGGTCCTCGGGGTAGCTCTGGATCGCCTTGCGCAGCGATTTGCCCAGCTTGTAGCAGCGTTTGGGCGAGACGACGGGGAACTGCAGCACGCCGACCTGCAGCGGCACGATGGTACCGCCCCAGGGGCCGTTTTCGTCGCCCATCATCGACAGCGGCGACAGGCAGCCGTGATCCAGCGGCTTGCCCTGGAAGAACGACATGTCGAATTCATCCGCGACCAGCGCCGCGCCGACGTGCTGCGACAGGCCCAGATGGCCCTTGGCCGGCGCCACGTCGCGCGGGCCGCCGCCTTCATCGGCGGGCAGGTATTCCGCGTCGATGCCAAGCGCGAAGGCCGAATAGTGGTCGAAGAAGAACGACGTGATATGGTCGTTGTAGATCATGAACAGAACGTCGATCTCCTTGCGCTTCACCCAGTCGCGCACTTCGGCGAAACCGGCGAAGATCGGCGCCCAGGCCGGATCGTTCTGCTTGTTGGTATCCTTGGCAAAGCCAATGGTGGGGGAATGGGATGCGCCGATCCCTCCGATGATGTGGGCCATGTTCGTCTCCTCAGTCGAATGGCTGTGTCGTGCCGGGGCACGTATCGAAGCGGCGTTTCCTTGGGGTTCGGGGGCACGAACCCTGTTCCTGTCCTTAGTGAACGGTGACTATACAAGGGATTATCTGTTGGACAATTTGGCCGATATGGACAAAGCGTTCAGAAATATGAACGGAGGTGTGCCAGTTGAAATGGAACATAGACGACGTTCCCGTCTTCGTGGCGGTGGTCGACCATAACGGGATCACGGCGGCGGCCAGGGTCCTCGACATGCCGAAATCCACGGTGTCGGCGGCACTTACGCGGCTGGAAACCGCGCTTGGCCTGCGTCTGCTGGACCGCAATTCCCGCAACCTGCGCGTCACCAGCGAGGGCGAAACCTTCTATCGCCAGTCGCTGCTGATCCTCGAACAGGTGCGCGAAACCGACGCAGCCATGGCGGGGCTGAACTCGGTTCCCTCGGGGCGGCTGACCCTCGCCCTGCCCCCGGCCTTCTGCCAGGAGATCCTGGCACCGAATCTCGCCTGCTTCCGAAACCGCTATCCGGACCTGGAATTCGAGCTGATCATCACCAGCCGGCATGTCGATCTGGTGCGCGAACAGCTGGACGCCGCCGTCATGGTCGGCCCCCTTGATGATTCCGAGATGATCTCGAAGACGCTGGTGTCGGGGGCGCTGCGATGGGTGACCAGTCCCGCCTACCTGGAGACCCATGACATCGGCCCCGACCTGCACGCCATCGAGCGCCATGTGCAGATCTGCGAAAAGCGCTATGGCCACCGCCGGATGCCGGTGCTGGTCCAGGGCCATGCCGAGGTGCTGGACCTGGCCAGCGGCGTCACCCATGTCAACGATCCGCTGGCGGTACGGCGCGCGGTGCAGCATGGCGCCGGGATCTCGGTGCTGCCGGAATTCTACTGCTACCAGCAGCTGCGCGCCGGAGAACTGGTCGAGGTCTGCCAGCATGTCACCTTCGACCCCGAGATCTCGAAGCTGTCGGTGGTCTATCCGACGCGGCGGCTGATGTCGCCCAAGGTCCGCGCCTTCCTGGAGTTCCTGGATACCATCTGCCGGATATGACCGGCAAAACCCGCAAGTGACGCCGGGGCGGACAATTCCGTGCCGTTCGCGCTACCGCGGCCTTCTGGCTGTTGATATCGCCGCAAAGCCCCTCTAGTGGATTGGCAGGAGGACGCGGACCCAAGCCACCGCCAGCCCGCAGGTTTGCCTGCGGGACGGGGCGCCGCCCAACAGAGAGGCCGCGTGCAGCGGTCGTAACCTTTCCGAAGACGTAAAAGGGGAAAACAACATGGCTCCTTCGAACACGCCCGATATCGTGTATACCAAGGTAGACGAAGCGCCCGAGCTCGCCTCGGCCTCGCTTCTGCCGATCATCCGCGCCTTCGCGGCTCCGGCCGGTGTGACCATCGGCACCAAGGACATCTCGCTGGCGGGCCGCATCATCGCCACCTTCCCCGAGTGCCTGACGGACGCGCAGAAGATCAGCGACGACCTGGCCGTGCTGGGCGATCTGGTGAAGACCCCCGAAGCCAACGTCATCAAGCTGCCGAACATCTCGGCCTCGGTGCCGCAGCTGGTCGCCGCGATCAAGGAACTGCAGGCCCAGGGCTATGCCCTGCCCGACTACCCGACCGCCCCCGCGACGGACGAGGAAAAGGCGATCCAGGCCAAGTATGACGGCATCAAGGGTTCGGCCGTGAACCCGGTGCTGCGCGAAGGCAACTCGGACCGCCGCGCCGCCATCGCCGTCAAGAACTACGCCATGTCGCATCCGCACCGCATGGGGGAATGGACCGCCGCGTCCAAGACCCGCGTGTCGGCCATGTCGGGCGGCGACTTCTTCTCGAACGAGACTTCGGCGACGCTGGCGGCTGCCGGCAAGGCCAAGATCGTCCTGGAAACCGCAGATGGTGAAACCGTGCTGAAGGCCGGCGTGTCCTATCCCGCGGGCACCGTGGTCGATGCGACCTACATGTCCGCGAAGGCGCTGGATGCCTTCCTGGCCGAGCAGATCGAAGCCACCAAGGCCGAGGGCACGCTGTTCTCGATCCACCTGAAGGCGACGATGATGAAGGTCTCGGACCCGATCATCTTCGGCCACGCCGTCAAGGCCTGGCTGGCCCCGGTGTTCGAAGCCTTCGGCGACAAGCTGGCCGCACTTGGCGTCAACCCGAACTCGGGCCTGGGCGACCTGCTGGCGCGCGTCAAGGACGATGCAGAGATCATGGCCGCCATCGACGCCTGCTCTGCCGAGCGTCCGCCGATGTACATGGTGAATTCCGACAAGGGCATCACCAACCTGCACGTCCCCTCGGACGTCATCATCGACGCCTCGATGCCCGCGCTGATCCGCGCCGGCGGCAAGGGCTGGGGCCCGGACAACAAGGAACACGACACCAACTGCGTGATCCCCGACAATTCCTACGCGCCGGTCTATGACGCCGCGGTCGAATTCTTCAAGGCCAACGGCAAGCTGAACCCCGCCACCGCCGGCACCGTTCAGAACATCGGCCTGATGGCGCAGAAGGCCGAGGAATACGGTTCCCACCCCACCACCTTCGAGATCCCCGCCGACGGCGTGGTCAAGATGATCCTGGAAGACGGCACCGTGCTGCATTCGCACACCGTCGAAAAGGGCGACATCTGGCGCTCGGCCTCGGCCCGCAAGGCGCCGATCGAGGACTGGGTGAACCTGGCCATCGAACGTCAGGCCGACACCGGCTACCGCGCGATCTTCTGGCTGGATGCGGCCCGCGCCCATGACGCCGAGCTGATCAAGATGGTCCAGCCGATCCTCGAGGCGAAAGGCGTTGCCGACAAGTTCGAGATCATGGCCCCCCGCGAAGCCACCATCGCCTCGCTGGAAACCATCACCAAGGGCGGCAACACCATCGCCATCACCGGCAACGTGCTGCGCGACTACCTGACCGACCTGTTCCCGATCCTGGAACTGGCGACCTCGGCCAAGATGCTGTCGATCGTCAAGCTGATGCAGGGCGGCGGCCTGTTCGAAACCGGCGCCGGCGGCTCGGCCCCCAAGCACGTCCAGCAGCTGGTGGAAGAGAACCACCTGCGGTGGGACTCTCTGGGTGAATTCTGCGCCCTGGGCGAATCGTTCAAGTTCCTGGCCTCGGCCAAGGGCAACGCCAAGGCCAAGGTGCTGGGCAACGCGGTCGATGCCGCGACGCAGGGCATCCTGGACTTCGACCGCTCGCCCTCGCGCAAGGTGGGCGAGCCCGACAACCGCGACAGCCACTTCTACTTTGCCATGTACTGGGCCAAGGCCCTGGCCGAGCAGTCGGACGATGCGGAACTGGCGGCGCATTTCGCCCCCATCGCCAAGGCGCTGGCCGAGAACGAGGCCACCATCGTGGCCGAGATCAAGGCCGTGCAGGGCAAGCCCGCGGATCTGGGCGGCTACTACCACGCCGACCCCGAGAAGGTCGCGGCGGTCATGCGCCCCTCGGCCACGCTGAACGGCATCATCGGCTGAGGCAGGCGGCGGGGATCACGCCCCGCCCCTTCCGCCCAAACGCGACCCGCCGCCGGAGCGATCCGGCGGCGGGTCTGCATTTCAGGGCCCCGCATCTGCGGATCGCTCCCGGGGCGGGTCGGCTGGCCGGCAGGCCCGGCAGCTTCTGTTCATGTCCTTCATCCTGCGCGCGCTTCGGCTTTCTCGGCCCGGCGCACCCAGATCGCCGCCTCCGGGCCAGATCGAGCAGTTCCGCGTCTTCAACCCGGCGCACCCGGTTCAGCGTCTCTGGGCCAGATTGACCGGCTGCGCGTCTTCAACCCGGCGTGCTCTGCTCAGTGTCTCAGGGCCGGATCAACCGATTCAGCCCCCACTGCCTCGGCGCTCAGCCCAGTTCCATCGAGGCGATGGCCTGCAGGCCCGTCCCCGTCACCGGGGCCGGGCCGCGATACATCCGGGCGGTGGCGAAGGTTTCCACGAATCCCAGATCCCGCAGCGCCTGCGCCAGGGCGGCATTGCCGGGGGCCACATCGACAAAGACGCGATCCGAGGGCATCCGGGCCAGCGCCGCACGCGCCAGCCGCAGCGCCTGTTCCACGTCGGGGGCCACGATGGGGCCGATCTTCACGCCCTCGCCGCAGCGGCGGATGGTGGCAAAGCCCGCGGCCCCGGGCAGCATGACGCTGGCGCGGGTCTCGTGGCGGGTCAGCCAGGCCGTCAGGAAGGCGGGGCGCGCCACACCGGTGGCCGCCAGATCCACCCGCAGCAGCGCCGCGTGGTCATCCGGCCCGACATCGCGGATATCGGCATCCTCCACGGCCGTCAGCCCGCCCGCGTAGCGGCACGTGGCCCCGGCCCGCACGAAACCCGAGGCGGCATAGTTCGCCTCCTGGGCGGCCACGCCGTCCAGGCCCACGGTGCGCCCGCCCGCATGGGCCAGCGCATGATCCCACAGCGCCCGGCCGATGCCCTGCCCCCGCCACTCTGGCAGGCAGACGTAGAACCCCAGAAAGGCGAAATCGGCGGAATGGGTGACGACCGAGATGCAGGCCACCTTCTGCCCCGCGACCTCGGCCAGGAAAAAGCCCTGCGGATCGGCGGCATGGAAGGCTGCTGCATCCTCCAGCCCGGGGTTCCAGCCCTCATCCGCGGCGCGCGCCACCATCCAGTCGACATCCTGGGCACAAGCGGTGCGAAAGCGGGGCATGGTCATAGGGTCAGGGCCTCTTTCAGGCTGAAGGGACGGGTACGACGATCCAGGTCCAGGCTGGCCACCAGAACCTCCAGATGGCCCAGCATCAGCCGCTCGGCCAGATCGGCATCGCGCGCGGCCAGCGCATCGACCAGCCGCAGATGCGCAGCATTCAGACAGGGCGCCCGGCCGCCCCGGCCATAAAGCGCCATGATCAGCGACGAGCGCGCCACCAGCGGCTCCAGCAGATCCTGCAGGGTCCGCTTGCCCGAGATCCGGGCGATCTCGACATGGAAGCGGCCGCACAGATAGACGCCATGGCCATGCTTGCCCTGCTGCTCGGCGCGGTGTTCGTCCTCGACCAGGGCGCGCAGGCGGGCGGCGTCCTCGGGGGTGGTGCGCAGGGCGGCAGTGCGCACGATGCTGGCCTCCAGCAGGGCGCGCGCCTCCATGATCTCAAGCGCTTCGTCTGTGTCGGGATGGGCCACGAAGGCACCGCGATTGGGACGGCGGTCGACCAGCCGCATATGCGCCAGGCTTTGCAGGGCAGCCCGCGCCACGGTGCGGCTGACGCCGAAAATGGCGCCGACTTCGTCCTCGTTCAGCTTGGTGCCGGGGGCCAGCCGATGGGCGTGGATGGCATCCGCCAGCTCGCCCGCAACCTTGTCGCTGGTGACTTCCTGCGTCTCACCCGTCATGTGCCGCACATCCCTTTCCGCCAAGCCAGAGTGACCGGGATGCCCTTTCCGTTCAAGAGACGTGTTCTGCCGCCTCCGGAACCGGGCCCTGACGGGGCAGGCAGCGCGGTCCAAGTCCCTTTTCGCGATACCTTTTTCCCGGAGGGCCGGAGAGGTCAAGCACCCTCCAGCCCTGCCGCATCGTCAGCGCGCCCCGGGTCAGCGCCCGGGGGCCCGTTCAGGCCGCCGGTGCGCGACGCGGCCGGCGGCGCCGGCGGTTGGCCTGCGGCTGGCTGCGCGCATCGGGCTTGGCCGCCCCGTTGCCGCCACCGCCGCCGCCGCGACGACGCCCGCCACCGTTGCCGCCATTGCCCGAACGCCCCTTCGAGGGCGCGTCATGCGACTGGCCCAGCAGGTTCGGACCCGAGGCCACGGGGATGTCGATCTTCATCAGGCGCTGGATCTGGCGCAGCAGGTCGACGTCCTCGACGGTGCAGAAGGCGATCGCCTCGCCCTCGCGGCCGGCGCGCGCGGTGCGGCCGATGCGGTGGACGTAGTTCTCGGGCACCTCGGGCAGGTCGTAGTTGATCACATAGGCCACGCCGGGGATGTCGATGCCGCGGGCGGCAACGTCGGTGGCGACCAGGATGGTGATCTCGCCCGAGCGGAAGCCCGCGATGGCGCGGTCACGCTGGCCCTGGCTCTTGTTGCCGTGGATCGAGGCGACGTTGTAGCCGTCCTTTTCCAGCTGGCGCTTGAGCTTTTCCGAGCCATGCTTGGTGCGGCCGAAGACCAGCGTCAGCGCGTCGGGTTCCTTGTCGAGGATCTCGCGCAGCATGGCGGGCTTGTCGGCCTTGGACAGGAAATGCACCGACTGGGTGACCTTGTCGGCGGCCTTGCCGGGGGGCGTGACCTGAACCTTCTCGGGGTTATCGAGATAGGCGCGGCTCAGTTCCTCCATCTGCTTCGGCATGGTGGCCGAGAACAGCATGGTCTGACGCGGCGTGCCAAGCGCCGGGGCGATCTTGCGCAGCGCATGGATGAAGCCCATGTCCAGCATCTGGTCAGCCTCGTCCAGCACCAGGTTGCCGACCTTCGACAGGTCGACCGCGCGGCGGTCCATCAGGTCGATCAGGCGGCCGGGGGTGGCGACCAGGATGTCGGTGCCCTTTTCCAGCATGGCGATCTGGCGGTTCAGCGACTGGCCGCCCACCACGGTCGAGACCTTGATGCGGGTCTTGCCGGCAATGGCCTTCAGGTTGTCGGCGATCTGGTTGACCAGTTCGCGCGTCGGTGCCAGCACCAGCGCCTTGGCGGTACGCGGCGCCGGGCGGCCGGGCTGGGCCAGCATCCGGTCGATCAGCGGCAGGCCAAAGGCCAGCGTCTTGCCGGTGCCGGTCTGCGCCAGGCCCAGAACGTCGCGGCCGGCAATCGCCAGCGGAATCGCCCGTTCCTGGATCGGGGTCGGGGTTTCGAAGCCGCCATCGGCCAGCGCCTTGAGCAGGGCATCAGAGAGCCCCAGGGTGTCGAATGAAGACACGTCATATCCTTTCGGATCCCGCCCGGACCTGTGCCGGCAATACGGGATCGGCAGGTCGCGGCGCGCCACGGACCGGCAAGGTTGCAACGGGGCCTGGCCATCCATGGATCGGAAACCCGACCCGGGAGAGGGACATCAGCGCGCGCCCGCGTCAGCCGCCCTGCGTGATGGGGAAACTGGGGAAGTGTGAGGTGCGCAGGTCCGTCATGCGGCCGCGCGGCTGCCTCACGCGGCAGCAAAGATGGTCGCGAGATGCAGCAAAAACGTGCCGCTGTCAAGCAAATGACTATTTCAGCTGGCTGTCCTTGGACCCGCGCCGGTTGATCCCGCCGCGCAGCTGCGGCCGGGCATCGCGGTCCTGCTGGCAGTCGATGCACAGCTTGACCCCCGGCAGGGCGATGCGGCGGGCCTCGGGGATGGGTTCATCGCATTCGGCACAGTGGCTCAGGCTGTCGCCCTGCAGGGCGCGGCGGCCCTTCAGGCGCTGCAGCTCGTCCTGGATGGACGCCTCGATCTGTTCGTTCACCGCGCCGTCGCGCGACCAGCCTCCGGCCATGGCGGGCCCTCCCTTACCAGTTTAACATGGCCACGTAACGCCCGCACGACAAGGGGCAGACACCGGATCACGACCGTCGATGCCCTTTGCAAGCGCGGGCTTTGCCGGTAGGTTGGGCAGACCCGAAACCCCCGGATCCCCCAGATGACCCCTGCCGCCCCCTCGCCCGCCCTTGCCGGTTTCGACCTCGTGATCTTCGATTGCGACGGCGTGCTGATCGACAGCGAGGTGATCTCGGCGCGGATGCTGGTGGCGGAACTGGGCAAGCGCGGCGTGCAGATCGACCTGGCCTATGTGGCCCGGCATTTCCTGGGCCGCAGCTATCCGACGGTGATGAACCAGATCCGCCGCGACTTCGGCCTGGCGCT
Organism: Pseudooceanicola sp. NS-SX9; assembly: GCF_057380705.1. Lineage (NCBI taxonomy): Bacteria > Pseudomonadati > Pseudomonadota > Alphaproteobacteria > Rhodobacterales > Paracoccaceae > Pseudooceanicola > Pseudooceanicola sp. NS-SX9. The sequence goes on along the minus strand of NZ_CM170818.1, from coordinate 830,361 downwards.
GACCCCGCAGTTCGAAGCCGATTACCGGGCCGCGCTGATTGCCGCCTTCGAGGCCGAACTGAAGATCGTCCCCGGCGTGCGCGAGGTGATCGAGGGGCTGGGCCTGCCCTACAGGCTGGCCACCAGTTCCAGCCCCGGAAGGTTGCAGAAATCGCTGCAGATCGTCGGGCTGGACGGGCTGTTCGAGGGGCGCTGGACCACCGCGTCCGAAGTGGCCAACGGCAAGCCCGCGCCGGATCTGTTCCTGCATACGGCGGCGCGTGCGGGCGTTGATCCGGCCCGCTGCCTGGTGATCGAGGACAGCCTGCCGGGCCTGCGCGCGGGCCTGGCGGCGGGGATGACCGTCTGGCAGTTCACCGGTGCCAGCCACCTGCGCGGCCTGGATCTGCCGCTGCCCGAGGACGTCCGGCCGCACCGCCGCTTCGACGATTTCGCCGCCTTCCACGACTGGCCCGCCCACCCCCGGACGGAGCATGCCTGAGATGACCCACCTGCCCCCCGACGACCGCGATACCTCGGCCCGGGACCTGGCCGCCCGCGCCGCCTGGCTGTCCTTCGTTGGCGGCCTGACCCAGGACCAGATCGCAGCCGAGCTGGGGATTTCCCGCCAGCGGGCGCAGCGGCTGGTGGCGCGCGCCGGTCAGGAGGGCCTGATTCGCGTCCGTATCGAACACCCGATTGCCGAATGCCTGGAGCTGGAACGCGCGCTGAAGGCCCGATTTGACCTGGCCCAGGCCTGGGTGTCGCCGTCACTGGGGGATGGGGCCGACCCGATGCTGGGGCTGGCACGCTTTGCCGCCCCGGTGCTGGAACGCATGTTCTGCAGCGAGCCGGGGCGCACCTTCGCCCTGGGCACCGGGCGCACCCTGCGCATGGTCGTCGACCAGATGAGCCCCCTGGAAGGCGCCCACAACCGGCTGGTGTCGCTGATCGGCAACGTGGCGCCCGACGGCTCGGCCTCGTTCTTCGAGGTGATCATGCGCTTTGCCGAGATCACCGGTGCCAAGCATTACCCGATGTCGATCCCCGTCGCGGCCCGCAACCGCGAGGAGCTGGAGCTGTTCCGCTCGTTGCCGCATGTGCGCGCGGCGCGCGCGCTGGCGCAGTCGGCCGATCTGGCGATCGTCGGCATCGGCCAGATGGGCGACGACGCGCCGCTGCATGTCGACGGCTTCCTGACCGCCGAGGAACTGGCCGCCCTGCAACAGGCCGGTGCCGTCGGAGAGATCTGCGGCCATGTCTACGATGCCGAGGGGCGCTATCTGGAACACCCGATCAACCAGCGGGTTACCGGGGTGCGGGTGTCCTCGCAGATGATGCCGATCTACGCCGTCGCCTGCGGCAAGACCAAGATGCCTGGCCTGCGCGCCGCCCTGAAGGGCAATCTGCTGCACGGGCTGTTCGTCGACGAACTGACGGCGCGGTCCCTGCTGCACACGTAAAACGTTAACCATTCATTAAAACACTCGCCACAAACTCCGCTCACGGCCGCTCGCGCGACCATGAAGTGGGTTGACTCTTCCGTAAAGTTAAGTGAGCATTGGCTCACGTGTTGAGCAATTGCTCATCATGACATGGGAGGACATCATGAATAGCACACTTCGCGCCCTGATGGGGGCGTGCGCCGTTTCCGCGCTTGCCGTTGCTGCCCACGCCGAAACCATCACTGTCGCGACCGTGAACAACGGTGACATGGTCCGCATGCAGGGCCTGATGGACGACTTCGAGGCGAAGCACCCCGACATCAAGGTCGAATGGGTCACCCTGGAAGAGAACGTCCTGCGCCAGCGCGTCACCCAGGACATCGCGACCAAGGGCGGCCAGTTCGACGTCATGACCATCGGCACCTACGAGGTTCCGATCTGGGGCGAGCGCGGCTGGCTGATGCCGCTGGACGACCTGCCCGCATCCTGGGACGTCAACGACCTGCTGCCGGCGATCCGCAGCGGCCTGACCATGGATGGCCACCTCTATGCGGCGCCGTTCTACGGCGAAAGCTCGATGGTGATGTACCGCAAGGACCTGATGAAGAAGGCCGGGCTGGACATGCCCGAAGCCCCCACCTGGGACTTCATCAAGGAAGCCGCGGCCAAGATGACCGACAAGGAACACGAGGTCTACGGCATCTGCCTGCGCGGCAAGGCCGGCTGGGGCGAGAACATGGCCTTCCTGACCGCCATGTCCAACAGCTTTGGCGCGCGCTGGTTCGACATGGACTGGAAACCCCAGTTCGATACCGCGCCCTGGAAAGAGACGCTCGACTTCTATCTGGACCTGATGAACAACTACGGCCCGCCCGGCGCGTCTTCGAACGGCTTCAACGAGAACCTGGCGCTGTTCCAGACCGGCAAGTGCGGCATGTGGATCGACGCGACCGTCGCGGCATCCTTCATCACCAACCCCAAGGACAGCCAGGTCGCCGACGAGGTTGGCTATGCGATGCCCCCCGATGCCGGCAAGGGCAAGCGCGGCAACTGGCTGTGGGCCTGGAACCTCGGCATCCCCGCCGGCACCAAGCACGCGGAAGCCGCCAAGACCTTCGTGGAATGGGCCACTTCCAAGGAATACACCGAACTGGTCGCATCCAAGGAAGGCTGGGCGAACGTGCCTCCGGGCACCCGTACCTCGCTCTATGAAAACCAGAAGTACCTCGATGCCGCGCCCTTCGCCAAGATGACGCTGGATGCGATCGAATCCGCCGACCCGCAGAAGCCGACCGTGGACCCCGTGCCCTATGTCGGCGTGCAGTTCGTCGCCATCCCTGAATTCCAGGGCATCGGCACGGCCGTCGGCCAGCAGTTCTCGGCCGCACTTGCCGGCCAGATCACGGCCGACCAGGCTCTGAAGAACGCGCAGTCGCTGACCGAGCGCGAGATGAAGAAAGCCGGCTACTACAAGTAACCCCCTCCGCCCCTTCGCAGGCCCGGGCGACGACCCGGGCCTGTCTGTTCCGCGGAAAAATTCCCGAGATACCCGATGGCCACGAAACATTCCCGTGCCGCCGCGCGGATCATGATCTCACCGGCGGTTCTCTTGCTGCTGGCCTGGATGATCATCCCGCTGGCGATGACCCTTTATTTCTCCTTCCTCAGCTACAACCTGATGTCGCCGGGGATGGAACAATGGACCGGCTTCCTCAACTACGAGTACTTCCTGACCGATCCAGCCTTCTTCTCTGCCCTGATCAACACCCTGGTGCTGGTGGTCGGCGTGCTGATCGTGACCGTCGTTGGCGGCACGCTGTTTGCACTGCTGCTGGACCAGCCGATGTGGGGTCAGGGCATCGTGCGGATCATGGTGATCGCGCCCTTCTTCGTCATGCCGACGGTTTCGGCACTGGTGTGGAAGAACATGTTCATGAACCCGGTGAACGGCCTGTTCGCGCATCTGTTCAAGGCCCTCGGGCTGCAACCCTTCGATTTCCTGGCGCAGGCGCCGCTGGCCTCGATCATCGGCATCGTCAGCTGGCAATGGCTGCCCTTCGCCACGCTGATCATCCTGACCGCGCTGCAATCGCTCGATCAGGAGCAGCTTGAGGCCGCCGAGATGGACGGTGCCCCCTGGATCAAGCGTTTCATCCACATCATGGTGCCGCACCTGTCGCGGGCGATCACCGTGGTGATCCTGATCCAGACCATCTTCCTGCTGTCGGTCTTCGCCGAGATCCTGGTGACCACCAACGGCGGCCCCGGCACGGCATCCACCAACCTGACCTACCTGATCTACATGCAATCCCTGCTGCAGTTCGACGTGGGTGGCGGTTCGGCCGGTGGTGTCGTCGCGATCATCCTCGCCAATATCGTCGCGATCTTCCTGATGCGGATGATCGGCAAGAACCTGGAGGCCTGACCCATGGCACGAGCTGTCACGACCCAACGCAAGGTGCTGGTCACCGCCGTGGCCTGGGTGCTGGGCTTCGCGATCTTCTTCCCGATCTTCTGGACCGTCCTGACGTCCTTCAAGACCGAGGCCGACGCCATCGCCGACCCGCCGCTGTGGTTCAACTTCCACTGGACGCTGGAGAACTACGTCACCGTCCAGGAGCGCTCGAACTACTTCCTGCACTTCTGGAACTCGGTTGTGCTGTCGGTGGGCTCGACCGTGCTGGGGCTGATCATCGCGGTTCCCGCCGCCTGGGCCATGGCCTTCGTGCCGGGCAAGCGGACCAAGGACCTGCTGATGTGGATGCTGTCCACCAAGATGCTGCCGCCGGTGGGCGTTCTGGTGCCGATGTACCTGATCTGCCGCAACCTGGGCCTGCTGGACACCAAGACCGCGCTGGTGGTCATCCTGACGCTGATCAACCTGCCGATCATCATCTGGATGCTCTACACCTACTTCCGCGAAATCCCGGGCGAGATCCTGGAAGCCGCGCGGATGGACGGCGCCAGCCTGCGCAACGAGATCCTCCACGTCCTGACCCCGATGGCGGTTCCGGGCATCGCCTCGACCCTGCTGCTGAACGTCATCCTGGCCTGGAACGAAGCCTTCTGGACCCTCAACCTGACCGCCTCGAAGGCGGCCCCGCTCACGGCCTTCATCGCCAGCTACTCCAGCCCCGAAGGCCTGTTCTACGCCAAGCTCTCGGCCGCCTCGACCATGGCCATCGCGCCGATCCTGATCATGGGCTGGTTCAGCCAGAAACAACTTGTCCGCGGCCTGACCTTCGGCGCGGTGAAATAGGAACGACGACTATGGGACGTATCACTCTCGACAAGGTTCAGAAGACCTTCGGCCCCGTGGAGGTCATCCCCCCGCTGGACCTGACCATCGAGGATGGCGAGTTCGTCGTCTTCGTCGGCCCCTCGGGCTGCGGCAAGTCCACCCTGCTGCGCCTGATCGCCGGTCTTGAAGATGTCAGCGGCGGCCAGATCCGCATCGACGGCGAGGACGCGACCGCCCTGCCCCCCGCCAAGCGCGGACTGGCCATGGTGTTCCAGAGCTACGCTCTGTACCCCCACATGTCGGTGAAGAAGAACATCGCCTTCCCGATGAAGATGGCCGGCCTGCCGGTGGACGAACAGGAACGCCGCATCGCCGGCGCCGCCAAGGCGCTGAACCTGACCGACTATCTGGACCGCAAGCCGGGCCAGCTGTCGGGTGGCCAGCGCCAGCGGGTCGCCATCGGCCGTGCCATCGTGCGCGAACCTTCGGCCTTCCTCTTTGACGAACCGCTCTCGAACCTCGATGCGGCGCTGCGCGTCGGCATGCGGCTGGAAATCTCGGAACTGCACGCGCGCCTGAAGACCACGATGATCTACGTGACCCACGACCAGGTCGAAGCCATGACCATGGCCGACAAGATCGTGGTGCTGCAGGCGGGCCGCATCGAACAGGTCGGTGCGCCGCTGGAACTGTACCAAACGCCGCGCAACAAGTTCGTCGCGGGCTTCATCGGCTCTCCGAAGATGAACTTCATCGAGGGCGCCGAGGCCGCCAAGCATGGCGCCCACACCATCGGCGTGCGCCCCGAACACATTGCCGCCTCGGCCACCGAGGGGCTGTGGAAGGGCCGCGTCGGCGTGTCGGAGCACCTCGGCTCGGATACCTTCCTGCATGTGCACGACACCGGTCTGTGCGAGGCGATGACCGTCCGTGTGGGCGGTGAATTCTCGCTCCATCACGGGGACACCGTCTATCTGACGCCGGATGCGGACAAGATCCACCGCTTCGGCCAGGACGGTCTGCGCCTCGCCTGAGGGCACGGGGGCGCGGGGGATCCTCCACCCCCGCCCCCGTGCGGCCCGATGGGTCGCCTGCCCCTCTGGGCGGCCGCCACCCGGAAGATAAACCCGTCATACGGAAGACACCGAAATGAAACTGTCCAATGCCACCCTCAAGGACCTGCCCGAAGGCATCGAGGGCCCGTCCTACGACCGGAGCGCCCTGACCCCCGGCATCGTCCACATCGGTCTGGGCAACTTCCACCGTGCGCACCAGTCCTGGTACCTGCACCGCCTGATGCAGCAGGGCCTGGCCCAAGACTGGGCCATCCTGGGCGCCGGCGTGCGGCCCTATGATGCCGCCATGCGTGACCGGCTGGCCGCCCAGGACTACCTGACCACCCTGATCGAGCTGGACCCCAAGGGCAGCAAGGCCGAGGTCGTCGGTTCGATGATCGGCTACCTGCCCATCGAGGAGGGCAACGGCCCGCTGATCGAGGCGATGGCCGATCCCGCCATCCGCATCGTCGCGCTGACCGTGACCGAGGGCGGCTATTACATCGACCCCGTCACCAAGGGCTTTCACGCCAGCCATCCCGACATCGCGCATGATGCCGCCAACCCCGGCACGCCGCGCACCGCCTTTGGCGCCATCATCGCGGCGCTGAAGCTGCGCCGTGATCGCGGTGTCGGCCCCTTCACGGGCCAAAGCTGCGACAACCTGCAGGGCAACGGCGCCATCCTGCGCCAGACCGTCGTGTCGCTGGCACGCCTGTCGGACCCGGATCTGGCCGACTGGATCGACACCCACTGCACCTTCCCGAACTCGATGGTGGACTGCATCGTCCCCGCCACCGGCCCGAAAGAGCTGGAGCTGGTCAAGATCTTCGGCCTGGAGGACGCCGCCCCCGTCACCCACGAGAACTTCCGCCAATGGGTGATCGAGGATGCCTTCTGCGCCGGCCGCCCCGACTGGGACCGTGCGGGGGCGACCTTCTCGGAGGACGTGCACGCCTACGAGACGATGAAGATCCGCATCCTGAACGGCGGCCACCAGGTCATCGCCGATCCGGGCGAGGTTCTGGGCGTCGAATCGATCTCGGGCTGCATGGAGCATCCGCTGATCGCGGGGCTGCTGGACAAGGTGCACCGCGAAGAGATCATGCCCCATGTCCATGCGGTGCCGGAATTCACCCCCGCGGATTACGTGACGCTGATCCATGCGCGGTTCTCGAATCCGAAGATCGTCGACACCACCCGCCGCGTGGCCTTCGACGGCTCGTCCCGGCACCCCGGTTTCATCCTGCCGTCGGTGCGGGACGGCCTGGCCGCCGGCACCCCGGTCGAGGGCCTGGCGCTGGTCAGCGCCGCCTGGGCGCGCTACTGCACCGGCACCCGCGAGAACGGCACCACGGTCGAGCCCAATGACCCGTTCTGGGCCGATCTGCAGCCCCGCGCGCGGCAAGCCGTGACCGATCCGGGCGTCTGGCTGGAAAACCGCGTCCTCTATGGCGATCTGGCGGACGCGCCGCGCTTTGCGGATGCCTTCAAACGCTGGATGGGCGTGATCGAAAAAGAGGGCCTCAGCACCGCACTGCGTCAATATTTGGGCAGCTGACTCCTCCCTCCCTGCCTCGAAAGCTGCTCAACCGTTGGAATGCCCGGCCCGTAAGGCCCGGGCATTCCTTCATTTCACGGCTTCCGTTGGGGCAGGCGCATGCTCGGCAATACGGCGACGCAGGGAAAACCGGCAAGTTTCCTCCGATCACGAAAATGAACGCTTTGTTTCTGGCAAGTGATCGTGGAAGGTGCCTTCGGACCCCGTGGGGATAACAATCGGGGCCGGGACAGCGAGTAATACCGAGGGACTAAATGAGCGTGAAAAGCGCCCACGCGCGCCGGTTTGGACTGCCGGTTGCCTGCGTGATGCTACTAGCCACCGCCGCCTGCACGGCACCGCAGACGGCCCAGGAAATGAGCTTTTCCGGGATCGACCCGGATCGCAAGGCCCTGGCCTTTGCCGAGGTCAGTGACCTGCATTCGAAGGGCCAGCGCGTCTGGTGCGTGCCCTTCGCGCGCAACATCAGCGGCATCGACCTGCACGGCGATGCGCGCACCTGGTGGAAACAGGCGAAGGCCGCCTTCTTCCCGCAGGCCAACAAGCCGGTCACCGGTGCGGTGATGACCTTCAAGGCCACGAAGCGCCTGCCGCTGGGCCATGTTGCGGTGGTTTCCAAGGTCATCAGCAAGCGCGAGATCCTGGTGGATCACGCCAACTGGGAAAAGAACCGGATCTCGATGAACATGAAGGTCGTCGACGTGTCCAAGAACAACGACTGGACCGCCGTGCGGCTGGAAAGCAATCCCGGCGCACTGGGTTCGGTCTACCCGGTCGAGGGTTTCATCCTTCCCCAGCAGGCCAACAGCTGATCCCATCCCCCTTCTGACGCCCGGCAGGCCCCTCGGCTTCCGGGCGTTTGCGCATGCTGCCCCCCTGCGGCAGGTCTTGCGCAAAGGCGCGGATGCAGCGCGGGCACTGGCCCCCCGCCCGCGTCCCTGACAGCGTGCCGCCGGACGATCCCAGAAGACCCCGGAGGCCCCCATGAACATCCTTTACCTGGCGATGGCGCTTTGCGCCGGGGCCATGCTGTCGGTGCAGGCAGCCATCAACGGCCGGCTGGGCGCCGACCTGGGCCAACAGCCCATCGTCGCGGCCTTCCTGTCCTTTGCCGTCGGCACCGTCTTCCTGGGCGCCGTCGCGCTGCTGAAGGCCGACTGGGCACCGGTGGCCAGCGGCCTGCCACAGCAAAGCTGGTGGCGCTTCAGCGGTGGCGTGCTGGGCGCCTGCTTTGTCTTCACCTCGGTCTTCCTGGCGCCGCGCGTCGGGGTCACCAATGCGATGTTCCTGTTCATCGTGGGCCAGCTGGTGATGGGTATGCTGATCGACGGGCTGGGCCTGTTCCAGATGCCCGTGCGCGCCCTGCCGTGGTGGAAATTCGCGGGCCTTGGCGTGATGCTGGGCGGGCTGGCGCTGTTCACCTTCGGCGACCGGCTGCTGCGCAGCTGGAACTGACGCCTCAGAACCCCTCGCGCAGGGTGCTGCGGTAATCCTCGATCAGCGCCTCGACATCCTCGTAAAAGCGGATGCCCTGGCGCGTCAGGAACAGCCCGCAGTCGCAATAGGTGCGGATCTCTGACACCGAATGCGAGATCATGATGATGTTGCTGTGCTCCAGCTTTTCGGTGAAGACCTTCTTCGACTTCAGGCGAAAGTTCTCGTCGCCCACGGCGGTGATCTCGTCGATCAGGTAGCAGTCAAAGTCGATCGCCATCGAGACGCCGAAGGCCAGCCGCGCCTTCATGCCGCTGGAATAGGTCCGCACCGGCAGCCGGATCGAGGCGCCGATCTCGGCGAAGTCCTGGACGAATTCCAGCACCTCCTCGGTATCGGCGCCGTAGATGCGGGCCAGGAAGCGGACGTTCTCGATCCCGGTCATGGTGCCGTTGAACCCGCCGGAAAAGCCCAGCGGCCAGCTGACCCGGCTAGAGCGGTAGATGCGGCCGCTGTCGGGCGGTTCGGTCCCCGCCAGCATCCGCATCAGGGTCGATTTGCCCGCCCCGTTATGGCCCATGATGGCGACGTTGCGGCCGTCGGGGAAGGTGAAGGTCAGGTCCTCGATCAGCGACTTGCGCACGCCCTTCTGGGTATAGCCCTTGCAGACATCGACCAGTTCGATCATCGCTCAGTCGCGCCTCTTGCGGGTCAGGCGTTCGCTGCCAAGGCCCAGCAGCACCAGCCCCAGCCCCACCCCGAGGGGATACCAGCCGTCCAGGATCATGCTGTTGTAATTGCCGTAGTAGCCATTGCGGAACCATTCGACCAGATGCATCACCGGGTTCCACCACAGCACCGACTGCGCCGAGGTCGGCAGCAGCGACGGCACGTAGAACACCCCCGAGACGAACAGCAGCGGCCGCGTCAGGATCTTTTCGATATGGCGCCAGCTTTCCCACTGGCTGATGATGATCGCGTTCACCGTGCCAAAGCCGAAGCCCAGAAAGCCGGTGACGGCCACGGCTTCGATCAGCTGGTCGGGATAGGCGGGCTTTTGCGCCATCCCAAGGGCGATCAGCCCGCCGTAGAACACCAGCATGATCAGGATATAGGTGGCGGTGATCAGGATGGCGCGCGCAAACAGCGTGTCGGTGACCTTGATCACCGGATAGGTCAGCAGCGCCTTGTTGGCACTAAGCGCCCCGATCAGCCCGTCGGTCATCTTGTTGAAATATTCCAGCGTCAGCACGCCGGTCGCGAAGAACAGCGCAAAGCTGTTGCCGAAGGGCGGGCTGCGCCCCACCAGCGAGAAAATGAAGACCAGGATCGCGACGCTGGCCGCGGGCGTGATGATCGCCCACAGATAGCCGATCTGGGACGAGCCGAAGGTCGCCCGGGTCTCGCGCAGCACCAGCGCGCCGATCACCCGGACCTGCAGCGCCAGCAGTTGGCCGGTGGTCATCCGCATCAGGTCAGGTGGTCCCGCACCGCATAGACGATCAGCGCGCCGATGCCCCAGATCGCCGCAAGGACCGACAGCAGCAGCACGATGCTGAGGCCGCGACGCGGATACATCGCCTGCTGCGCCACCATAGGCTGGCTGTAGACCGCCAGGTAGCGCTGCTGCCGGTCGGCATCCATCCGCGCCTGCTCAAGCGAGCTGAGCGCCGAGGCATAGCTTTTCTCGGCGAAGGTCTTGTCGACCTCCAGCGTTTCATATTCCGCCAGCAGGTCCGACATCTTCTTGCCCGACGGATCGTCCGAGATGCCGCCGGAATACTTGTCGATCTGTTCCTGCAGCGATTGCTCCTGCCGCCGCAGCGCCTGCAGCGAGGGGGCGTCGGGTTCCACGTCGCCGGCCAGGGCCGCGATGCGGGCACGGATGTCGACCAGCTTGGCCTGCAGGTTGCCCAGCAGCTCGATATCCATCTGGGCGCTGGCGGTGGGGTTTATGGAACGCTCCTTCTCGCGGAAGGCGCGCATCTTCGACATCGAGTCGCGCAGCCGGTCCTCGTTGCGGGTCACCTCGTTCTGGGCAAAGCGCAGCGCATCCTGCCGGGCGCTTTCCGACAGGTCGTTCACCAGCTCCTTCACATGGCCCAGGATGGTCGAGGCGATCTTGTCGGCATCCCCCGGCCGGAAGGCCTGGACCTGGAAGGTGATCATGCTGGAGGTATTGTCGTAGCTGGTGGTGATCCGCTTGTCCCAGTACTGCACGACGTCCTCGATTGGGGCATCGGCGGGCAGGCGCGACAGCGGATCGATGCTGCGCGCCTGGTAAAGCGCCTTCAGGCCCAGGTCCTTTTGCAGCAGTTCGACCAGGTCGCGGCTTTTGAGGTAGTGCAGGATGATATAGCTGTCCGAGGTCGTCGAACCGGCGCTGGCCAGCCCGGTCAGCGCCCCCAGCCCATCCATCGACACGCCGCCCTCGATGCTGCGCACCGAGAAGCCCGCTGTCGAAACATAGCGGTCCGAGGCCACGAAGGCATAGTAGGCCGATCCGATCAGCCCCGGGATCACCACGCAGATCACGAAGGACGCCGCCAGCCACAGCCTGCGGCGGGCCTGCGGACGCCTGCGCGCCTTGCCGCCCGTGCCCGGGGCCTTGGTCAGCTCGACGACCTGGGATGCGGGCTTGGACGCGGGTGCCTCAGAGGGCTGGGTTTCCTTGCTTTCGGCCATCGGCTCATCCGTTCTTCTTGAGGCCGGACTTCAGCCACAGCTGAAGCAGCCCCCGTTTGGCCCGGCGCAGGGGGCCGTTCTGGGCCGACCCGGCCTGTTTCCATGCCACCAGTTCCTCGACGGCGCGTTCGGGCGTGGTGAACTGGCCGGTGGTGCGGCTGATGTAGCGGGGATAGGCGATCAGGGCAACGGCGACCAGCTCCTCCAGCGTGCCGCGCCGGGTGCGCCGGGGATTGGGAGCCATGTCATGCGTCAGCCCCCAGCCGGAATAGAACGGCTGGCCGTAGCAGGTCACCGGCACCTCGCGCAGCAGCGCCTCGAACCCGATGAGCGAGGTCATTGTGTGCACCTCGTCCACCTGGCCCAGCAGCGACACCAGATCGGCGCTGGTCAGCACCTCGTCGCAATGGCGCGCCGCCGCGTCCTCGCCCCGCCCCGAGCGGCGCAGCCCCGCCACCACGTCCGGGTGCGGCTTGTAAAGGATATAGGCCTCGGGATGGGCGGCGCGCACCGCCTGCAGCAGCTCGATGTTGCGGCGGATGCCGGGGGCGCCATATTCCAGCGAGGCATCGGCCTCGACCTGGCCGGGGACCAGGATCACCCGCACCAGCCCGCCGGGACGCCGCCAGGGACGGGCGGCCAGGTTGTACTTGGTCACCCCTGCCCGCACGATGGCCGCGCGCAGCGCCCGCGCCCGCGGCAGCAGCGCCGGATCGGGGCCCGCCTGCATCAGCGCCTCAAGCCGCGAGGGGCGCGTTGCATCATAGTAGATCCCGCTGTCATCCACCGCCCAGGACAGCGGCCGCACCAGATCCGCCCCCAGCCCCGAGGACCGCAGAAAGCCGTCCTCGATCCGCAGGATGCGGGCATCCGCGGGCAGACCCGCGGGCGTGCGGTTGCCCCACAGCGCCACCGTCGCCCCCGCGGGCACGGCGTGCGGATCGCGCAGGTGGATCACCTCTGACCCTTGCAGGAAATCGCGCAGCACCGGCTGCTTCCAGGGGCTGAAGCCCAGGGCGTATATGCGGGGGGCAAGGGCGGTGCGCATCTGCCGTTGCAGCGCCATGCGGGCGATCGCCTCTTCCGGGGCGGCCGGGCAGCCGCGCTCGGGGTCGGCATAGGCGGGATAGGCGACCAGGGCCGCATGGGCCAGCTGGGCCAGCCCGGCGCCGCCGGCGCGCCGGTCGGGGGCGGGTTTGGCATCCTGCGTCAGGCCCCAGCCGGCATAGAAGGGCATGCCGAAGCAGCGCACCGGAATGCCGTGCAGCAGCGCCTCGAACCCCATCTGAGAGGTCACGGTATAGACCGCGCGGGCCTGCCGGATCAGCCGCACCGGATGGCAGGGCGTGCCGATCACCCGCACCCGCGGCAGCGCCTGCAGCGCCGTCAGGTCGAACTGCCCGGCGCGGGCGCGGGTGAAGACATCGGGATGCACCTTGACCAGGATCTCGGCGCCGGGGTTTTCGTCCAGCGCGGCCTGCAGCATGGCCTGGAAATCCTGCGGCCCGGCGCCGCCCCTTGGCACCGACAGATCACCTGCCACCTGGTCGACCACCAGCACGTAATCCGCAGGCAGCGGGCCGTCATAGTCGCGGGCGCTGTTGAATTTCGACACGTCGGCCCGCCGCCAGGCCAGCGCCAGCGCCAGCCCCCGCGCCTGATCCGCCGATGACAGGGGCGCCGCGATCAGCCGTTCCAGCCGCGAGGGCGCCGCAGCGTCGTAGTAGATCCCGGCATCGTCGAACACCAGCGACACCGACGGATCGCCCCGCCCGACCGAGCGCAGAAAGCCGTCCTCGACCAGCAGGGCCTGCGCGCCGCAGCGCCGCGCCGCAGCCAGCGCCCGCCTGCCGGAGCGGCGCTGGCCCCAGCCATAGATCACCTCGGGGTGGCCCGGCCACAGCCGGGTCTGCACCTGCGGCGGCGCCCCCAGGATGGCGGCCATGGCAGGCGTCCGGCAGAGCTCGATCGAGGTGGCGGTGCGGGCTGGCCGGTCCCCCCCCAGCCGCCGCCAGAGCGAACCCGCCCAGACCCCCGCGCCGCCGATGCGGCGCAGGATCAGTGCCGCACGGCTCATGCGGGGGGCCTTCGGAAAGGCAGCGCCCGGCCCCCCGAGGGGCAGAGCGGATCTGGCATGGCGGGGTCCTGCATGGCTCAGTTGTTCAGATCGTCGACCTTGACCGCCGCGGTGACGAAGGGCGACAGGATGATGTCCATGAACTTGCGCAGCTCGGCCGCCGGTGCGTTGGCGACATAGATCATGTCCTGGTCCTGCATGGCGAAATCGCCCGCCAGGAAGAACGCCTTCGGCGAGCTGAAGTCGATCTGGTAGATCGTCGGCACCCCGGCCGCAGGCCAATGCGCAGGCAGCGCAATGCCCGCCGCCTTCAGCCGCGCCGGCGTTTCATAGCGGAACAGGAAGACGCCCCCGGCATCGGCCAGGTTGTCGTTCAGCCCCCCCACCTGCGCCAGCGCCTGCGCCAGCGTCACATGGCGGGTCTTCAGCTGGTTCAGGCTTTGCTGGCGCACCGCGCCGAAGGCCATGAAGCTGCGCGGCTGGTTCGACACCTGCACCACGTCGCCGGGATGGATCCAGACGTTGTTCGAGGCCTGCCGCACCACCGAATCCAGCCGGATGTCGGCGGTCCGGCCCTGGCGCAGCAGCGTCAGTTCCGTGTCGAAGGCAGGCTGCGCCGGGCCACCGGCCAGCGCCACCGCATCCAGCAGCCGCATCCCGTTCACCGGCACCTCGAACCGCCCCGAGCGCGTCACGTCGCCCTCGACCGACATCTCGCGGCCGACCTTGCCGGTCAGCTCGACCTGGACCTGGGGTTCGACCGCCTTGCCGGCCAGCCCGTCGGCAATCGCCTTGCGGGCATCCCCGACCGAGCGCCCGGCAACCTTGATCTGCCCGACATAGGGGAAGAAGATCGTGCCATCGCTGCCCACCGTGGTGGTGATCGCCGCATTCTTGCTGTCAGTGGTCGAGAACAGCCCGTCCGGAGAGCTTTCCCAGACCGCGATCGACAGCTGGTCCCCCGCCCCGATGATCCGCGCCGATTGCGAGGGGGCATTGCCCTGGAAGGCACGCGGCAGGGCCTGGGCCACAGGTTCGCCCAATTGGTCGGCCAGCGCGGGCGTCAGCGTGACCATGGCAAAATCCCGGGCCAGCGCCTGGGCATTGTCATTATTGGTCAGGGCCAGGTCCACCTTGCTGGGGCCGGTGGCGGGCAGCGTCGAGCAACCGGCCACCGACAGGACAAGGCAAAGCGCTCGCAGCGCCGCAGTTGACGTCATGTACCGACCTTCCGGGGGAGTGCATAGTCCGATGCGGCGCGGGCCGCGGGCAATTCGATCTGGGGCAGCGTGCGGACCGCCCGGCAAACGCTGTGACAGGCCGCCTGCATCCCGGCACGGGCGTAGAAATCGCCGGGCGCCAGGGCTTCGGACTTCAGCCAGGCCAGGAACTGCTTGCGCAGCGGTGCCGGGGCCACGTGACCGCCGGTCCACCAGCGGTCGAAATCGGGATGCCCCTGGGCGCAGGTGGCCAGCGCCGGATGCGCATAGACCGCACGGCCCAGCACCATCAGCGGCCGGCCATGGGCGATTGCCGACAACCCCGAGGTCGAGTTGATGGTGATCATCCCGGCACTGTGGCGCGCCAGCAGCCCGAGCGATCCGGTGTCGATCACGCAGACCCGGTCCTCGACGCCGCAGGCTGCGGCCGTGTCCAGGATCAGCGGCGTCAGGCAGTTGTGGCCGCGCTCCATCGGGTGGGTCTTGAAGACCAGGATCGCGTCCTCGGGCGCGCGGCGCGCGAACGAGGGGATCAGCTCGGCGATCAGCCGCGGAGAGTTCCAGCCGCAGGCCGCAGAGCCCATGTTGCTGTCCGCCGCCACCTGCAACGGCACGATGTAATAGCCGTTGTCATGGCGTTCCAGCAGCTGCTCGATCCGGCGGAAATCGCATTCGCCCTTCAGGATCCGCCGCGTCGCATTGCGGGTCCAGAAAAAGGCCTCGCTCAGCAGCGTCATGCGGCGGTGGTACAGCTCGCGTTGCGGGCCCAGGCCGCACAGGCCGCGCACGGTGTAATAGGCAGCGCCGAACAGGCTCATGCGGCGCAGGTTCGGGCCGGATTTCGCCGGGGCCGGGGTGCGGATTTCGGCGCCCGGGGGCGGCAGGTGCCCCGCCAGGGGCGAAGTGGCATTGTTGCCGCCCTCTTCCACCGTGATGTAGCCGGGGCGGATATAGCCCTCTTCGAGGGAAATCACCCGCACGCCCAGCTCTCGGCAGACCTGTCGGGCGATGCGATGCGCCGGTCGGTCCGAGCCGAACAGGACCACCGTGTCAAAGCGGCCATCCGCCAGCAGCGCCGTCAGCCAGTCCTTCCAGGCATCGGCACCCCCGAAGAAACGGATCATCCGGCGGCGC
The DNA here is from genome assembly GCF_057380705.1 of Pseudooceanicola sp. NS-SX9. Lineage (NCBI taxonomy): Bacteria > Pseudomonadati > Pseudomonadota > Alphaproteobacteria > Rhodobacterales > Paracoccaceae > Pseudooceanicola > Pseudooceanicola sp. NS-SX9. The sequence goes on along the minus strand of NZ_CM170818.1, from coordinate 814,530 downwards.
GCGGCGAACAGCATGTCGCCGACGTTGAAACAGACCCGCCAGGTCTCGATGCCATCGGCGGTCAGCGCCGCCTGAAGATGCTTGAAGAAGGGCCCGACGGGCCCCTGCAGCAGCAACACGCGCGACGGCCGCGCCGTGCTGTCGCCCCCGACCCGAGACACCGTTGCCGGGGCCCTGTCTTTCTGCTTAAGCCGTTGCTCTGCCACTCTTGGTTCCTGTTGCTCGCTCGTCCCCTGCGGGATCTTGGCCTGCCTTGGGCGGACAGCAGAGAGTTAGAGAACTGCACCATGGTTCTCAAGGAAACCCGCGCCTGCGACCACCTGTCTCGGCAGTTCGCCGCCGGAAGGGCAGGCGAACCTCCGCGACTGCCGTGGTTTCGCCCCCCGGCCGGTCCCGGGCCGGCCCATCCGCACAATCCTGGATTGCGGGGCATCTTTCACGATCTGTTGACATGGTTCTAGCCCCCGAACCCGGCAGCGGGCAAGGGGCCGCCCCGCCGATGGGTCGTTTTGCCCCCCAACAGGCAGCCTGATTAAGAAATGTCCCGACCGGCCCGGACCCGTTCAGGGCAATTGCCTGACTCTGGGCCTCTTTTCGGATCGAAAACGCCCCGGAGCGCCGCGAGATCCGGCCACGAAGGCCCCCGCAGACCCGCAAAACACCCCCCCGGCGCCCCGATCCCCCAGAGAGAATGCCCGGAAAACGGGCAGATCTCGCATGGAGGCGTCCCCTGCGCCGCGCGGCAAAGGTTAACCAATCTGACCCCCGCTGCCCCGGCCGCGGGGCGGTGCAGGGAAGGTCCGAAATTTGTTTCCGATTATTTCACGCCCCGTTTCCCTACACGCTGTGGCAGAGCCCGGCACGGGCGGCATCATGCCGAACGCAGACGCACCCCCTGCCCCGCGACCATTGCGCCCACCTGCGCCGCCGCATCAAAGCCATGGGCCCGGAAGACCGCCAGCACGGCCTCGGCCGCCTCGGGGGCGCAGGCGACCAGCAGCCCGCCACTGGTCTGCGGATCGCAGGCCAGCGCCCGGTCGATATCGTCAAGCCCCTCCAGGGCCACCTCGGCGCCGTAGCTGGCCCAGTTGCGCCCCGAAGCACCGGTGATATGCCCCGCGCCTGCCAGTTCGCGGACCTGCGCCAGCAGCGGCACGTCCGACCAGTCGATCACCGCCTGCAGGCCCGATCCCCGCGCGACCTCCAGCGTATGGCCCGCCAGGCCGAAACCGGTGACGTCGGTGATCGCATGGACACCCTCGATGCGCGCCAGTTCGGGGCCCGGCGTGTTCAGCCGGGTCATCGTGTCGATCATCGTGTCGTAAAGATCGGCCGCCAGCAGTTCCTTCTTCAACGCGGCGGAATAGATCCCGACGCCCAGCGGCTTGCCCAGGATCAGCACGTCGCCCGCCTGTGCCTTGTCGTTCTGCTTCATCCGTTTGGGATCGACGATGCCGATGGCGACAAGGCCATAGATCGGCTCGACCGAGTCGATGGTATGGCCGCCGGCCACCGGAATGCCGGCATCGGCCGCAGCCCTGGCGCCGCCTTCCAGGATCTTGCCGATGGTCTCGGGCGACAGGCTGTTGACCGGCATCCCCACCACCGCCAGCGCGAAAAGCGGCGTGCCGCCCATGGCATAGACGTCGGAAATCGCGTTGGTGGCGGCGATGCGGCCGAAATGTTCGGGGTTGTCGACGATCGGCATGAAGAAATCGGTCGTGGCGACGATGGCCTGATCATCGGACAGCCGGTAGACCGCCGCGTCGTCGGAACTGCCGATGCCCACCAGAAGCTCGGGCGGGACAGGCAGCGCCCGGGTGCCCTGCAGCAGGCCCGACAGCACGCCCGGCGCGATCTTGCAGCCGCAGCCGCCCCCATGGCTGAGCGAGGTCAGGCGGGGTTCCAGCGGGGCTTTCGGGCGATCGGTCATGGGCGGGGTCCTTCCGGCAGGGTCAGGGTGGTGACGGTTTCGGCCAGGCGCGCGGCCAGCCCCGGCAGGGCGGCCTCGGACAGGCTGTCGGCCTGCAGCACGGTGACCTGCTGCGGGTCCATCCGGGCGCGGTGGCGCGTATAGGTGGGGTCATAGCGCAGCTCCATCAGGGAGCGCGCCAGCGGGCGCATGTCCCCCGCATCGGCCTGCACATGCCAAAGCGCGATCTGCTCGGCCGAGATGTAGCGGCGCAGCGCGTCGATCGTGTCGTGCAGGCGGGCGGGATCGGCGGCGACATCCGCATAGGCGCGGGTCAGGTAGTCGGCGCGCGCATCCAGCGGGGCCGCGATCTCGATCCGGGGGGCGTCGCGCATTGCCTTCCACAGCGCGGGCGGGATGCGGCAATTGCCGACCTTGGCGCTTTCGGCCTCGACCACCACGGGGCGGGAGGGATCGAGGCGCTGCATCGCCATCGCCAGCGCGGTCTCGAAGCCGCGCTGCTGCGGCTGCGCCCCCATCGCCCCGAACAGCGATCCACGGTGGTTGGCCAGCCCCTCAAGATCCAGCATCTGCACCCCAAGGGCCGGCAGGCGTTTCAGCAGGTCGGTCTTGGCAGATCCGGTATTGCCGTCCAGCAGCACCACCGGCGCCGGGAAGGGCCGGTCATAGAGCGCATCGACCACCAGCCCGCGGAACCGCTTGTAGCCGCCATCGATCCGGTCGACCCGCCAGCCGATCATCTTCAGGATGACCTCGAACGAACCCGACCTCTGGCCGCCGCGCCAGCAGTAGACCAGGGGTTTCCAGCCGCCGTCACGATCCGCCAGCGGCCCCTCAAGGTGGCGCGCGGCATTGCGCGACACCAGCGCCGCCCCCAGCTTGCGTGCCGAGAACGGCGAGACCTGCTTGTAGAGCGTGCCAACGCGGGCGTGCTCTTCCTGATCGAGGACCGGCAGGTTGATGGCGCCGGGCAGGTGATCCTCGGCGAATTCGTTCGGGGTGCGGACGTCGATGATGTCATCGAAGCCGTGATCCAGAAGCTGGGACAGGGACGAAAGCGTGTAGACCATGCCCCGCAGATAGCCGATCCGCCGCGTTACGGAAAGCGTCTCGGTGGCGCGGGCCGGTCAGCCCAGGCCGATGGCCGTGATCCAGGAGGCGATCTCGTCCCGGCTGCCCATCTTCGGGTTCACCATGCCGTCGACCATGAAGGTGGGCGATTCATGGATACCGTTTTGGCGGGCATAGCGGGCGTGCCATTTCAGCACCTTCGTAACCGCGTCCGCCTCGAAGGCGGGGGTCAGATCATGGCCGGCAAGGGCGCTGAGGCGCGCCAGCACCTGCCGCGGCGCATGGTCCAGGTTCGGGCCCTTGCAATGGTCCTCGGCGACGAATTCCTCGCGCCGCTCATGGATCTTGTGCATCAGCGCCAACCCGTCGCCCAGGGCGCATTCCGCCACCACCGCCCGGCACACAATGGCCGAGAACAGGTGCCAGGGCTGCGACTGCAGCCGCACCCGGATGGTCAGCCGGTCCGCCCCGGCGGCCTCCAGCAGGGTCGGCAGCTTGGCCAGGGCGCGGCCGGAATGCGGACAGGTGGGTTCCAGGAAAACCTCCAGCAGCCGGGGGCCGTGGCCGAGGCTCAGCAGGGTGGCGGGGTATTCAAGCGCGTGCATGGCGGATCCTTTGCAATGTCGGCTGCCGTTCAGGGCCGTCGGGCCAGTCTGGGCCATCCGGCCGGCCGCGGCCAGCGCCCGGCGATCACGTTCCGGCGCCTGCCTCGGCTGATTTTTGGGCAGGACACCGCGCGGGGCGGAGGAATTTATTGCAAACTTAAAATATCTTCGCTCATTTGATCAAAGGATCTTGCGCGCCCTGTGCGAATACGCGTCCCTGCCCTGGCGACATCACACCCGGCCCCGAGCCGGGGGCAACGACAGGGACTTCCGATGACATTCCTCAAGACGACTTCGCTGGCCGCAGCCCTTCTGGCCGGCACGGCACTGGCCGCCCCGGCGGCGGATTTCGACTTTGCCGGACCGCTCGACGCCTACACGCTGGACCCGCATGCGATCTCGAACACGCTGGTCTTCGCGCTGCTGCACAACGTCTACGACAGCCTGGTGGAACGCGGCCCCGACCTGAAGCTGGAACCGGGTCTGGCGACCGAATGGTCCCAGGTCGACCCCACCCACTGGGAGTTCAAGCTGCGCCAGGGCGTGACGTTCTCGAACGGCGATGTGTTCAATGCTGACGACGTGGTCTTCTCGTTCGAGCGCGCCAAGAAGGGGGGCATGAAAAGCTACCTTGCCGGGGCCAGCGCCATCGAGAAGGTCGATGACTACACCGTGCGCATCACCACGCCGCAGGTGAACCCGATCCTGCCGAACCAGATCGTCAACTGGCTGATCATGGACAAGGAATGGGCCGAGGCCAACAATGCCGTCGATCCCGGCCAGGCCGACAATTCCGCCGAAAGCTATGCCACGCGCCACGCCATGGGCACCGGCGCCTACACGATCACCGACCGCGACCCGGGCGTGAAGACCGTCTTCACCGCCCGCAAGGACTGGTGGGGCGATCGCACCGGCAATATCGACCAGGCCACCTTCCACGTCATCGCCAATGCCTCGACCCGGGTGGCAGCGCTGCTGTCGGGCGAGGTCGACATGATCGACGACGTGCCGCCCCAGGACACCCAGCGGCTTGAGAAGGCCGAGGGGGTCTCGGTCGTGGCCACGCCCTCGCTGCGGGCGGTCTACCTGCAGCCCGACGTCGCCCGGGACGAGCTGATCTGGGGCAAGGCCAAGGGCAATCCCTTCAAGGATGTCCGCGTCCGCGAGGCGATGGCGCTGGTGATCGACACCAAGGCCATCCAGAAACGCATCATGCGCGGCTATTCCACGCCGCTGGGCCTGCCCATCGCCAACGAGGTCACCGGATCCACCCCGGCGCTGAACACCCCGATCACCCCCGACCTGGCCAAGGCCAAGGAACTGATGAAGGAAGCGGGCTATCCAGACGGTTTCGAGGTGACGCTGGACTGTACCTCGGACCGCTTCATGAACGACGAGGCCACCTGCATGGCGATCGGGTCTTTCCTGGGCCAGATCGGCATCAAGATCACGCCGCGCATCCAGACGACCTCGAAATGGGCGGCGCAGATCAACCCGCCGGGCTACAACACCTCTCTGACGATGGTCAGCTATTCGCCCAATACCTATGACGCGCACCAGTTCCTGCAGGGTCTGGCCGTCACCCGCGATGCCAAGGCCGGGCGCGGCGTCTTCAACATCGGCGGCTATTCCAACCCTGAGGTCGACAAGCTGACCGACGAAATCGGCGCCGAGACCGATCCCGACAAGCGCATGGCCCTGATGACCCAGGCCCTGACGCTGATCAAGAACGACTACGCCTTCCTGCCCATTCACCAGCTGCAGACGCTGTGGGGGGTGCGCGACGGGGTGAAGGTGGTCCAGCAGGCCGACCTGACCTATCCGCTGGCCTGGTTCTCGGTCGACAAATGACGCATCAGCCGGAATTTACCCGCCACCTGGCGCAACTGGTGGCCTTTCCCTCGGTCAGCGCGGTCAGCAACCTTGATCTGGTGGCCCATGTCGAAGGGCTGGCCGCGCAGGCGGGCGGGCGGGTCCGGCGGTTCACCGATGCCTCGGGGACGAAGGCCAGCGTGCTGGTCTCGGTCGGCCCCGAGGCCCCGGGCGGCATCGTGCTGTCCGGGCATACCGATGTGGTCCCGGTCGAGGGCCAGACCTGGACCGGCGACCCTTGGGTGCTGCGCGACAGCGGCACCCGGCTGACCGGGCGCGGCGCCACCGACATGAAGGGCTTTCTGGCCTGCTGTCTGGCGGTGCTGCCGCAGATCGCGCGGCTGGAACTGAAGCGCCCGCTGCACCTGGCCTTTTCCTATGACGAAGAGGTCGGTTGTACCGGCGTGGGCCCCATGGCCGAATGGGTCGGCGCCCACCTGTCGCCGCGCCTTGCGGTGATCGGCGAGGCCACGTCGATGCAGCTGGTCAATGCCCACAAGGGCGGCTGCATCGGCTGGACCCATGTCACCGGCAAGCCGGGGCATTCCTCGCAGCCTGCGCTTGGGGTCAATGCGGTGATGATCGCGGCCGAGCTGATCCACGACCTGACCCTGACCTATCGCGACATGCAGGCGGGGCCGGTCTTTGATGCGCTCGCCCCGCCGCATTCCACCCTGCAGGTCAACCAGATGCAGGGCGGCAGCCATGGCAACATCTTGGCTGAACACGCGAAATTCTTCTGGGAAATGCGCCTGATCCCGGGCCAGACCGACGCCCCCGTGCTGGAACGGATGCGCGCGCGCATCGCCGCGCTGGAACCCGCGATGAAGGCCGTCGATCCCGCCTGCGGCATCCGCCTGGAGATCCTGGCCCGCATCCCGCCGCTGGGGCCCACGGGAGATGCGAGCCTTGAGGCCGAGCTGCTGGCGCTTTTGGGTCAGGACGCCCCCCGCGCGGTCTCTTACGGGACCGAGGCCGGGATCTTTGCCGCCGCCGGCACCCCTTCGGTGGTCATCGGCCCCGGCGACATCCGCGACGCGCACCAGCCGGACGAGGGCATCGACACCGCCCAGATGGCCGCCTGCTGCGCCTTCCTTCTTTCCCTCTGCAAGACACTGACCTGATGCTCTTTCATTCCCTCGAGCGGATCGTGCAGACCCTTGTGGTCCTGCTGATCATCAGCTTCATCGCCTTCCTTCTGGTGGCGGTGCTGGGCGATCCGCTGGGCACGCTGCTGCCCCCCGATGCCACCATGGCCGAACGCCAGGACATGATCCACCGCCTGGCCCTGGACCAGCCGCTGATGCTGCGCTTCTGGCATTTCCTGGTGGGCCTGCTGCATGGCGATTTCGGCATTTCCTACCGGACGCAGGAAAACGTCGGCACCATGATCGCCGAGCGCCTGCCCGCCACCATCGAACTGGCCCTGGCCAGCCTGGTGATCACCGTCCTGATCGGCATCCCGCTGGGGATCCTGTGCGGCGTGCGACCGCAGTCCTGGGCCGCGCGCGGGGTCATGCTGACCTCGATCGCGGGGATCACCCTGCCGAACTTCGTCGTCGGCATCCTGCTGATCGCCGTGTTCTCGACCCAGCTGGGCTGGCTGCCCTCGTTCGGGCGCGGCGACACGGTGATGATCGGCGGCTGGAAGACCGGCCTGCTGACGCTGTCGGGCTGGCGCGCGATCATCCTGCCGGCGATCACGCTGGCGGCCTTCCAGGTCACCTTCGTCATCCGCATGTTGCGCACCCAGCTGATGGAGGTCGGCCAGTCCGAACACATCCGCTTTGCCCGCGCCCGCGGCCTGTCGGAAACCCAGGTCTGGTTCAGCTATGCCATGCGCAACGCGCTGCTGCCCACCGTCACCATGCTGGCGCTGCAACTGGGCAACGTCATCGCCTTTTCCGTCGTGACCGAGGGGGTCTTTGCCTGGCCCGGCGTCGGATCGCTGTTCCTGCAATCCGTGCAGGCCGCCGACATTCCGGTCATCGCCATCTACCTGATCTTCGTGGGGGCCGTCTTCATGATCCTGAACCTGCTGGTCGAACTGGCCTATCCGCTGATCGACCCGCGCCTGAAGGGGAAATCCGCATGAGATCCCTTCTGGACGCCCTGAAAGGCGCTCGCGGGCCGCAGGCCGCCGCGATCCTGCTGCTGCTGCTGGTGGCCTATGCGCTGGTCGCACCGCTGGTCATGGCCGATCCGTTCCAGCTGTCGGGCATGTCGATCCTGAACGCCTTCGCGCCGCCCTTCTGGATGGCCGATGCCCTGCCCGGAATGCCGCTGGGCGCCGATGACCAGGGGCGCAACATGGTCTCGGCACTGGCCTACGGGCTGCGGACCTCGATCCTGGTGGGCTTTGCCTCGGTCGCGATCGGGCTGGTGATCGGCGGTGCGCTTGGCCTGATCGCGGGCTTCCGCGGCGGCCGGATCGACGCGCTGATCATGCGCGCGGCCGATGTGCAGCTGGCCTATCCGGCGCTGCTGCTGGCCATGGTGATCGACGGCGTGGCCTCGGCGGTGATGGGCCAGCAACGCCCCGTGGGCGTGGCCATCGCCATCGTCGTCTTCTCGATCGGCATCGCCTTCTGGGTGCAATATGCCCGCACCATCCGATCCTCGGTCATGGTCGAGCGTGAACAGGACTATGTGGCCGCCGCCCGCATCACCGGGCGCTCGGGCACCGCGATCCTGCTGCGCCACATCCTGCCCAACGTCATGGCGCCGGTGCTGGTGATCGCCACGATCAACCTGGGCCTGGCCATCATCACCGAGGCCACGCTGTCGTTCCTGGGGATCGGCATTCCGCCCACCTATCCCTCGCTCGGGGCGCTGATCCGCAACGGCAACGACTTCCTGCAATCGGGGGAATGGTGGATCTCGGCCTGGCCCTGCCTGGTGCTGGTGGTGCTGGTGATCTCGGTCAACGTGCTGGGCGACCACCTGCGCGACCATTTCAACCCCAAGATCCGGGGGCGCGCATGACCGATACCCTGCTTGAGGTCAGGAACCTCTCTGTCACCCTGACCCGCGACGGCTCCGCCCTGCCGGTCCTGAGCGACGTTTCCTTCGACGTGCACCGGGGCGAGGTGCTGGGCATCGTCGGCGAAAGCGGCGCGGGCAAGTCGATGACCGGTGCGGCCGTGATCGACCTGATCGTGCCGCCGATCCGGCGCAGCGGCGGCACCGTCACCCTGGCGGGCACGCGGCTGGACACGCTGACGCCGAAAGAGATGCGCCGGATCCGCGGCGGCCGCATCGGCTATATCTTCCAGGACCCGATGACCAGCCTGAACCCGGTGCTGTCGATCGGGCGGCAATTGTGCGACACCATGCGCCGCCACCTGCCCCTGACCCGGGCCGAGGCGAAGGCCCGGGCGCTTGCCTGGATCGCCCGGGTGGGCCTGCCCGATCCCGCCCGCGTCTTTGCCGCCGCCCCGCACGAGCTGTCGGGCGGCCAGCGCCAGCGCATCGTCATCGCCCTTGCGCTCTGCGCGGAACCGGAACTGGTCATCGCGGACGAACCGACCACCGCGCTCGACGTGTCGGTGCAGGCGCATATGCTGCAACTGCTGCGCGATCTGCACCGGGAAACCGGCGTCTCGATGATCCTGATCACCCATGACCTGGGGGTCATTGCCAAGATGGCCGACCGGGTGGCGGTGGTCTATGCCGGGCGGCTGGTGGAAACCGGCCCGACGGCGCAGGTCATGGCCGCCCCCGCCCATCCCTATACCGCGGGCCTGATGGCCGCGACGCCCACCGAAGGGCCCGGGGGGCGGATGCAGGTGCAGGCCATCCCCGGCGCCATGCCCGGCCTTGGCGCCCTGCCCTCGGGCTGCGCCTTCCATCCCCGCTGTGCCCATGCCCACCCCGACTGCGCCCTGACCCGGCCCGAGCTGTCGCAGGGCGCAGCCTGCCTTCACCCCCTGCCCCGCCCGGAGGCCCGCCATGAGCCAGCCTGAAGTCCTAGTCCTGCACGAGGTCTCGAAGACCTTCGGCGGCCGCGCCTCGGCGTTGCAACGGCTGACCGGGCAGACCCGCCCCGGCCTGCGCGCGGTGCGTGACGTCAGCCTGACCATCCATCGCGGCGAAGTCGTGGGGCTGGTCGGCGAAAGCGGCTGCGGCAAGTCCACGCTGGCGCGCATTGCCGCCGGGCTGATGCCCCCTTCGGGCGGCGACATCGGCCGCGGCCCCGATGGCCTGCGCGAACAGATGATCTTTCAGGATCCGTTCTCGTCGCTCAATCCGCGCTGGCGGGTGCGCGACATCGTGGCCGAACCCATCCGCACCCACCGCCTGCGCCCGCCCGCGCAGATCGCGGCCCGGGTGGCGGAACTGCTGGAACAGGTGGGCCTTTCGGCCGCCGATGCCGAGAAATTCCCGCAGGCCTTTTCCGGCGGCCAGCGGCAGCGGATCTCGATCGCGCGGGCGCTGGCGGGGGAACCCGATTTCCTGATTTTGGACGAGCCCACCTCGGCGCTGGATGTGTCGGTTCAGGCGCAGATCCTGACGCTGCTGAAGGATCTGCAGACGCGGCTGAACCTGACCTCGCTCTTCATCACCCACAACCTGCCGGTGGTGCGGCTGATGGCCGACCGCATCGGCGTCATGTATCTGGGCGAGCTGGTCGAACTGGCCCCGGCCGAGCAGATCTTTGCCAGCCCCCGCCACCCCTATACCCGGCTGCTGATCCGGGCGGCGCCGGATCTGGATGCCAGCGACCGGCGGCTGTTCCCGATCCCGGGCGATCTGCCCGATCCCTCGAACCCGCCGTCGGGCTGCACCTTCCGCACCCGTTGCCCCTTCGCCACCGAACTGTGCGCCCGGGAACGCCCGACCATGCGCCGCGACGCCGGACGCGAACTGCGCTGCCATTACGATCTGGACCTGAGCGCCCCCGACGGGGCCGCGCAGGCGCCCCTCTGACCCTCAGGAAGACCCCATGAAACGATCCGACCTTGATCCCGCCAGCGCCCTGGCCCGCGTGCGCGGCGCCCTTGTCGACCTGGAGACCGAGAACATCGCCCTGCTGGCGGAACGCGCCGCCGGCATCGATGACCTGATCCAGCTCTGGTATGGCGAGGGCGATCTGGTGACGCCCCTGCACATCCGCCAGGCCGCCATCGACAGCCTGACCCGGGGCGAGACCTTCTATGTGCCGCAGATGGCGGGCCGCCCGGACCTGTCGGCGGCGCTGTCGGCCTACCAGTCGCGCCTGCACGGCATCGACCTGGGGACCGAGCGCAGCACCGTCACCCCCGGCGGGATGCAGGCGGTGCACCTGGCCATGGCCCTGATGCTGGAGCCCGGCACCAACGCCGTCTATGTCGAACCGCAATGGCCCAACATCCGTCAGGCGATCCTGATGACCGGCGCCGAGGCCCGCCCCGTGGCGCTGGACATGGTCGAGGGCAACTGGCAGCTGGACCTGCAGAAGGTCTTCGATGCCTGCGATGCACGGACCCGGGCGATCGTGTTCTCGTCTCCGTCGAACCCCTGCGGCTGGATGGCCGACCGCGCGCTTTACGACGAGCTGGTCGCGTTTTCCCGCCGCACCGGCATCTGGATCATCAGCGACGAGGTCTATGCCCGCCTGGTGCCGGGCCAGGCCGCGCCCTCGCTGCTGCAATCGGCGGGGCCGGATGATCTGGCCTTGTGCATCAACGGCTTCTCGAAGGCCTGGGCGATGACCGGCTGGCGGATCGGCTGGCTGAACCATCCCGCATCCGTCGCCCCCACGGTGCGGGCGATGACGCAATACCTGAACTCGGGCACCTCGCCCTTCGTGCAGGCGGGTGCGGTTGCGGCACTGGAACAGGGCGAAGAGACCGTGGCCACGGTGCGCGACCGCTGCCGCGCGGGCCTTGATGCCGCCTACGAGATCCTCGGCCGGTCGCAGCGCATCGTTTTGCCCGCGAAACCGGGCGGCGGCATGTATGCCTTCTTCCGCATCGAGGACGAGCCCGACGCCACCGCCTTCTGTGCCAAGATGGTCACCGAGGCCCATGTGGGCCTGGCGCCCGGCGGCCTGTTCGGCGCGCCCTTCCGCGGCTACGTGCGCATGTGCATCGCCCGCGAGACCCACAAGATCGAGACCGCCTGCGAACGGGTGCTGGCGGCGCTGTGATCAGGGGGGGCCCCGCCGGTCAGGCGGGGACCCTACTTTCAGGCGGGGATCCTGTCGGATCCCAGATCCCAGAAGATCCCCGCCATCAGCGCCAGCCCTTCGCGGGCGATCGACACCGGCAGGTGTTCATCGGCGCCATGCTGGCGGCAGCCGGGATAGGAATGCGGCACCCAGATCGTCGGCATCTTCAGGAGGTCGGTAAAGATCCAGTTCGGCAGCGAGCCCCCGATATTGGGCAGCACCACCGGCGCCCTTCCTGCCGTTTCCGTCATCGAGCCGATGACAAAGCGCACCCAGGGCCCGTCCAGATCGGCCCGGCTGGCCGGGAAAGAGGCATCGGGCGACGGCACGATCTGCACCCGCTGAAAGCCATGGGCATCCAGATGGCGGCGCACCGCGGGCAGCACGTCATCGGTATCGACCCCCACCGGATGGCGCAGCTGCAGACGGCATTTCGCCCAAGGCGGAATGGCATAGAGGGGCTTGGCGATATTGCCGACCTCGATCTCCATCACCTCAAGCGTGGACCAGGCATAGACGCGCTCGGGGGCGCTCAGGCCCGGGGCGCCCCACCAGGGATCAAGGGGCGGATCGTCGGGGGTGGGTTCGATCACGCAGTCCTTCAGGGCGGCGCGGACGTTTTCGGGGATAGTGCCCGGGGTCAGTTCCGGCACCAGGCATTCGCCGGTCGGCCCGATCAGGCTGGCGATGGCATGGGACAGTTCCACCCCGGGGTTGGCGATCAGACCGCCCCAGTTGCCGGAATGGTGGTAGCCCTCGCGGGCGGTGATTTCCAGGTGGATGTTGATCCCCCCGCGCGAGCCCAGGAAGACCGTCGGTTCCTCCAGCCCCATACGCGGCCCGTCCGAGGCGATCAGCAGGTCGGCCGCCAGCGCATCGGCATTGTCGCGGCAGATCGCATCCAGCGCGGGAGAGCCGTATTCCTCGCCCATCTCGACCAGGTATTTCAGGTTAAAGCCCAGGTGGCCGCGGGTCTGCAGCACGGCCTCCAGCGCGCCAAGATTGACCGACAGCTGCCCCTTGTTGTCGGCGGTGCCGCGACCGTACCAGCGGCCCTCGCGCAGGGTCATCTCGAACGGGTGCAGCCCCTCGGCCCAGGCACCGTCAAGGCCCGTCACCACGTCGCCATGGCCATACATCAGCACCGTCGGGCGCGCGGGGTCCTCGATCCGCTCGGCCAGCAGGAAGGGCCCCGGGGCGCCTTCGTGGCGCAGCACCCGGCTGCTGAAGCCCAGACGGTCAAACAGCGGGATCATCTCTTCGGTCAGGAAGCGGTCCAGGTCGGGCCAGTGCGCCTGCTCGCGAGAGACGGTGGGCATGGCGACGCGGCGCGCCAGGTCGGCCTCGAAGCGGCCATTGTCGATCTGGTCCAGCGCAGCGGCAATCGCCGCCTGCCGCCCGGAGGGGTGCACAGTCATCAGGGAGCCTTTCGTGGGGGCTTAGCGATCCGCGGTCTCGGCCGCGCGCAGGAAGCGCGTCAGCAGGTCACGGGTCGAGGAAATGTCGCCAGCCATCGCCGCACGAAAGCCCACCCGGTCACCGGCATCGAAGGCCGCCAGCATCTCGGTATGGTGTTCGTTCAGGTGGTGGCGGTAGCTGGTCTTCAAAAGCTCGCTCATCCGGTCCGACAGGAAACGCACGTAGCAGCCCGAGCGCAGCCAGAGGTTCTCGATCTGCGACAACAGAACGTCGTTGCCGGCGGCGGCATAGAGGCGGAAGTGGAAGTCGCGGTTGGCCTGCAGCATGGCGGTGATGTCGCCGGTTTCCGCAGTGGCGGAATGGCGCAGGTTGATCACCTCCAGCTCGGCCCGGTCGAGGCGGCTCAGCCGGTCGAAGGCCAGTTCCGCAGTGGCGGGTTCGACGATCAGGCGGGCCTCGGTGATCTGCGCCAGCTCGTCGGGGTCAAGATCGGGCACATAGGCCGTCCCCGAAGGCGAGATCCGCAGCGCATTCTGCGCCGCCAGACGGCGCAGCGCCTCGCGTACGGGCATGTGCGAGGTGGCAAAGGTCTCGGCCAGGGCGGCAATGGTGAAGGTCTGGCCGGCGCCGAAGACGCCGTTGATCAGCGCCTCGCGCAGCTGGGCATGAACCTGGTCCTGCACGGTGTGGCGCTGGCTGACAGGGCGGAATTCCGGGGCCAGGGGCATGTCTCTCTCGGTCGGCTGCTTCGGTCCGACCAGATTGCCGGCCAAGATCTTTTGATCAAACGGAAACGTCCAGATCGCGCGCCCAGGCAATCATTCTGCCCCATTCTGCAGCCCGCAGGGCCCGGGGCTGCTGAATTTCTGGACGTCCGCGCGGGGGATGGCCCCCCGCGCGGGCCGGGATCAGCGGAAGGCCCAGTCGGGTTTGAACTGGTACATCCAGGTTTCGGTCAGCGGTTTGCCGTCCAGTTCCAGATACATGCGCAGATCGGCCAGCTGGCCGGGCTGCAACGCCAGGTCGAAATTCGCCTGCCAGACATTGCCGTTGGGCACCGGCACCGAGAAGGTGCGGCTGATCTCGCCGGCCGAGGTCGTCACCATCACCTTCGGGAAGACGCCGTAGGGGATCTGCTGCATCACCGAGGGGCGGTCGAATTCCACGGCAAAGTGGTAGACATCCGCCGGACGCGCATGGCCGGGCTGGCCGCCGCGGCCGATCCGGGTGGCGCGGGTCTGGGCGATGTTGGTGGCCACGAAGGGTTCGGTGTTCTGCCAGTACAGGCGATAGTGCAGGTCGTAGCTGCTGCCCTTGGTGGCATTGCCCTCGGGGACCCAGAAGGCACCGATGTTGTCGTTGATCTCGTCGTCGGTGGGGATTTCCATCAGCTGGATGGCGCCCTTGCCCAGCGGCTTGACGGGTTCCGCCCACAGGCAGGGCCGGCGGTCGTAATAGACGCCGTCCAGGTAGTGGTCAAAGTTGCGGTCGCGCTGCAGCAGGCCAAAGCCCTTGGGGTTCTCGTCCCCGAAGGCCGAGACCCGCGTGCCGTCGGGATTGTTGAGCGGCCGCCAGATGCGCTCGCCCGAGCCCGCCCACATCGCCAGACCGTCGCTGTCGTGGACCTCGGGGCGCCAGTCGGTCAGCCGCTCGCGGCCGTATTCGCCGAACCAGAACATCGAGGTCATCGGCATCAGGCCAAGGCGGCCCACGTCCTCGCGCAGGAAGACCTTGGCCTCGACCTCCATCTGGACGCCCTTGGTGCGGTCGAGGCCGCGGGTCATGCGGATCCGGTAGGCGCCAGTGACACTGGGCCCGTCCAGCAGCGCATAGACCGTGACCGGGGTGTCGGGCGTGGCGCCGGGCTGTTCCTCGATGTAGAACTCCTTGAAATCGGGGAATTCTTCGGGGGCGTCGGGCAGGGCTGCGTTGATCACGATGCCACGGGCCGACAGGCCGTACTGGCCATCCGCCCCGATCGCGCGGAAATAGCTGGCGCCCTGGAAGGCGACCCAGTCCTGTTTCACCCAGTCGTCCTGGCTGTACCATTCCTGCAACCGGAAGCCCGCGAAACCGGCATCGGCCGACAGCTTGCGGGCGGGGTTGTCCTCGGGCATGTCGAAGATCGAGGGGTCGTAATGCACCTCCGAGGCGCTGCCGTTCTCGACCACATACATGCGCACGCGCTTGGGGGCGTACATGCCCAGAGGGAAGAACTCCAGCGGGTAGCCCTTGATGTCGCCGGTGCCGGGCTGCCCCGAGAACCGCGCGGTCGAGGTGCGGAAGACCAGCTCGCCCTTGCGTTGGTAGGTGATCTGTTGGACGATCTCGGGGTCGGGCAGCAGCGGGGCGGCATAGGGGGCGCCGGCCATGGCACGGGCGCGCTCGGTCAGGGCATCGAAGCTGAAGGGCTGGTCGGCGGCCTGCGCCCGCAGCGGCAGGGAGGGCAGCATCAGCCCCCCCGCCAGAAGGGTCGCACCGCGCAGAAGGGCTCGTCTGTTCATCATCTCGGTCGGTTCCGGGCCTGTGCCTGTGGAATGGGATGTCGGGCCGACGATATGGCACGGCGCGCCGAAACCTCAATGACTTCCCCACGAAGCCGTGAACGGATCCCCGCCGACGGTGCAATGCCGCCTCACCCGCGCGGCGGGGCGGGCGGATCACCGCCGGGCCGCGTCAAGATGTCGGGCGGGCGGCGGTTGCGGCGGCGGGGCGATGGGTCTCTACTGCGCGCGAAGACTCGGGAAGGCACAGGCGATGAGCGACGATCCCTATGAGGTGCTGGGCGTATCGAAGACGGCCAGCGCGGATGACATCAAGAAGGCCTATCGCCGGATCGCCAAGGACAGCCACCCGGACCTGCATCCGGGCGATGCTGCGGCCGAGGCGCGCTTCAAGGCCGCAGGCGCCGCCTACGACCTGCTGAAATCCCCCGAGACCCGCGCCCGCTTCGATGCCGGTGAAATCGACGCCACGGGGCAGGAACGCCCGCGCGAGCGCCCCTTCTACCGCGATTACGCCGATGCGCCCGGCAACCCCTACCGCCAGAACACCCGCTACGAGGCCAGCGGCGACGAGGCCGACATCTTTGCCGAATTCCTGCGCCGCCAGGGGGCCCGCGGCTTTGGCGATGGTTTCGGCGGCACGCAGGGCGGTTTCCGCGCCCGCGGGCAGGATGCCCATTACACGCTGCAGGTCCCCTTCCTTGAGGCCGCGAATGGCGGCACGCTGCGGATCAGCCTGCCCACCGGCGATCTGGAGGTGAAGATCCCCAAGGGCGCCCCCGACGGCCAGGTGCTGCGGCTGCGCGGCAAGGGCGGCGCGGGGATCGGCGGCGGGCCTGCGGGCGATGCCTATGTGACGCTGCAGGTGCAGCCGCATCCCCAGTTCACCCGCGACGGCGACGATATCGAGACCACCCTGCCCGTCACCCTCTACGAGGCGGTGCTGGGTGCCAGGATCGAGGCCCAGACCATCGCCGGGCCGGTCAAGGTGGCGGTGCCGCCGGGGGCGACCAGCGGCCAGGTGCTGCGGCTGCGCGGCCGGGGCATCGCGGCGGCGAACCGCCCGGCGGGCGACCAGCGCATCACCCTGCGCGTCGTGCTGCCGAAAGAGGTCGATGACGACCTGAAGACCTTCATGGAAAGCTGGGCCAAGGCCCATCCCTACGATCCCCGCAAGGCAGGCAGCGCATGACCAGCACCCGTTCCTACACCGAAGCCGAGGTCATCGCCCGTGTCGGGCGGCTGGATCAGACGCGGCTGACGCATTTCGTCTCGGCCCGGATGATCCGCCCGGCCAGCGATGGCGCGGCCCCGGTCTATCGTCCCGTCGACATCGCCCGGGCCGAACTGCTGTGCGACCTGTGCGACGATTTCGGTCTGGCCGACGAGGCGCTGGAGATGGTGATGCAGCTGATCGACCAGCTGCACGGCACCCGCGGAGATCTGGCCGCCCTGATGCAGGCCCTGGGCCAGGAACCCGCAGAGATCCGCGCGCGCATCCTCGACCGGCTGTAACGCCACGCCGGAGGCCCGGATCAGGTCATGTCCCGCGCCCCGGGGCAACGGCCCGTTTCCTGCAGGCCACCGGACCTGCCTCGTGCAACGGTCTGCCACCTGTGATCCAACGGCCCTGCCCCACACAACGGCCAGCCGCCTGCGGGCCACCGGCCCTGCCTCGTGCAACGGCCAGCCTCCTGCAGCCCAACGGCCCCGCCCCGCACAACGGCCTGCCGCCTGTGATCCAACGGCCCTGCCCCACACAACGGCCAGCCTTCCGCGATCCACCGGCCCTGCCGCGTACAACGGCCAGCCGCCTGCGGGCCACCGGCCCGCCCCGCACAACGGCCGGTCTGCAGGCCATGCAGGCCCGGCCCTGCGGGCCCTCCCGCAAAGGGATCGCGCCCGTCGCCCCCTAGACCTGCGCCAGCCGGAAGGCGGGGCGCGGCACCGGGAAGCGGGCGCGGTCCTCGGCGCTCAGGCCGCTGTCGGTGATCACGGTCGAGATCGCCTCGATCGGCGCGGTGCGGTGCAGCGCCCGCGACATGAAGCGGCTGCTGTCGGCCAGCAGCACGACCTCGGTCGCGGCCTCGATCATGGCGCGCTTCAGATGCACCAGCTCCAGATGGGTTTCCGACACGCCCGCCTCGTCCACCGCCGCCGCCGACATGAAGAAGATGTCGCAGTGCAGATCCCGAAGAAAGCTCTGCCCCGGCTCCCCCAGCAGGCTGAACGAACCGAACCGGCACGCCCCCCCCGGCACGATCAGCGTGATGTTTTCCCGGTAGGTCAGCGCCTTGGCCACGTGCAGGTCGTTCGACACCACGGTCAGGGGGATGTCCAGCCGGGCGATCTCGTCCGCCAGGATGTGGCAGACCACGGCGCCGGTGTCGATCAGCAGCGACTGGTGCGGCTCGATCATCTTCAGCGCCTCGGCGACGATGGCCTGCTTTTCCTCGACCGCGGTGCGGCGGGACTGGTCGGTCGAGGGCTCCCATGTGGCACGCGAGCGAATCGCCACCGCGCCGCCATGGGTGCGCCGCACCAATCCTTCGGAGGCCAGCAGATCCAGATCCCGCCGGATGGTCGAGACCGAGATCCCGAACATCCGCGCCAGATCCTGGCTGGACCCCGCCTGGTTGAGCTTGAACCACTCGATCAGGTGCTGGCGCCGCTCGGCGGGCAGCATTTCGTCGTTCGAGAACTCGTTCAGGTCGGTCATCTCAGGTCCTTCTCGGCACCGCGCCCCGCAGGGGATTTACAGGAGGCCGGGCAGCCACAACACGATCTGCGGGAACAGCGCAAGGATGATCGTGCCCAGGCACAGCAGCCCGAAGAAGGGCGCGGCGTCACGGGTGGTCTGGCCCAGGGTGCGCCCGGTCAGCCCCTGCAGAACGTAAAGGTTCAGCCCGACGGGGGGCGTCAGGGCGCTCATCTCGATCATGATGACCAGATAGATGCCGAACCACAGCGGATCGAACCCCGCCTGCTGGATCAGCGGCACGGCAATCGGCACCGTCATCACCGTCATCGAGGTGCCATCCAGGAACATCCCCAGCACAACATAAAGCAGCGCCAGGATCAGCAGCACCCCATAGGGCGACAGCCCCAGCGAGGCGATGCCCTCGGTGATCATGGTGGGCAGGTGCATATAGGCAATCGAGGCCGACAGGAAGGCCGAGGCCGCGATCAGCATCAGGATCATCGCCGACACCCGGATCGTCGACATCAGGCTGTCGCGCATCAGCTGCAGGGAAAACTGCCCCGTCACGATGGTGATCACCACGGCGCCGAAGACGCCCACGGCCGCGGCCTCGGACGGGGTGGCGATGCCGGAATAGATCGAGCCCAGCACCACCACCATCAGCACCGCGATGGGCACCAGATCCCACAGGCCCCGCAGCACGGTCTTCGGGGTGATGGTGCCCTCGAACTTCGGGGCGCGCGACGGGTCGATCCTTGCCATCAGCGCGATGTAGCCCGCGTAAAGCCCCGCCATCATCAGCCCCGGGATCAGCCCGGCGGCGAACAGTTTCGCAATCGAGACATTGGCCAGCACCCCGTAGACGATCATCGCGATCGAGGGCGGGATCAGCAGGCCGAAGCTGCCGGCGCCCGCCAGCGATCCGGCCGCCAGCCGCACGTCATAGCCGCGCGCGCGCAGTTCCGGGATGGTGATCTTGCCCACCGTCGCCGTTGTCGCGGTCGACGACCCCGAGATCGCCGCGAAGATCGTGCAGCCGAAGACGTTGGTATGCAGCAGCCCCCCCGGCACCCGCGCCACCAGCGGCGCCAGCCCCCGGAACAGCCGCTGAGAGATATCGGTGCGGAAGATGATGTCGCCCATCCACATGAAGATCGGGATCGCGGCCAGCTCCCACGAGACGGCCGAGGACGAGATGACTTTGGTGGCGATGGAACCGATGCGCGCCGGGCTGAAATCCAGCACCAGATACATCGCCGAGGCGCCCACCAGCATCAGCCCGGAAAAGATCCAGACCCCGGCGCCCAGGAACAGCGCCAGAAGGCCCAGCACGACAAAGGCGGAAGCGGCAATCGACATGGCAGATCCTTCCCGGGTCAGGCAGCGGGGGTCAGGGGAACGGGGCGACAGGCGGCCGGGCCGAAGGCTGCAAGGCGCAGGGCGGCGGCGTTCAGGACGCAGGGCAAGGCGGCGGTTCTCAAGACAGGTCTCACGGCGGCGGCTCTCACAGCGACAGGGCGCGGTCTTCGGACAGGCCGACGAAGACCAGGCGCAGTGCGCGCACCACGATCTGCAGCAGGATCAGGCTGAAGCCCGCCAGCATGAAGGTTTCCGGGATCCACAGCGGGATCGAGATCATCTGCTGGCTGGTCGAGCCCCTGAGGTACAGCTTGACCACCGTCTTCCACTGGTAGCCGATCAGGAACCACATGATCCATCCGGTGGACAGCAGAGCGAAGGCCTCGGTCAGCCAGCGCGCCCGCAGGGGCAGTCGGCCGGTGATCACCGTCACCCGGATCATCGATCCCTGCTGCAACGCCCAGGGCGCCGCCAGGAAGGTGACGGCCGCCACCCCATAGGCCACCAGCACATCCGACATGAAGGTCGACAGCGAAAACATCCGCAGCACGATCTCCAGCAGGATGAGCGCGGTCATCAGCACCAGAAGCCCCGCCGAGACCACCGCCGCCGCCGCATTGATCCCGGCCGAGGCGCGCTCGGCCCAGGTCAGCCAGCGCGGATCGGCGGGCGGGGTGTCCGTTGTGTCGGTGCGGGCACCGGGCAGGTCGGAAGCGCATTCGGCGGTCATGGGGGCAACTCCATCCCAAGGCAGTCAGGGGCCAGTCAGAGGCCAGTCCGGGCCCGGGCGCCCAACGCGCCCGGAACGGGATCGCGCGGGCTCAGGCGGCCTGCTTCTTCAGCTCTTCGAAGCGGGCCAGCACGGCCTTGCCGCGATCGCCGGTCTGCTCCAGCCAGCTGTCCTTGACCGGGCCGCCGGCGGCCTGCAGGAAGGTGAACACCTCGTCGGGGATGTCGGCGGCCTTGGTGACCTTCATGCCGTTCTTGGTCATCAGGTCGTAGGCCTGCTGGATCGAATCCACCATGATCTGCCAGTTGTACTTGTCGCAATCGTCGACGACGGCGACCATCGCCTCCTGCACGTCCTTGGGCAGCGCGTCGTAGCTGTCCTTGTTGACGTGGTACATGAACAGCCCCATGGCATAGTTCATCTCGCTGAAATCCGAGACATAATCCCACAGCGACAGCTGCCGCGCCCCATCGGCCGAGGTCAGCACCGCGTCGATGCCCCCAGTCGAAAGCTGCGGGATCAGGTCGGCCCAGGCCACCTGCAGGGGGGCGGCGCCGGCGTTTTTCATCGTCTCGGTGCCGTTGACGTCATAGGTGCGGATCCGCAGCCCCTTCAGCGCCGCCTCCGAGGTCATCGGCGCCTTGGCCGAGATCCCCGAGGGCGGGTTCGGCATCGCCCACAGCAGCACCATGCCGTTGGCCTCGAAGACCTTGGCATATTCCTCGCGGGCGGCCTGCCACAGCAGGTAGGCCTCGTCCGGGGTTTTGGCGATGAAGGGCAGCGACGACAGGTTGAAGATCGGATCGATGCCGCCCAGCTGCGTCATCAGTGTGACGGCGGACTGCACCGCGCCATCCTGCACCGCGTCGAACTGGTCGGCCGACTTGTAGCCGAGCGCCCCGCCCCCCTGGTAGTTGATGATCAGCTTGTCGCCGACCTTGGCCTTGAGCGCCTCGATGAAATGGTTCGCGGCTTTGCCCGACAGTGCATCGGCGCTGTATTCGTCGGCCATGTCCCAGGCGGGACCGGCGGCGAAGGCGGGGCCACCGGCGGCGGCAAGCGCGCCGATGGCGGTGGCAGACTGCAGGAAGAGGCGGCGGTTCATGGTCATGTCGGATTTCCCTGTTGCGATCTGAAGGAAAGACGGCCGGTTTCCGGCTCTGGCTTGGCGCAGGATGCAGCCTTCGGGCCCCCGCACGGCCCCATGCAGGCATCTGTGCATGTTTGTGTCAACATTCCTCCACACTCTCCCATCACTATGGCGAATCTCGCGCATGAATTCGCAGCGATTGCCAAAATTAGGTGCATCCCAGATGAATTTTCACTAGGGCATGACGTTTTTCGTTCACAAAAACGCAAAGCTGAACAAGCGTGAAAGGGCAGACGACGCGCCGGATGCCCTAAACCCCGGCCCGCATTGGACAGCTTCTCATGACCGGATGTGCCCTGAATATCCCTTATATTTCTGAAACCCGACCATTGTGTCGGGGCAATTTCCGCATCCTTTCGGGCCGAAACCAATGGGCACGGATGCGGGAATCGGCCACATCACCCACCGAATCGCGGCAAAATGCGCATGGACGACGGGCAAACATGAAGCTTCATGATCGTTTCCGCCGGAAGGCCGGTGCAAAGCGCGCAGCCGCCTGCCCCGCCCTGCCAGCGTCCCTGCAGCCCTGACACGAGCCCTGACATGATCCTCGATACCATCTCGCGCATCACCCCCGACACCGCCGCGCCGCCCCGGGCCGATGTCGTCATCATCGGCGGCGGCATCGCCGGCATCACCGCGGCGCTGTTTCTGGCCGAGGCCGGCCAGCGCGTCGTGGTCTGCGAAAAGGGCCGCGTCGCCGCCGAGCAATCCAGCCGCAACTGGGGCTGGGTGCGCCAGATGGGCCGCGATCCCAAGGAACTGCCGCTGACCATCCGCTCGCTGGAGCTGTGGCGGGGCCTGGACGCGCGCTTTGGCATCGACACCGGCTACCGTGAGACCGGCATCACCTATGTCTGCCGCACCCCGCGCGAGGTCCGCGACTTCAGCGCCTGGGCCGATGTGGGCCGGGACACCGGCATGGATTGCGTCAAGCTGGACGGCGCCGGGCTGCGTGAGCTGCTGCCGGGCATCGACAGCCGCTACGTGATGGGCCTGCACACCCGCACCGATGGCCGCGCCGAACCCTGGCGCGCCGTCCCCGAGATGGCGAAGGCCGCGCAGCGCCTGGGCGCCGTGATCCTGGAAAACTGCGCCGTCCGCGGGATCGAGACCCAGGCCGGGGGGCTTTCTGCGGTGATCACCGAACAGGGCCCGATCCGCACCGAGCGCGCGCTGGTGGCCGGCGGCGCCTGGTCGCGGCTGTTCCTGGGCAATCTGGGGATCAACTTTCCACAGCTGAAGCTGCTGGCGACGGCCGCGCGCATCGAAAGCGCCGCCGCCATCACCGACATGCCCGTGGGCGGCGGCGACTTTGCCTTCCGCAAGCGGCTGGACGGCGGCTATACCGTGGCGCTGCGCAATGCCAACGTCGCCTCGATCGTGCCCGACAGCTTCCGCCTGCTGCCCGATTTCCTGCCCACCCTGCGCACCAGCTGGCACGAGCTGAAGCTGCGCGTGGGCAGTGACTTCCTGACCGAACTGCGGATGCCGCGCCGCTGGGCGCCGGACCAGATCACCCCGTTCGAGCAGATCCGCACCCTGGATCCCGAACCCGACGGCCCCTTCCTGCGCCAGGCGCTGAAGAACCTGGCGCGCGCCGTTCCGGCCTTTGCCGATGCCCGCCAGACCCATGCCTGGGGCGGCATGATCGACGCCACCCCCGATGCGATCCCGGTGATCTCGGACGTGCCGGCGCTGCCGGGGCTGTTCATTTCCTCGGGCTTCTCGGGGCACGGCTTTGGCTCGGGGCCCGGCGGCGGCGAACTGGCGGCCGAGCTTCTTCTGGGCAAGGTCCCGCGGACCGACCCCGCCCCGTTCCGCCTGACGCGGTTCAGGAACACCCACTCCGAAGCCGCCGCACTGGCGGCGTGACGCAGAACAGGACAGCACACCATGGCATGGAGAATTGGCGTGGATTCGGGCGGCACCTTCACGGATGTCTGCCTGTTTGACGAAGCCAGCGGCAAGGTCGAGATCTGGAAGGTTTCCTCGACCCCGGACGATCCCTCGCGCGGGATCACCACCGGCGTGGTCGAGGGGCTGGAACAGGTCGGCGCCACCGCCGCCGATCTGTCCTTCCTGGGCCACGGCACTACGGTTGCCACCAATGCCCTGATCGAACTGAAGGGCGTGAAGACCGGGCTGATCGTGTCGGACGGCTTCCGCGACCTGCTGGAGATCGGCCGCCAGAAGCGCCCCAACCTTTACGACATGTTCGCCGAAAAGCCCGAACAGCTGGTCACCCGCGACCTGCGCCGCGAGGTTCCCGAACGGCTGCGTCATGACGGCAGCGTCGAGGTGCCGCTGGATGCAGACGCCCTGCGCGCCGAACTGCGCGCCCTGAAGGCGGCCGATGTCAAGGCGCTGGCGGTCTGCTTCCTCTACGGCTTCCTCAATACCGAGCACGAGGCCCTGGCGCGTCAGGTCATCGCCGAGGAACTGCCCGATGTCTTCGTTTCGGCCAGCCACGACGTTGCCCCCGAGTTCCGCGAGTTCGAGCGCCTGTCGACCACCGTCGTCAACGCCTATCTGGGCCCGGTGATGCAAAGCTACATCCGCCGCCTGAAGGACCGGCTGGACGGCATCGGCCTGCAGGTCGCGCCGCAGCTGACGCAATCGAACGGCGGCGTCATCGGGTTCGACACCGCCGCCAACCTGCCGGTGCGCACGGTTCTGTCGGGCCCCTCGACCGGGGTGGTGGCGGCACAGGCCATCGGCCGGATGGCGGGGTTCGATCACATCATCACCTTCGACGTGGGCGGCACCTCCTCGGATGTGGCGCTGCTGCAGAACGGCGTCTGCCAGCTGACCGGCGAGGCCGATGTGCATGGCTATCCGATCAAGGCGCCGATGCTCGACATCCACACCGTTGGGGCGGGGGGCGGCTCGATCGCGCATGTCGACACGGGCGGGCTGCTGAAGGTCGGGCCGCGCTCGGCCGGGGCGCATCCGGGACCGGTCTGCTATGGCCTTGGCAATACCGAACCCACAGTGACGGACGCCAACATCGTCCTGCAGACCCTGAACCCGGTCGAAATCCTGGGCGGCCGCATGAAGGTGCGCCGCGATCTGGCGGTCGAGGCTGTGCAGCGGCTGGCCGACCGGCTGGGCCTTGGGGTGATGGAAACCGCGCAGGGCATCATCTCGGTCGTGACGGCCAACATGGCCAAGGCGATCCGGGTGATTTCCGTGCAGCGCGGCCATGATCCGCGCGACTATGCGCTGATGGCCTTTGGCGGCGCCGGTCCCCTGCACGCCGCCCGCCTTGCGCGCGAGCTGGACATGGCCAAGGTCATCGTGCCGCTGACGCCCGGGACGCTGTGCGCCCTTGGCCTGCTGCTGACCGACCTGCGCGCCGATTTCGCGATCTCGCGGCTGATGGCGCTTGGCGATGCGGCCCTTGCCCCGGTCGAGGACGGCTTTGCCGATCTGACCCGCCAGGCCGGTGCCTGGTTCGATGCGGAAAAGATCACCGAGGACCGCCGCGTCATGACCCGCACCGCCGACATGCGCTACATGGGCCAGAACTATGAACTCTCGGTGCCGGTGCCCGCCGGTCCCGTCACCGCCGACACCTTCCGCGCGCTGGAAGAGGGGTTCGAGGCCGCGCACCGCCAGCGCTTCGGCTTTGTCGCCGCGGGCGAGCCCATCCAGCTGGTCACCCTGCGCCTTGAGGCCGCGGGGATCGTCACCAAGGCCGCCTTCACCCCCGCCCCCGATGCCGGCCCCGATGCCGGCGCGGCGCAGATCGACACCCGAGAGGTCTGGATGCCCGAGGCGGGCGCCTTCCTCCCCTGCCCGGTCTATGCCCGCGCCGGTCTGAAGCCCGGCAATGTCATCACCGGCCCCGCCATCGTCGAGCAGATGGACACCACCACCGTGATCCTGCCCGACATGACCGGCACCGTGGATCCCTACCTCAACCTTATCCTGGAGGTGACGGCATGAACGCGCACAGCGCCCCCGCCGTGGCCATCGACCCGATCACCGTCGAGGTCATCGGATCGGCCCTGCAATCCATCGTCGAGGAAATGGGCGAGGCGCTGGTGCGCGCCTCCTACTCGACCAACATCAAGGAGCGGCGGGACTGTTCGACCGCCCTCTTCGATCACCGCGGCAATACCCTGTGCCAGGCGGAACACATCCCCATGCACCTTGGGTCCTTCCTGGGGGTGCTGCCCGCCATCGCCCAGCGGTTTCAGGCCGACGACATCCGACCCGGCGATGTCTTCATGGCCAATGACGCCTATGCGGGCGGCGCGACCCACCTGCCCGACATCGTGCTGGCGGAACCGATCTTCGTCGACGGCACGCTGATCGCCTGGGCGGTCAACACCGCGCACCATTCCGATTTCGCCGACCGCGGCCATGAACACATCTATCAGGAGGGGCTGCGCATCCCGCCCGTGCGCCTCTATCGCGAGGGGGTGCTGAACGCCGACCTGCAGGAGATGTTCCTGCTGAACTGCCAGGTCCCGCGCGAGCGGATCTCGGACCTGCGGGCGCAAATGTCGGCGAACCGGCTGTGTGTGCAGCGGATGGCGGATCTGTGCGTGAAATACGGCACCGAAAAGGTGCTGGCGGCGGGCGACGCCCTGCAGGATTATGCCGAGCGCAAGATGCGCACCGCCATCGCCGCGATCCCCGACGGCACCTATACGTTCGAGGACCAGTTCGACAGCAACCAGCGCCCCGAGCAGATGACCTTCTCGGTCGCGATCACCGTTTCGGGCGACGAGATGACGCTGGCGTTCGACGGCCCGCCGCAGGTCCGCGGCGGTCTGAACCTGATCTATACCTCGCTGCTGGCGGCCGCCTATTTCGCGGTGAAATCCGTGCTGGATCCGACGGTTCTGCCGAATGCCGGGCTGGCGCGGCCGCTGACGGTGACAGCGCCCGCGGGCTCGATCCTGAATTGCCGCCACCCGGCGGCGGTGGATGGCCGGATCGCGGCGGCGCAGCGCGTCACCGACCTGGTCTATGGCGCGCTGGCCAAGGCGCTGCCGGGCAAGGTGATGGCGGCCGGGAACGGCTGCTGCTCGGGGGCGCTGTTCAACGGGTTCGACGAGGATGGCAACATCTGGGTCTATCTGGAAACCATCGGCGGCGGCGGCGGCGCGCGCCCCGGGGCCGACGGGCTGTCGGGGATCCATGTCGGGCTGACCAATACCTCGAACCTGCCGGTCGAGGCGTTGGAGCTGGAATATCCCCTGACCCTGCTGCGCTACGAGCTGGTCGATGGATCGGCCGGCTGCGGCACCTGGCGCGGCGGCATGGGCATCCGCCGGGTCTACCGCGCCGAGCGCCCCTGCCGCTTTACCGTCGAGGGATCGCGCGTGGCCTCGCATCCCTGGGGGCTGGACGGCGGGCTGCCCGCCGATTGCACGCATCTGGATTTCGGCGACGGGCGCACGACCTTCGCCGGCATGGTGGATCTGGTGCCCGGGCAGATCGTCTCGATCGTGACGCCCGGCGGCGGCGGCTATGGCGATCCCGCCGCCCGCCCGCCCGAAGCCGTCGCCCGCGATCTGGCCGAGGGCCGCATCAGCCGCGACACCGCCCGCACGGTCTACGGCCTGGACGCCTGATCTCCCTCGTCCAGGACGTCTGTCGCCCCGCCCGGACCGGTCCCGGGCGGGGCGACCCTTTTTCAGGGGCCCTGCCGCGACGTGACAGCGCCGCCGGCACGACACCACAACCCCCTGCTTTGCCTGCGTTTTGAAGGCCCACCCCGGGGACCTGCCCCGGCCACCGGCAAGGCGGCGCCAACCCTGATCCCCGCGCCCTGTTGCGCGATGGCCCCGCGCTGCCTATAAGCCGCGCCGCACCGGTCGCAGCCCACCCGGTCATCAAAACAAGGGACCCACTATGAAAACACTCGTCATCTGCTCTGGCGGACTGGATTCCGTTTCCCTGGCCCACATGGCCGCCGAAACGCAGACCCTGACCCGCCTTGTTTCCTTCGACTATGGCCAGCGCCACCGCAAGGAACTGGCCTTTGCCGCCGAAACCGCCGAACGCCTCGGCGTGCCGCACCACCTGATCGACATGCGCGCCATCGGCGCCGCGCTGAGCGGATCGGCCCTGACCGACGACATCGACGTGCCCGACGGCCACTATGCCGAGGACACGATGAAGATCACCGTCGTGCCGAACCGCAATGCCATCATGCTGACCATGGCCTTCGGGATCGCGGCCGCCAAGGGCGATCAGGCCGTGGCCACCGCCGTGCATGGCGGCGACCACTTCATCTATCCCGACTGCCGCCCCGCCTTCACCGAAGCGTTCGAGGCCATGCAGCGCGCGGCCCTCGACGGCTATGCCGATGTGCGGCTGTGGACCCCCTTCGTGCACCGGCCGAAATCCGACATCGTGCTGGAAGGCGCCCGCCACCACACGCCGTTTGATCGCACCTGGTCCTGCTACAAGGGCGGCGAACAGCATTGCGGGCGCTGCGGCACCTGCGTCGAACGCCGCGAGGCCTTCGATCTGGCGGGTCTTCCCGACCCCACCGCCTATGCCGATCCCGATTACTGGCGCGAGGCCATCGCCAACCGGGAGGGCCGCTGATGTACCGCATCCGCAAGGAATTCCACTTTTCCGCCTCGCACCAGCTGACCCACCTGCCCGCCGATCACCAATGCGCGCGGATGCATGGGCACAACTATGTCGTGGTGGTGGAACTGGCCTCGGCCACGCTGAACTCTGACGGGTTCGTGCGCGATTATCACGAGCTGAAGCCGCTGAAGACCTATATCGACGACCAGTTCGACCACCGGCACCTGAACGAGGTGCTGGACACCCCCTCGACCGCCGAGAACATGGCCCGGCATTTCTTCGACTGGTGCCGGGCGCGCTGGCCGGAAACCGCAGCGGTGCTGGTCAGCGAGACGCCCAAGACCTGGGCGGAATACCGGCCATGACCCTGCGCATCGCGGAAATCTTCGGCCCCACGATCCAGGGCGAAGGCGCGCTGATCGGGGAACCCACCGTCTTCGTGCGCGCGGGCGGCTGCGATTATCGCTGCAGCTGGTGCGACAGCCTGCACGCCGTCGACAGCGCCTATCGCCACGACTGGGCGGCGATGACGGATGCGCAGGTGATGGATCAGGTCCGCAGCCTGTCGGGCGGGCGGCCGCTGACGGTTTCGGTGTCCGGCGGCAACCCCGCGATCCAGGATTTCACCGGCGTCATCGCCCTGGGCCGCGCCGAGGGCTATCGCTTTGCCTGTGAAACCCAAGGGTCCATCGCGCGGGACTGGTTCGCCGATCTCGACACGCTGGTGCTCAGCCCCAAGCCGCCCTCTTCGGGGGAAACCACCGACTGGGCGGCCTTCGCCCGCTGCCTGAGCGCCGCGAAGGGCGCCCGCCAGGTGGTGATGAAGATCGTCATCTTCGACGATGCCGATTACGCCTATGCCCGGGACGCGGCCGAGCGTCACCCGGAACTGCCGCTTTACCTGCAGCCCGGCAACCCCGAGGTCGACCCCGATCTGCCCGTCAGCCTTGAGGCCACCACAGCCCGGCTGGAATGGCTGATCGACAAGGTGACGGGGGATCGCTGGTTCACGCCGCGGGTGCTGCCCCAGCTGCATGTGCTGGTCTGGGGCAACCGCCGCGGCGTGTGATCACACCTCGCCGCGGCGCCAGGCCAGGCAGGCCTCCAGATAGGCGCGGGCATCGCCGGATGGCCGCACCAGGCCGATCAGATGCGCAAGCTCCTGCACCGGGTCCTGCGCGCCATCCAGGAAGGCCGCGTGCTGATCGTAGAGGTCGGCGATCTCGGTCCGGGAGATGTCGCGCAGCATCCGGTCGGTGCCCTGGCGGAACGGCAGACGGTCGCGGTAGGTGCCGGGCAGCCAGGCGAAATCCACGTCATCCTCGTCATGCAGCTCGATCCCGTCCATCGCCAGGCGCACCTGTTCGGCGATGCGGCGGCCGGTGCGCTGCCAGCCGTGCAGCGTGGCGATCCGGCGCGCCAGCTGCGCCACCGGCAAGGGCCCCTCGTCACCGACGATCCGGTCGATCTGGCGGGCCAGCTGCGGCAGGTAATCGTCATCAAAGAAGCGATCCGCATCGGGGTCGGGCAGGTCCGACAGCGGGCGGTCGTCGTCCTGCGGGGCCCGAAGATCGGCGTCGGGCTGATCCAAGGGGGCCTCGGGCGCGGGCTGGTCCGGTTCGGCAAGGTCTTCGGGAGGGGCTTCGGGTGCGGGCAGTGCCAGCATTTCGGGAATGTCCGCGGCGCGTTCGGCTGCGGCCCGGGCACGGGCGGCGCGGTCGGTGTCCAGATGCGCCAGCAGCGCCTCGTGGATGCGGTCGGCCACCGTCACCGGGCTGCGGAACCAGTCCGTCGACCAGATGCGGAAGATCGTCCAGCCGAGGTTCTCCAGCACCGCCTGGCGCACCTTGTCCCGGTCCCGCGCCGAGGCCGAGCCGTGATAGGTTGCCCCGTCGCATTCGATCCCCGCCAGATAGACGCCCGCATGGTCGGGATGCACCACGCCCAGGTCGATGCGGAACCCCGAAACGCCGATCTGCGGCCGCAATTCCCAGCCCCGGGCCTCGATCGCGGCCTTGATGGCGCCCTCGAAGGGGTTTTCCACCGGCCCGAGCGATCCGTCGTCCTGCGCGGGCAGCGCCACAGGGCCGCGGGCCGCGAAATCCAGGAACGCCTTCAGGTGCCGCACCCCGGTCGCCCGGGTCCGCGTCAGGTCGATCTGCTCGGCCCGGATCGAGGTGAAGACATGCAGCTCCTCGCGGGCGCGGGTGACGGCGACGTTCAGGCGTTTCTCGCCGCCCTCGCCATTGAGCGCCCCGAAGGCCATCGACAGCCGCCCCGCCGCATCCGGCCCGAAGGTGACCGAGAACAGCATCACGTCACGCTCATCCCCTTGAATGTTCTCAAGGTTCTTGACGATGACGGGCTCTTCCCGGGCGTCCTCGAAATACCATTCCAGATCGGGGTTGCGGCGGCGTTCCTCGTCCAGAAGGTCCAGGATCAGGCCCTGCTGTTCGCTGTTGAAGGTGATCACGCCGATGGTCTGGCGCTGGTCCTCGGGGCGTTTCAGCTGGGCGGTCAGGCGGCGCACCGCAAGGGCCACGATGGCGCGGGCCTCGGCCTCGTTGGTGCGGCCCTGCCCCCGGCCATAGGTGCCGTCGACCTGATGCAGCTGCACCGCCTCGGAGCGGGTCGAGGGCGAGGGGAAGGTGATCAGCCGCCCGCCATAGTAATGCCAGTTGGAAAACGCGATCAGCGCCTCGTCGCGGCTGCGGTAGTGCCAGTTCAGCTGCTGGGTGGGAATGCCCGCGGCCGAGACCTCATCCAGGATCGAGGGCATGTCGCGCTCGGTCTCGGGCAGGTCGTCCTCGGTCTCGTCGGTGCGGCCGAAGAAGTTGGTGGGCGGCAGCTGTTTCGGATCGCCCACGATGATCGCCTGACGGCCGCGCGCGATGGCGCCGATGGCGTCCCAGGTGGTGATCTGCGAGGCCTCGTCAAAGATCACCACGTCGAAGGCCGCCTGCCCGGCCGGCAGGTACTGCGCCACCGACAGCGGCGACATCAGCACGCAGGGCGCCAGCTTGGTGAAGGTGTCGGGCATCTCGTGGATCAGGCTGCGGATCGGCATCGAGGGGCGTTGCAGCCCCAGCTGGTGGCGCAACGTGCCCAGTTCGGATTTGCGCGGCACCGCATCGCGGGGCGGCAGGCCGTGCTGGACCCGCGCCAGGATCTGGCCGGCGGCCATCTGGGTCGCGCGGCTGTCCAGATCGCGGAAACGGCGGATGGCGTCTTCGTGCGACCAGTGGGTGAAGCCGCGCAGCACCGGTTCGGCATCCAGCGCCCGGGGCAGCCACCAGGTGGCATAGGCGGCCTCGAAGGCGGCGGCGGCATCGGGGACGGTGCCCAGTTCCACCGCATCGACCAGCGTCGACAGGCCCGCGCCGCGCGCCTGGGTGCAGGCGGCCATCCAGCGCGCCCAGTCGGGCAGCACGTCGCGATGCGCCAGCGTCTGGTCCAGCGCCTGCAGCAGGGGTTCCAGCGCCATTGCCTCGGGGGAACTGTCGGCGGTGTCGCCCAGCCGCACCGCATCGGCGCGCCAGGCCAGGTGCTGATCGCGGAACCGCGCCAGCGCCGCCTGCAACGGCCCCTCCTGCCCCGAGGCCAGATCCTGCGTGGCGCCCTGCCAGGCGGCGGGGTCGGTGACGGCGGGGGCCAGACGGGCCAGGGTGCGGCGCAGGGCGGCTGCCGCCTCGGCCCAGGCGGTCAGGCGGGCGGGATCGGTCTGCAGACCGTCAAAGGCGGGGCAGCCGTGCAGCGGCAGGGCGGCGATCTGTGCCTCGGCCTCTTGTGCGCGGATCAGGGCGGCGATGTCGCGGGCGGGGTCGGCCTCGCCCCCGGTCGCATAGGTCTGCAGAAGCTTGCGCACCGACGACAGCGCCATCGAGGAGAACGGCCACATCTTCGCCTGCGCCTGCCGCCAGTCGGTATCCAGCTGCTGCAGGGGGATGCGGTCCAGCCGGTCCATCGGATAGCGCGCGGCACAGTCGGCAGCGGCGCGGGCGTGATCGGCCAGCAGCCCGGTCAGGGTCGCCACATCGCGGGCGAGCGTTTCCAGGTCGCGTTCCAGCGCGGGGCTCAGATCGCCCGCGCCCCTGGGCAGATCCGCCAGCCGCTTCAGCTGGTCCAGCGTGTCCGGCGTGATCGTGGCGTCGCCGCCCAGCCCGGTCCGGCGCAGCAGGTCGCGGGCCGTGTCCAGCAGCGCCCGGGCCGAGCCCCGCAGCGCCTCGGCCCGCGCCAGCAGGTCGTCCTGCCAGGCATAGGACCAGTCCTGCACCCCGATCAGCGGCAGCGGCGGCAGATCCGCGACAATCTGATGGCAGCGGCCCAGGGCCTCGGCCAGACGCGAGAGATGGGCATAGCTTTCCGCGTCATGGGCATCCTTGCCCGCGAACGACAGGGTGAAGGGCGGCGCCTCGTCCACGGCGCGGCCGATGGCGGTGAAGACGCTGAACCCCTGCGTGCCCTTGCGGTGCAGCGCCTCGACATAGGCGTTCAGCTGGTCGCGGGTCACGCCCAGATCGTCCGTGACCTTCTGCCAGCTGTCCGCCCCGCCCGACACCGCCCGGTTCCAGCTGCGGCCCAGCTGGTCCAGCACCGACTTGCGGTCGGCCTTGTTGGAATGCAGCTCCAGCACGGCATCCGACAGGCCGGTGGCCGCCAGACGGCGATGGACGACCTCCAGCGCGGCGGATTTCTCGGCCACGAAGAGGACGGTTTTGCCGAGCCCGAGGCACTGGGCGATGATATTGGCGATGGTCTGGCTTTTGCCGGTGCCGGGCGGGCCGATCAGCACGAAATCATGCCCCTCCTGCGCGGCCAGCACCGCGGCCAGCTGGGAACTGTCGGCGGGCAGCGGCGTGAACAGGTCGCGCGGCGCGATCCGGCGGTCGACATCGGCGGGCTGCGGCAGGCCGGCAGCACCCTCGGGCAGGAAGGCCTCGGTTGGGTTGTCGACCAGATGCCGCACCAGCGGCGCCTTGCGCAGGCTGTCGGTGCGCTCGACCAGATCCTTCCACATCAGAAACTTGGCGAAAGAGAAGGTCGACAGCGCCAGTTCCTCGACCACTTCGAAACCCGCCACGTCGCGGACCCGCAGGCGCAGGGTCTCGAAGATGCGGCGCAGGTCATAGCCCGCCTCGTCGCGGGGCAGATCGCCTTCCAGTTCCGGCACATGCAGGTCGAAATCGCGCTTGAGGAATTCCAGCAGCGTGGCGTTGAAGCGCACGTCGTCCTCGTGATGCTCGATCACGAACTCCGACTGGGCCGAGCGCCGCGACAGCTTGACCGGGATCAGCAGCAGCGGCGCGCGATAGGTGCGCCCGTCGGTGTCGGACTTCTTCCAGCGCAGGAAACCCGCGGCAAGGAACAGCGTGTTGGTGCCGCCCTCCTGCAGGTCGCTTTGCGCCCGGCGGTGCAGTTCCAGCAGGCGCTTGTCGGTCTCGCGGCCGGTCAGCGGCACGGCCAGCTGATGACGCTGGAAGGCCTCGGCCGCGACCTCGGCCAGAAGGCGCGGTTCATCCGCGGCCAGCAGGTCGCGGGTGCCAAGGGGGTCCTCGTCCTTCAGCGCCAGGGTGCGGAATTTCGCTCCGCCGGTCAGCTGGTCCTCTAGCGCGGAAATGTCGGGGCACAGCAGCGGCAGCGTCTGGCGGGTGTCGCTGAAGTTCAGCAGCCGGTTGCGCAGCGACAGGTCCAGCAGCTTGCGCTGCCAGCGCGCCACCCGGTCCTGGGCGGTGGTGGGCTCGACCTCGACCAGATCGCCGGGCAGCAGGCCCAGATCCAGCGGCTGCGGCAGGGCGGCGGGGCTGGCGGGAATGTCCTGCACCCCGGCCTCGTCATTGCGGTGGCTGGCCAGGGGGCGGATGCGGGCGGCACGGGCGCGGCGGATGTCCAGCGCCATGCGGAAGGCATGTTCGTTGCGTTCCGCCACATGGTCGCGGGCGGTATCGACGGCCTGGGCAAAGCCGATGGTCGGGCGCTTCGTCAACAGCGTGGTTTCCGCCATGACGAATTCGCGCGCATCGACCGCCTTGCGCACGCACATCACGTCGGGTTCCGCCACCGTGCCGAAATCGCGCGGCGTCAGCCAGACGCCGACCCAGGCATGACCGTCCGAGATCAGCACCACCGGGTTCAGCCCGGCGGCCTCGAAGGCGGCGGCCATCAGCAGCGTGCTGTCAAGGCAGGTGGCCAGCCCCTCGGCACGGATGCGGGCCGGGCTGCGGATCTTCTGGCCACGCTCCTCGAAGCTGGCGGGCGGCAGGGCATAGGTCAGCCCCAGGGCGGTCGCCGCCGACCAGATCGCCCCGGCCAGCATCCAGGCCCGACCCGGGTCCTTGGACTGGTAGCCGTCGATGGCGCCGCTGTGGCCGCCGGCCTCCAGCAGGCGGCCCGCCTCCTTCAGGATCTGGGCCACCACGGCATCGTTGGGCGACACGAAGGCCGCCAGCAGCTGCGTCATCTCGGCCAGCCCGCCCCATTCGTCGCGCGCCAGCAGCTCGATCGGACGGGAGGCTTCGGCCAGCAGCCGTTCACCCTGGCGGACCTCGAGGCGCAGCTCGCCCAGCTCGGCCTCGTCCAGCCCGCCCAGCAGCGCGGTGTCCAGCGGCGTGTCCAGATCGGTCAGGCTGCGGCTGTCGCCCGGCGCCATCCGGTCCAGCACCCAGGTCTTCGGCCGGATCAGCCCGGGGCGGCAACTGACCGTCACCTCGACCGCTTCCTGCAGATCCCCCGAGGTATTGGTCAGCGTGACCTCGCGCAGCACCGAAACCCCGTTCTGCGACGAGGCGAAATTGACCTTGCCCGCGGACCCGAGCGTGACCTCCAGAGGTGAGGTCGAAGAATGCTCTGCGGTATCGAACGTCATGGGTCCCGGGCCTTCCTTTAGCGTCATGTCATTGAAACGGCTGCATATGCCTTTTGCCCTGTCAATTGCATCCGCCGCGTTTGCGCAAGGCGAAGTCTTGCCGGACGTGCATGTTTCGTTCCTTTACGCATTTGGCGCAACCCTGCCGCTTACCTGTGCGCAAAACGCAACCCCCGGGACCCTGGAAACGACGAAGGCCCCCCGCCCGTCACCGGGAGGAGGGCCCCTGAAGCAAGATCGCGCGACTCAGAGCGCGTGCTGGTAGACCGTGCGGACCTCGTCCTGGGTCATCGGCCGGGGGTTGGCATCGACCAGCCGAGAGATCCCCTCGATCACCTCGCGGGCCATGCCGGGGATCGCGGCCTCGGTGACGCCGACCTGGGCCAGGCGGGTCTCAAGACCCGAATCGGCCAGCATCGCCTCGACCTCGGCGATCATCGCCTCGGCGGCGGCGCTGCGGGTGGCAAAGGACTGCCCCGGCATCAGCACCTGCGACAGGCGGGCATATTCGGCCTCGGCCACAGGCAGGTTGAAGCGGAAGACGGCCCCCATCACCAGCGCATTGGCATGGCCGTGCGGCACGTGGAACCCGGTGCCCAGCGGATAGGACAGCGCATGGACGGCGCCGACGCTGGCGTTGATGAAGGCCATGCCCGCCAGCGTCGCCCCCAGCAGCATGGATTCGCGCGCCGCCAGATCGTCTGGCACATCCAGCACCCGGCGATAGTTCGGGCCCAGCAGGCTCAGCGCCTTGTCGGCCAGCATGTCCGACAGGGTGTTCTTGCGGGTGCGGCTGGTGCAGGCCTCTATCGCATGGACCATGGCATCCAGCGCCGTCGCCGCCGTCACGCGCCGCGGCATCCCGGTGGTCAGCGTCGCATCCAGCAACGCCACGTCGGGCAGCAGCTGCGGCGCATAGACCGCCTTCTTCTCGTGATCATCCGAGGTCAGCACCGACACCCAGGTCACTTCCGACCCGGTGCCCGCGGTGGTCGGGATCTGCACCAGCGGCATCCGCGCGCCGCGTGCCCGGTCCGACCCGATCATGTCCGCGATCTCCTGCCCGGTGCCGGTGGCCAGCGCCACCACCTTGGCGGTGTCCAGGCTGCTGCCGCCGCCCAGGCCAACCACCCCGTCAGCGCCCATGGCCCGCGCCTGGGCAATGGCCTCGTTGACGATGGCGATCGGCGGATCGGCGGCCACCTTGTCGAACAGCTCGCCCCCCAGCCCGGCGTCCCGCACGGACCTCAGCGCCTCTTCGGCAAAGCCGCAGGCCACGATTCCGGGATCGGTGACGATCAGCGCCCGCGTCACGCCCAGCCCCCGCAGGATGCTGCCCAGCTCGCGCAACCCGCCCGCCTGGCAGATCACCCGCGGCGTGGTCATGAAGGTGAAACCCATCTCTTCGTCCTTTCATCTTTCCACAAATATGCCGGGGGGATCGGCCGCAGGCCGATGGGGGCAGAGCCCCCGCCCCCCTTTCAGCCGTCTCAACCGGCCGAGCGGCGCGCCTTCAGCGCCAGCAGCTCGCCCAGCAACCCGCGGCGGAAGAACAGGATCACCACCAGCAGGATCGCCCCCTGCGCGATCAGCGCCCATTCCCCGAAGGACGCCAGCTGATCCAGCAGCACCACCACGATGCCCGCCCCGATGATCGGCCCGGCCAGCGTCCCCAGCCCCCCCAGCAGCGTCATCAGGATGACCTCGCTCGAGACCACGAAGGACAGGTCGTTCAGCGTCGCGATCTGAAACACCGTGGCCTTCATCGCCCCCGCCAGCCCCGCCAGCGCCGCCGACAGCACGAAGGCCAGCAGCTTCACCCGCTCGGGCCGCAGCCCCAGCGATTCCACCCGTGCGGAATTGTCCCGCGTCGCCTTCAGCACCTCGCCGAAGGGCGAATGCACGATCCGCCAGAAGGCCAGGATCGCCAGCGCCGCGATGACCAGCACGACATAGTAGTAGACCCGGTCGGAACTGACATCGATCAGCCCCAGGACGGGGCGGCGCGGAATGCCCTGCAGGCCGTCCTCGCCATGGGTGAAGGGGGCCTGCAGGTGGATGAAGTAGATGAACTGCGCGATGGCAAAGGTGATCATGGCGAACTGGATGCCCGACTTGCGGATGCAGATCAGCCCCACCCCCAGCCCCAGCAGCGCCATCGCCAGCGTCGCCGCCAGGATGCCCAGTTCAGGCGGCAGGTTGGTGACCTTCAGCAGCCACCCTGCCCCATAGGCCGCCGTGCCCAGGAACATCGCATGGCCAAAGCACAGCAACCCCGTATAGCCCAGCATCAGGTTGAACGAGCAGGCAAAGACCGCGAAGCACAGGATCATCATCAGCGTCGCGGGATAGATCGCGAAGGGCGCCGCCAGCGCCACCGCCAGGATCAGGATCAGATAGACAGGTTTCATCACGCTTTCTCCGCGCCTGCGAACAGGCCGTTGGGACGCAGCAGCAGGGTCAGGATCATCACGACAAAGATCACCATGCTGGCGGCCTCGGGGTAGAAGACCTTGGTCAGCGCCTCTGCCAGGCCCAGCACGTAGCCGGCCAGGATCGCCCCGGAAATCGACCCCATCCCCCCGATCACCACCACCGAGAAGATCGTTATCATCAGCGTCGACCCCATCGAGGGCGAAACCTGGTAGATCGGCGCCGCCAGCACGCCGCTCAGCGCCGCAAGGCCCACGCCAAAGCCATAGGTCAGCGTCACCAGCCGCGGCACGTTGATGCCGAAGGTTTCCACGATGTCGGGGCGTTCATTGGCGGCCCGCAGATAGGCGCCCAGCTTGGTATGCTCGATCAGCAGCCAGGTGCCGGTGCACACCACCAGCGAGAACACGACGATCCACAGCCGGTACCAGGGCAGATACATGAACCCCAGGTTCACCCCCCCCGGAATGGGCGAGGCATAGGGCAACCCGGTGGACCCGAATTTCACCCGCACCAGCCCCTCGACAATCAGCGCCAGCGCATAGGTCGCCAGCAGGCTGTAGAGGTGATCCAGGTTCTGCAACGGCTTCAGCACGAAGCGTTCGGTCAGGATCCCGAAGGCCCCCACCACCACCGGCGCGATCACCAGCGCCCACCAGTAGGGCACGCCCAGCGTTCCCAGCATCAGCCAGGCCACGAAGGCGCCCAGCATGTACTGCACCCCATGGGCAAAGTTCACCACGTTCATCAGCCCGAAGATGATCGCCAGCCCCATCGACAGCAGCGCATAGAACGACCCGTTGATCAGTCCGATCAGCATCTGGCCCATCAGCAGTTGTATCGAGACATGCATTCCTCAGACCCCCAGATAGCGCTGCACGCGGCCCGGATCGGCCGCCAGTTCCGCCGCCGTCACGATGTCGGCGACGCGGCCGTGTTCGATCACCACATGGCGGTCGGCCAGGCCCCTGGCGAAATGCAGGTTCTGCTCGACCAGGATGATGGTGTAGCCCTGCGCCTTCAGCTTCAGGATCAGCTGGCCGATTTCCTTGACGATGACGGGCGCCAGGCCCTCGCTGGGTTCATCCAGCAAGATGACGCGGGCGCCGGTGCGCAGGATGCGCGCGATGGCCAGCATCTGCTGTTCGCCCCCCGACAGCCGGGTGCCCGGGCTGTGGGCGCGTTCGCGCAGGTTGGGGAAAGAGGCCAGCAGCGCCTCGTCGCTCATGCCGCCCTCGCGCAGCACGGGCGGCAGGCTCATGTTTTCCTTGACGGAAAGCGAGGCGAAGATGGCGCGTTCCTCGGGGCAGTAGGCCAGCCCCTCGCGGGCGATACGATAGGTCGGCTTGCCCAGGATTTCGCGGTCGTTGAACCGGACCGAGCCCTTCACCTTGCGCAACAGCCCCATGATGGCGCGCAGCGTCGTGGTCTTGCCCGCGCCGTTGCGCCCGATCAGCGTCAGCAGCTCGCCCTCGTGCAGATCGAAGGTGACGCCTTCCAGAGCCTTGGATTCCGCGTACCAGGCCTGCAGGTTCTCGACCCGCAGCAGGGTCTTCGGGGCGGGGGAATGCATGTTCATGCCTCGGCTCCCATATAGGCTTCGATCACGCGGGGGTCGGTCGAGACCTCGTCATAGGTGCCCTCGGTCAGGATCTGGCCGCGTTGCAGCACGCTGATGCGGTCCGACAGGGTGGAGACGACGGAAAGGTTGTGTTCCACGATCAGCACCGTGCGCCCCCTCGCCGAGCGGCGGATCAGTTCGGTGATCGGTTCGATGTCCTCATGGCCCATGCCGGCGGTGGGTTCGTCCAGCAGCATCACCTTGGGATCGAGCGCCAGGGTGGTGGCGATTTCCAGCGCGCGCTTCTTGCCATAGGACAGATCGGCGGCACGGGCCTGCGCCTGATCGGCCAGCCCGACCTGGTCCAGCAGATCCATCGCGCGTTCATCGAGCGGGCGCACCGCCTGGAGCGAGCGCCAGAAGGTGAACGCCTTGCCATAGCCCGATTGCAGCGCCACCCGGACGTTTTCCAGCAGCGTCAGGTTGGGGAAGGTGGCGGAAATCTGGAAGGACCGCACCAGCCCGCGCTGCGCGACCTCGGCGGTGCGCAGCGCGGTGATGTCCTCTCCATCCAGCCAGATCCGCCCCGAGGTGACCGAAAGCGTCCGCGTCAGCAGGTTGAAGCAGGTGGTCTTGCCGGCGCCGTTCGGCCCGATCAGCGCGTGG
The DNA here is from genome assembly GCF_057380705.1 of Pseudooceanicola sp. NS-SX9. Taxonomy (NCBI): domain Bacteria; kingdom Pseudomonadati; phylum Pseudomonadota; class Alphaproteobacteria; order Rhodobacterales; family Paracoccaceae; genus Pseudooceanicola; species Pseudooceanicola sp. NS-SX9. The sequence continues at coordinate 774,952 of NZ_CM170818.1, read as the reverse complement.
ATCGTGCCCCGCCCGATCGACAGGTTCACATCCTTCACCGCGTCGAAGCCGCCAAAGCGCTTGCCGATGCCTTCGGCGCGCAGCACGGCATCGGTCGTGATTGCCGCGCCCACGGGCGGCGTCTTGGTCTGCAGCATGGTCTCCTCCCCCTCTGCTGCGGCCCGGGGCAGACCGGGCGCGCGTGGTGCCAAGGGCACCCTGCCTGGACAGCGGATCGGGGCGGCCTCCTCTGCCGTCGCGATCCGGGTTGCCTCAGGCGTTCTCTCCGAAGACGGGCTTGCGCTTTTCCAGGAAGGCGCGCATCGCCTCCCTGGAATCCGCATGCTGGACCATCTCGTTCGTCAGGTTCTGTTCAAAACGGTAGGCATCGCGCAGGGGCATCGTTTCCACCGTGTTGATGGCGCGCTTCGCCAGGCTGACGGCCTTGGGCGATTTCGACGCGATGTTCAGCGCGATGGCCATCGCCTGCTCCATCAGCTGGTCCAGCGGCACGGCGCATTCGATGATGCCGCGGGCATAGGCCTCGGTCGCGGGCAGGCGGTAGCCGGTCAGCAGCATCCGCCGCGCCAGGCTGTGCGGAAAGATCCGCATCGTGTGGCGCGCACCCCCCATCAGGCCGATGTCGATTTCCGGCATGCAGAAGAAGGCGTTGTCCGACGCCAGGATGATGTCGGCATTGACGATGGGCGCCATGCCCACCCCAAGCGCGGGGCCGTTCACCGCCGCCACCACCGGCTTGTTGCATTCCATGATGCAGTTGCCCACCTCGCGCATGCGGCGCATGTGGCGGGCGGTGTCGCCCGGGCCCGCGCCCACCGATCCGCGCGACTTGATGTCGGCGCCGGCGGAAAAGATCCTGTCGCGGCCCGTCACCACCAAGCAGCGCACGTCGCTGCGGTCGTAGAGTTCGTCGAAGACCTCGATGAATTCCTCGGTGAAGGGCAGCGACCAGGCGTTCACCGGCGGCGCGTCCATCTTTACCACCGCCACGTGGTCCTCGACCGTGACCTTGATCAGTTCGTTTCGCATGCTGCTGTCCTTTCCAGGGGGCATGAAGGCCCCGTCCCGGCGCGCAAGACGGCTTGCCCGCAGCGCCGGGGCGCCACGGCTGTCGCCGACATGTCCGCAGGGATCCTCCTGTCCCGGCCGCTCCTCCGGTGGGACGCCCCGACTGTCGCCCCGCGGCCCCGGCAGTGTCAAAGCACGTTCACTGCGGCGCAGATCTTTCACATATGTGAAGTCCGACCACGCGGTCAGGCCACAGGTTGCGCCGCCCCGCCACAGCGACGATCCTGCCCCCCGAGGAGAACCGAAGGGAGGGGTCCATGGACCAGACCGCCACCGGCGGCGCGCTGCAGGGCGTGCTGGTGATTGATGCAAGCCGCGTGCTGGGGGGGCCCTACTGCGGCCAGATCCTGGCCGACCACGGCGCCCGCGTGATCAAGATCGAACCGCCCCAGGGCGATGAAACCCGCCAGTGGGGCCCGCCCTTCCAGGGCGATGCGGCCAGCTATTTCCAGGGGCTGAACCGCAACAAGGAAGGCATCGCCGTCGACCTGTCGGTCCCCGAGGGCCGCGCCGTCCTGCTGGCCCTGCTGGAGCGCGCCGACGTGCTGCTGGAGAATTTCAAGACCGGCACGCTGGAGAAATGGGGCATCGGGCGGGACGTGTTGCAGGCGCGTTTCCCGCGTCTGGTCCATGCCCGCGTGTCCGGTTTCGGCGAGGACGGCCCCTATGGCGGACGTCCGGGCTATGACGCGGCGATCCAGGCCCTGTGCGGGATCATGTCGGTCAACGGCGCGGCCGGGGGCCAGCCGCTGCGCGTGGGCCTGCCGGTGGTGGACATGGTGACGGGGCTGAACGCCGCCATCGGCATCCTGATGGCGCTGCATGAACGCACGCGCTCCGGCAAGGGCCAGTTCGTCGAGGCCGCGCTCTATGATTGCGGGGTGTCGCTGATGCATCCGCATCTGCCGAACCTCTACCTGGGCGCGCCGGTGCCGGGGCCCTCGGGCAATGCCCATCCCAACATCACCCCCTATGACACCTATCGCTGTGCCGACCAGGACCTGTTCCTGGCGGTGGGCAACAATGGCCAGTTCGCCCGGCTGTGCACCGTGCTGGGCATCCCGGAAGGCGCCAGCGATCCGCGCTTTGGATCCAACGCGCTGCGCAAGGAAAACCGCCCTGCCCTGCGCGAGATGCTGGAAGGCGCCATGGCCGCCCATCGCGCGACCGAGCTGTCGGAAACGCTGATGCAGGCCGGCGTGCCCTGCGCGCCGGTGCGGACGCTGGACCAGGTGGTGGCCGATCCGCAGACCCATGCCCGCGGCATGATCGTCGATATCGGCGACTACCGCGGCACCGGCACCCCGATCAAGCTAGAGCGCACCCCCGCCGTCTACCACCGCCCTCCGCCCGGCTTCTCGGCGGATACGGACGCAGTGGCGCGGGAATTCGGGCTGGAGGGCACGGCGCTGGTGCCGGCAGTGCCGAAGGCGGCCGAATAGGGGCCGCGCGCGGGGGCGCCCCCGTCCCTGGGCGGACGGGCGCCCCGGACGACAGGCCGGGGGGACGGACCCGCGCGGCGAAGGCCGGACATGACGAGGCCGGGCATGGAAAGGCCGGGCCGGAATGGTCCGGGCCCGGCCTGTTGCCTGCCGCTGCTCAGCCGCGTTCGACATGGGCGCGGATGGCGCGCGCCTCGGCGTCGATCCAGCCGTATTTCGCGGCGGCCTCGACCATCTTGTCGTAGCCCGCACGCCAGTCGGCATCAGAGGGCGCGCCGGGCAGCGCGGGCACGGCATCAATGCCCACCAGCGCGTTTCCTTCGTCCACCAGCGTCAGGCCGGGGACCTCGGGCGCGGCGCCTTCGGGCAGCAGCACCTTGAAATTGCGGAAATCCTGCGGCTCGGCCAGGGTCAGGCCCGTGGCCTCGGTGTAGTGGATGATCATCTGGGGTCCTTTCTAGAAACCGTCATCGAGGCGCCGGAAGAAGCCGTCGCGATACAGCAACGGCGGGATCATCGGGTCATGGCGCGCCGACAGCACCCGGCTGAAGAAGATGTGGTGGCTGTTGCAGATCATGCTGCTTTCGATGCGGCAGTCAAAGGCCGCGACGCTGCCGCCCAGCAGCGGTACGCCGCTGGCGCCGGGGCCCCAGTGACCTTCGGCAAAGCGCGCCTCGGGCGACAGGCCGGGGGTCGAGAACACCCGCGCCACGCCATGCTGCGCCGCCGCCAGGTAGCTGACGCCCAGAAGGCCGCTGGACGCCATGGCGGGCGCCGCCCCGGCCCCGCGGTTGATGCAGACCAGCAGCGTCGGCGGATCGGTGGTGGCGGCACAGATCGCGGTCGCGGTCAGCCCCGCCCGGCGCCCCTCGTGCAGGGTGGTGACCACCGCCACGGGGGCCGCAACATGGCGCATCGCGCGCAGGAAATCCGCCGTCAGGTCACGGGGCAGATCAGCGGCGTCGGTCAGGCTGTCGGTCATCGGTCCCCTCCCCCCTGGCTCAGCGGTGGCGGCGGTGCCGGTCGGCCCCCGACGCGCCACAGGATCGGCCTTCAGACATGCAGCGCGCCCTCGGCCAGCAGATCCGCGGGCACGCGGGCACGCGGAACGGGGTTTCGGGAATGCCGGTGGTGCCCAGCCCCTCGATCGCGAAGACATGACCGCCCGCGGGATGGCGCGACACCGCCCGCCCGGTGCCGCTGTCCTTGATCGAGGTGACGAACAGCGTTGCCATCCCCTCGCCGCCGAAGGCCACGCAGGAGGGCATGTCGGTCGGCGCCTCGATCAGCCGGTCCAGCATCCCGTCGGGGCTGAAGCGGGCGATCTTGCCGACCTTGACCAGCGCCACCCACAGGCAGCCCTCGGCATCGACGGTGGCGCCATCGGGGGCGGAATTCCACGGCCGGGTGTCGACCAGGCAGCGGGGATGTTCCAGCGCGCCGGTGCCGGGGGCATAGCTGTAGGCGCGGATGCGGTAATCCAGGCTGTCGGCGAAATACATCACCCCACCGTCCGGGCTGAAGCACAGCGCGTTGGAAATGCGCACCCCATTGGCCAGCACCTGCGCCTGCCCGCCCGGATCGCCGATCCGGTAGAGGACCCCGCGCGGATCGGCCCTGACGCCCATGGTGCCGCACAGAAAGCGCCCCTGCCGGTCGGTCTTGCCATCGTTGAAGCGCACCAACGGATCGGCGGGATCGGGGCGGAACAGCGGCGTCAGCTGGCCGTCCTCAAGATCCAGCAGGTACAGGCCGTCGGCCAGGCCCGCGACCAGGCGGTTGCCCTCGGCCAGCCCGATCGAGCCCACCATCGAGGGCATCTCCCACTGGCGGGCGGCGCCGGTCGCGGGATCCAGCGCATGGATGCGGCAGGACACGCTGTCGACCCAGTACAGGCGGCCAAGGCCTGCATCCCAGACCGGGCTTTCCCCCAGCAGGGACGGGGTGGCGGACAGACGGCGGGCGGAAAGCAGCATGGCGGAGCTCCGAAGGAAAGGGGGCGGGCCGGAGACCGTCCGGCCCGCAGGCATCATTCGTGGACCAGCGGGCACTGGCTTTCCGACAGCGGGCGCCAGGCGTCCTCGGCCGGCACGGTCGAGATGATGTCGTAATAGTCGTAGGGATATTTCACCTGATCCGGCGCCTTGATGCGGGCGGTGTACATCGGCCGCATGACCTGGCCGTTGGGCAGGATCTTCACATCCGTCATCATCTGATCGTTGACCGGCGTGTCGTGCATCGCCTTGACCACGGTGGGGCCGTCATCACTGCCGGTGGCCTTCACCGCCTCAAGGTAATGGCGCACGGCCGAATAGGTCGACAGCTGCGATTCATTGGGGATGCGGCCGTTGAACGCCGCCTGAAAGCGCTTGGCCAGGTCGCGGGTGCCCTGGTTCATGTCCCAGTAGACCGGGGTGGACAGCACGACGTTGCGCATGGTGTCCAGCCCGTTGGCGTTGACCTCGGTGATGTTGGCGCCCATCGGGGCCAGCACCGGGTTGGTGCCGTCCAGGCCGAATTCCTTCGCCTGTTTCAGCGCATTCGCCAGATCAGCCCCCGAATCCGCAAAGGCGATCACCTTGGCGCCGCTGGCCTGCGCCTGCAGGATCTGCGACGAGAAATCGGTCGTGCCCAGCGGATGCAGCACCGAGCCCAGCACCTTGCCGCCGCCGGCCTGGATGAACTTCGTCGCATCCTCCTGCCACTGCTTGCCGAAGGTGTAGTCGACGGTGATGAAGAACCAGGTGTCCTTGCCCTCTTTCAGCAGCGAATTCACCGTCGCCTTGGGCATGGAATAGGTGTCCCAGACCCATTGCGTCGCCATCGGCGAACAGGCCGCATCGGTCAGCTGAGACGAGGCCGAGCCCACCAGCAGGTAGGGCTTTTTCTCTTCGGTCATCATCTTCTCGACGCCAAGCGCGATGGACGAGGCCGAGCAGCCCGCGATCACGTCCACACCGTCCTGCTGCACCCAGCGTTTCGCGGTGCCAAGGCCGATGTCCGGCTTGTTCTGGTCATCCGCCACGACGACCTGGATCGGCACGCCGTCGATGGCGCCGCCGGCGTCCTCGACCGCAAGCTTGGCCGCCACCACGGACCCCGGTCCGCAGTTGTCGGCATAGATGCCGGACTGGTCGTTCATCACGCCGATCTTGATGACATTGCCCGAGAAATCCGCCAGCGCCGGCCCTGCCAGCAGCACAAGCGTCACGCAGGGCAGCGCGGCGCAAGCCAGGCTGCGCACCCGTTTGGTGGTCATGTGGTCTTCCTCCCTGAAAGGCGCGGGCCTCCCAACCCGCGCGGTCGCTGCGTCAGCTGCTGAAGGCGTAGGTCAGTGCCCCGTCCACGAACAGCATGTCGCCGCTGATCCATCCGGCCGCGTCGCTGGCCAGGAAAAGCGTGGCATTGGCCACGTCCATCGGTTGCCCCAGGCGACCAAGGGGCACCTGGGCGCGGCGGCGCTCCCAGCCCTCGGCGGTGACGACGCGCATGGCGCCCGCGGTCTGGGTGGGCCCCGGCGCGATGGCGTTGACGCGGATGTTGTCGGGGCCGAATTCCGCCGCCGCCGACCGGGTCGAGGCGGTCACCGCCGCCTTCACGGCGCTGTACATGATGCCGTTGCGCATCGCGATCACCGACGCCGGAGAGCTGATGTTCACGATCGCCCCGCCGCCCGCCGCGCGCATCTGCGGCACCACCGCCTGATAGCCCCAGATCACCGACTTGAAGCCCACGTCGGTGATCAGCCCGATGGTCTTCTCGTCCTGCTCCAGCAGCGGGCCGTAGCGGTTGAACATGGCATTGTTGACCAGCACCGTGACCGGCCCGAAGGCGTCCTTCGCGGCCTCGGCCGCAGCCAGCACCTGATCGCGCTTCGCCGCATTGGCGGTCAGCGCGATGGCCCGGCCGCCCGCCTGGTGGATGGCCTCGACGGCCTCCTGGGCGATCTCGGGCTTCAGGTCCACCACGGCCACCGCCGCACCCTCGGCCGCCAGCCCCTCGCTGATGGCGCGGCCGATGCCCTGGCCGCCACCGGTCACCAGCGCCACGCGCCCCTCGAACCTGCCTGCCATGATGTCCCCTTCCGATGTCGCACGGACCCTGCCGGCGCCCCGGGGGCGCGCGCGGTGCCAAAGGGCACGGGCAGCGGGTCCGAAAATCTCCTCCTTGGCGCGGATGCGGGGGCCTTCCCCTCCCGGAAGGGTCCCTGCGGCGCCTTGACACGGCCAGCATGTCATGAGGGTCTGGGCGGGACCACGGTTATTCCTATGCGAAGAGGAATTTCACATATGTGGTTTGGCCGCAGTTCGGGGAGGGAATGCGCGATGCCGTCAGCCCAGGTGAAATCCGCCATGCGGGCGCTTCAGGTGCTGGAATATTTCCAACGCCACCAGCAGCGCCGCTCAATGACCGAGATCGCCGCCGACCTCGGCTATCCGCAATCCAGCACCACGGTCCTGCTGAAGACGTTGGTCAGCATGGGCTACCTGAACTTTGCCCGGCGCGAGCGCGTCTATTACCCAACCCCCAAGGTCACCGCCCTGGGCGACTGGGTGCCGCGCGCCATGTTCGGCACCGGCCGCATCCTGGACGCCATGAGCGACGTGCACAACGCCACCGGCGAGGGCGTCTTTCTGGGGGCCGCCAACGACATCTATCTGCAGTACATCAAGACCATCGATTCCATCCACGCCCTGCGGTTCTATCTGGATGAGGGCACGATCCGCCCGATCACCCGCTCTGCCGCGGGCTGGATGCTGCTGTCGGCCTACCCGGAAAAGAAGCTCGACAACATCGTGCGGCGGGCCAACATCGCCACCCCGCTCGAGGAGCGCGTCACCACGAAACAGATGCAGGCCCGCATCGCCGAGATCCGCGACCGGGGCTATGCCTATACCGAAAACACCCCCTTCCCCGGTGGCGCGACGATCTGCGTGATGCTGCCCGCGCGGATCCAGACCCAGCCGGTGGCCTTCGCGCTTGGCGGGCTGGCGGACCGGGTGCGGGCGAATTTCGACAGCTACCTGAAGGCGCTGCAGGACGCCGCCGAAACCGTCGCCCGGGTCGAACCCTTCGACGAGCCGGTGCATATCGATCTGTAACCCCAATTTCACGGTTGTGAATTTCCGCGTGCCCCCGGCGGAAGGCCTTGCCTGTGCCGCCCCGAAGCCGCAGCCTGCCCCCCGGAGGACGGCGCAGGAGGAGCTGCGCCGAGGGGATTTCCCGGATCATCACGCCCGGCCCGGTCGCTTTGCGGCCCGGTTACGTGCGCCCGGCCCCGCCACACCCCGGAGGAGGACATCCATGGAAATCGGCGCATTCATCCTGGCGCAGCAGCGCGGCTATCATCAAAGCGCCCGCCAGGTGGTCAAGAATTCCATCGCGCAGACGGTGGCACTGGAACAGGCGGGCTTTGCCAGCGCCTGGTACGCGGAACACCATTTCAACAACTACAGCCTGGTGCCCTCGCCGCTGATGATGGTCAGCCACTGCGCCGCCGTGACCCGCAGGATCCGGCTGGGTACGGCGGTCTGCGTGCTGCCGCTCTACCAGCCGCAGCGGCTGATCTCGGAGGTGGGCTTTGCCGATATCGTGTCGGACGGGCGGCTGGATCTGGGGGTGGGCTCGGGCTATCAGCAGTTCGAATTCGAACGTTTCGGCACCGATGTGGCGCATGCGCCCGAGGTGTTCTCGGACTACCTGGAGATCCTCAGGAAGGGTCTGGGCCAGCAGATCTTTGAACACGACAGCGCCTTCCAGAAGATCCCGCCCACCGCCATCGCCACCCGCCCCGTGCAGGAGGGCGGCGTGCCGATGTTCATCGCGGCCGGATCGACCCGGTCGATGACGCGGGCCTACCGGGACGGCATGAACCTGTTCGTCACCGCCTTCCAGGACGGGCTTGAGACGATCCACCGCCTGCGCGACACCATCGCCCAGTCCGCCGAGGCGGCCGGCAAGTCGGTGGGCGATGCCAAGATCGCCTTCCTGCGCTGCGCCTATGCCTCGGACAACGCGGCCGAGGTCACGTCTTACCTGGAAAACGCCCGCTTCCAGCGCCGCCTGTCCGAGGCCCTGCAGAAGCGCCGCCAGCAAAGCGACGACGGCTACCTGCTGAAGGAAACCCCGACCGAAAAGGACGTGCCGCTGGAAGAGCTGTACCGCAACCTGCCGGTGGGCAGCCCGAACCGGGTGATCGACCGGATGCTGGAAGAGATCGAGATCCTCAAGCCCGACCAGGTGGCGATCCAGACCCAGCTGGGCGATTTCGAGCAGGACACGATGCTGCGCCAGATCGACCTGTGGGGGGAACGGATCATTCCCGCGATCGAGGCCGCCACCGGCCGGCCCGTCACCGCCGATATGGCCGTCTGACGGCCTGCGGGGCTCTGGCCGCGCGTCCGGCCGCCACATCGGATCGGCGCTCGGGGCGACATGCCTGCGGTCACGCGGGGCGAAACCGGCCGCACGGTCTGCGGCCCTGCAGGGCCCCGGCCGGATCGGTGCCCTGCACGCTGCCGGGCAGACCGGGGCCGGTGCGGCGCGCGATCGCCCCCCCCCTCCCGGGACCGCGACAGGGCGGGGCCACGGCACGCGGTTCAGACAGCGCCAGGGCGGTGCCGCCCCCCAAAGCCCCAACCCGCCCGCCTGACCGGCCCCGGCCCCACCGGGGTGGTTGTCGCCGGAATGGTCCTCGTCGGGGGAGCCGCTGTCGGAGTGACCGCCGCCCGAATGGCCACCGTCCAAATCCACCGTCCAAATGGCCACCGCCGGGATGGCCCAAGGTTAAAGCGTCAGCGCCTCGACCAGGCGGCGCACCGGGGTGGCGCTGCTGCGGGCGCGCGACAGCACGGCGGCCTCGCACCAGGGGGTGATGTCGCTGAACGGGATCGTGCGCACCCGGCCCCGGGCCCGCGCGATGCTTTCCGGCACGATCGCCACCCCCATGCCTGCCGCCACCATGCCCAGCATGCTGCTCATGTCCTCGATGGGTCGGCGCGAGGCCGTCTGCACCCCGTGCCGGTCCAGCAGGGACTGGACCACATGGCCCAGCCCCACCCCCGGCGGATCGCCCATCAGCACCACGTCCGCCCCGTCAAGCGCCCGCACCGGCAGGCGGGCCTGCTGGCTTAGCCGGTGGCCTTCGGGCACCGCCAGCGCCAGCGGCGAGCGGGTAAAGCTCTGGACCCGCAGCACCCCCGGCGTCGGCCCCAGCGGCATCCGCATCACCGCAACATCCAGGATGCCCGCCGTCATCTGATCGACCGCCTCGGCCACCCGCAAGGAACGAAAGTCGATCTCGATCCGGGGATTGGCCTCGCAGAAGGCGCGCAGGCGTTCGGGCAGCAGGTCCTCGCTCATCAGCGAGGTCGAATAGCCCATCACGATCACGCCCCGCTCGCCGCGGCGCACGGTCTCGACCTCCTGGGCGGCCAGATCGACCCGTTCGACCACCGCAGCAAAGGCCGGCAGCAGCAGCGCCGCCGCCTCGGTCAGCTCGACCCCGCGGGCGCGACGGCGGAACAGCTGCAGCCCGATCTCTTCTTCCAGCGACTGGATCTGCTGGCTGACGGCGGGGGGCGAAACGCCCAGCCGATCCGCCGCATGACGGAAATTCAGCGTATCCGCCGTGGTCACAAAGACGCGAAGTCGGCGCAGATCCATGCTTTGCCCCTCTGAAATAAGCTTTGCTTAACATTACAGGCGGATCCACCCATTGTCTCGCTTTTCACGGCCCCGTACCGTCCAAGCTGGAGGAGCGGGCCTGAGGGCCCACCGGACGACCTGAAGGAGCAGGCCGTCTTCCCCTGAACAACACAGGCGCCCCGCGTTCCGACCGCCCCGCATTCCGCAGGGACCGGCCCCGGCCCGCATCCGGCGCCGGAACGAAAGGTGCCGCCCGGATGTCTCGCCTCATCCATGTCCTGAACGGACCCAACCTGAACCTGCTGGGCAAGCGCCAGCCCGAGATCTACGGCCATGACACGCTGGAAGATGTCGAACGGCGCTGCCGTGCCCTGGCCGCCGAACACATGGCGCAGATCGGGTTCTTCCAGTCGAACCACGAAGGCGCGCTGGTCGATCTGATCCACGCCGCCCGCGGCACCGCCCAGGCCATCGTGATCAACCCGGCCGCCTATACCCATACCTCGGTCGCGATCCTGGATGCGCTGCACACCTTCGAGGGGCCGGTCTACGAATGCCACATCACCAACGTCCACCGGCGCGAGGCCTTCCGGCACCATTCCTATGTGTCGGCCCGCGCCGACGGGGTGATCGCGGGCTTCGGCATCGAGGGCTACGAGATGTGCCTGCGCCGGATCTTCAGCCAGCTGGGCTGGTGACGCGATGCTGGATGCGCTGATCCGCGAAGCCAAGATCGACTGCCACCTGCACCTGTTCGACCCGGCGCGCTTTGCCTATGCGCCCGATACCGCCTATCGCCCCCAGGGCCCCGAGATCGCGACGCTGGCGCAGATGCGCAGCATCTTCGACACGATGGGCGTCGGGCGGGCGCTGCTGGTGCAGCCGACCTCGGGCTACGGTTACGACAACAGCGCCATGCTGGATGCCATCGCGCAGTCCGAAGGGTTGTGGAAAGGCATCGCGCTGGTGCCCGCCGACATCCCGCTGGACGCGCTGGCAGCGCTGAAGGCACGCGGCATCGCCGGGGTGGCGGTGCTGATGGCCGGTGCCCCGGCCGGCCGTTTCCGCGACCACCGCGCGCTGATCGACAAGCTGGTGGCGCTGGACATGGTCCTGGACATCCAGTTCGAGGGCGACGGCATCTTTGAGGCGCTGGAACTGATCGGCGACAGCCCGGTGCGGCTGGCCATCGACCATTGCGGCCGCCCCGAGGTGACCCGGGGCCCCGACACGCCCGCCTTCCGCGCCCTGCTGGCGCTGGCCGGACGCAACGCCCCGACGGTGCTGAAACTGTCGGGCCAGCACAAGTTTGCGCCCTTCCCCTATCCGTTCCCTGCCGCCGACGACTGCCTGCAGGCGCTGATCGCGACCTACGGGCCGGCGCGGATGGTCTGGGGATCCGACTGGCCCTTCCTGAGGGTGAGCGAACGCGTTGACTACGGGCCCCTGCTGCCGCTACTGGCGCGCCTGCTGCCCGATCCCAAAGACCGTGCGCAGGTCTTCCACGACACCGCCCTGCGGATGTTCTGGCCCGAAGCCTGCGCCCCCGACTAAGACCTGTGGCCCCCGGGAGGGGCCGCCATCACACCCAGGCGGCAGGGCCTCTCTCCCTGCCGGAAGGAGGAGACAATGGTAGATATCGAACAGACCGGCGCCTATGACGCGCGCCCGCAGGCCGCCGCGCATCCGTCGCACAAGGCAGCCCTGGCCGCCTGGATCGGCAGTGCGCTGGAATATTACGATTTCTTCATCTACGGCAGCGCCGCGGCGCTGGTGTTCGCCCGCATCATCTTTCCCGCCGACGATCCGGCAATGGCGACCCTGCTGTCGCTCGGCACCTTCGGGGTGGCCTATGTCGCACGCCCGCTGGGCGCCTTCGGCATGGGCTATATCGGCGACCATTTCGGCCGCAAGGTGGTGCTGCTGCTGACATTGCTGGGCATGGGCCTTTGCACCTTCGTGATCGGCCTGATGCCAACCTATGACCAGATCGGCATCTGGGCCCCGATCGCGCTGGTCAGCCTGCGCTTCTGCCAGGGCCTGGCGGTCGCGGGCGAAGGATCAGGCGCGGCCTCGATGACGCTGGAACATGCCCCCGAGGGCCGCCGGGCGTTCTTCTCCAGCTTCACGCTGGCCGGGACCCAGGGCGGGCAGGTGCTGGCCACCGCCATCTTCCTGCCGCTGTTCGCGCTGCCCGACGACCAGCTGCTCAGCTGGGGCTGGCGCGTGCCCTTCCTGCTGTCGATCGTGGTGATGGCCGTGGCCTGGTGGATCCGCCGTTCGCTGCCCGAACCCGAAGCCTTCGAGGACGAGCGCGAGGGCCACGAGGCCGAGAACCCGCTGCGCACCCTGTTTGCCCGTGGCTACCTGCCGGATGTGCTGCGGGTGCTGCTGGCGGCCTTTGCCTCGGTCAACTCGACCCTGGCGACGATCTATGCGCTGAACTATGGCGTCGAGACGATGGGCGTCAGCCGGACCACCATGCTGGGCGTGCTGATCGTGGCCAATATCGTGGCGCTCGGGGCCATTCCGGTCTGGGCGATCCTGGCCGACCGGATCGGCCGCCGCCCGGTCTTCATCTTCGGCACGCTGGGCAGCGCGCTGCTGGTCTGGCCGTTCATCTGGGCCATCACCCAAAGCAACGTCACGCTGATCTTCGTCTTCGGCATCCTGATGTCGGGCGTGGTCTACAGCGCCTATTCCGGCACTGCCTACGCGATGTTCTCGGAACAGTTCGAGACCCGCATCCGCCTGTCGGGCACCGCCATCGGCACCCAGTTCGGCTTTGCCATGGGCGGCTTTGCCCCCACCATCGCCGCAGCTCTGGCCGGCCCCGGCCTGGTGCACTGGATGCCGGTCGCGGCCTTCGGCTGCCTGACCTCGGGCGTGGCGGCGGTCTCGGCCATGTTCATGCGCGAGACCTTCCGCACGCCGCTGGCCCGCCTGGGCCGCACCGGCTGAGGCCGCCCGAAAGGCTTCGGGGTCCCTTCGGGGGCCCCGTTCAGCGGCGCCCGCGCGAGGCCAGCACGATACCGCCCGCGATGCACAGCACGCCGCCCAGATGATAGAGATGCAGCTGCTCGCCCAGGAAGGCCACGGCCAGCGCCACGCCGAAGACCGGGATCAGGTGGATCGACAGCCCGGCCCGCGCCGCCCCCACCCGCGCCACGCCCAGATTGTACAGCAGATAGGCCGCGACCGAGGGGAACACCCCCAGGAAGGCCAGGCATTTCAGGCTGAAGGGCGACCAGTGGGCGACATGGCCATGGGTGGCCTCTAGCCAGCTGAGCGGCCCCAGGATCACCAGACCCACCGCCATCTGCACCGCCAGCAGGCCGATGCGGCTCATCTGTGGGGGGAAATCCTTCAGCCACAGGGTGTAGAAGGCCCAGGCCACCATGCCGCAGAAGACGATCAGATCGCCCGTCGACAGCTGCAGCCGGATCAGCCCTTCGGGATGGCCTTGGGTGATCAGCACCAGAACGCCCGCGAAGGACACCAGCACCCCGGCCACCTGCCGCGCCGCCAGCGCCTGGCCAAAGAACAGCGCCCCGAACAGCAGGATCAGGATCGGGATGAGGGAATTCAGCAGCAGCCCGTTCGACGCGGATGTGGTCTGCAGGCCCAGGTAGATGAAGCTGTTGAAGGCCACGATCCCGGCCAGGGCCACCCGCAGGATGCGGCCGCGATGCGCCAGATACAGCGGCCAGTCCCGCCGCATCGGCCCCAGCGCGAAGGGCAGCAGGATCAGCAACGCGATCACCCAGCGCCAGAACAGCAGCGTAAAGGGCGGCACCATGTCCCGCAGCATCCGCCCCACCAGAAAGTTGCCCGCCCAGAACAGCGGCGGCGGCAGCAGGAATAGCAGCCCGGTCCACTGGACGGGTGTGCGCGGGGCGGAAGGTAGGGTCGGACGCATGGGGTCTCCGGTGCGGGATGGGCAGGCGGGCCCCGGGGGCTTGAGCCGATCTGCCCGGAAGGTCAAGCCGCCCGGCCTAGACCAGCGCCTCGGCCAGCATCAGCGCGACCGACACCACCAACAGCCCCGCCATCACCCGGTTGAAGGCCCGCATCCTGTCGCCGCCGATCCGCGCCCCCGCCCAGGCCCAGCCCGCCAGCGACGCCCAGCAGATGCCGCCGAAGATGGCGCCGAAGACCCAAAGCCCGGTCACCGGATCCCCAAGCGGCAGAACAAAGGTGGTCAGCGCCGCCACCACCGCCGCCCAGGCCTTTGGGTTCAGCCCCTGCACCGCCATCCCGGCCCAGAACCCCGGCACCCGCAGCGGGGCGGCGACATCGCCGGGGGCGGGGGCGCGATCATCGGGCGCGCGGTCATCGGGGGCGCGATCGTCGGGGGCGCGCATCAGGCCCCAGGCCATCCACAGCAGATAGGCCGATCCTGCCAGCGTCATCGGCCGGGCCAGCGCCATGACCCGCGCCGCCCCCGCCAGCACCCCGCTGCCCAGCAGTGCGAACAGCAGCAGGAAACAGGCCGTGGCCCCGGTGACGAAGGGCAGGGCCCGGCGCGTGCCGTGCCGCGCTCCGGTCATGGCGCCCACCAGGTTCACCGGCCCCGGCGTCGCCGAGGCCGCCAGCGCAAAGCCCGCCATCGCGGCCAGGCTGCCCGCCGCCAGCATCAGCGCACCAGCGGCAGGCGGCCGCAGATCCGGTCCAGCGCCCGGCGCGGCCCGGCCAGCAGCAGCCCCCGCGGGTCCTGCCCCGCCATCGGCCGCGCCGCCACGGCGGCACCGTAGGTGCCATAATCCCGCGCCTCATGGGCGGCCCGCACATAGGCCAGGCGCAGCGGCAGGCTGGCTGCGGCCTGATAGAGCCCCGGCAGATCTGCGGCCGGGGCCGCCAGCACCGGCAGCGCCACGGTGGTGATCCCCCCCAGCGCCTGGCCATCGGCGGTCTGGGTGTCGGGGCCGATCAGCCCGGGGTAACGCTGGCCGAGGCTCATCGCGAGCACGGCCGAGACATTGGCGGCAAGCCCCGCGGGCAGATCCCGGTCGAGGATCAGCACGGGCCTGAAGGAAGTCGTCGTCATGGCAGGGGTCCTTTCTGCCGCTGACATGCCATGGCCCCGCGCCCCGGGATTGGACAAAATTGCCCTGTCCCCTTTCCGATTGATCAGTCTCTTTCCGAATGATCAGTCTCTTGCCGATTGCCCCGTCACCCTTCCGGTTGCCCTGTTCCCTCTCGATTGGCCCCTCACCCCGATCTGCCCCTCACCTTCCAGTTTGCCCCGTCCCCCTCCCTGTCGGCCTGTCGCCTCACAGCCCGCCCCTTGACTTCGCCCCCGCCGGGGCGACGCTTTGACGACCCAGCGGAAAGATCGCCATGCGCCACGTCCTGCCCCCCCTGCCCTCGCTCACCGCCTTCGAGGCCGCCGCCCGCCACGGCAGCTTTACCCGCGCCGGAGAAGAGCTGAACATGAGCCAGTCGGCCGTCTCCAAACGCATCGCCAGCCTTGAGGACTGGCTGGACGTGCGCCTGTTCGAACGCCTCCGCCAGCGCATCGTTCTGACCGAGGCGGGCGAGCATTTCCTGTCGCGCGTGCGCGCCGCGCTGGAGCTGATGGACGAGGCGACGGTGGAAACCCTGTCGATGCGCCCCCATGCCACGACGCTGAACCTGGCGACGCTGTCATCCTTCGGGCATTACTGGATCTCGCCCCGGATCGGGCGGTTCGCCCAGGCGCATCCGCATATCACGCTGAACGTCACCATGCGCAAATGGCCCTTCGACTTCCGGCAGGAGAACACCGATGCAGGGATCCTCTACAGCCCGGTGCCCTGGGCGGGGGGGACCTCGGTCCGGCTGTTCGGCGAAGAGATGATCGTGGTCTGCGCCCCGGGCCTGATCGCGCCCGAGGATACCGCGCAACTGGCCCGCCTGCCGCTGCTGCACCACCGCGCCCGTCATCACGACTGGCAGCACTGGCTGGCCGCGGGCGGCATCACCGGCGTCAACGCCTTCCGCGGCAGCCGGTTCGAACAGTTCGACATGATCATCCGCTGCGTCGGGGCCGGGCATGGCACAGCCCTGGTGCCCAGTTTCATGGCAGCCGAGGATCTGGCGGCGGGAAAAATCGTTCAGCCCTTCCGGCGCGGCATGACCAGCCCCAGCAGCTACTTCCTGGCCCACCCCCCGGCCAAGGCCACCCATCCGGCCCTTGTGGCCTTCAAGACATGGCTCTTTCAGGAGGTGCAGAACACCCCCGGCGCGCTCACTCCGAATGCGCCCCATTCCGGGACGGAATGAACTCTCGCTGATTTATCGTTTTGCAAGGCCGGGCGGCGTCGCTACGCCTGAAGCCAAGGCAGCGGCCCGATCCCTGCCAGCCACCAGACCGGCATCCCCCTGAAAGGGCCAGCCGGTCGCGGGACATGGGCGGGATCACCGCCTGCCTCCCGGCCAACAGGAGATGACCATGACCGACTTCCGCATCCTGCGGGCCGCCCGTGGCGTGCCCGCCCCCAAGACCCTGCGCCTGATGGGCAGCGTTGCCGCCCTGGCGCTGGCCAGCACCCCGGTACTGGCCGCAGGGGGTACCGTCACCCTGGGCCGCGTCACCGATGCCGACCGCTACGATCCGCAACGATCGAGCGCGCTGGCGGCAGCCGAGGTCCTTTACATGGTGGGCGACACGCTGGTCACGCTCAGCCCCGACCAGAAGACCGTGGTGCCGGACCTGGCGCAAAGCTGGGAGATCTCGGACGACGGGCTGACCTATACCTTCCACCTGAAGCACGGCGTCAGCTATTGCGACGGCAAGCCCTTTACCGCCGCCGACGTGCTGGGCACCATGCAGCGCTGGCTGGAACCCGATGCGCCGATGGTCAGCACCTGGCGGGCGGGCAAGGTCGACAGCATCACCGCCCCCGATGACTATACGGTGGTCTACAAGCTGAAGCAGCCGTCCTCGGACCTGCTGTTCCAGATGGCGAATTTCAACTTCATCATGATCGACCCGGATCAGGCCAAGGCGCTTGGAGACAATTTCGGCGTCACCGCCTTCAACGGCACCGGCCCCTTCTGCTTCGACAGCTGGAGCCCCCGCGATCAGGTCGTGCTGAAACGGCACGAGGGCTACAGCTGGGGCGATCCCTCGCTGGGCAACCCCGGCCCCGCGCAGGTCGAGAAGGTGATCTGGAAGATCGTCCCCGAGGCCGCGACCCTGGCCGCCACCATTCCCGCCGGTGAAATCGACGCCTCCTACGCGGTGCCGGCCTGGGCGCTGGACCAGCTCAAGGCCGATCCCGGCGTGCAGATGCTGAAACCCGAGGCCAGCTATCGCACCCATTACATGGGCATGAAGATCACCCGTCCCCTGATGGGCGACATCCGCGTCCGCGAGGCCGTGGCCCATGCCATCGACCAGGGCGCCATGGCGGATGCGCTGTTCTTCGGCTACGCGGAACCGGCGGACAGCTACTTTTCCCCCAAGGTGCTGGACTATCCGAAGGACAACCGCACCGACCTTTTCACCTATGACCCGGCAAAGACCGAGGCCCTGCTGACCGACGCAGGCTTCACCAAGGGCGCCGATGGCCTGTGGGCGAAGGACGGCAAACCCCTGACGCTGACCTATTACGGTTTCAACGACAGCCTGTCGAAAGAGATGGCCGAGGCGATCCAGGGGGATCTGCGCAAGGTGGGCATCACGCTCGACGTGCAGACCTTCGATGCGACGACCATCTGGGCCAAGCTGCGCGAGGACAGCTATGACCTGTTCCAGATGTCCTATCCCTATGTCTCGGCGGGGGATGCGCTGAACCTCTACTTCAACTCGGCCTCGATCCCCTCGCCGAACCGGATGGGCTGGAACGACCCCGAGACCGATCGCCTGCTGGATGCCGGCAGTTCCGCCACCACCCCCGAGGCCCGCGCCGAAGCCTACGAGGCGCTGACGAAGCGCGTCACCGATGCCGTGCTGTGGAAACCGCTGGTGCTGGAAACCCCGATCGTCGTCGCGGGCCCCCGGCTGAAGCCCTTCACCCCCGCAGGTCTTTCCGGCGCGGTCTTCGACAGCGGCCTGAACCTGGCGCTGAAGTGATCCCCCGGGGCCGGGTTCGCCCCGGCCCTTCCCTCCCGCCGGTGCCGGGTTCCTCCCGGCCCCATGCCCCCTGCTGGGTTCGCCCGGCCCTTTCGTCCCCGGGGCGGGCTTTCCCGTCCCTTTCGTCCCCCGGCCGGGTTCCCCCGGTTCCTTCGCCCACGGACGGGGCCTTTCCGGCCCTTCCCTCACCCCGGAGCCAGGTTCCTTCCGGCCCCTTTACCCACGGACCGGGTTCGCCCGGTCCATCCCTCACCCCGGGCCCGGGTTCCCCCGGCCCCTTGCCACAGGGAGGTGCCATGTCAGGCCATCTTGCCCAACGTCTGCTGACCTCGCTCGTCGTGCTGATCGGCGTGCTGCTGGTGGGCTTCCTGATGCTGCAGGTGATGCCCGCAGATCCCGCCACGGCCCTCGCCGGGGCCGATGGCAGCGCCGAGGAAATCGCCGCGATCCGCCGTCACCTGGGCCTCGACCAGCCGGTGATGGTGCAGTTCGCGCTGTATCTGGCGCATGTGGCGCAGGGTGATCTGGGCCGCTCGATCATCAACAACGCCCCCGTCGCCGGGCAACTTCTGGCCGCCGCCGGCCCCACGCTGGAGCTGATGTGCGCCGCCCTGACCTGGGCGCTGCCGGCGGGTCTGCTGCTGGGCATCTTCGCGGCGCTGCGCCGGGGCGGGATCCTGGACCGCGCGGTGATGGCGGTGGCGGTGGCCGGAGTGTCCGTCCCGGTGTTCTGGGTCGGGCTGCTGCTGGTGCAATTCGCCGCGCGCACCCATGCCTTTCCGATCCAGGGCCGCAATGGTCCGGTCCTCAGCCTTGATGGCTTTTCCCATGTCGTGCTGCCCGCCACCGCCCTTGGGCTGATCCTGCTGGGCCCGATCGCGCGGATGACCCGCACCACGCTTTCCGAGGCGCTGCTGGCCGATCACGTCCGCACCGCCCGCGCCAAGGGCGCCGGCCCCGCGCGGGTGATCCTGCACCATGCGCTGCGCACCGCGCTGCTGCCGATCATCACGCTGGTCGGGTTGCAGATCGGCACGCTGATGGGCGGCGCCGTGGTGACCGAGACGATCTTTTCCTGGCCCGGGCTGGGCCGGCTCGCGGTCAATGCGATCACCACCGGGGATTATCCGCTGGCGCAGGGCGCGATCCTGCTGCTGGCCTCGGCCTTCATCGGGGTGAACGTCGCGGTGGATCTGCTGTCGGAACTGGCCGACCCCCGCCTGAGAGGCCGCGCATGACCGACCTGCCGCTGTCCCTGCCCCGCCGCCGCCTGCCCGCGCTGCCGCGCCCGGCGCTGGTGATCTCGGTCGCCGTGCTGATCCTCGTGGTGCTCTTCGCGCTGCTAGGGCCGCTGGTGTCGCCCTATGATCCCTATGACACCGCCCTGCGGATGCGGCTGAAGCCGCCGTCGCCCGCGCATTGGCTGGGCACCGACACCCAGGGGCGCGATCTGGCGACCCGGCTGATGTTCGGCGCCCGCACGACGCTGCTGCTGGGGCTGACGGGCGTTGCCATCGCCGGGATCACGGGCACCGCCATCGGGCTGGCCTCGGCCTTCTACCGCAGGCTGGATCCGGTGCTGATGCGCGTGGTGGACGTGCTGCTGTCGTTCCCCTCGATCCTCTTCGGGCTGTCGCTGGCGGCGATGATGGGGCCGGGGCTGCACAGCCTGATCCTGGCCATCGCCCTGTCGGTGATGCCCGGCATCGCCCGGATCGCCCGCGGCGCCGCCCTGTCGGTGATGGCCCGGGATTTCATCGACGGCGGCCGCGCCATCGGCCTGCCCGACCGCATCCTGCTGACGCGCTACCTGCTGGCCAATGCCCTGGCCCCGATCCTGACCTACGTCACGCTGGCCTTCGGGGATGCGGTGCTGCTGGCGGCCTCGCTGGGGTTCCTGGGGCTGGGCCTGCAACCGCCCATGGCCGAGCTGGGCTCGATCGCGGCCGAGGGGCGCGCCTTCATCTTCCTTGCGCCGCATGTCTCGTTCGGGGCCTCGGCGCTGATCTTCCTCATCGTGCTTTCGGTGAACATGCTGGGCGACGCGCTGCGCGACGCCACCGACAGGAGGTCCCGGTGAAACCCGTCCCGACCCAGGAACTGATCCCCGACACCGCCCTTGCCCCGCCCCTGCTGGAGGTCCGCAACCTCTGCGTCCGCTTCCCGACCGAACGCGGGCCGCTGGCGGCGCTTGATGGCCTTGACCTGACGCTTTCGCCCGGACGCACGCTGGCGGTGGTGGGCGAGAGCGGCTCGGGCAAGTCGGTGCTGTCGCTGGCGCTGATGGGGCTGCTGCCGCCCGGGGCCCGGCTGACGGCGGATCGCCTGAGCTTTGCCGGGCGCGACCTGCTGCGCCTTGCGCCGCGCGACCGCCGCGCCCTGAACGGCCCCGAGATGGCGATGATCTTCCAAGAGCCCGCAACCGCGCTGAACCCCGTCCAGCGCATCGGGGACCAGATCACCGAAGCCATCCTGCTGCACGAGGACATCCCCCGCCGCACCGCCCACGCCCGCGCGGTCGAGGCGCTGGCCGCCACCGGCATCCCCGCGCCCGACGAACGCGCCCGCGCCTATCCGCACCAGCTGTCGGGGGGGATGCGCCAGCGGGCGCTGATCGCCATGGCGCTGATCCACCGCCCCCGCCTGCTGATCGCGGATGAACCGACAACGGCGCTCGACGTGACGGTGCAGGCGCAGATCCTGGACCTGATCCGGGGGCTGGCGCGCGAACATGGCACGGCGACGCTGTTCATCACCCATGACATGGGCGTGGTGGCCGAGACGGCCGACGACATCGCGGTGCTGTACGCCGGGCGGCAGGTGGAGCGCGCCTCGGCCCACGCATTGTTCGACGGGCCCGAGCATCCCTATTCCGTGGGCCTGCTGGGGGCCATGCCGCAGATGACCCCGCGCGGCGCCCCGATGCTGCCGATCCGCGGCACCGTCCCCGATCCGCGCGACATGCCGCCGGGCTGCCATTTCCACCCGCGCTGCCCCTTCGCCCGCGCCCTCTGCCGCAGCGAACGCCCCGCCCTGCGCCCGATCCGCCCCGATCAGGGCGCCGCCTGCCACCTTGCCCCCCTGTTGCCAACCCTGGAGGACCAGCCATGACACCCCTGCTGGAGCTGCGCGGGATCGCCAAGGACTTTCCCCTGCGCCGGGGTCTGGGCGGCCCGCGCCGCCTGCGTGCCCTCGACGGGATCGACCTGACCATCGCCCCGGGGGAAACCCTGGCGCTGGTCGGAGAAAGCGGCTGCGGCAAGTCCACCCTGGGCCGCATCGTCGCCGGCCTGACCCCCGCCACCGGCGGCCAGATCCTGTTCGACGGCGCGCCCCCCGCCCGCGGCCGGGCCCGCGCCCGGCAGATCCAGATCATCATGCAGGACCCGTTCGGCGCGCTGAACCCGCGCATGACCGTGGCCGAGCTGATCGCCGAACCCGCCCGCCTGCATGGACTGGTCAGCGCCCGTGACAGCGGCGCCCGGGTGGCCCGGCTGCTCTCGCTTGTCGGGCTGCCGCAGGGGGTGGCGGGGCGGCTGCCCCATGCGCTTTCGGGTGGGCAGCGCCAGCGCGTGGCGATCGCCCGGGCGCTCGCGACCGATCCGCGCCTGATCGTCGCGGACGAGGCGGTCAGCGCGCTCGATGTGTCCGTGCAGGCGCAGATCGCCAACCTGCTGAAAGACATTCAGGCGCAGACCGGGGTCAGCCTGCTGTTCATCTCGCACGGGTTGTCGCTGGTGCATCACATCGCCGACCGCGTGGCCGTCATGTACCTTGGCCGCATTGTCGAGGACGCCCCGGCCGAGCCCCTGTTCCGCGCCCCCCGCCATCCCTATACCCGCGCCCTGCTGGCCGCCGCCCCCGAACCCGTGCCCGGCGGCCCCGCACGCCCCGCCCCCCTGCAGGGCGAGGTGCCAAGCCCGCTGAACCTGCCCCCCGGCTGCCGTTTTGCCAGCCGCTGCCCCCATGCCACCGCCCCCTGCCGCAGCGAGGATCCGGCGCTGGAGGGCACCGATCACCGCACCGCCTGCCCGCTCTGGCCCGGGCTGCCCGACTGGGCGCGCCCCCTGCCCGCCCCCAGCCCACGCCTTGCCCGCGCCATTGCGCTCTACCGCCGCGCCGCCCTTGCCGAAGGAGACCTCTCGTGACCGAAACGCTCGATCCTGTGCGCCCGCTGCCGCTCTCGGCCCTGCCCGAGGGCGCGGCCCCCGCTGAGCTGCCCGATCAGGCGCGCATCCGCGCCGTGGGCGTGCTGGCCGCCGATGGCACCCCCCGGGCCCATGCCGTCACCCGCCAGCGCCGCACCGCGCTGGTCCGGCAGGTGATCGGCTGGTGCTGCCCCGGGGAGCTGACCGAAACGCTGGCCCAGGGCGTCATCGCCGCCGCGCGGGCCGAAGGCGCCGTGCTGCTGCGGGCCCTGCCCGATCAGGTGCAGGCCATCGCTGCCCTTGGCCTTCAGGACAGCGGGCGCGGCTATGCCCAGCGCTGGCTGCGCGCGCCCATCCCGCTGGCCCATCAGGTCGGCGTCTACAACCAGTCCACCGGCTTTACCTGCGGGCCGGTCAGCATCGCCATGGCCATGGGCCCCGTCACCCGCCCGCGAGAGATCGAGATCTGGCGCGAGGCCACCACGATGATCGGCCTGAACGGTCCCGGCGGCTGTGATCCCTATGGCATGATGCTGGCCCTGGCGCGGCGCGGCTTCGGGGTGACGCTGCATTTCGACGCCACCGGCCCGATCCTGATCGACCGCGCCCAGACCGAGGAAAAGCGCGAACTGATGACCTTTGTCCAGGCCGCCTTCCGCGACGAGGTGGCCGCCGCCGGTCTGGATCTGCGCCCCGAGGCGCTGGATCAGGCGGGCCTGCTGGCGGCGCTGCGTTCGGGCGCCATGGTGATCCTGCTGATCGACCAGATCCTGACCCATGACCACCACGCGCCGCACTGGATCCTGCTGCATGCCGAGGCCGACGGCATCGTACTGGTCAACGACCCCTGGCTGGAACCCCGCGACGGCGAGACCCTGGCCGATGTCGACTGCCTGCCGATCCGGGCCGAGACCCTGATGCAGATGGGCGTCTACGGCACCCCGCCCGCCCATGCCGCGCTGGTGATCCGGCCCCCCCGGACCTGAGCCATGCCGATCCCGAACCGACTGGCGCAGATGGCGCCCGAAATGACCGCATGGCGCCGTGACCTGCACGCCCATCCGGAACTGATGTACGACCTGCCGCGCACCGCCGCGCTGGTCGCCGACAAACTGCGCAGTTTCGGCTGCGATCAGGTGGTGACGGGCGTCGGGCGCTCGGGCGTCGTCGGGCTGATCCGTGGCCGGGGCGCCTCGGGGCGGGTAATCGGGCTGCGCGCCGACATGGACGCCCTGCCGATCACCGAGGCCACCGGGGCCGAATGGGCCTCGTGCCATCCCGGGCAGATGCACGCCTGCGGCCATGACGGCCATGTGGCGATGCTGCTGGGGGCGGCGAAATACCTCTGCGAGACGCGGCGCTTTGACGGCACCGTGGCGCTGATCTTCCAGCCCGCCGAGGAAGGCGGCGCCGGCGCCCGCGCCATGATCGAGGACGGGCTGATGGAGCGTTTCGCCATCCAGGAGGTCTACGGGATGCATTGCCAGCCGGGCCTGCCCATCGGGCAGTTCGCGCTTTGCCCCGGGGCGATCATGGGGGCATCCGACACGTTCGAGATCACCGTCACCGGCCGGGGCGGCCATGCCGCGCGGCCGCATCAGGCCATCGACGCCACGCTGGTCGCGGCGCAGATCCTGCTGTCGTTGCAGACCATCGTGGCGCGCAATACCGATCCGCTCGACAGTCTGGTGCTGACGGTGGGCACCTTCGAAACCGACAGCCGCGCCCGCAACATCATCGCCCAGAGCGCCCGGATGACCGGCACGGTACGCTCGCTTGCGCCCGCCGCGCGCGATCTGGCCCGGGACCGGCTGCACCGCATCGCCCGCGACACCGCCAGCGCGCTCGGGGCCGGGGCGCAGGTGATCTGGCAGCCCGGCTATCCCGTCACCGTCAACAGCCCCGAACATACCCGCCACGCCGCCGATGTCGCCCGCGCCCTGGCCGGGGACGACCGGGTGAACGATGCTCTGGCCCCGACCCTCGCGGCCGAGGATTTCGCCTATATGCTGCAGGCCCGTCCCGGCGCCTTCCTGTTCATCGGCAATGGCAGCAGCGCCCCCCTGCATCACCCCGCCTTCGATTTCAACGACGAAGCCCTGCCCTGGGGCGCCGCCCTGCATGTCGCCCTGGCCGAGGCACGGATGCCGGTGGGCACCCTCCCGGATCAGCTGGCCCGTTCCGCCTGACCCGCCCTACCAGCCGCCAAAGCGCGGCCAGCTTTGCAACGGGCCGCCCTGCGCGGGCAACACGTGGTAGCAGGCATGCTGCGCCGCCGTCGCGCAGGCATGGTTGGGCAGGATGCGCAGCCGGGTGCCGATCGGCAGCACCGGCAGCGCCGCCCGGGACCCCGGACGCAGCGCCACGATGCCGTGCTCCTGATTGGCGGCCTGCACGATCAGCCCCGGCAGCAGCCGCCCCGCCGTGTCGCAGACCAGCCCATAGCCCTGGTCCTCGGCCTGCGCCGCCGTGCCGCGATCACGCGACAGCGCCATCCACCCCGCATCGACCATCACCCAGCCACGCGACGGCTGGTGGCCGATCACCGTGGTCAGCACGCTGAGCGCGATGTCCTGGATCCGGCAGACCCCGATCCCGGCCATCACCAGATCAAAGAAGACATAGACCCCGGCGCGCAGCTCGGTCACGCCTGTCAGGTCACGCGCCGCATGGGCCGTGGGGGTCGAACCGACACTGACCACCGCGCAGTCCAGCCCCGCTCCGCGCAGCACTCCGGCGGCGGTCACCACGGCGGCACGCTCGCGTTCGGCGAAGGCGGCATGGGCCTCGGCGCCCGCCACGCCATAGCTTTCGCCGGCATGGGTCATCACCCCGCGCAGCCAGGGCCCCAGCAGCCGCCCCACCGCGACCAGGCCCGGATCCTGCGGCCCCAGCCCGCCGCGATGGCCGTCGCAGTCGATCTCGATCAGCGCCGGCACACCGGCGGCGGCCACCGCCCGGGCCTGCGCGGCACTATCGAGGATCACCGTCACATCGCAGCCCAGGGCCCGCAACGCCTGAACCCGCGGCAGCTTGTCCGGGGCGATGCCCACCGCATAGAGGATGTCGCGATAGCCCGCCGCCTGAAAGGCCTCGGCCTCGGCCAGGGTCGAGACGGTCACCGGATTGCCGGTGCCGCCGCTTTGACGCCGCGCCACCTCGGGGGACTTGGCGGTCTTCAGATGCGGGCGCAGCGCCACGCCCAGCTGCCCGGCCCGGCGGGCCAGACGGTCGATGTTGCGGGTCATCCGGGCCTCGTCCAGAAGTAGCGCGGGGGTGGCAAGATCATCTAGGGGGCTCATCTGGCGGTCCTTTCCGGGGTCATCCCCCGGGATAGCACGCCACAGCTTCAGCCCCCATTCACGAGAGCAAAAGAAAACATTAAGCTGCGCCTTATGCTGGACGTGGCCGATCTTCGCTTTCTCGTGGTCTTGTCGGCGGCGCCCAGCCTGGCCGCCGCAGCCCGCAGCCTGAACGTGACCCCGCCTGCGGTGTCGCAGCGCCTGGCGCTGATCGAGGCCCGCCTGCACCTGCGGCTGCTGGAGCGCGGCCGCGGCCCGCTGCGCCTGACCGCCGAAGGCGCGCATCTGGTCGGGCGCGCCACAGGCCTGCTGGCCGATCTGGAGGCGCTGACCGAAGAGATGACATCCCGCGCCGGACGGATCGAGGGCCCGCTGCATGTCGTGGCGCCCTTCGGTTTCGGGCGGCTGCGGCTGGCCCCGATCCTGATGCGCTTCGCCGCCCGCCACCCCGACCTGCGCCCCGAACTGACCCTGAGCGACGATCCCCTGGGCATGCTGCGCCGCGCTCCCTGGGATCTGCTGGTGCATGTCGGTCGGTTGCCCGACCTGGGGATCACGCAGCGGCTGCTGGCCCCGAACCGGCGGCTGCTGGTGGCCGCGCCGGACTACCTGGCGCGCACCGGCTGCCCCACGCATCCGCACCAGCTGTCGGCCCTGCGCATCGGCATCCTGCGCGAGGACCGGGCCGATGCCACGCTCTGGCGGTTCAGCGGCCCGGCTGGCCAGGACATCAGCCTGCGCCTGCCCCCCGCCTTCAGCTGCAACGACGGCGAGGTGCTGCGGGACTGGGCCCTGCAGGGGCATGGCCTGATCGAACGTTCCGACTGGAGCGTCGCCGCCGATCTGCAGGCCGGCCGGCTGGTGCGCCTGCTGCCGGACTGGTCGCTGCCTGATGCCGACATCGTGGCGCTGCTGAACCCGCGGGCCGTCCGCGCCACCCGGATCGACGCCTTTCTGGCCTGCCTGGTGACCGAGGTCGGCGCGCCGCAGGGCTGAAGCGGCATGCCGTCAGATGCTGCCGGCGCGTTCGATCACCAGCACCCGGGCGGCGCCCACCGGATGGGCCACATGGGCATCGCCTGCCTCGGCGTGGAACACGTCACCGGTGGCCAGGCGGAATACCTCTTCGCCCGCCGGGCCGCGCACATGCATGTCGACGCTGCCATCCAGGACCGCAAAGACCTCGGGGCCGTCATTGACGTGCCAGACATAGGGCTGATCGGTCCAGTGCAGCCGCACGGTCGCATCCGCGATACGCTCGATATCCAGGGCATCCCAGGCGCGCTGGCCGGTAAATTCTGCGGGACGGTACACGTGCATGGCTCTGCCTTTTCCGTTGCTCACAACCTGCGCCGATCCGACCATGCCCGCGCCGCTGGAGGAAGCCTGCGAAACGACGTATATACCCTGCAGATCGCGGTTCCTGCCCTGCCCCCGGGGCGCCGCGCCAGGAGACGACCGTTCATGCCGCGCCCTGCGCTTGATGCCACCGGACAACGCCTGCTGGATCTGCTGCGCGCGGATGCCCGCCGCCCCACCGCCGCCCTCGCCCGAGAGCTGAACCTGTCACGGACCGCCGTGCAGGACCGCATCGCCCGCATGGAGCAGGCCGGGATCCTGCGCGGCTACACCACCCGCGAGGCGCCACAGCCCGCAGGCCATGCGGCGCTGGCTTTCGTAGGCATCGCCCAGCGTCCCTGCGCGCCGGTGCTGCGCCGCCTGGAGGCCGTTCCGGGGGTCGAGCGGATCTTTTCGCTGGCCGGAGACGTCGATGCGGTGGTGCTGCTGCGTGGTCCCGATGCTGCGGCACTCAGCGCCCTGGGTGACCGGCTGGCCCTGATCGAAGGCGTCGGCCATGTCGAGCTGCGCGCGGTCCTGTCGGACCTGGGCGGCTGACCCCGCCCGGCGCGGGCCCTGTGATGCAGTAAGACCGGTATTCCCGCGTTTTCCGGGGCGCCTGGACGCGCTGGCCTGCGCGCTTGCGGTCTGCCATCCGGGATCTGGGGTTCGGATCCTGTCGCAACAGGCTGAAGGCATGCAGTCCTTTCCGACGTCCCGAAGCAAGTCACCTCAGGCGATCCAATGGTGACATGTGCTCTGCCCGCGGCCGGATGCGGGGCCCGAAGCCCCCTTCGACGGCAACGCAGACGTCGACAGGCACCCCGGGCGAAACGCATCCGGCCTGCGGGCAAGAGGTGGGTCGCCGGCGGGGGGGGCCGGGCTTTGCCCGGCGGCGGGCGCACAGGGCGGGCGGGGACGGCCCGGTGATGCGCCCGGCGCCAGGCGTCCACACCAACCAGACAGGGCTCCTGCCGAGAGAAGAACGGCAGCGGCGCGCCTTAACGGGCGATGGCACACCATGCCGGCATGCGCGCCGACGCCATGAAGCGAAAAGACATGTGTGGCCAGTTCGAGGCCGATCGTGATCGGCATGTTCCATGCGGGGCGCCTTTCGGGTGGCTGTATCCAGACCCGGCCGGCACAGTGCGATGCCGTTTGCTGGGGCCATCCCCATCATCAAGGGCGTTCGATGCCGCGCTCTGGCCCAAGGGCTGGCGCTTTCGGCTGCGGGCGGCATATGGGCCTGCCACAGCCTGGGCCGGTTGTCGCCAGGGACGGTGCTGTGCTGACCCCGCCGGCCGCGCGCCCGGGCCTGCGCTTCTGGCGGGCCTGCACCATGGGGCGGCCGCAGGCGCAATTCCCTCTCCCCGGGGGCCTGTGCCGGTTCGTGGCGGCAGTCCCCGCAGCCCCTTTGTCCCTTCGCGCAAGGCCCGGGGCTGCACCCGGCCTGCCGGGCCGCCTGGACCGGCAGGTGACGCGGGCCGCGCCCGGGTCGATGCGCCCATAAGGGGCCGGGCCATCGCCGGATTGTCGCGCCCGGATGCCATCCCCGGCCGGCCCCCGATCCGCCGAAACGAAACAATCCATATGACCAGAGGCGATCATGGCCCTGCCCGCCATCCGTTGCCGCCGCCCGGGATCGTCTTCAACCGGCGGATAACCGCATCCGGCATGGCTGCGCGGGCCCTGTCCGGCGTGACGCGCCGCCGCGACACCCTCCGCCAAGAGGCCCCGGCCTGGATGCGACGGATCCATTCCCGTCCCGCGCATCCGAGCCGGGCCTGAAGCTTGTTTCGGGCCCGCAGCTCCAGCATGGCCTCGCCATGGGCTTTCTGCAGGTCCCGCAGCTGCTTCTCCTATTGCGCCCGGATGTCGAGCGGGTTGGCCCGCAGCCAGGTCTCCATCCCCCGCTTCGCGTCTTCGATCACGGACGGTGTGAGGTCAAAGGCGCGACTTGCCTCCGACACGGTCGTCTTGCCCTGGATGATCTCGATCACCAGAGCCGTCTTCCGCTTCGCCGTCCTGGGTTTGATGCCCTCGCCCATCGTCATACTCATTCCTGCGTTCTGCCTTGTGGGATGAGCAGGATTTCACTCGGCCGACACAGCGGCGCGCCCGACAACAGCCATTTCAAGGCCCGGATCATGCATCGCCATGGTCCTGGGCACGCCTTGGTGGCCGCGGAACATGCCCCCTTGAGTAAGTTGAAGGGCGCGACATCCATCACCGGCCCAAGCCGACCGGGATCATTTCTTAGGCGGCAGCAGAGGCAATCCAGCACCCGGCTTCGCAAAATGAAGACATGGCCGCGCAACTCACCCCGGTCACCCCGGACACCCCGGACACCCCGGACACCCCGGACACCCCGGACACCCCGGACACCCCGGACACCCCGGACACCCCAGAAAACGGGGCCGCATCCTGGTTGAATAGCCAACCCCTCCGTCACGGCACCTGCGCGCGTTGATACAGATCCTGACAGGCACGCAAAGGGACGGCATGCAAAGGGACGGCGCGCACCACGCCCCGCCATTCGACAAGATCACCCGCGGGACAGCAAGGTCTCGATCGCCTGGTGCAGCTTGTCCGGCGGCACCGGCTTTTCCAGCCGCATGTCGGCGCCGGTGGTCTCCGCGATCTTCAGGAAATGCCCCTCGGTCGGGCCACCCAGCACGCCCGACATGGCGATGACGGGCACGTTGCGCTCGGTCCCGACGGGGCCGGTGCGCTTGCCGTTGCGCAGGAAGCCGATCAGCCGCAGGCCGCCGCTGCCGACCAGAACCCCGTGCTGCTGCACGAACAGATCCGTCAGGATCAGGTCAAACACCGCGCTGTCGACCTTTTGGATGGCTTCCTCGGCCGAGGCGGTGATTGTCACCTCGTGACCACGGCGCTCCAGGATCATCGACAGCATCACCGCCTGATCAACGTCATCTTCCATCAGCAGGATACGCGCCATGAGGCCTCCGAAGGTGCAGCCGCACCGGTCAGATATTCCGGGACGACCATAATTCAACATTCGTACCAGCCGGTAAAGATCCCCCGCCCCACCGAACCCACCGGCGTGTCCTATTCAGCAGCTTCCGGCCGGTCCTGCCGGTGCGGGGCCGCAAGCGCCTTCCAGGCATCATATTGCGACAGGAAGACCCGGCCGTTCATCTCTTCCAGGAAATGCGTCGATTTCAACCGATCCATCACCGGGCCCTTGACCTCGGACAGGTGCAGGCCGATCCCGGCGGCGGTCAGGCGGCGGTTGATCGCCTCCAGGCTTTCCAGCGCCGAATAGTCGATGCTGTTCACCGCCGAGCACATCAGCACCACATTCTTCACCTGCACCCCCTCGGCCAGCCGGTCGCCGATCTGGTCCTCAAGGAAGTGGGCATTGACGAAATAAAGGCTCTCGTCCACGCGCAGCGACAGCAGCGCCGGGTCGGTCAGCACGTCATGGCGGTTGATGTTGCGGAAATGCTGGCTGCCGGGCACCAGGCCAACCTCGGCGACATGCGGGCGGGTGGTCTTGTACAGATGCAGCCCGATCGAGATCAGCACCCCCGTCGACACGCCCGCCTCGACCCCCAGCAGCAGCGTCACGACGATGGTGGCGGTGACGGCCCAGAAATCGGCCTTGGAATAGGCCCAGGTCTTTTTCAGGATGCTGAAATCGATCAGCCCGGTGACAGAAACGATGATCGTCGCGGCCAGCGTGGCCTTGGGCAGGAAGTAGACCAGCGGCGTCAGCAGCGCGGCGGCGATGGCCAGGCCCAGGGCCGCATAGGCCCCGGCGGCAGGCGTCCGCGCCCCCGCGTCATAGTTCACCGCCGAGCGCGCAAAGCCCCCGGTGACCGGATAGCCGCCGGTGAAGGCCGCCCCCAGGTTCGCCGCGCCCAGGGCGATCAGCTCCTGATCCGGGTCGATGCGCTGGTTCTCCTTCGCCGCGAAGGTCTGCGCGACCGAGATCGATTCCACGAAACCGATGATCGAAATCAGCAGCGCCGGCATGAACAGCGCCCCCAGCAGCGACGGCGACAGGTCCGGCAGGGTCAGCGGCGGCAGCGACTGCGGCACGCGGCCCACGACCGCGACGCCATGGTCCTGCAGGTCCAGCCCCCAGACCGCCACGGTCGAGGCGATGATCGCCAGCACCGGGCCGGTCTTGGCGATCATGCCGGCGGGGCCGTCCTTCAGGCCCAGCCGTTTCAGCAGCGGCTTCAGCCCCTTGCGGACCCAGAACAGGAAGGCGGTGGCCAGCACGCCGATGACCAGCGTCACCAGATTGGTCTGGGTGACATGGGCCAGCAGGCTGTGCAGCACCTCGATCAGGGTTTCCCCCGAGGCCTGAACCCCCAGGATCGACTTCACCTGGCTGAGCGCGATCAGGATGCAGGACGCGGTGATGAAGCCCGCGATCACCGGATGCGACAGGAAATTGGCGATGAAGCCCAGCCGGAACACCCCGGTAAAGACCAGGATCGCCCCCGACATCAGCGCCAGCGACAGCGCCGCCGCCGCATAGCCCATCGACCCCTGCTGCGCCACCTGCCCCACCGCCGAGGCCGTCATCAGCGACACCACCGCCACCGGCCCCACGGCCAGCGCGCCCGAGGTGCCGAACAGCGTATAAAGCACGATGGGCACGATCGAGGCATAGATCCCCGCTTCGGGCGGCAGACCCGCCAGCAGCGCATAGGCCAGCGATTGCGGGATCAGCATGATCGTCACGATCAGCGCCGCCATCAGGTCGTTCGACAGGGTCGGGCGATCGTAGCTGCGTCCCCATCTCAGGATCGGCAGGTAACGCGAGAGGATTCGGGCAGCCATGGCAGGCTCCTGTTCAGAGCGGAAGGGGACCCCTCCCGCGGGCGGGGCGCGGGCCGGTCAGGGCCGGCGCGCGATGCTAGGTTCGAGGGAAAGCCCTCAGGGGTTTACAACCCGTTCAGCGGCACCTTGAGGAAGCGCTTGCCGTCCTCGTCCGCAGGCGGCAGCTCTCCGCCGCGCATGTTGACCTGCAGCGAGGGGATGATCAGCTTGGGCATGGCCAGGGTGGCGTCGCGCTCGGTGCGGAACCTGACGAAATCCTCGCGCGACGTGCCTTGACCCACATGGATGTTGTGGGCCTTTTCCTCGGCCACGGTGGTTTCCCAGCGGATGTCGCGGCCGTTGGGGCCGTAGTCGTGGCACATGAACAGGCGGGTTTCATCCGGCAGGGCCAGCACGCGCTGGATGGAATCATACAGCGTCGCCGCATCGCCGCCGGGGAAATCCGCCCGGGCCGAGCCACCATCCGGCATGAACAGCGTATCCCCCACGAAGGCCGCATCGCCGATCACATGCACCATGCAGGCGGGCGTATGGCCGGGGGTGTGGATCGCATGGGCGGTCATCGTGCCGATGGTATAGGTGTCGCCGTCCTCGAACAGGCGGTCGAACTGGCTGCCGTCGCGCTGGAACTCGGTCCCCTCGTTGAAGACCTTGCCAAAGGTGTCCTGCACCACGGTGATCCGGGATCCGATGCCCAGCTTGCCGCCCAGCTTCTTCTGGATATAGGGCGCGGCCGACAGGTGGTCGGCATGGACATGGGTCTCGATCAGCCATTCCAGGGTCAGGCCGTGGTCCTGCACGAAGGCGATCATCCGGTCGGCATGGTCATAGGTGATGCGGCCGGCGGCATAGTCGATGTCCATGACGGAATCGATGATCGCGCAGGCGTCCGAGGCCGGGTCCTTCACGACATAGGAGATCGTGTTGGTCGCCTCGTCGAAGAAGCCGGTGACATCCGGGTGGACGGGGGTGTTGGGGCGCTCGGTCATGGCAGGCTCCGGAGGGATCAGGTTGCGGGTATCAGGTAGCTGGGGCGGACTGGCGATGGGCCAGGGCGGATTTCATCAGCCGGGCGATCAGCAGCCCGGCGATCAGGGCGGCGACGAACAGGAAGACCTGCGGGATGCCGGTGCCAAGGGCCGGCAGCGCGCCGCCCGGGCAGAAACCCGCGATCCCCCAGCCCACCCCGAAGGTCAGCGAGCCCAGCACCAGCTTGCGGTCGATCAGGCGCGTGCCCGGCAGCTGGAAGGCAGGTTCGAAAACCGGCTTGGGGGCCCGGAAGACCAGCCGGTAGCCGGGGATGGCCACCAGCAGCGCGCCCCCCATCACGAAGGCCAGGCTGGGATCCCAGTGGCCGAAGATGTCGAAGAAGTTCAAGACTTTGGCGGGGTTCGCCATGCCCGAGATCGAAATGCCGGTGCCAAAGACCAGCCCGACGAGAAGCGCAGCAAGATAACGCATCAGAAGCCTCCGAAGACGTGGCGGATCAGGAAGACGGTGACGAAGGCGCCGGCCATGAAGGTCAGCGTCGCGGTGATCGAGCGGCGCGAGAAACGCGCGTTGCCGCAGACCCCGTGCCCCGAGGTGCAGCCGCCGCCGAACGACACGCCGATGCCCACCAGCAGCCCGCCCACCGCGATCATCGCGGCCGAATTGGGGATCTGCACCGTGGGCCCGTGGCCGGTGACCAGCAGCATCACCACCGGCGCGGCGATCATGCCCACCAGCAGGGCGGCGCGGATGCCCCAGTCGGCGGTGATGCGGGTATTCAGGATCCCCGACAGGATCCCGGTCGCGCCAAAGATGCGGCCATGCAGCGCCATCAGCAGGACGGCCGCGGCGCCGATCAGCAGCCCGCCGCCCAGCGATGCAAGAGGAGTGAATGTGGTTTCCATGCTCTGTCCTTCCGGGCCGGGTCTTCTGTCCGGCGGCATCGGTCTGTCATGGACCATCCTATGCCACGGCGGGCGTCCTGCCGACGGTGACAACATCACCGAGCCGCGGCAAATATGCACATTTTTGCATGACTGCCCCGATCCCCCCTCATCCGGCAGAGCGCGCCAGCCGTTCCAGCCCCGCCGCCCCGGTGATCCTGACCGCACCGCGGGATTGCTCGACCCAGCCGCGGCGCTGGAAATCCGCCAGCGTGCGCGAGATCACCTCGCGCGCGGTGCCCAGTTCATTGGCCAGGACCTGGTGGGTGGCGTGCACGGTGTCGTCTTTGCCCGCAAGCTCCAGCAAACGGGCGGCCAGCCGCACGTCGAGGCGCTGGAACACGATATCGTCGATCAGCGTCAAAAGGTCGGTGATCCGGCGCGAGAACGCCTGGAACACCATCTGCCGGAACATCGGCGACTGCGCCACCAGCGCATCGAAGGTCTTGCGCGGGATCGCCACGGCCTCGACATCGGTCTCGGCGACGCCATCGGCGGAATAATCCTCGTAGGCCAGCATGCAGGCGGTGGTCATCACGCAGCTGTCGCCCGCATGGACCCGGTACAGCGACACCTCGCGGCCGGTGTCGGATTTCTGCTGCACCCGCACGGTGCCCTGCAGCAGCATCAGCAGGTTGTCGCCACTGTCGCCGGGGGCAAAGATCTGCTCTCCGGCGGTATAGCGCACCAGCCTGCTGCCGCTGACCAGCGCCTGCCTCAGGTCCTCGGGCATGTCGGCCAGGCCATCGAAGCGGGACATCCAGT
The DNA here is from genome assembly GCF_057380705.1 of Pseudooceanicola sp. NS-SX9. Taxonomy (NCBI): domain Bacteria; kingdom Pseudomonadati; phylum Pseudomonadota; class Alphaproteobacteria; order Rhodobacterales; family Paracoccaceae; genus Pseudooceanicola; species Pseudooceanicola sp. NS-SX9. Next base: position 740,428 of record NZ_CM170818.1, on the reverse strand, counting down.
CCTGGGAAACGAAACTCATCTGCGCCTCGGCTTTGTTTGCGGAACTATAGCAGCCCGTTTCCCCGGGAAAAGCCGTGCGCCCCGCATTCGTCACGATACCACAATCCTGACGTCACGAAGCGGCGCTTGTCCGGGCACGGGCCCGGCCCCACCCTGCCGCCATGCCGCAACAGGAGGACATGATGGCACGGATCGACTACGCGGACCTGGACGCCCTGCCCGAGGAGGCCCGGGCCTACCTGGCCACCCGCCGCAGCCCCGGCGGCAACATCTTTCGCATGCTGGCCCATGCCGGCAACGTGGTGCCGGGGCATCTGGGCTTTGGCACCTACCTGCGCCAGCACCTCTCGATCGGGCTGATGCTGTATGAATACATCATCACCCGCACCGCCAACCTGCAGGGCGCCGGCTACGTGATCCGCCAGCACGAGGAATTCCTGCGCCGCAATGACGTGTCCGAGGACATCATCCTGGGCCTGCGCACCCGCCCCACCGCCGCCTGCTTTACCCCGGCCGAGCTGGCCGCGCTGCGCTTCACCGACGAGATGGTCCGCGACGTGCGCGTCAGCGACGGCACCTTCGCCGAGGCCAAGGGCCATTTCGACAACCAGCAGCTGATGCACATCACCATGACCATCGGCCAGTACATGCTGACCTGTCGGGTGGCCGAAACCTTCGACGTCGACCTGCAGCCGCATCCCCGCGAAAGCCTGCGCGCCGCGGAATAGACGCAGGGCAATGCAATTCAAAACGCCGCCGTTCCCACTGGAATGGCGGCGTTCTGCATTAAATACCCTGCGACAAACTGGCATTCATACATCCTGGAATTGCAGACCCGCCCAATCTGGAAACATGCAATCCGGGATCCACCATTATCCTTCGCCAATTCAGAAGAGTTTCTGGACAAGGCTTCTGGTATCTGAGATACGCAGGGATCAGGGCGCTGGCCGGCGCTCCTGACATGCGATCACCCGTTTCAGGTGATTCGTTTCCGAACTGTCCGGGTGTTGTAGGACGAGCGGAGCCAGCCGAGACTGGGATCTGAACGGTTTTTCCGTTTCCAGAGACCCTTTTGTTCGGCCATGAAACCCTATCCGAAGGGATATACCTCCTACCCGGAGGGTGAGAATCCATTTCCAAAGAACATCCCATCGGGGCGCAAGCCGTGTTGCCCGAAAGCGGACGTTTACTTTAATCAAATGGTCAGGGACTTTTCTAAAAAACACGACAGATAATCCGCAAAGGATACATCAAATGGGTAGCATTCTCGTACTCGGTGGCGACGGCTTCTGCGGCTGGCCGACCTCTCTGCATCTTTCCGCCCTCGGCCATGACGTGGCCATCCTCGACAACCTTTCCCGCCGCCGGATCGACGCCCAGCTGGGCGCCGACAGCCTGACCCCCATCGCCTCGATCGAGACCCGCATCGCCGCCTGGGAAGAGCTGACCGGCCAGACCATCGGCTTTCACAATGTCGACGCCACCGATTACGCGGCGCTGCGCGACACCCTGACCCGGGTCAAGCCCGACACGATCATCCACTTTGCCGAACAGCGCGCCGCCCCCTATTCGATGAAGGGCGCCGAGGAAAAGGTCTACACGGTCAACAACAACATCAACGCCACGCACAACCTGCTGGCCGCGGTGACCGAGCTGGATCTGGAAACCCACATCGTGCACCTGGGCACCATGGGCGTCTACGGCTATGACGGCGACGGGCTGGAGATCCCCGAGGGCTACCTGAACGTCTATGTCCCCGGCGACAACAAGCAGATCTACCAGCGCGAGATCCTGTATCCCACCAACCCCGGCTCGGTCTATCACATGACCAAGTCGATGGATCAGATCCTGTTCCAGTTCTACGCCAAGAACGACAAGCTGCGGATCACCGACCTGCATCAGGGCATCGTCTGGGGCACCCAGACCGAAGAGACCCGGATGGATGAACGGCTGATCAACCGCTTCGACTATGACGGCGATTACGGCACGGTGCTGAACCGCTTCCTGATGCAGGCCGCCGTCGGCCACCCGCTGACGGTGCATGGCTTCGGCGGCCAGACCCGCGCCTTCATCAACATCCAGGACACCGTGCGCTGCGTGGCGCTGGCGGTCGACAACCCGCCCCAGGCCGGCGACCGCGTCAAGATCATCAACCAGATGACCGAGACCCACCGCGTGCGCGATCTGGCGCGGCTGGTCAGCTCGGTCACCGGGGCCCGCGTCGCCCTGGTCGAGAACCCCCGCAACGAAGCCGCCGAGAACGACCTGCGCGTCTCGAACAAGACCTTCCTGTCGCTGGGCCTTGATCCGATCACGCTGAAGGACGGGCTGCTGGACGAGACGCTTGAGATCTCGAAGAAATACGCGCACCGCTGCCGCCGGGACATGATCCCCTGCGTCTCGACCTGGACGCATGACCAGCGCCCGGGCGTGGTGTCCAACGACGTGCCGCTGTTCGCCGTCGGCAAGTAATCTTTCAATACCGGACCGGCAGACCAGGCCCGCGCCCTTTCGTGAAGGGGGCGCGGGTCTTTCCGGTTCCCCAAATACATTCAGGTACTTAATTCATGCGTATGCTTGGTCTTGCGCTGCTCGCCTTTTTGCTGGCGGGCGCCGCCGTTGCCCTGTCCTATCTGCGGGCCGATGACGTTCTTCTGAAAACCCAGGCGCTGCTCAGCGATCCGACGCTGCGCTTTGCCCAGGTCACCCCGCAGGCCTCGCACCGCCGCGACCAGACCCAGATCACCCTGCGCGCCGACCCGTCGGATCCGATGATCCTGTCCGGCGTCCCCGCCTACCAGAGCGCCGATTTCGTCCTGCCCTTCGATGCCCGCCCGCTGGGCGGCACGCTGGTGCTGGAGACCACCGCCCAGACCCTGCCCGGCATCGAAACCGCCCTGCGCGTCACCATCAACGGCACCCGCCGCGCCGACGTGCTGCTGGCCACCGGCACCCAGAAGCGCCGGATCGAGATCCCCCTGACCGCCCAGGAACTGGCGGGCGGCATCCTTCCGGTGTCGTTCAGCCTGCAGGGCCACGGCACCAACGCCCCCTGTTCCGAGGACGGCATCGGCAGCATCGTCCAGATCGAGCCCACCAGCGCGCTGCACCTGCAGCTGGACCGGCCGGTGTCCTCGGTGCGGGACCGGGTGATCGCCTGGGGCGACACGGTGCGCATCGGCTGGGCGCCGGATCTGGGCGCCGATGCGCAGACCGAACGGCTGGTGCTGGCCGCCGATCTGGTGCGCCAGCATTACGGTGTGGCCTTCCGCGCCGAACCCCAGGCCGATGCCCTGACCACGGACGATCTGCAGACGCTGCGCCGCACCGCCCCCCTGCCGCTGGCGATGCGGCCGCGCAGCGACACCGCGCTGATGGGCTACAGCTGGCCCATCGACCTGTCGACGGTGGGCGGCAATGGCGGCCTGAGGCATTTCTTCCGCAACACCAGCTGGCGCACGCGCCTCGATCCCGATCAGCTGCCCGCCGGCGAGGTGCCGCAATCCCTGGCGCTGTCGATGGCGCTTGGTCCGCTGCCCAAGGACACCGACTGGACCATCGCCGTCACCGTCAACGGCACCCTCGTGCGGGCCGAAAAGCTGCCCGGCGACGTGGGCCAATATGACCGCGACCTGCCGCTGCCGAAGCTGTCGCCGAACCAGGCCGTGGTGGTCGAGGTCTCGGCCAGTTCCGATTACGACGTGCAGGGCATCTGCAACCGCGGCCCCGAACTGCTGGCCGAGATGCGGCCCGGTACGCTGCTGGCCGGCGGCCCGTCGCTGGTGCCCGACGCCATCGCCCGGCTGCGCAACCGCATCGCCCAGCAGCAGCACCTGCGCGTCACCCGTGGCACCGACCTGACCGGCCCCGAGGCCACCCGCATCGCCCGGATCCTGGCCACCCTCGCCCCTGGCGCCACCGCGATCGAAGCCGGTGCCGACGACAGCCATCCGCAGGCGATCGCCGTCTCGGGGGCGCTGGTCAAGGATGCCGAGGCGCTGGCCCGGCCCGGCTGGGAGCACTGGGTCATCTGGTCCGATCCCGACAGCCAGCTGCCCCGCGCGATGCCGCTGGCGCAGATGCAGCAGCAATACGGCGGCCTGATCTGGCCCGCAGCGGTGATCCTGTCGCTGCCGGTGCCGGACCAGCCCCCCGCTCAGGCCCAGCCCGCCCCGCAGGACCAGCCTGCCGGATCGGAGGGCTGACATGCCCAACCAGGACGCCCGCAGCCAGGTGGTCTTTGCCTCGGTCGACAGCAACCCGCGCCGCTTTGCCATCCAGGTGCCGCAATGGCGCGCGCCCGCGACGCTGGTCTGCTTCTGCCTGGTGGCCTGGGGCCTGCTGAGCCTGCGCGCCCTGCCCGGCATGGATCTGGTCTTTGCCGGCCATGACCTGGTGCTGTCGGACTACCGCGGCACCCATTCCATCGCCGTGCGGATCTTCGTGATCTCGTTCTACATCGCCTTCTCGGCCTTCGCGACGGCCTCGCTGGCGGGGCGGGTGCTGTTCCTGCTGGACCTGCTGATCACCTACGCGCTGCTCTGTGCGCTGTTCGACCTGGCGAACGGGGTCATCGGGGCGATCAACGGCACGCTTTACTCGATGAACTTCGTCGAGATCATGAGCGGCCTCTTCGGCTTTGCCCTCTTCGCCTTCAAGCTGCTGGAGCGCGGCAACATGCCCAGCCGCATCCGGGTGGTCTACCGCCCCTTCCACACCTGGATGGCGACGCTGCGGCTGGGGCTGGTGCTGGCGGTCTCGGGCGTGCTGACGGGCTGGGTGGTGTCGCTGCACCTGCCGCTGGTGGGCTGGCTGCGCAGCCTGTCGCTGTTGGGGGGCATCGGGCCGGGGGTCTTCCTGTTCCTGCCCGCCGTCTTCGTGCAGATCTACCTGCTGGGCCGCTGGGACGACTGGCGCGTGCAGCGCCGGCGCCTCAGCGATCCCTTCACCCCGCCGCTGACCATCATCGTGCCCGCCTACAACGAGGAATACATCATCGCCCGCACCATCGAGGCGATGGACATCGCCGCCGGGAACTATGCTGGGGCGGTGCATGTGCTGATCCTCGACAACAATTCCTCGGATGCAACGGGGGCGCTTGCGGCCGCGGCCCTGGCCGCCTGCCGCCACGCCACCGGAGAGGTCCTGCACATCCCCACCCCCGGCAAGTCGAACGCCCTCAATACCGGGCTGGCGATGGTCAGGACCGAATTCATGATCCGCGTCGATGCCGATACCCAGCTGGGCCCAGACAACCTGTCGCGCGCCATGCAGTATTTCCGCGACCCCCATGTGGGCTGCGTGGGCGGGATGCCGATGCCGCCCGGCGGCGGCCCCTTCGACAGCGCCCGGCTGCTGGAGGTGCTGGTCAAGCACGGCTTCTATTCCGTGGGCTTTACCGCCATCAACTGCGTCGTCGGCATCCCCGGCATGTTCGTGTGCTACCGCACCGCCCAGCCCCGCGAACTGGGCGGCTTTGTCCAGGGCATGAACGGCGAGGACACCGACATTTCCCTGCGCATCGGCGAGATGGGCTATCGCTCGGTCGTCGATCCGCGGATCCGCTATATCTCCGAGGTGCCCACCACCTACCGCCACATGCGGGAACAGCGCATCCGCTGGTTCCGCTCGGTCTACCATATCAGCTCGCGTTGCCGGGACCTGATGTATTCGCCCTGGCTGACGCTGCGCGGCAAGGTGCTGATGCCGTTCATGCTGGTGAATTCGGGGCGGCGCACGATGCTGCTGCCGCTGTTCCTGTTCGGCCTGATCGAACATGCCGGCGGCTACAACCCCGCCAGCCCCGTGCTGTGGTCGGCGATCCTGGCGCTGTTCATCGGGGCCCCGGCGCTGATGGCGGTGCTGGCCGCCCTGGCGAACGGCCAGCCGCTGGCGATCCGCGCCATGCTGCCCTACCTGCTGTTCCGCATCCTGCGCGCCTATTTCACGCTGGAATCCATGCTGTCGATCCGCATCACCACGCAACGAGAGGACCTGTCGCAGGCCTATCTGCGCAATGTCGTCGAAAGCAAGCCGCTGCGCGTCGCCTGAGGCCTCAGCCCGCCATCACCGGTTGCGGCGCGGCCGTCACCGTGATCGGCGGCGCCCCGGGCAGGCGGCCGCCGTGGAAGATATGCTCTGACAGCAATGCCAGCGCCGCCGGAAGATCCCCCGCCGATACCAGCCGCGCCAGGGCGTGGTGTTCGGCCTGAGTGTCGTCCATGCGGTCGGAAATCATCCGCAACTGGTGGCGCAGCATCGCCATCTTTGGCGCAATGGCCCGGTAACTATCCACCAGGTATGAGTTTTCCGACCCGTCGATGATCAGCTGGTGGAATTCCGTATCAAGGCCCATATATTCGAAATCGTCATCCTCGGCGCGGGCCTCGTCCATGCGGGCGACGCATTCGGCCAGCCGCAGCGCCAGCCGGTCACCGCGGTTGCGCATCGCCAGCGTCAGCGCCGCGCATTCCAGCGCCACGCGGACCTCGCTGATCTTCAGAAGGTCGGCCTCTGCCATGCGGAAGACGAAAGTGCCACGCTGCGGGATCACCTGCACCAGCCCCTCGCTTTCCAGCCGGTTGATCGCCTCGCGGATGGGGGTGCGGCTGACGTTCAGCTGCTGGGCCAGGCGGACCTCGGACAGGTGGCTGCCCTGCGCCAGGCGGCCCCCGATGATCCAGCTTCGCAGCATGGCGGTGACCTGTTCCGTGAGCGATCTGGGTTTGGCCTGGATGTTCATGCGGACCTCCTGTGGGGCGGGACGGTATGGGAACCTGAACGCCCGGGAATGCCTTAGGAGAGATCCACCGGGCCGTGCAATATGACAGTATGCCACCCGCGGGTGTACGCTTAGCTAGAGGAAGTCATATCTGGACAGCTATTCCCCCATGAAGCCCTGCAGCGCCTTTGCCTCCTGGTCGCCCATCAGCGCCCAGGCGGTTTCCATGTGGGATCTCATGATCGCCCGGGCGGCACCGGCATCGCCTTCACGCAGGGCCATCAGCAGGCGGCGGTGGTAATCATGCCCCTGGCGCCACAGCTCGGGGTTCGGCGGGGCGTAAAGCTGGCGGGACACGGTGATGTCGGTCAACAGCTTGACGGTGAATTCGATGACAAAGCTCAGCAGGCGGTTGCCGCCCTGCGCCGCCAGCACCGCATGAAAGCGCAACGAGGCGATGTGCTGGGCGCGCTCCTCCTCGGCCGAGGCGGCGGGTTCGGCATAGGCGGCGGTGATCGCCTGCAAGTCCTGCAGCACCTCATCGGACAGCCGCCCGGCCAGCGCGGCGGCCAGTTCCGGTTCCAGCGCCCGGCGCACCTGGTAGACATCGCCGATCGTCAGGTCCTGAAAGTAAAAGTAGTTGCCCAGCAGCGCCGTCGCCCGTTCGGTGCTGACCGCATGGACGAAGGACCCGCCGCCGGGCCCGGTGCGGGTGCGGATCAGCCCCTGTGCCTCAAGGATGCGCATCGCCTCGCGGATCGTGCCCTTGGCCATGCCGAAGGTCTCGATCATCTCGGGCTCGCTGGGCAGGCGGTCGCCGGGCTGAAGGCCGCGTGCGACCACCATGTCCTTGATCGCCTCGGCCACGGCAGAGGGGCGCGACAGCTTCGCTTCAGGCTTCGAGCGGGTGGTGGCAGGCGGCAAGCTGGTGCTCTCCCATCGGGCGCAGGGCCGGGTCCTGGCCCCGGCACAGGTCGGTGGCCCGCGGGCAGCGGCCGGCAAAGGCACAGCCCGGGGGCGGGTTCAGCGGATCGGGCAGTTCGGTGCCTGTCTGCTCGGGTGGGCGCAGGGGGCGGCCGACGACGGGCGCGCTCTCTGCCAGAAGCCTTGTATAGGGATGGCGGGGCGAATTGAATATCCGTTCCGCCGGGCCGACCTCGACCACCGCACCGAAATACAGCACCGCCACCCGGTCGGCGATCGCCTCGACCACCGCCAGGTCATGCGAGATGAACAGATAGGTCAGCCCCAGGTCGCGCTGCAGATCGCCCAGCAGGTTCAGCACCTGCGCCTGCACCGACACATCCAGCGCCGAGACCGGCTCATCCAGGATCAGGATCTTCGGGGCCGCCGCCAGCGCCCGGGCAATGCCGATGCGCTGCGCCTGCCCGCCCGAGAATTCATGCGGATAGCGGTCCAGGAAATCCTCTCTCAGGTTCACCGATTGCAGGATCTCGGCCATGCGGGCCTGCCGGGCGGCGCGGTCCAGGCCGTGCAGCCGCTGCAACGGCACCTCCAGGATCTGGCGGATGGTCTTGCGCGGGTTGAGGCTGCTGATCGGGTCCTGGAAGACATACTGGATCAGCCGCCCGAAGGCAGCCGGATCGCGGGTATCCAGATCCCGTCCGGCAATCTGGATCTGCCCCGTCGTGGGCGGGGTCAGCCCCACCAGCATCCGCGCCAGGGTGGATTTCCCGCAGCCCGATTCCCCCACGATGCCAAGGGTTTCGCCTTGCTCGACCGTCAGGGACATCGGCCGCACCGCGCGCACCCCGGGACGGGCGCGCCCAAGGAGGCCCCCCGAGACGGCAAAGGTCTTGGACAGATCGGTGATGCTCAGGGCGCTCATGCGGGGGCCTCCTCGGGGAACAGGCAGCGCACCGAGCGCCCCTTGCCGCGCAAGGGAATGTCACCGCTGCGGCAGGCCTCCTGCGCCTTCGCGCAGCGCGGGGCAAAGGCGCAGCCTTCGGGCAGGGCATCGACCATCGGCGGCAGGCCGGGGATGGCCGACAGCCGGCGCCGGCCGCCGCCCAGTTCCGGCACGCAGTCGATCAGGGCCCGGGTATAGGGATGCGCGGGGGCGGCCAGGATCTGCGCCGCAGGGCCTGCTTCGACGATGCGGCCCGCATACATCACCGCCACCCGGTCGCACAGCTGCGCCACAACGCCGAAATCATGGGTGATGAACACGATCGCCAGCCCCCGCTCGCGCCGCAGGGCATCCAGCAGCGACAGGATCTGCGCCTGCACGGTGACATCCAGCGCCGTGGTCGGTTCATCCGCGATCAGCACCTCGGGGTCGTTGATCATCGCCATGGCGATGCCCGCGCGCTGACGCATGCCCCCCGACATCTGGTGCGGATAATCGTCCAGGCGGTGGGCAGGATTGGGGATGCGCACCGCGCGCAGCATCTCAAGCGCGCGGGCCCGGGCCTTGGCCTTCGGCATGGCGCGGTGGGCCAGGATCGCCTCGACCAGCTGGTCGCCCACGGTGAACAGCGGATGCAGCGTCGCCAGCGGGTCCTGAAAGACATAGGCCACGCGGGCACCGCGCCGGGCGCGCAGGGTCCGGTCCGGCACCGCCAGCAGGTCATCGCCGTCATGGCGCACCGCGCCGCCTGTGATCACACCCGGAGGCGAGGCCACCAGCCCCATCGCCGACAGCGCCGTCACGGATTTCCCCGATCCGCTTTCGCCAATGATCCCAAGGCATTCCCCGGCCTTCACATGCAGCGACACGTCATTCACCGCGCGAAACACCCGGCCCCCCAGATGGAACTGCGTCTGCAGCTCCTGCAGATCCAGCACCCCCTGCTGCGGGCGTTCGGGGATGGTGTCGCGCGCGACCAGGGTCCGCGCACGCGGCCGCGACAGGGCGCCGGATTTCAGCCGCGGGTCCAGCGCGTCGCGCACCCCGTCGCCCAGCAGGTTGATCGACATGACGATGAGAAAGATCATGACCCCCGGCACGACCGAGGTCAGCGGCGCGGTGATCAGCGCCGCCCGCGCCTCGCCCAGCATCGAGCCCAGATCGGCCTGCGGCGGCTGCGAGCCCAGCCCCAGGAATGACAGGCCCGCGGTCTCAAGGATCATCCAGCCGATGGTGGTCGAGATGCCGATGACGATGACCGGTAGGACATTGGGCAGAAGCTCGGACAGGATGATGCGGGTGTGGCCCAGGCCCGACAGCCGGGCGGCGTCGATGAATTCCCGCCCCGCAAGGCCCAGCGTCAGGCCACGGATGTTGCGGGCGAAGAAGGGCACGTTGACGGCCGCCACCGCGATCAGCGCATTGACCAGCCCCGGCCCCAGGGCCGCGACGATGGCCAGGGCCAGCAGGATGTAGGGAAAGGCCATCAGCATGTCGATCAGCCGCATGATCAGCGCATCGGTCCGCCCGCCGAAATAGCCCGCGACGATGCCGATCGCCGATCCCGTCACCGCCGCGCCAAGCGCCGCCACGGTCCCCACCGCCAGGCTGAGGCGGGTGCCGTGCAACAGCCGCGACAGCAGGTCCCGGCCCAGGTTGTCGGTACCCAGCAGATGGCCCGGGGTCAGCAGCGGCGCGAAACGGGCGGCTGTGTCGGTCACGTCGGGCGGTTGCAGCGGCAGCAGCGGCACCGCCAGCGCCAGCCCCAGGATGGCCGTGATCACAAGCCCCCCCAATGCGGCCAGCCGGTTGCGCAGCAGCAGGTGCAGAAAGGGCCTCATGCCTTGATCCTCGGGTCCAGCAGGCCCTGCACCACGTCCACCGCGATGTTGAAGACCACGTAGCAGGCCGCCACGAAGACCACCCCGCCCTGCACCAGCAGGATGTCGCGTTTCAGGATCGCATCGACCAGCATCCGCCCCACCCCGGGCCATTGAAAGACCATCTCGATATAAACGGCGCCCGACAGCACGAAGCCCGCCTGCAGCCCCAGCACCGGCAGCACCGACACCATCGCCGCCTTCAGCGCATGGCGCAGGATCACCCGGCGCTCGGGCAGGCCCTTGGCGCGGGCGGTGCGAATGTAGTCCTGACGCAGGACCTCCAGCATGGCGGATCGGGCCATCCGCGCGATGACGCCGGTGGCAACCGCGGCCAGCGCCAGCGCCGGCATCGCCAGATGGCGCGCCAGATCAGCCAGATCGCCGCCGCCATAGATCGCATACATCCCCGAAACGGGCAGCCATTTCAGCCGCACCGCGAAGATCAGGATCATCATCATGCCCAGAAAGAAGCTGGGCACCGAGATCCCCACCAGCACCACGAAGGTGATCGCCCGATCCGCCCAGCCATATTGCCGCGCCGCCGAGACGACGCCCGCCAGCACCCCCAGCACCGCGCACAGCACAAAGCTGGTCCCGGCCAGCACCATGGTGGCGCTGAAACGGTCCAGGATCTCGTCCAGCACGGGGCGGTTCAGCGCGTAGCTGCGGCCGAAATCGCCGGTCAGCATATGGCCCAGCCAGATGAAATACCGTTGCACCAATGGCTTATCCAGCCCCAGCGCGGCATTGATCCGCGCCACATTGTCGGGCGTGGCATAGCTGCCCAGAATGGCAGTGGCCGGATCGCCGGGGATCATCGCCATGATCAGAAAGACGATCACCGTGATCCCCAGCACCACCGGTATGGCCGAGGCAAGGCGCCTCAGGATGTAGCCCGGCATGAACCTGCCTCCTCTCTTGGGCGGCGACGCCCCCGGTGGCTCAGACCTTCGAGACCTTGCCCAGTTCCAGCAGGAACGAGGGCTGCAGGGTGAAATCCCGCACCGCGCTGGACGTCACCGCGTTCTGTTTCCAATTGGCGACAAAGACCCATGGCGCATCGTCATGGACGATCCGCGCCATCTGCCGGTAGAGCGCGCCGCGCTTGCCCTGGTCGGTCTCGCGCCGGGCCTGTTCCAGCAGCGTATCGACCTGCGGATTGGCATAATAGCCCGAGTTGAAGCCCCCCTGATCCGGCATCGCCGCACTGCGCAGGGTCAGGAACGGCAGCGTATCGGGATCATTGGTCATCCAGGCCATCTCGGCCATATCGCATTTGCCCTGCAGCCCGGGGTTCACCTTGCCCAGGAAGGTGTTCCATTCGAAGGTCTCGATCTTCACGTCGAACCCCACGGCCTTCAGATCCGCCTGGATGGCGGTGCCCATCGGGATCGGATCCAGCATCCCCGATCCCCCTTCGGTCACGTAGAAGGTCACCGACAGATCCGTGGCGCCCGACTGCGCGATCAGCGCCTTCGCCTTCTCGGGATCGTAGGGATAGGGCTCCAGGCTGTCGTCATAGGCCCAGGAGAACGCCGGGGCGACCGGCCCGTTCGACACTGCCGCCGTCCCCTCCAGCACATCCTCGCACAGCGCCTTCTTGTTGATCGCGTAATTCGCCGCCTGGCGCAGCAGCTTGTCGGCAAAGGGGCCCTCCTTCATGTTCAGGATCAGGAACCAGACATGGGGCCCGGCCTGCTCGGCCAGCTTGAAATCATCGGTCCTGAACTGCGCCAGCGAGGTCGGCGGCACCTCGACCATCATGTCGATGCCGCCCGACAGCATCTCGGCCACGCGGGTATTGGCATCGGTGATGGGCCGGAAGACCAGCGCCTCCAGCTGCGGCGCGCCATCCCAGTAATCGGGGTTCTTCTCCAGCACCACCGCCTCGTTCGAGCGCCACTCCCTGAACTTGAACGGTCCCGAACCCACCGGCTGGCGGCCGAAATCCTTGCCCCCCGCCTTCACCCCGGCCGGAGACACGATCAGCCCCGTCGGATAGGCCAGGTTCGACAGGAAGGGCGCATAGGGTTCATTCAGGGTAAAGCGCACCGTCCTCGCATCCACCGCCTCGGTCGTCTTCACCGCCGAGAAGAAGAAGGCCAGCGGGAAGGGGCCGGTGTCGTGATAGGGGTGATCCTCGACCAGCATCCGGTCAAAGTTGAACTTCACCGCCTCGGCATCGACGGGCGTGCCGTCATGGAAGGTCACCCCCTCGCGCAGGGTAAAGGTATAGACGGTGCCATCCCCGGAAATCTCCCAGGTCTCGGCCAGTGCCGGCTCGACCTCCAGCGTGCCGGACCTGTAGCGCACCAGCCCGTCATAAAGGTTCACCAGGATGCGGAAATCGTTGACCGCAGTGTCGGCGGCCGGGTCCAGAGACTTCGGCTCGGCGATCTGGCCGACGATCAGCACCCCCGCGGGCGCCTGCGCCAGGGCAGGATGCGCGGCCGCCAGCGCAAGCGCGCTTACTGCCATGGTCGATCCCGCAAGGCCCAGAAAGCCCCGGCGTGTCCAGCGTGCAGATGTCATCTCGGGCACTCCCCCTGTTGGTTCGACTCGAAAATTATCATGATAAATTGCCCCGTCAAATTATTCATGATAAATTCGCCCGAAACGGATGAAGGCGGATCATGACCTATTCGATTCTTGTGCAGGACCCCGAAACAGGCACCCTTGCAGGGGCCGCCGCCACCGGATCGCTCTGCGTCGGCGGCTGGGTGCTGCGCGGTGCGCTCGATGCCGGGATGTCGGCCTCCCAGGGGGCCTCACCCTCGACCTTCTGGGGCGAAGACGTGCTGACCCTGATGCGGCAGGACATCCCCGCGCCCCAGGCCGTACCCCGCATCACCGATCCCGACACCGGCCGCCAGGACCGGCAGCTTTCGGCGCTTGACCTGCAGGGCCGGACCGCCTGCTTCACCGGCACCGGCAACAGCGACCACAAGGGCAGCCTGGCCTTCGACCACGGCATCGTGGCGGGCAACCTGCTCTCCTCTCCCGATGTGCTGACCGCCACCGCCCGCGCCTGGCAGACCACCCCGGGTCCCGTCCCCGACCGCCTGATCGCAGCCCTCGCGGCCGGACAGGCGGCCGGCAGCGACAGCCGCGGCCTGCTGTCCACCGCCCTGCTGGTCCTGCACCCCGACCACGCGCCGCTGACGCTGCGCATCGACCACCACCCCACCGACCCGATCGGCGCCCTGTCAGACCTTCTGGCCCGCGCCACCCGCGGCGACTACGCTTTCTGGTCCGCCCAGGTCCCCACCCTCAATGCCCCCCACCGCGGCCTCGACTGACCCGGTTCCCCGTCATCTGACCCCAAGTACTCCGGGGGAATCGCTTCGCAGAAGCGATGGGGGCAGCGCCCCCCGACCGGCTGCCGTCATTGCACGACTGCTCAAGAAGTGATCAAATGCGCACAAGCAGGAAAATTCCCGCGACGGCAGAGTCACAGTTGACTTGAAACCCCGGCATACGCCTCTACTCAATCCCGGCATCTACGGGCAGGCGCGGCCGCTTTCCCGGGCTTTTACACTTCAGGAACGACAGGTCAGCGACATGAAGACATCTCTCGTGGTCTCCGCCCTCGCACTGGTGGCCTCGGCCGCCGCCGCGCAGGCCGAAACCCTCACCATCTCCTGGTGGGGCTACAACGGCGACAAGTTGAACGCCAACATCATCGAGCCCTTCAAGAAGAAGTGCGGCTGCGACGTGGTGTTCGAAACCGGCAACAACGCCGACCGTCTGGGCAAGCTGACCGCGCGCGGCGGCAAGGGCGTCGACGTCATCTTCCTCTCCGACAGCTATTCCCAGATCGGCATCGAGAACGGCGTCTTCGCCAAGTTCGACGACAGCAAGCTGACCAACCTCGACAAGATCTACCCGCAGGCGCGCGATCCCCAGGGCGGCTATGGCCCGGCCTATACCGTGGGCCGCATCGGCATCGTCTACGACGCCAAGACCGTCGCCCCGATCACCTCGTGGAACGACCTGTGGCGCGATGACCTGAAGGGCAAGATCTCGCTGCCGGGCATCACCACCACCGCAGGCCCGATGTTCGTGGTCGAGGCCGGCAAGCACGCGGGCGTCGACGCCTATGAGGACTCCGACGCCGCCTTCAAGGCGATCGAAGCCCTCAAGCCCAACGTCGTGAAGAACTACAACACCGGCTCCGAGATGGTGAACCTGGCCTCCACCGGCGAGATGGCCGTCACCATGACCCAGGACTTCACCCTGAAGTCGCTGCAGGACGCGGTGCCCACGATGACCTGGGCCAAGCTGAAGGAAGGCGACATCGCCGTCCTGAACACGGTGAACATCCCCAAGGGATCCGAGCACCAGGCCCTGGCCTACGAGTTCATCGACTTCCTGCTCTCGACCGAGGTGCAGCAGAAAGAAGCCGAGGAAGGCATCGACGCGCCGATCAATATGGACGTCAAGCTGACCCCCGATCAGGCCAAGCTGTGGACCTATGGCAAGGACCAGATCGACGCGCTGAACATCATGGATTACAGCAAGATGAACGCCGCCAAGGCCGACTGGATCGACCAGTGGAACGAAATCTTCGGCATGTGATCACAGCGCGGAACGCCCGCCGTTCCGCCGCCTGACCTGAACCGGGACGCGAGGGATGCCCCCCGCGTCCCGTCTTGATTTTCTGGCTCCCTGCAGCCCATCCCCTAGAAGGAGCAGCCAATGTCTCCCCGTCAGCGCGCCTGGGTCCTCTCTGCCCCGGCGCTTTTGCTTGTCCTGATCTGCCTCGGCATCCCGGTGATCTCGACGCTGGCCACGACCTTCGGCGCCCCCAAGGGCCCGTTCAGCACCTATGCCGCCTTCTTCGACAGCAAGCTGCGGATGCGGGTGCTGTGGCGCACCATGGAGGTCGCGCTGGTCACCACCGCGGTCTCGGTCTTCGTGGGCTTCATCACCGCCTGGGTGGTGTCGAAGGCACCGGCCAGGATGAAATCCCTGCTGATCATCGCGGCGGTCTTCCCGCTGCTGACCGGCGTGGTGGTGCGCTCCTTCGCCTGGCTGGTGATCCTGGGCAAGAACGGCATCGTCAACGACACGCTGATGCGCCTGCACATCATCAGCGAGCCGCTCGACATGCTCTACACCCAGTTTTCCGTGACGATCGCCATGGTCTACCTGTTCGTGCCGCTGATGATCCTGACGCTGGTGGGCGTGCTGGAAGGCATCCCGCAGGACCTGACCGATGCCGCCGCCAGCCTGGGCGCGAAACCCGCCGCCGCCTTCCGCCAGGTGGTGCTGCCGATGGCGGTGCCGGGGCTGATCGTCGGATCGGTGCTGGTCTTTACCGGCTCCTTCACCAGCTACGCCACGCCCCAGCTGCTGGGCGGCGAACGGCAGATGATGATGGGCACGTTCCTGTATCAGCGCGCCATGGTGACCTTCGACTGGGTCGGGGCCTCGACCATTGCCGCGGTCATGGTGGTGGTGACGCTGATCACCGTCCTGATCATGTCGAAACTGGCGCAGCGCCTGAACCCGGTTGCGGGGTAAAACCATGAAAACCAAGACCCATCCCCTGCTGATCGCCTTCGCGGCCGCAGTCTTTGTCTTTCTGATCGGGCCGCTGATCATCATCATCGGCGCCTCGCTGTCGAATTCGACCTTCCTGACCTTCCCGCCGCGCGGGCTGACGCTGCACTGGTATGCCAACGTCTTTGCCATCTCGGCCTTCCCGCGCACCATGTGGACCAGCTTCCAGCTCGCGGTGGGGGGCACGGCGCTGTCGATGTGCATCGGCATCCCGGCGGCCTATGCCATGGCGCGCTACCGCATCCAGCTGCCGCGCTTTCTGGGCAACATCTACGTGCTGCCGATCCTGATCCCGGAAATCGTGCTGGGCTTCTCGCTGATGAAGACCGTGGCCATCGGCATGGACGTGCCCGTCATGGCCTCGCTGCTGGTGGGCCATGCGCTGCTGGTGCTGCCCTATTGCGTGCGGGTGGTGGGCGCCTCGCTGAATGCCTTCGACTTTTCGGTGGAAGAGGCCGCGATCAGCCTGGGTTGCCCGCGCTGGAAGGCCTTCTTCACCGTCGTGCTGCCGAACGTGCGCGCCGGCATCATCGCGGGCTTCATCCTGGCCTTCATCACCTCGCTGAACGACGTGTCCGTGTCGATCTTCCTGACCGGCCCCGGCGTTTCCACCCTGCCCATCCAGATCCTGGCCCATATGGAGCAGTTCTTCGACCCGACCATCGCCTCGGTTTCCGTGCTGCTGATGTTCGTGACCGTGGCCGTCATGGCCGTCGTCGAACGCACCCTTGGCCTGACCTTCCTGACGAAGTGACCGACATGACCGTTTCCCTGTCCCTCGAACAGATCACCGCCCATTACGGATCCACCAAGGTTCTGGAAGACCTGTCGCTGCATGTGGCCGAAGGCGAACTGGTGTCGCTGCTGGGCTCTTCCGGCTGCGGCAAGACCACCACGCTGCGGCTGGTCGCAGGCTTTCTGGAGCCCACCTCGGGCACCATCAGGCTGGGCGATCGCGACCTGACGCGCCTGCCCGCCCATGCCCGCGACATCGGGCTGGTGTTCCAGACCTACGCCCTGTTCCCGCATCTGAGCGTGCGCGACAACGTGGCCTTCGGGCTGAAGCAGCGCAAGGTCGGCGCGGCCGAGCGCCGCCGCCGCGCCGATGACATGATCGAGCGCGTGGGCCTGGGCCATCTGGCCGACCGTTACCCCGCCAACCTGTCGGGCGGTCAGCGCCAGCGCGTGGCCCTGGCCCGCGCCCTGGTGATCGAGCCGCCGCTCCTGATGTTCGACGAGCCGCTCTCGAACCTCGACGCCAAGCTGCGCGTGGACATGCGGGTGGAAATCCGCCGCCTGCAGCAGGCCAACGGCACCACCGCGCTTTACGTGACCCATGACCAGGAAGAGGCGTTCAGCATCTCGGACCGGGTGGCGATCATGAATGCGGGCCGGATCATGCAGCTCGATACCCCCGAGGTCCTCTATTCCCGCCCTGCCAATGCCTTCGTGGCGGATTTCGTGGGCTTCGAGAACATGATCCCGATGCGCGCCATCAGCGAGGCGGGCGATGCCGTGCGCGCCGAGATGGCCGGAGGCGCCACGCTCGATTTCCCGAAATCGCAGTTCACCCTGCCCTCGCGCGATTTCATCCTGGCCACCCGCCCCGAGGGGCTGGCGGTCTCGACCACCGAATGGGGCATCCCCGCGACGCTGGGCCTGCGCACCTATCTGGGCCGCGCCTACCAGTACCAGTGCACCACCCCCGCAGGCGAGGTGAAGGCCAACGGCCCGCTGACCGCCCCCTATGACGAGGGGCTGCACGTCAACCTGATCCCCCTGCCCGAGCAGTGCTGCCTGCTGCCCGCCAAATCGGCATGAGGATCCTGACCAATGCCCGCATCCTGACCATGGATGCGGGCCTGACCCAGCACGCCTGCGGCTGGATCGCCCTTGACGGCGACCGGATCGCGGCGCTTGGCAGCGGCACCCCGCCCGAGGGCGAGGTGCAGGACATGGGCGGCGACCTGCTGATGCCCGGCATGGTGAACCCGCATTGCCACATGCCGATGACCCTGTTCCGCGGCCTGGGCGAGGACGTGGATGACCGCCTGTTCCGCTACATCCTGCCGCTGGAACGCGCCCTTGTGACGGCGGATGTGGTGGAAACCGGCGCCCGCCTTGCCGCGCTGGAGATGATCCGCGGCGGCGTCACCTGCGTGGCGGACATGTATTACTTCGAGGACCGCATCGGTGCGGTGCTGGACGAAAGCGGCCTGCGCGGCGTGGTCGGCCAGACGCTGGCGAATTTCGCCGCCCCCGATCATGGCTCGATGGAGGAAGGCTTTGCCCGGCTCGACGCGCTGGCGGATCTTTACGCGGATCATCCGCGCATCACCGCCTCGGCCGCACCGCACGCGCCCTATTCCACCGGTCTGCAGGTGATGACCCGGGTCGCGCGCTGGAACGAAACCCGCGCTCTGCCCGTCCAGATGCATCTGGCCGAGACCAAGCCAGAGCTGGACTGGGCCGAACGCGAACACGGCTGCACCACGGTCGAGGTCGCGGACCGCGCGGGCCTGCTGAACGGCCATCTGGTCGCCGCCCATTGCATGTATCCGACCGAAGCCGACATGGACCTGATGGCGGCGCGCGGGGTGAACGTGGCCTATAATGCACGCTCGAACGGCAAGGCCGGGCGGGGCATCGCGCCGATCAACGGGCTGCGGGCACGCGGCGTGAATGTCGGCATCGCCACCGACGGGCCGATGTCGGGCAATACGCTGGACCTCTTCGCCCAGTTCGGCCCTGCGAGCATGTTCCAGAAGATCGCCGCCGGGACCCGCGGCGCCCTACCCTGTATCGACGTGATCCGCATGGCCACGACCGAGGGCGCGGCGACCCTCGGGATGGCCCATCGCATCGGCAGCCTGGAACCCGGCAAGCAGGCCGACCTGATCCGCATCAGCCTGGAGGATCCGCGCCTGCATCCGATCTACGACATCTATTCCATGCTGGTCTTTGCGACGCTGGCCAGCGACGTGCGGGGTACCATGGTCGCGGGACGCTGGCTGATGCAGGACCGCAAGGTCCTGACGCTGGATGCCCGCAAGGCCATGGCGGACCTGTTGCAGGTCGCGGAAACCTTCCGCGCCCGCATTACCGAGATCGACCGGGAGCATCTGCAATGATCGTCATCGACACCGACCCCGGCCTTGATGATGCGCTGGCAATCCTGTTCGCGCTGCGCTCGCCGCTGTTGCAGGTCGCCGCGCTGACCTCGGTCTCTGGGAACATCGGGCTGGGCGTGACCACCGCCAATGCGCTGAACCTGGTGGCGCTGGCCGGGGCGCAGGTGCCCGTGCATCCCGGCGCCAATGCCCCCCTGGCCCGCGCGCATGAACCCGAGCTGGCGATCCACGGCGATGACGGTCTGGGCGGCGTGGTGCTGCCCGCCAGCGCCGAAGGCCCCGCCGGCCCCGCCATCCCGGCGCTGACGCGGCTGCTGATGGATCACCCGGCGGGCAGCCTTGATCTGCATTGCCTCGGGCCGCTCACCAATATCGCGCTACTGCTGGATCAGGCGCCGCAGGCCGCCGCCCGCATCGGCCGGATCATCGCCATGGGCGGCGCGGTCGAGACCCACGGCAACTTCGGCCCCGGCAACCGGGCCGAGTTCAACCTGGGCCAGGATCCCGAAGCCGCGCAACGCGTCCTGCATTCGGGCCTGGATCTGACGCTGATCCCGCTGGACGCCACCCGCCAGTTCCGCGCCGATGCCAATTGGCTTTCGGCGCTGCGGGCGACGGGACAGGTCGCCGCCGTCACCTCGGCCGATCTGGTGCAGGCCTATTTCGGCGAGACCGAGCGTGAAAGCCGCCCGCTGCATGACCCCTGCGTGCCGCTTTACGCGCTCTACCCCGACCTCTTCCGGGTCGAGACCCGCCCCCTGCAGGTCGACGGGATCGGCGCACTGGTCGAGGGGCCGCATCAGGTCCGCGTAGCGATGGGCCTTGATGCCCCCGCCCTGCGCGCAAAGCTGCTGGAGGGGCTGGCCGCCTAGGCCAGTTCCTCTTCCACGATGGCACGCCAGAAGGCCACGCCATGGGGAATGCAGGCATCGTTGAAATCGTAGTTGCGGTTGTGGTGCTGGCCGTTCACCCGCGTTTCCCCCATGCCCAGCCAGACATAGCAGCCGGGCACCCTTGTGCCGAATTCCGCGAAATCATCCCCCGCGGTCGAGGGCGGAAAGCTTTCGCGCAGCAGATCGGCGCCCATCTTCGCGCGCACGGCGCGGCGGGCGGCCTCGGTCGGGGCTTCGGCATTCACGACCGGCGGGATGCGGCGGGTAAAGGTGTAATCGGCCTCGATCCCGTAGCTGGCGGCCAGACCCTTCGCATGGCGGCCGATCGCCTCTTCCAGATGGTCGCGCACCTCCGTCGAATAGGCGCGCGCGGTGCCCCCGATGCGGACGACCTCGGGGATGACGTTCAGGGCGTTGAAATCGCCCGCCTCCAGCGCGCAGGCGCTGATCACGGCGGGTTCCAGGGGATCGACCTCGCGCGCGACGATGGAATGCACCTGGCCCAGGAACTGCCCCGCCACCGTCACCGCATCGCGGCCCTGATGGGGCTTGGCGCCGTGCGAACCGATGCCGCGGAACGTCACCGTCCAGCTGTCGGACGAGGCCAGCTGAGGCCCCGTCACCGCCGCGATCACCCCCAGATCCAGCCCCGGCATGTTGTGCAGCCCATAGGCCGCATCCACCGGGAACTGCTCAAGGAACCCATCCGCGATCATGGCGGCGCCACCGCCGCGCCCCTCTTCGGCGGGCTGGAAGACGAAATGCACCGTGCCGGAGAAATCGCCCGATGCCGCCAGTGCCTCGGCCGCGCCCAGCAGCATCGTCGTATGGCCGTCATGGCCGCAGGCATGCATCTTGCCGGCGCTGGTCGAGGCATAGGGCAGCCCGGTTTCCTCGGGCATGGCCAGCGCATCCATATCGGCCCGCAGGGCAATCGCCCGGTTCCCCGATCCGCGCCGCAGCGTGCCGACGATGCCGGTGCCGCCAAGGCCGCGCGTCACCTCGATCCCGGCGGCCTCCAGCCGCTGGGCGACCAGCCAGGCGGTGCGGCGTTCCTCGAACCCCAGTTCCGGATTTGCATGCAGATCGCGCCGGAACGCGGTAAGTTCCGCGAGGGTATCCTGGTCCATCGTCACGTTTGTCATGGCTTGCTCTCCCATCCGGATCGGCGCGAGGGTAAGCCCGTGGCGCGCAATCTCAAGGGGGGACCCGGCGTGAGGACCGATGTCTGGCAAGAGCTGCATGAAGACCTGGCACCCGGCGTGCAGCCGGACGGGGAAACCTTTGTCGTGCAGATGGGGGCGCACCAGTTGCTGCTGCCGATCCGCACCCTGCCCGAGGGCACGCGCGGCACGGCCTCGCTGATCCTGAACCAGGCCAGTTTCCCGGTGCTGGATGCCATCGCCGAGCGCGTGACCACCGGCCTGCAGGGCTATGCCCCCGAGGTGATCATCGCCGTGCCCACCCTGGGCCTGCCCCTGGCCGAGGCCGTCGCCCGCCGTCTGGGCCATGCCCGTCTGGTGCCGCTGGGGACCAGCCGCAAGTTCTGGTACGACGAGGCGCTCTCGGTCGAGCTGTCGTCGATCACCACGCCGACCGGTGGCAAGCGGCTTTACATCGATCCGCGGATGCTGCCGCTGCTGAAGGGGCGCAGGGTGGCGGTGGTCGATGACGTGCTGTCCTCGGGCAAGTCCATCGCCGCCGTGCTGCGGCTGATGGATCTGGTGGGCGTCACCCCCGTCGCCATCGGCGCGGCGATGCTGCAGGGCACCGGCTGGCAATCCCATGTCGGTGCCGTCCCCGTGGAAGGCGCCTTCGCCACGCCGATCCTGGCGAAAACCCCCGAGGGCTGGGCATGACCGAGATCACCGCCGCCGCCGAGGCCCGCCTCCGCCAGACCCTGATCGCCGTGGCCCTGGGCCGCCAGCCCGCTGACCTGCTGCTGCGGGTGGGCCGGCTGCTGGACACCAACACCGGCCTCTGGCGCACCGATGTCGAACTGGCGATCCACGCCGGACGCATCGCCTTTGTCGGGCCCCGTGGCAGCTTTGCCGGGACCGCCCTGCAGACCGTCGAGCGCCCCGCCCTGTCGGCCGTGCCCGGTCTGGGCGAGGTCCACAAGCATATCGAATCAAGCCATGTCACCCCGGAATACGAGGCCGCGCTGGTCATTCCACGCGGCAACACCTGGACCTGCGAGGCCAGCCACGAGTTCTCGAACGTGGTGCCGCAGAAGACGCTCGATTTCTGGCTGGCCCCGGCGCGGGCCGGATCGCCGCTGAAGATCTTTCCCCTGCCCGGCTCGGCCGTGCCGCCCACCGCCTGGGAACATGGCGCGCATCTGGACGGGCAGGACCAGTCCCGTTTCCTGACCCAAAGCCTGATGGCCGCCGGTCTGGACGAGGTGATGGACTGGCCCGCCGTGTCGGACCCCCAGAACCCCGCCCATGACCGCCTGTGGTCGATGATGGAGGCCACCTGGGCCGCCCGCGCCGTGGTCGAGGGCCACGCGGCGGGCATTCGCGACCTGCCCAACATCAACGCCTTCGCGGCCTCGGGCATTGCCTCGGACCACGAGGCCTGGACCGCCGAAGAAGCCTTCGACAAGCTGCAGGCCGGTCTTTTCGTCGAGATCCGCATCCACACCGGCCCCGAGATCATCGCGGGCCTGCTGGACCGCGGCCTGACCGACTGGTCGCAGGTGGCGCTGGCAACGGACGACCGCCCCGCGCAGGAGGTGCTGGCGACAGGCGCCACCGACCGTAACGTCCGCATGGCGATCGAGGCGGGGCTGTCGCCGGAAAAGGCCATCCAGCTGGCCACGATCAACCCGGCGCGGCACATGCGGCTGACCCCTTGGGTCGGATCGCTGACGCCCGGCCGCTTTGCCGATATCGTCCTTCTGTCGGATGTCGAAACCTTCGAGATCGCCGAGGTCTGGGCCGACGGCCGGCAGGCCTCGGACGGCACCGACTACCTGCTGGAGGTGCCGAAGATCGACTGGCCGGACTGGGCGCGCCAGACCGTCAACATCGGCCGGGCCCTCACGGCGCAGGATTTCGCCATCCCCGCCCCCCGCGACGGTGCCACCGCACAGGCCGCCGTGCTGCGCCCGTTCCACTGGACCGACGATTTCCTGACCTATGAGCTGCCGGTGGCCCAGGGCCTGGTGCAGCGCGACGCGACGCGCAACATCACCAAGTTCGCCATCATCGACCGCTACAGCGGCACGGCCTCGGTCTCGAAGATGTTCTGGCTGGGCTGCGGCCCGCGCGATCCCGACACGGCGCTGTGCTGCTCGATGGCGCATGACAAGCACAATGTCTGGGCCGTGGGGTCCTCGGATGCGGCGATGGCGCTGGCGGTCAATGCCTGCGCCCAGATGCAGGGCGGCTGGGTGCTGGTCCATCGCGGAGAGATCACCGCCCGCGTCCCCTACGAGATCGCGGGCCTGATGACCGCCCGCCCCGCCACCGAACTGGCGGCGGACATGGCGGCGCTTTATGCGGCGGGCGAACAGGTGGAGTGGATGTTCGAACCCTCGTTCCACCCCCGCTGGGCGCCGGGTTTCCCGGAACGGCTGGCCTTTGCGACGCTGACCTGCTCGCCCTGGCGGTGGAACCTGGTCGCGCCCTCCGACCATGCGCCGGAGGGGCTGGTGCAGGTGCAGACCGGGCAGACCCACCCGGTCGTCTGGTAGATCAGTCCTCGTCCCGGGGACGCATTTCCGTCCACAGGAAGAAGCCGTAGCAGGCCGCCACCAGCAGGACCATCGCGAACCAGGTGATCGCGTAGGACAGGTGCGAATTGCGGAACTGGATCACCGTCTGGCCGCCCTTGGGCCAGTCGGTGCCGGGGACCTCGGCCTGGTCGATGAAATAGGGCGCGGCATCGGTCAGGCCCTTGGCCTGGCTCATCGCGGCGATGTCGCGGCGATACCACTTGCCCGCCGCCGGATCATCCTTCTGCGAGAAAAGCCACCCCTTGGCCTGCGAAATCCGCAGCAAGCCCGTCACCGTCACCTCGCCCTCGGGCGCGGCGGGATGGGCCGAGGGGGCGCGCATCGCCTCGGGGACGACACCGCGGTTGATCCAGACCTGCGTGCCATCCGCCTGCTGCAGCGGCGTCATCACCCAGTAGGACGGCCCGAAATCGGAGGGCGTGTAGACCTGGACCTCGTCCTGCTGCAGGAAATGGCCGGTCAGGGTCACATGCAGGTATTCGGCGCTGTCGGTGGTGACACCGGCCCAGTCGGCCTTGGCGGGGGGCGCGACAGGCGCCGCATGGACCCGTTCATCGACCCGCTGGATCAGGTCCAGTTTCCAGTGCAGGCGGTGCACCTGCCAGATCCCGAGGCTGGCAAAGCCCCAGAGCCCGAAAAGGGCGAACAGCGTGACGATGATCGTCAGCGGCCAGCGGATGTTGCGCGTCATGGCGGGCGCCTTCCCATCAGTAGGTCAGAAACGAAAACGGGGGCCGGATTGCCCGCCCCCCGTCGATACTGTCAGGCCGAAGGCCCGGGGCTTAGTTGCCCGTGGTGGCTTCGGTGCCGCCGTGCTGCATGTTCTGCAGATCCAGCGGCATCGCCTCGCCGCCCTGGGCGTTCATCAGGGCCTTCATGTCGTTCGGCATCGGCATCATGTACTCGTTCATGTTGTGCATGACCCAGAGCGAGCCTGCCATGACGATGACCAGGATGATGAGCGCCAAGAAGGTGGCAGCCAGCGTCCAGCCGCCCTCGCCCTTGGCGTCGAGGTGCAGGAAGTACACCAGGTGCACGATGATCTGGATGGCGCCCAGACCCATGATGATCCCGATCTTCATGCCCGAGGACATCGCCGGATTCCCCATGACGACACCGAAGGGGATGATCGTCAGGATGATCGACATGGCGAAGCCCATCATGAGCTTGCCCATCGTGCCGTGGCTGTGCGTGGTCGGAGTGCTCATATCAGATCAGCCTCACCAGGTAGACGAAGGAGAAGACGCCGATCCACACCAGGTCGAGGAAGTGCCAGAACATGCTGAGCGTGCCCAGACGACGCATGTTGGCCTCGGTCAGGCCGTGCATGCGCAGCTGGAACGACAGCGTCACCAGCCAGATCAGACCGGCGGTCACGTGCATCCCGTGGGTCCCGACCAGGGTGAAGAAGGCCGAAAGGAAGGCCGAACGGTCAGGGCCCGCGCCTTCTTCGATCAGGTGATGGAATTCATAGAGTTCCATGCCGATGAAGCCGGCGCCGAAGACGGCGGTGATGATCAGCCACAGCGAGGTGGCGTCGAGCTTGCCGGCTTCCGCGCGCAGCATCGCCACGCCGAAGGTCACCGAAGAGATCAGCAGGAAGGCGGTTTCGATCAGGACGAAGCCCGGTTCGAACAGGTCCTTCGGCGCGGGGCCGCCTGCATAGTTGTAGCCCAGAACGGCATAGGTCGCAAAGAGCGTGCCGAAGATGATGCAGTCGCTCATCAGGTAGACCCAGAAGCCAAGCGGCGTCGGGCTGTCGTGATGACCGTGATCGTGGGCGTGGGCGTCGGCCGGGTGGGAGGGGCCAGCAGGCCCCTCCACTCGTCCGGTCAGGGGGGTGTCGATCATGGTCATGCGACGGTTCCCTTGCGTTCAATTTCCGCGATTTCCGACACAGGGACGTAGTAATCACGGTTGTAGTTGAAGGTATGGGCGATGACGGTTGCGATGCAGGCCACGAAGCCCAGGATCGCCAGCCACCAGATGTACCAGACCATGGCGAAGCCGAAGATCAGGGCAAAGAAGGCCATGATGACGCCGGTTGCCGTGTCCTTGGGCATGTGGATCGGGCTGTAGTGATCCGACCACTTGAAGCCTTCCTGCTTCATCCGCCAGAACTCGTCCTTGCCGCGCACGTGAATTTCCTGCGGGAAGTTGTAGTAGGCGGGCGGGGACTGGGTTGCCCATTCCAGGGTCCGGGCGTTCCACGGGTCGGGACCGCAGGCCAGCTTCTTCCGGTTGATGGTCGAGTAGAAGAAGTTGAAGAAGGCCAGCAGGATGCCCGTGAAGATGCACAGCGCACCGATCAGGGCGATGATGAAGTAGATCTGCCAGGCGGTGTCCATGTAGGACTGCATCCGGCGGGTCACACCCATCAGGCCAAGCGCATAGAGCGGCATGAAGGCGACATAGAAGCCGATGCACCAGAACCAGAAGGTCGCACGGCCGATGCCGTCATGCAGCTTGAAGCCGAAGGCCTTCGGCCACCAGTAGGTGACGGCCGCGTAGACGCCGAACACCACGCCGCCGATGATCACGTTGTGGAAGTGCGCGATCAGGAACAGCGAGTTGTGCAGCTGGAAGTCGACCGGCGGAACGGCCAGCAGGACGCCCGTCATGCCACCGATCACGAAGGTGATGATGAAGCCGGTGGTCCACAGCATCGGCACTTCGAAGCGCACGTTGCCTTTGTACATGGTGAACAGCCAGTTGAAGATCTTCACACCGGTCGGCACGGCGATGATCATCGTCGTGATGCCGAAGAAGGTGTTCACATCCGCGCCGGAGCCCATCGTGAAGAAGTGGTGCAGCCAGACGATGAACGACAGGACCATGATGGCCATGGTCGCCCAGACCATCGTCTTGTAGCCGAACAGCGGCTTGCCCGAGAAGGTCGCGACGACCTCGGAGAAGACACCGAAGATCGGCAGGATCAGGATGTAAACTTCGGGGTGGCCCCAGATCCAGATCAGGTTGACGTACATCATCGCGTTGCCACCAAGGTCGTTGGTGAAGAAGTGCGTGCCGACGTAACGGTCAAGCAGCAGCAGCGCGAGGGAGACGGTCAGAACCGGGAAGGCGGCGACGATCAGCACGTTCGTGCACAGCGCGGTCCAGGTGAAGACCGGCATGTCGAACAGCTTCATGCCCGGTGCGCGCATCTTGAAGATCGTGACCAGCAGGTTGACGCCCGAAATGGTCGTCCCGATGCCGGCGATCTGCAGCGCCCACAGGTAGTAGTCCATGCCCGGCCCGGTCGAATAGGCCGCGTCCGACAATGGCGGGAACGCCAGCCAGCCGACTCGGGCGAATTCACCGATGAACAGCGAGATGTTGACCAGCAGCGCGCCCGCAACCGTCATCCAGAACGCGAAGTTGTTCAGGAACGGGAAGGCCACGTCGCGGGCACCGATCTGCGTCGGCATGACAAAGTTCATGATGCCGGTGATGAAGGCCATGGCGACGAAGAAGATCATGATCACGCCGTGGGCGGTGAACACCTGGTCAAAGTGGTGCGGGGGCAGATAGCCCTCGTGCCCACCGGCGGCCAGGGCCTGCTGGAGGCGCATCATGATGGCGTCGGCAAAGCCGCGCACGAACATGATGAAGCCAAGCACCATGTACATGATGCCGATCTTCTTGTGGTCGATCGAGACGACCCAGTTGGTCCAGAGCTTGCCCCAGAGCCGGTAGTAGGTCATCAGCGCGAAGACGATGATGCCCGCAACGGCGACACCCGCGAAGGTGCCGACCAGGATCGGCTCGTGGTAGGGGATCCAGTCAAGCGTCAGCCGGCCGAACAGCGGCGACCACGTTTCCTGGGGGGAATGGGTGACTTCAGTTGACATTCGTCCCTCGCTGAATTTCCAGGGAGGATACTTCCTGGTCGTGGGATTTCTCGGGCTTGACGTCGTCCGCCTTGCCGATCGGGTTGCCGAAGCTGTCGATGGCGCGCTGGTTATCGTACTCGTATTGCGCCTTCGCGTCGATGCCGGCCTTGCCGCCGCCACCCTGCTTGTCCTGCATCATCATGGTGCTGACGCAGACCTTGCCGGGCTCGACGCACAGACCCACCACGCGATCAAAGAGGTTGTCTTCGACCGACGAGTAGAAGTGCACGGGCTCTGCGATGGTCGGGCTTTCCAGCTTCAGGTAGGAGGCGCGGGTCAGCGGCGCATTGGCCTCGCCTGCCTTCTTGATCCAGGAAGCGAAATCACCGTCGCTCATCGAGATCGTCTGGAACGTCATCTTGGAGAAGCCCGGGCCCGAGTAGTGGGCGGAGCGGCTCTCGAAGGTGCCTTCCTTGTTGGCGATCATGTGCAGCTGAGTCTCCATGGCGGGCATGGAGTAGATCATGCCGGCCAGGGCCGGAACCGCGAAGGTGTTCATGACCGTCGAGGAGGTCAGCTTGATGTCGATCGGGTGGTTGGCGGGGATCGCCAGCTCGTTCACCGAAGCCACGCCGTACTGCGGGTAGATGAACAGCCATTTCCAGTCCAGCGACACGGCTTGGACTTCGATCGGCTTGTCCTTGTTTTCCATCCCCGCATAGTCGAGCGGGCGGTACGGATCGAGCCGGTAGGTATAGATCGCGGTGAAGATACCGAGGGCGATCACGATCAGGATCGGCACGCCCCAAACGGCGACCTCGATCTTGTTCGAGTGGGTGAACCCGGGCTCGTAGTCGCTCTTGTCAGGGCGGCCAGCGCGATATTTCCAGGGGAAGTAGATGGCCATCACCACGACAGGGATGACGACGATCAACATGATTACAGTCGAGATGACCAGCAGGTTGCGCTCTTGCGCGGCTACCCAGCCGCTGGGGAAGAGCACCTCATACCGGCATCCCGACAGCGCGGCAGTCATGGCCAGCGCGACTAGGATTTTCCAGGGTCTCAGCAATGTTCGTCTCATGAGGCTACACGGCCGCAAGGAACGATGCCCTACGACCGGCGGGAAGGTTGCGGCGCGTCTATAGAACGATGGGCGCGTCGTGGGAACACCCCGTGCGATACGGCTGTGTGCGTCGCAGCAGTAGGCGTCAATGTGCCGCACCGAAAGAGGCTTTGCGGAATTCGCCCTCTGGTTGATCTGCGAATCCCGTCCGCAACATAGCTTTGATAACCCTGATGCCGTCCCTGCGTTCCGCCTTGGGAAACGGCTGTTCGGCGCTGAAATCGCTGGCAAAAGATGGGCATCCCGCAGCCCGCATACCAGACCCGGCCGGTCACGTGCAGAACACGTTACAGCGAGGTGCGTTAACCTTTTACGATCCTGCGCCATGCACTCAGATCATGACAGGTTCCCGATGGGGACATGACAAAACAGGTGCGGCTCAACACAGAGTTGTGATGTTTTAAGGTAAACTGACGCTAGTTGGCATCGTTTTCATGATATCGCGCCCTGCCGGCGACGCGACGGCAGGCAGGGCGACTCGGCCGAAAAGGTTAACTGGGCCCCTTCGGCCGAGCGGTTTTCAGTCCGCTTCGAAGGGCGCGAAGAAGCGTTCGGCGATCACGGCGGGGTCACAATCCAGACAGGTCAGGGCCGGCCGGCGGCTGCTGTCGGGGGCGCGCACCACGCGTCCGATCTCGTCTCCCTCAAGGATGCAGGCCAGCGGGCCCTCTTCCATGGTGAACAGATCGGGCTCCAGGCAGGCGATCACGGCCATCGGGTCATGCAGGCCGCAACCGACCTCTCCCTTGGAGTGATAGAACTCCAGGTAGAAGTGGCTCATGGCCTTCAGGAAGCCGCCGTGTTCGGGATGGGCCTCGGCCAGGCGGTCGAAATCGGGGGCCTGCAGCAGCACCTGCATCGTCACGTCCAGCCCCACGACCACCACCTTCGCCCCCGAGGCCAGCACGACATCCAGCGCATGGGGATCGTGCCAGGTGTTGGCCTCGGCCACGGCCGAGACATTGCCCGGCGCATCCAGCGTGCCGCCCATCAGGACGATCCGGTCGACATTCGTCGCGAATTCCGGGTCCAGCCGGATCGCCTCGGCGACGTTGGTGATCGGACCCACCGGGCACAGCACCAGCTCTCCCTTGTGTTCGCGGGCCATGCGGACCAGGAACGCGGGCGCGGATTCCGCAAGCGGGCTGCGCGCGGGGGTCTCGGCCGGCAGGTGGCCAAAGCCCTCGGGGCCGTGGACGATATGGGCGGGCTCGAACGGGGGCAGCACCAGCGGCTGGCCCGCGCCTTCGGCCACGGGAATATCCAGGCCCGCCCGTTCGACCAGGCGCAGCGCATTGCGCGTCGCCTGTTCAACGGTGACGTTGCCGAAGACGGTGGTCAGGCCCAGCAGCTCGATCCCGGGATGCAGTGCCGCGAAGAGGATCGCCATGGCGTCGTCAACGCCCGGATCCGTGTCGATGATCATTTTCATGGGAAAAGGATGTGCTGCGCCGCGCGAGCGCCGTCAATCCATTACACGCGTACCATGGCACGCAGGGCCTGTCCGGCCGCCCCACTGCCCGCCGCGTCACCCTGCCCCGCCGCCGTCGCAGGGAACAGCCCCCGCCCCAAAGGGGTTGGTTTTCCGATGTGCGGGGCCGCGAAGGCGCCGCCTTGTGCAGCGCGGGGACATTCCGCGTGCACCGGGCGGCTGCGCTGTCGCAAGCCATTGATCGGCCGGCGTCCCGCGCAGACATACTTGGGGACCGGCCTGCGGGCCGCCCCGTCAGACAGGATGATGCCCATGACTTCCCAACTCAGGACTGAAGTGCCCGGTGGCGGCCCGTGGTGGCGCGGCGCGGTGATCTACCAGATCTATCCGCGCAGCTTCCAGGACAGCAACAATGACGGCGTCGGCGATCTGGCCGGCATCGCCATGCGGCTGGACCATATCGCCAGCCTCGGGGCCGATGCGGTCTGGATCTCGCCGTTTTTCACCTCGCCGATGAAGGATTTCGGCTACGACGTCAGCGACTACTATTCCGTCGATCCGATGTTCGGCACCCTCAGCGATTTCGACGCGCTGGTGGCGCGCGCGCATGAACTGGGCCTGCGGGTGATGATCGACCTGGTGCTGTCGCATACCTCGGACCAGCATCCCTGGTTCGCCGAAAGCCGCACCGACCGCGACAATGCCCGCGCCGACTGGTACGTCTGGGCCGATCCCAAGCCCGACGGCACCGCCCCCAACAACTGGCTGTCGATCTTCGGCGGCTCTGCCTGGCAGTGGAGCAGCGCGCGGATGCAGTACTACATGCACAATTTCCTGACCTCGCAGCCGGACCTGAACTTTCACTGTCCTGCAGTGCAGGATGCGCTGCTGGATGTGGCGCGGTTCTGGCTGGACCGGGGTGTCGACGGCTTCCGGCTGGATACGATCAACTTCTACGTCCACGACAAGGAACTGCGCAACAACCCCGCCCTGCCGCCCGAACGGCGCGAATCCAAGACCGCCCCTTCGGTCAATCCCTACACCTGGCAGGAACACCTCTTCGACAAGTCCCGCCCCGAGAACCTGGCCTTCCTGCGCCGCCTGCGCGCGGTGATGGAACCCTATGGTGCCGCCGCCGTGGGCGAGGTGGGCGATGACCAGCGCGGGCTGGAGATCCTGGGCGAATACACTGCCGGCGACGACATGATGCACATGTGCTACGCCTTCGAGCTGCTGTCGGGCGATGCGCCGCGCGGCGATTACGTGGCGCAGGTGATGGCGGATCTGGACCATGCGGCGCCCGATGGCTGGGCCTGCTGGGCCTATTCCAACCATGACGTGGTGCGCCATGCCAGCCGCTGGCACCTGACGCCCGAGGGCCTGCGGGCCTATTCGACGCTGCTGATGTGCCTGCGCGGCTCGGCCTGCCTGTACCAGGGCGAGGAACTGGGCCTGCCCGAGGCCGAGGTGGGCTATGACGACCTGCAGGACCCCTACGGGATCGAGTTCTGGCCCGAGTTCAAGGGCCGCGACGGCTGCCGCACCCCGATGGTCTGGGAGGCAGGCGCGCCCCATGCGGGCTTTGGCTATGGCAAGCCCTGGCTGCCGGTCTCGCCTGTGCAGGCGGCGATGGCGGTGGACAGCCAGAGCGCCGATCCGGCCTCGTTGCTGAACCACTACCGCGCGGCCATCGCGCTGCGCCGCGACCATCCGGTGCTACGCACCGGCGCCACGCCCGAGATGACCGGCACCGGCGCGCTGCTGTGCTTCCGCCGCAAGGATGCCACGGAAGAGGTCTTCTGCGCCTTCAACCTTGGCCCCGATCCCCTGCCCCTGACCCTGCCCGAGGGCCGCTGGACCGATATCGGCACCGGGCTGAGCGGCGCGGTGCCCCCCGGCCCGCAGGCCGTCCTGCCCGGCTGGGGCTTCATGCTGCTGTCGCGCAGCGCCTGACCAGGGGGCGGGACCGCGGGCGCCCGGACAAGGGCGCCCCGGCACACGAACTGCAACACGAGCACTGGAACATCGGGGCCCGAACAGAGGGGGCCCGAACAGGAGGCGGCCCAAACGGAACGGGGCCCGGCGCAGCGCACCGGACCCCGAGCAGAAGCGACGCCCCCGGTCTGGATCAGACGGTTTCGCCCTGGTCGGCGGGCACCATGGCCAAAAGCGCGGCCAGGGGGCGGATGCCCTCGGGCAGATCGCCCTCGGCATGGGGCACGGCATAGACGGTGGCGCCGGCGGCAAGGCCCGCGCGCATGCCGGTGGCGCTGTCCTCGACCACGGCGCAGCGGGCCGGATCGACCCCCAGCAGCAGGGCCGCGCGTTCATAGGGTTCCGGCGCGGGCTTGCCCTGCACCACGTCATTGCGGGTCACGCAGACCAGCCCCGGCCGGTCCAGCCCCAGCCGCTGGACGTTCGCCGCCACGATCATGCGATCGGAATTCGACACCAGCGCCTGCGGCACGCCCAGCGCCTGCAGTTGCTGCCACAGGGTCACGGTCTGGGCAAAGGGTGTGATCTCGTCCGTGTGGCTGATGTAGTCGGCAAAGCGGCGCACCGTCCATTCCGCCATCCCCAGCGGCAGGCCGTAATCCTGCTGCAGCAGGGCCAGCGACATTTCCTCGCTGCGGCCGATGGTGCGTTCGTGGAAGTCATCCGGCAGCGTCACCCCGACCGAAGCCGCCACCCGGCGGAAGGTCTCAAGGTGCAGCGGTTCGCTGTCGGCCAGGGTTCCGTCGATGTCCCACAGGACGGCGGCATGGGGGAAGTCTGCGGTCATCGGCGCAGGGCACCGCGGCGGGGGAAACGGATCAAGGAAGCTCTCCCTCAAGAGGTCGGTTTGGGGTCAGAGTAACGGCGCCACGCCCCCAAGGGCAAGTCATCGCGGCCCCGCCCGCCCCTGCGGCAGGCGCCGTGCCCCATGGGCAAGCGTTGCGGAACCTGCCAGACTGCCCCGGACCTGCCTGGAAAGACCCCGATGCCCACCCTGATCACCTCTTGCCGCCATCATCCGCGCCTGGCGCTGGCCTTCCTTGCCACCCTGGTCCTTGCACTTTTCTGCCTGGCACGGCTGGCGATGGTGCTGATGTTCTGGCACCCGCCCGCCGACGGCGGCCTGCAGCCCTGGATGACCGTCGGGGTGATCGCCCGCATCCACCATGTCTCGCCCCGCGACATCGACCGGATCGCCGGCCTGCCCGCCCCCGGCGCCCATCCCTACACGATCGAGCAGATCGCCCGCATTCAGAACACCGACATCGCCACCGTCATCGCCCGGATCGAGGCCGCCCTGGCCCAGATGCCCGCCCCCGGACCCCGCCCATGAGCCTGACCGACTGGCTTCTGGCCCTGGTGCCCAGCTATGGCCCGCCGCTGCTGGGCGGCGTGATCTTCCTGTCGTGCTTCGCGCTGCCATTGCCGGCCTCGATGATGCTGATGGCGGCGGGGGGGTTTTCGGCGGTGGGGGATCTGTCGATCTGGTCGGTGATGGCGGCGGCCCTGGCGGGCCTGATCGCGGGCGACCAGAGCGTCTATCTGCTGGGCCGCTTCGGCGGCGCCGGGCTGATGCAGCGCCTGGCCCGCCGCGCCGCCCCCATCGAGCGCGCCCGCCGGATGCTGATCGAACGCGGCGGGCCGTTCCTGTTCCTGTCGCGCTGGCTGTTCTCTCCCATCGGGCCTTACGTGAACTTTGCCGCCGGAGCCTCGGGGCTGTCGTGGCCGCGCTTTGCCGCCTGGGGGACGCCGGGTGAGCTGATCTGGGTGACGATCTACCTTGGCCTTGGCTATGTCTTTGCCGGCAGCCTGGGGCAGGCCTCGGATGCGGCGCTGTCGGCGGTGCTGGCGCTTGGCGCGGGCGCGCTGGCGCTGTGGCTGGGGCGGGCGCTGTGGCGCACGCATCAACGTCGGCGCATCGCTGCGGCCCCCGCAGGCACCCCCGAGGGCGCCGAACCGGAACCGAACCCCTGACGCGCCGCCTGCCTTGACACTGGCGGCGGCCGGCATCCTTCTGGGGCCCAAGCCACAGGAGACCCGGGATGAAGACCCCATTCGACGCGGAACTGGAAGACCGCCTGACCCGCTATGCCGCCATCGACAGCCAGAGCGATCCGGACCAGACCAGCCGCCCCACCACCGCGATCCAGCTGGATATGCAGCGCCTGCTGCACGACGAGCTGACCGCCATGGGCGCCCAGGATGTCACCCTGACGGATTACGGCGTCGTGCTGGCCACCATCCCCGCCACCGCCCCCGGCCCGGTCATCGGACTGCTGGCCCATGTCGACACCGCCCCCCAGTTCAACGCCACCGGTGTCCGGCCGCGCGTCATCCGCGATTACGACGGCAGCGCCATCACCTATCCCGACAACAACGACCTGATCCTGTCGCCCGAGGATTACCCCTACCTGGCCTCTCGCAAGGGGCATGACCTGATCACCGCCTCGGGCACGACGCTGCTGGGCGGCGACGACAAGGCGGGCGTTGCCATCGTGATGACCGCCGCGCGCCACCTGCTGGAAAACCCCGGCATCGCGCATCCCAAGCTGCGTCTGGCCTTCACCCCGGACGAGGAAATCGGCCGAGGCGTCGCCCCCGCCCTGCCCGCCGATCTGGCCTGCGATTTCGCCTATACCTTCGACGGCGGCCGGGTGGGCGAAATCGAATACGAAAGCTTCTCGGCCGATGGTGCGGTGGTGACGGTGCGCGGCGTCTCGATCCATCCGGGCTATGCCACCGGGCAGCTGGTGAACGCGACGCATCTGGCCTCGAAGATCGTTTCGGCGCTGCCGCAGGCCACCATGACCCCCGAGACGACCTCGGGGACCGAAGGCTTCGTGCATATCACCAACATGACGGGCGACGCCTTCGAGATGAAGCTGACGCTGATCCTGCGCGATTTCGAACTGGACGGGCTGGCGGCCAAGGGCGATCTGCTGCGCAAGGTCTGCGACGCCGTGCAGGCGGGCGAGCCCCGCGCCCGCATCACCTGCGAGATCGCGCCGCAGTACCGCAACATGCGCTACTGGCTGGAAAAGGACATGACCCCCGTCGAGCTGGCCCGCGATGCCGCCCGCGACATCGGGCTGGAGCCCGTTTCCGTGCCGATCCGCGGCGGCACTGACGGATCTCGGCTGACCGAGATGGGCGTGCCCTGCCCCAACCTGTTCACCGGCATGCAGAACATCCACGGGCCGCTGGAATGGATTTCCGTGCAGGACATGGCCGCCGCGACGCAGCTGTGCCTGGGTCTGGTGCGCCGCGCTGCCGGCTGATCAGTCGGCCTCGCGCCGGTTCTCCTCGGCCTGGGCGTAGAACTGGCGCTTGTTGTCGTACATCCGCATATCGGCGCGACGGGCGACGGCCTCCATCGTCTCGCCGTCGCGGCGGGTGGCCCAGCCGATCGACATCGACAGCAGCTTGCCGGAATGGAAGGTGTTGTTCAGCGCGATCAGCTTTTCAATCGCGTCGACCTGCTCGGCCACCTTCTCGGCGCCGGCGCGCGGCATCAGGATGGCGAATTCATCGCCACCGATCCGACAGGCCTTCAGCGCGCCGGTCGTCGCCTCTTTCAGCACCTCTCCGGCGCGGCGCAGCAGCTTGTCGCCCGCATCGTGGCCCAGCCGGTCGTTGGTCCGCTTCAGCCCGTTCAGATCCACCACCACGATCGAGGCGGGCATCACGTTGCGCCGGTCCATCCGGTTCATCTCGTCCGCAAAGAAGGAGCGGTTGTGCAGCCCGGTCAGCACATCGTGCTTGCCCAGGTATTCCAGATAGGCCTCGGCCTTCTTGCGCGCGGTGATGTCGGTCAGCGACACCAGCACCTGGGACCAGTCGTCGGCATGGCCCGGCAGCACCGAGAACTGCATGATCAGGTGTCGCTCTGTCCCGTCCAGCGCATAGTTCACCACCTCGCGGGTGTGGAAGGTCCTGCCGTTGAACAGGTCGATCAGCTGCTCGCGGAACTGGTCGCGCATGTTGTCCCGGAAGACCAGGCCCAGATTGTCGAGCAGGTGGTTCTTGTCACGCGCCCCGAACAGCGTCAGCGTCGCGGCATTGACATCCAGCACGCGGATCTCGCGCATGCATTTCTCGATGAACTCGGCATGGACATCGGTAAAGACCCGCAGGTCGGTGATGCCCATGTCCTTCAGCTCTTCCAGCAGGTCCCGGATCGACGAGAAATCCTCGACCCAGAGCGACACCGGGGAATGTTCGAAGATGCCCTGGGCATAGGCATGGCTGGCCTCGCTTTCGCGCAGGGCGGTTTCGCGGGCGGTGACGTCTTCGAGGGTCAGCAACAGCTGCGACAGGTCGGTTTCATGCCCGGGCAACACCACGGCGTTCAGCTGCACATCCAGCCGCCGCCCCGCCAGCGTATAGTTCACCGCCATGCTGGAAAACGACAGCTTGCCCTCCCACAGCTGCATCAGCTCGTGGATGTGCGTCTCCAGCATGTCATCGCGGAACACCTGCGCCAGGTTCGCCACCAGCTGGGCCTCGTCCTCGGCCTCGAACATCTCCAGGGTGCGGGCATTGACGCGCAGCACGCGGATCTGGCGGGCACATTGCGCGACCCGCGCGGTATCCTCGCGCAGGAAGCCCTCCAGATCGGTGACGCCCCGCGCCCGCCAGTCGCGAAAGATCTCGGCCACGCCGCTGAAATCCTCAAGCCACAGCGACACCGGCGCCAGTTCGAATGTGGCGGACAGATCCAGTACAGCGGATCGGACGTTCATTACTCTACCCTCGAAAAGCATTACGTAGCCAAAACGGGCTTACCCATGAAAACCAATACCCGGACCGCTGCGCTTGCCGCATGTCCGCCGGGCATATGCGCGCCCCCGGCCAGGGCGTCCCGGCCCCGGCGCCAACCTTGCGGAATGCACATATTCTAAATAGGCATGTTAACCGTTTGCTGGCAACGGTGCGGAAAAAGGGCATCTTTGCGCGTTGGAAGGGGCCATTTCACGGGAAATCCGATGGTTTTGACAGTCCAACCGGCCCCCCGGCCCGCTGGCACCTGCCCACAACCAGAGCGGAAACGAACCCCATTTCAATACCTTGAACAGCCGTCTCGGCACGTACCGCAGGCCGCGCGCGCGGCCTGCCGCGGCCCCTGCGGGGACAGCGGCCGGCACGCATCTCCCCCCCCTGAAAGGTTAACGGGGCCACAAAAAATGTTGAAAAGCCTCCTGGCCCCGAACCGGTTTCCGGCCGGCCCGGACGTGGCGGGCCTGTCAGCGAATCTGATAGGTCAGGTTCACCGCGATCTGCCGGTCATCGAAGAAGGCGACCGAAGAGTCGACCCGCAACAGCGACACGGTCATCACCGTCTTGCGCGACAGCTGCAACAGCCCGTTCAGACCATAGCTCAGGTCCTGCCGGTCCATGCCCAGAAATTGCGTATGCGACGACCGGCTGACCGACAGGCCAAGCCCCGCCAGCCGCCCGGCCACCCGCCAGCGGACATCGCCCGCCAGGCCCAGCCCCGCGCCTTCCTCGTCGCGGCCGGGGCTGTCGATCGTAGCCGAAATCCGCGTCGCGCTGCGCCGCCAGACCGATCCCAGGCCCAGCTCGGCCTCGGTGCGCTCGATCCCGTCCAGCCGGGTGCGGCGCAGCGCCAGGGTGGTTTCATGGCGGGTGCTGCCGCGTCCGAACAGATGCACCCCCGAGACCTCGAAGACGTCCTGTTCGCTGTCCGACAATTGCCGGTGGCTTTCGGTATGGATCACGCAGGCATCGAGGAAATTCCACCCCGAGATATTGTTGCGCGAACAGATCTGCACCTGGCCACGGGTATAGCCATAGTCGTCCGACAGCGCATGCATCCCCGAGATCTGGCCGCGCATCTCGACATAGCGGCCCTCGGACCAGCCGTAGCGGACCAGCCCGTCATAGCCCAAGCCCCCCGCCCAGGCGCCGCGCGCCCGCAGGTCGTCACGCAGGGTGAAGGTCAGGCCATACAGGACCAGCTTGTCCTGCGGTGCGCCGCCGTTGATGTTGGGCACATAGGACAGCAGCGGGTACAGCTCCTGCTCGGCGTCGATGCGTTGCCAGCCCTTGCCCTTCAGGTAATAGCCCTGGTGTTCCAGCAGTCGCTTCAGGTCCAGCGCCGTGCCCAGATCCGGGCCGCCCTGCGCCAGCCCCTCCTGCAGCCCATGCGCCAGCGCATAGGTCCGCAGCCGTTCCGACACCACCAGCTGGGCGGTGTCGCGCAGTTCTTCCGAGGCCGTGCCGGCCTGTGCCGTTCCCGCCGTCAGCCCGGCCAGCAGCACCAGCGCCAGCAGGCGCAGTCTAGTTGCCATAGTTCAGCTGGCTGCCCCAGAAGATCCCCGTCGCATCCAGGCTGTCCCCCGAGACCGAGAATACCCCGGATGTGGTCATGTTCTCGACCAGCCGCGACAGGCCCTCGGAATCGCCGTTGATGTTGCCGCGCAGCTCGCCCGAGGCGGTCGTCGTCTCGCCCGTGCTGGCCGAGCGCGAGCTGAGCGTCACGTCACCGCCGAAGGTGCCGGTCAGCACGTTCAGGGGGACCTCGGCGGTCAGCTCGGTCTCGATGTCGGAACCGTTGTCGGGATCATAGGGCGTGCGCAGGTCGATGCTGACGGTCTGGGTGTCGAAATCGACCACCAGGTTCTCCAGATCGCCGACACCCACCTGCAGCGCCCCGCCATCGACCGAGGCATAGACCTGCGCGCTGCCGCGGAAATAGTATTTCCCCGAGGCGATCAGGTTGCCGTCATCATCGACGTTGTTGAACGCCCCCTGATCGGCGGTCAGCCGCAGAATGCGCACCACGGTGGCGTCGTCCTCGTCGCTGGACATCTGGGCGATGACCTCGAGGTGCATGTTGTCGAGGTATTTCTGCTCGGTCAGGGTGATCAGCCGCTTGTAGCCCGCCGGGCTGTCGCCGGTGTCGAAGGCGTTCAGCACGGCGGTATCGCTGTCCGAGGTCCCGGTGGTGATCCGCGCCCGGGTATAGCCGGTATCGTCGGTGACGTAGCTTTCGATGCCGGGGGTGTCGATCGTGGTGCCCTCGGCCGGGGCATTGCCGCTGACGGCCGTGGCCCCGCCGCCGCCACAGGCGGCAAGGGTCATCAGCAGGGCCGCGGGGGCCAGGAAAGGCAGGCGCAGGAAAGGCAGGCGGGCCATCAGGCGATCCTCAGTAGGTGGCGTTCAGCGCCGCACGGGTGTCCTTGGTCGACAGTTCGTTGTTCAGCTTCTCGAACTCGGCCCGGGCCTGCTGTGTCTTGCCCATGTTCAGGTAGGCATAGCCGCGCATCAAGGCCAGGTCACGGGTGATCGAACCCGAGACCTTCTCGAGCGCATCGAAATACTCGATCGACTTGGCATAGTCGCGGGTATTGTAGGCGCGCACGCCACGCTGGTTCAGGATGGTGCTTTCGACCTGCTTGCGCTGGTCCATGGTGAAATTCGAGCTGGCCGCCACGCGCGAGGCATCCTCGGTCATGTTGCGCTTGAGCAGCGCCAGCGCCATGCCAAAGCGGGCATCGCGCACCACGTCGGCACTGCCGCCACCCTGGGCGGTCATGGTGAAATAGGCCAGCGCCTCGAGCGGGCGATCCAGGTTGTAGACACACCAGGCCCGTTCATAGGCAATGTCGATCGAGCGCGGATCGGCGCTGTCGGCGGCGCACTGGCGCCAGTTGCCGACCTTGGCATCGGCGCGGGTGCGGGCCAGGCGGCCGTCACCACTGCGCGGCAGGTTGGTGCGGGTGGCGGGCGCCAGCGGCATCCCGACGGCCGGCGCAGTGGTGCGGCGCACGGGGGCGGTGGTGCGCGGTGCGGCCGGGCTGCGCGGCGTGGTGGCGGCCGTTGTGGTCACGGCGCCGGGCGTCGCGATGCCGCGCCCGGCCAGCAGGCGGCGTTCCAGCGTGTCGAACGTGGCGCTTTGGGTGACGAAGCGAGCCTTGGCGGCATCCACCAGCGTGCCCAGCTGCGCCGGCGTCGTCACCTGGTCGGCCTTCTCGATGGTCGAGACCAGATCCGGCACGCCGTTGCAGGTGTTGACGATCTGCTGGTAGGTCACGAAGGCACCGGACTTGTTGCCCGCCTGCTGCTGCAGCAGCGCCAGGTTCCAGGTATTGTTGATCCGGTCGCAGCGCAGCAGCGCCGGGGTCTGCGACACCAGATCCAGCGCGCTCGACACATCGCGGCTGGCCACCGCCGCATCAAAGCTTTTCTGCGCCTGGGTCAGGTCGATCTGCGCCTGCAGGTCCTGCGGGACGCTCCAGCTGGGGTATTTCGCCTTGGTCTGGGCGATCAGGCCCTGGGCGCCGGTCACGTCGCCACGGCCAAGGCGGGCGTAGATATCCGCGATCTCGGTGGTCGGACCGGTGACCAGAAGCTGCTTGAGATCCTTCGGCGGGGTCCAGCCCGGAAAGGCCTTTTCCAGCCGGTTGACCTCGGCGTTGACGGCGGCGGTCTGGTTTTTCTCGATGTAGAAGCGCAGCGCCCGCAGGTCTTCGTTGCTGGGGGTGGCGGCGGCCTGGGTCTGGGCAAAGGCCGCAGGCGCCAGCGTCAAGGCCAGCATCCCTGCCAGCAGGACAGAGCGGAACGGGCCGGGGCGGGTACTCAGATGGGCTGGCATGTTGCGGCACTCTGGACTTGGGAAATCAGGGTCATCAGGTGAAGCGTGGCCGGATAATAGGGCTGATCCACCGTCTGGTAAAACGGGATCTCGGCGCCATGGCCGGCCGAGACGGCGCAGTTCACGAAGGCCGCGATGGCGCCGTAGCCGACATTCGGGCTGGTCTCAAGCACCTCGCCGCTGGTGCGGTCGAAGATGGTGACATACTTGCCCTGTGCCGCAGCACCGGTGCGCAGCGCCTGCTGGTAGGCCGCCGCCTGCTGGGTCACGGCAAGGCTGCCCGAGCCGCCCGACCAGATCAGGAACAGCGCCACGCGCATTGCCTCGTAGCCGTTGCGGAACGATTTGCCCGGCGCCTCGGACATGCCTGCGGCATTGACCAGCACCCAGTCCGGCACCAACCCGCCCGCGGCCAGCTCGGCCATCATGGATTCCGCATCGGTCGCACAGGTGGCCAGCTCGGCCACGCCGGTGGCCTCGGCCACCTCGCGCAGCGCCCGCGGCATCGAATAGGAGGGGTTCACGATCACCCCCCCGCCCTCGACCGAGAACCCCTCGGCCGCGGGCACCAGCAGCAGCCGCCCCGAGCGGTCGGGCGCCGCCACCACGCATTTCGACACCAGCGCCCGGGCGATCCCCGAGGCGCGCTCGACCAGGTCCGGCTGGCCGTCACGCTGGCCCCGGATCACCAGGCCCCAGGCATAGAACAGGTCGCCGTCGCTGGCATTGTTGCGGTCAGGCACGCGGCTGGCGCCGGTGGGCAGCCAGCGCCAGGCCAGAAGCGCATCCGAACGCACCGCCAGGTTCGCCTCGGTCCAGCGGCGGATCAGGTCGAAGGCCTGGTTGTCCTTCATGATCGCCGCCAGCAGCAGGCCGTAGCCCTGGCTTTCGGAATGGCTGGCGCCCTGTTGCAGGGCATCGACCACCCGGCCATCCTGCGACAGATAGGCATCCTTCCATGCGGCCCAGGGCGCGACCAGCAGGTCGGCCACATCGGTATCCGTATCGGTGGCGTCCTGCGCCAGGGCGGCACCGCCCGGCAGGACGGCCCCAAGAAGAAGGCTGCCGGCCAGATGGCCCAGCAGGGTTCTACGGTTCATTGCTTGCGTGCTCCCCTGGTGGAGATAACGAAAATCAGCGCCACGATGACGGACACAATGGTAAGTCCCAGAAGGACGGCGACAAAATACAGTGGCGACCAAGAAGCGTAATTACCTGCCACAGCACGGAAGTTTTTCGGAGTCAGGGGCTCTTGCAGGGCCGGGGGATGGCGGGTGTCGGTCCAGCTGGACCAGCTGCCATCAGAGGCATCCAACAGCGCGAAGCGGCCATGCGGCCCGTCCGGGCTGACCCGCGCCTGGGCCAGCGCCTGGGCGGCATAGGCCGGATCGACATGCGGCCCCAGCACCAGCCACAGGTCATCGGGCTTGCTGGCGTCGGGCATTGCCAGCAGGACATCGGCCTTGCGGCCGTGCAGCCAGGCCGACAGCGCGCCCTCGCCCGGCATCGCCAGATCGCGCAGGTTCTGCGCCAGGGCACCGGCGGTCTGCCGCAGCGCCGGCATGAACCAGCTGCGCGTCGAGGGATCCTCGATCGGCTGGGTCAGGGCGGCGGGGCGCGCGGCAAAGAACAGCTCTTCCAGATCGCGGCGGGTGACGCCCAGTTCGCCCATCTTCAGCAGATCCAGGCTGGAGGCCTCGATCACGTGCAGTTGCGCGTCCCGGCGCGGTGCCACCCCCGAGACCGGCCGCAGCGCGGTCTGCAGGTCCAGCGCGGTCTGGCTGGCGCGGCTGTCGCCATCGACCTCATCAGCCACCTGGCCCGCCTGCACGGAGGCCAGCGGCGCGCTCATGTCCAGCATGGTCATCTTCGGCACTTTCGGCGCCAGCAGCGTCGAGGCCGGGTTGATCGTCAGCAGCGGGCTGTCATAGGTCGGGCACGGCAGGTCGGCGGGATCGCCGGGCACCATGGCCTCGAAGGTCAGTTCGTTGACCCCGGGATGCATCAGCCGCGCCGGAAAACCCACGTCCAGCAGCGGCAGCATCTTGCCGCCCCCGCCCTGGCCCAGCGGCAGCAGCCGCACGGTGGTGCCATTGACCTTCACCAGCATCAGCGCGTTGTAGGGCAGCCCGTCGGCGAACTGGTAGCTGAGCCGCAGCAACCCGTCGAGCGACGACAGCTCAAGCCAGGTGTCGGGAAGGCGGAAGGTGACCTTCTGCTCGGAATAGTGGTTGTAGGTCGAGGTATCGGTGAATTTCAGCCCGGTCAGCGACGTGGCCGTGCCGGGCGGCAGCTGCGCGACGTCCTCGACCGGGCCGGGGGCCGGCAGGAAGCGGTCCAGGCTGGCAAGGTCAAGGCCGCCGCCGGGGGCCTCGGACAGCACCAGCACCGCCGCCCCGTCGGCGCCGCGACGGATCTCGGCCGGGACGGGGTTGCCGGGCAGAACGGTGATGCGCGCCAGCGGCGTGGCATCAAGAGGCAGGTCATAGGGGCTGCGGGAATCGATCGTCACCGCGCCGCCATCGCGCAGTGCGGCCAGGCGCTGCGTCAGTTCCGGCAGGACGCTCGCCGAAGTGCCCTTCGGCATCCGCACCGGGATCGACTGGTGCAGCGCCAGCTGGGCCTGCAGCGCGGCGGCAAAGCCATCGGCATCCAGCGGCAGGCCGGCGGGATCGACCGTGGCACCGCTGGCGTTCAGGTCGAACTCGGTCCAGATCTCGAAACTGGCATCGGGGCCGCAGAAGATGCGGTGCGATTCCTGCACCGTCACCTCGATCGTGTTGTTGCCCGAGATCAGAAGATCCTTCGGCAGCGGGATCTGCGCGAAACCGCTGAAGGCGTCAGGCTGCACCGCAGGCACGTCGGTGCCGTTGATGCGGATGCGGATCTGAGAGCGTTCCGGCAGCACGTTGATGCTGATGCGATAGGCCAACGTCAGATCCGAGACCGCCTGCGGATTAGGCACGTTCAGCTGGAAGCTGCGCGTCGCCCGTTCCCCCGACAGCCGCACGATGCGGTCCGCGCCCACCGGCGCGCCACCCTTGACCTGCAGCGGCAGCAGCATGGTGGTGGGGGCCGGGGCCTCGGCGGCCAGACCGGCGCCGCTGACCGGGTTGTCGCCGGCGCTGCGGATGTATTCCGGGATCGCCCCCTTGCTGCCGGGCTCGGACGTATCGGCCGGGGTCCCGGCGCCCCCGGAGGCAACACCGGCCTCCAGGGTTTTCATCAGCGGGGCCAGATTGACCGTCGGCACGTTGTCCGACGCCTGCGCGCGCAGACGCTGCGGCGCCGCTAGGGCCACCCCGGCGCAGACCATGGCAAAGCCCAGCCCGCGGCCAAGGCGGACGGCGGTTCCAGTGCTCATGAGGCAGCCCTCGTCTCGCGGGCGATGCGGTTGAACTCGTCGTCCTCCGCCTCGGCCGTCTTGTCATCCAGATCGACCCCGAAGGCCAGCAGGTGCGCCGCCTTGCGGTCTGCGGGCACGGTGGCCGCAACGCGCGCCCGGCGCGCCGGTTCACGGGCAATGTCGCCGATCAGCTTGGGGGTGCCGCGCAGGAACAGCACCAGCGTATAAAGGAAACCGCCGGTCATCCCCTTGCGGGTCGTGGCCGCCGCGCGCATCCGCCGCCAGTTCTCGCTGTCGCCGAAGATCAGGAAGGCCACGGTCT
The DNA here is from genome assembly GCF_057380705.1 of Pseudooceanicola sp. NS-SX9. Lineage (NCBI taxonomy): Bacteria > Pseudomonadati > Pseudomonadota > Alphaproteobacteria > Rhodobacterales > Paracoccaceae > Pseudooceanicola > Pseudooceanicola sp. NS-SX9. Next base: position 695,952 of record NZ_CM170818.1, on the reverse strand, counting down.
CGCGCACCTTCAGGTCCTGGTCGGCATCAATCAGCAGGCCCAGCACCTGCCCCGCCGGCGTCGAGGTGACCGACATCACCTTGGCGCGCACGCGGGTTTCCAGCTTGGGCGATTCCGGGAAGGTCGGCTTGAACCAGACCTTCTTGCCCTTGATCTCGTCACTGCTGCGCCAGACGTTCGACACCCCCTCGACCAGGACGCGGGCGCCGCTGGTGGAGGCATCGAGGATGCGGGCGGGCAGTTCCTCGTCCGTGGTCTCGTTGGCCCAGAAGCTGCCCTGCACGTTCATCGGCACCCGCGGCGAGGCGCGGCGCTGCTGCTTTTCGGCCACGGAACGGTAGGCAATGGTCACCAGGATGAAGTTGAAGACCGCCCAGCCCCCCACGACCGCCAGCACCGAATGGTCGCCCGGGAACAGGATCCAGCGGATCACCAGCGCCACCACGCCCGCCGCCATCGCCAGCCACAGCCAGGTCAGCGGCCAGTGGATGCCCGAGATGTAGTTCTCGGCCAGGGTTTCATCCTTGGCGGTCACGGCAAAGCTGGCCGAACGCGGCCGCAGCACGGTCTTGAACACGGCCTTCGCCAGATAGGGCGCCTGCGCGACCTCGTAGATCTCCGAGATCAGCGGCCAGCGCGTCCTGGAATACAGCGCGTTCTGCACCAGGAAGGCGGTGGCCAGGTAGCTCAGCATATAGGCCATCACCTCGGGGAAGGTGGCGACAAAGATCTCGACCCCGAAGAACAGGTAGATCAGCGGCACCACCAGATAGGTCAGGCGGATCAGCGGGAACAGCCAGAAGCTCATCGAGTTGACGTAGCACAGGCGCTGCGGCAGGCGCAGGCCCTTGCGGAACAGCGGCCGCTTCAGCAGCAGCATCTGCATCATGCCGGTGGCCCAGCGGCCGCGCTGCTGGATGAACGAGGCAAAGGTTTCCGGCTGCAGGCCGGCGATCATCGCGCGGTCGATGTAAAGGCTCTTCCAGCCCTGAGAGTGGATTTCCAGCGCGGTTTCGGCATCTTCGGTGATGGTTTCACCGGCAAAACCGCCCACGCTGTCCAGCGCCGCGCGCCGCAGCACCGCCGCCGAGCCGCAGAAGAACGCGCCGCCCCAGCGATCCAGGCCGCGGTGCACGGTGGAATAGAACATCTCGTTTTCCGGCGGGCACTTGGGGCTCAGCTCCAGGTTCCGCTGGATGGGATCGGGGTTGATGAAGAAGTGCGGCGTCTGCACCAGGAACAGCTTGGGGTCGTCGACGAAATAGCCCACCGTGCGGGCCAGGAAATCGCGCGAGGGGACGTGGTCGGCATCAAAGACCACCACCAGCTCGCCATCCAGATGCTCCATCGCGGCGGACATGTTGCCGGCCTTGGCGTTCTCGTTCTTCGCCCGGGTCGAGTATTTCACGCCGAGGCGGTCGCACAGGTCCTGCAGCTCGGCGCGGCGGGCGCGGGCAGGCCCCGAGATGTCGGGGTTCGAATGGTTGCAGCGCTGGTCAGTGCCGCCGTCGTCACACAGCACGACGGTGCGCTTTTCCTTCGGGTAGATCATGTTCTTGGCCGCAGCGAGCGTGATCGAGAGCATCTCGGTCGGCTCGTTGTAGGAAGGCACAAGGATGTCGACGGTGGGCAGCTTGTCGGGATCGACCTGCGGCGGGAAACGCCGCTGCGTCGGGTCGGCCGAGATGAAGGCGTTCAGCATGAACACGCAGATCGAATAGGTCTCGACCAGCAGCAGCACGATGGCGATCGCGAAAGAGAACGGATGCGAGGGTTCGGGCAGCGTCTCGACGACGCGCCAGATCCAGTAGCGCATCACCAGCACGCTGGCTGTGGCCAGCAGGAAGAAGCGCGGCACGATGCGGTTCGCGAAGGGCTTGAGCAGCGCCACGATGATCACCGCGACAATGCCCAGGAAGGCCTGCCCCGCGGTCGAGGTCGGCACGCTGATCATCACGGCGATGGGCACCAGGAAGACGCACCACAGCAGGAACAGCGGCGCGTTGCGTGTGGTCTTTCCGGTCCGGGCTTTGCGGCTCATCATGTTCGATCCATTCTCTTGGCAGACCTTACTGCAGCGGGGCTGCCAGCGGCGACAGCATCCGGTTGCCGCCCTGCGGCGCCGAGGGGTCGGTGATCACGCCAAAACCGATCTGGCCGTCGAGGATCGGGGCCAGGGCCTGATCCACGGTGCCGTTCACGCAGTTGCGCATCAGGATTTCCAGATCCGAGGTCTGCCCCGGCAGCACCCGCGCATCCGCCGACAGCCGCCGGATCGCCAGCACGCAGACCGTCGAGACGCCGGTGCGGTATTCCTGCCAGAGGTAGGGCCCCAGGCTGTCGGAGGCGGAATGCAGGTTCTGCTCGCTGATCTTGGTGAAGGGCGCGGGCACGCTGCCGAAGCGCGCCAGCAGCCCCTTCAGCGTCAGCCGCCCGCCATTCAACCCCTCGTCCGAGCGCGCCCGCACCCAAACGAAGTTGTCGCCATCAAGCGTGGTATCGTTGCGCAGGCCGATCAGCTGCTCCTGGTCGCGGTTCAGACCGCGGTGCACCATGATCAGCGTCGGTTTCGGGGCCACCCACATCTGGCTGGTCTTGCCGGTGGAATACTGGACGTTGTCCAACATCGCCTTGTGCTCGAAGGGCAAAAGACCGGGACGGGCACAGGCGGAAACCAGGCAGATCGCCCCAAGGGCGACAAGGCGGAAAGCGTTTTTCATGCGACACAACAGCAAGCGGAAAGTCATTCGGATTTTATCCAGAATACACGCGACCAACCGCCGCGACACGTGGAAGTTAACATAGGGTTAAGATATTCAGGGTATATAGCACGCGTGACCAATCACATCCCCGCTTACCTGTTAAGCGTTGCGCAAATGTCGCGCTAGGCGCGGTCAAATGTCTTCTACCCCAAGCAGATACCAGGCATTTTTATTGGTCCGTCGGTCGGAACGCCCTCAAGAAGGCACATTCCGCGAAGCCCCTCCGGGGTCAAAGCCCCCCGACCCGGCATCGGCCCGTCACACCATGTAGTCCTGTGTTCCACACGGCCACTTTCGGGGACTTGCGCCGTGACGTCAACTCGGGCTTACTCTTGCCGTATTCTTGTGTTGCCCAAAGCGTTGCATCTGGGTGCCAGCTTTCATTGAAACGGAAAAACCCTTTGCGCAGATCGCGATAGATCGACCAGAGTTGACCCCATCGCGCCCGGTGGCACAGCGCCTCCGGGATCAGGAACCAGCGTGCACTCGCCCCAGGCCCAGATGACACCCGCCGCCGAAGACCCCAAGACCTGGAAAGAACCAGAGGTGCACAGGACCGTGCCGACACATCCGAAAATGGCGCGGGAAACGCTTCTTGGACAGCTCATGCAGCTGGCGCTGAATGCATCCGAGGATGAAGTCGATTCGGTCGTAGAGAACACGCTGACCCATCTGGGCGATTACTACGACACCGGCCGAATCGCGATTTTCGAACGGCGCCCCGACGGCGGGCTGCGCAAGATGTTCGACTGGTCGCGCAGTGCCCCTTCGCGCGGGCTGGGCCCCGTGGCGGTCAGCGCCGAGGCGCTCTCGGCCAGCCTGGAGCGGCTGCGCGGCGGCTCAGGTGTGCTGCTGGCAGCAGGACGCGACAACCCGTTCCACGATCAGCCGGTGTTCCTGATGCCGATGTTCTCGGGGCGGCAGATGGAGGGCCTTCTGGTCTTTGACCGCGGCGAGGCCCTGGCCTCGGGCGCGGCACAGGATCCCGGGCTTTTGACGATGATCTCGGACATGCTGCTGACGCTGACGCAGCAGGCGCGCCCCAGACGCCCGCTGCAGGGCCATGCCGGCGCCGATCTTTCGGACGAGATCCGCACCGCCGCCCACTGGGCCATGCCCGACCTGATGTTCGAGATCGACCGCGACGGCCGGCTGCGCAGCGTGATCTCTCCCGATACCTCGAACGAGATCGAGGCCTCGACCGAGATGGTCGGATCGCTTCTGGAAGATGTCCTGCCCCCCGACCTGGCGCGCGAGATGCGCAGTTACATGCAGGAGATCGACGACAACCACAGCGTCCAGTGCCGCATTCACCGAATAACCACCGGCAATCGCAGCGCCTGGTACGAGGTCTCGGGCTCGCATTGCGCGCCGCGTGCCCGGGGCGAAGGTCTGGGCTATCTGCTGGTGATGCGCGACATCACCGAACGGATCGAGGGCGAGGCCGAGCTGCAGCGCCTGGGCCGCATCGTCGAGCTGATGACCAACCTGGTGGTGATCGTCGATCCGAAGGGCACGATCACCTGGACCAACAACGCCTTCGAGGACCTGATCGGCGAGGACACCGCCACGCTGCGCGGCCGCCGTCTGGCCGATGTCACCGCCGGACCCGAGCGCGACCCCGCCCTGGCCGAGCGCATCCTGGCGGCGATGCTGGCGGGCGAAGGCTGCGAGGGGGTCGATGCCTATTATGATGCCACCCATCAGCCGCACTGGGTGGCCTTCAACATGCAGCCGCTCAATGACGCGCAGGGGGCGCTGTCGGGCTTCGTCTTTGTTTCGACCGTCATCACCAAGCAGCGCGAGCTGGAAACCGCACTGCGGGCGGAACGCGATTTCCTCTCGACCCTGACCGAGACCGGCGTCTCGGCGCTGATGGTCTGCGGACCGGACGGGCACTGCATCTTCGCCAATTCCGAGGGGCGGCGGATCCTTGACAGTTTCGGCCCCCCGGGCGCCCTGCCCGCCCGCGACTGGCCCTTTGCCCCGGTGGTGACCGATCCGGCGGCGGCGGCGATCCCGTTCGCGCAGGTGGCGGCCAGCGACAGCCCGATCCGGGGGCTGATGTTCTCTCGCCCCCAGCCCGGGGGGCGGCAGGTGATCTATTCGGTCAATGCCTCGCCGCTGCGCGCCCCTGAAACCGCCGACCACCTTGTCCTGTCGCTGACCGACGTGACCGAGCGGCACGAAGCCGACGAGGCGCGCCGCGCCGTGGCGGCGAAGGCGCTGCATGATGCCGACCACGACCTGCTGACCGACCTGCCGAACCGGCGCCATTTCATCCGGCTGCTGCGGCAGGCGATGGCCCAGACCGCGCCCGGCCGGGTTCATGTCCTGGCGATGGATGTCGACAAGTTCAAGCGCGTGCGCACGGTACTGGGGCATGACATCGGCAACGGGCTGATCTGCCTGCAGGCCGAACGCATGGGCACGCTGCTGGCCGGCCGGGCGACCCTGGCCCGCACCGAAAGCGACTGTTTCGTGGCCCTGGTCACCGATGCGGATGCCGGCACCGCCGAACGGATCGCCCGGGACCTGTGCCAGGCCGTGGCCGAACCCTGCGACATCGACGGCGGCACCTTCTACCTGACCTGCAGCATCGGCATCAGTGCCATGGAAGATCCCGCCATGCCCCCCGAGGGGCTGCTGCGCCAGGCGGAACTGGCGATCGAGGTCGCCAAGGGCGCGGGCGGCAACCGCTTTGCCTATTACTCGGCCACGATGGAGCGCCGCTTTGCCCGTGGCACGGAACTGATCCAGGCGCTGCGTCTGGCGCTGAAACGCGGCGAGTTCCAGCTGGTCTTCCAGCCCAAGTTCGCGCTGTCGGGCGACGAGGGTCTGGTCGGTTCCGAGGCGCTGCTGCGGCTGAACTCTTCCCGGCTGGGCAAGGTGCGGCCCGATGAATTCATCATGGTGGCCGAGACGTCCGGGATGATCTCGGAGATCGATTTCCACGTGATCGAGCTGTTCGCCCGGCAGATGGGCACCTGGCACCGCGCGGGCCACGCCCTGCCCGCCAGCATCAACATCTCGCCGCGTACCTTCGAAAGCCCCGCCCTGGCGCCGCGTCTGCTGGACTGGCTGGCCGCCGAGGGCGTCCCCCCGGAGGCCGTCACGGTCGAGATCACCGAGACCTCTCTGGTGTCCGCGTCGGGCAATGCGCTGACCAATATCGACCTGTTCCGGCAGGGCGGCATCAGCATTTCGGTCGATGATTTCGGCACCGGCTATTCCTCGCTCAGCTATCTGCAGCGGCTGATCGCCTCCGAGATCAAGATCGACCGCAGTTTCATCACGCCACTGTCGCGCGGCGACAGCGACGAGGGCGCCACGACGATCCTGCGGGCGATCCTGGCGCTGGCCGACCGCTTCGGCCTGCAGACCGTCGCCGAGGGCGTCGAGACCGAGGCCCAGCGGGACTGGCTGCGCCGCGAAGGCTGCAAGGTGATCCAGGGCTATCTAGGCGGCCGCGCCGTCCCGCCCGAAGATTTCGAACGCCGCTATCTGCTGCCACTGAAGCGCTAGGATGCGGCCTTATTCCGCTTGGCCAACGCCTTGAACCCCCCAAAAGAACAGCCGTCAGGTCGTGTCCGGCGGTTTGGTCGTATCCCAAGGCCACATTCCTGACGTGTCCGAGCCCGCCGAAGAACCGTTGCGCCTGCGGCAGAGCGCGGCATCGACCGATCTAAGGGCCTTCCGGTCGCACGATCTGAAAAAGTGAGCGCGACGGCAATGCACGGCAATCCGCTCGGACATCGCAACCTCGGTCGGCGATCCCATCGCCCAAGGCGGGATGAGCGGCCAGCACCCCCGCCGGCCCAGCCAGGTTCCGGGCCTGCACTGCAGACAGGCAGATCTGCGCCCCCCCCCGGAAAGATCGTTTCATTTGGTCCCGGCCGCGGCCATACCTCTCTGGACGCAATGCGTTGCCCGTCGAGGCCACCCGCCTCGCCCATCCGGCGCCCGTCGTGATGCAAGGTCAATCGCCCCGACATGGCGGGTCGCTCCGGGGTCGCCGCAGCCGAGATCGAAGAGAGTGATCGCGCGTTTGCCAGGTTACTGACCAGCAACACCTCCGTCGGACCGAACGAAGCCATCGTCAATGACATGAAGCGCCTGGACGCCTGCAAGCCATAGCTCACCGCAGCCCCCCCCTTTCGGCACCCTTCGATGGCGCAGCTCTGCCGCCCGCGCGTCCGGGGACCCAGGATGAAGACGCAGGGAAACCGCCGATATCATCAGGACACTTGGTCGAGGGCATTGTCCCGACGCTGGTGGATGCAAAGTGAAAATCGACCTGCGCGGCGATCTTGCCCGGATCCTTAAGCTTTCGGTACAAACGAAAAACCCCGCCAAAAGGCAGGGTTTTCGAACTTAGATTTGGTTGCGGGGGCAGGATTTGAACCTGCGGCCTTCAGGTTATGAGCCTGACGAGCTACCGGGCTGCTCCACCCCGCGCCAAACACCGTGTCTTCTGGTGTGCGCCTCATCTATCGTCTGAGGCCGGGGGCCGCAAGCGAATTCCGCACTTTAACCGGCAGTTTTCAGGATAACCTAAAGTCAGCATAAACCTTTGGAAAGATTGGAAATAAAAACACAAAAACCATCGCAGCGCGGATGGCTGCAATGGTTTTTATTGATTTGGTTGCGGGGGCAGGATTTGAACCTGCGGCCTTCAGGTTATGAGCCTGACGAGCTACCGGGCTGCTCCACCCCGCGCCAAACACCGTGTCTTCTGGTGTGCGCCCCATCTATCGTCTGAGGCCGGGAGCCGCAAGAGGTGGAAGTCTATTTTTGACAAAAATTTCATCTCCCCTACGTCAACCGGTGACCTGCACCGGCAGGTCAGAACCGGATTCGGATCTGACAGCCGACAAAGCCGGTGGCGGCGACATCGGCCAGCTCTACATCGCCCCGGCCGGTCGAATCCCAGGCCTCCTTCATCAACCCTGCCCCGAGCGAGAACAGACAGCTTTGCAACGGGGTGTAATCGCTTTCCCGGGCTGCGGCGGTGATCGCGGCGCCGGTCAGGTAATGCAGTTGCTTGTCGTAATCGGGCACGGCGACAAAGCCCGCGGACAGCAGGACGAGCGGTTCCATAGGCAATTTTCCAACAATTTTCGGATAAGGCCATTGGTACGCCAGCGGCGTCGCTCAACCCAGAAGAGTCTTGCAAACTCGTTAACGCGGGTCAGAAGGCCTGGCGCAGAGCGGGATCCAGCATCAGCCGGAAATCGTCGCGCCGCACCGCCTGCATGTCGATGGAATGGATCGCCCCCTTGCGTCGCCGCGCGCCCTGCAGAACCCGGCCCGCGCGCTCTGGCGCCTCGGCCGAGGGCACCGGCGGCGCCGCATCGAATTGCGCGCGGATCTTGTCGCGCACCGCCTCGGACCGGCGCCACCCGGCCAGAAAGGACTGGCTGGCGGCATCGCTGGCCCTGGTTGCAGCCCGGGCGATCTCGGCCCGGGCGGCGCGGCGTTCCGCCAGGCCCGGCAAAGGCAGGAACCGCAGGTGCAGCAGCGCAAGGTCCGGGCGCAGGGCAAATTCCGTCCGGCTGCCATGGCCACCGGCGCTCAGCCGGGTCGGGCCGGTCAGAAGGCAGGGCTTGGTGTAGGTGCCGCTCAGCACCCCTGCGCCAACCCGGGCCAGCACGCCCGCCTCTGGATCAATCGGGTGGTCGTCCTCGGCAAACAGCTCGTATCCCGCTGGCGCGCTCAGCCCCACCGGCGGGCTGCGGCGCAGCGCCTCGACCAGGGTCAGCCCCGGGGTCAGCGGCAGGATCAGCTCGTCCACGTCGCCGACGATCACCAGATCATAGAACCGCGACAACCCCGAGGCGAGGTCCGACAGCAGCCCCCAACGGGTACGGTCGAAAGACGCGTCCGGCGGATCGCGCGGCAGGGCCAGCACATTGGCCCCGGTGGCAAGATCCCGGACCCCGGGATCATCGCCATGATTGATCACATAAAGGTTCGCCCGCCCGACCTGACCGCCGTAATGGCGCAGCCAGAGTTGCAGAAAGACATGATCCTGCCAGACCATGGTCAGAAACGCGATCCTCATGCGGACGCCCCTCGCAAGCGATATGGGTCACTCTACCTGTGGCAGAGTTCCCCATGCAAGGCGGCAGCGGTGGCCTATTTCAGCGGGAAGGACACCCGGAAGCCCACCGTCTCCATCCCTGGGTTCAGCGAAGAAATGTCGGCATTGGAACGGTGATCATAGCTGATCGAATAGCGCACGCCGTTCACCGCCTCGTAGCCAAGCGCGATGCCCGAGCGGAACTCGATCGGGGATCCCAGGTCGATGCCGGATCCCCGGGTATAAAGGCCCGGCATCAGCGACAGCTGCACGAAGGTCCGGTTATCGAGGAAATGCTTGGTCCAGTTGGCCCCGAAGCCGATCCAGCCCTCGCCATCCTCCGAGACCGACAGCGCCATGGCCGGGGTGAAGGGGCCATAGTTGTGCGGAAGATCGACACTGGCATAAAGCTCGTGCCCGACCAGCTTGTCCTGGAAGTTCACAGAGCCATAGCCCAACGTGAGGTGCTGATCCGAGGGGGTCTGCCCCAGGCAACCATTCTGCGTTCCACAATGGTTAACCCCCATGTCGGTCAGACCGGCCAAGAGGAATAAGACGGCGAAGGTTCCGTTCACGATACACGTCCGATTTGACACAAGAAGAAATGATGCGCGATCTTTGCGCGCGTCGCATTCCCGTGTCCAGCCGCATGACCCAACGGCACAAGTCGCGTTTCCGTGAAGCCCCCCCTGCCCGATTGCAACGCCTTCAGAGACTGCCAACCTTCTGGTGATACCTCGGATCAGATCTTGTCGAAGTACCGTGACGAGAGTAACCGGTGTTTCCGCCCCACGCGTGTTCAGCTTGACGGGGTGAAGTTCCATGGCAGGAGCTCGTCGATCCGTCTGGCCGGATGACCGGCGGCGATCGCTTCGAGGGTCGCCTTCAGATAAGCGAAGGGTTCCACGCCATTGACCTTCGCGGTGGCGATCAGGGAGGCGATGCGGGCCCAGGTACGACCGCCCTCGTCATGTCCTGCAAAGAGGGCATTCTTTCTCGTCAAGGCGATCGGCCGGATCAGGTTCTCGATGGCGTTTGAGTCGATTTCGATGCGACCGTCGTGGAGGAAGGTCTGCAGTCCGCCCCAGTGGCGATGGATGTAGGTCAGCTTTTCACCCAGCCGCGACTTGGCCGAGATACGCAGGCGTTGTGCCTGCAGCCAATCACCGAACTCGGCCACGAGGGGCACGCTGCGGGTCTGGCGGGCCGACAGGCGCTGACCGGGGCCCATGCCGCGGATCTCGGCCTCGATGCGGTAGAGCTCGGCAATCCGGCGCAGTCCCTCGGCAGCGATCTCGGATCCATCCCGGTCGAAGACCTCCTTCAGCTTCCGGCGACCGTGTGCCCAGCAATGCGCGACCGTGATCGGCGCGCCGCCCTTGCGGGAGGGGCGCGTCAACCGATCGTAACCGGTGTAGCCGTCCAATTGCAGGATTCCGTCGAAGCCCTGCAGGATCTGTTCCGCGTGCGCGCCTGCGCGGCTGGGATGGTAGGTGAAGACGACACCGGGCGGATCCTCTCCGCCCCAACCGCGGTCATCACGCGCCAGAGCCCAGAGGTAGCCGGTCTTGGTCTTGCCCCGACCGGGGTCCAGCACTGGGGCGGTGGTTTCGTCCATGAACAGCTTGGTCGATCCTTTCAGGTGTTCGGTCAGCCGGTCGACCACGGGGCCGAGGTGGAACGCGGCTGTGCCCGCCCAGTCCGCCAAGGTGCTGCGGTCGATCTGGATGTCGGAGCGGGCAAGGATCTGGCTTTGCCTGTAAAATGGCAGGTGGTCCGCGAACTTGGACACCAGGACGTGCGCGATGGCGCCCTCGGTCGGCATCCCGCCTTCGATCAGCCAGGGCGCTGCGACAGCCTGAGTGACCCCGTCCGTGCAGATCCGACAGGCATACTTCGGCCGGATGTCGACCAGCACGCGGAGCTGCGCCGGGACGATGTCGAGGCGCTCTGTACGATCTTCGCCGACCCGGTGCATGCGACCGCAGCCACAAGGGCAATCGAGGCTCGCCGGTTCGATGACGCGCTCAATGCGCGGCAGATCCGCAGGCAGATGGCCGAGGTTGCGCTGACGCGTTCGGCGCGGCGTCGTGGTGGACGGCGCAGCCTGCTCCTTGCGGGTCTCGGTCTCGGCGATGGCCGTTTCCAGGTCCTCGAAGGCCAGCTGCCGGTCGTCCTCACTCAGCTTCTCGGAGCGTTTGCCATGCACGACATGGTTCAGCTCGGCCACGAGATGCTCCAGCCACAGGTCTCGCGTCCTTCAGCGCATCACGCTCCTGCAGCAGCGCCAGAACAGCGGCGCGCTGGCTCTCGGGGATCGCGGACAGGTCGATGGGCGAGGCGCTGGACATGGCCGGATGATACCGCGCTTCAGGCCGTACTGCGCGGATATTCCCCAGGCCGAGTCACTCTGCCACAGCCGGACGGCGCACCTCCAGCGATCGCACCCGGCGCCAGTCCAGGCCTGCGAACAGGGCCTCGAACTGCGCCCGGTTCAGCGTCATGGCGCCGTCGCGGATGGCAGGCCAGGTGAAGGTGCTTTCCTCCAGGCGCTTGTAAGCCATGACCAGACCGCTGCCGTCCCAGAACAGGATCTTCAACCGGTCAGCCCGCTTTGAGCGGAAGACAAATACCGTCCCCGTGAAAGGATCTTCGGCCAGCGTGGACTGGACCAGCGCTGCGAGCCCGTCATGGCCTTTCCGAAAGTCTACCGGCTTCGTCGCCACCAGGATCCGCACGCCCTGAGACGGCATCAGCACGGCGTCATCCCGAGGGCATGAACAATCTCCGCGATGCGGACCGCAGGCGTGTCATGCGCCAACTCGATCACGACGCCGCCATGGGCAATCTGGATCGGGGACAGAACAGGCCCTGCCTCATGCGTCCCAACATCTTCGGCAGGATCGCAGACCACGAGAGGCGAGAAGACCGGTTCGTCGGGAGCAGCGGCGGGCAGCACCAGCTTGCCGTCCTTCGCAAGCCGTCGCCATGCCGAAAGCTGATTGGGACGGATGCCGTACCGCTCGGCCACGGAGTTCACAGTCACGCCGGGCTTCAGCGTTTCCGAAACCGCACGGGCCTTGGCCCCATCCGGCCAGCGCCGATGACCCGAGGCATGGACCTCGACGCCCAGAGAATTGAGAAACGATCTGATCGCGCACATTGCGAAACGCACTCCCCATCATGAGATGCGTATCACTTCGCAATCGACGCCACACACGGCAACGTGGGCTACAGACACCGGTTACGTCTCCTCTGGCGCTCCGGGATCTTCGGGGTCTGTCGGATCGGCATCCCGGCCCTGGGGTTGTTTAGCAAGCAAGAAGGCCCCGAGCGATTTGCTCGGGGCCTTCTTGTTATTGGACATCGTTCAGGTTTTTTCTAGGTCTGGCGGTGACTTACTCTCCCACGCCTTGAGGCGCAGTACCATCAGCGCGACGGCACTTAACTTCCGGGTTCGGGATGGGACCGGGTGTATTGCTCGTGCTATGACCACCAGACCAAGGAAAAACCTTTGAGGGATACAATCAACGTGTCCGAAGTGTGTGCTTCTGATCTTGGTCTGTTTTCTACTGGTTCAGATCAAGCCTATCGGGCCATTAGTACCGGTCAACTGAATGCATTGCTGCACTTACATCTCCGGCCTATCGACGTGGTGGTCTACCACGGCCCTCAGGGATACCTTGTTTTGAGGGGGGCTTCCCGCTTAGATGCCTTCAGCGGTTATCCTTTCCGAACATAGCTACCCAGCACTGCCGTTGGCACGACAACTGGTCCACCAGTGGTTCGTTCACCCCGGTCCTCTCGTACTAGGGGCAACTCCTCTCAAGTATCCTACACCCACGGCAGATAGGGACCGAACTGTCTCACGACGTTCTAAACCCAGCTCACGTACCTCTTTAAATGGCGAACAGCCATACCCTTGGGACCTGCTCCAGCCCCAGGATGAGATGAGCCGACATCGAGGTGCCAAACACTGCCGTCGATATGGACTCTTGGGCAGTATCAGCCTGTTATCCCCAGCGTACCTTTTATCCGTTGAGCGATGGCCCTCCCACTTGGGACCACCGGATCACTATGGCCGACTTTCGTCTCTGCTCGACTTGTCAGTCTTGCAGTCAGGCTGGCTTATGCCATTGCACTCAACGGGCGATTTCCGACCGCCCTGAGCCAACCTTCGCGCGCCTCCGTTACGCTTTAGGAGGCGACCGCCCCAGTCAAACTACCCGCCACACAGGGTCCCGGCACCGGATGACGGTGCGCGGTTAGACATCAAGCAAAGCAAGGGTGGTATCTCAAGGGAGGCTCCACAGGAACTGGCGTCCCTGCTTCAAAGCCTACCACCTATCCTGCACATGCTTGGCCTGATGCCAGTGTGAAGCTGTAGTAAAGGTGCATGGGGTCTTTCCGTCTAACCGCGGGAAGCCTGCATCTTGACAGGCAATTCAATTTCGCTGAGTCGATGTTGGAGACAGCGGGGAAGTCGTTACGCCATTCGTGCAGGTCGGAACTTACCCGACAAGGAATTTCGCTACCTTAGGACCGTTATAGTTACGGCCGCCGTTTACCTGGGCTTCAATTCGGAGCTTGCACCCCTCCTTTTAACCT